>NZ_RHLG01000003.1 GCF_003712105.1 Winogradskyella sp.
TCACGCCGATTTTACTTACGATCAAAAGTATGGCATACGAGATTATCGCGGTGGTGGACGCAGCTCGGCTCGTGAAACGGCTTGTAGAGTAGTGGCTGGTGCAATTGCAAAACAATTTTTGTCTCAGATACATATTAATGCATTTACCTCTTCGGTAGGAGATATTTCTCTAGAAAAGCCTTATCAAGATTTGGATTTTAGTAAGATAGATTCCAATGTTATTCGTTGCCCTGATGCTGAGGCTGCAGAAAAGATGATAGCTAAAGTGCAAGAGGTAAAAAAACAAGGTGATACTATTGGTGGGACTATTACTTGTGTTATTCAAAATGTTCCTGCGGGATTAGGAGAACCAGTGTTTGATAAGCTTCATGCCGAATTAGGAAAAGCGATGTTATCTATTAACGCCGTAAAAGGTTTTGAATATGGTAGCGGTTTTGAAGGTGCAAAAATGATTGGCAGTGAACATAACGACAAGTTTAATGAAGATGGTACTACACAAACCAATTTATCTGGTGGTGTACAAGGTGGAATTAGTAATGGAATGGATATCTACTTCACAGTAGCTTTTAAGCCTGTAGCAACTACCTTGCAAAAGCAAGAAACTATTAATAGCCAAGGCGAAACTGTAGAGATGCAAGGTAAAGGAAGGCACGATCCTTGTGTTGTGCCTAGAGCAGTACCTATTGTCGAAGCAATGGCTGCATTAGTTATTGCAGATTATACCTTACTAGATAGGATTAGTAAGTTATAATAAATTCTATACGAAAATAGTTAAACATATATCGGTTGTAATACTATTTAACTGTACATGAAATATTTAGTTCTAAAGAGAAAAAAGCTATGGAAGCTATTGCTGTATATAGGTTTAATACCTTTATTGGTTCTAAGTATAATTTTTGCATACATCTACTCCAAACAAGATGCAATAGTAAAAAGTCAGATATCTAAATTAAATGAGAATCATGCCGCGCTAATAACTGTAGGAGAAAGCAATATATCGTTGTTTAAGAATTTCCCTTATGTATCTGTTAAAGTCAGTGACTTAGAAATTTTTGAATCTAAGGCGGAAGACGCTTCACTTATTACGCGATTAGATAAAATTTATGTAGGCTTTAATTTGCTAGATATTTTAAATAAAAACTACGATGTACAATCTATTTTGTTAGAAGACGGTTTTGTAAATTTTGTGTTGCATGAAGATGGTACTAATAATATTGAAAATGCTTTAAAAACTGGCTCTGAAGCTTCTGATAGTACATTAGCCACTGATATTCATCTCAAAAAAATTAAGGTCAGAAATTTAGATGTACATAAGTTAGACGAGTCCACTAATTTAGACATAGAATCTTTAATCTATTGGGGAAATGGCGGCTTTAAGACTAAAGATAATCAGATAGAAGCTCATATAGATTCAGAGTTTGAGCTTAACATTATAAAAGATTCTGATACAACTTACATAAAGCACAAACATTTTCAATTTGATACAGATTTAAGCTTTAATCAATCTTCTGGCATACTTAGTTTAGAGCCTACAACAGTAGTGATGGAACATGCAGATTTTGAGTTAGAAGGCACTTTAGATACTAAAAACGATATGGATTTAGATCTTTCTGTTAAAGGCAAAAAATCCAACTTTGATATACTTATAGCTTTTGCTCCTCATGACCTTATTCCTGTTTTAGAAAGCTATAATAATGCAGGTAATATCTATTTCAATAGTATTGTAAAAGGTCCTGTATCTAATAACCAAATGCCTTTTATAGATGCTAATTTCGGAACAGATAAAGCATTTTTAGAGAACACTCAAAAAAAACGACGAATTAGTGATTTAGGGTTTAAAGGTCATTTTACTAATGGCGATGCACGAAGTCTTGAAACTATGGAATTTTCATTAACTAATATGAATGCCAAGTTAGAAACAGGAAATTTTACAGGCAATTTTGTAGTTAAGAATTTTGAACACCCAGATATTGATGCGCAAGTTGATGTTGATTTTAATATAAAGTTTGTTGCAGATTTCTTTAATATTCAAAGTATTCAGAACACAGCTGGGAATATTGCTTTGAAAATGAACTTTCATGATATTATAGATCTCAATCAGCCTGAGTTAGCCATAAGTAAATTAAATCAAGCTTATTTTAGTGAGTTAAAAATTAAAGATTTAAGTATAGATTCTGACGATTTTCCAGTTCCCTTAAAACAGTTAAATGCACATGTGGTATTAAATGGTAAAGACGCCAAAATAGAGAACTTAGATGCACTCGTAGGTAAATCAGATGTATCTATTAAAGGCACACTTTCAGATTTTCCTTCTATTATACATCATACAAGCGATAGTGTAAATGCACATTTAGATATTACTTCAAAGTTAATTGACTTAGCTGAGTTTACCAGATATTCTAAAGTTGATAGTGTTGGTATGAATGAGCAGCTCACAAACCTAAGAACAGGATTATCCTTTAAGGCTTTAGCAAAAGATTTTACTGAATTTGACCATTTGCCAAAAGGTGAGTTTTTTGTAGATAGTTTGTATGCAGAACTAAAACATTACCCTCATAATTTTCACGATTTTCACTCTGATATATTAATTGATGAAAACGACATGAAAATTGTAGACTTTACTGGTTATATTGATGATTCAGACTTTCATCTTAATGGTCTTGCCCATAATTATGAGTTTTGGTTTAAAGACAGTTTAAACGGAGATGTTGATCTTGACTTTAAATTAACTTCAGATAAATTAAGACTCGAAGACATATTTACTTATAAAGGCGAGAATTATGTTCCTGAAGAGTATAGACATGAAATGTTTAAAAACCTAAAGTTGCACTTTAATTCCTCAATGCATTATAAAGCTTCTAGTTTACAATCAATAGATTTAGATGTGCAGCAACTAAATGCAAATATGCAATTACACCCTAATACGTTTGAAGACTTTAGTGGGCATTTTCATTATGAAAACGACCAGCTTGTAGTCAATGATTTTAATGGAAAAATTGGCAATACCAATTTTGATGTAGACTTAAATTATTATTTAGGTAAAGAAGATGGAAAAAGTAGTAATAACTCACTAAACCTTAAGTCGGATTATATTGACTTTGATACCCTTTTTAAATTTGACCCAAAACCGCCTAGTAAAGAAGTAGTTGAAAACGAATTTGAAGATGTAAAATCTCATGCCGAAGCTTTTAACATCTACGAGTTGCCTTTTGCAGATTTGACCTTAAATCTTAATGTTAAGCGTTTAATATACCACAGGATAGATTTAAAAGATATTAAAGGCGAATTGCGCACTACTAAAGATCATTTTATCCACGTCGATACGTTGCAACTTAATTCTGCAGGCGGAAACTTTAAACTTTCAGGTTATTTTAACGGAAGCGATGCAAAGCATATTTACTTTAAGCCAAATCTCGTTATGGAAAATGTGGATATAGATAGACTAGCTTATAAGTTTGAGAATTTTGGACAGGATCATGTCTTATCAGAGAATCTACATGGTAAATTAACGTCTACAATTACAGGTAATGTAAGATTATATCCAGATATGGTGCCCGATTTGGATCAGTCTGAAATTCATATGAATGTCAAGATTTTAGAAGGTAGACTCGAAGATTATGAACCAATGTCTATGTTTTCTGATTATATTGGTGATAAAAATCTAAAGAAGATTCGTTTCGATACGCTTCAAAACAGTTTAGATATAGATAAAGGAAAAGTAGTTATTCCAAACATGACAATTGAATCTACGTTAGGCCATATTGAGTTTTCTGGTACACACGATAGTAGTCATAATATTGAATACTATATACGAATACCGTGGAAAACAGTTAAGAAAGCTGGGCTTTATAAAATTTTTGGAAACAAGAAAAAAGCAGATTCTGTTTATGGAGAAGAGGACATTGTAAAAGTTGACAAAACGAGAAGAACACGTTATTTAAATCTAAAGATTATAGGAACAATGGATGACTATGATATATCTTTGGGAAAGAAAAAGAATAAAAAATAAGATACACTATAAACTAGCATATGAAAAAACTAGCTCTACATTGGAAGATTTTAATAGGAATGCTATTAGGACTCATATTTGGATTTTTTATGACCCAAATAGATGGAGGTAAAGCCTTTGTTTCGGATTGGATAAAGCCTTTAGGTTCTATTTTTGTAAAACTATTAAAGTTAATCGCTATTCCACTAATTCTAGCTTCACTCATTAAGGGAATATCTGATTTAAAGGATATATCAAAGTTTAAGAATATTGGACTTCGTACTATTGGTATTTATATTATAACCACAATAATTGCTATTTCTATTGGTTTAGCATTAGTAAATGTTTTCCAGCCTGGAGATGGAGTTTCACAAGAAACCATAACTAAACTAACAGAGACATATTCTGAAAACAGTAGTGTAAAAGCTAAAATTGCTGAAGCCTCAAAGCAAATGAGTTCTGGACCTTTACAATTTTTAGAAGATATGGTACCGGATAATGCATTTTCTGCACTTAGCAATAATAAGTTAATGCTTCAGGTTATTTTCTTTGCTATATTCTTAGGTATTTCACTATTACTTATTGGTGAAAAGAAAGCCGAGCCATTAAAAAATGTTTTTGATTCTTTAAATGATGTAGTTCTTAAAATGGTTGATCTTATTATGTTGTCTGCGCCTTACGCAGTGTTTGCATTATTAGCAAATGTTGTTGTGTCTTCCGATGACCCTGATATACTATATGCTTTATTGAAGTATGCAGGAGTAGTAGTGTTTGGTTTAGTCTTAATGATTGTTTTTTATACATTTCTTGTGGCGACCTTCACAAAGAAAAATCCATTATGGTTTTTAAAAGAAATTAGCCCTGCACAATTATTAGCATTTTCTACAAGTAGTAGTGCAGCGACTTTACCAGTAACCATGGAGCGTGTGGAAGAGCATATTGGTGTAGATAAGGAAGTCTCTAGTTTTGTTTTGCCTGTAGGTGCTACTATTAATATGGATGGTACAAGCTTGTATCAAGCTGTTGCAGCGGTGTTTATATTTCAGGCATTGGGGTTAGATTTAACTTTTGCTGATCAAATCACAATAGTACTAACAGCCTTATTGGCTTCTATTGGTAGCGCAGCTGTTCCCGGAGCTGGAATGGTAATGTTAGTAATAGTTTTGGAGTCAGTAGGATTACCTCCAGAATTATTACCAATAGGTTTAGCCTTAATATTTGCTGTAGATAGACCTCTAGATATGTGTAGAACAGTAGTGAACGTCACCGGAGATGCTACAGTATCTATGGTTGTTGCAAAATCTGTAGGTAAGCTCGGAGAACCAAAAATAAAAAATTGGGACGATAATTATGAAGCTGTAAAATAGATTTGTAAAACTCTATAAACTTAGTATCTTAACGCTACAAAAATCAACCATAAAGATTATGAATGTTTGTTTTATAATGTACTCTTGGGAAAAGATTGACCCTGAGAATGATACAAGTTTGGCATTAATAAAAGAATGTGTAAAAAGAGGTCATGGTGTAGCCATGTGTACACCTGCAAATTTGACTATAAGAGATAGTGTAACAAGTGCTTTTTGTACGGTAATTGGTCGTATGGAAAAAGTACCAAGTGGATTAAAATCGTTTTACAATAAAGCAAATCTACGCGAAGAAATGTTACCATTAGCTGGTTTTGATGCTATATTTTTTAGAGCAAACCCGCCACTTGATCCACTAATGCTTAACTTTTTGGATTCTGTTAAAGATGATGTTTTCATAGTGAACTCATTACAAGGTATGCGTGAAGCCAATAACAAGTTATACACAGCTGCCTTTGGTGATGCACATAGCAATATTATTCCTAATACACATGTGTCTAAAAATAAAGAATACCTTATTCAACAAATAAAAGAATCTAATGCAGATAAGATGATTCTAAAGCCATTGAATGGTTTTGGAGGTTCTGGAGTTATCTTGATCGAAAAATCAGCAATGAGTAATATTAACTCGCTTTTAGATTTTTACATTAGCGCTGGTGATGGTGAATCTAACTATGTTATTCTTCAAGATTATATCGAAGGTGCTGATAAAGGTGATGTTAGAATATTACTACTTAATGGAGAACCTGTTGGAGCTATGAAACGAGTACCAGGTAGTGACGATCATCGCTCAAATGTTTCTGCTGGAGGTTCGGTTCAAAAGCATACCTTAACTAAAGAAGAGAAAGCCTTATGTAAGCAAATTGGTCCTAAATTAGTAAAAGACGGACTCTATTTTGTGGGTATCGACGTGATTGGTGGTAAACTTGTAGAAGTAAATGTAATGTCTCCTGGAGGAATTACCTACATCAATAAAGTATATAAGAATAAGCGTAAAGTAGAAGAAAAGGTCATTGACTTTTTAGAGAGTAAAGTTATAGACAATCTTCAAGCGTTTAATAGAAGAGCAAGACTGCGTAAAACGGTTGATGAAGCTTAATCGCATGTAACAATGCTTCAGATACAATCACCATTAGTTTCAGTTGAATGGCTTCATGAGCATCTAGAAGCCCAAAATCTTATTGTTTTAGATGCCACTATCCCTAAAGTGTCAGGAGATGTATCTTACGACTCAGGAGAACTTATACCTAAGTCTCGATTTTTTGATATAAAGACAAAGTTTAGTGATGTCAATGCAGAGTTTCCAAATACGTTGCCTTCGATAAAACAATTTCAAGACGAAGCTAGAAAGCTTGGGGTAAATAGAAATAGTCCAATTGTAGCATATGACAAACATGGTATATACTCAAGTGCACGCGCTTGGTGGTTATTTAAATATTTTGGACATGAAAATGTTGCGGTTTTAGATGGCGGCTTTCCTGAATGGAAAGAATGTGGGTTTGATATAGAACAGCAATATTTCATTGATTTCGAAGAAGGTAATTTTTTTGCTACTGAGCATAAAGAATTGATGACTAATTTTGAAGGTATAAAAGAGTATTCTCATGATAAAGATGCTTTAATTATAGATGCACGTGCTAAAAAACGATTTTCTGGTGAAGTTCCTGAACCAAGAAAAGGGTTGAGAAGTGGCACAATCCCGAATTCAAAAAACTTGCCATATACAGATCTATTAATTAATAAAAAGTTTAGAAGCGTCTCAGAGTTAAAAGAAATCTTTGAGGATGTAAATTTTGAACAAAACCATTTGGTTTTTAGCTGTGGTTCAGGAATAACAGCATGTAATTTAGCATTAGCAGCAACTCTTGCTGGATATGATAAATTAACCGTTTATGATGGGTCTTGGACAGAATACGGATCACTGACCAAGTCTTTTTTAGATACACCAAATTGGTCAAAGGACGAATTAATAGCCTATATTTTGCTATATGCTTCACATTCTGACCTTAAAGAAGATAATCATGAGCGCAACGTTATCATCTCTAAGGTAGATATGCAGACATTTCAAAAAATTCACGATGAATTTTCTAATGACAATGACTTTCAAAGTATTCAAAAAATATTGGCTTCTATAGAGAGACACAATTACTCTAAAGAAAAACTAGAAGAACTACTTGTAGATATTAAAGCGCTATTTTTTGCTGACGGTGATTTTGATATCAGAGAGCATTTAATGCTATTATTTTTAAAACGAATCTTAAAATAAAACCTATGCAAAAGTTATCTATTGATGCAATTATAAAAAATATTGAATCAGAGACATGTTTTCATGCGGTAGCTGAGGACTATTCTTTTACAATAAAGATTGACAAATATGTACATTATGCCTGTGGTGCAGTTCATGATGGACATCAGTTTAGGAAAGAATTATGGGACAACTGTTTGCATACCGAGTATGACCGTTGGTATGAAGAAGACCCAGAAACTAAGGCCATGGTGATTTCGCATCCAATTGTGATAGCTGGTTGTGACTCTCGTTTTGAATATGATTTAAACAGAATACCAGATGAAGCTGTTTTTGAAACTGCTTGGGGTAAACAACTATGGAAATCACCTTTACCAGAAGACCAAAAATCTAAAAGTCTGCAGAAGCACACTAACTTTTATAAAGTCGTACATGCATTGATAAAAAAACTAGAGTCAAAGTTTGGTGTATGTGTTGTTTATGATATGCATAGCTATAATTGGCAACGATGGGATAGGGAAGTGCCAACTTGGAATTTGGGTACTGCCAATATAGATAATGAACGATTTGGTAATAGTGTGGAGTCTTGGAGAAGTGTTTTAGGTTCACTTTCGTTACCAGGACATATTAAGCAAACAGCGAAAATCAATGATACCTTTCAAGGTAATGGTTATTTTTTAAAATTTATTACCAATAATTTCAATAATACGTTAGTTTTGGCAACCGAAATCGCAAAAGTATATTGTGACGAATACAATCAGATAATTTATCCTGAAGTTGTAGATGCAGTTGAGAAGCAATTGAGAGATAAATTACCAAAACATGCCGAAGAGTTTTACAAAACGTATTCTAATTAATGACGATAATTAAAACTACAGAAGAGTTTCAAGACATTTTTGATATTGATTCCAATCTCGATAGATTGGTTAAGAATATTGAATTACTTAACTATATAAATCCTTTAAACATATCTGTTGAGAAGAAAAAATTCTTTTCGGCTAAGTACAATTACGAGCCACAATTTAAGTACCCAAAATTAAAATTCAATGGCTATAAATTGCACCGTCTATTCTTTTCGCAACGATTGGAGCGAATTGAAGATGATGATATTCGTCAATTATATGAAGACGTCATTTATGAATATTCTGGGCTCATAGAATGTATACAAACTATTGGTCAAGGTCGTAAGTTCTATTACAATAGTCTAAAAAGTTTTGGTACACCAACTGAACGCGACATTGAAAATGCGCGATTTATCTTGAGGTTTGATGATGTTAATGAAACGGATTTAGAGCCTATTCATGATGTTAATTTCGCTAAAGATTATTTTGAAGATTATTCTAAGCGATACGATTTTAAATACACATTAAAGATTAGTAATAATATTTCTGCCGCTGCAATGGTGTTGAATAATACGCAGACTTTAGTATTACGAAAGAATCATCTATTTAGTAACAATCAACTACAAGTACTTGCTAATCATGAGATTGGTGTGCATATGGTGACAACATTTAATGGTTTGTCCCAGCCATTAAAAGTATTCTCAAATGGGTTTCCAAATAATGTTGAAACACAAGAAGGCCTAGCCGTATATTCTGAATATATGAGTGATTCTTTAACTATGTTTAGATTAAGGGAATTGGCATTTAGAGTTATCGCTGCTGATAGTCTTAACAAAGGCTATTCATTTTCTGATACTTTTGATTTGCTTCACAGACAATACAAACTTGAACGCAATAAAGCATTTAGTATCACTCAGCGTATTCATCGTGGTGGTGGATTTACAAAAGACCATTTGTACCTTAAAGGCTTAAGTAATGTTTACAAATATGCTTCAGAGGGAAAGGATTTAGGAAGATTATTAATGGGGAAAGTGTGTATGTCTTATTTGCCTACAATAGAGAAGCTCCTCGATATGGGGCTTGCCATAGAACCAAAGTATTATACAGATTCTTATTTCGAGAATACCAATAGCAACCCAAATATCAATTTTATTCTTAAAGGATTAAAGTAATTGTTAATCCATAATAAGATTAAAACCTCAAAGCAAATAGATCTTATCATTTTTCAATGATACCTTCAAAAGATTAGACTTGCCTTCTAAAGGAGTTTAACTCATTCCTAACTAACTGAAGTTAGGGTCAAACTAATTACAATTTGCTCTGAGGTTTTTAAAAATAACCATCAACTTAAAACTCTCTGGCATAAAAGTATGGAGTAGTTGTAATTCTTGAAAGGTATATTGAGTAAATGGGTCGTTTTGGTGAGTAAAATGACCTTTAGAATAAGTTTGCTTAATCTATAAACTTAGCTTTTAACTCTGGAGTAGGAATCATACATGCGTCTTTTCTTCCAAACCATTTGTAACGATTACGAGCAATAAAATCATAAACCCAATTTCGAATGACGTTTGGAATTATATAAAAAACAACTAGCAGATTCGTTGGAAATCCCAGATGTTTGGCTACATTTAAAGCAGCAAGCGATTTGTAGGTTATTGAATCTTTACTTGGATTATATAGGATAATAGAATCAACTTTTGATGTGTCTACATCAAATTTTTTAATCAAGTGTTCACCAATCTCACTTTGCAATGGTGCAAAAAGAAATTTGTTCTTTTTATCACGTTTTATTACGTATAACACACTGTTATTACATAGGTTACAAACACCATCGAATAAAATAAGTTGTTTATCTTTTGGAATAGTTTTCATCATTTTTTTCCTTCCACTAATTCTAATAAATCTAAGCTAACATTGGTAGTAAACAAACCATAGTTTACTGTTGCTTTACCTTTTTCAATGTTATCTATACTGCCAACAGCTCTACCATCATGCATACGTACACGGTCACCAATTTTAAGTACAGGTTTTGGTGGAGCAGGCTTTTCCTTTTCTTTTTTCTTGGCAGCTTTCTTCTTTTGTCGGATTACTTCTACTTTCTTTTCAGCTTCCTTTTTCACCTGAGCTTCTTTAGCCTTTTCTGCACGTTTTTGTTTTGCTGAAAGCTTTTTGCGCTTAGAGTTTTCTATTTGCACTAACCGAAATAGCTCAGCTAATAATTCACGTTTTTTCTTATTATTCTGAAATTTTTCAGCTAAATCATTAACCTTTTGACCTAGATATATTAAGCGTTGGTTGCTATCGTACAACTCCTGATAACTTTCCAATTTCTTCTGAATCTTAAGATTAATCTCTTCTAGCTTTTCAGCTTCCGAAAGTTTTTTCTGTTCGTTAACTTTTAATGAGCGTTCAGTTCGCTCAAGTTTACTTCGTTCTTTCTGAAGTTTGGCAATGGTTGCATCAAATCTTACTTTTCCACGCTCAATTTTCTTTTTGGCTTTATTGATAAGACTATAGGGAATTCCATTTTTTTGAGCCACTTCAAAGGTAAACGAACTTCCAGCTTGCCCAATTACCAATTTATATATAGGCTCTAATGTACGCTCGTTAAATAACATATTCGCATTCTGCATATGGGGTAACTCGTTAGCTAAAAGCTTCAAGTTAGAGTAATGCGTTGTAATTATGCCAAAAGCTTTTCTATC
Source organism: Winogradskyella sp. (assembly GCF_003712105.1). GTDB lineage: Bacteria > Bacteroidota > Bacteroidia > Flavobacteriales > Flavobacteriaceae > Winogradskyella. Next base: position 11,145 of record NZ_RHLG01000003.1, read on the forward strand.
GTAAAAGACTTCTAAAAATGCTTCAGCCAAAGAACCACCAAGTTCTGGGTCAGAACCTGTTCCAAACTCATCGATCAAGAAGAGTGTGTTTTTGTTACACTTTTTCAAAAAGTAGTTCATTTGTTTTAACCGATAACTATAGGTACTCAAATGATTTTCTATAGATTGGTTATCGCCAATATCGCTTAAAATTTTATCAAATAAGCAAGCTTCACTTCGTTCGTGTACAGGAATTAGCATACCGCTTTGTAGCATAACCTGCAATAAACCAACAGTTTTTAAGGTGATACTCTTTCCGCCGGCATTTGGTCCAGAAATAACAATAATTCTACTATCATCACTAAGTGAAATAGTTTGAGGAAATGTTTTTTCGTCTTTAGAACTATTAGTTAAATAGAGTAGTGGGTGATAAGCATCTCTCAAAAACATGCGACGTTCTTGAGTAATTTTTGGCAAAATAGCATTCATGCTTCTCGCATATTTTGCTTTTGCCGAGATCACATCTATTTTTATTAAGAAACTTAAATAGCTTTCTAACAATGGTAAAAATAAACGAATATAATCTGTAAGTTCTTTTAAAATCTTTATGACTTCTTCTTTTTCTTCATAAAGTAAGTTATTGAGCTCTCTAGAATATTGTAAGGTGGTTTCGGGTTCTATATATACTATGCTCCCTGTTTTGCTACCACCCATAATTGCACCTCTAACTTTGCGACGATACATAGCTTTAACTGCTAACACACGTTTGTTCTCAACTACAGATTCTCGTATATCATCAAGATACTCTAGGTTATGATATCTGTTTAAAGCCGAAGCAAAACTTGTATTAATTTTAGTCCGAAAGCCCGAAATTGATTTTCGCAATTGGGCTAAGTTTGGTGAGGCATCATCTTTAATGTCACCAAAACGATCTACTACATTATCAACTTGTTCTATAATAGTAGTAGTTATCTCTACAGATTGCGAGCGTTGAAATAGAGCAGGATAATACTCTTTGAACTTTTCAAGAAAATTTAAAATACTATTTATTGTAAGAGAGGTACTTACAATTTTTTGCAAGCCAGAAACTTCAAGATAAGTATTCTCTATACCAAGAAGCTTTATTTCTTTCGTTAGGTCTTCAAAACCATGATTAGGAATGCGATTGTCATTATCAAAAGACGCATGGTACTCATTTGTATATGCTAACTCTTTAAATAATATGTCCTTTTCTGAAAATGGTAAAATATTGAGCGCAGCTTTTTTTCCTAACTCAGTGATGCAATGTTCACTAACTTGGGATTTAACGACGTTAAACTCAAGGTCATCTAAAGTCTTTTGGTGTATGTTAATAGTCTTGCTCATTACTTGCGGGTGCAAATTTAAGTCAATTCGATAACAGCACCTAATGCATAGTTTTATATTTGTAGTATGAATATCTCTATAGATTCTAGTTGGGAAAATTACTTAAGCAAAGAATTTGAAAAATCTTATTTTTCAGAATTAATTGCTTTTGTTAAAGACGAATATGTTACGCAACAATGTTATCCAAAAGGATCGCAAATATTTAATGCTTTTAATCATTGTAAGTTTGATGACTTAAAAGTTGTAATTATTGGTCAAGACCCATATCATGGACCAAATCAAGCTAATGGGCTTTGCTTTTCTGTTAATGACGGAATAGCACATCCACCTTCATTAATTAATATTTTCAAGGAGCTACAAACTGATATAGGCATGCATTATCCTCATAGCGGTAATTTGGAATCATGGGCAAATCAAGGTGTGCTATTACTCAATGCAACGTTAACTGTTAGAGCACATCAAGCCGGTAGTCATCAAAATAAAGGTTGGGAACAGTTTACAGATGCAGTGATTACAACAATTAGTGAGTATAAAAAGGATATTGTCTTTTTACTTTGGGGTGGTTTTGCAAAGAAGAAAGTTAAACTTATAGATACCACTAAGCATCATATATTAACGTCAGGTCATCCATCACCATTAAGTGCCAATCGTGGATATTGGTTTGGTAATAAGCATTTTAGTAAAGCAAATACTACATTAAAAGTATTACAAAAGACAGAAATTAATTGGTCTCTTAGTTAACAGTAATTGTGTATTTAGCTTGCTCATCTGAGTTTACAATTCTGGTATTAATATCTACGAATCTAAAGTCATTACTACTGCCTATACTTACTGTAATTAAGCCAAATGCACTATTTGATGCTAATCCTGAACCAGATAGATAAAAAGTGCCTGTTTCATTTAATGTAATTGAGAATTTACTTTTAAACTGGTTGCCGTCAAATGTACTAATCACATTAATAGCAGAACCTGTAATTGTGACATCACCTTCAGTTGCAACTATATCATCACTACTCAGTGTTACGGTTAAATAATCTCCGAGAGTTTCTGTAAATAGGAATACATCGAATTGTGCTTGCTCAGCTCCGTTTGTATAATCTGTTAACGTAATAGTTTCGTTATTGATTGTAGTTTGAATATTATCTATTACAGTTTCTATAACTATTGTTTCTCCGACATTAAACGTCGTAGCATCATCTTCTATTGATATAATTGTATTGTTTGTAATTGATTCGAAATTAGCGATATCTTCTTCTGGTGCGCAAATTGTTGCTAAAAATGAAATAAATAACATTAGGACAGCTGACGTAGGTTTCATGGAGTTTTTATTTTGTAGATGATGAAACCATAAAATGGTTGCGTTTATAAATTCATTTTATAAACTAAATCTTTATAGTCCCATTTTTCTTCTATAATATTCAGTGCTAATAATTGGTCTTGTACGTTATTGAGTGTTTTTTTATCAATTAATTGTTGTGACCATTCTGTAAGCGATAACCATTCTTGAACGTCTTCTAACTTTTGTTCATAACGATTAGCAATTGTACGGTCTATGCTAGGAATATTTTTAAAGTCTAAAGTCGTATTATTTATTATATCAAGTATGATTTTAAGATCTTCAAGATTATTCTCTAGAAACTCATTACGTACAGCTATAACAAAACATGGCCAAGGCGATGGGCAGTTACCTATACGTCTAAAAGTACCATCATCCACCAAAGGCTTGGTTGTAAATTTTTCCCACAAGAAATAATCAGCAGCTCCATTGGTTAAACCTTCAACTGCACCACTCAGGTTTTTAATTACAGAAAACTGAAGGTCTTTTTCTAATTCCCAATCATTGTTTTGCGCATTAACATAGGCCATTAGATGTGAACCAGATCCATAACGGCTAATAGCTGCTCTAGTACCTTTAATATCATCTAAAGTTTTGAAATTTGAATCTGCTGCTACATGAATACCCCAAATAAGAGGAGATTGTGTATATGTCTGTACAATTTTTGAAGGATTACCGGCAATGATATCTTTTACAATCCCTTCAGTAAGTATTACAGCTAAGTCAATATCTCCATGTCTAAGACCTTTACACATTTGTCCAGTTCCGCCATGATAATCGTGCCAACGCAGGTTAATGCCCTCATCTTTATATTCGCCATTTTTAAGAGTGAGATACCATGCTAGATTAAAGTGCTCAGGAACACCGCCAATGTTTACCTTTTTCAAAATTTCTATAGTGTTTTGTGTTTACGCTGAACAATTTGTCGTAATAATATAACACCAATTGCAATTGCCCAAAATAGTATTAATCCGGTTCTAAAAATACGTTCGTTTGGTATGCCAATAAGCAGATAGATTAGGGTTCTGATTATACTTGCAATAAGTAGAAATATTGCTAAAATGTAGAATAAATTAAGCGTTTTAATTATAATGGTGTTCACAAAAAGTTATATATTAACAATGCGTTCTAAGGCATAAACAATAAGTTGTTCGACAGTTTCTTTTGGTTGTTTGCTAAATGTACCATTGGCTCTATTAGCAATAATAGCATTCAAAGATAGCGCTTCATGACCTAATAATTTTGAAAGCCCATAAATAACGGATGTTTCCATTTCAAAATTAGTTATTCTAAAGTTTTTATAACTAAAGTTATCGAGTTTAGAATTTAGATTGGCGTCTTGTAAAGGTAGCCGTAATACACGACCTTGAGGCCCATAAAATCCACCAGCAGTACCAGTCATACCTTTTAATATGTTGTTGCTTTCAAAGTACTTTTCGAGGTAATTACTATTATTAATTACTATTGGTCTTGCTTTATTTTTATCCCAATTGGTGTGCGCTATAAACGCATCTTCGATCTCAGGGTTTGATATACCATCTATTTGATAGAAATGCAGCATCCCATTGACATCAAGCCCATGAGTAGTCATTAAAAACGAATCTACAGGAATATCAGGCTGTAATGCACCAGATGTTCCTATTCTAATAATATTAAGGCTCGTTAAATTGGTTTTTGGCTTTCTTGTATTTAAATCGATATTAACTAAAGCGTCCAACTCATTAAGGACAATATCTATATTATCTGGGCCGATACCAGTAGAAATTACGGTAATTCTTCGGTCTTTATAATAACCAGTTTGGGTTTTAAATTCGCGCTTTTGAGTCGTAAATTCAATACTTTCAAAGTGCTTTGTAATCTTTTCAACTCGGTTTTGGTCTCCCACAAAGATTATAGTGTCTGAAATATGCTCAGGCTTAAGATTAAGATGATAAACGCTACCATCGGGATTTAGTATAAGTTCAGAGTCTTTTATCGACATTGTTAAACAGTTTTAATGAGTTTGTTTTCTGGTGTACTAAATTGAAAATTTAATCGAGACAACCCACCATATGCTATTTCATTTTTAATCTCCTTAGCATAATTATGTTCACCAATTAAAGCTTCATGACCCTTACGGTTGAGTGTAACCTTATCTATACCCACGTCATAAAAGATAGAAAGTTTATCTATAATCCGTTTAAATTGAGTATCACCATAACCATAAAATCCTTGGTAATTTAAACAATAGCCTAATAAATGATGTACAGATTTAATATCCTTGTCTTTTATAATTTCAAGAATATTTTCCTCAATGCTATCGAGTCCGTTTTTCTGATTAGGAAAACGTTTCAAATGTGCTTTTAGGCAATTGGTTAAATATTTAAAATTAGAATTTTTAATGATATAAGGCTTTAAAATGTTATGGTCTTTACCGCAATAGGTTCTCCACAGCGCAACAGCCAATTCCTTATCATCTTTATCCAACAACACCTTTTCCATGTAATGTTGTAATAATTGCTCAGGATTAAGCTCTGGCAATCCTTTTAAGGATTTTTCACCTTCAACACGACCACTACATATTAGATATAATGGTGTGTCAATTTCCTTTTGATGTAAGAGACTTATAACTGCTATTAAATTAATATGACAGAACAGATCATATTCGAACCATAAATTTATTTCATCATATTTTTTTTGATCCAAAACTGCAATAGATTCAGCTAAGTCATAATTACTGGTATCTATATCGTACGTTGCGTTTAAGAAGGATTTACGAGTCTCGTAGAATTTTTCAGAATCAATAAACGGAACAGTAGGGCCTTCACAAAGCATCTCTCTCCAGGTTAAGATATCATCTGTAAAATCTAATTCTCTTAAATAATCAGTTAGACTAGAGCCATTGGTAATGTGTAATCGTTGTATACTCATAAATCAGCCGCCTACACGCTTTACCTTAAAACCCTTGCGCTTTAAGATTGCCATTATTTTGTCTCGGTAATCACCTTGAATAATGATTTTTTCATCCTTGAAACTACCGCCAACACTAAGCTTTTGTTTCAATTCTTTCGCGAGCTTTTTAAAATCGTCTGTAGCGCCATTATAGCCCTCTAGTATTGTAATTGGCTTACCTTTACGTTTCTCATATTTACAAATGATAGGGTCATCTTGAAGCCAAATATTAGAGGATGTTTCATCAGTTTGTTTTGAAACGTCTTCTTCGTGATCTGGGAATAGATTCTTTAATTGATCTCTTAGATCCATAGAAACGAATTACTTTTTTAACCCTAATTCGATTAATCGCTCATTTAAGAACTCGCCAGCAGTAATATTATCATATTGCTTTGGGTTATCCTCATCAATACAGCTTTCTAAAACATCTAATTTCATTTCACTTATTGGATGCATAAAAAATGGAATAGAATATCTCGATGTGCCCCATAACTCTCGTGGTGGATTTACCACGCGGTGAATTGTAGATTTCAATTTGTTATTCGTATGGCGTGATAGCATATCACCAACATTAATCATCAATTCATCTGGTTCTGCTATGGCATCAATCCATTCACCTTTATGGTTTTGCACTTGAAGTCCACGACCTTGTGCGCCCATGAGCAGGGTAATAAGATTGATATCACCATGAGCAGCTGCTCTAACAGCATTTTTAGGTTCTTTTAATATCGGTGGATAATGGATAGGTCTTAAGATTGAATTACCATTATGGATATAATTGTCAAAATATGTTTCTTCTAATCCCACGTGTAATGCTAATGCTCTTAGCACATATTTAGCCGTTTCTTCAAGTTTTTGGTACGTTCTTTTACCAACGGTATTAAAGTTTGGTAATTCCTTTACTTCAACGTTATCTGGGTATTCTTTGCGGCGGTCTTCATCATCTTCAACATATTGTCCAAAATGCCAAAACTCTTTTAAATCGCCTTCTTTTTTACCTTTTGCACTTTCCTTTCCGAATGAGATATAACCGCGTTGTCCACCAATACCTTCAATTTCGTACTCACGTTTTTTCTCAACTGGTAGATCAAAAAAGTTTTTGACTTCAGTATATAATTCATCAACGAGTGCATCATCTAAAAAATGTCCTTTGAGCGCTACAAAACCAATATCTTCGTATGCCTTACCAATCTCATTTATAAATTTTTGCTTTCTTTCTGAATCTCCTGACAAAAAATCTTTTAAGTCTACACTAGGTATTCTGTCCATGTTGTCTGATTTAGTATTTAGTATATGCAAATCTAAGGAAAAGCCCTTAAATATTGGATTTTTGGATTCATAAATATGCAATTAATAACTAAAAATATCGCCCGATTTTAATTACATTTGGATTCACTAAATCAAAACTATTTTCATGGCTAATAATGCTGAAAATCAATTGTCATATCCTCAAACTTCTTTGGACAATGAGTTGCTATTAAGCTTATACTATAATATGCTAAAGCCTCGAATGATAGAGGAGAAGATGCTTATTCTTCTGCGGCAAGGAAAGATATCAAAATGGTTTTCTGGAATTGGCCAAGAGGCTATTTCTGTTGGCGTTACAATGGCCTTGCAATCTAGCGAGTATATATTGCCAATGCATCGTAATCTAGGTGTTTTTACTACTCGTGAGATTCCATTATTTCGATTGTTCTGTCAATGGCAAGGAAAGGCCAGTGGTTTTACTAAAGGTCGTGATCGTTCATTTCATTTTGGTACTCAAGAGTATCATATTGTTGGGATGATTTCACACCTTGGTCCACAACTTGGTGTGGCTGATGGTATTGCTTTGGCAAACCTTCTAAAACAAAATAATAAAGCCACAGCGGTATTTACTGGCGAAGGTGGCACAAGCGAAGGTGATTTTCATGAAGCACTAAACGTAGCTTCTGTATGGCAATTGCCTGTTTTATTTTGTATTGAAAATAATGGGTATGGTTTATCAACACCAACTTCAGAACAATACAATTGTGAACATTTAGCAGATAGAGGCAAAGGCTATGGTATGGAGTCGCATATTTTAGACGGAAACAATATTTTAGAAGTATATACTAAAGTCTCTGAACTGGCTGAAAGTATTCGAACTAATCCTAGACCAGTTTTACTAGAATTCAAAACATTTAGAATGCGAGGTCATGAAGAGGCTAGTGGCACAAAATATGTCCCTGAGGACTTGATGAATTATTGGGCCGCAAAAGATCCGATTACAAATTTTGAAACTCATTTGAAATCTATAGGAGTTTTATCTGAAGACAAAGAGGCCGAGTTCAAAGCTGGGATAAAAGATGAGATCAATGATGCTTTAGAAAAAGCATATGCCGAGGAAAGCATCATTCCTAATTTAACTACCGAGTTAATTGATGTTTACAAACCATTTGAATATCAAGAATTTAAGGCTAATTCAGAATTAAAAAAGTTGCGACTTATTGATGCCATTTCTGAAGGCTTAAAGCAATCTATGGAACGCCACGATGATTTAGTCATTATGGGACAAGACATAGCAGAATATGGAGGTGTTTTTAAAATTACGGAAGGTTTTGTAGAACAATTTGGAAAAGAACGGGTTCGTAATACACCTATTTGTGAGTCTGCAATTGTGGAAACTGGGATGGGTTTATCTATTGCTGGAATGAAAGCCGTAGTAGAAATGCAGTTCTCTGATTTCGTGTCCTCTGGTTTTAATCCAATTGTAAATTACCTCGCAAAGTCGCATTACCGTTGGAATCAGCAAGCTGATGTTGTAGTACGTATGCCATGTGGTGCTGGTGTTGCTGCTGGACCATTTCACTCACAAACCAATGAAGCTTGGTTTACCAAAACACCAGGATTAAAAGTAGTTTACCCAGCTTTTCCTGCTGATGCCAAAGGCTTATTGGCAACTGCTATTAATGACCCAAATCCAGTATTATTCTTTGAGCATAAAGCGTTATACCGTAGTATAAGACAAGATGTACCAACAGAATATTACACATTACCGCTTGGGCAAGCATCACTTTTAAAAGAAGGCAATGCTATCACAATAATCACTTATGGAGCTGGCGTTCATTGGGCATTAGAAGTCTTGGATAGCAATCCTGAGATATCAGCTGACCTTATTGACTTGCGCACACTTCAGCCTTTGGATAAAGAAGCAATCATTACTTCAGTAAAGACAACAAACAAGGCAATTATATTACAGGAAGACTCGCTTTTTGGCGGTATTGCAAGTGATATTTCAGCTATGCTAATGGAAGACTGTTTTGAGTATCTTGATGCCCCTGTAAAGCGTGTTGCTAGTTTAGAAACACCAATACCTTTTGATAGCCAACTCGAACAGCAATATTTAGCAAAAGGTAGATTTGAAAATGCTTTGAAGGAGTTGTTATCGTATTAATGCACCTCTACATTCTGGTTTCCCTATAAATTACTTATAGAAAATTTATAGCTAGCTCCTTGTGCACTCGTCACAGACAAGCGCTAGCAAGTGGTCTTCTACAGAACACTCACAGTTGTGCTACCCCTTTAAGAGGTTCAACTCGTTTTCTTAAACTATCCCTCATAACCTTAAAAACTTTGAATTTCTCGAATAGTTTCAGGTAATTGATCTGCAATTCTTTTAAAATCATCAACCATCCAACCACCGTTATCATTTTCATCTAAGACTAGAGATTCCTCTCTAATACTTTTAACAGCGCTTATTTGCTCTTCAATAATTAAATCTAAAGAATTTGAAGATTTTTTGCCACTAAATACATTTTCCATATCTTTTTTAGAAGCTGCTAAAATCTCTTTATCAGACTCTTCAATGGACCGTCTTGCATTGACAACTAGATTTTTTAACTCTGTAGAGAAAGCAACAGCTTGAACTTCGGTTATAACGCCATCATTTAAAATTATAGATCGTAATGTTCCAAATTTATCAAGTAGTGTAGCATCTCCTGATTCAGTATATTTAAATTGTTCTAATGCTGTTTCTTTAGCAATAAAGTCATTTAAAGCATCATCTACTAAAGATTGTATTTTACCTTTAAGCTCTCTGCGCTTAGAATACCACGGTCTAACATTTGGATATTCGCTACTTCTTTTAATTCTTAAAAGTAACCAAGCACCATCTTGAAGATGTTGACCTTTGTATGTCGGTAAGACCATTTCTCCATCTGTAATAACATCTAATTGCTCATCATCTAAATCTGCTCCCCTGTGAAATAATAAATATACTTCAGGACCTAATATTTTCTCCGCACGTATATTAAAATTTAATCCATTGAAATCAAAAAGTGGTTCATGCTTAGCCGATTGATCTGACAGGATGTTTCTTACTCCATCTATCAATTCTCCTCCAGCTGAAGTAAGTAATTGGGTAGGTCCAGTCACAGCAGCCGTATCCACCATACCTGCGACAATTCCCAAACTAGCATTTGCGGCATTTTTTAATACACTAGCTAAAACAGTATCTTTCTTAATTGCAGTTAGTGAAGCATTAAAACCGATTCCGCCACCCCTGTAGTTTCTATCTAAAAGTACTGGTCTATCAAATACAGGAGCAATTTTGGAACCGCCTCTTATTTCAAAAGTTCCCAGTGCAGCTTGATATTTTTCCATACCATTTGATAATGTTATATCAAGAGTTCCTGATGCCATTCTGTTAGAAAACCAACTATCCTCTTTATTTATAAACCATGAAACAGCATCTACACCTACGTAGTGATTTCTAGGTGTTAATGGTTCAGAATCATTATTAGTTTTCAAAATTCTGTAGACATGATGCTCTCCTTTACCTGCTTTTGTTTGCATAAGTTTTTACGTTTTAAAATGTTAATAGAACAATATTGTTCAATAACTAAATAATTGAATAAGAATACCATACCCAATAGTGGGTATAATTTTTTAATTCAGTCTAAATAGGGGAGAAAATGAGTTAGCGAACTACAATATAATAAAAAAACTCATGACTTAATTATGAATGTTAAGTATTAAAATGGATAATTTGTGTAGAAATCGACAATCTTTAATTTTCACATTGTTTATTCGCTTAAAGGTGCTCGAATTAGTTTCCCAAATCCTATGGTATAATATCAATTGTGCTTTATAAAGTCATCCAATAATTTGCAGATCGCAAAAATAAAAAAAAGTAAACCTTCAATTCTGCATGATAATAGACGTTGCTATTTTAATTCTGTTTCAAACTCTCCGCGATAGCTTGCACTTCGTCTAAAACCCTTAATAGGTTTCCAGACCATAATTGTGCTATGTCCTCGTCCGTATAACCTCTGCGTACCAGTTCGAGAGTGACATTAAAGGTTTCTGATGCGTCGCTCCAGCCTTCAATACCGCCACCACCATCAAAATCACTACTAATACCAACATGATCAATGCCAATTTTTTCAACCATATAATCAATATGGTCCACAAAATCACCAACATCAACAGCAGGAGGTAAGTCTTTCATTTTGGCCAGTTTTGCCTTTCTTATAGGTACCATAGCAGCTAAGTAGCCATAATAGTCTTCACGTTCATCAGCTGTCATAAGTTTTTGTGCTGCTCGGTCTTTCCAGGCAACACCCATAGAATCCAAAATTTGCTTGGCAACATCCACTTCAATACCTACACGTTTTTCAAACTTTTCGGTATTTAAATACGATTTAAAAGCAACGGTCTGCACAACGCCACCATTTTCTTTCATCCACTGTAGTTGTTCGTCATCGAGATTTCGGCTGTGATTACAAAGTGCTCTAGCAGAAGAATGCGACGCTATTATCGGGGCTTTAGTGAGTTCAATCATATCACGCATGGCTTCTTTTGATGGGTGCGAAACATCTATCATCATCCCTACTTTATTCATCTCAGCAATGACCAATTTGCCAAAGTCACTAACACCATTGTGTAACCAAACACCATCTGCTTCTCCAGTATTACTATCGCACAACTGACTATGACCATTATGCGAAAGTGACATATATCTCGCACCTAAGTCGTAAAATTTTTGTACGTTATTGAGATAAAGACCAACCGGATAGCCATTTTCTATACCTATCATAGCAACTTTTTTACCAGATTTAATAATGCGTCGTACATCATTAGATGATCTTGCTAATTCTATTTGATTTGGTGCATAATCTCTAACCAATCGATGTATGGCATTAAACTTTGCCATGGCATTTTCATGGGCTTTTTCAAAACCTTCACGTCCTAATGAGTCTTGACCAGTATATACCACAAACCATGGCACATCTAAACCGCCTTCTATCATTTTTGGCAAATTAACTTGGTTGTCTAAACGTTGCGTATAGTTAATCGAATCCGTAAAATTCTTTACATTTATATCGCAATGGGTATCGAGAGTTATAATGCGCTCATGGAGTTCTTGAGCATAGGCAATGAGCTCTTCCTCAGTTTTAGGTCTATCTGTTTTACAGCTTGACACTATCAATAGTAATCCCAAAATAGGAATGGTAAGTTTTAATCGCATGGTGAGTTATCTTAAATGGTCTTTAAAAATAAAATACTCAGCCTATAAAAACAAAAAACCAGCATTATTATAAATACTGGTTTGCTAAATTCTGATGCGATTTAAAGTCATCTTCTAATGTTTTCTAGGTCATCATCTAAACTGTTAGATGTGTTGACGATTCGTGATAAAGCTTTCATAGTTCTTCGGTTTAAAAGGTTATCTGTATCGCCTTTTGCTATTCCAAGCAAAGCTTTTGGTTTCAGAATTTCTACTCGTTAATTGATTGTTGTTTAAAGTTCTCATGATTGTTCGATTTTTTAATTGATTACACTATAAAGACGACACAAATCAATCTGTGTTACACATAATACTTTGATTTAACACACATTAACGTTACATTAACTTTGCTTATGAAATTAATATCGTTCTACCTTAACCTCAGATAATATAAAAGGATATGCCTTTTTTACTTCAATTAATTCTTTGTCTGTAAGTTGGTTGGGAGATTTGTTATAAACCTTTTGAGCATAAGCTGTTCTTAATTCTAAATAGGCTTTGCTAAGTTCATCTTGAACATAAATAAAAACACCATAATTGGTAAGCGCATCATGCTTTAATGAGACAACTGCTTCTGATGGTTTATCTGATGAATTGCTTCGTTGTTTACCATTACAATAATCACATACATTTTCACCATTATTATCTATGAAGTCTTTAGTAATAGTCTTAATTTCTGAAATTTCCACAATGTTATCATTAATCATTACTTCGTTATTTCTATTGATAAAGATGCGCAGGATATTACGCTCATTAATTGTTTCTGTACAGTCATCACAAAGCGCAGGTAATTTTCGTAGCAGACCTTTATCTGCCGAGATAGTCGTAGTTACTAAAAAGAAAATTAATAATAGAAAGGCGATATCGGCCATAGAACCAGCATTTACAGTAGGTGCGTTTCTTCTAAGATTTCTCATGATATATTACGTTTTAAGATTAATGTTAAAGAAATCACAAAAACAATACCACTTTTAAAATGTTGTTAACAACACCTAAACAAACCGTTATTATGTACTATTTTTGCAAAATTGGTCGGTTATTGATTAATCGATATGGCTATTAATACTTAGAAACCCAAATATGTCTTTAGAGACTCAAATAGAAGTAGAAAAAGAAAATAAGAAGCGACTATATGACTATCAAATTTCGGATTTAAACCGAATTTTTGATGTCATGCAGGAGTCACCAGAGGATTACAACCTCCTGTATCAGTTACCAACTGGTGGTGGTAAAACAGTAGTGTTTTCTGAAATTGTACGAAGATACATTCAAGATAAAAACAAAAAAGTTGTCATTTTAACACACCGAATAGAGCTTTGTAAACAAACATCTAATGTATTATCTGGTTTTGGTGTTAAGAATAAAATTATAAATAGTAAGGTAAAAACATTACCGGACCAAGACGAATACCAATGTTTTGTGGCAATGGTTGAAACATTAAATAACCGCTTGTCTGAAAATGATTTTACACTAAACGATATTGGTCTGGTCATAATTGATGAAGCCCATTATAATTCATTTAGAAAATTATTCAAATTCTTTGATAGGTGTTTTATTCTTGGTGTTACTGCAACCCCGTTAAGTAGTAATATAAAATTACCGATGAAGGATAATTATGATCGACTTATCGTGGGTGATGATATTGCTACGCTTATTACAAATGGATTTCTTGCAAAAGCAGAATTGGTAAGCTATGATGTTGGTTTAACATCTTTAAAAATTGGTATTAATGGCGATTATACCGTAAAATCCTCGGAGGCACTTTATACAAATAGTTATATGCAAACCAAATTGCTTTCGGCATATGAAGACAGCTCTAAAGGGAAAAAGACGTTAATTTTTAATAATGGTATACATACTTCAAAAGAAGTATACCATACCTTTAGACGTGCAGGATATAAAGTAAGACACCTGGATAATACAGCAAATAAACAAGAACGTAATGATACCTTGGATTGGTTCAAAAATACTCCAGATGCGGTATTAACATCAGTTAGCATTTTAACAACTGGTTTTGACGAACCGTCAGTAGAATCTATAATTCTAAATCGTGCTACACGCTCATTAACTTTGTATTTTCAGATGATTGGTCGTGGCTCGCGTATTTACCAAGAAAGAAATACGTTTCAGGTTGTTGATTTAGGTAATAATATTGCACGATTTGGACCTTGGGATCAACCCGTAGATTGGCAACATATATTTAGATACCCAGACTTTTATCTTGAAAACATTGTTGATGACGACACTCTAGAACGCGATTTTGTCTATACAATGCCAGATGCATTAAAACGGCGATTTAAAAAATCGGATTCCCTTGATTTTGATGTCAAAGCAGAATATAAAGATGTTTTAAGGTCTGGTAAAAAATCATTTACGGTTATAGAGCGTTCTATAGATCAGCATTCTAAAATTTGTATTGAAAACTGTGAAGACGTTTTTGAAGCACGCGAGTTAATTAAAGAACTTCAAGACGAAATAGCATATAGAATAAAACAATACTGCTATTGTATAATGAACAGTACTCAAAACTATAAGGATTGGCTTTTTGAGGAATACAATAGACGTCTTCGCCTTAGTTTTAACGGCAAGTTTTAACTTTTTTTTGAAAGGAATTAGAAAATTATACGTTTAATTTGATATAGGTATAGTTTTTGTTGTTATCACTATACAATAAAACTAAGTAACTTTACTATGCAGTATCGTATTATCATAACTCTTTTTTTTCTAGTCTTTGGCATATCGCTGAATGCTCAAGTCACGGATAGAGATAAAAAGACTATTAGGATACCTGCTGCAGAATCCAAAAAGGAAAAAGACTCATCACCTGTAAAAATAAAAGTGGCGCCTAAGAAAGCTCTAGAAAAAGATAAAGGCACATCAAATAAAACCAACAAAACATCAAAGAAAAACCCAACTGAGGTCGAAAAGCCTTTTTCTATGGTGGAAGATGATGGATTAAGAAGCCCTGGAGAAATCTTTGCAGAACGTTGGCGCAAAGAAGCTCAAGCATCCGGTATAGTTAAGTTTATGAGTGACCAATTTTTAGGTGAGTATCCTATTGATTCTCAGTTCGTAAATATAGTATGTCGTGATCATGAATATCCTGATGGAGATCGTGTAAGTGTTGCCGTTAATGATGAAATAGTATATCGTAATGTGACGCTTCAATCGCAATACAGACGCCTAAAAATCAACCTAATTGAAGGTGTTAACAGAATAGATATTACAGCGCTTAATCAAGGTGACTCTGGACCTAATACTGCAGAATTTGTAGTCTATGATGATAAAGGTAATGTCGTATCTTCTAAAGAATGGAATTTACTTACTGGTGTAAAAGCTACAATTGTTTTTATAAACTCAAAACCAAAGATTACTACTGCTAAGAATGATGGTAATTAAAAACCTCCATCTCACCAGGTTTTAAACCTTTTAGTGTATGATCCCCAATCCTTACACGAACTAAACGCAAAGTTGGAAAACCAACAGCAGCAGTCATTTTTCTTACCTGTCTAAATTTTCCTTCGGTAATTATAATACTTAACCATGAGGTTTTACCATGTTTTTTATCTCTTACAAAACGCTCTTCGATATGAGAAGTATTGTTTAAGATCTCTGCTTTGCAAGGCTTTGTCTTATATAATTTTGAATTCACAGAGATTGCAACACCCGTTTTAAGTTGATTTATAGCTTCATCAGTGATACTACCATCAACCATAACGTGGTATTCTTTTTCAATTTCTGAGCTTCTAATGTATTCACTAAATTTCCCATCCGTAGTAAGTAATAACAGACCTTCAGATTTTTCGTCTAATCGACCAATAGCCATTGTCTCTTCTGGAACATTAAATAACTCTCCTAAAAGCTTCTTGTTTCGTCTTTTGTTTTGATTATTCACAAACTGACTTAGATAACCATAGGGTTTATATATGCGATAATACTTATGCATATAGTAAAAGCGTTAATTGTACTTGCGATTGCTGCGAATGATATAAAGGACAAGTCCAATAAATATTAAAAAAATAAAAACCAAAAAGCCAATTATTATAGCGCTAACTCCAGAAGATTCCTCGTTACTATCAGCATTAGAGTTATTACTTTTACTTCGCTTATTTGTACTAAATACCGATCCAAATTTAGCGGCACTTTTTGGAATAAATATATAATAAGACATCATACTTTCCATATCCTTGGTATCGTCGTAAAATTCTTTAAAATCATCAACAGGAACATGATCAGATTTATTTTTAAATTCATAATCTAAATATATGATGTCCTTTGGTCTATTAGTTTTTGATTTATAGGAAAACTCAAAATGCTCTGAGTTTACAACTTCATTTTCAGAAGTAATTCCCCATGCGCGCGGTAGTTTTATCGTAATCTTATGTTTTTTATGAATAGGATAATAGAGTGAGAATGGTGTCTTGCGGTCTTTCTCGGTAGGAAAAACGATGTTGTTATATAAACTATATGGTGTAAACGAAATACCTATTTTACTTTCATCACCTAGCATTGGTGTCCATACGTCATTAAACTTATAAGACTCTTCAATTGTTATTTTATTAGCAATTGTGTCATCTTCGTAAATCATAGCTTCAAGTATTTCTACTTCTTCATAAAAATTCTTGTAATAATCTCTATACTGCTTGTTTAAGCTAGAAATACTATTCGACTTTAGAACAGATCGTATAGCATCTGCTTCACCTTGACGATAAACAGAGGTCACGTTCAAGGTCATATCTTCTCCAATTCCGTTAACATTATAAATGTCAAATATCTCTACCAAATCTGTGCTTTCTTGTTCAATGGCTTCGAGTTTGGTGTTACCTTCTTTTAAGACTAAACCATAACCATAATTTGGTAGTGAAATATCTTTGTAACTACCTTCTTGGTTTGCTATTGTTGGATCATAGTAATAACTATTGTTAGTACTATCAATAACCTTAACAATAACATGGTCAAATGCTTTTGGTGTAGGCAGGACATTATTTAACGATTTACCATAAGTACTATTAACTAATACAGGATATGCTTTAACTTTCATTTCCCGAAGCATATTTACTAATAACCAGGTTTTGTCCTTACAGTCGCCAAATCGTTGTCCAAACACTTTGTTTGGAGTAAATGGTTTATATGCTCCAATACCAGCTTCAAGGCCTAGATAACGCACTTCGTTTTGCACAAATTTTAAGGCCATTTTTATACGAAGTGATTCAAACTCTGAGGCCTTTGATATTGTGCTAATCTTATCATTAAGAGCGTCAGAAAATTTTGAGTCTTGTGTATAAATTGGTAATGCCCAATTTACTACTTGTTCCCAATTATCGTATTCAGATACAAATAGTGTTTGATACATCATTTGCCATGCTACAGTATTTTCTTCAAATTCTGGTGGTTCTGTATTTGTGTTTACCCAACTATAATTTTTTAATCCAAATCTGTTAGATATTTTAGGTTTGTAATCACTATTAAGAAGTTTGTATCGCAAACTATTTCTAGATAATATATTCAAATGAATTTTACCAACGGATTGATAATCATTAAGTATAAATGCTCCTGAGAACTTTTGATGAAGCGGATTAAACCCTTGTATGGTGTAACTAACGTCTAAAATATCACCACTACGCACATCAGATAGGTTTGCAGTTGCATTTAGACTACCATCGTATATATAGTTTTCAGAATTAGACTCTTTTCGTATAGTTTGAAAATCGCTCAGGTTAAGCTTATTAATGGTCTTACCATTTCTTAAAATATTGACATTATGTAATACCAACTTCTGATAGGTTGGGTCATAATTTATAGAAACTAAAGAACCGTCTTGAACACCAACATTGTCTGTAATTTTCTTAACATATCTTATATATTGTTGACGTTTTGGGACATGTATCTGCTCATCACTTAATAATGTCAGTAAGCCAAAAGCAATGTCATTTTCATCAATATCTGGCATTTCTTCATAATCTTGTACCACAACCCAATTAGGTACAGGAGCAGTTTTTAATTGGGAATATGATAGATAAGAAATAGTAAAAAATAAAAGAATTGTAAAACTCTTCAAAAGTGCAGGTATAGGCTTTAACATAAGTATGTATTTACCAGAGCAATATAATAAACATAATAGCTGTAACTACTTATTTTACTTAAATAATTTATAGGGTAAAAATATGTTAAACAGACACTATTATAACTTTTGGATCGAATTTTGAAGTATCTTTATAATAAATCAAATCTGTTTGAAAATGAAAAAGTTAGTATTAATTCTGTTACTTCTAATGGTAAGCGGAGATTTGGTCTCACAAAATAGAAAACAGCGTAAAGCGGAAAAAAAGGCCAGAGTAGAAGCACAGTTTAAAAAAACAAAAGCACTTATTGATTCTGGTAAATTTCAGTTTGTTGCACAATCGGCTACACCTTTGGGTAATGATGTGGCAAGAGTAGGTAGAAGCTTTAATGGTGGCAGTGCAATATTTCAAGGTAATAGAGTTAACTTAACATCCATCGATAATGCTTTAATTATCACTAATGAAAATGCCGAAATTTTTCTTCCATTTTTTGGACGCGTATTTTTTCCTAATAAAATTAATAACCAAAGCGGCATCGCGTATAATGGCAAAATAGATAACTACGAGGTTAAGATTGATAAAAAAAATAGAATACTCGTCAAATTTACTATTGATCCAAAGGACGATTTTATCAAATACACGCTTTTAATAAACCCAAGTGGAAGTACTTTGTGTACTATGAACAGTACGAACAGACAGACTATTTCTTATAATGGTACTGTGATGGCCAAAAACGACTTGTAAATCAACTTGCCTTAATATTTTAGTAGTTTTTTAGTATTTCATCTTGTCATTTAAGTGTTGATTTTTCGACTTAGTGGATAAAATTATCTATGAAGTCGAGTGTTCTTAAATATTACATAATCTCATTTTTAGTATTATCTACGTCTCTAAATTTTAGTCAAACTTATAATACCGTCGAGGATAAGGACGATGTAGAGTTTTCCCATTTCATGAGTTTAGTTGTTTCTAGTGTAAATCAACGTCATGATTTAGCAATAGAGTATATTTCAAATAATTGGCGAGAAGAATTTGAAGTAATGGCTGTAGAAGTACTTTACTTTAGTGATCATCAAAGCGCAAAATTTAAATTACTTGAGATACTACAAGATAAAACTGACAAAAAGTACGGTATAGATTTTAATAAATGGTACGAATACTTATGGAGCAAGCCTCAAGTGTTAACACTATATTATCACGAATTTAAAGCCCGATTACATGGGTTTATAGATAAACGATTTGTAAAATACTTCAAAAACCGTCAGAAGATTTCAAATATTAGACTAGATGAAGTAAGATGGGGTGGCGTCATACAAGATGGTATACCACCATTACGCAATCCACAGATGATTTCGGCTGATGATGCTACTTATCTTGATGGTGATAATATTGTGTTTGGAATAGAAATTAACGGTGATTTTAGAGCTTACCCAAAACGTATATTAGCTTGGCATGAAATGTTCACAGATACAGTAGGCGGAATACCAGTAGCAGGAGTTTATTGTACGCTTTGTGGTACAGTTATTTTATATAAAACTGAACAAGATGGTAAAAAATATGAGTTAGGAACAAGCGGCTTTTTGTATCGCTCAAATAAACTCATGTACGATAAAGAAACGCAGTCGTTATGGAATACCTTGTGGGGCAAGCCGGTAATTGGTCCTCTAGTTGATAAAGGTATTGAACTGGATTATTTGAGTGTAGTTACGACCACATGGAAAGATTGGAAAGCCAGACATCCAGAGACAACAGTATTAAGCCTAAAAACTGGTTATAATAGAAACTATGGAGAAGGTGTTGCTTATAACGATTATTTTTCTACTGATAACCTTATGTTTAATGTTCCAGAAATTGATAAATCTTTAAAAAATAAGCAATCGGTTTTAGCCTTAAGACTGCCAGACGTTACTGACGAATCTATTGCTATATCTACCAAGTTTTTAAGAAAAAATAATCTCTACAAGGGTGAAATAGCAGATAAGAACTTTGTGGTGTTAACCGATAAATCAGGTGCAAATCGTGTATATTTTTCTGAGAATGTAGAATTTATAAACTATAACCAAAAATCGGAGGTTGTTGATACATCTGGAATAGTATGGAAACTGCACGAAAACTATTTAAAATCATCCACAGGAAAAACTTTAAAAAGACTGAACTCATTTAATGCTTTTTGGTTTGGTTGGAAAGCAGCACACCCAAATACTAAGCTAATTAAGTAAAATGATGGTTTACAGTTCTAAAACCAATTTTTGACCAATTCGTAAGGTTGACGATTTTCTAATACGGTTGGTTTTGCAAATGGCTGCAATAGATACATTGTTTCGTTTCGATATTCTAGATAATGTATCGCCAGATTTCACAACATATATCTTACGTGTTTTTACCAAACTTGCTAATGCTTGTTTTTCTGTTGTATACAGTTCTAACTTGCTTTTACGTCTAGAGCTATGAAATGATGCTCTTGTCCATTCTTTAGTAACCCAAAGGTCTTTAGCGCGTATTTTATTCTCTTCAGAAAAATCAAAAATATATTCCGGATGTATGTACTGTCCTTTATAGCTTGTTATTAGATGCAAGTGACTACCAGTAGAGCGGCCTGTATTTCCACCTTTACCAATAAACTGACCTTTAGCAACAGTATCATTTACCTTTACGTTAATTCTTGATAAATGTGCATAGGCAGTCTCTAAGCCATTGTAATGTCTAACAACTACAACTTTACCAAGACCACGGCTGTATCTAGCAAAACGTACAACACCACTTAGAATAGTCGAGACACTATCGCCGGTAATTAAATCAATATCAATGCCTTTATGCGGTCTTCCACGACGCCATCCATAACGAGACGTAATAACTTTTTCTCTACTTATAGGCGAGTGATAGGTAGAATCCTCAAACTTAACTTCGAATGGAAATTTTACAATCTCATTTCGATAAGGATTAAAATTCACATTATCCCAAAATTCTGCTTTGATATCAACTGTATTAGAACTGTCAATTGTAACGATTGGAATAGACACCTCTTGAGTAGAAATACCTTTAGAGTTAACAGGCTTAAGCTGAATACTTAATGCATCAGATTGAGGCTTTTGGGCATAGGTAAAGCATATAAATAGACTTAAAAGTACTATATGGAATGATTTCACTAAGACGTAAGTTTGAAAGTTGTGCAAATGTAAACGATTAGTAAGGTCTTGTATTGCATGTTAACGAAAGTTTATATTAAAATTATTAACAAATCCCATTGTGATTTCAAGTTACGACCTCTAGATTTTTTAGTATGTATTGGAAGAAAAATCTTATTTTTGAGAGAAATCAACTCAATTAATCAATTATCAATCATGAAATTCTCAAAACTACTTTTTGTGTTTGCTATATGTTTCATTTTACTCTCTTGTAATGATGATGACGATAATACACAGAATTCAAACATAATTACTCCCAATATTACTTTAGACTTAAATGGTGTACTTTCCAGACCAGCTGGTGCAGATATCACAGATTTAATAAACTTTGGTCAACCCAATGGTGTTTCCGCAGGTGATTATTTGGTTGAGCTTAATGTTGGTACCAGACTACGACTAGAACAGCCATCAGGCTTGGCAGCAGGTCAATCACTATTATATTCAAGAATTTTCTTTTTTGAAGAAAATCCTTCAGATCCGGGTGTTTTTGACGTACAGGTAGATACACTAGACGTTTATGATGTTTGGTTAGATAGATTAAGGGCTGCTCCAGGTGACCCAGAAGCTGCTGTAAACCCTAACGATTTTGGAAGAAGTATTTCAGAATTTTTTGAGCTAATTGCTATTGATGCTCCAGATAGCGATGATATTGACTATAAATATGAAATAGAAATAGCTCTGCGTTTACCTAATGGTTCAATTTCTGACTATTACTATATAGATCCAAAAATCAGAATCAAGTCATTAAACTAATTATACTGAATTTCAAACCTTGACTTGCTTTAAAAAAATATCAACTTTTTTAGCTATTAAAACCTACATAATAGTAGGTTTTTTTTGTTGTTTTTCTATTACTTCTTTTAGTCAAAATATTAAAGAAAGTGATAGTCTGGAACGAGAACTAAAAAGCGGTATGTATGAAGGTGAAGCCAAACTAGATTTACTAAGAAAGTTAGCAGGTGAAGAAACAGATGTTGAAAAGCAATTACAGTATAGCCAACAATTAATAATAGAAGCGAAAGAACTCAATAATTCTGAACGTGAATTTGATGGATATTTGCAACAAGGAAATGCCTTTCAGCAAAAAGGGGATTTAACAACCGCATTGGAATCATATTTTAAAGCTTCAAAGCTGGCTAAAGAAAATGATTTAGCAGTTGAAGAAGCAGAGATTGATTTAGCAATAGCCGCTGTATATTCTACAATGAATGACCATGACTCTTCTTTTGAATATTATCGTGAAGGATTGACTGTGTTGCGGAAGCTAAAAGATACAGTAAACATTCTCACAGCTGAACTAAATATAGGTGATGAATTCTATAAAATAAAAGAACTCGATTCTAGCCTGCATTATGCAAATATCGCAAATGAATTAAACAAAACTCTGGAAAATGAAAATAGTGAGTTTCATGAGTTTAAAGATTTCTTTCAAGCTTATATAAACGGATTATTCGGATTAATTAACGTTGAGAAAGGAGAAGTAGATGAAGCAAATGATTTCTTAAATAAAGCCATTACAACCCTTTCTGAATATGGTGATTATGAGGCTGTATGTGAGTATACTGGTGCTTTGTCTGATATGTATTATAATAATGGACAAATTTCTACAGCGCTTAAATATGCAAAGCAAAGTTTGGAATTAGCTCAAAAAAATGGTCTAAAAGACGAAATAGGACAAGGGCTTTTAAAACTGTCTAATATTTATGAAGATAATGGTAATATAAGACGTGCTTTTACGTATTATAAAGACCATATAAAGTACCGTGATAGTGTAACTAATGTTGCAGAATTTCAAAAGCAAAATAAGATGCGTACAGAAGATGCTGTGTATGATTCTGAAAAGGCAAAAGAGGCTGCAGAAGAACAGCAACGCCTTCTGGAAAAACAAAAGCGTCAGCAGTATTATATCATTGCTATTATTACCATTGGTCTCATCATAATTGGTTTTTTAGCTCGGAAATTCCTGATGCAAAGTAAAGTTCTTGAGAAGCAAAAAGGCATCATTGAATTTGAAAAACATCGTTCTGAAGATTTACTTAAAAACATATTACCAGAAGAAACAGCCGAAGAGCTAAAAGAACATGGTACTGTAAAGGCCAAAAAGTTTGATAATGTTTCTGTGTTGTTTACAGATTTTAAAGGCTTTACGGCTCAGTCAGAAAAGCTTAGTCCGGAAGATTTAGTAAAAAGTATAGACTACTATTTTTCAAAATTTGATGAGATTGTAGATAAATTTAAGCTAGAAAAAATAAAGACTATTGGAGATTCCTACATGTGTGCTGGTGGATTGCCTTTTCCTATTGAACACCAAGCTGCTAGAGTATGTCAAGCAGCATTAGAAATGGCAGAATTTGTAAAAGTTACAAAACGAAGTATAACGCATAATCTAGCTAAGTTTGATATCCGAATAGGAATACATACAGGACCAGTAGTTGCTGGAGTAGTAGGTACCAAAAAATTTCAATATGACATTTGGGGCGATACTGTAAATACGGCAGCCCGTATGGAAAGTTCAGGTGAAATAGGCCGCGTAAATATTAGCCAACATACGCATGAGCTTTTACAATCGTATGATGTATTTAAGTTTGAACAACGCGGCGCAATAGAAGCAAAAGGTAAAGGTAAAATAGAAATGTACTTTGTTGATTACCTTGTGTAATTACTTCAAAATTATATATTTGTGTATATCAACTCAATCAACAATTACAACTTTAACAATGAAAAACATACGATTATTATTACTTCTTGTAACTGCTTTAACGTTTACAGCTTGTCCAGATGATGATATTTTAGCTTTATTTAATGATTTACCTTCAGTAAATTTTGATGTTGCTACCGTTATTGCATTACCTTCAGGTGCAGATATTACTAACTTAGTAACATTTGGTGGAGTTAATGCTGCTGATTACAGATCGGATTTAAGTCTCAACGAAACTGTAACGGTTAGTAGACCTGATGGATTATTACCAACTGATGGATTTTTGTACGTTACGGCTGTTATTTTTGACGACCAAGATGTTGAAGTAGAATTTGATGAAGTCACTAATATTAGTAGTGACGGTAATCTTGAACTTGTTGTACCTGATGGAGAACCTGCTGACTATTATGACAACCCAGATGGTGTTCCTAGTTTTATTTTAAGAGCAATAGATGCTGACCAAGCGGTAGATATTGATTATAAATATCTAGTAGAAGTCACCATTGAAAGAAACGATATTATTTTTGGACCTTACACAATAGATCCTAAAATTAGAATAAAATCCGTAAATTAACACAATCAGCTAACTACTAACTAACTCCCAAAAGGATTTATGCATTTATGTGTGTAAATCCTTTTTTTATTGGTATTTCCAATATTCTCTTGCACCAGTAGTACACTCACAATTACTTACACCTTGTAATAAATCAATACCGATTGTAATACTGTGAGTACCTGAATTATATGCAGCCAAATCATTAATAGTGAATTGGTATGAGTAAGCAAAATAAAATCCGTTTTTCATTATTCCTGCCATAGGACCAATGTTTAGAGGCTTCAATATTTGGTCATTTAGAAAACGGTAAGATGCTCCAAACCAGTAATAATCACCATAACGATTCAATTTTCTGTATTTCACGTTCACATCGGTACTTGAACGACCATCACTATTAAATCGTTGGTAAAACACCGAAGGTTCAAACTCCTTATAACGGTTAGACGCACCTCTAAATACCATACCACTATAGAGTTGAAAGTTTAAAAGACTATTTGGCTCTTGTCCAGTAAAAGGATTTACATCTTTTTCAAGAATGTTATTCACATTAAAGCTCAAGAAAAAGTTATTATATCTGTATAAAAAACCGGCATCAAAATTATTGTTTGTTTGTGCGCGATCATCAATAATACTAGGATCTATAATTGGAATATCTGGAGTGGTTACAAAGTTTTCGATATCTATTCTAAAGCTATTTATATTATACGATAATCCGAGAGATAAGTATTGTTTTGATTTATAGTCTAGTGTAAGGTGATGAGCAAATGAGAATTTCACTCCTTTTTGGCGTGTATTTCCATTTTTGTCATTATATACGCTCACTCCTATACCAGAGCGATTACCAAGTCGCATATCTGCATATAGCGCTTGGTTATCTGGTGCACCTTTAATACCAACCCATTGTGTAAGTCCATTTGCACGTATTCTAATATTATCTCCAATACCAGCAAAAGTTGGTGAGATTACAAATTCATTATCAGCTAAGTATTGTGTAAATACAGGCAAATTTAATTCCTGACTCGTGATACTTGTAGTTATACACAGTGTAATATATAGTAGTATTTTCTTCATTCTAAATGTTGTTTAGTTAAGTATTTAGTATTACCTGTATAGTGTAAAGTGACCAACAAAAGATCGTTCTACACTTGTGCCATTTGGTCTTACTACATACCAGTAATCACCTGTTGGGAGTTCACTCCCGTTATATCTGCCATCCCAATATTCACCAACTCTATAGGTAGCAACTTTACGTCCATATCTATCAAATATGTCGAATTCTAA
This sequence comes from Winogradskyella sp., assembly GCF_003712105.1. GTDB lineage: Bacteria > Bacteroidota > Bacteroidia > Flavobacteriales > Flavobacteriaceae > Winogradskyella. Next base: position 37,067 of record NZ_RHLG01000003.1, read on the forward strand.
ATTTGGATAATTGTTAACACAACCTGGAGCCCATGTATCTTGCACACCATCACCGTTTGGTGTAAAGTAATTTGGAGGACATATATCTACAAACTCAAGCTCAACTTGAGCCTCAGCAGTACAACCATTAGTGTCAGTTACAAGAATGGTGTAGATACCGCTCTGTGTAATTGTATATGTGTTTTCTTGTCCATAATCAACCTCATTAAATGTATACGTGTACAAACCTGTACCACCAGAACCAGAAGCTATGATTTGGTTAATTTCACCTTCAGTAATATCTAATGCCACTGGTTCGTAATCGTCAACATCAAAAAGTTCAGTGGTCTGAATACATCCATTTGTATGACGCACATTTATAAAATGCCCTGTACCAACAGGTACATCTGTAAACACATTACTAATTTGATATGGTCCGTTATCTAAAGAATAGTCTAGCTCAGACAAATCTGTAATGGAATCATCTACTGTAACTGTAACTGTGTTATTCTGAATGTTTTGATCACAACTAAATTCAACAACAACTTCAGGGTTAATTCTAACAGATTCTGGGAACGTAATATTCCATTCTGAATCACATCCCTCTGCATCGACCACATAAACAATATGATCACCTCCAGTTAAATTCGTAAAGTCGAATATGGTCTGAGTTATTCCACCTACGGTAAATGGCCCATCAGGATTATCTAAGCTTACGCTAAACGGTAATGTGCCACCAAAGATTTCAATACTAAACTCACCGTTAGCGTCACCTTCACATACTTCTGGTAAAATAGAATTTGGGACTATATTTAATAAGACTTGAGCAGGTTCGGTAATTGTTTCAGTAAATATGAGGAAACAACCCAGTTCGTCTTGTACGATTATATCGTATTCTCCCGGTTCTAGGTTGTCAAAAATATTGGTATCAAAGAATTGATTTAGTTGTGGTGAAATTGCATATTTAATAACACCGGTTCCGCCAGTAGCATTAATTTCGATTGACCCATTTCCAGAGCCTGCACATGTGATGTTTCTTACTATTAAAGATGCATCAAGTTGAGTGCTAGGTTCAGTTATAGATATAGGTTCAGAAATTACGGAGCAATCACCACTTTCTACTGAAACGATATAATTACCTGCTAACAATTCGGTAAAATACCCAGGAGTATTTTGTGTGGCATTAATTGTATTACCACCAGTATCCTGAAGTTCGTAACTATAATTACCTAAACCTCCAAAAGCTATTGCTGTAATACTACCAGTGTTATCGCCTGCACAATTAATTGTTGGATTTACAGACGCCAATTCAACAGTTAAATCTGGTAGCGGTTCAATAGTAATTTCATTAGATACTATGCTTATACAGCCATTGTCATCCCTTACATAATAAGCATATGTTCCTACTGGTACACTAAACGTAGTAGATGTACTAAACGTACCTAAAACCGTAGTAAATGATATATCATCGCTATAGGTATATTGTCCTGTACCACCAGATGCCGAAAGCGTCAATGTAGACTCCGTAAGACACGTTTGAGACGTATCTAAAACTAAACTAGCATTAATAGGTGTTGGCTCGTCAATAACAATATCTAATGAGGTAAACTCACAATCAAAACCATCATTAATTGTAATATTATATGTGCCAGCTGTTAAACCATCGAACACATTAGATGTTTGTGGTCCAGAGGTTGTTACTACAGGAGTTAAAGTATTTAATGTATAGGTATAATTACTGCCTTGACCTCCTGTGACATTAGTTATAGTAATACTCGCATCTGAATCTCCAAAACATGCTACTGTTGATACACTAGGTGTAAAAATGGCATTTATTGGTGTAGGTTCTGATAATGTTATATTTTCACTTACAATACAACCTTGGTCGTCTCTAACACTAACTGTATAGTTACCGGCAGATAAGTCAGTAAATGTGCTATTTGTAGAATAAGGAACAGATGCATCCCCTGATAATTCATATTCATAATTTCCCCAACCACCTGTTGCTTCAGCTACTATAGTACCTTGATTATTATTACAAGTTACATTTGAGGTTTCAGAAACATTTAGCATAAGTTCTTCAGCAGGAGAATTGATAATAACATCAGATGAAGACGAACAAAATGGACTACTAGTTTGCGTAATATTTACTGTATATGTTCCTGAAGTAAGACCTGAAACTGTAAGCGGATTTGTGGATGTGTTAGCAGAAACAACTCCAAAAACTGAATTGTTAGCGCTATCAATAACTTCGTATGTGTACGGTCCGGTAAAATTCAGAATGTCTATGTCAAAACTTCCATCATTATCTGGGAAACAAGTCACAGCGGTAGATGTTAAATTGAAAGTAGGAGGAATAGCTTCAGGCAGTGCAACTGAAACAGTTTCTGTACAACTTGTAGTAGTATCAGTAATTGTAATATCGTAATTACCAAATGGCACACCAGATATAACATTTCCAGCTATACTTATTGACGGTGCAGTTGGCGATATTGCATATGCATAATTTCCTGAGCCACCAGTTGGGTTAAGCGTTATCACACCATCATCGTTGTTACATGTTGGTACTGCAGTAATATCTGGAGTAAAATCTAATACTGGTAAAACATCGATAGAAACTAAATTTCCACAACCATTAGCATCATTAATTTCTACTGTATGGTTTCCAGAGAATATATTTGAAATTGTAAATGGGAATGTTTGGGATTGAAAAGCACCACCATCAATACTAATGCTGTAAGGCGCCACACCATTTGATACTAAACTTACATCAATTTGAAAACTTCCATCTGTATCCAAACATTCATTATTAACTGCTGCTGAGATAACTGGAGTGTCATCCATTGGAAGCACGGTAGCAGGACTAGAAACAATACATCCATATGCATCTAATACATGAATATAATACGTGTTTGCATCAAGATTAAATGTACTATTAGAGTTCCAACCTGCATCTGTAGCTAGTGGAGCAGCAGGTGTTGTTGTTACTTGGAATAGGTATGGTGGAGTTCCATTTTCTGCTAGTGCTGAAATTACACCAGAGTTTGGATTACAATTTGCATTCTGATTCACAAAAACAGCTAAATCTAATGGGAATTCAGATTCAGTAATATTAAAAGGTGTTGTTACTATACCACAACCGGCATTTGGTCCTGAGTTTTCAGTAATTGAAACAAAATAATTTCCAAACGGTAAAGGTCCTAAATTGTTAATTGTTAGTGTATCATTAGCGTTTACAGTACCTGTGCCAGAAATAAATGTCGTTGTTAATGATTGTGAATTAAAAATTTCATAAGATAAATCAACAGGTATACCATATGTACTTGTAACCGTAAATGATACATTGCCATCTGCACTGCCAGTACAAGTAATATTATTTACATCAGGTGCAGACACAGTTAATGTAGAATTTGTAGGTATAGGTACCGTAGCTGGTTCGTAATAGCTACAATTTGTTGCAGAGTCATAAACAATAAATGTATATAAAACACCAGGTGTTAACCCAGTAAACGTTGTAGATTGACTTCCTGCAGGCATTTCTGGCAGCCACGATCCTGGTGGATTAGGATACACCGATGATGGCCCTTGATAAATGCTAAAGAAAAAAGGACCACTACTACTCAATGATGAACTTACAGATACCTCAGCTTCACCACCAGTTGCACAATCAACCGAAGGTGTTATAGTAATATCTAAGTCAGATGGTGGAGATGCAACTAATACATCTTGCACCAAAATTGAACAACCGTTTGAATCAATTACATTTATTTGATACAAGCCAAAATCAACGACATCAAAGCTTACTGAGGTTGTGCCACCTACATTAAATTCAGAATTAGAATATCCGTTTGTTCCAGTTACAAAATAATTATAAGGTGGTGTTCCTCCGGTAACTGAATCTACAATAACAGAACCTTGCGAAACACCACCAGCTGTACATGTAATATCTACTGTACTATAATTTACAACTATTGCGTCTGGCTCATTAATTATAATCGTTTCTATATCGGTACAAGAGTTGGCATCTGTTACAGTTACAGTATAAGTCCCAGCGGGTAAACTTGTGGTTTGAGAACCATAATTGACACCTGTTGTATCGTTATTTACATTAATTACAAATGGAGGCGTACCTAGAGTCGTGTTTATAGTAACATCTATTGCTCCAGTAGCTTCTCCATTACAATTAATAGATTGACTCTGTAAAACAGTATCAATTTCAGGAAGCACTAATGGATTTACAGTAATAATAGAAGATAATACGCTACATCCATTACCGTCTGTGATTTCGAATTGATAGTCACCATCTGTAAGTGTAGTATAGGTAAATGTATTACCAGTACTACCTAAATCTGTAAATGAACCACCATTAATAGATACAGCATAAGTAAATGGTGATGTGCCACTTATTGTTCCAGTGATAACTGCATCTGGACTAGCAGTACAATCCAAACCATCCGTTAATACAACATTTACTGAAGATTGAGGAAGCGGCGCTATAGTGTATGATTCTACATAAGTACAATTGTTTTCATCTCTTACTTGAAATGTATACGTGCCTGGTTCTAAACCTGGGAATACAGTTGATGTTTGATATGCCGTAACTGCACTTAACGGAGCAATAATTTGATATTCCAAAACTCCTGTTCCTCCAATAGTATTAGTTATAGTTACTGTGGTAGTATTGGTAGGACAATCTATAGGTGTATTGGAGAACTCCATATCCGTTGGTGGATCTAACGGTGGAATTATGATTTGATTTGTAATAAACGTACAACCATTATCATCTTGAATAGTAACTGTATAAGTGCCTTGAGTTAAACCAGTAAACACATTACTAGTTTGAAAGTTGACACCATCTAAACTGTAAGAGTATGGAGCAGTTCCGCCTGTAACTCCAGTAACAGTTATAGTAGCATCAGCATCACAAGTATAATTAGAAGTTAATTCTGCTGTACCATTAATAGCAGGATTTTCATTAATTGTAACGATATCAGGAATTGTAGTACAAACCGAACCTCCAAGACTATACTCAACTACCACATTATAAGTTCCTGCTGATAACCCATTAAAAACTGGGGAACTAGAAAATGTTAAGCCATTATCAATGCTGTATTGCAACGAATTACCATTGGCATTAGTTACATTGATTGATATGGAACCATCATTATTTCCTGGGCAGAGAATATCTGTGGTATTCACAGTAAATTCTGGTGCTAATACATTATCTACCGTTATTGTAGTAGAAGCACTGCAATTATTGGCATCAATAACTGTGATGTCATATACTCCGGCTGAATTCACTGTATATTCTGGTACAGTCTGAAAATCAGTTGTACTATTTATAAAGTAAAAATATGGCGGTGTTCCGCCTTGCGGATAAATAGTGATTTCTCCATCTATACAAGTTAATGGTGTAGTAAGTGCAGCAGTTACCGTTAATAATGGTGGTTCAACAATTGTAATGTCTTCAGAATGAGTACAACCATCTTCAGTTTCTAAGGTTATTGTATAGGTGCCTACATTAAGATTTTCAAACTCATAAGTGTTTTCTATTATAGGACCAACACTATTTACAAGAACACCACCTTGATATATAGCATATGTGTATTGTGGTTCTACATCATTAGCAGCGATTTGAATATTACCAAAATCACCATTACAAAGTGGTTGCGTAACTGTTGTTGATACGGTAAAGTCTCGATCTCTTATAAGTACATCTGGCACAGAAAAGATGCAAGGATTGGTATCCACACCTATTTGTCTTATATACACAGTATATGTGCCTGCTGTATTGACTGTAAATATATTACTAGCTTGAAAATTAACACCGTCTATACTGTATTCGTAACCAGATGGCACATCATTAACAATAATGCTACCTGGTGTAGTACAAATAATATCCTCTGAAACGACTGAAGGATTCAGTAAATTTTCGTAAACATTAAAGTAGAATTGAACAAAACATCCACCATCATAATTGATAGTTAAGCGATATTGGCCAGCAGTATCCGCAATATAATCTTGTCCTGTATTCACTTGATTCCAAGTACACGAACTGTCTTCATTAGCACAATCAGGGTCAGTAACTGCAGGGCAACTAGATTCGTCTAAAATTTCCCATATTATTGATGATGCTCCTGAAATATCGGTGTCTATATTTACAAAATCATCAGCACCACATAAGTAAATGTTTGGTAATTCTTTTCCATCATTTGGACAGATTACTACTTCGTCTGCAAAAGGTATTACCGGGTTTGTAGTTGTATTACCAAACAATGACACATTAAACTGCTGCTCGATGGATTGACATGGAGCTATAGCCGTGTTAAATGAATAGTATGTTCCGGTAGAATTAACTGTAATCGTTTGAGTATTGCCAATTACTGGCGTGCCAGAAGGACTTGTAGACCAGGAGTAAGAATCGTAACCATCTGCTGCCGTAAGTTCAACAGTACTGCCACAAAGCACAATTTCTTGTATGAATTCACAATCTAAATCAGCTAAGAAGTTAGTTGCTTGAGGTGTTAATAAACAGCCAGTATTACTGTTAATACTTGGATCGTCTGTAATTTGAAACGTAGGATTGTAAAATCCGTTGTAAGTTGCAAATGCTTGGTTATTGATGATATTAGAACATGCATCTGCCAATTGACTACATTCATCTACCACTTGTACCTCAATTCTAATTTCATATCTCGGATCATTTTCTTCAACTAGGTAATCTTCAATATTTAAAATGAGTTCTCTAGTTACTGGATTATAACTGGCTACAGTAACCCCAGCTGGTAATATTAAATCTGTGGGGTGATTGTAAATGATGTTAATAGGTAGTATATCTCTAATTTGAAAATTGGTAGCATTGTCATTACCTACATTTTGAAAGCCAATAACATAATTTAAAGGTGCGCCAAGATTAACAAGTTGGCCACCAATATCATTTCCTAAATCATCTTCAACTGTTTTAGTTAAGACTATATCGGGTTCAATAATATCTACAGCAAAAGCAAAGAAATAGGGGAAATAAGTGTCTCCACTAGTCTCAAGCCTTACAGTTGCTGCTGTATCGTCATTGGCAATAATAGTATTGCCAGGATTAGGAACTGCCATAACACCTGTATCAAAACCAAGAGTGTTGGTACTATTAGGTACACGGTTATTAACAGGTGTAGCATCTAATCGCGTTACGGAGCTATTAAAGAAGTTTCCGACAGGTCTATCTGTTGTTGATAGAGGACTGCCATTAAGTAATAATCTATCTCCAAGAATCGGACTATCACCTTCTAATGTAGCAAAAGCAAAGTTTGCTCTAACAGGAGCAGGTGCTGGCACGGTTCTAAATCCAGACACAGGAATATCTAGGTTAGGGTTTCCACCAGGAACACTAATTGCACTAAACCCATCAAAACTAGTAATTGATTTTCCAGGTAGTGTTGGATCTTCATAAACTATGAACAAAGACCAGCCTGCAGATTGACCAGTACCATTATAAGGGTTGAAAGTTGATGTTTCGCCTAATCCCGAAGATACATTTGCCACGGTATATGTCCCTAAATCATTCCCTAAGTTTGTTACTATAGCAGTTACATCTGCAAAACACGCATAAGAGAAACTGTCGCCACCATCAACCGAGTTAGGACCAGCATCATAAATTAGAGTCCCCGTAATATCATTATATGTTCCTGTTGGACCTCTAAACCTCACCTCAGTAATCGGTTCATTACCTGGATTAACTGCACCCCAATATAATCCTGCATAAATAATTCTATAACAATTTGGATTTGGTATCTCTAAGTCTGCACTCGAAGAACTAAATGTAGAAGGATCACCATCTATGTCAATATATTGCATATCAACATTATGATTATACACACCATTATTATTAAAAGCATTATTGTCTGGACCTAAAATGTTATTACCAATTAATATAATATCACCTTTTAAATCTTGATCGAATCTTGGTGTAAACGGCACGTAATTTTGGGCGTAGGTGTGTAGTCCTATAACACATAAGATTATAGTGGCTATACTAGAAAATGTAGGTCTTTTCATGGTGTATATATAATTTTCGCTACTTAGTAATCATCTGGTTTGGGGCTTAATAACTACTAGCAGACGTGGTGATATGTTACTTAGTTCTCTATTTTAATAATTGACATGTTTCTATTATAGGGTTCATTATCTTTCTCTTTTAGTTTTCTATTTGCTTCTTGAATGGTTTCTACTTTTTCTGCGTATATATAATATTTACTTGTATTTACATCATAGAAAAATTCTACACTTGCTAAACCTGAAGCCAATACCTTTTTGATAAAATCATCACGTTTACCGATATCACTATGTATAGCAAGTACAGCATAATACCCACTATCTACATAGTTGATATTTTTAAGTATTTGAATATTGCTATTCTGTGGTTTTCCAAAATCAAAATCATCTGGCTTGAGCTCTGTGGTGTTGATTTGGGTAGTTTTCTTCAGGTTAGCTAATCGTGTTCTATCTTGTTTGTATCGTTCTTCTTCATTATCAAATTCAGCACGTTTTATGCGACGACGTTTCTCAAATTCAATAGCTACTTGAATATCGTTTAATTTCTTTTCCAAATCAGCTCTAAGCTCTGAAGTCTTAATTTGCTCAGACTTAAGACGAGTAATTTCTTTTTTGTAGTATAACATTACGACTTCGTTTACAATGGTATCTGCTTCATACATCTCATCATATAGTTTTTCTAGCTCCTCTATTTTATTACTTCTATCAGAAATAGTTTTATCTAAGTCTTCTTTAATTTTTCTAAGTCTTTCATTTTCTTTAGTAATACTCTTAAAAGGTTTTGGTTTTACTACAATACCTTGCTCGCTTAAATCATTTTCTTCCTTTAGATTTTTTAAATTCTCGTTTTTACCTTCTACTGCCTTGTCATATTCATCTAGTAAGTCACTTTGCTTTTCGGTATCAGATTTTACATCATCAATAAGACGCTTCATTGACTTTTCAAGCTCATTCTTTGGATTGTTAATGGCATCTAATTCGGCTTGCTCTTTTTCTTTTGCAATGCGTTCCGCTTCAAGTTGAGCCAATCTTTCTTGTTCAGCCTTTTCTTCTGCTAGGCGTTCTGCTTCAAGTTGTGCAAGTCTTTCCTGCTCAGCCTTTTCTTTCTTTAAGCGCTCAGTTTCTAATTTTGCTAGTCGTTCTTGTTCTGCCTTTTCACGTGCAATTCGCTCTCTTTCGAGTTTTTCTAATCTTAGTCGCTCAGCCTTTTCTTTAGCTAATTGTTGTGCTTTGAGCTTAGCTTGTTTTTCTCTGGCAAGCCGTTCTCTCTCCAAACGTTCTGCTTCTTTTCTTGCTCTTTCTTCGTCTTCTGCTTTCTGAAGCGCTTCGAGTTCATCTAATTCTTCTTGAGTTTCTTCTTTAGCAGGAATTTCTATAGTGTCTAACTTAGGTTCTTCAGTTTTGCGTTTAGCAGCAACATATCGGGTAAATGCACCTGATCTTTTCTTATTTGTCTTTATTAATGAAGTCACTTCATCTTGACGGTTATAATCGAAGAATTTTTCATTTTTAAATCTATAAGCCAATGTGATCTCGTGAGAAGGACCAAAATTGCTTATGTCTCCCAATGCCATTTCGTAGTTATACTCAAGAGCAATTTCTTCAGTAATATTAAGACCTAAGCCTGCAGATGCACCAAATTTTGTATTATAACCACCTTGTACCCAAAATCCTTTAGGAATACTAAGCATTACATTACCTGCAATTATGGTTTCATCTTCTCTAAACTCACTTCTAAGCAATCCTGTAAACTTACTATCATCAAAAAAACCACGGCTAGACATATAACCTGTGTACATTATATGCCCTTGAATGCCGCGGTTTGGCACATCGTCCAATAACTCTGATGTTTGAATGTTATATAACAGAAGATTGTTGATTGATATACCGAAATCTAGAAATGTTGTTCCAAAATTTACACCTGGATTAACAGCTAATAAAAAATTGTTTTCAATAGTATTCAATGATGGGTCTGGAAGATTAGTAACCACGTTACCAGAGTTTATGCCACTACTATATGCAGCCATGTTAAGACCAAAAGTAAGATTGGTGTCTCGTTCTAGTCTAGCATTATATGCAAAATTAATAACGCCACCGTAGGTTGTTAAAACACCATAATCTTGTTGAAACAAACTGATACCGGCACCTATATTATCTGTAAATCTACCAGAGTATGCTACAACATAGGAGAGAGGTGCGTCGTTAAACTGTACCCATTCGCGTTTATTGTAAGCACTAATAAATCTGTTTTGCTCCCTAACATAACTAAATGTTGGATTAAGTAATGTTCTATTAAAGGTCAATGAGTTACGTATTGGCAAATCAAAAGCGACAACACCGTCTGTGTCTTGAGCCAAAAGTGGTTCAAAAAGTAAGACTAGTGATATGTATATAAGTGCTTTTAAATTCATCTTATAATTGTAATGGAACCTTTTTTTGTATCGCCATTACTAGTGGTTATTATATAATAGAATACCTGATTGATACTCGTGATATTTAAATTGTTTAGTGGCCAATTATTTTGATAATTAGTAGTTTGAAACACTCGTTTTCCTTGGCTCGAGAAAATCTCAATAGTCGTATTTGTTCCACTTACATATGCTGTTGGAATTACCCAAGTATCATTGATGCCATCACTATTAGGACTAATTAAATTTGGAATATTATCTACATCAGGAAATGGTTCAGGAGCTTCGCTAACCTCGAATACTATTTCACGAGATCCAGCACAGCCAACAGTTTCTGTTATTACCACTCGGTACATACCAAATTCGGTGGCTGTATAAGTATTATCATCGGCTTCGTCAATTAAAGTCTCATCTATAAACCACTGAAATTCTGGGTTATTAGCGTTTGTAGTAACTTCTACATCTAATTCAGAGCCATCTTCTATTTCATTGGTTTCATCGACATTAATTTCAGCATCAAAAAGATTACTTTGTAAGTCTATTGTCCCTGAAGTTTGACAATCTCCAAGATCAACCTGAACAGAAAACATACCTGATTCATTAGTTTGATAAAACTGCTCTGTTGCACCATCAATAATATCACCATCACGATACCACTGGTAACTTAAACCGCCAATTGTACTTAAAGTTGTTAAACCTTGTTCAGGACAATAAGGATTACCTAAACTTGATGCAATCTCTGCATTAGCAACACCAGTTGAAGCCTGTACAATTTCAACACGATTAGAAAATGAATCTGATGTACATGTACCATAATTAGTTTCAACAAAGTATGTACCTTCTTCTGATACAGATAATGTTTCGCCCTCCGAAATAAAGATAGATGACGTTGGGCCAGTCTCTTTGTACCAATTAAAGGTTAATGATGGATAGTTCAATGGCGAATCGTTACCATTAATTCCAGGATTGTCTATTGTGAGTAGATAACTTCCACCAGGACAAAATGCCCCAGATGATACCAAATTATTTATTGTAAATGGTGAATCTTGTAGCTTATAATATGCAGGAAATGCTACAGAGCTTGTACTCGTAGCAACTGGAGATGTACTTTTAATCCTAATTTTGTAGCCTTCTCCAGATGTTGTTGTAGGTAAAGAAAAATTAATAGATGCAGGAGATGTTGTAATGCTTCCACTAGCCGAAGTATAAACAACGGTTGCGTCACTAAAATCACCCTCAGCATCAGACAATTCAACAATAAATTGGTTATTACTTTGTAGTCCAGATTCTGGAGAAAAAATAAAGGTTGTGCTATAGGTGTTAAACGATGGGCTTGCACATGCTTGGCTAAATCCCAAACTAGGTGTGCCAATGACTATTTGAGCTGTTAATAGCTCAACACAACACAACATAGTAAGCCATAGACACAGATGTTTAATCCTTATGAAGGCAATTTTGGAGCGCATGTAGTTGGTCTTGTAATTTTATGCTATAGGCAAATAACTTTACTTAAGCGTTAATTAGTTATCATCATAATCTTCAAAATCGTCCTTATCTGTTGTAGCAACGATTTTATTTATTCGTAATCTAAAGTCTGGTGTTTTCGGATGTTTTAAATCAATAAATGTTTCTGAATCCGGACCTTTAGAATACACATTGTCAAAAGCACGACTTCCGTACCAGCTTTCTAGATCCTCATTATTAGAGTTGTATTTTTTAAAAATATTTCCTGTACAATTATTAAAATATGTACGTTCGAAGCTGATATTCTGAAGGTTATCGTTATTTATAACCATATCTTCATCTAAGTACACTGCCGGTTTAAAACCTGAAATAACACTTTGCTTTAAGGAGAATTTAGCATCATTTTTAATGTAAATAGCTTCTTTAACCAGGCCAATGTTTATGGCTTTGTTAAGATCGTCAGTGGCATTAATAAGTGTTAGGTTAGAAGCTAATACTAGCGTGCTTGGTTTATTAGGATCTACATCATCTTTATTGTCATATGACGATAAGTACATACATCTATAACCTTCGGGGCTAGAAACAAATGGTGAACGAATCGCCAATGAGTTGTCAATAAGTACCTGTGCGCCATCGTTAAACATATAGTCATTTTGATTACAGCGATATGATACTAACTTATTTAGTGTTACATTTCCACCTTCAACTTTAAAAGCATTTCCTAAGGCATAGCTTACCATTACATTATCTATAAGTGTTTCGTTTCCTACACCGGCAAGTGTTAATCCATTTAAATAGCCATAGCTTTTTGTCTGCAGTCCGGCATATTCAATTCTAATATAGCTTAGCACACCAGAATTACTCATCGTATTTTCGCCACCATAGCTTATATCGTTCAAGTTATCTGGCTTAAGACCATAATTTAAAAGTCCTTCGTTACCAAATTTATTGGTTGGTGCATTTCCAAGGATAAAAATACCACCCCAATCGCCAGGCTTTTTCATAGGACGATTAGACGTAAATACAATTGGATCAGTTTGCTCACCTTCTGCAATAATTCTTGAGCCGTTACTAATAATCAATGATGCTTTGGTTTGGTAATCACCAAGTATTACAGTGCCAGGTTCTATGGTGAGTGTTGTGCTGTCAGTTACAAAAACGTTGCCTACCAATAGATAAGTGTCTTGTTTTTTAAGCGTAATATCACTGGTAATATTACCAGTTAAAATTTGCGTTGGTTCTCCGTAAGTTGAAGTATTAGGTTTAAAATCGGTCCAAGTATTTAACCAGTTATCAAAACCAATAATACCTTTTTCCTGTTGAGCGACAGTTATGGTAATTGAAAATACACACAGTAGCGCTAGAAGCGTAATTTTTTTCATTGTAGGTTAAGTTTAAATATTAGAGAGGGACATATCAAACCTAATATTATTGCCTATCAAATACAAATTATATCGATGTATTACTCAAATCTTTTAGAAAAAAACGAAAATACTTACAAATAAAATCTTTTAAACGAGATTTTTAATGAAAACTTTTAAAACCTTTACAAAAACAGTGATGATAATAAACAAAAAAGCCCCAATCATAATGGATTGAGGCTTTTAAATTTGATAATTTATTTAGTTAGCTTTAAAATCTTCGTAGGTATATAAAGATTTTAGTGTTGTTTCGTAAAATAAAATCGCAGCAATTAAGTCTGAAGTATCTGAATAAGGTAGAATTTTCTTCTGAAATTCAATAGTGCTATCAAAGTAATCTGCAGAAGCTTCTTTATTCTCTTCAAGAGCTTTTAAATTCTCCTTAGTATTAGGAATTCCTAATGATTCCATAGTGACATTTGCACTTGTTGCAAAAGCGATATTTGGTAATATATTAACAATGACTTCTATGCGTTCAACATACAAATCCAATAAATCGCCTTTATTCATTCTGTTTAGTTCCTCGCGTTCATGATATTTTGCAATGTTTATTTTACCACTAATAAATGACTTAGATTTTGTCTTTTTTTGGGCAAAGCTAAATGTAGATACACAAAATATTAAGACGATTAATAGGTTCAGTTTTGTCTTCATTTTTGTAGATTTTTGTTTTTGTGGGCAAGACAAATCTATATAAATATTTATGATTTTCAATCAATAAGAGTTACTTTTTTTGAAATTTATTTTATCAATGAAATGCATAAAAGAGCGATAAACTGCATAAACACTAGACTAAAAGCATATTTATCAGATGAAATACACTTGTTTAATTTTCAGTTCATTTCTTTAGTTTTTTCATAAAATGAATAGAAAAAAGGGTGTGGATAGCATGCGGTTTACCGATAGAATTTGCATTTCTCTTCATTATATCGAGTTTTTAATGCATTCATTTGATTTTTATGGACTTACATAAAATTATGACAACATTGTAAGTCCAAATCATTCATAAACCATGAAAACAAAACCTCAATTACTAAGTACCATCTTCATAATCTTAGTATATGTTTCTTTCGCACAGACTAGCAATAATGAATTTAAATCAATAGATTTTATTCAAAATACTATGAGTGAAGCTACTATTGCCGACTATAATGAACGTACAACTAAATTTAAACTTACGGGAACATTATATCTTGCTGACGGAACTACACCTGCTGCTAATCATAAAATTACATTGAATCAGGCTGATGAAGATGGCAATTTTAAGTTTTATAAGGAGAATGGTGTTAAAATATTACGTCATGCAGCAACACTAACTACCGATGCCAATGGTAAATATACTTTTTACACGTTTGTACCTGGTGGCGATAGACTATACAATCAGATACAAGAATTGTACTTAAAAGTTGAATTACCAGACCAAACAGAATATGCACTACCATCATTATTTTTTGATTCGGACCCTATGTTGAGTAAGCGCTGTCGTAAAAAAATGCTAAAACGTGGTGAAGAAAAACGCATATTAATACTAAAGGATACTAATAATTTACTTGAAGTAACACATGACTTTATCGTGTCAAGTAATTTAAAACCAATACAATAAATCTATATCCATTAACCGCTCAAAAAGCTGAAAGAATTTTCTTTCAGCTTTTTGTTTTTATAACTACTTAATCTTCGATTAGTTTCATATATTTGAACTCCCTTACGTAGCTATTTAATTCGACGATTTCTTAAATTTATTAAGCACTTGATTGGCGGCTAAACTAAGATTGTAAAATTTATAATCTTAAACATCAATTATGAGCGATTCTAAACCAGGTGACGGGAAGTCGCAACGGTTTCAACCATTTAAAAACATAGGTTTATGCTTTAGTGGCGGTGGTTACAGAGCAACATTTTTCGCATTAGGAATTGTATCTTACTTAGACCGAGTTAATTATAACGGTACATCACTATTATCTTCTGTAAAAGCCTTAAGTAGTGTTAGTGGTGGTACATTATTAGCTGTAGCCTATGCTAAGGCAGTGCAAGCAGATAACTATGATTTTAAGTCTTTTTTTAAAACATTTTATCACACCTTTACTCCTGAAAATGACAAGCTTTTAGAAACAGCTATTTCTAAATTAGAAGACACTAGTGTTTGGGAGGCTAATCCACATAAAAAGCGTTCTCTAATTAATGCATTTGCATTGACTTATGCCGAAATGCCCGTGTTTAGAGGAGATTTTCATGATTTTCAACCAGATACTATAAAACAATTAGAACAGGTTTGTTTTAATGCTACCGATTTTTCATTTGGTTTAACCTATCGTTTTCAGAATCGTGGTTATTTTGGTAATAACCCATTATATCGAGATTTTCAAAAAGAAGTTAATGCGCTGCGTTACGATGTGCAATTGGGAGATGTTATTGCGTCATCGTCTTGCTTTCCCGTTGGTTTTGAACCTTTGGTGTTTCCGGATGATTATTTTAAAAATCAAATATCTCCAGAATACAAAGCATTAAAACATATTGACAGATTCGCTGACGGTGTTGGTATAATGGATGGTGGAATTGCCGATAATCAAGGTATAGATAGTATGTTACGTATTAATGACCGTATGGATGATGCATTAGATCTTATTATGGTGAATGATGTTGGTAGTTATAAAATGCAACCTTGGAAACAAGCCAATACTAAGATCGGTAAGAATTCTACAGTAGAGCGCATTATTAATAAATTCTTGCAATATTTTACAATAAAACCATTTTACATTATTGTTTTAATAATTGGTATACTATCAATTGTCTTAAACTATATGAATGCTTTTGGGCCAAAAGCATACACAAGTATATATATCATTGGAAGTTCTATTATGGGTATTGGCATATTACTAAGTGTATTTGGCATAGTCGCTTCTGCTGTGAAAAATAATGTCTTAAGACGTGCTAAAGACTTATTTAAAAAGAATGTACCAGAATCCTTATTAGACGATATAGCAACGTTTAAGAAGTTAGATATTAGCCTAGTACAGCGAATGACTCTGGAACGTGTAAGTTCAGCTATGACAATGATTAATGACGTGTTTTTAAAACAAATACGTCGCTTAAATTATGATATCTTTTACTCAAACCCTGATTTAGAGCATAAGCGCATTACTAATACAGTATACAAGTTAAACGGCCAGCCGTCACTATATGGAAACAATGATTACAACAAGGATATACCTAAACCAAAAAAATGTTTAGAAAGCGTGTGTTTAACTGCTTCTGAAACACCAACAACGCTTTGGTGGGATAAAACGGATATTGCTAAAAACCGTATGGAAACCTTAATTGCTTGTGGGCAATTTACGGCTTGCTATGAATTAATGGATTATATCTTAAAACTCAAAAAAGATAAAGTTGTATCAGCTGCTGAAACTAAAGAACTTGATGAGCTTTATAAAGCACTCGAAGCAGATTGGTCAATATTTAACAAAACACCATTATGGTTAGTAGAAGAGTTAAAGTAATAATGATTACACTAAACATCAGTTGAAATACGTTTATTAAACAAACCTCTAAACCAATGAAATCATCCTTATTTCCTTTAGTTTTAACTGCTATCTTTTGTGTTCAAAGTCAAGCACAGACTAATATCTATTTAAAGCAGAAGCCACCAGGTAATACTCCTGAAGTATTTGCACTAAATATTATTTCTACTGATAATGAATACGAATTTGGCTCAGTTTTTAATGCCGCTGGAACTGAGTTTTACTACGGTGTTTCTATCAATGGCAAGGAGGAAATGCGATACAGTGAACTAGTAGGTGAGAGTTGGTCTGCACCAAAGACCATTATGGTTCATAAACAATATGGCTATAATGATCCATTTTTATCTCCAGATGAAAACCGACTGTATTTTATCTCTAAACGTGCTTTGGATGGTAAAAGCGAACCAAAAGATTATGATATTTGGTATGTAGAGCGTCAAGACAACAATTGGTCAGAACCAATTAACGCTGGTAAAAACATAAACACCTCTAGTGATGAGTATTACATTTCATTTACTAATGATGGCACCATGTATTTTGCCTCGGGTAGAACTAATGGTAATTTTGATATTTATACCTCAAAGTTTAAAAATGGTAAGTTTCAAAAAGCAGTGGCATTACCTTCAGAAATAAATACAAGTCATTACGAAGCCGATGTTTTTGTTGCCCCAGACGAATCTTATGTTATTTTTTGTGGTAATCGTCCAGATGGTTTTGGTCGTGGTGATCTTTATATTAGTTTTAAAAACGAAGATGGTTCTTGGACACAGTCTGTCAACATGGGTAGCAAAATTAACACTAGAGGTCATGAGCTCTGTCCGTTTGTAACAAAAGACGGTAAATACTTCTTCTATAGTAGTAATCAAGATATTTATTGGGTAAGCGCTTCAATTATTGATGACTACAGGAAATAATTTAGCTTTAATTTCAACTTAATACAGTTAGTATATAACTTTGTGGTTATATGTTAAAACCAATTGATTTATTCAGTTCTTGGTATTCAGAAGAACAAAAACTATCTAAGCGCGAGATTCCTTCTGCTGTGTGCTTATCTACAATTGGAACGGATGGATTTCCAAATGCTCGTTTTGTATCTTTAAAAGAAGTCAGAAATAATACCTTCATAGTTACTGGGCCTTTAGATTCAAAAAAAGGTATAGAAATAGGAGCAAATCCAAATGTTGCCTTAACCTTTTGGTGGACTGAAACCAACCGGCAAGTCAGGATTCAAGGTATTGCAAAATATATCACAGACGATTTAGCCGAGCAATATTTTAATGATAGAAGTAGAGCTTCTAAAGCCGTATCAAGACTAAGTAAGCAAGGCGAAGAAATAGCAGATTTAAAAACTCTTGAAAATGATATCCAATCATTAATTTCTGATTCTTCTGAGATTGAAAGGCCAATGTATTGGAGTGGTTTTTCGATACAACCCATTAGAATAGAATTCATGCAATTTGAAACATCAAGATTTCATAAACGCACATTATATGAGTATCTTGATGGTGAATGGCATTCTAAATTAATACAACCCTAACCAATGTTGTTATTTCTTGTAAATAAAATTCTGAATGGTTTTCTAAAAGCAGAAACTGATAGAGAGTTAACGGTTTGGTTACTCATGGGGTTTTCTGTAGCTTTTGTAGTATTTGTAATCATTTCAAGATATCTCACTAGACATTACGATCACGACGATGATGATATAGATATTGACGAGTTTTTATAAATCATTCAAACATTTATTACCTTTATAGAAATCTAAAATATACCACCAAAAAATGAAACAGTTTATCAATTGCATTCTAGTTATAAGTTTAATTATTGTAAGCTCTTGCAAACAAGACAAAGAAGCTAAAGAAGACATAACTCGAGAAGACGTAGAAATAAAAATCAATGGACAAGAAGTGAGTTATGCTACAGATTCTACTAATCTTAAAGGCTATATTGCTTATGACGAAGCTAAAGCAGGTAAACGACCAGGAGTTATTATAGTTCACGAATGGTGGGGACACAATGATTATGTACGCGAGCGTGCAGATATGCTAGCCGAATTAGGATATACCGCAATCGCAGTAGATATGTACGGTGATGGTAAGCAAGCAAGCCATCCTGATGATGCAGGTAAATTTGCCATGAGTGTGTTTTCTAACCTGCCAGAAGCAACAGCACGTTTTAATGCGGCATTAGACCTATTAAAAGAACACAAATCCGTTGATGCAGAAAAGATAGCTGCAATAGGGTATTGTTTTGGAGGAAGTGTGGCTTTGACTATGGCAAACAGCGGAGCTGATCTTGATGCGGTAGCTGCATTTCATAGTGGTGTTGGCTTACCAGTTATGCCTAACGATAAATTAAAAGCCAAAGTATTAGTTTGTAATGGTGCAGATGATCCTTTTATTAATCCTGAATCTGTAGTTGCGTTTAAATCAGCATTAGATTCTATTGGTGCAAAATATGAGTATGTGTCGTATCCTGGTGTAAAGCACAGTTTTACATCTAAAGCTGCAGATGAAAATGCCAAGAAGTTTGATTTACCACTTGCATACGATGCTAAAGCTGATATGCAATCTTGGGAAAGTTTACAAAAGCTATTGACAGAAAGTTTTAACTAATATATGTATTTAAAGGGCATTCAAGAAGATTGTTGCTGCTATACCAAAACCAGCACCAGACACAAACAGATTCCATTTTAAATGCTCGCCTTTAATTATTTTCGTATATATCCATAATGCAATCATAAAGAGCAGAACAATAAATAATTGACCAACCTCTATACCAACATTGAATAAGAATAGTGGCATTATAATACTGTCTTCAAATAACATAAACTTAAAATTACTGGCAAAAGCTAAACCATGTATAAGTCCAAATACTAAGGCAATAATGTACTTTAATTTTGTGTCAGACGATTTATTTTTATCGTAATTCACAATATTAGCAATAGCAGTAATCATAATTGTAAACGGAATTAAAAGATCAATTATATCAGGGTTTACAGGTATAATATCTAATGCACTTAAAATAAGTGTACCACTATGACCAATTGTAAATGCTGTGATTATAACTAGTATCTGTTTCCACTGGTTGAGTTTAAATGCAGCACAAAGTGTCATTACAAATAATAAATGGTCGTAGGCATTGATATCAACAATATGTTCCCAACCACTAGCAAAAAAATTGTTCATAGTATAATGTTATTAATATTAAAATGTTTGTGAGTACGAGTTACTTTCAATCTGACTTTCAAAACTACCTTTTGGTATAAATGGCGGAATACGCAATGTAACCCAGTTGGTTTGCATTGGGCCAAACACTTCAAAAAGAAGGTTGTTTTCTATGTATAGTTTATCGCCCTTTTTTAATGTGATATAGTTCTTTGCAAATTCAATGTTCATAACATTAGATTGGACCTTGTAATCCTTAATTTTAAAAGGTAGAACCTTGCCATTAATTGATATTCTATAATTAAAAGCAAAATAATTTTGAATCGCTAACTTATCGTCTTCTGTGATGTTTGAATTCTCTAAACGATCAAATAGCGTCTTATTTATTACTGGAGCAAAATCGTCTATGAATACTCTACAATCTACACGAATGCTTTTGGTCTTTTCATCGTATTTTATCTCGGAAGCGGTGAGCTTTAGTGGATGACTTGAGAGTGAAGCGAACAGGAATGCGCTTAAAAGCAAAAACGAAAAAAATAATTTAGGTTTCATCTAAGGTAAAAGTAGTATTATTTGCAAGGAATCTGACCTTTCAGTGTTTTTACTTTTTCTTCTAAATCAATTTTTGAGATTTCTTCAGGCTTGTAAACGACTGAAACTTCTTTTGTATGCAAATTAAGAATGGACTGTTTTACACCAGCAACATTTTGTAAACCACCTTCAATTACCTTTTGACAATTAGCACATCTGGCTTTAGGAACTTGCATTACAAATACCTTATCAGCCTTGTCTTTTTCTAAAACGCGTTTTTCTTCTGGAATTCTATTACAAGACACTAGTGCTAATAAAACACTGAAATATATAATTCTTTTCATTCTAATGAATTTATGTCAATAACAACTATTGCAACTCAGTTGCAAATATATAAATTGTCAACTATTTTTGGTAAGATAAAGTTTACTTAAATATATTTTATAATATAATTCACATTTAATATTCATAAATACAATAATTTTAAAGAGATAAAATTCTCATATTACTAACCATCTATATAACTCAACTTTAAGCATAATCTTTTAGAACTAATACCAACCTTTATATTACCATATTATTATGAACAAATTCGTAGTTGTTGTGCTGACACTAATACTTAGTTTCAGTACATCTAGTCATGCCCAAAAAAAATCAAAAGAAAAAGAAGTAAAAACACCACTTGAAGACATAAATATTTCAGGACTAAAGTGGCGTAATGTTGGTCCAGCACTAACATCTGGACGAATAGCAGATTTTGCATTTAATCCTAATAATCCATTCGAGTATTATGTTGCAACTGCTTCAGGAGGAGTTTGGAAAACAGTGAATTCGGGAGTTACATACAAACCAGTTTTTGATAGTCAAGGATCTTATTCTATAGGTTGTATAACAATAGACCCTAATAATTCAAATGTTATTTGGGTAGGTACTGGAGAGAATAATAATCAACGATCAGTAGCTTATGGTGATGGTGTTTATAAATCTTTAGACGGCGGAAAATCATGGAAAAATATTGGTCTAAAGAATTCTGAACATATTGGGAAAATAATTGTCCATCCTGAAAATTCAGATATAGTTTATGTAGCAGCCATTGGACCATTATGGAGTAAAGGTGGCGATAGAGGATTGTATAAAACTGAAGATGGTGGTGAAACCTGGAGTTCTTTAATTGAGGTTGATGAGCATACAGGTGTAAATGATGTCGTAATGGATCCAAGAAATCCTGATGTATTATATGCTTCAACATTACAAAGAAGACGACATGTTTATACATATGTAGGTGGTGGACCTGGTTCTGCTATGCACAAAAGTGAAGATGGAGGAAAAACATGGACCAAGATAAATAAAGGTTTACCTAGTGAGGAGCTAGGTCGTATCGGCTTAGCAATATCACCAGCAAACCCTGAAATTATATACGCCATAGTTGAAGCCGCCAATGGTAAAGGTGGATTTTTTGCTTCAACAAATAGAGGAGCGAGTTGGAAAAAAAGAAGTTCACATGTCACTAGCGGTAATTATTATCAAGAAATAATTGCTGACCCTATTGATGAACATACTGTGTATTCTATGGATACCTGGATGTCTGTAACTCATGATGGAGGCAAAACATTCAAGTTGGTAGGTGAAGACACTAAACACGTTGATAATCATTGTATGTGGATAAATCCCAATAATAACAACCACTGGGTCGTTGGATGTGATGGTGGGATTTACGAAACCTTTGATGCAGCTAAAACATGGGATTTTAAAAAGAATTTACCTGTTACCCAATTTTACAAAGTTGCCGTAGATAATGATTATCCGTTTTATAATATTTACGGTGGGACTCAAGATAACTTCAGTCTTGGAGGTCCATCAAGAGTTTTAACTAACCACGGGATTCGAAATTCAGAATGGTTTATTACAAATGGAGGTGATGGTTTTGAGTCGCAAATAGATCCAAATAATCCAAATATTGTATATGCCCAATCTCAATATGGTGGTTTGGTACGCTTCGATAAGAAAAGTGGTGAAATTGTTGGTATAAAACCTAAGGCTCGTAAAGGAGAAAATGCATACAGATTTAATTGGGATGCACCTTTAGTAGTCAGTAGGCATGTACCTGGTCGTTTGTATTTTGCAGCAGAAAAAGTCTTTAAATCAGATGATTATGGAAATAGTTGGGATGTCATTAGTGATGATCTATCCAAACAAATAGACAGAAATACTTTAAAAGTGTATGACCGCATTGTAAGTATTGATGCCGTTATGAAAAATGGATCTACGTCTCTTTATGGTAGCATTGTAGCATTTTCAGAGTCACCAATAAATAAAGATCTTTTAGCTGCTGGCACAGATGACGGTTTAATTCATATCTCCGAAGATGGCGGTCAAACTTGGAACAAAATTGATAATATTCCAAATGCACCAAATCAATCTTACGTAAATAGTGTTTACTTGTCTAAACATGATGAAAATGTGATTTACTCAGCATTTAATCATCATAAATATGGTGACTTCAAACCTTATATATTTAAGTCAATTGATAAAGGCTTAAGCTGGAAAGCCATTCAAAGTAATCTTCCAGAACGTGGAAGTGTTTATGCTATAGAAGAAGATCATGTGGATAAAAATCTCGTTTTTGCTGGTACTGAATTTGGTGTATTCTTCTCACCAAACCAAGGACAAAATTGGAAACAATTAAAAAACGGATTACCAACTATTGCGGTTAGAGATATTGCAATCCAGGAACGTGAAAATGATTTAGTTCTTGGAACGTTTGGTCGTGGATTTTATGTTATGGATGATTATTCTGTATTGCGATCTGTAGAAAATTCTGAACCATCAGATGACGCTAAAATCTATTCGATAAGACCAGCTTTAATGTGGGAGCAGAGTAGTCCATTAGGGTTACCTGGCAAATCATTTCAAGGTGATAATTTTTATACTGCACAAAACTTAGGCCCTGAGGCAATTATTACATATTATTATAATACGTCTTACGAGTCTTTAAAAGATAAACGTCAAAAAGCAGATAAAGAATTAATTAAATCTAATAACAGCACACCTTATCCTAGTTATACGGACTTAAAAGCTGAAAATGAAGAATCTAAAGACGAACTTGTCTTTACTATAAAGGATGCATCAGGAAAAGTTGTAAAAAAAGAATTTAGGCCAGCGAAGAAAGGATTTCAACGTTTTCATTGGAATTTGAGATATACGCTTCAAAACCCAATTAATCTAAATAAACCTCAGTTTTATAATCCATTCAGTGGTGCAGATGAAGGCACACTAGTACTACCTGGTAACTATACAGTTGAGATGGGATTATTACAAAATGGTAATTTAAAATCATTGGTTAGCCCAGTTGTTTTTGAAGTAAAAGCATTAAATAATGTTGAAATGCCTGCCGATAATAGAGCAGAAAAAGTTGCGTTCCAAAAAGAACTAGCAAAGCTTCAAGCAGATTTTGGAATAGCTCAGAATTTAATGTCAGAATCAAGAAACAAACTCAGGTATATTAAAGCAGCAATAAAAAGAGCTGAACAACCACTCGGTAATTTATCTGCAAGTGTAAAATCAATTGAAGAGCAATTGAATGAAGTTCAACTCGCTATGTATGGAGATCCAATAAAACGCAGATTGGATATAGATCAACCACCTTCTCCCGCAAGTCGATTAGGGTCTATAGGTTATGAGCAAAAGTATACAACGTCTACACCTACAAAAACTCATTTAGATAGTTATGCTATTGTTAAAGAAGAGGTTACTGCTATTAAGTCACAAATGGAACGTATCTATAATGAGGCTATTAAAGCTTTAGAAGAGCAATTGATCAATTCGGGAGCGCCATACACACCTGGCCGTGGTTATGAAAACAAAAATTAAACATAGAACATCATGAGATTATTAGCCTTACTTATAGTTTTTGGATTTGCGTTGACTTTAAATGCTCAGAAAAAAGTAATGCAGCATGAAGACAAAGCCTTATGGAACCGTATTAGAAATACAAAAATTTCTAATTCAGGGGCAAATGTGCTTTTTGCGAAAGAAAAAGGTGAGAAAGAACAAATAATACAACTTTTAGATAGTAAAGGCGAAAAAATAATGTCTTACAAACGTAGCAAAGGTGGATCATTTACTTATGATTCAAAGTATGTCACCTTCGCTGTAAATGCCTTTAAAGACAGTATCAAGGAAATGAAGCGCAAAAAAGTTAAAAAGAAAGATTTGCCTAAAGATACTTTGATGATTTATAATATTGAAAGTAAATCTTTAACAAAGATACCTAATGTAAAAGCATATAAGCTACCAGAAAAATGGTCTGGTATTGTAGCATATACACTTGAATCCCCTAATCCTAAGAAGAAAGACAAGTCAAAGCGTAAAGACACTTTAAAGTCTAAAGTAAAAGATAGTATAAAAGCTAAAAAGAAGAAACTAAAAAAAGTTTCTAAAGAAAACGGATATCATTTAGTAATACGACATCTAGAAACTGGTGTAGAGGATACGCTAAGGTATGTGCATCGCTATGCCATTGCCAAAAAAGGTCGTCATCTCGTTTATGCCACATCTGGAGTTGTCGATAGTCTTGGTGGTGGTATATATCACTATGATGTAGATAAAATGAAAAACACGCAATTATTATCGAGTCATTACAAAACCAAATATCCACAATTGGGAATTTCCGAATCAGGAGAGCGCGTTAGCTTTATTGTCGATTCAGATTCTACAAAAAGCTTAATAAAAGCACCAAAATTATACGCTTGGACGCTTGGAGAAAATCAAGCTAGTGTCATTGTAAATTCAATAGATAATAACTCAAAGCTGTATGTTTCAACAGATAAGAGTTTGCAGTTTTCAAAAAATGAATCTCGTTTGTTTTTTGGACTTAGAACAAAGCCTATTGTTCAAGACACAACGTTACTAGACGAGGAAATAGTGAATGTAGAAGTTTGGACCTATGATGAACCAAGATTATATACCGTACAAGAGCTTGATGCTAAGAATGATAAGAAAAAATCCTATCTAAGCTTGTTTGATTTTAATAAAAATAAATTAATTCAAATTGCAAATAATGACTTTGATATTGCGCGTTACAGTGATGAAGGAAATAGCAATTATGCGGTAATTGGTAATCAAACACCATATTTATTACAAAGCCAATGGACAGCGCAACGGCCTATGGATATGCAGTTGGTGGATTTAAATACAGGAGAACATCGCGAAATAGCTACAAAGGTTTATGGCGGTTCTTCATTAAGCCCAAAAGGAAAATATCTATATGGCTACAGTCGTAAAGACAGCACATGGTTTACCTATAATCTCGAAACGTTAAAATATAAGGCACTTACAAAAGGGCGTCAATTTTATAATGAATTGCATGATTACCCTGATGATCCTTATAGTTATGGCTCAGCAGGTTGGACAGAAAATGACGATAAGTTTTTAATTTATGACCGTTATGATATTTGGGCATTCAATCCTGAAACTGGCACCTCTGAAAATTTAACGAATGGAAGAGCTTCGTATATGCGCTATCGCTACGTTAAATTAGATGATGATGAGCGCTCCATTCCTGCGAATAAAACCTGGATGTTAAGCACTTTTAATGAGGATAACAAATATGGTGGAACCGCAAGTTATGATCCTAAAAAGAAGGTTCTCAAACAACTGATGGAAGGTCCTAATTCATTTGGAGGATTCATCATGGCTCAAAACGATAAAAACAATCGAATGCTATTTACCAAAGAATCTTTCACTGAGTTCCCTAATCTTTGGGTCACGAATACAAGTTTTAAATCACCAAAACAGATCACTGATGTTAATCCTCAGCAACGTGAGTATAATTGGGGAACTGCAGAAATGGTAGAATGGACATCCTTAGATGGAAAACTATTGCAAGGTATGCTTATAAAGCCAGAAAACTTTGACCCTAATAAGACCTATCCGATGATTGTTAACTTTTATGAAAAAAGTTCAAACGGGTTGTACCGCCATCGTGCACCATCTTATGGAAGAAGCACCATTAACTATTCATTCTATGCCAGTCGTGGCTATGTTATTTTCAACCCAGATGTGCACTATAGAGATGGTTATCCTGGTGAAAGCGCTTTTAATTGTGTGATTCCAGGTGTAACTATGCTTATTGAGAAAGGATTTATAGACAAAGATAATATCGGTGTTCAAGGCCATAGTTGGGGTGGTTATCAAATTGCATATTTGGTGACTAAGACAGATATTTTTAAAGCTGCTGAATCTGGTGCTCCAGTTCCTAATATGATTAGTGCCTATGGTGGTATTCGATGGTGGACTGGTTTAAGCCGTCAGTTTCAATATGAGCATACACAAAGTAGAATAGGAGGTACGCCATGGGAATATCCACAACGATATGTCGAAAATTCTCCAATATTCAATATTGATAAGATTAATACGCCATTATTAATTATGCACAATGACGCGGATGGTCACGTACCATGGTATCAAGGTATAGAGTTCTTTGTAAGCTTGAGACGTCTCGGTAAACCATCATGGTTCTTAAATTATAATGACGAACCACATTGGCCATTAAAATGGCAAAACCGGATTGATTTTAATTTAAGAATGTCTCAATTCTTTGATTATTATCTCAAAGGTGCTCAAAAACCTATGTGGATGCAACGTGGTGTACCAGCACTTGAAAAAGGTATTAATCAAGGTTATGATTATGTAGATGTTGATAAGGATTAGTGCCTTATAAAATGAGCTTTTTTAAAGCCTAAGGAATATTAATCTTTCTTAAGCATATTAAAAAACCCATAGCAAAGTAGTGTTATGGGTTTTTTGTTATGGATACTCTATCTGTATCATTTCAACTACCAATAACGACGATTCAATAGAAAACTAGCAAAACACATTATATTTTAAAGACTTTTGTGTCATATTCAATCAAAAAATTATAATATGACAACAGCAGAAGTTTTTTCCATCGCAAATCTCATGGCAATGCTCATGTGGATTTTAATGATTGTGCTTCCTAAATGGAAAGGCACACGTTTTCTTATTGACTTTAAAGTCATTCCCTTACTATTATCGCTTAGCTATATAGTTTATATGCTATCATATATACAAGCTGGTGGCGGATTAGATTTTGGTAACCTAAGCAGTGTAATGGACGTCTTTACTAAAGAGAATGCCGTTATGGCAGGTTGGGTGCATTATTTGGCATTTGACTTATTAATAGGCATGTGGATGTTAAACCAGAATCAAAAATTAGGGATTCATCAACTTATTATGGTGCCTTGTTTAATTGGTACATTCATGCTTGGACCAGTTGGCTTCTTACTTTTTATGACTATAAGAGCTATTAAACTACAAACATCATGAAAACGCTAAAAGACATCTTATCCATAGTAAAAAGAGAAAGCCCAATCTTATATTACATTGGGATATTGCACTTTGTTTTGGTCGCTGTTTGTATTGTAGGTTTCTTTCTAGATACGCGCATGGTTACAGGCATTAATACTTGGATAAAACCATTAAAATTCTCCATATCAGGAGGAATTTATGTATTGACTTCTGGATATTTAGCCACGCTTTATCCATTTTCAAAACGCAAGCGAAACATCATTAATAATTTAGTGTCTTGGCCATTAGCATTCGAAATTGTTATTGTAGTATTTCAAGCATCAAGAGGCGTAAGATCTCACTTTAACCGAGGTAATGCTTTCGATGGTATCCTTTTTGGAATTATGGGGCTCTTAATCAGTATTGTAGTAATGACCATGGTATTCTATATTGTCGAAACTATAAGGCTTAAAATGAAAGTCTCTAGACCAGTGCAATGGGGTATTTTATTAGGCTGGCTGGTCGTATTTTTTGGAAGTTGGGTTGGTGGTCAGATGATTGGCCAAATGGCACATAATGTTGGTGTTGTTGATGGTGGCGAAGGATTACCATTGCTCAATTGGAGTACAATCGCTGGTGATTTACGTGTTGCGCATTTCTTTGGGTTGCATGGTATTCAAATTATACCTTTATTCGCAGTAGTAGTTACTCAAAAACTGAAAACTTCAAGACATATTCAAAGTTCAGTGGTCATTGGTTTTGGGTTATTATATGCATTATGGATTGCTTATACATTTTATCAGGCGAAGCAGGGTATGCCTTTTATAAGCGTATAATCTTTTAAATATGGGATTTTTAAATAAGGAAAAACGTATAAAATACTTAGGGTTTAATGATATCTGGTTCACGATAGCCGGAATTATACTCCTGAGTTTCGTCACAGACTTTCTATTTTCAAGAGGCTCTTTTACACGTCTACCTTTTATTGAAGCTACGATAAACTGGAGTGTGTCTTTGATGTTTTCAACATTAAATTGGCTGATTATCCGAATTATTCTTATTGCATTACGAAAACGATATCCAACATTAAGAGACAACAGAAGACGTATTCCGCTATTCTTTTTATCTATCGTTATAGTAGTCTTTGCAGTAGATTATATAGGAAATGCATTTCTCGGGTTTATTTTTAATGAGAGTTATAATCACCCAGCAAGATTCCAAATTATTGTCCCAATTATTTTAATTAGCACAATGACCATGGCTATTTATGAAGCGATTTACTACTACGTACTTCTTCAAAAATCTATTCGTGAAGAAGAACAAGCAAAGCACGCTATCGTACAAGCACAGCTAGATACTTTACGAAATCAAGCTCAGCCACATTTCTTTTTTAATAGTTTGAATACGCTACGTGATATTATAGATCAAAATACGAAAGCTGAAGCGCGCGAATTTGTAAACCGATTATCAGAAGTATACCGATTCATTCTAGAATCTGGAAATGCAGATCTTATCTCGCTGTCGGATGAGCTTCAATTTGCTGAAGCCTATATTCATATTCAAAAAGAACGATTTGGAAACAATTTAGATGTGCAATGGCATATTAATGATTCTGAAAAAGAGCATTTAATTATTCCTATGAGTTTACAATTGCTATTAGAAAATGCCGTAAAGCATAATGTCATTTCTAAGGCGAAGCCTTTGGTTATAGAGGTTGGAGTAGAAGCTGACTATTTGGTAGTTAGCAATAAATTACAACCAAAATCAACGCAATTACCATCGACTAAACTTGGTCTTAAAAATATAAAAGAACGTTATACGCTGATGTCTGATAAGCAAATAGAGATTAATAAAACCGATAGTCATTTTACGGTGAAATTGCCATTGCTAACACATACCGATCAAAAGAAATTTTATGCAAATACTCATTATTGAAGACGAACCTAGAGCTGCTAACCAGCTTCAAAACCTATTAAAAGACTGTGGTTTCGATTACAACCTTCAAGCTATTATAGATACGGTTGAAGATAGTATTGCATGGTTTCAAAATGGAGGTGAAGCTGATTTGGTGTTTATGGATATTCAACTTGCAGATGGACTTAGCTTTGAAATCTTTCAGAATGTCACAGTAAATAGCCCAATTATTTTCACCACAGCTTTCGACCAATATGCCATCCGTGCATTTAAGGTGAATAGTGTCGATTACCTCTTAAAACCTATTCAAGAGCAAGATCTACGACATGCCTTAGATAAGTTTATGAGCTCAAAACAGAATGCTACTGTCGATATGCAAATGATACAGCAACTCATATCTACCTTGCAAGTTTCTGAACAACGCGAAAGTATCTTAGTAAAAGAAGGTGATGGTTATAATCAATTACGAATAGCAGATTTATTGTATGTCTATTCTGAAGACAGTATGACCTTTGGTGTCACTGCCACAAAACGTTTTATTATTGAAGAAACGATTGATGCCTTGTATAATACTTTAAATCCAAGTGAATTCTTTAGGATTAATCGTGGACAGATTGTGTCTAAACATGCCATAATTAAAATTGATAAATATTTCAACCATCGCTTAAAGCTAAATCTGAAACAACCAATAGATCAGGAGTTTATAGTAAGTCGACAAAAAGTTAATGACTTTAAAAATTGGCTAAATCGCTAACTAGGTAATTAACTTCTCTCTTAGGTAATAGATGCTATTAGAATTAAGCTGGTAATCTAACCCAGGAATAAAAGCTGTAATGGTATTATTGGTAAAATTAGCCCTAATACTTGGCATAATCGTAACCATGTTTTGATAGTAGGAGCGAAGTGGCTCAGTACTTATTTTAATACCCTGAAAATTTAGCCAGTTTAAATAATCAGTAGAATCTTCTATTTCCTCTAACTCTTGTAGGCAAAGCATTATGGTTAATAAAGGGTTGCCAATACTTAGGTCATTGTACTCATCTTGTACATGTATAGTAACATCTATGGTACCTATGCGCAATTGTAATGGCGTTAAAAACTCATGAATGGTATAAGGTGCATCCAACACCTTTGCAGAGCAGTTGTTTGCTTTTATAAAGCGTTTTAGAGCTGTAACTTCTGGATATGTCGGTACAGAGGACATTGATATAAAAATAATGATAACCTAGATGTAACACTAAGTAAATGAAGAGATTTTTTAGCCACGCATAATTAGCACACAATGGTCATCATCCACCTAAAGTATCGTTAATAATTTTTCAATAGAGATAATACCCGGTATTTTTGCATATCATTATTAAGTTATGCGGTTTTATTTACTAATAGTGCTTTGCTTAACAAGTATGCAGCAGCAAAAGAACATGCTTTTCGATTTCACAAAAACGACGAATACAAACAGTTGGTATGTAGTCAATGATGGCGTTATGGGTGGATTGTCACAAAGCACAATGCAGCTCAATAATAATGGGCATGGGGTTTTTAGTGGTTATGTAACAACAGAAAACAATGGTGGCTTTGCTTCCATTCGTCATGCATTTAGCACTAAAGATGTCACAGATTACGATTACATTGTGCTTAGAGTAAAAGGTGATAACAAAACCTACCAATGCCGTTTAAAAGCTGATGAATACCAGCGATTTACTTATGTTCAAGAGTTTAAAACCTCAGGCGATTGGCAAAGTATAAAATTGCCATTAAAAGACTTTTACCCCTATTTTAGAGGTTATCGACTTAACCGACCAAATTTCAACGACAATAAATTAGAACAAATTGGCATTTTAATCGGTAACAAAACCAACGAAAGGTTTAGTTTAGAAATTGCCAGTATTCATTTGGAGTAGAGGACAAGCTACACGCTTTACTGCCATTCTCAATTTATAATCATTGCTCAGATCACCCAAATATCCTATTCTGGGCAAACCACGCACATTTTTTTATCTTAAAAGTGAAATGAAAGCACGACTTGGAAGTATAATAGATGTATGACTGAACTAAAAGACGAAGTTTTACTAGATAATTTAAAGCGTGGCGATGTTAATGCGCTTGGTAAGCTTTATGAGCGCTATAAAACCGTGCTGTTTAATTATTTCTTAAGAACCGTCAGAGATTATGATGCAAGCAACGATTTACTCATGGAAACTTTTGAAAGAGTTTATAAATACCGAAATAGCTATCAATCATCCCGAAAGGTGAGATCCTGGTTATTTCAAATTGCATCTAATCTCACTAAAGATTATTTCAAAAAGACCAAACAATCGACCGCTATTGGAAATTCGTGGCGTGAACATACAGAGACTAAAACCACTGAAAGCGAAATATCAAGTGATATAACTTATAGAAACAGCGCATTGATGCGGGCTTTAAATCAACTAAAACCTACTGAACGTAACCTCATTAACATGTATTATTTGTTAGAAATGAGTTATGAAGATATGGCAACAGCAGAAGGTATTACAGTTAATAATGCTAGGATTAAAGTCTGTAGAGCATTAAAGCGATTAAAAGAGACACTAAAAGACTCAGAGTTATGATGAATGACGAACTAGATAAAACCATTATGGACTATGTAGATGGCAATTCGCAAAGCATAGATGATACAGTGGTCCAAGAACACGCAAAAGAACTGAAGCAATTGGTAGCTGATCTTAAGGTGATGCCGCATGAGCAACCAAATACAACAACAGACAATAAACTCTATCAATTTATTGCCGATACATCCGCTAAACCAAAACCTGTTATTAGGTTGAAACCATGGCTACCAATAAGTTTAGCTGCAGCTAGTGTTATTATATTACTCATCGTGTTTAATACTGGTCAAAGCTTTGAAAACGAATACAGAACCTTAAGCCACAATCCTGAAAAGCTAAACTATATCTACCAATTAAATACAAAACAGCTAGAAACTGCAGATATCCATTGGTTACAAGCTGAATTGCAAAACGATATTAATCCAAACATTAAAGTAGCTATCGTCGATCTGTTAGCACAACATCAATTAAAACTAGATGAGGCATTTTATAAGAGTTTACAGTCGCAATCTATACCATCAGTGCAAATGGCCATTTTAAATGTCTTTGAAACCGCAACTCATATCGATGTATCTAACGAATTACTAGACTTTACCGTAAGGCAAGATCTAGATAGTTATGTGATACAACGTGCAACATATATTTTATCAAATCAGTAATAATCAAAAAACGAACACTTATGAAAACAATTCAAATCACAGTAATCGCATTGGTTTTAGCTTTAAGCACTTATACCAACGCACAGCAAGATTTATCACAATTTAATGCCGTTTCTGGTGTGTATATCACGTCGTATTGGGGCGATGTCAATGTAAAAGGCGTAGACTCCAAAAATGAGTTTAACATTACTGCAACCTATACCAATACCTCAAAAAAAGCTAAAACGCTCAAGGATGTGACCGGTTATCTCACGTTTGAAGTTAAAAACAAAAAGTTATTTATAAGTGCAAGAGCACCAAAAGGTTTTGAATCTATAGATATGGCTATAAACCTACCGAACCATTTATTTCTAGAAATAGAGTTAATTAAAGGCGGTAATATTTATGCCAGCAACGTTAAAAATGGCGTGGAAATTAATAGTCTTAATGGCTCTGTAAAGCTAGACCGTATTGGTAAATATGCATTGGTTAATGCAGCTAATGGTGAGATTAATGCAAGTTTTAGTAAGCTAAACAACAGCTATCCAATCTCTCTGGTAACCATGAATGGTGGTGTTACGGCGACCTTACCAAAGGCATCGCAACGCGATTTACGATTAATATCTCGAAAAAACGGTTATGTAGAAACCGACTTTACCTTAAGCTCCGATAAGCCCATTATTAACCTAAACGTTAAAGACTACTCCAAACACCCTATAATTAATACAGCAACTATAAATGGTGGTGGCAGCTTATTATTTTTATCTACCGAAAATGGACCTATTGCGATAAAGAAATCGTGAGGTAATTTTACAGCTCTACATATTAAAAGTAAAAAGGATTTTCGTTTGGAAATCCTTTTTTTCTTAACTATGTCTTTTGCACAAGAGCTCTTTTTGTTGGAGTAGAGTGGTGGTGCAAATATTAAATTTAAGATTCGGTTGAACATAGTAAGATGAAATCATCTCTAATAAGATTCGTAAATACAAACTGATTTTGCAGGCAAATTGAAAGAGGATATGCGAATGGAATGGGATTTTCAAAAAAGCATCACAAGATTTCTATATACTTTCCGTATAGATATTTTTGGGTTTAACATCATTGTTAATTAATTTGTTAATTATTATGAAATTCATTTAATCCTCTGATTATTATATTTTTATAAATTTACTTTTCTCTTTTCGAGTTAATAATTAGCAGTTACTTTATTAAACAGTTCTATTATGCTTCATTTGGGCGTAGTACTGAAATATGTCAAGTGCTGTCATAAAAAGATAGAGTTTTTAAATTTATGTGGATAAAAATTGATTATAAGAAAGAAGAATTTGAATATGAAATATTCAAGCCAGATACTATATCTGTTTCATTTGAGTATTCAGAAACAGCACCACTAAATAATCTTGATAAATCAGTACGTTTAAGTAAAATTTTTCCACTGGTTGAAAATAGTAGAGAAATTAAAATTAAAAATGCATCATTATACTTTTTTGATTTTGAAAATCCATACAGAGTACTTGGAAAAATTAGTCAGAAAGGTTCTGATAACCTCAGGTCTAATGTATATTTTAGTAATGGAATTTGTTCAATCTTATTGCTTGATGAAAATAGGAATTTATATGATGAATTTATGGCTATAGTGAGTGTAGAACCAGATTCATTTGAAAATTGGGAAGTCGAAAATGGTCTAATTAAGCATGTAGACTTTAAATTACCAGAGAAACAGGGATTATCAGTTCCTGAAATTTCACCCTATGATAATCTAACCAAAGTCGAAAAGGTAACATTGGATGAATTTGTAATATCAATGAAAATACTTATCACTAAAATTGAGACTCACGACAACTATAACTTGTCTACACTAAGTGCAATTATTAATGAAGTAAACACTTTTATCAAAGAATTACAATTTTTAACATATTTTGTAGGTGATCAACCAATTTCGTTAATCGAACATGATATAGATTTATTGAAGGATCCGTTAGAGAATCAGATAATGAAACAGCAAATTCTTGATAGATTAATTCAGATTAATTCATCAATATCTTATGTTTCTACACAGTCTTATTCAGGTGCCATCCCCATTTTAGAGAGAAGGAGCTTAATTAGAAGAAATAGTTTACTAGGTGTAGGTTCCACCATAAGGGCATTGAATCGACTTGTAGAATATATTGAATCTGCAATTAATAAAGTCGATTTTAAGGGTATTCTTACGGAAGGTATAGTTGATAAGGCAACTTATTTAAGAGGACTTGGAGAGTTACCTAAATATGATTCTTCAGATTGGTCTAAACTAAACCTTCAAACTTTTAATAAAAAAAATGGAACCAATCCTAACCAAAAGTTGGCATATTTTAGTTCTCGTCTAGGTTTTAGAGAAACAGAATACTCCATTACAGCATCAATAAATTCGATTACCTCTGGTCTCTCATTAGAGTGGAGTATGATGACCATAACACATGAAATGCTACACTCACACGTAAGATTAGTTTTAAATTCTATTTTTTACGGTGCAGAAAACAAAACAACAGAGGTTAACTTTGATAATTTTTACGAGACGTATTTATCATATATGTTAAATCGTAAATTAGATGATCACTCATTAATTGATTCAATTAGAAACGTAATATTCTCGTATTGCTGTAACACTAAATACTGCGGTTCTTTAACAACGGAAATGGAATACAACCCAGAAGGTTTCAAGGTTGAAGTACCTTCAAAAGTTAACTTTTGGGAGTTATTCAGAAATGAATATAGAAACTTAAACGAGATTTTTGTTCATGTTCTTGATCTTCACTATTTCTATGGCGGAAGAACTAGTAAATATATTCCTCTAATTTGGTGCTCATGGTCAGCTGTTCCTCACATAAATGCGGATATAAGACAATATATACTTAGAAGTTTATTAGCGATAGCCTCTAAAATAGATAACAATCCTTATGAGCGATGGAAGTTAGCAGTTCAAAAATTTAGAGATATTTTGGCATCTAATTTTCCTGATGAAAGTAAGTTCCCAATTTTTACTAAATTGAAAGAAGTTATCCAAAATGATGAAGTTTTAAAGAATTACTACTTTAATGCTTTTAAGAACTCTTTAATTATTGTTGATTTAGTGATGAAGGTGTTTTATTCTTCAAATATTAGGGCAAAGTTACTAGATGATGAGCATATTATATTTGAAAGAGACGAAACAAAACAGGAAGAAGAGTTAGTTTATAACATAGAAGAGGGCTTTTATGACTTAAAAATAGATTGCCCAATACCTTTTCTTTTTTATTCGATGACTAAAATATTAAAAGGTGAATACAAAATTAACGATATAGAGAGAGAAACATCTTTACATTTTCTGGCTATGAATTCAAAATCATAAAACTATGGCTTCAATATTTAATTTAATTAATCCTCAACGATACTTTCATGTAGTGGTATTTAATAATGAGAATGATTTTTTCAATAAACGACTTTTAAAAATATTAAATTTTGAAGTTGAGTTTTCGTATAACGATATAGATAATGTCGAAATTAATCAATTATCGATTGTTAGTAATCTTCCATTTTACAGAGGTGAAAAGGATTTTTCTGTTAATTCAGACGGGAAAGCACCTTTTAAGTATGATTCAATTTTAATAAACCAAAAATCTCTTGGGATTTCAATGCTTTGCCTACCATTTAAATTACTTGCTAAAGTAATTGTTGAAAAGCTAATAAATGACCACAATGTATTAGCAAAAAATAATTTTGTAAAAGTAGATTTAAATAAGTTAATAAAAAGCAATCACAATCATACGGATTATTATACAGAAGATTTGACTTATTTTTTTAGTAGTATTAATTTAACACTTAAAGAGGAATCTACTTTATCATCAGTTAAGTTAGATGGTGATAAACCGATTGACTCCTCACTTTATAAAGAAGTATTTAAGAACAAGATTAATGACGGAAAGTGTTCTTTAGAAAAATGTGTTCTGAAGTTAAATACTTCAATATCTGAAAATAGTAATGTCCCTAAGACTAAAGCTGCTGTGCATATCGATACATTTGGTAATTATAAATTATACGTGCACACATCAGGTAATAACACAGTTACATTACCTCTTTTGTTTGAGAATTTAGAACAAATGGGGTGTTTAAATTATACTCCTATTAATCCAATTAAAAATCTAAAAGAAGAGATATAATTTATGGCTTTTCAAGAATTAAAAGAAAAGGATTTTGCTATTAAATTTTTAGCAAAGCAACTCATAAAAGGAAATTTAACCTTGTTTTTAGGTGCCGGAACGTCAAAAGGCTTTGGTTTGCCAAACTGGCTTGAACTAGTAAATGCTTTGAGAGTTCGTTCAGGCTTAGATCAATTGGACGAAGCTACTTCTGCAGAAGACTTACAAAGAGGTGCAGATGATGTCCTAGATGAATTAAAGGATAATCAAAAATTAATAAATCAAATCGGTGACATCCTGTATGAAGATAAAGAGGATTTAGATGTAAAACTTGCCTATGAAAATCATTTATTGATTGCTATTTCATCTTTGATGATTGGAAGTAAAAGAGGTCATGTAAGCAATGTGATAACTTTGAATTATGACAGTATGTTAGAGTGGTATCTGCAGTTGTACGGCTTCATGGTTAATTCTATTTATGAAATCCCTTCTTTAGAAGGCTCAGAAGATGTTAGAATATATCATCCACATGGATATATTCCCCATTCTTCCATAAGTTCTAAATCAAGTGATTTTGTGATTTTAGGATTACATGATGCAAATAAAAGATTAGGAAATCCATCAGATCCCTGGTTTGAAAAAACTAGAGCATTATTAGAATCAAGTACTTGTTTATTTATTGGATTATCAGGTCAAACTTTATCAGATAGAGTAATTGCGCCACTCCTAGCATCTACAGGTGAGAAGTTAAAGGACAAAAGACCTTTAGGTATTTGGATATCCAAAGAAGAATTAAGTGGTTCAAAAATAAAAGAGTTTGAAAGGAATAATATTTATCCTGTAGTAATTCAAGATGTTTATGACATAACTGAATTTATACTTAAAATTAGCCAAGAAGCGATGAAAATGACATTAGAAACTGTTAAATAACAGGTTATTAAAATAATTATATTAAATTTGCACTCTTAAATTTATAATGAAAAAGTCAAAAATCATACGGAAATTCGAAAGATTTATGTTTCATGGTGTTCCTGAAAGACCAGAACCTACGTTCCAGAGAAACGATCATGCTAGCTATACAGATAGACATACTGGCAAGTCGAACTATACTGTAACATCAGAGAACAAAGGGGAAGAGGCAGTTCTAATTGGCTATTTAAAAGAGGATTTTGATGCTCAAAAGGAAACTTTTGTAGAAGCATCTTCTTCAAACAATTAATTTTTTGAGATCTTGCAATAAGGGTTAATTGTTTAATGATTTTTATTTTACATAATATCAGTGCAAGTCATCATGACAAGATTTACAAACAGATTCTAACCACTCGATAGGTTCTTTACCAATATTATATTTTGCATAGCGTTTATGGTGTACTTGTGTAGCACGTTCACCACAATAAACGCATTTCCAGTTATCACGTTTAAGAACTACATACCGTTTACGTCTCCAAGCATCAGATTTTAAATATACATTTCGGTAATAATCGCGTCTAGCTTTCCATTGTTTTCTCCATTTATATTGTTTATACCATAATAGAAATATATATATTGAGATCACTATAAATACAATCAATATAATCTTATAATCATCACTTGATAATTTGGATAGCTTTTCCATGGGTTCAAGTTAATTATTATCAACTTAACTAAACGAACTATAATTTATATTATGTAAAATATAATACTTTGTAACATATACTCTTTCAGGTATATACATAAATTGCAGAATATTATTCAGAAACTATTCTATCTTATCCCATAAATAGTCAGAGGTTAATTTAAAACTCCCTAGAAATTCAAAATTACTACTCTCGGGTTCTATGATAGATAAAAATGGTTCGTTGTTATCATTACTATACAAATGATACGTTTCACCAACTAATGGTTCAAAATTAAATTTGGCATTAGTCACCAGTTGGTTGTATTCAAATACCGTCATTAACGCTTCGTATTCAGCTTTAAGCGTTAAATATTTATCGCGTAAGTGTTTATTGGCTTTATAGATCTGTGTATTTTTCCAACTGCCTGTATCGGGCATTTGTATTTGTGGCGCACTAAAACTTGTTGCATAAGGTAAAAACGCTGCATTGTATTGCGCTTTCTCTTCATCGTACACCACCATATCCGGTTTTTTCTTTGCCATAGTTCTTTTTAAATATATTCTGAGGTTAATTTTTCGGCGACAGCGCCACCTTCTAATTTTTCTATCAAGCCTTGTGCAGCGCGTTCTCCAGAGATCATCGCAGCATTCAATGAGCCATTTAGTAAATAATCGCCAGCCATAAACACTGTAGGTTTAATTTCGGTTTCAGTTGGCGACATATCGTAATACAAATGCTCTAAATCTGGTAATGCATTAGCTATATGATAGGTTTTAATATGTTGTAGTGCTGTGATATTACAACACTTTTGGAGGTCCTGCTCTACCTGTGTTACAAGTTGTACACCATCCAAATCTGTGTCTTTTACAACGGTTACGGATAACAACTCATGGGCGCCTTTACTGTGCGTCTCTAAGGTATTATGGAAAAAGATGTTGTTGATTAAAGCCTCTTCTTCCGCAATAAGCCCAATTAATGGTTGTGCAATATCCTGTGAAGCCACTTCAAAATACAGATTATAACAAGATTTCCATGTTACACCAGCATCTTTAAGATTACCGACTAAGCTATTTGAGTTGGCGGTAATTATCGTAAAATGGGTATCTAAGGTTTTGCCATTGGCTAAAAAAATCTCAGAATCCAATACAGATTTTACTTCGGTATTAAACTTAAACGTGGTTTGTTGTAATTGCGATTTTAACTGTTGAGCTATAGCACCAATACCAGCTTTTGGTAGAACAGCATAACCTTCTCCAAACATTTTGTACACAAACTCGAACATACGGCTTGATGTACCGAGGTTTGGTTCTAAGAAAATGCCAGAGAAAAACGGTTTAAAAAATTGTGATATCACCTTGTCGCTAAAGCCTTTAGCCTTTAAATAGTCGAGTGTTGACTTAGATTCAGATTGAAAAATAGCATCCAAAGATTTGCGTTTTAGACTTTGATTCAGTTTAAATATCTTAAGCTTATCTGAGAATGATGCTACACCAGAAAACAGCGTTGGAAATAACAAACTACTGTTACGTAATGGGTCACCAATAACTGAGGATTTCCCGTTCACAAAGACCTTTGCTCCTGGTAAAAATGCTTGTAATTCAAGAGTATCCAAATCCAAATGCTTTTGCACTTGCGGATAAGCATCTAACAACACTTGGAATCCATGGTCTAATTGGTAACCATCTATAATGTCGGTCTTTACTCTACCACCAACACCATCGGATTGCTCCAGAATTACTGGATGATACCCACGTTCTTCGAGCGTTTTGGCAGCAATAAGTCCACTAATCCCAGCACCTACGATATGAATCTTGTACTCGCTTTTATCCATAGCTAAAGGACCAATCTTCTATTTTGGGTCTAAAATATTATCTATACGTTCTACCAAATCTCTGTAATGGTATTTGGTTTCTAAATTAACTCCTGAATTTGCTGCAGACTTTAAACGTTGCTTAACTACATTCAGCTCACCACGTACCAAAGCACGCACATCCGATTGGTCTACATTATAAAACTTACGAGAGAAACGTCTGTTCATGTCTTCAGTCATTAAATAGCCCATTCTGTCGACATATACACGTTGTAAGTTTCTACGATATACTGTAACATTTTGCCCTAATCGCGTTTCTGACAATAAGCCATTACGTAAATCACGTAACATCTCTAATGCAGAATAATTAGCACTATCTAAAGCGTTATAATCTATTAATCGCCCTAGGGTTTCAAAATCAAGTAAGCGATTCACTTGTCTGGCTTGTAAACCGCGTAATCGCTCTGTATACCCAGCATAATCGATATTATTTAAAATCGAAGCATCTACTAACCACGTTGGGCTTGCAAACGCATTTTTATGCAACCAAGCCATAGCTTCTTTCTGCTGTGCTTTTGGTACCATGCTGTACACATCACCAGATTGCGATGGGTTTTTAGTGTCTTCGTAAACACCGCCAATATGCGTCACTACATGACCCACATAACGGTTCCAAACTCCTAATAATTCGCCATACAATTCACCTAAATCATCATAATTATTTGTCTGATTGCTCGTCCAATCTGGTAAACTTTTAGCAACAATTTGAAGGTTTTTAAGTCCGTAATCACTGGCTTTCATACTGTTATTTCCAATATCTTCAGTTTGTGATCTTGGGTCGAAACGACTACTCTGCTTACCAAAACTATACACTGGATCACCAGCTTTAGATGTTACTAATTGGTCTAAAACTGTGCGCTCATCGTCTGCTGAATTCGCATTTGGATAATAACGATACCCGTAATCGATAGCATATTCATCATAAGGTCCTAACTGACGTATAAAACGAATGTTCTGATCACCTGGTTGTGCGATATAATTGTAACGTGCATAATCCATAATTGTAGCAGCAATACCATTCTTTTGAGTAAACGCTCCATCACGATAACTCTCAACATCGTAAGCATTACTTGCCGACATGTTGTGTGGCAATCCTAAAGTATGGCCAACCTCATGAGCAATTACCATTTTCATCATCTCTCCTATTTCAGCTTCTGGTGTGTCTAATGTCCGTGCCGAAGGATTTGCAGCTCCAGTTTCTAACAAATAGCGGTTACGATACGAACGTAAATGGTTATGATACCAAATAATATCACTCTCAATAATTTCACCTGTACGTGGGTCAGATACACTTGGTCCAGTAGCATTACGTGTGGTGCTCGCTACATAACGTATTACAGAATATCTAATGTCTTCTGGACTAAAATCTGGATCTTCTTCTTTAGTTGGTGGGTCTTTGGCAATAATGGCATTTTTAAAACCTGCAGCTTCAAACGCTTTTTGCCACAACTCTACGCCTTCTTTCATGTACGACCTAAACTTCTCAGGAGTAGCAGGATCTAAATAATAGACAATAGGCTTTATCGGTTCTACCAATTCGCCACGCTTGTAAGCTTCAATATCTTTTGGAACCAATCGCCAACGTCTGATGTAGGTTTTACGATCCGATTTTAATTTCTCACTACTATAATCGTATTTACTCAATGTAAACCAGCCCACACGCTCATCAAAATAACGTGGTTGCATTTTGTCTTTTGGTAACAGAATCATAGACTGATTCATTTGTATACTAATCGTCTCATCACCTGTATTTACTGGTGGTTCAGAAGCATTATAGGTAAAGTCTTGAATCACTTCTATATTTTCTGGAAAACTTTTCACCGAATTAATAAAACTTCGGTTTTTATCCAGATTTCTCACTTTATATTGTTTTCTGATAAACGATGGCATGCCACTTATGGCCTTTACATCGGTACCATAAAACGAACTTACATCAATAACCACAGCTGAAGAATCTTTAGAAATCGCTTGAATATCAAAAGCATATAATGTGGGTTCGTAGTTATTATTCTGAACCGAAATATTTATCGGTAGACTATCATCTGCAACTGCGCTATACGATTTCTCTTTTATTAAAATCTTGTTCTTAAAACGTTCCCATCTTACCAATCGTGTATTGGTCTTCGTACCCGCATTGACATAACCACCACCAAGACCTGATGGCAATTTTGCAAATCGACTAACCAACAACATATCTGTATCTAAGTAGTCGTTAGGAATTTCAAAAAAGTACTTCTCTCCTACTAGATGTACTGTAAATAAACCATCATCACTTATGGCATCTTTAGTAATGACCTTGTCATAAGGTTTTATTTTACCTTTCTTTTTGGGTTCTGGTTTTGGTTTTTCTTGTTCGGTTTTTGCGTCTTTTTTACGCTTTCGCTTAGATTGCGCGTCGGCTAGATTGAAGTTTAATAGTAACGAAAAGCATAGTAGTACTAGAGTGAATTTCTTATTCAGTAGCATTGAATTAAACGTATTTGGTAGTTAATTTTGGTAAAGATAATTAATCGGATTTTAGTTTTAATGTAATTCTTAAAAGCTGTTAAAATGATACTATTTTGGTATTCCTGAAGTATCTTTGTAAAACTTCGATACCAACCAAAAATCTATGATAAAAGGTCTTTTTGAAACCCATTTATTTGTCGAAAATCTTGAACGTTCTATAGATTTCTATACCAATGTCCTTAAGCTAGAACAATACCTTTATGAAGAAGAGCGCCGTGCAGCGTTATTCTGGATTGGCGAAAGGGGTAAAAACATGCTAGGCCTTTGGGAAAAGCCTAAAGAAGAAATAGATCTAAGACATTTTGCTTTTGAATGTGATTGGGAATGGGTTTTGAATGATTCTGTGGATTTCCTTAAGTCTCATAATATTGGGTTTTGGAACTTTCTCGGTGATGACTCAGAACGTCCTATGGTCTTTGCTAACATACCAGCAATAGCGATCTATTTTACGGATCCTGATGGACATTATTTAGAATTTATAGGAAAATTACCTGGTACATATCGCCCAGAAAAAGGAAGTTTGGTTGTATCGTATGAACAATGGCTCGAAATTGAAAAACAAGAAC
The DNA here is from genome assembly GCF_003712105.1 of Winogradskyella sp. GTDB lineage: Bacteria > Bacteroidota > Bacteroidia > Flavobacteriales > Flavobacteriaceae > Winogradskyella. Next base: position 80,742 of record NZ_RHLG01000003.1, read on the forward strand.
ACTAATGATTACTTTTTTTAGAATTATTGCCTTTTTAGAAGGCTTGTCTTACCTCCTATTATTATTTGTTGCTGTACCCATAAAATATCTTAATGGCGACCCACAATATGTAAAACTACTTGGTATGCCTCATGGCATATTATTTATTGGATATATAGTGCTGGCCATTTGGTTGAAACCAGATTTTAAATGGAATCAAAAAACTTTTTTAATTGTATTAGCGGCATCTGTAATTCCGTTTGGGACTTTTTATGTGGAAAAGAAATACCTAAAACCACATACAGCTTAATATATATTTATTAGGTTTACATTGTATTTCTTACAGCATGAAACATTATATCTACGATTTACTTATAGAGCAAGGCTTATCTGAAACTGCAGCTAAGTATTTAAACATGCTGGCATTGCTAATCGCCTTATTAATTGTAGCATTTGTTATTGACTTTATCACTAAGCGTTTGTTAAGGCGAATTTCTTCTGGAATCGCAAGGCGAACTAAGACTAATTTTGACGATATCTTAGTTGCTAATAAACTTCCTAGAAATGTTGCGCATATTATTCCGCTATTAATACTTATTGAATTTGTACCACAAGTATTCTCTGATTTTGAGTTTGTCGAAGACATTATTGAGAAAACACTTAAAGTCATTGCCATACTGTTAACATTAAGTATTCTTAAGAGCTTTTTAATGGCAGTAAGAGATTACCTAAAAACCTTACCTCAATTTAAAGACAAGCCTGTGTATAGCTATATACAAGTCTTTATGATTTTTATGTGGCTTCTAGGTATATTCTCAATATTTGCGATAGTTACAGGTATTTCGTTCTTAGAGTTTTTTGCAGGAATTGGTACAGCCTCTGCAATAATCATTTTAGTATTTAGAGATAGTATCCTTGGTTTTGTAGCTAGCATTCAGGTTACGGTTAACGATATGGTGCGTATTGGTGACTGGATTACTTTTGATAAATACGGCGCTGATGGTGATGTTACTGAAATTACTTTAGCTACTGTTAAAGTGCAAAACTGGGACAAAACTATAACTACAATTCCAACTTATGCACTAATATCTGACTCGTTTAAGAACTGGCGAGGTATGTCTAATTCTGGCGGGCGACGCATAAAGCGTTCCATCATTATTAAAGCTTCAACGATTAAGTTTTTATCACCAGAAGATATTATAGAATTGAAAAAAGTTCAGATTCTAAAGGATTATTTACAAGATCGTTCGGCAGAAATACATACACATAACACTGAACACACCATTGATAAATCTCTATTAATCAATGGTAGAAACCTTACCAATTTTGGTGTGTTTAGAAAGTACCTTCAAATCTATATCGAAAATCATCAGGAAATCAATAAGGATATGACCTTGATGGTACGCCAATTAGAACAGACTACACAAGGTATTCCACTAGAAATCTATGCATTTAGTAGAGATCAAGTATGGCAGAATTACGAAAACATTATGGCCGATATTTTTGACCACGTATTCTCTGCGGTTAATTACTTTGACTTGGAGATATACGAATTCCCTGGAATTGTTGAGAACGTCTAATCGATTTTAAACGTTAACGTTTTATATTCTGAATTGTCGGTAGCTGTATGTTGCGTGACATCTCGATCGAATAAATGATTAAGATTATTACCTGCCAAATCCTCCAATTTTGAATCTACACTGATGGTATACGTCTGGGATGTAAAGTCGTGCTTAGGTCGAAACTCTAGTGAAGTTTCATTGGTTTTCAATACAATTTCGCCAAGTACAATTGTTCCATTTTCATCTTTAATATTAAGAGTTTCCTTGACTAAAATGGCATCTAAAGGTTCTTTAAAATCAATAGTCAATACGGCATTATTTACAGTAATTTCCCAGTTTTCAACGTGTGGTTTTAGAGCATCACGTTCCACAACATTAAATGTCTTGCTATAGGTTTTATCTAAAGATAATCCATCAGCATCTCGCCATGATTTATCAATATGGATGGTGTATGTATTATTCTTAAGTATTGGCAATCCAAGTGTTTTGTTAGGTATTAAATCTGTTTTAATACGTCCAGGATCTAGCCATAAGGTTAACATAGTGTGCTCTTTATTCCAAAGCTCGGTATTCAATTTTAAAAACACATCGACCTCCTTACCTGTTGTTTCATTAATAACAGTAACATAATCCAGGGCATCACCAACTTCTTGCATTGGCTTTGAAAACTGTAAATACATCTTTAATAAGTTCTCCGGAACCGTATCTATTGATGGAAAAATGGCCGTGAGTTTAGGATTATTTTCGTCTGAATTTTTATCAATTATAAATTCAGCAATTTGGATAGTATCCTTAAACACTAGATATTTCTGCCCATTTGTAAATGGAATGACTGGTCTGAAAATATGACTATCGTTAGTTTTATAAATAGCTCCTAAAATAGGAGTGCTTTGATTAGTGTCTAATACAACTTTTATGTTTTCAGAATCAAGACCAGAATCCAAAGATAGTGCTACTGCTCTATCAGCTTCATAAATGATTTTAAATTCTGAAGCATCATTTCGACATGCCATAACGACTAGAGCACAAAAAAAGACCAAGTACATCTTGATCTTTTTTTGATAGTTATATCTATGTATTACATCCATCTTTTAGGACGACTTCTTAATATTAAATCTCCTGACGATGTGCGTTGCATATACACTACTTTTTCAGCATCTAAATTGTCGAGCTGAAGAACATTAACCATTGGCAGATTATCATAAGCAACACCAGTTGCAACACCAAATTCAGTAACAGGTTCTGTCATTGTATCTTTAAAATCTGCAATAGTCTCATATTTAAAGCGCATAATTGGCCTGTTTGTATTAGACATAAAGAAGTATTGTTGTCCACCTTTTTCGAAAGAAATCATGTCTAAAGGCGAATTTCCGGCACCTAATTCAGCTACTGTTCTACCTTTAAGATGCTTACCACCTTTTATATCTTCCATCGGAAATAACACTAAAGGCGTACATGTGTAACTCGCCATTAAATAATCTTTTCCTTCAATTTTGATGACATCAAATGTCTTTATTGGCGCATGAGTTTCATATTTACCATGAGCTGCATGCCAGATTTCGAGTGATGCATAATCTTGATTCCCCTTAAATGGAAATGGAATACTTCTAAATGTTGAACTGAATTCTTTATTAGATAATCCAGAAACCAAAACATTTCCATCATGATAGCGCAAGTCTGAAATAGCCCAAACACGTTGTGGTCTATTTCTGTGGTCTTTAGCGTCAACAGCAATAGCGTTTTCTAATTCAATTTTTGAAAAGCTAGCATCTGTTAATGACACATTTTCAAAACTTTCACCTTTTAATTTTAAAATAACTGGTGTGCCGTCAGTAACATTTACAGAAAAATAAACAGCTTTTGATACTGGATTTACAGCCATATCTGTTATGCGTATATTATCTGTGGTTGTACCTAATGATGCTGCGATTTTTTCATCAACCTCACCTATGCCGATACGCTCGGACGTAGCTACAGATGCATTATCCTTAGTATCTAATGCATAAATGGCAGCGTTTTTAGAATCGCCAATAAATAGAATACCTTCAGGGCCAAAGCTTAATGCGTTTATAGATGCAATGCCCGTGTTACCTTCAATAAAATTACTCGTTAAAATGTCGTTTGTAGATGGTGTGCTTTCTTTTGAAGCTACTAATACTACCAAAGCTGTGGCAATAAAAAAAATACCTAGCGTAATTCTTTTCATTTTTAATAAATTTTAGTCAGATTTTGTTGCCTAAATTTACTTATTAAAACAGTCCACAACGATCTTAGGATTGCCAATTAACTCTAATTTAACAGCTTATAAATTGGTTTTATTGTTGAGCCTATCGCTCACAAATTCTACTTCGGTCTTGCCATGTGGTGCAGGTTTACCATCTGGACCAAGATTAACCATCACCATATTGTCTACAGTTAAAATAGTTTCTCGTGTCATTTTATTGCGAGCTTCACACTTCATAGTTATAGATGATCTACCAAATTTTATAACCTCGATACCAATTTCAACAATATCGCCTTTACAAGCAGAAGCCATAAAGTTAATTTCGGACATATATTTAGTTACAATCTTTGAATTTTCTAACTGTATTATGGTGTATAAGGCCGCTTCTTCATCTATCCAAGCTAATAATTGCCCTCCAAATAAGGTTCCGTTAGGGTTTAAATCTTCAGGTTTTACCCATTTTCGTGTATGAAATCTCATATATAAATATGTTTATTTTGAATATTAGTTTTGCCAGGAATATTTAAAGTTGTCCCTAATTCAGAATTCAATTGTTTTATAAAATATGCCGAAAGCAAAGGTGAATTTTTCTCTATATTTTGGTGCACAAAAAAATTAATATGTTCTATACCAGCATTTTTCCAAATTTTTAATCGTTCTACCCAATCATCCAGTCTGTTATAATCACTTTTATGATTTGCACTTACAAATCTTATAAATGCTCTTGAATTGGTAAGTCGCATATGCATAATGTCTCTACGACCGGCAGAATCTACAATGATATTAGAAATATTATGCTTTTCAAGCAATTGATATAAATCCTCAGAAACCGATGGGTCATTGTACCAATTGGTATGCCTAAACTCAACAGCTAAAGGGATTTCATTTGGCCAAGATTCAACAAAATTAATCACTCTATCGAAATCTTTTGGAGCAAAATTAGAATTCATTTGCAAAAACACACAACCAAGTTTGTCTTTAAGATTGACTGCACTGTACAAATAATTGTCAACTGCTGGTTTTACCTCTTGGTTTAAGCGCTTCCAATGGCTAATCTCTTGATAAAGTTTAGGAAAAAATCTAAAGTTATCAGGTGTTTTACCATGCCATTTTTCAAATTGTTCGGGTGGAAATATTCTATAAAATGTAGCATTAAGTTCGATGGCATTGAATTGCCTTGAATAATAGGTTAATTCGTCTTTTGTTCCTCTAGGATAAAAGCCTTTCAAATCTGCTCTGTTCCATTTAGCACATCCAATGTACATTTTAAGCTTGTCAGATGTATTTTTTTTTAAAACTTCTAAAGTGTCTGGATGATCATTTGGTAAAGTAAAGTCAATATTTTCAGGGTTATCAACGCTCCCAAACTTCATATGCTGTAATTTTTAGTAAAGATACTAACTAGAATTGCTAAAGACTAATCTTTATACTTGTTAATAACACCGTTAACAACATAAAAGCAGCTTGTAAATTTTACTTGAGTATATGTTTAAATTTAAATCCATATTCAATTAATCCCTATTAATATGGAACGCTCTACTAACCTACTCAACATTAGACCAGAAATTCCGTCAGCAAAGTTTTACGATTCAATGACTAGTGATGAAGCTTTTCAGAATAGAACATTACGTCCTATTATTAAAATGCAGCATGACTTATTTATTGCAGTCTTTAGCAACTATATAAAGAAGCGTAAAAATGTATTTTACGATTTAACCTTGACCAAACAGCTTGCTTACATTGAGAATGCCATACATAAAGATATGAAGTTTAGAAACTCTCTAAAAGGTATGGTGATTGGTCAATTTACTGTCGAAGAATACGAAGAATACATAAAAAATTCGTCTGCACTTAATAAGCGTATGATGAATATTGTAAAAGAACGTTTGATAGACAGCGTTCAAGTATTTATCAGACCGCAAATTCTACAAGCGATTTAAAGGGTTTTTAAAATTTATTAAAATCTTAACAGTTAGACTTAAATTTCTTTCATAATTTTGAAACGTTCATTTCAAATAAAATGCCAAGAGTAGAAATATTTAATCGCGAAGACGTCCTTGAAAAAGCTGTAAAGTTATTTCATAATAAGGGCTATAATGCTACATCTATGCAAGATTTAGTAGACGCAACAGGATTAAATAGATCTAGTATTTATAACTCGTTTGGAAGCAAAATGGAATTGTATCAACAAAGCCTAAGAGCATATAAAGCGCAAGCAAACAAATATGTGCAAAAGGTTTTGGTTCATAATTCGGACCCATTAGAAACTATTCGTAAAATTTTTGCTACTTCTCCAGATGATAAAGTAAATGGATGCCTTTTAGGAAACTGTACTACTGAGATGGCCAATCAGGATATAGATATTAAAAATTTCCTAACTAACAATTTAATTTCTATGCAAGACCTTTTTGTAGAACTAGTGGCAAGTGGTCAAGCTTCAGGATCAATTAATGGTAATAAAAGTGCTAAAGACTATGCGGCATATTTATTTACTGCTTTGCAAGGCATTCGCGTTACTGGAATATTATTAGATGAACAAAAAGATTTTGAAAGTATTGTAGATACTATGCTTTCAGTTTTAGAGTAATATATTTTTTTAACCTTTTTTGAAACGAACGTTTCAAATAAAACAACACATTATGAGTAAATTAAAGAACAAAGTAGCAGTTATCACCGGTGCAAATAGTGGTATTGGTCTAGCAACGGCAAAGCGATTTTTAGAAGAGGGCGCAAAAGTTGTGATTTCTGGCCGTAGAGCGGAAGCACTAAAAGAAGCCACCAATGATTTACATGGTGATTTTATAACCGTAACAGCTGACGTCTCAATTGAAGCAGACAATAAAAGATTAATTAATGAAGCACTATCAAAATATGGAAAAATTGATATTCTATTTTTGAATGCAGGCGTGGCTCCAGTGTCGCCGACTACAGATGTCACTGCTGAGCATTATAATTATATTTTTGATATTAATGTAAAAGGACCAATTTTAACAGTAACAGAAGCATTACCTCATATAAACGATGGTGGTACAATATTATTTACCAACTCTATTGTGCATCAAAAAGGCTTTGAAGGACTTGCTGTATATTCTGCAAGTAAAGGTGCTTTACGTGCATATTCTAGAGTATTAACTAATGAAGTAAAGTCTAGAGGAATTCGAGTAAATTCTATTGCTCCAGGACCAATTTATACGCCTTTATATGGTAAAATGGGATTACCACAAGATGTTGTGGAAGACATGGGTAAAGGTTTTGCAGCTGCAAATCCATTAGGACGTTTTGGTACTTCAGAAGAAATTGCTAATACTGCTTTATTTTTAGCTTCAAGTGAGGCATCGTATATCAACGGAATTGAGATAGAAGTTGACGGTGGATTAAGTCAAATATAGATTAATAAAGTCAATGTAAATAAGGCCTTGGATCTCCATCGAAGGCCTTATTTTTTGTTAATTGTATTGTTTTATTAGTGTTTGTATCAAAACGGTAAATTTCCCAATCTCCAGTTTCATTGCCTCCATAGTACAAGTATTTACCGTTTTTAGACCATCTGGCAATAAGCTCATTACCTTCACTCCTAGTGATGTTTATATATTCTTTAACCATCAGGTCCATAATTACAATATCTTGCTGGCCTTTTTTGAACATATCCGAGCTAAATGCTAAGAAGCGACCATTTGGAGACATGGAGCCACGCTCATTATTATCTTGTGTATCTGTTAGCTTAACTACGGTATCTAAATCATTAATGTTTATTTTATAAATATCGTTTGTGCCCTCATGATTACTTGTAAATAGTATTTCATTACCATTATGCCATGCAATATAGTTTGCGGTTCCGTCGAGAGTTGCTGTAAGATTAGTAACCTTGCTATCCAACATTAAAAACACATCACCTTTACAACTAAAGATGCGCTTATCCATCGATTTATAAAACACAAAATTCTTATCATCCAAAATACATTCTGCAGGATGATTAAGTATACGTTCGTAATTGTTTTCAAGATTCTTATCTACAACAATTATACTATCCTTTAACTGTCTTAAAAACACAATATTGCGCTCAGAAACCCATACAGGTGACCACTCATCAAAATCAGAGTTAGTAATCTGTTGAAGGTTTTCACCTTCAGAATCCATTAGGTATATATCAGAATTGCCATCTCGATTTGATGAAAACAAAATCTTATCGCTTTCTTCAGCACAGGAAGAAAAAAGTAAAATAGCAATCAGTAATAAGGAATTTATACGCATAAGTTATAGCAAGGATTCACCATTTAAGTTTGTAGTGAGCACGTCGCTCATATAATCAAAATAAGGTCTAACAGTTTCAAAATCCGAATTTACACTATTTAAAAAACCATCTGATAACACGTCGTTATCAGTATACTTTTTAGTGAAAATATATTGCTTGCGTCTTATTAAATCTATTGCAGGATGTTCTTTATCAAATCCTTTTGGGGCCGTTTTTAATGTATCACCTACAAAATCACCCCAAGTAGTTTTGAATGTTTTATTATTTAAAATAGCTCTCATTTCACTGTCGTCCATCTCAAACTCTTTCCGTATTCTCAACAGGTCTTCCTTATTAGGCTCCCAAAATCCAGTAGCAATAAACGATTCATTATTTGGTTGAATATGCAAATAATAGCCACCGCGTAACTCAGGTTTTAGTCTATGGAACGATCCTCCAAAATGAGTTTTATAAGGTAATTTGTTTTTCGAGAAACGTACATCACGATAAATTCTGAATATTTTAATTCTATCAATTTGATCATGTTCGCTCATTAATTCACCTAAGTGGTTGTAAGCCGATTTAACCTTTGCTTCAATAGCTTTAAATTGGGGTTTATGTTCATTAAACCAATCTCTATTATTGTTTTTTGATAGTTTTTTAAAAAATGAGAATGTCTCTTTAGGAATTACCATAATCTGTAAGGTTTTACTCAATAATATTGAATCGCTAATGTTACCGTAATTTAAAAAAGTATTTCATTCAGAAAATAATCTCGATAAGATTTTTAAGTTTTTGTTAACAATACTTAAGCTTTGTTTAGAATATTTCAAAATAAACTTGTAGAATGGGAGAAATTTCACTATAATGCAAAAAATTAAAAATTATAGTAATTTTATGGGTAGACCAGCAACACGACCAACAAAACTAAAAGATGGTTTTTATATCGAGATTAGAAATAAAGGTTCAAAATCAGGTGTAAAGCTATACAATGCTACAAAGCTTCAGATGCATCGTGCAATTAAAATGTACGAAAGATCTAAGGAAGTTTTAATCCTGGGAGAATCTATAAATGGAAAATTTGTTGAAAAGGAACCAACTTTACACGTTGTAAAGTAGCGTTTTTTCTTACGAAATAAATCAACTAAAGAGCTAGCAAATTGCTGGCTCTTTTTTTTATTCAAATTCTACAGATTGGAGTATCAATCCCGAAGCTGGTGCTATGTAATCTTGATGAGAATCGATATTAGGTTTTAGACTTTCTTCAATAAAGTCTAAAGTCACCTCACCTTTGCCTAATTTTAGTAATGTACCCATCATTAAACGGATTTGATTTCGCCCAAACCCTTTTCCTACAACTCGCAACAAATAAGAGGTTTCTGGGAAAAAGTTTGCCGAATAGACCTCATTGACGACCAACTCACATTTTTCAATAGTTCTGTTATACACACCATTATCAGTGGCTTTGTAGCAATAGTTCTTAAAATTGTGAGTGCCTTCAAATAGTCTTGCACCTTGCATCATCATTTCTATATCTAAATCATCCTGAATTGTAGTTAACAGTGGTGCACAAAACGGGTGAAACTTTCCTCCAAATGCAAATAGATATATGTACTCTTTTAGTTTAGGGTGTTGTATGATATTAAAGTTTTTATCAACGTCTTCAATTTTTAATGCTCTAATATCTTGTGGGAGATTATAATTAAACCATTTTAAAAACACATCCTTATCTTCTATAGGGTTTTCTAAAAACAGCTCGAAAGCGGTTTTATTTGCAGATACCATTGCATCTGTTCTTCCAGAAACTAATGTCTTAAAAGGCTTACCTTCTAAAATATAGTTGAAAGTCCTATCAATCATAAGATGTAAAGTCTTTAGGTTTGGCTGTTTTTGCCAACCATGAAAACGATATCCTAGATACTGAATAGTGAAAACGTAGTAATATTTTTGCTTTTCGAATGCCATAATTAAGGTTTCAAAATAACAGAACTCTGCACTGCTGTCAAAATTTTTTTTAACTTGAAGACATATTCTAACTAAATCAATTTAATTATGACTACAACTAAACCACCAATTTGGTTCTGGATTATTAGTGTTTTGGCACTTATCTGGAATGGACTAGGTATTATGGCTTACTTAGGTCGTGCATTTATAACCGACGAAATGATTGCCGCACTTCCTGAAGAACAACAGGCTGAATTTTTAATTGAATATCCTGCTTGGTATACTGCCGCATTTGCCTTAGCTGTTTTTTGTGGTGCTCTCGGCTGTTTAGCACTATTATTACGAAAAAAATGGGCACTATTTTTACTCGTTATATCTGCTGTTTGTGCTATTATACAGCATATATATCTATTTATGAATGTAGAAATACCAAGCATGGTAATGCCAATAATGATAATCGTATTTTGCCTTTTCTTAGTTTGGTTTGCAAAACATTCGGCTTCCAAAGGATGGCTTAGCTAAACTTTAGAATAACTGATTCACCATACTAAATAGGTAAACATATAAGAAAGGCTGATATTAAATATCAGCCTTTTTTATTTATTTTATAATGATTTTTTGAGTCTTTACTTGGCTGTCATCATGTATTTTTATTATATATATCCCCGATGAAATACTAGATACGTCCATTGAGTTTACAGAATTTGACGACTCTAACTTTTTACTTATAAGTAATCGCCCATTGATATCGTATAAATCAGCTATAGGCTTTGGAGTTAATTGACCAGCTATATACAATTCATCTGTATCCGCTGAAGTATAAATTTTCAAGCTTTTCAACACATTCGATTCAACAGATAAAACAGACGATGCTTGTACATATATTGTATAATCCTCAGATTGCCCAGTTACTAAACCAGTGTAACAAGCAGAGTCAATTAAACTTACGCCAGAATATCTATTATCTACTTCAGTAACAAGTCTAACTCTTACATAATCTTCATATGGAATACTACTCGGATAACTAATTGTAATTGGTACTGTAGAACCCGCAGCTATGTCATTATCTAAATATTGTTGTTCAGCGTCATCATCAAAATCTCCATCATCATTCCAATCAATCCATACACCTAGCTGTTGCCAATTTACACTAAACATACCTACATTTATTGTATTGGATTGATCAGCATCAATTTCAAAATAATTAGAACAACTATCAGAATTGTCAATATTTCCTCCATCACTTGCAGATGAAAAAGAACTGTATGTTACACCGTTTAATTCTACACTTGTAATACCAGAATTATTTGTACTTGTAGTGTTTGTGTTACATACGGTTGTTGGAGCTGAATACGTTAAATCAGGAGCTTCATCACCATTTGAGTTTGCTATAGCTGTACCTACCATAGCAGCTCTAGCTCTAGTTTTCTGATCATTTGTGAGTCTATCAGTACAATTGTAATAACTCATTACGTTATTAATTGTATTACTATCTACCCATGCACTACCTGTGCAAGAATTATTAGATGGACATGTACTTGTTTCTCTTTGGTGAGGTACAGTATCGGCGCATCCATCGCTATTGTTACCTACTAAAGTATTTGCAGGACATGTGTCTGATGCACCGTCTCCGTTGGTATCATCCCCTTGAAAAGTATGGTATAAATGGAAATAATGCCCTAACTCATGCACAACAGTACTATTATCGCCGTTTGAATTAAGTCCCCAACCATTTGTATTTCCAGGGTCATATCCAAAAACAGAAGACATCATTACAGAGCCATGGTTACTTGATGATTCGTTATAGAAGTATGCGTAACCTTGAAAACCAAAGCCTCCATTATTACCATCTAATTCAGTTACGATCCATATATTGAAATAATCTGTCTGGGGCCAACTTATTAATGTTTTTATATCATTATAACTTGCACCGTTAGAATTTAGAACATTAACTCCAAAGTTTGAATAGCCAGATAATCCTGAAGCATCTATTCTATTAATACCAGTAGTTGCATTACAATCTGGATCTCTTTGAGCCAAAGCAAATTCTATTTCAAAATCTACAGGACTATCTGCAGTTAATCCTCGGTAAAAATCATTTAAGTTGTTAATACTACTAAATATTTGTGCATCAGAAATATTAGATCCAGTACCAATTGCTTCTCCAGCTAGATGCAATACATGAACAACAACGGGTATAGTTAATACTGTTCCACTGCTACGTTGTACAGTGCCATCTAAAATTGCATTTTGAAGATTTTCTTCTGAAATACGCTCTAGATCAACATAATTAGGATTTTGCCTTAAAATTTCTCTTTGATTATCAAATGCACATTGTTGCGCATTGACATAAAATGTGATAGTTAATAACATTAGCACAAGTGCTAATGAAAGGGTAGTTTTTTTCATACGATTTGGGTTATAGTTGCTTATAGCAATGCGCAATATAACTTTATTTTATGAAAAAACGCATTTTATCGTAAAAAATTACTTTTAAACGATGCTTTTGATTAATTATGTCGCTGTTTAAGGACAGAAATTATATCATTAAGCTGATAGCCTTTTGCTTGTAGAAGAATTAAATAATGAAACAATAAATCAGCACTTTCGTTTAGAAACAAATCATCATTCTGGTCCTTAGCTTCAATAACTGTTTCTACAGCTTCCTCTCCTACTTTTTGGGCAATTTTATTAATCCCTTTTCGGAATAAGGATGCTACATAAGACGATTCGTTTTCTGGATTGTCTTTCCTATCGGTAATAATTTGTTCTAGTTCTGATAAAAATCCAAATGATTGGTTGTTCTCTTCGTGCCAGCAGGTGTCGGTACCAGTATGGCATGTTGGTCCTTGTGGATTTACTTTTACCAGTAATGTGTCGTTATCACAATCTAACTTTATGTCAATTAGATTCAACACATTACCGCTTTCTTCACCTTTAGTCCATAATCTATTTTTGGTACGACTGAAGAATGTTACTAGTCTAGTGTCTTTGGTCTTTAAAAAAGCCTCTTCATTCATGTAGCCTAGCATTAAAACATTCTTTGTGTTTACATCTTGAATGATTGCAGGTACTAGACCGTCTTTATTTTTATTGAAATCTATTTTCATTTCAAACGTGTTTGTTATTCCGCGATCAAAAGCGGAATCTTATTTAAATTTATTATGAGATACAGAAACGAGTTCAGTATGACAGTTATATTCTAACAGGAATTCCCTGTTGTTTTAATTCTTCTTTCAATTCTACTATTGGTATTTCTCCAAAATGAAATACACTAGCAGCTAATGCAGCGTCTGCTTTTCCTTTTTTAAATGCATCTACAAAATGCTTCACTGTTCCAGCTCCACCAGAAGCAATTATCGGGATATTTATCAAATTGGATAGTTTTGATAAGGCTTCATTTGCAAATCCGGATTTAGTGCCATCATGGTTCATGGATGTGAAAAGTATTTCACCAGCTCCACGTTGTTCTACTTCAATGGCCCAATCAAATAATTTTATTTCTGTTGGAATTGTGCCACCAGCCAAATGCACAATCCATTCACCATGAATTAGCATAGCGTCAATGGCTACCACAATACATTGACTTCCAAATTTATTTGATAATTCATTAATTAATTCAGGTCGCTTAACAGCAGAAGAATTAATAGATACCTTATCAGCACCATTTTTAAGCAATGCATCCACATGTTCTATTGAAGATATTCCACCACCAACTGTAAATGGAATATTTACTTGTTCTGCAACTCTCAACACCATATCTAAAGTTGTACTTCTATTCTCCAAAGTAGCCGCAATATCTAAAAACACCAATTCATCAGCACCAACTTCGGCATATTGCTTGGCTAATACCACTGGATCACCGGCATCACGCAAATCTACAAAGTTGACACCTTTTACAGTACGGCCATCTTTAATATCTAAACAAGGAACAATTCGTTTTGTAAGCATAATTAGTTTGTTAGAATAAATTGTTCTAATTCTTTTAATGATATATGATGTTCATAAATCGCTTTCCCAATGATAACACCTTCGCAACCTATTGCTCTTAGCTGTGGTAATTCATCATATTTAGAAATTCCTCCAGAAGCTATCAATTTTAAGTTTGGCGATTCTGATAGAATACGTTCATACAAACTAAAAGAAGGTCCTTGTAGCATGCCATCTTTTGAGATGTCTGTACATATAACATAATCAACACCTTTGCTCTGATAATCTTTTATAAAAGGTATAACATCTAAATCACTTTCTTCTTGCCAACCAGAAATTGCAATTTTTTCGTTAATGCAATCTGCGCCTAAAATAATTTTATCTGAACCATAGGTTTCTAGCCAACTTTGGAACACATTTGGTTGCTTTACAGCAATACTTCCTCCTGTTATTTGATATGCACCAGACTCAAAAGCTATTCTTAAATCATCATCAGATTTGAGTCCACCACCAAAATCAATTTTAAGATTGGTCTTAGAAGCAATAGCTTCTAACACTTTATAATTAACGATATGGTTAGCTTTTGCACCATCTAAATCAACAACATGTAGATGCTGAATTCCCGAATCTTCAAAAGCTTTAGCAACTTCAACAGGGTTTTCGTTATAGACTTTTTTTGTGTTATAATCACCCTTAGTAAGACGCACACATTGTCCGTTAATAATATCTATTGCTGGTATAATTCTCATATTTGTTTTCATTCAGACCTTTCGACTGCGCTCAAGGTGACATTAAGTATAATTTAGAGTTGTAGAAAATTTTTCAATAAAACCTCTCCCGTTTTTCCAGATTTCTCTGGGTGAAACTGTACACCAAAAAAATTATCATTCTCCAAAGCAGAGGCATATTCTAATTCATAATCTGTTGTAGCAATAGCTTGGCAGCAGTTTTCAGCATAAAAACTATGAACCAAATACATGTACGAATCATTATCAATTCCTTTAAATAAATCTGACTTTAGATTCTTTACTGTATTCCAACCCATTTGTGGTACCTTGACCGTATTTGAAAAACGTTTCACATCAACATCAAAAATTCCCAATCCTTTTGTTTCTCCTTCTTCAGTATAATTGCACATCAACTGCATACCCAAACAGATACCTAAAACTGGTTGTTTAAGTTCAGGGATGACTTTATCAAGCTTTGATTCCTTTAATTTTTTCATCGCAGAACTAGCCTCACCAACACCAGGAAAAATTACTTTATCAGCTTTTAGTAATTGTTCAGGATTATTTGTTAAGACCGCTTCATAGCCTAATCGCTGAAAAGCAAATTGAATGCTTTTAATGTTTCCTGCGCCGTAATTGACTATTTTTAAGTTCATTATAGCATTCCTTTTGTTGACGGTAATATCATCTTTTCAACATCTTGTTTTACTGCCATTTTAATTGCTTTTGCAAAAGCTTTGAATATAGCTTCAATCTTGTGGTGTTCATTTGTACCTTCAACTTTTATATTTAAGTTACACTTTGCACCATCTGTAAAAGATTTGAAAAAGTGATAAAACATTTCTGTCGGCATTTTGCCAATCATTTCACGTTTAAAATCAGCATCCCAAACGAGCCAGTTTCTACCCCCAAAGTCAATTGCGACTTGAGCAAGGCAATCGTCCATTGGTAAAGAGAAACCATAGCGTTCTATACCTAATTTATTCCCTAAGGTTTTAGCAAATACTTCTCCTAATGCAATAGCAGTATCTTCTATAGTATGGTGCTCATCAACTTCTAAATCGCCATTAACCTTTATGTCTAAATCCATTTGACCATGACGTGCTATTTGATCTAGCATATGGTCAAAAAAGGCAATACCAGTATCAATACTACTTTGTCCTGTGCCATCTAGATTAAGGTTGATTTTAATTTTGGTCTCATTTGTATTACGCTCAATTGAACCAATACGTTCAGTAGTTTTTAAGAAACGATAAATCTCTTCCCAATCGTTAGTTTCTAATGCTATAAATGACTGCAATTCATTTTCAGCTACAGTAACTTCATCAACACCCAAATGTGTTTCATCATTGATGAAAATACCTTTTGCACCTAGATTCTTAGCTAATTCTATATCGGTTAATCGATCTCCTATGACATAAGAGTTGGATAAATCATAATCACCAGAGAAATATTTTGTTAAAAGTCCTGTATTTGGTTTGCGAGTTGGTGCATTGTCTTTTGCAAAGGTTCTATCAATAAATTGTTCTTTAAAAACAACACCTTCTTGTTCAAAAGATTTTATGACAAAGTTGTGTACTGGCCAAAATGTATCTTCAGGATAGACATCAGTACCAAGACCATCTTGATTTGTAATCATAACAACCTCAAAATTTAACTCTTTGGCTATCTTACTTAAATATTGAAATACTTTTGGATAGAACTCTAGCTTCTCAAACGAATCTATTTGTTCATCCGCCGGCTCTCGTATTAGTGTACCGTCTCTATCTATAAATAATACTGGTTTCATGATAATTGATTTAATGCTTCAATTAATGTCTTGTTTTCTTTTTCTGTACCAACTGTAAATCTCAAACAGTTTTCGCAAAGCGGCTGGGTTGTTCGGTTTCTCACTACTATTCCTTTTTCAATTAATTCTGAATAGCGTTTATTAGCAGCATCTACTTTTACTAAAATAAAATTGGCGTCCGAAGGATAAATAGTCTTAATAAATGGAACCGTTTCTAATGCTTGTTGTAACCATTTTCGTTGTTCTAATATGTTCGAAACTTCAGCATTGACTTCATCTATTTTCAGCAATCGCTCTAATGCTTTTTGCTGTGTAAGCTGATTAACATTATATGGCGGTTTTATTTTGTTTAGAACAGAAATAATAAATTCTGAAGCATAACAAATTCCTAATCGTATTCCTGCTAAACCATAAGCCTTGGATAAGGTTTGAGTTACAATTAGATTAGGAAATTTATTTAGTCGACTTACCCAACTTTCTTGATTTGAAAAATCTATATAAGCTTCGTCAATTACTACAATTCCTTCAAAACCACTAATCAAGTCTTCTATTTTATCAGAATTAAAACTATTCGCCGTTGGATTATTAGGAGAGCATAAAAACAAAAGCTTTGAATTGTCATTTTGTGTAGTAAGAATTTCTGATACTTTAGGCTCAAAATCACTATCTAATTCTACTGAAATAATATTAATAGCATTTAAATCTGCCAATACCTTGTACATACCATATGTTGGTGGCAATGTGACAATATTATCTACATTAGGTTCACAAAAAGCTCTGAAGATTAGATCCAATACTTCATCACTACCATTTCCTAATAAAATCTGTGAAGGTGGAATGTTTTTAAGCTCAGAAAGCTGTTGCTTTACGCTTGACTGTTGCGGATCTGGATAGCGATTAACATTGGTTTGAAATGGACTTTCATTTGCATCAATAAATACCATATCAGCAGAAGCATCTTTATATTCATCTCTAGCCGATGAATATGCTTTTATCGTTTTTATGTTTTCTCTAAGTAAATTAAATATGTTTAACTCTCTCTTATTCATTGTTAGCTTTAAGTTTTGAATTAGAGATTCCTGCCTTTGAAGGAATGACATCATTTAATCGTAATGTAACAGCGTTTTTATGTGCCTGAAGGCCTTCAGCTTCAGCCATTAATTCAATAGCTGGTCCAATAGTAGCTATACCTTTTTTAGATATTTTTTGAAAGGTCATACTCTTCTGAAAACTATCTAAGTTAACGCCCGAATATGCTTTTGAATAGCCATTTGTTGGCAATGTGTGGTTTGTACCTGAAGCATAATCACCTGCACTTTCAGGCGTATAGTTTCCTATAAATACTGAACCTGCATTCCCAATTTGCTCCACAAAAAAATCGTCATTTTTTGTGCATACTATAAAGTGTTCTGGGCCATATTGATCAATTAACTCAAGTGCTGTTTCAAAATCTTTTACTACTATTGATTTGGAGTTGTTAATTGCATCTTTAGCTATTTCCTTTCGCTCAAGTTTTTCTATCTGAGTTCCAACTTCAATTTCAACGTCTTTTGCAAACTCAGTAGATGTTGTTACTAATATCACTTGACTATCAGAGCCATGTTCTGCTTGGCTTAATAAATCAGAGGCTACATATTTTGGGTTAGCCGTTTCATCAGCCATTACTAATAATTCACTTGGTCCTGCAGGCATATCGATAGCTACACCATACTTTGTAGCAATTTGTTTTGCGACTGTAACATATTGATTACCAGGTCCAAATATTTTATATACCTGCGGAATACTTTTTGTACCAAAAGTCAATCCTGCGATAGCTTGTATACCGCCAGCTTTTACAATTTTAGTAACACCACATAATGAAGCAGTATATAATATTTCACTTGAAATTTCACCTTCACTATTTGGTGGCGTGCACAATACAATGTCTTTGCATTTAGCGATCTTAGCAGGCACTGCAAGCATTAAAACCGTAGAAAATAAGGGCGCCGTACCGCCAGGTATGTATAAGCCTACTTTCTGGATTGGTCGTTTTTCTTGCCAGCATTCAACGCCATCCATGGTATTGAGCTTTACTTTTTCAGTTTTCTGAGCTGCATGAAATCGTTCAATATTTGACTTTGCTAATTGAATAGCTTGCTTTAACTCGTCTGAGACATTTGCAATAGCACCTTTAATTTCTTGATCTGAAACTAATATTGATTCTAATTCAGCGTTGTCAAATTTTGAGGTGTATTCGTTTACAGCTTCATCTCCACGAGTTTTGACTTCATTAAAAATAGTCTTAACGATGTCTTCGATATCATCAACCGTTTTGGTCGGTCTTTTTAAAATTGACGACCAATTAGTTCTATTTGGATTTTCTATTAGTTTCATCTTACAAGACCATGTTTTCGATTGGACATACTAATATGCCTTCCGCGCCATTTGCTTTAAGTTCATCTATAATATTCCAGAAATCATTTTTATTAATAACTGAGTGCAAAGAACTCCATCCTGTTTTTGCTAAAGGCAAAATAGTTGGACTGTTCATTCCTGGTAGAATTTCAACAATCTTATCTAGCTTCTCATTTGGAGCATTGAGTAGTACATATTTGTTCTCTCGTCCTCTCAAAACAGATTTTAACCTGAATTGTATCTTATTGATTATGGCTTGATTTTCTTCAGAAATTTCAGGCGATGTTGCCAATACAGCTTCAGATTTCAGAAGCACTTCTATTTCTTTTAAGCCATTTTTAAACAAGGTACTACCACTTGATACGATGTCACAAATTCCGTCCGCAAGACCAATATTTGGTGCAATCTCTACAGAACCATTAATGATATGGAGGTTAGCATTGACATTATTCTTTTCTAGAAATTGATTTACGGTATTTGGATATGAAGTCGCTATTCGTTTTCCTTCTAAATCTTTTAAGCTTTTAGCATCCGAAGACTTAGGAACAGCAATTGATACACGACATTTTGAAAAGCCCAAACGCTCTACAATTGTCAGGTCGCTACCTTTTTCTATCAATACATTTTCGCCAATAATAGCAGCATCTACTACGCCATCTCGTAAGTATTGCGGAATATCTCCATTGCGTAAATAAAATACTTCCAATGGAAAATTTCGAGCTGACGCTTTTAATTGGTCTTTACCATTATCAATAGAAATCCCTATTTCTTTTAAGATTCTTAGTGAATCTTGGTTGAGTCGTCCTGACTTCTGAACAGCAATTTTTAATTTACTCATTTTAACTTTAGTCTTGTATGAGAATATCATTTAAGTCAATAAAAAAACCCATTTGATATTCTCAAACGGGTTTAACTTATATGTTGACTTTAATCAATACATCTTCACCTCGCTTGAGCGATTACCTGAAAATGATGATGTAATTGATTGTTTTTCATTTAATTTTTTATTGAAACAAATTTTCAGAAAAAATATTTACAATTCCAAGTGTTTTAGCAAATTTTATTGATTACCTAAAATTATAGGCATTCCGCTTTCACCAGAACCTATAACAATTACTTTGCTGTTTGGTGATTCTGCCAACTTATTTGTAGCCTCAATGCCTTTGTCTTGTAGAATCTTATCTGTTAGAGACGCACTTAAAATCTTGTTTGCATCTGCTTTACCTTGAGCTTCGATTCGTTGACGTTCTGCCTCTTTTTCTGCAGTTACTAATCTAAACTCATACTCCAAAGATTCTTGCTCTTGCTTTAGTTTTCTTTCAATCGCATCTTTAATAGTAGACGGTAATGTTACATCCTCTACAAGTACTCGTTTTACATTGATATATTGACCTTCAAGCTCTTTTCTTACTTCTTCTAAGATTTCTTGTTCAATAACATCACGCTTACTAGAATACAACTGCTCAGGTGTGTAACGTCCTACTACACTACGTGCAGCTGAATTAATTGCTGGATCTAGAAGCTCTGAAATAAAGTCTTTCCCTTTGGTTTTAATCAAATTACCAAGGTTACTATACTCAGGCTCAAACCATATAGTCCCATTTACAGATACCTGAAGACCATCTACAGATAGTACATTCATATTATCAGATATTGATTGTTGTCTAACTTTAAATACTAGCATTTCGTTCCAAGGTGCTACGATATGAAAACCTTCGCCATAGGTTTTTTCGGTATTTATACCATCTCCAAAGCGCTCAAAAATAACGCCGCCTTCACCAGGACCAATGGTTACAGCAGATTTAGCTATCAATACTATTAAGATAATTGCTGTAATTAATATTGGTAATCCAATTTTAGGTAATTTATCCATGTTTTTATTTTTATATTAATCCGTTATATTTTCTAATAAACCACTCCAAAGATAAGCTTAATACAATTAATCCTAATAAATACTGCCAATCAATTAAAGGAATCACATTTCGTTTACTCTTTTGAATTATAGCATAACGAGAATCATTAATTAGATTATCTATTAGGTCACTTACTTGATTTGGAAAATACGATTTACCACTTGTAATAGTCGATAAACTAGTAAGCTTTGTTACATCTGCATTCAAAAATTGTTGTTCAATATTATATTCTAGAACACTAAATGTACCTGAGGACGAAATCGGCTCGTCAGTATTTCTAATTGTAAAGTTATACTCTCCGGGTTCTACACCACTTAAATCTATGAGATAAGAAGAGTTTTTGAGTAGTAACGGTAAGGTTTTGGTTACATCCGTCTCTTTATTTTTATAGGTTAATTCTAAGCTAGCATTGGCATCGAACTCATAATTTTTATTGAAGAATTGAGCATTTACAATAATTGGCTCATTTTGATTATAAAATGACCTGTAGTCTATATTTAGTCTATTGCGTTTTTTATTTGACCTTAGGTACTGAACCAATTTGCTCATAAAATTATCAAAATCTAAAAAGCGTTCTTGCTCCAAATAATTTTGAGCTCGCCATTTCCATATACCTTCACCATTAAGTAAAGCGTACTTATTATTGCCTGACTCGTATGTACTGAGCAATGGTGTTCCCGTATTAATTCCATTTACTGTTTTATATAGAATTGTTTCTTCGGGAACAGCAAAGGATAGTGTTCCAAATTCTGATTGTAATGGTGGATAATTGTCAAAAGAAATGCTGTTAACTAAAAAAGTCCCATAATTAATGTTCAACTCTGGTTGATAGTCTTCATATTGATCAGTAATTTCTTGATAAAATAAAGATTGAATATTATTTAAAAAATCAAAATCAGTAGAATTTCCTGTGATGATAAATGTATTAATTCCTAGATCTTGAATTCTTGAAAATACGGAGTTGAAGTTATTAGTTGGTTGATACAATATAACTAATTGAAAATCATTAGATTTTGAAATAAAATCATTGGGTTTTAAAATCGAAACACTACGTTGTTCATTGCTTTCTATTGAGCGTTTTATTGCTCCTAAATCTGGATGTAATCCATCACTAATTAAAGCAATATTTGTCTTTTGATCAATAATTTCGACACCAAAGTTTTTATAGTTATTTACTTTATTTTTTTCATTTTCAAGAGGTAAAATTTCTACACGATATGTTTTAATTCCGACACGGTTTGCATTAAGTGTAGTATTTACTATTTCGGATGATTTTGTATCGTTTAACTCAATTATCTTTGAAAATAATACATTATTGCCAGAGCTAATTTTTAATTGACTTTTAATTGGCGCATCTCCAGAGTAGTTTATTATGACTTCAATTGGGAATCTATTTTTGAAATACGCATAGCGGTTAACATTTACTTGTTGTAATCGTAAATCTGAAAAACTTAAGGTATCACCTAAGATAACTGGATATATAGGCTGATTATTTTGCTTTGCGACATATGTATAATCACTACCTATAGTTTGATTTCCATCAGAAATTAAAACTACTGGTGCTGTATTTCCCTTATGCAGTTCGTTATAGCTCTTAAAAAAATTGGAGAAATGCGATTGGTTATCCGAAAAATCGATAGAATCTAAAATATTAGTCTCTTTGCCAAACTTGTAAGATTCAATATTAAACTTTTGAGATAAACGCTCATCTGTAATTAATTGTTGATAAGCATTCGTTGCATTTTCAACTTGTTTGAGATGATTGATAGATTCAGAGTTATCAACTGCTATTACAAGATTCGGTTTTTCTTCGTAAAAACTAACCGCTTCAAATTTGGGGTTAAGTAATAGTAGTAATACCCCAAAAACACTCACAAACCTTAGGATTGACAAGACTACCCTAAGTTTTTTATTAGTATTTTTTAAATACTGAAAAAGCGCTAATGAAAGCGCTATTATTCCAATTAATATAATATATACTAATGTGTCTGTTTGCAATTAGTTTTTCACTTTAATCAACTCAAAAGAGTCGAGAAATTTTTTAAAATTGTCATTTTCTTCAGAACCTTTTAGTGCAATGGTCTGTACAATATACATCCTATAATCTACTAGGATGTTCCACATGGTCAAAATATAAGTACTACCTGCTTGATCTACTTCGATTTTAAAATGACGCCCAGGATAACCATTAAATACGATATCTTTTTTGCTTAATAATGTACCATTTACATTAGTTACTGCACCATTTACAGCACCTTCTAAAACAGTATCGATTTGCTCTTGTGTTTTTAGACCTTCAGGGAAGAAGCTTTCAGGATACTCAGAAAACGAGCTCATATAAAGTATATTGTCGTCACCTGCCGCAGGATAAGCTGTATACGTATGCATTACAACATTGCCTTTTGCTGTAGGTACATCTTTATTGTCTTTTGTTGCAGTTGTCGGAAAATCTAAACGATAACCCAAATCTATATCTTTAACTGTAACCCAATCTTGAGCGTTTAAGCTTAGGGTTAGTAAAAAAGCAATTGCAAAAAGTAGATTTTTCATGATAATCAATGTATTACGTTAACATACCACCGTCGACATTTAATGTCTGACCAGTTACGTAAGCACTCAAATCGCATGCCAAAAACACACAAGCATTGGCAATATCTTCAGGTGTTCCACCTCGTTTTAAAGGAATAGCAGCTCGCCAGCCCTTAACAGTATCTTCATCTAATTTAGCTGTCATTTCAGTTTCAATAAAACCTGGAGCAATAACATTACTTCTTATATTTCTTGAGCCTAATTCTAGAGCGACAGATTTAGAAAAACCTATAATACCAGCCTTTGATGCTGCGTAGTTTGTCTGTCCTGCATTTCCTTTAACCCCAACAACAGAACTCATATTTATTATAGATCCTTTACGTTGTTTTAGCATTGTGCGCTGAACAGCTTTGGTCATATTAAAAACCGATTTAAGATTTACCTCAATCACCTTATCAAAATCTTCTTCACCCATACGCATTAGGAGGTTATCTTTTGTTATTCCTGCATTATTTACAAGAATGTCAATGCTTCCAAATTCTTCTAAAACATCTTCAGCTAGTTGTTGAGCTTGTTCAAAACTCGCGGCATTACTCTGATAACCTTTGGCTTTAACTCCTTTACTATTTAACTCTTTTTCTAATGCATTTGCTGCATCTACAGATGAGCTATAAGTAAATGCTACATTGGCACCATGCTCGGCAAATACCTCAGCAATACCTTTACCTATTCCTCTTGATGCTCCAGTTATTATAGCTGTTTTTCCTTCAAGTAATTTCATGTTATTATTGTGGTTGTTTGGTTTTATCTATTTCAAATATATAAATTACAAATTGCACCAAATAAAAAAACCCTACAAGATTTTGTAAGGTTTTTAACAGTATTGTGATTGAGACTAGTTAAGTACTTCTGCGACTCTTTTACCAATCTCAGCAGGAGAATCCACTACGTGAATGCCACATGCTCTCATAATTTTCTTTTTAGCTTGTGCTGTATCATCGCTTCCGCCTACAATAGCTCCAGCATGACCCATTGTACGTCCAGCAGGTGCAGTCTCACCAGCAATAAAACCTACAATTGGTTTTGTACTTCCGCTTTCCTTATACCAGTTTGCAGCATCAGCTTCTAATTGACCACCTATTTCACCTATCATTACAACAGCTTCAGTCTCTGGGTCATTGATTAATAATTCAACAGCTTCTTTAGTCGTTGTCCCAATTATTGGGTCACCACCAATACCAATTGCTGTTGTAATTCCTAAACCTTGTTTAACAACTTGGTCAGCAGCTTCGTATGTTAACGTTCCTGATTTAGAAACAATTCCTACTTTTCCTTTTTTGAATACAAAACCTGGCATGATACCAACTTTAGCTTCTTCTGGAGTAATTACTCCTGGACAATTAGGACCTACTAGTCTGCAATTTTTATCTTTAATATAATCAGCAGCTTTAATCATATCAGCTACAGGAATTCCTTCTGTGATAGTAATAATAACCTTGATTCCTGCATCAGCAGCTTCCATAATCGCATCTGCTGCAAATGCTGGTGGCACAAAAATTATAGTTGTATCAGCTCCTACTTTTTCTACAGCTTCGGCTACAGTATTAAAAACTGGTTTGTCTAAATGTGTTTGACCACCTTTACCTGGTGTAACTCCACCGACCACATTAGTACCGTATTCTATCATTTGACCAGCATGAAACGTACCTTCACTACCAGTAAATCCTTGTACTATTATTTTTGAATCTTTATTGACTAAAACGCTCATTTAACTTTTGAAAATTTTTAGGTTTAAAAACGATGCAAAAATAAGTCTTTTACGACTTATTTGCGAATTGTTTGTAGTAATTATTTGGTCAAGAGCTTAAAGTCTTATCGTCAGCAAGTTGGCTTAATTCGTAACAGCGAAAAAGCTTACCATCTTTTACTTCCCAGATAGCTATAAAATGTGCTAAAAGGACTTCCTCATCAGGTTCTTCAATCGTTTGGGCATAAAGATGATGGCGACTAGTAACCGCATCACCACTTTCTAATAGATGTGTATGAACAAATCTTAAGTTGTTATATGATGCTCTTACACCTTGAAAAAAAGCATCAATGTCTTTATATTTTAATAAGGCAAATCCGTTACTACTATTCCAATGTAATTCACATTCTTGGTGAAAAAAGTCTTGGACAACATTCGGGTCATTTGCCAAGTCAGAATTGTAAAATTTTTCGAGTATACTTTTAGGAGACATTATTTTAGGTTCTTAAGTTTTTCAAGTATTTCAGGGATTTTCTTGATAGAGGCAATCTCTTTATATTTTGTTCTAAAATCTTCAGCCGGTATTCCAAAATAATGTTTACCGCCTTCTAAAGATTTACTAACACCTGCTTTTGCTGAGATTACAGTTTTGTCTCCAATAGTAATACCACTAGTAATACCAACTTGTCCCCAAATGGTTACATCATCTCCAATAATTACACAACCTGCAATACCTGTATGAGAAGCAATAAGACAATTTCTACCTATCACGGTATCGTGCCCTACTTGTATTTGGTTATCAAGTTTAGAGCCTTCACCTATGGTTGTATCTGCGGTAACTCCTCTATCTATAGTACATGAAGCACCCAAATCTACATTATCTTTTATTACTACTCTACCACTAGATTTTAGTCTATCATAACCTTCAGGTCTTTTTTTGTAATAAAATGCATTAGCTCCTAAAACAGTACCAGAATGAATAGTAACATTATCTCCTATTACTATATCATCATAGATACTTACATTAGAATGAATTACGCAGTTATTACCAATAACAACATTATGACCAATAAAGCAATTTGGTTGAATAACCGTATTCTCACCGATTTGAGCCGTTGATGATATAGATAAATCTGACTTTACAAAAGCTTTAAACTTATCTGTTAACTTATTGAAATCACGAAATGGATCGTCCGAAATTAATAATGCTTTACCTTCAGGGCATTCAACCTCTTTATTTATTAAAATTATTGTTGCAGCTGAGTTAAGTGCTTTATCATAGTACTTTGGATGATCAACAAAAACAATGTCACCTGGTTCTACGACATGAATTTCATTCATGCCTAAAACTGAAAAATCATCAGCTCCTACATATTCAGAGTTGATGATTTCAGCAATTTCTTTTAATTTATATACTCTAGGAAATTTCAAAGTAATTATTCTTTAATACGTTCTTTATAAGTCCCTTTTTCAGTTTCAATCTTTATTTTATCGCCTTCATTGATAAACAAAGGGACATTAACTGTTGCGCCAGTTTCCACAGTTGCAGGCTTTGTAGCATTCGTCGCAGTATTTCCTTTGACACCTGGCTCTGTATGTGTTACTTCTAGAATAACACTAGCAGGCATTTCTACAGATAATGGTGAATTATCTTCGGTGTTAATTAATACTGTTACTACTTCTCCTTCTTTCATTAAATCTGGAGCATCTAATACCTTTTTCTGTAATTCAATTTGTGTATAGTCTTGAGTATTCATAAAATGAAATGTATCACCATCATTATATAAATATTGAAACTTATGAGTTTCAACTCTTACATCCTCAATTTTATGACCAGCAGAAAATGTGTTATCTATGACTTTACCCGAAGTAACACTTTTAAGTTTTGTTCTTACAAATGCTGGACCTTTCCCAGGTTTTACATGTAAAAACTCAATTATTTTGTAAATATCATGGTTATACCTAATGCATAATCCATTTCTTATATCCGATGTGCTTGCCATTCTGTTTTGTTTAGTTTGATTTAAAATAGCCTTTCATTATACCTCTGTGAGAATTCTTTATAAACTGAAGAATTTCATCGCGCTCTGGTGTGGCTTCCATTTCTGCTTCTATGATTTCAGAAGCTTGAGTATTATTATAATTTTTTTGATAAAGTATTCGGTATATACTTTGTACTTCTCTGATTTTTTCGGTGGTAAAGCCTCTACGGCGCAATCCAACTGAGTTAATACCAACATAAGATAATGGTTCTCTTGCTGCTTTTACATATGGAGGAACATCTTTTCTAACCAATGAACCACCTGTTACAAATGCATGATTACCAATAGAGCAAAACTGATGTACAGCTGTCATACCAGCTAGAATGACAAAATCACCTACTGTAATATGCCCTGCCAATGTGCTATTATTTGAAAAAATACAATTGTTACCAACAATGCAATCATGAGCAACGTGACAGTATGCCATAATTAAGCAGTTGTTGCCAATTACAGTTTTCATGCGGTCAGCTGTGCCACGATTAATCGTAACACATTCTCTTATCGTAACATTGTCACCAATCTCTGCAGTTGTATCTTCATCATTATATTTTAAATCTTGAGGTACAGCAGATATTACAGCACCCGGAAAAATATTACAATTCTTTCCAATACGTGCGCCTTCCATTATAGTTACATTACTACCAATCCATGTACCTTCTCCTATTACCACATTATTATGGATCGTTGTAAAGGGTTCAATAACTACATTTTTTGCAATTTTTGCACCTGGATGTACGTATGCTAGTGGTTGATTCATTCTTATTTTACTTTTGAAATTTGGGCCATTAATTCAGCTTCAGCACAAAGTTTTCCATTACTATAGGCATAACCTTGCATATGACATATTCCTCTTCGAATAGGCGTAATTAAATCACATTTAAAAATCAGTGTGTCTCCTGGAACTACTTTTTGCTTAAACTTTACCTTATCTATTTTCATGAAAAACGTCAGGTAATTTTCTGGGTCAGGAACAGTACTTAAAACTAAGATTCCACCAGTTTGCGCCATGGCTTCCACGATTAATACACCTGGCATTACTGGAGCTCCTGGGAAATGACCTCTGAAGAATTCTTCATTCATGGTGACATTTTTCATTCCAATGACACGACTGTCAGTCAATTCAAAGATTTTATCGATAAGCAGAAATGGTTGCCTGTGAGGTAACATATCCATAATCTGATTTACATCCATTAATGGTGTTGCGTTCAAATCTATACTTGGAACATTGTTACGCTTTTCATTTTTAATAATTTTAGACATTTTCTTTGCAAATTGAGTATTTACAAAGTGTCCTGGTTTATTAGCAATGACCTTACCTCTTAATCTTGTACCAATTAATGCCAAATCTCCAATAACATCTAATAACTTATGTCTTGCCGCTTCGTTTGGATAATGCAATGTTAAATTGTCTAATATTCCATTTGGTTTAACGGCAATTTCATCTTTATTAAAAGCTACTCTTAACTTCTCCATGGTTTCAGGAGAAAGCTCTTTGTCGACATAAACAATGGCATTATTTAAGTCTCCACCTTTAATCAATCCATGTTCTAAAAGCATTTCTAATTCGTGAAGAAAACTAAACGTTCTAGAATCAGCAATATCAGTTTTAAAATCTGATAACTTCTTTAAAGTAGCATTTTGTGTGCCTAAAACCTTAGTGCCGAAATCCACCATTGTAGTGACTTCGTAACTCTTAGCTGGCATAAGAATTATCTCACTTCCTGAATCTTCATCGGTGTAAGAGACTACCTCATTTACAACATATTCTTCACGAAACGCATCTTGCTCAACAATGCCTGCACTTTCAAGAGCTTCAACAAAAAACTTAGAAGAGCCATCCATTATTGGAGGTTCTGATGCATCAAGCTGAATTAATGCATTGTCTATGTCAAGACCTACCAATGCCGCTAAAACATGCTCACAAGTCTGAATTATTACACCGTTTTTTTCAAGGCATGTACCACGTTGTGTATTTGTAACGTAGTTTGCATCAGCTTCTATTTTTGGGCTACCTTCTAGATCAACTCGTTCAAAAATAAAACCAGAATTTGGTTCGCCAGATTTAAAAACTAAGGTAACATTATCACCTGTGTGAAGACCAACACCCTGAAGCTTGACTTCTTTCTCGATGGTTCTCTGTTTAGTATCGGTTTTAATTATCGCCATTTACCTTTTTCTCTAATTCATTAATACTTTTAACAATCTTAGGTAAGTTCTTAAAGTACACATATGATTTGTTATAATCTCCATATGCAAGTGCTGGTGATCCTTGAAGTACCTCATTATCTTTAACATTACGTCCTATACCAGATTGTGCTTGAATTTTTACATTATTACCTATAGATATATGTCCTACAATACCTACTTGACCACCAATTTGGCAATTTTCACCTATCTTGGTTGAGCCAGCTATACCTGTCTGAGCAGCTATTACAGTATTCTTTCCTATTTCAACGTTATGTGCTATTTGAATTTGATTATCTAGCTTTACGCCTTTTCTTATTATGGTTGAACCTAAAGTAGCTCTATCTATTGTTGTGCCGGCACCTATATCTACATTATCTTCTAAAATAACATTTCCAATTTGAGGAATTTTAGAATATTCTCCTTTTTCATCCGGAGCAAAACCAAAGCCATCAGCTCCAATTATAGCGCCCGAATTAATAACACAGTTATTTCCTATAACACATTCAGAATATATTTTACCTCCAGAAAACACAATGCTATTATCGCCAATTGTTACATTATCTCCAACATAAGAGTTTGGAAATATTTTTACGTTATCACCAATTGAAACATTATCACCAATATAGGAGAATGCACCTATATATATATTCTCACCTAATTTTGAGGACTCAGATACATGCGAAGGATTTTCTATTCCTGATTTATTAAGTTTAATCTGATTGTAATACTCTAATAACTTGGTAAACGCTGCATAAGCATCTTCAACTTTTATGAGTGTTGTTGACAGTTCTTCTTCAGCTTCAAAATTAGAATTTACAATAGTAATTGATGCCTTAGTTGAATATATATATGGTTTGTATTTTGGATTTGCCAAAAATGTCAAGGATCCTTCAGTTCCTTCTTCAATTTTAGATAATTTAGAGACTTCTATTGTTTCATCTCCTACTACGCTTCCGTCTAAAATACCGGCTATTTGTTGAGCTGTAAATTTCAATAGTTATTGGTTTAAGCTTTACTTGGTTGTGGCAAAAATAGAAAAAAATGCATTACATTTTCTTTTTAGGATAGCATATGTAGTATTTGGTTACTGGCTTGCTTAATGCCTTTAGGTTTAAATGGTCGCTCACTTTAATAATATCCTTTGTTTTTCCTGATTTCAGCAAAATATTTATTTGATTGCTTGAGCTTTGATATGCTTGGTTTGAAATCTGACCGCTAAAGACAAAATATTTGGCTTCGTCTCTGGTAATATTATATTTTTCTATTAAAGCCTCTTGGTGAGTTTTTAAACTAGACTGCTTAATGGATTGATTCTTTATTTTAATACGTAATAAGTCTCTGTTAATTATAATCTCGCATAGATTACTTAAAACAAAATCATCATGATATTGCCATGCTTTCATTGCCGAAACAATATCATAATCATCTAATCTTGAAAACACCTCCAAACGCTCTTCATCAAAATTCGAGATATTAATGTCGTTTTTTAAAAAGAATTGCAATGGCGCACTACAATCTAATTCAACACCTTGCTTTACTAATTCTTTTGCTCTTTTAAGAACACGCGTTAAAATTTGTTCTGCAACTAGACCAGTTTTATGCAAGTACACTTGCCAATACATAAAGCGTCTCGCGATTAAAAACTTTTCTACACTGTAAATGCCCTTTTCTTCAATGACTAAAGTATCATCAACGACATTAAGCATAGTAATTAATCTCTCGCTATTAATGTTTCCTTCGGCAACTCCAGTATAAAAACTATCACGCTTTAGGTAATCAGCTCTATCCATGTCTAACTGGCTAGAAATTAACTGACACATAAAGCGTCTTGGATATTTACCTTTGAAAATTTCGATGGCAGTGGTTAAATTTCCGTTAAATTCAACATTCAATTTTTCCATGAAAGCCAAAGAAATCTCTTCATGAGAAATACCATCTACAATGCTATGCTCCATCGCATGCGAAAACGGACCATGACCCATGTCATGTAATAAGATAGTGACATAAAGTGCAGATTCTTCGTCTTCAGAAATGCTAACCCCTTTAAAACGAAGCACATTCACTGCTTTTTGCATAAGGTGCATGCTTCCTAAAGCATGATGAAAACGTGTATGATGCGCTCCTGGATATACCAAATAAGACATTCCCATTTGGCTAATACGTCTTAGTCTCTGAAAATATCTATGCTCAATTAAATCAAAAACAAGCCTATTAGGGATTGTAATAAAACCGTAAATTGGGTCGTTAAATATTTTAAGTTTGTTACTGGACAACTTTTAAAATTTATTAATCAAAAAACAAATATACATGAACACTATAAATATTCTCTGGGTTGATGACGAAATTGACTTACTTAAACCTCATATCTTATTCTTAGAAAAAAAGGATTATGAAGTTTCAACATGTCAAAGTGGTACAGAAGCTTTAGAAATTATAGATGATGTAAATTTTGATATCGTATTCCTTGATGAAAATATGCCAGGTTTAACTGGGTTAGAAACACTAAATGAGTTAAAAGAAAAACGGCCTAATCTTCCGGTAGTAATGATTACTAAGAGTGAAGAAGAATATATTATGGAAGAAGCCATTGGTAGTAAAATAGCAGATTATTTAATAAAACCTGTTAATCCAAATCAAATTCTTTTAAGCCTGAAGAAAAACTTAGACTTATCGCGTTTAGTATCTGAAAAAACTACTTCTAACTATCAACAAGAGTTTCGAAAGATCGCTATGGATTTGTCTATGGTGAATAGTTATGAAGAATGGGTAGACTTGTATCAAAAGCTTATTTATTGGGAATTAGAGCTTGAAGATATTGAAGATGCTGGCATGACAGATATATTAGAATCACAAAAAACTGAAGCTAATTCTCAATTTGGCAAATTTATAGAACGTAATTATGCAGATTGGTTTCTGCCTAACTCAGATGCACCTTTAATGTCGCATAACCTCTTTAGAGAAAAGGTTGTCCCTGAGTTAAGTGATAAACAACCTACTCTACTTATTGTTATTGATAACCTGCGTTATGACCAATGGAGAGCTTTTGAGCCTATTGTAAATAATTACTACAAAAAAACATCTGAAACATCGTTCTATAGTATTTTACCGACGGCGACACAATATGCTCGTAATGCTATATTTTCTGGATTAATGCCTAGCGATATGGAAAAACTATATCCGCAATATTGGAAGAACGATACTGATGAAGGTGGCAAAAATTTACACGAAGAAGATTTTTTAAGAGAACAATTAAAGCGATTAGGTCTTACTCATATAAGTTATGAGTATCATAAAATTTCTAGTCTCAAAGCAGGTAAAAAGTTAGTAGATAACTTTAAAAGTTTAAAAAATAACGACTTAAATGTTGTTGTGTACAACTTTGTGGATATGCTATCACATTCTAAAACCGAAATGGAAGTTGTAAAAGAGTTGGCCTCTAACGATAAAGCATATCGTTCATTAACAAGGAGTTGGTTTAAAAACTCTCCGTTGCTAGAAATGATTCAATTAGCACAACAGCTCAATTTTAAGTTAATACTTACCACAGATCATGGTACAATAAATGTAACTGCACCAACAAAGGTTATAGGAGATCGAGACACTAGTTTAAATCTTAGATATAAAACAGGGAGAAGCTTAACCTATCAAGATAAGGATGTTGTTGCCGTTAAAGACCCTAAGTCTATTCATCTACCTTCTATAACTATGAGTAGCTCATTTATTTTTGCTAAAGGTGATTTGTTTTTGGCCTATCCAAATAATTTTAATCATTATGTAAGTTATTACAGAAACACCTATCAACATGGTGGTGTTTCATTAGAAGAAATGATCATTCCGTTCGTGGTTTTAGACCCTAAATAACTCCATGTAAGGCATAAAAATCCGACGAAATACACTTTTTTCTAGGTTTTTTGGATAAAATTATGTAATATTGCTAGCCTTAATCTCATGAGCTTTGGCTATAAAAGAGTTTACATATAACCTAGAAGACATTTATGTTACGGCTTCTCAACTATTAAAACACCTTAAATCTAAGGCTGTTGTGTTTAATGGTGAAATGGGAGTAGGTAAAACAACATTGATTAAAGCTTTACTCAAAGCTATGGGAAGTAACGATAGTGTTACTAGCCCTACGTTTTCTATAGTGAATGAATATTCTATCCCAAACGATAAAGTTTTTCACTTTGATTTTTACAGAATTGAAGATATTGAAGAAGCTTATAATTTTGGTATAGAAGATTATTTAAACTCCGACCATTGGTTATTTATGGAATGGTCAGAGCGTATAGCTCCACTATTACCTGAGCACTTATCTATTATAGATATAGCGGTAAACAGTACAGAAAATAGAACCCTCAAACTAACCATAGAAACAAATAATTTAACTGAAAAAATGCAACATAGCGGCTAAACATATCATACACATTACTGCCAAAGGCGTATAGCTATTACGGTTTTTCCGTAATAAGAAACTTAAAATTCATCGGATTTTAACACAAAGTGGTTTCATCTAAAGGTAAATGCATACTTAAATTTGTACCATAATTAATTAATTAAATCCCTTGAATTATGAAAAGTAAAAAATTAATCTTAGCTATTGCCATTTTTGGTGGTATGTTGTTTACTGCAGAAGCAACTAATATCATTGACCTAGATGGACAAGCCAAAACTGAACTTAAGAAAAAGAAAAGAAAAGTTCCTACAGCAGGATAAGAACAGTAGGAAGTCAATTATAGTAGGTACGTTGATTGCAACATTCATTGGTGCATCTCCGTACCTATTTTATTTGTATGAAAATGTACCTACTACACAAGTATGGGAAAATTCATGGTTTACATATGACAGTAAAAGTTGGGAGGATGCTAATTATGCAATGTGGACATTTACCAATAAAATGCTACCATTACTGTTTTTGTTAATTTGGTTTTTCACGAGTAAACATTGGTGGTATCATGTATTAATAGTTCCAATAACAATGTACCTATACCAAACTATCAATATTTTTAATGATAACATTCCAGATATAGATAAGTTTGAACTGATATACATGTTTCCTGTAATGGCTGTGATTATACCTTCTATTTATCTGGTAAGAGCTCAAATGTTTAATAAAATTAATACGGCTGACAAAACCATGGAGGAACTAGAAGCTGAATTTATGCTAAAACCAACAACTCTTTGGGGTAAGATTAAGCAGTATTTTTAAAATTATATCTTCTTTATTTTATTTTTATTCGTAATTTGAGTTATCAAACCAATTAATCAACTCAAATGAGTAAATCGTTGTCTCCGTTTACCAAAGCGCAACTACTCCCACAAGAAGAAACACTAGAGATTCTCAAACAAAAAGGTGAACTTTTTATTGGTATCCCAAAAGAAACGCACTTTCAAGAAAAACGGGTATGCTTAACACCTGACGCCGTTTCTGCGCTTACAGCTAATGGGCATCGTGTAATGGTAGAGTCAGATGCTGGTAAAGGCGCGAACTTTAAGGATAAAGATTATAGTGAAGCTGGAGCTGAGGTTACTAAAGATACTGCAAAGGTATTTTCTTGCCCTATTTTACTTAAGGTAGAACCACCTTCATTGGATGAGATTAAGCTAATCAATCCGCAAACCATACTCATATCAGCCTTACAACTTAAGACACAACATAAAAATTATTTTAAAGCCTTAGCGGAGAAACGTATTACTGCACTCGCATTTGAGTTTATTAAAGACGAAGACGGTGCTTATCCTGCTGTACGTTCTCTAAGTGAAATTGCTGGTACCGCTTCAGTTCTTGTTGCCTCTGAGCTATTATCTAATGTTAATGGTGGTAATGGTTTAATGCTTGGTAATATAAGTGGCGTACCACCAACAGAAATTGTGATTCTCGGTGCAGGAACAGTCGGTGAATTTGCTGCACGTTCTGCCATTGGACTTGGAGCTAATGTCAAAGTATTTGACAACTCAATTACTAAACTTCGTTGTTTGCAATCTAATCTCAATACAACCATATACACATCTACAATGCAACCAAAAAATGTTTTGAAGGCATTAAAGCGTTGCGATGTGGCCATTGGTGCTGTACGAGGAAAAAACCGATCACCAATAGTTGTAACCAAAACCATGGTAGACCACATGAAACCTGGTGCTGTAGTCATAGATGTTAGTATTGATATGGGTGGCTGCTTCGAAACCAGTGAAGTCACAACTCACGATCATCCAACATTTGAATATAATGGCGTTATACACTATTGTGTGCCTAATATTCCTGCACGATACTCCAGAAGTGCCTCAGTATCAATAAGTAACATTTTTACACCTTACCTACTCGAAATTGGTGAAAATGGTGGTATAGAAAACACCCTAAGATTTGATAAAGGTTTAAGAAATGGGTTGTATTTTTACCACGGAATTTTAACTAATAAATCTGTTGCAGATTGGTTTGGTTTAGATTTTAGCGATGCTAATTTGCTGATTTTTTAGACATACCCGTTACAACATTACTTTTTACATTCAGCATGAAATTTATTCAACGACTTGGTTATTATCTTGGTGGCTTTGCTATAGGACTAATCATCTTAATGTTCTTTTTAAACGGAAAAGAAGCATCCTGTGATTATGGACCTAATGCAAGAACTGTAAAAAATATTAACACCAAAAAGCTCAATTATACAGACGAGGTCAAAACAGCACTTCTTTCAGAGGCAATTGATTCAGTCATTATTAGACAACTTATAAAGTATGGAGATGTTAACTTCTCTGAGAGTGATACAAAACCCGAGACATGTAAAATTTATCAGATAGAAAATACGTACAAAGAGAAAGAAGTAATTATGAAGATCGAAAACTGTGAGTTGGTAGCAAAAATTATTGACTTTGAAATCTCAAATTAAATTCTTCGACGTTTCCGTTCAGTCTTGATTAACTCCAACTCTCTATTGGTTTGGCCAGCCACTGAAGTATTTTCTTCTGCTCTTCGTATGAGATAAGGCATCACATCTTTTACCGGACCAAATGGCACATACTTAGCCACGTTATAGCCTTCATCTGCAAGATTAAAGCTTATATGATCACTCATACCATATAATTGCCCAAACCAAACATT
Organism: Winogradskyella sp.; assembly: GCF_003712105.1. Taxonomy (GTDB): domain Bacteria; phylum Bacteroidota; class Bacteroidia; order Flavobacteriales; family Flavobacteriaceae; genus Winogradskyella. The sequence continues at coordinate 117,034 of NZ_RHLG01000003.1, forward strand.
ATTATCAGATTTTTCAATACCTAATTCACGCATTAAGTCCATTGCCAAGTAGCAACTATCCTCATTGTGCGTACCTATAAAAACTGAAATATCCGTGTTATGATTTAAAATATAAGTTAAGCCCTCATCAAAGTTTTTATCGGTGCTTGCTTTATCCTTACATATTGGTGACTCATAACCCATTTCTTCAGCCCGTTCACGTTCTTTTTCCATATATGCACCACGAACAATTTTCATTCCTATTTTAAAATCATCTTTTTTAGCACGCTCATGCAAAGATTTTAAATACTCCAATCTGTCCCAGCGGTATAACTGTAGCGTATTATAGACAATAGCTTTTTCAGTATTATAAGCTCTCATCATATCCTCTACTAAATCGTCAGCAGCACCTTGCATCCAACTTTCTTCGCCATCAATTAACACTTCAACATCAACAGATTTAGCAGTTTTACACACCTTATGGAATCGAGCTTCTACTCTGCTCCATTCTTCTTGTTCTTCTGGCGAGAATCGAACACCTTCAGATTTCTTTTCGTACAAATGAAAACGTCCAAACGCAGTTGGCTTAAATACAACTATTGGCATCGCATCACGCTCATCACAAAACTCGATAATTCTCAATATTTTGCTTACGGCATCATCAAACTGATCTTCAGAGGCTTTGCCTTCAACTGAATAATCCAAAACTGAACTAACACCTTTTTTATACATATTTTCAATTGCAGGCAAACAATCATCTTCGTTTACTCCACCACAAAAGTGATCAAACACCGTAGAACGAATTAAACCTTCGACTGGTAAACTAGCATTTAAGGCAAATTTTGTTACTGCAGTACCTATGCGAACCAATGGTTCTTTAGATATCATTTTGAATAAAAAATAAGCACGTTCTAGTTCAGAATCTGATTTGAGTGTAAAGGCAGTTTTGGTATTATCAAATAAGGTGTTTTTGCTCATAGTATGTAATATATTGCAAACAAAAATAACCATAAGAATTGTTAATATCAGAAAAAACTAACTATTTTCACACTCTCTAATTTTATACCTAAAATGCAGGCAATAAAAACCAAAAATGCAACGGTAGTATTCAATGATGATGCTTATAAAGCACTTAATCATTATATAAAAAATGAAAATCCATCAAAGATTTTTATTCTTGTTGATACCAACACACATGATGCTTGCCTGCCACATTTTATGTCCAAACTTAACTCTAGTACTATTGAAGTAGAAATTATGGAAATGCCTGACGGTGAAGACCATAAAACTATTGATATCTGTACTGGTGTTTGGGAAGCAATGTCACAATATCACGCGGACCGTAAGAGCTTATTAATAAATCTTGGTGGTGGCGTTGTTACAGATTTAGGCGGTTTTGTCGCCTGCACCTACATGCGTGGTATTAAGTATATCAACGTTCCTACTTCACTTTTGGCAATGGTAGATGCTTCTGTAGGTGGTAAAACTGGCGTTGACTTAGGACATTTAAAAAATCAGATTGGAGTTATAAGTGAAAGTGACCTTGTCTTGGTTGATGTGTCATTTCTAGGAACACTTCCACAAAACCATATGATTTCTGGATTTGCTGAAATGCTAAAGCATGGTTTAATTACAGATGCAGACTATTGGCACAAATTAACACATCTAGAAAATTTAGATATATCAGATCTAGATCAATTAATCTATGATTCTGTTATTATAAAAAATGGCGTGGTAACTAAAGACCCAACTGAGCAAGGCTTACGTAAAACTTTAAACTTTGGGCATACCTTAGGACACGCCATCGAGAGCTATTTTCTCGATCATGAAATTCCGCTTTTACATGGTGAGGCTATTGCAGTTGGTATGATTTTAGAATCCTATATATCTACAAAAATATCTAGTTTATCGGAAGAAGCATTAGATGAAATTTCAAAAGGAATTTCTAAGACTTTTGCTAAAGTACGTTTTGCTGATAATGATTATGCCAAGATTATTGATCTAATGAAGCACGATAAGAAGAATAGTCATGGCGTTATTAAATTTGTACTTCTAGAGGCTATTGGCAAAGCTATAATAGATTGCGAAGTGCCTAACGAAATAATTCTTGAGGCTTTTAGGTATTACAATAGTTTGTAATTAAGAATTCATGACACCAAAAATCAACAACAATGTTCCTGTTGTTGGTATCACCATTAGCATAAAAACAAATGTGATTACGCAACATTTTAAAAATGTGGTAAACCAATTTCTATTGTAAAAATTTAGTAACGCTACATAAAAATAAAAGAATGTTGATAGTACGATAAGCCAACTAATCCAGCCGGGAATAGGAAATAAAAATAAGTCGGTAACTAACAGTAAAGCAAAAACTGTGAATAAGAATGAAAAGAAATAAAAGCTAAACACAAGGTGATGTGAATAGCGTCCACGTCTGAAATAAAAAATCTTTAAGAGCAGAGCAAATAACGGTAGTAAAATAAACATTGCAATTGGAACAGCATCTACTGCTCTCTGAATAATTGAACCAGCTCCAGTACCTTTAACAATGTTAAGCATACCCGAAAACAATCGCTTTTCAAAAAAACCAGGGTCATCAGACATGCCCATTTCCTTATATATAACACTATCATCTGCTCCTATGGCAATAAGAGAGTCTACTTTCTTTTTATCAAAATCCCAGCTTGTTTTAAGGTTTTGACTATCTCCAGAATTTATAATTGAATCCGTTGCTTTTAATTCTTCATCGCTCATGCCAAGTAACTTCTGATTCTCCTTTAATGAGTTTAATACTTGTGCTTTTTGTATAGAGTCAAACTCCTTTTTTGTGTCCTCTGGAATCAGTTCTACATTATTTGAGGACACAATTTTTTTATTTATTGCATCTGCCTCTTTTTTCCAATCGGCGACTACAAAAGAGAATAAAAAGAAAAATATAACTGAGACAAACAGATACATCTGAGCAGGATGCAAATACATTAATCGCTTTCCTTGTAAAAATCGCTTTGCCAAATAACCTGGCCTAAACATTAATGGTAAGAAGCTCTTTAGAAATCTAGCATCAAAAGAGAAGTAGTTACTTATGGTATTATAAAACAGAACACCAATGGTAAGTTCTTCGTTAGTCTTTTGTCCACAATGTGGACAAAACTTAAAGCCTTCATCAAAAGGCTGATCACAATTTTGACAATTAATTTGACTCATGGTTGGTTAGTAAGCGTTTTAAAATTACAAAATATCCATTAAATCAAGTCTTCATATTCAGCAATTTAAAACTGATAGTTTTCTTTGGCACATTAATTGGTTTGGAATAAGAAAATAGCGTAAGCCGAAAAGCTAAACACGAGTAGGCATCATCTAAATTTAAAAATTATGAAAAAAATGATTTTACTTTTTACAGCGATGTTAATAGGATTAACATCTGTAACAGCAGCAGAGCATAATTCTGCAAAAAAAGTTAAAGATTTAGATCTTACATCACGCTATCGTTATACACAACCTATTATGTTTGTAGAACGTGGTGTAGAATTTCTAATCTTTACTGATGGAAGTTTTGATTTTAATACTGATGTTTTCAGTAATTCACCACGAAGAGGCAATTTTTACCAAAGAAACCGCCGTGGTGGTCCAAATAGATCATTCGGTGCACCTGGAACTCAATATAGACATTTTGGCTCCAGAGGTGTGCGAGTTACACATGATTATTTGGGCCGAGTGCGACGAATAGGAAATGTATTTATTAACTACGACAGGCAAGGAAGAGTAAAACGAGTTGGTACTGTTTATATGCGGTATAGACATGGTTTATTACAACGCGTAGGAAACTTACGATTACTATACAACAGACGAGGTCGTATTATAGGCTATACTGGTCAAGTAAATTTTAGTAATCCATATTGCGGTTTAGATTTTGGCAACGGCATTAATAATAACTGGAACAATGACCAATGGGATGATGATGACTGGAATAATAATGACGATGATTTTTATTACTATAGAGAAAATGGTAAAATAAAAAGAAGGTCAAGAGATTAATTTTAAAAATAGAAAACCCGAGAAAAATACTTTCTCGGGTTTTTGTTTTGAAAACTAGCAATAACAGGGTGTTTTAGATTTTGGCACGCTGTTTGGTAATAGTAAAATAGATAAACTTTAAAACTCTATTATTATGAAAAGGATTCTATTTTTATTAGCAAGTGTTTTCCTTATTGGAGGTACTACTTATGCAACAACCAACTCAACATTAGAAGCTGAAGCTTCACTAAATACATTTGTGAGAGGTTATGGTAATTCTTTCATATTTGTAGAAGACGGAATTGAATTTGCAGTTTTCCCGGATGGGCAATTCGATTTTTATGCTAGAGGATTTGGGCCAAATGTAAATCTAGGCTTTAACAACAGAAATGTGAGCTTTAGTTTTAATACTGGTTTTGATTATAATCCATTTGTGCAGTACGATAGTTTTGGTGCAGTTATACAGATTGAAAACACACCAGTATTCTATGATTACTATGGTCGTGTATCGCAAATCGGAAACATCTTTATCAACTACAATGGATTTGGTAGAATACAGCGAATAGGTGGACTAAATGTATTTTGGAGAGGAAATGTATTCTCTCATTATACAGGTTTTATTAATGTATATAACAGAGCGTACGTTTTTAGACCATGGCACAGATATTATAGAGTTCCTGCGTTTAACTTATGTATTGTAAATACTAGACCGTATAGACAATTCTATAACCCTGTAAGACATGTATACTACAGACCATATATTAACAACACAAGAATTGTAAACATAAATGGTCGTAGAGGTAATAACAGATACGGCAGACGCTCTGCAAATAACTTTGATAGACGTTATGCACAAACACCACGAAATGCTCGTGAGCGCAATATAGGACGTCGTGCACAAGAACGTAATGCTACTATAACTCGAAGTCGTACAGACCGAACGCGCAATAGTGTTGCAAGAAACAGAGGCGAAGTTACTAGAAATAGCAGTACTCGCAGAAATCAGGTAAATAGAGCAAATACGCCTACAAGAGATAGAAGTCGTGAAAGAAGTATTACACAATCACGTTCTAAAAGAAATGAAACGGTTACACGTTCTAACTCTAGGACAAATAGATCATCTGTAAGCACAAGAACAAATAGAAGTTCTCAAGCTAATAAGAGAACTACTACTCAGAGAAGAACTGTAACAACAAACAGAGGTAATAAAACTATAAAACGTTCTACAGTTAATAGAACAACGAGAACTACTCCTAAGAGACAGAATAGCATTAGTAGAAGCTCAAGAAAATCGTCTTCCGCAAATGCAAGAAGTGGCTCAAATAGAAGTTCAAAATCAAGATCTACAAGATCTAATTCTCGAAGAAGAGGATAAATAATTTTTTGGTTGGTTAGATAGAATATCCTGTAAGTGTGTGCCTCAAAGCACATTGCAGGATGTTCTCATTTTATATATACTTCTTAATTAAGTCTGAAATATCTGAAGATATATTAAGCTTAAACACTATTACTAAGTATAATAATACTGTAAGTATTGACTTTAGAAGTATATTTATGATTGGGTGAAATGAAAATTCAAAAGAATAGAAGGCAAAAGAAAACACCGCCAGTATAACAAATAACTTAAGGGTATTGATTGTAAACGGTGACATCTGCAACTTAAGTTTTACAAAAATTAACTTTATTGAATTATAGAAACAGATAGCTAAAAAAGTCGCCAAAGCAGATCCATTAATACCATATTTAGGAATAAATATCATATTTAAGACTATAGCTAAAACTGCCAACAAAACTCCAAAAAATAAAATTACTCTATAGTAATCACTATTGAACAAAATAGCATTGTTGTTTCCCATAATATTGTCGTACAACTTAGCCAAGCCAATTATTAATACAACAAACAAGCCTCCAGAAAATTGTTGAGGTAGAACTTCATATAACATATTGATGTTGGTAACAATCAATAAGAATATGAGGCCACTTATTACTAAAAGATTAATAGAGCTTTTTTTATAAAGTGATTGTAATTCATCTTTATTATTCTCATTGAGAAACTTAGCTGTTAACGGCATCATTATCTGATGCATTGCCCGTTGTGGTACAGAAATTACAGTAGCAATAAAAACAGCTACACTATAATAGGCTACAGTTTCAATTTCAAGATATTGAGCAATCATAAATTTGTCTAAATCAAGCACAATCATTGCTATTGACCCAGCTATTATGATAAGAAAACTATACTTTAATATAGCGTCTAAACCTTCTACTCTATTGAATTTTAGCACTGGAAATTTTAAATAGAATGCGTATAGCTTCATAATAATCATTCTTACCACATATACACCTACCAAGCATAAAATAAATGTGTCTACACTAATCATTTCGAAATAAACACCACATAATAATATTGCGATACAAGCTCTATGAAATACTTCTCTCATCATATTTCCAAAAACAGTCTTCATATGTACCTTAGACCATGAAAAAAAGATTTCGAAATAAGCCATAGCTATAGCCGTGATATAGATATACCATACATAATCATAGACTAAGGCGTTCTTTTTTGATAGCAGAGTTGCAATAAAATCATAAGAAATACTACCAATAATACCTGTTGGAATAATAAATACCAATGGCAACAGTAACATTAAAGTTAAAAATGAATTGAGGCTATTCTTGGTTTTAAATTTTGAATAGAATTTTATCAAAGCATTTTGAACACCAAATGCCATAAATGGTAGCATTATATTGGCAGAAGATAAGATAAAAGCCACCAAACCGAAGTACTCATCAGACAAAAAGTTAACGTATAAGAAAAGTGTATTGATTGCACCAATACCAAATCCTATATAGGTGCTAATTGTATTTTTGAAGGTTTGCCTAATGACTATTCCCATGGTTTTAAAAATACAACTTTTACGGTTGAGAGAAACTTTTAATAAGATTCGCCAAAGATTCTGTTAGTGCTTTACGGCTATAATTTTCTAAACCAACAGGTTTTGTTCCTTGGTTTCCAGTTTTAAAAGACTCAAAATAAGTTAAAATTTGTGCTTTCAATTTTTCTTTTTCAGAATATAGAAGGTAGCTTCCTGTATTGGTTGTATTGATAATACCTTCAATATCAGAATCCTTTGGACCAATTGCCAATATTGGTGTTTTAGATACCATATACTCAAACAATTTCCCTGGAATAATGGCTTTTGTATCTTCAGAGTCTATCTCTATCAATAAAAGTAGTTGCGATTTTTTTTGAAAAGCGATTGCTTCGTCATGGTTAACATAACCAACAAGATTGCAATGGTTTTCGAGTCCATGAGCTTTTATAGCCTTTATTATACTATCACCAACTACTCCAACTAAATTCAATTTAAACTTATCCGCAAAATTTTGATTTTCATTAATGAGTTCTGAAAGTACTTCCCATAAGATGGTTGGATTTCGCTCAGAAAGTAAAGAACCTATATGGGCAATAGTAAATTCGTCATCCTTTTTATCTATACGTACTTCATTAACATCATAACCATTGGTAATAACTTCAATTGAAGTGTCAGTTTTAGCCTCGAATTCTGATTTAGTATTTGAACTTGTAACGATAATCATATCCGCAGAATGAAGCACACTTTTTTCTAAAGCCAAATGTTTACGTTTAGAAGACTCCGTTAGTTTTAGTGATTTATGATAGCCAATTGTTGTCCAAGGATCTCTGAAATCTGCAATCCAATTAATAGTTAGTTTATGTTTTAATTGTAAGCCAATTAAATGCATACTATGAGGTGGTCCTGTAGTAATGATGGTATCAATTTCATTATTTACTACATACGCTGATAAAAATCTTACTGAAGGTTTTATCCAATTTTTTCTGGCATCAGGTATAAAAAAATTACCTCTTATATATAGCAAAAACCTCTCAACAAAAGATTGATTTTTAGTATCGGCAATTACACCCGAACTAATGGTTTTCGATTTCTTTTTTGAGAGCAGATTAGCAAACTGATATGGCTCACTTATGGGTTGTTTAATAATAGTGACATCTTTTGGCACATCATTAATGAGTGAACTATCAGTAATTGGATAATTAGGATTAGATGGACAATATACTATTGGCTCTATATCAAAATCATTGAGGTATTTTACAAACTTAAGCCAACGTTGTACACCGGGCCCACCAGCTGGTGGCCAATAATAAGTCACAATAAGAACTTTTTGAGTTGCCATTAGGCATCAGGCTTAGTTTTCTTAAATTGGTAAAATCCACCTAGTAATAGTAAAATACCTAAAAGTGCAGAACTAGCCAAAGCAATCTTACTACCGTTTTCTACAACTTTTGGCTCAAATTTAAATTCGATTGTATGTTTTCCTTTAGGTATTTCTAAACCTCTAAGCGCATAATTAACTCTTGTATGTGGTACAACTTCACCATCTATATAAGCATTCCAACCCTTGTAATAGTACAATTCAGAAAATACTGCAAAGCCTTCATTACTATTATTGGATTCGTACTCAAGATGGTTAGGTTTGAATGTCTTCAGGGATATTGTAGATAAACTATCAACTGTATATTTTGGTTTTAAATTAAACTCTTGAAAGTTTGATTTAAGTATGATAGCGTCGTTTTTAGTGTTCAAACTATCTAAAGCTAGAATTTCTTCATTAGCGGTTTTTACGACTTTTATTTTAGATACAAACCAGGCGTTTCCATTAGGTTCTGTATACTGCGTTGTTGGTACTGGTCTACCCGATTGGTCTTCAGTAATGATATACTTTGTATTTAGCATATTAAGAACTTCGGTATTGTTCTTATAAATATGAAAATCCATTAATGCATTATATCTATTCAACTTAGCTGCATGATAACCGTTAAGCGAGTTATGAAAATAAGCAGCTCTTGCTGGTCTACTTTGCCCTTCACGCGACACATCAAATACTCTAAAGTGAGATTTGTCTGATTGAATTAATTTATCTGCTCCATTAGCTTGATATGGTTTATCTACCTGACGAGCAGAAACAAAATTATCTGTATTTACATATGCTCTATCTATAACCACTAAGTCAAAGAGTATAAGAACCGCAAATAATAACACCACTATTGTTTCAGATAGCTTTTCTTTCAAAAAGTAATAAATCACGCCAGCAGATAATACAACCAAAACTAATGTTCGTATCGTGTCAGAAACAAAAAGTCCTTTTCTATCTGCAATTAAGGCTTCAACCAATGGCTGTGGTATTCCTTTGTCATTATCTGTAATAAAATCGAATAAGAATGAATGGCAAAGCAAAAAGAAAATAGCCAATCCAGCAGTTATAATAACTGAATATAGCAATGCCTTTAACTTTTCGTCTCTCTTTTCAAAGTCATTAAACAGTCTAACCAATGCGAAAATTCCTAATACCGGAATACACAATTCTAGTACAACCTGAATAGAACTTACTGCACGAAATTTGTTATAAAGCGGAACATATTCAATAAAGAAATCAGTTAAAAAGCCAAAATTCTTTCCGTAAGAAAGGAACAACGACAAGAGTGTTCCTCCAACTAGCCACCATTTTAACCGACCTTTTACTAAAAATAAGCCTAATACAAATAAGAAAATAATAACTGCACCTACATAGGCTGGTGCTTCAACAATAGTTTGGTCTCCCCAATACATTGGGGCATTCCGTGAGACTTCTATGGCATCTATGGGCGAAGCTCCAAGAGCCACATAAGCTTTATACGTTTCTGAATCTTTGCCAATATCTTCACCACTTCCACCACCCATAAATTTAGGAATGAAGAGATTAAACGATTCGGCCAAACCGTAACTGTACTCTGTAATATAGGAAGGATCTAAACCATCTTTAACTTCTTTAGGTGAGCCATCGGCATTAATTGTCAAATCACTCTGTCCACGAGTACTTTCTTTTACATACTCTTGTGTAGCCATAATGTTGGTAGCGTTAAGTCCGACAGCTAATACAGCTGCTATGGACAACATACCAACAGATTTTAAAAAGTGTGGTAATTGCTTTTTGCGATATGCATCTACTAAATATGCTAAACCTAATACCAAAACCAATAATAATAGGTAATAAGTCATTTGGTAATGGTTCGCCACAATTTCTAGTCCGAGTGCTACCGTAGTCAATAAAAACCCCCATATATAATACGATCTGAAGGTGAGTATTATTCCCGATAACACCAATGGCATATAGGCGATAGCATGAGCTTTAGCATTATGACCAACACCTAAAATAATAATGAGATAGGTAGAAAAACCAAATGTAAGCGCTCCTAAAGCTGCTAGTTTGAAATCTACTTTAAGACATAACAATAAGATATAAAACCCTATGAAATATAAAAAAAGGTAATCTGCAGGTCTTGGCAAAAAGCGTATAGTTAAATCTAACTTTTTAATATAATTATGCGGATATTTTGCTCCGAGTTGATACGTGGGCATACCACCAAAGGCACTGTTTGTCCAATACGTTTCTTCACCTTCAGCCTTGGCAAAATCGATCTGCTGTTTCGCCATTCCTTTATAGTGCATAATATCACTTTGAAATATTTTTTTTCCTTGAAGAACTGGACTAAAATAAGCCAAAGACAGAACAACAAAGCCAATTAGGACTAGAAGGTGTGGTAAGACACGTTTTAGATTTAAATTCATGAAAGTTATGAAATGAAATGTGCTGAAAATTAATCAATTTCTTCGTAATCGATATATTCGCCAACGTTTTTATTTGAGTTGTTAGTATTAGAGGGCATTTTATCAATAACCGTCTCACCTTCTTTTTGGTTGGTATTTTGATACGGATTTCTATTATTGAATTGGCCACCAAAACGTTGCTCCATTTTTTTAGCAGCAAATCGCAATAAAAATGGTGCTAATAAACGTGACAATATCTTTACAATAAAATATATTGCAACAATCCAAAGTAAGGTTCTGGCAAGGCCAACAATTGATAAGAAGAAACTCATTAGGTCAAAAATACAATTAACATCATTTATAATACGTTATTATTCCTTAAAAAAAGTATAAAATATCTATATTTGAACATAACCTATTTACAATGAATACTATTAAAAACATATTCGTTTTGCTATTTCTGCTAGCCTCATTACCAGTAATAGCACAGTACACAGATGTCATAAATTCTAATAGACCAGGCGTGTCGAAATCCGCATTTTCAGTTGGTACAAATGTATTACAATTTGAGTTAGGTGGTTTTTCTGTTAAGGAAGAACATACGCCATTAAACTACGAAGTTTCTGGCTTTGGTCTTGATTTTGGAATAAGATATGGACTGCTCTGGGAACAGTTAGAAGTAAATATCGAAGGTGTTTATCAAAATGATACTTTTAAAAGTACGTTAGACAGTAAAAGAGCAAACTTTAGAAATTTAACTATTGGCGCTAAATATTTGGTGTATGACCCATACAAAAATGCTGAAGAGGACAAGCCAAACCTATATAGCTATCATGCTAATAGGCGTTTTAAATGGAAATCATTAATTCCAGCAGTGGCTGTCTATGTGGGTGCTAACTTTGATACAGAAGATAATCCATTTGTTCCTAATTCGCCGTTGTTTACGGCCGCAAGAGACGGCGGATTTAGCCCAAAAGTTATGGTTGCAACACAAAATAACTTTGCTGGCGGTTGGGTATTTGTGACTAATTTTTTAATGGATAGAATTGGAACCGATTATTCCGAGTTTCAGTATATTTTAACCTTAACACATTCATTCTCTGATCAATGGGTATTGTTTGGAGAAGTGCAAGGCATTGATGGAGACTTTTATGCCGATAATCTCTTAAGAGTTGGTGGTGCTTATTTGTGGTCAAAGGATTTTCAATTAGATGCCAATATAGCTTTTAATACTAAGGATACACCTTCAGTTTTCAATATTGCATTTGGTGCTTCTTATCGATTGGATTGGCATAAAGACAAGAAAATTGATAATGGTGGTACTGTTGATGATAAAGTAGATACTTCGAAAAAGAAAAAATCCAGAAAAAAACGAAAAAAGGATACAGACTTTGATTCTGACAATATATAACACAATTATATGATTGAAATTAAAGAAGCTATTTCAAAGAAAGAATTAAAGGCTTTCGTCAAATTCCCCTTCAAACTTTATAAGAATTCTAAATATTGGGTGCCACCAATTATTAGAGAAGAATTAAAAACTTTTGATAAAACTATTAACCCAGTCTTTAATGATGCAGATGCGCGCTTCTTTTTAGCTTACAAAAACGGAGAGCTTGTAGGTCGTATTGCTGCTATAATAAATTGGCTAGAAGTAAAAGATCAATCCATCAAGAAAATGCGATTTGGTTGGTTTGATTTTATCGATGATCAAGAGGTTAGTAAAGCACTTTTAGATACTGTACGAGATATTGGCATAGAACATCAATTAGAGTTTATTGAAGGCCCTGTAGGCTTTTCAAACTTGGACAAGGTTGGTGTTATGACAGAAGGTTTTGACCATATTGGTACCATGATTACCTGGTATAATTACCCTTATTATCTAAACCATTATGAAAGCTACGGATTGAAAGAATCTAAGGCTTACGTAGAAAGTAAGTTTGCTTACAGCGATATTAAACCCGAAACTTTTACTAAGATTCAAGATTTAATTAAGCGAAGATATAAGCTCAAAGCTTTAGAGTTTAGAACTAGTGATGAAATTATGGCTTATGCAGATGAGATGTTTGATGTTTTTGAAACTTCTCATGCAAAACTATCTTCTTTTGTCGCTATAAATCCGGAGCAAAAGGCCTATTTTAAAAAGAAATTTTTACCCTTTTTAAATCCTGAATATGTTAAGTTCATTGTAGACAAAGACGATAAACTTATTGGCTTTGCCATTGTAACACCTTCTTATGCTGAAGCTTTACAAAAAATGAATGGTAGGCTATTCCCATTTGGCTTTAGGCATATAATGCATGCAAAAAAGCATTCGAAATCAGTAACATTCTATCTTATTGGAATTTTACCAGAGTATCAAAATAAAGGTGTTACTGCGATTATATTTCATGAGTTTTACAGGGAATTTGGAAAGAAAAATATTGAGCAATGTATACGAGGACCTGAACTGGCAGATAACGACGCTATACACAAAATATGGAAACATTTTAACCCAAAAGTTCATAAGCGACGTTGTACGATGAGTAAACCTATAGCATAAAAATTGCCCAATTTTAAAATTGGGCATTTCTAATATATAAAGTTCTTTACTTAATCTATTCTCCCATTGCTGCCATTAAGGCTGCAGACATACGCTTATATGTTCCATTATCAAGACGGTCTCTAATTGCGTCAAATGCATCTAAAGTTTCTTCAACATCTTTTAATGTATGCGTTGCCGTAGGTATCATTCTTAGTAGAATTAATCCTTTAGGTATTACAGGGTAAACCACTATAGAACAGAAGATTCCGTGATTTTCCCTTAAGTCTCTAACTAAGGCCATTGCTTCAGGAATACTTCCTTTAAGGTATACTGGAGTTACACAACTTTGAGTTGTCCCTATATCAAATCCACGTTCTTTTAATCCAGATTGTAATGCATCAACAATTTTCCAAAGATTTTGCTTTAACTCGGGCATCGTACGAAGCATTTCTAAACGTTTCAATGCACCAAGAGTTAATTGCATTTGCAAAGATTTCGCAAACATTTGCGAACGAAGATTATACTTTAAATAATCAATGATCTCTTTATCTGCAGCGATGAATGCCCCTGTACTAGCCATAGATTTAGCAAAAGTCGCAAAATACACATCTATTTCATCTTGTACACCTTGCTCCTCGCCTGCACCAGCTCCAGTAGCACCAAGCGTACCAAAACCATGAGCATCATCAACTAAAAATCTAAAATTAAATTTCTTCTTAAGCTCCACTATTTCTTTAAGACGACCTTGCTCACCACGCATTCCAAATACACCTTCAGAAATTACTAATATGCCACCGCCTGTTTGCTCAGCCATTTTAGTAGCACGCTCTAAGTTCTTTTCTAAACTTTCAACGTCATTATGCTTGTATGTAAAACGCTTACCCATGTGTAAACGAACACCATCAATAATACATGCATGGGCATCAACATCATAAACAATAATATCATCTTTACCTACTAAAGCATCAATAGTAGACATAATACCTTGATATCCGAAGTTTAATAGGTATGCAGCTTCTTTACTTACAAATTCAGCTAATTCATTTTGAAGTTGCTCATGCAAATCTGTGTGCCCAGACATCATTCTTGCGCCCATTGGGTAGGCAGAACCATATTGAGCAGCAGCTTCGGCATCTACTTTTCTTACTTCTGGATGATTTGCAAGACCTAAGTAATCATTAATACTCCATGTAATTACTTCTTTTCCTTGAAACATCATTCTGTTAGAAATTTGTCCTTCTAATTTAGGGAATACAAAATAGCCTTCAGCTTGAGAAGCCCATTTTCCTAAAGGTCCTTTGTCTCTGTAAATCTTTTCGAATAAATCCTTCATCTTATCGTTTTCAGCGCTTTTCACCAAATCTAAGGAGATTTAGTTTATCGTTAAAATAGTTTAGCTTAACCGGGCAAAATTAAGTCAAAATATTATGACAGCATAATTTATTTTTGCCTTTATTCACCAAGTTTTAAACATAAAAAACTCATCAAAATCTTGATGAGTTTTTAAATTATATCATTTAAGTTTTTACTTAACGTATTCTATAGTGGCTTGCATTTCAGTTTGGCTATCAAAAAAGCCTTGATCTTCCATCCATTTATCATTGTAAATCTTACTCATGTATCGAGACCCATGATCAGGGAATACAATAACTATGTTATCGTCTTTACCGAACTCATTTTCGTCAACTAATTGCTTCACAGCTTGTAAAGCAGCTCCACTTGTGTAACCAACAAAAAGTCCTTCTTTGCATGAAATTTCTCTAGCTGTATGCGCGCTCTCTTCGTCTGTCACTTTTACAAACTTATCTATAGTATCAAAATCTGTAGCGGTAGGAATAAGATTCTTACCTAAGCCTTCAATTCTGTAAGGGTAAATTTCGTTGGTATCAAACTCGCGGGTTTCGTGATACTTTTTAAGCACGGAACCATAAGCATCTACACCGATAATTTTAACATCAGGGTTTTGCTCTTTCAAATATCTCGCAATACCAGATATTGTTCCACCGGTACCACTGCATGCAATTAAGTGCGTAATTTTACCTTCAGTTTGTTCCCAAATTTCAGGTCCAGTAGTTTTATAATGCGCTTCAGTGTTTAGGCTATTGAAATATTGGTTGATATATACCGAACCTTTAATTTCATTATGCAAACGTTTTGCTACTTCGTAGTAAGATCTTGGGTCATCAGCTTTTACATGTGCAGGACATACATAAACTTTTGCTCCCATTGATTTTAACATATCAATCTTATCTGGTGAAGACTTAGAGCTTACTGCAAGGATACATTCATAACCTTTGATAATACTAACCATTGCAATACTAAAACCAGTATTACCAGAAGTTGTTTCAATGATAGTATCTCCAGGTTTTAAAATGCCTTGACGCTCTGCTTCTTCAATAATATGAAGTGCAATTCTGTCTTTAGATGAGTGACCAGGATTAAAAGCTTCTACTTTAGCGTAAAAATTACCCTCAAATCCTTCAGTGACGCTGTTTAGTCTAACAAGCGGTGTACTTCCTACAAGTTGAAGTACATTATCGTAAACGTGTTTACTCTTCGTCATATTTGATATTTACAATAACAATATATTAAATGTTACCTAAAACCGGGCAAAACTACAATATTTTTTTGACTTAGTTATTAATACCTTCTAAATCTAGTAAGAATGCAAATTCCTCGGCATCTTCTTTTAAGGAATCAAATCGGCCTGAAGCACCGCCATGTCCTGCATCCATGTTAGTTCTTAAAAACAATTTGTTTGAATCTACTTTAAATTCTCGAAGTTTAGCAACCCATTTTGCCGGTTCCCAATATTGTACTTGAGAATCATGTAAACCTGCAGTTACGAACATATGCGGATACGTCTTAGGCTCGACATTATCGTATGGTGAATACGATTTCATATACTCATAATATACCTTATCATTTGGATTTCCCCATTCGTCATATTCTCCTGTTGTAAGTGGAATACTGTCATCTAACATGGTAGTCATAACATCAACAAATGGTACTGCTGCAATAATTCCATTATAGAGTTCAGGTTTAATATTTATTACTGCTCCCATCAATAAACCACCAGCACTTCCACCCATAGCATAAAGATGCTTTGGTGACGTATATGAGTCATCGATTAAATATTGAGAACATGCTATAAAATCAGTAAAGGTATTCTTCTTTTCAAGTAATTTTCCATCTTCATACCAGCCTCTTCCTAAATACTCTCCACCACGTATATGACTAATAACGTAAATAAAACCTCTATTTAAAAGGCTTAATCTAATTGTTGAAAAATAAGGATCAACGGTTGAACCATAAGAACCATAGGCGTATTGCAAAACAGGATTCTTACCATTTTTAATCATTCCTTTTTTATAAATTACAGACATAGGAATTTTTGTACCATCATCGGCAGTAGCCCATAAACGTTCTTCGCTGTAGTTTTCCTTGTTAAATGAACTATCTAACACCTCTTGTTCTTTCAAAATGATCTTAGATTTTGTATTCATATTAAACTCAATAATTGAAGCTGGTGTTGTCATTGAGTTATAACCATATCGGAGCAACTCCGTATCAAACTCAATATTTGTCGTTGTATAAGCTGTATACGTTTCAGAATTGAAAGGCAAATAATAATCGTCAGTATTATCCCAGCGTTTAATCCTAATTAAATTAAGGCCATTTGTGCGTTCACTCAACACTATGAAATCCTTGAAAATATCTACATTCTCAACCAGTGTATCTTTTCGGTGTGGTATTAAGTCTTCCCAATAATCAATACGCGTTTTGTTTTCGTGAGTTCTCATCAATTTAAAGTTGGTAGACTCATCTTTATTGGTTAACACATAAAAATGATCTTCATAATGAGAGATACTATATTCTAAACCTCTTTGACGCTTACTGAATAATTTGAATTCCTCATTAGGCTTATCTGCATTAAGCACATGATACTCGTTAGTCATCGTACTATAGCACGCTATGATAATATACTTACGAGATTTTGACTTATATACTGTTGTCCCAAAAGTATCATCAACCTCTTCATATACAAGGTCATCAGAATCTACTCCTAATCGATGCCTATATATTTGAAATGCCCTAAGCGTTTGCTCATCCTTTTTAGTATAGAATAGTGTTTCGTTATCATTTGCCCAGCTCGATGATCCCGTTGTTTGTTTTATCTTATCATCCCATAGTTCTTCAGTCTGAAGATTCTTAATATGTATAGTATAATTACGTCTTCCAGTAATATCAATTCCATATGATACTTTAGTATTGTCTGGACTTATAGAAATTCCTACAAGCTTAAAATAACTATGGCCTTCAGCCATTTTATTACAATCAAAAAGCAATTCTTCTTCAGCTTCTAAACTATCTTTTTTACGTGTATAGATGGGATAGTTTTTCCCTTTTTCAAACTTAGTGATGTACCAATAGCCATTATATTTATAAGGTACAGACTCATCGTCTTCTTTAATTCTGGCTTTCATTTCTTCAAACAAATCCTTCTGAAATTCTTTAGTATGTGCCATCATGGCATCACAATAAGAGTTTTCATCTTTTAGATAACTTATTACGTCTTCATCTTCACGGTTATTCATCCAGAAATAATCATCAATACGGATATCACCATGCTTTTCTAATTCTTTTGGAATCTTCTTGGCCACTGGCGGTTTCACATCTGAAGTCTTTAGCATTCTTTTGTTGAATTATAATTTAAAAAGTGGCACAATTTACTAATTTTGTCACGTATAAAATTTAAATGTACTAGATATGTTTGGAGATATGATGGGTATGATGAATAAACTAAAAGAAGCCCAAAAAAAAGTTGAGGAAACCAAAGAACGTTTGCATTCAGTTTTACTTGATGAAGCCAGTACCGATGGTAAACTTAAAGTGACAATTACCGCAAATAGAACTCTTAAATCTATTGATGTTGATGAGGAATTACTAACAGACAAAGAAATGTTGGAAGATTACCTTATTCTTACACTTAACAAAGCTATAGAACGTGCCACAGCAGTTAATGAAGCAGAAATAGCTGCGGTTGCAAAAGAAGGTATGCCTAATATTCCTGGGTTGTAATTAGCAATACTTACAATTAAGTAAGCGTTTCTAATAATTTATAATGCATCTCGTTTGTATAATCGAGATGGGTCACTATACGCAGTTTATTGCTGCCCATGCCTATAATTTTAATACCTTTTTCTGATAAATCATCTAAAAACTGAGTCTCATCAATATGCGACTTTAATTCAAAAATAATAATATTGGTTTCAATGGGTTCTACTTTTTCTATAGCCTCATTTTTAACTAAAACCTCACCTATTTCTTTAGCTTTTTTGTGATCTTCAGCCAATCGTTCTATATGATTATCCAATGCAAATAAACCTGCAGCGGCTGCAAAACCAACTTGACGCATACCACCACCTAAAATTTTGCGTACTCGGATGGCATTCTGCATTAATTCTTTTTTACCTATTAACACCGAACCCATTGGGCAACCTAAACCTTTGCTTAAACATACAGAAATGGTATCGAACAATTCGCCATAGTGTTTAGGTGTTTGATCTGAAGCAACCAAAGCATTCCACAAACGTGCGCCGTCTAAGTGATACCCTAAACCATTATCATTTGCTAATTGTCTTAGTTTTTTAAGTTCTTCAAAATCCCAACATGCGCCACCACCTTTATTAGTTGTATTTTCAACAGCTATTAATGAGGTTAACGGACTATGATAAAAATCTGGTGGATTAATAGAAGCTTTTGCCTGTTCTGTAGTAAACATTCCGCGATGACCATCAATTAATTTGCATGAAATACCACTATTAAACGATGCGCCTCCACCTTCATAATTATAAATGTGCGCATATTTATCACAGATAACTTGTTCACCTGGATTGGTATGTAGTTTTAATGCTGCTTGATTTGCCATACTGCCGGTTGGGAAGAATAATGCTTCATCCATACCAAACATATCAGCCAGTCGTTCTTCTAGTCTATTTACACTTGGGTCTTCTTTATATACATCATCACCAACATCAGCAGTTAGCATAGCATCTAACATGCCTTTGGTTGGTTTTGTAACGGTATCGCTTCGTAAATCTATAATCATATTTATTTCCGACAGAAGTGGGAATTTTTTAAGTTAAACAGTATTAGTTTGTTGAGTTGTAACTACACAGATCACTACCAATTGGCGATCCATCAGGAATCTTAGGTGATGCTTCAAGCTTGAATTTATCTGGGTGTTCGTAAAATTCTTTTATTAGTATTATGTATTGTAATCCTACATCATCTAAATCGTCCATCTTGGCAATTTTCTTAATTGCTTTATTTGCCATTGCTTTTACTTGAAAATAACTTCTATTATTTGCAGCTAGGTTCATGAGGTATTTTAGTACATTAACATTAACTTGATGTTGAATCTCATTGAAATAACTATCACGCTCAGAATTCTCAATTGTATTCTCCAAAACACTATCTAATAAATCTTCTAATCCTAATTGTTTATCATCTAAACTTTTTTGCAATACTAATCGGTTAGCGCGCTCAGGATGTAATAGTAATCTCAATGTCATGTCGCTTGCAGTATTTGCTGCACTTAAAGGATCGAAAGCCACTCCTGTTTTTCCTTTGAAAGACTCACGAGTTCTATTATAGCTAAATGCTCTCGGAGGAAACAAAGACAACTTATCTTTTGGAATAGCTAAATATTCAGCATCAAGAGTTTTCAAAATAGCGTCTAAAGCTGCTTTTTGTTCAGAAGCAGATACTGGATTGACTATAGCTTGTTCATCACCTTTTACGGCATAATTATAATCCAAACCGCCAACAACTTTTACAGCAGCTTCTGTTTGATAACGATGTAAAAAGTATAACGGCACAAATACATCTTCTAAAACCGAATATGGTTCGTAGCTTTTGATATTGTCTTTTGAGAAATTGGCAATAGCTTGTTCTCTTACTTTCAAAATATGATCTAACTCGCTGGCTGCGCTTTTACCATTATCCCACAAATGTGCTAAAGCATGAGCACCACCTGTCGGTCGAGCGTCAGCGTCTGTGATAAAGCGTAAGCCATCATCTTGAGCGTTCTTTAAGATGTTATTTAAAGCCTCTGTTTCGCGAGTACTATTGTCAAATTCTGAATAACTGTAAGCAACAGTTACTTTGTCCCATTCACCAATTCCCACATCATATGCATCACTCAAATCTACTTGACCATTTTTAAGAGATAATTTAGGATGTGGATAATCCATAACTGAAGCTCTATTATTTGTGCTGGCAGCAAAATTATGAGCAAAACCAATAGTATGTCCAACTTCATGAGCACTCAATTGTCTAATTCGTGCTAATGCCATTTCAAGCATAGGTTGGTAATTATCATCGCGTTCAGCAAAAGGTTTATTCATTAAGGCTTGAGCAATCATAAAATCTTGACGAATACGTAAACTACCTAAACTCACATGACCTTTTATAATTTCTCCAGTTCTTGGATCTACAACACTTGCACCATAACTCCAACCACGCGTACTGCGATGCACCCATTGTATTACATTGTATCTGCAATCCATTGGATCAGCATTTTCAGGGAGCATTTTTACTTGAAAGGCATTTTTAAAACCAATAGCTTCATAGGCTTCATTCCACCATCTTGCACCATCTAATAATGCAGAACGTACTGGCTCTGGCGTTCCAGAATCTAAATAATAGATAATAGGTTCTTTAGCTTCACTGATTACTGCATCCGGATTTTTCTTTTCTAAACGATGTCGAATTACAAAACGCTTTCTCATATTCTCCTGAATTGGTGCCGCATAGTCCAAATAGCTCATCGAAATTGCACCACTACGTGTGTCAAATGCTCTTGGTTTGTAATTATCATCTGGTAATTCTATAAACGAATGATGCTGTATTACAGTAACTAAAGACGCTGTTGGTGTCACCGTTCGTAAATTTCTTCCTGTAGGCTGCCCTTTAAATGTCAATAACGCTTCGAATTCTACATTTTTAGGAAATGCTTTTGTTCTATCTAATGCTAATGCACTTTTAGATACATCTAACTTATAACTACCTTCTTTTTGACCTTTTAATCTATTGGCTACACCATGAGTGTCTTGCATTAAAAAAGGTGTAAAATCAATAACGTAATACTTATCTTTTTTCTCAAGAATTTTAAACCCAAATAGCACCGATTTAGCAAAAGCCTGCTCAATACTTTTGCGCTCTAATTCATTATCTGTATTTGCTCTGTATCGTAAATTAGGTTGAACAAGTAAAAGTTTATTCCCAGCCTTTTTAAAATAGACCACACGTTCATTCCCAAGCTGCCCTCTATCTAAACCAATATCATTACTGCCAATTCCGGAAGCTAAAGAATTGATGTACAAAAACTCGTCATTTAATTTTTCAACTTTTAAATAGATCTTATCCTTGGACTCTTCATAGTAAAAGTCAAAATAACCGTTGTAATGCTTTAGGTCTTTTTTATTTAGAATTTGAGCTTGAATATTGAACCCAAAAAAGAGTAAAATGGCGAGGTTGAATAGATACTTCATAGTTGTTTTTTTGTAGCGACATAAAACTACGGAATTTCTAAAAATTCTGATTAAAAATAAGAACACTTTAACCCATACTATTATATTTGCATAAATTCTATTTGATGATTACTTCAGACCAAATAAAAAATCTTAATTCCCGCCTAGATACACTTAGGCAGTATCTTTGACTTAGATGCTAAACTCATCGAAATAGCGAACGAAGAAGAGCAAACGTTTGACCCCAATTTTTGGAATGACTCAAAAAAAGCCGAAGCCGTTATGAAATCACTTCGGGAAAAGAAAAGTTGGGTTAATGATTTTGAAGCTGCTAATACACTTTATGAAGACCTTGAGGTGATCTACGAGTTTTTCAGGGAAGATGAAGCTACCATGGAAAATGTTGAAACTCGTTTTGAGAAAGCAGAAATTGCCATCGAAAAACTGGAGTTTAAAAATATGCTTTCTGATGAAGGTGATAGCTTAAGCGCTGTATTGCAAATTACTGCCGGTGCTGGTGGTACCGAAAGTTGCGATTGGGCAAGTATGTTAATGCGAATGTATTTAATGTATGCTGAAAAAAATAACTTTAAAGTAAAGGAACTTAATCTGCAAGATGGAGATGTTGCAGGTATAAAGACAGTGACATTAGAAATTGAAGGTCCTTATGCATTTGGATGGCTCAAAGGCGAAAATGGCGTTCATCGATTAGTTCGTATTTCACCTTTTGATAGTAATGCAAAGCGTCATACCAGTTTTGCATCGGTTTATGTATATCCTTTGGTTGACGATTCTATAGAAATTGAAATTAATCCGGCGGATATTGAAATTACAACGGCTCGTTCTAGTGGTGCTGGAGGACAAAATGTAAATAAAGTAGAGACCAAAGTACAGTTGTTACATAAGCCAACCGGAATTCAAATTCAATGTTCTGAAACACGCTCACAGCATGATAATCGGGCAAGAGCGTTGCAAATGTTGAAGTCACAATTGTACGAAATTGAACTTCAAAAACAAATGGCACAACGCGAAGATATTGAAGCTGGAAAACTAAAAATTGAATGGGGAAGCCAAATCCGTAATTATGTAATGCATCCCTATAAACTGGTTAAAGATGTACGCACATCTTACGAAACAGGAAATGTTGATGCTGTTATGGATGGCGACTTAGAACCGTTTTTAAAGGAGTATTTAATGATGATGGGGCAACAGGCTAGTAACTAGTGAATCAATATTAAATGCTAGTTAACTTGGAGTAAAAGTTGGTATAATAATTGATAAAACATCCGGAAACTAATCACTAAAAAATGAAAAAATATCTATTAGCTATTTGTCTTATCGTTTTTTTAAGTAAAACAAAAGCCCAAGAGGCTAGTGTAGAAACGTCTGTTTATGGTTTACAAATTGGTATATTAGGGTTTTGGGCACATAATGAAGCACGTTTATCAAATGCTATTGCGTTACGGTCAGAATTGGGAGTAGAACTTGGTTATAATGACAGCGTTTTAGCAAGTCAGTCTGGTTTTTATGGAGGAATTTCAATAATTGTTGAACCAAGATGGTATTATAATCTAAATCGCAGAATTTCAAAAAATAAACGTATTGATGGGAATACTGGGAATTTTATTTCTCTACGTGTTAATTATCATCCAGACGTACTATTATTTTCTGAAATTGATAATCTTGATCTTATAAGTGATATTTCTATAATACCAAGTTATGGCTTAAGGCGTAGTCTTGGTCAACACTTTAATTATGAATTTGCATTCGGAATAGGTTATATAGAATATTTAGAAGAGTACAATTCTATTTTTGAAGAATCTGACGTTGGTGTAAATTTGCATTTAAGAATTGGATATAGATTTTAAATATGATACAAATATTACATAACCCAAGATGCCGAAAATCTAGAGAAGGTTTAGCTGTTTTAGAAGCCTCAAAACAACCTTTTGAGATTATAAAATATCTTGATGATAAGCTAAATAAGCAACAACTTACAGAAATAATTAATAAATTGGGCATTGCTCCTATTGCCTTAGTACGTAAAAATGAATCCATTTGGAAAAATGACTTCAAGGGTAAGAACTTAAATGATGACGCAATAATTGAAGCAATGGTTATAAATCCAAAGCTTATTGAGCGTCCAATTATAATACATAACGATAAAGCAGTTATTGGTAGACCTGCCGAAGCAATACAAAACATATTATGAAAAGAATATTACTATTATTAGGCCTAATCTTTACAACAGCAACAGTGTCAGCTCAGTTTGTTGGTCAAAGACAAAATCAATTTAATCGTCAGCGTCAACCTCCACAACCACCAACAGAAAATGAAAAAGAACGTGCTGCAAAAAAGGTAGCAGAACGTAAAAAAGAACTTGTTACAAATTTTCTTTCGACATTAGAGATTGATGAGTTTGTTAAAGAAATTGCCACTCAAACATTCGATGATTATTTTAATAAAATCGAAGCTTTTATGAAAATCCCTTATGACAATGCTGTCGAACGTAAGGATGCTTTTGACGTATTTAGACACGAGCATTTTAAAGAGTTAAAATCGTTACTTTCAGAAGGAGATAGTAAAAAACTAGATGATTTTTTAGAAGGAAAATTTGAAGAAAAAGAAGTGAAGAAAAAACGACGTAAAAACCGAAAGAAAAAAAATGACAATTAATAAAAAAGCACAATCATTGGATTGTGCTTTTTTTCAAACAAAAACTAACTAACAATTAAATAAATAGAATAAGCCCTATGCTACTGCTGTCATCTTAGGGGTTCCTATTTGTTCTTTTTCTTCAAACTGATTTGAAGTATTTTTTGCTCCACCAGCCTTTATAGCATTATCTCCAGAGAAAAATGATTTATGATCATCTCCTAAATCAGAGCCTGCCATTCGTTGATGTTTTACACAAGCTACACCTTTTCGTATTTCTTGTCGTTGTACATCTCTGACATAGGCAAGCATACCATCTTTACCAAAATAACCTTCAGCTAAATCATTCATATGTAAAGCTGTAGTATGATACGTAGGTAATGTAATCAAGTGGTGAAAAATACCAGCTTCTTTTGCACCGTCTAACTGAAAAGTCTTAATCTTTTCATCTGCACGATGGCATAATTCTGAACCATCGTATTCTGCATCCATAAGGTTATTTCTATCGTATTCAGTCATGTTTTCACCTTCAGCGAGCATTTCTTCATAAGCTTGATTACGAAAGTTAAGTGTCCAATTAAATGATGGGGAATTATTATAAACAAGTTTTGCATCTGGCACTACTGCTTTAACTCTATTTACCATGTGCGCTATCTGCTCAAGATTAGGTGTTGGTGTTTCAATCCATAATAAGTCGGCTCCATTTTTCAAGCTTGTGATGCAATCAAGCACTACTCTATCGATATTTGATCCTTCTTTAAACCTATACAATCCATTTGCTAAACGCTTTGGTCTCATGAGCCTGCCATCTCGTTTAATCAAAACATCATCTTCACGAGCATCTATTAATGCGATTTCTTCTGCGTCAACAAAAGCTAAATATTGTGAAGCCAAATCACCAGGAGTTTGACTTACCGGAAGTTTTTGCGTTAAACCAGCACCTTCAGAATCTGTTCTAGCTACAATAACACCATCATCTACACCTAACTCTAAAAATGCATAGCGCACTGCGTTGAGCTTAGCAATAAAATCTTCGTGAGGCACTGTTACTTTACCATCTTGATGGCCACATTGTTTAGCATCAGAGACTTGATTTTCAATCTGTATGGCACATGCGCCTGCTTTTATCATTTTTTTAGCTAATAAATAGGTGGCCTCTTCATTACCAAAACCTGCATCAATATCAGCAATAATTGGGACTACATGCGTTTCAAAATTATCGATTTGTGCCTGAACATCTTCTCCATTTTCCATACGCCTGAATAAATCATTCAACGCTATGGCATCTGCCTGACGTAAGAAATCATAAATCTCTTCTATTAATGCTGGTACTGCAGTTTTTTCGTGCATAGATTGGTCTGGTAATGGCCCAAATTCTGAACGCAATGCTGCAACCATCCAACCTGAAAGATATAAATAACGCTTACTTGTTGTTTTGTGATGCTTTTTAACGGCAATCATTTTTTGTTGCGCAACAAAACCATGCCAGCAACCTAGAGATTGGGTGTAATTTGAGTTGTCTGCATCGTAGGCTGCCATGTCATTTCGCATAATAGCCGCAGTGTATTTTGCAATATCAAGTCCTGTTTTAAAACGATTTTGCAGGAGCATTCTAGCAGCATTTTTAGGCTGGATAGAATCCCAAGTGTCACCATATCTTTGTTTTAGCTGTTTTACCGTCTCTAAAACAGAACCGAAAGTGTTGAGTTGCAAATTTTTCATAATTTTGAAATGTATTAATGATTTTACTAGAGTTAATATGAATCCCGTGTAATGTTGCCGCATTAGCGGGATTATTCTTTTATAATTGTTTATATGCCGGAATGGTCAAAAATTCTTCAAATTCTTGCTGAGTTACTAACTGTTTAAAAAGCTTAATCGCTTCAGGAAATTTGGTGTGCTGTATTCTATCTTCTCCGACTTCAGTAATTATTTTTTCTACTTCATCATTAAATAGAGTTTCAAAAAGTGTTTGATTAAATTGTCTTCCGTCTACTAAAAAGGCTTCATTCTTCAACCATTGCCATACTTGAGTTCTTGAAATTTCTGCTGTAGCTGCATCTTCCATAAGATTATACAATGCAACGGCACCAAAACCTCTTAACCAAGCTTCCATATATAGAATTCCGACATTTATATTTTTTCTGATACCAACTTCTGTTATGGTACCTTCAGGTAGTTCTACTAAATCAATTTCAGATACGTCTACATCTTCTCTTTTCTTAAACATCTGATTTGGTGTTGGCATGTATTTATCAAATTCTTTCATGGCAACATCAACTAATGCAGGATGCGCTACCCATGTACCATCATGTCCATTTTTTGCTTCACGCTCTTTATCTAGTCGTACTTTTTCGATCGCTTTTTCATTTGCGATTGGGTCATTTTTAATAGGTATTTGAGCAGCCATGCCACCCATAGCATGAATTCCGCGCTTATGACAAACCTGTATTACTAGATTTGAGTATGCCGCCATAAAAGGTGTAGCCATCGTAACTTGATCACGATTTGGAACTATAAAATCTTTATGATTTCTAAATTTTTTGATATACGAAAAAATATAATCCCATCGCCCACAGTTAAGACCTACAATGTGGTTTTTAAGCTCATAAATAAACTCATTGAGTTGAAAACTTGCTGTTATCGTTTCTATGAGTAATGTTGCTTTAAACGTTCCATGAGGCACGCCTAGATAAGATTGTGCAAATTCAAAAACGCTATTCCACCATCTGGCTTCTAGATAATGCTCTAGTTTTGGTAAATAGAAATATGGTGCCGAGCCAAATTCTTGTAAGGCTACTGTATTATGAAATACATATAATCCAAAATCGAACAAACTTGCAGATAGTTCTTCACCATCAACTTGAATATGTCGTTCATTAAGATGTAAGCCTCTTGGCCTTACCAACAAGACTGCGGTTTCATCATTTAGCTTATAATGTTTTCCTCTTGATTTGTCTATTAATTCAATAGTTTTAAGATTAGCTTCTAGAAGGTTTTGCTGACCTTCTAAAGTATTTTTCCAGCTAGGCGCATTACTATCTTCAAAGTCGGCCATAAATGTTTTAGCACCTGAATTCAAAGCATTAATCACCATTTTACGGTCAACTGGTCCAGTGATTTCTACACGTCTATCCATTAAATCTTCGGGAATATCATCTACTTGCCACTCACCTTCTCTAATTGCTTTAGTCTCCGCAGGAAAAGACGGAAAGTTACCTGCATCATAATACGCTTGTTCTGCTTTACGGTGCTCAAGTAGCTCAAGACGCTTCGAATTAAATCTGTTATGTAATTCTTTGATAAAGACTAATGCTTCTTCAGTTAATAGGTTTGGGTAATAGTTTGTAACCGATTTTGAAAAGGTAATTTCTGTCGGTGTTGCGATCAAATAGTTCATGCTTTTAATTTTTTGATGAAACAATGTTACAATCTATTTTTGAAAAAAACAAGCGAACGTTCGCTATTTTTATTTTTTCGCTTTTTATAAAAGTTCGCGAATAATAGTATATTTGTCATTATGGAACAGGATTATATTAAATTAATATTTGGTCTTAAACTCAAGCAAGTCCGTACAGAACGTGGATTGTCTCTATTTGGACTTTCGAAACTTACTGGGCTTTCAAAATCTTATTTGAATGAAATAGAGAAAGGGAAAAAATACCCTAAACCAGATAAAATTTCTGCATTATCAGAACATTTAGATGTCCCTTATGATGATTTAGTATCTCTAAAACTCGATAAGAACCTTGCTCCTGTCGGTGAGATTTTACAATCTAAACTCCTTAAAGAAATTCCATTAGAGCTTTTAGGTATACAAGAAAGTACGTTAATAGATATTGTATCTAAAGCGCCGCAAAAAGTTTCGGCCTTTATCAGTACTATTATCGAAATTGCCAATAATTACAGCTTTAGTAGAGAAAATTTTTACCTAGCGTCTGTTCGTTCATTCCAGGAAGCCAACAATAATTACTTTGGTGAATTAGAAGATGCCGTGGTTAAATTTGCTAAAACGTATCATATTGACCTTAATAAAAAGATAGAATCGCAAGAACTTGAAGATATATTAGTTGAAGAATTTGGCTATACGATTAATAATGATGAGTTAGAATCGCACAGTGAGTTAGATAATCTACGTTCTATTTTTATACCTAAATCAAAAACCTTATTAATAACCAAAAGTATAGACGATGCACAGCGCGCTTTTATTTATGGGAAAGAGCTAGCCTATAATTATCTGGATATTACGGAGCGCTTATACACCTTTTCTTGGATTAAGTTTGAAAGCTTTGATGAAGTCCTAAATAATTTTTACGCCTCATATTTTGCTGGCGCATTAACCATACCCAGACAATCTTTGGTTGCAAACCTTAAAGCGCTTTTTGAAAAGAAACAGTTTAATACTCAAGATTTCCAATCTTTATTAAAAAATTACAATGCTTCTCCAGAATCTATTTTTCAACGTTTTACCAATATTTTACCAAAGGATTTTAATCTTAAAAACTTGTTCTTTCTTAGATTTTCGCATAAAAAAGGATCTGATATTTACACCTTAAACAAAGAGTTGCATTTGGCTAAACATCAGTCGCCACGAGCTCGAGAAACCAACGAAAACTATTGTCAACGTTGGGTATCCTTAAAAGTACTGAATGCCATAAGCAATTCTGACAAAGACTATGCTTTTGATATGCAAATCTCTGATTATCCTGCTGAGAATAAGCAATATTTAGTGATGGCTGCTGCAACACCTGATCCATTTAAAGCTAATCGATTTCGAAGTATTTCAGTAGGTATTGAGTTGAACACGCAATTAAAACGCAAAGTAAATTTCCTAGACCATAAAAACTTGAAGACAATTCCTGTTGGCGTTACTTGTGAGCGTTGCAGTATCATGGATTGCGATGTACGCCAAAAACAACCTTCTGTTTTAATGAAACGCCAGAAAGAAATAAAAACTGCAGAAGTCGTAGCCGACATTCAAAAGAAGTATAGCTAAACTAGATCATAATTATTCTACTTTTTTTGCAGGCATATGTTGACCATTTTGATGCAAGGTTAGGCTTTCTACAACACCAGACTCATTTTTATTAAACGTGATACTGGCTTCTACTATTTTTAAGAAAAACTCATTTTCAGCTGAAGGATAAACTTCAAACTCTTGCTGTCCTGTAGCTCGTGCAAATAGTTGTTTTTTATCATGTCTAATAGCTATATGAAAGTTAGGAGTTAATTCATATTTACCTACATAAGTGCCTAATACATCTTCTGAAACATCAACAATTTCAGGGAACTCTCGCTTTACAGGCAACTTCAATTCAACTTCCTGTCCTAATTGTTTTACACCAACTAAATCAACAATTTCAGCAGAGTTAGTAAATACAATAACCGCTTTATCTGTTCCTTTTACAAAACCACCAAAAGCCTTATATCCACCTGTACCACCATTATGCCATATAATGGTGCCGTCTGAGTTGTAATGCCATCCTAAGCCAATATTGAGATTAGTATTAGAATCTATATAGGCTACTTCATGAGATAAGGCCATCGCCTTATACAAATCAGTATCGCTTTCAGTAACATTAGCCTTAAAAAACTTAATCATATCACTGGTAGTCGATTTTATGGCTCCAGCACCTGCAAGAACATTTAAATCCCAATTTTTGGTAATTTTTAACTCAACATTATACCCATATGCTAGGTTACTTTTCATATTATCATTGATTACAATTCCAGTGCTTTTCATATCCAGAGGATCAGTAATACGCGCTTTAATAAGATCAGCATATGGTGTTCCTGTACTCAATTCTAGTATGTGCCCAAGCAATCCCATAGCTAAATTAGAATATTCGTATTGTGCTCCAACATCTCTTGTAAGTGTGTAACTATCCAAAAACTCGTATAATTCCTTTACAGTATAATCTGCAAAAGGGTTTTCTGGGTCTTTAGGATTAAAGTTGGAAGGCATTCTAGGCAATCCTGAAGTATGCGTTGCCAAATCTTTTAATGTTATTTCCCTATTTGCACCTTTGATAGCCTTAAATTCTTTAGGTAAATATTTAGATATCGGGTCATCTAAACTCATGTTGCCTTTTAAAACTTCATCTGCAAGAACAATACAGGTAAACACTTTTGAGATAGAACCTATTTCGTATACCGAATTTTCATTTACCGCATCGCCATTTTCAAGTTTAGTATTACCGTAATTAAAACTCTCAGTAGCATCACCTTCCATATATGTCATCGCTATAGATGGCACATGACCTTCATCAACCATAGCTTTTATATAGACTTTTACATCGTCTTTTATTTCGGCATTTTGACTTAATGAAAACTGAAATGCAATTACAAATAAGAATAGATAAAAATTTTTCATAATGAATAGAGTTATGTATGTATGACTAGAAATAAGTGAATTAGTTACACACAAATCAATAGGTATAAGATAAGGAATTAAAATTGGAATTAATTCAGAAGGCTTGAGGTTGTTTTGAACCTGATGTCCTTAAAGTCTGAAATTATCATATTCGCCTTTGAATAATCTTGCCCTGTAGAATGCACACTTTTGAATGCCACGCAGAAAATCCCAGCAGCATGAGCTGCTGTTATACCGTTAGTAGAATCTTCAATAACCATACATTCAGATGTCTTAAATCCAGTATGTTCGGCAGCTTTTAAAAAGATTTCTGGGTGTGGTTTGGATTTCTTTAAATCTGCACCACTAAATTTTCCCATAAAATATGGGTCTAAATCAAAGCGTTCGAAAATGCGCTTGATATTTGGCATCGAAGCCGAAGACGCAACAACTAGTTTTAATCCATTAGAATAATAATCTTTTATCAAATCTAAAACGCCATCAATCAATTGCAAATCAGTATCATTTTCAAATAAATACTTAAAGTGCATACGCTTACGCTTCATTAAGTATTCTGGCGCTTCATTGAGGTTAAAATGCTCAACTAGACGCTTACAAATATTAATAGTAGATTGCCCTGTAAATGAAGTATATAACGCTTCATCGACATTAATATTAACGTCGGCAAACATTTTGAAATACGCTTTTCGGTGCAATGGTTCGGTGTCTACAATAACACCATCCATATCGAATAACACAGCTTTTAGCATTACAATACGTTATCGATTATACTTTGCACAACTTCAGGGTTTAGTAACGTACTGGTGTCACCAAGATTACTTGTGTCGTTAGATGCAATTTTACGTAGAATACGTCGCATAATTTTTCCTGAGCGTGTTTTTGGTAGGCCTTCTGTAAACTGAATCTTATCTAACTTAGCTATTGGTCCTATCCTATCCGTAATCAATTGATTAATTTCTTTGCGAACATTATCATGATTACGACTTTCGCCGCTATCTTTTAAAGTCACATAGCCATATAAAGCGTTTCCTTTGACATCATGCGGAAAACCTACAATAGCAGATTCTGCAACAGCTTGATGCTCATTGATTGCATCCTCAATTGGCGCTGTTCCTAAATTGTGTCCCGAAACAATAATGACATCATCAACACGACCTGTAATACGATAGTAGCCAACTTCGTCACGTAAAGCACCATCACCAGTGAAGTACATATTTTCAAATGCTGAGAAATAGGTGTCTTTATAACGCTGGTGATTACCCCAAATGGTACGTGCCATGGATGGCCATGGATATTTTATGCATAATTTACCATCAACTTGATTCCCAGAAATTTCATCACCATTATCATCCATCAAAGCAGGCTGAATCCCAATAAATGGCAAGGTTGCATACGTTGGCTTTGTTGGTGTAGAAAACGGAATTGGTGTTATCATTATGCCTCCAGTTTCAGTCTGCCACCACGTATCTACAATTGGGCTTTTCTTTTTTCCAATATTCTCATTGTACCAATGCCAAGCTTCTTCATTAATTGGTTCGCCAACAGTTCCTAATACTTTTAGTGAGGACAAATCATATTTCTCCACAAAACCAGTGCCTTGCTTCGCTAAAGCTCTAATCGCAGTTGGCGCTGTATAGAATTGTGTGACGTTATGTTTTTCAACAATATCCCAAAAACGTCCAAAATCTGGATAGCTAGGTACACCTTCGAACATCACAGTAGTCGCACCATTGGCCAATGGCCCATACACAATGTAGCTATGTCCTGTAATCCAACCAATATCAGCCGTACACCAATACACATCATTTTCACGATACTGAAATACATTCTTAAACGTGTACGCTGTATACACCATATACCCAGCACAAGTATGCATCATTCCTTTTGGCATTCCGGTTGAACCTGAAGTATACAGAATGAATAATGGATCTTCTGCATCCATAACCTGAGCCGTATAATCTTTGTAAGCATCATCTAAAAGTGGTTGTAACCACTGGTCGCGACCGTCCTTCATATTGATGTCCGAATTGATTCGCTTTGCCACTAAAACCGTATCTACGCCAGGACAATCTTCTAAAGCTTCATCGACAATACCTTTAAGGTCAATAGTTTTTGCACCGCGATACGAACCATCTGAGGTAATCACCATCTTGGCATCACAATCGTTAATGCGCGTTGCTAATGCTGTTGATGAAAATCCTGCAAACACCACAGAATGAATCGCACCAATTCGTGCACAAGCCAAAACAGACACTGCTAATTCTGGTATCATAGGTAAGTAAATACACACACGATCACCCTTTCTAACACCTTGTTCTTCAAGGACGTTTGCAAACCTACACACGCGCTCGTGCAACTGTTTGTAAGTGATATGCTCTGCTGGAGCATTTGGGTCATTAGGCTCAAATAGAATCGCTGTTTTATTGGCTCTAGTATGTAAATGTCTATCTAGGCAATTTTCAGTGATGTTAAGCTTTGCGCCTTCAAACCATTTAACTTCCGGTTTTGTAAAATCCCAACTCAATATATTATCCCACTTTTTGCGCCAGTAAAAATGCTCTTCGGCTATTTCTTCCCAGAAATGCTCAGGATTTCCTATGGATTTACGATAAACGTGGTAGTATTCTTCAAAGTTTTTTATATGGTAATTGCTCATAGATAATATTGGACTATTAATTTGATAGTTCACTTCGACTACGCTCAGTGACCAGCTTTATTTCTCGAGATGAAATTAAAAAAAATTAGCTGCTTTTAAGAGTTTTAAAATACAATTTTGAAGCTTCAATCACTTTTGGTGCTAAAATTATAGTCGCCAACATGGTTGGTATGGCCATCAAGGCAAATACACCATCGATGAGATTTATCATCATATCTAAAGTAGTCGTGGCACCTAACAGAATACTAAGTATATAGAAGTAATTGTAATACTGCTTGTTTTTTGCTCCAAATAAAAAGGACATGCACTTCGTACCGTAATAGGAATAAGAGAACAAAGAACTCATACTAAATACCGTAATACAAATCAGTAACCCATATTTACCATAGATAGGCATGGCGTCTGCAGATGCGGTTGCTGTAAGACTCACGCCATTAGTATCGGAAGTTTCCCAAACGCCTGTTACTAAGATAGCCAAGGCCGTTAGTGTACATACAATTAAGGTATCAATCGCAGGACCAAGCATGGCCACTAAACCTTCACGTACAGGTTCATCTGTTTTTGCCGCACCATGTGCCATTGGTGCTGTACCAATACCTGCTTCATTAGAAAATGCACCACGCTTTATACCATGTAAGATCAATGCACCCAAAACACCACCTAAAAAGGTGTCATCTTTTGGGAAGTAATTAGCCGCAAAAGCATCAGTAAAAATAAGCTTCAAATAATAGCCTAATACCTCAGAGTGGGTCACCAAAATAATAGTCACCAACACAAAATACAACAACACCATACTTGGCACCAAACGTGAGGCCACTGTACCAATACGTTTAATACCACCAATAATAACTATAGATGTAATGGCTACCAATACAATACCAATACTAAGATTACTCGACAAACCTACCGAAACACCATTAGGTATTAACAGCACATCATTTATGGCTTGTGTCAACTGATTAACATTAAACACAGGTAATGCACCAACCAAACCACAGATACTAAAAAATACAGCAAGCGGTTTCCAGTGTTTGCCCAAACCTTCAGTAATAACATACATCGGTCCACCTTGTAGCTCACCAGCAGAATCTTTACCGCGATACAAAATAGCCAAGGTCGATGTAAAGTATTTGGTACTCATCCCAATAATAGCACTCACCCACATCCAAAACACAGCACCTGGACCACCAACGGCTATAGCTACTGCCACACCAGAAATGTTACCCATACCAACGGTTGCCGACAAAGCTGTGGTTAAAGCCTGAAAATGTGAAATCTGCCCTGGGTCGTTTGGATCATCGTATTTACCACGCAATACATTAATAGCATGTCCGAGATATCGAAAGGGCAAAAACTTGGACCTAATAATCAAATACAAACCACCACCGATTAAAATAATAAGCAACGGCAAACCCCAAGCTAAGGATGAAAATGAACTAAGTAACTGGTCTAATAATTCCATACCGAGCTAAAATAAAAATATTGTTGCATTGCGCCATAAACTGATGTCGAAATCTTATTTTTCTATATCTTGGTGCAGCAATTGTTATGTCCAAATTATGAAATATACGTATAGCCTACTTCTAGCATTTTGTTTTTGTTTAATCAGTTTTGCACAAGCTCAATTCCCTAGCGATTGGGACTTAATGGGTTTAAAAGACAAGCCTAAACAGATAGAAATTACCACATCTTATAAATTTTATGGTAGAGATGCTCACAAATCTCGTAAGGGAAAAACCTCTCATACGTTTAACAAAAAAGGCCGCTTGATAATGACGCAAGTAGATTCTTTAGCCAATGATAGTACTGCAATACCATTAAAAACCTTGATGTATAAATTTACAGGCAAAAACACACGTGTAATTTTGGATAAAAAGACTGGTGACACTCTTAAAATAGAAGCGTTTAAACAACGAAAGGACAACACCATGGTCTTAATTTCGAAATCTGAACAAACCAAACCTTACAAGCAAACCAACACTAATATGTTGGTGTTTAATAGCGACTTCCAGCATTTGGAAACCAATGACACTACCCGCTATAACGGTGAAGCATTAGATATGACCATTATGATGAACCAAGAGTACAGTTATGATGGTGCAGAACGCACAGGCATTACGGTTAAAAGCACCCAAAAAACCAACTCAGAGATGTTTGGAGAGCGCCATAATCCAGGTAACACTAGCAAGTTTACTTACCGCAACTACAGCTATGATACCCAAGGTAATTATACCTACCGCGAAATGCAGGATAACCTTGGACGTGCCGTATTAATTGAAGAACGCACCATTATTTACCGTTAGCAAAACACATACACCACTACGTAGTTTTACGTATTGATTTTTAGTGATTTATAAGTTAACTTCGCTTATCGAACGATATAGTTCAACATAACAAACCATATCTAAACGTTGTAGCCAATTTAGAATAATGACTTCATCTGATTTAAAATTAGTTTTTAGTGAAGAAATTACTTTTAAACATCTTAAGAGTAGAATCGACGTTGACGTTCAAAAATATGAGGAATTAATGAAAATTAAAGGAAGTTATATTTCCTTAAATTTTAATGACGATGAGAATATTGATTTGAGCACTTCAGATCTCAGAAAACTCTTATTGTCGGCAAAACAAGGTATTCTGAGCAATGTTCACGTGGCTTACATATGTGATTGCCTTACGTTAAGTGAAAATATTAACTACGAGAATCAGCAGATCCAAAATATAGTTTTTGATTTGGCCGATCCAGAAATAAATGGCGGATTTAAGACTAATGCCGAGCTGGAGTCCATAATCGCTGCATTATAAAAACTGGCCACAACAACGCGTATAACTCATACCGTTGCATACACGATAATTTATCTATCTTTAAGTTAAATAAATTTCGTGTATCTCACTCAAACGTTTAACCGGTACGAGCCATACACGAACACGATAAGCGCAACCAAAAAATCTCCATTAATTCCCCAATCACTATCTTTACCCTATCAAGGTAAAAACCTGTGAGCACCAATCAACGTTTGTACTTTATAGATGCCGTACGTGCATTTGCGATTTTAATGATGCTGCAAGGGCATTTTATAGATACGCTTTTAGCACCAGAGTATCGCGATAATTCGTATACAGCCTATCGTGTATGGAGTTACTTTCGTGGGATTACTGCACCTACTTTTTTTACCATTTCGGGGTTAATATTCACCTATCTACTACTTAAAGCCAAAGCCAAAGGCACAGAAAGCCAACGCATGCGTAAAGGTATTAACCGTGGGTTTATGCTTATTGGTATTGGCTATTTGCTGCGTATGCCATTTTTAAGTTGGCTCTCTGGGCATTTTGACACCTACTTTTTAGTCATCGACGTATTACAGATTATAGGTTTATCGCTTATTGGTATTGTAGGTTTGTACTATTTATGCTTTAAAAACACGACTGTATTTTCTGTAATAACATTAATTGTTGGCGCATTTATTTTTGTGTCAGAACCATGGTATCGTAATCTTACCTTAGATAGTGTACCATTAGTGTTTTCTAACTATGTGTCTAAAGCTAATGGTTCGGTATTTACCTTCATTCCTTGGTTTGGGTATATGGCGTTTGGCGCCTATATCGCCACAGCGTTTTATAGGCATTTAGAGAAACCCAACTTTAAACCTGCAACAGTATCACTCTTTTTCTTAGTTGGCTATATCCTTATGGAATGGTCATCGCATATCCTATTCTATTTATCCAAATGGACAGGTATCGAGCTCTTTGTGCAATCTGCAGATTATAATTACTTGTTTTCGCGTTTGGGTGATGTATTCATCTATTTTGCTGTGTTTTATGGCTTGGAGCGTTACCTAAAACCGCCGTTATTACTTAAGATTGGGCAACGAACGCTGTCGATATACGTGATACATTTCATTATTATTTATGGCAGTTTTACAGGGTTTGGTTTAAGCCAACTGATTGGTAAAACCTTATCACCATGGCAAGCTGTATTTGGTGCGGCATTATTTTTGGTTGTGGTATGTTTTATTTCGTTCTATTACGTGCGTACAAATGCGTATGTTTACGGAAAATTGCGACAATTGGTCTTTAAAGTGAAAGGATTGATAGGTCGCTGGCGACATAGTTCGTAAATACAACATTAAGTTTAAAAGTCAGTTCTTGTTTGAGCAGTCATATCGAGCGTGGTCACTGAGCTTGTCGAAGTGCAGTCGAGATGCGAATAACAAGAACACATAACAATTCAAAGACCTTTCGACTCAAGCCTGTCTTGAGCGAAGTCGAAAGGCTCAAGGTGACAATTATTAGTAGTATTAAATACTTATGCGATATATAATTATAGTAGTAGTGGTTTTTGGTTTTCAGTTGACTTCTGGACAAACCGAATATTTAGATTCGCTATATACGGTTGAGAAAACCACACATACATTTCAAAAATTTAATAGAAAGGATAGCCTACAACTCGACTTTTACAAACCTAAAAATGTGACTAAAAAATTGCCGCTTCTACTCTATGTACATGGCGGTGGATTTTCGGGTGGTGTACGTGATGATAGCAATACTATACAGTTTGCAAATATGATGGCTGAAAAAGGTTATGCCGTTGCATCCGTATCGTATCGTCTTATCATGAAGAAAAAAGGCTTTGGTTGTGACACAAAAACTAAAGATAAAATTGAAGCTTTTGATACCGCAGCAGAAGATATTAGCTATGCTATAAAACACATTATTAAAAACAAATCTGACTTTAATATTGATGAAGATAAAATAGTTATTTCAGGTACAAGTGCAGGTGCAGAAGCCGTGTTACATTTGGCTTATGTATATGAGAGCAAAATACTACCCAAAAAATTTAAGCTCGCTGGTGTTATAGGTATGGCTGGTGCTATTACGACATTGGACCAAATAGATTCAGACAAAGCAATACCTACACAACTGTTTCATGGCACAAACGATAATTTAGTGCCTTACCATATCGCAGCACATCATTACTGTAGTCCTGAAGCAAAGGGCTATATGATTTTACATGGTTCTAGAGCTATTGCTGACCGACTAAAAGGTTTAGGAAAATCGTACTATTTATTCTCTATAAATGGTGGTACTCATAGTTGGTCTGGCATTCCATTAAATCGTTGTGTTATGGAAGTCACTGATTTTCTATATAATGATGTTTTAAATGATGCTAAGCGCCAAACCGAACGTACAATAGGGTTTTAATAGGCTTCGTACCAGTTGAAGGTTTCATTTATAATTCGGTCTTTTTCAGCTTTTACAAAATCGAGATAGGCATTAGCGACTGGCGACAGATTCTTAGATTTTTGCCAAACTAAATTCCAATGCGTAATAATTGGTAGTCCTTTAAACGGTATGATATGCAACTCTTCGTCCTTCAATTCATTTTTAAGTCCAATTAATGGCATTATTGAAATCCCTAAACCAGCAATTAAAGCCTGTTTAGTAGCTTCGTTAGACGTTAACTCTATTTTCTTTTTATTAGGCACATTAAGCTGAGTTAGAAAACCTTCCATAGCCGCGCGTGTTGCGGAACCATTTTCTCTAAATAATAACGGATGGTCTTGAAAAATACTTTTTGAAATGTGCATTTCACTAGCTTCAACATTAGCGCCACTAACCAAGAACAGTTTATTTTGCATCAGCTTAACCTGATTAAGTTTAAGATGTTCTGGCAATACCGACACCATAGCAAAGTCAACCTCGTTTTGTTCTAAACTTTTTACAACACCAGCTTTATTGGTGACGTCCATTATAAGATCAACCCCAGGATTCTGCCTCATAAAGTCGGTTAAAAAATAGGGCATTGCATATTTTGCAGTAGAGACAATTGCAATTTTAAGTTTTCCAGCTACTTTACCTTGACGTGATAAGGTTTTATAATTTATTGACTCGACTTCGTTTAATATTTTCTCAGCCGCTTCGGCTATTTCTTGACCAAACTCTGTGATATAAAGCTGTCTTCCTACAACTTCAGTTAGTGGAATTGAAAACTGATCTTGGAATTTCTTCAGCTGCATAGATACGGCAGGTTGCGTTAGAAATAATTCTTCAGAAGCTTTAGTAATACTCTTTAGTTCTGTGACTTTCAAGAAAATTTGAAGTTGATGCAAGGTATAATTCATAAGTAAAACTTATATATATCATAACAAATATATATAAAAATATATGGAATATATACCTCAAATTTGCACAAAATTTAAAGTGTATGAATAGCAGTTACATTCCAAAAAAGATGAAACATTCTCCAGAATTAGTTTCTAGAATTAAAAAGCAGCGTGACCATTCTGCTCTCTCAAAAGAACGATTATCAGCAATTTACGCTGCGATTTTATTCTTAACACTATTGGGGTCTTTAACCCTTTTCTTTTTGGGAGAAACTATCATGTTGAACAAAATTGCCGTTTGCACCTTTATCATTTCGTGCATATTACTCATTAGAGTAAGTGGACCAACACATTAATATTAAACAAAACCATAATTATTATGTCATTAAAACAAGAACAACTTGAGTTAGTTAGTACTAAGCAAGAAGTGAATTTAGTAGAAGGTCAATTTACATGCTCTGAAGCATCATTTATTATCAATGAGCTTTTGAATGAAAAAATCAACTTCCACAAACTTCAACGTTTGAGACTTTGCGAAGGTGATGAAAACTCTGATACTCGCTATGCTAACAATCGTATTGCAGAGTTAGAAAACGAGAAATTAATTGCTAAAAAATATATCGATATAGCTCGCAAAGAAGGTTATGACGTATTTATCGATGGTGTTTTAGAAATAAAATTTGTGAAGAAATAAACCATTTTTAATGGATTTCCACTTATTGATTGACAACCTAACCAACCCTGCATTATTATTCTTTTTCCTGGGGATTATTGCAGTTCAGTTAAAGAGTGACCTAAATATTCCAGAGAATTCGTCGAAATTCATCTCACTATATTTATTACTATGTATTGGTTTTAAGGGAGGCCAGGAATTATCCCATAGCGAGATAGACATGGAAATCATTTGGTCACTCATACTGGGAATTATTTTAGCATTAGTCGTACCACTATATACCTATTTTATTCTAAGGCGAAAGTTTAGTGTCTCTAACGCAGGTGCGATTGCAGCATCCTACGGATCAGTAAGTGCGGTAACCTTTGTTACCGCAATTTCTTTTTTAGAGCTAGAGCAAATAGATTTTGGAGGTCATATGGTCGCTGTAATGGCACTAATGGAAGCACCGTCTATTATAGTAGGTGTCTTACTTATATCTATATACGATAAAGCTAATTGTGCGAATATATCTATTGGAAAACTAATAAAGCATTCACTTACTAACGGTAGCGTATTACTCATTATAGGAAGTTTAGTTATAGGTATGTTTGCTAGTGAAGCCCAGGCCGAAGGTATTAAACCATTTACAACAGACATTTTTAAAGGATTCCTGATGGTGTTTCTGTTAGATATGGGAATAACAAGTGGTAAAGAGTTATCTGCTTTTATCAAAAAAGGTTGGTTCGCACTCCTATTTGCTATCGTAGTGCCTGTAATCAACGGAATTCTAGTTGCTATAATCAGTGGATGGATTACACATAGTATAGGCAATAGATTGTTGTTTGCTATACTTGCTGCGAGTGCGTCCTACATTGCAGTACCAGCAGCTATGCGCTTGGCTGCACCAAAGGCAAATCCAAGCTTGTATTTACCAATGGCATTAGCCATTACATTCCCATTTAATATTACTCTCGGAATGCCAATGTATTTGGGTGTAATACACTACTTTGCTTAAAAAGTTAACTGGCAGGTGTCTCTAAATAATTGAGCACATTAGTTTCGATACGTTGATTAATATCGGAGACATCTGCTTTTTTAAACCTTTGCCCCGTAATATTCTCGTAAAGTTCTATGTAGCGCTCACTAACAGATTCGATGTACTCATCACTCATGAACGGAACGGTTTGTCCTTCTAAGCCTTGGAAATTATTAGAAATTAGCCACTGACGCACAAACTCTTTAGATAATTGCTTTTGTGCTTCTCCTCTAGCCTGACGTTCTTCGTAACCATCGGCATAAAAATAGCGTGACGAATCTGGTGTGTGGATTTCATCTATTAAAACAATAGTACCGTCTTTAGTTTTTCCGAATTCGTATTTAGTATCTACCAAAATTAAACCGCGCTTAGCAGCGATTTCCGTTCCGCGTTGAAAGAGTTTTCGTGTGTAATCTTCAAGAATTACATAATCTTCTTCAGAAACAATCCCACGCTTTAAAATGTCTTCTCGAGAAATGTCTTCATCATGATCTCCCATTTCGGCTTTAGTAGCTGGTGTAATAATTGGCTCAGGAAATTTGTCATTTTCTTTCATACCATCTGGCATTGGTACACCACATAGCATACGTTTACCTGCTTTGTACTCGCGCGCTGCATGTCCAGACATATAACCCCGAATCACCATTTCTACCTTAAAAGGTTCACATAAATGACCTACCGCAACATTTGGATCTGGCGTGGCAACCAACCAATTTGGGACCAAATCTTCGGTATCCTTCATCATTTGAGTAGCAATCTGATTGAGAATTTGACCTTTATACGGAATACCTTTGGGCATCACAACATCAAACGCGGAGAGTCTATCT
Organism: Winogradskyella sp.; assembly: GCF_003712105.1. GTDB lineage: Bacteria > Bacteroidota > Bacteroidia > Flavobacteriales > Flavobacteriaceae > Winogradskyella. The sequence goes on from NZ_RHLG01000003.1 coordinate 159,020, forward strand.
GTTGCAATCATCACCAACTGGTCGTCATTGATCTTATAGACTTCACGCACTTTGCCTTTGTAGACACTTTTCTGATTCGGAAAATTAAAATCGGTAGCAGTTATGGTATTACTCATTAATCTCTATTTTCAATGCTCTTATATGCTGAAATCACTTTCTTAACTAATTTATGACGGATAACATCTTTATCGTCTAAATACACCATGCCAATACCGTCTACATTTTTAAGTACTAATAGGGCTTCTTTTAACCCTGAAATGGTTCGTCTTGGTAAATCAACTTGTCCAGGATCTCCTGTAAGTAAAAACTTCGCATTTTTACCCATACGCGTTAAGAACATTTTCATTTGGTTGTGCGTCGTATTTTGGCCTTCATCTAAAATTACAAAGGCATTATCTAGAGTACGACCACGCATAAAGGCCAAAGGTGCAATTTGAACCGTGCCATTTTCAATATAACTAGCCAATTTCTCAGCTGGAATCATATCGCGCAATGCATCATACAAAGGTTGCATGTATGGATCTAATTTTTCTTTTAAATCACCTGGCAAGAATCCTAAGTTCTCACCAGCTTCGACTGCTGGTCTGGTTAAAATAATCCGTTTAACTTGTTTATTTTTTAATGCTTGAACAGCCAATGCAACACCTGTATAGGTCTTACCTGTACCCGCTGGCCCAATAGCAAACACCATATCATTTTTGCGCATGCTTTCAACCAATTTGCGCTGATTTGCAGTCTGGGCTTTTATCAACTTACCACCAACACCGTGAACAATGACCTCATTACTTTGCTTAGATGTATCGTAATCTGCACTAGTTTGACTTGTTAATACACGCTCTATGACATTTTCATCTAGCTTATTATACTTCGCGAAATGTGTCATTAACATAGTCATGCGTCGGTCAAACTCTTCAAGTAACTCTTCATCACCATAGGCTTTAATTTTATTACCTCGGGCAACGATTTTTAGTTTAGGGAAATACGTTTTTAGAAGTGCAATGTTAGCATTTTGAGCACCAAAAAATTCTTTTGGGGAAATTTCTTCAAGCTCTAGGATAAGTTCGTTCAAAAGCAACTTGGATTTAGTGAGTATTTATGTTCAATTTTATTAGCTTTGTGCATCAACAAATCTAAGAATTTAATCTCTCGATTCGTTAAAAAAATATTAACAATCCGTAAATGCCAATAATAACTTTAACTACTGATTTTGGAGAGAAAGACCACTTTGCTGGTGCAGTAAAAGGGTCTATTTACAATGAGCTTTCGGATGTTAGAATTGTTGATGTTTCGCATTCAATTTCACCATTTAATATTATTGAAGCCGCTTACACTATACAAAACGCATATAGCAGTTTCCCTAAAGGGACAATACATATTATAGGCATAGATTCTGAACTTAGCCCAGAAAACAAGCATATTGCCGTAAAGTTAGACGACCACTATTTTGTCTGTGCTAACAATGGCATTATGAGTATGATTTGCCAAGACATTGTTCCTGAAAAAATTGTAGAAATAAATATCCATGATAAAGTAGAGACTAGTTTCCCTGTTTTGGACGTTTTTGTAAAAGTAGCATGCCATATTGCACGTGGTGGAACTTTAGAAGTCATCGGAAAAGTTATTAACAAAATCAAACCAATTAAGTATTTGGTACCTTTTGTAAATGACGAAAAAACACAAATTATTGGGACAGTAATTCATATAGATAATTACGGTAACGTTATAACTAATATTAAGCGCAAGTTTTTTGAATCTGTACAGAAAACACGCAACTATGAAATTGCTGCTCGAAATTATAAGTTTAAAAAAGTACACGAACGTTATAATGATATCATTAATTTTGATATCCCAGAAGACAAACGTAATGACGAAGGCAAAGCATTGGTAGTTTTTAATGCTTCAGATTATCTCGAAATTGCGGTTTACAAAAGTAATTGTAGCACTGTAGGCAGTGCTTCAACGCTTATGGGATTAAAGGCAATGGATACAGTAACTGTTACGTTTGATAAGATATAAACTATGCTAGCCATACTAAGAAAAGAGATAAATACATTTTTTGCTTCACCAATTGGTTATTTGGTGATTGCTGTGTTTTTGTTGCTTAATGGTCTGTTTTTATGGATTTTTAATGGTGAATTTAATATATTAGATAATGGTTATGCTGATGTGTCGGCTTTCTTTTTATTAGCGCCATGGATTTTAATATTTCTTGTTCCAGCGGTGACTATGCGCAGTTTTAGTGACGAAAAGAAACAAGGCACCATTGAGCTCTTATTAACCAAACCAGTTTCACATCTTCAAATCGTATTAGGAAAGTATTTTGGAGCGTTTTTGTTAATCATTATAGCACTAATTCCAACACTATTATATGTATTTACAGTTTATAAGTTAGGTAATCCAGAAGGTAACTTGGATATTGGTAGCACACTAGGCTCTTATTTTGGACTATTATTTTTGGTAGCATCTTACACTGCGATTGGAATTTTTGCTTCAAGCTTAACGGATAATCAGATAGTTGCATTTATTGTCGCCATTTTTATATGCTTTGTGTTCTATTTTGGATTCGATGGACTGGCAGGCTATAACATATTTGGTAATAACTTTGATATTGGTGCATTAGGTATGTCATCGCATTATAAAAGCATGAGCCGAGGCGTTATAGACACGCGCGATTTAATCTACTTTTTAAGTGTAGCATCTATTTTTATTGTATTAACCAAACTAAACCTAACACGTCAATGATAGTTACACCATTTTTAGTCATAGGAATGCTCGTTGTATTTATACTATTATTCTTGTTTTTGAATACAGTAGACAAGCGCAAATGGCTTACAGGACTTATCAGTTTAGTGTTAACACCATTTGGATATTTCTACCTGCTTTATCCTTTTGTTAATATTGTAAGCAATTACCACCATCAAAAATATTTTAATTCTGAAGCTTGGATAGCAAAGCCTGCTTTACGATATGAAATGATTGATAGCACTATCGAAACTGATACCTTGATCGGAAAATCTAAAACAGAAATTGAAACACTACTCGGAAAAGCAGAATGGCTATCATGGAGTGAAGCCCTGAAAGCTCATGATTCTAACAAATGGAATTACGGTCTTGGCATAGAACCTGGTGCTTTTAATGATGAAAAAAGTAGCGTTGAAATTATGTTTGAAGCCAATAAGGTCGTTTCTCTCAAACCGTATACTCAACCAATAACCTTCGATGACGCTGAATAAATCAAATCTTATATCTAGCAGTATTACTTTAATAGCAATTATTGTTATTAATGTTATAAGTAATTCGTTTTATAAACGCTTTGATTTAACCAAAGATGACCGTTATACGCTTTCAGAAGCCACTAAAACAATTGTTGATAGTGCAGACACTCCATTAATAATTGATATTTTTTTAGAAGGAAATCTACCGTCGGAGTTTAAGTTATTACAATCTGAAACTAAACAATTGATTGAAGAGTTTCAATCTCTTAATCCATTAATTAAAGTAAATTACATAGACCCATTAGAGGATGAATCTAAACGAGAGCGAAATATTAAAGAGCTCAGCAGAAGTGGTTTAGAACCTTATGTAAACAGCAAAAAAGTTAGTGGAAAACTAACACAAGAGCTATTGTTTCCTTGGGGATTTGCAAGTTATAAAGACCGTACTATAAAAATTCCATTATTCAAAAAGAGTATCACCGAAGATTTACAAGCTCAAGTTGCAAATTCTATACAACAACTCGAATATAATTTTGCCGATGCTTTTCAACAGTTAACAAGAGATAAATCTAAAACCATTGCTATTCTTAAAGGCAATGGACAGCTCTCAGATATCTATATTACAGATTTTCTGCAGACTATACAGCCGTATTATAACATCGCACCTTTTACACTCGATTCAGTAGCATCAAATCCAAAAGGCACTCTGAATCAATTAAAAAACTATGATTTAATTATTTCGGCGAAGCCTAATGATGCTTTTTCGGAAAACGAAAAATTAGTTTTAGACCAATACACCATGAATGGTGGAAAAAGCCTCTGGCTTACCGAAGGCATCATCATGGATAAAGATAGCTTATACAATGCTTCAGGGACTTCTGTTAGTGTTGCTAAAGCCCTTAATTTAACAGATTACTTCTTTCAGTATGGTGTAAGAATTAATAAAAACTTGGTAAAAGACTTATACTCTGCTCCTATTCCATTAGCTATTGGCGAAGGTAATAATACACAGTTTCAACCAGTGCAATGGCAATATTCGCCTTTGGCAAGTTCTGAAAGTAAACACCCAATTAGCGATAATATTGATTTGGTAAAGTTCGATTTTACAAGTCAGATAGACACGCTAAAGAATGGTATTAAAAAAACCATTTTGCTAGAAAGTACTGAGCGTACCAAACTAGAAGGTCCGTTAAAAACAATTTCTTTGAATTCAGTAACTCAACAGCCTGACGTTGACAATTATAATCAAGGTAAGCAGACACTTGCAGTTTTATTGGAAGGTGAATTTAATTCGGTTTATAAAAACCGTGTACTTCCATTTGAACTAAGTGGTTTTAAAGACAAAAGTTCGCCTACGAAACAGATCATTATAGCTGATGGTGATGTGATTAAAAATGAAGTTTCAAGGAATAGGCCTTTAGAGTTAGGCTTTGAACGCATCACAGGTAGAACCTTTGGCAATAAAGAATTTTTACTCAATGCAGTAAATTACTTACTTGACGATACTGGACTTATAAACATTAGAGCCAAGTCCGTTGAAATCGCATTTTTAGATTCTGAAAAAATTGAAAATCAAAAAGGAATCTGGCAATTTCTAAACATTATCCTGCCATTACTACTATTAGGCGCATTTGGATTCGTTTTTAATTACTTAAGAAAGCGAAAATATGCATCAAAATAAGTAAAGTAAACACTTAAATTTAGTTCGATAAACGCTCAATAAATGTTAATAAGTTTGTTTTAAAGAAACCTGCTATTAAGATATATTTGTAAGACTAAACAATTTTGATTTCAACCTGAATATATTTATATGAAATTTATAGTATCTAGCACCTATTTATTAAAACAATTACAAGTTTTAGGTGGTGTAATAAATAATAGTAACACGCTTCCGATTTTAGATAATTTTCTGTTCGATTTAAAACAATCTAGTCTTACAGTTTCTGCCAGTGACTTAGAGACTACAATGTCTTCGACAATTAACGTGGAAAGCGATTCTGAAGGAAGTATTGCATTACCTGCAAGATTATTATTAGATACATTAAAAACGTTTCCGGAGCAACCCTTAACCTTTGTAGTCGAAGAAAATAACACTGTAGAGATAAGCTCTAACCACGGTAAATATGCTTTAGCCTATGCAGATGGTGCTGAATTCCCTAAAGCTGTAGCATTAGACAATCCAAGTTCTACTACCATAGAAAGTGACATTTTAGCTACAGCCATTAGCAAGACAATTTTTGCAGCAGGTAATGATGATTTAAGACCTGTTATGAGTGGTGTGTTTTTCCAATTCTCTCAAGAGAACTTAACATTTGTTGCTACTGATGCCCACAAGCTGGTAAAATACACTCGTGAGGATGTTTCAGCGGATGCTGTGGCAGAATTTATAATGCCAAAAAAGCCATTAAACCTTCTTAAAGGTATTTTGGCAGGAAGTGAAGAACCTGTAACAATTGAGTACAACGAATCTAATGCAAAATTTACATTTAATGATTCAGAATTAGTATGCCGTTTAATTGATGGGAAATACCCAAATTACGAGGCTGTAATACCAAAAGAAAATCCAAATAAATTAGTCATTGACCGTACTCAATTTTTAAACTCTGTACGCAGAGTTAGTATTTTCTCAAATAAGACGACGCATCAAATAAGACTTAAAATTGCTGGAGCTGAATTAAACATTTCTGCAGAAGATATTGATTACAGCAATAAGGCCGAAGAGCGTTTAAGTTGTGATTATCAAGGTGATGATATGCAAATTGGTTTTAATTCTCGTTTCTTAACAGAGATGATAAACAATTTAAACTCTGATAATGTACAATTAGAAATGAGTTTACCTAATCGTGCTGGTATTCTAACTCCTACAGACGGATTAGATGAAGGTGAACATATTACAATGCTTGTTATGCCGGTAATGCTTAATAATTAGAAACTGAAATAATTAATTTAAAGAAGAAAGGCTCACTGTGAAGTGAGCCTTTTTTGATTACCTCTTTAACAAAATATAACTAACTAACAAAATTAAGAGATAATGGATAGCTAGGTAACTCACCATTACTAGCCTTTATAGCATTTATTATTGGAAAAATAATTGAGAATAATCCAATAAATATTAGTGCCAATATTCCTAGACCAAATAATAGGATCAATGGAATACTTAAAATTGAAAATAAAATAACACTCAACTGAAAGTTAATGATTGCTTTACCGTGTGCATTCATACCTTCAACCTTATCTTTTTGAGTTGCCCACAATATTAATGGTACTATAAGGCCTCCAAAACCTGTAATACACGTTAAAAGTTGACATAAGTGAGTCACAACTAAAAGTTGATTGTCCTTGCGCATTGCTATATAATAATTAGATTCCATAATTTTTTTGATTAACATCTATAGGACGTCAATACTTTAAAAATGTTACACAATGGAATTAAAAAAATAGTTAATCAGAATATTAAAGGCAGGTTAACATTAGTTATATAAGAATTTAGTTTTCAAATAGTTGAATTCTATTACCATCAGGATCTAAAACAATTACCATTTTTTTATTAGTTATTGGATCCTTGACTATATTTCCTTTAAATGTAATATTGTTATGTTTTAGTTTACGCACTAAACTATCAAAATTATTGACCTTAAAGCCAAGTTTAAAAAGTCCAATGAGCTTAGTTTTCTCATTGTAGTCTTCAATCTCTTCTTTGGCATCTATAGCCGAATTCAATTCAATGAGTTCTACATGAAAGTTATCTTTATTAAGATTAGCTTGCTTTAATCCAACAGCATCATTTTCAGTCTTATTTTTTACCTGAAAATTAAAATTACTTTCATACCAATTAATAGAATTTTCTATGTCTTTCACAAGTATAGCTGCAAAGAAACCCTCCGTAGAAGACACATTTTTTTCTTGTTTAGCACAGCCGAGACACAACACAATTATAATAAGATATAAAGCTATTTTTTTCATGTGTTTAAAATCTTTCTTTAAGATACACAATTTACCAATTATTATAAAAACAAAAGCCCCCATAAGGAAGGCTTTAAGCCACTAATCTATTTAAGAATTTATGTCAAAATTAAAACTGTGAAAGATTGAAAGAAAAAGCGGTTGGTTTCAAATAATACATTACCCCAACATCGTATATAATACTATCTGAATTAAATAGTGCGGACGTATTTAACTTAACACTTCCAACCGCCTGTTAATCATTAAAACAAATTTCTTATCGGATTAATCACTTCTTTTTAAAACTTATATTTTTATAATGAAATCAGTGAAAAACTTACATTAAACCAAGTCAACTAAAAGGACTTTTAATGGCAAAATTTCAATCCTATAACAACTGTTTTTTCAATTAATATTAAGTAAAAATAAGGGTGTTCTTAATTAAATAAATGCGCCATTTATAGAATGGCGTTTATTATTCGTTTTACGGTATATAATTAGATTAATGAGGTAATTATAATCTATTTCCCGATACAGAAGTTTGCGAAAATATTTCCAAGTAAGTCATCGGTAGTAATCTCACCAGTAATTTCACCAAAGTGATATAATGCCTGGCGAATATCTATTGCCATCAAATCTCCAGAAAGTCCAGTTTCTAATCCGTATTTCACTTTTTGTACTTCTTCGTGTGCCTTAAGTAAACTATCGTAATGTCTGGAGTTTGTAACAATGGTTTCATCGTTGCGCAATGCACCAGTATTAATAAGTTCAAGTAATACCTTAGTGAGTTCATCAACACCGATTCCTGTTTTTGCAGACAGCAATAGAACATTAAGTATTTGCGATTTTAAGTTATGTGTTTGTTGCGCGTTAAGTTTATCAATTTTATTAGCAATTGCTAATAAAGGCTTTTGAGGATATTTGTTTTTTATTTTTTCTATTTCAAACTTAACAACGTCTAGTTTATCTATATTCTGCTCAGCATCAAACAAATAGATGGTAACTTTAGATTGTTCAATTTTTTCAAAAGTCTTTTTAATGCCAATACTTTCAACCACATCTTTAGTCTCTCTAATCCCAGCAGTATCAATAAATCTAAATCCAATACCACCTATCGAAATCTCGTCTTCTATAGTATCTCGTGTAGTGCCAGCGATTTCGGAAACAATTGCTCTTTCTTCATTTAAGAGCGCGTTGAGCAAAGTCGATTTTCCAACATTAGGTTCACCAACTATAGCGACTGGTATTCCGTTTTTAATGACATTGCCAACAGCAAATGAGTCAATCAATCGCTTTAAAACAAAATTAATGCGTTCTATTAACGCTTTAAATTGCGTTCTGTCAGCGAACTCTACATCTTCTTCAGAAAAATCAAGCTCTAACTCAATTAAACTTGCAAAATTCATCAGTTCCGAACGCAATTTTGCGATTTCTGATGAAAACCCACCGCGCATTTGCTGCATTGCAATTTGATGAGATGCTTCATTATCACTAGCTATTAAATCAGCCACAGCTTCTGCCTGACTTAAATCTAATTTACCATTTAAAAAAGCACGCAACGTAAACTCGCCTGCGGTAGCCATACGGCAACCGTTGCGTAAAAACAGTTGAATGATCTCTTGTTGAATGTATGCCGATCCGTGACAAGATATTTCGACAACATTTTCACCTGTATACGAATTTGGATTTTTAAAGACTGAAACTAACACTTCGTCTAAAGTCTTTTTACCCTCTACAATATGACCAAGATGTATAGTATGTGTTTTTTGCTTTGTAAGTGCCTTATTACTTTTTACAGATTTAAAATGCTTATCAGTTATGCTAATTGCATCGTTCCCAGATAGACGGATTACAGCAATTGCACCACTTCCTGAAGGCGTTGCTAGAGCAATTATAGTATCATGGTTAATCATGATGCAAAAATATTGCATTTAATTGTATTGGATACAAAATTACAAACTACATTTTATGATATAATTTACATTATGCTATCAATAGCTTACGCGTAACTTTTTATATTTGTGACCAAATAAAAATAAAATATGAAAAAATTAATCTTATTCTCTTTAGTTGGTTTATGTATGCTTAGTTGTAAAACAGAACCGAGAACAGATTATGTTATCAACGGCACAGCTAAAGGATTATACAATGGTATAAGGGTTTATCTTAATACAATGGATGAACGAGGTAGAATGACGGCTATAGATACAGCTATAGTAATGAATGAGAACTTTGTTCTCAATGGAAAAGTTGAGTACCCATCTTTATTATACTTAACCGTCAATGGTCTTAATGGTAGGTTGCCTTTAATGATTGGAAACTACGATATGACTCTTAATATAGATAATAAAATATTTGATAATTCGGTATTAGAAGGTTCAAAACCACATGATATCTTAAGTAATTTTAATGCTGAATTGACTAATTTGAAGGAGAAATTAAATAGTGCTTCAGAAGACTTAAGGAAGTCAACATTTTTGAGAGATACAGTATATATAGAGAAAGACAAAGCAACTGTAGAAAAATTAAGTAGAGAATTAACAGAATTGCCATATAAATTTATCGAAGATAACAGTTCAAGTTATGGTATTTTGCCAATTCTAAAAAATCAATTATTTGCAAGGGATTTAGACCCCGAAAAATTCATTGCGGTTTACGATAAGATCGATAATGCTTTAAAAAACACTTCAGAAGGCAAAAGTTTACAAGTTAGAATTCAACAGGTTAAAGCACAATTAGAAGCTCAGAAAGCAACGGCAATTGGTGCCAAAGCTCCAGAATTTTCGGCACCTACACCAGACGGTAATACTTTAGCGCTAAGTGAAGTGGTAAAGAAAAGTGAGATAACAATAATCGATTTTTGGGCTGCTTGGTGTGGTCCTTGTCGAAGAGAAAATCCTAATGTTGTTAGTGTATATAATGATTACCATAATAAAGGATTAGAAATTATAGGTGTTGGCTTAGATGGTAGACGCGGACAGCAGAACCCAAAAGAAGCTTGGATTAAAGCTATCGAAACTGATAAACTTAATTGGCATCAGGTATCAAATTTGAGATATTTTGATGACATCGCAAGACTATATAATGTTAACTCTATACCATCAATGTTTATATTAGATTCTAATGGTAAAATAATTGCTAAGAATCTACGTGGAATTGCACTACGAAATAAGATTTCTGAATTACTAGATTAAATCTTAAACCAACAATAAAAAAAGGTTAGAAATTGTTCTGACCTTTTTTTATTCTGGATATTCAATCCGAAGGTGATAGATGTTAGCTAATTTAAGCTTTAAAACACGCTTAATTGCCTCAATGTCTTTAAATGTAATATTGGCATTTAAAAACTGACCGGATTCCACTTGTTTGCTAATAATACTTTCAACAAACGTATTGATTTTTGTACTTGTCGGAGATTTGAGGCTTTTAGAAGCAGCCTCAACGCTATCACACATCATTAATATTGCAGTTTCTTTACTAAATGGTTTTGGGCCAGGATAAGAAAACTCATCTTCTGTAATATCTTCATTCAATGCCAACTCTTTCTTATAAAAATAATAAACAGTACTTGTACCGTGATGTGTTCTTATAAAATCTATAACACGATCGGGCAGATTATTTTTCTTGGCTATTTCTATGCCGTTAATAACATGATCAATAATTACTGAAGCACTTTCTTTTGAAGATAGTTCATCATGAGGGTTTAATCCTGTAGATTGATTTTCAGTAAAATAAGTAGGTTTTTGCATTTTTCCGATATCATGGTATAAGGCTCCTACTCTAACAAGCATAGCATTTGCACCAATTTCGTTTGCTGAAGCTTCAGCTAGGTTTGCAACATTTAATGAATGATGAAAAGTACCAGGTGCTTTATTGGACAATTCTTTAAGCAATTTGGAATTTGTATCTGACAACTCCAGTAAAGATACATCCGAAACTAATCCAAATAATTTCTCGTATATATAAATTAATGGTTGTACAAATAATGTTGCTAAGCCACCAAGGATAAACAATCCAAAAGTGTTCCACTTTATATTCGTAATCTGGCCTTCGTGAATCACATAAAAAGCAAAATATGCTATTATATAAATCAAGGTAATTTGACCTACTGATATAAAAAGATTTGCTCTTTTGTACAATTCAGACACTGTAAGAATCGTAACTATTCCAGCAATAATTTGAAGGAACATATACTCATAACTATTAGGAACTATAAAACCTAAAAGCAAAACGGTTAATACATGTGCGAATAGGCCTAATCTTGCATCGAAGAATGCTTTAAATACTAAAGGTAAAACACACAACGGAACTACATATAAATATTGTGAATTGTAGTTAATGACAATAGTTGTCAAAACGATCATCAATACAATATTAAAGAATATAAATGTGACTTTAGTGTTATTTAGGAATACATCCAACCTATATTTTTGAAGAAAAAGTAATAACATCAATAATGTTAGGGCAACCAGTAAAGTATAAGCCATTATAACCCAATTGTAGTTATTAGCACTCCATACTTGAGATTCGTATTCGGCTTTTAAAGATGTTAATATATTGTATTGAGATTCTTCAACAACTTGACCTTTAGAAATTATTAAAGTCCCTTCAGAGACTAAGCCACGTCGAGGAGAAATTCTTGAGAGTTTATCTTCTAGGGCTTTTTCTGTTAGGGATTTGTTATACACAATATTAGGCTCAATGATATTAAAAAAGATAGAAGTTAGCTCATTTTTATAACTGCCAAATCCATTTTTCTCTAGTTCTTCTTCTAAAAAAGTCCTAACATCTATTTGCCTATAAAACGCTTCAAATTTTAATTCACCCTTTTGCTCATTATTCTCGATTAGTATCGACTTCTTGTCGTCATTAAAATTATAGTCCGTGTCTAAAATGCCTTTAGAATATAACTGATTTAATACGGTTCGACCTTGGTTATAAAGTAATGCTCTATCATTAAATCCAGTAACAGTATCTCTAAACGTTGTATTAAATTCAGAGAGGTAGTTATCAAGTACTGAAGCTTTAACTGAAGATGAAAAATCAAAATATAATTCACTTTCTGCACGAGTATACTCTATCTCATTATTTATTTGTTCTTCTGTTTTCTTTATTGCAAAATCAAAAGGTGCGTAAAGGTTTTCGGATTGCCAAGGTTTACCATTGTCAAAAGAGAATCTAAATTTTCCTGTTGTTGGGAAAAGGTAGACAATAAAAAAAGTCGTTCCCAACAAAAGAAGCAACTTATAAACTAGCGCATGGTTACGGTACCATTTATTTATGATTTCATTCATAGACGATCAAATGTAATAAATATCTAATTCATTAAGTTTGATATACTCATATTTCCATAATAAATCGCTCAAAAATCATTAAATTCGCACCGTCTAAAACATAAGAAAGCAAAATGAGTAAAGAAGTCGTTATAGTTTCAGCAGTAAGAACTCCAATTGGAAGTTTTATGGGTGCTTTATCTACTGTTCCTGCTCCACGATTGGGAGCTATTGCAATAAAAGGTGCATTAGATAAAATAAACCTAAAACCAGAAATTGTGAATGAAGTTTTAATGGGCAATGTAGTGCAAGCCGGTACTGGGCAGGCTCCTGCTCGACAAGCTGCAATATATGCTGGCATACCTGATACCGTTCCTTGTACTACGGTTAATAAAGTATGTGCTTCTGGAATGAAATCTATTATGCAAGCAGCGCAAGCAATTCAACTAGGTGATGCCGAAATTATAGTTGCTGGTGGAATGGAAAACATGAGTCTTATTCCTCATTATTACCACGCAAGAAGTGCCAAAAAATTTGGACCTGCGACTTTCGAAGATGGCATGCAAAAAGATGGTCTCGTTGATGCTTATGATAAAAATGCAATGGGCGTATGTGCGGATGCCTGTGCTACCGAATATAAATTCTCTAGAGAAGACCAAGATGCCTATGCCATTCAATCTTATAAGCGCTCTCAAGAAGCTTGGGATTCTGGGAAATTTAATAATGAGGTTATCCCTGTAGAAGTACCACAGCGTCGCGGAGAACCAGTAATTGTTGATAAAGATGAGGAATATACCAACGTTAAGTTAGACAAGATTCCTAATCTAAGACCTGCATTTACTAAAGAAGGAACTGTTACTGCTGCAAATGCATCTACAATTAATGATGGTGCTGCTGCAATGGTTTTAATGAGTAAAGAAAAAGCGATCGAATTAGGTATAACTCCAATTGCAACAATAAAAAGTTATGCAGATGCAGCTCAAGAACCAAAATGGTTTACAACTGCTCCTGCAAAGGCATTACCAAAAGCATTATCTAAGGCAGATCTGAGTCTTGATGATATAGATTACTTTGAATTTAACGAGGCCTTTTCTGTAGTGGGTCTTGCAAATATGAAAATTCTTGAACTCAATGATAGTAATGTAAATGTTAATGGTGGTGCTGTATCTTTAGGTCATCCTCTTGGTTGCTCTGGAGCAAGAATCCTTGTAACATTATTAAGTGTATTAGAACAAAATAATGCAAAATATGGTGCCGCAGCAATATGCAATGGCGGTGGTGGTGCTTCGGCTGTAGTTATAGAGCGTGCTTAACTAATATTATGCTATACGGAATTTGCAATCTTGGTATCGTTCCAATGCGCTCAGAACCTTCTGATACATCTGAGCTTGTATCTCAACTACTTTACGGAGATTGTTTTAAAGTGCTAGAAAAACGCAAAAAATGGAGTCGTATCCGCGTCGCATTTGATAAGTACGAAGCTTGGATAGATAATAAGCAGTATTTAGAAATTGAGGCAGACGACTACAAATCAATTACTAATTCTAAACCTATCCTTTCTCAAGATTTATTAGAGTTTGTCTCTGATGCTTCACAAAATATTTTTACTATTCCATTAGGTGCTACATTAAATGGACTTGAAATTCTGAATCATAAGTTTGATGGAAACAAACAGTCAGGACAACAAGAAAAATCTAACTTAATCAATACTGCATTTAACTATTTAAATTCCCCATATTTATGGGGTGGAAAAACACCGTTTGGTATAGACTGTTCTGGTTTTACCCAAATGGTATACAAAATAAATGGATATCAACTTAAGCGAGATGCTTCTCAACAAGCGATTCAGGGTGATGCATTGAGTTTTATAGAAGAAAGTGAACCTGGAGACCTAGCGTTTTTTGATAATGCTGATGGAGATATTATCCATGTTGGAATAATCATGGAAGACAATTATATTATTCATGCACATGGGAAAGTGAGGATAGATAGGCTAGATCACAGTGGTATTTATAATGCTGATAGAAATATACATACACACAAATTAAGGGTTATAAAAAAGATTATATAAAAAAAGCGGTTTTGTATAAAAACCGCTTTTATTTTTTTAAAAAATAAAGTTTATTAATTGCCCGCTTCCATATCAGCGATTTTCTGCTTCATTTCGTTATACTTATCAGTCATGAATGCCGTACTATATATATCCCTAAGATATTTAGCCGTCTCTATCTCTGGTTTTAATTCGAAAGCTTTTTCTACATAAGGAATAGCTTTTTTATATAATTCAAGTCGTTTTGCTCTTAATTCATCGTATCTAGCATTATCAGCAGAAGACGTTCCAAGGCTATTCATTTCTTCAACCATTGCTCTATCATCGTCTAGTATCAATGCCCCAATATTTAAGTATGGCTCTGACATTTTTGGATTAACTTTAGTTGCATTTTCAAAATAATTCATAGCCATCTCACTTTCATTAATTTCCATGGCGAAAATTCCAAAATTCATAAGATTTATGGCATCACCTTTAATTAACGAATTAGCACTTTCTAATAATGGTTTTATTTTGTCCTTTTGATTTGAAGCTAAATAGGCTTTTGCTTCTGCAATTACCAATTGGGTATCTTCTGGGTTGTATTCTTTAGCTTTAGCAATAAGTTCTAAAGCCTTATCTGCTTTCTCTTGACTAGAGTAAATCAGAGCCATATATCTTAAAATCTCACCTTGTTTCGATGGTAATTTTTTATCTTTAGGTGCAATATATTGTCTTGATTTAATTGAAGCATCTCTTAAGTCTTTACTGTTAAATATCTCCTCTTCACCAGTTTCCTTATTTGTTGCAACATATTGAACGCTTTCGCCTTTATAACCCATCTCTTGTAATTGTTTATAAAACTCAAGAGATTTATCGAATTTTTGTGCATTGAGATAAGATGAGGCTGCAGCATATAAAAATAAGGTATCTGTTTTAGACAAATTATAAGCTCTGTAAAAACTATCACCAGCTGCTTCATTATTTCCCTTTTGTGCAGCAGAATATGCAGATTGAACTACAGATTGAAAAATATTATTTTTAATGGTTAAAGCATCTTTTTTATATTTTGATTTACTTAAACTCATTAAGTTTTCTATAGCTTCCAATGCACTATCTATATCTGAATTTGCAATTGCACCATTAGAGTATAAGGACTTTGCTTTAAAAAAGTAGAATTTATCCTTCGTTTTTTCATCCATATTGGCTAGAAGCGGTTCAGCCTGAGCAACCAAACTTTTTGCCTCAGAAAAATTATTATTCTTTATAGCCTTTTCTAATGCCTTTATTTCATTCTTCTGAGAAAATGAAGTATAAGCTATGAGAACTGAGCATATTAGCGTTATAAATTTTTTCATTTTTATCAATTAATTTTTAGTTATTCTAGTTTTTGTCATTGTTAGTATCAATAGCCGTGCCATCCTGGTCAAGGTCTTGATTTTCAATAGTTTTAACGTCGTCATCAGATTCATTTTCATCTTTCATGACTTTAGCAACTGCAGCTATAGAATCGCTTCCTTTAAGATTTATCAACTTAACACCTTGCGTCGCTCTACCCATAACCCTCAAATTTGCAACCTCCATTCGAATGGCAATTCCAGACTTATTGATAATCATTAAATCATCTTCGTCAGTCACATTTTTAATGGCCACTAAGTTACCTGTTTTTTCTGTAATTGATATCGTTTTAACTCCTTTACCACCACGATTAGTAATTCTATAGTCCTCTAAACTTGATCGTTTACCATAACCGTTCTCCGATACAACAAGAATATTGCTGTCCATGTCATTAACGGCTATCATTCCGATAACTTCATCCTTTGGATGCCCAAGTGTAATACCTCGAACACCTGAAGCATTACGACCCATTGGTCGTGTTTTTGCCTCTTCAAATCGAATAGCTTTACCAGATTTTAAAGCAAGCATAACTTGGCTTTCGCCTGTTGTTAATTTCGCTTCTAAAAGTTCATCATTTTCTTTTATAGTAATGGCGTTAATGCCATTTGTTCTTGGTCGTGAATATTGCTCGAGAGATGTTTTCTTTACTTGACCATTTTTAGTAGCCATGATGACATAATGATTATTAATGTATTCCTCATCTTTTAAATCTTGAGTACATATAAATGCCATTACTTTATCATCTTGCTCGATGTTGATCAGGTTTTGGATTGCTCTACCTTTTGATGTCTTACTGCCTTCAGGAATCTCATAGACGCGCATCCAGAAACATTTACCTTTTTGAGTAAAGAATAACATGTATTGATGATTAGTTCCAACAAATAAATGCTCTAAGAAATCTTCATTACGCGTAGTAGATGCTTTCTGACCAACACCTCCTCTATTTTGAGTTTTATATTCTGTAAGAGATGTACGTTTTATATAACCTGCATGAGAAATAGTAATGACTACTTTTTCGTCAGGTATCATATCTTCTATACTTAGATCTCCACCTGCATATTCAATAGTTGAACGTCTCTCATCACCATATTTAGATTTCACTTCGAGTAGCTCTTCCTTAATGATATCCATACGACGATCTTTCTTATCTAAAATATCTTTAAGGTCTTCGATAGTTTTCATTAACTCCTCATACTCAGCTCTTAGCTTATCTTGTTCAAGACCTGTAAGCTGGCGTAAACGCATTTCTACAATCGCCTTAGCTTGTATTTCGCTCAGTTTAAAGCGTTCAATTAATTTAGCACGAGCCTCATCTGCATTAGCACTCGCTCTAATTAATGCTATAACTTCGTCTATATTATCAGAGGCAATTATTAATCCTTCAAGAATATGTGCACGCTCTTCTGCTTTTCTTAACTCATATTTAGTACGTCTTACAACAACATCATGTCTGTGGTCTACAAAATGGAGTATTAAATCCTTGAGATTTAGAAGCTCTGGACGACCATTAACAAGTGCAATATTGTTAACGCTAAACGATGATTGTAATGCAGTATATTTATAAAGCTTATTTAATACTATATTAGGAATTGCATCCCGTTTTAAAACATATACAATACGCATTCCTTTTCTGTCAGACTCATCACGTATTGTAGAAATTCCGTCTATTTTCTTATCATTAACCAAATCAGCCGTCTTTTTAATCATGTCGGCTTTATTGACTTGATAAGGTATCTCGTTAACAATTATACATTCTCTTCCATTTACTTCTTCAATGTTTGCTTTTCCTCTTAGTACAATTCTACCACGTCCTGTCTCGAAGGCTTCTTTTACTCCATCATACCCATAAATAGTTCCTCCAGTCGGAAAATCTGGAGCCTTAACATATTGCATTAACTCGTCAACCTCGATAGAATTGTTATCAATATAAGCCACCGTTCCGTCAACAACTTCACTTAAATTATGTGGAGGCATATTAGTTGCCATACCTACTGCGATACCTGATGCACCATTTACTAAAAGTCCAGGAATTCTTGTAGGTAGTACCGTTGGTTCTTGAAGTGTATCATCAAAATTTAATTTATGGTCAACAGTATCCTTGTCAATATCTGCCAACATGTCTTCAGATATTTTACGCATACGTGCTTCAGTATAACGCATCGCTGCCGGACTGTCCCCGTCAATTGAGCCGAAATTTCCTTGTCCATCAATTAACATGTAACGTAAACTCCACTCCTGCGCCATACGCACCATAGTGTCATATACTGATGTATCACCATGAGGGTGATATTTACCTAAAACTTCACCAACAATTCTTGCTGATTTTTTATGAGCGGTATTAGCCCTAACTCCGAGTTCGTGCATTCCATAAAGTACGCGTCTGTGAACAGGTTTTAAACCATCTCTCACATCTGGTAATGCACGTGACACAATGACCGACATCGAGTAATCGATGTACGCAGATTTCATTTCATCTTCAATGTTGATAGGGATTAATTTTTCGCCTTCTGCCATATTTTTTATGTTAATTTTTTACTTAATTATCGTAACGTGCTAATATAACTAATTTGTTAGGTTTAATAGTACTTTACGACATACTTTTAGGTCATTTTATTAACAATTTTAAATGGTAATTTCGTTAATAAGTATCTTACTCTAAATTTTGAATTTCGAACCTTTTTTAGTCTATTCGTTAATTTAGTATTAATAAGGTACAGTTTTTGCCCTATATGTATTTGAATTTATTATTTTTAATGCTGAACGATTACAAACATGGACGATAATTTTTCCCCAAGAGTAAAAGATGTTATCGCGTACAGCAAGGAAGAAGCTTTGCGATTAGGACACGACTTTATTGGCACTGAGCATTTAATGCTTGGATTGCTAAGAGATGGTAATGGAAAAGCTATAGATATTTTAAACTCTCTTGAAGTAGATTTAAATCATCTACGTAGAAAAGTTGAAATTCTAAGCCCTGCAAACCCTAATATTCCTGTAACATCTAACGAGAAGAAAAACCTACACTTAACTAGGCAAGCAGAGCGAGCCCTAAAAACAACATTCTTAGAAGCAAAGTTGTTTCAGAGCACATCTATTAATACGGCGCATTTACTCTTGTGTATTTTGCGTAACGAAAACGATCCAACTACCAAGCTTTTGAACAAGCTTAAGGTAGATTATGATAATGTCAAAGAAGTATTTAAATCTATGATTACAAGCGAAGATGATTTCTTAGAAGAACCAAAAGCAGAATCCTATTCTGATGACGATATGAACGAATCTGAAGAACCTGAAAAGCAAAATCCTTTCAGCGGTGCATCACAAAAAGGAAATAAAAAGTCAAAAACACCTGTTCTAGATAATTTTGGTAGAGATTTGACAGTATTAGCCGAGGAAGGAAAACTCGACCCTGTGGTTGGACGTGAAGAAGAAATACAGCGCGTTTCTCAGATTCTAAGTAGACGTAAGAAAAATAACCCGCTATTAATTGGTGAGCCAGGTGTCGGTAAATCTGCCATTGCCGAAGGATTAGCCTTACGTATTGTAAAACGAAAAGTTTCACGTACACTTTTTAACAAACGTGTAGTGACTCTTGATTTAGCAAGTTTAGTAGCAGGTACAAAATATAGAGGACAGTTTGAAGAGCGCATGAAAGCGGTTATGAATGAGCTCGAAAAGAATGATGATATTATTCTATTTATAGACGAAATTCATACTATAGTCGGCGCAGGTGGCGCAACTGGAAGCTTAGACGCCTCTAACATGTTCAAGCCCGCATTAGCAAGAGGTGAAATTCAATGTATAGGCGCTACAACTTTAGATGAATACCGTCAATATATTGAAAAAGATGGTGCTCTTGAGCGTCGTTTTCAAAAGGTATTAGTACAACCTACAAGTGTTGAACAAACTATTGAGATATTAAATAATATTAAAGGTAAATACGAGGAGCATCATAACGTTGACTACACTGATGCAGCGATTGAAGCGTGTGTTAAACTTACTAATCGTTATATGACAGAACGTTTTTTACCAGACAAAGCTATTGATGCGCTGGATGAGGCTGGTTCTCGTGTTCACATTACTAATATTGATGTTCCTAAACAAATTATAGAACTTGAGCAAAAGCTAGAGGAAGTTAGAGAAACAAAAAATAGTGTTGTTAAAAAACAGAAATACGAAGAAGCTGCTAAGCTAAGAGATGATGAAAAGCGTCTTGAAAAAGACTTAGCTTTAGCCCAAGAAAAATGGGAAGACGAAACTAAATTGCATCGACAAGTTGTTACAGAAGATAATGTTGCTGATGTAATCTCTATGATGACTGGTATTCCTGTAAATAAAATTGCTCAGACTGAAATTAATAAACTTGCTGAATTACCAAACCTTATCAAAGGTCGAGTAATTGGTCAGGATGATGCCGTTAAAAAAGTAGTTAAAGCTATACAGCGAAACAGAGCTGGATTAAAAGATCCTAATAAACCAATTGGTTCGTTTATATTCTTAGGTCAAACAGGTGTTGGTAAAACACAACTTGCTAAGGTTTTGGCTAACGAGCTTTTTGATAATGATGATGCGCTCATAAGAATAGATATGAGTGAATACATGGAGAAATTTGCAATTTCAAGATTAATTGGAGCACCTCCTGGTTATGTTGGCTATGAAGAAGGTGGGCAGCTTACTGAAAAAGTACGTCGTAAGCCTTATGCCGTAATCTTGCTTGATGAGATTGAGAAAGCACATCCGGATGTATTCAATATGCTCTTACAAGTATTGGATGATGGCTATCTAACTGACAGCTTAGGTCGCAAAATTGACTTTAGAAACACCATAATAATTATGACTTCAAATATTGGAGCTCGTAAATTAAAAGATTTTGGTACAGGTGTTGGTTTTGGAACATCTGCTAAAGAATCTCAAGCCGCAGAGCATGCAAAAGGTGTTATTGAAAATGCACTTAAAAAAGCATTCGCTCCTGAATTCCTAAATAGAATTGATGACGTTGTAGTCTTTAATACTTTAGAAAAAGAAGATATCAACAAAATTATTGATATTGAACTAGTTAAGCTTGTTAAACGCATTAAAGATTTAGGTTACGAACTTAAACTTTCAGCAAAAGCGAAAGGCTATATTGCTGATAAAGGTTTTGATTCACAATACGGCGCTAGACCATTAAAACGAGCAATTCAGAAATATATAGAAGATGCATTGGCCGAAGAGATAATTAATTCCAAAATTCAAGAAGGTGATATTATCTCTATGGATTTAGATGAGAAAAATGATGTGCTAAAAATTAAAGTAAAATCACCAGAAGAAACTAAAGAATCCTAGGCATTGAATTTGTGAAAAATATAACCGCTTCGATTGAGGCGGTTTTTTTTATTCATTTTCTAAAAGGCTCACCTTAACGCCATAATCATTCAAAAACAATTCAAAATCAGTGATATTATATTTTTTAAGAAACTTGATGCTCTTTTCAATATCATCATGCAATATCTCATCTTTCTTGATAAATGGAACTTCTTTACGATACGCCTTTAAAAACAACTCTATAAATCTAGAAGACTTCATTGGCCTTCTAAACTCAATTGCTTGCGACGCGTTAAATAACTCGATAGCTATAATGCGCTCAACATTTCTTATTAAACTATAGGCCTGCGTTGCTGCATTTGCACCCATACTAACATGGTCTTCTTGCCCATTACTAGAAACAATACTATCAATACTGGCCGGTGTTGCTAATTGTTTGTTGGCACTTACAATACTTGCAGCAGTATATTGAGGAATCATAAAGCCCGAATTAAGACCAGGATTGTCTACTAAAAATGTAGGTAAACCACGCAAACCTGATACTAATTGAAATATTCGACGTTCAGAAATGTTTCCAATTTCGGCCATGGCTATTTTTAAATAATCAAAGGCTAAGGCCAAGGGCTGACCATGAAAATTGCCTGCCGAGATTATCGAGTCCTCATCTGGAAATATATTTGGATTATCTGTTACGGAGTTAATTTCTGTAATTATCGTTTTTTCTACAAAATCAATAGTATCTTTTGTTGCACCATGAACTTGGGGTATACATCTAAAGGAATAAGGATCTTGAACATGTTCTTTCTTTCTCCTTATTAACTCACTATCTTTTAAGAACTCTGTAAATCGTCTGGCCACTTTAAGCTGACCAGCATGTGGCCTAATAATATGAACCAAATCATTAAAAGGCTCTATTCTACCATCAAAAGCCTCTAAAGATATACTAGCGACAATATCAGCTAAATAGGATGTTTTGTGAGATAATAGTAAACAATACACACCATAAGCTGTCATAAATTGTGTACCGTTTAATAGCGCAAGGCCTTCTTTGGCTTCAAGCTTAATAGGTTTCCAATTAAATTTTTTTAATACTGTCGACGTATTAATCAATCGGTTTTTGTAAGTAACTTTTCCTTTACCTATTAACGGCAGCGATAAATGTGCTAAAGGTGCCAAATCACCAGAAGCTCCTAATGAACCTTGTGTATAAACAAACGGAAGGATATCATTATTAAAAAAATCTATCAATCTATTAACAGTAGAGAGTTGCACGCCACTATGACCAAAACTCAAAGATTTAATCTTGAGTAATAACATGATTTTTACAATC
This sequence comes from Winogradskyella sp., assembly GCF_003712105.1. GTDB lineage: Bacteria > Bacteroidota > Bacteroidia > Flavobacteriales > Flavobacteriaceae > Winogradskyella. The sequence continues at coordinate 181,511 of NZ_RHLG01000003.1, forward strand.
CGTTCTGGCACTTTATCTCCTGTACCGCAAGCATGAGACATCACCAAATTTTCTTGCAATTTGGTAAGGTCTCTATTCGATATTTTTACATTATAAAGTGAGCCAAAACCTGTGTTTATACCATAAAAAGGTTTGTCGTTTCCTGATAACTTAGAATCCAAATACTCTTTAGATCTTTTAATAGAGGAAATGACTTCGCTTGAAAGCTTAATTTGCTTGTGATTAAAGATAATGTCATTAATATCCTTTAAAGTAAGCTTTGAAGAAGATATTGTATAGAATTTAGACATTTATATATTGATTTAGTATAACGTATTGATTGCTAGTCTTCTGCCTCTTCTTGTTGAGGCTGTTCCGGTTGTCGAAATAAATCTATGAAAGCTTCTCCTAAATAATCGATCACATGCCCAGCCATCAAACTCTGGTAACCGAAATCTTCAACTGCAATATCTGCAGATCTTCCGTGTAAATAAACGCCAAATAACGCTGCTTCGATTGGAGAGTACCCTTGACATAGTAATCCAGTAATAATGCCAGTTAACACATCACCTGAGCCAGCAGTAGCTAAGCCAGGATTCCCAGTGACATTTATATATTTTTTGGCACCATACACAGTTAAAGTATTGGCGCCTTTAATAACTAGGATGACTTTATGTTCATTCGAAAACGCAGTAGCTTTCTCAAGTTTTTCAAAATCTGAAGACCACTCACCTATTAAACGCTTTAGTTCGCCTGGATGTGGCGTTATAATAGAACTTTCAGGAAGTAACTTTAATAGTTCATTATGTTTTGAAAGAATATTTATAGCATCAGCATCAATCACCAAAGGTGTAGTATTGGTTTTTAAGAATTTCTTTAATGCGGCTACACTTTCTTTTTCTGTACCTAAACCCATACCTATAGCAATAGCTGTAGGCTCAATATCAAATTCAATATTAGTTATTTTGTCTTCATTGTCGTCAGTCATAACCATAGCTTCTGGTACACTTGTCTGAAGCGGTATATAACCACATTTAGGTACATAAGCAGTTGCAAGGCCAGAACCTGAGGCCAAAACGGCATGAGTTGTTAATTTCACCGCGCCAATCTTTCCATAGCTACCACCAATAACTAAACCATGACCAAAATCGCCTTTATGAGAAAACTTGTCTCTAGGCTTATAAAGTGGCAAAACTTCATGCTTCGATATGAGCTCTACTTCTGTATCTGTAGTCATCAAGTATTCGCGGTCAATGCCAATATCTATAACTTCCCATTGAATGGTGTATTTAGCCGTATCTGGCAAGAAAAAAACAAGCTTCGGACTTTGGAAACTTAAGGTATGATTTGCATAAACTACGCCATTAGGATCATCTAGAGGTTTATCGGTATATAATCCTGACGGAATATCTATAGATAGCGTAAATGCTCTCGAACTTTTAAAATGGGCAAATAACCTCTTAATCCAATCTTCAATAGGACGATTAAGACCTATACCGAATACGGCATCAACAATAATATCATCGTGATGAATATCTGGAAAATCGGATTCACATTTTAAGAGTTGTGGCCATTTTTTAGTGACCTCTTTAACTCTATCATAGTTAGCCAAAAAACCTTTTGAGCGACTGTTGCCACAATTTACAACATACGTCTCTACATTGTAACCATGAGTAATTAAATGCCTCGCTAACACTAAGCCATCGCCACCATTATTACCTATTCCACAGAATATATGAATTGGAACTTGTGCACCTTGCATACGCATATGTAACCAATTAAATATCTGCAAACCTGCACGTTCCATCAATTCGGTTACAGGAAGTTGCTGACGATCTATCGTTATTTTATCAGCTTCGTAAATTTGAGCTCTAGAAAAAACTTTCATAAAAAAATCATTAATATAAATCACATCTTTTTAACAATTCGATAAAAATAGAAGTAAAGACGCTATTGTATTTTTTTATAGTCGTAAAAATAATACATTTGGCGAGTAATGAATACAAAAACAAGTAGACATTAAATGCTTTATGTATTGATAGTTTAAAAATTAGTTTTACTGTCAAGACAATGGCAGTAAATAGGATTAATTAAAGTATTAAGTATCAATAATGAAAGTTTTAAAGTTTGGCGGAACGTCCGTAGGTTCAGCAGCTAATATTACTCAAGTCATCTCAATCTTAGAGAAAAAATCTCAAGATACTTCAATTGTTGCTGTAGTTTCGGCAGTTGGTGGCGTCACTGATAAGCTGTTAAAAGCAGGTGACTTAGCTATAAAAAAGGATGAGGCCTATCTTCAAGTTTTTGAAGACATTCAAAATATACATATCGAATTAGTCAACACGCTAATTCTAGAAGATAACAATGAGATTATTGCGAAAATTGAATCCAAGTTATCAGAGCTTAAAAGTTTACTTGAAGGCTTATTTCTACTTAATGATCTCACTCCTAAAATTTCTGATAAGCTTGTAAGCTTCGGAGAATTGTTGTCATCATATATCATTGCTGAGTGCATGGCATCAAAGCAAATGAATGTTACAAGAAAAAACAGCCAAGAGCTTATTGTAACAAATAACAATCATGGCAATGCTCAAGTTAAAAAAGATATCACAAGAGCTAATATCAAAGCCTATTTTGATAAATCAGACGCATTAATTACCATTTTACCTGGGTTTGTGGCCAATTCTGAAGATGGTGAACAAACCACTTTAGGTCGCGGTGGTTCTGACTTTACAGCAGCTATCGTAGCAGCGGCTTTAAATGCTGAAGTATTAGAAATTTGGACAGATGTTAGCGGTATGTTTACTGCTAACCCTAAAATAGTGAAACAAGCCAAGCCTATAGAACGGCTGTCATTTCAAGAAGCATTAGAGTTATCGCATTTTGGAGCAAAAGTATTGTATCCGCCAACAGTTCAGCCAGTACTTGAAGCAAAAATTCCGATGCTTATTAAAAACACATTGCGACCTGATGATGAAGGCACACGTATTTCTAATGAATCTGAAGTATCTATAAAAAATCCTGTAAGAGGAATTACACATATTAATGATATTGCATTACTTACGCTTCAAGGGCCGAGTATGGTTGGAATTCCAGGCTTTTCAAAACGTCTTTTTGAAACCCTAGCCAGTGAAAAAATAAATGTGATTTTCATTACTCAGGCATCATCAGAGCATGCGATATGTTTCGGAATAAATTCAGAAGACGCTAAACTAGCTGAAACCATTATTAACGAAGCTTTTGAATACGAAATAACACTCAAAAAAATAGAGCCAATTGTTGTAGAAACTGGTCTTTCTATCATTGCTGTTATCGGTGACAACATGAAAAACTACCAAGGCATTAGTGGTAGAATGTTTAGAACACTTGGGAAAAATAATATCAATGTAAGAGCCATTGCACAAGGTGCTTCAGAGCGTAACATATCGGCTGTAATTAATGAAAATGATGTCAAAAAAGCATTGAATTCATTACACGAGCGCTTTTTTGAGGTAGAGGCAAAACAGCTTAACGTATTCATCGTTGGTGTTGGTAATGTTGGCGAGCGTCTAATCGACCAGATTGAACAGCAACACGAGTTTCTTAAAGAAAAGCTCCAGATAGATGTACGCATTATTGGTATGGCTAACTCACGTAAAATGGTTTTTAAGGAAGATGGTATTCCATTAGAAAATTGGCCTTCAGCATTTGATTTTGCTCAACAATCAAATCTAGAAGGATTTTTTAATAAGGTTATAGAACTCAATTTACGTAACAGTATTTTTGTAGATATTACAGCTCACGAAGTGGTTTCAGATTGGTATGCTGCTTATTTGAAAAATAGTATTTCGGTAGTTGCTTGTAATAAAATTGCATGTTCTGGACCATATGATGTTTATGAAAACCTGCACAATTTAGCTCTTAGTTATAATGCTTCATTTCTTTATGAAACCAATGTTGGCGCAGGTTTACCAATAATTAATACATTAAATAATTTAGTAGCTTCAGGTGATAAAGTCACAAGCATACAGGCTGTATTATCTGGTAGTTTAAATTTTGTCTTTAATAATTTTGGCGACCACACTAATTTCCATGATACCGTTAAGCGTGCTCAATTTGAAGGCTATACTGAACCAGACCCTAGAATTGATTTAAGTGGCATAGATGTCGCCCGAAAAATATTAATTCTTGCTCGTGAAAACGGCGGAAAAATGGAAATTGATGATATCGAAAATGAGTCATTCTTAACCAAAGCTAATCTTGAAGCCGAGACCGTTGATGATTTTTACGAGTCTTTAAAAGAAGATGAAGCACATTTTCAAGATATATATGCGTCTGCAAAAGCGAACGATTGCCAATTAAAATATGTCGCTGAGTTTAAAGACGGAAAGGCCAAGGTTGGTCTTAGAGAAATACCTATAGGTCATCCATTCTATAATCTTGAAGGCAAAGACAATATTGTAATGTTTTACACAGAGCGATACCCAGAACAACCACTTATAGTAAAAGGCGCTGGTGCTGGCGCTGATGTAACAGCATCGGGATTGTTTGCGGATATTATCAAAATTGGAAACAGATAGTATGAAAAAGTTAATTGTTTTATTACTACTCTCAAGTATTAGTCTTAATGCCCAAAAGCCAGACTATAGTCAACTTACTAAAAAGGAAAAGCTATATTTTTTAAATGGGTATGGATACATTAAATTAAAAGATGGAGATACCATTTTTGGTGTTGCAAAAAGAGTAAAAGGCAAAAGAAAACTCAATAATTTAAATTTCAAAAAAGTAGAATTTTTTCCAAGGAGCCTTAAAGTTGTTTACCCAAGAAAACTAGAAAAATATAGTTATTTGGATGAAATTCCAATTTCTGAAATAGAGATGTTTTACAAAGTTGCTGTTCCTGGAGAATATTACTACGTTAGAGAGCTTAAAAAAAACACCTTAATTCTTAATAAGGTTACAGATGGTGATGTAGTAACATACAGCAGAGATATTTATAAAAGTTCTCAGTTATTTGATGCTATTGCTGGAGGAAACCCTATTAATACACCATTTAATGGTTTTAGTAAATCCACATCAGAAATTTATTTTGAAGGCGAAAACGGTAAACTAATTGAAATTATAGGGACAGATGAATACGGGTTCACGGACAAGAAAGATATCAGAAAACATTTTATCGATTTCTTTAAGGATGAATATGAGTTAGAGGTATTAGAAAAAGTAAAACCTAGGTATAAAAAGATAATAGAATTTGTTGAAAAACATAACAAACTAAAGTCTAAAAAATAAGTAGCAGTTATGCTCGATAAAATAAAACTATTTGCGCCTGCAACAGTGGCTAATGTTTCCTGCGGTTTTGATGTGTTGGGCTTTTGCTTAGATACGGTTGGTGACGAAATGGTAGTGCATAAAACTCAAGAAAAAGGGATTCGTATTACCAAAATTGAAGGCAGTGAATTACCACTAGAAGTCGAGAAAAACGTAGCCGGTGTATCGGCATTGGCTATGTACAATGCTTTGCAACCAGATTGCGGTTTTGAGATTGAAATCTATAAAAAAATAAAACCTGGTAGTGGTATTGGCAGTAGTTCAGCAAGTGCCGCAGGTAGTGTTTTTGGCATCAATGCACTACTAGGATATCCCTTAAATAAGTCGGAGCTAACGAAATATGCCATTAAAGGAGAAGCATTGGCGAGCCAATGTGAACACGCAGATAATATAGCACCAACAATTTTTGGTGGTTTTACATTAGTGAGAAGTGTTGCACCAGTAGATATATTGCAATTGCCAACTCCTGAAGAATTATACGCTACAATTATACATCCACAAATTGAAATTAAAACGTCCGAAGCACGTGCAATTTTACCAAAAACTGTTGCTCTAGATGGTGCAATTACGCAATGGTCTAATGTAGGAAGTTTAGTGCATGCTTTGCATACTAGCGATTACGACTTACTAAATAAAGCACTTAAGGACGTTATTGTTGAGCCACATAGAAAACAATTAATCCCGCATTTTGATGCGGTTAGAACAGCTGCTTTAAGCGCTGGTGCGTTGGGTTGTGGTATATCGGGTTCAGGACCTTCTATTTTTATGTTGAGTAAAGGAAAATCAACTGCAGAAAATGTAGAAAAAGCCATCGCAGATTGCTATCAAGATACTAGCATACCCTTCAATACATTTGTTTCAAAAATTAATACTCAAGGCATTAAAGTTATCTAAATGAACTACTATTCATTACATAAAAAAGCACCGCACACAACTTTCGAAGATGCCGTTGTTAGAGGCTTGGCTCCGGATAAAGGTTTATATTTTCCGGAAGAGATTACAGCTTTACCCAAATCATTTTTTGATACAATTGAAAATAAATCTAATACTGAAATTGCTTTTGAAGCCATCAAACAATTCGTTGGTGATGACATACCAGAACATGATTTAAAGCAAATTGTTGAAGACACTTTGTGCTTTGACTTTCCTGTGGTAACGTTAAACGATTCCATATCAACATTAGAGCTTTTTCATGGACCAACCATGGCATTCAAAGATGTTGGCGCACGTTTTATGGCACGATGCCTAGGGTATTTCAATAAAAATAATTCACGAAAAGTCACAGTTTTAGTTGCTACATCTGGAGACACTGGTGGCGCTGTAGCCAATGGATTTTTGGGCGTTAAGGGTGTGGACGTTGTTATCCTCTATCCTAGCGGAAAAGTAAGTGATATACAGGAAAAGCAATTAACAACACTGGGGCAAAACATTACTGCTCTTGAAGTTGATGGTGTTTTTGATGATTGCCAAGATATGGTAAAACGTGCCTTTGTCGATGAAGAACTTACATCGCATATGCAATTGACGTCTGCAAACTCTATAAACATTGCAAGATGGTTACCACAACTCTTCTATTTTATGTTTACATACAAACAGTTGAAGAGCACATACAATGACATTACATTCTCAGTACCTAGTGGTAATTTTGGGAATATTTGCGCAGGTATGGTTGCACAGAAATTAGGCTTGCCAATTAGTCATTTTATTGCATCTAACAATGCGAATAACGTGGTTACAAATTACCTTAATACCGAAGAGTATTCGCCAAAAACTTCTGTTCAGACTATAAGTAATGCCATGGATGTTGGTAATCCAAGTAATTTTATAAGAATCCAAGAGCTTTACAATTCGGACTTTGAGACTTTAAAATCTAATTTGTCATCTTACAGTTTTAGTGATGCTGAAACCCGTGAAGCACTTTTAGAAATTTATAGCACCTATAATTACATTGCTGATCCACATGGCGCAGTTGGTTACTTGGGAGCCAAAGCGCATTTACAAGATCGACCTGACGAGCATGTAGTTTTCTTAGAAACCGCACACCCTACAAAATTTTTAGATGTAGTAGAAGATGTCATCGAGACTAAAGTTGCACTACCCGAGCAAATACAATCTGTAATTGATAAAGAAAAAATATCAATTAAAATATCAGATTATGAGTCATTCAAGGAGTTGCTGCTTCAGCGTTAAGCCATATAATGCTATTGATCGAATACTTGATTTTCATTTTCAATGTTCAAAATCAAATGTCATTAAAATGTCACCTTGAGCGCATTCGAAAGGGTTTCTAGATCCAACTATACTTATAGGTTTCGACTGCGCTCAACCTGACACATGACTTAGTTGTGTTATAATGAATGTTGAAAAGAATATTTATCCTAAACTAAGGTTACCTCCTTTATTGCTTTTTTGCCTTTCGGCTACCTTCGTACATCTCGTATTTTACCAAACGTGATTCTAGCTTAGCATTAAAGACTTTAATCTTTCGCGAAGGTCGTAATCCTACAAACTTTAAAGCTTCAAGATTTGAGGTTACTAACCAGGCATTTGTATTAGGATAACCATGCTTCAGCGTTGTGCCAATGTTTCCGTAGAACTCAGATACATTAAGATTTTCTAAACGCTCGCCATATGGTGGATTAAAGACCATATGCAATTTATCAGTTCCCGCTTTTTGAGTTTTAAAGAAATCTTCATGCTGAATATGGATAAACTCGTCTAAGTGCGCATTTTTAATATTTTCTTTGGCTTTTCGAACTGCAGAAGGCGATTTATCATAACCAATAATTTTATGATGGAAATCTCTAGTTTTCTTCAGCAATGATTCTTCTATTTTTTCAAATAAATCCACATCCCAATCTTCCCAACGCTCAAAGGCAAATTCCTTACGCATTAAATTAGGCGGAATATTACAGGCAATCATGGCTGCTTCGGCCAATATAGTTCCACTACCACACATGGGATCCATAAAATCTGTTTGGCCATCCCAACCGCTCATTAAAATAAGCCCTGCAGCTAACACCTCATTAATTGGAGCAATATTAGTGGCGATTTTATAACCGCGTCTATGCAGTGATTCGCCTGATGTATCCAAAGAAATTGTACAACGCTGGCGATCGATATGTACATTGATTTTTAAATCAGGAAAACGCAAATCTATGTCGGGACGTTTCCCTGATTGCTCTCGGTAACGGTCAACAATAGCGTCTTTGGTTTTAAGCGCTGTGTATTGTGAGTGTGTAAAAATACTATGATGCACCGTAGCATCAACAGCTAAAGAGCCTTCAGGTTTTAAATAATTTTCCCATTTAATAGCTTTTACGCCATTGTATAAATCTTGTTCTTTAGTTACACGGAACGACTTAATAGGTTTCAATATTTTAATAGCTGTGCGTAATCCGAGATTAGCCTTGTACATAAAGCCTTTATCGCCAACAAAAGTGACAACGCGCACCCCTTTTTCCACGTCCATTGCACCCATTTGTTTCAGCTCATTGGCTAAAACATCTTCAAAACCAAATAAGGTTTTGGCTACCATCTTGAAATTATTGTCCATATATCCCGTCTAACAGGTGACAAAAATACAGTATTTTTGCATAGTCGAATTCTAAAAAAAGATTCTAGTTGTAGGAAGAAATGCATATGACAAAAACCGCAGAAAAATGGTACGCTTCTTGGTTTGACACACCATACTATCATATTCTTTATAAGGATAGGGATTATACTGAAGCACAGAGCTTTATGGATAATCTTACCAACTATCTTAATTTACCAGAACACGGTAAAATTTTAGACCTTGCCTGCGGCAAAGGTAGACATTCCATTTACCTAAATACATTAGGCTACGATGTAACTGGTGTAGATTTATCTGAGCAGAGTATTGCCTATGCCAAACAGTTTGAAAACGACACATTGAAGTTCGATGTCCATGATATGACCAAACCTTATGCTGATACTTTTGATGCCGTTTTTAACCTTTTTACGAGCTTTGGTTATTTTGAAGATGACGAATGTAACCTGCGCACCATAAAAGCCATTAAAGAAGAGCTTAATGAATTTGGTTTTGGTGTTATTGATTTTTTGAATTCTGAATACATCATTGATAATTTGGTGCCCGAAAACACCAAAACTGTTGAAGGCATCAGCTTTTTACAAAAACGCCATGTCGATAATGGATACATTGTAAAAGACATTTCGTTTACTCATGATGGTAGAGATTATAACTTTCAAGAACGTGTAAAAGCATTTAATTTAAGTGATTTTGAAGCGCTTTTCGCAAAAGCTGGCGTGCATCTGTTAGATGTATTTGGCGATTATAAACTTAGAAAGTACCATCCTAAAACCTCAGAGCGTTTAATACTTATTTTTAAGTAAACAACTAACAAAGCACAAAGTGCAAAAAGATTAAAATTTCTAAATACATTTGTAGCGTTTTAATTTTGCTCAACACGTAAACCAGTTGCATGAATAAATATCTGTTTCCACTTTATGCTATTATTATTGGAGTTGCCATTGCTTTTGTAACAAAAAACAAAAAGCTAAAAAGTACCAAACTCCTACTCTCTTTTAGTGGGGCATTTTTATTAGCCTTAACCCTATTTGATTTATTACCTGAAGTGTACGAGCAACTCAACGCAAAGCGCATTGGCTTGCTAATTATGTGTGGTATACTGCTGCAGATCATTTTGGAGTTTTTCTCAAAAGGTGCAGAGCATGGCCATGTGCATGTTAATGATAAGGATAAACGTTTTCCCTGGTTATTATTTATAAGTCTTTGTATTCATAGCTTTTTAGAAGGATTTCCAATCCACCAGCATAACGATATGGTGTTTGGTGTCTTTGTACACAAAATCCCAATTGCAGCACTGCTAACAGCATTTCTATTACAATCTGGTTATACAAAAACAAAGTCACTGAGTTTTTTATTTGTTTTTGCGGCCATGACACCATTAGGTACGCTAATCTCTAACACCACCAATATATCAAGTGATTATCTACTTAGTATTAATGCCATAGTGATTGGTATTTTTCTTCATATTTCTACTACGATTTTGTTTGAAAGTAGCGAAGGTCACAAGTTTAATCTCACCAAGCTTATTGCTATTTGTTTAGGGATTTTAATAGCATACATATTGTAAATGTTTAGCAAGGAAGACAGCCGAAAATTACGTGAAGAATTCTGGATAAGCTTTGGCAAATCCTTTCCCAGAAAATGGGTGTTGTACAATACCAAGATTAAAGGATTGTCTTTTAAATTTTACTTTGATACTAAAAAAGCATTTATAGCCTTAGACTTAGAAGACGATTTAGAACAGCGCATTAACTGCTGGGAAAAATTAGTGGCGTTAAAAACCATTTTACATACGGAGTACTTACCAGATGCCATTTACGAAGAAGAATACTATTTAGACAATGGCAAAGAGATCTCAAGGATTTATGTGCCTTTAGACGGTAAAGTCTCTATCCATAACAAAAACAGCTGGCAACAGGTTATGGAATTCTTTAATGTCAACATGCTACTTTTTGAAACCTTTTTTGAGGAGTATAAGGATGTGATAAAGGCATAGTTACGCTACACATTTGTTAGAAAATGGAGTTGGATTGCGACATATACAAGAATTGTTGGGTCATGCCAAGCCAGAAACTACTATGATATACACTCAGGTAGCGCGTAAGGATTTATTAGAAATTAAGAGTCCGTTGGATACAGCTATACAGCAATTAGGTGAAATTGATAAAGAGGAACAAAAATTCCTATTATCCGACAATGAACCTTAAAAAAATGTATTTTTATCCTCATATAACGAGTTACCACACATTTGAGAAATGACTAAAAATCAACGAAAAATCTTCTATCCCACAATATTCTTTCTTGGTGCGATTTTAATGATTTTTCAAGTAGAAATTTATCGGAATACAATAATTGATTTGATTATACCATTTGGGATAGTAATAATAATCGGACTTTTAGCTTTTATACTTGATTTCAAAAAATACAAGATGACTTATGAATATAGCGGAATTGGACTATACCTATATTCAACAATAAATTATTTAATCGGATTTGGATTTATTGCCTGCTCAACTTTTATGCTTTCCAACTATTATTTTGCTGATAAAAAAGTAGAAACGCAATCATATGAAATTCTTAATCGCACCTATATTCAGGGAACTAAAAAATCTGGTTTGTCTGAAAAACAACCAGTATTTAAAATTAAATATAATAGCGATTACAAAGAATTGGTGTTCGCTTCCAAGTATTATGAAACAATGGACTATTACAATATTGTCGAATTTGATATACGAAAAGGTTTTTTTGGATTTGACATTTTAGAAAATAAAAAATTGAAATAAAAAACGTGTGGTAACAATGTATAACCGCAATTACGGCGGATTCGACTATGCTTCGACTACGCTCAGCACAGGCTAAAGCGAATCCACTCGGAATTGCGAGCGTCAGTGCTTAACCGAAAAATAGTAATTTAAAACCCGTAACTGACGGTTATACGAGACCGTTGTAACACATTTAAAAAAACCAACATTGCCTAAAATAAATAGACTGAATGGATTGCCGAATACTATAACTCAACAGTTTTTTAGTACGACTTTTTATTATAGTAAAGGATATATGGCTGATTGGGTTTTCAATGCTGCATCTGAAAAAAATGTAAGTGAATTAACAATTGACTTTTGGAATAATACAATAACACCAAATGAACTCGAAATAAAACCAATCTTAAGTCAATTACCACGATTAAAACAGACTGTGCATAAAACATTAAAGAGTCAAAGTTTTGAACCTGACTTTATATCTAAAGGCTTTATGACAGTAAAAATGGGTAAGACTGGATATCGATATTTGTATTGTAAAACCATATTAATTGACAAGAATGGAACTGAACATATTGGGAAAGAATATACGGAATCTGTTTACGAAGACGACTTTAAAGTTTTTAGTACTAAAAAACAATATTCTGAGTCTATTAAAGACAATTTTAAAACATCTAATAAAAGTATACTTGAACGAATTAAAAATCTATTCAAATAAAAAACGTGTTACAACACGGTGAATAAAACATAGCTAATAAGTGCTTAACCGAAAGGTTTGTGTATATTTAGAAAGTCCGCCAAATTTTTAATTTGGCTTTTAAAAAGAGAAAATTAAAAACAAAATATAAAAATTCGGCTCTGTGTTAATCTGAAAAGCTCGTGTCTTTTTGCACGCTACGTTTCATACACAAACCGTTGGCATTAATTAGATTAAAGAATGGAAATAACACAATTACTTGATAAACTTGAATTTGAACCAAGCGAAAAATATGAGTCTGAATCAATAGAGTTTAAGAACTATTCTTCTGAACAAGCCCTTCATAATTCTAAAGACCTAGCAGAAGAAATTTCAGCTATAGCTAATAAAAAAGGAGGTAAAATAATAGTTGGTGTAATTGATAGTTCAAATGTATCAAACCAATTATGGAACACACAATTAAATGGATTTGTACCAGTTGATTTAGATACAACAAAAGAAAGATTACAAGGAAAATTAAATCCTAGAATTCCATTGAACTTAAGTGAACATAATCATCGTTCAAAGAATTATTTGGTAATTGAGGTACCCAACATAAATCATACACTTGTATCAACAAGTTCAGGAAAAGTCTGTATTAGGCATGGAAAATCTAGTTATCCTGCACCACCTGATGAAATTGCAGAACTTGTAAAGAATTTGCAATCTTATGACTGGAGCTCGCAAGAAATTCAGGGTAACCCAAGGGATTACTTGAATGAAATTGCATTGGAAGAAGCTAAAAATGATTTATGCATTAGAAGAGAGATAGACACAGATTCTTTATCTGACGAAAACTTTCTTGAATCAATCGGAGCCACAAAAAATGGAGTTTTAAACTATGGCGGGTTGCTTTTTCTGGGAAAAGAAAACTTCATAAAAGAAATATTAGGAACTTACGAAAGTAGATTTTCTTGGAAGACTAATGATGGCCAGTTAAAAATTAATGATGTTTGGAGTGATTGTATCTGGAATACAATTATTAGAGCTAAAGAGCACTTTAGACAATGTAATTCATCGATTGTAATTGATTACAAAAAAAATGATTACAAATTATGGACATTAGATGATGTAGCATTCCATGAGGCATATTTAAATTCTATTGTCCATAGAGACTATTCTATGGATGGTATGAACATCGTTAATTTTAAGGGTAATGAAATAACAATAACAAATCCAGGAACATTTTACGGAGGAGTTAATAGTGATAACATTTCATACCATGAACCTCGACACAGAAATAAAACTCTTGCAAAAATTCTAATGGATTTTCAGTTGGTCGATAGAGCTGGTATGGGAGTCTTAAGAATGGGATTAAATTCATTGAAATACGGCAGGGAGTTTCCTGTATTTAAAGAGAATTTAGGAAATATTGAAGTTACAATGGCAGCTGAATATTTTAAAAGTGGAGTTTTTATTCTAACTCAATCTCGAATTCCTAAATGTGGTTTAACAGAACTTTATATTTTGAATAACTTATATAAGACGGGAAAAGCTGATTTAAGTGAAATCGAAACAGATTTATCCAAAATTGTCCCTAACACTTGGAAATCAATTCAAACCGCATTAAATAGAGAGGAAATGAAGACTTATCTTGTATTAAAAGGAAATAACGATGGAATATTTGTTTGTCCACATGAAATGATTCAGGATTTGTTCGAAGTCGAAAAAACGCCAAGAGCTTCTACTAATAGCCAAAAACACATAAAATTATACAAGTTTCTTAAATCATATGGTGCAGCATCAAATGAAGAGATAATGAAACATTTGGGTTTTGCATCACCTGCATCCACGTATCAATTTTTAAAAAAGTTAAAGTATGTTCAAAACACTGGTAAGAGTAGAAAAAGTAGATGGAAACTAAAAAATAACTAATGCCAACATTGGCTATAAGTAATTGCTTGTTCTTGCCTACTTCTGAAAATACTCACGGGTGCTCAGTTTGGTGTGTACTTGTGAAAATTAGTGCTAACTCACACAACTACTCATAGCCCAACCGTTGCCTTAATACCGGAAAACACACTACCTAAATGATAAATAAGTTTCTAAATGCTAAACATTGGCAATTATTTACCCTAATGTTTGGAATACCGATTTTATTGCAAATAGTGATAATGATATCAGTTTTTTCAAATACTGATTTGACTGGACCTGAACCATATGGAGTTTTGAATCTTATGAAAGTATTTCCAATTATAATGATCCTTTATGTTGGACTTTTTTTTGGCTGGTTTTGGTCAATTGGAATTGGATTACAGAAATACATTCCGACTGATATTAAAATGAAAATTAAAAAGTTTAAAATATTCTTCTTTATTCCTCTAATTTATATTCTTTTCCTAATAGCTATAATCGGAACTTCATTTTACGGAGTTTCATCTGGGAATAATGCTGTGGGTGGAATTGTTGGAAAGATGTTATTTATTGTTATACCGATGCATTTATTTTCAATGTTCTGTACTTTCTATTTATTGTATTTTACTTCAAAAACAATAAAAACGACCGAATTGGAACGGAACGTTACCTTTAGCGACTTTATTGGAGAATTTTTTATGATTTGGTTCTTTCCTATTGGAATTTGGTTTATACAACCAAGAATAAATAAAATAATTAATGAAAAAACAATAACTTAAACCCATAACTGTTGGTTATACGGGACCGTTGGTAATAATTATGAAAAACCTGTTTTTCAATATTTTTTTAGCTTTGGCAATTGTCTTACTTTCCTCATGCAAAGACAATAAAAAAAGCTCAGCCGAATTAGGGGTAAATAAACTATCTGGTCAAAAATTAGACTCAATAGCAAACCTTCTCGAAATTGTATATGTCGACGACCAACATTTGAGACAAGGTTATCAGAATATTGAAAAAGAATTCGGACGAGATTCGAAACAGATAAAAGAATTTTGGGATGAGCAGAGCAAATTAGACTCGATTAATCTTGAAAAAGTTACTGCGATTATTGAGCATTTTGGGTGGCTTGGAGCAGACGAAATTGGACAAGATGCTAATTCAGCTTTATTTCTTGTAATACAGCATTCCGATTTAAATACTCAAATGAAATATTTACCTATTTTGAAAAAAGCTACAGAAAGTGGAAAGGCATCTACAATTGACTATGCTTTACTCAAAGACCGAGTACTAATAAGGCAAGGTGAAAAACAAATTTATGGAACTCAATTAAGTTGGGATTCTGAAATGAAAGAATATTATGTAGCTTCAATGATTGAGCCCGAAAAAATTAATGACAGGCGTGCATCTGTTGGACTTGGAACAATCCAGGAATATATTGAATATTGGAATTTGGAATGGGACTTGAAAAAATATAAAAAACGGATTGAACGAATTGAAAACAAGAAAAAATAACAAACGCCAACAAGCTAAAAACACTCGGAATTGCTTATCACAGTTCCAAACCGAATAACAATTACATAAAACCCGTAACTTCGGTTATACGAGACCGTTGTGTACAATGATTAAAACTCAATGAAGCAACCATTCAAAATCTTATCTCTTTTTCTAGTAGTCTTCTTATCCTGTTCCGAGGATAAAAAACTTACTAACAACCATGAAGAACAATTTACTTCAGAGCTTACAGAATTAAGAGACTATTTTAAAATCCCAGGACTTGCAGTTTCTATTGACAAGAATGGAGAAAATGTTTATCGGAACTATTTTGGAGTAGCAGATATAGAACAATCAACCGAATTAGATGCTACAACTTTATTCCCAATTGCTTCAATAACAAAGGTGTTTTCTGGAGTTCTCATCATGAAACTTGTTGATCAACATAAGCTTTCACTTGACGACCCAATCAATAAATTCTTACCAAAACCAATACTTGGTGATTCAATTTTGGTAAAACACGTTTTATCGCATACTTCACAAGGTAATGTTGGAAAGGATTTTTATTATAGCTCTAGATTTGGACTTCTAACTAACGTAATAGAAAAAGCATCAGGAACCTCATTTGCGGAATTGATGCAAAAGGAAATACTTACACCACTAAAACTTAAAAACACATTTTTACTAAGAGACTCTACCCAAATAAAAAGGATTGCAACACCCTACATTTTGGATAATGGCACAGAAACTGGTTTCATTGATTTCGGCTATTCTACTTCGGCCGGACTTGTTTCAAATCTGGAAGATTTATCAACTTTTAATGCGGCATTGGATGGTAATGCCATTATCAATAAGGCCACAAAAGATGTAATGTTTTCGTCCTTTAAAAAAGGGTTACCATATGGATACGGGATTTTCTATCAGCAATTTAATGACTTAAATATCGTTTGGGCTTATGGTCAATACGATTGCTACTCTAGCCTATTATTAAAAATTCCTTCTGAAAATATTACGCTAACCCTTCTTGCTAATAATAGCTTATTAAGTGACCCAGCTCGACTTATCAATGGAGATGTAACATCATCATTATTAGCACTTAGTTTTCTTAAAAATTATGTATTAGAATTAAATGAAATGCCTCTACTTGAACAACCTGATGCAATCTCCAAACCGCTTTCGAGTGTCGATTTTTACAGAAAAAAAATATTGGCGCAAGCACTTGCAGAATCGTATATGGCAAGGTTTGATCCTGAAAAATTAAAAACAAGTACAAAACTATTGAATCACATTTTTGCCGAATACCCAAACTACTTGGAGTATGCGGATTTAAATGTATTGCATAATCTCTCATTTTTAAAGGATGTCGCCTTCTATATGGAACTTGGTGAGTTTAATGAGTTTGATGAACATATTGAAAAAATTGGAAAAATGCTCCTAGTCAAAGCGCCGAATAATCCTTATGTAAATTCTTATTTAGGAACATTTTATGCAAGAAACGGAAATAAAGAAAAAGCCAAATACTACTTTAACACTATCGTAAACGCTAAGAATTTTTCTAAAAACTGGTATACGAATGAAGCGCAACAATGGTTAAGTGAAAATGAATAACGATCAGTAACGACAGCTCTAATTCATTGTGGTTTTTCCTTACAGCAAAACCATAGCGCATTGCCTTTGATTTTCGATTTGTAAAATCAGTGGTAATCCGTATATATTTCTCTTCTATTTGCTATCTTAGGGACGACACTACAAACCTTCTACAGATAAATTACATAAAGAATTAAAAGTTATGATCAAAGGACTTTATGAAACCCATTTGTATGTTGAGAATTTAGAAAAATCAATTGAATTTTACACTAATGTTCTTGGTCTAAAACAATGTCGCTTTAATGCAGAACGCAGAACAGCTTTTTTCTGGATTGGAAATGACAAACAAGCTATGCTTGGGCTTTGGGAAAGACCAAAAGAAGACATCGATTTAAGACATTTTGCTTTTGAATGCGACCCCGAATGGATACTAAATGAATCTGTTGAGTTTTTAAAATCTCACAACCTAAACTTTTGGAATTTTCTACAAGACGATAATAAAAACCCTATGGTATTTTGTTGGATGCCAGCTGTTTCTATTTATTTTAGTGATCCCGATGGCCACTATCTTGAATTCATCGGAATTTTACCAGGAACAACCAAGCCTAATGAAGAAAAAAGAGTGGTTACATATGACGAATGGCTAAAACTAAAAGACAACTAAACAACATTAACTATGGATACAATTAACTGGCTTTCAATGATACTTTCCACTATAACACCTTTGGTTATAGGGGTTGCGTACTTTCATAAAAACTTATTTGGCAAAGTGCTGACAGATACAATAGGTGTTTCAGATAAAAAACCGAATACCATTGTACTTATTATTGTAGCGCTTATACTTTCATTTTTTCTGTCGTTTTTCTTATTGAATTTTAACAACAGTGGCATCAATCAAGAAGGCGATTTTGATACATTTGGTCATGGTGTATGGCATGGCGTATTTGTTGCAATAACCGTAGTGTCTCCAATTGTTTTTATTACGGGATTATTTAGTCGTCAACGCTTAAAACCATTGTTGATTATTGCTTTGTATTGGATCATAACACTGGCATTAATGGGTGGAATTATAGATGCCATGAACCATTGGGAAAATGTTTTAATCTGAAAATAATGGCAAATTGGTAGTGTTAGAATTTGAGTTTATAATTGTGGTGAATACAGAAAAGCTATTCTATGTCTAGAAAATCCTTTAAAGAATTTAATAAGAGAGGTTTCGAAATATGTACTACATCTATTGATACAATAAGAGATTGCTGATTAATGTAATTGATGTAACCTATTCATTAGCTAAATTTTAAGGATTAAATAAAATTACTACTCTATTACTATTATCAATCAAATGACGTTATAGTTTATATTGAATTTCCTACAATTTTCCTTTATTTTGTTATATTCGTTTTTCATTAAAACCAATTCAAACAAAACACAATTGCCATACCAAAGTATAATTAAGTCATTAAAATTGAACCTTGTTTCACTATGCTTTCTCGGTCTAGGATTTATAACTCATGGGCAAATTACGTTATCAAATAATGTTGGTAATGTTCCTATAGATACGGGCATGTTTTCTTGCGAAGAGGACGAAACATGGATGAAAGTATTTGACCTCTCAGAATTTGGTATTGATACTAATGAAGAATTTGTGATAACTTCTGGAGAGATTGGATTAGTAGAATCTAATCCAGGTGCAACACTACAATACCGAATATACAGTATTGACAATGATTTCCCGAATTATCCATTCTCAATATATCCACCTACCTTATTAGGTACACGTGGTATTGGAACAGCACCAACCATTAATGGCACACCACAGATCGTTCAAACTAATTTTGATGAACCTATTATTGTGCCTGCAGGTGTTGAAAAGATTCTTGTCACAGTAGAAAAGTATGCTAGTGTTAGTGATCCTGAATCTGCGTTGGTTATAATAGCCGGTACGGCACAAGACAATGGTGTATCTTACTATTATGGTTGTGATGAAAGTTTTGGCATTACACCAACCACAGAATTGCCAAATCCACAACCTGATGCAAATTTTTTCATCAACGTTACTGGAGAAGTATTTAATGAGTTTAGTACTGGAGCAACCACTCGACTTTCTCATAATACCTGTGGTGACATAGTAAAGACCAGTATTTTTTCTTGCTCGGCATCTTTTCTTTATTGGTCAAGAGCTTTTACACTGGCAGATTTTGGAATTTCTACAAATGAAGAATTTGTAATTAACTCAGGTCGAGTTGCAATAAATAATACAGGTTGGTTACCAGAAATAAATTTTAGCATTTACGCCATTGATGAAAATTTTCCCGCATCATTTTCTGAAGCTGATTTAATTGGCCGAAGTCAATATCAACGACTTAATCCTAGTATTGGCAATCATCCTCAAATTATTGAAGTTGTTTTTGATACACCAATTATAGTACCACCAAATGTAGAGCGAATTTTAGTTGAAGTGCACAAAGGTGTTGTCTCTGGCGATGCTTTAGCATTTATAGGAGGAACAACAATTGTCAATGATGTATCCTGGCAGCGAGGTTGTATTATAAATGCAACACCTGTAAATGGATTTGTTACAGCAACCGATATGGGCTATCCTGATGCCAATTTTTATATAAATGTTACTGGGAATGTAAATCATGTAAGCAATAATTTTGGCATGTCAATTTCTAATATTTGCTCGGAATTTTTAAAGGAGTTTAGTATAGATAATAGTACTAATATTAGCTCTGTAATATGGGATTTTGGTGATCCTGCTTCTGGTCTTGATAACTCTTCAACTGACCTTTCGCCTTTTCATGATTTTTCTGCGGATGGTACATATACAATTACTGCCACTGTAACGGCGTTAAACGGCAATGTTGAAATTCTCACAGAGACTATAGATGTTGTTGAACCTCCTAATGCATATGGTATTGCAAATATAACTGCGTGTGAGGATTCACCTAACTCTGGTATTTCTTCAACCTTTGATCTAAGTCATGTTGAAGCTCAAGTTCTTGGTGGTCAGACCGATAAAGTAGTCACCTATGTAGATGGTAGTGGCAATGAATATGATGTTTTACCTAATCCTTTTACAAATACGGTTAATGGAATAGAAACAATTACAGTAACGGTTGCACACGATGACAATCAATGCTGTGTCTCCGAAACTTCATTTGATTTAATTGTAAATCCACAACCTACTATTGTAAGCATTGATGATTTAACTAATTGTGATGCAAATTCTGATGGTATTGCTACTTTCGATATCAGTCATATACCTATTGAAGTAATTAATGGCCAATCTAATATTATCGTAACTCTTTTTAATAGCAATAATATTGAAATTCCAGCATCAGATTATACAAATTTTGAAAATATTGTTGCCAATCAAGATTCGATAATAGCAGTAGCAACAAATACCATAACCAATTGTAGTACCCAAGTTGATATTAACTTAATTGTAAATGCCAATCCAATTGCAAATCCAGTGCAACCACTTTTTGGTTGTGACGATAACAATGATGGAATTTCTGAATATTTCGATACATCAAACATAGAAAATCAGGTTCTTGGCAGTCAAAGCGGTTTAAGTGTTAGTTATTTTGATCAAAACGGGAACCAACTGCCAAGTCCATTACCAAATCCTTATACCAATACAACAACATTTAATGAATCTATAACAATAAGAGTTACCAATAGCATAAACTGTTTTGAGGAAACAACCTTAGTATTAGAAACGGTAACACAACCTTCAATAAATCAACCTAATAATTTATATGCTTGCGATATAGGAGATGGTTTTGCCCTATTCGACACATCAACTTTAGAAGAGCAAATAATTGGAAATCAATCCGGTCTTAATATACAATATTTTGATAGTAATAATAATCCGCTACCAAGTCCTTTACCTGCAGATTTTCAGAATACAACACCATTTTCTCAAACCATCTTAGTTAGAGTTGAAGATGCATCAAATCCTATTTGTTTTTCGGAAACATCATTCGATGTTGTGGTCAATAGATTGCCAGAAATTTCGTTGAATGAGGAATACTTTATCTGTAATCTAGAACCCTCAATAAATTTAGATGTTGCTACTGGTTTTGATAGGTACGAATGGGTTTTCGAAGATGGCACATTGGTTTCTAACACTTCCGATGCTGAGTTAATTGATGAAGGCAATTATTCACTAACTGTATACGAAAATCAGAATGGAATTGAATGTGATAATACATTTCAATTTAGGCTTATTAGATCAATATTACCACAAATTCAAGTTGTTAACTTTGGGGAACTTGGATCTAATTTTATTGAAATAATTGCAGTTGGCGATGGCAATTTTGAATATTCAATTGATGGTCTTAATTTTCAAAACAGTAATTATTTTCCTAATGTGCAAGGCGGAATTTACACAGTATTTGTTAGAGATAAATTTGGGTGCGGAAATGATTCTCAACAAGTTGTAGTTGTAGACTATCCAAAATTCTTTACTCCAAATAATGATGGAAATCATGATTATTGGCAAATTAAGGGTATTCAAAATTTACCTAATGCTATTACAAGTATTTTTGATAGGTATGGTAAATTACTTCTACAGATATCATCACATAGTCCAGGTTGGAATGGACAATATAATGGTAAACCTATGAACTCTGATGATTATTGGTTTGTAACAGACTTAGGTGATGGTCGGATTGTTTCAGGACATTTCGCTCTAAAGCGCTAAAAATTCAATGAAAATAAAGATAATGTAATAAGAAATCGCACAATAAATAATTTGCTTTTCATCCTATAGTAATCATTGTCTGACAAATAATATGTACTAAAGTATTGTCATTTTTTATGAATATTCTAAAACTACTAATTGCGATATGCAGTGTCCTTTTTCTTCTGGTTGGCTTTGATAAGTTTGTGCCATTAATGGAACCTCAGTGTTCTTTAAAAGGGCAGATTTCTCCAATTCTTTGGCGATTACTTGGCGGCCTACAACTAGCAGCTGGTATCCTTATTTGGTCTTCAAAACTAAGGAAGTATGTGGCAGGGTTCTTTATACCTGTTTTAATATTCTTTACAGCTTATCATCTCAAAGCGGATACTTACGACATTGGAGGTTCTATTTTTATGGCTATATTGTTAGGGATAATACTTTGGAATCCAGAGTTTTTAAAAGTAAAAAAGACATAGACTTGAATAATTAATTAAATCAATCATTATGAAGGTAACAGCCGAAAAAAATGAAAAAGTTGCAAATATGATATTTGCATCCATTTATCCTCTTTACTGGAATAGATTAGAGAAAAATGGCAGAACAAGAGAAGAGTTTCACCAAGTATTAGAATGGTTCACAGGTTATGATGAAGACAAATTGCAAGCACTAATAGATGAAAAGGTGACTTTTGGTACATTCTTTCAAAATGCCAAAATACATCCAAATGCACATATGATTAAAGGTGTGGTTTGTGGTTATCGTATCGAAGAAATAGAAGATGAATTTGAAGTATACAAACAATGTCGACAAATGGAAAAGCTAATTGACGAGTTGGCTAAAGGCCGCAAAATGGAGAAGATTCTACGTAAAGTATAATAATTACTTCAGTTAATAATCCCCAGAATTAAACCTTTAATCATTAGCATAGTCTTAAGAAAAAAACTAACTATGAAAACAAAGCTCCTAACCTACTTTTGTACTATTATCGTTATAACATCATGCAGCGATGACGATGCAACACTCATACCTACAAATTCACAAGACCCATTAATAGAATTAGAATTCGTAAATCCACCAATTGATCTTCAAGGTGCACAAGCGCAATTTGCTTTTAATATTCCTTATGACCAATATGACGACACTGTATTTGACGTGTTCTTACCAACGAGCTCCACGCCTACCGGTTTGGTGATTTTTATCCATGGTGGCGGTTTTACTGGTGGCGATAAAGGATTCATATACAACGCTAATTTTGAAGATGACATTGTAGAATTATTAAACACAGGCATTGCAGTAGCAACCATTAATTACAGAGTAATTGTTCCTGGAGATACTGAAGGCGTTATAAAAAGTTTAAACGACTCCAAAAGAGCGTTACAATACATAAGATATATTCATAACGAACTAAATATTGATAAAGACAAAATAGTACTATTTGGTTCTTCTGCCGGTGCTTCTACAGCGTTATGGTTAGCCACTAATGATGATTTAAGGGATCTAAATAGTGCTGATCTAATATTGCATGAAAGCAGTCGTGTCAAGGGTATTGCCCTAAATGCTACCCAATCAAGTTTGGATATCGAAACAAGATGGCTTGGTGATGTCTTTGGAGAATTTGGGACGTCATTAGATGATATTATTGAAGAATACGGAGAACAAACTGTTTATAACTTTTATGGTGTAAGTAGCCAAGAAGAATACGATACTCCAGAAATTGAAACCTATCGCCAACAAGTAGATATGCTTTCATTATTATCTTCCGATGACCCTGAAATATGGGTAACAAACACTGGTGGTCATAATAATGAGCCTATGACAACTGGCAGTTTTAATCATCACCCATTTCATGCACGAGAAATAAAGGAATTTGCAGACGCTGCCGGTGTAGCTAACGTAGCTAACTACGGAAATCCTGTATTGTTCAACAATACTGATGGTGAAGACTTTATAGCGTTTTTAATACGTAAAATCAACGAATAGCGCTAGTTTAAATTTCTTAACAGTGAATTAGCTGATAGTTTCAAGCGTTTTCATATTTTTATGATGATAACAAAATCATGAAAAAGATTTCTGTTATGATCTTAATATCGCTAATGAAAAAGACAATTTTTACACTCATTTTTAGTTGTGTGTTCATCGGAAATGTTCAGGCACAGTTTGGTCGCCGTGAGCTAAAGAAAGACTTATCAAGAGAGTATTTTGTAAAACTTATTTACCACTCAATGAACGATAGCGTTGTGGCTGGTTATGGTTTCCCAGATCCAACGTCTAGTAAACATATTGTATTTACGAAAGAACGCCCCACAGAAGAGACTACCAGAGATTGGAAACAGGTAAAGGTGAAATACGCAGAGTTGTATTACAATAAACTCATTATGCTAACGCGCGGTGTCACCCATAACGTTAAATATTCTACAGACAAAACCTTTTTGAAAGACACACTACGTGTATACTTTTTAAAAAATAAAGGTGGTGGCGTTGCTAACGGTTTACAAGCCCTACGCTATGAGAATGACAATGTTCGCCTATTTGAAGATATTTTATGGGAAGGTTATTATCCGCAAAGCGAGCTTATATATATACAAAGCAAAGCGTCTGATCCACTTAATAGCGATATCAGTTTACTAAATTATAATTCTCACAAGGGATTTAAACGCTCGGCAAAACGTGCATTTAAAGGTTGTCCTAAACTGCTTGAAAAGATTAATGAAGGCGCATATTTCCCGAAATATGGTAAACATTTACGAAACCTAGCAGATGATTATGAGTCGTTGTGTATAGAAAATTGACACTTTTCTACATTATAAATAACCTCTAAAAATGGAACTAACTAAAGACATACGAGAATATATAGATCGCAGTATACTCTGTTGGTTAGCCACGGCTTCCGAGAATGGTGTGCCTAATGTTTCTCCTAAAGAAATATTTAGTTATTACAAATCTGATAAAATTATAATTGCAAATATTGCATCTCCACAATCCTTACAGAATATAAATGTCAATAATAATATTTGTTTGAGTTTTATTGATATTCTGATACAAAAAGGGTTTCAGATTAAAGGAACGGCCAGAATTGTAAGAAACAATGATTCAGAATTCTCTTTGATGGAAAGCATTTTGACAAAGATAACACTAGGCAAATTTCCATTTACTTCTATTACTGAAATTACTATGGAAAGTGTAAAACCTATTGTTGCACCTAGGTATATACTTTACCCAGAAACAACCGAAGACGAACAAATCAAAAGTGCAAAAAAAGCTTATGGTTTCTGATTAATAAACCTATCTTATCTGATTCTTACTTAGATGCAGGATATATTATAATTACAGCAGATATAAAAAGTGCTTAATAAGATGTATATTTAAATACAAGAAACACTGATGAAAGCATACTTCTTATTACTACTGACGCTTTTAAGCATCACATCTTTTTCCCAAAACGTAGTTGAGCATTACCAGCCGCTAAAAAAAGAGATGTTAAGAATAGGAACAGGCGCAAATGACTTTATGCCATACATTCAAAGTGGTTATACTTTAATGCTTCCAGATCAAAAAGTAATTAAAGGTGTGCTCATTTTTCTTGAGGATTCTGGTTATGACAAAAAGAACAAAAGTGCAAAGCAGTTATATCCACAAGCTTCAGAAAAAGGATTTGCTGTATTGTCCGTTTCAACCGAAATTCCTTTTGACTTCTACTTTACTGAAGCATCGATGAATTCAACTCACAAGTTGATTCAAGAAGCATTTAAAACATATAATTTACCGAATGATAATGTCTTTTTATTAGGTGCTAGTTTAGTTGGTCATAGAGCGTTACAATACATTAAACACTTTAAAGATGATGCATTTCAACTTAATATAAAAGGGATAGTTATATGTAATTTTACTCTTGATTTTACAAGAAAATGGCATCAACATCAACGCGATATAAAAATCAATCGTATTAACCTTTGGGAGCCAAAATTTATAAATTATATGTTAGAAACATATCTAAAAGGCACACCCAAAACTGCTCCTGAGAATTATCATAACTTTTCACCTTACAGTTATTTTGATGAAGAGAATAGAAACATAAAAATCTATAAAGATTACGCTGTAAGAGCTTATATAGAACCTTCAATAAAATATAGACTCACTAAATATTATAGAACCTTATATGAAAATAACGCAACTGATATGGTTGGGTTTTTAGCAGAGCTGCAACTGGTAGGCAATGAAAATACAGACCTAATTGTTTTGCGACCAGAAGACAATTCATCTCAAAACAAGAATGCGCAAGCCACATGGGATGCCATTAATAAGGATGAACTGATGGATTGGATTAATCTACAGTCGCAATAAGAATCCACCGAACGTATTCTAAATAAAAAGACTAACTTTATAACTATATCTCAGTTAATCTCTCACTTTATTTAATAATTCATTAATTAGAAATGCATAAATATTATAAACTAAAATCCATTGGTATAATTGTCATAATCTCTGTTATCCTAACGGGATTTTCTTCTAATATAAAATTATTAGACACAACTCCTAAAGTACCAGAAATGGTAGAAATAAGAGGTGGCACATTTACTATGGGTCAAAATGATGGCGAAGGTGATGAAAAACCAGAACATCTTGTTGAAATAAGTGATTTTTACATCGCTAAATACGAAATTACGGTAGCAGAGTATAAAGCGTTTTGTATAGCTACAAAAAGAGAAATGCCTAAAAAACCAGAATGGGGTTGGATTGATAATCATCCGATTATAAATACATCTTGGAATGATGCAACTGCATATATAAAATGGTTGAATAAAGAAATGAATGAAACCTACAGATTACCTACGGAAGCAGAATTTGAATATGTGATACGAAATGGTGGCGAAAAAGGCGTATTTCCTTGGGGAAATGGAAATCCAACTAACGAAAACTTAGCAGATGAAGCATTTAAATCAAAAACATCACGAACTAATATTTGGGAAGGTCATAATGATGGTTTTGCTTATACAGCACCTGTTGGCTCGTACGAGCCAAATAAACTAGGTGTTTATGACATCAATGGAAATATTTGGGAATGGTGTAGCGATTGGTATGACGCATATACAAGTAAAAAAAGCAGTAACCCAAAAGGTGCAAAAATTAGCAAAAATAAAGTAGGTCGTGGCGGAAGCTATAATGCCGATCCCTGGCATTCACGTTCTGCTAGTAGAGCTTTTGTTGAGCCTACATTTAAGAGACCTGGATTCAGACTTGCAAAAGATAAATAACCATTAGAGAACATATAAAATGGCTGGATTAATTACCAAAGAAACCAATAGAAGTGTTTCTGCATTTATTGATAGCATCGATAACCAATCGAAAAGAAACGACAGCTATGCACTTCTTGAACTCATAAGTTCGGTTACTGGATACGAACCAAAAATCTGGGGTAATGAAAAAGTTCCTGATTTTTTAATTGGCTTTGGTAAATACAAATACAAGCGTAAGTCTGGTAAGGAAGAATTTGAATGGTTTAACATTGGTTTTGCCCCACGAACATCTAAATTGACGGTCTATTTAACCTTCGATATTAATCAAGAAGAAGAACTGCTCCAAAACCTTGGTAAATGCAAATGGGGAAAAGGATGTCTATATATCAATAAGCTAGCCGATGTTGATCTCAATGTTTTAAAACAACTTGTTGATAAGAGCAAAGACTCTAAATGGCATTAACATTCGAGCATTTTTACTAACTTTATTGAAACCGATATTATTTTAAATTGTACTTCAATTTAATTAATGAGCTAACTTCAATTATACTAAGACATGAAATCTTCATCCCTTACTCTCATTGTCATTGGCTTTGTACTATTTGGTTGTACCTCTAAAGAGACGATTACTAATCCTCCAGAATTGTTGCGTTTCGAAACAATCAATTATTATAAATTCCCAAAAGGTAATGACGCCAAGCCTTTTAAATACAGACTCACCTATTATTTTGATAATGGAATACCTCATCGTTGGATAGAGCTAGATTCACTTAAAAAAGTCACAACAGAATATATCTATGAGTATGATGAAAATTGGAAACATATTGGTGCTAAATATCGTGAAGATGGTGAAATGGATTATGATATTGAGAACGTAAGATTTATTGACGATAGAACACAAGTGACAGAATGGTTAGATTCTCTGGGGCAAGTATATTATACAATGACAGATTTTTTAAACGAAGATGGAAAAACCATTAGAGCAGAGTTTAAAGGTGATAAAGTACATGGCTATGATTCTACGTTATATAACTTAAATGGAGATCCAAAACGAATATTTTTCACTAATACAAAGGGTAAAGTATTCAATGATAGACATTTTGAGTACGATTCCATTAATGATAGTAGCGATTGGGTTACCCGTCGTAAAATAATGCAAGATACTGTTAGAGAAGTTCAGAGTAGAGCCTTGTTTTACAATTCAAAATTTACTGCGGCTGACAGTATTTATTATCCAAACATATTATCTACAAAAGTATGGTCGGAGAATGTTTTTAGCTTTACAGAAGATGAAAAAATCGTATTCCAAACAAAAACAAAAGACTGGAATATTCAATATGGTTTTTTAAGCAAAACACGCAGCAATCTATTTTATAAAACAGAAAAAATTAATCTCCTAGACAGTATATATAATGGAGCGATTTCGCCTTCCGGTGCTAAAATAATCTATTCAAAAAAGGAAAACGATATAGAGAATATTTGGCTTACCGTAAAAACCGGTAACAATTGGTCAACACCTATTAATCTTTCTGAGAACTCTAATATAACTGGTGGTTATTTTTATTGGTTATCTGATAACGAACTTTGCTTCTACGTAAATGATAATAATGGTGATATTGTGCAAGCACAACTCAATGAAAATGTGCTTAAAATTACAGATAGGTTTGACACATTAAATACTTTGGATGCTACTGAATTCAGTCCATATATGGACAAAGAAATGAAGTTCATCATCTTTACAAGATATTTAGAAACTGATACTTCTCAGCAGGGATTCTTTATAAGTTATAATAACGGTAGTAAAACAAAACCGAAATGGTCTTTACCAGAAAAGATAGAAGCACTACCCTACGGATGGAATGCTTATTTAGTAAACAACAACAGACAATTTTTATATACCAACGGTGAAGATATCAAGAGCATATCTGCTGAAGACCTTAATTTAAAATTATGACATATAAATCACTCTTATATATTACACTAGTACTACTGTTGCAAAACGCATTGCAGGCTCAAGATGATTCATCTAAGATTTTTGAATCCCTTAATGGCTGCTGGCAAGGCGCATTTATAAAAAACAATAGCTACCAAAAGTTTGATATTCAGTTTTTAAAAAAAGACGATGAGATGCTATCACTTCAAATAATAGAAGAATGGCATCCGCAATTTGGTGAGTTTCTTCTACCGATTGAAATCGATTCTCTTGGCAATATTAAGTTTAATACTGGTCATGGTAAAGCGATTATGCGTCTAGACCAAAAGTCACTCGAGCTAACAGGTGCATTAGAAAATACAATCCCTTTAATATATGTACATCTAAAAAAGGTTCCTAATCCTCCTGCAAAAACTTATACAACCGAAGCTGTAACCATTAAAAATGGTGAAATCGAATTATTTGGGCATTTGCATAAGCCCATGGCTGAGAGTAAAACTGCAATGATTCTTGTTGGAGGTCGCGGTTGCTATGCTGGTTCTACCAAATATGATTTATATGCTAAACTTTTAAGGTCATATGGCATATCGGTTCTGGTGTTTAATAAACGTGGTACTGGTAAATCTAATGGTGATTGTAACACTGCGACTATTACCGATCTAGCTAGTGATGTTATTGCTTGCAAAAAGTATCTTGAAAAACATAATAATAAGTTTGACAATATTGGAATTCTTGGCAGTAGTGCTGGCGGTTGGGTAATGAATAAAGCCCAAGAAGATGGCGCTGATTTTGATTTTATGATTGCTGTTGTTGGGCCATCAACATCTGTTAAAGATCAACAATTACAGTCCATGAAATATGGATTAGACTTTTATAAACTTTCAGATGAAGCTAAAAAAAGTATAACTGAATATACGAGCTTAATGTTTGATGCTAAACCAACGGTTGATAATTACGATCGTTTTAAAATATTATTAGACAAAAGCAAAAATGAAGGTTGGAATGAGCTACTTGATGATACAGATGTACCTAGTAGTTATCAAGCTATTGATAGTTTGTGGGTAAGACGACACAACTATGATCCAAAAAATGTATTACAAAACTTCAACAATCCATATTTAGCTATTTTCGGTGAAATAGATTGGATTGTACCTTACAAAGAAAATGTAAAAACACTTAAAGACTATTTCTCTAATGGTAGACAAAATCTGTTAGAGGTTATGGTTGCATATGATGCAGAACATGGTACCGAAACTAAAGGTAAATATGTAACACTAGAAGGCAATACATCTTACTGGCGTTTCTTCAGGATTTCTCCTAGTGTTCAGATTACAATTATTGACTTTCTTACAAAACATAACTTAATTTCAAAAAATGAATAATCTTAAAACATTAAAGGGTGTCGCTGTGTTATGCATAGCTTTACTAACGTCTTGCAACCAAAATAAAGGTATTAAAGCTGAAGAGGTTTCGGTTCTAGACAATATTAAAATAGAACGGATAAGAGTGTACAATGGCAACAAAGACAGTACTTCGTTATCAAGCTATATTATCAAAGAATTTGATTCATTAGGTACCGAGACAAAATCCACATATTACAATGCAGATGATTCAGTGATGATGCAATTTAATAATGAGTATACCAATGGTAACAAAACAAAAATAAATTGGATAAATAAAACCAATAAATTAGTGAGATATGTCACAATGGAATATGATGGAAATGGCAAGATTATTAAAAGTGAATCTTACAAACCATCAGGCGATTTTATTGAAGGCTATATGCACAAATGGAAAGACAACAATAAAATTGAAGAAAAAGGACCAATTACAGATTCTGTTTTTAAACCAAACTCTATTTATACTTACAATCAATACGATGAGTTTACTTCGCTTGTGGAATACGATGAAAATGATAGTCTTTATGGCACTTTTACATGGAAGTATATAAAGCTAAACCCAGATAAGGAATGGACAGAGCGTCAAATGTATTTTAATGACACGCTTGTACGTATTGAAAAACGCTATCTAACTTATCAATAAAAACCAATTGTATGTTATTAGTTATTGGTAAATTCCGCTTCAAAATTTATCATTCCTGTTTATGACATTAAACGTAGATTCAAATATTGAATTAAGAGAAATACAATTATCAGACGCTAGTATAATTTTCAACACCATTGATAACCAGAGAACGTATTTGGGAGAATGGTTGCCTTTTGTAGCAACTACAACTGGTATAAATGATATTGAAGCGTTTATTAATTCTGTTTTAAATCCAACACAAGACAAATGCGATTACACATTTACAATTAGTTACAATACCAATTTTGCCGGAATTATATCTCTAAAAGATACCGATATGCAAAACAAGAAAACCGAAATTGGGTATTGGCTTTCTCAAGATTTTCAGGGAAAAGGTATCGTGTCAAAATCTGTTGAAACATTATGCGATTTTGCCTTTAATGAAATGCACTTAAATAGAATTCAAATTAAATGTGCTGTTGAAAATGTAAAGAGTAAGCAAATTCCTGAGCGGTTAGGATTTCAATTTGAGGGCATAGAACGTGATGGTGAGTTACTTACTGGTAATAGATATACAGACTTAGCTGTTTACAGTAAACTTAGTAATGACAGATAGAATATTAGTCATATTTAAATATAAATTTTAAGTGTGATGTAACATTTTCTGATTTCTGCATCTAAAGGAAAATCAAAATTTAGAAATCATGAAAAAAATCGCATTCCTTATTGTTATAACTTTCGTCTCGTTTCAGGTCGATGCCAATACTACAGAAGCAATACATGTTGAAGTAAAGGGTTCTGGCGAACCAATTTTATTAATTCCAGGATTTACAGTACCAGGAAGTATCTGGAATCCCTTAGTAGAAAACTTAAAAAACAGGTATGAGTGCCACATCATTACTTTAGCGGGTTTCGATAATAAAGCACCTATAGAATTTCCTTGGCTACCTAAAGTAAATCAGTCTATTGAAGACTATATAAATAACAATAATCTAGAACATCTTACGGTTATTGGACATAGCCTAGGTGGAACAATAGCCACTTGGCTGGCAAGTAGAGATAATACAAAAGTGTCTAAAATAATAGTTGTTGATGGGTTACCTGCTGCAGGCGCTTTGATGATTCCAAACTTCAATCCAGATAATTTAGTTTACAATAGTCCATATAATAATCAGCAGCTAGCCATGGATAAAAGTGAATTTGAACACATGGCAACTACTATGTCAAAAAATATGAGCACTAATGAACAGGCCCAAGAAAAAATAAAACAATGGATTGTTAAAGCAGACCGTAAAACTTATGTATATGGTTATACAGATTATCTTAAATTAGACATGAGAGACGATTTGAATAAAATTACTATACCAGTTACTATAATTGCTGCAACAAACCCCTATGGTAAAGCAATGGTAACACAGACTTATAAATCACAATATTCTAATTTAAAGGAATACAATCTAATTTTTGCGGAAGATGCAGCGCATTTTATCATGTTAGACAAACCAAAATGGTTTATTGAACAAATAAATGAGATTTTATCATTACAAGAATGACCATAGAAAACGACTTTACTGAGATTTATAACAGGTACTCAGACAAAATTCTCAGACTATGCTTAGGATATGCCAATGGCGATGAAGATTTGGCTAAAGAATGGTTACAGGAAACATTCATAAAAGTTTGGAAGCATAGAAAATCATTCAAAGGACATTCTTCCATAGATACTTGGATATATAGAATTGCAGTAAATACGTGCTTAAGTGATTTACGGCAACGAAAAAAAATGATCTCAATAGATAAGGAGTTGGGAAATGCATATGAATCTGATGAACCAAAAAAAGAAACAGAATTAAAAATTAAAAAAATGTATCACTGTATCGATAAGTTGACACCCCAAAATAAAGGACTTATTCTTTTAGAATTAGAAAATATTCCACAAACAACAATAGCCCAAACCCATGGCCTTGCACATGGTACACTAAGAACACGCTTAAGCAGAATTAGAAAATCACTTTTAAAATGTATTACTAATGGAAAATAATCTATTAAACGAATTATGGGATAATCAGGGATTAGACATTAGCAAACCTGAAGCGCTAGACATCATCTCTAAAGCAAAAAAACAACGACAAGGACAATACATTGGGATAGCAGTCATGGCTACTACTGTGTTAGTATTAATAGCGTATATTATTTATGTTGGCATGAAACGATGGAATGACTTCAATTTAGGACTAACCTTAATGATTTCCAGCCTTTTATTCAGGATTATTATAGAATTTATGTCATTGCATGTTAAAGAGAAGAAGCTAATTTCATTAGATAGTAAAACATATCGTAACTATCTCAAATTACATTATAAGCGTCGCTTTTACATTCATTTTGTAGTTACGCCGTTGTGTTTTCTAGTCTATATTTTCGGAATGAGTAAACTCTTTCCATACTTTAAGTCTTATTTTTCTGAATCTGTTTACACCTATTTTTTAATCTCTGGTATACTTTCCATATTATTTATTTCAGGTATTGTAATTAAAGGTATTATTGAAGAGTTGCGCTATTTTAAAGATTTAAATAACAACTAATTAAAAATTAATTCTATCGCTGTATTGAAAGTTTTATTTTGTAATATCGACATAAGCATCACTAAATAAAATCAATACAAAATGAAATATTTTAAACTCATAATCAGAATCGCAATAGCAGTAATACTAATACAAACGTTACGCTTTAAGTTTACTGCGCATCCAGATAGTGTATACATCTTTACAGAGGTTGGCTTGGAGCCATATGGCAGAATTGGTATTGGCATTCTTGAGCTTATTGCCGGCATATTATTACTAATTCCAAGAACTGTATGGTTTGGCGCATTAATGGTCATAGGAATTATCGGAGGTGCAATTATGATGCATCTTACGCAACTTGGTATTGAGGTTAAAGGAGATGGCGGAATATTATTCTACACTGCTGTTGTTACATTTATATTAGCCCTTATTACATTATGGTTTTATCGAAAAGATATACCATTCATTAACAAGAAATAACAAAGACTAGCATCTATTTTAGTTTTTTTGATTAATTTGAAGTCTAACTTCTAAATCAATCTTAATCATGAAAGTAGGTGCTTTTTCTATTAGTCTAAGTGTTAAAGATATACACGTTTCAAAAGAGTTTTACGAGAATCTAGGATTTACAGTTTTTGCCGGAAACATAGAACACAATTATTTAATACTAAAAAATGAAGATGCTATAGTTGGTCTTTTTCAAGGTATGTTTGAAGGTAATATTATAACCTTTAATCCAGGTTGGAATCAAAATGCTGAAAACTTAGAGCAATACGATGATGTTAGGGCTATTCAGAAACATCTAAAAACTTCTGGAGTTAAATTGATTAAAGAAGCGGATGAAAACACCACAGGGCCAGAGAGTATTACTATGCTTGACCCAGATGGCAATACCATTCTTATAGATCAGCATGTTTAAGTTATATAAGCTAAAAAAAGTATCTTTAGCAAAATTGCGTTAACTTATATGCTTCAGAGAATAAAAATTCTTACTGTTTATTTTACGCTTTGTTTCCTTTTTATAGGAACCAGACCGCTAATAGCTCAAAAAAAATCTACAAAAATTGAAATTCCATGTTCTAATTACATGAGTGATCAGAACCATTACAGGGCTTTCGAAAGTGGTACTTCTAGAAATCTTTCTATGGCTAGGTCAAAGGCTCGAATTCAAGCACAAAATTTGCTAGCTAGTTTAGTTAAGTCAGATATCTCTTCACGTACTGAATTAACCGAGGATAGTTTTAATCAATCTATAGTTTCTAAAGTTCAGGAAGAATTACGCGGCATGTCTGTGGTCTGCCAGGAATTTACACAAAACGAAAAAGGTGAATATAACGCTTATATTGCTGTGGAACTTCCTAAGGAAAACTTATATAAAGACTTAGACAGCTATTTTACCAAAAAGGACAATACAATTAAAAAGGTAGTTCATAATAATGCGTCTAGTAATAATGAGAAGTTAAGAGGCTCAGATGCTGTTAGTACGACTAACACTGTACCTACCGAAATTGGGACCTATCATGCTTTATTAATTGGCATAGAGGATTACGACGATACTAAGATTACTAATCTAGATCAACCTGTAGATGATACCCAGCAATTATATGATGTTCTTACCAAAAACTATGCGTTTAATTCTAAAAACGTAGTTGTATTAAAGAACCCCTCTAAAATTGGTATTACTAACGAATTAGATAAGCTAGCTAATACATTAAATAAAAATGATAATCTTCTAATCTTCTATGCTGGTCATGGCTTTTGGGATGAAAACTTTGAGCAAGGTTATTGGTTACCATCAGATGCTAAAAAACAAATGCGTGGTTCTTACATATCTAATAGTACAATTAGAGATTACATGAAAGGTATACCATCGCAACATATTCTTTTAATTACAGATGCATGCTTCTCGGGCAGCATTTTTAAAAGTCGTGCAGCATTTTCTGATGAAGATACCGCTATAGCTCAGCTATACAATGCCCCAAGCAGAGTGGCGATAACTAGTGGTACATTAACTGAGGTTCCAGATAAAAGTGTATTTCTAGATTATTTAGTAAAGCAGCTCAAACAAAATGAGCAGCAGTATCTTTCTGCTGAGCAATTATTTTCTAAATTTAAAATTGCTGTAATGAATAATAGTCGCACTAAACAAATCCCACAATACGGTAAAGTTTATAATGCAGGTGATGAAGGTGGCGATTTTATATTTATTAAAAACTAATACTCTACCTCTGCTTTAAATGACATGAAGGTATATCATCAAAAAGTGGCAAATAGCTCCTGCTAATACGAAGAAATGCCATATCACATGATGATATGGAATTTTGTGGATTGCATAAAATACAATGCCAACAGTATAGAAAAAACCTCCAGCAAACAACCAGTATAATCCATTTGGATGTATCAAGTCTGATAAGGTAGAATAATCGAAAACAATGAGCCAGCCCATTACCAGATATAGTAATGTTGAAAACGCCTCAAAACGTCCAGTAAAAAACAGCTTTAACACTAAACCGAAGCAAGCAATTCCCCAAACCGCATAGAACAATTCCCATCCTAAACTATAAGGCAAAAGAATTAATAAAACTGGTGTATAAGTACCAGCAATAAGAAGATATATACTTACATGATCTACAATCCTAAATCTTCTTTTAAGTTTTGGGTTTAAAACAGAATGATAAAGTGTTGAAGCCAAAAAT
The DNA here is from genome assembly GCF_003712105.1 of Winogradskyella sp. Lineage (GTDB taxonomy): Bacteria > Bacteroidota > Bacteroidia > Flavobacteriales > Flavobacteriaceae > Winogradskyella. The sequence goes on from NZ_RHLG01000003.1 coordinate 217,937, forward strand.
AGGATGATGATTGAAAGGCCATACACAATAACGCTGAAAAGATGCCAAGGTTTAGCCATATCTACGCGTAGTATAAGCAATACCAATCCTATAATTCCAAGTATTGCACCAATACCATGAGACCAAGCATTTAATAGCTCTTCACGTTTTGTTTGTACACTCATTGCTTATTGGCAACAGATTTAGAATTAACCCATTTATCTGTTAAGTCGTAATAGTCTATTTCAAAAGCAGGTGCTTGGCGCTCAAGAACACCATTCTGGAACGCTCTGAGTAGAATATCTTCAATAAGAAAGTCTTCTTCGACTTCGAGAGGTTCGTATTCGCGCTTTAGAGAAATATCGAACAAGCTAGCTGTATTATTAAACCAAAAGGCACGCCAACCATTGCGTAGTTCTTTTATTAATTGAAATGCTGTCTTTCCTGTTTGCCTATGAATTAATTTTATTAGTATCTGGCCTTCAGTTTTTGTGAGTTTTTTCAATTCAGCAGAGAACTCTCCTTCGATATATTTCTGAATTCGCTTGGCATATTTCTTTTTCTGACGCTTTTTAGGCAATTCATCCAAACGTTTTCTTAGTTCGGTTAAACGTTCAGAAGCCAACTTGGCATAAGGATACACCTTTTTAGTTTTTCGCTTTAATATATAATATCGAATGCGTTCATCTCTTGTAGCCAATTTCATTCTAGGCATTACCAAAACCTCTTCTAAATCAATGAAACGTCTTGGTATAGAATCGCCCTCAATAATCAAATATTTTTCCGCAATAGAATCTGTTTCAATAGGCTGTATTTGTGCCATAATGAACAACGGGAAGCAAACAAAAAGTAACGTTAATTGTCTCATAATTGTCTTAGCAACTAAAACCATTCCAAAAAGAAGATTTAGAGCTATTCAAAATTAATAATTATAGATACTATAACCTTATATTTAGTATTAATATTGTTATTTTTAAACAAATTTTTAAACAAATGGCGAAACGCAAAATAATTAATAAAAAGTCGATGGACTTTTTAGCAAAATATCTTAATAATGCATCACCTACTGGTTACGAATGGGAAGGACAAAAATTGTGGATGGATTATCTAAAGCCTTATGTCGATGAATTTATCACAGATACTTACGGTACAGCAGTAGCAGTAATTAACCCTAAAGCTAAGTATAAGGTTGTCATTGAAGGACATGCAGATGAGATTTCGTGGTATGTTAACTATATATCTGATAAAGGTTTGCTATATGTGATAAGAAATGGTGGAAGCGACCACCAAATAGCACCTAGTAAAGTTGTAAACATACATACCAAAAAAGGTATTGTAAAAGGTGTGTTTGGATGGCCAGCGATACATACGCGTAGTCGTGCAAAAGAAGTACCACCAAAGCCAGATAATATCTGTATAGACATAGGTGCAAAAAATAAGGCTGAAGTTGAAAAAATGGGCGTACATGTAGGGTGTGTCATTACATATCCTGACGAGTTTCATGTACTCAACAAAGATAAATTTGTGTGCCGTGCATTAGATAATCGTATGGGTGGCTTTATGATTGCTGAAGTAGCGCGTTTACTTCATGAAAATAAAAAAGAATTACCTTTTGGCTTATATATTACCAATTCAGTGCAGGAAGAAATTGGTTTACGTGGTGCAGAAATGATTACAGAAACCATTAAACCAAATGTGGCTATTGTAACAGACGTGACCCACGATACAACGACACCAATGATTGACCCTAAAAAACAAGGATTAGCAGAAATTGGTAAAGGTCCTGTTGTTGCTTATGCTCCTGCGGTGCAGCAAAAACTTAGAGATTTGATAACTGATACAGCTGAAGAAAAGAAAATTCCATTTCAGCGGGCTGCATTATCTAGAGCTACAGGTACAGACACCGATGCTTTTGCTTATAGTAATGGTGGTGTAGCTTCTGCGTTAATCTCATTACCGTTAAGATATATGCATACTACAGTTGAAATGGTTCACAAAGATGATGTAGAAAATGTAATACGCTTAATTTACGAAACATTGCTGAAGATCGAAGACGGCGAAACATTTAGCTATTTTAAATAAAAATTGAATTTAAAGCTATCTGTCTGATAGCTTTTTTTTATGACATACTATGCTTAAACCTGCTAAAGAATTATTTAATCTTCCCGAAGATATTGTATATCTAAATACCGCAAGCTTCTCACCTGCTTTTCAATCTGTTGAAACTGCTGGTATTGAAGCCGTAAAACGAAAAAGTAATCCACAACTAAAACCTTCTTCCGATTTATTTGAACCTGTTACCAGGTTAAGAAAGCTTTTTGCGACTATTATTGATGAGGACGATTATAATCGTGTGGTGACAATTCCTTCTGTATCTTATGGCATGGCAAACGTTGCTAACAATATTTCATTAAAAGCTAATGATGAAATTGTAATTGTTGAAGAGCAATTTCCGAGCAATTATTATGCTTGGGAAGAAATTGCTAATACTTATAACGCTAAAATTGTAACCGTAAAACAGCCTGAAGCTCCAGAAGATTGGAATGCCAATATTCTAAGCGCAATTAACCCAAAAACTGCTTTAGTCGCTATTGGACAAATACACTGGGCTAACGGAATTATTTTCGATTTAAAAGCTATCCGACAAGCGACATTAAAATACAACGCATTATTTGTAATTGATGGGAGTCAATCTATAGGTGCACTACCCTTTTCTGTTAAAGACATACAACCAGATGCCTTAGTTTGCGCTGGCTACAAATGGCTATTTGGCCCTTATGGTTGTGCTTACGCCTATTACGGGCCCTATTTTGACAATGGCAAACCAATAGAACAGAATTGGACCAATAGACTCAATAGCGAATATTTGGCTGGACTAACAAAATATGAATCCAATTATAAACCTAAAGCTAGCAGATATGCTGTAGGTGAAAGTGGCAGCTTTATTTATGTTAAAATGCAAACTGCAGCACTTAATGAGATTTCTAAAATTGATCCTATTTACTTACAAGAGTATTGCAATAGCATAAGTGAAGATAGTCTCGAAAAATTGAATGGTTTTGGTTTTGAGAGTAGTGATAAGTCTTTAAGAGCGAAGCATTTGTTTGGTATTAAAATTCCTGAGCACATTAATAAAGATGAGTTGAAAGCTAAGCTAGAAGCTAATCATATTTACTTGTCTTTTCGAGGAGACTATATGCGCGTGTCGTGCCACATATTTAATACAAAAGCAGATTTTGATGTATTGTATGATATCTTAAAGCGGAGTGTTAATGGATGAATTAATAGACATAGTTGATTCTCAAGGTAAACCAACTGGTACAATAGCTTTAAAGTCTGAAGCCCATAAAAACGGTTTGTACCATAATACCATTCATCTGTGGTTATTTACTGAAAACGGTGAAATAGTATTACAACAACGCTCCAAAAAGAAAAAGATATATCCATTATTATGGGATGTCTCAGTAGCAGGACACATCGATGCTGGTGAATCTTTTGAAACTGCTGCTATTAGAGAATGTCAAGAAGAAATCGGATTAGATTTGACCGAAAGTGAACTGATTAAAATTGGAACGCATTTACACGAATCAATTTATGATGATGGAAAGGTCAAAGATTTTGAGTTCCATCAAATCTATATTGCCAAGCTTAATAAAGAATTAAATAGTTTAAAACCCCAACCAGATGAGGTCGAAGCCTTAAAATTGGTTACTTTTAATGAGTTTGAAAATTTATTAGAGTCTAGTGAAAATAATTCGCACTTTATAGCTTCTAATACATCATATTATCAGTTTGTTTTGAATACAATTAAATCTCAGATCCAATAATGCAATTATTACTCTTAGCTGTAGCTCCTGTATTAGCCATAATCACATATATCTATGTTCAGGATAAATATGAAAAAGAGCCTATTGGCCTATTAGTAAAAAGCTTTTTGTTAGGGGCGTTTATAAGTATTCTTATCGTACTCATACTTTACGTTTTTACTGGTAATCTTATTCCGTTAACAGATAAGTTCAGTATTTGGCAGCAATTTGTTCAAGCATTTATAGTGGTTGCATTAGCCGAAGAGTTCAGTAAATATATCATTGTGCGCTACTATGCTCAACCCAAAAAAGATTTTAATGAACCCTATGATGGCATTGTGTATGCTGTTATGGTTTCCATGGGGTTTGCATGTACAGAAAATATCATGTATGTTTTAGAAGGTGGGTTTAGCACGGCTATATTACGTGCATTTACAGCTGTCCCTGCACATGCAACTTTTGGCATTCTGATGGGATATTACATGGGCAAAGCAAAGTTTTCGAATAACAAAGCCAAGTTAAATCTTACTGGACTTTTACTAGCAACCATATTCCATGGTGCTTACGATTTCTTTTTGTTTATCAACTTTATACCAGGGATATCTATTGGTGCATTTATTTCTTTGATTGTTGGTATTGTACTTTCAAGAAAAGCTATTAAAAATCATCAACGGGATTCGAAATTCAAAGACAAATAATCTTAATTTATTTTGATAGTATTAGCACTAGTAATAGAACTGCTATAACTAAGATACTTGAGAATAAGAACACAATTCGTTTTACTAATAATTTTGAATTTTCCATATAAGGAGATAAATATTTTAACTCAGACAATCTGTACACTGACCTTTTAAGAGTATATCAGCAGTATAAATATTTCTATTTTCGAAGTTTGGAATTGAGATATTAACCTCTAAGCATTCAACTTTTCCACAGTCTTTACATTCAAAATGTGGATGCACATCATTATGATGACCTGATGAACATTGATGACATTTAGCATACCATTTTAATCCATTTGTGCCTGAAAACGAATGTATTGTACCTTCATTTTCAAGACGTTCCAAAATCCTATATACTGTGGTCTTATTCATATCACCTTTAAGTTCTTCTACCAAATCAACAACAGAAAGTGCAGCATCGCGGTTCTCAAATATTGATAAAATAATACTTAAAGATTTTGTTTTTCTCTTAATACTCATAAAACAAATTTAATGCAACAAGTATGCAATAACAAATTTTATAATATATTTGCAACCAAGTTGCATTAACGATTGATAGTTGTCGTTAATAGTATTGTTAAAAATGGCGGGTATACTTAAATGTAATAGAGTTGATATTACTTATTTGGTTTTGTTAAAATTTTGCCCGCCATTATTTATTTAAAAATCATTAATGATAGCTTTAAATTCAACTTTTCGTAAGAACAATTCAGATTATATTGGAGCTATAGCAAGTACATTATGCTTAATCCATTGCTTAGCTACTCCATTTATTTTTTTAGCACATAGTTCAGTGCATCATAACCACGGACATGCGTCCCCATTATGGTGGAAAGCTTTTGATGTCGTATTTGTCTGTATTTCATTTATTGCTGTGTTTTGGTCAACGAGGCACAGTACTAATAAGAATATAAAATATGCACTTTGGGCGAGTTGGTTTGTACTATGTTTTATAATCATGAATGAACATTTTAGCATCCTAGCAATACCAGAAAGTGCAATTTATATACCAGCTATTGCTTTAGTTATTTTGCACTTATACAATAAAAAATATTGTCAATGTAATGATGAATCTTGCTGTACAAGTAAATTATAATTCTTTTAAAGATTGAATAGCTTTAATTGCATTTGTTAGTAAACAGCATTTAAAAGTAAATTGATTCCAAGGGAAATCAATTTTGAAGTGTTTAATTAAAAATTAAACGATTTGTTTTAGAAAACCCACCATAAATTATGGTGGGTTTTTATAATTAATGTTCTTCTTAATCAAGTAAACGCCTATGATAATTAATTTGTCCAAGATGATATGCAAGGTGCGATTTAAGATGTAGCAAAAAATACGCAGTGGTCATATAATCCTCAAACGGATTCCTTCTGTATTCTTTTTGTAAATCTTCGTCAGACAGTTTATTAAGTGTATTTGCAATCATTGTTTTTGTATCGTCTAACATCGCAATGATGTCATTAACTGGAACATCTTTTTGCGAAAACTCTAAATCGCGTTGTCTTATATAACCAGTATTACCTAGTGTAGCACCAATAAAATGGTTAAGATTACCTACTAAATGAAGTGCTAAATTACCTGAGCAATTACTCACAGATTTATCAACTTTCCAAATAACAGTTTCGTTATTATAAGCGTTTAATTCTTTTTTTACAGCATCTAAATCTCTGTGAAATAGTTTAATTAATGACTGAACCATGGTTAGGATTTAATTTAAGTATTGTGATATTCATAAAAGGAATTCGGTTCAATAAAAATAGCTAATATTTACAGTATTTTTGCACCATGAATAGACAAAAGCGTTCTCAAGGAGAATTTGTGATTTTAATGGCAGCACTTATGTCTATTGTAGCGCTATCTATAGACGCCGTTTTACCTGCTTTACCTGAGATAGGCGATTTTTTAAGCGTAAAAAACGCCGAAGAGACTCCCAAAATAATCACTACTATTTTTTTAGGTCTTGGTATTGGGCAACTTCTTTTTGGCCCATTATCAGATAGTTTTGGGCGTAAACCAATAGTATATGTTGGGTTTATAGTTTTTGTAATTGCTTCTATAATATGTATTACCACAAAGAATTTTGAAATGATGCTATTTGGCCGTATACTGCAGGGTATCGGCTTAGCTTCCCCAAGAACCATGTGTATCGCCATGGTTAGAGATTCTTATAGTGGCGATTATATGGCAAAAATTCTATCTATAGTCGTAATGGTATTCATTTTAGTACCAGTAGTTGCCCCAACGCTTGGACAGTTTTTAATGCAGCATTACCAGTGGAAATCTATATTTACCTTTAATCTTGTCTTTGGTGTTTTAGTCATATTATGGTTTTGGTTACGACAAACCGAAACATTAAAACCTCAATACAAAATACCTTATCGCTTATCAATTTTTAAAGATGGAACCATTGCGTTTTTCAAAATAAAACCAGCGGTAATCTACACGATACTTTCAGGGTTAATTACGGGTTCATTTATGGTGTATTTGAGTACATCACAACGCATATTTGAACGCCAATACGATATGGCTGACGAGTTTCCTTTAATTTTTGCCAGTCTAGCTATATCTGTTGGGCTTGCCACTTTTTTAAACAGTCAACTTGTTGTAAAATATGGTATGAAGCGAATTGTGCATATTTCAATGTTAAGTTTTATAATAATATCGCTTGTGTTCTTACTGCTATACAATGGAGACAAGCCAAGTATAGCAGTACTAATTGGATTTTTTGCAATTCAATTTTTTACAATCGGATTTTTGTTTGGAAATCTAAGAGCATTGGCAATGGAACCAATGGGGCATATTGCTGGCATAGGTTCTGCACTCAATGGGTTTATATCTACAGTTATGGCAGTACCCATTGCAGATTATATTGGCAAATATGTAACTGATTCAGTAACGCCTTTATTTTCTGGCTTTTTAGTTTGTGGTCTTTTGTCTCTAGCTTTATTTTACACGCTAAGAAAAAATGTACCAGTATCGGTGAATGCCTAAAAAATCTCTAAACTTCCTTTACCTTCTCTCACTATAAGTGGTTCGCTTAGAGATAAGTCTATCACTGTTGAGGCTTCGTTATCACCAAAGCCACCATCGATTACAACATCTACAATACCTTGCCACTTCTCGTAAATTAATTCAGGATCAGTAGTATATTCTAAAATATCATCATCGTCTCGTATAGATGTAGAAACAATTGGGTTATCTAATGCCGAAACTAATTCGAGAATTATATTATTATCTGGCACGCGAATACCAACAGTCTTACGCTTTTTAAAAGGGTTTGGTAAGTTTTTAGAACCTGGAAGAATAAAGGTATAAGCACCAGGTAATGCACGCTTTAATATTTTAAAGGTTGAAGAATCAATTTGCTTAACATAATCACTGAGATTACTTAAGTCTTTACATATAAAAGAAAAATTAGACTTTTCTAATTTAATTCCTTTTAGTTTGGCAATACGTTCTAAAGCTTTAATATTTGTGATATCACAGCCGAGACCATAAACTGTGTCAGTAGGATAAATTACCAAACCACCTCTTTTAAGCACATCAACAACTTTCTGAATAGCTCGAGGGTTTGGATTTTCGGGGTATATTTTTATGAATTCTGCCATATATTAAAAGTGCAATTAAAAGATTTATTTCAACATTTAAATAACCTTTATGTTAAAAAACACTTATAGTGCCTTAGTTCTGTAACATTGTATTGTAATTTTAAGTCTATAGTTATATATCAATCAATTTATTTTATGACTTCATCAATCAAAATCATCCTTTTTGCATTACTATCCATTAATGTATATGCAAATACATCAAAACCACCTATTAAATTCTTGAAGGCAGAATTTATTAATGAGAATACAACCCGAATTCCATTTAAAGTTATTGACCAACTCATAGTTGTAGAAGCTGAGTTATTAGATCAAAAAGGGAATTTTATAATAGACACAGGTTCTGAAACACTCATTTTAAATAGTGCCCATTTTAAATCTAGTAAACTATCTCAGAAAGACAGTGAACAAACATTTGGTGTGAATAGTAATATCTATGACACCAAAAGGAAGTTTTTAAAGGTATTTCACCTTAACGAGGTTAGCTTAGATAAAATTAATGCTGATGTCATTGACCTTTCGCATTTTGAAAAAGTAAAACGCATAGATCTATTAGGAATCATAGGCTTTAATGTATTGAAAGATTTTGAAATTTTTATTGACACCTATCTTAATCAGATAACCCTTTCAAAAATTGATAAACAAGGAGATAAAATATCAAAAAAGGTTTATGCAGAAAAAATAATAGACAGTGTAAATTTTAAACTTAAAAAGCATGCTATAGTCCTAGATGCCTACGTGGATAAGCATAAGGTTAAATTTGGACTTGACTCAGGTGCAGAATTCAATCAGATTAATAAGAGTTTAAATTCAAAAATTTTAAAGTATTTTTATCCTAATAAACCTGTTAAACTCTACGGTGCAAGTGGAAAAAATAAATCGATAATGGCAGGGAAATTGCACAGAGTAAAATTAAACAACGCTATATACTTTGGTCCTATGAAAACCGTATTAGCAAATCTAAATACCATGAGTGAGGCCTTTGGCACAAAACTAGATGGCATATTAGGTTTTGAGTTTTTTGCACAGAAGAGAACAATAATAAATTATAAAAAACAAAAATTATATTTCATTGATAATCCAATTATAAGACATTGAATTTTAAAACAAAACATATTGTCCTTTCTATAATACTATGTTTTATTAGCGCCATTGGGATTTCTCAAAAGCAATCCATGATGGGTTATAAAATTATTGGTAATGACATCATTTTTGTATTTGATGTTGACGACTATCCTAATATTAAAAATAATGGAGAAAGGATAAAGGATGTTTATGTAGCTGGCGAGTTTAATGATTGGGCTCCAGATAAATGGAAGATGAAAAAAACCAGTGATTCTGTTTACGAATTAAAAATGGAATTATCTGATTTTACTGATGATTTTGATTGGGAGTTTAAGTTTGTTGTTAATGGTATTCATTGGGCTGAGCCATCAGGAGATTTTAAAAATAGTGTTGAAGCTCTTAACAAATACGGAGAACCCTTAATGGTATACAACCTTAAAATGTATACTGCTTTTGCTACCAAGTATGGTAATGTAAAATTTAAACTAAAAGGCTACGAAGATGCTGATAAAGTGATTATAAGTGGCACATTTAATCGCTGGGACGAAACAGGTTTTAAAATGAATAAAACTAACTATGGCTGGGAAGTTACACTACAGCTTCGTCCTGATATATATGAGTATAAATTTATCGTTGATGGCGATTGGATAGAAGACCCAAATAATCCGTCAAAAACAAGCAATAAATTTGGTGGCTATAACTCTCTTATAGATGTGCAAAAGATAGTTAGTTTTCAACTAAGTGATTTTAAAGATGCCAAAGAAGTGGTACTTTCTGGAGATTTTAATGATTGGTCTGAAGACCTATTTAAAATGGAAAAAACCGATAAAGGCTGGATTTATAAATTAAGACTGGCTGGTGGTAAATACCATTATAAATTTATTGTCGATGGTAAATGGATAACAGATCCATATAATAGCGTCTTAGAATATGATGGCAATGGTAATATTAATTCAGTTTGCATGGTAAAATAGTTCTAATAGACTATTGCATTCCATAGGTCTTTTTTACTGCACTTATAACATCGTCATTTCCTAAGGCAATTAAAATTCCAAAATTTAGTGTATTAAATCGTCCTTTCTCAAAAAAGTTGTTTAAAGAATCTGGTGTGCTAATATCAGAGTTAACTTTATTAAAGCCGTATTCACTAAATACAGAAATATTCTTAGAAACTTCATAGGTTAAATAAAAACTTAATACTTGTAAATCACCTGTATCACTAAACTCAAAATCACCGCCAATTTTATTTCTAAATCTAACAGATCCAAACCCATAATTAATGCCTAGTTTCACCTTATTTAATGGTAAAAATTCGTAACCAAAATTAAAGGTGTGAGCCGTCGCTCTACTACTATTAAAATTTCCTATTACAGAGGTATCTTCAACATCAAAAACACTATGATTATAAGCATAGCCAACGTATAACTGTTTATATACAAACACCTTTGTTTTGAAAACAAATCCATATTCACCATCATAACCTTGTCCAATATAATTATTACCTGTAGTCATAGGTAGTTGATAACTCAGAGACCATGATACTGATTTCTGTCTAGCCTTGTTATATAGAAAGTTGAAGTTTGAAATACTATCAGTAGCTGAGCTCTTCAACTCTTCTTGTGAATAGGCTGAAGTAAAAACAAGCAGAACAACTAAAATTCTAATAAGTAAATTCAAACGCATAGTTTTCATTATTTATGTTCAATATTTGGCTCATTTCAACTCCATTATTAATGGTGTATCTAAATTCAACTTCAGAGCCTAACTGTGTTGAGAATGAACTACTAAAATCTGGATTATCATCACCTAACATGCTACCAGAAGTAGCCATATCATAACACTGGCTCGCATTTTCATTAATTACCCCATCAACAAATACTTCGGCACATTGGGATGATATATAGTTAAAGCTAAAATCAATAGTGTTTCCATCTCCACTGACACGAGTTAAATCATAGCTGAAATTGCTCAATTCAATCAAAGTCACAGTATCTAAATCAAAGATAAAATCTTGTGGTATAAAAGTTTGTGTATTAGTTGAATAGGAGTAATCAGAATAGGAATTGTCTAACTGTATAGTCACTTCAAAAGACTCGTTATATCCAAAGAGAGAGGTGATATTGAATTCGCCGTTATCATCAGTTAAGCCATCTCCAATTAAAAATGTACTGGCTGCAAATGAAGATCCGGTGGTTTTTACTTCAACTAAAGCATTTGACAAAGGATTCCCAAATTGGTCTACTACTCTACCTTGGATTATGACTCTTGTATTGTCTGCTATAATTGTATCATCACAAGATAATAATAAACAGCATAAAATTATACCACTAAATGGGACTAAAAAACGAAAGTTCATCATGCAACAGGTTTAATCACTAGATGCATGTTAAATAAAAAGGTTGCGTATTGTTTTAAGAAATCACCTCCAATTTTGCAAAACGTAGTAACAACTTCTTGACAGCACCACTTTCAAACTTTATTTCTGCTTTTAAGTCACTGCCTTTGCCTTCAATTTTCAGGACTTCTCCTCTACCAAAACGCTGATGATTAACAATATTGCCAACTGTAAGTTTACTGTCAAACAGATTAGTACTGGAGCTACTTTTTTCAATTGGTTTTAGTTTTTTAGGTGTGCTAATCTTAAAGTTCTCTGGTTTTTTTCGTTGTTCTTTTCTTTTAAAAGTTGGCGTTTGTTTTGGCTTACCAAATCGTATATTATTTGGCTCTATATCACCAAAAATGGAAGCATCAAGCATTGGGTTAAAACGTTGTTCTTCAAAAGGTGTAATAACATCAAGATATTGGTCATCTATTTCTTCGATAAAACGGCTTGGATCGGCATCTATCAATTTTCCCCAGCGATAACGCGAAATGGTATAGGTAAGATAAGCTTGCTTTTCTGCTCTCGTTAATGCTACATAAAATAAGCGGCGCTCTTCTTCAAGTTCGCTTCGCGTATTCATGCTCATGGCACTAGGAAATAAATCTTCTTCCATACCCACAATAAATACATGTGGAAACTCAAGACCCTTAGCTAAGTGTATCGTCATTAACGCCACATGGTTTGGGTCACCTTTATCTGCATCCAAATCGGTTGCAAGCGCTACATCTTCTAAAAATTCTGCAAGTGAAGCCGTACTATCTGCAATCTCTTTTTGACCTTCAACAAAATCTCGAATACCGTTCAATAGCTCCTCTATATTTTCCATTTTAGCAACACCTTCAGGTGTGCCATCTTTATTAAACTCCTTAATTAATCCTGTAACTTTAACCACATGCTCAGCTAATTCAAAAGCATCCGCATTGGTATTCATAACCTGAAAGCTTTCAATCATGGTTACAAAATCTTTGAGCTTGGTTCTTGTACCAGCATTGAGATTAATTTCAAGATGATCCATCGCCTTTATAACATCAAAAATGGATTTACCATAACCACTAGCTGCAACTATTAATTTATCGATTGTTGTTTGACCAATTCCTCTTGCAGGAAAATTAATAATACGTTTTAAAGCTTCTTCATCAGCAGGATTAATAATTAAACGTAAATATGATAAGACATCTTTAATCTCTTTACGTTGGTAGAACGATAAGCCACCATAAATACGATACTTTATATCTCGTTTTCGTAAAGCATCTTCAATGGCACGCGATTGTGCATTGGTACGATATAAAACAGCAAAATCACTATTTTTAAGTTGTTGCTGCATTTTGGCTTCAAAAATGGTACTAGCGACATAGTTGCCTTCACGCCCATCATTTTCAAGACGGTTTACCTTAATTTTTGGACCTTCTTCATTTGCAGTCCAAACAACTTTATCAAGCTTACTCTGGTTTTTATCTATTACTGAATTAGCGGCTTGAACAATATTCTTTGTAGAACGGTAATTTTGTTCTAGCCTAAAGACCTTAACGTCGTCGTAATCGCGTTGGAAATTCAGTATGTTATTAATATTCGCACCACGGAATGCATAAATACTTTGTGCATCGTCACCTACCACACAAATATTCTGAAATCTATCTGATAAAGCTCTTACAATTAAATACTGAGAGTGGTTTGTATCCTGATACTCATCTACCAATATATATCTAAAACGGTCTTGATACTTAGCCAATACATCCGGAAAACGCGTTAATAACTCATTGGTTTTGAGCAATAAATCATCAAAATCCATAGCGCCCGCCTTAAAACAACGCTCAACATATTCTTTATAAATCTCACCCATTTTTGGTCGTCTCGCAGCAGCATCAGCTTCAACAAGCTCAGGATTATTATAATAGGCCTTTACGGTAATAAGACTGTTTTTATATGATGAAATACGAGATCTAATCTGCTTGTATTTGTATATATCTTTATCAAGCTTCATTTCCTTGATTATAGATGAAATTAATCGATCAGAATCTTGAGTATCATATATGGTAAAATTACTCGGGTAACCCAAACGGTCAGCTTCAATACGTAAAATCTTAGCAAATACTGAGTGAAAAGTTCCCATCCATAGGTTTTTAGCTTCACTATCACCTACAATATCAGCAATACGGCCTTTCATTTCACGAGCCGCTTTGTTAGTAAATGTCAGTGCTAAAATGTTAAATGGGTCAACACCTTGACTCATTAAATATGCTATACGAAATGTCAACACACGTGTTTTTCCAGAACCCGCACCGGCAATAACTATCATTGGGCCATCTTTTTGCAAAGTTGGCGCAAGCTGTGCATCATTAAGTTGACTTAAATACTTGTCCAAATGAGTAATAATTTTGAGCTGTGAAATTAATGAAAGCTTTAATTTTAATGCATTGCTTTTATTAATAATTATAAACAACCAAATACTATTTCTTTACAATTTGTTACTTTCGACAATCACACCATTAATCTAGTTAACCTTAGATGAAGAAATTCTTTCTTTTTCTTTCTTTAATTTATTCTTTACATAGCTATTGTCAATCGCTTGTTCAATATCAAAAAAGAACATTATCACGAGATGATGGTTTAACTCTTGATAAGGTGAATACTATGTGTCAAGACAATGATGGTTTCTTGTGGCTCGGTGGAATTGATAATGATGTCAGAACCATAATCTCCAGTAACAAAGAATTAAGCTTATTACGTTTTGACGGTAATACATTTCATAATATAACCATACCAAACTTATCCAAATCCACAAATACTGTAGTACAATTATACAAGAGAAACGATGGTAAAATCATAATTACTTTCAATGAGGATTCCAAAGAGAAAATAATGCTTTTTGACCCATATAGCATTCAATTTGAAACGTTAAAAATAAATGCAAATTCGTTTTCTAAAGTATTTAGTTATAATGAAAAAGATTATACACTCACTCAAAACGAAAAACAATTAACCCTCAATGAAATTACAGAAAGTTTCGAGCTTAATCCTGTATTTAGTTTTTATTATAATGTACCTCAGAGATTCTCACTAGATAGCTCCACCGAACTAATTTGTAATAGCAACTATTGTCTTATTGGTGATGATAACTTCCCAATAATTATTACAGATTGGAATGGCAATATCATCAAGCAATATAGTAATGATACTTTTGGAAGAAGTAGAGATCTCAATAAAAAGAAGTTTTGGATAGCAGAGGCATTTAAATACAAAGCAAAAAACTATGTAATTATGGATTCTGAAGACCAATTGCATACTCTAAATTTTAAAGCTCTTGAGGTTAAACCTACTGCCAAGACTATAAATCTAAAGGACGCTTTAAAAACTTTTCAAGACAAAAAAGGGAACCATATTATCTTATCGGCAAAGGACAATTCAATTGTTTTTCAGAGTATAGAAGATGATTCGCTTGTTACTATGTGTACGGATAACACATTGAAGAACACAACTGTAATTGAAGCTTTTTCTAGTGATTTAGATAATGAACTTTGGCTATACTACAATGACAATCTGCATCATTATACATTTAGTAATAATTCAGTGTTTAACTACTTAAAAGAGTATGAAATTCGAGCCATTAAACAGAAAGACTCAAAAAATATAATCGTTTCGACCGAACGTAATGGTTGGTTTAACCTAAATACCCAAACCTATAAAACAAACCCTATTACAATTACAGAAGGTGGCAAAAGGTTTTTACCTTCTTCAAGAAATATTATAATCAGAGATAGTGTTATTTGGAGCCATAGCTTTGGTAATATCATAAAATTAAACCCAAAGAATAATACGACGAAGTCGTTTAGACACTACCCTATTAAAAATATAAAAACACTTAACGATAGCGTATTGGTTTATGCAACTGCAGGTTATAGTTTAATGCAATTTAATACCAATACTGAAAAGCATTCTGCACTATTGGCTACTGACAGCTTGGTGGTTTTTGATATTGTTATTAAAGACAATCTTATTTTGGGTGCTACAGATAAAGGTATTCTGAAATATGATATCAACAATAAGTCGAGTAAACTGTACAATAATCTTAAAGATAATTTTGTCTTTATGTGTACTGAAGATGACAAAGGGAATCCTTTATTTGGTACAAGAAGCGGTTATGTCTATATGTATATATCAGAAAATGAATCATTTAAAACTGTATATGAAGACGAATTAAACGCTGGTATAGCAGGTGTAATTATCGACAGAGATACTTGGTGGGTCAATACCTTTAATGGTGTAGTAGCTTTCAATACAGAAAAAAATAGCACATATAGATTTTCAGAAAAAGATGGATTTACCCATAATGAGGGTAATCGTTATAGCGCACTTAAAACTAATGAAGGTATCTTTTTTGGTACCCTAAAAGGACTGAATTTTTTTAATCCTGAAAAGTTAAAGCCTCGTGAAGATAATGCAGAGCTCACTTTAATAAAGGCCAATTTTTTCAATAAAAGCACAGGAGAATATGATGATATTTATAGTAGAGCCTTTTTAGATAATTATGAAACTATTGAATTACCGCCAGAGAATCGAGCTTTGGAATTAAACTTTGCACTTAAAAGTAACACTGGTTTAAACAACGAATATTTCTACAGGTATAGGCTTAATGATAACAAATGGATTGAGTTGAAAAACCAAAATTTTATTCAATTTCCCAATCTCGAAGCTGGTAATTATAGTTTAGAAATTGAAGCCTTAAATTTCTCGAAAGAGAAAGTAGGTACGTCCTTAATTATACCAATAAAAAGCAAAGCTTTTTTCTATAAAACGTGGTGGTTTGTTACGTCTTTAAGTCTTATCGTTATTGGTGTTTTACTCTATTTTTTAAGACAATTTCAATTACGTAAACGGCTTCAAGATCAGTTTGCATTAGATTTAATAAAATCTCAAGAAGTCGAACGTAAACGTATTGCCAGAGAATTACACGATAGTGTTAGTCAGCAATTAACATTAATTAAAAGAAAAGCCCAAAGTAGTGAACAGCTAGAAATATCGGATTTAACCAATAATACACTCGAAGAAGTACGTCATATTTCACGTGGGCTTTTTCCGCCATTACTAAAACAGCTTGGTTTTACTGAAAGTGTTGAGCAACTTGCAATAGATATTGATGAAAACAATGACCTATTTGTATCAACCGATATTGAGAACATAGACAATAACTTAACTGATGAAAATGCTTTGCACTTGTACCGTTTTGTTCAGGAGTGTATTAATAACATCTTAAAACATGCAGATGCTAAAGCATTATCTATCACTATCGAAAAAGAAAAAGATGCTATTTTAGTGTTGATTAAAGATAACGGAAAAGGGTTTGATGTCACCTCAGCTAAAAACAAAAACAGCTTAGGCTTAAAAACACTAGAAGAACGCATTAAAATCTTAAACGGAGAATTACTAATTGATAGTAAACTAACAGAAGGTACAACGACCAAAGCTAAAATTCGCTTGTCATAGCAATGAATAGAGACATAAAAATATTAGTAGCCGATGACCATCCAATGCTTTTAAAAGGGCTTAAGGACGAGTTAGTTAATAACAATTATAAGAATATCACAACTGCTTCTAATGGTGCTGAAGCTTTAGAAAAACTGGCTTCCGACACTCATGAAATTGCAATTTTAGATATTGAAATGCCTCTATTAACTGGCTTTGAAGTGATTAATAAATGTCAAGAAAAAGACCTGAATACTAAATTTATCATTCTCACTTCACACAAAGAAAGTCGCTATATTTTCAAGGCTAAGTCTCTAAATATATCTGGTTACTTACTTAAAGACGAACCGTTTTCTGAGATACAAAAATGCATTTACAAAGTGCTTGATGGTGAAAATTATTACAGTTCTACTTTTAATGATGTATTTCAATCTCAAATATCTCCAGAACTACAGAAGATAAAATTACTTTCACCTTCTGAGCGCACTATTGTAAGACTCATTGCAAACGAAAAGTCTTCAAAAGAGATTTCTGAAACTCTTCTAATATCTGTGAGAACAGTACAAAAACACCGCGCTAATATTATAAAAAAATTGAGTCTCAGTTCAGACCAAGATGCACTAACCAATTGGGTTTCGCAAAACAAAGCGCTTATTTCTTCATTATAATTACTACGTAGGCCTACGTATTTTTTGACACTCATGCGTATTGTACCAAATCACCTATGAGTATAACTTGTGCTCATAATCAACTATACATGAGTTAATATTCAAAAACTACACCCAATGAGAACAAAACTACTTCTGCTTTTTGTGTTTTTAATTTCTTTTTTCGCTTATTCTCAAACCACGTATACCTTTGATGGTTCTTCGTCCGGTAATTGGTCAGATGTAAATAACTGGTCGCCATCATATCCTGGGTCAACAATTCTAGCAGGTGATACGGTAAACTTAGATGCAAGTGTTGGTGTGGACTTATTGCTGACTAATAATGGTATTATAAATATTAATAATGGACTTAGCATTGTGGCCGGTTATGGAATTGTAAATAATAGCACTGGTGCCATAAATAACTATGGTGACTTATATGTGCAAATAACAAGTTATATTACAAACAATGGACTAATCCTAAATGAAGATTTTATGTATTTCGAAGATCTCTCTTGGATTGATCTTAATGCTACATCTACACTTATAGATAATGGAACAATAGATTTTTATACAGCAATAAACGATAATTACGTAACTAATTTTGGTACGGTTGGAGGCTCAAACAATTATATTGATCCAAGTAGTTTTTCTAACAATGGTACACTTTCACCAGGAAATCCGATTGGGGTTTATAACATTCAAACCAATGTAAATTTATTTACAAGTTCCAATTTAGATATTGAAATTGGTGGAACAACAGCCGGAACTGAATATGACCAATTACTTGGAAACCCGTTTATTAGTGGTATTGGAATTTCTGGAACTTTAAATGTCATTCTGCAAAACGGTTTTGAGCCCCAAGTGGGAGACAGTTTCACCATAATTTCTGCTGCGAGTGTAGGAGGAAACTTTACGACAACAAATCTACCTTCTTTACCAGTAGATAGGCAATGGTCCATAAATTATTTATCTAACTCTGTAGAACTCGAAGTTGAATCGACCGCAGCCACAGCATTCAATTTTGATGGTTTAGATGACTATGCTGCTGCCACAAATCCATCAATATTGGATATTACAAGTGGTACCGTAGAAATGCGTATTAAACCCGAAACTAAAGCAACACCACAAACTATTTTGGGTTATCGTAGTAGTGATGGATCAAGTACTAAGTACTTATTTAATTTATTAGGCAATCTAACTGGTATTGGCTTTTGGAATGGAGCGTCATACCAAACCATATCATACACCTTTAATCCTGGCGAGTGGTACAATATTGTCATTACGGATGATGACACAGGAAGTTCAACAGTTTATGTTAATGGAGTATCGATAGGCGCATTCCCTACAGAATTTGGAACTGCTTCTGGCTCCAACCTAAACTTATATGTAGGTGTAGATTTTCCATTAAACGAATACTTTCTAGGTGATATTGGTGATATACGTATTTGGAATACCGTTAAACCTGGAGGAACAGGTATATGTAGCAATATGCCCAATGGTAGTGATTTGTTAGCATATTATGATTTTAATCAAGGTATTGAGAACAGTGATAATTCAGCTATTACTACTATAAATGATAGCTCAGGTAATTCTAATAACCTGTCATTAATCAATACTACATTAAGCGGGTTAACAAGTAATTGGATAGACTCAGATAATGCCAGCTTTGCAGATACAGTAGCGCCGATTGCAGCGGCACAAAACATAACTGCATCTCTAGACGCCAATGGACAAATTGTAATTGACCCACTTTTAGTAGACAATGGTTCTACTGATAATTGCGGAATAGTTAGTTATACGCTGAGTCAAGACACTTTTACTTGTGATGATTTAGAGTTTGAAGGCTTTTCGAGTCAAGCTTTAGATTTAGATGGTACATTCCAATATGCCGAAATACCATTTACACCTGAGCTTAATTTACAAAATTCATGGACGCTTGAAGGTTGGATATACCCTACAGGATTTAATCCTGGCGGTGATGTCGTCATTGATAAATATTCTGGCACCTCATTCTTTGATGAGTATAGTATATTTCATTTTGGTGGTAATTATTTTGCTGAAGTAACTACCAGTGATGGAAATTTTGCTGTTAATGGTGGTCCGGTAACGCTAAACCAATGGACACATATTGCTGGTGTTTATGATCAAGTTAACGGTACATTATCAATATATATTAATGGCGTGCTTCAAAACACGGCCACTGGTATAACTGGAAGTTCTCTAAGTACAACCAACAAGACTATTTTAGGTGGAGTTGATTGGGGTAATGCAACCTTTACAGGAACTATAGACGAACTTCGTATTTGGGACAGAGCACTTACTGCTCAAGAAATTGCAGACCAACGCAGTCTAATATTAAGTAGTGATGAGGCAAATTTGGTAGGTTATTTCCGCATCGAACAAGGACCAGGAAATAATACATTATTAGATAGCTCTCCAAATAATAATACAGCAAGCTTCTTTAATCTAGATGCAAATTCAGATTGGAATACTATTAATACAGCAACAGTTTCTGGAGAAACAGGTGTACTTCCTGTTTTATTAACAGTTACAGATGCTAATGGCAATGCTGATTTAGCACCGGCTCAAATCACTATAATAGATAATGCAGGACCAAACGTTATAACACAAGATATTACCTTAAATATAGCTTGTGGAGCATCAGTTTCTATAACTGAAAACGATATCAGCAATAGCATAACAGATAATTGTCAAATTGCTTCTATATCAATAGATAATGATACTTTTGATGGTAGTATGATAGGTACAAATACAGTGACATTAACTGTAACGGATACCTCAGGCAATACGACTTCAGAAACCGCCATAGTAAATGTTGTTAACACAACCCCAATAATTTACGTAGACCAAAACGCCACAGGTAGTGGCGATGGTACTACTTGGGCAAATGCATTTAATACCATTCAAGAGGCAATACATTTAATTAATAACACCTGTACGACTGTTGATGAAATACACATTGCAGAAGGCAGCTATCTCGAAGGTTCTCAATTAAATATAAATAAGGCCATGACAATTAAAGGTAGCTATCCTTCTGGTGGTGGCATACAGGATTTCGAAAACAATCCAACCATGATTGATGGTAATGAAATACACCGTGTTATAAATGCATCTCATACTACAGGTATATTATTTTTAGAAGGTATTACCGTACAAAATGGTAGAGTGTCTGACGATGGAGGCGGTATTTATACTTCTGGAGATTTAGATTTGAATAATGTAAAGATTTTAAATAATAAAGCAGAATCTACAATTTTTTCATCTACTATCAACGTTACGACTAATGGCGGTGGTATTTATGCTAATCAAGCTAATATTACATTAAATAATAGCACCGTAAACAGTAATATGATTTCATCATTAAGTGGTGATGCCAGCCCATTTGCCTATGGTGGTGGCATTTATATTACAAATGGAGATATTACGTTGACAAATAGTACCGTAAATGATAATACGGTTTTTTGTAATAATAGTTCTTCATTTATTCCACAAAGAAGCTATTCATATGGTGGTGGAATATATTCAGTTATAGGGAATACTACATTAATTTCTTCATCTGTAAACAACAATAGTATTATCAATGACACCTACACTGTGGCTGAAGAGGTTGGTGCAGGCGCTGCAGGAATTTACAATCAACTTGGAAATACTACATTACTTAATAGTACCATTAACAATAATACTATTACTACTAATAATAGTCTAGCGTCGTCAAGTAATGCAACAGGTTGTGGCATCCGTGCAGATGTTATTGAGTTGATAAATGCTACACTTAGCAATAATACGATTACAACCCATAGCCAGAATAATGGAAGGATTGAAGGTGGCGCGATATATGTTACACAATCTATCACTATGACTAATAGCTTACTCAGCAACAATCGTATTTCTGGTCCTAGCTCTAGTTCATCAATACAGGGAGGCGCTATATTTCCTTTTAGTTTTAGCTCAGCTGTTTCTGTTTCTTCATCTAATAGTATACTTTGGAATAATGAAAAATCTACGGATAATGGCAATACCTTTAGTTCTAGTGAGTATGAAGGTAGTGGCACTTTTGCCTTTAACCACAGTTTAGTAACCAATCAAAATCCAACAGGTACAAATAACATTGATGCTACATCACCAAGTTTTGACCCATTATTTGTAGATAGTGCAAACGGAGATTTTAGACTTCAAAGTGGTTCTCCACTTATTGATGCCGGTAATGATAGTTATTTACCTCAAGATACTTTTGATGTCGATAACGACGGAGATACAACAGAGACATTACCTCTAGATTTAGATGGTGAGCTTAGAATTTCTGGTTCATTCGTTGATATGGGAGCGTATGAGTTTCAGAATACCACTTTAGGTATAGATGACATTAGTATTTCAAAATATAGTGTCTACCCTAACCCAACAAACCAAATACTCAATATTGAAGGTTTAAAGACTTCTGAGAACCTTGAAATCTATAACATATCAGGACAAAAGCTATTAACCCGAACTATTGATTTAAATAAAAATACAATTGATGTTTCACAATTATCGGCAGGTATCTATTTCCTTAAGATTACTAATGAAAGCATGAAGTTTATAAAATATTAAAAATGCTTGCTCTACTTGCGGCTCTATAATTGACACAATTGTTTCGGGGGAAACAAATTATATATTTGTTAGTGGGTCGCAAGTAAAGTAGGCAATTAACAATATTAAAATCTGTATAAAATGAAAACAAAACTACTCCTCCTTTTTATTTTATGCGTAGCAAGCATAAACGCACAGACAACTTTTACATATACTGGTACTGGTAATTGGACAGACCAAGCCAACTGGTCACCAAGCTATCCTGGAGATACAGCGTATGATAATTCTACACTCACCTTTAATATTCAGGGTGATTGTACCATTTTAATAAACTCTGGTGTTGGCACTATATCAGCAACATTAAATATTAGTGGACGGTTGTATATAAATACAAGTGTACCTTATGGATTTGCAGGTGCTAATTTGGACAATGGCACACTTGAGTTTGAAAACCTTGGTGACCTTCTTATTGGTCCGCCAGTTAGTTACACGATTACTGGTTCAGGTATTTTAAAACATAATGATCTTGCCTCTATTACAGGATTTTGTGTTATTCAGCCCGGTACTGCGACTAGTTCAGGAACAATAACTTTTGAAGGCTATTGGGATATAGATGGCGGATTTGTAGATATAGACGTATTCTCAGATACTGATTATGATCGCATTTTTGCTAATGATTTAAATATAGGTAGTAGTGTACTAACTATTATTGAACAAAATGGCTTCTTTCCTACATCATCAAATACAGAATTAGAGCCGCTAATAAGTACAGGAACTTCAGTTTTCACCTTCACAGTATTTAATTATAACGTCACTAATGGTTATCAACCGGTATATGATTATATAGCTGGTGACCCTACAGTCCGTATAACCTTTACAGATATTGAAGCACCAATTCTTAGTTGCATTGGCGACCAAAATGTTAATGCAGATTGTTCAGTTTTCTATCAACTACCTGATTACAGTTCCATCATTGGAGTATCGGATAACGATGAATTCTCAAACTTAACATTTACGCAGACTCCGCTAAATGGATTAGGAGCAACAGATGGAACAGAAGTTACTCTTACGGTTACAGATACAGGTGGAAATTCGGACTCGTGCTCATTTACGCTTAATATTACAAATCAAACATTAGCTAATGACGATGTAGACGATATTGTCAGTAGAAATATTTCTTTGTTTCCAAATCCTTCTAGTGGTCAATTTTTATTAAAAAACACCTCCGGATTAAACCTTATAAAAGCAGATCTTATCGATGTAAAAGGTGCAAAAGTCCATACAATAGACCTATCTACATATGTTGATACACATCATATAGACTTAACTGCATTAAATCCAGCTATTTACTTTTTTAAGATTTATACAGCTGATGGTGTAGCAACTAAAAAAATAATCATAGAATAGTTGTATAACATATAAGAAATCAAGACCATCCTTAAAGACATAAAGGATGGTTTTCTTTTTTTAAATATCTTAGTGAAAATTTTACAATTCCTATGAAAAAAATACTGGCACTACTCCTATTTGCTTCAATTAGCATTTCGGGACAAAACTCTATAGAAAAAGATATTATTGATATTGAAGACAAACTCATCGAATGGCGAAGAGACATTCACCAAAACCCCGAACTATCTAACCAAGAATTTAAAACTGCAGAAAAAATTGCAGCGCATTTAAGGTCTTTAGGAATAGAAGTTGAAACCGGTGTTGCTATTACCGGAGTTGTGGGTATACTTAAAGGGGATTTACCAGGAAAGGTGGTGGCTCTAAGAGCAGATATTGATGCCTTACCTGTTACAGAACGTAACGATTTACCATTTAAATCTACTGTAAAAACCACGTTTTTAGGTACAGAAACTGGTGTTATGCATGCCTGCGGCCATGATACGCATACCGCCATATTAATGGCAACTGCGGAGATATTATCAAAGCATAAAGATAAAATAAGAGGAACAGTAAAATTTATTTTTCAACCTGCTGAAGAAGGTCCACCACCAGGTGAAGAAGGCGGAGCTAAACTCATGATTAAAGAAGGTGTTTTAGAAAACCCAAAAGTTGATGCCATATTTGGATTACATATTAATGCAGGGACACCAGTCGGAACTTTAAAATACAAAAAAGGTGGTGTAATGGCATCTGTAGAGCGCTTTGTCATTGATGTTAAAGGGAAGCAAACACATGGCTCACAACCATGGTCTGGCGTTGACCCAATTCTTATTTCAGCAAAAATTATAGACGGTTTACAAACCATTATTAGTCGTGAAGCAAAACTTACCGAAGAAGCTGCTGTAATTACTGTTGGTAAAATTACTGCCGGAACACGATTTAATATTATTCCTGAAAGTGCTGAATTGATCGGAACCGTAAGAACACTAGACCCAGAAATGCGAAGTATGATTGAACGTCGCATGAAAGAAATGGTGTCTACTATAGCTAAGGCATATGGTGGTGAAGCAACCATTACATTCAGAAATCAAACGTCGATCACTTATAATGATCCGGAATTAACTGATAGAATGCTGCCTTCACTAAGAAAAGTTGCAGGTGACAAAAATGTTGTGCTAATGAAAGCTACTACTGGCGGTGAAGATTTCTCCTATTTTCAAGAAGTGGTGCCAGGGTTATACTTCTTCCTAGGCGGCATGTCTCCTGAAGACGAATCTAAAGGTGCATTTCCACATCATACTCCAGATTTTATAATAGATGAAAGCGGTATGCTACTAGGCGTAGAAGCTTTTACACAATTGGTTTTCGATTACTTGAACGAATAATATGGCATCGATACTCGAATTTTTAGGTCAAATCCCTTGGTGGCTTTGGATTATTATTGCTCTTGGATTAGTAGCATTGCGTGATGTTCTTCAGCACAGACATACTATTAGCCACAACTTCCCTATTGTTGGGCATCTACGTTATTGGTTAGAAAGTATTGGTCCAGAAATGCGTCAATATTTTGTTGCAAATAACAGAGAAGAATTACCATTTAATCGTATTGAACGAGGTTGGATCTACGCTTCGGCGAAAAAGGAAAACAATTACGAGGGTTTTGGCACAGATAGAGATATATATGCGCATCAGCATATTTTTATCAATAATGCCATGATGCCTTATAAAATTGCTGAACATCATCCTAATGCGATAGATAAGTCTTTTTTACCGTGTGCAAAAGTTATGGGTGCTTACAATAAGCGTAAGCGACCTTATCGTCCAGCATCGATTATCAATATCTCTGCAATGAGTTTTGGTTCGTTATCAGCTAAGGCTGTAGAATCCTTAAATAAAGGCGTTAAAATTGCTGGTGCTTACCACAATACTGGTGAAGGTGGTTTATCTCCTTATCATAGCAATGGTGGTGATGTGGTGTTCCATTTTGGTACTGGCTATTTTGGTGTTAGGTCTAAAGATGGCGGCTTTTCCATGGAAAAGATGGTAAAACTTGTGGAAGATAATCCATTTATAAGAGCAATAGAAGTAAAGCTTTCTCAAGGTGCAAAACCTGGAAAAGGCGGCGTGCTTCCCGGAAAAAAGATTACTAAAGAAATTGCTGAAATACGTGGTGTTGAAGTTGGGAAAACCGTTTTATCTCCACCAAATCACAAAGCATTTTCTAATGTGCCTGAGCTTGTTGATTTTATAGAGAACATTGCAAAAGCGACTGGCTTACCTGTTGGCATAAAGGCCGCAATTGGTAAGTTAGATCAATGGGAAGAATTAGCGCAAATAATGAAAACTGAAAATCGTGGACCAGATTTTATTGCTGTAGATGGTGGCGAAGGCGGCACAGGTGCAGCACCTCCCAGTTTTGCGGATCACGTATCCTTACCTTGGATTTATGGGTTTAGTGATATTTATAAACTTTTCCAAAAACATAAAATTGAAGATCGTGTCGTATGGATTGGTAGCGGAAAGCTTGGATTTCCTGCAAAAGCAGCAATGGCATTTGCTATGGGTGTCGACTGTATTAATGTGGCACGTGAAGCCATGATGAGTATTGGTTGTATCCAAGCTCAGGTTTGCCACACTAACCGCTGTCCTGCGGGTATTGCCACTCAAAACAAATGGTTGCAAAATGGTATAAATATTCCTTTAAAGTCCGAACGACTAGCACAATACTTTAGTACCTTTAAAAAGGAATTGATTGAGATTACGCATGCTGCAGGTTATGAGCATCCATGCGAGTTTAAAATGAATGATATCGAAATGAATGTTGATGACCACAATCTTACGAAAGAGTTTGATAATACATTTGGTTACAATAAAACACCTGTAGGTTTTAATGGCATGCAAGATTTGAAAGATTGTATGCACCTAGGTGGAAAAGTCAATACTGAAGCCATATCCTAATTGCACAACTCCCTAAAACAATGTATGTTTGTTAAAAACCTAATATTATGACCTCAGATACTATCCTACAACTATTTCTTAGTTTATTGCCTACACTAATTGTTGCGGCTATAGCATATTATTTTTTTAAAGGACTAGTAGATAATGAAGATAAAAGACGTCGATTTCTACTTCAAAAAAGCATGCAAAAAGAATCGCTTCCAATACGCTTACAAGCCTATGAGCGCATGGCGTTATTCTTAGAACGTATCTCACCAAACAAATTACTTATAAGAGTATCTCCAATAACCTCAAATAAAGAAAGTTACGAATCTTTACTTATATCAACAATTGAACAAGAATTTGAGCATAATTTATCACAACAAATCTATATAAGTGACAAGTGCTGGAACATTATTAATGCAGCAAAAAATGCTACTATTCAATTAATACGTAAAGCAAGTATGAGTGAAAAAACAGATACTGCTAATAAATTACGTGAAGTCGTTTTAAATGGTCTCATGGAACGTGAAGCACCAAGTAACACAGCGTTATCGTTTATTAAAAATGAAGTTAGTGAATTGTGGTAACTAGCTATGCTTTTGTTCAGCATAATCATAACCTTGTTGCCACCATTTTTCCATTAAACGCTTACTGAAAATCAAGGAATTTTCTGTTAGCGAAGTTGGCGTGTAGTATAGATTTAACTTAACATTATTAGCCTTAGCAGCCAGTTTGCCAATCTCAATATCATTACGCTCTACCTGATCTAATAAGTGCCCAAATAAATTCAGCATTAAAGAAAACGGATTCTTACCTAAAACCTTCTGCTTATCCATGTTTTCAGCTTCTAAAACAATAGCATCTACCTCGGTTGCACCACGTGCAATTGCTTCACGAATTGGAATTACACTACCTAAACCACCATCAGCATATTCATGCCCATCAACCACAGCTAAGGACATAAACGGAATATAGTTGCAAGAAATCCATATCCAATTACAAAACTCTTCGTAAGTACATTCATTGATTGACTTATACTCTACCCTATTCATAGATAGATTTGCAACAGTGACCACAACATCGTGTCTCAGTGTTTTTATCAGTTTATATTCATCTTCCGTGAAGTTCCTTCTTATATTGCGCTTAAGTGCTTTACTTTCACCAAAAGTGCGCTTTCGCTTAATAAATTGCCACAAGGAATTCACAAAGTCTATTGACACAAACTCTCTATCACCTTTTTTACGTTGTACAAATGGACTTACACTAAAAATATCATGCTGTTGCACATTAGTGAATATATCGTACAACTTGCCTAATCTACCGCATGCTAAATGCGGCACCAACAAACTTCCTGTAGATGTCCCTAAAAACATATCGTACTCACGATACTCACGCTCAATAAGATATTGTGCAACACCGCCAGCAAAAGAGCCTTTGCTTCCACCTCCAGATATGACCAATGCTCGCATGTATTAATTCTGATTTAGTTTTTCTAACATCGCTTTAGAAAATTTAACCATTCGCCAATTATGATGTTTTGTTGTTTCTCTAAGATTGTTCTGACAATTTACCTCGCAAGCGCCAATTAAATTTAAATATTCAAATGCCTTCATACGCAATTCAAAATGCTGCTGCGGATCTGTATAGCTCATTAATT
Organism: Winogradskyella sp.; assembly: GCF_003712105.1. Classification (GTDB taxonomy): domain Bacteria; phylum Bacteroidota; class Bacteroidia; order Flavobacteriales; family Flavobacteriaceae; genus Winogradskyella. The sequence goes on from NZ_RHLG01000003.1 coordinate 246,184, forward strand.
CCTTCAAATATTCGTCATTCTTATCAGATTCATACTCAAGTGTATTTAAAGCTAAAACCAACCATAATAAGCGCACGTTCTTGTCATTAAACCCAATTACAGATTTTGTTTTATTGAGATATTTTGAACGCTCTAAAGGAAAATTCACCCATAAGTTATATAAGGCGCTTTCTATAGTAAGATAGGATTTATCGTCGAGCAAGATCTCATATTTACCTTTTAAAGCTTCAGGAATTTTAGTGAGGTATTGAGCAATTGCTTGTCTAACCTTCAAAGACTCATTAAATGTTTCTTTTGATACTAAATCTGGACGTTGACCAATGACCTTTATTTTAGCTTCATCTGACGCGTAGTACTTTAAATAATTACTGCATTTAGAGCTATTTGTCTCGCAGTCAACCATGATGTATTCATTAATAAAAATCGATTGTCGTTTCAATATCTCTATAGCGTCCTCAAACGGAAATGCTTTATCTACAATCCACTTTGCAACAAAATCATCCAAAGGTTTCTCGTAAAGCGTTTCAACTTCAGATATAAAATCAGAAGTTTCCACATTAGTAAATTGATGCTTGTCAAGGTAATTTTTTACAGCAGTTCTAAAAACGATGCTACCGACTTTATCTCTTAAAGCATGCAAGACCCAAGTACCACGCTGATAAAACGTTAGGCTACTGGACTTAGGATTTAAAAGCGATGTGCCATTACCAGCCAAATCTTGCCTAGCGAGCTCTTGAGCGGAATTATACAGATTAAACATGTAATAATCTTCACCAAACACTTCTTTCTCAGCTAATAAAGCATAATACGTCGCAAAACCTTCTTGCAACCAATGATGCTCGCCTGAGGTTGCTGTAACCAAATCTCCAAACCACTGATGCGCCAACTCGTGCGCATTAACATTTACATAGTTTTTATCATTAAAGCCAGTAGAATCCACCATAAACGCATCAGAAAAAATGGTAAGACTTGTATTTTCCATACCGGCATACAGAAAATCATGCACCGGTACTTGCTTGTAGTTTTGCCATGGATACGGAAAACCAATTTCGTCTTCCAGAAAATCGAACATTAGTTTGGTATAACGATAGGTAGGCTCTATTTTAAGGGAATCTTCTGGATAGTAATAATATTCTAAAGGAATACCACTTTTTGAGGTCTCCACTTTTTTATCATAATCACCAACAACCAAAGCCACAAGATAGCTTGACATTGGCTTTTTCATTTTATAATACCACCTTTTGTATTTATAAAAACTCTCAACATCTGTTAAAGCACCATTAGAAATGACCTTAAGACTATCTTTAGACAAAATTTGCAATTCAAATATAATTTTGTCATTAACATCATCTATGCTAGGCAGCCAGTTACTGGTATACTTGCCTTGACCTTGCGTCCAGATTTGTGGCCCTTTTTTTCTTTTTAAAAAGTATAGTGCTTTTTTTGGATCGACTTTGTAGTTAATAAACAATTTATATTCTTTGTCTTTAGCAAAATTGTGCTTTACCCATATTTTGTTTTCATCTTGAGTAAAATCAACCTCTATTAGCGGGCTATCCTTTAAATAGAGATCTCGCAACTTCATATTCTTAGCATCAATAAAAATCGAATCTGTCGGCTTAATAATCTTGAAGGTAATAGTTTCATAACCATATACTCGTGATGAATCAATAAAAAAAGAAATATCAGCTTCTATCTTCTTAAAATCCACATAATCCGTTTGTTGTGCCGAAACTAGGACACCACAAAAAAAGTAAAACACTAACCACAATCGCTTCATATGGTAAATCTACACAAGGACATTGCCAAAATGCAAATCTTAAGACATTTCTTTTCTAGAAAATAAGTTAAATTCGCTTTTATGAGTGTTAATCTTCAAACTCCAATAGATTATTTAAAAGGCGTTGGCACAAATCGTGCAGATTTATTGCGCTCAGAACTTGGTATCAGTACGTATCAAGATCTCATCAACTTATTCCCAAACAGATATATAGACCGTACGCGCTATTATAAAGTCAATGAATTACGGCGCGACATAGCCGAAGTCCAGGTCATTGGTACAATTATAAACTTTAAAGAAGTAGCACAAAAAAGAGGCAAACGTCTTGTTGCAGAATTTAAAGACGATACAGGAATTATGGAATTGGTATGGTTTCGTGGGCAAAAATGGATTAGAGATAGCCTTAAAATAGGTCAAAATTATGTCATTTTTGGACGCATTAATTGGTTTAACGGCAAGTTTAGCATGCCACATCCTGAAATGGAATTGCAAGCTGAGCATGAAAAAAACTTGCGCACTGCAATGCAAGCCATATACCCATCGACTGAAAAATTAACAAATAAAGGCATAACCAATAGAGTGATTTCTAAAATCATGCAACAACTTTTTTTAGAAACCAAAGGCCAGTTTTATGAAACCTTATCCGATTCTGTTATTGAAGAATTGAAACTCATTTCAAAATCTGACGCGTTATTCAATGTGCATTTTCCTAAAAATGCAGAGCTGCTTTCACGTTCAAGATTCAGGTTAAAATTTGAAGAATTATTCTACATACAATTGCAATTAATTCTGAAAAATTTAATTCATAAATCAAAAATTAAAGGTCTGGTTTTTGACAAAGTAGGTGACTATTTCAATTCGTTTTTTAAAGACCATTTACCATTTGAATTAACCAACGCACAGAAACGTGTCTTGAAAGAAATTAGAGCAGATTTAGGTAGTAATGCACAAATGAATCGGCTTTTGCAAGGCGATGTAGGTTCTGGGAAGACCATAGTTGCCTTCATGTCAATGTTAATGGGGCTTGACAACGGTTTTCAATGTTGTTTAATGGCTCCGACTGAAATTTTGTCAGTTCAGCACTATATTGGATTATCAGAATTGTGTAATAGATTGAATATCAGTATTTCATTATTAACTGGATCAACTAAAACTTCAATGCGTAAAGAAATTCATGCACATCTCGAAAATGGGCAATTACAGATACTAGTTGGCACTCATGCACTTCTCGAGGATAAGGTGAAATTCAAAAATTTAGGGCTTGCAATTATAGACGAACAACACCGTTTTGGAGTGGCGCAAAGAAGTAAATTATGGAAAAAAGGCCCATCTCAATCTTCCCAAAGGGAAGAAGCAAAACTAATACTAGATAGGTATAAAACAGCTCGTCCATCGACTTACAGTTTGATGAAAGAATTACAACAAGAAAATAAAAAAAATAGCACCAAAGCTGAGCAAATATTGTGGGAATCATTAAGAGGAAAAAAAATAGGTTATAAATTTAGGAGGCAACATATCATTGATGAGTTTATTGTTGATTTTGTTTGCTTGGAAAAAAGCCTAGTTATTGAAATAGATGGTGGCTATCATAACAGAAAAGAACAACAAGAAATTGATGAAATACGTACATTTATATTAAAAGATTTAGGTTTTACTGTAATCCGGTTTAAAAATGAGGAAGTAATAGGCGATATTGATTCAGTAATAAACACAATTTTATCTAAACTGAAAAGTTTCTCCTCTGGAGAGATTAGAGAGGCTTTACCTCCACACATACTTGTGATGACCGCTACTCCAATTCCGAGAACCTTAGCCATGTCTGTTTATGGCGACCTTGATATTTCGGTCATAGACGAATTACCTGCAGGAAGAAAACCGATTAAAACGGTCCACCGGTATGATAATAATCGTCTTAAGGTTTTTCGATTTATAAGAGACGAAATTGGCAAAGGACGACAAATCTATGTTGTGTATCCGCTTATTCAGGAAAGTGAAAAAATGGATTATAAAGATTTAATGGATGGCTTTGAGAGTATTTCGAGAGAATTTCCTATGCCTGATTATCAAATTTCGATTGTTCATGGTAAAATGAAACCCGCTGATAAAGATTATGAGATGCAACGCTTTGTTGAAGGGAAAACACAAATAATGGTAGCCACGACCGTCATAGAAGTTGGTGTTAACGTGCCTAATGCATCAGTAATGATTATAGAAAGTGCTGAACGTTTTGGATTATCGCAGCTCCATCAATTACGAGGTCGCGTTGGTCGTGGAGCTGAACAGAGCTATTGCATTTTAATGACAAGCCACAAATTGAGCAACGAGAGCAAAACACGACTTGAAACCATGGTACGCACTAATGATGGCTTTGAAATTGCAGAAGTAGATTTACGACTTCGTGGACCAGGTGATGTTATGGGAACACAGCAAAGTGGTGTTTTAAACCTTAGAATTGCTGATGTTGTAAAGGATAAGGCTATTTTACAGCAAGCTAGATACTATGCCAAACAGGTTTTAAAACTCGACCCATCATTAAGTTTACCCGAACACAAGGCTATTCTTCACACGTATAAACAGATGAGTAAGTACAAGAATATTTGGAACTATATAAGTTAGTGAACCTAAAATCCTGAAACGAGTTCAGGATGATGATAAATAAAAAAAAGGCCTAGCCACCAACCACTACTAGGCCTCCAAAACATAAAAAATTCGTGTTTTGATGATGATTAATTACTTAGAATTAAGCTCTTTTAAACCTTTTTCAATACTAGCTTTTACGCGATCGTTTGGATTTAATGACAATGCTTTGGTGTAATGTTTCTTAGCAGATTTCACGTCACCTTTAGCCTTGTAACCGTCGGCTAAGCTACTATGCCAATTCGCGTTCTTAGAATCGCTCTCAACGTTGGTTTTGAAATATTTTATAGCTCTATCGTAATCCTCTGCTCTAATCATAGCATAACCCATACGGTTTATTTGCCCAGGATTTGCAAGACCTAAAGCCTCGTCCATTGTGGTGCCAAAGCCTTCAGCATCACCTTTCTTTTGAAGTATTTGAGCCTTTATAGCTAAACCGTTGAAAGTTTTTTGACTAAAAAACTGACCATCAAGCGCCGCATTTACCCACTGTAATGCTTCGTCTAAATCACCATCGTTATTTAAAGCAAAGTTTGCTGCTTGCTCCCAATTTTGTCTTGAGAAGCCTTTTTGCCCTTTAAATTGAGAACGTATATCAGACAATACAATATCAGTAACATCTACTTCAATTTTAAAAGGAAATGCTTTTTTCTCCCATTTTAAAGCTGCTGTTGTCGAGTTTTTATCAACTGCATCAAATGAAAAGGTCAATAATTCAGTAAATGCATTATCTGCAATAACTATATCTGCAGTAAGTACATCATTTTTTGGCTCGTAGAAATAGCTTCCCCAAGCATCTTTATCTGTAGATAAAATTAGCGTAGCATTGTTAGCATCTTTTACATTAAGATGTAAACCATAAGTACCAGCAGCAACAGCTTTTCCTTGGATTTTTACATCATGCGTAAAACTAATTGTTGTGTTTTCGTTAGCACCTGCTCGCCATGGTGCTGCCTTCGATGTTCCAAATCCTAGATTTGTTAATCCGTATGGTACAAGTTTACCCCAAATCTCACGGTCGTTTACACTTGGTCTAGAATAGGTAATGGTAATATCGGTAGTTCCTACACGTTGCATTACAGATGCCATTTGGCTTCCTCGCGGTGTGTTTAGTTGCGCGTTAACAGTTATTGTAGCTAATAACAGAAATGCAAAAAGAAAAGTAAGTCGGTTTTTCATTTTATTTTGATTGTTTAATTAGTACCACCAAATTAGAATCAATAATACCAACATGCTGTTATGGAGATGTTAAAGAACTCTGTACAATTGTTAATTAACGTATTATTAAGAGAAACTCTTTTAAGGCAAACTAATGAGATTGTTTTAGTATTTTTAGTTGCGATATTGACGTGTATATAATGAACAACAATCTACTCACTAAACTTGGTCAGAAATTTACCGATGCATTTACCAAATACATGCCTAGTGCTTATGTATTTGCCTTATTATTAACACTAATTACAGGCATATGTGCACTTACACTTACCGATAGCAAACCCATTGTAGTATTAGAAGGTTGGTACAATGGCTTTTGGAACCTACTCTCGTTTGGGATGCAAATTGTATTAATCATTATTACAGCCTATTGCATTGCACAATCATCACCTGTTAAAAAGGCCATTGACAAACTGGCATTATACATAAAGACACCAACGCAAGTGTATTTAATTGTAATTGCTTTAGGCGCTTTATTGTCCTTAATAAGCTTTGGTATGGTTGTGATCACAGCCATTTTAGGTCGTGAGTTAGCATTAAAAGTAAAAGGAGTCCACTACCCTTTTTTAGTAGCTTGTGTGTACTTTTCATTTAATGGTTGGGTTTGTGGATTCTCAAGTACAATTGCTTTGCTTTTAAACACAGAGAATAATTTTTTAATTCAAGATGGAATTCTGAACGGCACTTTACCCACAAGCTTTACACTTGGATCATCATTGAACTTAATAATGATTGCACTTTTTGTAATTGTAGCACCATTAATCATTTATGTATTGATTCCAAAATCCTCCGAAGGTAAAGAATTAAGTGATTTAGTTGATGAATCAGAAATGAATGATATTTCTGTGAAAGAAGAAGCTTTATCTTACAAATTACCATTTAAAGCAATGTCTGACGCGCTTAACAATGCTGGATGGTTACAGGTTATTGTTTCATTAGCGGGAATCTCATATATAGTATATTATTTCATTAAAAATGATTTTGTGACTAGCCTTAATTTAAACATTGTAATATTTACTTTTTTAATGGCTGGTATGCTACTACACATTACACCTATGCGCTATAGTATTGCTATGAAACGTGCGAGTAGTAATATCTCTGGCATCTTGTTTCAATATCCGTTTTACGCTGGTATTATGGGTATAATGTTAGCATCAGGTTTAGGTACAAAAATTAGTGAAGCTTTAGTCACTATTGCCACGCCTGAAAATTATGCCTTTATCTCTTATCTAACTGGTGGTGTTGTTAACTTTGCCATACCATCTGCTGGTGGCGAGTTTGCTGTGATTGGACCAAGTATTATTAATATGGTACAAGAGCTTGGCACTAACCTATCCCCTAACGAAGTTACCGCCATGACAGCAAGAGCTTCAATGTCTGTGGCGTATGGTGAGAGTTTAAGTAACTTATTACAACCCTTCTTTTTACTTATTGTTTTCCCTGTAATGGGCAAAGGCATTAAAATACAAGCACGCGATGTGGTTGGCTATTTGTTTATACCTTTTGTAATTATGTTTGTATTACAAGTAATATTAGTGACGTATGTGCCGATATAAAAAAGTCTAATAATAATACTTTGCCAGAATTTACTATCTTTCACTTACGGCAGAAAAGTTAGCTAGACATTTCCTCTAACTGACTATATAACTGCCTACTAAATCAATATGAATCCCGATCAAAAAACACGCTTAAGAGACAAACTATTCCGTCACCTAGATGGCATCGTTATATGTCCAACAGCTTATACTCTAAAAAAACACGGCGTAACCGATTACCTATTACAACAAAATAACGTAGCACTAAATGAGTTGACAGAAAAATTCAACGCTAATGAAGGCTATTTAAATGTAGCTTTAAGAGGATTATGCTCTCAAGGCTGGTTAACACAACATATTGATAATAGTACGGACACCATTAGCTATGAAACCAATGCCTCGTCGGAAATTGCATTTAATTATTTTGATCTCTTTAAAGATGTTTCAGACTTAATGAAAATGTCTGAGAATTATCATCCTCGAAAGTTTGAAATCGAGCCTTTTTTGAAATTGGAAAGTATCTACAAAACATACAGAACCAATTATGGTCTCAAACTGTCAACAGAAGATTCTCGAAGACAAATTGAAGAACAAATCTTAACACATATTGAAGGTGTAATTGTTGGACCAACCCTAGTGAATTTGGGTATTACGGGTATGTTTCATAAGTACTTTATGGAAGCACGATTTAGACCTGAAGAATTCCATAAAAATCATGAAGAGTTTGACCGACTTCTAGGCATATTAACTGAGCTTGGTTGGTTCGATAAAAAAAATGGCACTTATGCCTTTACAGAAACCGGATTATTTTTTGCTAAAAGAGCATCAGCCTATGGTGTTACCGTGTCCTATATTCCTACGCTCAGAAAATTAGACGACCTCATTTTTGGAGATCCGTTAATTCTTAAAAATACAAGTGGCTCTGAAGAGCAGCACGTAGATAGAGAAATGAATATTTGGGGAAGTGGCGGAGCGCACAGCTCTTACTTTAAAGTAGTTGACAAAATTATCATTGACATTTTCAACAAGCCAATCGAAGAGCAACCACAAGGCATTCTTGATATGGGTTGTGGTAATGGTGCATTTCTTCAGCATTTGTTTTCAGTGATAGAAAATCAGACGTACAGAGGTACTATTTTAGATGAACATCCTTTGATGTTGATAGGCGTAGACTATAATGAAGCTGCTTTGAAGGTGTCAAAGGCTAACCTCATTATGGCAGACATTTGGGCAAAAATAGTTTGGGGCGATATCGGAAATCCTGATCTTTTGGCCCATGACTTAAAAGAAAAATACGATATAGCCTTAGGTGAATTACTCAACGTAAGAACTTTTTTAGACCATAATAGAATTTGGAAAGCTCCTGAAACCAAATCCTCAAGAGTAAGTACATCTTCTGGTGCATTTGCTTACCAAGGTCAACGGATTGGTAATAATTTGGTTGCTGAATCATTAAAAGAACACATAAAAAAGTGGACACCTTATGTAGAAAAGTTTGGCTTGTTGCTTATTGAGCTACACACCGTAAAACCAGAACTAGTTGCGCAAAACATAGGGAAAACTGCTGCAACTGCTTACGACTTAACGCACGGATATTCTGACCAATATATACTTGAGATAGATGAATACTTAGATGTCATTCAAGAAGCTGGTTTGGTACCGGATATGGAGCAGTTTAGAAAATTCCCTGATACTGAATTTGCCACCGTTTCTATTAGTTTACTGAAATCGAAAAGCACACATTGAAAACCAAATTTCTTATAGCACTACTCACAATTCTAACCTTGAATTCGTGCTTTGTATTCGATAATGATTCTGATAAAATTATAGGTAATTACGAAGTCTCGTGGATTGATACTCCTAAAACTCGTGCAGTTTGCGAACGATTTAGTTCCACCGGTTGTTCAGTTCTTGTTAGTGAATATGTATATGCTGTTGGTCATAACTCAGAGTTTATAATTGTGAAGCAGCACCCAACTAGCGGTTTTGAAAATAACTATGAAATCGATACAACAAAAACGAATTATTTTATCCTAGATATTAGAGAAGAAAGCAAAGTTATTGGTCCAATGACTAGATTGGATTTTGATAAAAAAGTCTTAGAATTGAATATTAGTAATATTGCATTCGACCAGATTTATCCTAAGAATTTGTGACAACCAAAACTATATTAAATGAAAAAGTTAGTAGAACCTTTACTCTATATAATAGGCTTTGCATTAATAATACAACTACTAATTAGGCTTAAGTATGCACCTCTTGTTTTACTTAGTGTTGTTGATGAAGGCATTACTATTTGGCAACGATTGTACTTATTAGGGTTAATAACGTTATGGGTAATTCTCTTTATTATGGCTATATTACTACTAAGAAACGCCACGAGGATAGGGATTAAATTCTATGATAACATCAAAAAATAGATAAAACTCAAAATAACTAAAAAACTACTCAGGCTCTCCTAAAAAGCATGGGAAGACATCATTGCTTTAATTATCAACCTCTTAAACAATTATCAAAAATTCTTCCTAAAAGTTTTTAAAAAAACATACTAATTAGTATGTTTGTGGTATGAGTAAAGCCCAAAATACCAGGTTGCATATACTTAATAAGTCCTTTGATTTAATCTATGTCAATGGATATCAAGCTACAAGCGTAGATAAAATCATTGAGACTACGCAAGTCACTAAAGGTGCATTTTATTATCATTTTAAAGATAAAGAAGACATGGGCTTAGCTATGATAGACGATGTTTTACTACCAAGACTTAATAGAATATTAATTAACCCCTTAAGCGATGAAGGTCATCCATTAGATAGGATATATAACAGTATAAAGACAAATCTTTTAACAGGGAAAGATTTTGATCCACGTTATGGATGTCCTATGAATAACTTAATACAAGAGATGAGCCCAATTAGTTCTGGCTTTAAAACAAAGCTTAAAAAAGTAATCAATCATTGGCGAGAAGCATTAATAAGTGTACTAGATGAAGCTAAAAATGCCGGTCAATTAAACTCGAATATAGAACCAAATGATGTGGCTAATTTTATTATTGTTGGCTATGAAGGCTTAAGAGCAACAGGAAAACTAGAAACTAATATGAACTTATATAAATCCTATATAAGACAATTAAAATTTTATCTCGACAACCTTAAATAATTTTTTTTAACCAAAAACATACTGATTAGTATGTTTTAAATTAATAATAACTAATAATAATTTTTAAATCAGAATTTATGGAATCAATTTTTTATCAAAACACAACCTATTGGGTCATCTTTGTTGACATCGTTGCAGCTTTAGGAACATTATGGCTGTTTAAAACAGGTAGGGCAAAACAAAGTACACTATTAACGGTAGGTATAGTTTTCATCGTATCTATCGCAGTTATGCATTGGTTATTTGGTGGTCAAAACCTTTTACCAGCTGATCTACCAGGATGGATTTTTTATATAATTATACTAGGTGGTGCTTTAACTATAGTGGCTTTACTTGACATCACTTCAAAACCCATAATGGATAATTTATCCCAAGAGCATTTACAAATTGTACAAGGATTAAGAGTCTTTGTCGGAGGTGGCTTTCTTATGGAAGGTGTGGTCAATGTCATACCAGGTTGGTTTAGCATCTTAGATGGTTACTTCCATATAGCATCGGGGTTTTTAGCTTTATTAGCTGCGATTGCTTTTTTAAAAAATTGGAAAGACAATAAAACATTATTGTGGATAGCTAATATTGTTGGTCTTACAGATATCATTGTAATAGTTACCGGAATTTGCTTCTTGGTTTGGAGTGATTTAGGACCATTTCATAATATGAATTATGTGGTTTTTGGAGCTGGCCCTATATTATTGTGGCTACATTTTAATTCAATAAAAAAGCTACTAAGCAAATGAGATTATTAATCATTCTATTGCTAAGTATTTTATGGCATACAACTATGGAAGCACAAAAAAGAGAAACATTTTTATACGATTTAGAACTCATTGAGAAGTTTAAAACTAAATCACAATGGACAGATAAGGAACATGAGATACAAAAAGCGCATGTGAACTATCTCGATAGTTTAACCAACTCAAGAAAGATCTTTTTAGCTGGTATAAAAGAGCAAGGACTAAAACATCACACGGGTTTAGTAATCTTGAATGTAAGCAATTACGAAGAGGCTTTTAAGATTGTACAAAATGACCCATCAATTAAAACAGGAATGATGGTTGGACATATAAAGAAAATAAATATTTACTTCTTAATGCCAGAATAAAGCTGATAAAACCATCAGTAAAACAATAGCGATTTGGGTGTTTACTCAAAGCGCTTTTTGTTTTAATTATATTATATTGTTATATAAAATTTAAAGCATGAAACGTTCACCAAAAGCAGATGCCATTTTTTCTCAAATTAACCAAGATACCAAACTTGGAGACCTACGAAAAATAGCTAAAGACATAAAAAAAGACCATAATTTAGCTATGGAACTTTGGTCAACCGGACATTTTTTACCACGACAATTAGCGATTCTCATCATGGACAAAAAGTTGTTAAATCAAGACGTCATTAATCAACTAGATAATGATATCCAGAATCATGGTTTTGAAGAACGCAACCATTTAATAGATTGGTTAATGGCTAACCAATTAACAAAGGATAAAAAAATAGTTACATTAATAGAATCTTGGGAAGATAGCTCGTCATCACTTCAAAGACGTGTATTTTGGTACTATCAAGCTAGATTACGTTGGATGGGAAATACCAATCATTCAAATACAGAATATCTACTCTCTTCTATCGAAAAAAACTTAATGACAGAACAGCCCGAAGTACAATGGGCTATGAATTATACTGCTGGTCAAATTGGTAAGTGGCAAGAAGAACATCGTAAAAGATGTATTTCTATTGGCGAATCTACCAAGCTATATAAAGACGAAATTGTTGCTAAAAACTGTACACCTAGCTATTTGCCTGAATTTATACGAATTGAAGTCGAAAAATTGAATAAATAAACTGTTGTTTTACACTGAAAAACAGCCAATATCATGACGCCAAACAACATAATATTCGCAGATCTATCAACATATACTCCTAAAAAGAGTATGGCGTTTTATGAGCATACTTTTAAATGGAATTACTATGAGAGTAATGACTATTATGTTGCATACCTAGGAAACACACAAGTAACAGGTTTATACGAAACACCTGATAAGTTTCAACAAATGGGAATGCCGCATTTTTGGATGATGTATATACAAGTATCAAATGTTGATGCTACCATAAGATTAGCAAAACAATTTGGAGCTATCATAGAAATGAGTTACGAGCTCATTGGTTTTGGCAAAGTTGCATTGTTACGAGACCCATTAGGTGCTGGTTTTACGATTTATGAAGGAGATAAGCTCAATAACACACGAACAAAAAACACAAAAAACACCCTTGTATGGAACGAGCTGCATGTCTCAAATGCTAATGCCGTAATTCCATTTTACGAAGGCATTTTTAATTGGAAAATCACAGAAACTCAAGATGGCTTATATCCGATTTTAAATCAAGAGCAAGAGCATATCGCTGATATTTTAGAAATCTCAAATCAATACAAAGGAAAATATGAATATTGGGTCTGTACTTTTGGAGTTGAAAGTTTAGAAACTACTAAGAATCTAATCTTAGAAAATGACGGCAACCTAATTAATCAAGAAGGCAGCAGAGCACTATTTACCGATAATTCCGGTGAAGCCTTTTTCTATATCCAAGAGGTTTAGAAAGTCTATTCTGCTAATAACTCAGCTACAAAACTTTCAAAATCGTTTTTAAACTCAATATATTTTTCACCCGTAGCTGGTCCGTTAAAACCCGTATGTATTTTACGTACGTTTCCTTTTTTATCTATAAAAATTGAAGTCGGATAAGACAAGACATGATTAAGCATTGGAAGCTTTTCTTGTGCTTTGGCTTTATCACCTGTACCATATTGAGCTAAAAGTACCGGGTATTCTATGCCTATTTTAGTTTTTAGACGCTTAATTCGGTCAAAAGCTATGGTTTCAGTCTTTGCATATTCAAAGGCTAAGGCTATAATTTCAAAATCTTTGTTGGTATTTGCCTTATAAAAATCCGTGTAGTATTTGCTTTCATCCAAGCAATTTGGACACCAAGTTCCCATAATTTGTACTACTATCACTTTATCTTTAAAACGTTCGTCGGTAAGACTCACAGGGTTTCCATCAGCATCAGGAAACGTAAAATCTATACGGTCGTAACCTTCTTTTAAATAGGTTAAACTTTCAGCATCTGGTAATTCGTAATTAGGGTTGCGTTTTGCAACAAAAGGTTCTTTCCAATGATTACCGGAATAAAACTGACCTTCCATTGTAGAGTCAGATACTTTTGCAGTAAATAAAAAAGCGTGTGCGCCATCAAAAGTAGATAGCTTCATAACATCGCCATCCATAACACCTTCTAAATAACGATAATCGCCAGTCGTAGTTCTGAATGTGCCGTAAACAAAATGGTCAACTTGAGTGAAAATACCTTTGGCAATATATTCATCTTCTTCAACACCTTGACTAAATACAGCCTCCCAAACACCTTCAACAGATTGTGTTGCTGGCACTAATTTAGGCTCTGGAAAACGCACATCGTTATTATATTCTGCTCTAAAAGGCACTACTCTATCTCGGCTTTCATTTACAAATGTTCCTGTAAGATTATCATCTTCAAAAACAGCTGCGATATAACCTTCAAATACTGGTGCTTGGATAAATACAGAATCGTTGCGGTACGTAACCTCATCTACTTCAATAATTTCTTCAGCATTAAATATGTTTAAAGTCGTTGCTGAATTTACCTCAAACAAAAAGGGTAATTCCTTATTATCCTTCAGCTCCAAAACAGCTCTATAAGTCCCATTTTTAAGGGTTTTTACTGTACTTTCATTTTTACATGACGCTAATAATAACACTAAGGTAAGTCCTAATAAATATCGCATTGAAATAGATTTTTAATAATGTTCGAAATAACAACAAATACCTTACATAAAAAAGCAAAGACTCAATTTCGTTAAGCGACAACTATTATTATCTTTGTGGCTTCATTGAATTGAGATTATGAAGATATCTTACAACTGGTTAAAGCAGTTTATAAATATAGATTGGGAAGCCGATAAAACTGGCGAATTATTGACTGACCTTGGATTAGAAATTGAAGGTATAGAAGCATACGAGTCCGTAAAAGGTGGACTTAAAGGTATTGTTGTTGGTAAAGTAATTACTTGTGAGCAACACCCAAATGCCGATCGATTAAAAGTTACTACTGTAGATATTGGTGGTGATGCGCCAGTGCAAATAGTTTGTGGAGCACCTAATGTTGCAGCTGGTCAAAAAGTTCCTGTAGCGACGATTGGTACTACACTATATACAGCTGAAGGAGAAGCTTGGAAGATTAAAAAAGGTAAAATTCGTGGTGAGGAAAGCCATGGTATGATTTGCGCTGAAGACGAACTTGGTCTTGGCGAATCGCACGATGGAATAATGGTTTTGGATTCCAAAATTAAAGTAGGCACACCTGCAGCCGATATTTTTAATATTGAGAATGATAGTGTTTTCGAAATTGGATTAACACCAAACCGCGCTGATGCTATGAGTCATTATGGCGTAGCACGTGACCTCAAAGCTGGATTACTTCAAAAAGATTTACAGCTAGAATTAATAACGCCTTCTGTTAGCTCATATCATGTTGATGCACGTTCGCTTAAAATTGATGTTGATGTTCAGGATAAAGACAAATGTCCGCGATATTGTGGTGTAACTATTAGTGGTATTAAAGTAGAACCTTCACCTAGCTGGTTACAGAATAGATTAAAGGCTATTGGATTATCGCCAATAAACAATATTGTTGATATTACTAACTATGTATTACATGAGTTAGGACAGCCTTTACATGCATTTGACGCTAATAAAGTTTCAGGTAATAAAGTAGAAGTTAAAACCTGTAAAGCAGGAACCAAGTTTACAACACTTGATGAAGTAGAACGCGAATTGCATGAAGAAGATTTAATGATCTGTGATGGCGAAAAACCAATGTGTATTGCTGGTGTTTTTGGCGGAATCCATTCAGGTGTTAGTGAAGCTACCACAAGTATCTTTTTAGAAAGTGCGTATTTCGATCCTGTAAGTGTTCGTAAAACTGCAAAACGTCACGGTCTAAACACTGATGCGTCGTTCCGATTTGAGCGTGGTATTGACCCAAACATTACAGAATATGCCTTAAAACGTGCAGCTTTACTTATAACTGAGATTGCCGGTGGTGAAATATCTAGCGATATTTCTGACACATATCCTAATAAAATAAAAGATTTTGAAGTTAGGTTAAGCTTTGATAATGCCAAAAAATTAATTGGTGAAGAAATTCCTAGAGAAACGATTAAAAGTATTCTTACATCTCTAGAGATTAAAGTTAATAATGTTACTGAAACAGGCTTAGGACTTACGGTACCAGCATACAGAAATGATGTGCAGCGAGAGGCAGATATTATTGAAGAAATCCTAAGAGTTTATGGGTACAATAATATTGGTACTACTACCAAACTTAATGCTTCAATCTCTAACTCTTCACGTTTTGAAGATTATAAATTGCAAAATGTAATTGGTAATCAATTAGTAGCTCAAGGTTTTTACGAAATTATGGCAAATTCATTAACTATTGCCAAGTATACTGAGTTAAGTGAACAGCTAAATAATGACCATAATGTCGAAATGCTTAATCCATTAAGTAACGATTTGGGTGTTATGCGTCAATCGTTATTATTCTCTGGTTTAGAAGCAATTGCACATAATATTAACCGAAAACAAAACGATTTAAAACTGTTTGAATTCGGAAAAACATACCATGCCTTCCCTGAAAATAGAGAAGAATACAAACATCTGTCTTTATTTGTTACTGGTAATACCACTAAAGAAAACTGGAAGTCTGGAGCATCTCCGAGTGATTTCTTCTTTATGAAAGGTATTATCGAAGCTATTCTAGATAGGCTAGGTTTAAATCGATTAAAATCTTCACCTATTAAAACGGATGTGTTAAGTGAAGGTATGAGTCTGTCTTTAGGAAAGAAAAAATTGGTAGACTTCGGTTTAGTAAAGAAATCCGTATTAAAGCATTTTGGTATTTCTCAGAATGTTTTGTTTGCAGATTTTAACTGGGATAATGTGTTGGAGATGGCTAAACACAATAGCATTAAGTTTAAAGCCATCCCAAAATATCCTGAAGTACGTCGTGACTTTGCGTTATTGTTAGATAAGTCTGTTGCTTTTGAAGATATCTATACTATTGCTAAACAAACAGAAAGGCAATTACTGAAAAATGTAAACCTTTTTGATGTATACGAAGGTAAAAACCTTCCTGAAGGCAAAAAGAGTTATGCTGTTAGTTTTACATTGCAAGATGAACACAAAACGCTAACTGATAAGCAAATTGACAAAATTATGTCTAAATTACAATCGAATTTTGAATCTAAACTTGGAGCTGAACTTAGATAATATTATGAACTACAGACTTATTTTATGTATCGGTATTTTTATTATAGGAATAAATAAGTCTGGCTCACAAGAGCTAACAGTAAAAAAAGATTCAGTCGTACCTATGACGGTATGGGAAATGGCAAAGTACGATACGCGCTATACTCTAAAAAGTGTTGGACATGCCTTTACAAGACCCTTACATTGGAAAGGAAAAGACTTTGCGAAGTTTGGAGGCCTAATTGGTGGTACGGTATTGCTTAGTGTTGCAGACGAACCTATTCGTGATTTTGTTCAAAATCAAAAAAGTGATTTTCCAAGAGCTGTAAGAGATTTTGGTTGGTACTTTGGTAGCCCTCAAAATTATTTCATGGCAAATGCAGGTTTGTATGGCTTTGGGCTTTTTACAAAAAATGAAAAAATACGTAAGACGAGTGTTTTAATTATTTCATCCTCAATAACGACAGGTTTAATACAAACAATTACCAAAAACGCAATTGGTCGTGCTAGACCAGATCATAGAGATGATCCTTATGCGTTTTCATCTTTTGCAAATGATGCTGGTTTTAGATCTTTCCCATCAGGGCATACGGTATTATCAGTAACTATGGCGCACTCAATTGCCAAGCAATTTGAAAACCCATGGGTAAAAGCTGGTATTTATACTATTGGAGCCATTCCTCCTATTTCGAGAATGATTGATGATGCCCATTGGTTTACGGATATCGCTTTTAGTGCTGTATTAAGTATTGTTGTTGTTGATGCTATCGATAAATTTCTATTTCAAGAAGAAGCATACGACTATCCAAAACGCCAAAAACAAATCTCTTGGAATCTTAGATTTTCAGCTAACCAAATAGGATTTGTTGGTACGTTTTAGATTGCTGTTATTTATCATTTTATTTACACTTTAACTACGCTATATTTTTTACTTTTACATTAATTAAAGAAAACACAATGGCAAATATTACATTAGGCGGAAATCCAGCAACTACAGTTGGTAATTTACCAGAGAAAGGAACAAAAGCACCAGATTTTAAATTGACCACTACAGATTTATCAGACAAAACATTAGCCGATTATTCGGGTTCTAGATTAATACTTAACATCTTTCCCAGTGTAGACACAGGTGTTTGCGCACAATCTGTAAGAACGTTTAATGAAAAAGCCAGTAGCCTAGAAAACACAAAAGTGCTTTGTATTTCTAAAGATTTACCATTTGCAATGGCACGTTTTTGTGGAGCTGAAGGTTTAGATGACGTAGTAAATCTATCAGATTATAAAACTGGAGATTTTGGTAATACATACGGCGTAGCTTTTAAGGATAGTGCTTTCGAAACCTTATTATCACGTTCTATTGTTGTTGTGGATACAGATGGGACTATAGTACATACAGAACAAGTTTCTGAAACAGGTGAAGAGCCAAACTATCAGGCAGCTCTAGACGCATTAAATTAATTTATGCCCAATCCTAAAAAAGAACCGTTTGCTGTAAATCGTCTTAAAAGTGTTGGTTATGCTTTTAAAGGTTTATTGCTTCTTATTAGGACTGAAAACAGCATTAAACTTCAACTATTTATAGCAATTGCAGTAACTATTGCTGGCTTCTATTTTAATATTTCAACAACTGAATGGCTCATTCAACTTGTAATGATAGCTCTAGTCATGAGTGTTGAAGGTGTAAATACTGCTATTGAATATATTTCAGATTTTATACATCCAGACCATCATCCAAAAATTGGCCATATTAAAGATATTGGTGCAGGTGCCGTCTTAATTGCATCTATTCTTGCCATAATTGTAGCGGGTATCATTTATATACCTAAGGTATTTACAATTTGAAAGTTATATGACAACCCAGAACTTATTAGATACCACAAATCATAGACCATGGGATATACCTAACAAGAGCTGGAAATTTTATCAAGAATGGAATAATGTACTATTTCTTCATTATCAAGTAGACTTGGCTGAGTTAAAAAAGTTTGTTCCAAAAGAATTAGAAATTGATCTTTTTAATGGCGAACCTTGGGTTTCAGTAGTTGCATTTACAATGGAGAAGATAAGACCTAAAAACTTACCTTCTTTTAAGCTTATCTCGAATTTTCACGAAATAAATATTCGCACTTACATTAAATCTAATAATAAAACAGGAGTTTATTTTTTGAGTATAGAAGGTGGAAAACGTTTATCCTGTAAAATTGCAAAGGGAGTTTCAAAACTTCCATATCGATTTTCAAAAATTATGCGGACCAACAAAAAGTATCAATCAAAAAATATAGAATATAATGACAGTCTTGATATAGAATATTTAATTGGAAAGGAGTTAAAAGAAAAAACAGATTTAGATATATGGTTAACTGAAAGATATGCACTTTTCCAAGACACAAACAAATCGATTAATGAATTTGACATCCATCATTTGGAATGGTCTATTAATGACATTAGTTTGGAAAAACTGGATTTGAGCTATCCAAGATTTAAAGATTTAATTCGCTCACAACCAGTTAAAACGCATTACTCAAAAGGAGTAAAAGTAATAGCTTGGGGGAAAGTTAAAAATATAAAAGCCAGCAATATCAATCTACATGAGTAATAATCGCTTAAAAGAGAAGACAAATCTTAGCAACGGCAATTTGATGTTAATAACCCTTTAGTATAAATACCAAAACCGCTAGGATAAACGTTACTTATTTGTATTTTTGATTGAGTTAAAAGATTTTATTTTTTAAACGATATAAGTATACTGAATTCAGTTAATGGCAAAGAAAGCAACCAAGAAAAAAGCATCAACGAAACGTAAAACAAAACGACTTTCATTTAAACTTTCAAATCAGCAAAAGCTAATATTTGGGAGTCTTCTTATCATTCTTGGTGTTTTACTATTTATATCATTCGTTTCATTTTTATTTAACGGAAAAGAAGATCAAAGTATTCTTTCTGAGTTTCCTTCAAGACAAGTTGAAGCAAAAAATTGGGCCAGCCAGTTTGGTGCCAAATTAAGTGAGTGGTTTATTCTAAAAGGTTTTGGATTACCGTCATTTATATTTTCTGGCTTGTTATTTCTTTCAGGAGTATATGTGACGCTGAACTTAAAGTTGTCAAAGCTACGTAAGCACTGGATTTGGGGAACATTAATCGTGATATGGCTATCTATTTTCTTCGGGTTTTTTACTCATAAATATGATATTCTTGGTGGTGTTATAGGTTATGAAATGAACCATTTCTTTCAAGATTATATTGGTAAAATAGGCACTGCTCTCCTACTCGCTTTTGGTTTAATTGTGTATTTGGCTATTAGATTTAATGTTACTGGAGATACATTAGTAAGCCTCTTTAAAAGAGCCAAAGAAGATATAGCTTCAGATTTTGAAACGCCTGATAACCAAACTGAAGAAGACAAAGTTGTTCCTATAGATAATAGTTTATCTGAAGAAGCAGAATCTATAAAGTCTGCTTTTGAAATTCCACTTGAAAACCTAGAGCCTACAATTGCTAATCATTCAGAAATTACAAAAGAAAGTAAGCCGAAAGTTAAAACCGAAGATGCTCCGGAAATGGAAGTCATCATTAAAGAACCTGAGCAAGAGGTTGAAATGAAGGTTGAAGTTTCTAAAGAAGAAAAATCTGAAACAGATAATCTAGCTGATAAACTTGTTGAAGACTTTGGGCAATTTGACCCAACGTTAGAGCTAAGTAATTTTCAGTTTCCAACTTTAGATTTACTTAAAAAATACGACAATGAAGGTATTTCTATAAATCAAGAGGAATTAGAAGAAAACAAAAACCGAATTGTAGAAACCCTAAACAATTATAAAATTGGTATCACAAGTATTTCTGCTACCATTGGACCAACGGTAACACTTTACGAAATTGTACCAGAAGCTGGAATTCGTATTTCAAAAATTAAAAACCTTGAAGATGATATTGCACTATCGCTATCAGCTCTTGGTATTCGAATTATAGCACCAATTCCTGGAAAAGGAACAATTGGTATTGAGGTACCTAATAAAAAGTCGACTATTGTGTCTATGCATTCTGCTATTGCATCAAAGAAGTTCCAAACTTCAGAAATGCAATTACCCATAGCATTGGGAAAAACCATTAGTAACGAAACTATGGTTGTTGACTTGGCCAAAATGCCTCATTTACTTATGGCTGGTGCTACAGGGCAAGGTAAGTCGGTAGGTTTAAATGCGGTGTTAACTTCATTACTTTACAAAAAACACCCTGCAGAAGTTAAGTTTGTATTAGTAGACCCCAAAAAAGTTGAACTCACACTTTTTAATAAAATTGAACGTCATTATTTAGCCAAACTTCCAGATAGTGAAGAAGCTATTATTACAGATAATACTAAAGTGATTAATACATTAAACTCACTTTGTATTGAAATGGATAATCGCTACGAGTTGCTTAAAAATGCATTTTGTAGAAACATAGCCGAATACAATAAGAAGTTTAAAGAACGTAAACTCAATCCTAATGATGGGCATCAATTTTTACCATACATTGTTTTAGTCGTTGACGAGTTTGCAGATTTAATAATGACTGCTGGTAAAGAAGTTGAAACTCCTATTGCACGTTTAGCACAATTGGCTCGTGCCATTGGTATACATTTAATTATAGCTACTCAACGTCCATCTGTTAATGTTATTACTGGTATTATTAAAGCAAACTTCCCTGCACGTATTGCTTTTAGAGTCACTTCAAAAATCGATTCTCGTACCATTTTAGATGGTCCTGGAGCAGACCAACTTATTGGTCGTGGAGATATGTTATATACACAAGGAAATGATTTAATACGTATACAATGTGCGTTTGTTGACACACCAGAAGTTGAACGGATAACTGAATTTATTGGGTCACAGAAAGCCTATCCGGATGCCTATTTATTACCAGAATATGTTGGCGGCGACGATGGCACAACTCTTGATATAGATATAGCAGATAGAGATAAATTGTTTAAAGAAGCTGCTGAAATTATTGTCACAGCACAACAAGGTTCTGCTTCATTGCTTCAACGTAAACTAAAGTTAGGTTACAACCGAGCAGGAAGACTTATAGATCAGTTAGAGGCAGCCGGTATTGTTGGAGGCTTCGAAGGTAGTAAAGCAAGACAAGTACTTGTGCCAGATTTATTGGCTCTTGAACAATTATTAGAAAACGAAAAAAATAACTGAATTAAACGATGAAAAAATTAGCAATTCTATTAGCCCTTTTTATAACTACTGGAATAGTTGCTCAAGACAAAGCAGAAACTTTATTAAATGAAGTAAGTGCAAAGGTGAAATCTTACGACAACATCAGTGTAAATTTTAAATACGTACTTAACAATGTGAGTGAAAATATCACTCAAGAGACTAAAGGTGATGTAGTTATCCAAGGCGAAAAGTATGTTTTAAATGTTCTTGGCGTGACAAGAATATACGATGGTAAAACCTTATATAATATTAGTCCAGAGGACGAAGAAGTTACAATTTCTTCAGAAAACACTGATGATGAAGGCACTATAACACCAAGTAAAATGTTATCATTCTACGAAGAAGGCTACAGTTACAAAATGGATATAGTTCAGAATATAAAAGGTAGAAAAATTCAATATGTAAAATTGATACCCATAGATAGTGGTGCCGAAATTAAACATGTGCTATTAGGAATCGATGCTAAAACCAAACACATTTATAATCTTATCGAAGTTGGAAAAAACGGAACTAAAACAACGTTAACCGTTAATTCTTTCAAAACAAATCAAGCTTTGCCAAAAACACTGTTTACTTTTGACGAAGCTAAATACGAAGACTACTATATCAACAAAATTGATTAAGGTTGAAAATTTTAGATAGGTATATACTGGTCACCTTCTTAAGAACATTTGTGAGCATATTTATAATATTTATGTTCATTTTTGTTTTACAAGGCCTATGGTTATATATCTCCGAGCTCGCAGGAAAAGATTTAGATTTTATTACGACGCTCAAATTCATATTCTTTTATTCACCAAAATTAATACCTCTAGTTGTACCTCTTACAGTTTTACTATCGTCCATTATGGTTTTTGGGAATTTTGCTGAAAACTATGAGTTTGCTGCAATGAAATCAACGGGTATTTCCTTGCAACGTGCCATGCGAAGTTTAAGCATATTCATAGTTGCCTTGGGGTTTGCCTGTTTTTTCTTTGCCAATAATGTAATTCCTTGGGGTGAATATAATTTTTATAACCTGAGACGAAACATTGCAAAGGTAAAACCTGCTTTAGCTATTGCAGAAGGTCAGTTTAATGATATTGGAAATATCAATATAAAAGTTGATAAAAAAAGTGGAGATCGCGGTCAATATTTAGAAAAGGTAATTATTCATCAGAAAAAATCCGTTAAACGAGGAAATTACACGGTTATCGTTGCAGAGAATGGTGAACTTAAAAGTGATGAGGATTCTAATATTCTTGAGCTTGAGCTCACAAATGGTAATTATTACGATGAGCTAGTATCTAGGGATATAAGAAAATTTAATAAGCGTAAGCCACATGCACAAAGTCAATTTAAAACATATACCATTAATATAGATTTAGGAAAACTGAATTCTATAGATATGGACGAGAAAAACACCGACGATCGTTTTTCTATGCAAGATGTAAGCGATTTAAATTATACCATAGACAGCCTATTTAAAGAGCGTGAAAAAGATTATAAAACATTATCTACTAGTTTGTATAATCGAAGTACTTATGCTAATCTTAAAACAGATATCAAAGCAGAAAACGACAGTGTATATAACACAGATTTGTTAGACATGTTTAACACCAAGTCTAAAATTCAGATTTTAGGTTTAGCGCTAAATACGGCGAATAGTACTACACAAATCATAAAGACTAACAAACGAACATTCGATGCAAAAACAGGCAATAGAAACCGACATATTTTAGCTTTACACGAAAAATATGCTTTAGGTTTTGCTTGTGTTATTCTCTTTTTTGTAGGTGCGCCACTTGGTGCTTTGATTAGAAAAGGCGGAATTGGATTGCCCATGGTAATAGCCATATTATTATTCCTTACCTATCATTTTATTGGTATTTTCTTGAAGAACAATGCCAAATCAGATGCGTTAAACCCAATATTAGCCACATGGTTGTCTACCTTAATTATGCTACCATTAAGTGTGTATTTGACGTATAGAGCTACTAATGATAGAGGATTAATAAATCTAGATGTAATTACAGTACCTTTAAAGAAACTCTTTACCTTCAAATCCAAATCCCAAATTAATGAAATTAAGAATGTTCAGTCTTACAGTTACTATAATAAACATTCAATAGAAGAGCTTATTCAAGTAGTGAAACATCAAAATGAATTTGATTTAGATAAGAAGCCAAAACAAATTGCACTTCAGCATTTATCAGATAGAGGTATTCAGTTGGTAGACATGGAAAATCAAGGTTTAGATATTCCAATAAATATAAAAATTGCTAAAACTGAATTGAAAGATTATATCGATTATTCTACAACAAGCTTAGTCACATATTCTATAGGAGCAATTACCTTAATACTTCATTTTGTATTTAAAAATAATAAACTACCAGAACTTGCAGAGATTGTAAAGACCTTAAGTTTTATTTCATTTGGAATTTTTATTCTCTATGTTATTGTTTCAACATTCTACTATACCAAATTCTACACATCTATTGGCCAAAGTAAAAAGCGTGTAAATCCATTGGTGATTCTTTTAGGGCTTCCATTCTACCCTTTCAAGTATTATTTCCTTAAAGTAAAAACCAAAGAAGACTTCCATTTAAGTTGTCTTGAGGAAATAAAATAAGCGTATCTTTGCCGATATAAATTTTAAGTCATGATAACTGAGACTGTGAGTACAAAAATTAGCCTAAATACCATCCAAGAAGCCATTGAAGACATTAAGCAAGGCAAGATAATTATAGTGGTAGATGATGAGAATAGAGAGAATGAAGGCGATTTTTTAGCTGCAGCTGAGGCTGTTACTCCAGAGATGATAAACTTCATGGCTACTCATGGTCGTGGCCTAATCTGTGCGCCATTAACTGAACAACGTTGCAAGGATTTGGAGCTTAACATGATGGTTAGTAATAATACTGACCCGATGGAAACGGCTTTTACAGTATCTGTGGATTTAAGAGGAAATGGTGTAACTACTGGTATTTCTGCTAGCGACCGTGCCAAAACCATCAAAGCCTTAGTTGATAAAAATACAAGAGCGTTTGAGTTAGCGCGTCCAGGACATATTTTTCCATTAGTTGCAAAAGAAGGCGGTGTTTTAAGACGTACCGGACATACTGAAGCTGCTATAGATTTTGCACGCTTAGCTGGTTTTGAACCTGCTGGTTGTATCGTTGAAATTATGAACGAAGACGGTACAATGGCGCGTTTACCTCAATTGGCTGAAGTTGCTAAACGTTTTAATCTTAAAATTGTATCTATTGAAGATCTTGTGGCTTATCGAATGGAGCACGACTCTTTAATTGAAAAGAAAAAAGATTTTGATATAGAAACGCGTTTTGGAAAGTTTAGGCTCCGAGCGTATGAGCAAACCACAAATCACCAAATACATCTTGCACTTACTAAAGGTAGCTGGAATGCTAACGAACCTGTACTTACAAGAGTAAATTCTACCTTAGTAAATAATGATATTTTAGGCACACTTACTAATAATGCAGATAAGAAACTTGATGATATGTTTCAAGCTATCAACAAAGTAGGAAAGGGTGCTATATTGTTTATAAATCAACGTGTGGAGTCTATGAATCTTCTGAATAGGTTAACGATTCTTAAAGAGACTCAAAAGCCAAATACGGTAACAAAAGCTCCAAACATTAAAATGGATAATAAAGACTTTGGTATCGGTGCTCAAATTCTACATGATTTAAATATCTCTAAACTCTCATTAATGACCAATAGCGAACAAAAGCCTCGTGTAGGTATGATTGGCTATGGACTAGAGATTGTCGAAACCGTAAATTATTAATTGATAACCATTTTTTTAGTGGTAGATTTTCCTTGGCTATATATTTTCAAGATATAAATTCCATTAGCTAAATTTGAAACATCTACAGATCTAAAGTTAGAAGATATAGTGTTAATCTTTTGACCAAAAGTATTGTATACCTCAACATAATCTAAATCTATATTTGATACAATCTGAATCTTATCATTTGCTGGATTAGGAAATACTCTAACTTCGCTTATGTCAAAATCATCAGTGCTAAGACTGGCATTTTGATATACTCTAACATAGTCAATAACCATATTACTTTCAGTGAATGTTGGGTCAATTGTACCTGCAAAACCACCCATTGCAACATTTAATAAAATAAACTGGTCTTCATCAAAGGGCCAGGTACTCGCATTTTTTACGGCAGGATTATAAGTATAGAAACCAACACCATCAATCATAAAAGTGATTTGATTAGGTGACCAGTTCATAGAATACACATGGAAATTATTAGCAACGTCGGTCAATGTAAATGACTGTGTATTAACCGTATTACCAGAACTTGAAGGTGTATGTATTGCACTACTAACATGATTAGTAGCTCCTAATCCATGCTCCATAACATCAAGCTCGCCACAAGCTGGCCAAGTTGTATCTCCAAATAAAGGTTGCCAATATGTACCAACCTCATTGATGTTTTTACCTAAAGTCCAAATAGCAGGCCAAGTACCATCTCCAGCAGGTAGTTTAGCTCTAACATCTATTCTTCCATAAGTGAAAGCGAACTTAGAATTCAATCTAGCCGATGTATAATCTAATGTAACACCATCTTGCTCATAGCCTAATTCTTTTTTGGCTACAATATTTAAAAATCCATCTTCAATGTAAGAGTTATCAATTCTATCTGTATAATGTTGCTGTTCACCATTAAACCATTGCCCACCATTAGGTCCAATCACTTGGTGATGCCATTTGGTGTCGTCTATTGGGTTGTTTCCTGAGCTACTATCAAACTCATCAGACCAAACCAAATCATCATAAATAACATCTAATGCGTGAGGATCTGTAGCTACCGAACCATCATTAATATCATCTATACGAAAGGCTCCAGGAATTGAACTTCCATCATCAATTCTGATTACTAATCGGCTATACGTTCCACTTCCGCCAACTGTAGAGAAATCGAACGACAAATCAGACCAATTATTTTGATTTGATGAAGCTACTGCGCTTACTTCTACATCAGCATTAGTTCCATTTTCTAAACGAACAACAATAGTATGCGAATTAGGATCGAAGGCATAAAAGCGTAGCGTAATTACATCTTCAGCATCCAAATCGATAGGACTACTTAAATCTATAAAATGTCCCTGTGAACCTGTTGAAGCGGAACGGAAAAATTCTCCTGTAAGATTGCTTGCATCAGTTGGAGAAGGCACAATAGTAAACGTACTTCCACCCCAAACACTAAAATTATCTGAACTATCCGAAAAATCAATTGGAGTTTGTTGGGATATTAATGCTAAAGAAAGACAACAAAAAAGTAGCGTAATTATATGCTTCATAGTAATTAATTTTTCCAAAAATAGATTACAAACCTATTAGACACAATTATATGACCTATACAAGAACACTACGGACGAAAAATTAACTATTTAAACATTCCTTGATTAATGTCACCATTTTAGACGCTCTAGCTTCTACTTCTGCTTCAGTCCATGACAATTTTATAAGGCAAGAAATATTACGACCAATGTAATGATCGGATTGAGAAAAATCTGTATTTGAAAGCTTATCGAGAGCATTCTTGATTTCGTTAGTCAACGGATATAATGACTTAGCTTCTTTTAAATGATGCCATTTACGGATATAGTGCCAATTATTATCATAATAATTCCAGCAGGCATCTATTCCATGTTTACCGAATGTATCTATGACTTTTCGAGCAGTTTCTAAATCAGGTAAAAAGAAATTGAGAAAAGCACAACTCTCTATTCCACCTTCGGGCACTGCTCTAAACTCAACCTCATTAATCTCAGAAAGTTTGTTTCTAATTATATCAAAGTTTTGCCTTTGGATTCTTAAAAATTCAGGAAGACGTTTTACTTGTGCTAATCCAACAGCAGCATGAAGCTCAGAAATCCTAAAATTATAACCCAGAAAAGGATGTGTTTCTGCTCCTCTATCATTTCCAATATGATCATGACCGTGATCACTATAGTGGTCTGCATTAATATAATATGCCTCATTATTGGTAATTACAGCACCACCTTCACCACAAGTTATCGTTTTTACAAAATCAAAAGAAAAACAACCTAGGTCAGCAATACTGCCAAGAGGCTTTCCTTTATAAGTACCGCCAATGGCCTGACAAGCATCTTCTATAAAAATTAAGTTATGTGCATCACAAATAGCGCTTAAAGCGTCCATATTGGCCATGCTACCACACATTTGCACAACCATTACCGCTTTTGTTTTTGATGTTATAGCAGCTTCTACAGCTTTTGGACATAGCGTTAATGTATCATCTATGTCTACTAACACAGGAATCGCCCCTAGCATCATTATAGCTTCAAAACTCGCCACAAAAGTAAACGTAGGCATAATAACCTCGTCACCAGCACCAACACCTGCTGAGGCAAGCGCTACTGAAACTGCAGCTGTACCACTTGATACCATTTGTACGTAATTAGTATTGAATGTGTGTTGTAATTCGGATTCAAGCTCTTTGGCTTTCCAATGCCCTTTACGCATCCCATCAAAGCCATAGCGCATTAAAACACCATTATCTAGAACATCATTAACACTTTGGCGCTCTGCGTCTCCAAACAATTCAAATCCTGGCATTTACTTGAGCGCTTTAAGTTGTTCAAAAAATAATGTTATATCGCTATCGCTAAACGAAGTCATCAAAGGAAGTGATTTGCCTTCTTTAGATAGAGATGCACTAATTGAAGGATAAATATTTTCAGGATTAAAAGCTCTTACAGGGCGCTTATTAATAGCGGCTTCTTCAGTACCCAAAGTATTCTTATCTACATTTAGTATAACTATATCCTTATTAAAAGTTTTCAGACCATCAGATTTAAGAATTTCGTTCTTGATTTTTCTTTCAAGTTTAGAATTTTCTCCATCATAAAAATAAATTAGCATGATGTAGTCTCCAGAGTTATAGAGTTCTAAAGCATCAATGTAATTTGTTGTGCTACTTATCTTTTGCGAAAAACTAGAAATTGTAAAAAATCCAAAAATAAGAATGCAAATAGCCTGTTTCATAACTAAAATTTTACCTAACAAATATACTATTTTGAACGTTACCCAAATGTGATTATTATAACTCAATAACGGTTTGATTCAATTGTTTTCTAACCTTTTTAAGATTAGCAAACATATCGTCTTCTGCTCTATAGCCTACTGGTAAAAGAAGTACAGATTTTAATCCATAACTTCCTAAATCTAATACTCTATCTATTTCTTGTGGCAAGAAACCTTCCATAGGACAACTATCTATCTCTTCAATAGCGCAAACAGTCATTAAGTTACCCAATGCTATATATGCTTGACGTTTAGCCCAATCTTCTTTAGTAGCTTCAGGCATATTACTTATTGTGTTTTTTAATTGCGCTTTAAATGGGTCTAAAATAGTGTCAGGAGTATTTCTTATATGCTTAACATTGGTAAAATGTTCTTCGATATCATCGGTGTCAATTTCATCTTGGATACATAATATTAATAAATGTGAAGCATCAAGCACCTGATGTTGTCCATAAGAATATTCAACTAACTGTGCCCTAACTGTCTTATCCTTTACTACAACTAGTTTTAACGTTTGGAGTCCGTATGATAATGCAGTTAAGTTAAAGGCGTTTTTTAGGAGCTCTAATTTCTCAACAGGTAATATTTTAGTCGAATCGAATTTCTTTGTTGCGTAACGCCAATTTAGCTGCTTTAAAATATCCATAGTGTTTTTTTTGCAAAGATAAGGATTGGTTTAGACACTATTAAACTAAAAAGTTTCAGCTCTAATTGAAGAATTTTTCATGGATAATACCGTATAGTTTCACAACCCTCTTACAGCTTTTTGCAAATGATATAGTCTCAAAATCAAAAAAACCACTCAAGTAAACTTGGTGGTTTTTTATCTTCAAGCCCAGCGCTTGTTTGCGGAGAAAGAGGGTTTTGAACCTTTTACTTCTTATTATTTCCAATTTTAATTAAAATACTAATTATCAATACATTGTTAAAAAGTGTTTATAACTATTTATAATTAAAATACTATTATATCATAACTTTACTGTCAACGATTCTGTCAACTTAAAGTGAAGTTATGAGAAGTACATTTAACATTAAAGAACCCAATAAAGACAAGGAATCCCTGATTTTATTTTCTGCATATTTTAAGGATGAAGGACGCAAATTTGTCTACTCTACCGGTGAAGTCATCCATCCTGATGAATGGGATTTTGAAAATAGACAACCCAAACACCTAAATGGTAGAACGGAAAAAGCCAATCAGCATAGAGGAATAAAGCGACAATTAGACCGTTATTCCAATTTTTTCTCCGACACTATTCAAAACTACAAACTCGCCAATAGAGAAATCATTATTGCTGATATTAGAGCTGATTTTAATACTGAGTTTAAAAGAACAAAATCAATAGCAAGTAAATTCTTTGAGGTTTACAATCTATTCCTTAATGATAAGAAATCTGATTATTCAGAGGATGCAAATTCCCAAACCACTATTAAACGATATGAGTATAACAGGAAATTGCTTTTCAATTTTCAGGAATACCGAAATAAGAAGATTCACTTCAACCAAATAAATAAATCATTCTACAACGACTTTATTAATTACAGTGTTAAAGTAAAAGAACATTCCTCAAACACATTAAGACGAAATGTTGGTTTGTTTAAAACATTCCTTTATTGGGCGTTAGATAATGGCTACACATTCAAAACAGATTTCCAAAAGTTCAAAGCACCTAAAGCACAGCAGACTGATGAGGTGGCATTAACCTTAGAACAAGTACAAGAAGTATTTGAATATGATTTTAGCAGAAACGAGAGATTAGAAAAAGTGAGAGACTTATTTGTTTTTGGATGTGCAACTGGTATGAGATATAGTAATTACTCTAAAGTATCTAAGAAAGATATTCAAAATGGTGTAATTAAGGTTAGAGATGAAAAGAACAATTATAAGACTTTGGAAATTCCGTTAAACGATTTTTCTATGTTTGTCTTAAAAAAATACAATTATCAACTACCTAAAATATCCAATCAAAGATTCAATGACTACATCAAAGAGGTTTTCAAAACCATTGGATATACTGATAATGTCAAAAAGACAATGAAAGTCGGAAAAGACATTATTGAGCAAATTAATCCACTATACGAGCGTATATCTTCACATACTGCGAGAAGAAGTTTTATTACTATTATGAAGAATAAAAAAATTCCGGACAAAGTAATAATGAGTTATACAGGACATAGAAGTTTAGAAGTTTTCAACAAGTATTACAAGCCAAATGATGAAGATAGAAAGGATTTTATGCAAACCGTTTGGAAAATTGAAGATGTTCAATTAAAAAAAGTTAACTAAATGAAGCAGAATATTGGTATAGAAATAAACA
This sequence comes from Winogradskyella sp., assembly GCF_003712105.1. Classification (GTDB taxonomy): domain Bacteria; phylum Bacteroidota; class Bacteroidia; order Flavobacteriales; family Flavobacteriaceae; genus Winogradskyella. The sequence goes on from NZ_RHLG01000003.1 coordinate 277,445, forward strand.
TGAAAGACAATGAACGCATTGTTATGATTGAGCCTGAACCAAAGTTGAAAGAGTTTTTAAAAACTCAAACCGAAAAAAATCACACATACTATTTAACAAAATTTATTGGTGGAGAAAAAAACTACCAAATTGCTTACAAAGCTGTTGAAGATGCTATGGAAAAATCTTTACCAGATGATATTAAAGATAGATGCTCATATTGTAAAGGTGAAGGTGATGAAGTTGGTGATAAGGCTTGTGGTAAATACATTTTGCAAATGCAATTAACATTCATGATAGCATCTTCTGAGTTCATTAATCTGATATTTAGAAATAGATTTATTTATGATGATAAACCAAAACTTCAAAAATTAACAATTAAGTTTTTTGATTGCTTAAAATTTATTAAGAATGAAGGTAAGATGTATTTTGAATTGGATAAGATGTGTAGATATACTTTAAGCTCCGGTTTTCTTACCCTATCACAAATGTTTGCAAAATCTGATACATTAAAAAGTTATCAAATAATCAATAATACTCTAAATGATATTCATGAGAAAGAGGTACAAAATAAAGTTCTACAAAATAAAGATGAAGACTATTTAGATTTACAAAAAGAGTTCTTTGAAGGTAAATTAAGATACTACAGAGAGAAAATCTTCATCGAAGAAAAAGAACAGCCTAAAAGACTAAAGAAAAAAGGGAAGGGTAAATCCACATCTATACCTCAATACGCATTATACTATTACTACTTACAACAAAGTGGTGATTTTGGATATTTTGAAAATCATCCAAATGGTAAGTTAAGAGCAATAGATAAACTAATTGAGAAAGAAGACCTAAAAACAACCACAAAGTATTTCCAAAAAGTCTATAACAAATTAGCCCATTACGCCACAAATAGAATTGCCAAAAATCAAGTAGCAAATATTGATTTTGTTGCAAATACAATGTTAATTGGATTCCCTAAGGCTAAAAAAATCGCATTAATAGAACTGCAAGAAGCCAAAACAAAGCTTAGGTAACTATAAGAGGTAACGGTTACTTAGTGGTTACCCCTTCAAACTAAATATATGTTTGTAACAAATACAAGATAGATTTGTTATGAGCAACCCATTTGAAACAATCAATCAAAGATTGTCAAACATCGAAAGTCTACTCTTAGAGCTTAAGCATAAACCAATAGAGGAAGAGAAAGACGAAAACCTAACTGTAAAAGAAACAGCAGAACTTCTAAAAGTTTCAGAACAGTCCATTCATAATTACATAAAACGTGGGTATATCAACGCAAAAAAAGTCGGTAGAATATTACTGATTAAGCGGAGTGATATTGATGACTCATTGCAAGAAGTAAAGTCTCTTAAATACAAACGATTCTAAACTATAATCACATGTGTTCAGAAAAGTTCGGGAAGGAGGAAATCTATACATTAGTAGAAAGTAGGACAAACAAAGTAGGACAAAACAATATAATTGTTAATGGTGAAGGCTCAGACCTGAGCAAAAGAGATGCCCTAAAAGGAAGAGCAAAACGCAAAACAATTACACAAATCACGATGCTTAAACTCATTGAAGTCGCTCAGAAGGAAGGTGAGCCGGAATTGGAAAAATCATATTGGAACACCTATTACTGTCAACAAAATCTATTTACAGCTGATGGTAGACTTTACGGCAAATATTGTAAAAACAGATTTTGCACTTTATGTTGTAGTATTAGAAAAGCTAAAATGATTAATAAATATCATCCGGTTTTAAAAGAATGGAAAGAGCCATATTTCTTAACACTCACTGTAAAATCCTGTAAAGCTCAAAAACTTTCTCTTTACATAAAGAAATTCATTCAGGGATTTCAACGAATAACCGAAAAACATCGTAAACGGTATCATAGAGGAAAAGGTAAAAAACTTGTTGGTATTAGATCCTTAGAGTGTAATTTCAATCCGGTTCGAAAAACCTACAATCCTCACTTCCATGTTATCACAAAAGACAAAGAAACTGCTGAGGTACTTCTTTCAGAGTGGCTAAAATTATGGACACCAAAATTCGCCAAAAGACTCGCTCAAAATATTCAAAAAGTTGATAACTTAGAATCAGGACTCATCGAAATTATTAAGTATGGAAGCAAAATATTCACTGAACCGGATTTAAAGAATAGGAAAGATAAAAAAGATACAGCTCAGATATACGTCAAAGCCTTAAATACAATCCTCACAGCTATGAAAGGGAAACGTATATTTGACCGCTTCGGATTCAATCTTCCCAAATCAGAAAATAGTACTCAGATACCTGCCAAATTGCTCTCTGATTATAATGAATGGGAATATGATATAAATTTAGCTGATTGGATAAATACTTCAACAGGTGAAAAACTTTGTAGTTATGAGATAACTTCTCATTTAAAGTCTATTCTAGAAAATAATTTTAATTCTTATTTACGTTAGTTAGTCCTATATATTTCTCATTCCAAAACTCAATAAACATTATCAACGAAAAATTAAGCCAAAATAATTTCTGATTATAAAACGTAAATAGAGAGACGGAAACATTTAGTTAAACTTTTTCAATATATTTAATATCATGAAAATATAGTAAATGAAAGAACTACCAATAATTTATTTAGATACAAAGGTTCATAAAGGAGAATCGAAACTATTAATTAAGTTTCAGTATAATGAATACCTAATAGCATGCATAAGAAAAATAGACTCTGCGAAATGGAGTCGCTCTTTAAAATCATGGTACTTAGATGATTCATACGAAAATTTGATTTTAATCATTAATACATTTAAAAACATTACGGAAGTTGATAAAAGTAAAGTATCAAAAAGAAAAGCATTCAAAAGAGTGTTAACTGAAAACCAAAAAAATATACTCAACAACTTCTATCTATATCTAAAAGGAAAAAGATATAGTAAAAGTACTATTCAAACCTACACTTTCTTTGTGGCTGACTTCATTAACTTTCATGCAAACACAGAACTTGAAGCACTTACAAATAGAGATGTTGAACTTTTTATTGAAAAGGTATTTATCGAAAGAAATTATTCTATAAGCTCACAAAGGCAATTTATAAGCGCTTTAAAGTTATTCATTTTATTTTGTCCGACTACAAAAATCAATAGCTTAAAACTTGAGAGACCAAAGAAATCAAGAAATCTCCCAAATGTTTTATCTCAAGAAGAGGTATTAGAGATAATTAGATGCACTAAGAATATAAAACACAAAGCTATTTTAGCACTAATCTATTCATGTGGTTTAAGAATTAGCGAACTAATAAATTTGGAGTTAATTAATTTCAATATAGATAGAAAGCAATTAAGAATAATAAAAAGTAAAGGAAGGAAAGATAGATATGTAAGCTTAGCAGATAGCTTTCTTCCTCTATTATCAAATTATTATTACACATACAAACCGAAAAGATACTTTGTTGAAGGGAAAGAAGGAAATAAATACAGTGCGGAAAGTGTAAGGCAATTTTTAAGAAAAAGTACATTAAAGGCAGGGATAAAAAGAAATGTTACACCCCATACATTAAGGCATAGTTATGCTACTCATTTACTAGAAAATGGTGTAGATATAAGATATATCCAATCACTTTTGGGTCATGCAAAACCAGAAACTACAATGATTTATACTCATGTAAAACGTAAAGACTTAATGGAAATTCAGAATCCTTTAGATGTAGCATTGCAAAAATTAAATCATATCAATAAATACACACAAAAACTTTTATTATCCCCTGAAATCTAACTTTTAATCAATATATTTAGTTTTGATATAACACGTTAGCTGTAATTAAAACCAACCTATGAACCAACATTATGTTCCACGAGTTCATTTAAAGTTCTTTGCTGAAAAAGTAAAGAATGAATATTTGGTTGATGTTTATGAAAAAGAAACAAAAAGAAGGTTTAAGACAAATATTAAAAATATCTGCTCGGAAAACCATTTTTACACATTGGATGAAAATCAAACAGTAGCCAATGATGTATTAGCAATCGAAAACATATATGCAAATCATCTCGAACCTATCTATAGAACTGCTTATGATTTATTAACAGACGTTAGAATCAACAAAATTACTCATAAGCAACATAATGAAATATTGATTGGAATATTTCAAATGTATATGAGAAATCCTCGATTACTGAAAAATATGATTGTATACCATTCTCAAGAAATAGAAAAGGCTTTTGAGAATGCTAAATCGATAGGAAGTAAAGGACTAACATACTTAAATGAAGATTTTAGCTTTAGAGAATATTCATTAAATGATATTACAAATTTCATAAAAGAAAAGATTACCAAAGATTATAAAGAAAAACACATTCTTGGAACAAAAGAGATCTGTATGGCTCACATAGAAGCCAAATATGAGGTCTTGGAGATTATTGATGACGGAGAGTTCATCACAGGAGACAATCCACTAATTTATGAAGACCAAGTTACCAAAAATGAACACCCACTTTTAAAATCAAAAGAGTTTACATTACCGTTAAATAAAAAATTTGCAGTCAGAATTTTCCACGACAACACCAAAAGGTTGAATTATATTTATCGACAAAGAATACCACACGGAAATGCAGGCACAATAAACGACAGTATTTTAAAATTAAGTAACCGATTTATTATCGGAACGAATTATGCTTTTGATGAGTTGTTTAAAATCAAAAAATATTTAGACGACACTTCAATAGAATTAAAAATGGATGCAGTCAAACAAATCGTTACTAAAATTAAACCTGATAAAGAAAACATAGAACTTCATAAATTAATGAAAGTCTATCTCGACAAGTATCAAAAAGATGGATTAAGTAAAATTGAAGAATACGAATTCTTTATGAAAATAAAGAAAATGTCGGCTGAATGGAAAAAAAACAGATTAAAATAACTACAGCTAACAATGGCTATAAGTAATTGCTTGTTTTCGCCTACTTCTGAAAATCCTCGCGGATTTTCAGTTTGGTGTGTACTTGCAAAGTTAAGTACAAACCCACGCAACTACTCATAGCCTAACCGTTAGCTAACATTTGAAAATGAACAAACCGATAATAATCTTGCTTCTGATTTTAACGATAGTTGGTTGCGAAAAAAAGACTGAATCCAAAATTGATAAAATTGAGTTTCAAAATAAAACGTTCAATCTTATCTCAGAATCTGAACCAGACACACTTTTTATTGAATTTAAAGATTCAACACATCAAATATTTGGAAATTTATGGCAAGGGAAAATTCCTTGGAGAATCTCAAACTATAATGACTCAAACTTTTTAGTTCTTGACAATAGAGTAATCGGAATTAAAAAGTCAAGTGAGGGCATTTTTGATTGTACTTACATAGGATTAAGGGACAACTCGTTCGAATTGGCAGAAAGAAAACCAAAATGGAATAAAGAGCTACTAAACGGAACTTGGGTTGAAAAAGAACTATTTGAATATCACTCAAACGATAGCATTCCCAAGCCACCACCAATTGCTGCACCACCTGGATTTTCGGAAAGTGATTTACAATATCCACCTTTGTATAAAATAAATGGTGATTCCATTAATTTAGCTTACGATTATCATAAATCAAAGTCACAACTTGAAATAAATAATACAGGTGAGTTCTTAAAAATGCGTTTAGAAAATTTTGATTTAGGTCTTGGAGTAAAAGAAAGTTTCTGGAGAATAAAATTTCTGTCTGATAGTTTAATGATAATTGACAAAACCGCAGAGAATACTCTTGAATTCGGAAAAGAAACAAAATTGAATAATATTAAACTGATAAAAAAACGTTAGCTAACAACGGCTATAGTTCATTACGGCTGAAATTCCTAATCGGAATTTCGAGCCTTTTTGCTAAATTTATGGTTACGGCGGAATGATACTCGCGTACCATTCCGTAACGAAACCATAGCCAAGACCGTTAGCAGCACTTAAACGAACATTGGGAATATTTAGCTTCACAAGGAAAAAACGATTGGAATCATCACCTAAAAAGATAATAAAGCGAATGATTGACTACATTCCTGAATTCTATAAAAACCATAGACAATTTCAAAACAGTATTGAATTTTATGGAACAAATGAATTTGGGCTTGCTTTGGAAAGTCTTGTTGAACTAGCAGATGAAACCGATCACTATTTTTCAGAAGAATTCTGGACTGAATTAGGTAAAGCAGCCAATATAATGGGAATGGACAAAGTTAGTTCTTATTGTAAAAAGCAGTCGAAAAAGACTTTAGCAGGTTTGGACTACAAGTTACCTTTTGGTTGGACAACCTATAAAGTCAGTGAAAATAATTTTCAAGTACATATTTCCGAAAAGCTAAATGAGGAATGGAAAACGGAACGAAGAAAAAAAGACGGAATTGAAAAATTGCTGACTGAAAACGGAATACATTTCTCGAATAAAGGAAGAAATGGATATATCTATTTTGTAGAAAATGGAAAACTATTAGAATTTGAGTGGGAATTAGAGGTAGGTGGAATAAGATTATGGTTTGAGGCTGAAAATCATTGGTGCTTACCTGCCAAATTGGATTTAAAGAAAGAGGATAAATCAAGAATTAAACAACTGATTATTGATTGGGCTGAACGAAATAATGAGAAAATTGAATTTGACTAAAAGCAGCTGCTAACAATGGCTATAATTCATTGTGGTTTTGTGCCACATAAAAATAAAAGTATTAATCAACGGCTGATTTCTAAGCGGAATAATCCTGCGGATGATTCCACAACGAAATCATAGCCGAGACCGTTGTGCCTAATTGAAAAAATGATTGCTGATATAAATAAAGCTTGGAATTGGAAAGGATTTAATGCCATTGAAATTATTCGTACAAATGATTTCGGAAATATAATTTTCAAAACAGATAAGAACGAATATTGGAGAATCTGCCCTGAAGAAGTGACTTGTTTAAAAATAGCGGAAAATCAATCCGATTTTGAGCATTTATTGGCTGATTCAGAGTTTATTGAAGATTGGGAAATGGCAAATATTATTGAATCAGCAAAATCAGTAATAGGCGAATTACAAGCAGATGAAAAATACTGTCTTAAAATGCCAGCTCTGGTAAGCGGACAATATGAAAAATCGAATTATGGAAAAGTGCCATTCAAGGAATTAATTTTATTTTCTGGAAGTTTAGGAAAACAAACGGAAAACTTGAAAGATGGACAAAAAGTGAAATTCAAATTCAAGGAATAGAAGCATTAATGGAAGAAGTCAAACAAAAGAAAATTTTATTCAAATATCATAGCAATGTTTTGGACGAGTTGACTGTGGAAACAATGTGGGCAGAGGAAATTGACAAAGAAAATGGAATCTACAAACTGGATAACATCCCGTTTTATGGACCACTCATTGCGACTGATGATGAATTTTATGCAGAATTTGACGAATCGGAACAAATGCTGACTTATCAGAAGACAACAAAGCACTCTGGGAACTCAATTGTTTTAGTCATAATTACTCAAGACGGATTTAACAAAGAAATTATACGAGACCGATTTAAGGAATTGAATTGTACATCTGAGGGACTGAACGACTCGTATTTTTCAATGGAGATTTTAAAAGACGTAAATTATTCTGGAATCAAGAAAATTTTGTCGAAATATGAGAATGATGGAATTTTAGAATATGCCGAACCTTGTCTTTCGGAAAAACATCAAGAGGATTTAAGAAACAACTAGGCACAACAACGTATATAAAAAATACGCCACCTTTCGCTATATTTGCGTACTCACCTATTTTAAAAATAATTAATCACGGCTGAAAAAACCGTCTGCCAAAAAAGACGTACTTTTCATATACAAAACCGTTGTGTGTCATTTCCAGAACTCACGCAAACTGAATAAAAGTGAAAAAAGTACTGATTAATATACTAATGATTCTAATTCTGGTTTTGCTTTACTGTTGTAAAAGCAAAGTAGAGATAATTGAGAAAAATAATCTGGACATAATTGCTGGACAACGAATTGGAGAATACTCATTGTCAATGACAAAAAACCAACTTGATGAAATTGATGATGCTAAATTGGATACATTACACATATTCTACATCTATACATTACCGAACATTAAAATATGGTATGATTTCAAAAAAAAACGAACCGACCAAATTTGTGCTAACAATAATTATACTGGTAAATTCAAAAAGATTATTGGAATTAATGACAGTATCTTGAATTTGGAAAAAATCGATAAATATTACTATTGGGAAGATGAAGAAGTTTATCAATTTAAATCTGTAAAAGGTATAAGTTTTAATGTTCCTGATGAACAATTAGAAATTGATAAAAAAGAACAAACTATTGAATATATCTGTATTTATAGAGATTAAAAAACGCCACACAACAAGGTATAACCGCAATTACAGCGTACTGACTGTAAACGTCAGCACACTCGGAATTGCTTCCGTCAGTACCAAACCAAATAAAACGTAAATTTATCCGTAACTGACGGTTATACGAGACCGTTGTACCTAATTTAAAAAATGAATAAAATTCCATTCATACTTTTCCTTCTCATAACTGCAGTTGGGTATTCTCAACATGACCAAGAATTTGAACCAACTTTCTATTCAGAAATTGCCGAGCGAGTAGCACCTAGAAATTATTACAGCGTGAAATTTGGAAATCCAGCCGAAGTAATTGTTAATGACACAATTTTTTTGGCGAATTCTGAAACTTGGATTGAAAAAAATATCTACAGTTTTAAATCTGGAAGGGAAATGTTAGTAAAGAAATATCGAGATAATGAACTAATTGCTGACGAAATAATTGAATTAGATTCTAACAATAGAATTCTAAACTATGAAGGAAATTTAAAATATGAAGGCGGTAAATGGTATATAACTAAAGTCAAATATCAATATCAAGAAAACAAAAAGATAAAGGAAAAAATAAATGATTCTGGAGAGACTTATTTGAGATATACTGTAAAATATGACAGCCTGAAAAACCCAATTGAAATTGAGCATACAATTGTTGGACCAGACCATACTAGACTTCAAACTGTAAATTATGATTATCCAAATAGTAAGTTCATTCTAATGGACTTTAATTACCAAGGTCGATTAGAAGAAGAAATAAAAGGGAATATAAATTCGGATTATGTTCTTGAAAAAAATGAAAATGGAGACATTACCAAACTGTATTGGATTTTGACTGACAAAACAGAACCTTTTATTCACGAAATAGATTATGAATATGATGAAAAAGGGAATTGGATTAAATTAATCAAAAACGTTATAAGTCCTGATGGCACGAAAAAACCATATTACAGAACTTATAGGGAAATTAAATATAAAAACTAGGTACAACAATGGCTATAAGTAATTGCTTGGGTTGGTAAGTGCTACTCGGAAAATTCTCCGAATTTTCCTCACTTAGTGCCTTTTTGCTATCTTTAAATCCTTAAGCAACTACTCATAGCCGAACCGTTGTGGTTTATTATCTTGATATAGTATGCCCTGATAATAGAAAACTGATGGAACTAATAATTAGATAATTTCAATTAAAAATGAATGAACTGATCGGATTAAAAAACATGAAAAGTTTAGATTCGGTAGACGCTTTGAAGAAAGAACTTTTATTGTTTGATAAGATATTAATCGTTGGTTTAAAGGAGTATAATGATGTTTTTCAAAAAAATGAAATTACTTCTCAAAATGAGTTACTAGAAAATAGAGACTCATTTGCACTAAACGATTTAATTATTTTAAATAGTTACGTTGGGATGTACAACTTAGTTAACTCACCTAGCGGATGTCCCGGTTATAAGCCAAAATTTACCACAGAGGAAAGTACGTTTTTTAATCAAAACTTTGATTTTCTTCTTGAAAAAGGAAAAATCATTATTGACTATAATGAAATTAGCGATAAGAATAAACAATCTGAAGCTAATGAGAATATAACTCCTTCGCTTGAAAGGAAATTGAATGCCGATTTAAGCTACGATGTGTTGTTTAACATGTGCCTTGATCTAAAGGCAAGAATAATAGCCGCTTCTTGTGATAATAGTAAGTTTACTGCGATCCCTTATGAAACTTCTATATATTCTATAGATGAAATCACAAATACTAAGGCTGATGTTTATAGCCTATTGCTAGAAGACTTCCCTATTATTGAAACTGATCAAATAGCTTGGGAGCAAATTTTCGATTTTAAAAGTGATCCTGATGTTTATAATGCTATCTGGAGTCTTAGAAATTGGATATCGAGTATATCAAGAACAAATAGACAGCCGAATGAAATTGAAGAAGAATACAGAGATTTAAAATATCAGTATGAAAAAGCAATTAACCTGCATAAGCTAAAAAATAGTAGCAATGCATTTCAGACCACTATTCAAACTAGCGCTGAGTTAGTAGAAAATCTTGCTAAACTGAATTTCAAAAAAGCAACCGATGTATTCTTTCAATTTAGAAAACAGAAAATTGCTTTAATGGAAGTAGAACTAAAAAGTAAAGGAAATCAGCTTTCATATCTGTATAAACTGAAAACCAAGTTCAATTAAAACTAATTATCAATAAGAATAAAAAAACAAACCACAACAATGTATATAAAAAATAGGCGAAATGGCGATACTATCTAATATTTTGCTTCTAATCAAACTTTGTGTTCAACCGAAAGTTTATTGTTTAGAAATCGCCTACTTTTAATATACTGAACGTTGTGGTTAATGTCCAAAAAATCTCGTGAATGAACAAAACCGTATTTGAAATTACACAAATGGACTGTCCTTCAGAGGAGAATTTAATCCGAATGAAACTAGATGGTATTTCAAGTATTGCAAATTTGGACTTCGATATACCGAATCGTAAACTAATCGTTCATCACACTGGAGATCTTGACCTGATCGAAAGGTCAGTTCTTGAACTAAAATTAGGTGGAAAAAAAATATCTACAGAATTATCTGATCAAACAGAATTTAATGAAAAAACTGATCAACGAAAATTACTTTGGTCTGTCCTAGCAATTAATTTTAGTTTTTTCTTAATTGAAATGACCACTGGTCTTATTTCAAGATCAATGGGATTAGTTGCTGACAGTTTGGATATGCTAGCCGATTCCTTTGTTTATGGCATCAGTCTGTTTGCTGTTGGTAGTACTTTAACCAGGAAAAAACGGATTGCAAAACTTGCTGGATATTTTCAAATCACACTTGCAATAATTGGATTCGTTGAAGTACTTAGACGATTCTTCGGTGCAGAAAAACTTCCTGATTTTTCGACTATGATTGTTGTTTCAATTTTTGCACTTATAGCAAATGGTGTTTGTCTTTACATCTTGCAGAAATCTAAAAGCAAAGAAGAAGCTCATATGAAAGCAAGTATGATTTTTACGTCCAATGATGTAATTATCAATTTTGGCGTTATAGTCGCTGGAGTTCTGGTAAACTGGTTAAATTCGAGTAAACCTGACTTGATTATTGGAACTATCGTATTCATTCTAGTGATCCAAGGTGCATTTAGAATTCTGAAACTAAGTAAGTAAGACACAAACCACAACAACGTGTATAACTCATACCTCTGAATACACTAAAATTTATCTATCTTTAAATTATATAAATTTTGTGTAACGCACTCTTACCTAAAATCGGTACGAGCCATACACGAACACGTTACTTCACTCTAATAATCATTCCTTAGAATTAATAAATCAAGAAAAGAAACTAATAAAAAGACAGTTTCTGTCAACCATATTATCAACTAAAAATAAAAACCCTTAATAATCAATCGATTACAAGGGTTTTTGCGGAGAAAGAGGGATTCGAACCCCCGGAGGTGTGACCCTCGCTGGTTTTCAAGACCAGTGCATTCGACCACTCTGCCATTTCTCCGATTGCGGATGCAAATATAGAATCCTTTTTTGCTTTTGCCAAAGCTTTTTTTATTTATTTGATTGAAAAATTCAGCTTTAATTTATTGTAAAAAGATTCATTATTTAATTATCAATTGTATTTTCGGCACAATAAATGATTAATACTTCGTTATTAAAAAAACGTCAATCAATGAAACAGCTTTTTCTAACACTATTAGTACTTACCAGTCTTAAAGTTTCTGGTCAAAACAAAACCATAGGTTATGGCGAAAAATTAGTATTTACAGCATCTTATAATATGTCTGGCTTACTTACTGATATTGCACAAGTAACTATGGAGACAAGCAAAGTAAGCACTTCAAAAAGTACATTAATGCGCTTAAAATGTTCAGCTGCAACATATAGTAGTTTTGATAGTTTTTTTAAAGTACGTGATCTATACGAAAGCTATGTTGGTCCAGCGAGTTTAACACCATATTTATACAAAAGAGATATTAATGAAGGTGGCTATTACAAATTCATGCAATACAAGTTTAACCACAGAAGCAAGACTGTTAAAAGCCAAATGAAGAAAAGAAGAGGCGATGGTTCTATTTGGGAGGTGAATAAGGATGTAAAAATCGGCAACTCAACAAAAGATTTAGTGTCTACATTATATACCTTAAGAAACTTAGATATAGATAAGGCATCTCCTGGTGATACGTCAAGTTTTAAGGTGTTGTTTGATAATAAAGAAAATACCGTATCTTTTAGATATATTGGTAAAGAGACAATCTCAACCAACATTGGTAGAAAAGAGTGTTACAAAATTGCAATTAGTTTAAGAGGATCTGATGTGCTCAAAGGTAGTAACTCTAATATTATTTGGCTAACAGCTGATGCCAACAAAGTGCCCGTGTATGCTAAGTTTAAAATTGCAGTAGGAAATGGCGAATTAAAAATTAAATCAGCGTCTGGCTTAAAAAATTAATGTAATGAAAAAACTATTAATCATATTGGGTTTTATAGCTTCTATTTTGGCTGTAGTACTTGCTGTGACACCATTATTTAAGCTTTCGGTATTTCCTATAATTATTGCATTTTTATGCGGTATTGCATTACTTTATTTCTCTAAGAAAAAGAAATTTAAGACCAAAGCTATTCAGTACGTATTTCTGTTAACGATAATATCGCTGTCATTTACAGTTTACAAGAGTGTTTTTCAAAAAGCTGAAATTGGTGATATCAAAGAGCTCGAGCAACTCGATGAGACTTCTGAAGAAGACGCCATTAAAGAATTGGAAGATATAGAAATTATGTAATAACCCCTTAAAAACTATTTTTTCTATTATTTTTGAGCTTCAATATTTGATACTAAATGAAGCTATACATATTACCTCTTTTTTTCTTGGTTGGCATGTGTGCTAAACCAAGGCATAGTGAAAAAGTTAAAACACTAAAAGAGTCTATAGCCTACTCCGATATTTCTTCAGTAGAAACTTACATCAGTACAATTACTGAAGAAGATTTAAAAAGCCATGTCTATGAAATTTCTTCTGATAAATATGCAGGTCGAAAAACAGGAGAAGCTGGACATAATGAAGTTTGTGACTACATAAGAGGATATTATAAATCCTTAAATATTAAGGCGCCTGATTCTCATTCTGATTATTTTCAAATAGTTCCAAAAAGTGCCTTACCTGATAACATAAATGCGTCTCAGAACGTCATCGCCTATATTGAAGGCACTGATTATCCTGACCAATATGTATATATTGTAGCACATTCTGATCACGAAGGTGTAATAGATGGACAAATATATCCAGGAGCCGATGACAATGGTTCTGGTACAGCTGCAATATTTGAAATGGCTCAAGCTTTTAAAATGGCATCAAATAGTGGTTATGGTCCAAAGCGAAGTATTGTATTTTTGCATGTAACGGCAGAAGAAATTGGATTACATGGCTCTCTATACTATACGAACAATCCTGTTTTTCCAATTGAAAACACCGTAAGTACGCTAAATATTGATATGATTGGTCGTACTGATAAAAGGCACGAAAATAATCAAGATTACATTTATGTAATCGGTTCTGACAGAGAGAGTACAGAGCTTAATTACATTATTCAAGAAGCAAATTCTAATTTTGTGAACCTTGAATTAGATTACAAATATGATGAGCTTAGAGACTCAAATAGATATTTCTATAGATCGGACCATTATAATTTTGCATTAAAAGGTATTCCGGTGACCTTCTTCTTTAATGGTGAACATGAGGATTATACAAAACCTACTGATACCGCAGACAAAATAAATTACCCTTTATTAGCCAAACGGACCAAACTCATATTTGCTACAGCATGGTATATTGCCAATTCTGAAACAGCTCTTTCTCGCGAAGTTCTTTAATATTTAATTATCTTAGACCTCATAAAATAACAATCTACTAAACTGAATATAACAATGAGAAAAAATATTTGTTTTTTCTGTACAGCACTCATATTAATGGCTTGCGGAAGTTCTAAGGATTCTAAAAAAAATACTAAAGTTGCAGACCCCGTTGAATATGCTAAGACCATTACTCAAGACGAACTTAAAACAATGCTATATGAATACGCGTCTGATAAATATGAAGGTAGAGAAACAGGAGAAAAGGGTCAAAAATTGGCAGTTGAATATATAAAAAATCAGTATTTAGATATTGGTGTAGCCTCAGCATATAAAAGCGAGGATTTTTTTCAAGAAGTATATTTGGAGAGACAAAGTGTTTCTGAAGCAGAACTAGATGTTAATGGAAAGTCGTACACTTCTTTTATAAACCATATTGTATTATCACTGTCTAAAAGCTTAGATATAAACACTTCAGAAATTATATATGTGGGCTATGGCATAGATGATAATAATTACTCTAATTACAAAGGCCTTGATGTTAAGGGTAAAATTGTTCTTGCTAAGTCTGGAGAACCTAAAGATGAAAATGGTAATTATATTACTAACGGTAAACAAGAAGGTACAAAATGGACAAACGGACGTCAAGCATTATCGAGTAAACGAAATGCAGCTAGAGATAATGGCGCAAAGGTGCTGTTGTATTTTGATGAAGGATTATTTTCTAGATATGCACCATTCTATCAAAGACAAGCCGAATCTGGTTTTTCGTCTAGATTATCATTAAAAAATGAAGAGAATGATTTTGCATTCTTAATGATTAATGACAGTTTGGCTAAGGCCTTATTGCCAACTATAGAAAAAGATAGTACAAGTAAAGAAGTTAACATAAATCTAAGCCTAAAGTCGGAGAGAAAAGTTGAGAATGTACTTTCAGAAAATGTTGTGGCTTTTATTGAAGGTTCTGAAAAACCCGATGAAATTCTTGTAATCTCATCACATTTAGATCATATCGGCTATCAAAATGGGGAAATCTGCAATGGTGCAGATGACGACGGATCAGGCACTGTGGCATTAATAGAATTGGCAGAAGCATTTCAAACAGCCGTAAAAGATGGTTTTGCTCCAAAGCGTTCTATTTTGTTTTTGCATGTAACGGGTGAAGAAAAAGGACTTTTAGGTTCTAGATATTACACGGATGTAGATCCTATTTTCCCTTTAGCAAATACTGTGGCTGACCTAAATATCGATATGATTGGTAGAACCGATCCAAAACGTAAAGAAGGTCGTCGTAACTATGTGTACCTTATTGGTAGTGATAAGTTAAGTACCGATTTGCATAATCTTTCGGAAGAAATTAATAAGAAGTTTTGCAATATTGAACTTGACTATACCTTTAATGATGAGAATGACCCAAACCGTTATTACTACAGATCTGATCATTATAACTTTGCTAAAAACAATATTCCCGTTATTTTTTACTTTAATGGTACGCATGATGACTACCATAGACCAAGCGATACTCCTGATAAAATTCAATACGATTTATTAGAAAATAGAGCCAGATTAGTGTTTCATACCGCCTGGGAAATTGTCAATAGAGATAAAAGAATTGCAGTTGATAAAACTGAAGACGAAAAATAACTTTCACGTCTATAAAAATAGATTATAAAAAAGCCTTTCAATGTCTTGAAAGGTTTTTTGCTTTTGAATGCAAGCTGGGTCATAATTCACCTAGGTTTAGCATTAACTTGCCACCTTCATTCTGTTAAATTATTTCTACAAAAAAAGCTTCCCATAAAGAGAAGCTTATAATTTTGGGTGGAAGATGGGACTCGAACCCACGACATCTGGTACCACAAACCAGCGCTCTAACCAACTGAGCTACAACCACCATTTTTGATTAGGATTGCAAATGTAAATTATTTCCAATGTTCTACAAAAATTTTAGTAAATAAATTAGTTGTTAAACTACAACGTTGTAGTGAAATTCAAATTAGTTTTATTAAATAAAATTCAATATTATTCTAGTTCAATCGCTTGAATTACAGGATGAATTTTAGATATATATGAAAAAGAATTACTTTGTTTTTCCCTTTTTTTTAGTGTTCTCTTTTTGGTTTTATGGGCAAGTACACACATCCTATCTATGGCATTTACAACAGCCCATTTATTGGCCAGACAAAAGCGTCTCTAACCCATATGAATATCAAAAAGTATGGGAATCTCAACAACTAAAATTCAATGGGGGAAATATATATGCTGACGGAATAGCTCACCCTTTAAACGATCTAGAAGAAATATTTAGCAAACCTGATCGTGTTAATGTTTACCAATGGGAAGCTCGAAACTCTATAAACAGTATCACTAGTCTTCCTGATGCTGGTGCACAAGTTAATTATGGAGGTTGTCTAATAGAAAATATTCAGTCACTTTCTGACGCAGGAGCTTGGGGTTATGTTCCTAACTGGACAGCTTCAGTGATTGAAGCTCAGGGTTGGCAAACCTCTGGTGGTTTTCCTCGAATGGATGTAACTGGTTTTACTTGGCATCATGCCCTATCACCACTAATAAGTGATCGCGTGTTACGTAAAGAAATTCAAGGTCATAAATACATTGTGCAAAACTATTTTAATGGAAACATATCACCTGGGTATTGGCCTGCTGAGTGTTCTTTTTCAGAGCGAATTATTCAAGTTTTAGTTGAAGAAGGATTTGAATGGTCGATTATTGCCAATAGTCATTTGTCAAGAACATTAAATGATTACCCCGTGACTTTTGGAACATCGGGTGTAAATACAAATCCTCCAAATCTCGCAGATAAAGTAACTACAAATGGAACCAATTGGTGGAGTGGACAAATCGATGGCCGTGGTGGTACATTTGCTGCTCCTTATAGCTATCAAGCTCATAAAGCAAAATATGTAAATCCTGAAACAGGTCAAGAATATAAACTCACAGTAGTCCCAATGGCAGATTTACTAAGCTATCGTGACGGTTTTAGTGAGCAAGGCACAGGA
Organism: Winogradskyella sp.; assembly: GCF_003712105.1. Lineage (GTDB taxonomy): Bacteria > Bacteroidota > Bacteroidia > Flavobacteriales > Flavobacteriaceae > Winogradskyella. Next base: position 294,622 of record NZ_RHLG01000003.1, read on the forward strand.
GAATTAGATGCAAATATTGCACCTTACGATGACCCTAATCATCCTTCAATTGTATTATTAGCGCATGATGGTGATAATGCTTGGGGTGGCGGTGCAAGTTATTATCAGCAAGCAGTACAAAATTTTTCTAATGCTGCTGCTAGTCAAGGCTACTCTCCTACTACAATTCAACAGTTTTTAAACGATCATCCTGTATCTGAATCTGATATAGTTAAAGTCGAAGATGGGTCTTGGTTTAATGCAGAAAACGATTGGGGAAGTCCTCAGTTTATTAATTGGCTGTGGCCAATGTATACATCGGAATTTGAGTTTGATCCAAATGGTTGGACTGAAGATGCTCGCAATTGGGCAGTTTTAACTGCAGCTGAAAATTATGTTATAATGGCTGAAGATTTAGAAGGTAACACAGACATAGCAGATATTGTAAATCCTTCTGTTAGTTCTTCAAAAGCAGAATTAGCATGGCATGCACTATTACCAGGTTATACGAGTGGATACATGTATTATGGCAAGTCCATAGACATGGAAATTAAACAAACTATTGCATCTAATAATGCAGTAGACTATGCACAAGATGTTATTGATTCAAATCCTGGCGTTGATGCTACGCCACCATCTGTTTTTATTCCTCAGCGCTATCCTTATAATCCTGGGGAGATAGGATTTGGTCCGACTTATGGATATCAGCAACATCTTAACTCTGCTGATTTTACGGTTTGGACATTTGCTCATGATGTGAATGGTATTGCATCAGCTGAATTAAAATATCGTATCGATAATGACGGCGTTAATCCCTTAAGTAATAACGATAATGAAACTTATGCTGGAGGAAATTCTGTTGGGAACTGGGAAAGTCTAACTATGATTGAGCGCATATTTCCTAAAACTAATATTACAAATGATCCTGAAATAGATTTCTTTGTTTTACCAGAACATATTGCAAATCAGTATCATGCTGAGATTACTGGTTTATCTGAAGTTCTTGTAGATTATTATGTCGAAATCACAGACAACAATGGAAACGTCACAAAATCAAAGATTCAACATGTATGGGTTGGAGAAAATCTAGATGTTAATCCTACTGTAAGTTTTTTACCTGAAAATAATTTCTCTCCTGATCCTTTGGATGTGACGATTTTGGCATCAGATTCAACAGATCCAAACCCAACACTTTATTATACAACTGATGAGTCAGAGCCTACAACTAGCTCTCCGTCTGTTAACCAACAAACAACAATTAATATTACTGAAACAACAACGTTTAAAGCCTTTGCAGTAGATGTAGATAATAACCAGTCTAATATTGTAACAAAGACGTATTTCATTGGAGACGTCGATGGCTTTACCGTTTATTTTAAACCTCCAGATTCTTGGACTTCTGCACCAAAAGTTTACTGGTGGGATATTCTACCTGATGGTGTTTTAGAAGATGCTGCGTGGCCGGGTGTTGATATGATTGAAGCATGTGATGGCTGGTATAGCTATGAGTTTGTTGGTGTTGCATCAACTAATATTATTTTTAATGATGGTCTAGGAACTAATCAAACTGTTGATTTATCTGCTTCTGGTGAAGCCTATTACGAGTGGGATTCTATGAGCTGGATTTCTAACCCAAATATTACTCAACCCTGTTTAACTATAAATCCTCTTGGTGGTACTTTTGCAAATGGATCAACCGTAGATGTTACAGTTACGGCAACAGATTCATCATTTCCGAACCCAACTATTTATTACACAATAGATGGCACTGAACCTACAACGAGTTCATCTTCTGCAACCAATGCTGTTAATATACAGTTGAATTCAACTACAACATTAAAAGCTTTTGCACAAAATTCTAATGGAGATGACTCAAGCGTAAAGACTGAAAATTACACTTTCGAAGATCTTGATAGCTTTACCGTATTTTTTAGACCACCAAGTGACTGGACAACAACTCCAAATGTTTATTGGTGGAACGCCTCTCCTAATGGTGTACTAAGTGATGGTAATTGGCCTGGTATAACAATGGAATTACATGATAGTGAATGGTATAAATATACTTTTACTAACATAGAAAGCATAAATATCATATTTAACAATGGCTCAAGTGGTGTTGGTATAAATCAAACTGATGATATTATTGGTGTAAATGAAGATTTATGGTTTGATTGGTTTAATGGGGTATTAAGTATAAACTCGCCCGAATTAAATAATGATTTCAGAGTTTATCCAAATCCTGTTGAAAGTATAATAAGAGTAGATTCATCTACAACTTTCAATAGGTTTACAATTCATGATATAACAGGAAAATTGATACGTACAGGTAGTATAATTAATAACGCTATCAATGTTGGATATCTTAATAAAGGCGTATATATACTAAATCTTAAAGGAGACAATAATATCAGTAAAACTGTTAGATTTATTAAATAAATATATCGTTTAAAACGCTATAATTTTAAAAACTTAAGCTTAATCCACCTATATTAAATCTAATAAACTGTCTGTTGCTGGGTAACGTTCAACTGTAAAACCTTCAGCATGTTCTACACCTATTAATCTACCTAGATTTCGTGATCTATAAATTATACTATCGGTAAAGTTCTTGCTAGAAATAGGAGTCTCAGGTTCTTTACTATTTGGGTCGTAAAATTGAGTTTTATAAGCAAGAACTGCTTCCATTTTTTTATCTATAAAACCAGTAACATCTATAGCTATATCTGGCTCTAAATCTTTCCATTGTATGTAATGGTACACAAGTCTTGGTCGCCATTGTTCTTGAGGTCTCCCATCAAATTCAGTGTCTATCTTTACCAACCCACTAAGAAAACAGGCATCACTCACAAGCTTACTCCCTTTTCCGTGATCTATATGTCTATCTTCAACAGCATTACATAGTACAATTTCTGGTCGGTAAAGCCTTATCATTTTTATGATCTCTAACTGGTGTGCTTTATCGTTCGTAAAAAAGCCATCTGCAAATCCTAAATTTTCTCGTATTTCAACACCTAGAATTTTTGCAGCAATAGCAGCTTCTTCGTCTCGTGTTTCGGCAGTACCACGAGTTCCTAGTTCGCCACGAGTTAAATCTATAATACCAACTTTTCTGCCTTTGGAAACTTCTTTTGCAATAACAGCACCACAACCAAGTTCTACGTCATCAGGATGTGCACCAAAAGCTAAAATATCTAGTTTCATTTGTTTTCAATTTTTTTAATGGCTTGATTTATATCACGTTTCAGATCTTTAACATCCTCAATACCTACCGAAAAACGAATGAGTTGATCACTTATGCCAACATTTCTCCTTTCTTCAGGAGTTAATAATGCGTGAGATGTTAAGTGAGGAGATATCACTGTACTTTCTATACCTGCTAAACTCATTGAAGACTTTATTAATTTCAGTTTCTTTTGAAACTGATACGAATCTAAATCATCCGAAAGTTCAAAAGATAACATAGCACCAAATCCTTCCATTTGTGACTTTGCTAATTTATACTCAGGATGCGACTTTAGACCTGGATAAAACACCTTAGAGATTTTAGGATGTTTATTAAGCCATTTGGCCATTTTCAAGGCATTTTTGGTTTGAGCTTTGACTCTTAAGCCTAATGTTTTCATACTACGCTCTAGCATCCAAACCGTCATATCGCTTAAACTTCCACCCAAATTTTTAGCCACATTCCATATCTTATCAATATGCTCTTGAGATCCAGTTACTGCACCAGCGCAAATATCACTATGACCGCCAAAATATTTGGTTGCCGAATGCATTACCAAATCTATTCCCAAGTCAATAGGCTTCTGATTAATAGGTGATGCGAATGTATTATCAATAGAAGTTAGTATATGTTTTGACTTACCTAATTCTGCAACAGCTCTTACGTCTGTGATAGTTAATAAAGGATTAGATGGACTCTCTAAATGGATAAGCTTTGTGTTAGTCTTTATTGCATTCTCAAAATCTTCTACTGTATAACCATCAGTAAACGTGTACTCGATACCATACTTAGGGAACTCTTCTTTTATAAAATTTACAGTTCCGCCATATAACGTGTTTTGAACGACTAAATGATCTCCTTTTTGTAAAAAAGCCAAAAACATTGTACTGATTGCAGCCATACCTGAACCAAAAATAATTGCAGCTTCAGCATGCTCTAAAGCTGCAATTTTTTTAGCTAAAAACTCTTGATTAGGCGTATTAAAATATCTCGGGTAACGCTTTACATCAACATCTAAAAATTCGTATGAAGAACTTAAATACATTGGTGATACAGCACCTTTAAATTGTTCGTCTTTTACCTCACCAATGTGAGCACAAATAGTATTAGTTCCTAATTTTTTCTTTGTCATATTTTTTTAATAAAAGCTAAAATTAACGAAAAGAAATATACTATTATACTTTAACTGATTTCCATTTACCTTTTTTAAACCAAATTAAGCCCAAAACCGTTATGAGAACTTCAGCAAGTGTGATTGCCATGAACACACCAAGTGGTCCAAAATCAAAATTTAAAGCCATGATATATGCAAAAGGTAATTGAAAAAGCCAGAAGCAAATAAAATTAATCCAGGTTGGTGTTGTCGTATCACCAGAACCATTAAAAGCATTAATAATTACCATTCCGTAGCCATAAAAGACATAACCTGCTGCGATGATTCTAAGACACAAAGCACCATTTTTAATGACTTCTGCTTCTTGGGTAAACCAAGATATAATCTGTGGAGCAAAAATGAGATAAATAATAGATACAAAACCCATAAATATTGCGCTGTACTTGCCTGTTTTCCATACTGATTGTTCTGCTCTATCTGGTTTTTGAGCACCTAAATTTTGACCTACTAAGGTAGCTGCAGCATTACTCATTCCCCAAGCAGGCATAAGCGTAAACATCATAACCCTAATTGCTATAGTATATCCTGCAAGAACTTCGCTACCAAATTCGCTCATAATACGCATTAAAAATACCCAAGATGATGTCCCTATCAAGAATTGACCAATACCGCCAAGTGATACTTTAATTAAATTCAGCATTACAGAGATTCTTAGCACTAAATCCTTAAAGGCTACTTTTATTTTACTCCAACCATAAAATAGAACTAGTAACTGAAAAACTACTGCTGTTCCTCTGCCTATTGTAGTTGCTATAGCTGCGCCTTCTACTCCATATGCTTGAATTGGTCCAAGACCAAAAATAAAAATAGGGTCTAAAATAATGTTCAATCCATTAGAAACTATTAATACCCACATAGCAATTGAGGCATCACCAGCGCCTCTAAAAATAGCATTGATTAAAAATAGTAACATGATTGTTACATTTCCGCCTAGTAATACCTGAGTATAACCGTAGCCTTCGGCAATTAAATCAGGTTCGCCACCCATTAAAGCCAAAATCTCTTTTGGATACAGGATACCAACTACACTTACGCCTGCGGCAATAATGACACCTAAAAAGATAACTTGCACTGCGGCTTGCGATGCGCCTTCTCTATCCTTCTCACCTATTCTCCGCGCCACAATTGCCGTAGCTGCCATACTTAAGCCGATGGCCAAGGCATATACAAGAGTTATGACCGATTCGGTCAGGCCAATCGTAGCCACTGCATTGACACTAACTCTTGAAACATAGAAAATATCTACAATAGCGAAGATAGATTCCATAAGCATTTCTAGAATCATAGGTATAGAAAGCATAAAAACTGCTCTGCGAATACTTCCTGATGTAAAGTCTTGTTCTTTACCCGTTACTGCTAGTTTTAGGTAATTAAAAAACTGTTTTATTGTAATTTTTTGTGATGATTGCATTTTTAAAATAATATATATTGATGATTGTTGAACATAAAAACTGTTCAACTCTTGTCTTTTGCTTGAAGTGCAAAATTATTTTCCGAATGGTAGACTTATGCAATCATAATGGTACAAATATGCAATTTATTTTTTAATTAGAAATGAAATTAAAAAAACTTAATGCAAATACTATTGTCCATAATAGAGTTCTGTACCAATTATAATTAACCAATTTAACAAGTTCTATTTTAGTAGCAGAATTTTTACTAATACCATTATGAATAGGTACAAAAACTCCAAAGGTTATCGCCCAAATAACAATCAATAAAGCCAAATTTACTATAGTATACAAGTTCTGTGCTATATATACTTGAAAGCCACTAAAAATCAATTGTGCTAGCATTAATGGTAAAACAACTACACTGATTCGCTTTGTATACTTAATATGCCAATGCTTTAAATCTTCCTCTGAATAGAATAAAAAACTGGGATAGATGACTAATTGAACTAACCAGATTAAGACTAAAGTCCCTGTATCGAATACTAATTTACATAAGTCTATACTCATAATGATTAATCATTTCTTATTAACCAAGCCCAAAATATAAATAGTGGATGAACGATTAATAGTCTTACCCAGGCTAACCATTCAGGAACACATAAAGAGTTATCAACACACGATTGCTGTTGAATAAAATATATATGAGAAGGTATAAATGCAATTAACATTAGTATAATACCATAAGTAGACATAAGTCTCGTTTTTGGAAAAATCACACCAACAGCCAACACAATTTCTAATAACCCGCTGACTGAATTGATAATATCATGATATGGTAAGTAATCTGGTATTAATGGATAATAAAAATTAGGATTAATAAAGTGATAACTACCAGCAATAAGGTAAAAAGCTACTAAAACAACACGTAGAATCTTAATCATTTTAGTTTCCAGTTATACTCACGATGAACTTTTCTAAGTATAAGCAAGAAAGGAATCCACCAGATAAAATCATTGGTAATTAATGTATAAATAAACTGAAATGGCACATCTCCATTGATATAATTAAAGATGAAGCCTAGCGGACCAAATATTTTTCCTAAAAATCCAACTGCTACAATTGGCCAATGCCGCATTGGATCGTACGAAGCCCACCAATATCCAATGCCGTATACGCCAATAACCATTCCCATTCCTTGCCAAACCATGGGGTGATTTAACGGTTCCATACCAACTAATTCGAAAAAATGATCTGGAAATAATACAACCCAAGCACCCCAAATTATGTTATAAACTGCTGCTAACTTTAGTACAAGTTTCATTTTTGAGTTAAGAAAATCGATTAGTAAATTATCTATTCTTTTTTACCAATGTTATTGTAGGCTCTGATAACAAAGTAAGCCCAAATGACTACTAGGCCTGAAACCACAATCGAAAACCAAAATACTATTTCATCTGCTTCCATTATCTAGTAGTTTAAGGTAAATCATTACACCTAAAAGCGTTGGTGCCCAAAGCCCAACAAAAATACCGTGTAATTTATCACCAGTTAAAAAAAGATACTCAGCTACGATAATAATAGCCGCACAGAGCAACAACATTAAAAGATTTGCTGTGCCTAACTTCTTGAAGTAATTCATCTAAATGGTTAGTTTGATGACTACAAGTTAAGGAAAATTGTAGAATTACAATGCGTTACAAGATTCTTAGTAGTGCACTTTATACTTACGGTAAGCAAAAACTGAAATTATAGCTATAATAGCAAGTGCAATTACTATAAACTGTAGACTTAATATTTGGTCACCACTAGCGTAGGAGTGTAATCCGGCTAAATAAAAATTCACCCCAAAATAAGTCATCAAAACACTAGCAAATGCCAATACAGACATTAAACTATACAACCACTTACTTCGTAGTCCTGGAATTAATCTCATATGTATAACAAAAGCATATACCATAATACTTATTAATGCCCATGTTTCTTTTGGATCCCAACCCCAATAGCGACCCCAACTTTCATTAGCCCACATACCTCCTAAAAAGTTTCCTATGGTAAGCATTACTAAACCAACAGTAAGCGCCAATTCATTTATAATAGTAAGCTCTTTTATATGGTAGCTCATTCGGTTCTTATTTGATTTTGTAGTAAAAATCATAAGTAATAGCGCTACTAGACCTAGTATCATTCCGAGTGCAAATGGTCCATAACTTGCAACTATTACCGCAACATGAATCATAAGCCAATAACTATTTAAAACAGGTTGTAAATTGGCAATGGCTGGGTCCATCCAATTCCAATGTGCAATCATTAACATCATTGATGTAATAAATGCTGAAGCCGCTAGCGTTAAATGAGATGAGTCTTTTTGAAAAACACCATAAATTGGTATCATAGCCGAAGCTATAGTACTACCCAAACCAGCAGAATTGCTTTTATTCTTACCACGAGATAATAAAATTCCGAAAAGCATTACTGACCACGACACATAAATTATAGATTCGTAAGCATCACTCCAAGGTGCATGACCAGACAAATACCAACGTAGTATTAGGCCGCCAGTATGTAGTATAAACAGCAAAATAATTATAGCAATCAAACCTTTGACTAAATTCGCTATTAGCTTACTATTATATTTAAATATTTGTACAATTAATACAATAAACAATAGCGTTCCGGCATACATATACCAGCTAAATAACTTCTTGAAAATATCATACTTGTTATATGCTATTTCAGCTTTAATCTTTTGGTCTGACAACATTACCTCAGCACCATATTTGGTTTGTGATTTTTTAAACCCTTTAAGTAAAGCTTCAGCTTGAGAAAAATCGCCTGTGCTTTTGCCTTGATTTAAAGTCAACAGATACGCGCTGAAACCGTTATTAATGAAGTTTCCGTAAAGTGAATCCTTTATTTTACTCTTATAATTACCCAATCTATATTCATCAGAAGATATCCAATCGTTGCCTTCGTCATTAGGAACAGGAAACAGTTTTAAAGAATTCCCTTCAATCATACTAAAAAGCAAGCGTACTCTATCGTTGGTTTCTCTAAATTTCTTTTGGTGCGCAGTTGGTATAGTTGCTCTATAGGCTTCTTCTAAATAAGGTTCTAATTTGTAAAACCCACTTTCTGTAAAAAAATCAACAAACCTAGCATGCTTTACAGATTTATCTACACCTATAATACTGCGAATAGAATCCGCTTCCATAGGTCTTAGGTAAATCAATGGTGTGTTACTCCATAACTGTGGACTTTCTTGCATAGAGAGTAATACTTGGGTAGCATCAAACTCCTCATAGGTATCACTTTTACTTAGTTTACGAAGTATCTGAGAAGCAAACGTATGCATTGGCATCATACGTCCGGTGACATCTTGTATCACAACCTCAGCAAATTTATCGGAATGCGACTTAGGTGTAATATTAGCCCTTAAGATTGAGTCTATCTGTGCTTTTGATATTTCTAAGCCATGGTTATGACCATCATTGGCAGAATGTTGTTGCCCAAAAGAAGAAATCGTAAATAAAAGAAGTAAGCTTGTGAGCATTTTAGCCTTTTTCTTTTTAAGCCTTTTAAGTTGTTGTCTTAGCTCATCGAATCGCGTATGTTTGGCAAACATGATAGCTAACAACCCAAAATATAAAAGCATATATCCTGTATAGGTAATATATGTGCCCCACATATCATGATTAACAGATAATATTGTGCCTCTTTCATCTGGGTCAAAACCGGATTGAAAAAAACGATATCCACGATGGTCCAAGATATTATTCATATAAATATGGTAATCAAAGTCTCCTTGCTCTTGATCAACAACTGTAACCTTACTTTCAAAAGATGAATATTGATTTTCGGTGCCTGGATACTTTTCGGCAATGAAATCATTTAACTTTACAGAAAAAGGTAACTCTATAACTTTTGATCCATATTGAACAGAAATGTCTAATCCACCAACATTTACATCTTCAAATCCATTATAACTGCCCTGACCTCCAATTAATCCAACTTCTTTAGTCTCTCCATTTGCCGTAACATCGAGAATAATTCCATCCTCATCATTTTTAAGTAATTGAGATTTTTTAACCACAGCAAACTCACCTTTAACAACTGGCTTTGGGAATACCATTTGAAGGCTTTCTATAATATACCTCGAACGTAATGCTAATCGCTGTAAACTATCTTTAACTAAAGTGCCTTGGCTCATCGTCGCCATAGTTAAATACTCACCATCATAAGGTGAGTTTATAAATAAGCCTTCGTCAGTATCTGTGATATTAATTGCACCTTCTTGGTACTTATTTAGAGTAAATAAAATATTGTGTATACTTTGTGTCTCACCTTCTTTCAAGAAATGATTATGTGGTTTTCCGCCACCAGCTTCAACTATTTTAAGATATTTTTCGCCTGTATCAGATGGTACAATGTCTTTTTCTGCTCCCTGAATAAATTCTTTTAGCGTAAAGGTCACTGGTGTTTCACCATACATGTAGGTTTCGGAAAAATCATTATCAAGGCGTGGCGAGAAATCAACTTCGCGCTCAAAGTTTCTTTGCACGAGCTGTCCATTAATTTCAAAATCACCAATGATTCGCCCTTTGATGTAAGTCTTAAGCGATAACATTTGGCTTTCCGTAGCACCTTCACGGATAGCCATCGCGCCTTCATAACCAATATATCGTGTTATAAATGCGCCAACCAAAATAAAAATGAAAGATAAATGTAATGTTAGAGTGGCCCATTTTTCTTTTCGCCATAAACGAAATCTAAAAATATTACCCACAAAATTTATTACAAAAAATACCATAATAGCTTCAAACCACCATGTATTGTATACGAGTTGTCTTGAATAAGGTGTTGGAGAAGCATCTGTTGGATTACCTGCAAGAGGAGAATCTAAAAAAGTACCAACTGCCATAGAAACAGCAAATACAATAAATAAAACAGCAGTAAGTCTTGTGGAAAATAGAATGTTAGCGATTTTCTTTTGCATGCGAATAGCTCATTTTTAGCTCGTGCAAAGATAATGCTTTTAGCTGATTTTATTTAGGTTTACTAATGCCTAAAAGTTGTTAAAATTCTTTCAAAAATTATGAACCTTTCTGTGCCTTTAAAATGGCATTTTGTTCCTCCATTAAATTATTAAGTTTCGAGAGTAATTCTATGTCTTTTGGAGTTACTACAGTAGTATCCTCGGTATCTTGAGCTTTGCGTTTTAATCTGTTCATAAATTTCACTACCAAGAAAATGGTAAATCCTATGATTAAAAAATCTAGGAACACTTCTAATAATGCACCGTAAGCAATAGCCACTTCGCTTAGAGTTACGCCACCACTAGCATCCAAAACTTCGTCACGTAATATCACTTTTTTATCCTGAAAGCTTAAACCATCAGATAATAATGATAATGGTGGCAATAACACCTGTTTGGCCAAAACATCGATAACCTTATTGAACGCTGCACCTATAATAATACCAACGGCCATATCCATCATGTTACCCTTAACAGCAAACTCTTTAAATTCTTTGATTAGTTTCATTCTATTTTCTTTTAATAATTGTATGAAACGTAAATGTATGAATTAGGTAACTTGGTTATTGATTTCGGGCTTCAAAAATTTTCAAGTACATGAATGTTCCCATTTTTCGAGCTCTTCTCTTTGCCATATCGGCATATTCGCCTTGATATAATTCATCTATTGTCTGATACCACAGATTTAGCCATAAACCAAAATGAAGCTCTGTAATGCTGTTAGAGTTGGCTTTATCTACTTTAATATGTACATCTAATGGATTACCAAAATATTTAGTTTCCAAGAACAAGTTCGATTCCCAGAACGCTGTTAAATGCTCAAAATGTGCATCCCAATCTTTAATTGAGTTATTAAAAAAAGGACCAAGCTCTTTATCATGTCTTACCTTTTTGTAAAATTCTGAAACGAGAAGGTAAATATCCTCAGGTGATTTAATGTCAGGTTTATCCATATGTCAAATTTAATTTTTAATTCAAAACCAACTATGACTACATTTTAAAATCTTAGTATTTTTACAACATGATTTCAGTAGTACTTCTTGGAGCTGGCAATGTAGCTACACACCTATTTAAAGCATTTAAATCTTCGGATACTGTTGTATTGAAGCAGTGGTATAATCGTAATTACGAAGCTATTAAATCGTATAAAAATGATACTGAAGTCATTGACTCACTTTCTAATTTAAAGGAAGCAGACATCTATATTTTTGCAATAAGTGATGATGCCATATCAAATATGTCCAAACAACTACCATTTTCAGATAGGTTTGTAGTACATACTTCTGGCAGTGTTAGTATGCACGATATGGATAAGAAAAATACACGAGGTGTATTTTACCCATTACAGACATTTTCGAAAACTTCGGATATTAGTTTTGAAGATGTACCATTTTGTATTGAAACAGAAGATAAATTAAGGTTACAGTTATTGAAAGATTTAGCATCAGCTATAGGAAGCAAATCGTATAAAATATCGACCGAGCAACGCCAAACTCTACATTTATCTGCTGTATTTGTGAATAATTTTACGAATCAATTATACCGTATTGCACACGAAATTAGTGATGCAAAAAGCATTAATTTTGAGATATTAAAACCACTAATTTTAGAGACTGCTAAGAAAGTTCAGGATATTTCGCCATATATGGCACAAACAGGACCAGCAAAGCGAAATGATAAAAAAACCATAAAGCGGCATTTAAAACAAATAGAATCTGAAGCTCATAAAACGATATACGAACTTTTAACAGCTTCAATACAAAAAACTCATGGTACTTCGACTAGGCTCAGCAACCGAAAAAATTCGAATCATAAAACAGACTAATGAAGCTATTGAATTAGTATAAAGATAAAGTATGGAAGAAACTCAAGATAAAAGCTACAAAGAATATCTAAGTCAAATCACCTCATTCATTTTTGATGTAGATGGCGTATTGACTGATGGTACAATAACCGTTACTACTGATGGTGAAATGTTAAGAACCATGAATATAAAAGACGGATTTGCACTAAAAACAGCTGTGGACGCTGGGTATAATATGTGTATTATTTCTGGAGGCTCTAATGAAGGAGTTCGTAAACGTTTGGCCGGTTTAGGCATTAAAGATATTTACCTTGGAGCGCATAATAAGATTGAACAGTTACAAGAATACCTTACATCAAATACTATTGATACTTCTGAAGTGCTTTATATGGGTGATGATATCCCAGATTATCCAGTAATGAAACTTGCTGGTTTGCCTTGCTGTCCACAAGATGCTGCTCCAGAAATTAAAGCCATATCAAAATATATATCCCATAAAGACGGTGGAAAAGGGGCTGTTAGAGATGTTATTGAACAGGTATTAAAAGTCCAAGGTAAATGGAACGGGAATTTTGATGCGAAGTATGATTAACATTAGTCAAAAGTAAACAATGCTCCATTTTCTTAAACTCATTCGCTGGAAAAATCTTCTGCTTTTAATACTTGCTCAAGTACTATTTAAGTATGCGCTTTTAGAACCTTTGAAGCTTGACTATGGCATTGGTACTTCATTAACTCATTTAGGGTTTTTGCTTTTGGTATTTGCTACAGTTTGCATTGCTGCTGCAGGATATATTATTAATGACATTGAAGATATTGAAGCTGATAATATCAATAAGCCCGAAGCTGTTATCATTGGCAAGCATATTTCAGAAAAAAGTGCCACTCGCCTATTTATTATTCTAAATATGATAGGTGTTATCTGCGGCTTTTTAATTTCTAGAGCTGTTGGCAAACCTAGTTTTTTCGTACTATTCATTATTACATCTGCACTTTTATATATGTATTCTACCTACTTAAAAAAAATACTGTTAGTAGGTAATATTATTATTGCTGGTTTGGTAAGTTTAAGTATTCTTCTGGTGGGCATTTTTGATTTAATTCCCGCCGTTACAGAATCTAACCAAGTATCGCAGTTATTCTTTTTAGACCTTATAAAAGATTATGCAATTTTCGCATTCATGCTCAACCTATTAAGAGAACTCGTAAAAGATATAGAAGATGTGGATGGCGATTATAAAATTGGTGTAAAAAGCTTACCAATACTATTTGGTAGAACTAGAGCCGTAAAAATTGCTTTTGTGTTATCCTTAATTCCATTAGTAATAATCATTCTCTATCTGGTAAACAATTTATATAAGCAACAACTTGCAATTGGTTATGTATTGTTTCTAATTATTGCACCAATGCTTTATGTGTCTATTAAACTATTTTCAGCTGAACATAAAAAAGTATTTAAACATATAAGTACAGTTTTAAAATTGGTTATGCTTACTGGAATCTTATCACTGTTACTGTTTCAATTTATGCTACTCAAATAATGCTAAAAGACGTGCTTAAATCATATCGTATTATTTTAGCTTCTGGTTCTCCGAGACGCCATCAATTTTTCAAAGCGTTGGATTTAGATTTTGAAATACAATTAAAACCAATAGACGAAATCTTTCCTAAGCATCTTAAAGGTGAACAAATATCTGACTATTTAGCAAAACTTAAATCTGAGCCTTTTTTGAATGCGCTTCAACCTAATGATATTTTAATTACAAGTGATACTATTGTCTGGCACAACAACCAAGCACTGGGCAAACCTAAAGATGCTGGTGATGCATTTAAGATGATTAAAAGTCTAAGTAATACACATCACGATGTTATTTCTTCTATATGCTTTACGACTACTGACATGCAAACGATAGTTAATGCAACCACAAAGGTTTATTTTAAGAATTTAACAGAAGATCAGATTTGGTACTATATCAACACCTTTAAACCGTATGATAAAGCAGGTGCTTATGGTATTCAAGAATGGATTGGTGCTATTGGTATTTCAAAAATAGAAGGCTCTTATAATAATGTAGTTGGCTTACCTACTGATTTACTTTACGAAACGTTAATTAACATGGTTAGTGCTAATTAACTTCGTATTTTTAAAACAAAAATTGAAAATGAATAATTCCCTCAAAGGTCTTGCAGTATTCGTGAGCTTTATGTGTGCTTTGGTCATAGCTATTTCATGCAAAGAAGAATTAGCTATAAAAGGAAATGATGCTAATATTGCTAGTGCAGAACCAACACCAATTAAAGTTTCAACCCCAGAATTTAAGCCAAATAAAGACTTTAATGACTATTGGTATGCTGGAGAAGCAGAGATTACGTCTTACAAATTAGAGCAAGCGAGATATGGCGAAATAAGACAAGGTACAGCTGTAATGGTTTTTGTTACTGAAGATTTTTTACCAGAAAAGCAAGTAAAAGCAGATAATTACAGTAAAGACAATGTGTCTATATTAAAACTTAATGCTACCAAAAATTTTAATACCGGGATTTATCCATACTCAATAATGCAGAGTACATTCTTTCCTGTTGCAAATAATCAACATGCTATTAAAGTTTCTGCTTCAATACAAGAATGGTGTGGTCATGCATACACACAGTTGAATAATAGAGATAATTTTGAAGTCACAACGCACTCCTACTTTCAGAGTGAAGCTGATCAAAACTTTAATATCGAAAAAGCAATCACTGAAAACGAAATTTGGACCCAATTACGTATTAATCCTAACGCTTTACCAATGGGAAAAACAATGATGATTCCATCTCTAGAGTTCATAAGACTTAGACATATACCCTTTAAAGCTTATGAAGCCAATACGACTCTAAAAGGTAATGTCTACACGATATACTATCCTGAATTAAACAGAAGATTGAATATTAAATTCAATCTAGAATTTCCCTATGAGATATACGGATGGAATGAAACTTCTCCTAGTGGCTATGGACCAAATGCTAATCTGTTAACCACAAGAGCAGAAAAGCTTAAGACAATAAAATCTGCGTATTGGGGTAAAAACAGTAACGCAGACGAAAGCTTAAGAGAAACTCTCAAGCTCAAATAGTCTTTGAAGCCCATTACCTACTAAATATTCTTCCAAAAGAACCGTAAATCTGGACATTTCGTTTTATCTTACATTTGTTGTAGAAAAACCCCAGTATATGCTTGATTTTTTTCAGAACCATCAAGAAAGAGTTCTTTATTCGCTATTACTTCTTGCGCTATTTATAATTGTAAGAGGTATTATTGTTTTGACTGTAAAACGTATTGGAAGAAAAAGTGGCACCAGTGAAGCTCGTGCAAAGCTTGTAGGTCGTTACATTACATATGCTTTATTATTAATTGCACTGCTGGTAGAAGCCTTTGTTATCGGAATAAATGTTCATGACATCACCTTACTTTTTTCGTCAATATTTGCCGTTTTAGGTATTGCATTATTTGCAATATGGTCAATTCTTAGTAATGTTACTTCTGGTGTGATAATGTTTTTCTCATTTCCGTACAAAGTCGGTGATAAAATTAAAATACACGATAAAGATTATCCTGTAGAAGCTATTATAGAAGACATCAGAGCTTTTCAACTCATACTTAGAGAAGATAATGGCGACTTAGTTACTTATCCCAATAATCTTATTCTTCAAAAGGCAGTAACACTCCTTGAAAAGGATGCATTGAACGATTAAAAACGTATTCAAACTACGTTCAATAACAGTTAAATAATTCTAAAATACTGTAGGTGGTAGTCTTACTTTTTTACCTTTGGAAAGTAACAAACTAACATCAATATGCACCGCATAAAACTTAGTATTATAGCGCTACTGGCGCTGGTCTTTATAGCAAACGCACAGCAACCAAAAAAACTAAACGCTTCAGAAATTTATGATGCCATACAAAAGCTAAATGTTTTAGCATCTGTTATGTATGTTGCTGCGCATCCTGATGATGAAAATACCAGATTAATAGCCTATATGGCTAACAATTTAAAGGCAAGGACTGCATATCTATCTTTAACTCGAGGTGATGGCGGACAAAATTTAATTGGACCTGAGCTAAGAGAACTTTTAGGCATAATGCGTACTCAGGAATTATTAGCTGCAAGACGTGTAGATGGTGGCGAACAATTATTTTCTAGAGCTAATGACTTTGGGTTTTCAAAACATCCAGACGAAACACTTTCTATTTGGGATAAGAATCAAGTACTTGCTGATGTGGTATGGAATATAAGACAGTTTAAGCCAGACATTATTATTAACAGGTTCGACCATAGAACTCCTGGCACTACTCACGGACATCATACAACTTCTGCAATGTTAAGCCTTGAAGCTTTTGATTTAGTAAACGATAACACTGTGTATCCAAAACAACTTGAGTATACCGAAACTTGGCAACCAAAACGTATTTTCTTTAATACTTCTTGGTGGTTTTATGGTAGTAGAGAAAATTTTGAAAAGGCTGATAAAAGTAATATGCTAAACTTTGATATTGGCGTGTATTATGCGAATAGAGGTCTTTCTAATAACGAAATTGCTTCCATCGCTAGTAGTCAACATTTGTGCCAAGGGTTTGGACGCTTAACTCAGCGTGGTACTCAAGATGAATATATAGAGCTATTAAATGGTGAACCTTTAGATGGTACTAATAACCCATTTGCAGGAATAGACATTAGCTGGAACAGAGTTAAAGGCGGAAATGCAATTGGTAGTATTCTAGAAAACGTCGAAGAAAATTTTAATTTCAAAAATCCTTCGGCGCATCTTCCTGAACTAGTTAGAGCTTACCAAATGCTTCAAAATATTGAAGATAACCATTGGAAAACCATTAAGTCTGAAGAATTAAAATCGATTATTCAGGCTAGTGCAGGGTTATACCTTGAAGCTTCAGCAAATACACCTACCACTAGTAAAAATGAAACTGTTCAATTAAGAATGGAACTTCTAAATCGTAGCAACTCTGATATAAAACTGATATCGTACGATTTAACCGCTTTAGATAATACTGTACTTAAAAATATATCGCTTTCAGAGAATAATAGAATTAATTTAACTGAGGAAATTACCATTCCAGAAAGTATAAATTATACCTCTGCATATTGGCTAAATACAAAAAGTAGCTTAGGCATGTACACTGTAGATGATCAGCAATTGATTGGTAAACCAGAGACGCCAAGAGCTATTAATGTGACCTTCAATTTAAATATAGAAAACGTAGTAATACCTATTACAAAACCTATTGTATATCGTTACTCAAAACCGGACAAAGGAGAATTGTATCGACCTTTCGAAATTGTGCCACCGGTGTCCGCAAAACTTAAAGACAAGGTTTTCATTTTTGAAAATGACAAGCAAAAAGATATAGAAGTAACTATTACTGCGGGTGCAAATGACCTTAATGGTTATGTGCAAATGGATTATCCAAATGATTGGAGCATTTATCCAGATAAGCAAAAGATCAACCTCGCTCAAAAAGGAGAATCACAAACCTTAGTTTTTACTGTTATTCCACCTAAAAATCAAAGTGAAGGCATTATTAAACCAAAGGTGTTCATTGCTGATAAAGTATATTCTAAAGAGCTTGTAGAAATAGATTATAGTCATATTCCTTTTCAAACGGTATATCTACCAAGTGAAAGCAAATTGGTACGATTAGATATTCAGAAAAAAGGTACTAACATTGGCTATATCGAAGGTGCCGGTGATGTTGTACCAGAAAGTTTAAGACAAGTTGGTTATAACGTGACTATTATTAAACCTGAACAAATTTCTACCGATAATATTAGAGATTTTGATGCCATCGTTGTTGGGATTAGAGCATATAACATTCTTGATGAGTTAAAGTTTAAGCAAAATGATTTATTCAACTATGTGGAGTCTGGCGGAAATCTTATTGTACAATACAATACTAGCCGAAGAATAAAAGTAGATAATATTGCACCTTATGATTTATCACTATCTAGAGACCGAGTTACAGATGAAAATGCTGAGATAACCATACTAGAACCAGACCATCCACTACTAAACTTTCCAAATAAAATAAGCGAAAGAGATTTTGAAGGTTGGGTTCAAGAACGAGGCCTATATTTTCCAAACAATTGGTCTAAAGAGTTTACACCTTTACTATCTGCAAATGATAAAGGCGAATCTCCTAAAAAGGGAAGTTTACTTATAGCAAAATATGGTAAAGGCAATTATATCTATACAGGTTTAAGCTTCTTTAGAGAATTTCCTGCTGGTGTTTCTGGAGCGTATCGCTTATTTGCCAATCTTTTATCGGCTGGGAAAGAAGATAATCCTAAAACAAAACTTAACGACTAAATCAAACCATGCAAGATCAATCTCCTAAAAAACAACCTTGGCTTAAATCGTATACGTTAGTGCTTGTGGCTAACTTCATTTATATCATTTTGTTTTATCTCATAACTCAAGCATTTTAGTATGGCATTAAGTTGGATAGATTGGACGGTGCTTACAGCTACCCTATTAACTATTGTGGGTTATGGTACATGGGTAACACGAAATAATAAAACTGTTCAAGATTATATTAAAGGTGGTAATTCTACAAAATGGTGGACTATTGGGCTATCTGTAATGGCTACTCAAGCCAGTGCAATTACATTCCTATCAACAACAGGTCAGGCTTTTTCTGACGGAATGGGATTTGTTCAATTTTATTTTGGACTACCTATAGCAATGGTAATAATTTGCTTGGTATTCATTCCACTCTACCATAGATTAAAGGTATTTACTGCATACGAATTCCTTGAAGATAGATTCGATTTAAAGACACGAAGCCTAACAGCAATATTATTTCTTATTCAAAGAGGTTTAGCAGCCGGAATCACGATTTTTGCGCCTGCTATTATACTATCTATTGTATTAGGTATTAAAGTGGTTTACCTCAATATTATTATAGGTGTACTGGTTATTATCTATACTGTTTCTGGTGGTACAAAAGCAGTAACTGTGACGCAAAAACAGCAAATGTTTGTAATATTCGCTGGGATGCTTGCTGCATTATTTATAACGCTTCAGCTTATCCCAGATGAAGTATCATTCACCGATGCTATTGAAATTGCTGGTGCAAATGGTCGTATGGAGGTTTTAGATTTTTCTTTTGATTTAGAAAACAGATATACAGTTTGGTCTGGTTTAATAGGCGGTACGTTTTTGGCCTTATCCTATTTCGGAACAGATCAAAGCCAAGTACAGCGCTATCTTTCTGGTAAAAGCATGAAGGAAATGCAAATGGGATTAATCTTTAACGGTTTGCTTAAAGTACCAATGCAGTTCTTCATCTTGCTAGTAGGTATTATGGTGTTTGTATTTTATCAATTCAACCCAGCACCTCTTAATTTTATAGATGCCTCGACTGAAAAAGTTCTGGCCTCGGAATATGCAAGCGAATACAGAGCGCTTCAAGAAAAGCAAACGATTCTTTTTAATGAAAAGAAAAGTATAAGTCTTCAACTAGCAAAAAACGAAAATACCGACTTAAAACTTCAAGTGTCGAAGCTCGATAGTATTGAAAAAACTTATAGGTTAGAATCTAAGTTCCTGATTAAAAAAGCCATTGATACTGCTTATACATCAAAGTATAATGCTCTTGTATCTGAGGTTGAGTCTTTAAAATCTAACCCAGATAGTGAGTTGTATATTTCAAAATCTGATGAACTAGAAGAGTTGTATAAATCTGCTGCAAAAGATACACGGACAAATGATAGAGATTATATGTTCATCCGATTCATACTAAATCATTTGCCAAAAGGTTTAATTGGTTTACTGTTGGCTGTAATTCTATCAGCTGCTATGTCATCTACCGCATCAGAAATAAATGCGCTTGCTACTATTACATCCATTGATTTGTATGGCAGAAATCTAAAAATAAAGAAGAATGAAGCTGGTATGGTAAAGGTCACTAAATGGTTTACTTTACTTTGGGGAATTGTAGCAATTATTATTGCCTGTTTTGCTAATCTTGCTGAAAACTTAATTCAGCTTGTTAACATCATAGGTTCTATATTTTATGGTAATGTTTTAGGTATATTTCTTTTAGCCTTTTTCTTTAAATATATTAAAGGTAATGCAGTGTTCACTGGTGCAATCATTACGCAAGCGATTATTATAATCGGCTGGTGGTACGATTGGATGCCATATTTATGGCTGAATCTATTTGGTTGCGTCCTAGTGATTATTATTACCCATATAGTGCAAGGCTTTCAATCGAAGAAATAAAAAAGCGACTCAATAGAGTCGCTTTTTGTATAGTATAATTAAAACTCAATTACAAAGCACCCCATTCTTTTAGAGAGTCTGTATTCAATTTTATATAATCAGCATTTCCACTTGCTTTAGCACCTTCTAATGATTTTTTAGCTGCCTCAATAGCACCTTTCTTATCACCATTAGCTG
The DNA here is from genome assembly GCF_003712105.1 of Winogradskyella sp. Taxonomy (GTDB): domain Bacteria; phylum Bacteroidota; class Bacteroidia; order Flavobacteriales; family Flavobacteriaceae; genus Winogradskyella. The sequence goes on from NZ_RHLG01000003.1 coordinate 315,682, forward strand.
CATGGATAAGAGACTGTTGTCTTAAGTACCAAAATCTTGGTTGCTCGCTTGTCATTTCTACAGCTTTATCAATCCACTTCATTGCTTTTTCTAAATTTTTACCTTCAGATAAATTATAGACTGCAGCTGCGTAATAGTCATTTGGTGCAGGACCAGCCATAACTCTATCGATAGAAGCAGTTACTTTAGTGTCAGTTGGTACTTCGAATTTTACACTTGCGTAAACATTTTCCCATATAAAACCAATATTAGCAGAACTATTAGTTAAGTCATCAAAACCTATTGACCAAGTTTCAACATTCATAGGCATTTTGTAGATCTCAGCTGAAGCTTTAGCAGCAACTTTAGCATCATCCCAATTTTGAGGTGTTCCCCAATTTTCAGTATCAGAGTAAAAAACAACATCCCATGAGTCTTGGTTTGGCGCTATAAAAATAGCATAAGAACCAGCCTTTAATGTAGTACCTCCAATAGTAACATCATCACTAAAAGAAATCGTTGTATTCTTGTTGGCTCCAGCTCTCCACATTGTTCCATATGGCACTAAATCTCCAAATATTTTACGTCCTTTCATACTTGGACGAGAATATTCTAGAGTCACATCTGTTAAACCTACCTTCTGCTCTATTTTAGTAAAAGGGCTTGGTTGTGGCGTTTCAACTTGTGCATTTACAGAGAATAATAGAGTCAATGCAAAGGCAAATAAGGCTAGTTTTTTCATTTTTTATGGTGTTAAAATTTATTAGAGGATAAAATTACGACTTCGTATAGACGAAAAATGTTAAGAAATCCATAAAATGGATCTTTCTCCTACTCAAATAATCACTAAAAGTTTTGATAATAAATTTATTTAATCGTAATATTGCAATAAACAAATTAATAATAAAAATGGGAGTTACTAAATCAGAGATTTTTTCTGATACTCAGAACGAAATTGCAAATCTTGCCAAAGCATTTGCTCACCCTGCTCGTGTGGCCATTTTGCAATACCTTTTTGAGTCAAACACCTGCATTTGTGGTGATTTGGTTGACGAAATTGGTTTAGCTCAAGCCACGATATCTCAGCATTTAAAAGAACTAAAACGTCTTGGATTGATCAAAGGAAATATCGAAGGTACAAGTGTTTGCTACTGCATTAACCAAGACAAATGGAATGAAATGCGAATTTTACTCGACTCATTTTTTAATCAAGAAGTAAAAACAAATTGCTGTTAATTGTCATAACAGTCCTTAAAACTACATTTAATGAAGCTATCAGAAATAAAACAACACCTTAACAATCTAAGCGAAATTGCTTTTCAGTTACCAGACGGTAGTTTAGTGCCAAGACATTTTCATGTCACCGAAATTGGCAAAATCTCTAAAACTTTTATTGATTGCGGCGGAACATTACGACAAGAACGTGTTATTAATTTTCAACTTTGGGAAGCTAATGATTACGATCATAGACTGCATCCTGAAAAATTACTAAACATTATAAATCTCTCTGAAGATAAACTGAACTTAAGGGATACTGAAATCGAAGTTGAGTATCAATCTAATACGATTGGTAAATACGATTTAGGATTTAGTGATGGTAAATTTATGTTATTAGCTAAGCAAACCGATTGCCTTGCAAAAGATAATTGCGGTATTCCATCGCAGAAACCTAAACTAAAGTTATCTGAACTTCAAAGTCAAGCTGCAAGTTGTTGTGCGCCAGATTCGGGATGTTGCTAAAAAATTAGTATGAAGTTTATTGCCATAACAGAAACTAACTATCCAAAAGTGGCAGAGATATATAAACTTGGGCTTGAAACAAAAATAGCAACTTTTGAAACTCAAGTTCTTGACTTTTCAACATGGAACAAAAAATATCTACCTTTTTGCAGAATTGCTTTAGAGCATAATAATGAAATTCTAGGTTGGTCCGCTCTAACAAAGGTTTCTAACAGGCAAGTTTATGCAGGAGTAGCCGAAGTAAGCATTTATATTCATCCCAAATATTGGAACAAAAAAGTCGGAACGAAACTGTTGTTAGAACTTATTGAAAGAAGTGAGCAAAATGGAATTTGGACCTTGCAATGTGGCATTATGTCAGATAATTTGGCAAGTATTAAACTTCATGAGAAATGTGGTTTTAGAATTATCGGTTATAGAGAAAAAATAGGATGCCTCAATGGTATTTGGAAAGATAATGTCTTAATGGAAAGACGAAGTAAACGAATTGGTGTATAACATAACAAATAAAGAAAATGTATCAAGACATTGAACAGGAAATACGTAATTTGAATACAGAAACAATTAGCCAAGAACGAAAAAAAGTACTTGAGCCACTTATAGCTTTCATTCAGAGTAAATTGAACTCTAATAAGGTTATCAATCTTAATTTTATCTGTACGCACAATTCTAGACGTAGTCATTTATCGCAAATATGGGCTCAAGTTATGGCTGCTGAATATGATATTAATAATGTATTCTGTTATTCTGGCGGTACTGAAGCCACAGCAATGTTTCCTGTTGTTGGCGAAACACTAATAACACAAGGATTTGAAATTGATAAGTTATCCGAAACTAATAATCCAGTATACAGTATTAAATATGATAACGAAAGACCTTCAATTGTAGTATTTTCTAAAGTTTTTGATGCGCAGTTTAATCCAAGAACTAATTTTGCTGCTGTGATGACTTGCTCACATGCCGATGAAAACTGCCCATTTATACCAGGTGCAGAACAACGAATTCCTGTTCGGTATGAAGACCCAAAAGCGTTTGACAACACACCTCAACAAGCAGAAAAATACAAAGAGCGTAGCATACAAATAGCTACTGAAATGAAATATGTATTTTCTAAAATCACTAAATAATGAAATCGAAGATTCACGAACACAATGGTACAAATGAAAAAATACGTGAGTAAAAATGAAATAGCTGAATTTATTGGAACCTTTGCCATGGTATTTTGTGGTTGCGGAGCAATGACAATTAATGAAATTACTGGTGGCACTATTTCGCATGTAGGTGTTGCAATCACATGGGGCTTGATTGTTATGGCTATGATTTATGCTTATGGCGAAATTTCTGGTGCTCATTTTAATCCTGCAGTAACTGTAGCGTTCGCCTTTGCAAAAAAATTCAACTGGAAAACTGTACCACGGTATATATTATTTCAAACTGGTGGTGCTTTTTTGGCAATCGCTATACTGTGGTTTCTATTTCCAGAATCAAATAGTTTTGGACACACCTATCCAATTGAAGGATTTGAGCCCTATAAAGCTTTTGTTTTAGAGTTTTTACTGACCTTCTTTTTAATGCTAGTAATTATTAATGTATCTACAGGAAGTAAGGAAATTGGCACTATGGCAGCAATAGCAGTTGGCTCGGTCATTCTACTTGAAGCAATGTTTGCAGGTCCAATGACTAAAGCATCGATGAATCCAGCTAGATCTCTAGCTCCAGCAGTAATATCTGGCAATTTAGAACACTTATGGCTATACCTTACTGCACCATTTGGAGGTGCAATATTAGCAGTGCTATCGTGCAAATGGGTAAAACATGATAAGTGCTGCGATGATGATTGTTAGTCCTACACTATCTTTTTAAAATCTTTATCAGATAATTTTACTTAAAACGTGGTTTTAAGTTCTTGTTATGGGTGTTTATTATTAGCTTTATAGTAATAAACAACGTTGTTAAATATTGTTTAACTTTTTAAATAAAAGATTAAACATTTTGTATCTTTACATAGTATTTTAAAAAATGTCCAGTAAAAAATCAATTGAAAAAATAGACATCATTACTTACTACATGGAGTATGTTGAAAGTAATGGTAAAACACCCAAGTCGATAGAATATTTTATTGAAAAGCATGATATCGAAATTGAAGATTTTGACAAACATTTCAACTCTTTTGAAGACTTAGAGCAAGATGTTTTTAAAATATTTTTTGATAATACAGTCTCATTACTAAATAAAAGTGAAGACTACCATGCATTCGAGGCAAAAGATAAATTGTTGAGTTTCTACTATACGTTTTTTGAAATATTAACTGCGAATAGAGAATATGTGGAGATTTCACTAGATAGATGTGGTCTTTACTTCTCTACTCCTAACGTATTAAAAAAGTTAAAGGCTAACGTTTTAAAGTTTATAGATTTACTAGATATAGATACGATAGACTTTAAACAGCAGAATATTGAGAATATACAAAAAAAAGCCATTAGAGAATCGGCATGGATTCAACTTTATGCAACGTTGAAGTTTTGGTTAGATGATACGTCTGAAGCCTTTGAAAAAACAGATGTTTACATCGAGAAATCCATCAAAGCCAGCTTTGATTTAATAGACACAACAGCCTTGAAAAGTATCATTGATTTTGGAAAATTTATTTACAAAGAACAATTTAAATCATCAGATTAAATATAAATGAAAACCATAGATAACATACCTACATCCAAGATTTCTAGAGCTACAAAGCTCGTTTCCACTGGTGCCAAACTTGGAGTTAACTATATAAAATACTACGGCGATAAACTTGTAAATCCCTCTGATGAAGCCAAGGAGCGTTTGGATAAAAGTAACGCAGAGGACATATACGATAGCCTAAAAAAACTTAAAGGCAGTGCTCTAAAAGTAGCACAAATGCTAAGCATGGAAAAAAGTATTCTTCCTAGAGCTTACGTCGAAAAATTTTCATTATCACAATTCTCAGTGCCACCATTATCACCACCATTGGTGATAAAAACATTTAAAAAATATTTTGGAAAACATCCTGACGAATTGTTCGATACTTTCAATGCGACCTCAGTCAATGCGGCCAGTATTGGCCAAGTCCATCTTGCTGAAAAGGATGGGAAAAAATTTGCTGTGAAAATTCAATATCCTGGGGTTGCCGAAAGTATATCAACCGATTTAGCAATTGTAAAGCCAATTGCGATCAAAATGTTCAACATTAAAGGAAAAGACTCAGATAAGTACTTTAAAGAAGTTGAAGATAAACTCATCGAAGAAACCAATTATATCTTAGAGTTAGAACAGAGTAAAGCTGTTGTCGATGCATGTAAACATTTAGAAAATATTACATTCCCCAATTATTATGAAACGCTTTCATCTGAGCGCATCATAACCATGGATTTCATGGAAGGTGAGCATTTGTCAGAATTTGTAGCGCATAATAAAAATCAGGAGCTGTCAAATAAACTAGGGCAAGCTCTATGGGATTTTTATATGTATCAAATACATGTGCTTAAAAAGGTCCATGCTGATCCGCACCCTGGTAATTTTCTAGTCTCTAAAGATGGTGAGCTAATAGCCTTAGATTTTGGTTGTATGAAAGCTATTCCTGAAAGTTTCTATGTGCCATATTTTGAGTTGTCCAAAAAAGAGAGTCTAGAAAACCCAGATTATTTTAATCAAAAATTATATGAGCTAGAGATACTTAGAGAAGATGATACAGAAGAAGAAGTGGCATTTTTTACAGAAATGTTTCATGAGCTTTTAAGCCTTTTTACTCAGCCCTTTCATAATGATACGTTCGATTTTTCTAATCCTGAATTTTTCAACAAGGTCGGTGAAATGGGACAGCGTTATTCTCAAAATACCGAGCTGCGCAAGATGAATGCTAATAGAGGCTCGAAGCATTTTATATACATAAACAGAACATTCTTTGGCTTATATAATCTAATGTTTGATTTAAAAGCTCAAAACGTTAAAATCAATAATTTCAGTAAGATATAATGAAAGCGTTTAGCCTAGAAGATATTGATAACATGCATCATTTATATCGCATCAACTTAATAAATAGTTGCTCAGGATATAAATCAGCAAATCTTATAGGTACCCAAAACAGTGATGGTAATACCAATCTAGCCGTTTTTAGCTCATTAACTCACATGGGGTCTAATCCAGGGCTTTTAGGAGTTTTTCTAAGACCTACAACAGTTATTAGACATACCTATGACAATATAAAAGCTACAGGAAAATACACTATCAATCATATTCATGAAAATATAATTGAAGACGCGCACCATACTTCAGCTAAATACGATAAATCAATTTCAGAGTTTGATGTTACTAATCTAAACGAAGAATTTAAAGAAGATTTTTTTGCACCATTTGTAAAAGGTTGCCCAATACAAATTGCAATGCAATATGAGGAAGAATATCATATTAAAGCAAACAACACCATTTTACTAGTTGGGAAAATAGAGAAGCTTTATGTTGAAAATACCCTTTTAGAAAAAGATGGCTTCATTAATTTATCTAAAGGAAAGGTTGCAACAATAAATGGTTTAGATGCTTACGCCGTTCCTGAATTAAAAACTAGATTAGAATACCAGCGTCCTAAAGAAGGATTTGCTCATCGTGATGGCTGAATTTTGAAGAACACAAACAATGAAAATCTTACTTACCGGAACAACGGGTTATATAGCTAAGCGATTGGCACTTCAATTGCTCAAGGATAACCATGAATTAGTATGCTGTGTAAGAGACATGGAGCGAATTCCAGACGAAATTGAAGAGCATCCTAGATGCACTTTTATAAAAGTAGATTTTCTTCAACCTGATTTAGCTAGTATTCCAAAAGATATTGATGCCGCTTATTACTTAATTCACTCTATGTCTACATCAGGTTCGGATTTTCAGGAATTGGAGAAAACCTGTGCTGAAAACTTTAAAAATCTGGTTAGCAAAACCCATTGCAAACAGGTTATTTATCTAAGTGGAATTGTAAATGACAATTCATTATCAAAGCACTTAAAATCACGGTTACAAGTCGAAGAAACATTAAAATCTAACAGTTATGCACTAACAACTTTTAGGGCAGGAATTATAGTTGGTAGCGGTAGCGCTTCCTTTGAAATTATTAGAGACATTGTTGAGAAATTACCATTAATGATTACCCCAAAATGGTTGAATACTCAAACACAACCTATTGGTATACGAGATGTACTCACCTATTTGTCTAATGCATTAGAAAAAGAAGAACTATACAATAAATCGTATGACGTCTTTGGACCAGAGATATTGACTTACAAAGAAATGCTACTTCAGTTTGCGGAAGTAAGAGGTTTAAAACGCTATATCTATACATTGCCCGTTTTAACACCAAAGCTATCTTCTTACTGGTTATATTTTGTAACCTCGACATCTTACCAATTGGCTACTGCGCTAGTAGATAGCATGAAGGTTGAAGTCATTGGTAAGCCCAGCGGCATCAACTCTATAATCGCAATTAACCCAATGACCTATAAGACAGCTGTGAATTTGGCATTTCAAAAGATACAGCAAAACTCAGTGATTTCGAGTTGGAAAGACGCCGTAAGCAGCGGTGTATTTAAAGATCAATTATCCAAACATATAGAATTGCCGCATTACGGATGCTTTAAAGACGTAAGGTCGAGAGAAATAGAAGATGAGACCTACACTTTAAATCGTATTTGGAGCATTGGCGGTAGAAATGGCTGGTATAGCTTTAATCGTCTTTGGAAAATGAGAGGTTACGTAGATAAGCTCTTTGGTGGTGTTGGTTTGCGCCGCGGTCGAACGCATGATACTTATTTAGAACCTGGCGATCCACTAGATTTTTGGCGTGTTCTTTTTGCTGATAAAAAAGAAAAACGGCTTCTACTCTTTGCTGAAATGAAATTACCCGGTGAAGCTTGGTTAGAATTCAAAATTGTGAAAAATAAACTCTATCAGCGCGCTGTTTTCAGACCAAAAGGTGTTTGGGGAAGATTGTACTGGTACTCAGTATTACCATTTCATGCCTTCGTTTTCAAGGGTATGATAAATGCTTTAGTCCATAAAAATTAAAGAAGTGCCAAAAGGAATAAAAAAACAACATCTGCCCCAAAAAATATGTGTTGCTTGTGAGCGACCTTTTAGCTGGCGTAAAAAATGGGAAAGAGATTGGGAAAACGTAAAATATTGTAGTGAAAGATGCAAAAGACAGAGACAACTAATTTAGTTTGGTTCAGAAATGATTTACGAGTACAAGATAATGTTGTATTAAATAAAACCTGCAAAAATGGAAGTCGCGTGATAGGTGTGTACTGCTTTGACCCCAAGCATTGCGCAATTGACAAATTTGGCTTTAAAAAAACTGAAAAGTATAGGGCGAGATTTCTATTAGAAACGATTATTGATTTAAAGGAAAATCTCGATAAGTTAAACATAGACTTACTTATTTATAATGCATCACCAGAAGATATTATTCCAAACCTTGTTGAGGATTTTAATGTAGGTAACATCTACCTACAAAAGGAATGGACACAAGAAGAAATAGAAACAGAGAACGCAGTTAAATCCAAATTGCAAAATGTCAATTTTAAAAGTATATACAATCAGTTTTTGTATCATCCGGACGATATTAATTTCGAAGTGTCAAACACGCCACAAGTGTTTACTGTTTTCAGAAAAAAGCTCGAAAAGTATATAGCCATAAGAGAAGAGGTTAAGATTGAAAAATTGCCGTCTTCAAACCGTATTGAGAATAATACTTCTATTCCATCACTTTCAGATTTAGGGTTTCAAGATTTTAAGACCAATGCCCATTCAGCATTTCCATTTAAAGGTGGTGAAACGGAAGCACTTCGTCGGTTAAAAGATTATTTCTTCACTACGAAAAAATTGGGGTTTTATAAAAAAACAAGGAATGGACTCATTGGAGTCGATTACAGCTCAAAATTCTCACCTTGGTTAGCAAATGGCAGCATATCGGCTACAACTATTTATTGGAATGTAAAACAGTTTGAAAAAGAGCTCTTTAAAAATCAATCTACATACTGGCTGATTTTTGAATTGATTTGGCGAGATTATTTCAAATACATCTCTATGAAACATGGCAACCAAATATTCAGATTAGAGGGTATTTTAAAGAAGGATTATGAATGGTCGTCTCATCAAAAATTAATTCAAAAATGGATTAATGGCGAAACATCCTCAGATTTTGTGAATGCCAATATGATTGAGCTTAAAGAAACTGGTTGGATGAGTAATCGTGGAAGGCAAAATGTAGCATCTTACTTCGCTAAAGAACTTGAACTCGATTGGCGCATTGGTGCAGCTTATTTCGAGTCACTATTAATTGATTACGATGTGCATAGTAATTATGGTAATTGGATGTATGTGGCTGGTGTTGGCAATGACCCTAGGGATCGAAAATTCAATGTGCAATTGCAAGCCGAGCGTTACGATACTAATGGTAAATTCAGAAAACTTTGGTTACAGCCAAGTCTATTTTAAAATATGAAAGAGGTAGCCATCATATTTCCGCACCAATTATTCAAGAATTCTCCAATTCTAGGATTAGATTGTGATATATATCTGGTTGAGGAATATCTATTTTTTAAGCAATATAAATTTCATAAACATAAGATAGCCTTTCATCGTGCTTCTATGAAAGCCTACGAGGATTATTTACAAAGCAAAGGCAAAAACGTAATTTACATAGAAGCTAACAATGATATTTCAGATATTAGGGAGTTCATTCCAATTCTAATCGAGAAAGGTATTGAGCTGCTTCATATAATAAATCCAACGGATAATTGGCTTGAAAAAAGAATAAATGTATTCAAATCTAACCTTGATATAATCTCGTACGAAAACCAACTATTTATCAATACAAAAGATGAGTTGAGTTCTTTCTTTAAAGCTTCAAAAAAGAAATTTTTTCAAACCGCTTTTTACAAAGAGCAACGGAAAAAACGAAATATTTTAATGGACGCTGGTACGCCTGTAGGCGGGAAATGGACCTATGACACTGATAACCGAAAAAAATATCCTAAAGGCAAAGTACCGCCAAGTATTCATTTTCCTGACGAAACAGAGTTTCATAAAGAAGCAACACATTATGTCAATGCTAATTTTAGTGATAACTACGGTGAAATTTCAGATTTTGTACGATATCCCATAAACTATGAAAGTGCAAACGATTGGCTGCAACAGTTTTTTAAAATTAGGTTCCATGAGTTTGGCATTTATGAGGATGCTATAGTAAAGGAAGACTGTTTCTTAAATCATAGTGTGCTTTCTCCATTAATCAATGTTGGACTGCTCGAACCCAAATATGTAATTGAAGAAGCCATATCCTATGCTTCAAAACATGACATTCCTTTAAATTCTACCGAAGGCTTTGTACGACAAATTCTTGGTTGGCGAGAATTCATCAGAGGTGTTTATGAAGTAAAAGGCACAGAAGAACGCACCAGAAACTTTTGGGGTTTTAATCGTAAAATTCCTAAATCTTTTTATGACGGTTTTACGGGCATTAAACCCATAGATGATGTTATAAAAAAGGTTTTAAAAACTGGATACTCGCATCATATTGAGCGTTTAATGATACTAGGGAATTTTATGGTGCTTTGTGAGTTTGACCCTGACGAAGTATATAGATGGTTTATGGAGCTTTTTATTGATGCCTACGATTGGGTGATGGTTCCTAATGTATATGGTATGAGTTTATATGCAGATGGTGGCTTAATGTCAACTAAACCTTATATAAGCAGTAGTAATTACATTATGAAAATGAGCAACTATTCTAAAGATGAATGGCAAAAAACTTGGGATGGTTTATTCTGGACATTTATGGATAAGCATCGTGATTTCTTTCTTAGTAATCCAAGGTTAGGAATGTTGATAAGAACATTTGATAAAATGACAATTGAAACAAGAGAAGCTCATTTAGAGAATGCCCGAATCTTTTTTGAAAAATTAGACAATGACAACTAAAGAAACGATAAATGTAGTTTGGTTAAAGCGCGATTTAAGACTTCATGACAATGAAGCAATTACGAATGCATTGAAGTCCAATAAGCGTGTACTCGTACTTTATGTTTTTGAGCATATACTTCTAAATGATAGTCATTATAGTGAGCGCCATTTCAATTTTATTAAAGAATCAATTAGAGATATTAATATTGAGTTAGAAGCTCATAACACAAAAGTGCTTTCAGTAACAAGTGACATCGCTAACGCCTTTAATAGTATCCAAGAAGCTTATAAAATTAATACGGTTTACTCACATGTAGAAACCGGATTACTAGTTACTTACAACAGAGATAAGGAGTTTACAAGATATTGTAGAAACAACTTTATTAATTGGGAAGAAAACAAAAATAATGGTGTCGAACGTGGTTTAGTAAATAGAGACAATTGGTTTGAAAATTGGGAAGACTATATGTGTCAAGATTTAGAGATATTTCAACCAAGTGATAATCAATTCTTAAATCTAGAAGAAATTAAGAGTTTAGAAGGCTTTTTATCAGTTACAGACTTAACTACACCCGTAGATACAAGTTTCCAAAAAGGTGGCTCAACAACTGGATGGAAATATGCTAATTCCTTTTTTGAACATCGTCATAAAGACTACATGTTTAATATTTCAAAACCTGAAAACTCTAGAACAAGTTGTAGTCGCATATCTCCATATATAGCTTGGGGCAATCTTTCTATTCGGCAGGTATTTCAAATAGGTAAAGACGTAAAAGAAAAGAGTAAAGATAAAAGACATATTGCCGCTTTTTTATCACGATTACGTTGGCAAGCTCATTTTATTCAAAAGTTTGAAATGGAACATACTATGGAACATGCTAGTGTTAATAAAGGTTACCATAAACTTAAAAAGAGTATATCTAAAAATTACCAAAAAGCATGGAAAGAAGGTCAATCCGGGTTTCCTCTTGTAGATGCTAGTATGCGTTGCTTAATAGAAACTGGTTATGTTAATTTTAGAATGCGTGCTATGCTTGCCTCATTCTTTACACATATTTTATGGCAACCATGGCAAGCTGCAACCACACACCTATCCCAACAATTTTTGGATTTTGAGCCAGGTATTCATTTTCCGCAATTACAAATGCAAGCAGGAGAAACTGGAATAAACAACCTTAGAATTTACAATCCAACGACAAACGGACTTAACCATGACCCAGAAGCAATATTCATTAGAAAATGGGTTCCAGAACTTGCGCACTTAGATACACCTTTTGTACATGAACCTTATTTAATGACAGAGATGGAACAAACATTTTACGGTTTAAAACTAGGGCAAGATTATCCTTTACCTATAGTAGACATAAAAGAAAACAGAAAACGAGCCAGTGATATTCTTTGGAATTTAAAGAAAGATCCAGAAGTGAAAAAAGAAAGTTTTCGGATTTTAAAACGACATACTATAGCAGATAGAAACCGAATGTTACGCAACGAGTAACTGACTGATTTTCATATAGTTTTTCTTACACTCTTAATTCTCTGTTAATTTTGTTTAACTTTTTTTAATTAATGTTAAACATTTTGTAGATTTGAGTATGATTTTGAACACAACACATCATAGTTCTGACCACAAACAAATGATCAATGACTTAGTTGGCAGTCCTTTTAGTTTGGTACAGAAATTGAAATTAAATGGTGTGGGCTCAAAGCGAATGATTATTGATGAAGTAAGCCCAAATATGCATGGACTAATGAATTCAGTAGCAGATATAAATTATGGTAATATCGAATTACGTCCTCAAGGCATTTTGGTATTTATTAACAAAGGTCTGCAGAATTTTACATGGGTAATACCATATTATCAATTGGTCATTTATAAGACTAATGGTTCTAGCATTCATGCCCAAGGACGATTTGTTCACTTTAGAAATAACAAAACATTTAAAGAGAATAAAAAGTTTTTTGATAAGCTTTTGAATGAAAAGGTGAAGTACGATATGCAATTTGCAATGCCCTAAGCTATCGATTATGGATGATGTAAAAATTGACAGAATTATTGAAATGGCATGGGAAGATAGAACACCCTTTGATGCAATTACATTTCAATTTGGGTTAAAGGAGCAAGAAGTCATTCAATTAATGCGAAAAGAATTAAAGCCAAGTAGCTTTAGATTGTGGAGAGAACGCGTGCAAGGAAGAGCTACAAAACATAGCAAGAAAAGAAACTTTGACAAAGGCAGATTTAAATGCTCAAGACAAAGAACAATAACAAATAACTCTATATCAAAACGTTAACCGTGCTTTGATTTAAGATTGGAGTCCTTAAAGACAGCACATAAAAAAGAACAGATGGAAACAAAAACAATTCCTAATCAAAACGGTCACTCCTTAAATGGTCTTACCATTGATGACATTGGCAATGACCATTTATTTACAAGTTTAGACACACCAATGAAGCCTAATGCTTTTGACATGTCTGACCAAGAGAAGAAAGAACGTATTTCAATTTTATTTGGCGAAATAATGGACGTTTTAGGTTTAGACCTTGCTGACGATTCATTAAAAGGTACACCTGATAGAGTTGCCAAAATGTATATCGAAGAAATTTTCTCAGGATTAAACCCAAAGAACAAACCAAAAGTTGCATTGTTTGATAATAAATATCAATACAACCAGATGCTAGTGGAAAAGAATATTACATTTTATTCTAACTGCGAGCATCACTTTGTTCCGATAATTGGAAAAGCACATGTGGCTTATATCTCTTCAGGTAAAGTCATTGGCTTATCAAAGTTAAATAGAATTGTTCAGTACTATGCTAAGCGACCACAAGTGCAAGAACGCCTAACGGAGCAAATAGCTAATGAATTAAAAACAGTTTTAGAAACAGAAGATGTAGCAGTAATTATAGATGCGAAACACTTATGTGTGTCTTCTAGAGGTGTTAAGGATGACACTTCATCTACTGTGACAACATATTACGGTGGAAAGTTCAACACACCGCAAAAAATAGTTGAATTACAAAATTACATAAACAATTAGACCATGGACATACTAGAAAGAGCAAATGAGTTTGAAAACAGAAAGTTTTCATTTAAAACTACAAGTGATAGGATCTTAGCAGCTAGAGAAGCAAAAGAAATTATCCTAGGTGTTAATGAAGTTTACAAAAAACAGAAAGATATTAAGTTAATGGACTTAATGAAGCGCCTAACAGTAATAAAACAAAAAATAGAAAAACGACTTAAAGGTCGTCCACTAACTGCTGCTTAGTATATGAAGACATATGTAATTGTTGGTGGAAGTAAAGGTATTGGCAATGCCATTTTATCTGCTTTACTTCCATCTAACAAGGTTATAAATATTAGTAGGACTGCTCCTACTCAATCTCACACTAATTTAACACACTACAGTTGTGATATTATCAATGATAATTTACCTGATATTCAAGAAGCGGACACTTTAATTTATTGTCCAGGAAGTATTAATCTTAAGCCTATAAATAGGTTGAGTCTTGAAGACTTTAAAAATGATTTTGAAATTAACGTCCTTGGAGCAGTAAAAACTATTCACAAGTATTTACCACTTCTTAAAAATGGAAATAATCCTTCTATTTTACTTTTTAGTACAGTAGCAACAAAACTAGGCATGCCATTTCATGCTAGCGTGGCTGCTTCAAAATCTGCAATAGATGGATTAACCAAATCTTTAGGTGCAGAATTAGCGCCTACTATTCGTGTTAATGCCATTGCTCCTACTGTTACTGATACAGATTTAGCTTCAAAATTATTAAGAAATGAAAGGATGATAGAAAACATGAATGAACGTCATCCGCTCAAAAAATATTTACAACCACAAGAAGTTGCAGATATGGCAACGTTCCTCACATCAGAAAAAGCGGCATCAATTTCAGGGCAGATATTTGAAATGGACTGTGGTATAGTAAACTTTAAAATTTAATTACAATGAATCCCCTAAAAGTACTAGTTAATACCATTTCAGGAGCAGAAGTTGATACTTCAGTTAAAGCAAACGCTTCCATATATAATATCGAAATCAATAATTTACAAGGTCAACCTGTAGATTTAAATGACTATAGAGGTAAATACATATTGTTTGTAAATGTTGCTTCCAAATGTGGATTTACGCCTCAATATAAAGAGTTACAAGAGTTACAAGATATGTATCCCAACGAATTGGCTATTATTGGTGTACCATGTAATCAATTTGGCGCTCAAGAACCAGGAAGTCCTGAAGATATTCAAAAATTTTGTGAGGTTAATTACGGCGTGAAATTCCTAATCACTGAAAAAATTGATGTCAAAGGATTTAACCAGCATCCATTATATGCTTGGTTAACAAACAAAGACTTGAATGGTAAACTGAACACATCTGTTAAATGGAATTTTCAGAAATATCTTGTTAGTGAAAAAGGAGAATTAATAGACTTCTATTTCTCCATTACAAAACCTACAAATTCAAGAATAACAAAACATATAAAATAAAAGCTATGTTAGGATTATTTAAAAAAGTATCTGAAGCTGAAAAACTTCAAAAAAAGTATGAAAAGTTAATGTCTGATTGGCATAAGCTCTCAACTACTAATCGAGCAGAAAGTGATAAAAAATATGGTGAAGCGCAAAAGGTTCTAGATCAAATAACTGCTTTAAAATCTAGTTAAATTGAAAAAGCTCTACTATTTTTTAATCTTTTTGATTATAAATTTTGGTGGACTTGCTCTGGGAATTTGGCTCATGAATGGCGAAACTACTGGACAATGGTATATTAACCTTAATAAAGCACCTTGGGAACCACCAGGGCTAGTTTTTGGATACGCATGGACACTAATAATGATTTGTTTCTCGTGGTATTTGGCAGAGCTATTTTACGATAGAGGATCAAAATTTTTATGGTCACTTTACACGTTTCAAGTCATACTAAATGTAAGCTGGAATTGGATATTCTTCAACCAGCACTTTACTAAATTTGGCTTAATTGTAATAATAATGCTATTACTGGTAATTATATATTACTTCATTACCTTTAGAAACGACCGATTAAAACACGCTAAATATCTATTACTACCATATATTATTTGGCTTTGTATTGCTACATCGCTAAATGGATATATAGTTTTTAATAATTAGTAATGAAAATATATACACTTCACAAAAAACAAAACTTACCCATAACTGTTGACCAAGCTTGGGAGTTTCTATCTAGCCCTAAAAATCTTAAAACCATAACACCAGATTATATGGGTTTTAATATACTATCTGGAGCAGATAGACCTATGTTTCCTGGTCAAATCATCCAATATATAGTAACACCCGTTATGGGCATAAAAACGAAATGGGTTACAGAAATTACACATGTTAAAGACAAGGAATATTTTGTAGATGAGCAACGTTTTGGTCCATATGCATTATGGCATCATAAACACTTTATAAAAGAGATTAATGGTGGTGTTGAAATGGAAGACATTATAGATTATAAAATTCCTTTAGGTATACTTGGGCAATTAGTTCACCCATTTTTAGTTAAACCTAAACTAGAGGAAATATTCAACTACAGAACTAAGAAATTAGAAGAACTCTTCGGAAAATACTAATATGAAATCTCCAATAAATATATTTTGGTTTAGAAGAGATTTGCGATTACAAGATAATACCGGTTTATTTAATGCTTTAGATGGCGACTTACCGGTATTACCTATCTTTATATTCGATTCTAAAATTTTAGACAAACTTCCAAGGCAAGATGCACGAGTATCATTCATTCATGATACTTTGCAAGCCTTAAATAAGCAACTACAAGATGAGCATAACAGTGGTATTGGGATGTTTCATGGTAAACCAATTGATGTCTTTACCAAACTAACAGAAAGATTCGAAATACAAAATGTTTATACCAATCATGACTACGAACCTTATGCCACTAAACGCGATATTGAAATTGAAGCCTTATTAACTAAAAATGGCATCAGGTTTCATACATATAAAGACCAAGTTATTTTTGAAAAAAATGAGATTGTTAAAAAAGATGGTAATCCATATGTAGTATATACACCATACATGCGGGTTTGGAAAGAAACATTTAAAAACTCAGAATTAAAGTTTTTTCCATCAGAAAATAATCTACATCATACTCTAAAGCAAGTCAATTTCCCAAATCTTACCTTAAACGACATAGGATTTGAAGAAACCGAACAAAAGATTGCACCATATGAAGTGACTCCGGAGCTCATTCAAAATTACGAAGCTACGCGGAACTTTCCGAGCAAAGATGCAACATCACGACTAGGACCTCATCTTAGGTTTGGTACAGTCAGTGTAAGACGAATGATCGAAAAAGCTATAGCCGAAGAAAACGAAATCTTTTGGCAAGAGTTGATATGGCGAGAATTTTTTATGCAAATTTTATGGCATTTTCCGCATACTCATAATAAAGCTTTTAAATCTAAATACGATAGAATAGAGTGGAGAAACAATGCCCATGAATTTAAGAAATGGTGCGAAGGCAAAACAGGTTATCCATTAGTAGATGCTGGTATGCGACAACTTAATGAAACAGGTTTTATGCACAATCGTGTGAGAATGTTAGTAGGAAGTTTTCTGTGTAAACATTTGCTTATAGATTGGCGTTGGGGCGAAGCTTATTTTGCCGAAAAATTGCATGACTATGATATGGCTAGTAACGTAGGTAACTGGCAATGGGTTGCTGGTTCAGGAGTTGACGCATCACCATATTTTAGAATCTTTAATCCTACATCTCAAATTCAAAAATTTGATAAAGAGCTAAACTATATTAAGAAATGGGTGCCAGATTTTGAAGAATTGACATATCCACATCCTATTGTAGACCATAAATTTGCTAGAGAACGTTGTCTTGAAGTGTATAAAACAGCTTTAAACTAATTTTTTAAGAATTTACACAATAAAACAAAAAGTCTGCCGTTACAAAATTAAGACATGCATGTCTTAGACGGAATAACCATTTCAAAAAACAATTAAAAAAGCTCTGATTATCAGAGCTTTTTTTATTCATTTTAATATAAAACTAGAATTTTATAGTCGTTCTATTTTTGCTCCTATAGCACGTAATCTACCATCAATATTCTCATAACCACGGTCTATTTGCTCAATATTATGAATCGTAGACGTGCCTTTAGCAGAGAGTGCTGCAATTAAAAGGGAAACACCGGCTCTAATATCTGGCGATGTCATAGTTGTTGCCTTTAACTGAGATTTAAAGTCATGTCCAATAATGGTTGCTCTGTGTGGATCACACAAAATAATTTTAGCTCCCATATCAATTAATTTATCGACAAAAAATAATCGACTTTCAAACATCTTCTGATGCACAATTGCACTTCCTCGGGCTTGTATTAGTACCGTTAAGACTATACTCAACAAATCTGGCGTAAAACCTGGCCACGGTGCATCTGCAATAGTTAATATTGAATCATCAATATAACTTTGTATTTCATAACCATCTTTATGCTCAGGTATATAGATGTCATCACCATTTCGTTCAACTGTAATTCCAATCTTTCTAAATACGTTTGGTATAACACCCAAATCGTCCCAGCTTACATTTTTAATAGTCAATTCACTCTTAGTCATTGCAGCAAGACCTATCCAACTTCCTATTTCAATCATATCTGGAAGCATTCTATGGTCTGTACCACTAAGAGCTTTAACACCTTCAATAGTTAGTAAATTAGAGCCGACACCAGATATTTTTGCTCCCATTCTGTTAAGCATCTTACAGAGTTGCTGTAAATATGGTTCGCAAGCTGCATTGTAAATGGTTGTTTTACCTTTTGCTAGTACGGCTGCCATGACAATGTTAGCAGTTCCAGTAACAGATGCTTCGTCGAGAAGCATATAGGTACCTTTTAATTCTTTGGCTTCGACACCATAGAAGTAATCTTCTCTATTGTATCTAAATGAAGCACCAAGTTTAATAAAACCTTCAAAATGGGTGTCTAATCGACGTCTACCTATTTTGTCACCACCAGGCTTTGGTATATAGCCTTTTCCAAATCTTGCTAATAATGGTCCAACAATCATGATAGAACCTCTTAAACCACGTCCTTCAACTTTAAAAGCTTCAGATTCTAGATAGTTAAGGTTAATATTCTCTGCCTTGAATGAATACTTATTTGGCGCAAGTTTTTTAACTTCAACACCGAGATTACTTAATAACTTTATAAGCTTATTTACATCTACGATGTCTGGGATATTGTCAATAGTAACTGTTTCTGGTGTTAATAAAACTGCGCATAATATTTGCAATGCTTCATTTTTAGCACCTTGTGGTGTAATATCACCTTTTAGCTGATGACCACCTTCTATTTTAAATGTTCCCATTGATTATTAATAGCGTTTTCTATTATTGGAATATTTCTTTTTATTCTTTTTACCGCCTTTATTACCATACTTAGATTTAGTGCGTAAGAGACTACTAGAATCGCTTAAATCTTCAGTGCTATTCTTAAGGTTAAGTTTTCCTTCAGACAGTTCGAAAAGATGGTCGTAAATAACGCTGTCTTCAACTGTATCTTTATTCCAGTTTAAGAAGCATTTTTTCATATGGTTAGCTATGGTATAAACCAGAGCATCTTTCATTTCGCCATCTTCCCAAGTTATCGCTACATCTATCATTGTTTTTATATTATTTCCATAAAAACGATACTTTGGATGATTTTGAGGGTATTTTAATGGCTCGGGTCTCGCCTGAAGCACTTCCTTAATAGGCTTGTCGTAAGGAGAATCTACATCAATATCAAAATCAGCCATGATAAATAACTGATCCCAAAGCTTGTGCTGAAAGTCAGGCACATCTCGCAAATGAGGTTGTAAATTTCCCATGACAGAGATAATTGCTTTTGCCAATCTATTTCGTTCTTCCTTTGTTTCGCGAGTTTTAGCATGATTAATCATTTTCTGTAAATGACGGCCATACTCCGGAATAATTAAATGCTCACGTTCTGTATTGTATTCTAAATCGTCTATCAAAATTGTAAAAATGTGTAGTAATAAAATAACGAACCTGCAGTCACTGGTTCTGTCGCAAAGTACAAAATTTTGTATTGGTAAACTAAAATTATAACGAAATTACACCTTCTATTTTCTCGGCAACTTCTTTATACTTGGCAATAACTTGATCTGGGTTCTTCATACGTAGGTTTATAGATACGCTTGTATAATTACCATTTTTAGATTCAGTAGTATTAATAACAGCGCCAAGATTATCAAATAAATTTTCAAGTTTTTTAATTTTATCAGGGTCTGTTTTTACAATAAACTTGTACAAATACTCTGTAGGCCAAAGTGCAGTATCTTGCAACTGAGTCTTGAGTTTTTTATAGAATGCTTCCGATTTTTGTGATGAATCCATATACAAATTTTGAAACGCAAAGATACACTTAACTTTATAGTATTTTTTAATTTTAATTGCGATTTTTGTAATTAAAATACGTCAATATTTGAATCCAATAAAAATAGCTATAACTGGTGGTCCAGGTTCAGGCAAAACTTCTATAGTAAATGCGCTTAAAGAACAAGGCTATTTATGTTATGATGAAATCTCCAGACAAGTTACCTTAGAAGCTAGAAAAGAAGGCATTGAGCAATTGTTTTTAACTAAACCATTATTGTTTAGTGAAAAACTTCTTGAGGGTCGAAAACATCAATTTTTGCAAGCTGCAACTGAAAATACAGAGGTTGTGTTTTTAGATCGAGGCTTGCCAGATATACTTGCTTATATGGATTATATTGGGGATACCTATCCTGAGGAATTTATACAGACGTGCAAAAACTACAAATACGACACTACATTTATTCTTGGACCATGGGAAGATATTTTTGTGTCGGACAGTGAACGTTACGAAAATTTTGAACAGGCCGTTTTAATTCATAACCATTTGGTTAACACTTATGAGAAATTTGGTTACCAATTAATCGAAGTTCCTTTCGGAACAATTGAAGAACGCACGAGTTTTATCATAGAGGCATTACCTTTGTAATATGCATCCTATTCAAGTATTAGAGCGGTATTGGAATTACACATCCTTTAGACCATTACAGGAAGATATCATAAATGCTGTATTGGATAATAATGATACGTTTGCTCTTTTACCTACAGGTGGCGGAAAATCTATTTGTTTTCAAATTCCTGCACTAATAAAACCTGGTCTTTGTATTGTTATTTCTCCACTTGTTGCATTAATGCAAGACCAAGTCAACACCCTAAAACAAAAAGGAATAAAAGCAATTGCTATTACTTCTGGCCTATCCTATAATGACTTAGACACACAATTAGACAATTGCATCTATGGTAATTACAAATTTTTGTATTTATCTCCTGAACGACTTCAACAACCAATTGTACAAGAGCGAATTCAGCAAATGGATGTTAATCTTATAGCAGTAGATGAAGCACATTGTATAAGCCAATGGGGAAATGATTTTAGACCAGCTTACAGAGAAATAAATGTGTTAAGACAACTTAAGCCAAGTGTTAATTGTATTGCACTGACAGCCACTGCAAAAGAAAATGTTATTGTAGATACCATATCTGCATTAGATTTTTTTGATCTAAAACTGTTTAAAGCATCTTTCTATAGAGAAAATATTAGTTATCAAGTAACACATACAGAAGACAAAAATTTTCAACTCAAACTGCTTTTAAATGAAAATAAGGGTGCTTCAATTATTTATGTGAGAAGCAGAAAAGCGACTTTGGAATTAAGTAACTACTTAAAACGTAATGGCTTTGAAGCAACTAATTATCACGGTGGAT
Organism: Winogradskyella sp.; assembly: GCF_003712105.1. Taxonomy (GTDB): domain Bacteria; phylum Bacteroidota; class Bacteroidia; order Flavobacteriales; family Flavobacteriaceae; genus Winogradskyella. The sequence continues at coordinate 337,183 of NZ_RHLG01000003.1, forward strand.
TATCAACATCAGAAAAAAAAGAACGTCTTAATGATTGGACCACTAATAAAACACCTATAATGGTTGCGACTACTGCTTTTGGTATGGGTATTGACAAAGCAGATGTAAGATCTGTAATACATTATAATCTGCCAGAAAGCCTAGAGAGTTATTATCAAGAAGCAGGCAGAGCTGGGCGTGATGGTAAAAAATCTATTGCAGTAATTCTGAAAAAAAACATAGATGAAGACAAGCTTAAATCACAATTTTTAAGTGTTTTACCAACTGTAGATGTCTTAAAGCATGTTTATAAAAAGTTGTGTAACTATTTTCAGATTTCATATGGTGAAGGTGAATACACGTCTCACCTACTCAACTTTAAAGATTTTTGCAAAACCTACAATTTAAAAACGGCTTTAACTTATAATGCATTAAAAGCTCTTGACACTAATAGCATTATTTCTTTGGAACAGCAGTTTAATTATAGAACTACCATCCAATTCAAAATATCTAATCATGAGCTTACAAATTATCTAATAGCAAACAAAAATCAGAATGTGGTTATTAAATCCATTTTAAGAACGTATGGTGGCGTATTTGACTTTATTACAAAGATTAATTTAGATATTATAGCTAGTAAATCTGAACAAGACGTTAATACGGTTATTGCAATACTTAAAGACCTTCAAAACCAAAACATCATAGAATTAAAGATTGCTAATACGGATTCTGAAATAACATTTATAAAACCTCGTGAAGACGAAAAAACAATCAACCCAATTGTAAAAAACATACAGCAGCAGCAAAAACTCAAGCAAGAACAAATAGATGCTGTAATTGCGTACACAAATAATACTGAAACATGTAAAAGCATACAATTATTAGACTATTTTGGTGAAAAGACACCAGATAATTGCAATATTTGCTCTGTGTGTTTATCAAAACAACCTGAGCCAAAATCTACTAAAGAAGACATAAAAATTGCTGTTTTAGAACTCCTTAAGCAGAAAGATGTCTCATCAAGAGATTTGCTCGCTAAACTAAATTGTAATCAAAACTTACTTTTAGAGGTAATTGGTACACTTGTTGAGGACGAAAAAATTAAAATTACAAGTACAAATACTTATCGCATAAATGACTAAGAAAAGAGATATAAGAATAGTATTCATGGGCACTCCAGATTTTGCAGTTGCAACTTTAAAAGTGCTTTTAGAAAACAATTATAATGTAGTTGGTGTAATTACTGCTCCTGATAGACCTGCAGGTAGAGGACGAAAATTAAAAGCCTCAGCTGTAAAAGAATTTGCTGTAGAACATAATTTGAATGTGCTACAGCCTACAAACTTAAAATCCGAGGAATTTGTTGAAACCTTAAAATCTTTAAAGGCCAACCTTCAGGTTGTGGTTGCCTTTAGAATGTTACCGGAAGTCGTATGGAGAATGCCAGAATATGGCACTTTTAATCTTCATGCGTCATTATTACCGCAATATAGAGGTGCAGCACCCATACATTGGGCAATTATTAACGGAGAAACTAAAACAGGCGTAACAACATTCTTTATAGATGAGAAGATTGACACTGGTGCAATTATAGATTCAGATGAAATAAATATTAGTGAAGAAGAAACTGTTGGTTCACTTCATGATAAACTCATGAATCTAGGAAGTAATCTTGTTATTAAAACTGTAAATCAAATTGAATCCAATACTGTTACGACTAAAGTACAGCCTAAAATAGAGAATCTTAAAACAGCATATAAACTAAATAAGGAAAACTGTAAGATAGACTGGAATGATTCTTTAGACAATATATATAATAAGATTAGAGGATTAAACCCTTTTCCATCCGCATGGTGTTTCTTAGACAATAATGACAAAAACGTTGCTATTAAAATCTTTAATATTGCTAAAACATATTCAAAACATAATTATAATACCGGCGCTATAATAATTATGGATAATGAAATGAAAGTAGCTTGTAAAAATGGCTTTGTTAGAATTCATGAATTACAACTTCCTGGGAAACGAAAAATGGAAATAAAATCGCTATTAAATGGTTATAATTTTGAAAAAAACGCAAAACTGCTCTAAACCCTTATGAGCATTGCGTTTAGGAAAAAATCCGATAAAACGCACTCCGTTATTAACAAATGACTCAAGTTATTAACAAAACCCCGTATTTACTGGGCTAATTCTTGTAAGAACCGATTATCCGTATAAATTTGTTACAGATTTTAACATTTATGTTTAAAGTCTTCTAATTAATAATTTAAAATTTAAACTTTTATGAACAAAACAGATTTAATCAACAGTATGGCTGAAAACGCAGGTATCACTAAAGCTGCTGCTAAAAAAGCGTTAGACGGTTTATTAATTGATATCGAAGGAGCATTACAAAAAGGTAATAGAGTATCTTTAGTAGGTTTTGGATCTTGGTCAGTATCTAGAAGAGCTGCAAGAGATGGAAGAAATCCTCAAACTGGTAAGACAATTAAGATTAAAGCTAAAAATGTAGTAAAGTTTAAGGCAGGTTCTGACTTAAGCAGCGCAGTAAACTAAGCTTTATCATTTACAATATTTAAAAAGCTTGCTTTTATAGCAGGCTTTTTTTATTGCCAAAATGTTGCATTTACAATTGTATATATAAAATATATTTGTAAATTGTAGGTAACAACCCAACCTAATTACCTGTGGAAAAGCCAGAAAAAGGAAGTTTATTAATAGCCGAACCTTCTATTATAGGAGACCTGTCTTTTAATAGAGCTGTTATACTTTTGGCAGACCATAACCAGTTAGGTTCTGTAGGATTTATATTAAATAAAAAATTAGACTTTAACTTAAAAGACTTAATCGAAGGTACAGATTCTGACTTACCTATTTTTAATGGTGGACCTGTGGAGCAAGATAATTTGTATTTTATTCATAAGTCTCCTGAGTTAATCCCAAATAGTGTGGAAATTTCGGAAGGTATCTTTTGGGGTGGTGACTTTTCTACAGTATTAGAATTGATAAATACGCAAAGAATTACATCTAGAGATATAAAGTTCTTTTTAGGATATTCTGGATGGGAAGAAAATCAGTTAGTTTCAGAACTTAAATCACAAGCTTGGTTGGTTTCAGAAAACACCCTTAAAAATAATATCATTTCTAAAAGCAGCTCAGAATTTTGGAAAGAGAAAATGTTGGAATTAGGTGGTGAATATTTGATTTGGTCTAATGCTCCTGAAAATCCAAGCTATAACTAAGCCAATCGTAATTTTACATTTAGTAATTTAATGATCTCTTTTGCCGTAGTATTTGAAAATGCTTTTTTTCGATATTTACCAACTGATTGTATACCTATAATAGTATTAGTAATAAATAATTCGTCAGCTTTTTGTAGTTCAAAAGGAGAAATCGAAGCTTCTTCTAAAACATAGTTAGGATTATTTTGCAATACGCTTAGTATCTGCTTTCGCATTACACCCTTTAGACATCCATCTTCTAAAGGCGGCGTTTTAATGGTATCACCTTTGACTAAAAAAAGGTTCCCGTTAAGCGCTTCAATGACATTTTTATTAGTGTTTAAAACTAAGCAATTATCTAAGTCATTTTCCTCGGCATAAATGCTTCCTATTATTTGTATGGCTTTATTATTAGACTTTAATCCTGATAATAGTCCTGGAGCAACATAATAGTCTTTATATAAATCCACTAGGTAATCCTCAAACGGATTAATATTATAAAAAACATTATCTAGTTCTTCGGTAACAATATTATAACCAACACTAGTATTTTTGGATGGTAGATATTTACCGCCTTGTCCTCTATCTACTGTTAGCCTTACTCTAGCTGATTTAGTATTATGATTAGCCTCAACAGTTTTTAAAATCTCCTCTTCAAAAAATTCCATAGTAAAATGCATAGGAATATCCATTCTCATTATGCGCATTGAAGACATTAATCTAAAATAATGGTCTTCAAGAAAAAACACTTTAGAGTTTACTACACGTAATGTTTCAAATAAAGCATCACCATATTTATAACCTCTATTTTCTAAGGATATATTTGCTTTAGAAGAATCGACTAAACTTCCATTTTTGTTTACCATAAAAAAAGTCCCAAATATATTTTGGGACAAAGATAATGCTTGTGTGTTATAATTGATTTAAGCTGAGCCTAAAACTTGTTTTAAACTACCAATCATGTTCTCCCATAGCATTTTAGATTCTTCAATTTCATCTTCATCTGAAAAATCGGTAACAATAAGAGATACATCTTTAGTTATTTCATCAACTTGTATGCGTATTTCAAAATAATAGGTATTTCCATCTTCTTCATCCTCTAACCATCTAAATTTCACACGCTCGGCACTCTTTTTTAATAAAAGTTTTGCTTGTTCTTCACTTCCATCCCAAATAAATGTAAATAGTTCTCCTCTACTATTAACGTTATCTGCATACCATTCTGACAATCCAGAAGGTGTTGATATATACTGAAATAACAATGATGGGGAAGCATGTATAGGAAACTCTAATTCATACTTAATTTTATCGTCCATATAAGAAAAATTATATGCTCAATATATACAATTATGCCTCAATTCAAAACTTTAATTAAAATATTTTTTTTTAGAACCATCTGTTTGTTGTCTTTGAATTTGTTTTTATATTTGCAGCCGCAATAATGGCGAGGTAGCTCAGTTGGTTAGAGCGTCGGATTCATAACCCGGAGGTCTCGAGTTCAAATCTCGATCTCGCTACAGCAGTAAAGGCTTGATGTATTCATCAAGCTTTTTTTATGAGCAATATTCAAGCTTGCTGCAATATGCATGGGAATAAAAACAATTGAGGTGGTAAATCACGAAAGCCTTTACTATTGCCAAGGCCAATTATTAACGATATCAATAGTTATAAATTGTTAACATAGATTTCCAAAAATTTAGCGCTGAATCCATTGAATTGTACACTTTTACAGGTTGCTGGTATTAATACAGTTTCGCCTTTCGAGACAAATTCACCGATACCATCAATGGTAACTTTGGCTTTTCCATCAACACACATAAATATTTTAAATGAATCAATATTATCATAGTTTCGTTTATCTGACTCTATTACCTCAAAAATATTTGTGGTAAAAAAATCACAGTCTACTAAATTGCTAGTTTGATTATGTTTTAAGTGGTATTTAACCTTACTGTTAGATTTAAATACCTTAGTTGCTTTTATTGCTAATTCGGTATGTAATTCTCTTTTATTGCCAACTTTATCAATTCTATCCCAATCATATACTCTATACGTCACATCACTAGTTTGTTGAATCTCAGCTGCCAAAACACCAGCGCCGATGGCATGCACCTTTCCGGCAGGAATGAAATAGCTATCACCTTCTTTTACTTTATTAGTATTGAAAAATTTTTCAACGTTTTTAGCGCTAATTTCATTCAAAACATCTTTCGATATTTTATTGTTTTTTAGTCCCAATATTATTTCCGCATCTTTTTCACTTTCCATTATATACCACATCTCAGTTTTGCCAAAAGTGTCGTGATATGTCATCGCCATTTTATCATCAGGATGTACCTGCACAGATAAGTCTGACTTAGCATCCAAAAACTTAATCAATAAAGGAAATTTGTAACCATAGACTGATATATTATGTGCTCCGAGGAAATCACCTCCGAAGTTTCTTATTAAATCATTTAATGACTTTCCTTTATAAAGACCGTTAGATACAACTGAAACATTCCCATCAACACCAGATATTTCCCAGCTTTCCCCGATATTTTTTGACATTGTATTTTTATTTAAAACCTTAGACAGTTTTTCACCTCCCCAAATTTTTTCTTTTAATATTGGTCTGAATTTAATTGGATATGCTTCCATACTATAAATTTTAAAGTTTTGAGTGTTCTTTGTTACTAATTGTACTTTAAATCTTGAGATTGAAAATAATCGAGAATTGAAAAAACACTTTTTAGTAATGTTGATTTAACGCGTTGTATTTGGTTAATTTTTCTCTCGAAATTGATGATTTCATCCCTTTCTAAATTGATTGATTTAATAATATCATTGAGATCATAATTGAGTCTTTTAATTTCATTGACATCAATAAAACCTATATGTTTTAAATCGAAACTATTGGACATAAATCTAGCACCTGCACGTTTTGCAGATTCTATACTCACTTTCTTTTTTATTTGTACTACTGATACTAAATGTTCGCAATTTTTCTTCACTTCCAAGATTTTTTCTAGAGTGTCGTCCTTACTATTATTATCTACAAGACAAATTTTAGCATCAATTATTGATGCAATATTCTTTACAACAATCTTAGGTTTTATATCATCAGAATTGTTATGAAATATGATAATTATTCCTATACTCATTATTAATCTAGTATTGTTAAACTATTCCTAACTGATCTGTAAGTGTATTGTTTTTCCTATTTTTATTTCTATACACCCAAGCAATTTGAGCTAATTGCATTACAATTTTTATAGAATCTTTCATAGATAGTTTAGAACCATCTGCGTGTATCCAACGCTTAAGAGGTTTTTCGCAAAGCATTGTTTTAGCTTTTTTAAGACCGAAGTGAATCGTAATCCTTTTAAAAATCTCTACATCAAATATCCACCGCGTTACAAACTTTCTACTAAAAGCAACATCAATAACATCTTTGTGGAAAATTTTGGCCCCACATTGAGTGTCTTTGAAGTTCATCGAAAGAATTTTTCTTATAATATAATTTATAGTTAGGCTTATTACTTTTCTTGCAGACTCTTTAGTGATATTTGCTCCCATTCTAGAAATACGAGACCCACTGACAATTTTATACTCCGATTCCTCCATTGTTTTTACTAAATCATCAAAATCTGATAAATCTGTAGATAAATCTGCATCCAAAAATCCGATATAATCCAAATCACTCTTCTTTGCCATATGCAATATACCTAACCTTACAGCTTCTGCCTTTCCACCATTCTTCTCGCAATTATAAACTGAAATAAAATCTTCTCTACCCTTCTGTAAATCGTTCAAAACTTCAAGAGTTTTGTCTTTACTACCGTCATTAACGAAACATAAATGGTATCCTGAATTTTGATTTACAAAACTCAAAAATTCATTGCTTAACAATCGTTCTTCTTCATTATAACATGGGATGACCACACCAACACATCGTTTTTGAATTATTATATTATTTTCTTCGTTTATACTCTTATTTAAACCCGGCGCCCCGATTAATCGCTTTACTCTGGCACAAATTTCAGCTAGACTTAAAGGTTTTTTCATATAATCGTTAATACCAAGTTCAAACGCTTTTGTTATAGCATCATTTTTTGTATTACCAGATAATATCATTATTGGCGTTTCAGACGCCCTTGTAATTCTTATATGAGTTACGACATCAAAACCAGAAACACCTGGCATATTAATATCTACAATTACTAAATCTGGTTTGAATTCATCATATAATACTAAACCTTTAGTAGCATCTGTCTCAATTACCACTTCGTAGCCCAATTCCATTAATCGTTTTGCCAACGGAAGTAGCACTAATTGTTGATCGTCTATGGCTAAAACCTTCATATTTCTTTGTTTTTGTGTTTAAATTTCAGTCTAAAAGTACTTTTATTGACCTCCAGAACTTCTTAAATTAGTTAGATATGCGTTTTAGTATAGACGAATGGTAGTTTGCTGTAGATGATTATAAATGGATTGACATTTTTAATTATATATATTTACAGTATTGATAACATTATCAATGATTTAAATGAAAAACGCCTCAAATAAATATCTAATTTCAGCATTACTCATTGCAGTTGCATTTCATGGTACTTCTATATTCTTTACTTTAGAATCGACATATGATGCACTTATTCACTTATTCTTTGCCGATCATTATACGAATAGCTGGTTTGAACCATGGAATTATAAATGGTATACTGGTTTTACAGTAATGAGCTATCCACCATTAGTACATCAATCTATAGCTGCACTTTCTTTCATAGGTGGGCTTAAATTTGGGTTGTTTAGTGTGGCACTTATAGGAATTGTTCTATTTATTACAGGTGTTTATAGATTCTCGCTATTAATATCATCCAGTAGAACAATCGCAGGTTATGCCTCAATACTTGCTGTATTTTCGTCATCATTTATCGAAACATTACATTTATTTGGACAACTTCCGAGTATTATTGGCATATCTATCTTGATGCATGCCTTACCTGAAATCTACCTATGGTTAAAGACAGGTAGATGGCGTTATCTGGCAACATCTCTTTCTTTAATAGCAGTCACTGTCACTTCGCATCACGTTACTCCAATCTTTGGGATGGTATTCTTTATTTTTCCTTTAATAGGAATGGTAATTATAGATAATGCCCGAGAAAGCACACAGTCATTTAAGGCTGTTACTTTGAAGTTATTTATAAGGAGTTTTGTTAAACTATTTACACGCATTGTCGGGTTTGGCGTTCTATCGTTATTGGTTATAATAATATGCATACTACCATATTGGATAAACTCAAAAAATAACCCTATTAACCAAGTTCCTATTCCTCATGGATCAAGAGACAACTTCTTAGAAGTCACCTCATCTGGACTTGTGTTCTTTTTAATACCATGGGGAATTTTATTGATTTTAATACCTTATATCGTCTATAGATTTTATAGTAAGCGTTATTTATTTTTTGGCTTATCAATAACTATATTGTTTATACTTGGAACTGGTGGAACTACTCCCATTCCTAAGTTAATATTAGGTGAGACTGCCTTTAACATTTTGACCTTAGATCGTTTTACGCTATGGGCTTCGATAATGTCTTTACCAATGTTTGGAGAATTTACGTATCGCTTTGTAGAAGGTGATTTAAAAGCGCTAATACAATCTAAATTTGGGGCTGTTTACCATCGTATCGTTGGTGGTGTTTTGGCAAGTTCGTTGTTATTCATGACTATCTTTACAATGAGTCTTGGATACTTCAAACCTTCACAGCCACAGAAAATTAAGATGCTACCGATTGTTAATTTTCTTAATCAAGATCAACATGACCAATGGAGATATATGACTTTAGGATTTGGAGATCAAATGGCGTGGCTTTCGTCGCAAACTAATGCAATGTCTGTAGATGGTAATTATCATTCTGCAAGGCGGTTACCCGAACTTACAACAAGACCAATTGAACGCTTAGAGAATTCAAAATTTAAAGGAATTGAAGGTATTGGGTCCCTACAGCAATTCCTAAGCGTACCAGAGAAATACAATCTAAAATACATTTTTTCTAACGATAAATTCTATGATCCTATTTTATATTTTTGTGGTTGGCAACGCTTACGCCAGCTTGAGAATGGGATTATGGTTTGGGAAAAACTCAATGTACCCCCATTATCATCTATATTGCCAAAAGAGGAAGTAGATACTTGGCAAAAACTGTTTTGGGGCATTATTCCATTTTTGAGCATATTGGTAGCTTTTTTACTAAATGTACAAGCTTTTTTTATTCGAAGCTTAAAAACTAAACTTAAGCCATTACCTGAATATTTAAACTTTAGAAATGATTATTCGTATTTTCAAAAAGGGCTTTTAAAAATCAGTCATACTTGGTCTATATTTTTTTTATTAATCGTTGGATTTGGGATTTACAAATTCTACATCAAAAATGATGCACATCACTCTCCTGAAAATGCTATTCTTGCATATTACGATGCTCTTGATTTTAAAGAATTTAAAAAAGCTCATAGTATAATTAATCCTGAAAGTCATATGACCATTGCGCAATACATGTTAGAGGTTTCTGTAACTGATGGTCTATTAAGTTCGTACGCAAAATTAGATGCCATAAATACCGAAATTATAAGTCAAACTAGCAAACTTGCAACTGTAAAAGTGAATACTTATTGGATAACCCCTTTAGAAAAGATTCATAAAATCTACTACAGGTCTCTAATAAAGATTAGTGGCAAATGGTACTTGGAACCAGAAGATATCACTACTGATTTGCCTCCAGATCAACTTTACACAAGTAATAAAACCAATTACTTCAATCAAGGACGTCGAAGAATAACAACCGAACAGACTTATCATGAAGATGTTTTAAAACAACCGGTTTTAGAAATTATTGAAGCTAAGCTCGTTAAGTTTAATAATAGTTATGCCATAATTGGTGAAATTCAAAATATTGATAATGTACCTGCAGATGTGGTTTTAAAAGGCACCTTATATAATGATGATGACAAACAATTAGCGACTTATAACGCTAAATATCATGTAAAGCATAAATTATTACCAAAAGAAGTAAGTCCTTTCAGAATAAACTTTGAAGGTATTGCCTGGTCTAGAATAAAGGATTCAATTCCAAAAACTTTTAATCCTGATGAGTTCACTCCTATTGAATTAGAAGAACAACCTACTAAATTTAATCTCCATGCCGCAGCAAATGTTTCTGGTTCGGATTTATTTAAAAACACCTCACTATCTATTATTAATATTGATAATAATAATATAATCGGTTCACTATTTAATAGTGGCACCGAAGAAGTTACAATTCCGCAATTATTGGTTTCCTATTACAATGAAAGTAAAGATTTATTATGGGTAGATCATATGTTTATAAAAGATGGTATTCGTCAACAAAGAAAGCAACGCTTTCAATATCCAATCATAAAAAAAAATAGTATCAGAATTATAAGTAATGATATGAGTAATTGTTATGTAAATGGCTTACCTAATAAACCAATATCACATAAAATTGTTTCTGATCGCATTATTGATCATTCCGATAAAGAATTACAACATATAAATCATCCTAATTATAAATTTATAAAACTAGATATCAATACCTTTATTGGTAATCCAAACTAATGTCATTAAAACCCTTTTACATATCGCTAATTACAATTGTACTCATTTTTACCTGCCTAAATATTAAAGAGGATAAATCGCGCTATACTTTAGTTACAAAAACAAAAGTATATAATGCAGGAGATATCATTACTTTAGAATTTGATTTTAATGGTGATTCTGATGTAATTCTATATTGCTCCAATACCTATGGTTCACTTATACTAAAACCTGAAATAGGTAACACATTAAAATTTGTTATCCCAGAAATATTATCTATTAAGTCAGGTATATTAAATTGGGAATTACTTTCGGATTCTGAACTAAATTCTGGACAAATTAAAATTCATCCAAAAAACGAAATTTCAGAAATTGAAACTTACATTGGACCACCAAGTATTGAAGCAGGAGGTAATGATTACACAATGGTCGTAGCTCTACCAACTGACAAACTAGATAATCCTTTAATAGATGGCACTAAAGTCTCAGTAAAACACCAATTCTTAGAGATAGAAGAGCGTGATATGATATCTACTAAGCATGGCTATGGGTACAAAAATTTATATTCTTATCAGAAAAGTGGACGTATGCTAATTAATACGGAGTGTTTAGGGTTGAATTCAAAAGAATTCGATATAAATATAGTACCAGCAATACCAACAAATTTTACAATCTCAACTGATCGTGTTCACAACTATGCAGATGGTAATCAAATTACAACATTTAGAACCTCAACAATTAAAGACCGCTACAACAACATAGTAAGTGACGGTACGTTTGTATCCTTTTTTATTACAAATAAAGACGGCTACAAAACAGAAACTTCAGGTGCAACGATAAATGGTGTAGCAACAGCAAAAGTGTTACACCCTGATCGTGCTGAAGAATGGGATGTTAAAGCATATATAGAAGGTATCGCTAATAGTGATATTATAACCATAAGTTATGAGAAAGCTATTACTGATTTTAAAGTCTCATTCTCTAAAAATAATAGGACCGTCACTGTAGGGCCATTACAAAGTTTTATGAATCAATATATTCCTAATGGGCTAAATGTAACTTTAAAATTATTTAAAAAAGGAAATTTTGAAGACAAAATTACTGCTCAAAGCGTTGATGGTTTTGCTACTTTCAAATTAAAAAAAGATCGTTTTCCTAAAGGTTACTATACAATAGAAATTGAAGTTGCAGGTATCAAAAAATCTTTCACTAAAATAAGTTATGAGTAATGTGAACAAAAACATATTGAGAGGTATTATCTTATTAAGCTATGTGTTGATAATTGCTGTTGTGGTTTATGGGATAGCAGCTATTTTTTCTTATCTCAATACTGGAGCAGATCGCAGTACAATACTCCATGCAGAGGTGAAGCAAGTAGAACACTATTCTCCAGAAATCAATTGGGCACCATTAGCAAATGAAGGAAGGTTAATGGATAAAGAGAACCTTAAAGCTATTGAAGAAGATTATCTTGATGCATGGTATGTAAGACATATAGCCTACATGAATAATTCCATGGATGGCGTTAGTGATTTTTATACTGAAAGTGCTAGAGTAAATATTAGTAATATTATTTCTACAAATTCCAAAAACAATACATACATAGAAGCAACCACATTAGCACATAATCTGATCTTAGAATTTTTTAGTGAAGACGGACAATTAGCTGTTATTACTGATAATAATGTAATTGAATATAAAAGAATTTTTAATGCGGAAAAATTAGTTGCTGAAGTCAATGAAAAATCCACATATAAAGTCACCTTATTATTAGAAGACGGATTTTGGAGAATAAGACATTTAGTAAGAGTAAAAAGTGAAAACTATGCGATAAACCCAGATACCAATCAAAACTTAGTTTCGGAAATAAAAGGTATTAACTATTACCCACAAAATACTCCATGGGATATGTATGGAGATAGTTTTAATGAAAACATCATCAATAAAGATCTGGAAATTATAAGAAATGCAGGTTTAAATAGTATTCGGATTTTTGTGCCTTATAAAAGCTTTGGGAAATCTAACGTGTCTAAAGACAAGTTAGAAAAACTGATTAAAGTATTAGATATTGCTCAATCACATAATTTAAAAGTGCTTATAACATTATTTGACTTTTATGGAGATTATTCGGTTATTGATTGGACATTAACGCAACAACATGCCAAATCTATTATCCATGCCTTAAAATCTCACAAAGCTTTATTAGGTTGGGATATAAAGAATGAACCAGACTTAGATTTTGACAATAGGACGGAGTCCCTAGTATTAGCTTGGTTAGATAAAATGATAGATTACGTTAGATTGCAAGACTCTAACCATCCGATTACAATTGGTTGGTCAAAAACCGAAAGTGCAGAACTACTAGCCGACAAATTAGACTTTGTCTCGTATCATTACTATGATAATGAAGATAAGTTATTAGAAAAATACAAGGGTTTAAAAGTGAAACTAAAGGAAAAGCCTGTAGTTATTTCCGAATATGGCATGTCTTCTTACAATGGTTTATGGAATCCTTTTGGTCATTCAGATAAAGATCAAGCCGAGTATCATGAATCGATGCAGGCTATATTTTCAGAAAATGAAATTCAATTTATGTCTTGGACACTTTATGATTTCCCTAAAATACCAAAGGAAGTCGTGGGAAGACTTCCTTGGCGTAAAAATGCTCAAAAACATTACGGGTTTATAGATGAAAATGGAGTTAAAAAACCGTCTTTTAATTTTATCTCTAAATAATTACTTCTTGAGTTTGAGTTAAAATTGACTTTTTTTCGTTGATTTTTTGAAACGCTTCAATGTACATAGTCGCAATTTTAGACATTGGATATGCTGTTGCGGCTTTGTAATTAGCTTGTGCCATATGCAGTCTATGAGCCTCATTTGTTACTAAAACTTCTATAGCTAATGCCATACTCTCAACACTTGAAGGTTGAAAAAATTCTCCTCTATAGCCTTCATTTTGTACCAATAATGCTAAGTCTCCAATATCTGGCATTACAACAGCTTTTCCGTAACTACCAGCCTGATGCAACACACCAGAACTACCAGTAGTAGATGTATAAGGAAACACTACAATAGCACTTTCGTTGAAAAGCATCGCAACATCTTCTTCTTCAACATATCCTGTAAAATGCAAGTTTGGCACATGTTTATATTGTTCTTTTACACCATCTAAATATCCTGGTACATTTGGGTTGTCAGTTCCCGCAATTATGACGTCTAGATCTAGTCCAGATGAATGTCTTACCATATCAACTGCCTCAATCATAGCTTCAACTTTTTTATAAGTACCAAACTTACCAAAAGTCATAATTTTTAATGGTCCATTAGGCAGTTTAAAGTCAGGTTTTTTTGGTATTTCAAAAGTGCCGTGAGGAATTAGCTTAACATTTTTTGCTCTATATTTTTTTTCTAACACATCGACATACTTCTGCATTGTAACTGCAACAGTATCTGCCTGTAGAATTAATTTGGTTAATGTGGTTCCTATAAATCCATATATCTTTTGCATAACTTTATTTGACGTAAATCCAGAACGTTCCAAATCGACCTCTTCTAATATATTATGCAGTAAAACTATGTTAGGAATCTTCATTAGTTTGCACACCAATGGTAACATTAAACCAAGTGCAGCGGCTATTTTCTTATCTCCAAACTTCATAAATTGAAGATTAAATAATACTGAGTCTGGTTTAGTTTTATTAATAGCTTTAGTTACTGAAAATATATTCTTCAAACTATTAAATTTCCAACATTCTCTTACAGTAACTTTACATCCATCCTCAGTAAAATCTAATACTTTTTCTCCTTCTGTTTTATCGGTTAACAAAATTAATTCTGTTATTTCATCACTTTTTCTAAATTGTTTCACTAAATGAAATGCATACTCATTTAAAGTGACTTTACTAGGCGGATATGCCGTTACGATTGCTAATTTCATAATGTTTTTATTTTAATTGTTACAGTGTAAAATTGAGATAAATAGCAGACAAAAACTGTTATATTTAGATAGTTGACTTCTTAGTTTAGATGAGTGGCAACTTGGCTTAGATTAAGCTTTTTTGGAAAACAGTGATTCGCCTTTGAAATAAACAATTTGAATAACTAACAATAAGGTCATTGCTATAATTTGCATATGAACGACTTGAGTTAAATTATCATGGAAAATCACTACTAATGTTAATTGTAAAATACCTAGTAGACCAGATATAACAACAGGTATGTATTTATCTAGAGACAAATAGTAATAAGCGAAAATATTAGAAATGGCAAACATTGAAGTTGCTATGGCATACTTCCATAATAAGGGTGCAATACTTAAGTATTCTCCACCAAATAATAATTTGATTATAAAATCAGGATATACTAAACAAACCATTACAATAATTAAAGATATTACGCCTATGTAACCAATATATTTAAATAATACTGATGCTGTTTCTTTACCTTTTTTCTTTAGGTCAACTACCGTTGGTAGAAGTAACATTACAAACATCCAGGCAACGAAATAGACTATTCGACCAATTAAGGCTAGAGATGCGTACAATCCTGCTTCATAGGATTCGAAATAATGTTTTACTAATAATATATCACTGTTATTTATAATAATTTGTGTAAACTCATAAAATGCTGTAAGTAAAAAGAAGCTTTTAATTTGTTTAGTATAACGGCTATGTAACGGTAATCTTTTCTTAAAACTGAATTGATCCGTTTTTAATGGAATTAATCCAAAACAGAATGACAACAAAATACCAGTCGCAATCACCCAAGATGACTTTATATTAAAGAAAAATATAACACCTAGTGTAATAAGTAAACGACTCAACATTTCACTTTGATAAGTAATTGATAAAGCCCTGTATGATTTTTGACCTTGGTACCTACCTCGATTAACACTCATTAAAAAATAGACCGGTACGCCACAGCCAAATATCACAAACATAGCAGAGGAATACGTATTGAACAATACTTGTAACTGTGAAGCAAAAACTACGATTAAAACTCCAAAAAGTAAACCTACAACAAGAGCTTGTTTATATATTTTAGAGATGAAGCTTTCAAAAAAGCGATTATTAAATAGCACATAGAATTTAGCAGTTACTAATTGAAATGTCATTGCTATGAAAGACAACACTAATAAAAAAGTGATTAAAACTGCCGCATCAGCAAACTGAGCTGGACCAAGTACACGACCCAAAATAAGGTTGTAAAAGTAATTTCCTCCATTAACTGCTAATGCACTTAACATGAATAATTGCTCCGAAGTAATATTCTTTTTTAAACTATTAACAATCGTAGTCATTTTTAAATATTTTAGTCAAGTTAGCTTTCTTTAATTCCTGAAATACAATTGCATTTTCTTTTCCTAGAACGAACAATACCTTACTTCTTCTTTTCGCTTTTGCAGTTATAAATTGTAATACCTTTAATGCATTACTATCAATCTGTTGTACCTGTTTAAGACACAATACTACTTCATAATAAGTATCTAATAATTTATTAAAATAGCTCTCAACAATATCAGTATTAGCTCCTGTGAAATCTCCATGGATTTCAAATGTGCCTACATTATTTATAATTTCTAAGTTCATGATTATAGTATTTAGGGTTATTATGCTGCAGCTACTGTAAAAGGAAATGCTTTGTACAGTTTTTTACTTCGATTTCCTTCTATAAAAAAGCTACAGTCCTTATAAAGTGCATTCATATATAAAGCTCTAATCGCCTTAACACCATCATCATCAATATCTGTGAGCAATTCCACATTAATTTTCAGGCTTTTATTCTGATTCATGATTAACTCACAATGTGCTTGAAAGCTTCTTGCGGTATCTGCAGTTAGCGAACCTTTTACATTATATATCCCATTATTTTCTAGTATAGTCAGTGACATAATTTTATTTTTTATATAATTAGTGTTATGCTGCAAGTATTGTAGGTTTAAGCTCATCATAAATATCTTTACAACCATAACCAACCACATAAAAGCTTCTTTGATTGGTAATTGCATGAGTAAATAATGCTCCAATAGCCTTCATACCATCAACATCTATTTGGCTAGTCTTCTCAATATTAATTGTTAATTCACCAAATGAATTAAGTAATGCTTCACAGTGAGATTGAAAGTTCTTAGCAGTGTTTACATTCAGCCTGCCTTCTACTTCATATGTACCGTTTTTTTCTAAAATTGTAAGTGCCATAGTTTCTAAATTTTTAAGGGTTTTACATTCATTTCTGACACAAATATCTTTTGTAATTCCATGTATGTGCGTTCTATTTCGATGGATGGTAGTTTACTGTAGATGAATGAAGTACTACCTGTCCGTAACTTGTAAATAGTTAAAATGAAACAATCATGAAGACCCTAAAATCATTAATTAACATTGGTTTTTTAGTAGTAACTCTTAATCTAGCAACACAAAACATGCAAGAAGGGTTTATCTATTTAGAAACCGGACAGTACGCTAGTGCAGAACAGTTCTTTAATACCATTTTGAAAGAATATCCAAAGAGTAAAACAGCACGTATATGTTATGGCCGCGCTGTTGGATTAAATGGAAATACAGAAATTGCTTTACAATTGTTTATTCAGCTTTTGAACGATTATCCCAATGATTTTGAGATAAAATTGAACTATGCTGAATCTTTACTGTGGATAAAGAATTTTGATAAAGCCAAAATTTATTATAAAAATTTGGTAGCTGAAAATCCAAAGAGCTTTGCAGCTTTATTGGGTTATGCAAATACGCTATCCAATTTAAAGAATTATGAAAAAGCGCTTAAGCTTGTAAACAAGGCATTAGAAGTATCTCCACTAAACCCAAATGCATTAACCTCTAAAAAGTATATCTATTTAGGTTATGCTTACCAAAATCAACAAATGCAACACTATGAAAAAGCTGAATCCCTTTTAACCAAAAACTTAGAGTTTTTTGGTGATGATAGAGAGACTTTAATTAATCTAGCAAATCTATATTTAGTTTGGGAGAAAATTGAATCAGCTAAAACTATATATCAAAGACTAGCTAAAGATCCTGATAATACAATTATAGCACTTAATGGTCTGGCTTTAGTAGCACACCTTAATGGAAAAGAAAAACAAGCATTGAAATTGAGTACTGAAGCTTACACTAAATTATCTAAAAACACTGACACAATAATAACACAACAAACGAATGAACGTTTTGCTCAAGCTTTAATATGGAATAGAAAGTATAAGGCTGCGGCAACAATAATACAGGAACTAATAAAAAAATATAACACCCAGAATTGGGTTTTAGCATTAAGAGCAACATTAAATATTTATAAGAGTAACTTTAAAAAAAGTCTAGACGACTACAATCAGATTTTGGCAAATGATAGTACCTCTTTTGATGGTAACTTAGGTAAAGTAAATGTCTTAAAAGCATTAGGTAGATATGATGAAGCTTATACGTCTGCCGAAAAAACGCTAAAGATCTATAACAATCAAAAAGATGTGCTAAACTTTATAAAACAATTAGATGCTAATTTTTCTCCAAAACTAGATAACAAGACATCCTATAGTTTTGATAATGGAAATAATAGAGCTTTTATGTTTAGTACTAATTTAACATACCCATTATCAACCAAACTAAGTATACTTGGTAACTATAGTTATAGAACTACCCAAAATACAATTACAGATAATACCGCTAACTCCAATAATTTTTCGTTAGGCATAGCATACAATATATTACCAAATACAACTTTTAAAGCTACTGCTGGTCTTACTACTGCTAATGCAGAAACCACTAATTTTAATCAGTGGCTTACGGATATATCCTTAAATATCAAGGCTTTTAAACTTCAAAACTTAGATATTGGTTTTAAGCGTCAAGTTGAAAGTTTTAATGCCAATTTATTAGATAGAGAATTGGTGCAGAATAATTTTTATACTAATTACAATTTAAGCACTAATGTTAATTTGGGCTGGTACACCCAGTTTATGCACACCGCTCAAAATGATGGGAATACAAGAAACTTATTGTTTACCTCATTGTATTATAACTTATTACCAAAACCTGGGCTAAAACTAGGTTTTAATTACCAATACTTAACTTTTAAGGACCAAGTACCGACAGTTTACTTTAGTCCAGAACAATTTAATGCCTACGAAGTATTTATTAACCTCAACAAAGATGAAAGTACTAGTAAACCGAAAGACTGGTTCTATAATCTTACAGGTGCCTTTGGCTACCAGTTCATTGAAAATGAACCAAAGCAAACCACCTACCGATTTCAAGGTGTTTTTGGTTACAAATTCTCTGAACGTAATTCATTTAATATATATGGTACGCACAGTAATATTGCATCTACCACTGCGGCTGGATTTACATTTACTGAGATTGGACTTCAATTCAAATGGATTGCAATTAACTAAGGGCTATTTTATAAATCAATTTGTTATTGTATAAAATTGAACTAATGATATGTCAATGCCACTTAATCAAGTATTTTTAGCCATCATCCCGTTTAATTTAACAATTCTCAGAATTTGAAATCAGACTTCTCATTTAATCATATTGCATTGTCAGTGAAAGATGTCGAAAAATCGATAAACTTTTATAAACAAATATTCAAGTTTAAAGAAATTCAAAATGCAGCATCAAAATCTAAAACGAGATGGTTGTCTATTGGTGAAAACAAACAATTACACCTTATCTATCGACCTGATGCTGCAATAAAAATGAATAAGGCTGTTCATTTTTCTTTCTCTACTGGACATTTCGAAAATTTTATTACATTTTTAGAAGACTTAAATATTCCGTATTCAAACTGGAAAAATACACCTAATAAAGATTATGTGCGTGAAGATGGCGTAAAACAAGTATACTTTCAAGATCCTGATGGTTATTGGATTGAAGTCAATAATTGTTTAGTTTAATTGAAGTGATTATTTGCGTAAAAGAAAGTTTTTTAGACAATGACAGCGCTATACAAAATATAAATCTACTTCTAATATTTACGCAGGTTAAATATGCTGAATCATTATAAAAACAAAAGGCAAAAGCTTTCGCCTTTGCCTCTTGACTTTCAACCAAAATTAAACCAACCATTTTAATTTACTAACAACTTAATCGTATTATAATTACTACCTTGACTTTGTATCTTACAGAAATACAACCCAGGTGTTAAACCTTCTTTCTTTATTGATATATTATTTTTACCTGGAATGACATTTAATGCATTTTTATAAACTACTTTACCTAAGGTGTTATAGATTACACAATCTACACTTTCACTTTGGGTAGCTGTAAATTGTAATACAGTTTCCGTATGCATAGGGTTCGGCACAGCTTTTAATTCGCTCAAGTTAATTGTATCATAATCATCTGTAGATAGTGCGTTATTAGTCTGCGATAACCTTAAATTTTCTAGAGACATAGATTTTACTGACGATGTACCATCGTCTGATACAAGCGTAAATACTACCGTTACCACATCGTTTAGTATTGGGTTTGATGTCGTAGTAGATGAAAAATCTTCAATTGGCAACACATATTCTTGCATCTCATCAGTTAAAGCAATTGTTTGTTTGTATTGCTCTTCCCAAATTGTAATACTTTCTTTAACAAAGGTAATTTCAAGATTTCCTGTACCTTTTGCATTGAGCTTGAGGTTATTAAATGTGGATAAATCTACTGCTTTAAATCGAGGCGTTAATGCTCTGTAAGCTGCCACATAAGTGTTCGTTGTAGCTTCCAAATTTACATTTCGTTCTATTGGGTAATCACCATCTTCATAGTTAAACTCACTCGGTAGTACCTCATAGTTTGTAACAACAGTGCCTGATTGAGAGTCATCAATTCCCCATGGACCATCAGACAAAAACAAATCATCTGGAGTTGTAATGCCATCGCCTATTCTAAAACCTATATCAAAAATATTACCTGTATCTACAAAGACATTTGTTAGGTATTGCCCGCTTAAGTTGATATCCATATTTAGGTTATCAAAATCTGAGGTTTCAGACCTTCTTAAACCTGCATCGAAATCAACAGTTTGAGTACTGTTGTAATTAACAATCTCGAGGTCTAAACCTCCATTTTCATATTTTCCTTTTCTTACAAATACCACTGGTGGTTCTGAATTATTATAATCTGAAATTGGCTTTTCAATAGCTAATAAATTTAAAACCTCAGCACCTAGTAAATACAAATCATCTACGGTATTTGCCCAAATCTGAAAATTGTAGAAGGTTACATCGTCTTCGTATTTATCCAAATTCCAATGGCTTTCTACAGCAAAATTCTCTTCATCATTAACAACTTTAGCAGATAAACTCAATACAAACTCATGTGTACCATCTGGGTTTTTAATTACAGATTTAATAAATTGTTGCTCGTTGATATTTATAGTAGAAACCGAGATAAGTTCTGCACCCAATAAACGGTCGCATATATACTTGGTGTGTTCGTATACACCATCTTCTGTTTTTAATGCCAAGATTGTAGCAATAGGTGTATCTAAGTTCATATAATCTACGGCAAATATTTCCGTAGCATTTGTAATATTTAATAAATCTGTTGGAGACGAATTGATAGCTTCGGTCTCACCGATTACTCCAACAGGTATAAAATCTTCGAGTGTAAATGTATTGTCAGAATTACGCTCAAAATAACTTGGACTTCTGTTAAATCTTGGTGCTGTATTCTTATCAAATTTGTAACCAGATTTTGCTCTATTAAAATTACGTTTATTGATTTGCTCTGAAAGTCTATTATTACTCTCCAAACCTCCACCATCACCACCTGAAACAGGCGGTTCTATAACCTCACAAGAACCGTAACCTGAGCATGATGGGTCTTCACAATCAATTAAGCCATCTCCATCATCATCAATACCATTATCACAATCTTCCTGGGGAACAGGTGCAGTTGGACATCTAGCCCCATCATTACTTGCACTTGAAGGTCCAAAAGCAAATAAATTAGAATCCATGTCATCAGAACTATTTACGTCTTGAACAGCCTGAATCACATATATTGTACCTGTCTGATTTGCTGAAACATAAAAACGACCATCTGCATCAAAATAGACCGCACCATAAGTATAATTATTACCGTCTAAAATCGGAACTACACCTAATGAGGTTACCTGTCCATTTTCAGGATTAATTCTATATAATACATTTGTACTTTTTTCTACGGTATAAAGCTGATTATCGACTGCGTTAAATGCCCAGTCATGAATGTTAATATTTTGAGATAAGGTTTCTGTTGCATTATGCTGAACATAATTAAGTGATTCGGGGTCTAAATCTATCTTGTAATACGTGGTGCCTCCACCTTTAAGAAAATACATCCCATTTGCACTTATACCACCAACATATCTATTGCTAGTGGGCAACTCATCAACATAAAATATAGTAGTAGAAAAATCCTTTCCAATTCTAACTATGGATTTAGATGGTGAAGTCAGTGAACCCCATATATAACCATCAGTAGGATTATATGCTGCTGCATTTATATTTCCAGTTGTAACATCTGTAGCTACTCTATAGGAACTTCCTGAAGCTAAATCAATAGCGTAAACATCATTGTACTGAAACAAATACGCATTATAATCGCAATTAAAGGGTTGATTCTCCTGAGATTGGCTATATAGACTAAATGCTAATACTGAGATTAGCAACATTTTGATTTTTAGGTTGTAAAGTTTCAATTTCATCTTGTCTCATTTAATTGTTATGAAACAAAACTACTTTACTAGAAGCGCCATTTTTTTGATTTTCGATTGATAAAAAAAAGGCAACGTTCGAAAGCGGATAACTATCGATGAATAGTTTTAGAGCAAATTAAGCCTTTTCATTAGTTCTGGTCTATTGGAGCGACTTACTGGGATAACATCTTTTTTAATTAATACACTATTATCTTCTATATCAATAATCTTTTTAATATTAATTATAAATGATCGGTGCACTTTCAAGAATAAACTATCTGGTAGTTTCTCTTCAATTTTTTTAAGTGTCGAGTGTACTGTGTAATTCTTGTCTTCAGTTTTTACATGAATGTAATCGCCTTTTGCTTCAACCAAATATATACTTGGAATATCTATCTTAATTAAGCGTCTATCTATGTTTACATACAAATCATTACCAGATGCACTTTCCACATTTTGAGAAGAATTTGAACTTGTTGGTTTACTAACGGTAGACAATTCTGCTTTCTTTATGGCTTTTTCAAAACGCTCGGTTGAAATTGGTTTCACCAAATAATCTACGATACAGTCATATTCAAATGCTTGAATCGCAAAATTGGCGTCGGAAGTAGTCAGTACAATTTTTGGTGGATTTTTAATAGTTTCTATAAAATCGAATCCAGTAAAATCAGGCATATGAATATCTAAAAAGATCAGATCTACGTCATTTTGATTTAAGTATTTTATCGCCTGAATTGCATTTGGGAATTCTTCTAATACATTTAAGCTTGAAATATTACTGCACATCTGTGCAATTATTGCTCTAGCTGTAGCTTCATCATCGATAATAATGCAGTTCATAAAATTTGCTTATAGTGTCGTTAGATATTTTGTTATGATTTGCAGAATAGAGTCAAAATCTGATTTACGTTCTGTATTACCATTAGTAAGATTATTTTCATAATCTACAGCAATTTCATAACTTTTAACGAGTCCTAAAATACTAATTTTATGTTTAAGCTTATGAACATTTTCTGCAGCTTCTTTAAAATTTTCTGCAGAGATATTATCTAAATAAATCTGTTTCTCTTGGGGGAATTCTGATTTAATTATGTCTATAAGTTTTTGCTCAAAGGCTTTATCACCTCCAGACATACTTTCTATATAAGTGAGATTTGGTTGTTCCATACTTTATTTCTTAAATGTAAAGAAAAAAGTGGTGCCTTCTTTTGGTTTGGATTCTAACCATATTTCACCCTTATAAAGATCCACAATCTTCTTTACTATAGATAATCCAATTCCAGAAGATTCTTTGTTACTATTTAAAGCATGAAAAATTTTAAAAATATTATCATGATGTTGCTTTTCAATACCTACGCCGTTGTCTTTTACCGAAAACTGATAATAAGATTTTTCTTCTTTAACATCAATTTCTACAAGTCCTTTTGCTTTGTCATTAAATTTAATGGCATTACTAATTAAATTTTGAAACAGTTGTTGCAACTTGGTTTTATCACCAGTAACAGTGGGCAACTTATTTAAGACTTTAATTGATATATGCTCGGGAGTATATAATAGTTGCTTTAGCTCCTCAATAAGCAAATTTAAGTCTATATCATTCTCTTCGTTAGATTCAGATCCAATACTCGAGTATGTTAAAATATCTGAAATAAGCAACTCCATTTTTTCAAGTGTTGTCTCAATCAATTGAAAATTTTGAATGGTTACATCATCTAATCTTCCTGTATTATCTTCTTTAATCCAACTTACCAATGCATCAATACTACGTAGAGGAGATTTTAAATCATGAGAAACAATATGAGCATATTCTTGCAACTCGTTATTACTTTTTTCTAGAGCCTGCAGAAGCTGTTCATTTTTTGTCTCAACTTTTTTGCGCTCTCGAAGATTAATGGCACTTTTTAATTGCATAGCGACTAAACTTGCAATATTCTCAAGTGTTACTAAATGCTCATTGGTAAAGTAATTTTTAGAAATGTGCTCAGAATCTATTACACCAATGACCTTATTATTACTTATTATAGGCACTGAGATTTCCGAAAATCGTTGTTCGTCATCAACAATATATCTACTATCCTTACTAGTATCATTAATTATTTCTGCTACTCCAGTTTTGGCAACAGTACCAACTATTCCATCTCCAATCGGCAAGATTATTTTGTTGTTAATTTGTTTATTATTCCCAAGTTTACTTCCGAAGGCCGCAATTTGCTCTAATCTACCTTCTTCATTATCTACAAGATAAATAACACAATCTTCTGTATCTAGATACTGTGCTATATTATTGGTTATTTCCCAAGCAATTTCATAGATATCCATCTTACCTAATAATGCCTTAGCAACATCATTAATCATATCAATTATCAATGATTGTTCACGCTTTAGGGTAATATCTTCAACTAATGCCACTTGATACTTAATATTTCCTTCCTTGTCTCTAACTGCGCTAACGTTAGTTTTAGCCCATAAAATCGAACCATTTTTTTTCCTGTATCGCTTTTCTATCATGAAATTATCTAACTCTCCAGAGTCCATCTTATCCAAATAAGTTTTTGATTGCGGAAAGTCTTCAGGGAATGAAATGTCCTTAACAGATAAATTAAAAAGCTCTTCTTCAGAATATCCTAATGTGTTTTGAATAGAGGTATTGGTTCTTAAAATTTTACCATGTTGCGTCAACACAATACCAACTGACGAATTTTGAACAATAGCATCTAACTGACTTTTTTGTTCTTCAATAACCCGATTTATTCGTTTAGTTTCGGTAATATCTCTAACGATACCTTGTGCCGCCATTGGGATACCATTTTTATCAAAAACTAAACTAGCATTGATATGCACCCATTTTACTTCTTTGTTCTTAGTATAGACCCTTGCTTCGTAATTCTTAAAATAACCCTTGTTTTGAAGTTCTGAAAAGGACTTCATAGCATATTCATAGTCTTCTTTATAAATAAGTTTGACAACATTAACCGACTCTTTATCTACATCATATCCAAACAATTGTGTAGCAGAATCATTAAACTTTAAGACATTGCCATTAATGTCCATAATAACATATGCATCAACGATATTTTCAAAAATCCCTTGTAATTCGGATGTCGTCTTGTTGTATAAAGAAGTTAACTCCGCATGCGATGCCTCGAGTTTTTTATTAACTTCATATAATTCAGCTGATTTTGCTTCTAAAATAGCTTCAGCTGCTTTTCTAGAAGCTTTTTCACGAGCAAGAGCACGTTTTATAATATCTAATTCATTATCAGTCATTAACACTTTTGAATAAAAAACCTTACTGCTGTCCCGTCATCATTTAGTTTTTCGAAATTAATTTCTACAGGTACTTCAAATAGTTTAAAGGTTTCCAACATTAGGCCTTTTCCAAGCATATATAATGCTTTATCAGATTTGTAAACCATAACCATCTTATCTTTGGTTCGTTCTTCTAAATCAAAAGTTGGAAGCTGTGCTTCAGGATAAATTTTTTGTACTTCAACATGAATATGATTCTCAATAGACGCCAATAAGTCCATTGGATCTTTATAATGATTGACTAAATCCGGATGGGTTTTTACCAAAACTGCAAATAAATGTTCAGAATATACCATTAATAAATCATCGACTGATATATCAGTGTTTTTACTTAAGTGAGAAATAAGTTGCAGCATTTCACTAAATTCATAGGTACCAACTGCTGTATATATTCCACCAGAATCTAATTCAGATTGGTTAATAATTTTGTCAACCATAGACAAACCAAATTTCTCCTCAACCAATTCTAAAAACTCTGTAAAAATTATGCCTTTCATTATCCTTTAATTAATTCATTGACACTCCAATATGCTAATAATTTATCAATTTTAGATACATAATCTTCATATTTTAGTGGTTTTAATATATATCCTGCTATACCAATCTTATAACACTCCAACAAATCGCGCTGATTGTTTGATGTGGTAAGTACAATTGTTGGTATATACATTAACTGGTTATCTTTTTTTAAAATTTTAAGGAATTCCAACCCATTAATTTTAGGCATGTTTAAATCCAGTAAAATAATGTCAGGTAATTTAACACGATCCTTTAAAATTTCTAGAGCTTCCTCACCATTATTGGCTTCTATGATATTATGTTCAAGGTTAAGAGATTGTGTTGCTCGTTTGAGCTTCATCACCTCGATCATGTCATCTTCGATCAAAAGAATATTGAGATTAATCATTTTTAATTATTAAAAATGTAAAATTCATGAAATATGATAAAATATCCTTTTTATTTCGGTTGGCTGTATTCATGTGTCGATGGTTGGCAGATAAGTGTCGACGAATGGTTCAGCCTTTAAATTTGGTTTATGTTGAATTCTTTAAAATTTTCCATTCAAAAAACCTTTTATAGGTAAATTGCATAACCTGGAGGTCTCGAGTTCAAATCTCGATCTCGCTACAGCAGTTAAGGCTTGATGTATTCATCAAGCTTTTTTTATGAGCAGTACTGAAGCTTGCTTCAATGTGCATGGGAATAAAAACAATTGAGGTGGTAAATCACGGAAGCCTTTACTATTGTCAAGGCCACTTATTAAAGATTATTAAAATCTCGATCTCACTACAATCAAAAACCAGTACAGAAGTATGGGTTTTTTTATGTCTTGGTCGTTAAAACTTCATATACTAATTAATAGGATTTACAAACCACTGTTTTACAAGTATTTATACTTCACAATTAACACTTTATCTATTTTTTTTGCATTTAATCGATGTTTTTGTAAATATTATTATATATTTGTTGCAAATTCTATTAACCCCAAATCTAATGAAAAGAATTACCCTCGCTATTCTATGGGCTTTTTTTGCTCTAGCACAAACCGCTTTTTCCCAGACACACCAGCGTATTAAAGTTAATGCATTAAGTCATTCTCAAATACATGAACTTGCCGATGCAGGTATAGATTTAAGGTGTGGTGCTATAATTAATGAAGAAGGTGTACAATTAGAACTCTCTCCTTATGAAATTGAAAGAGTCCAAGCTGCTAATATTAATTATACGGTATTAGTTGAAGACTTAAATAAATATTATAGTGAGCGTGCTATAAGAGATAAGGAAACTTATGTACACTCAAAATCTGATAATTCTGGTATTTCTGGCGCGCGTTCAATTTCTAATGCTATAGTTGATAATTATCTACAATATAATGAATGTGAAGAAGTAGATTGGGTCGAACCTACAAACTTCGAATTAGGAGTTGATTTTGGGGGATGTCTTACCGTTCAAGAAACATTAGACCAATTAGACCTTATGCGTACAATGTACCCTAATCTTATATCACAAAGATTGGATGCTTCACCTAGCAACCAAAAAACATGGGGTAACCCAGCCAATACAACATCAAATCCTCAATATACTGGTGGTGTTGGGCAAAACAATGACCCACTTGGTGAACCTGAGAACTACATTGGTGAAGGCACTACAAGATGGGATCCACAAACGGTTTGGTATGTTAGAATAACTGGTGATCAGGCTGCCATGGAAGGTACCAGACCTCAGATTCTGTATACATCTATGATTCATTCACGAGAAGTAAGTAGTTTAATGAATAACATGTATTTTATGTGGTATTTATTAGAAAACTACGATACTGACCCTGCAATAAAAAACTTAGTTGATAACAATGAATTATACTTTATTCCTATTGTTAATCCTGATGGCTTAAGATGGAATCAGGCCTTAAATTCAAGTGGTGGTACGCTTCAGCGTAAAAACTTAAGACCAAACACCGGTTCTAGTCAAAATAGAGGTGTAGATTTAAATAGAAATTTTGATTATTTATGGGGAGCAGATGGTGATTCATCAGGATCTGATGATGTACCTAGTAGTAACTTGTACAGAGGTCCTTATCCATTTTCTGAGCCAGAATCGCAAATTCTTCGTGATTTTGTTTTAGCAAGAAGTATAGAAACGTGTTTAATGCATCATTCAGCTGCTAACTCTATACCGCATCCTTATGGAGGTATTCCTACAAGAGTATCTGGTAGAGAAGATGAAATGCATAAGTGGCATGAAGACATGACCAAATATAACAGATACGTATCTGGAGCAACTATTTTCCCTGCCGCAAACGGTATTGCTGATGATTGGATGTTAGGTGGTACTCCAGATGGTGGTAATACAACAAGTAATGCTAATAATTCATTTGTTAACGATTCAAGTCCTGCTACGTCTGGTTCAGGTCAAAGTATTCTCGCCACAACACCAGAACATGGAAGTTTTGGAAGTGAAGGTGGTTTTTGGCCAACAAGAGCACAAATTAGAGCCATTGCTAAGCGCGCTGTGAGAATTAACTTAATGAATGCTTATCATGGTGGACAATATGCAAAGTTTCATGATTTAACACAAAGTGATATTAATAGTCTTACTTCTGACTTAACTTTTGGTATTGAGCGAATTGGTCAATCAAGTAGTAACTTCCAACTTACAGTTACACCAATTTCATCAAATATTATCTCGATTGCTAGTATACCTACTCAAACTGGTATGTCTATTCTTGAGCAAAGAGAAGTTACGGCAGAAATGGTATTAACGAACACTATTCAGCCTAATGACAAAATTGAATACAATGTTCAATTATCGGATGGTACAAATGTGTTTTTTAACGCTAATTTTGAAAAATACTACCAACCTTCTGTTGTCTTTTCAGATGATGCCGAAGGGAACAATATTGCTGCTAATTGGAATATAAATATCACAGCCGGTTCAACATCGTGGTCAACATCCAGCAATGCACAAGCAAGATATAATGGTTCTTTCGGGATGAAACTTGGAGGAACAGGAATCACTTCCTACGGCGCTAGTGATGGCAATACATTGACAACAAACACTGGGTACGACTTATCAAGCTTTGATGAAGTATTTGTTCAATTCTATACAAAATGGGATTTAGAAAGAAATTTTGATTTTGTAGAATTCGAAGGATCTTTAGATGGGACTAATTGGGTAAGACTATGTGGTAAATATAATAAGCCAAATGCTACTAGCTTCACAAACGAACATGCAGCTAAAAGTGCTACTAATGAGTCATTTCAAGATAACAACAATAGTTCAGGACAGATTTATGATGGAGATCAATTCGATAATTGGGTAATGGAAGAAATATCGATAAGTGCAGTAGATAATTCAGCTTTATTAAACGCACCTAATGCAAGATTTAGATTCAGATTTAGGTCAGATTCAAATAATAGGTTCGAAAATTACTCTGCAAATGCTGAAGGATTCTTTATTGATGACTTTAAAATTATTGGAGTTAACATTCCTTGTGATGATACAAATCCTCCATCTAATTTATCCGCAGGAAATATTACTGCGACATCCGCAGATATATCATGGGATAATATAACTTCTGCTACTTTTGACATTAGATACAGAATAACTGGAACTTCTACTTGGACCACAATAACGGATATTTCTGGAGCGTCTCAAGCAATTTCTAGTTTAGACCCAAATACAGAATATGAAGTTCAAGTTGCTACAAGATGTAATACTACTACATCTGCCTTCTCAGCTTCTGAATTATTTATGACACTAGACCCTTGTAACAATACTATATCTACATATCCTTATACTGAAGATTTCGAGAGTAGTGTTAACGGAGGTTTAGGTTTATGGGAACAAGATACTAGTGATACAGGAGATTGGACTATAAACACGGCCAATGAAACTGATGGAACTACTCCATCTGGCAGTACTGGACCTGATGGCGACTATAATCCTGCAAACCCAACTGTTAATAGAGCATCAGGTCATTATTTCTATATTGAATCATCAAATCCAGGTATAAGTAATGGTGCAGTAGGAACAGATGCAGTTGTTAACCTAATTAGCCCATGTATAGATTTAACGGGAAGAGAAAATGCTACATTTTCGTTTTTTTATCACATGTTTGGTAGTGCAACGGGTGATTTAACCGTTGCTGTAAGTGATGATTTTGGTTCGTCATGGACGACAATCAGTGATACAAATGTTACTACTAACGGAATAAATCCAGGGCAAAACCCAATCTCTGGTCAACAGCAAACTTCATCTAGTGCGTCTTGGAGACAACAAGTTGTTGATATTAGTGCTTATGATAATAGTATTATTTTAATTAGAATTTCTGCAGAAACAGTTCCAGCAGGAACTTCTAATAGTTTTAGAGGTGATATGGGTATAGATTATATAAATCTTACCTCTGATGCCGCCGCAACTGGCCCTACTGTAATAACACAAAATATAACTGTAAATTTAGATGCAACTGGTAATATAACAATAGCTGAAAATGCTGTAGATAACGGTAGCACTGGTGCTGGTACATTAACTTTTGATACTGATATTACGTCATTCACTTGTGCGGATATAGGTGCAAACACGGTTACATTAACTGTAACTGATGATAATGGATCTGATTCAGCTACTGCTACTGTTACGGTAGTTGATAACTTGGCACCTGTGCCTGATGTGGCATCACTGCCAGATGCGACAGGTCAGTGTTCAGCGACGATTGCTTCTGCACCTACGGCAACGGATAACTGTGGTGGTACGATTACGGGTACAACAACGGATAGCTTAACAAGTTCTACACAAGGCACTACGACTGTAACATGGACCTTTGATGATGGTAATGGCAATACATCGACGCAAACACAAGATATCGTAGTGAATGATACTACAGCGCCTGTGCCTGATGCAGCATCACTTCCAGATGCGACAGGTCAGTGTTCGGCAACGATTGCTTCTGCACCTACGGCAACGGATAACTGTGGTGGTACGATTACGGGTACAACAACGGATAGCTTAACAA
>NZ_RHLG01000004.1 GCF_003712105.1 Winogradskyella sp.
CTATCTCTGGTGTTGAATCTAAACTCGCGTATAAACCTAGAACACCTAACTGTAAATCTTCAAGATTTGTAAAAGCATTCGCTGCAGCAAGCCTTCCTGGTTGAGCGATTTCTATCGCATCGTTACAGGATGTTAGCTGCACTAACATGGTAACGACTAATAGCTTAAATAGTAATGTTAAATTTTTCATTGCATTTTTTTTTGGTTCATATAATAAAGATGGTCTGAACTAAAAAAGGTTGCGTTAAAAAACACAACCTTTTTTAATTTCTATTTAAATTTTTAATAAATCAAAACCTATTATCACCATCTAACAAGTCTCCTAAACCTCCTAAAATACTACCTTCTCCTCTATCCTTTCCACCTGCTCTTGGAGCAGATGCTAAAACACGCCCTGCAAGACGACTAAATGGAAGCGATTGTATGTATACTGTACCTGGACCTTGAAGTCGTGCAAAGAATAATCCTTCACCTCCAAATATGGAATTCTTTATTCCGCCTATAAATTCTATATCATAGTCGACGTCTTGAGTAAAGCCTACAATACATCCTGTATCTACACGAAGAGTTTCACCAGGTTGCAATTTGCGCTCCGCCATAGTACCACCAGCATGGACAAAGGCCATCCCATCGCCTTCTAGCTTTTGCATTATAAATCCTTCACCTCCAAAAAGTCCTCGACCGAGCTTTTTAGAAAACTCAATACCTACACTAACACCTTTTGCTGCACAAAGAAAAGCATCCTTTTGGCAAATGAATTTTCCATTAAATGCCTCTAAATCAATAGGAATAATTTTGCCAGGATAAGGAGATGCAAAAGAAATATTTCGTTTTCCTGATAAGGTATTATAAAACGCTGTCATAAATAAGCTTTCACCAGTAAGAATACGTTTTCCAGCCCCTAATATTTTACCCAAAAATCCTTTATCTTTTCCTGAACCATCTCCAAAAATGGTATCCATTTTAATACCATCATCCATCATCATAAAGCTACCAGATTCGGCAATAACACCTTCGTCTGGGTCGAGTTCGATTTCTACATATTGCATTTCTTCGCCATAAATGCGATAATCTATTTCGTGCGAGTTACGTTCTCTAAATTCTATTGGTTTCATTTTTATATGTTTTAATTGATGTAACTGTATGTTGATTCAAAAGCACTTTTGTTACATCTATATGTTCAATTTAATTTACAATAGGTATATCTCAGGATTTAACCTTCAATGTCCATTCAAAATTAAAATTTGAGACTTCTACTCCTTCATTATTTATGCCTTTAGCATTGAGCCATACGGTCTGGCCTTCTCCTGTTTGTATAGCAGTATTAATAGCAACATCAATTTTTGAGCCTTCAATACACTCAAATGTAATTCTTCCTGTAGCTTTTTTGGAAAAGGATGCATTATTATTTGCCACTAACATAGATATTTTTTTGCCACTTTCTCTGATCTTTTGCATAACTAATGCACCAGTTGTAAGCTCCGCCGCCATACCTTGAACTGCCCAAAACATAGATCTAAAAGGGTTTTGGTTAATCCATCGATGTTTTACTGTAACAATACACTTTTCGTTATCCAAATATTTAGAACGCACACCAGTAAAATATGCTGCTGGTAGTTTAAAAAGTAAAAATATATTGAGTTTACGAGACGAAATTTTCATTTTGGAATTTTATAAATATGAATTAGAAAAATACGGATAAACTTTAAATCCTAACAGGATTTGAAAATAATTTTTAAATCAAGTAGGAAATTATTCATGTATGTTGTTTTATAAATGTAATAAGTTATATAATGAATGTCTTCTACATAATAATACTTATTCTTCTTTTGGTTATTTTTTATAACATAAGAGAGCGCTTCTATATAGATAACCACAACCTGTAAACTTTACTTTCCTTCATTTTTCTATTTAAAAGTCACCCCAAACTGATATTTTAAAATGTTAACAATATGTTAAATTTTAGTACTATGCGTAACATAATACCTTTTTTTGGACATATATTTGCATAAGAAACTATTATATACTTTTGTAAAATGGCAACAGATCATCATAAAAACATAGCAACATTTATCCATTTATCAACCTTTTCTAGGTTTATCATACCGTTTGGTAACTTCATAGGACCAATCGTCTTATGGGTCGCAAATAAAGAAAAATCTGAATTTGTTGATAAGCATGGCAAGCAAGCCATCAATTTTCAAATAAGTATACTATTGTATGCACTTATTATAGGAACCATTAGTATTCCTTTTTTCATCTTTAAAGTATTTAATGGCATAGACTTTATAGATTTTAATGGATTTTACGACTTTCATATTAATATAGGTCGTCCTTCGCCTCTATTATATATAACAGGTGGTATAGGTATTCTGGCCTTTTTAGGGTTCTTGATTGAGCTCGGGCTAATTATCAAGGCGAGTTTGTCAGCCAGAGATGGAAAAGAATACCGTTACCCGTTGACCATTAATTTTTTAAAATAGATTCATCAATCACAATCAATAATAGTCAAAAAATAATTTGACAAAATCAATCAAAAAATGAACAGTTTAATAAAATTTAATCGCATTAGAATATGAAGATAGAAAACACAAAAGCACAAATGCGTAAAGGGGTTCTAGAGTACTGCATCTTATCTATCTTAAAAGATGAAGACGCATACGTTGCAGAAATTCTAAGCACATTAAAAGACGCAAAAATGCTTGTTGTAGAAGGTACCATATATCCGCTATTAACAAGATTAAAAAATGCTGGGTTACTCAATTACCGTTGGGAAGAATCCACATCCGGACCACCAAGAAAATATTATGGTCTAACAGAAACCGGAAAGTTATTTTTAAAAGAATTGAACACTACTTGGAGTGAATTACAAAATGCAGTTAACCTAGTAACCAGTACAAAAACAACAAAAAAATGAATAAAACAGTCAATATAAATTTAGCAGGGATATTCTTCCATATAGACGAAGACGCATATCTTAAATTATCGCGCTATCTTGAGGCTATAAAACGTTCATTTACAGACTCTCAAGGCCGTTCTGAAATTATTGCTGATATAGAAGCACGTATCGCAGAATTATTTAGTGAGCGCATTGAAAACGATAAACAAGTTGTAGGTGTTAAGCTTGTTGATGAAGTCATCACGATCATGGGGCAACCTGAAGATTACCTTGTAGATGATGAAATTTTTGAAGATGAACCTACTTATAAAAGACAAAGACAAACCAAAAGTGGACCTAGCAAAAAACTTTATAGAGATACCGACAACTCTTACATTGGTGGTGTATCTGCTGGGTTAAGTCATTATTTAGGTATAGACATGGTATGGGTACGCCTTCTATGGATACTTTTTACCCTATTATCTGGAGGTACTTTTATTTTTATATATCTAATATTTTGGGCATTAGTTCCTGAGGCAAGGACTACTGCCGAAAAGCTAACCATGTCTGGTGAGCCTGTAAATATTAGTAACATTGAAAAAAAAATTAAAGACGGCATTGAAATCGTCTCAGAAAAAGTACGCAATGTAGACTTAAAAAAACACGGTGATACTATTAAAGAAGGCTTCGAAAATGTAGCCGATAATATATCAGACACAGTAAAAAGTGTAGATTTTGAAAAGCAAGGCAATAGATTAAAAAGTACATCAAGAAGTTTCTTTGGTTCTTTAGGAGATGTTATAATGTTCTTTCTAAAAGTGTTCGCAAAATTCTTTGGTGTTATTATGATAATAGTAGGTATTAGTACGTTACTGAGTTTACTAGTAGCGCTCTTTACAGTAGGTATAACCGACGCAGTACATTTCCCTGGAATGGACTTTTTTGAAGCCGCAAATATTGCTAATATCCCAGTTTGGCTAATGTCTTTTTTACTATTCTTAGCAATTGGAATACCATTCTTCTTCCTATTTTATTTAGGGTTAAAAATACTGGTAAACAATTTAAAATCTATTGGTAACCCAGCTAAGTTTACTCTAGCAGGTTTATGGATAGTAGCAATTTTAAGTTTAATTGTTATAGGGGTACGTCAGGCAACAGAGTTTAGCTATAATGCTTACGATACTAATGAAAAAGAATTGAATATTAAGGCAGACGATACCTTAAAGATTGTTATGGTAAATAATGACAATATTAGAAACAGATCGTACATAATTAATGGACGACAAAAAATTTATAAAGACAAAGACGGAAACAAAACCATAGCAGATAGAGATGTAAGGTTTATTGTACGCTCTA
Organism: Winogradskyella sp.; assembly: GCF_003712105.1. GTDB lineage: Bacteria > Bacteroidota > Bacteroidia > Flavobacteriales > Flavobacteriaceae > Winogradskyella. Next base: position 4,235 of record NZ_RHLG01000004.1, read on the forward strand.
CAAAAGACTCTGTAGCAAAAATTGAAATATCTAAAAATGCGCATGGAAACAGCTATGACAATGCTGAAGAAAGAGCTAGGAATATAAATTACAATTATGCTTTAGAAAACAATGTTCTAAAACTTGATCGCTATTTAACTACAGATGTTAAAAATAAATTCAGTAACCAAAATGTAAAAGTTGTCGTCTATTTACCAGAAGGTACAACATTATATGCTGACGACAACACCTATTATTATCACAGAAATTCGAGCTTTTATAATGATATTTTAGATAATGGAATGGAAGAACACTATCTCAGAATTATTGAAGACGATGTAAAATGTCTTGACTGCCCAATAGATGAAAATGATAACGATGACAATGACGACGATTTTACGACTTCGGTCAAAATAAATTCAGATGAAGGTATTGTTATCAAATCAGGAGATAGTGTCAAACTAAAGCTAGATTCTGAAGGATTAAAAACGAATACATCGGATGTACAAGTACAAATCGATGATGAGACAGGTGTAAGTATTAAATCAAATAACTAATGTATTTACAATTCAACCCAATCAATCGACAGTTCAGATACTTAAAATAGTGTCAACCAATCATTTTTTAAATATTTGAACTGTTTTAAAACATCAATCAAATAAATGAATCAATCAAAATCAATTCAATCAATCAAAACACTTTTGCTATGCATTATCGGAACATTAATCACTTCCGGTAGTGCATATGCACAAGTAGACAAAAGTTCTGAACTTTTTAAAACGTTAAAGGCAAAAGACAGTATTCTTTTTAAAATTGGTTTTGATAAATGCGAAATTGAGAGAAGTGCTCAGTTAATGGTAGATGATTTAGAATTCTACCATGATAAAAGCGGTGTAACTACATCGAAAGAGGAATTTGTATCAAATATGAAAAACGGAATCTGTAAACCCAACAACTCACAAAAGGTTTATCGTTTTCTTGTTGAAGAAAGCTTAGAGGTTTTTCCTATGTACAACAACACTAAACTTTATGGCGCACTACAAAAAGGCAAACACTTCTTTTCACCGTCAAAATCCATGACTTTTGAAGAAAGTGATAACTATGCACTTTTTACTCACTTATGGATTTTAGAAGATAGTAAATGGAAATTAAAACGTGTTATTAGTTATAATCACGTTTCTAAAGAAGTCGTAAAACATATAACGAAAGTAGACTTAAAAAAAGAAATATTAATACAATATACTGGGCTTTACAAAGCCCCTAAAACTGGAGAAGTATCTGTTACCTTAAGTGCAGGTAACCTTAGCTTAAAAGCAGGAGAAATGATAGCCAAAATTATTCCGGTATCTCAAAACACCTTTAAACACCCACAAGCACCTTTGGTTTTTAAATTTGTAAAAGACAGTACTGGTAAGGTTTCTGAAATGATCGTAGAAGAAAACGGAAAAATGGTTGAAACAGCCATAAAACAATAATCATCAATAAAAAAATAAATTATGAGCACATTAGTAAGAATCGTTGTAGCAAGCATTATAAGCATATTTGTTACTTCATGTAATTTTGACATTAATCTCGGTCCAGGTATAGATGGAGATGGCAATGTTGTAGTAAAAGAAAGAAGAATTTCAGATGACTTTGATAAGATTAAAGTTAGCCGTGGAATAGATGTTATTTTAACTCAAAGTGATGATTTATCGCTTAAAGTAGAAGCAGATGAAAATTTGCATGAAATTATAACAACTGAAATAGATAATGGTGTTTTACGCATTTCGACCAACGAAAACATAAAATACTCTGATGCAAAAAAGGTATTATTATCTGTAAAAGATTTATCTGAAATCTCCACCACTAGCGGATCTAGTGTATCTTCAAAAAATACATTCACTACCGAAAAGCTTATCATTAGCTCAACAAGTGGCAGTCATGTAGATTTAGGTATAAAAACAGCCTATTTAAGATGTGACTCCACAAGTGGTGCAGGAATTATCCTTAGCGGAAAAACTGAAGATTTAAAAGTTTCTGCAACAAGCGGTAGCTATATAAGAGCTGGTGATTTAAGAGCCCAATCAACTCAAGTCTCAGCTACTAGTGGTGCAAATATTTCGGTAAATACAGAAAAGGAACTTACTGCAAATGCATCTAGCGGAGGAAGCATTCGGTATTCTGGAGATCCAGAAAAAGTGAGTAAAAGCGATGGTGTTTCTGGAAGTATCCGAAAAAACTAAACCCAATCAAATCATTATAAAAGCGATCAATCCAATCAATCACACTTAATAGGTTATTCTATTTGGTTAATCAAAACCGACTCAAACACAATATTAGTTTGGGTCGGTTTTTGTATATATTTGTTTGAAGTATAGAAAATCTGGATTAATTTTAAATTCGTATAATATATATCTGAAGTTTTCAAAAACTATAATTATGATATCTAACAAACTTATATACTCGTTTTTTGCCTTATTACTCATCTCCCAAGTTAGCTTTTCGCAAAGCAAAGAAAAGATTAAAGGCAATAGAGATGTTACAATAAAGCAAACTTATACTGATGCTTTTTCATCTTTAATAATTAAAAATGATTTTGAGGTAAAACTCGCTTTTAATAGTAAACCATCTGTAGAGATTGAAGCAGATGATAATCTTCATGCGGTTATAGACGTAAATGTTACTGATGGCACATTAAGTATATCAACAAATAAAAGAATCACTTCTAAAAAGAAATTACTAATTACAGTTAATTACGGTTCTGAGCTTAATAACATTCAAATTTATAATTCAGCTGAAGTCCGCTCCTTAACATCCATGGAATTAGAGAATCTCGACCTTAAAATCGAAAATAATGCGCGAGCTTATCTTAATGTAAAATCTACATTATTCAATTTTGAAGCGTCTGAAAGAACCAAAAGCAGACTTAATGTTACGGCAGATAGTACATCTTTTGTTTTAAGTGGAAATAGTAAACTAGATGCCCTTTTAAATTCTAAATCTTCGACTTTTGACCTTTACCAAAGTGCTGATGCTACTATTGAAGGCGATGGCACTGATACTAATTTAAGAATAGATAATTCGGCAAACTTTTCTGGTAAAAATTACACGATTACAAATGCTGATTTGCTAATTGAAAGTAATAGTGTTGCTACATTAAATGTGGCAACTTATCTCAACCTAAAGGCATCTGGCAGTACAGCAGTTTATGTTTATGGCGAGCCAAAAATAACCTTAGAAGTGTTTACTAATACGGCAAAACTTCAAAAGAAAGATATTAACGCTAAAGGGTTGTTTTAGTTATAAGTCGATGTAGACACTTCAAAAGATGCATCTTTAGCAGCCAAATATCTTTCAGCGTCTAACGCAGCCATACATCCTGTACCAGCAGCGGTAATTGCTTGTCTGTATACATGATCTGCGGCATCACCACTTACAAATACACCTTCAACATTAGTTTTACTCGTCCCCGGTTCAGCATTTATAATATAACCTGTTTCGTCTAAATCTAAAAAGTCTTTAAATATATCTGTGTTAGGTTTGTGTCCTATAGCAACAAAAAAACCAGTAGCTGGAATTTCAAATTTCTCGCCAGTTTTATTATTAAACGCTCTTACGCCAGTTACTACTTGTCCATCTCCTAAAACCTCATCGGTTTCCGTATTCATCAATATTTCAATATTCTCTGTGTTACGAACTCGAGCTTCCATAATTTTAGACGCTCTAAACTCGTCACGGCGAACAAGCATAGTAACTTTTCTACAAAGCTTTGATAAATAATGTGCTTCTTCACAAGCAGAATCTCCTGCACCAACAATAACTACGTCTTGATTTCTGTAAAAGAACCCATCACATACTGCGCATGCAGAAACACCACCACCAAGTTGCAAGTATTTTTGCTCTGATGGTAATCCTAAATATTTTGCCGATGCACCAGTAGATATAATTACCGTCGCAGCATGGATTTCTTTTTCTCCGTTAACCCAAACTTTATGCACATCTCCAGAAAAATCTACTTCAGTAATCCAACCATGACGTACATCGGTTCCAAAACGTTCAGCTTGTTTTTGCAGTTGGATCATCATTTCTGGTCCAGTAATTCCATCTGGATATCCAGGGAAATTTTCCACATCATTAGTAGTAGTCAGCTGACCACCAGGCTGTTCTCCTTGATATAATACTGGTGCCATATTAGCTCTAGCTGCATATATTGCTGCTGTATATCCTGCAGGCCCAGAACCTATAATTAAGCATTTTACGCTTTCGATTGTATCAGACATAGTTTATCGTTTTCTTACAAGACAAAAGTAGCTTTTTTGACTAAATCCTTACACTTAAGTTATCAACAGTTTCAATAGTCTTTTTGAAAAAATCAATAGTCAAAATTATAGGAGTAGATGGAACTTTTTTTATATCCTTTAATACACTCCATGATAATTATAATTTATAAGTTATGTTATTACAATTTACCACCAAACAGAGTTAGGTTTAGGTAAGCTATCAATTAGAATTGGTTCTCCCACCTGGGGTGTAGCTAAAGGTATTTTAAGTTCTTCTGCTTTCTTGGACACACGTTCTATTGGGTCTGTCCATGAGTGCATGGCCAGCTTAAAAGCACCCCAATGTATGGGCATAACGGTTTTAGCTTGAACGTCCACACCAGCTTGAGCTGTTTCTTCAGGAAACATATGAATGTCTGGCCACATTTTATTGTATTGTCCGCATTCCATCATAGCAAAATCAAAAGGGCCATACTGCTCTCCAATTTGTTTAAAGTGTGGCCCATAACCACTATCACCACTAAAAAACAAACTTGTATTATCTGATTTTATAACCCAAGATGCCCATAAGGTACTTTGACCATTATTAAACTTCCTACCAGAAAAATGTTGTGCTGGCGTACATGCTAATTGTATTTTCTTAAATGTTGTTTCTTCCCACCAATCCATTTCATTGATTTTGGTGCTATCAATATCCCAAGCTTCTAAATGTACACCAACACCAAGCGGAACAAAATAAGTTTCAACTTTGTCTTTTAGCTTTTTAATGGATTCATAATCCAAGTGGTCGTAATGGTCATGCGAAATCACAATAGCATCAATCTTTGGTAATTTTTCTATTTCAACAGGTAACTCTTTATTGAATCGTTTACCACCAAGCCAAGGATGAGGTGCAGGGACATCACCAAACATTGGGTCGATAAGGATGTTCTTACCATCCATTTGCAACAGGAATGCAGAGTGCCCAAACCAAATAAGGCGTCTGTTACGGTACTCAGCAATATTGGTTGAATCTATTTTCTGTATCGCCAATTCTTTTTCTGGTCGTCCGTTTTCAACCGTTTCAAAAAAAAACTTTCTTGAAATCTTTAGTATATCAGAAAAGCTAGGGTCTTTTGGCACATTTTTTTTATTGACAAACTTGCTGCCATTAAACTGTTTGGATTTCTGATATAAAGCCTGCCTTTCCTTACTTACATCACCTCCAAAGGTTGGATAAAAGTTTACAAATAGGAAATAAATAATTACGAGTATTCCTATAAGTCCTAAAATTGATAATAGCATACGCTTTAATACTTTTTTTAGTCGTTTCATATTTTGTCATTCCGCACTTGATGAGGAATCTATTTTTTGATTATGGATACCTGCTTCCACTGGAATGATACATTAATTAATTTTCAACAAGTGAATTAATATCTCTGTTTTCTAAATGTTTTAATTCTTGGGAGTTATATAAGCTATTAATCATTGCTAATCCGATCTTGGTCGTTGTTGTAACGTTTTTAGATTTTTTAAGCATTCCAAAGAAAGGACGCATTAGCAGATAAATAGCATTATACCAACCTGTGCGCGATTGGATACCACGTTCTGGAATTATAGCACCTGGTCTAAATGCATAAGCATCTTTAAACCTTTTATTCAAAACATAATTTTCAGTTTTACCTTTAACACGTGCCCACATACTTCGCCCATTTTCAGAACTGTCGGTTCCTGAACCAGAAACGTAATTAAAAATCATATTAGGATTAAGTTCAAACAGAACATCTGCAAATGCTTTAACAGTATTAAAAGTAATTGTATTGTATTTTTCCTCATTCATACCAACTGCCGAAACTCCCATACAATAAAAACAGCCATCATACCCTTTTAATTTATCTTTAACCGAAGCAATTTGTAAGAAATCTTTCAACAAGATTTCTTCAAGTTTCGGATGTTCCATTCCTAATGTACTCCGATTAATTGCTAGGACTTTTTCAATCTTTGGGCTATCGAGACATTCCAGCAAAACACCTTTACCTACCATACCTGTTGAACCTGTAATTATGACCTTCATATTAATTTTGAATTCTGTATTTAGCAGGACTCATACCAGTTTGTTTCTTAAACAGCTTGCTAAAGTGTTGTGGATACTCGAAACCTAAGTCGTACGCAATTTCACTAACAGATGCCGTAGTACCTAACAATTTATTCTTCGCTCTGTTTACCACAAAAGTATAGATATGATCTTTGGCACTTTTACCTGTTTCTTTTTTTAATAGATCACTTAAATAATTGGAAGACATATTCAATTGTTCGCCGCAATACTTTACAGTAGGTAAGCCTAAATCAGATGGCTTTTCAGAACTAAAATAGTCTTTCAGAAAACTTTCAAATTCTGAAACATGGTCTTTAAGCAAATTTGAACGCACATAAAATTGTCGATCATAAAACCGGTTACAATAATCTAGCATCAATTCTATTGTAGAGATAATTAATTTTTGACTGTGTTTGTCTATATTCTGATTAATTTCAGTTTCTATCTTTTTTACTAAATCGGTCAAGGTTGCCCTTTCATCTTCAGAAAGGTGTAAGGCTTCGTGGACGTTATAATCAAAGAACGAATAGCTACTTATGGTTCTACCCAATTCGGACTTTCTAATTAAATCTGGATGAAAGATTAGAACCCAACCCTTGGCATCTTCTGCTATGGTTTTTTCTTCTATAGATAATACCTGATTGGGTTTAGAAAATACCATAGTGCCTTCTTCAAAATCATAATTGTTACGTCCATAACCTAATCTACCTTGAATACCATCTTTTAAAGAAACCGAAAACAAATCCGTATTGTATTTTATACCAAAATAAGAGCTAAAATCTGGCATATCCTTAGCCCACATTATAGTCACTAAAGGATGTTTTGGGGGTTCTACACCAAACAATTTATTGGCTTCTGTTATAGATTTTATTTGGATGATTTCATTCATGATTTATAAAAGTAAACTAAACTTACAAATGGTTTTATATTTTATTAGGCCTATCCTAAGCCACAAATTTTTTTCGTCTTTAAACCGAGTAATTGATTTTACTCTTTATTAACTTAAAAACATTTCTTTAACACCTGTTCTAAAAGCTTCGTCTCCTATTTCCTTTCTTTGGGCATACATAGCTTTGGCATCTTCACCTGCAACATAACGCAATTTAGACTGGCCATCTGTCGCAGCCTCATACACCACATTTGCAATTTGTTCTGCAGTTGAATAGTTTTTTTGTCGTTCTGGATCGAGCATAACCTTGGTCAATTTTTGTAAATCACCAGTATAGGCTTCGTGCATAGACATATCTAGCGAACGACCCGCGAAGTCCGTTAAAATTCCGCCTGGAGAAACTGTTTTTACCTGAACATTATGACTCCCCAATTCAAATGCCAAGCTCTCGCTCCAACCTTCCAATGCCCATTTTGTAGCATGATATACCGAGAAAAATGGAAATGCCATTAAGCCTCCAATGGATGTTGTTGTAATGAACATTCCGCTCTTTTTTTGACGAAAATGTGGAATAAACGCTTGAGTTACACGCATAACACCCAAAAGGTTGGTGTTAATTTGGCGAGTAAGTTGTTCATCAGTAGTTGCTTCAAAAACACCGCCTAAACCATAACCTGCATTATTGAATACCACATCAATATCTCTTAAGTTAATCGATGCGGCTGCAGTTGATTGTATTTGCACTGTATTAGTAACATCTAGTGGTAATACTGTGATATTTTCAATTTTGTCAAGCTCAGTTTCGTTCTCTGGTTTTCGCATGGTTGCTATAACATTCCAACCTTGTTCAGCAAAAAGTTTTGCAGTAGCTTTTCCTAATCCTGATGATGCGCCTGTGATAAAAATTGTCTTATTCATTTTTTTAAGTTTTGTTTATTTTGATGGTACAAAGCTAAACCTCATGCTCCAGGCCAAGTTATACATTTTACTGAAGTTTGTATATATTTTACAGATGGGATGAATTCTATGAAATAGAAGAATAAAAAAATCCTCTTAAGAAAATAAATTTTCTTCGAGGATTCTCTGTTTCAACTTGTCGGGGTGGCAGGATTCGAACCTGCGACCTCCGCGTCCCAAACGCGGCGCGATAACCGGGCTACGCTACACCCCGAAATTTGGTTATCAATTTTAGGAGTGCAAATATATATAAAATACCTGCTTTACCAAACATCTTTTTAAGTGTATTTAAACTTAACAAATACTTTAGAAGAGTTTATGATTTATAATAGTATTTTGAGGCCAATTTGATTCAAACCCCGAAACCATCAGAATAAAACAGTTTTTATCAATAGTTTATTTTTTCACATTCTTTTCATTAAATGCTCAGTTTACAGGAAAGATTGTAGATAATAAAACAGGTGTTGCTATACCTAATGTAGTCATTCGGTCACTAGACAATGAAATAGTCTATTCAGATGATAATGGCGTATTTCAGGTTACAACTATAGGCGAATATATATTTGAACGTATTGGATACAAAAGAAAGGCTATTAACATACAAGAGGAAAATTATACAATTATTCAGCTTGAACCTCAACCTTCAGAATTAAATGAGGTAATAATTAACGCATACCAAATTCCGAAGCGTTTAAAACAGACAACAACAGCTACCGAAATACTCACTACAAAAGACATTGAAATTGGCAATAACATCAATATTTCACAAGCGCTAAACCGAGCACCAGGAGTTTTTATGCAAAGTGGTGCTCTAAATACTAATAGACTTACAATAAGAGGAATTGGCTCTAGAAATCTGTTCGGGACTTCAAAAATAAGAGCCTATTTTAAAGACATTCCGCTAACAAATGGAAGCGGTGAGACTACCATTGAAGATTTTGAACTTAATGCAATTGCGCGAATAAATATTTCAAAAGGTGCTACATCGAGCATTTATGGTGCTGGCTTAGGCGGAACCATAATACTAAATCCAAAGAATTCATTGCTTAATACATCAAATGCTTCAGCAGAAGTTTCGTTTGGGTCATTTGGTTTACTAAAAAAGACGCTAAGTTTTAATCATGGTAACAGCAGAAATAGCTTTAATGGCATTTATAGTGATACCGAATCTGACGGTTTTAGGGATAACAATAATTACAGAAGACAAACTATAACGTTAAGTTCCAATCATTATGTAAATGAAAATAACGAACTTACTTTTCTAGGTAGTTATGTTGATTTAAAAGCCTTTATACCTAGTTCAATTAATGAAGATGATTTTATAAACAATCCATCAGCCGCTGCGTTTACTTGGCAACAATCACAAGGCTTCGAAGATTCACAAAGAGGTATTTTTGGAGTAACCTGGAAGCATAGGTATCATTCAAAACTGGAACATATTACGAGCCTATTCACATCATTTAGAAATGGATATGAGCCTAGACCTTTTAATATTTTAGAGGAAAACACATTTGCTTATGGTATTCGAAGTCGGTTTTTGGGTACCTTTAAAGTTGCTGAAAAGGATTTGAAATATTCGGTAGGTGGAGAATATTTTAAAGACAGATATACATCAAAAACATTTGAAAATTTATATCAAGACTTCCCAGCAGGTACTGGAAGTGTTGAAGGTGATCTGCTATCGAATTTTAAAGAAGATAGAAGCTATTATAATTTGTTTTTTGAGGCCGACTATAGAATATCAGAAAAGCTCTCAGCTGATATTGGTCTAAATTTTAATCAAACAAATTATAAACTTAATGACCGTTTTCCTGTAACAAGTGACAACCCAGACCAAACTGGAACATTTCGTTTTGATGGTATTTTTTCTCCCAAATTTGGTGTGGTATTTTCTGCATCAGACCATCTTAATCTGTATTCTAGTATTAGTCATGGCTTCTCGCCTATCGCTTTAAGCGAAACCTTATTGCCAGATGGTCAAATAAATAATAATCTTGAACCCGAAACCGGTTGGAATTACGAAATAGGATTAAGGACGCAATTACTCAATAATAGAATTCAAATACATACCGCACTTTACAGATTAGATGTTAGAAATTTGTTAGTAGCCAGAAGAACTGGTGATGACCAATTTATTGGTGTTAATGCAGGACAAACGCTACATGACGGCCTTGAGCTAACTATCAATTCAACGTTTATAGATACAGAAGAATTAACATTGACATCGTTTTTCAACCTAAGCCTTAATGATTATAAATTCGAAGAATTTATTGATGGCGATAATGATTTTTCTGGAAATGATTTAACAGGTGTCCCTTCGAACATAATGAACGCTGGAATTAACTTCTCTTCGTCTCTAGGTCTCTACGGAAATATTAATTTTCAACATGTAGGAGAACAACCAATTACTGATAGTAATAGTTTGTTTAGTGAAAGCTATACCCTAACAAACTTAAAAATTGGTTTTAAAAGAAGAGTTTTAGATAAAATTACCCTTAATATTTTCTATGGTATTGATAATATTTTTGATGAAGCTTATGCATCACAAATACTAATTAATGCCAGAGCTTTTGGTGGAAATGCCCCGAGATACTTCTATCCTGGCAATCCGGTAAATTATTATGCTGGGGTAAATGTTAATTATTCGTTTTAAATGCTATTATGATTAACTTTATAAATAAAAATTTCTCAAAGAAAACCAAGCACTTTTCAAGGCTTGGAGTTAGAATAAATTATCAAACTATGAAACCTTTTAAACTCATTCTGATTTGTTTGTTGTTAGTAGCTGCATCGTGCAAACAAACCGAAGAAAAACAATCTAACAATAATGCGTTAGCTGATGCATCAACTCAAATAGAAGTTGGCACAGAATCATCTGTAAAACCAAAAGCAGCAGTAAATATTGATTACTCTGTTGAGACTGTTGTCTCTGGCTTAAGAAATCCATGGGGATTTACATTTCTTCCTGATGGTTCTATGCTTATAAATGAAAAATCAGGAGAATTAATTCATTTTAAAAATGGTGAAAAAACTGAGATTAGTGGTTTACCTGAAATTTATGTCCGTGGTCAAGGAGGATTAATGGATATTGAATTACATCCAGATTATGCAACTAATGGTTGGATTTATATAACCCATGCCACAAGAGATGGTGATGGTGATGGCGGCAATACTGCACTAATTAGAGCCAAGCTCAATGGAAATAAACTTACTAATGTTGAAAGGTTATATAAAGCAGAACCAAATTCGAGACGTGGACAACATTTTGGCTCTAGAATAGAATTTGATAATGATGGATATTTATACTTCTCTGTTGGAGACCGTGGAAATAGAGATGTTAATCCACAAGACATTACCAGAGATTGTGGTAAAATCTATAGATTAAATGCCGATGGTTCTATACCAAATGATAATCCATTTGTAAATAATGCCAACGCTAAAAAAGCAATATATAGCTATGGGCACAGAAACCCTCAAGGCATGACAAAACATCCAGAAACTGGTAAAATTTGGGTGCATGAACATGGCCCAAAAGGCGGAGACGAAGTTAATATTATAGAAAAAGGAAAAAACTATGGCTGGCCCGTTATTAGCTATGGTGTAAATTATAGTGGCACAAAGTTTACAGATATAACTGCTAAAGAAGGTATGGAACAACCTTTCTTTTATTGGGTGCCATCTATTGCACCAAGCGGTATGGCATTTGTAAGCTCGGACAAATACCCAAACTGGAAAGGGAATTTACTAGTAGGCTCGTTAAAATTTGAGTATTTAGAACGCCTAGTTATTAAAAATAATAAAGTCACCAAGCGCGAAAAACTATTAGAAGGTATGGGACGTGTTAGAAGTGCTAGACAAGGTGATGATGGATATATATATGTCGGTATTGAAAATCTAGGGATAGTAAAAATCGTTCCAAATAGCTAATTCAAAAATGAAGAATTCATACAGCCTACAAATTTTAATGCTATTTGCTTTGTTATTAGTTAACTGCAAAGGAGATGGCGACAAAAAAACAACTGTAAATAAAACTATAGTCGATACTGAATTAACTAATAGTATTGACCGCGGAAGATTAGTTTACGATGATTTTTGCGTTTCTTGCCATATGACAAATGGAAAAGGTGTTCCAAATGTTTTCCCACCGCTTGCAGATTCGGATTATTTAAAATCCAAAAGAGAAGAAAGTATCAAAGCCATAAAATATGGCTTAAAAGACGAAATTACTGTTAATGGTGTTACCTATAATGGTGTGATGACACCTCTTGGTCTTGAAGATGATGAAGTGGCAGATGTTATGAACTATATTAACTATAGTTGGGGAAATGATTATGGTGAAAAAGTTACTCAAGAAGAAGTTTCTAATATCGCAGAATAATCACCTTATTTAGCTAAATTTGCCCTATAAATTAATTCGATAAATGCTAATAATTGGAATAGCAGGCGGAACTGGCTGCGGTAAGACTACTGTTGTTAATACCATTTTAAAGGAATTACCTGAAGACGAAGTTGTAGTAATTTCACAAGATTCTTACTACAAAGATACGTCTCACTTAAGCTTTGAGGAGCGTGTAAAGATTAACTTTGACCATCCAAGATCCATAGATTTTGAGCTTCTTGTTGAGCATCTAAACCAATTGAAAAAAGGTGAATCTATCCAACAACCAGTATATTCCTTTGTAAAACATAATAGAACTGGTGATACAGTTTTAACCAAGCCAAGAAATGTAATTATTGTTGAAGGTATTTTGATTCTTACGAATCCTGAAATTCGGGAATTGTTCGACATTAAAATATTTGTTCATGCGGATAGTGATGAGCGACTCATTAGACGATTAAAACGCGATATTAGTGAGCGCGGCAGAGATATTGACGAGGTTTTAAATAGATATCAAACGACCTTAAAACCAATGCACGAGCAGTTTATTGAACCAATGAAAGAATATGCAGATATTATAATACCAAATAACAGATACAACACAGTAGCAGTAGATATCGTTAAAACTATAATTAGCGAACGTTTATAGTATGGCAAAATTCAATAAAAAATATCTAAAACCCTTCAAAAACATTTATGTAATAGGCATAGTTGCTTTTGCTATTTGGATGATTTTTTTTGATACGCATTCATGGCTTTTACATCGAGACTTAAATAAAGATATTGAAGCACTTGAAAACGAAAAAACTTACTACAAAAACGAAATGAAGAAGGACAAAAAAGCTATAGAAGCACTGAGTACTGAAGAAGGCGTAGAAAAAGTTGCAAGAGAAACCTACTACATGAAAAAGCCAAAGGAAGAGATTTATATTATAGAGTACCAAGACAGTATTCCAAAACAAAAAGAAGATGAGTAAAAGGTTGTTTGATGAGTTTAGTCCTGTGTCTTCTAAAGCTTGGAAGCAAAAAATTCAGGTAGACCTTAAAGGTGCTGATTATAATGAAACACTGATTTGGAAAACCCAAGAAGGTATCGATGTAAAACCGTTTTACCATTCAGATGAGTTGCCTTCTTTACCCCAAGTTTCTAGTACCTCAGCTAAAGATTGGAAAATCGCCCAAGCTATAGATGCCAATGGTGTAGACAAAGCAAATACTGAAGCTAAACAAAGTATTGAAAACGGTGCCGAATTCATAATCTTCAATCAGGTTGGTGACAATACTGATATAAAAAGTTTAATCAATGGCATTGATGTACCAATTCATATTAATTTTTCAATCTTATCTCAATCAAACATAAAACAGCTTTCAGAATTAGGGTTAGAAAAATTCTCTATTAATAATGATATCATTGGCAACCTTGGTAAAACTGGCAACTGGTTCCATAACCTCAAAGAAGACCACCAAATATTAGAGAAAAGCGTTTCCGTTTCTAATGCTATTCAAATTAATACTGAGCATTATCAAAATGCAGGTGCTCATTCGGTTCAACAACTAGCTTATGCTATTGCCCATGCTAATGAATATCTAAATCATTTTAATGAGCAGCTTAGCACGACTAAAAAGGAAAGCTTAACCATAAACTTTAATGTAAGTATTGGTAGCAACTACTTCTTTGAAATTGCTAAGCTAAGAGCACTACGATTATTATGGTCGACACTTTCAAAAGCGTATGGTTTTAATTCTGATTGTGTAATTTCTGCAACTCCAAGTAAACGAAACAAAACCATATACGATTACAATGTTAACATGCTTCGCACAACTACGGAGTGTATGAGTGCTGTTTTAGGTGGCGCGAATATTGTTTGTAATCAGCCATACAATTACCTTTTTCAGGAGTCCACAGAGTTTGGAGAACGTATCGCTAGAAATCAGCTATTAGTTCTAAAAAAGGAGAGTTATTTTGATGTTGTAAATAATCCATCTGATGGATCATATTATATAGAAAGTCTCACCAATCAAATGGCAGAAAAAGCATTAGAAATTTTTAAGTCAATCGAAAAAAATGGAGGTTTCCTAAATCAGCTTAAAGATGGAACCATTCAAAGAAAACTAAAAGAAAGTGCTGCCAAAGAACAAGAACAATTTGATAATGGCGACATCACTTTATTAGGTACAAATAAACATCCAAACGCTGCAGATAAAATGAAATCTGCTATTGAAAAACAACCTTTTATGAAGGTTGAAAAACGAAAAACCTTAATTGAACCAATAATTGAGAAAAGATTATCTGAAAAATTGGAAATCAATAGATTAAACGAAGAATAAAACATGGTATTGAAAACATCTATACTACCTATATTATTACTTTTGAGTTTGGCATTTCAATCTTGTAAAGACAACCCCAAACTGGAGAATATTTTTGATGAAGAACAACCAAAAAATACGCTTGAAGGCCAAAGACATTTTCTAGAAAATGATGGCATTCAATTATTTCTTCCTGAAGAATTTGAACGCTATTCTGCGTCAAAATACGAGGTGCTTTTAGATTCATTAGTGAGTAAAAAAGAGTTTGAATTAGAACGTCAAAGATTACGATATATAAGAAATCTTGAAGGGAATAATTACATTTATTTTGCTTCGGAGTTAGGAACAACTTATTTCGCAAATACAATTCCATATGCACCAATAAAAAAACAAGATGCGCAAAAGCTTTTAGGCATTATAAGACAAAATCAAGAAAATGCGTCTGAAGTTTCTGGAATTGAATACACCAGAATAACGGCAAAGTATAATAACCTTGGTAAAACCCAAATCTTCAAAGCAATTTTTAGAGTTGATATAAAGAAACAAAACCGATCTTTTTACCAGCAAGCCTATTTTATAAGTTCTAATCAAAAATCACTTCTATTAAACATAACTACACCTTTAGATTTAGATTTTGACCCATACATAGAGAAAACGATTTTTTAATGTCTAGAAAAGATATTCAACATATAACCTTAACTACTAGTTCTCTTAAAGAAAATAGTCAGAACTCTAAGGGCGTATTTAAAACAGCTGAAAATATAGATGTTAAAGCGACTTATTCGGCTCAGGATATTTTAGACCTCGAGCATCTCGAATTTGTAGCCGGTATAGCACCAAATCTTCGTGGACCATATTCTACAATGTATGTTCGTAGACCTTGGACCATTAGGCAATATGCAGGCTTCTCTACCGCTGAAGAAAGTAATGCATTCTACAGGCGTAACTTAGCTGCCGGTCAAAAAGGTTTATCTGTGGCTTTCGATTTGGCGACGCATCGCGGCTATGATAGTGATCATGAACGTGTTGTTGGTGATGTTGGTAAAGCTGGTGTTGCCATCGATTCGGTTGAAGATATGAAAATTTTATTCGACCAAATTCCCTTAGATAAAATGTCTGTCTCAATGACTATGAATGGTGCTGTATTACCGATTATGGCATTTTATATTGTTGCAGCAGAAGAACAAGGTGTACAACCAGAACAGCTTGCTGGCACAATTCAAAATGATATTCTTAAGGAATTTATGGTTCGTAATACGTATATCTATCCACCAACACCTTCTATGAAAATTATATCGGATATTTTTGAATACACAAGTAAAAATATGCCACGCTTCAACAGTATAAGTATCTCCGGGTACCACATGCAAGAAGCTGGTGCTACTTGCGATATAGAACTTGCTTATACCCTAGCCGACGGTTTAGAATATATTAGAAAAGGATTAGCTGCTGGTATGGATATCGATACTTTTGCACCGCGATTGTCGTTCTTTTGGGCAATTGGTATGAACCATTTTATGGAAATCTCAAAAATGCGTGCAGCACGTATGCTATGGGCAAAAATGGTAAAACAATTTAATCCAAAAAACCCAAAATCTTTAGCGCTTCGAACTCATTGTCAAACCTCTGGTTGGAGTTTAACAGAACAAGATCCATTTAACAATGTTGCCAGAACATGTATCGAGGCAACAGCTGCAGCTTTTGGCGGTACACAAAGCCTTCATACTAATGCTTTAGATGAAGCTATTGCATTACCTACAGATTTTTCTGCGCGAATAGCAAGAAACACTCAAATCTATTTGCAAGAAGAAACACACATAACAAAGACGGTTGATCCTTGGGCTGGAAGTTATTATGTCGAAAAACTCACAAACGATATTGCACAAAAAGCATGGCAACTTATTGAAGAAGTAGAAAATCTTGGTGGAATGACCAAAGCCATTGAAGCTGGGATTCCAAAATTACGAATAGAAGAAGCTGCCGCTCGTAAACAAGCTCGAATAGACTCGGGACAGGACATTATAGTTGGCGTAAATAAGTATCGTCTTGAAGAGGAAGATCCATTACATATTCTGGAAGTTGATAATCAAACTGTGCGTTTACAACAAATTGAACGTCTAGATTCAATTAAAGCCAATAGAAACGCTGAAGAAGTAAAGACAGCGCTTTTAAAATTAACTAAAGCAGCTAAAACAGGTGAAAATAATTTATTAGCTTTAGCTGTAGATGCTGCAAGAAAAAGAGCAACATTAGGTGAAATTAGCGATGCTCTTGAAGAAGAGTTTGGACGATACAAAGCACAAATAAAATCATTTTCTGGCGTGTATAGTAAAGAGATTAAAGACGATAGTAGCTTCAAAAAAGCAAGAGCCTTGGCTGACCAATTTGCAGAGCAAGATGGGCGCAGACCAAGAATTATGATTGCCAAAATGGGACAAGACGGTCACGACCGAGGCGCTAAAGTTGTAGCCACAGGTTATGCAGACGTTGGCTTCGATGTGGATATTGGCCCTTTATTTCAAACTCCAAAAGAAGCTGCTAAACAAGCTGTGGAAAATGATGTGCATATATTAGGTGTATCTTCATTGGCTGCTGGTCATAAAACCCTTGTGCCGCAAGTTATTGAAGAACTAAAGAGCTATGGCAGAGACGATATTATGGTTATTGTTGGTGGTGTGATACCTAAACAAGATTACCAGTTTTTATTTGATGCAGGTGCTGTTGCAGTTTTTGGACCAGGTACAAAAATCAGCGATGCTGCAATTCAGATTTTAGAGATTTTGATAGATTAAACAATGTTTGGGTTTAACCAGATACACGTGCATATTTTCAGAAGTGCAATTCTCCTATTGTGTATTTTGGTATGTAACTCAAGTTTTAGTCAACAAAAGCGTAAATCTCAATTAAAGTCAGGAAAAAATATCATTTCCTCTAAGTCAAAAAAGAATAAACTCAATATTCTTAGTGGTGCTGATGGTCCATATATTATTAACGATACGCTAGCAATTAGAGTTTCAAGACAAAACGATATCAGGACTAGTTCTGTTAAGTTAGGAGATTCCATCCTTGTGGAAGTTGACAATATTGATAAAGACCGTTTTTACATCAATTTAAATTCAGAATACAATATTCCAAAAACGGAATACAAAATGCCCGATAAGTTGGTTGTGCTGTCTGATATTGAAGGTAATTATAATGCATTATACGGTCTTTTATTGGCCAATAATATTATCGATAAAGACCACAATTGGATATTTGGAAATGGACACCTTGTGATCAACGGAGACATTATTGATCGCGGTAAAAATGTAACACAAGTGTTGTGGTTACTCTATAAATTAGACCAACAATCTAAAAAATATGATGGTAAAGTACATGTTATTATAGGCAATCACGAAATCCTAAACTTACATGGTGACAATAGATACAACAGAGGTAAATATATCAACGTAGCTCAAAAAATAAGTGGTTTAGACAAACAAAAAGAGGCTTTAGAGTACTTATTTTCCCCTACGACTGAATTAGGAAAATGGCTATCTACAAAAAACGTGGTTGAAAAAATTGGAGGTTATATTTTTGTTC
Source organism: Winogradskyella sp. (assembly GCF_003712105.1). GTDB lineage: Bacteria > Bacteroidota > Bacteroidia > Flavobacteriales > Flavobacteriaceae > Winogradskyella. The sequence continues at coordinate 22,663 of NZ_RHLG01000004.1, forward strand.
ATGGCGGTCTAAGTAAAGATTTATTAGACTATAAACTAAGCCTAAAACAAATTAACCAAATTGCACGGTCTAATTATCATAACTCTAGACAAAATCAGAAAAACGAAACTATTAAATTTCTTTACGGTTCTAAAGGCCCGTTCTGGTATCGAGGGTTAGCCAAAAAAAAGCTAAAGTCAAAACATTTTGATGAGATTTTGAAGTTCTACAATTCTGAAAAAATAGTTGTTGGACATACTGTTGTTGATCAAGTACAAACTGGTTATAACGGCAGGTTCATCAATATTGATGTAAAACATGGCAAAGAAAAATTCTCTGGAACATCTTTTGCGCTTCTTATTATAAATCGCTCAGAATATATAATTGATGATATAGGTAATAAAACACCTTTAAAGTATTAATCACAAAGATTTTATATAGCTGTCTAAGTATATCATTCGCCTTTCAAACCAATCTTTAATATACTCAAAATGCTTTTCATTTGATATTTGCGTCAGCTTATTTTGCCAAACCATATGCTCACGCATATATACATTTTCTTTAGTGAATTTCTCATAAATTACCTCAATATGAGGCCAGATAACGCTATTGCTGAATTCGCCTTTTCTGAGATAATCCCAACGTCTTTTGAGTTTTGATGTATAGTTGTTTGGATTTAAAGCTATTAATCTTTTAAACAGGCCATTAGTTAGCACATCATCGGTTGTTACTATACGCTTCCCATCTTGTATAACGCCAAAAGTTCCATCTAAATCCCATGGCACAAAAAAGAATGGCTCGTCTTTATCATATTTTGCCAAAAAGTAGTTTTTACCAAGGTTATCTGTGGCTCTAATAACATTAACAAAAAGATAATAATCAATAACATTGTCTAAGTCTACTAAACTAGAAATCTTACTTTTAAATTCAGAATTAGATCCATTAATGACTAAATCCTGAAGATTATACAAATCCTGATAATCTGATCGATAATCAATTAAAGGATATTCTGTTTTCCAACCGTTCCAATGAGGAAATATGTTATTATATGGCTCTGATATTTTTATAAAACTTGGACCGCCTTTATACGAATTAGCTTCATACAATTGACCGTTAATGCTATCACCATGGTGTGACTTTAACTTTAGTTGTTTTTTATCGACTGGTTCGCATAATTGATACAAGCCCTGATACTCTCCATTTTTAAAAACCTCGACATATTTTGCTTCAAATCCATTTTTAGCTTCGGGTTCTTTTTTGAAATAATAAGGCTTATGAATATTTAGCCATAACTTAATTGCAACCATAGATCGTAACCTCAAAGGTTCATTATACATGGCGTCGAGCATCCAGTCATCATCACTGCGCATACTTCTAAATTGAACATCAACGGTTTCTTTAGTATCAGAATCCTTCCAAAATTCTAAATCATAAGATTTTTTGGCAAAGGTTAAGGATAAATTACCTCTATGTCTCACACCAACGCAAGCTTCTATAAAATATTGATCATTATAATACGTTAAAATCCCAGCTGACTTTTTTCGGTTATTGATTACTGAAGCATTCAATTTTAAATGAATAACCGGTAAGCTCGTAATAAACAATTTGTACGTTTTATCCTGTGCAGTAACCGAGAATACATCTGTGTAATTAAGTTTTGAAGGCTTATCTAACTTAAATAATTCCCCAAAATCAATACCACTAATTTGATACGTATCTAATTGCTCGAAATCAGCAATATGCCAAATTATAATATTGTTAGTACTATCAACACCAAAGCTTCCGCTTTGAGCCTTAATAGTCTGACTAAAACCCAATAGTGGTAAAGAAAAAAATATAATAGTTATGGAAATAATATAATATTTTCTCATTTGCTAAATTTAGGATAAAAATATTACTAAATGTATAATTTCAATTGCAGGCTAATCATCGTAAATAACTCAATTTAATTAGTAAAAACAACTAACCTACAAAAGGTTATTTAAAAGCAGTTCATTACCTAAAGAATAACACATCTATAATGAATTCATTATAAAGCTCTTTACCTGATCTTCAATTTCTTTTTGACGCTAGCACTTTGGGTGTTTTTGGAGCTGGTACAAAAATTAGTGCTGCTGCAATTTAGATTTTAGAAATTTTTATAGGTTAATTTTTCTTCACTCGCAATATTAAACTAAAAGTTTAGTTAAAATATTAATATAAATATCAATGTCAGAATTATATTACTAAATTGTACATTATTTTAATAAAACCATCAATATGAAAAGAAAGATTTCTATTTTCCTGAGTTTATTTTTACTATCAATAGTATCTGCGTTTAGCTCAGTAGTTGCTCAAATCAAAACAGATTTAGAAAACCAAAAAGAGAGAGTAATTCCCTCAGACAATTTACCAATTACACCTGATGTAAAAATTGGCAAACTAGATAACGGACTCACCTATTACATTCAAAATAATGGCAAACCTCAAGACAAAGTTGAACTGAGATTAGCTATTAAAGCAGGTTCTATCCTAGAAACTGAAGACCAATTAGGCTTGGCCCATTTTATGGAACATATGAACTTTAATGGTACAACCAATTTCAAGAAAAATGAACTTGTTGATTACTTACAAGGCATAGGCATAGAATTTGGCGCTGACCTTAATGCTTATACTAGTTTTGATGAAACGGTATATATATTACCTATCCCAAGTGATGACCCTGAAAAATTGAATAAGGGGTTTCAAATACTTAATGATTGGGCTGGCAATGCTTTATTAACCGAGAAAGATATTGATGAAGAAAGAGGAGTTGTAATTGAAGAATATAGAACAAGACTTGGTGCTGGAACCCGAATGCAATCCAAATATCTTGATAAAATTGCATACAAATCCAAATATGCAGAACGTTTGCCAATCGGCACAAAAGAGAATCTAGAAAATTTTGATTACGAAAGTGTAAGAAACTTTCAAAAAGATTGGTATCGACCAAATCTTATGGCTGTTATTGCCGTTGGAGATTTAGATGTTGAGACTTTAGAGAAAAAAATAATTGAAAATTTTAGTAATCTTAAGAATCCTGAAAACCCTAAGCCAAGAAAAGAATTTGGCTCTGAAAATCATGACGGCACTCTAATTGCAATAGAATGGGATGAAGAAGCCACTTCAAGTCAAGTACAAATTTATTACAAGGATAAAGGACAGCCTCAAAAAACTAGAACTGTAAAAGATTATCGAGATAATATGGTGGAAGGTCTTTTTGACCAAATGATTAATAACAGGCTTGCTGAGTTTAGCAATAAACCTAATCCTCCTTTTATATTTGGTTTTTCTTATAAAGGACAAATCATAGGCAATAAAGAAGCTTATCAGTCATTTGCACAAACGAACGAAACTGGTCAGATGGCAGCTTTAAAGACATTATTAGAAGAAAATGAGCGCGTAAAGCGTTATGGCTTTAAACCCTCAGAATTTGAACGCGCTAAAAAAGACTACATCGCTCGTTTAGAACGTAGTTATAAAAATAAAGATAAGTTAGAATCTAACCGAATTGTTGGACGATATATTCAGCATTTCTTAAGAGAAAATCCTATCCCTGGCGAGGCTTGGGTTTATAACTATGCTAAAGAAGAATTACCTAACATTATGTTATCTGAAGTAAACGGGTTGATAAAAGATTTTTTGCATGATGATAATCGTTTAGTGATTCTTACAGGACCAAAAAAAGAAGGTCTTACTAAAGTTACTGAACAGGAAGTTATTAATTTGTTAGATAGCGTTAAAAAATCTGATATTCAAGATTATGAAGATGAGAGTGTTAGAAGTGAAATGATGGTAACTAAACCTACTAAAGGAAGCATTATTGAGACTATTTTAAATAACGAAGGCAAACCTATTGAGACCACAACGTTAATATTAAGTAACGGCGCAAAAGTAACTTATAAAAAGACAGATTTTAAAAATGACGAAGTGCTATTTGATGCTTTTAGCTTTGGAGGTACATCACTTTATGATGATGACGTATTTAAGCAAGTAGCAAATGCAAATGGTGGATTAGCAGAAGCAAGTTTAGATGGTTTGTCTAAAAATGATATGGCCAAAATGATGTCAGGTAAAATTGCCAGAGTAAGACCATCTATTGGTGCATACTCTGAGAACTTAAGAGGTTCTGCTTCGCCTAAAGATATTGAGACGCTTTTCCAAATGATTCATCTTTATTTCACTAAACTTGATAAAGATAAAGAAGCCTTTGCATCATACGTTAGTAAACAAAAAGCGTTTTTAGGTAATTTTTTATCAAACCCTAATATTGCGTTTCAAGTTGAAGTTGGTAAATTTTTAAATGAAGGTAACCCGAGATTTACTGGATTACCAACTTCTGAAGACTATGATAAGGCCAATTACGATTTAGCATACGAAAAATACAAGGAGCGCTTTGCAAATGCGGGAGATTTTAATTTCTATTTTGTTGGAAACATAAACGAGGACCAACTCAAAGATTTAGCCGAAACATATCTTGCATCACTACCAGATAATGGTGAGAGAGAACATTACAACGTACCTTCATTTAGACCAAAAACAGGTAGTCATGAGCTAACGGTAAGAAAAGGTTCTGAGCCAAAGAGTCAAGTACGAATAAGTTATTCTGGCGAAACAACTTATGATGTAAAAGAAGCTCGAGCATTAGATGTCCTTGGCGAGGCTTTAAGTATTAAATTGATTGAAAAACTTAGAGAAGAAGAAGGTGGTGTCTATGGAGCTGGTGCTAGAGGCTCGATTTCAAAAATACCTTATTCAAGATATAACTTTAGCATATCTTTTCCTTGTGCTCCTGAGAATGTTGACAAATTAATTAATGCATCACTAGCCGAGGTGCAAAAAATAATTGACAATGGTCCTACTGACGATGATCTTGAGAAAGTTAAAAAGGCTAAACTACTTTCTCGAAAAGACCAATTAGAACAAAACCGATTTTGGCTAAACGTTATTAGAAGTGCAGATTACGTCGGAAACGATTTGAATAATGTTCTGAATTATGAAAACAACATTAATACAATTTCAAAAAAAGATGTTCAGAATGCCGCAAAGAAATACCTTACCAAAGGTTATTTAAAAGCCATTTTATTGCCTGAAGAATAGCATTTTTATTATTTGGATAAACAAAAAGCTCTTCAAATTGAAGAGCTTTTTAATTTAAAGTAGGATACTATTTAATCATCTACTTTCTTATCTTCATTTTTAATATTTGGCTCTTTATAATCTCCACCATTGGCAACAGTCCAGTATTTCATTTCTTTAAAGTGAGTTTTGATGGCTTTATTCACTTCTTCTACAGTAAGGCTTTTTACTTTATCTTCAATTTCTTTCTGAAACATCATATCTCTGTCATAATACAGGTTATTATTAATTGTACTTGCAAGCTCATTATCCTTAGCTCGAGATACATTTTGAGCTTGAACCCAACCCGAAACAGCATCTTTTAATTCTTGCTCAGTAATTCCATCTTTAATAAAGCGTGCAATCTCTTCTTTAAAACCTTTTTGCACCTTAAATTCATTTTCTGGAGCATAGATAGCATAAATATACATGCTTGAGTTTTTATCGTCTTTATCACCATCTACATTTACTCCACCACCTGCTCCGTAGCTTACACCATCTTGCTGACGTAATCTAGTAGCAATACGAGAATTAAGGAAACCACCACCAAACACAGAACCAGCAACCTGCAAGGCAGCATAATCTTCATCGTATTGGCTGCACTCAAAATTTAAGAATCCAAGTGTGAAGGCATTTTTCTTATCTGGCGTTTTTATGTTTTCATTAGCTGGATTATTAGGAGCATATGGATCTTTAATTTCAGAATATGGTTTATCAGATTTAAAATCTGCGAAAGCAGTTTCAAAATAGTCTTTTAGTCCTTGTTCATCAATGTTACCAATTGCCACTAAAGTTGCATTATTTGAAATTCCATAAAATTCATCATAATAAGCTTTCATATCTTCTACACTCACATCATTTATGGCAGCTAACTCATCTTCCATACTCATATTGTAAAGAGGATGTCCTTTTTTATATTTCTGATTAATCTCACCCAACTTCTTTTGCACTAAATATTGAGGTTCTGTTTTATTGCGCTCAATATTGGCTATATCTTGAGTTTTTAACTTATCTAATTCTGCTTGGTCAAACTTTGGAGATTTCAACATTTCAGTCATTAACTTCAAAGTTTCCATTAAATGTTCTTTTGTAGAAGTAACAGAAGCATAAGTTCTACCGTTATTTCCACTAAAGAAAATGCTCGATTTTAATTCACTTAGTTTATCTTCAATATCTTGTCTAGATTTTGATATTGTACCCTTATTAAGCATTCGAGCAGTATAACTAGCCACATTACCTTTATTCATAAGATCCTCAACAGTTCCATTTCTAAAAGTGAAATTAACATTAACTGTTTCTCCTCGATTAGCTTTATTAATAAATCCGTATTCAATACCGGTGCCATTCAACGCACCAGAGTCTAAACGACTTTGAATATTTGCATAAGATACGTCGAAGGCCTCGCCAGCATCCATTGCTTCTTTTCCTTTATAACTAGTTACTAATTCCTCAAGACCTTCAGTATGAGGAATCTCTATTCGTATAGGCTGCTTTGTAGGAATAAAATTCCCAACTGTTCTATTCGTATTTATGAAGTAACGACTTAACACATCATTGACTTGTTCTAACGTAGCATTCTCAACACGATCTCTATGAATAAACATTAAACGCCAATCACCAGCTCCAATAAACTCACTAGTATAGGTTCCTAAAAATGAGGAGTTTCGCATTATTTGGTCCATTTGCTTAACAAGATTGGCTTTAGCGCGTTTTAATTCTTCTTCAGTAATTGGGTTTTCTCTTAGCCCATCGAACATATTTAAAAGTGTAGATTCAGCTTCTGCTAAAGGCTTATCAGAAGGCACGTCTACGTTAAAATACATAAACCCTGGTTCTTTTGTAAATGGTGAAAAACTCCATATAGAAGATGCTTTTTTACTTTCTATTAAAGCTTTATACAAACGTCCTGAAGGTTGGTCTGTTAATACATTCTCCACGAGTGCTAATGGTGCATAATCTTCGTGAGAACCAGCAGGCGTATGGAATAATGTTGATACTAATTGTAAATCACCAACTCTACTTAACTCTACTCTTTTCTCTCCATCTTGAGGTGGTTCGATCGTCGGCACATCTACTAAAGGTTTTTCTGGGTTTTTAAGTTCACCAAACTTCTTTTCAATGAGTGCTAAAGTCTTATCAGTATCAAACTTACCAGTAACCATCAATACGGCATTATCAGGTCTATAGTACTTTTTGTAAAATGCTTTTAAGTTATCAATTGGCACGCGTTCAATATCAGATTTATTACCGATTGTAGATTGACCGTAGTTATGCCATAAAAAAGCCGAGCTAATAACTTTTTGCATTAATACACTTGTTGGAGAATTCTCACCAGACTCAAATTCATTTCTTACTACTGAAAACTCTGAATCTAAGTCCTTCTTCGCAATGTATGAATTTACCATACGATCTGCTTCTAGATCTAAAGCCCAATCTAAATTTTCATCCGTAGCATTAAATGTTTCAAAATAATTTGTTCGGTCATACCATGTCGTTCCATTAGGTCTTGCACCGTGTGATGTTAACTCTTTTGGAATATCAGGATGGTTAGGAGTTCCTTTAAATACGAGATGCTCTAATAGGTGAGCCATGCCTTTCTCTCCATAACCTTCATGTCTAGAACCTACTTTATAAGTAATATTAACCGTAATAGTTTGCGAAGAATTATCCGGAAATAATAGAACTTTAAGTCCATTATCCATCATGTACTCTGTAATACCCTCAACCGAGGCTGTCTGTTTTGGTTGTGCTTCTATTACTACGAAAAATAGCAACATAGCAACAAGCACCAAACTAGTGCGTAAATTAGTTTTCATGTTTTTTGATAGTTTTAATTTCTGTTTTAAAATTAAACATTAAGACTTTAAGTTGATGTTAAATAGGTAGATTTCTTAATTAGCATATAAAACAAATATGCAAGTTTTAACTAATTAATAATTAAGCATAAAGATAATTTACAACTTAAAGATTAAATATTTTAACATTGAATTAAGGCAATTTGAGATGGTTATTATCGCTCGATTTTTATTCCTATACTGTTAACAACTTCCGTTTTCTAAACTCATAAATAATTGTATTTTTAAGCTCTATTTTAACCAAATCAATTCATGGGTAAAATCATTGCCATTGCAAACCAAAAAGGTGGTGTTGGTAAAACAACTACCTCGGTAAACTTAGCCGCTTCTCTTGGAGTATTAGAAAAGAAAGTACTGCTTATCGATGCAGATCCGCAAGCTAATGCCAGTTCTGGTTTGGGCTTAGACGTCGATGCTGTAGAAATCGGTTCGTATCAGGTTCTTGAGCACACAAAATCTGCTAATGACGCTATTACTAGTTCTAATACACCAAATGTGGACATTATACCTGCACACATAGACTTAGTTGCCATAGAAATAGAATTGGTAGACAAAGATGAGCGCGAGTACATGCTTAAAAAAGCGCTTGTAGAGATTAAGGATAATTACGATTTTATCATTATCGATTGTGCGCCATCTTTAGGTTTATTGACGTTAAATGCATTGACCGCAGCAGATTCGGTAATTATACCTATTCAATGTGAATATTTTGCTCTTGAAGGATTAGGGAAACTTTTGAATACTATTAAGAGTGTGCAAAAAATTCATAATGAAGCCTTAGATATTGAAGGTATGCTTTTAACAATGTTCGACTCTAGACTTCGATTATCTAACCAAGTGGTTGAGGAAGTACAAAAGCATTTTAGCGATATGGTTTTTGAAACCATTATTCAAAGAAATGTACGATTAAGTGAAGCGCCTAGTTATGGCGAAAGTATAATAAATTATGATGTAAGCAGCAGAGGTGCAGCAAATTACCTTAACTTAGCTAAGGAAATTATAAAAAAGAACTGATAACATGGCGAAGGCAACAAAAAAGCAAGCTCTAGGTCGAGGACTTTCAGCATTATTAAAAGACCCAGATAATGATATAAAATCTGCATCTGACAAGAATGCTGATAAAGTTGTTGGAAATATAGTTGAGTTAGATATTGAGGATATAGAGATTAATCCGTTTCAACCAAGAACCAATTTTAATGAAGAAACGCTTAGAGAACTCGCGTCTTCAATAAGAGAACTTGGCGTTATACAACCAATTACCGTAAGAAAATTAGCCTTTAATAAGTATCAACTTGTTTCGGGTGAACGACGTTACAGAGCTTCAAAACTAATTGGTAACTCAACAATTCCAGCATATATTAGAATTGCTAACGATCAAGAATCGTTAGAAATGGCATTGGTTGAAAATATTCAACGTCAAGACTTAGACCCAATAGAGATTGCCTTGTCATACCAACGCCTTATTGACGAAATTCAACTTACTCAAGAACAAATGAGTGATCGTGTTGGTAAAAAACGTTCTACAATTTCTAACTATTTACGGTTATTAAAGTTAGACCCAATTATTCAAACAGGTATGAGAGATGGGTTTATTAGCATGGGGCATGGTCGCGCAATGATTAATATTGACAATCAAATTGACCAACTAGAAGTTTACGAAAAAATTATAACCAGTAAACTGTCTGTTAGAGCTACAGAAGCTTTGGTGAAAAACCTTAATAATCCTAAAACTGTTGTAAAATCTGAAACAATAGAAATTCCAAAACCAATTAAAAAAGGAATTAAGGAATTCTCAGAATACTTTGGCCATAAAATTGACGTTAAAGTAGCAAAGAATGGTAGTGGTAAAATTTCGATACCTTTTCATTCTGAAGAAGATTTTAATCGTATTATTAAACTTATTAAAAGTGCTAAATAAATCCGTTGTTTTAGTATTAATTGCACTTCTATTTTCTGTATCCATGTCTTCACAAATAAAAAGAGACAGTACAGTAAATACTAGCGTTGAAGAGCTCAACCTTGATAAGGCTTTACTTGTAAAGCGAGAAATTGACCCATTACGGCCGTCAAAAGCGGCATTCTATTCTGCCATTTTACCTGGCTTGGGGCAAGTTTACAATAAGAAGTATTGGAAAGTCCCTATCGTTGTTACCCTGATAACTGGTGGTATTTTGATTTATGATTTTAATAATGGTGAGTATAACCGGTATCGTGATGCCTTTAAAAGGCGTTTAGCTGGCTTTACTGATGATGAGTTTTTTGGTAATGGAACAACACCGATTATATCGGACGATGGTTTAATAAGAGCACAGCGACAGTTCAGGCGAAATAGGGATATTGCATTATTATTGACTATAGGTTTTTATGCCCTGAATATTATAGATGCAAACGTAGATGCACATTTGCTTCAGTTTAATGTAGATGAAAATTTAGCGATGCGGCCTCATTTTCAATATAATCCAATGGAAGACTCTTCAGATTTGGGTGTGACGCTGAATTTTAAATTTTAGAATGATTAGTATATGAGAATAGCTTTACTCGGTTATGGTAAAATGGGGAAAACAATAGAGCAAATTGCGATTAATCGTGGCCATTCTATCTCGCTTAAAATTAATCATGATGAAGATGAACTAAACTTCTCTGATACTGATGTCGCTATCGATTTTAGTCTTCCGACTACTGCAATTAAAAATATTAAAGCAGCAATTGACGCCAATGTACCAGTAATTTCTGGCACAACAGGTTGGTTAGACAAATATGGTGATGTAACTAATTATTGTAAGTCCAAAAATGGTGCATTTCTATACGCTTCGAATTTTAGTTTAGGCGTAAATATCTTTTTTGAAGTTAATCGTGTTTTGGCAACCTTAATTGCAGATTACAAAGATTACAATCTCGATATTGAAGAAATTCACCACACCCAAAAGTTAGATGCACCTAGCGGCACAGCCATTTCATTAGCCAATGATATTATCAGCAACTCAAATTATAAAAATTGGGAACTTGATAATGGCGATACTGACACTATTAAGATACATGCGAAACGCATAGAAAATGTCCCTGGCACACATACGGTCAATTATAATTCTGAAGTAGATACTATTGAAATTAAACATACTGCTCACAACAGACAAGGTTTTGCATTAGGTGCCGTTATTGCCGCAGAATGGATAGCTGATAAAAAAGGTGTCTTTAGTATGAAAGACGTCCTAGGTTTAAATGTCAAATGATAAATGTTTGAATGACGAATCTTAAAAAAAATGACTTAAAGGATAGAACCAAATCTTTTGCTCATGATTGCATAAAAATCACAGCTCAATTATCAAATGACTATTTATCTAATCATATAAAAAAGCAACTTATTCGAAGTTCGACTTCAGTAGCAGCAAATTATAGAGCTACTTGTATAGCACAATCAAAAAAAGCCTTTATTGCTAAAATTAGCATTGTTATTGAGGAGATTGATGAAAGTTTGTTTTGGATAGAATTTATTCAAGATGAAAACTTACTTTTGCCTGAAAGCTGTAAATCTTTGTTAAAAGAAGCTGATGAATTGACAAGAATTTTCATTTCATCAAGAAAAACTGCAAATTTGAACCTAAACAACTAAATCTAAAATTGATTATTGGTCATTAGACATTAATCAATCAAAAATATTTATATGGACTCGACACAGTGGTTAATATTTATAATAATAATACAAATTATACATGGCTTAGGCACTTGGAAGCTTTACATTAAAGCTGGCCGACAAGCTTGGGAAGCATTTATTCCTATTTATAACGCGGTCATTTTAATGAAAATTATCACTCGGCCTTGGTGGTGGGTTATCCTCATTTTTCTGCCAATTGTAAATTTAATTATGATTCCAGCAGTTTGGGTAGAAACTGCGAGAGCCTTTGGTAAAGACACTAAATTTGATGCCTTAATTTGTATACTTACTTTAGGATTTTACTTATACTATCTTAACTATTTAGCTGATGTTGAGTTTATTGAAAACCGTGAACTTAAGCCTAAGACTTCAACAGGCGAATGGATTACCTCTATCCTATTTGCCATTGTTGCTGCAACTATAGTACATACTTACTTTTTTCAACCATTTGTAATTCCATCTTCATCATTAGAAAAGTCCTTATTAGTCGGTGATTTTTTAATTGTGAGTAAGTTACATTATGGTGCTCGTGCTCCAATGACTACAGTAGGAACACCTATGGTACATGATACAATTCCTGTATTAAAATCTAAATCGTATTTATACAGCGACAATTATGAAAAGCGGGAAACAGCTTGGCAAAACAAATTGCAATTACCATACTTTAGATTTCCTTCATTTGAAAAAATAAAGAACAACGACTACGTCGTTTTTGGTCAGCCTGCTGACACATTACGAAACATGGATATATTTACACCAGACCGTAATTATTATAAACCTATAGATAAGAAAACGAACCTTGTAAAACGTTGCGTGGCTATACCTGGTGATACTTTAGAAATTAGAGAAGGTTATGTATATATCAACGGTAAAAAGAATGTAATTCCAGGTCGTGGTGAGCTCCAATTTTCATACGATGTAAAATTGAAGAATCCTTTACGCTCTCAGGCAGATGTAGACAGAATTCTGAAAGTAATTGACAGAGCAGATATAGATGATGGTTTTGGACGAGTTCCAAATACTGAAGATACTTACAGAGTTTTTGCCGCTTCGGATAAGGCAATCGCAGCTTTAAAGAACCATCCAGAAGTACTTTCTGTAAAACGAAATATTACTGAAAAAGGCCAATATGGAGCAACATTTCCTCGTGATCCAAATTATTCATGGAATGTTGACTTTTTCGGGCCATTATATATCCCAAAGGCTGGTACAACCACTGAGCTTAATGTACAGAATTTACCATTATTTGATCGCTTAATACAAGAATATGAAGGTCATAATGTGTATGCCAGAGGTAATGAGGTTGTATTAGATGGAGAAGTCGTTGACTCCTATACTTTTGAAAAGGACTATTACTGGATGATGGGTGATAACCGTCATAACTCAGTAGATAGTCGTGCTTGGGGATTTGTGCCCTTTGACCATGTTATTGGTAAGCCTGTATTTATTTGGATGAGTATCGACGGAATTAATGATGGTATTAAAAATTGGAGCTTCCGCTGGGATAGAGTCTTTACTACTGTGAATGGTAAAGGTGAGCGCGTATCGTACTTATTGCCGTTTTTAGCTGTTATTATTGGTATTACATTCTTTAATCGTTGGCGCAAAAAGAAAAAGCTAAAATCTGAAACTAAATAATTCAGATCTAGAATGCTTCTGCATCCTACATACTTTCCAAACATTGCTCATTTTAAAGCAATGATATCAAGCGAAAATCTGATTTTCGAAGTTTGTGATAATTACCAAAAACAGACTTATAGAAACAGAGCAGAGATTTATGCCGCTAATGGTAAGCTCGCATTGTCCGTTCCGGTTTCATATACCCAAAAACATCGACAACAAACCAAAGATGTCTTAATTTCGGGAACAGAACAATGGCAAGCCCAGCATCTTAAGTCGTTAGATTCTGCATATCGTATGTCTCCTTTTTATGAATTTTATCGTGATGATTTAAGGCCTATATTCAATACTAAATTCAAATATCTGCTTGATGTTACTCTTATGAGTTTTGAGTTACTTTGCGAATGCCTTGAACTGAATATAGATTATAAGCTCTCCGATGAATATGCCCCTCATGATAATGAACCAAATGATTATCGATATTTAGTTAATGCTAAAGTTAAAGATGAATCTCAATTTTTAAAATACACGCAAGTTTTTACGCAAAAACATGGGTATTTGCCTAATCTTAGCATTTTGGATTTACTTTTTAATGAAGGTCCAAACACAATAAATCACCTTAATAATTTAGACCTGAACAACTAATGCTTCAGCTAATTTTACATTATGGTATTCATATTTTGGGACCGTTGCTTGTTGCCATTATTTTCTTTAGAAAGCAATGGAAAAGAGCATTTATAATAATGCTTTTAGGGTTTTTAATAGATATGGATCATCTGCTGGCAGACCCAATTTTTGATGCAAATCGATGTAGCATCAATTTTCATATACTTCATAGCTATTATGCCATTGGTGTATATCTTCTTTTAGCTCTAATAAAACAGACAAGACTACTTGGATTAGGCTTACTCATACATATTGTGGCTGATGCAGTAGATTGTTGGTTTATGCTATTTTAAGGTCGCTTTAATAGGGAAATGATCAGATAACTTAATATTATAATTCTTAAAGCCATTAACTTCAAACGACGTATCTGTAAGTATAAAATCTATTCTTAGGGGAATTCTATTAAAATCAAACGTTTTACCAAAACCATTGCCAGCTACATTAAAGGCATCATTAAAATCGCCTTTTATCTTATCATACACATAAGAGTACGCCGTGTTATTAAAATCGCCTGTAATAATGGTTCTATATTTACACTGCTTTCGATGCGCTACAACCAATTCGGCTTGCGATTGCTGCATCTGGAACACCTCACCTATTCGGCGTGTTAATTCTTCAGAACCTTCCTTCTGTAAATCGCTAACTTCAGTACTAACCTTAGATGATTGTAAATGTAAATTATAAACTCTTATAGTATCTCTCTGCTTAACAATGTCGATATAAATAGCGCTATTTGATGTATTTGGAAATTTGATGTTACCAGAGTTTATAATCGGAAACTTTGAAAAAATGGCTTGGCCACTTTTTATTTTATCACCTGTTATATGTTCATATTTTTCATAACCAGGCAGATTGAAAGTTTCTGTTTTCCGATACTCTTGTATACTCAGAATTGAAGGTTTTTCTGAAGTGATAAACTTTAAAATATCTGCCTCGGTGTTTTTATTGGGCATCCAATTAAACACATTAAACAGGCGCACATTATAATTCATTACAGAAAAATTTAAATCATCTTCAACTGTTTTAGAACCTGTAAATTTATAAATAGATGTAATGTAATTAAAGCCTAAAAGCAATACCAAAAACGATAATAAGAGCTGCTTTTTTACATTAAATAGCCAATACAAAAAGAACAAAATATTAAGAAAAATAAGCCCCGGAACTGCTAAACTTAAAACCGATAATATAGAAAAACTTTTAGGAGGAATATAAGGCAGTACATAAGCAATTAATAACAGAAAGGCGGCCAATGAATTGGCAAAGAATACAATTCTGTTTATAAAACTAAGTCCTTTCACTACTATTATTTCTTGCCTTGCCTAAACAAAAACTCCTTCTCTTTGGCTGTTAAACTCTCGTAACCACTTTTGCTTATTTTATCTAGGATGCTGTCTATTTGTGTCTGCTTATTTAACGTATCAAACTCTGTTTTGGTCTTCGAGCTTGTTTTTGAAGTACGCTTTTTACGATGAACGGTCTTTAAATTAGATTTTGGTCTAAACAAACTCATCAAAGCATCCATTAAACGTTCAAAACCCTTGCCTATATCTTTACCTGCTAATAATTGTTTAGCATAATAGAAACCTAATAAATAACCGCCAATGTGTGAAACATACCCACCAGAGTTTAGTCCTAATAGCATTCTAATCAAATCTAATGAAACAAATACTAGAGCAATATACTTCCACTTTATATTAAAAAGGCCAAAGAGCCTGATTTCAGAATTTGGCATGTATGCAGCAACAAATAGTAATAACGCAGATACTCCTGCCGAAGCTCCACGTAATGTACCGCCTGCACCAAAGAAATCGTTAGGCCACAGATTGGCAATTGCCATAAATAAAACACCACCAGAAATGACTCCTAAAAAATAGATATTTAAAACAGTTTTAACTCGAAAAAGGTTAAGGCAAACTCTAGATAGATAATAGAGTAATAACATATTAAACAACAAATGCCATAGCCCAATATGAATAAAACTATAGGTAATTATAGACCAAGGCTGTAAAATAAAGTCACCAAAATCTGCAGGTAAAATAAAATAAGATTGAAAATTACCTAACCTAAAAGCTCTTATGAGTAGTAATACGATAAATATTACAGCATTAACTACTATAAGCTTACCGAAGCTATTGAGTGTATTGTATTTGTACTTAAGGTCGTTAAACATCTAATTCCAACGGTATTTGTCCATACTATTCTTTTTCCAATACCACATAATAAGCGCACCAATAATTGCGCCACCAACATGCGCCATATAAGCCGTATTACTTGGGCTAAAGAATGATTGTCCACTAAACGCTGAGATAATATCAAGAATTATTATACCAGGAATAAAATACTTAGCCTTAATAGGTATAGGTAAGAAAATAAGCATTAACTCCGCATTAGGATTCATCATACCAAATGCAGAAAGGATTCCCATAATACATCCCGAAGCTCCAACCATTGAAGCAGCATAAATCGGAGCAATATTTCTTAAAAGTACCAACTGCTCATCCGTTATGGTATTTAAGACCCTATTAGTATCTATCATGTTAAATATTTGCTCCTTTGAAATACCGGAATCTAACAAATTATTTAAGTCTGGAATAAAGTTGAAATAGTAATACCCTAGTTGAAATAAAACAGCTCCTAAACCCGCTGAGAAATAAATAAATAAAAAACGTTTAGTCCCTAAGCTGCGTTCTACAGGCGTACCAAACATCCAAAGTGCAAACATATTGAACAACAAATGTGTACCATTGCCATGCATAAACATATGTGTTATAATTTGCCATGGCTGAAATGCATCATTCTGAGGAAAATATAGTGCAAACCATTGGTAAAAAGACTGACCATCACCAATACTTAAAGTACCTATAAACATGATTATATTTATAATCAATAGATGTTTTACAGCGTCTGTTATTCCTAATCTCATAATCGTCTACATAAATTTTTTTTCAATATCGTTTACACCAAACGTAATAAATGTGGTTTTATTTGTTGGTGATACTGAAGGTTCCTTGCAAGCGAATAAACTATTCACTAAATGCTCTTGCTCGTCTTTTTCTAATACTTGCCCAGTTTTAATAGCTAAACTTTTTGCCATTGATTTTGCTAATAAATCTGATGCACTAAAATTTTGATCAGGCACATCATTCACCACATCACTAATCAATTGCTCTAATACTATTTTTACTTCAGCTTCAGCAACACCAACAGGAACACCTTTAATGGTCAATTGTTCATTTTGGATATCAGTAAATTCAAAACCTGCATGTTCTAAATCACTTTGCAATTGTTTTATAGCTTCCATATCTGAAGTCGTAAAATGCAACTCTAACGGGAATAACAATTGCTGTGTCGTTGCTTCCTTAGACGTGAGTTGCTTCAGCAAATTTTCATATAAAATGCGTTGATGCGCACGATTCTGATCTACTATCAGCATCCCAGATTTTATTGTACTTACTATGTATTTTTTGTGTAATTGATAGGTTGTTTTCTCTTGCTTAACTTCATCATCCTTAAAGATTGAACCTGTTTCAGAGTCACTTTCGAAGGTAACTTCAGAAAAGTCATCACCATCATTACTGTTTGATTTTGATTCTAAACCTACATATAGGCTTTCCCAATTAGCGGTTGGTTTTGTAAAATGACTAGCCGAGCTTTTAAAACTCTTACTTGGTGTTTTTGAAGATTCGTCAGCAAATGGATTAAAAGACCTATCTACTTCTATCGTTGGTGTTTGTCCGGCTTTATCTTTATAGTTATATGGCGTATTAAGATTTGTATTGCTTTCAAAATCCAAAACTGGCGCAATATTAAACTGACCTAAACTATGCTTCACAGCTGACCTTAAAATGGCATACAGCGTATGCTCATCATCAAACTTAATCTCGGTCTTTGTAGGATGAATATTAATATCAATAGTTTTTGGGTCAACCGTAAGGTTTAAAAAATAACTTGGATGATAACCATCTTTAAGTAAACCTTCAAAAGCAGCATTAATGGCATGATTTAAATATGGGCTTTTTATAAAGCGATTATTGACAAAGAAAAACTGTTCTGATTTGGTTTTTTTTGAAAACTCAGGCTTACCTACAAATCCAGATACTTTAAGCACTTCGGTATGTTCTTCTACAGGTACTAATTTTTCGTTGGTTTTAGACCCAAAAATATGAACTACACGTTGGCGGTAATTGCTCGATTGTAGATTAAACAACTCACTACCATTGTGAAACATAGTAAAGGCAATATCCGGGTGCGCTAACGCTACGCGATGAAACTCGTCAGTTACATGTCGTAACTCAACAGTATTTGACTTTAAAAAATTACGACGTGCAGGAATATTAAAAAACAAATTCTTAACTGCAACAGATGTTCCTTTTGGAACTACAGTAGCTTCTTGCGATTTTACATGACTACCTTCAATTAATATTTCAGTACCAAGTTCGTCTTGTTCTTGTTTGGTTTTCAGCTCTACATGAGCAATTGCAGCAATACTCGCTAAAGCTTCTCCACGAAAACCTTTGGTATGTAATTGAAATAAGTCCTCAGCTGACCTAATCTTTGACGTTGCATGACGCTCAAAAGATAATCTGGCATCAGTAGTACTCATTCCTTTACCGTTATCAATAACTTGTACCAGGGTTTTACCAGCTTCTTTAAGTATAAGTTTAATTTCTGTAGCACCAGCATCGATGGCATTTTCCAAAAGTTCTTTAACTACAGAAGCAGGACGTTGCACGACTTCACCAGCAGCAATTTGGTTGGCCACATGGTCTGGTAAGAGTTGAATGATGTCTGACATTAGCTTTTAGAGAAAATGGATAAGTCGAAGTCAAGAATATAAAGTGATATAAATACTAATATTAGGATAATGATATAAATCGTAGTATTAAAACCTGAATTATTTCTATTTCTACTGCTTATTCTTTTTTCGTGCCAGTGTCCAGAAATATCATTATCATTGAGTGTCTCGGCATATGCATCAAACTTTGTAGGATATGCAGTTTCATCAGTATCTTGTTTACCTTTGTAGTACCTTGGCGTATAATTAAATCTTTTGTTTTTTGGTAATCCTTTGAATAATTTAAACTTTATTGGCCCCATAATACTATTACTTTATATATCCGTTTAGGACATAGATTAAAACAAAGACAAATACTAGAAATATAATTAGCATTGGCATAGAAGTAAAAAAACTTTTTCTTCGATGCGTATGACCTCTCATCTCATCCCATTTAGCCTTTAAGTCACTATCAGATTCTTCCTTTTTAGAATCTGACAAGCGAGTTTTATAATTAAAACGTCTTGGCTTTCGCTGATTAAACATCTTTTGTATCGTCAATTAGATTACCGCTCTAAATTACTTAAAATAGAAGTAAATTTAGTACGACAACTCCTAAAAATTGTTAACAAAAAGCCTGCCAAAATAACCTATACTGACAGATGTACAAATGGAAAGTGTTTCATAAAGAAAGAAAAAAATTAGTAACCTATACTAATACCTCTTCCTCTAGAGTTTTTGCGAAGTTCTGCCATTTTAATAGCAGCGATAGCGGCTTCAGTGCCTTTGTTACCATGCTTCCCACCAGAACGGTCAATAGACTGCTGCATTGTATTATCGGTAAGAACACAGAAAATTACAGGAGTTTCATTCTGAATATTTAAATCTTTGATGCCTTGAGTGACACCTTCACAAACAAAATCAAAGTGTTTTGTTTCGCCTTGAATAACACAACCAATAGCAATAACAACATCTACATTTTGTCCTTGCATTTTTTTGCTGCCGTATACAAGTTCAAAACTGCCAGGCACATTCCAACGTGTAATGTTTTTATCTAATGCGCCACAATCTTTAAGTGCTTCAATGGCACCATCATATAAACCTTCAGTTATGGTATCATTCCATTCTGAAACAACAATCCCAAATCGAAAGTCTTTCGCATTTGGGATTGTAGCTTTATCGTAGTTTGATAAATTTTTATTTTCGGTTGCCATAATCTATAAGCTTGCAGAAGCTTTTCCTATCAGCACATCCACGTCTTTAGCTTCGTTAGATTCAGAATATTCAGACTTAATACGGTTTAAGTAATCTAAAGCCTTCTGATTTTCGTCTAAGCTCATAGCTACTATTGCCGCTTTCATTAAGTATAAAGGTGTCGTGAAATCATTTGCATTTGCTGCAATTGCTTTCTCATAATACTCCAATCCTTCTTCTAATTGATTTAACTGCACAAATGCATCACCTATTCCACCTTTGGAAATAGCACTAAGCATAATGTCTTTACTTGAAAAATCACTTAAGTACTTTATAGCGTCGTCATACTTTTTCATATTAAGGTAAGCCATACCAGCATAGTAGTTAGCTAGGTTACCTGCAGGAGTACTACCATACTCTTCAATAATATCTAGCATTCCATATTTTCCTTCTCCACCTTCTAAAGCTAAGGTATATAAAGAATCACTTGCAGTTGCGGTTAAAGCTTCATCAAAATAGCTTTGCGCTTTAGCCATTTCATTCATTGCTTCTTTGGCATTTGGCTCAGCTATAAATCTATTATATCCCATAATAGCTAATACAACCAAAGCTACAACACCAACAACCCCAAAAATATAATTCTGATTTTTTACAACCCATTCTTCGGTTTTAGAAGCGGACTCATCTAAGGTATTAAACACCTCAGCAGTTGTTGATCCTTCTTCAATGACCTCAGTCTTTTCTTTTTTAGTTTTAGGCTTATATCCTCTTTTCTTATAAGTTGCCATAATTTCTAATTTGTGCGGGGCAAAAATAAAATATTTATTGGTAAATAAAAGCCTATTTATTTGTTATTTTTCAATATTTTGCAGCCAATACGCGCCAAGAGCAATTACGTTTAAATTCAGAAGATTACGGCACTTTTATGCATCTCAACAAACTCTCATTAGTCAATTACAAAAATTTTGAAAGCGCATCTTTCGAGTTTGATGCTAAAATTAATTGTTTTGTGGGTGCAAATGGCATAGGAAAAACTAATGCTTTAGATGCTATTTATCATCTTGCCTTTGGTAAAAGTTATTTTAATCCAGTCGCCACTCAAAATATAAAACACGGTGAAGATTTTTTTGTAGTTGATGGTCAATTTTTAAAACAAAATCGTGACGAAAAAATTATTGTCTCACTAAAAAAAGGGCAAAAGAAAGTTATAAAACGTAACGGTAAAGCCTATGAGAAATTTAGTGAACATATTGGGTTTATTCCTTTAGTCATTATTTCTCCTGCAGATCGGGATCTGATTAGCGAAGGTAGTGATGTGCGTCGCAAGTTTGTTGATAGTGTTATCTCCCAAAGTGACAAAGTTTACTTATCTGATTTAATACGTTATAACAAAGTGTTATCGCAACGCAATGCACTGCTAAAGTACTTTGCACTTAATAATACCTTCAACACTGATACTTTAGAGGTTTATGACCAGCAATTGGCAACGTTTGGTAAACCAATTTTTGAGAAACGTGCAGCGTTTTTAGAGACATTCATCCCAGTTTTTAAACAACGTTATGCAGCAATTAGTAATAGTAACGAAAACATTGATTTAAGTTACAAAAGCGATTTGTTTGATACGGAATTAGATACATTATTAAAACAACATCTTGCTAAAGATAGGGCTATACAATACACCAGTGTTGGTATACACAAAGACGATTTGCAATTTAAAATTGAAGATTATCCGATTAAGAAGTTTGGTAGTCAGGGTCAGCAAAAATCATTTTTAATAGCCTTAAAATTGGCTCAATTCGATTTTATCAAATCTCAAAGTGGCGTTGCTCCTATTCTACTCCTAGATGATATTTTTGATAAGCTAGATGAAAACCGTGTAGCACAAATTATTACGATGGTAGATGATGCAGATTTTGGTCAAATTTTTATTAGTGATACGCATGCTGAACGCACTGAAACTATTGTAAAACATAGTCACCAATCTTATAAAATCTTTAAACTATGAGAAAGATAGTTGTAATCTTATTTACTCTGGTATTCTTTTCTTGTTCTAAAAATCCAGAATCTTTTTTAGAATATGTTAATGGGTATTGGGAAATAGATAAAGTAATGTTTAGCAATGGAGATGTTAAGACTTATAAATACAATGAAACCATAGATTATATACAAATTACTGACAACTTAAAAGGCTTCAGAAAAAAGCTAAAACCAGGTTTTAACTCCAAATATATTACCTCTGATGATGCTGAAGGTATTACCGTGAAAATTGAAAATGACAGTCTTCATCTGCATTATAAGACGCCTTATAATAATTGGAAGGAAACTATCATTGATGCCAATGAAAATAGTCTTAAAGTTGTAAACGACCAACAAACCATATACCTTTATAAAAGATATGTTCCATTAGAACTCGATCTAGAATAGTTAAAAATTAGTACTCATAAATCATGGCAAGACGGAATAACGATAATCAATCCTTACAAGATGCATTGAAGCAATTTGTTAGTACTAACAATTTGCAATCTGGGTTAGACAAAGTTAATGTGCGTGAGGCATGGGCGAAGCTTATGGGTAATGGCGTCAATAATTATACGACTGCAATTGAGCTAAAAAACGAAACGCTCTATGTACAACTTAACTCAAGTGTTTTGCGTGAAGAATTAAGCTATGGGAAAGAAAAAATCATCACCATGCTTAATGAATCTTTAGGAAAAGACGTCGTATCAAAATTAGTATTAAGATAAATTAGTTACTACCCTAAAATTCCAAACCAAAAACTATTGCTTATTCCAAATGGTCTTCTTACTTTAGTTTTATGACTGAAGAAGCTATTGAAAAAGAAAATGCTGAAATTGCTAAGGCTTACAAGCAACTCCTAAAAGTAAGTTATCAGACTTTAACGCGCGAAGACAAAAAGTTAATTCGTCACGCCTTTGATGTGGCATTAGATGCACACAAAGATCAACGCCGTAAGTCTGGTGAAGCCTATATATTTCACCCAATAGCAGTTGCAAAAATAGTGGCTCAAGAAATTGGTTTAGATGCCACAAGTATAGCTGCAGCATTACTTCATGATGTTGTTGAAGATAATCCTAACTACACTATCGCTGATATGGAACGCCTTTTTGGTGAAACCGTTGCAAGAATTGTTGATGGATTGACTAAGATTTCGTCCTTAAAAAAGGATATGGATGTCTCACTTCAGGCAGAGAATTTCAGAAAGATGCTACTGACGCTTAATGATGATGTGCGTGTTATTATTATCAAAATTGCAGACCGCTTACACAACATGCAAACTATGGATAGCATGCGTAGTGATAAGCAAGTAAAAATAGCATCTGAAACACTCTATATCTATGCACCGCTTGCCCATAGAATTGGTTTGTACAACATTAAGACAGAGCTCGAAGATTTAGGTTTAAAATATACTGAACCAGAGGTTTACAATGATATTTTGAATAAAATTCAAGATAGTAAAGAAGAGCAAGATGCATACATCAAAGCCTTTTCGAAAGTCATTGAAGATTCATTGAATAAAGAAGGCCTTAACTACGAAGTTAAAGGACGACCTAAATCAATTTTCAGCATACGCAGAAAAATGGTGAAACAAGCTGTTACTTTTGATGAAGTCTACGATAAGTTTGCTGTAAGAATTATCTATAAATCGGATATAGCTAACGAGAAGTTTTTGGCTTGGAAAATATACTCCATTGTAACAGATCACTTTACGCCTAACCCAATACGACTAAGAGATTGGATATCATCACCAAAATCTACTGGTTACGAAGCATTGCATATTACAGTAGTTGGCCCAAAAGGCCGTTGGGTCGAAGTGCAAATTCGTAGTGAACGCATGAACGAAATTGCTGAAAAAGGCTATGCTGCACACTACAAATACAAGAATGCGAATGAAAAGGAAGATAGTCTAGATTTATGGATTAATCGCTTGCAAGAAACGCTTGAGAGCAACGAAGCAGATGCTGTTGATTTTGTAGAGCAATTTAAGCTCAACTTGTACGCAAAAGAGATATTTGTATTCTCACCAAAAGGCGATTTAAAATCACTTCCAAAGGGTGCAACACCATTAGATTTTGCATTTAGTATTCATACAGAAGTCGGCATGAAAACCCGTGGCGCCAAGGTTAATAATAAGCTTGTGCCTCTAAGTCATGAGCTTAAAAGTGGTGATCGCGTGGAGATACTTACCTCAGAAAACTCTAAGCCCAATAGCAACTGGTTAGATTATGCTACTACCGCTCGAGCTCGTAGTAAGATCAAATCTTACCTCAATGCAGACAAAAAAGAAATGGCTGCTGAAGGTAAGGAAATACTGCGCCGTAAGTTAAAACAACTTAAGATTACGCTTAACGAAAAGTCGGTAAATGAATTGGTAAATTATTTTAAGTTAAATACATCTTTAGACCTATTCTATCGTGTTGGTTTAGGTACAATTGATAATACAATGCTTAAGGCGTTTGCTGCATCAAGAAGCAATGTATTTGTGAGCTACATAAAAAACAGAATTCGTCGTCCTGAAGCACCAAAGGATATTGATAAAGACGAAATTACTTCTAAATACGACATGCTTGTATTTGGTAAAGAGGAAGAACGCTTAGATTATACTTTGGCAAAATGTTGCAACCCCATTCCTGGAGATAATGTATTTGGGTTTTTAACTATAAATGATGGCATCAAGGTGCATAAAAAAAACTGCCCAAACGCAGTAAGCCTGCAATCTAATTATGCGTATCGCATAATGAAAGCCAAGTGGATAGATTCTACGCAGCGCGAATACACATCACAAATTAAACTATCTGGTCTCGACAATTTAGGCTTGCTGAATGATATTACAAAAGTAATTTCGTCTAATATGCATGTAAATATGAAAAGCCTAAATTTTTCTAGTGATGATGGTATTTTCTCAGGCAAAATTACTGTGATCGTAAAGAACAAAACGATGCTAAAAAAACTTATTGAAAACTTAAAGAAAATTAATGGTATCGATAAGGTAACCAGAGTGTAAAATTTGTTTAAATTTACACCCTATTATGGAAACTAATACAAAAGAAAGTAATCAAGAAATTGTAAAGCGTGTTTTTACCAGTTTTTTAGAAGAAAACGGCCACAGAAAAACACCTGAACGCTACGCTATACTTCAAGAAATTTACGAAAGTGAAGAGCATTTTGATATTGAATCATTGTATATTAAAATGAAAAACAAAAACTATCGTGTAAGTCGTGCAACGTTATACAATACGATTGAGTTATTACTTGATTGTGCCTTAGTTCGTAAACATCAGTTTGGTCAGAATCAAGCGCATTACGAAAAATCGTATTTTGATAAGCAGCACGACCATGTTATTTTAACAGACACTGGTGAAGTTATTGAGTTTTGCGACCCACGCATACAATCCATTAAAAAAACCATAGAAGAAGTTTTTGATATCGAAATCAACAACCATTCACTGTATTTCTATGGTAACCGAAAAAACAACACTAACTAATTCTTTATAATGGCAGTAGATTTACTACTAGGTTTACAATGGGGTGATGAAGGCAAAGGAAAAATTGTCGATGTATTAACCTCAAAATACGATATTATTGCACGTTTTCAAGGCGGTCCAAATGCTGGACATACATTAGTATTTAATGGCAGAAAACATGTGCTTCATACAATTCCATCTGGTATTTTTCATGATGACACAATTAATCTTGTTGGTAATGGTGTCGTAATTGACCCCGTAATTTTTAAAAAGGAATTAGATAAGCTTGATGAGCAAGATGTAGATTACAAAAAATCATTGCTTATCTCTAGAAAAGCACACATCATATTACCTACGCATCGTTTACTAGATGCTGCAAGTGAAACTGCAAAAGGGAAAGCAAAAATTGGTTCAACGCTAAAAGGAATTGGCCCAACGTACATGGATAAAACAGGCCGTAATGGTATCCGTGTTGGTGATATTGAGTTAGCCGATTGGAAAACTAAATATAGAGCATTAGCCAACAAGCATCAAGCGATGATTGATTTCTATAATGTAGATATTCAATACGATTTAGAGGAATTAGAAGCAGAATTTTTTGAGGCTATTGAAACTTTAAAATCACTTCAGTTTATTGACTCTGAAGAATATGTACATCAAGCACAAAAAGCAGGTAAGTCTATTTTAGCAGAAGGTGCTCAAGGATCTTTACTAGATATAGATTTTGGCACGTATCCTTACGTAACCTCATCTAATACAACAGCAGCAGGTGCGTGTACTGGATTAGGTGTTGCACCAAATAGTATTGGTAAAGTGTATGGTATTTTTAAAGCCTATACAACCCGTGTTGGTTCTGGACCATTCCCAACAGAATTATTTGATGCAGATGGCGAAACTATGGGACGTGTTGGTCATGAGTTTGGCGCCACTACTGGTCGTCCACGACGTTGCGGATGGTTAGATTTAGTAGCATTGCGCTATGCATGTCAAGTTAATGGTGTTACAGAACTGATTATGATGAAAGGCGATGTACTTTCCGGATTTAAAACCCTTAAAGTATGTACATCTTACAAATATAAAGGTGAAGACATATCACATTTACCATACAATATTGAAGAACAAAATGTAACACCTGTTTATACTGAATTAAAAGGTTGGGACGCAGATTTAACTGGCATGACTGAGGCGTCTCAATTACCAGCAGCGCTTAATGATTACGTTACATTTTTAGAGGATCAGCTAAACATACCTATCACTGTGGTATCTGTTGGCCCTGATAGAAAACAGACTATAGTGAGATCATAGTTTGTAGAATTTTTTATACAAAAATGTAAAAAAATTATCTTTTTTAAGATGTAAGTTTTACCTTACTTCCATTAAATATATGTGATGGAAGCCCTGAATCTCAATATTTTTAATACCCTCATATTAGTTGGTGTAATTCACGGGATTATTTTTGGTGTAGTAATTCTAGTTAATGAAAAATTTAAAAGCAGAACAAATTTCTATCTCGCTTTAACCGTATTTTCATTAACACTAAGTAATCTTCAATACTGGTTGAAGGATGTATATATTTATTTACATTCCGATATAGTACCTTTTTTTCCTTTTGAATTTTTAATGCTACCCTTTTTCTATTTTTTTGTTAAGAGTTATCTTAACAAGACTACCAATAGATTTGAAATAATAGCATTACTCTCGTTTTTCCCTTTATTTATAATTTACCAATACATTTTTAATGAAAACATCTTTAGTACTAAAACGATAGCGTCAACTAATTTAATAGTAGAGTATTTATCAATTATCTACTCAATTTTCTCAATTATAATGACCTACAAAATCATATTAACTTACGAGAAAACGAACACTGAAGACATACCCATAGCAACAAAATGGTTAAAACAACTTTTAATTGCGGGCTTGTTTTTATGTTTAATATGGTTTTTATCTTTTAACTTAATTGATGCCTTATTCTCCAGTGGTTATTACAGGTTCTATCCTTTATGGATTGGTATTTCAATATTAATCTATTGGATTGGCTACACTTCAATTTTACAAAAGGACATTTTAAGTCAGAGACAGCTAATACGATTAAAAAACAATGGCAGTAATATTCAAGATAAGTTTAACTCTAACAACACTAATGCTATTCATCAAAAAAGTAAAGCATTAAAAAAACCTGAATCTTTTTTAAAATTTGAGAATGTTATTATTAATAAGCAACTCTATTTAAATCCTGACTTAAAATTGATAGATATTGCTGATATATTAAATATAAGTCGTGGCTATCTCTCACAGTTAATTAGTAAAGAATCTGACTTAAATTTCAATGACTATATTAATAGTCTTAGGGTAAATGCCGCTAAAGATATGCTATCAAATAAAGATTATGACAATTATACTATAGTAGCCATTGGCTTAGAGTCTGGCTTTAAATCTAAATCAAGTTTTTTTACTGCTTTCAAAAAATTTACGGGTACTTCTCCAAGTAATTTTAAAAAAGAAGTCCGAAATATGTAAGTATCTACATTTTTAAAACTCGTAAAATAATTTTACAGATTACTCTTACAGGAAATTTAAAATCTGTAAAAATGAAGCACAGCACATTAATTACTCCATTAATACTATGTCTTTTATTTGCTTATAGCTGCCAAGAAGAAGATAACATAAATAGTTTGCAGCAAACCAAAGAGCATTTTAACACACCTAGTATTGAGGATGCAAAAGCCTTCTTTAATACCACTAACAGGCTATCCAATCAACGTACAACAGTAGCATCTGTAACTGATTGGGAAAACTCTAAATCCAAACATTACAAAAAAACTGATGAAATTGATGTAGATATTTTATACACACCAATTTATCTAGACACCCAATTTAATGCCAAAGCTTTTATTGCATCGACAGAAAACGATGGTGTTGTTGATGCAAGAAAACTATATGTTTTATACAAAACAGAAGATATCAGTAATGGTTTATCTGCTTATATAGTTGTATTTAAATTAGATGGAACGTTTGATAAAGCCTATAATTATGAGAATGGGATTGAAGTACCTTTTCCGTTATCCAATAACACTAGTGCTAGAACAGGAAATGTAGATTGTGATGATACTAATGTAAGTAACATGACTGATGAAGAGTATGAGGAATTTTTAGCTAATTGCTATTCACCTCTACCTGCAGTGACAGTAACTACTACAATTGATACTGGTGATTCTCCTGGTGGTGGTGCACCGTTCAATCCTTTTGACAATTCTAACGGCTGGGTAGATATCATTAATATTCCTGCCATAGATGAAGGACCAATTACAGGACCTGGAGCACCACCAAATAATAACCCTCAAGTATTTGTACCAAATACTGTTACTGCCAATGCAATATCTATTAAACTAGCTTTGGAGGTAGATTTTACTTCTCCAGTAGCCCAATGGTTAGAACAGCAAGAAATCGCTAATAACTATGAAGTATTAGAAGCCATTGCTGCATATTTAAATGCACATCGAGAACGCCCAATTGATCCCGCTTTTGATAATTTTGGTGAACATCAATTCCCGACTATTAATACTGATGCGATAAATAATGTAGTAGGTTTTATTGATGGATCTATTAGTGAGGAATTTAATTTTATATTTGACGAACCTGATGACCCAATTTCAGATATGGTGAACTTTCTAGAATGCTTTGATACTAGTCAACCTGCTACGGTTACAATATATGCTAATGAGCCAAATCCTGGTAGTGGTGACTCTCACGACAGTGGTTTTGTTGGTCATTCGTTTGTTTCAATATCTCAAGGAGACAGCACTAGTACTTTTGGTTTTTATCCAGTTGAAGATGATATATATCCCATTTTTAATGAACAAAGTGATGCAATAATGGACAATGATGGCAATGAACAGTATAGTGCCAATATATCAGTAACTGTAACACCTAGTCAACTACAGGCAATATTGAACGCAGCAATAAACTTTAATCCAACATATCATTTAGACAATTATAATTGTACTGACTTTGCAATAGACATAGGTAACTTATCTGGTTTATCATTACCTGATTGTTATGGTTCTTGGCCAGGTGGTGGTGGCTCAAACCCGGGAGATCTAGGATTAGAAATTAGAAATTTGAACATAATTAATGGAAACCCAACTACCGCTGGACTTGCACCAGTTTCAGAAAAAGGATGCTTATAAAAATAAATAATATGAAAAATAAAATATTTCTTTTGATTGTAGTTCTGGTTAATCTCAATTGTACTGATGAGAAAAAAAATGATTTTAAACTCCTAGATGATTTTATAAAAAAGATTGTTTTAACCGAAAGTCATTCAACAATTGACTTAGAAAAATATTTTGATATAAGTAACACTAAATCCATTGAAATTTTAGAGTACCAAATAGATTTTTTAAAGTCAGAAATCACCAAGTATAATAATTATAAAATAATTAAACATAGTGATTTAGAAAGTAAAAGATTCGAATCAAATTTAGAGTATAAAGATTTAGGAAATGTATACTATCTAGTCTGTAATGGGAAAAATATAGCTCCGCTTATTTTAAAAAACGAAAAATTAATTTCCATATCCTATGCGTTATATAAAAATGAAAGTAAAAAAGGAAAGCATCCAATTTTATTAAAGTAGAGCATAATTATAAATCTTATTTTTTATGAATGACACAAGATTGGAGAAAATCTTAGGAAAAGACATCTCCGATATAAAAGCTCAATTCAATTTTGAATTGAAAGAGAATAATTTCAGTAAGAATGATTTCGCGTTGGTATTTCATAGTAATGAAAGCTATATAAATGAGCCTTTTTATAATATGTTTTATAATCATATTTCTATAATTACTAATAAAAAAGATAAAGTGCAATCGATAACTATTCATTTTCGTGAAATTATAGATTATTCATTTTTCAACTCATTTATAGAAAATTACGGAGAACCCAATAGTATCCAAGTCATTGAAAATAGAAAACGTATTAGTAAAACTACCATTAAGGATGAATTTGGTAGAGCTAGTCAAACATTAACAAAAAATATTTTCGATTTAAGAGAAGGCACTTTTGAGGAAAAACCTCTTCATATTATTTGGCAAAAAAGTAATTTTCAGATTAAGGTTTTTTTAAGACATGAACAAAATATAAGCGAAATAACGTTTAGTAATACTCTAAATGAAAATTAAAACATGGAAAATACATTAGTCGAACCAAATATAGGTCTAATTATATGGCAAATATTAATTATAATTTTAACGGTTTTTATTACCATTATTACATTTAGGCTATATAAAAAAGTTACAAAATATCTTGATTTAAAGATTGAGTATTTAACTACTAAAATTAAATCAGAACAATAATCATTGTTTACTTAAACACTTGATATCAATATTTATAATACTCGCAATTATTGTACAGGCATGGGAATACTTAGGGGTAACTTAGCAGGTTTAGATTTGCCAGATTGCTATGGTTCATGGCATGGTGGTGGCTCATCTCCGTCAGTTTTAGGTGAATATATAAGAGATTTAGCAGTAAGTAATGAGTACGACACTTCTACTGAAACAACAAATGCACCGTTCAATCCTTTTGACAATTCTAACGGCTGGGTAGATATCATTAATATTCCTGCCATAGATGAAGGACCAATTACAGGAC
This sequence comes from Winogradskyella sp., assembly GCF_003712105.1. Lineage (GTDB taxonomy): Bacteria > Bacteroidota > Bacteroidia > Flavobacteriales > Flavobacteriaceae > Winogradskyella. Next base: position 53,677 of record NZ_RHLG01000004.1, read on the forward strand.
CTGGAGCACCACCAAATAATAACCCTCAAGTATTTGTACCAAATACTGTTACTGCCAATGCAATATCTATTAAACTAGCTTTGGAGGTAGATTTTACTTCTCCAGTAGCCCTGTGGTTAGAACAGCAAGAAATAGCTAATAACTATGAAGTATTAGATGCCATTGCTGCATATTTAAATGCACATCGAGAACGCCCAATTGATCCCGCTTTTGATAATTTTGGTGAACATCAATTCCCGACTATTAATACTGATGCGATAAATAATGTAGTAGATTCTATTTATTTTCAAATTAATAATCCAAATGTGTCTTTATTAATAGACCCTATTATTAACCCTAATGATGTCCCGCAAGAATTACATTTTGATACAATAGAAGAATTACAAGTTTTTGTAGATAGTCTGAATTCAACTAATATGGTATCAGAAACTACAATTGACCCAACCAACCCTAATAAAGTTATCACGCGTTGTACTTTCCCAGACTGGACCTTTGATTTTAATGTTTATGTGGAGCAAACTTTAGGGGACGATTATAGTGTTGACGATATTACTTCTAATATTACTGGATTTACTATGTTTGTAGCTTATGAGCAACTTAACTGGACTACTACAACAGTAAACTCTCAGGCTAATGTTTCCAATGTAGATGTAAATTCTTATGCTGAAGTTACCTTAGTCGTTCAAGGAATCGGAAAAGTTGCTTCATTTGGTATTAATTTTAATATATGGTTAAATATGAACGACGGTTCCCAAAATACGGGAAGCATGACAATAGATTAAGGCTATGAGAATATTATATTTTACATTTTTTTTTCTAGTAATTATTACTATTATATTTGGTTGTTGTGACAAGATAGTTTCTCAGAACACTACAAATTACAGTCAATTAAGGAAAGAGTTTGGTATTAATAATAAAGACTTCAAAAAAATAAAAGGGAATAACGCTGTAATTAAAGAATTGAAATTATCATTACAGGATTCCTTAACAAAAGTGAAAGCATCTGCTATTTTAAAATCCTTTTTCCTGGGAGAGTTCTCGGAAGACAAATTATTACCTCATTTAGGATTTAATAGGGTTTTTAAGGGTAAAAATTATAGAAACATTGACCTTAAGGATATTGACTCAAGTAAAGCTATATTTATTAATGACATAGAAGAGCTAGAGGAATTTAGGAAGAAGTTTAAAGCTAAACCTAAAGTTAAAGTCAATACAACTACAAAAGTAGATTCTGCAAAAACTAAAAATAAAGTACCTAAAAAATAATGCCTCATCAGAGGCATTATTTTTACAATCAAATTCGTTTTATGTCGTTACATTTGTAGCAAATTAAGATTAGTGCGGTTTTTATATATCATATTATGTTTCTCTATAGCGTTTAGCAACGCTCTATTCTCTCAACAAAAAGAGAAGCTTCAAATTATTTATACAGGTAAAATCAAGGCCAGTAATGTTGAAGGCGAATCCACATTTATTTTTTTAAGAGATAATCAGCAACAAGTGCACTTTGTTCATAAAGGGGTTGATCTTTATTGCGACAAAGCTGTGTATTACAAGAGTCAAGATTTTATTGAAGCCTTTAGTAATGTACGTATGGTGCAAGGCGATACCGTTACTATGACTTCAAAATATGTTGAGTATAGTGGTAAAACAGAGCTTGCTTTTGCTCGTGGTGATGTCGTTTTAAAAGAACCACAATCGACCTTAACTACCGAGAAACTGCATTTTGATCGTGTAAAGCAACAAGCCTATTATAACACTAGTGGAAAGGTAGTTAGAGATTCTTCAGGGACCATTACAAGTAAAATTGGTCGCTATTATATGCGACCTAAAAAATATCAGTTTACGGATAGCGTCGTTCTTGTTAATCCTGAATATACATTAAAGACAAATCGCCTAGATTTTTTTAACGACTCTGGTCATGCCTATATTTTTGGTCCATCAACGATTACAGGAGAAACCAATGATATTTATTGTGAACGGGGTTTTTACGATACACAAGAAGACTTTGGTTATTTTCAACGTAATGCCAAAATCAACTATGATGATCGTGAAGTTAAAGGCGATAGCATGTACTTTGACCGTAATCTCAATTTTGCATCAGCCACAAATAATATTAAAATTACAGATACGATAAACAATAGTATTGTTAAAGGCCATTATGCCGAAGTCTGGAAAGATAAGGACTCGGTTTTTATCACCAAAAAAGCATTGGCAATTACTGTGCAAGAAAAAGATTCTATTTATATGCATAGTGACACCTTAATGCTCACTGGACCTGAAGAACATCGTATTACTAGAGCCTTCTATAATGTAAAGTTGTACAAAAGTGATTTGGCTGGCAAGGCAGATTCAGTGCACGTAGACCATAAAACAGGTTTAACACAGATGATAAATCTTGCTAGATTTAGCTCAAGTGATCCTTTTGCCACACGCCGAAAACCTGTACTTTGGAACATTGGCAATCAAATGTCTGGTGACACCATACATCTCATATCGGATGTAAAAACCGAAAAATTAGATTCGCTTAAAGTATTTAATAATGCCTTTCTTGTTAGTAAGGATACATTGAGTGATGATGGTTACAATCAAACCAAAGGAAAAGTACTTATCGGTTTGTTTAGAGATAATGAATTGTATAACGTTGATATCATTAAAAATGCGGAAGTCATCTACTATTCCAGAAATGACGGCGGCGAACTCTTTGGGATTAATAAATCTAAATCGGGAAGTATTAATATTAAAATATCGGATAATGAGGTTGAAGAAATTCGCTTAATTAATAAGGTCGATGGTGATTTGAGTCCAGAATCTTTATTCCCCAAAAATGCGAATAGACTTAGAGGTTTTGATTGGCGCGGTGATGAACGGCCAACATCTGTCGAAGACTTATTTAAGGACGACCCACCATTAAACCTTCCAATAATAAAAGGGCTTGATGATTACGTTCCTCCGGAAGATTTCTTTGATGATGATGTTAGAGAACGTGTTGAAGCTGCTAAACCAGATGATCCTGCTATAAAAAATAAAGCGGCAAGGAATATTCCTAACCCTTCGACAAGCTCAGGGCAAGAAAAAAAGGACGGTAAGAAAAAAGCTGGTAATTGATATGAAGGAAGATTTCTTTACATATCAGGCACAAACCACACCGCATCCTTTAGCACTAGAAGTTAGTCATGCCAAAGGAAGTTATGTCTACGATACTTCTGGTAAAGCACATCTCGATTTTGTTGCTGGTGTATCTGCAACGCCATTGGGACATTGCCATCCAAAAGTAGTGTCCGCAATAAAAACACAATTAGATAAGTATTTGCATGTTATGGTTTATGGTGAGTATGCTCAAGAACCAGCAGTAGAACTCACAAAACTATTAGCAAAGCATTTACCAGATAATTTAAACACAACATACTTAGTTAATTCTGGTACCGAAGCTATTGAAGGCAGCATTAAATTGGCTCGCAGATATACAGGCCGCAGCGAAATTATCGCCGCCAAAAATGCGTATCATGGAAACACGATTGGTGCATTAAGTTTAATGGACTATCAAGAGCGAAAACGCCCATTCTTACCACTTTTACCAGATATTAAACACATAAAGTTTAATTGTGATAATTGCCTTTCGAAAATAACAAGCAAAACTGCAGCAGTTATTTTAGAAACTATTCAAGGTGGTGCAGGTTTTATTGTACCTACTAATAATTATTTGCATAAGATTCAACAGCGATGTCATGAAGTGGGCGCATTGTTAATATTAGATGAAATTCAACCAGGTTTTGGACGTACAGGAAAACTATTTGGTTTTGAAAACTACAATTGTGTTCCAGATATTTTGGTTACCGGTAAAGGCTTAGGTGGTGGTATGCCAATTGGCGCATTTACAGCTTCAAAAGAAATAATGTCAACACTAAGTGATAATCCTAAGTTAGGACATATAACAACCTTTGGCGGTCATCCTGTAATTGCAGCTGGCGCATTAGCAACATTAAAAGAAATTACCGAATCTAATGTAATGGCTGAGGCACTTCAAAAAGAACAACTTATACGTCAAGAACTTCAGCACCCAAAAATAAAATCTATTAGAGGTTGTGGTTTAATGTTAGCAGCAATAACTGAATCTGCTGAAATCACTAGTGAAGTCGTTCTCAAAGCTAAAGACCAAGGATTGATTTTGTTTTGGTTACTCTTTGAACCTAAGGCAATAAGGATAACACCACCACTAACAATATCAAACGAAGAGATTATAAAAGGCTGTAAGATTATTAAAGCTATTCTCGACAAATTACCCTAAAACACGCTGTTAATTATTTTGTTAAAAAGATTGAAAGTCAAAAATTAAAACTTCAATCATTAATTCTAACTTTATTTCAAGCTAATATTAAATCTGCCTATGGAGTATAGTCAAAACGAAGGTTTTAACAACTTGTCCCTAACAAAATTTGAATCCATGTTAAAAACAAACGACGTTTTGTTCTTCGATTCAAACGAATTTGAAAATATCATTCACCACTACTTAGAAAATGGTAAAATAGCATTAGCTAAAAAAGCCATAAAATTAGGACTGCAACAGCATCCAACCTCAATTAACCTTCGTCTCTTTAAAATTGAAATCTTAGTTATAGAGAACAAATTTGAAGACGCAGACATACTACTAGAAGAACTCCATTACTTAGAGCCAAATAACGAAGAAATCTACATTCAAAAAGCAAATGTATTCTCAAAGCAAGATATGCATGAGAAAGCGATAAACGCGCTTTTGATTGCTTTAGATATGTCTTCATCGCCAGAAGACGAAAATGACTTGTATGGCCTAATAGGAATGGAGTATTTATTCTTAAACCAATTCGAAAATGCACTGTTATATTTTAAAAAATGTGTTGAAGTAGACATTGCAGATTATTCCGCATTACATAATGTAATATACTGTTATGATTTCCTAGATAAAAATGCTGAAGCTATAGATTTCTTAAATGCATATTTAGATTTGAATCCCTATTGCGAAGTCGCTTGGCACCAATTAGGGCGTCAATATTTTGCGATAAAAGATTATAACAAGGCCAACACTGCATTCGATTTTGCAATCATATCTGATGATACTTTTGTAGGTGCATATCTAGAAAAAGGCAAAGTGCTTGAAAAGCAAAAAAAGTTTACTGAAGCTATTGAGAATTACAAAATTACATTAGCCTTAGAAGACCCAACGTCCTTTGCATTATTGCGTATTGGGTATTGCTATGAAAAATTGAACAATGATGATATGGCTGTTCAGTTTTTTAATCGTACCGTCGAAGAAGACCCACTTTTAGATAAAGGTTGGATAGCTATCACAAAGTTTTATAATAAAAATCAAAACTATCAGAAAGCACTTCATTATATAAAAAAGGCCATCAATATAGACAGTGAAAATGTGCTCTACTGGAGTCTTTATGCAAAGATAAATCATCGCTTAAATTTCTTGGAAGAGGCAGAAGAAGGTTATAAACGTACATTAGAACTTGGTAATTACGAAATAGATACTTGGCTCAATAGGGCTGACATTTTAATCACATTAGGTGAATATGAAGCCGCAATTTATAATCTTTTACAAGCCATTGAGTTCTATCCTGAAAATGCTGAAATAGAATACCGTCTGGGTGGTTTGTATTTTAAAATATCTGAAGTGAGTAAAGGACGTTATCATCTTAAAAATGCATTGCGACTAGATAGTGATTATGATTTTATTATTGAGGAGCTATTTCCAAATCTTATGAAAAGACCAATCGTAAAAGAGATCATTTCATCTTCTAAAAAATCTTAAGCTAATTTCACTTAGACGCAAATAAGATAATACGCACATTACTATACTCTAAAATTTGAGTTAAACTCACACCGTTTCAATCTCGTTTATCGTGTAAAAAGCATACCTTAGCGTTTCATAGAGAAACCTAATATGCAGCGTAGTTTTTTCAGCTATTTAACAGTAACATTAAAAGGTATAGCCATGGGCGCAGCGGATGTTGTACCTGGTGTTTCAGGTGGTACAATTGCTTTTATTTCTGGTATATACGAGGAACTGATAGAAAGTATTGATAATCTCAATCTTGGGGTTTTCAAAGTTTGGAAAACTTCAGGTTTTAAAACAGCATGGAACAGCATTAATGGTAATTTTTTATTAGCATTATTTTTAGGAATTGCGACTAGTATTTTCTCTCTTGCAAGAGTAATTAAATGGCTATTGCATAACGAACCCGTTTTACTATGGTCATTCTTTTTTGGACTAGTATTAGCAAGTATTATATACATTGCCAAGCAAATAAAAGAATGGTCTGCTGTAGTTATATTGGCCATAATTATTACATCTGCTCTATCCTATTATATTACACTAGCTGAACCATTTGCATCACCTGAAAGTCCGTTTTATCTTTTATTCTGCGGATTCATAGCTATTATTGCTATGATATTACCTGGCGTTTCTGGAGCGTTTATATTATTGATACTCGGCGCATATCAAATTGCAATCGATACCATTAATAATCTTAGAGAAGGTCTATTTACAGGAAATTGGGACATGCTTAAAGATGCCCTTATTAATTTTATACTATTAGCCCTTGGTGCAATTGTTGGTATTAAAGTGTTTAGTAAAATCCTTAATTGGATGTTTAAGCATAAAAAAAATATAACGCTAGCAATTTTAACCGGATTTATGATTGGCTCATTAAATAAAATATGGCCATGGAAAAAAGTATTATCCACTAGACTAAACTCTGAAGGCGTAGAAGTACCTCTTCTAGAAAAAAGTATCCTTCCTAATAATTATCAAGGCGATAATCAGTTGGTAATTGCAATTGTATTTGTAGTTATTGGTTTTGTTACGATTCTTGTTTTAGAACGTTTTGGAAATCAAAAAACAATTAACGACTAATACATGGAAAGTACACGCTCATTAAAAGACAAAATTTTCCTTGTGATTAAAGGGCTCGCAATGGGAGCAGCTAATAAAGTTCCTGGCGTATCTGGTGGTGTTGTTGCATTTGTTGCTGGTTTTTATGAAGAGTTTATCTATTCACTACAGCGCGTTAATAAGACTGCTTTTAGACTACTTTTTGGTGGAAGATTCCGTAGTTTTTACAGGTACATTAATGGCAAGTTTTTGTTCTTATTATTTCTAGGAATGATCATTAGCTATTTCAGTATATCTAAACTATTAGATTACCTTATAGTGCATTACCAACTCTATGTTTGGAGCACGTTCTTTGGAATGATAATCGGTTCAATCTATTACATCAACAAAGATTTTAAAGACTGGAATACGAAGACTATAGCTGCATTAATCATTGGAGCTGCAATAGGCATAAGTATTAGTTTTCTTGATCCTGCTATGGAAAACGATAACCTCGTCTTCGTTTTTTTCTGCGGCATAATAAGTGTTTCTGGGATGACACTTCCTGGGTTTTCAGGTTCGTTTATACTCATTTTACTTGGTAATTATGTCTTACTTCTTGTAGATTCTGTAAACGCACTTTATGATACTTTCGCGGATATTTTTTCTGGAAATTTTGAATTTATTAAAGACCAGGCTCGCATGCGTATGCTTAAGGTACTATCGGTGTTTACCTTAGGTTCTGTAACAGGTTTAGTCACCCTATCACATCTACTAAATTACATATTAAAGCATTATAAAAGTATTACACTTGCAACGATTATCGGATTTATTATTGGGTCGCTTGGTGTTGTTTGGCCTTGGAAACAAACGGTTTATAAAATTGATGAAACAGGTACAGCTATTATGGATTCTAGTGGTGCTCCAGTCATTGAAAACTACAAACGCTTTATTCCTGAATTAACAACTGAAACTGGTATTGCAATCGCCTATATAATTTTAGGTATTTTTATAGTATTAGCATTAGAATGGTATGGCAAACGAACAAGACGAACCAACATATAAATTTGGTTTAGTTGGTAAAAACATCGATTATTCCTTTTCAAGAGGATATTTTTCAGATAAATTTAAAACTGAGAATTTACCTCATACTTATGTAAATTTTGATTTAAGTGACATCTCTGATTTCCAATCGATTTTTAATACTGAAGATGATGTTAAAGGATTAAATGTAACTATTCCGTATAAAGAATCCGTTATCCCATTTCTGAATAAGCTGAATAAAAAAGCTAAAAAAATTGGTGCGGTAAATACTATAAGAGTAACAAAAAAAGGAAATCTCATAGGCTACAATACGGATTGTTATGGCTTTGAAAAATCACTTCAACCCTATTTAAAAAAACATCATAAAAAAGCACTTATCTTAGGAACTGGTGGCGCATCTAAAGCAGTTGCTTATGCATTAAAGCGCCTTAAAATTAAGTACTATTTCGTTTCTCGTGCGCTGAAAGAAAATGTTTCATATACTTATGAGGATTTAACTCATGAGTTAATTAAATCGCACCAAATTATCATTAATTGCTCTCCTGTAGGTACACATCCTAACATTAATGAATGTCCAGATATTCCTTATGATGGTGTTACCAATGAACATATTCTGTATGACCTTATCTATAACCCGGAGCAAACCAAATTTTTAAAACTCGGTGAAACTCAAGGCGCTAAAACGATAAATGGGATACGCATGTTAGAATTACAAGCAGATAAAGCTTGGGATATTTGGAATCGTTAAAAATACATCCAAACACGAACTAGTTTCAGCTTAAAGGCTTTGTAATTATAAGGCATTTGTTATCTTTAACATCCATTATTAAATAAATGACCGATGTCAGAGATCGATAACCTGCAAGAAGCAGATGGAAAAAAAGAAGTTGAAAATCCGATTGAAGAATCAACTCCAAAAAACGAAGAAATAGAATTGGCTACAGAAGCCGAAGAGATAGCTGAACCAGAGACTTCTTCAGAAGAAGACCATGTGTCTGAAATTGAAAATTCTAACGCTGAAGATGCTGAGGACGAATCAAATGCCGAACGTCACAAACTAGAACAAAAGGATTACCATGCGATGGGTATGGACCAATTGGTAAGTGAGTTCGAAAAATTACTTAAGAACCATAAAATTCAAACTATTTCGTCTCATGTTAATGAGATAAAATCTGAGTTTACTTCAAAATACAACGCACTCCTAGAAGAAAAAAAGGAACAATTTGTTGCTGATGGTGGCAACCCTATAGACTTCTATTATTCTAATGACACAAAAAAAGCATTTAACTCTGCAGTAAGAGACTACAAGCAAACGATTAATTCGTACTATAAAGACAGAGAAAAAGCATTAAAGCAAAATCTAGAAAATAGATTAGGAATCATTGAGGAAATTAAAATGCTTGTTGGTATCGATGAAAATATGAGTGATACCTATAAGCACTTTAAAGAACTACAAGAAAAATGGCGAAATGCTGGACCTATTCCAAGAGATAAATACAACAATGCCTGGAATACGTACCATCATCATGTAGAGCGTTTTTATGACTTTTTGCATCTTAATCGCGATTTACGTGATATGGATTTTAAGCATAATTATGAGCAAAAGCTTAAAATCATTTTACGAGCTGAAGAATTAGCAGCCGTAGAAAACGTAAATCATTCTTTTAGAGAGTTACAAGTTTTACATAAACTATGGAAAGAGGAGCTCGGTCCTGTAGCTAAAGAGCATCGAGAAGAAATTTGGGAACGCTTTAGTAATGCCACAAAAATTATTCACGATAAGCGACAAGCCTATTACGCAGATTTAGACAAAGCTTATGAGAAAAATTTAGTGCGTAAGGAAGAAATTATTGAAAAAATAAAAGCATTAACTACTGAAGAATCTGCATCGCACAATATGCTTCAAAAACGTATTAAAGAACTTGAAGCGTTACGACAAGACTTTTTTAATGCTGGTAAAGTACCATTAAAGGTTAATGAAGCTACTTGGAAAAAGTTTAAAGATGCCGTCAGAACTTTTAATCGTAGTAAAAATAAATTCTACAAGAATTTAAAGAAAGATCAATACGCCAACCTTCAGCAAAAATTAGAGCTTATTAAAGTTGCAGAAGACAATAAGGATAGTGAAGATTTTGAGACCGTGACACCGCTGATGAAGCAAATTCAAAGTCAATGGAAGACTATTGGTCATGTACCTAGAAAAGATTCTGATAAGATTTGGAAACAATTCAAAAACGCTTGTAATCATTACTTTGATCGCATGCATGCCGAGCGTAAAGCAGAGAATCAACATCTTTACGATGCATACGATAAAAAACAAGCATTATTAGAGACCGTAAAGAATTTTAAATTCTCGGATGATGCTAAAACCGATATCGCAAAACTCCAAGATACTATTAAAACATGGAAATCTATTGGCTATGTGCCTCAAAACAAACGCTATATAGATGGTAAGTTTAATAAAGCTATAGATGCTGCTTTCGATAAGCTAAAAATGGAAAAATCGAAATTAGATATGATTCGATTTGAAAGTAAGCTTGAAGGATTATCTAACCCTGATGATACGCGCCTATTAGATAATGAGCAAAACTTTATTCGCAAAAAAATAGATGACGTTAAATCTGAGATTAACCAATTAGAGAATAATCTACTCTTCTTTTCTAATGTAAAAGATGATAATCCTTTGGTAAAAGAAGTCCATAAAAATATTGCAAAACACAGATCCGCTTTAGAAACTTGGAAAAAGAAATTAAAGCGTGTAAGAGAAATGTATTCTTAGTTAAAACTCAAAACCCACTTGCCTAAACAAGTGGGTTTTGCCCTAACTAAACTAAATTAACCTTAATTACAACCGCTAAACAATAATTAAGATTCTACAAAGAAGAAACCATTCTCAGGCTTCTATTATAATTACGTTAGTGGAATTAATTTGGATGTTTGTAAATAGAACTTTAACAGTTTTTATTCTATTAAAAATTAAAACAAGCTTTTATAGTTTCTTAGCTTCTTCCCAGTAGATATCCATCTCAGCTAAGCTCATGTCCTTCAGTGATTTATTAAGTGATTTTGCCTTTTCTTCAAGGTATTGAAAGCGTTTAATAAACTTTTTGTTTGTGCGCTCTAAGGCATTCTCAGGGTTTACTTTAAGAAATCTAGCATAGTTAACCATTGAGAAAAGAACATCACCAAATTCATTCTCAATTTTATCAGTATTTCCAGCTTTAATTTCGGCTTTTAATTCGGTGAGTTCTTCTTCAACTTTTTCAAATACTTGCTCTGGCTTTTCCCAATCAAAACCTACGCCTGCTACTTTGTCTTGAACACGATTTGCTTTTACCATAGCTGGTAAACTTTTTGGTACACCTTCAAGTACACTTTTTTTGCCTTCTTTGAGTTTAAGCTCTTCCCAGTTTCGTTTGACATCATCTTCATTGGATACTTCAACATCGCCATAAATATGAGGGTGACGATCAATTAGCTTATCGCATATAGTATTGCAAACATCAGCGATATCAAAAGCCTTAGTTTCACTTCCTATTTTTGCGTAAAACACAATATGCAATAGCACATCGCCTAGCTCCTTTTTTACCTCATCTAGATCTTTATCTAAAATAGCGTCACCAAGTTCGTAAACCTCTTCAATAGTAAGATGGCGTAACGACTCCATGGTTTGTTTTTTATCCCATGGACATTGCGCTCTAAGCTCATCCATAATGGTGAGCAAACGGTCAAAAGCTTTTAACTGAGATGCTCTTTCCGACATAATTAAAATCTATTCTTCTTCGGTAGTATCAGATTCTTCATCGGTTTCTAACAAATCCAAAAGGTTATTTTTTTGAAGAATATTATACCATTGCACTACCTTCTTAATATCTGAAGCATAAACACGGTCTTCGTCATAATCAGGCAAGACATCAAAGAAAAATTCTTCTAACTCGTCTTTACTCGCTTTATGACTTAAGGCAGTTTGTTCAGCACCATGCTTTACTTTAATAGTGTTTAATACATCTCTTAATGGCACTTCTTCAGTTAGTGTATATATTGCTATTTCGCTCAATATACTAATATTGCTGTGCGCACCAACAGTAATACGTTTCTTATCTAATAAAGATTCTACAACTGCTCCTGTACGTGTTTGGGTAACAATTTGGTATAATCCTGGTTTCCCAGAAATTGATAATATTTTTTCTAAACTCATTTTGAATATTTTTTAGCGTTTTCGACTCATTGCTGGAAAACGCATTTTGTAATCTGCTCTAATCTTACCTTTAGAAATATTTTGCAACTTCCCTTTTAGTAAACGTTTTTTAAATGATGATAATTTGTCTGTAAATAAAACACCTTCGACATGGTCATATTCATGCTGAATAACCCTGGCAATGAGACCATCATATTCTTCAACAAATGTATTAAATGCCTCATCTTGGTATTGTATTTTAATATTTGGTTGTCTAAAGACATCTTCTCTTACATCTGGTATACTTAAACATCCTTCATTAAAAGCCCATTCATCGCCTTCTTCTTCAAGAATTACTGGGTTAATAAATGTCTTTTTAAAACGCTTTAGTTGCGCTCTTTCGTCGTCAGACAAATTTTCATCCTCAGCAAAAGGACTTGTATCTACCAAAAATAAACGTATAGCCAATCCTACTTGCGGAGCTGCCAATCCTACACCATATGCACCATACATGGTTTCATACATATTGGCAATTAATTCGTCTAGCTTGGGATAATCTTGAGTGATTTCTTTAGCCTTCTTCTTTAAAACTGGGTCACCGTATGCAACTATTGGTAAAATCATAATCTAATTTTTACTCGATAATCGAGACTTAAAATATTTGTAAACTCATTACTGAAATCTAAAAGCCAATATATTTTTAACTGCCTATAGTATCATCACATAAGTAATTTACGCGTGCAAAAATACAATTCTTAGAGATTTATACTTGCGTTTTAGAAGAATAGTTAGTGTTAATGTTGCCCAGACATATAACTCTGAAGAATAAGTGTGGCACTTATCTCGTCCACTAGAGCCTTATTTCTTCGCTGTTTTTTACTCAATCCGCTATCAATCATGGTCTGAAATGCCATTTTTGAAGTAAATCGCTCATCTATTCTAATAACAGGTATATCTGGAAATTCTTTTTTAAGATCAATGAGAAATTTTTGAATGTAAACTTCACTTTCAGAATCTGTATTGTCCATTTGTTTTGGCAAACCAACAATAAAGCGTTCAATCGTTTCCTTAGAAATATAGTCTTTTAGAAAAATTATAAGTTGTGATGTATCTACAGTGGTTAAGCCTGAAGCAATTATCTGAAGCTCGTCTGTCACTGCTATACCAGTGCGCTTAGTACCGTAATCTAATGCTAATAATCTACCCATATATCTTGGCAAAGATATATATAAAAAACAACGCCCTAAGAAAAAGGGCGCCGTAAATCAATCAATCCATATATTAACCATGATTCTAAAACTTACAAACTCAAACCATGTGTTATTTATAATTAAGACACACGTATTTTAAATAGGTCACAATTTTTTCAAAATTTTTTTAAAACAGGTAATTCAGGACTTATCTTTGGCACTAAATTTTTATTGACGATAAAAAATGAATCAACTAAAACATATAATTGAAAGTGCGTGGAATGACCGTACAAAGCTTAAAGATAGTGAAACCATAGAGGCAATTAGAACTGTAATTAATCTCATTGATACTGGCGAATTAAGAGTTGCTGAACCAATTGCAGATGGCTGGCAGGTCAATGAATGGGTTAAAAAAGCAGTAGTACTTTATTTCCCTATTCAAAAAATGGAAACACTTGAAGCTGGTATTTTTGAGTATCATGATAAAATGCCACTAAAAAGAGGTTACGAAGAAAAAGGAATACGAGTTGTACCAAATGCCGTAGCCAGACATGGTGCTTATATATCCAAAGGTGTAATTATGATGCCTAGTTATGTAAATATTGGTGCTTATGTTGATGAAGGCACTATGGTAGATACTTGGGCAACTGTGGGTAGCTGTGCACAAATTGGTAAAAATGTACATCTATCTGGTGGCGTTGGTATTGGCGGTGTTTTAGAACCACTCCAGGCGGCTCCTGTAATTATAGAAGATGGTGCATTTATTGGATCAAGATGTATTGTTGTTGAAGGTGTTCGCGTAGAAAAAGAAGCTGTACTTGGTGCTAATGTGGTACTTACAATGAGTACAAAAATTATAGATGTTACTGGTGATGAACCTATAGAAATGAAAGGTCGCGTACCAGCGCGTTCTGTGGTAATTCCGGGCAGTTATACCAAAACGTTTAAAGCAGGCGAATTCCAAGTACCTTGTGCCTTAATTATTGGGAAACGAAAAGAGAGTACAGACAAGAAAACGTCTCTTAACGATGCGCTTCGAGAGTATGATGTAGCTGTATAAGCTATCAACACGTAAGATCTATTTACTTACCAAATGAAAGTTCTAATAATTCAACAAAAAATGATTGGCGATGTACTCACGTCAAGCATATTATTTGAAGCTATTAGAACAACATATCCTGATGCCCAATTGCATTACCTCATCAATTCTCATACGTTTCCTGTTGTAGAAGGAAATCCAAATGTCGATGATTTTATATTTTTTACTCCTGAAATAGAAAAAAGTAAACGAAAATTACTAGCATTTGCTCAAGGCTTAAAAAAAGAAAAGTACGATGTTGTTATTGATGTGTACTCAAAATTTTCGAGTAATATCATAACACTTTTTTCTGGCGCTAAAACAAAAATATCTAAGTACAAGTGGTATACTTCTTTTATATATAGCCATACGCTTAAAGAAGCAAAAACATCAAAAACGTATGCTGGTTTGGCGGTTGAAAATCGCTTAGGTTTATTACAGCCTCTAGAGATTTTAATTGAAAACCCTATAAAACCTAAGATTTACCTTAGTGAAAAGGAAAAAAATCATGCAAAAAAAGTTCTAACAGAGAATGGTATCGATTTAACGCAACCATTATACATGATAGGTGTTTTAGGTAGTAGCATATCTAAAACATATCCTCATGACTATATGGCTACCGTAATTGACACTATTGTTAACAAGCAACCAAATGCTCAGATAATATTCAATTATATCCCAAAACAAAAAGCTGATGCCGATTCAATATTTAACTTGTGTAACGCTGAAACCCAACAGAGGATTCATTTAAACATTTTCGGTAAAAGCCTGAGAGAATTTTTAGCATTAACCTCTTTTTGCGATGCATTAATAGGAAATGAAGGCGGAGCAACCAATATGGCAAAAGCACTTCATATACCTACGTTCACGATCTTCTCGCCATGGATTTTAAAGAATGCATGGAATATGTTTGATGATGATAAGAGCTATCTTTCGGTTCACCTCAATGATTTTAAACCTGAACTATATACTAATGCATCTTATAAAGATGCCAAGCAGGATTATAAATCATTTTATGAAGCCTTTTCTCCAGATTTATTTTCAAGTAAATTGAATGCGTTTATATCAAACCTCTAGCGTGTTGCTAGTTTTTCGATCCCATAAGGTGTTTTAGTGAGCTTATTCTGTTTCGTGGTTTTACGGATAGCTAAGTTTTTTTCAATCATTTCAGGTTTAACATAACCTCTAGCATGATCTAGGTGAAGACAAATAGCACTATATCTTATTTGTTTTGCTTTTATGCCCATATTAAAAAGACGCTCACCAAGCTCTCTGTCTTCGCCACCATATTGCATACGTTCATCAAAGCCATTTGCTTCAACGATATCGGATTTATACCCAGATGAGTTATGTCCGTTCCAAGTTGCTGTAGTTGGTGTTAACGCATTAAGAAGCTTCTCCTTAATGCCTGTTGCTGTTATCTTATTGTTTTTGAATGATGATTTTAATCCCAAATTCTTAAGCCAATTAATATTAAAACAGTCTTGACTCTCAATATCTTCTTTTGATATTTCAAGACTAATATTCATAGGTAATTTAAAATAACCGCCTGATAAAAAATAGCCGTCTTCTCTCCTATCTACATGTACTTGTAAAAAATCGTTTCGGGCAATACAATCGCCATCCGTAAACACTAAATAAGAGCCTTTACTCGCAGTAATAGCTTTATTTAAAATAATTGTTTTCTGAAACCCATTGTCCTCGTGCCACACATGCTGTATAGGATAATTAACTTGCTCAGTAATAGCACCAATTCTAGATTTAGTAGCTTCGGATGAGCCATCATCAGCAATTACAACCTCAAAGTTTTTAAAAGTTTGTACATTAAAACTCCACAATACTTTCTCTAGCCAATCTGGACTATTATACGTGCTAATTATTACTGATATGTCGATTGTATTCATTGCCCCAAAAATAGTTATTTTTACCCAACCATTATTAGGACTATGATTAAGTTGTCTGGTGTTATTATTACTTATAACGAAGAACGCAATATCGAAAATTGCATCTTATCTTTAATAGATGTTGTTGACGAGATAGTAGTGCTTGACTCTTATTCTACCGATAATACCAAGACAATTTGTGAAAAACATAATGTAAAATTCTTTGAGCAAGAATTTTTAGGATACGTAACCCAAAAAAACAAAGCTGTAGAGCTTGCTTCGTACGACTGTATTGTTTCACTTGATGGTGATGAATCCTTATCAGATGAATTAAAATCATCCATAAAACATTTAAAAAGTAATTGGAGATATGACGGTTACTATTGCAATAGGCTTAACAATTTTTGTGGTCAGTGGATAAAGCATTCAGATTGGTACCCTAATAAAAAGCTTCGTGTTTTTGATAGAAGAAAAACCAAGTTTGTAGGACACATTATTCATGAAAAACTAGATCTAGAAGATAGCAAAACAAAAGTTGGCCAGCTAAAAGGCGACATCCTACATAAAACCTATCAGACCTATTCTGAATTTAATCTTCAAACAGAAAAATTCTCAACATTATCAGCACAAGCCTATTTTGAAAAAGGAAAAACGTCGAATCTTTGGAAAATGACCTTTAATCCTGCTTGGGCATTTTTTAAAGCCTACTTTTTAAGACTTGGGTTTTTAGATGGTATTAATGGTTTTGTTATTTGTGCTCAAACAGCTAACATTACATTTTTGAAATACTCGAAGTTGTATGAGCTTCAGAAAAACAATACGAAGTAAGAGTCTACTTTTTCCAGAATTTTAATTTCTTTTTTAATCTTCGTTTTTTGTGGAATCGCTCTTGGAAATCTTGGGTTTCTTTCCACATCGTAGAAAAAACCTTGTCCTCATCTTCTCCAGAAACTTTTGCATACTCATTGCTCATGATTTTCACCATTGATTCATGAATTGTGAGCTTAGATAGGTTTTTCATTCGTGTACTAAAATCCATAGGGCCAAACTTCATACGGTTTAAATCAACCAAATAAAATTTATAATCACCATCATTTAATTCTATCAAAGTATTGCCGGGCGAATGGTCTAAAAAGTGTATGTCTTTTTGATGAAGACTATACGTAAAACGCGTAAAAGCGCGAAGTATAGCTTCCCAATTTGGGTAATTAAAATCAAAGGTTAAATCTCTGTAGGTCAAATCTACTTCCAGATGCTCACTAGCATAAAAGCTCTCTTTAAAAGTAGCTATATCTTTATTTTCAAAATAGCCAAAAGGCTTAGGAGTACCTATATCATGTTGTTCAAGATATTGCGCGTATTCAAAAGAACGCTGTGCTTTAGATTTTCTAAAAAAACGATAGGCAATTTTGTTCACAACATTGGGCACACGGAATGACTTTACATTAACTACAACACCTTCAATCTGCTTAGTCTTTATCACATTTCGGTCACCATCAACAAACACTTGACCTTGGCTTTTAAAATTTGAAACAAAGTCAAAAAGCTTATCATTAAATTCTAAATTGTTCGAAGCAAACACTTTTTTCATAATTGCATATAAGTTAAGATGCTTTAATGTTGTGACAAATATTGGTCAACTCCTTTTGGACTTTTTATAGTTTTATTCGCAATTGTTCTTTTTTCAATACTATCGTTTTCTGCCAAGTTAGCTTTTGACTTTTCTAAATGGTAAATGTGGTATACTATGCCTTTATACCTTAAACGTCTTGCCTTTAATCCATTATTATGAAACCTGATTGCTAACTCTGAATCTTCTCTTCCCCAACCCACAAAATTTTCATCATAACCGTTAATTGCTATAAAATCAGATTTATAAAACGACGTATTACAACCTCTATATTTGCTTGAAAAGGTATCTTTTTCTTTATAAAAATTGGCAAATAAAGGAATATGTAATGTGCGTGTTCTTTTCTTTATACCAGATGAAAGTACATTAAAATCAATTTGCTCATTTTTAAACAAAGTATCTAAATGAGATTCTTGAATATTAACTCGACTACCATATAGATAGCTGTTCTTTTTTGCGAAACTTATATGATCTTTCACAAAGCTTCTGTGTAAAATACAATCGCCGTCAACTTGTATAATATATTCTCCTTCAGATTGCGCCACGGCTTTATTTAAAATTTCGGCTTTTTTGAAGCCTCTATCCTCATGCCATATATGCCTCAAAGGCACACTTATTTTATCTTTATAACTATCAATGACTAATTTAGTGTCTTGTGTTGAACCGTCATCAGCAATTATGACTTCACTCGGTAATTTCAACTGATGTTGAACACTTTTAAGAACTAGGTGTAAAGCTTCTGGCCAGTTATATGTAGATATAATAAGTGAGGTTTTCATATTAATTATGAATTAAATATCTCATAACCTTTTAACGTCAGCTTCTCTTCAGGAATGATAAAAACGTTATCTAAATTTTTACAATCTTTATAAGATTCGGTTTTAATCCAATGACCATTATCGCTTCTATAAACTTGGTAATTTTCGGGCACTAGCCCTTTAAATGTTTCGTCTAAGTCAACACCTCTTGAAGCATAGTATGGTTTATTCACTTCCATAAGTATAGTTGGCCTATGCGAATTAAGCGTGTCCTGACTACCTCTTAAGAAAAAGTCTTCATGACCTTCGATATCTACCTTTACAAGGTCAATATTCGGTAAAGCATTAAAGTCTTTTGTCCATACCTCATCTAAAATTTCTAATCTAATTTCAGATAGTTTAAACCCTTCATCCAAAAATCCACCAGTAGGTATTGCTGCATTTCCCGTATTAGAACCATGTTTAAAATCTTCTCTAAGTGTAATCTGACTTGTTTTAGCTTCATCCGACAGTCCATAATTGTTTATAGTACACACATTGCTAAACGCATTCTTCAAAATATTTGCTTCAAGTCTTTCAAAATTACCTTCAAATGGTTCAAAGGATACTACATGACTATTTAGGGTATTCTTAGATATAAAATTACTCAGAGCTACAGAATAAAAGCCAATGTTGGCGCCAACATCTAAAAAAGTAGTGTTAGGTCGTAACATATTGAGCAGTGTATGTATTAAATCCTCATCGTAAATTCCTGTGTAAAAAGCTTCTCTTTCGGTGCGCGTTGTTAAATCAACAATTAACAAAGAACCATCTTGCATTTTTGCGGTAACTATAGGATTAGCACCTAATTTTAAGAACAACCAATTAATGCGCTTATAAAGTTTTCTTAGGAATTTATTTTTGGGTAGTTTTCTAGTAATTTCAGAAGTGAAGTGTATAGTCTTTTGCACAAAGCTCATGAAAAAAAATTTTTATAAAAATAACAATTCTTTGTATCTATTCTAGTCATAGTGTTAGAATCTTCATTAACTATATTGTAAATTTGTAATTTGAAATTTGAGGTTGAAAAATTCCACTTTATGACACATAAAAATGCTTTGCAACATGCAGTATTTAAAACTATTTCGCAATCTGCTGAAACACTAGGTTTAAACACTTATGTGATTGGTGGTTTTGTGCGTGATTATTTTTTAAAACGTGGTGATGCAAAAGACATTGATATTGTTGCAATTGGTAGTGGCATTGAATTAGCAAAACATGTTGCTGAAAATTTACCCAACAAGCCAAAGGTTCAAATATTTAAAACCTATGGCACAGCTATGCTGAGGCATGACGATATTGAGATAGAATTTGTTGGTGCGCGTAAGGAGAGTTATACTGAAAATAGCCGTAACCCAATTGTTGAAAATGGCACTTTAGAAGATGACCAAAACCGAAGAGATTTCACAATAAATGCTTTAGCATTGAGTCTCAATGAACATAACTTTGGCGAATTACTTGACCCGTTTAATGGTATTGAAGATTTAGAAAATGGTATTATAAGAACACCGCTTAATCCAGATATTACATACAGTGATGACCCGTTGCGAATGATGCGTGCTATACGCTTTGCAACACAACTCAATTTTAAAATAGAAGACGCTTCGCTCAAAGCAATAACTGCCAATAAGCAAAGAATTAAAATAATCACCAAAGAACGTATCGTAACTGAGCTTCATAAGATCTTAGAAAGTAAAGAGCCTTCTATAGGCTTTAAACTTCTTGAAAAAACTAGGCTTCTAGAGTACATTCTACCTGAACTCACTGCGCTTAAAGGCATAGAAGAAATCGAAGGCCAGAAGCATAAAGATAATTTCTATCACACGTTAGAAGTTGTTGATAATATTTCCGAAACAACTGATAATCTTTGGTTACGTTGGGCAGCACTTTTACATGATATTGGCAAAGCACCAACTAAGAAGTTTAGCAAAAAAATAGGTTGGACCTTTCATGCTCACGAATTTGTTGGCGCTAAAATGGTTTATAAACTATTTAAGCGACTAAAAATGCCACTTAATGACAAAATGAAGTTTGTACAAAAAATGGTGTTAATGAGTTCAAGGCCAATTGTGTTAGCAAGTGAAGTTACAGATTCGGCTGTTCGAAGATTAGTATTTGATGCTGGAGATTATGTCGATGATTTAATGACACTTTGCGAAGCTGACATTACAACAAAGAATCCTAAAAAGTTTAAAAAGTACCATAACAACTTTAAACTAGTGCGTCAAAAAATAGTTGAAGTTGAAGAGCGTGACAGAATTAGAAATTTTCAACCGCCTGTTTCTGGTGAAGAGATTATGAAAAGTTTTAATCTTAAACCTTCAAAAGAAATTGGTATTATAAAAGAAGCAATCAAAGAAGCAATTTTAGAAGGTGAAATACCAAACGAACATAATGCTGCTTTTGAACTCATGCTTGAAAAAGGTAAAGAATTAGGATTAGAAGTTTCCAAATGATAACGATAACAAGAGCAACATCTAAACATCAAGATTTTATCGATTTGGTAAAACAACTCGACGCATACTTAAAGGTTACTGATGGTGATGACCATGCGTTTTATAATCAATACAATTCTATTGAAAGCTTAAACCATGTTGTTATTGCCTATTACGAAAATAAACCTATAGGATGTGGGGCTTTCAAAGAATTTAATGAGAATTCGGTTGAAGTAAAGCGCATGTATGTACTGCCTAAATCTAGAGTTAACGGTGTTGGAAAACAAATCTTAAATGCTTTAGAAATTTGGGCCAAAGACCTTGGATATAATTCTTGTGTGCTCGAAACTGGTAAACGACAAATAGAAGCTGTTCAGTTTTATAAAAAATGTAATTACACTTCCATTCCAAGATATGGGCAATATCAACAAATGGAAAATAGCCTGTGTTTCGAAAAACAACTGAAATAATACGTGAAAAGAAGATTTAGAAAAACTGCAAAAATTGCATTAGTACTAGTGTATTTAGTAATAGTAGCTGGTGCTGTTGTACGAATGACAGGCTCTGGAATGGGTTGTCCAGATTGGCCTAAATGTTTTGGTTACTATATTCCACCGACAGATATATCAGAATTACAATTCAAGCCTAATCACCAATACAAAAAGGGTATTGTAATTATAGTAGATGAAGCCCTACAAGTAGCAACTAAAGACTTTACTTCTGGTGAGGTACTAAACCTAAATAATTGGGAACCTTATACTGAGCACGACTATGCAATTTTTAATCCGTTGCATACTTGGGTTGAATATATTAATCGCCTAATTGGCGCGCTATCTGGTTTACCAATTCTCATATTTACAATAATGTCCATATGGTTATGGCGAGACAGAAAACGATTTTTGCTGCTATCTGTGTTTACGGTATTAGCTATGGGCTTTCAAGCATGGCTTGGCAAAACTGTAGTAGATTCAAATTTAGCGCCCTATAAAATTACCATTCATATGGTAATGGCATTAGTGATCGTTGCGGTAATATTGTATCTCATCTTTCTTTCTAAAACCAAGTACAGAACTCAAAAATTTGATTCAAAATTTAGAAATGTGTTAATTTTTGCTACTGCTTTGACACTTATTCAAATTATACTTGGAACTCAAGTAAGACAATTTGTAGATGTTCAAAATAAATTAAGTGGATACTTTAATTGGAGTATAATTGAACAAGCGCCGTTGGAGTTTTACATCCATAGGTCATTTTCAATTCTTGTATTGTTGGTTAATGCTTGGTTGTATGTACGAAATAAAAAATTAAATCTAGGTTATGGTAAATTTTTATTGGTGAGTATATGTATAGCCTTGGAGATATTTACTGGTATCGCTATGTATTACTTTAACTTCCCGTTTTCTAGTCAACCTATACACTTAGTTATTGCTACAATTTTAATTGGTATTCAATTTTACATCATTTTAGAAAGTCATAATAGTAAACACCTAAAAAGTGATATCCAAACGACTTAAATTGTATCTTTGCCATACCAAAATTTGAATATGATTTACAGATTTAGAGTCATACTTGATAACGATACTGAAGAAGATATTTTCAGGGATTTAGAAATCCGCGAAACGGATACAATGGAAGATTTGCATAACATCATTACACAATCTTTTGGTTTTGATGGTATGGAAATGGCGTCATTTTATGTTAGTGATGATGATTGGAATCAAGGCGAAGAAATTGCAATGTTCGATGTCAGCGAGGGCGCAAATAAAGTCAAAGTGATGAGCACCACTAAAATTAATGATATGGTGCATGAAGCCTCAACACGACTTATTTATGTTTACGATTTTTTAAACATGTGGACTTTCTTTGTGGAGTTAGCTGAGATTGTAGATGAAGCGCAAAGTACAGACTATCCAAACTTAATGTTTGTTCAAGGTCAAGTTCCTGATGAAGCACCAGTAAAAAACTTTGAAGCCGAAGATGATTTTGGAGAACTCAACGATTTTGAAGATGATATAGATGTTGATGATTATAGTGATTTGGACTTCGATGAAAACTGGAATTAGTTTTATTACATGGAGTGTCTAAATTGCAAAACTATTTTTGAAGGTAAATTTTGTCCACAATGTGGTCAAAAAAGTGAAACCAAGCGCTTTACATTTCAAAAAATTGCAAATGACACTGTGTCAACAATTACAGATACCGATAAAGGCTTCTTTTTCAATCTAAAAAATCTTACACTTAATCCTGGCAAGAATATTAATGACTATTTGGACGGGAAACGAAAACACGTTTTTAATCCATTTAGTTATGCGGTTTTAGCTATTGGAATTTATTTGTTTGTCGATCATTATTATGATTATTCTATTTTTAAGAGCTTTACAAACAAAAATAGTGAGTATAAAAACCTAAGTCCTGGTGCATTTAATTTTGGTCAGAAAATAGGACATTTCATAGCTCAATACCTTAAATTCTTTTATTTGCTAAATATTGTTTACCTGAGTGTTATTACTTGGGCTATATTAAAAAAACGAAACTTTGTTGAGCATCTAGTGAGTAATGCATTTATTATTGGGCATGCAGTAATAATAACTACACTGTTTATTCCTTTGTACAAAACACCAATTTTTTTCAATCCAATAACATTAATAAGTATTGCTATACTCATGTATTTCACCTATAAAAACTATGAAGAAAAGCTAGTCGTTTTTGTAACTATTTTTTTCGGAATGGTTGCCTCATTTTTATTGCAATTTATTGTCCCAGGAGTTATTATTTGGATTAAGAATTTAATCTTTTAGTGACATCAAAAATTGATAGATTAATGAAAGGTATTCACATTCTCATAATTACGTTTCACATAATTTAAGGCGTGTTTTACAATTAAGCCCATGGAGTTACTATTCTTGAAGTTTATATCTAGGGTATAATTATAAATATCTTGGCGAAGTTGTTCAATATGTTTGTCAATAGAGATTTTGTCATTTTCCATACAATCAAGTAATCTACTAATTCTATTACTAAAACTAAGCATGCGTTTAGCCATGATAGAGCGTTCTTCGATTTTATATTGGTCAACAGAGGCTCTCTGTATTTTCTCTCTAACCATTTCTACCATCTTATAATTTTCTTTAAAAAATTGTGGTCTATAAATTTTTAGGTTGCCTTCATAACATTGTTGGTCAAAATCTATGGCTCTAATTTTATAGACTACATGGTCAAAGTCATGAGTCGGTACAATGACGTAATTATACGAGCGCATATCACCTAGGAGTCTAATCATGCAACGCTCATTAAATTTTATAAATTCTTTTGCTATTTGTGATTTTTCTGAAGAACTACAATTAGGCAACATATTTTTAATAAACTCATCTCCGGGAATACCAGCAATATGCTCTTCTATTAAAGTATCTTTAGATACTAAGAAGTTTAAATTATATGGTGATAACATATGTTCTAACTCCAGTCCATAGACTCGAGACGCATCCGCCTTTTTTACGTAAAAATACGTGTAGTTATCATTCAAAATATTTCTAACTTTTATTCGGAAAGGCTTTGAGTTTCCGAAGGTGCAAAAGTCGATTGCATCAATATTAAGGTACTTTAAAATGTACTCATTACCATCAGAAATTAATATAGAATACACCTGCTTTAAACTCAAATCAATTTCTTCGCGTTCAAACTCATTATAATAAACCCTAACCCATAAGGTATCTTTATCATTTTTATCATACACCACTACCGAACCTTGAAACCTCAGCAAATCCGAATAAAATATAGGAAGGTTTATCGTACGATTATAGTGCGACAAATAACCATCGAGTTTTTCAGAAATTTGATAGGATGGTTTTTTCTTTGATATTCTTAAATCCTCTTTCATAAAAATTCTAGCCGCTAGAACACGCTTTATTATTCGATTGTAAGGTAAATGTAGGTTTTTTATCACTAAGTGTGTAACAAAAAAATAAGTCAATCGTCTTACTCACATAAACCAATCAAAAATCAATCACATTGGAGAACATCCTTACCATAAATAACCTAACTAAAAAGTTCGGTTATCTGACAGCAGTTAAAGATTTAAGCTTTACAATTCAAAAAGGAAATGTTTACGGTATTTTAGGGCCAAACGGAAGTGGTAAATCTACTACACTTGGTGTTGTACTTAATGTAGTTAATAAAACCGAGGGCGACTTTCATTGGTTCGATGGTAGTATAAACACGCATGAAGCCCTTAAGAAAGTTGGTGCTATAATTGAGCGCCCAAACTTTTATCCCTACATGACTGCTGCACAAAACTTAAAATTGGTCTGTAAAATAAAAGGTGTAGATACAGCAAAGATTAATGAAAAGCTAGAAGTAGTAGGCTTACTTGATCGTAAAGACAGTAAGTTTAGAACCTATTCTTTAGGAATGAAGCAGCGGTTAGCTATTGCCTCTGCTTTACTAAATGATCCAGAAATATTAATCTTAGATGAGCCAACTAATGGTCTTGATCCACAAGGAATTCATCAAATTAGAGAAATTATAAAAAACATTGCATCATCTGGCACAACTATATTACTGGCTTCACATTTATTGGATGAAGTAGAAAAAGTTTGTACTCATGTGGTGGTTTTAAGAAAAGGTGAGAAATTATATTCTGGGCGTGTTGACGAAATGATTAGTAGTCACGGCTTCTTCGAATTAAAGACTGATAAAGAAGCAGAATTAAAAGCAATCTTAGAAGCAGATAAACATTTTGACAGTATAAAAGTTGAAGGCGATTTAATCACCGCATTTTTAAATACACCAATGTCAGCATCAGATTTTAACCAGCTTATGTTTGACAAAGGCATTGTATTGTCGCATTTAGTAAAACGAAAAGAAAGCTTAGAAGAGCAATTTTTACAACTTACAGACAACTTAAACTAAAGAAGCTTAATTATAAATGATTTGGTCGCTGAGCGAAGTCGAAGTGCCAATAAAATAAAGATCAATTAATTGTGATTTCGACTTCGCTCAATCACCAAACCAATCAAAAAAAATGATACGACTCATACAACTCGAATTACAGAAACTTTGGCTTAACAGAACAAGTAAGGTTCTTATTTTCATAAGCTTTATATTACCATTTACAGTATTAGTATTATCCTCTATAAAAATCAACTTTTTTGGTTTTTTTACTCTAGAACTTGGAGAGCTAGGGATATTTAATTTCCCTATTATATGGCATATTACAACCTTTTGTGCATCCTACTTTAAGTTCTTTTTTGCTATTGTCGTAGTGAGTATGATTGGCAATGAGTATAGCAACAAAACATTAAAGCAAAACCTCATTGATGGATTAAGCAAGAAAGAATTTATTCTGTCTAAGTTTTACACCATTGTTTTCTTCTCCTTAGCTGCAACACTTTTAATAGGTTTAGCTACATTTTGTATAGGTATGTACTATTCTAGCTATACTGAGGCTAGTATTGTATTTAGAGAAGTAGAATTCTTATTAGCATACTTTGTAAAACTCGTTGGTTTCTTTAGTCTGTGTTTATTTTTTGGGATGTTATTAAAACGTTCTGCATTTGCACTAGCATTCTTATTTGTACTTTATATAGTTGAATGGCTAGTATTTTGGGGAGCATATGAGATCTTTGATAGCGCAGATAAAGCATTTGAGGTTAAAAACTTAATGCCTCTAGAATCCATGTATAAGCTTATCGACCAGCCATTTCAACGTGTCGTTATGACCAAATTTCCTGACAAGGCGGAACTTAGTTATGACTATGCGGTTCACTTTAGTGAAATAGCAATTGTATTAGGTTGGACAGCACTTTTTATCTTTTTGTCTTACCGATTATTAAAAAAGCGCGATTTGTAATATATTTGATAGCTTTTGCTATTAAATATGAAAAAGATAGTTTTTTTACTATTTGTACTCTTAAGTTCTACGCACTTAATTGCACAACAAGAAGCCTCTAATTGGTATTTTGGTGATAATGCTGGGATACGTTTTAATCAAGATGGTACAATCACAGCCCTTAGTGACGGTCAATTAGCTACAGACGAAGGTTGTACCAGTATTTCTGATGGTAATGGTAACTTATTATTCTATACAGATGGTAGAACAGTTTACGACCGTAATAATAACCAAATGCCAAATGGTTTTGGTTTAGCTGGTGACTCTTCCAGTACGCAATCTGCACTTATTGTTCCAAAGCCTCAAGACCCCGACATTTATTATATATTTACTGTAGACACTACTTTTTTTGGAGATCCTGATGTTGGTTTTAACTACTCTGAAGTTGATATGACATTAAATGGAGGAAATGGTGATGTAATTCAAAAAAACATTAACTTACTTCAGGACAGTTCTGAAAAGCTTAGTGCTGTACTTAAAGACTGTCAAACTCAATCTATATGGGTAGTAACTTTGGCCAATGAATTTGGTACAACGGTACCACCAAACACACCAGGATTTAATACGTTTCATGCTTTTGAAGTAACTACTACCGGTGTTAATACAACAGCAGTAACATCAGTTTTTCCAACACTAAATATTGGTGATCAACGCGGCTATCTTAAGTTTTCTCCCAACGGAGAGCAAATTGCCTGCGCAAATTCTAATAGCGGATTATATCTATTTGATTTTGATACGGCTACAGGGTTAGTCTCAAGCTCAACAGCTCAACCTCTTCGATTAAATATCAATGCAACGAACAATGCGGTTTTTCCTTACGGTGTAGAATTTTCTCAAAGCGGTCAATACTTATATGTATCATCGTCCAATAACTTTTTCGCTAATAATCCGCCTGGAGCAAATGACAATCCTGTAAATCATTTTGCGTCTTTAGTGCAATTTGATATCAGGGCAGCAAATATTCAAGCCAGCCAAGTGTTAATTGATCAGCGTAATTCTTACCGGTCTGCTTTGCAATTAGGTCCTGATGGCAAAATATATAGAACCACAAGTACTTCGTATGCAAATGGGACACCATTTTTATCTGTGATTAATAATCCCGATGCTCAAGGACTTGCCAGTAATTATGTACACAATGCAATTCCACTTGCAAACAACTCTAGACAAGGTTTACCACCATTTATCACTTCATTTTTTGTTGAAAATATTGATATTATTAATGACCCTGATATTACAAGTATTAATCTACCGCTTTGCACCGCGGACACTTATACTCTAAACGCCGAAAATATTCCTGGCGCAACATATACGTGGTCATTAGATGGTGTGGTACAGCCAACACCACCAATACCCTATGAATTTGAAGTAATTCAAAATGGGCTCTATGAAGTCTTAATAGAACTGAATAATGGCGACTGCGAAACTCAAGAAGGTGCGGCTCTTGTGGAATATTTTACATTCCCGGAAGCTTTTACACCCCAAGATATTGATGTATGTGATACAGATGGTATCAATGATGGCTTATCTCGTTTCGATGACTTTGATCAGCAGACTACTGCCATACTTGGCGCAGCGCAGGATCCATCAGATTATATAATTAGATATTATCGCTCTCTTAATGACGCTGATCTGGGAAGAGATGAAATTACTTTCCCTTTTACCAATACTGTAAATAATGAAGAGATTTTTGTTCGTGTAGAAAATATAGACAATGGTAACTGCTTTATAACTGATGATACAACTACTGGGCAAACCATTAGTTTTTTCCTTAATGTCTTTGACACTCCCGAAATTATAAGATTTGATGATATTGATGAATGCGACATGGATGGTGATACAACAGATGGTATTATAAGTCTAGTTCTTTCAGATTTTAATGCAGATATACTCGGTGCCGACCAGTCAGCAGCAGATTTTGACATTTCGTATCATGCTACTCAAGCCGATGCACTTTCAGGGAATAGCCCTTTACCAAACAACTACCAAACTACCGCTTTTAGTGATAATATATGGGTTAGAATGGAAAATGTTAATAATCCTAGTTGTGATGCTGTACAAGGCATTTCAATTATTATTAATTTGACTCCTGAAATCGTTAATACAGGCATTTTTCAATGTGATGAAGATGGCACTCCTGATGGTAGAACTATTTTTAATATCTCAGAACTGAACGATACCATCACTAATGCTAATCCCAATTTCACGGTTGATTATTACTTGAATATCACAGATGCTACAGCAGAAACTAATGCCATAGATGCTACAAACTATACCAATGTATCTTCTCCTCAGTTAATTACTGCGAGAGTTACTGATACCACAAGTGGTTGTTTTAGTTTTAGTACTGTCACTTTAGAAGTTAGTGCTACAGCGGCAAATGATGCATACATTGGCGTATGCGATACAGATGGAGATGAAGATGGCTTTACGCTTTTTGATTTGTCTCTGGCTGATGATCAAGTTTTAGATGGTCTTCCTGCAGGTCTTGACTTGGTTTATTATGAAACCTTAGATGATGCATTAGTGGAGCAAAATCCTCTACCTAATGATTACACGAACGAAGTGGCATTTAATCAGACCATTTTTGTCAGAGTAGAAAACGATAATAATTGTTATGGTATCAATGAAGTAGCGCTTGAGGTATTAACATTACCTAATGTAGAAACTGAGTTTGAAACCCTATACTGCCTTAATGATTTCCCTGAACCAATTATCATCAATGGTGGTGTTTTTGATGCGGTTCCTAATAACTTTTATTATGAATGGTCTACTGGTGAAACAACCATTGAGATTGAAGTTAACGAACCTGGCATATATACTGTAATTGTTAGAAACGTTGCTGGTTGCTCCAAAGAGCGCACAGTAACTGTTACTGCTTCAAATATTGCAACTATTACTGATATTCAGGTTACCGATGCTACCGAAAATAATACCATAACTGTATTGGTTACTGGTGAAGGCGATTATGAATTTGCGCTTGATGACCCCAATGGATTTTATCAAGACAGTAATGTCTTCAACAATGTATTACCAGGTATTTATTCAGTATTTGTAAGAGATAAAAATGGTTGTGGCATTACAGAAGAGATGGTATCTGTAGTAGGCTTCCCTAAATTCTTTACACCAAATGGTGACAACCAAAACGATTTCTGGCAAGTAAAAGGTATATCATCGCAATTTCAGCCAAATACTGTAATCTATATTTTTGACAAATACGGCAAACTTGTAAGTGAAATTAATCCCTTGGGCTCGGGCTGGGATGGCACATACAATGGCAATCCTTTACCAAGTAGTGATTACTGGTTTTCTGTAACACTACAAGATGGAAGACAATTTTCTAGCCACTTTGCTTTAAAACGATAAAATGAAAACAACTTACAGTTATGCACTGGCATTGGTGTTTGTAGCTTTCATTAATACTATTGGGTATTCACAACAAGATTGTATCGAATCAATTGTTGTTTGCGGAAATTCGAGTTTTGATTTAGATGTTAATGGCATTGGTATACAAGAAGTGTCTGGTTTAAATGCATGTTCAAGTCAAGAAAATAATAGCATATGGTTAGAGGTCAATATTGAAACCACTGGAACTTTAGCATTTACACTTACTCCTAGCAGTACTGCTATTACTGAAGACTATGATTTTTTTATTTTTGGACCCAATGCAACATGCAATAATTTAGGCCAAGCAATAAGATGTTCCACAACAAATCCTGCAGCTGCAGGTCAAGGTAATAATTTAACAGGTCTAAGTACAGCTTCTACCGATACAAGCGAAGGACCAGGCGCAAATGGAGATAGTTTCGTAAGTGCTATAAATGCTTTGGCTGGTGAAAGCTATTTTATAGTTATAGATAGACCAATCGGTGAAAGTCCTTTTAATTTAGAATGGACAGGTACTGCAACTTTTCCTAGTAACCCCATTAACCCTATTCCTCAAAATTTATTATCCGCAAGCCTATGCGATAATATTCCTCCTTTTGATGATGGCATTTCAGAGTTTAATTTAACAGATTTACAAAATGACATTATCAATGGCCAACCCAATGTTCAAGTGAGCTTTCACAATTCTGAGAGTGATGCAAACATTAATAATAATCCACTCGGCAGTATCTTTAACAGCAGCTCAGCCAATCAAACAATTTATGCTAGAATTGAAAACTCAGGTACTGGTTGTTTTATCATAAACTCTATTGAATTAGAAACTCTTCAAAGTCCTTCATTTAATCAACCAACTCAATTTGGAGTATGTGATAATGATGATGACGGTGACAACACTAATGGCATTACTGAGTTTGATTTTAATGTCAAAACTGCCGAAATTACTGCAGGAATTACTGGGAATTACAATGTATCCTATTATTTAAGCCTTAATGATGCTGAAAATAATACGTCTTCACTTCCTTTTATTTATACAAATCAAGCGCCTACGCCAACTACTATATTTGTTAGAATTGAAGACTTAGATTCTAATTGTATTGGATTCACTGATTTTCAAATTCTTGTCAATGAAATACCTGAAGCTAATAATGTAACCTTAGTGCAATGCGACGAATTTGGAGCACAAGATGGAATTTCTATTTTTAATCTTAATGAATTTTATGACGAGGTCACAGGTAACACGCCAGATCGGTTTTTATCGTTTTTTTCTAACTTAAACGATGCTCAATTAGACAATAATAGCATTGACCCAATTGGGTATCAAAATTCAAGCCCGTTAGAAACACTTGTCGTTAAAGTAACCAACAGTTCTACTCAATGTGCTAATTATGCCGAAATCACTCTTGACATAAGTTTTACTAATGCCAATGATGCAATTATAAGTGTATGTGACACAGATGGAGATGAAGATGGCTTTACGCTTTTTGATTTGTCTTTGGCTGATGATCAAGTTTTAGATGGACTTCCTGCAGGTCTTGACTTGGTTTATTATGAAACCTTAGATGATGCATTAGTGGAGCAAAATCCTCTACCTAATGATTACACGAACGAAGTGGCATTTAATCAGACCATTTTTGTCAGAGTAGAAAACGATAATAATTGTTTTGGTATCAATGAATTAGCGCTTGAAGTATTAACATTACCTAATGTAGAAACTGAGTTTGAAACCCTATACTGCCTTAATGATTTCCCTGAACCAATTATCATCGATGGTGGTGTTTTTGATGCGGTTCCTAATAACTTTTATTATGAATGGTCTACTGGTGAAACAACCATTGAGATTGAAGTTAACGAACCTGGCATATATACTGTAATTGTTAGAAACGTTGCTGGTTGCTCCAAAGAGCGCACAGTAACTGTTACTGCTTCAAATATTGCAACTATTACTGATATTCAGGTTACCGATGCTACCGAAAATAATACCATAACTGTATTGGTTACTGGTGAAGGCGATTATGAATTTGCGCTTGATGACCCCAATGGATTTTATCAAGACAGTAATGTCTTCAACAATGTATTACCAGGTATTTATTCAGTATTTGTAAGAGATAAAAATGGTTGTGGCATTACAGAAGAGATGGTATCTGTAGTAGGCTTCCCTAAATTCTTTACACCAAATGGTGACAACCAAAACGATTTCTGGCAAGTAAAAGGCATATCATCGCAATTTCAGCCAAATACTGTAATCTATATTTTTGACAAATACGGCAAACTTGTAAGTGAAATTAATCCCTTGGGCTCGGGCTGGGATGGCACATACAATGGCAATCCTTTACCAAGTAGTGATTACTGGTTTTCTGTAACACTACAAGATGGAAGACAATTTTCTAGCCACTTTGCTTTAAAACGATAGGCATAAATCCCTATATTTAATATGTCAATCGATTTCAAATCTAGTAAACCTATCTGTTTTTGAATTTTAAATCAATCATAAAAATTTGTCTTTTTGTATGCGGATTATCTTCGTATGCACAAGACATTTCATTATTTGAGCAATTCAATGGGAGATATGATTATATAGCAATTGGTAATACACTCAATATCAATGAGAATGGAGCCTTCGCAACTTGTGATATTTTAACAAGCTCTTCTGCTGAATTAACACTTGATCCTAGTCAGAATATTATTGCAGCCTTTTTGTACTGGGCTGGTTCAGGTGATGGTGATTTTAATATTACACTAAATGGAAATGATATCGTTGCAGAACGGACTTTTAGTGACGAGTTAGATGGAGGCCGTGTATTTTTTGCAGCGTTTGCAGATGTTACAGATATTATTTTAGAGGATGAAAATGCAACTTATACCGTTGCCGATTTTGATATTAGTTCTGTTATCGCAGACTATTGTCCTACAGGCACAAATTTTGGAGGTTGGGCAATTACTGTGATTTACGAAGACAGCTCACTTCCCTTAAACCAACTCAATGTTTATGATGGTTTGCAAAGTGTTCCAGAATCTTTAACCATTACATTAGATAATCTTAATGTACTTGATAATGATAATGCAAAAATTGGTTTCGTAGCTTGGGAAGGCGACCGTTCATTAGCGGTGAACGAACAACTTACAATAAACGGCAATTTAATAGGAAATCCACCTTTAAACCCATCAAATAATGCCTTTAACGGGACAAATAGTTTTACAGGGTCTACAGAATTATATAATATGGATATTGATGTTTACAATATTCAAGATAATATTTCTATTGGTGATACAAGCGCCACCATAAGTCTTACATCTGGGCAAGATTTTGTAATGATTAACAACATTATTACCGTACTAAATAGCCAACTTCCTGATGCTACAATTGTCATTGAGGATATCATTTTAGAATGTGATAGCAGAGATATCGTAGTTAATTACACCATAAGTAATGTAAATAGTACAGGTGTATTGCCAGAAAATACACCTATTGCATTTTATGCTGATGGTGTTTTAGTTGGGCAATCGCAAACGGTAACAGACATTCCAATTGGTGGTTCAGAATCTGGTAGTACAGTTTTAAGTATTCCTATTGAAGTCGCAGATATATTCAATTTGAGAATCATGGTAGACGATGATGGTTTGGGCAACGGAATTGTTACTGAAACGAATGAATTGAATAATGAAACTTCTGAATCCGTAGGGCTCCTGATAATTCCAGAACCAACTGTACTTCCAAGTTTATTAGAGTGCAATCTGGGATTTGAAAAAGCAGAGTTTAATCTCCTTCAGGCAATCGATGGACTTGCTGAATTTGAGAATGCAAGTTTTCAATTTTACACAAATCTTGAAGATTTAAGAGACGAAGTTAATCCTATCGCTACACCAGACACTTATATAAATGATTCTAATCCTCAAACTATTTACATAAGGCTAGAGAATACTATCTGTTATGTAATTTTTCAATTTAATCTTGAAATCGAGAATTGTCCTCCTACAATACCAGAAGGTTTTTCTCCCAGTGGAGATAGCATAAATGACTGGTTTAATATACAAGGGCTATACAATATTTTTATTTTACATGAGTTAAAGATTTATAATCGTTTAGGTACTCTAATCTTTGAAGGGAATAATGATAAACCTTGGGATGGAATCACAAATAGAGGTTTAAATTCTGGCAAATTAGTACCCGTTGGAACCTATTATTATATACTAAATCTTAACGATTCTGACTACGAACCTGTTGTTGGTTGGGTCTATGTAAATTATTAAATAACTGCATTTCATCGATATTTTTTGCATTTAATCTAATTTTTACTATTTTTGAAGCTGTAAATGCCTGAGTGCATGTTTTATATATAAATACAGTATTTAATTATTTAGATGAAAACGTATTATAAACTCATTATATACCTAACTATATTTTGGTTTGCTAATAATGTTGCAGCTCAACAGATTAGTATAGACAATACGCTTAGTCCTCAAAACTTAGTAGAAAGTACTATTGATGGCGAATGTTTGGAGGTCTCTAATATTAGCTCTCCAGTAAATGGTAATGCTTTTGGTTTTGGGAGTTATGGGTTCTTTCAGCGCGGCTCATCAAATTTTCCATTCGAAAGTGGAATGATTTTATCTACAGGTGATGCTGCTTCTGCAGGTAATATATTAAACAATGACAGACTTGATGAAGGTAATGATACCGGATGGGGAACAGATACTGACTTAGAAACAGTAATAGGAGTCTCCGATACTGAGAATGCAACATCTATAGAGTTTGACTTTATTTCTATATCAAACTCACTAGAATTTAATTATATACTGGCATCCGAAGAATATTTTGGTAATAATCCTTGTCAATATTCTGATGGAATTGCCTTCCTAATAAGAGAAGCTGGAACAAATAATCCGTATCAAAATATTGCAATTATACCAGGCACAAGTACTCCAGTAAATACAACTACTATTCATGATGAAATTGAAAATTTCTGTGATGCCGAAAACGAACAATTCTTTGAAGGCTACAATTTAGGAGACACAAATTTTAATGGTAGAACTACTGTATTAACTGCTATTGCTAATATTACACCCAATGTAACGTACAATATTAAACTTGTAATAGCTGACCAATCTGATGGAAATTACGATTCAGCTGTATTTATAGAAGCAAATAGCTTTACGCCTACAGTTGATTTGGGCAATGATTTTTCTACTTGTGCAGACAGTGTATTCTTAGATGGTGATATTAATAACCCAAATGCACAGTATTCCTGGTATCAAGACGGAACTATTATTAATGGTGCCAACCAACCAACCTACGAAGTGGTTGATAGCGGAACATATCAAGTCGTTATTGATATTCCTTTAGGTGGTGGATTTTGTACAATTGATGACGAAATTGTAATCGACCTAAGTAACACACAGAGTTCTACTCCAATGACAGATATGATACGTTGTGATGACTTAAGTAATGATGGTCAAGAGGTTTTCAATTTAAATTCAAAAATAAATCAAGCAATAAATTCAGTAGCTCCAGGTAATTACGATGTTACATTTCATACCTCTCAGTCAGATGCAGAAAATAGCCTAAACCCTATAAGCGGTAATTACACAAATGCAGTTAACCCACAATTAATATTTGTAAGAATTGAGGATACTAATAGTGGTTGCTTAGCATTTAATCAATTTCAACTAATTGTTAACCAAAGACCTGTAATTATAGATCCACCATTAATGGAAGTTTGTGATGACCAAGTTGTTGATGGCTTTACTACTATTGATTTAAATGAAAATAATGATGTCATTACCAACGGGCAAACAAACCTTGTTGTAACCTATCATTATACTCAAGCAGAAGCTGATAATGGTTCAAATCCTATACCAATGCCATATGTTAATGATACGCAAATGGATATGGTATTTGTTAGTGTTACTGATCCTAGTACAGGTTGTAATACTACCACTACTCTAGATATTTCGGTATTATTACCACCTCAAATTCAAAATAACCAAAATTACTATATAGATGCTTGCGACCCTGATTATGATGGTTTTGCTGATTTTGATTTAACTGAAGTTGAAGCCCAAATTCTTAATGGTCTAACAAATGTTACGGTTACTTATCATCTTACGCAAGACGACGCTTTAACTGGAGCAAACCCTATACCTGACCCAACAAATTTTGGTAATACAATACAAACAGAACAAGTTATTTACATAAGAGTTGTTGATAATATTACGGGCTGCCCATCAATAGCGCCTATAGAAATACACCCGAATCTTTTATTATCTGGGCCAAATTTTTCTGACGAAGTACTATGTGACTCAGGAAATGATGGAACAGAAGGTTTCGATCTACAAGCATTAACTGGTCAGATATTAGGCGACATCCCAAATGTTACTATTACTTTTTACGAAACTGAAGATGATAGAACCAATGCTGTAAATGCAATTGATACAAGCGTAGATTATTTTCCGCCTAGCGCACCGCAAACATTATATTTAACGTTAACAAGTCCGACATGTACAGAAGTGGAAGAAGTTATTTTAGATTTAGATCCTATAGCTGAGTTTCCAGATGTACCACAACAAACAGTTTGTGATCAGGATCAAGACGGGTTGGTAAATATCAATTTGTCAGATTATAACGATTTAATGTCTCAAGGTCAACCTGGTTTTGTCGTAACTTATTTTGAAACACAGCAAGATGCAGATGACGATATTAATCAACTGCCAACAATATATCAAAATACTCAAAATCCGTTTACTGTTTTTGCAAGAATAACCTCTGGTAATACATCTTGTACAGATATTTCAAGTATAGAGATTTTAGTTAATCCTGCTCCACTGACGACAAACGCTAATCCTATTATTATCTGCGATGATGACCAAGATGGCTTTTTCATTGTAAATCTTGAAGCTTCAATCCCTGAAATTACGAGCACGACTACAGATATAGACATTTCATTTCATAATTCTGCAGGAAATGCTAATAACGGTACTAACCCAATCGCAAATCCTGACGTTTATAATGCTGAAACAGAAACAATCCATGTTCGAGTAGAAAATACATTAACAGGGTGTTTTTCAAGAGAGACTATTTCTATAATTGTAAATACACTACCGGTATTTCCAGATATTTCAGATTTCAATTTCTGTGAAAACAACACGGATAATGTTGGGGAATTTTTACTTAGCTCTAAGGATAATGAAATTTTAAATGGTCAGACTGGCAAAGAAGTATTATACTTTTTATCAGAAGATGATGCCAATAATGGTGTTAACCCAATTGACAAGAATAGTGATTATCAAAACACAATTAACCCACAAACTATATATGTTCGTGTTCAGAATATAACTGATGCCAGTTGTTATGGTGTAGACTCGTTTGTATTAAACGTTGGCACAAATCCATTATTTAATGAACCTTCAGATATTTTTGCTTGTGATGACGGCTCTAATGACACATTTGCCACCATAGATTTAGATGCAAAAACATCTCAAATCACTTCTGGAATTGCAGACAACTTAGTAGTTACCTATTATGCAAACATCGAAGATTTTCAATCAAGATCTAACCCAATAGATGGCGGATTATTTACAAATACAAGCAATCCGCAAGAAGTATATTTAGAAATATCTAATGGTACAATATGTACATCTTCGACCTCATTTACTATGAATGTTATTCCTGTACCAACTGTAACAGAAATAGCGCCTTTTGAGGATTGTGATATAGACTATGATGAAAGCATAATGTGGGATTTAACAGAAGCCGAAATTAATATTTTAGATATTAGACAAGACAACGTCATTGTATCTTATTTCGTTTCGCAAGATGATGCAGATAACGATAATAATCCCATTCCAAACCCTGAAACATTTATTAACACGGCTAATCCACAGACGGTATTTGTAAAAGTAACCAATACAGATTTTAACTGTCCGTTGGTATTGCCTATAGAACTTAATGTAACTCCACCACCAACATTTAATGATTTTGGTTCTACAACAATTTGTGATAATGATAATAATAGCTATGATTTATCTCAAATCAACACATTACTTGGAGATGTTTCTGCAGTCGTAGCAATCTCATACTATAGTAATGAACAAGATGCTATTGATAATAGTAATGCATTAGTAAATGATTATTCGTATCAAACCAATAGCGACATCATCTATGCACGTATAGAAAATACAGTAACAAACTGTTTTTACGTTTATCCATTTATGCTTATTGTAAATGATAGACCAATTGCCAACACTCCTGATAACCTTGAGGAATGTGACGATGATTATGACGAGCAGTTAATATTTAACCTAGAAGATCAAACAGATGCTATTTTAGGAAATCAAGACGACACCTTCTTAGAGGTGACATATCATAATTCTGAAAACGAAGCCATAGCAAATCTTAATGCCATACAAAACCTTTATAATGGTACCAATGGTGAGACTATATTTGTTAGAGTTACTAATACAGACACGCAATGTTATTCTATAACGCAATTTGATATTATTGTTAACCGTAAACCATTTGTTGAATTTGAAGACCAAACCATTTGCCCTGAACGATTCCCCTTAATAGTCGATGCCGATACTGGGTTTTCAGACGACACCTATTTATGGTCAACCGGAGAAATCACCTCTGAAATCGAAATCAGAGTAACTGGCACCTATAGTGTTACAATAACAACAGTTAATGGTTGTGAATATACAGATGAGTTTAATGTTATTATTTCTGAACCAGCAAATATTGAAGTCGTAGAAACTGTAGATTTTTCCGACCCTAATAATATTACCATTACAGTAACTGGTCTAGGAGACTATCTTTTTCAATTGGATAATGGTCCATTACAATCTTCGGGGCTTTTTGAAAACGTTACTCTTGGATATCATGAATTAACCATAATAGATATAAATGGTTGCGCTTCTGTTACAAGAGAAGTACTTGTTATTGATGCCCCAAAGTTTATGACTCCAAATAACGACGGCGCTCATGATACATGGCATATTGTTGGAGTAGAAACATTACCTGGAACTGTCGTTCATATCTTTGATCGTTATGGCAAACTATTAAAACAACTCAACCATGCTTCTGCTGGTTGGGATGGTACGTATAATGGTAACTTAATGCCATCGTCAGATTATTGGTGGTCTGCAGATGTTAAACGCGGTGATATTGAGTTTACTGCTACTGGTCATTTTGCATTAAAACGCTAAAAACTTTAACAACTTATAAATCTTCATAACTAAGGGTATATTTATATTTGCACTGTGGTACAAAGGTTTATTTCACTCTTATTAGTTTGTTTTATTTGTCAAAATGTATTAGGTCAAAATATAACTGTTGATAGCCAATCGTTTACACCTCAACAACTCATAGAAGACATCTTAATTGATAGTGACTGTATAGAAAATGTTACAGTAACAAATGTGGTCACTGGTAATTTTGCTAATGGTCAGTTGAGTTATGGTTATTTTGATGGGACTGGGACTACATTTCCTTTTGAAAGAGGTCTAGTCATGAGCACTGGGCAATTGTTTAGAGTTCCTGGGCCTAATACCACATTAAGTGATGATGATGCACCTGGATGGGATGGTGATAATGATTTAGAAGTAGCACTAAATGAAACTAACACTTTTAACGCAACAATACTAGAATTTGATTTTACGTCCATAACAAGTCAAATTAGCTTTAGATACCTATTTGCTTCTGAAGAATATCAAGAAAATAACTCAAACACTTGCATTTTCTCAGATTTATTTGGTTTTTTAATTAGACCTACTGGAAGTACAGATCCGTACACAAACATTGCTCTCGTGCCTAACTCCAATACTCCAGTAAAAGTCACTACGGTGCACTCTGGAATACCTGGTCCAGGAGGATGTCCTCCTATTAATGAGCAATATTTTGGATCATGGAACGGTGCTAATACACCAATAAATTTTAATGGACAAACTGAAATTTTAACGGCTACCGCTACAGTAATCCCAAACCAAAGTTATCATGTAAAGCTTGTTATAGCGGATGAATTTAATGCGCGTTTTGATTCGGCCGTATTCTTAGAAGCTGGAAGTTTTGAATTAACTCGAGACTTAGGTCCAGATAGATTAATTCAGGCAAACAATGCGCTTTGTGAAAATGAGACATTAATCGTAGATGCAACAATTGCGGGTAATAATGGTTACGATTGGTTTAGAGATGGTGTTTTAGTTCAATCAGATCCTGTTGGCTGTACAAACTGTGGTACATACGAAATTACACAGGCCGGAACTTATAATGTCGAAATTAATTTAGACGGAAACTGTGGCGCTATTGGTACCATTACTGTTGAATATGCCCAAAACCCTATAGTATTTAATTCAACCTTGTCCGAATGTGACTTTGACCAAGATGGCCTAACGACGTACAATCTTTTTGATGGTGAAATTGGACTGACAAATAATAATCAAAATTTGGGAATAGTGAATTTCTTTTTATCGCAATCTGATGCCGAAATGAACATTAATCCTATTCAGAGTCCAACCACGTTTGAAAATACGACACAAAACCAGATTGTATTTGCTTTAATCGAAAATATATCAAACTGTACCAGTATAGCCGAGTTAACCTTAAGCACTTCTAACAATAGTTTAAATATCCCAACATTAGAAGCATGTGATTTTGGTGATCTTGACGGTATTACAACATTCAATTTAGATGCTGTTTCTTTAGCCATAGAAAATCAAATTCCAGCAGGTGCAACTATTAATTTCTTTACAAACGAAGCTGATGCATTATCAGATGCAAATCCACTTCCAATTTTATTTGAAAACGATAGTCCTAATTCACAAACAATATATGTAAAAGTAGATGATGGCAATTCTTGCTATGCCATTGCAGAGGTTAATTTAGTGGTCAGCTTTACACCCGAAATTATGGAAGATGAAACAATCTATTATTGTTCAAATACATTCCCTGAAACAATTAGAATTATAGGTGGTGTTGTAAACGATGTACCAAATAACTATTATTACCAATGGCAACTTAATGGTCAGGATATAGAAGAAGATACAATTGAAATCGAAATTAATGACGTTGGTACGTATACAGTTATAGTTACTCATCCCAATGGTTGCAGCAGTTCTAGAGACATAACAGTTTTACCATCAGAAATACCTACAATTGGTCCAATTGATGTTAATGGTACGGACAACATTAATACGGTAACCATAAGCGCTTTAGGTAATGGTGATTACGAATTTGCGCTAGACAGTGAGGATGGTCCATATCAAAACGACAACGTTTTTACGAATATAACACCAGGTTTTCATACGGTCTTTGTAAGAGATAAAAACGGCTGCGGAGTTGCATCAGAGGTGTTTTCTGTCTTAGGGTTCCCTAAATTCTTTACGCCAAATGGAGATACTCAAAACGATTTTTGGCAATTAGATGGTGTCAATTTTCAACGTTTTCCAAACCTTCAAGTCTTTATTTTTGACCGTTATGGCAAACTACTCGTAACCCAAGACTCCAATAGTTCAGGTTGGGATGGCACCTATAATGGTAACCTATCACCAAATACGGATTATTGGTTTACTGCTAATTTTGGAGATGGTAGAACATTTACAGGACATTTTGCACTTAAACGCTAATTGATTCCTGCTAATCTTTATCGTAATTTTGTTTTATGCGTTTTAAGATAGAATCAGAGTTTAAACCAACCGGAGATCAGCCCCAAGCTATTAAAGAGCTTTCTGACGGAATTTTAGAAAATGAACAATACCAAACATTACTTGGCGTAACAGGTTCTGGTAAAACATTTACAATAGCTAATGTTATTGAAGAGGTGCAGCGCCCTACTCTAGTTTTGGCACATAATAAAACACTAGCCGCTCAGTTATATTCAGAGTTTAAACAATTCTTTCCTAATAATGCTGTAGAGTATTTTGTGTCTTATTACGATTATTATCAACCTGAAGCCTACATACCTGTTTCTGGGGTTTATATCGAAAAAGATTTGTCCATAAATGAAGAAATTGAGAAGATGAGACTAAGCACAACTTCGTCGTTATTATCTGGTCGCAGAGATGTTTTAGTTGTTGCTTCTGTATCGTGTTTGTATGGTATAGGTAATCCTGTTGAGTTTCAGAAAAATGTAATTACTATCGAGAAAGATCAAGTAATTTCGAGAACCAAACTACTTCATCAATTGGTTCAAAGTTTATACTCACGCACAGAAGCAGATTTCAAGAACGGAAATTTTAGGATTAAAGGTGATACAGTAGATATTTTTCCTGGATATTCTGACAATGCCTTCAGGATTCATTTTTTTGGAGATGAGATTGAAGAAATTGAAGCTTTTAATCCATATGAAAACAATGTTATTGAACAATATGATAGATTAAACATATACCCGGCAAACATGTTTGTGACTTCTCCGGATATATTGCAAAATGCAATTAGAGATATTCAAGATGATTTGGTGAAACAACACGAATATTTTAAAGATATTGGAAAACATCTTGAGGCGAAACGGTTAAAAGAACGCACTGAGTTTGATTTAGAGATGATCCGTGAGCTTGGGTATTGTTCGGGTATAGAAAACTATTCGCGCTATTTAGACGGTCGTGCACCAGGGACTCGCCCATTTTGCTTATTAGACTATTTCCCTAAAGATTATTTAATGGTTGTTGATGAGAGCCATGTTACGGTTTCGC
The DNA here is from genome assembly GCF_003712105.1 of Winogradskyella sp. Lineage (GTDB taxonomy): Bacteria > Bacteroidota > Bacteroidia > Flavobacteriales > Flavobacteriaceae > Winogradskyella. The sequence continues at coordinate 96,716 of NZ_RHLG01000004.1, forward strand.
AAGTTCATGCCATGTATGGTGGTGATAGAAGTAGAAAAGAAAATTTAGTCGAATACGGTTTTAGATTACCAGCAGCAATGGACAATAGACCATTAAAATTTGAAGAGTTTGAAGCACTTCAGAATCAAGTAATTTATGTATCGGCTACTCCTGCTGATTATGAGTTGCAGAAAACGGATGGCGTTTATGTAGAACAGGTTATAAGACCTACCGGCTTATTGGACCCAATTATTGAAGTTCGTCCAAGTTTGAACCAAATAGATGACCTGATAGAAGAAATACAAACTCGAGTTGAAAACGATGAACGCACACTTGTAACTACATTAACCAAACGTATGGCAGAAGAACTTGTAAAATATCTTTCTAGAATTGCTATTCGTTGCAGATATATTCATAGTGATGTAGATACGCTTGAACGTGTAGAAATTATGCAAGACTTGCGTAAAGGAATTTTTGATGTTTTGGTAGGTGTTAACCTATTGCGAGAAGGACTGGACTTACCAGAGGTTTCTCTCGTTGCCATATTAGATGCTGATAAAGAAGGATTTTTACGAAGTAACCGTTCTCTAACTCAAACCGTTGGTAGAGCAGCACGTCATCTTAATGGTATGGCAATTATGTATGCCGATAAAGTAACTAATAGCATGCAAAAAACCATTGATGAAACCAATTACAGGCGCGAGAAACAGATCGATTACAACACAAAAAATAATATAACACCTAAAGCCATTAATAAAAACTTAGACAACGCGTTGGCTAAAAACTCAGTAAGTACCTATAAAACTGAATTAGATGCAAGGTTAGCGGCAGAACCAGAAAGTAAGTATTTAACAAAAGGTCAAATTGAAAAGAAAATCAGAGATACTCGTAAAAAAATGGAGCAAGCTGCTAAGGCATTAGATTTTATGGAAGCTGCACGTTTTAGAGATGAAATAAGTGCGTATCAAGAACGTCTAGAAAAATTAAAAGTAAAGTAACTAGTTGTATTGAACCTTAAATATGTCTATAAGAAAATCTGGTGGAACTATTTTATTTGGAAAGCTTTCCATTAAGTCCAATACTCTACAAATTGATTCTTGACTTAATCCCATACGTAACCCAAAATTATGAATTTTAACTACCTGCTTAGTTGATAGTTCTGAATCTAAATTCATAAGTAAAACAAGTCTATGGAATTGCACTATACGCTCGCTATGAGACTTGAGATTTACATAAGTAACAGGATGTTCTATAAGGTAATTAAAATCCTCTTCAGATATTTCAAGTTGCCTAGCAATTCCGAGTAAAAAGTTGTACTCAATTGATTTGATACTGTCATCCTTCTGAGCAAATGCTATTAGCTCGGATAGTAAACTCAACTTTTCAATGCGATTAATCATGAATAATATTCGTGAGGGTTTTTGTTACTAACAAATTTATATATATGTAGGATTTTATTGTCATGGATAAAATGTATCTTGTCGAAAAGATTAGTGTACTTAATCGGTAATATTGATATTTCATCAACATCTCACGATTGTTTTTTTAACCACATTTAATTGATAAACAGATATTTACAACGTGACTAACAACGACATTTTCAAGAAACTTAGGGTTGCGCACAAATTGAGAGACGATGATATCGTCAAAATTTTAGCTTTAGTAGATTTTAGAATTTCAAAAAGTGAGCTAAATGCATTTTTTAGACGCGAAGATCACCCGAAATATATGGAGTGTGGCGATCAAATTCTGAGAAACTTCCTTAATGGATTAATTATACACCTCAGAGGTCCTTTACCCAGTAAACGAAATAATGATAAACAAAAAAAGAGCAACAATCGTTAGTTTGGTTGTTGCTCTTTTAAAGTCATAAAGGATAATACTTATTCTGACTTTAACATCTTAACTGGCACTTCGTAATATCTACTTCTACCCAATTCTTCAGAAACTTTCTTGTAGTTTAATCTACTTTTAATATAGTTCTCAACATTCTTATTTTCAGTATCTACAGATAACACAACTAGCTCATTGTCTTTGTTAATTGCAAGTTTTACCATTGCTTTTGTGTTTTCATTTAACTCAAAATAAGGGTTTTCTAATAGTTTACTAACTGTTTTAGTAATTAACTCATTAGTCTCATCAGCTTTCTCTACTGGGTTTGTGCTTGCTGAAACAGCACTACTAAACGCGATTACCGCGACTAGTACAAACATTTTTAATGCTTTCATAATTGTTCGATTTTATTAGATTGATACTTAAAAGACTTCCTTATGAGGTTGTATGTTACAGGTGTTAACATAGTTTAACTCAGGTTAGGAGATTATTAACAAAAAAGGCGCCAATAATTTGGCGCCTTTAATAATATATAATGGAGTACTATTCTTAAGAAAGTACAGCTTGTACTTTGTCTGCAGCTTCTTGAAATTCTGTAGCACTCAAAACATCTAAACCAGAATTATCAATTAATTCTTTTGCGATATCTGCATTAGTACCTTGTAATCTAACAATTATTGGAACGTTAATATTACCCATATTTTTGTAGGCATCAATTACACCTTGTGCTACACGGTCACAACGCACAATACCTCCAAAAATATTGATAAGGATGGCTTTTACATTTGGATCCTTGAGAATGATTTTAAATGCAGCTTCAACTCTTGCAGCGTCTGCAGTACCACCAACATCAAGGAAGTTAGCGGGATCTCCACCTGCTTGCTTTATTAAATCCATTGTAGCCATAGCTAGACCAGCCCCATTTACCATACAACCAACATTACCATCTAAGTCTACATAGTTAAGACCTAATTCTCCAGCTTCAACTTCAATAGGGTTTTCTTCTCTTTTATCTCTTAATTCGGCTAAATCTTTATGCCTGAATAAAGCATTACCATCTAAAGTTACTTTAGAGTCAACAGCCATGATCTTATCATCGCTAGTTTTTAACACAGGATTTATTTCGAATAAAGATGCATCAGACTTAACGTAGGCCGTATATAATGCCGAGACAAATTTTGTCATTTCTTTAAAAGCTGCACCTGACAACCCTAAATTAAATGCTACACGACGCGCTTGGAATGGCAATAAACCTAATGCCGGGTCAATCTCTTCAGTAAATATTAAATGTGGTGTTTCTTCAGCAACCTGTTCAATATCCATACCACCTTCAGTAGAATACATTATCATATTACGTCCATTACTTCTATTTAACAGTACAGACATGTAATATTCTTCTGGTTCATTATCACCAGGATAATAAACATCTTCAGCTATAAGTACTTGATGCACTTTTTTACCCTCTTTTGACGTTTGGGGTGTAACTAGATTCATACCTATTATCTGTCCTGCTAATTCTTCAACTTCTTGAAGATTTTTAGCGAGTTTAACACCGCCACCTTTTCCGCGGCCACCAGCATGGATTTGTGCTTTAATAACATGCCATCCCGTACCAGTTTCTTCAGTTAATTTTTTAGCTGCTTCAACGGCTTCTGATGCAGATTGTGCTACAATTCCACGTTGAATGCGGACTCCAAAACTGCTTAATAATTCTTTACCTTGATATTCGTGTAGATTCATGAGTAATTAGAAATTTAATATTGCGCAAAAATAAGGATAGTAAAACGTTTCTCAAATAATTTTCATTAATCAATAGTAATTATTTCCGAGACTAAACCATTGTCGTTAATTAGCCCTTCTAGATAAATTTTGATTGGACCATCTATATCATTGACTTTAAAGTTGATAACACCATTTTCTAACTTCAGATTAGGCTTCCAATCTACGGCTCCAAATTCTTTATAAAACTGACTTTGGGTAGATCCATACTTAGGTGAATAATAGGTTTTAGGACTTGTAAAACTTAAAGGAATGTTATATTCTGTAAAGGAAATTGTCGGTGTTATGGACTTTCCCTTTTGGGGATCTGTATAAATTCTAATGACGCCGGCCGCTGCACGAATTCCTTCTCCCACGCCACTTTTATTGATTTCTACGTAGTCTACATTTTCCATCGAAAAGTTGTTGAGAATATTATAATCTGATAAATAAACATCATTTAAAAATATCCTAGGTTCTCTAGTACCATTAATTGTGGCAACACTATAAGTTTCGATTTTGAAAAGTGACAAGTCCTTTGCTAATGAACTTCTGCCTCCACTTTGGTCGGCATCTTCACTCTTTGTAGTATTAACACTATATCCATGAGAACTTATAAATTGTGCAAAAGTCCTGTATTGCTGCTTCATTTTTTCATCGAAATCATAAATTTTTCCAATCCTCTTATTTTGTAATTTTTCTATCCTCGTGTAGGTTTTAGTTTTATACAACCTCACTTCTTCTAACTCTTGTATCTTTTCTAGATTAGATAAAGAAGGCATAGAATCAACTTGATTTGTAAACTGTTTTCCTATGTTTATGGAAAGTTCTTTATAATTTGTTTTAAAATCAGGAACCTCATTTTGCTCAAAATTGATAACTAAATTAGACTGAGTAACCTTGCCGTTTTTTTTAATTACGCCAATTCTTAGCTTATCATCATCAAAGGGAAAAAAACCAAGTTTGTTGATAAATCCATTTGGGGAAATTGTAATAAGCTCTGTCTTAGAGTTATAGTTGGGATAAATGATATAATCGTCTTGACTTTTTGAATTAGAAGAAATTCGGTAGTTTATACCATACTCAAAATCAAAAATTGGTTCAGGTTGATCATTAATTATTGTGTTCCAGTCGTATCTACTCCAACCCTGAGTAAGTAATACTTCGTTTAATTCTATTTGTTTTTTGATTGAAATATCCTTGAAAAAATAGTTAACGTTTTCTATAGGAGTTTTAAGATAAGGTGTCAATAAAAAAGAGGACACTATATTGTTATTGTGATTATATGATTTAGTTAAGGATGGTAAAACAGAAGCACTTAGACTTTGATTTTTATAATTTAAAGCAGAATCTAAACCAAGCTGTATAGAAATACTGTCGTTTACTTTCTGGTAACTAACAGTTTTGGTTTTAATTAAATTTATCCCTTGATAATTAAAAAAAATGCGTTCGGCAATTGGTTTACCCAGGGCATCGAATAATGTAAAAATATTTACACCCGGATATAAATCCTCGGCTTTAATTTTAAAGGATTGTGTTAGGTTGTTTTGGAACGTAAAAGTATAACCTGTAATATCAACACTATTGTGAATAGTTAATTTAAATCTCTGGTTAATGAGGCTATTTAAACTTACAGAATTAGTTTTAACCTTAACATCTACAGAATCTCCTAAGTCCTTCAATTGCAATATAACCCCGTTAGTTTCTGTTTTTGGGAATGGCAATTCGAATTTAGTATTGTAATAATAATAGGATGCCGTATACTTTGCATCTGGTTTTGGATTTATATTAAACACACCTATACCGAGTTGATTGAGTTGAAGTTCTTTTAGTAGCTGTTGGTTTTCAAAAATCTTTACCCTAAGGTTTTTTACTGATTTTCCCAAGCTATCCTTGGCGATAATTCCAACTGTATTTAATGTATTTTCTAAAAAATGCCCACCTTCTGCTAGTAATTGAACATCAATATTAGCATTTGAGTCTATTGGTTTATCGTATACCTTATCATCTGGATTTATTAGTTTTAGTTTAGCCTCGTAGTGGACATATTCATTAGCAAAGTTTTTGGACCAATTTGTGTAGCATTTAAGTGCATATTCTCCTGAGCGTAATGTGCTATCAATGTCAAACTCTCCATTGGCTACTCCACCATAAGCCAACAGCATTTTTTTCTTTACAATTTTATCATCAGAATCGTAAAGTGAACAATAGATATTTGAAGTTTTATTAGACATCGACATATCATCTCTTAAAACCACGTATGTCTTAAACCAAATAGATTCTCCCGTTACAAATGTAGATTTATTTATATGTGTATAAATTTGCTCTCTAGAGAGTTCTGCAAAGTCCTCAAAGGAATCCTCTATATCATCAAAATAATTCTGGGAAAAACTGGCATTTATAGTAATTAATAATAGAATAAAATATCTCACAATTCTAGCGTTTTAAGGGCGTATTCAGCCAATATTTACTTACTCCCGATTTCTCTACAATTTGAGCCTCAGATAATGGACTGTATTTATTAATAAATTGGGCATTGTTTGGTAAGGCTTTGTTTTCAAATATTTGTTGCGTAAAATATTCCCTAAATTGATATCCCTTGATTTGTTGTGTTTTAAATATTTTTCTGTTAGAAATGTCGTAAATATTTTTAATGCGATAGGTAAAACCTGACATGTCTGTACTCTCATCAATTTCCGGTAAAGACCAACCTTTAACTGTGACCTTTACATCATAATCAGTAACTAATTCAGCATCTTCAACTAATAGCTTTTTTTTGTTATAGCGAAACTTAAAATCTTTACGGTCAATTGATTTTTGATCGATTTTACTATTAAATTTAACATAAAAGGCTTTTTCATTTGCGTCATAATCCACACTTACCACATCAAATTTAAAAGCGTCACTAATATTGAATTGATTATTAAAAGATATATAGTTGAGATACATTAACTCGTTCGTCTTTTTATACTCAACTACAACTTCAAAAATAGTTTCTAAACTCGCTTTTTTTGTAACATTATAACTGAACTTATGTATGGCGTAGTCTTCTTTGGATATATATATCTTACCTTCTGCTTTATGGCTACTTTTGGTTAAGGATTCTTTCGCCTCAAAATCAATTTCATACAATATTTCATCATTAAGATATACTTTTTTTATGTTAATAAACTTATGATTATCAATGAATTTACGTTTGAAAACATAAACAAAAGAAAAACTTAAATGCTCATAATTCCTTATTGGGTTGTGAATATTTAAAATTCCCAACTCATTACCGCCTTGACCCGAGATTTTTGTGTCATCAATATATTTACTAAAACCATCATAGGGCTGTATAAGTGTTGGATCTCTGCTAAATTCCGAGTTTTCAACATATTCATAAAGGACATTTTTATTTTTTGAATCCATGATAATGTCAGACTTAAATCCATAATCAAAAGATTCGATAATAGCTTCATTTAGATTGTAATAGGTGTTATTAATTACTTGATAATCTCTATAGTAACCCACTGTTGAATAATTCTCTAACGGGTAATTTTTTTGAATGTTAAGAATTGCTTTCCTAACTATGTCTACAGCAGTTATATTATTAGAACCGTTAGACGTATTGGCATTAATAACAACCTGATCTAGTAACTCTATCTTTGGGGTAAGTTTAATGACATTATCTTGTTTTAATACGATGTTTTTTAATTCTACAAACTTTGTCTTATAACCTATACAACTTATCTCTAAAACATAATTGTTTATTTTATAGTTCTCTGGTATTCTAAAACTGCCATCATCGTTTGCAACAATGCCAATATTTTTATCCTTAATCTGCACAGTTGCATAAGCAATCGGCATATTAGACTGTGAATCAATAACTCTAAAAAATATCTCTTTCGTATGATCTTGACTTTGAGAAGAAAGAAAAGTCAGAAAAAAAATAAAAATCAACTTATAGTTACGCATATTATACATTAAATTCAATCTAAATATATTAATATTCAGGATAATAAGTGTTAAACAATCTCACCATCTACTGTAAGGAATCATCAAATTTGTTATATAATTAACAAATTGTTTTAATTGTGATTTTTTCTATTTAAAATTATTAGAATTGCATTCAAAAAAATAGCTTTGACCAATAATTTAGAATGATGAACAGCGAACAATTATTACATATAGCAGATCTATACGAAAGTCCAGTTTATGTATATGATTCAGAAAAGATAATAAATCAATACAATAGGCTAAAGAATGCTTTTAGTAATGTAAACAACCTTAGACTTAACTATGCAGTTAAAGCATTATCAAATATTTCTGTACTAAAACTTTTTAAGACATTAAATTCAGGTTTAGATACAGTTTCTATTCAAGAAGTACAATTAGGACTCAAAGCTGGTTTTGAACCAGAATCAATAATATTTACACCTAATGGAGTTTCACTAGAAGAAATTGAAGCCGTAGCTGCACTTGGTGTACAAATAAATATTGATAACCTTTCCATATTAGAACAATTTGGAACCAAGCATCCTAATATTCCTGTTTGTATACGTATTAATCCACATGTCATGGCAGGTGGTAATACAAATATTTCTGTTGGACATATCGATAGTAAATTTGGAATATCTATTCATCAAATACCACTGTTGTTGCGTATTGTTGAAAACACGGGTATGACAATCAATGGTATACACATGCATACAGGTAGTGATATCTTAGATATCGATGTTTTCTTATATGCCAGTGAAATTTTATTTGAAACAGCTAAAAACTTCAAAAATCTCGATTTTATTGATTTTGGGTCTGGATTTAAAGTACCATATAAATCTGGAGATATCGAAACTAATATCGAGGAACTCGGCGAAAAACTATCTGCACGATTTAATACATTTTGCGAAAACTATGGAAAAGAACTAACACTTGCATTTGAACCAGGAAAGTTTTTAGTGAGTGAAGCTGGGGTCTTCCTAGCAAAAGTAAATGTGGTTAAGCAAACGACCTCAACTGTTTTTGCTCAGGTTGACTCTGGTTTTAACCATCTCATCAGACCCATGTTATATGGGTCACAACATGAGATAATTAATATCTCTAATCCTGAAGGCAGAGAGCGATTTTATTCTGTAGTAGGTTACATCTGTGAGACAGACACTTTTGCTAATAATCGTAGAATCTCTGAAATAAGTGAAGGTGATATTTTATGTTTTAAAAATGCGGGTGCCTATTGTTTTACTATGGCGAGCAACTATAATTCTCGTTATAGACCTGCAGAAGTACTTATACATAATGGTGAAGCACATCTTATTAGAAAAAGAGAAACTTTTGAAGATATAATCAAAAACCAGATCGAAATAGAGTTAAATGTAGAAGAACCTAATGTTTCAGTTTTAATACCTGATTAATGGCGAATTTATAATATAATTTTGAGATATAGAATCATCTTTAATCTTTGGAGCTTTTAACCGTTGATTCTTATTTACTTTCTCAAAATCTCCATTAAAGGAATTGTCACTTTTTACCTCTTGCACAAAATATTCTCTAAACTGATATCCTTTTATAGTATTAGGCTCATAGATTAGTCTACCATTTATATCGTAGACATCTTTTATAGCAACTTTTAAATCTCGAGTAGTTTCCGAATCGAGATTTTTAAGTGTGTCTATAAAGTCAGGAATCTTCAGTACAACTTGTCTTGCGCCATTTGTTTCAACAGATTTTACGAATACTCTTTTATTGTTATACTTAATTTTGAAGTGTTTCTTTTTAATCGTTTTCAAATCCAGGTTACTATTAAAATCTATAAGAAAACTATTGTCTTTCTTATTATAAACTATTTTTGATTCCTTAAAGACATCCCTTTCAGCAATTACAAACCTATTGTTAAACGTAATGTAATTTAAATACATTTTACCATCCATCTTTCGGTATTCATTCTTAATCGAGAATAATGGATTTTCTTTAAAACCATCTGTAACCGTATATTCTAAATAATAAATAGAAAAATCAATTAATGAAATTCTTATAACGCCATTTGGTTTATGACGGTAACCAATCTTTTTTGGTATACCCTCAAAGCTTATTTCAATAATAGGTTCATCATTATAAAAACTAACCTTACCTTTTTTGAATTGATGATTTTTAATAAAATCTGTATTTAATCTATATACAAATGAATATGAAAGTCTATTATAATTACGGACAGCATCATGAACCATGAGTAAAGAATATTCATTTCCACCATAAGGCAATATCGTGGCGTTTTGAATATATTTTGAGCCTTTGCTATAAGCAGATTCATAGTCTGAATTAGCTTTAAATCTCTTATTTTTCTGATAAGAGTGTAACACTGATACGTTTGAACTATCTGCTAATTTATCCGTTGAAATACCAGCATCAAAATCTTCTAATATACCTTCATTAAGATTATAATACTCTCTTTTTACTATTTGATAATCTCTATAATAACCAATTGTAGAATAAGGGTTATTGGACATATTTTTTCCTACAGAGTTTACCGCAATACTAACTATTTGATGGGCAGGGATTTTTTTTGCATTATCTATAGCATGTCTTAAGGATTTGTTTCTACCCTTTTTGGTTGTATTTATAACAACTTCTTCAAGTGTTTCTAGTCTAGGACTTAATTTTAAAACATTTAATTTATCGACAGATAGAGATTTTGAATCTATAATTAAAGTCGTATAACCTAAAGACGATATTTCGAGTACTGGCAGATCTTCTTGAGTGTTAAAAGGTAACCTTATGATTCCATCAACATTAGAAATAAGACCTCTAGAAGTGCCCTGAAAAAGAACAGTAGCATAGGAAATTGCGTCATTATTACTTTCGTCTTGTAGCTGAATTTTTAATTCAGACTGAGCAGTTGCTACTCCTAATGTTACAATAAAAAAAAGGTTGAATAGTAAGAATCTGTAATAGCAATGCTTCATACAAGTAACTACTTATTGCTTCACTTTACCCGTAAAATGATTAACCTTAGGATTAATTGGGTTTCCTGAGGCGCGTCGATAACTTGCTAATTGTCCACAATGCCAAATAGCATCTGCAATTGGGCCATTAATTTGATTCCAAAACGGAATCTTTTGTTCTCCAAAGATGATTTTAAACTCAGAAATATCATCACTTTTACGAAGAATATCTGCTGCTGTTTTCAAGTTATTTAGTATGGCGCTTCGCTTTTCTTCATAACCTAATTCATTGTTCTTGTTGCTAGAGTTTGGTTGCTTTAAGGTTGAATTGACTATAACTTTAGATAAATCGTAAATATGATTTATAGTTTCTTGAGTAGAACGTCCATCTTCATTTAACTTATAGTTTAAATCCTTTTCAGATAAATTATGCGAAGCCCAATAAAATCTGAAACCCAAACCATCTACCATTCTTGCTGCCACAGTACCAGCTGTGAATTCTTCTGAATATTCTGGAACTTCGTAATACGGCAATGTATTTTGGTCTTTCGTCTGTCCTAAAAGTAGAAAACTAAAAGTTAATGTTGCAATCAAAGCAATTCTTTTCATACTTAATCTTTAATTTGTTGTTCGCCTTTTATTTGATTAACACCATATTTGTCAAACAAATACACTAAGGATGTCATAGTTGCCGCACCTAACTCTAATTCACGTTTATTAACGTGCTCAAAAGTATCGTTGGCAGCATGATGATGATCAAAATAACGCTGAGAATCTGGACGTAAGCCCGCTAATACTATATTCTCATTTTTTAAAGGTCCAATATCTGCTCCGCTATAGCCTTTCTCAAAAAAATGAATCAAATAAGGTTTGAATAAGCTTTTCCATTGTTCTATTTGCGCTAAATTATTATCACTGCAATCAAAACTAAAACCTCTTGGTGTAAAACCACCAGAATCGCTCTCGAGAGCAAAAACATGATTTTCGCCGTTTTGCGTTGCTACTTCAGCATATTTTCTGCCTCCACGAAGACCATTTTCTTCGTTCATAAATAAAACCACACGAATACTGCGCTTTGGTTTAATACCACTTTCTTTAAGTAAGCGTAACACCTCCATTGATTGCACAACACCGGCACCATCATCATGAGCGCCATCTCCTAAATCCCAAGAATCTAAATGTCCACCTACGAGCATGTATTCATTTGGGAATTCACTACCCGTAATTTCTCCTATGACATTATATGATAAAACATCATCGTATTGTTGACAGCTTTGCTTGAAATAGAATTCAAGATTTTTATCTTTTTTTAATAATTCTGAAAGCGTATTTGCATCATTAGTACTAATTGCAGCAGAAGGAATCCGCAAATTATTTGGTAAATCTTGATAACTCATACTACCCGTATGCGGATAATCATCTTGGCGTAGACTTAAAGACCTAATAATAACACCAACAGCACCAAACTTTGAAGCCTCGTAAGCTCCAGAATATCGTTGTTTCGAACATCCTCCATACGCTTCAAATGTGTGTATTAAATCTGCTTGCATTGCTCCGTTGAAGAATACAATTTTGCCTTCAATTTCAGCTTTACCTAAAGCCTCTAATTCTTCAAAGCTTTTTACTTCTACAACTTTAGCTTGTAAACCTCTATCTGAAGTTGCTGTAGAACCTCCAAGTGCGCAAATGTTAACATCTATTTTTATGGTTGAATTTTCATTATTCAGAATTATTTTACCTTCTTCCTTTTCTCCTCTAACCCATTTTGGCACCATAACTTCTTGTAACCAAACTTTATCTAGACCTAAAGCTTCTAACTCGCTTTTGGTATATTCTACTGCTTTTTGGGCATTCTCTGAACCTGACAATCGACCTCCAATCTCATTAGACAAATAGTCTAGCCATTCATAACTTTTACCATTTGTTAAAGACTGTTTATAAATCGTCTTCAAGGTAGCTTCGTCATTTTGTGCATATGTAAACATGTATAAAAAAGCTATGAGTACTGTAATTATTCTATTCATTTTCTAACTGTGATTTATACAATTCTATATTAGCTTTATCATCAGCTGGTAATTCTGGCTCAACAATATCTGTATAATGTTTTAAGGTATCATACAGGATTTTTGCCACCAAGTAACGTGCTGTAGGTTTATCATCTGCAGGAATATTATACCAAGGTGCATGAGGCTTTGAAGTATGATTTATGGCATCTTCATAACACTCTTGATATGTATCCCAAAGCTTACGTTCTTTTAAGTCACTCGAAGAGAACTTCCATTGTTTGTCTGGTCTATTTAAACGTCTTAATAACCTGTTTTTTTGTTCGTTTTTAGATAAGTTTAAAAAGAACTTGAAGATTATTGTGCCGTTATCTGCGATATGCTGTTCAAAATTGTTGATTTCCTTAAACCGTCTTTGCCAAAACTCTTCTGTAACATCAGCTTCAGAATTAATGTCTGGCATATTTTCGTATTGAAGATAGTTAGGATGAACTCTAGTTACCAATACATTTTCATAATGTGTGCGATTAAAAATACCAAACTTTCCACGTGCTGGTAATGCAATATAATGTCTCCACAAATAATCGTGTTTAAGTTCTAAATCTGTTGGCTTTTTAAAACTATGGGCTACAATTCCTCTTACATTAAACTCCTTAAAGACCTCACGGATTAAACTATCTTTTCCTGCCGTATCCATACCTTGAATACACATCAAAACCGCATATTTACCATGAGCATACATGGTGTTCTGAATCTCAGCTAATTTTTTACTGAGTTTATTCATCTTCTTTTCAATCTCTTTTTCCTCAGCTTCTAAATCCAATTTCGTTGTTAAGTCTGCGATATTAATCTTTGAAGTAATCGCAAAGTCTTCTATGTTAACTTTTTTCATTAATCTTTGAATTTATTGTTTAGTTTTTCCCATTTTTTGTTCCATAAAAACCCTAGAAGTAAATTTACCATTCCTAGTCCTGTGAGGATTGAGTCAGTAGTAAATAAAAGCAAAATAAATGTTAGAAGTCCAGGAATTAGAAATCTAGCCACCATTAACTTCAAAGGTATAAAATAAATAAGATTGAAAACTGAAGAAACTAAAGTCACAATAACAGTCCCAATCAAACTTAAAACAATTAATCTTCCTGATTTTAAATAAGTTGACAAAACTATACTTAATAAGATACCAGCTAACAGTAGTATTGGAATATTAAATAAATACTTTTTGATTAAAAAAGATCTTTTGTCATTCATCTTAATCAAAGCATATTAAGATTATTGCATACTTATTAGTCGCTAGATCAGCATTAGTGTTGATCTCAACATCAACTCATTTCGATGCAAAAGATTTTACATCTGCCTCGCTAACTTCACTTCCGCCAAGAATTATTAATCGCTCAATTACATTTCTTAGCTCTCTGATATTACCGGTCCAATCGTATTCTTGTAATTGTTTTATAGCTTTATCTGAAAACGTCTTTGAAGCTGTTCCTTGTTCTTCCGATATTTTTTTAGCAAAATGAGATACTAATAATGGAATATCTTCTCTTCTATCATTTAATGCTGGAACTTCAATTAAAATTACTGCTAATCGATGGTATAAATCTTCTCTGAATTTACCGTCTTCAATTTCTTTTTTAAGGTTCTTATTTGTGGCCGCAACGACACGGACATCAACCTTAATATCTTTATCACTGCCAACACGTTGAATGCGGCTTTCTTGTAATGCACGTAGTACTTTTGCTTGTGCTGAAAGACTCATATCTCCTATTTCATCTAAGAAAATTGTTCCTCCATTGGCAGCTTCGAATTTACCTGCTCGGTCTTTGGCTGCAGATGTAAACGCACCTTTAACATGACCAAACAATTCACTTTCTATAAGTTCACTTGGGATCGCTGCGCAGTTCACCTCAATCATTGGTCCTTTACTACGCTCGCTTTTTTGATGCAACCAATGTGCTACTAATTCTTTTCCCGTACCATTTGGCCCCGTTACTAAAACCCGCGCATCTGTAGGAGCAACTTTATCAATCATATCTTTAATACGGCCAATGGCGGGGCTATCTCCAATCATCTCGTATTTTTTAGAAACCTTTTTCTTGAGACGTTTATTTTCTACCACAAGTTCTTTTCTATCCAGAGCAATCCTAACTGTATTTAATAGTCTATTTAAATCTGGTGGTTTAGAAATATAATCGAAAGCGCCTAGACGCATTGTGTTCACAGCAGTATCTAAATCGCCATGACCCGAGATCATTACTATAGGAATTTCAGGTTTTATTTTTTTAACAGCTTCAAGGACTTCAACACCATCCATTTTTGGCATCTTAATATCGCATAGTACCAAGTCATAGTCCTTTTTCTTTATTTTTTCTATACCAGCAAGCCCATCTTCAGCTTCTTCAACTTCATAATTATCACTTTCTTCAGAAAGAATTTTAACCAAAACGCGGCGGATAGCCGCTTCATCTTCTATTATTAATATATGTTGCATTATAATCTAAATTTTATTCCTGTTCTAAGATAAAAGGCATTCGTCTGATCTAACTGAAGAATTCTATCTCGATCATCATTTCGTAAAATATTGTTTAACCTAAATGTATATCCAGAATATAGGTAACCCACTAAATAATCCGTAAAAGAATACTCATATCCCAAACCTCCAACAATCACTGATAACGAAATGTTATTTGCTTCGTTTCCATCAACCATTATTGGGTTTTGTATGTTAGCAAAATAACCATCTACAGATGTAAAAAGCTGTAAAGTGCTAGATTCGTTAAAGTAATATTTTAAATTAGATTTTGGAATACCTGCACTAACTGACCATTTTTGATTAATACGTCTGAAATAGTTAACAAAAGGTAATGGAAAAGGAATACCAGCTGTGGTGTTATATGTTACACCTATAATAAGCCTGTATGGTCTTTTAATATCCTTAGCTTTTGTTCTGTCTTTTATGAAAAAAACACCTCCATTTAAAAATATATCATCTTTGGTTATAGTACTGTTTAGTGTTGACGCTATTCTTGGATTAACCTTAAGACCAATTCTCCAATTTTCATTAGATTTAAACGTGTATGCAATATTTAAATCAATAATATTTAATGCATCAAGTCCAGAAACATCAAAAGGATAATCTTCTCTTAAATTAAGCAATACTCGGTTATATTCTGCACCTATAATGAGATAATTATCATTTTTAATCTTAATTGGATAATTTAATAACGCTCTTAGTCTTGTATATTGATCTTCTGACTTGCTACTAGGTATAAATGAATATTCTAAGCGTGCCAAATCCGTTAATTGAGCATTAAGGATATTACATCCAAAGAAAAGTGTAATTAAACATAACTTGATTGACAAACAATTATTCTTGAGCATATATTCTTCTAAACTGTAATCAGTATTTTAACCATTTAATGATTGATTTATAAGACGGTTTCTTACCATACATTAGTATACCAACACGATAAATCTTTGCTGCAAACCACACTGTAAAAGTAAAAGTTCCGACTAATAACAATAAGCTAACCACCTGTTGCCAGAGTGGCACACCAAAAGGAATACGCATAAGCATAACAACCGGCGAAGTAAATGGTATAAACGAAAATACTGTAGATACGGTACCATGAGGGTCTTCAATCACGGTAAAAACACCAACATATACTGCTAATATAAGCGGCATTAATATCGGCAACATAAACTGTTGAGTATCGGTTTCATTGTCTACTGCTGCTCCAACCGCCGCATACAAAGAACTATACAATAAATAACCGCCAACAAAGAATAAAATGAAAGCGATGATTAAATTGGTTAGTGGTAAATTTTGAAAAGACTGTACAGCTAAAGTGATCTCATTTTGAATCTCAGAATTTTGTAAAGCCTGCTGAACCATTTCTTGCTGTTGGGTTTGTGAGGCTGTCAAATCAATCCCAAAAATTACACTTAGGACTGTTGACAGTATTCCTAAAAGTATAATCCAAATTGCAAATTGTGTAATCCCTGCTAAAGACGTCCCAATTATTTTACCCATCATAAGTTGAATGGGCTTTACAGATGAGATAATGATTTCAATAATTCGGCTGGTTTTTTCCTCAATAACACTACGCATTATCATATTGCCATAAATAATTATAAACATGAATAAAAGGTAACCTGCGATACCTCCAAATGCAAGCTTTAATACATTATCTATTTTAGAACTTTTCTCACCGTCAAAGGTTTCTTGGTCTATACGAACATTAGCTTTGGTTGCTTTTATTTGTTCCGTATCTAAACCATTAGCTATAAGCTTTAAATCTCTGAGTTTACGTTCTATCTTATTTTCCAGACCAGAAATTATAGTTAATGAAGGTGAATCTTCTGAGAAAAATTTAACTGTTTCCGAAACAGATTCTAAATCACCTTTACCTATATACAGTAAACCATAATACTCTTCTTGCTTGACATCTGATTTAGCCTTATCTAAAGGTATATCATTAATGTACTTATAGGTAGTATTGTCTGTATTCTCAAAAACCGAAGTAAACAATCCTGACTCATCTAAAATGGAAATTGTTCGCTTCTTATTATTATTTATTTGGGATAAATAAGCTACTACTGCGATTAAAGCAATCATTATTAACGGACTTAAAAACGTCATTATAATGAAAGACTTATTCTTAACTTTAGTTAAGTACTCACGTTTTATAATAAGTGGTAAATGATTCATTACTAATTGTTTTGTACCGTTTGAATAAATATATCGTTAGCAGACGGAATAACCTCTACAAAATGATGCACTTCTGCTCTTGAGGATAAAAATGATAATAAGTCATTAGAAGATGTACCTGGTTTAATTTTAACATTTAACTTAATATCATCATAGACATTTTTAAATGTTGCTGGTAACACTTCGAACTTGCTTTTAATCTCTTCAATAACGCGCTTACTATCGTTAGATTGTAAGCCGACTTCAAAAGTATTAGACTTATACTGGCGCTTTATATCTATAAGGTTTCCATCTAATATTTTATTGGATTTATGAATTAGCGCTATATGGTCACATAGTTCCTCTACAGACTCCATTCTATGGGTAGAAAATATTACTGTAGCGCCATCTTCTCGCAGTCTTAAAATTTCATCTTTGATAAGATTAGCGTTTATTGGGTCGAATCCAGAAAAAGGTTCGTCAAAAATCAAAAGCTTAGGACGATGCAGTACAGTTACTATAAACTGTATTTTTTGAGCTTGTCCTTTACTGAGCTCTTGAATCTTTTTATTCCACCAATCACCAATTTCAAACTTATCAAACCAAATCTTAAGCTGTTTTTTTGCATCGGATTTAGACATTCCTTTAAGTTGCGCCAGGTATAAAGCTTGTTCACCAACTTTCATAGACTTATATAATCCTCGTTCTTCTGGCAAATACCCTATATCTCTTATATGTTCAGGTTGCAGATTTCTTCCATCTAATAAGACCTTTCCTTCGTCTGGAATCGTAATTTGATTAATTATTCTAATAAGTGTAGTTTTTCCTGCTCCGTTAGGTCCAAGTAAACCAAAAATACTTCCTTTAGGTACGGCGATAGAAACTTTATTTAAGGCTCTAAAATTTCCAAAATCTTTAGAAACAGAATCTGCAATAAGCAATTCACTCATAAAATACAGTTACATTGAAGTTATTAGGTGCGTAAATATATTAAATGTTGCACTGAATATGACACTAAAAACCAATATATATAGAATTGAAAAAAAGTTAAACAAAATCAGCCAAAATGCTTAAAAAAACAAAACCCACCCTTATTACTAAATAAGGATGGGAAAAAATTGCTATGAAAAAGAAAAATTATCGCCAATTAGCATTAGCGATAGTTCAAATATACTCTTTTTTATGATATAGCCTTAAATTTTAAGAAAACATATCTTTCACTTTTTCAAAAAATGACTTGTCTGAGCTTTCCGGTTTTGGCGAAAAATGCTCGTCTTCTCTCATTTCTTCAAAAAATTCTTTTTGCTTTTTGTTTAATGTTTTTGGTGTCCAGACATTAACATGAACCAATAAATCACCTTTACCATAACCATTAATACTTGGAATTCCTTTTCCTCTTAGGCGTAGTATTTTACCAGACTGCACGCCTTGCTCAATTTTAATTCTCACTTTGCCTGAAACTGTGTCAATTTCTGTAGAAGAACCTAAAACAGCGTCTGGTAAACTTACATACAAGTCGTAGTGTAAATTATCTCCTTCACGTTTTAAGGTTTCATGCTCTTGTTCTTGTATTGCTACTAACAAATCTCCAGAAATCCCGTTACCTGGAGCTGCATTACCTTTTCCTGTTACTTTCAGCTGCATACCATCAACTACACCAGCAGGTATTTTTACAGTTACCGTCTCTTCTTCAGAGATAAGTCCTTGCGCATCTGCATTACTAGGTCTTTTATCTATAATCTGACCAGCACCATTACAAGTAGGGCAAGTAGAGGCAGTTTGCATACGTCCTAAAATGGTATTAGTAACTCTTGTAACTTGCCCTTGTCCATTACAAGTATTACAAGTCTTATACGTCACACCATCAGCTTGAACTTTGCGTTTTACTTTTATTTTTTTCTCAACACCAGTAGCAATTTCTTCTAAAGTAAGTTTAACTCTAATACGTAGATTACTACCTTTTACAACACGACGGCCGCCACCGCCAAATCCACTAAAACCTCCGCCACCAAAAGCGCCGCCAAAGATATCTCCAAACTGACTGAATATGTCATCCATATTCATACCGCCGCCTCCAAAGCCACCACCTTCAAAGGCTTGGTGACCAAATTGATCATAGCGTGCTTTCTTATCAGTATCGCTCAATACCTCATAAGCTTCAGCTGCCTTTTTAAACTTTTCTTCTGCATCTTTATCATCAGGATTTTTATCTGGATGATATTTAAGCGCCATTTTACGGTAGGCCTTTTTTATCTCAGCTGCTGATGCACTTTTGTCAACTCCTAATATATCGTAAAAATCTTCTTTCATATTTACTGCCTAATTAATTGGCTATCTTTATAGTTAGTAGTCATTATTGTTGACCGATTACAACTTTTGGAAAACGAATTACTTTTTCACCAAGTTTGTAACCATGCTCAATAACATCAATAATTTTGCCCTTTAAATCATCGCTTGGTGCAGGTATTTGTGTAACAGCTTCGTGGTCATCTGCATTAAAATCGTCACCCTTTTTGATTTCAATCTTTGTTAATCCTTTTTGCCCTAAAGTGTTAACTAGTTTATTATAGATTAATAATACACCTTTACGAAGTTCTTCAGCTTCTTTATCTTCTTCAATATGCATCAATGCACGCTCAAAGTCATCTAAAACTGGAAGAATGGCAACCATTACATCCTGGCTAGCCGTTTTAAATAAATCTAATCGTTCTTTGTTGGTTCGTTTTTTATAGTTTTCGAACTCAGCAAACAAACGCATAAACTTATCTTTCTCGGAAGCTAACTCATCCTGTAATTTCTCTTCAGGAGTTTGTTGTATTTCCTCCTTTTCTTCTATAGTTTCAGTAGCAGTTGCATCTACCTGATTATTTTCTATGTCTTCTTGTTTTTTGTCTTTCTTACTCATTGTATTGATGATTCTTTTTAAATCTTCGATTTACAGATGGCAAAAGTACTGCCATTAATGAGAAAATGTCAAAATGTCACAAGTATTTTTTTTAAAATATTTATACCAATAAAAAACACCCACTTTTCAGCAGGTGTTTCTCTTTTCCATAGCAGTTTAACCTAGCCTATTTAGGCATAACCACTGTGTCAATTACGTGAATAACACCATTATCAGCCTTTACATCTGTCGCCACTATTTCACTGTAATTACCGTTTTGGTCTTTAATCCAGATTTTGCCATTTTTAGACATTACTGTTAATACTTGACCGTTAAGTCCTTTCACTTCAACCTTACCGTTGTTCTTTTTTAAGGCTGCTACAACGTCGCTAGCCATTAATTTAGCTGGTACAACGTGATACGTTAATACATTTGTTAAAGCTTTTTTGTTTTCTGGCTTTAATAAATTACCAAGAGCCGCTTTATCAATCTTTCCAAATGCTGCATTTGTTGGTGCAAATACTGTAAATGGTCCGTCACCTTGTAATGCTGATACTAAATCTGCAGCTTTTAATGCTGTTACTAATGTTGAGAAATCTTGGTTGCCTACTGCAACATCTACAATTGTTTTTTGAGCTGTCGCTACGTTACTAAATGCTAACGCTACTACTGTTGTAAAAATGAATACTAACTTTTTCATAATTGTTTGTTTTAAATTTTTTGGTTAAATATTTAGCACCTGTTTTGTTTTTATGTGCTTTCAACTATATTTACACAAGCCCATAAGCCTTGGATGAACAGATGGCTTTTTTTGGCAAATCTTTAACACAAATGCAAGAAGACGCACTTTTAATACAACAACTTAAAAACAAGGAAGAACGTGCATTGTCATTGCTTTACGATAAATATTCTGGGGCGTTGTATACCATGATTTTAAAAATAGTTAAGGACGAAGGTGTTGCTCAAGATGTATTGCAGGAAACATTTATTACCATTTGGGATAAGTCTGATCAATACAACCATTCTAAAGGGCGTTTTTACACTTGGGCATACCGTATTGCGAAGAACAAAGTGTTAAATTTAATACGAAAGCGAGAAATACTCATCCAAAAGGATGATTTAAGTGTATATAAAATTGAGGATGAACCTAAAAAGACAGATGAGGATATCACAAAACTAAAAGGCGCTATTTTGAAACTCGAAAAACACCATCAAAAGGCCCTTGAATTAGTTTACTTTCAAGGTTTAACTCATAGAGAAGCTTACAAAGAAATGGATGTACCTCTTGGCACATTTAAGTCGTACATTCAACAGGCTTTAAAACAATTAAGACAGATTTATGGTAAAGCTATCATAGTTTTAATTTTAATATCACAATAGAAGATGAAGATGACAAAGGAAGATATCATAAAAGAAGGATTACTCGAACAATATGTTCTTGGCGAGCTTAACGAAAAAGAAGAAAGTATTATTGAGCAGTTGCGTATTTCAGATTCTGAAATCGCAGCGCTTTTAGATGACATTGAACTTAATTTTGAAAACCTTGCTCAAGAGAATAGTATTAATCCACCAGAGTTTGTAAAACGGAATGTGCTACTAGGCATTAAAAAAACCGAAACTAGTACATCTGATAGTTCAAAATTATGGTTGAGAGTTGCTGCAGGTTTCGCAGGATTATTTTTGTTAGGCAATATTTGGTTGTATTCTGAAATGGGTACGATAAAGAATGACTTAAAAATTGTTTCAGAACAGAATGAATCTTTGCAAAAAGACCTAAACAACATTACTCAAGATTATGTTGTTGTTAAAAATTGGAATGATGAATTATCCAATCCTGATGCACAACAGTATATTTTAAAAGGCAATACATTATCTCCTGAAACCAAGATTGTGAGTTTTGTAAATCATGAGAATAAGTCTGTAATTATTAATACTCAAGAACTACCAGAACTAGACAAAGATCATGATTACCAGATGTGGGCAGATGTTGATGGCGAAATGATAAATATGGGAGTAATAGCAAAAGATAAAACCTTGATGGCAATGACCTATATTGAAAACGCCGAATCTCTAAATGTTACTATAGAACCGCTAGGTGGCAACGATCACCCAACCGTTGAACGTTTAATAACTAATGTGTATTTGGATTAAATTTTTAATAGCATTATATGAACGAAGCCATTGAAAGCAAACTGAGAACATTTCAAATTTTATATCTAGTTAAAGGTATCCTAACACTTGTGTTTTCTTTATTCTTCGTGTTATATGCAGGTTTGGGTATGACGTTTAAGACTATTTTTGAAAATACGAGTACTGAAGATTTACCTTTTAATCCAGGTTCAATTTTTGTTATTATTGGTATTATTGGATTTATCATCTGTGTTTCAATTGGAATTGTAACGTTATTAGCATCGAAATACATCAAAGAACGTCGCCAATATAACTTTATCTTTGTGGCAGCATTTTTAAATTGCTTAACTGGCATTTTGGGTATTTTACTTGGAGTATTTACGCTTATAGAAATAACCAAACCTGAAACTAAAGCAATGTTCTTATCTCTAGAAACCGAAATCAACTAAATGTCCTTCAAAGACCTAAAACTTAACAAACCACTATTAAAAGCTATCGCCGAATCTGGTTATGACGAACCAACTTTGATTCAAGAACGTTGTATTCCTCCAATTTTAGATAAAAAAAATGTAATTGCCTCTGCCCAAACAGGAACAGGAAAAACTGCAGGTTTTGCACTACCAATATTACAGTTATTATCAGATAAACAAGATGCACCGAAACGGCAAAAAAAAATTCGCTCGCTAATTGTTAGTCCTACTAGAGAATTAGCTGTTCAGATAAATGAGAATTTTAAAACCTACGCGAAGTATACTAACTTGCGTTCGTCTGTTCTATTTGGTGGCACATCTATTGAACCACAAATTGACATACTTAAAAAAGGAATAGATATTCTGATAGCAACTCCAGGTAGACTTTTAGATTTGCATAAACAAGATTATGTAAATCTAGATCATGTTGAAGTCTTTGTGCTTGATGAAGCTGACTTGATGTTAGACATGGGGTTTATTGATGATATTAAAAAGATTGAACGCTTATGCCCAACTCACAAACAAAGCCTCCTTTTTTCAGCCACAATACCATACAAAGTTGAACAGCTTGCAAATTCAATCTTAGCAGAACCAATTCGTATCGATGTTACGCCTGAGAATTCGAGCATAAGCAGTATAAATCAAGTACTATATTACGTACCTAAACGCAATAAAATTGAGCTATGTCTTCATTTATTAAGGAATACTGTAAAAGGGAGAATTTTAATATTTAGACGTACCAAATTTGGAGTTGATAAGCTTGAAAAAACACTTCTTAAAAATGGCTATAAAGCAGATAGTATTCATGGCGACAAATCTCAAAGCGATAGGCAAACAGCACTTAATAAGTTTAAAACTGGGTACGTAAAAATTTTAATTGCTACAGATGTAGCAGCAAGAGGAATCGACATTAGTGAATTAGATGCTGTCATTAATTTCGATTTGCCTAGCGTTCCAGAAACCTACATTCACCGTATAGGCCGAACTGGACGCGCAGGAAATATTGGAGCAGCTTTCTCCCTATGTTCTGCTGATGAAAAGAGCTACATTAAAAAGATTCAAGAGGCCATTAACGTGCAAATTCCTATTGAAACTGAACATCCCTATCCATTAGACCCAAAGGCAAAACCTATAGTACACAAAAAGAAAGGTAGCAAGTACAAAAAAGGACGTAAAGGTTCTGGCTCAAAAAAGAAAAAGAAGCGCTGGTATTAAATATATGATTATATTTAGTTTTTAATGCCAACTAATACAACCACATGAGCAAAGATTACAATAATCCTGCTTTCAAAAAGCTTTTAGAGAAGTTACAAGAAGAAAGCTGGCAATTAGAATTACTAATATCCGGTTTTGCAATATTTGGATTGTTTACAGCTTATGAGCCTATAATTATGTACCATAGCGAATCTATTGCTACTGGACAAGAGTATCAAAGAGCTGTATTTACGGTAGCAAGGATTTCTTGTATTATATTAATATTTAGCCTACTCATCCATGTCTTACTCAGAGGTATATGGATAGGTGCATTAGGACTTCGTTATGTTTCTGGAGAAATAGACTATGAAGAACTAAATTATAGTGAGAAATTCACCAAGTACCTAAAGAAAAAAGTAGGCTCTTTTGATAAATATATTGCCACTTTAGAAAACTACTGCAGTATTATATTTGCTGCCTCCTTTCTTCTAATATTTTATGTCTTAGCTATGACCTTTGTAATTATTACAATTGGGTTTATCGCCAACAATATACTAAGTAGTGATTTTTTACCTGACTGGATGATCGCCGTAATTGGCATACCGCTTATGTTATTTGTCGTGATAGGTATGATACTCACCTTTATCGACTATGTTACTCAGGGGTTTTTGAAGAAAAAGAAATGGATATCAAAGATTTATTTTCCATTTTATTGGGTGTTTAGTTTTATAACGCTGGCCTTTTTATATAGACCCATTGTTTATAATTTCTTGGATAATAAGTTTGGAAGGCGTTTTAGCATGTTGCTACTGCCCTTATTTATTATTATCGCTATCTCTTTCTCTTTAGAGTATAATTTCTCGAATTATTTCAGTACTGAAAACCAATCCAATGATTACATTTCTAATAGAGAAAACTATGAAGATTTGCTAGATGAGAAATCAGGATTTGTCGACAATGTTGTCATTCAATCTAAAGTGATAAAAGAGAACTATATCAAGGTATTTGTGCCTTATTCTGAACGTATTGAAAATAGAGTATTCGCATTTAATGAAGGTCTAAGACCAGAAAAAGATATTCGTGGTTTAGATACCGACATCATTGTTTTTAGTAATGGTAATAATGTGAGAAATAGAGACAGTCTAAGACGAGAATATTTGTCAACCTTTAATAAAATTTATTACACCAAAATTGATACGACAGTAGTTGATTCTGAATTTATTGTTAGCCAAACTAAAAAAGGTACTCTGGGTTTTGAGACGTTCTTATCAATTGAGGGACTACCGAAAGGCAAGCATGTATTAGAGTTCAAAAGAATGGGGTTAAACCGTAATAACGACACTGTATATTTTGGCATACGAAAAATACCGTTTTGGTATTTTCCTAACTAAAATTGTATTCTCTTATTGACATAAGATTTTAGGAAGGTTACTTGCAGGCCTATCATTACAGCTAACACTACCATAGCGTACATCAACTTCTTAGGAAATGTAAAATTTAAGTCATTTAAAGGATTCAACTTTATTTGCGACAAATTTAAGAGTTCTGAAACTCTTGAATCTGATTCTCCTTGGTTTAGGAAGACATATATTAAAAGCGCTATGAGAGATATAATTACAACGCCCCAAACTTTTTTAGATATTAAAGGTTTGTAAGCAGTAATACGTGATTTGACCTCTAACTTTTCTACAATAGCATTTGTAAAATCTACTGATGGTTTATCTAATGTATCATCAGCCATAAGCCTGTCTATAAATGCTTCAAGTTTCTTTTCATTAGGTTCCATAACTACTTATTTTTTCTGTCTTTAGATGCTTTTCTAAAATTACAGCTAATTTTTTTCGAGCTCTAAAAAGTTTCACTTTTATTGTATTAGATGAAGCTCCAATTATTTCAGACATTTCATCTAATGATAATTCTTCAAAATAGTAAAGTGTTAATATATAACTATCATCACTAGGTAACATTTCAATACATTGTTTTATAAGGTTAGATTTTTCTGTTTTAATCATTCCTTCTAAAGCGTTATCTACAGATTCTAGTTTATTAAAACTAAATTCATCAATAGGAACATCATTAAAATGTTTCTTATTCTTTTTTATTCTATCTAAGCAGGTGTTATAAGTCACCCTATAAATCCATGTAGAAAATTTAGAATCTCCTTTAAATTTATTTAATGACCTATATACCTTTATAAATGCGTCCTGCGCAACCTCTTCTGCCTCTTCTCTGTGCTTCATCATACGTAACGACAATGTGAACACTAAATCCTTGTAACGGTCTACCAACTGCCCATAGGCACGATGGTCGCCATCAATAATAGATTTAATAAGTTGATTGTCGTTAGTGGTCATTTATATTTAAGACGACCAAATAGTAAGTTAGGTTACAGAAATAAAAAAAAATAAAAAATGCTGTAACCTAATTTTAAAACTTGTCGTCATAAGCTATGAACACATTAAAAATAATCAATTAAATAACAAACATTATGGATGAAGATATTTTAATACCTATCAGTCTATTTGCAGCAATTTTCGGAATCGTTTACTTATACTTTTCTACAAGAAATAAAGAAAGACTTGCATTAATAGAAAAAGGAGCTGACGCTAGTATTTTTAACCTTGGAAAGCGAACAGGTTCATCTTGGAAAGTTGTGGTTCTAAACTTAGCTTTTCTTTTAATGGGCATCGGGTTAGGTGTCTTTATAGCTAATATTTTAGACACGTATTCTGGTTTAGACGACGAAGCTGTATATCCTGCCATGATATTCTTAATGGCTGGTGTAGGACTATATGTAGGCTTCACACAAACTAAAAAAGCATTAGAAGACTAAACAAATCAATCAACCCAATTAAAAACGCCGCTATCATAATTATTGATAGCGGCGTTTTTTGTGTTAAGAAAAATGTATCTTTAATATTATGTTGAAACAACTTAACCTCATCCTATGCTTCATAATTGTATTGCAAAGCGAAGCACAAATTACAATTATTGACTCCGAATCTAAACTGCCTGTATCTTATGCCTCTGTTTCTTTTGGCAACGGAAATGGAATTGTAGCCGATAATGAAGGCTATTTTCTATTTACAAAAAAACTTTACCCAGATATTGATTCACTTTTTATTTCAGCATTGGGTTATAAGGACTTATCTATAGCTTCAAATAATTTAAAAACTGAATTATTTCTACGACCTCAAGCGGATGAGTTAGATGAGGTTATTATTGGTGTAAAACTCAATAAGACAACGAACAAAAAATACAAAACCACAAGTCTTAAACCATATCTAGATGATGATTATTACTCGTGTTGGTTACCAACTATTGAGTCTGAAATAGCCGTTTATTTCCCAAATAAAAGTGAAAAACTAAAACGTATTGCAGCAGTAAAATTCCCTATTGCACTTGAGTCTAAGGATTGGAAAAAACGTAAGCGAGCCAATAAGGATAAAAAGAAATTTTCAACGCTATTTAAGGTTAATCTTTATGAATATAAAGATGGCAAACCTGGGAAAAATTTAAATACCAATACTATTGTTTTTCGAGCTACCGAAACAGATGGTGATTATTACAATCTAGACATTAGAGAAGAAGATATTGTAATGCCGAAAGAAGGTGTGTTTGTTTCTCTACAAGTTTTAGGGTATACAGATAAGAATGGTAAACTATTGCCTAACAAAAAATACAAGGAAATAAATGGAAAAAATGGGATTGTAAAAATACCAACCAATTTTAGGCCACTTTTACCATTTACAGGTGAAATTAAAGAACATCGAACCTATGTGAAACGTGTATTTATAAATGGAAATAACTGGGTGTTATTTAAGAACGGCAATGGGTTTTCGTCAACATTACTTGGAAAAGGACTAAACAATTACGGTATAGGTTTGGATTTGGATATATTTAAAGACTAATCACTCCGCAATTTCAAAATTAAAAAAAGTATCAGGAAATGGTTCACCTCTGAGTGTAAAATGCCACCATTCTTTTGGGTAATTTCTAAATCCAAATTTTAACATGACATCCTGAAGTTTTTTCCTGTTTAGCTTTTGTTGTTCAGTTATATTTTGATAATCAACCCAAGAAGCTTCCCCAAAAAAATCGAAGGCACTTCCCATATCTAGAGGAATTCCCGTCTCGCCACTGATAATAGTTAAGTCCACAGTACTACCTCGGCTATGACCAGACTTGCTAGCTATATAACCTTCTTTAAATAGATTTCGTTTTTTAACATCCGGATAAAACTCAGACTTTTTTAATGTATCATTAATCTGTCTTGCCCAACGTACAAAATGATTTACAGCACGCTGTGGTCTATAACCGTCGTAAACCTTAAGACACAAGTTTTCGTTCTGCAAATAATCATGTACAAGCTTCAATTGTGTTGCAGCAGCTTTTGTAAGGTATAAGGTGTTAGACTTATATCCTTCAATAGTATCTCCAACAAAATTATGAGTAGAATAATATTTCAATTCCACATTTAAATCAGGAATAACTTCAGAAACTTTTATAAAGTCTTTTGGAATGGAATTATCTTGACGTACTGCTAAAAGAGAATAGCAGACTAACAAAAGAAATAAGCTATTTTTGTAAAACTTCATTTGAAGCTAATTTAGTTAAAAATAGTTATGGATTTGTTCTCAGAAACACATCAACCATTAAATCTTCCTGATGCTGAGTTAATTTACATCCCAAATTTCTTTTCTCAGACAGAAGCAGATAATTATTTTAATTCAATATTAAAACAGACAGATTGGCAACAAGATGATATTACTGTATTTGGAAAAACCTACAAACAACCAAGGTTAACTGCACTATACGGAAGCTCCTTAAGACCATATTCTTATTCTAATATTACAATGTATCCCAAACCGTTTCCAGGCTATATTCTGGATATAAAAAAGAGAGTAGAAAGTATTGCTCATCATGAATTCAATACAGTTTTGCTGAACCTTTACAGAAATGGAAATGATAGCAATGGCTGGCATTCAGATAATGAAAAAGAACTTGGAAAACATCCAATAATTGCATCGGTTACGTTTGGTGAAGAACGACCATTTCACTTTAAACATAGACAATTAAAAGAACAACGTCATAAAATAATTTTAAAACACGGTAGTCTTTTAATAATGAAAGGCACCATGCAATCGCATTGGTTACATCAGATAGCGAAAACAAGAAAGGTTATTGAGGAACGAATTAATCTTACTTTTAGAACTATAATAGGTATATAAAAAATGAGAAGTCGAGATCCCTCAATCTCGACTTCTCTAATTTGCTTTGATTTTATGCCGGTAGATTCGGGATTCCTAAGCCAACAACATAATGCAAATATTTAATTAATTAATCCATTGAACTAAAAACTAATTTAGTACTCGACAAATATAAACGGGGATTTTAAATTTACCGTTTAAAAACTCTATTTATCGATGAAATGCATAAAATTTTAACATTTATCCTTGAAAAACACGTTTTAATCGATGAAATGCACAAAAATTATCACTTCAAAAATTGAAAGAAATGTGAAAATAAAGTTCTAAATGAGAACAAAATTTTAAGCCTATATTAGCGTTACATAAGAAACATATTTAAAAATGAAGACAATTTCATATTTCATTTTACTACTATTCTCTTGTACTTTATTATCACAAGAACAAAAGTACTCAGACACAGAGGTAAGTATTACGCCGTTAATTGATGGTAGCCTACTCCTACCTGAAAATGTTTCTAAGCCTCCATTAGTTATAATTATTGCTGGTTCTGGTCCTACAAATCGTAACGGAAACCAAAATTTCTTAAAAAGTAATAACCTTAAAAAACTAGCGCATAGACTAGCGGATAATAAAATTGCTTCTTTTAGATACGATAAACGCATTGTAAAGCAAATAAAACTTGGTAAGGTAAATGTAAAGGATATGCGTTTTGATGATTTTGTCGATGATGCAAAAGCCGTAGTATCATATTTTCATGATAGCGATCAATTTTCTCGAATATATTTAATAGGTCACAGCCAAGGAAGCTTAGTTGCCATGTTAGCAACAGATGACAAAATTGATGGGCTTATTTCTTTGGCAGGCGCCGGACAAAACATTGGTGATGTCATAGTTGAACAGATTAATAACACCGCCCGACAATTTGCTGAAGAAACCAAGGTAGTTGTAGAAAAATTAAAAAAAGGAGAAACTACCACAGACTTTCCTCCTGCACTAGCTTCTATGTTTAATATGGATACACAACCATTTATGATATCTTGGATGGCATATGAGCCAACAGCAATTATTTCAGAATTAAAACTACCTATACTATTGGTTAATGGTACAAAAGACTTGCAAGTATCTGTAGAAGAAGCGAAGCTTTTAAGCGAAGCGAACTCCAATGCTGAATTAAAAATTATCGAAAACATGAATCACGTATTATTTACAATTGAAGGTGATAAACTAGAAAATTCTAAATCTTATAATG
The DNA here is from genome assembly GCF_003712105.1 of Winogradskyella sp. GTDB lineage: Bacteria > Bacteroidota > Bacteroidia > Flavobacteriales > Flavobacteriaceae > Winogradskyella. The sequence continues at coordinate 127,030 of NZ_RHLG01000004.1, forward strand.
AAGCATTCAGAAAACTAAACCCAATAATGATTGAGGCTATTGTTTCATTTATTAACGAAAAATAAACTCCAAAATTTAAACATATTAAAAAAGCCGTTTCAGAATCGAAACGGCTTTTTTACTAACTAACCAACCAATCGTAATGAAAGCGTTTGTAGTATGTCGGTAACCAGCCGACTATCGCATAAATCATTACACTTACTTAATAACAAACCCCGTGCCAAACTTTTTTTCTGAAAAAATATTTTTTTAGTGTAACAATAAAATCTTTTTGCATACTAACAATTTAAATTATATCTTTATGATATCATTTTAATATCATATTGATTTTTAAAAAGATTAACCACTTAAATTATTTAGATCATGAAAGAAGAAAGAATCATTGTTCCTGCTAACGGCTATCTTATGTTATTTATATTTCTAGCGCTCTTCTTCGGAAGCATAGCATTAATACCTATATATGAAACGGTATGGCCAGCTATCGGAATCGTAACTGCATTAATTTTGGCATTTGGTTTTGTTATGGTTCAACCAAATGGATCACGGGTATTATTACTTTTCGGAAAATATGTTGGCACCGTTAAGAAAAACGGATACTACTGGGTCAATCCATTTTATACAAAAAAGAAAATATCACTTCGCGCTAGCAATTTTGACAGTGAGCGCTTAAAAGTAAATGATAAGCTTGGTAACCCTGTAATGATCAGCACCATTTTAGTATGGCGTGTTCAAAATACTTACAAAGCTGCTTTTGATGTAGACAATTACGAAAACTTTGTTCGTGTACAAACTGATGCTGCTGTACGTAAGCTAGCGAGTATGTATCCATACGATAACTTTGCAGATGAAGGTAAAGTTGAAGACATTACATTACGTTCTAGTGTAAATGAAGTTAGTAATGCTCTAGAAAAAGAAATTGACGAAAGACTTTCTATTGCAGGTATTGAGGTATTAGAAGCTCGTATTGGTTACTTAGCATATGCTCAAGAGATTGCGAATGCTATGCTTAAACGTCAACAAGCTACAGCAATTGTTGCTGCGCGACATAAGATCGTTGAAGGTGCAGTTAGCATGGTAGAAATGGCTATTGAAGAACTGAATAAAAATGAGGTTGTAGATTTGGACGAAGAACGTAAAGCTGCTATGGTCAGCAACCTTATGGTTGTTCTTTGTGGTGATAAGGATGCATCACCGGTTGTAAATACCGGAACATTAAGTCATTAATATGAATAAAAATCAAATACTTAGCATCGGTATAGGTAGTGCCATTGGCACTAGTATTGGTACTACCAATGGTGCTATTACAGGAAGTATTGCCATGGGTACGGTTTATGGCTCAATGATTGGAACCGTAATTGGCGTTGTACTTGCAATTTTAATTTTTAAAGACAATAAAGATGAATAAATCTAGCGAGCGCTTTATACTAGTGGACCGTTATTTGGATATATCTAACAATCAAATAAATATTATAGATAAAAAAGGAAGACGGATTAAAAATGAGTTATTTAGTAAAAACAATGGGTGGTTGATTGTTATTGGTGTTGTACTAACTGGCAATATTATAAGAAAATATACGACCGACTTTTCTGAAAAATTATCAGACTATATTTCTATAGGGTTACAAAGTTTGGGCTTAATTTTCATTATTAGTCTATCCGTCTATCTAGTGTTTAGACACAAATGGAGCAACTTAATTGAAATTGTAGAAATTTCAAAGATTGAAATTGATAGTGAAGACGAATTTGAATACGAAGTTTCATTAATTACAAAATCAAAAAGAACAAAAACATTAATATTTAGAAAACTAGAAAATCAGTTACAGCCATTTTTAGAGGCCATTAAAAAAAGAAATTCAAGAGTTTTAATAAACTATATTTAAGATGAAAGAATATAAAGTTATACACCCAAAATTAGGATTAAAAAATAGAGTTCAGAAATATGAAGATATATTGAATCAATATGCCAGAGAAGGCTGGGAAGTAAAACACATAGTACCAAATTCTTCAATGGTAATTTTGGAGCGAGATAAAAATAGATAATGAAAGCTTATAAAGAAGAACAACGCTTTACTCAACTATGGTTGATTATATTAGTCATTATAAGTGGCTTAGTACCTGCTGTAATTATTTTAGCGAGCTACTTTAAAAATCCTAATGCATTTACCGCCAGTGAGCTTATATTAATTATGGCTATTGTTCTGCTTGCATCGGGCTTTATCTTCTTCTTTAAGCTGACTACAAAAATTGATGAGCTAGGTATCCACTATAAGTTTTTCCCTATACATCTAAGATTTAAGATTATAAAATGGTCAGAGATAGACAAAGCTTACATACGTAAATATGATGCCCTAAGCGAGTATGGTGGTTGGGGATTAAAAGGTGGTGCTCTATGGAATAAAGCCAAAGGTACGGCTATTAATATTAGTGGTGATATTGGAATACAACTTGAGCTTAAAAATGGGAAAAAGCTCCTTATTGGTACCCAGCAAAAGGATAAGTCAGAACGTACAATAGAAACGTACAAACAAAAAATGAATCATGGCTAAGAAAAAAGCATTTGCATTAAGACTAAATGAAGATATGCTTAAAGCTATCGAGAAATGGGCTGCTGACGAATTTCGTAGTACAAATGGTCAGATAGAATGGATGCTAATGCAACACCTGAAACAGCATAAGCGTCAGCCCAAAAGAAAAGAAAAAGAGTGACTTTTATAGTCACTTTTTTTATGTCTTGATTTTTGTATTTTGCGATACAAATAACTAACTCAATGGAAAATATACCTCTAATTACTAACGATGCTATTGTATTTGGACTTTTAATGCTTACTCTAGGTTTTGTGTTTTACACAGAGTCTATAAAAACAGGATTCTGGTCAAAATTTTACAAAATCGTTCCTGGTCTATTTATGGCATATATGCTACCAGCTGTTTTAACTACAACCGGTTTAATTGCACCTGAATGGGAATCTACATCCGAAAGCGGTGAAATCGTAAAAGGAAGCTCTAATTTGTACTACATGTCGAGTCGATACTTATTACCTGCTGCGCTAGTACTTATGACATTAAGCATCGATTTAAAAGGAGTTTTTAATTTAGGATGGAAAGCTCTAGTCATGTTTTTTGCAGGTACCATAGGTATTGTTATTGGCGGGCCAATCGCTTTGCTTTTAATAGCCCAGTTGAATCCGGATTTAATTGGAGTTACTGGTCCAGATGCTGTTTGGAGAGGACTTTCTACGTTAGCTGGTAGTTGGATTGGTGGTGGCGCAAATCAAACCGCCATGCTTGAAATTTATGGCTACAACCAAAAGCTTTATGGTGCTATGGTATTTGTAGACATTGTAGTAGCAAATATCTGGATGGCCTTAATTTTAATTGGCATTGGCAAGCGTAATATTTTCAATAAGTGGCTTAAAGCAGACACATCTGCAATTGAAGACTTAAAACAAAAAGTCTCAACATTTTCTGAAAGTGTAAAACGAAATCCATCTCTAACTGATATTATGATCATTGCTGCCCTCGCCTTCGGAGCAGTAAGTTTTGCGCATTTATCTTCAGATTATTTGGCACCATTTTTTGGTGATTTTATAGGTGGAATAGAAAATCAGATGACTAGGAATGTATTTACATTTTTGGGCTCTAAATTCTTCTGGATGATTAGTATAGCCACACTAATTGCTATAGGTTTATCATTTACAAAAGCAAGAAATTATGAAGGTGCAGGAGCAAGCAAATTTGGTAGTGTATTTATCTATATTCTTGTTGCTACCATTGGCATGAAAATGGACTTAACACTAATCTTTGATAATTTTTGGCTCGTAGCCATTGGTATAATTTGGATGTCAATCCATGCACTAATTCTAATAGGTGTTGCAAAACTAATTAAGGCACCTTATTTCTTCCTTGCTGTAGGTAGCCAAGCTAATGTTGGTGGAGCAGCATCTGCGCCAATAGTAGCATCGGCCTTTCACCCATCATTAGCAACAGTTGGTGTACTGTTAGCAGTATTTGGTTATGCCGTTGGTACGATAGCTGCAATTGGATGTACAATTTTAATGCAAATTGTTGCTGGTGGTTAGTATTTGTAAATTCTAAATTAGATATTTGCCCAAAATTTACATCACCAATATGAAAGTCATTAAAAACAGTCTATTCATCTTTATAGCTCTTACGTTAATCGTTTCTTGTAGTAAAGAAAAAGAAAACAACTTTATACTTAAAGGGTCTATTAAAGACTTAAAAAAAGGTGTTGTTTATTTACAAAAAGATGGGGATTCTTCTGTCATAGATTTAGACTCAGTAGTTATAAAAGGACAACCAGAATTTTTATTAAGCACGACCATCGAAGAACCTATTCTTTTATATCTAAAACTTGAAAAAAATGATGGGCAAGAGCATTTTATCCCATTCTTTGCAGATGAAGGTGAAACTCAAATAAAAACCACATTAAAATCATTTAATACAAGCGCAGAAATTAATGGCGCTGAACAACAAAAAGTCTTAGAGGGTTATTTAACATTAATGGATGATTTCAAGAATAAGAATTTAGATTTAATAAAAGCTAATTACGAAGCCCTAAAACGTAAAGATTCTATTGCTTCAGATTCTATAGTAAAACAATCCGAACGGCTATTGCGATTAAAATACGCATCTACAATAAACTTTGCACTTAATAATAATGACAGCGAAGTTGCTCCATATTTAGCCTTATACGAAATACCAGATACCAGCATAAAATATCTCGATAGTATTTATAATAATCTTACAGACAGGATTAAAACATCTCATTACGGGAAAATTCTTGAAAAATCCATTTCTGATTTTAAGACAGAATTAAAATAATACCACTAAACAAAAAACTCCAAATAGACAGAACCACTTGGAGTTAGTAATTTAGAGCCGATAGAGGGACTCACTTCGACGACGCTCAGTATTAACTTCTCGTCCCAATTAATCTCAATAAAGACATTAAAAAACTCCAAATGGATACAACCATTCGGAGTTAGTAATTTAGAGCCGATAGAGGGACTCACTTCGACGACGCTCAGTGTAAACTTCTCGTCCCAATTAATCTCAGTAAAGACAATAAAAAAACTCCTAATGGAAATACCACTTGGAGTTATTAATTTAGAGCCGATAGAGGGACTCGAACCCACGACCTGCTGATTACAAATCAGCTGCTCTAGCCAGCTGAGCTATATCGGCAAAATTGAAGCGCAAATTTAATCTTCTAAATCAAATTTGCAAATCAATATTAACCTAACTTATTAATTTTTTCGATTAGCTCACGTCCTCTAGACTCGAGTTCGTTGTTAATTGATTTAAAGTGCGCTTTTTTATCTTCAGCGCTACGGTCATTAACCTTAGCAATTAAATCATCAAATGTTGCAATGGCTTCATCAATTATTGCATTACTTTCTTTAGTAGGCTTTTCTGCATTGGCTAATTCCCAAACATAAACTGCTTCTATAATATCACCCAACACATAATTTATGTCTTTTTTTAAATCTCTTTTGTTTGCCATAATGAATTTATTTTAAACCACAAAAGTAATAAATCCCTGTAATCTTTATTTCATTTTAATGAAGAATTGAACCTAAATGTACACCTCTAAAACTTCAGCATTTTTTGCTACTAAAGTGTACTCTTTTATGGAAGCAGGTATAAGAATAGTTTCACCTTTATTAACGGATTCTTTACCATCATTTGTAACTATATCTAATGCGCCATCTACGCATATATATATTATAAATGAGTCGAATGTGTTTTCCTTTTTTATAGCTGAATCTATTGCTAGATAATTAGTTGTAAAATACTGGCAACTCACCATTGGATTAGACCGGTTCTTGACTTTATCATAATCGACTCTAAAATCATCTTCCATATTAAAATCAATTGCATCTATGGCCAAATCATTATGCAACTCTCGTTGGTTACCCTTATCATCTACTCTATCCCAATCGTATACGCGATACGTAATATCACTAGTTTGTTGAATCTCTGCCAGCATAACACCAGCGCCTATAGCATGTACTCTACCAACTTCTATAAAATAAGTATCTCCTTTTTTTACTTTATCAAAATTTAAAATCTCTGTAAGGGTTTTGTCATTAAGATGCTGAAGGTATTTTTTTGGTGTAATTTTTTGATTAAAACCTACAATTAAATTGGCATTATCCTCAGCCTGTAAGACGTGCCACATTTCTGTCTTTCCAAAAGAATTATGACGCTCAGCCGCCAGTTTATCATTAGGGTGCAACTGAATGCTTAGATCTTGTTTGGCATCGATAAACTTTATGAGTAATGGAAACTTATTCCCAAATACAAGCCTATTCTTCTCTCCTAGCAACTCGGCGCCATAATTAGCAATAATCTGCTTAAGTGTTTTACCTTTTAATGCGCCATTGCTAATCGTTGACACATCGCCATCTACATCACTTAATTCCCAGCTTTCTCCTATATAATCTGAGTTTGATTTTTTTCCAAGGACCTGAGATAATTTTGTTCCACCCCAAATTTTTTCTTTCAAAATTGGATTGAACTTTAATGGATATAAAGGCACTTTATTCAACTAACCTGAGTATTTAACAAAGTTACGAGGTGTTTCGTATAGTGTAACTTCTAAGTCGAGCTTTGGATCTAACTTTGCTTTTATCTTATTATAGATGACGACCACTATGTTTTCTGCAGTTGGATTTAACTCTTTAAATTCAGGAACCTCAAGATTAAGGTTTTTATGATCAAAAGCATCTTCGACCTCGGACTTTATAATATCTTTTAAGATTTTCACGTCTATAACATAACCTGTTTCAGGGTCTATTTCTCCTGTAACGCTTGCAATGAGTTCATAGTTGTGCCCGTGAAAATGCGGATTATTACATTTCCCAAAAACTGCATCGTTTTTCTCAAAGCTCCAATCTTGACGATATAATCTATGCGCCGCGTTAAAATGTGCTTTTCTGGATACAGTTACTCTCATTGGGTAATATTAATATGTTCGTAAAACTTTTCAAAGATAATCTTAAACCAAGCTGTATACAAATCAGGGTTGTGTTCGATATCTTCTCTTACATCCTCAAGAGCCATCCATTTCCAATCAGCTACTTCTTCAGTGTTAATAATTGGTTCGTCGTTATAGTTTCCAATCATTATATGATCTAACTCATGTTCGGTTAACCCATTATCAAAAGGCGCTTTGTAAATAAAAGAAGTTGTTTCTTTTAACGATGTAACAAAACCCATCTCCTCTTGCAATCGTCTTCTTCCCGCTTCTAAATTGCTTTCACCATCACGCTGATGACTGCAGCATGTATTTGTCCATAAACCAGGAGAGTGATATTTATGAAGTGCACGTTGTTGAAGCATGAGTTCATTTTTATCATTGAATATAAATACTGAAAATGCACGATGCAAAACTGCTTTTTCGTGAGCTTCTAGTTTTGGCATTAGACCTATTTTCTCGTCTTTTTCGTTAACGAGTATTACCTGTTCTTCAATCATAACGCAAAATTAAGGCGTATATTTATATATAATTATAATGATTTCATAAAAATAGCCGTTTAAAAACTAAACAATTACAAATCATTATATGAAATTGCCTCTTATTCATAATTAAATGTATACCTACACTTATGCAATATTAATATGGCAATAGATTTCATTTTTAATGTAAGTATTTTCTTATTTTTAAAGCTATTATATTAGGTAATGTTTTTCTATATTGCAATTTACAAACGTATCGACTATGAAAACTAAGACAAATGGTAAGTTAAATAATACTAAAAAAGAGGCAGAAGTTTCAAAATTTGAAGCTATAAAGGATATTCTTTTTGGTGAAAATATTCAAAATTACGACCAAGAGTTCGAGTCTGTAAAAAAAGACATCTTAAATAAGAGACAAGAGCTTTTAGATTTAATAGCTGACACCAAGACTGAATTAGATACCGCTATTGATAATTTATCCACGGATTTAAACATTAGAATTACTGAGTTAGATGATAAACTTCAGAATAGTATGGAACTTTTAGAAGACAACAAAGTTAGTAAAAAAGTTCTTGGTGACCTCTTTATTAAGCTGGGCAATAAACTAAATGATTAAACACCTTGCAATCTGAAGACTATAAAATAGAAGAGCTCCAACGCCTTCTTCTTCAGGAAGATAGAGACACTACTAATGCCCTTAAACAAGAGCTTGAAGACTTAAAATTACTTATTGAAACAGAGAAAGAACTTGACGGTAAAGTAGGTCCTATCATTACCAAATATCTCAACTTATACACAGAAGACATCCCAGAAAAACTTGGTCCAACAATTACCAAGACATTAAAAAACGAAATAGAAAAATCTAAAGACACCATAGTAGATGCACTATACCCTATTATTGGTAAACTTATTAAACGTTATATCCAAAAGGAGTTTCAGAAGCTATCAGACAAAATAAATTATCAGGTAAATCACAGATTTTCATTAAAATCCATAGCAAGAAAGTTAAAGTCAATATTTACCGGTGTTAAAGAAGAGGATATCATAATCTCTGAATTATCGGATACTCAGATACAAGAGGTTTTTGTTGTAGAAAAAAATTCTGGAATACTTAAAGGAAGTTTTTCAAAAACAAATACCATTGACAAAGAGGTATTATCTGGTATGCTTACGGCAATCAAGAGTTTTGTCGAAGATGCGCTCAAAACTGGAGATGAGCAACTAGAAACCATTGAATATGGGCTTTATAATATATATATTCAAAATTTTAAGACCTACTACATAGCTGTTGTTTTGCATGGCGTTTTCGATTCTACTTTTAAAGAAAAACTCGAGGAAGATTTACTTACCTTCTCCCAAAAACATTACAAGGCATCTAAATCAAGAGTAGAAATCTCCGAATCACTTAAAGATATGTTCTCATAATGTCAATTTCTAAAAAAATAGTGCTTTTAGGACATTATGGTGTTGGTAAAACATCAATTATTAGGCAGTTTGTAACAAATGAGTTTTCGTCGGACTACAAAGTTACAATAGGAGTTCATATACTTAAAAAAGAGGTGTTAATAAAAGATGAGTTGATATCACTTATTCTCTGGGATATTGAAGGTACTGACCATATTAATCAAATAAGCCAAGCTTATTTACTTGGCTCACATGCTTTTGTTTTTACCTACGATATATCGCGACCAGCTACCTATAAAAATTTACTTGATCAAATCGATGGGCTTAGAAATGCATTCCCAAATACTTTGTTTAAAATTATTGGGAATAAGCTGGATTTGATTTCTGAAGTTAATATCGACTCGGATGCTTATAAAAGCATTATTGAAAAAACAGATTATTTAACCAGTGCTAAAACTGGTGAGAACATTGAACCTTTGTTCAATGACTTGGCCTTAGAATTTTCCAAATGAGTATTCTAAAATCCATAAGAGAATCGTATATAGAAAAAAATACTCAGTTTATTTTAATTGATAATGAAGGTATTATTAAAGAGAGTGATAATGTTTTGTTTCACTGTGAAATTGAAAACCTTATAACAGATATACACCCATTTTTTTTGAGCATAAACCACCTGAATCTAGATGACTCATATGATCTTACCTGTGTGCATTTAGATATTAACAACAAAGAATTAATATGCGATATCTCGGTTAAAAAGCATAACAGTTATATTTTAATTATAATCTCAGATTTTTCTACGCATTACAATTCTTTTCAGAGTTTAGCTCAATCGCGAAATGAAACGGCTATTGCTTCCGAATTAATGGAAATTGAAAATTATATCCTCAATAAAAAACAAGCCTTTAAAGATAAATTTATCGCCAACTTTAATCACGAACTTGTATCACCAATATTGAGTTTACTTACATTTTCTGATGCACTTAAAAAAACCCAGTTAACACCTGAACAAAAAGATTATTCTGAAATTATCCTTTCTTCTAGCGATACTCTTAAAAACATGGTTAATGACATTTTTGACATCACCAAAATTGAAACAGGAAACCTTGATATCGTCAACAAAAGGTTTAGTTTAAAACGACTAGTTAAGGTTATAAAAGCTGACTATAGCAGACGATTTAGACGTAAAAATTTAGATTTTGAAATCATCTATGCTCATGATATGCCAGATTATATTGTTAGTGATAAACTAAGAGTGAATCAGATTATTTCAAACCTTCTCAATAATGCTCTAAAATATACTGAAACCGGTTCAGTCACTGTAGCTATAGACACTGTATATCGTAGAGCTAGGAAGTTAACATTCAACATTAAGGTTAGTGATACTGGTATCGGAATTGCAAAAGAGTATCACGACTATATCTTTGAGCGCTTTAATAGATTAGAAACTACAAAAGCAACACAAGGCAACGGATTAGGGCTTTCTATAACTAAAGATATTATTGGACTAATGGGTGGCGAAATCAATGTAAAAAGTATTCCTAATCAAGGATCTACATTTACAGTAACATTTCGCGTGACTACACCACTCAGAGCACCAAATAAAGAATCTAAACCTGAAAACCCATCAAACGATTCTACTAAAAAAGAGGTATTACTCGTAGAAGATAACCAATCAGATCAACTAAGTTTATTTAAGATTTTAGCCTCGACTAAATCTTATTTTATTGATATAGCTCAAAATGGGAATGAAGCTGTAAAAATGCATAAACAAAAAGATTATGATTTAATCCTGATGGATTATAAACTCAATTCCATCGATGGTTTAGAAGCAAGTAAACTTATTAATAAGGGTAAAAGAAATAAAACACCTATTATTATGGTAACCGGTATTAAAATAAACGAATCTTTGCTTCAGCAATACCATAGGTATGTCAACGACATCATAAATAAACCTTTTCTTCCGGAAACTCTCATAGAACGCATAAAAATGCATATAAAATAATTATTTTTGCGCTCTTTATAAATGTTATGAGTTTTATATCCGAAATCAATAGAAGACGAACATTTGGTATTATTTCGCATCCTGATGCTGGAAAAACTACCTTAACTGAAAAGCTATTACTCTTTGGTGGTGCTATACAAGAAGCTGGTGCAGTAAAGAGTAATAAAATTAAAAAAGGTGCTACCAGTGATTTTATGGAGATTGAACGGCAAAGAGGTATTTCGGTAGCTACTTCTGTACTTGCTTTTGAATACAATGGCATTAAAATAAACATTCTTGATACGCCTGGTCACAAAGATTTTGCTGAAGATACGTTTAGAACACTTACTGCTGTGGATAGCGTTATTGTTGTTATTGATGTTGCTAAAGGTGTTGAAGAACAGACTGAAAAGCTAGTTGAAGTCTGTCGAATGCGAAATATTCCCATGATAGTTTTTATCAATAAACTTGACCGAGAAGGAAAAGACGCCTTTGACTTATTGGATGAAGTAGAACAAAAACTAGGGCTTAAAGTATGCCCTTTAAGTTTTCCTGTAGGAATGGGATACGACTTTAAAGGTATTTATAATATATGGGAGAAAAATGTAAATCTTTTTACAGGAGATAGTAAAAAAGATATTGAAGATACTGTTGAAATTACTGATTTATCTTCTCCAGAATTAGAACAATTGGTTGGAGAAAATCATGCTAATGATCTTAGGGACAATATTGAATTAGTTAATGGTATCTATCCTGAATTTGATAAAGATGCTTATTTAAACGGTGAGCAACAACCCGTGTTTTTTGGATCGGCCTTAAACAACTTTGGGGTAAGAGAATTGCTAGACTGTTTTGTAGATATTGCTCCTAAACCTCGTGCTAAGCATAGCGAAGAACGCCTTGTAAAACCCGATGAAGAAAAATTTAGTGGTTTTGTGTTTAAAATCCATGCTAATATGGATCCAAACCATAGAAACCGATTGGCATTTGTAAAAATAGTCTCTGGAGAGTTTAAGCGCAATACACCATATCTTCATGTACGCCATAACAAAAAGGTGAAATTCTCAAGCCCTAATGCTTTTTTTGCTGAAAAAAAGGAAATAGTAGATATCTCATATCCTGGTGATATTGTAGGTTTACAGGATACAGGCAACTTTAAAATTGGTGACACACTTACTGAAGGTGAAATATTAAATTATAAAGGTATTCCAAGCTTTTCGCCTGAACATTTTAGATACATTAATAATGCAGACCCATTAAAATCGAAGCAATTATACAAAGGCATTGACCAATTGATGGACGAAGGTGTAGCTCAACTTTTTACTTTAGAGCTCAATGGTAGAAAAGTCATTGGTACTGTTGGTGCATTACAATATGAAGTTATTCAGTACAGATTAGAGCATGAATATGGTGCTAAGTGTACTTATGAAAATCTTAATGTACATAAAGCATGCTGGGTAGATGCTGAAGATGAAAAGAACGAAGAGTTTAAAGAGTTTAAACGCGTTAAACAACGTTATTTGGCCAAGGATAAGAGTGATCAATTGGTGTTTCTAGCAGACTCTATGTTTACATTACAAATGACTGAACAAAAATATCCAAGTATAAAATTTCATTACACTTCAGAGTTCTAAAATTCTTTACTAGAAATTAAACAAAAAAGCATAGTAACTTATTGAGTAATACTATGCTTTTTTCTATTAATTAGAATTTGCTTCTAAGCTTGTCCTGTTGGTCCAAAATTAATTGGTACTTGTGGTTGCTCGTAGTCTTTTATGGTTCCATTAGCCTGCTCGAAGCGTTTTACATTTTCATTTAATGCCTTTACCAAACGCTTTGCATGTTGTGGTGTAAGAATTATTCGAGATTTTACTTTACTCTTTGGCGTACCAGGCATAATATTTACAAAGTCCACTACAAATTCTGAAACTGAGTGATTAATAATTGCCAAATTAGAGTATGTTCCTTGAGCAACAGATTCGTCTAACTCAATATTTATTTGTCCCTTTTTAGGTTGATTTTTATCGTCTGCCATTGAAAATTTATTTTTCACTTCCAACATAATTGGAAGTCTTTTTATTTAATATGATTTGTAAATATACCCACTAGGTTATGAAAAACCTTGTTCTCGACACATTTTGTTTTATACAAAAACAAAATACTCGAACTGACGCTTATTAATAAAGAAAAAGCCTTCAAGCTAATTAATTGCATGAAGGCTTTTATTTTATAGATTCCTACCTTCGCAGGAATTGATAACTAATTAGTTATAGTTCATCTCTTCTTTCTGTTTCATCATCTCATCGAACTCAGACTTAGACCCTACAATAATATTATCGTAGTCTCTAACTCCAGTACCTGCAGGTATTCTATGACCTACAATTACATTTTCTTTAAGACCTTCAAGAGTATCAACCTTACCGTTTACTGCGGCTTCGTTAAGTACTTTTGTAGTCTCTTGGAACGATGCAGCTGAGATAAATGACTTAGTTTGTAAAGATGCTCTAGTAATACCTTGTAATATAGGTGTCGCTGTAGCAGGTTGTGCATCACGAGCTGTTACTAAAGTTTTATCTTCTCTTCTAAGTATTGAGTTCTCATCTCTTAACTGACGTGTTGAAACAATTTGACCAGATTTTAAGTTTTCAGAACCTCCTGCATCCTCGATAACTTTCATTCCAAAAATCTTATCATTCTCTTCTATAAAGTCAGACTTATGCACCAATTGGTTCTCTAAGAAAATAGTATCACCAGAATCAATAATTCTAACTTTACGCATCATTTGTCTTACAACAACTTCGAAGTGCTTATCGTTAATCTTCACACCTTGTAGACGGTATACTTCTTGTACTTCGTTTACTAAATATTGCTGAACCGCAGAAGGTCCTTTAATATTTAAGATGTCATTAGGAGTAATTGAACCATCAGATAATGGCATACCAGCTTTTACATAATCATTTTCTTGAACAAGAATCTGATTAGATAATTTCACTAAGTATTTCTTAATTTCTCCAGTCTTAGATTCAATAATAATCTCACGGTTACCACGCTTAATTTTACCGAAAGACACAACACCGTCAATCTCAGAAACTACTGCTGGATTAGATGGGTTACGCGCTTCGAATAACTCAGTTACACGAGGAAGACCACCTGTAATATCACCAGCCTTAGCAGATTTACGAGGTATTTTAACTAAGACTTTACCAATTTCAATCTTATCGCCATCGTCAATCATTATATGCGCTCCAACTGGTAAGTTGTAAGAACGGATAACTTCTCCTTTTTTATCTTCAATAAGTAATGTAGGAATTAATTTCTTGTTTCTAGATTCTGAAATTACTTTTTCTTGGAATCCTGTTTGTTCATCAATCTCTACTTGGTATGTAATACCTTGCTCAATATTTTCGTACTTCACTTTACCAGCAAATTCCGAAATAATAACACCATTATATGGATCCCACTGACATACTACATCACCTTTCTTAAGCTTACTTCCTGGTTTTACATAAATATAAGAACCATAAGGAATATTGTTTGTACTTAATACAATTCCTGTTTTAGCATCAACTAATTTTAATTCAGAAGTACGAGAGATTACTACATCTACATCATTTCCTTCATTGTCTTTAGTTGCTACTGTTTTAAGGTCTTCAATTTCTGCTACACCATCAAACTTAGTAACTAATTTATTCTCTTCAGAAATGTTACCTGCAATACCACCTACGTGGAATGTACGTAGTGTAAGCTGTGTACCAGGCTCGCCAATAGACTGCGCTGCTACTACACCAACGGCTTCACCACGCTGAACCATTTTGCCTGTAGCTAAGTTACGTCCGTAACATTTAACACAGATACCTTTTTTAGCCTCACAAGTTAATGGAGAACGTACTTCAATTGTCTCAACTGGTGAATCACCAATTTTCTTAGCGATTACATCGTCAATATGTCCACCAGCTTCAACTAATAATTCTTCAGTAAGCGGGTTATAAACATCATTAACAGATGTTCTACCAACGATTCTAGATTCTAATTTTTCAACAACTTCTTCGTTCTTCTTTAATGCAGAAACTTCGATTCCTCTTAAAGTACCACAATCTTCTTGGTATACAATAACATCCTGAGAAACATCTACCAATCTACGTGTTAAATAACCAGCATCGGCAGTTTTAAGTGCTGTATCGGCAAGACCTTTACGCGCACCGTGAGTAGAAATAAAGTATTCTAAAATTGAAAGTCCTTCTTTAAAGTTTGAAAGGATCGGATTCTCAATAATCTCACCACCACCTGCGTTAGATTTTTTAGGCTTAGCCATTAATCCACGCATACCGGTTAACTGACGAATTTGCTCTTTAGAACCACGGGCTCCAGAATCTAACATCATATACACTGAGTTAAATCCTTGTTGGTCTTCACTAATACGCTTCATAGACAACTCTGTCAATTCAGCATTTGTAGACGTCCAGATATCAATAACTTGGTTATAACGCTCGTTATTAGTAATAAGACCCATATTATAGTTACCTACAATACCATCCACTTGTTTATTAGCAGAAGCAATAAGTCCGTGTTTCTCTTCAGGGATAATAATATCTCCTAAACTAAATGATAGACCACCTTGGAATGCAAACTTATAACCTAATGTTTTAATCTCATCCAAGAACTCGGCCGTTTCAGGAACACTTGTTACTTTTAGAATACCACCAATAATATCTCTAAGCGCTTTTTTGGTAAGTACTGTATTAATGTATCCTGCTTTCTCAGGTACTTTTTCGTTGAAAAGTACACGACCTACAGTTGTTTCTATAATTTGAGTTGTTAACTCACCTTCTTCATTAAAGTCTTTTGTACGTACCTTAATACCTGCATTTAAATCTACTTTCTTCTCATTGTAAGCAATAGTAACTTCTTCAGGAGAATAGAATGTTAATCCTTCACCTTTAATTACTAACTCTTTAGTAGATTTTCTGTGCTTGGTCATATAGTATAAACCAAGTACCATATCTTGAGATGGTACAGTCACAGGTGAACCATTTGCTGGGTTAAGGATATTATGAGACGCTAACATTAATAGTTGCGCTTCTAAAATAGCCTCTGGTCCTAACGGTAAATGTACCGCCATTTGGTCACCATCAAAATCGGCATTAAATGCTGTACATACTAATGGGTGTAATTGTATTGCTTTACCTTCAATAAGTTTTGGTTGGAAAGCTTGAATTCCCAATCTATGTAATGTAGGAGCACGGTTTAGTAATACTGGATGTCCTTTAAGAACATTCTCCAAGATATCCCAAACAACAGGCTCTTTTCTATCTATAATTTTCTTTGCAGATTTTACAGTTTTTACAATTCCTCTTTCGATTAATTTTCTAATGATAAAAGGCTTATAAAGCTCTGCTGCCATATTTTTTGGCAATCCACACTCGAATAACTTTAATTCTGGACCAACAACAATTACAGAACGTGCAGAATAGTCAACACGCTTACCAAGTAAGTTTTGACGGAAACGTCCTTGCTTACCTTTTAACGAATCTGATAATGATTTTAATGGTCTGTTAGAATCTGTTTTTACTGCAGATGATTTACGTGTGTTATCGAATAACGAATCTACAGATTCTTGTAACATACGTTTCTCATTACGTAAAATTACTTCAGGTGCTTTTATCTCAACTAATCTCTTAAGACGATTGTTACGGATAATTACACGACGGTATAAATCATTTAAATCTGAAGTAGCAAAACGTCCACCATCAAGAGGTACTAATGGTCTTAATTCTGGCGGTATAACAGGAATAGCCTTCATGATCATCCATTCTGGCTTATTCTCTCTATTCATATTAGATTCTCTAAAAGCTTCTACTACTTGTAAACGCTTTAAAGCTTCTGTTTTACGTTGCTTAGATGTTTCGTTGTTTGCCTTATGTCTTAAATCGTAAGATAAAGCATCCAAATCTATACGTGCTAAAATATCTATAAGACATTCTGCACCCATTTTAGCGATAAACTTATTAGGATCTGTATCTTCTAAATATTGATTTTCTTGAGGGATAGTTTCTAAAATATTTAGATACTCTTCTTCAGTTAAGAAATCCATTTTTTGTAATGGTTCTCCTTCAGCGTTCATAGCAATACCAGGCTGAATTACTACGTAACGTTCGTAGTAAATAATCATATCTAATTTCTTAGAAGGTAAACCTAGTAAGTATCCAATTTTATTTGGTAATGAACGGAAATACCAGATATGAGCTACAGGTACAACTAAATTAATGTGACCTACTCTATCTCTACGTACTTTTTTCTCTGTCACCTCAACACCACATCGGTCACAAACAATACCTTTATAACGTATTCTTTTATATTTTCCACAAGCACATTCAAAATCCTTAACAGGACCAAAAATACGCTCGCAAAACAAACCATCACGTTCTGGTTTGTGAGTTCGATAATTAATAGTTTCTGGTTTTAATACTTCACCTCTAGATGCAGCCAATACAGACTCAGGTGATGCTAAACCGATAGAAATTTTATTAAACTTCTGTACTTTATTCTTATCTTGTTTTCTTGCCATTTTATTTATGGTATTCAACATTGTTGCTTTATAGCTAAAGCAACAATGCCTATAAGTTTTACTCTTCTAATCTAATATCTAATCCTAATCCTTTCAATTCGTGCATTAATACGTTGAAAGATTCAGGTAGTCCTGGCTCTGGCATTGGCTCACCCTTAACGATTGCCTCGTAAGTTTTTGCTCTACCAATAACGTCATCTGATTTTACAGTTAAGATTTCACGTAATGTACTTGATGCTCCATAGGCTTCAAGTGCCCAAACTTCCATCTCACCAAAACGCTGACCACCAAATTGGGCTTTACCACCTAAAGGTTGTTGTGTAATTAATGAGTATGGTCCGATAGAACGTGCGTGCATCTTATCATCAATCATATGACCTAGTTTTATCATATAGATAACACCAACTGTAGCAGCTTGATCAAAACGCTCACCTGTACCACCATCATATAAATGTGTATGACCAAAACGTGGTACGCCTGCTTCATCAGTAAATCCATTGATTTGATCTAATGTAGCACCATCAAAAATAGGCGTAGCATATGTTCTACCTAATTTTTGACCTGCCCAACCAAGAACAGTTTCATAGATCTGACCGATATTCATACGTGAAGGTACACCTAATGGATTCAATACGATATCCACTGGAGTTCCATCTTCTAAGAAAGGCATATCTTCTTGACGAACAATACGAGCAACAATACCTTTGTTACCGTGACGTCCTGCCATCTTATCTCCTACTTTAAGCTTACGCTTTTTAGCAATGTAAACTTTGGCTAATTTGATGATTCCTGCAGGTAATTCGTCACCTACTGAGATTGTAAACTTCTCACGACGTAAAGAACCTTGAAGATCATTCTCCTTAATCTTGTAGTTATGGATTAAGTCTACCACTAATTCATTAGTAGCATCGTCAGTTGTCCATTTTCCTGAAGTTAGGTGCGTATAATCATCAACAGCATTCAACATCTTTAAGGTATATTTCTTTCCTTTAGGGATAATTTCCTCACCTAAGTCATTGTAGATACCTTGAGCTGTTTTACCATTAACGATAGCAAATAACTTCTCTACTAATATATTTTGAAGATCATCAAAGCGGTTATCATAGGCATTTTCTAATGCTTCGATATCCTCTTTGTCTTGAGCTCTCTTGCGTTTATCTTTAATTGCTCTTGCAAATAACTTCTTGTCAATAACAACACCGTTAAGTGATGGTGAAGCTTTAAGAGATGCATCTTTAACATCGCCTGCTTTATCACCAAAAATTGCACGAAGTAACTTCTCTTCTGGAGTTGGATCAGATTCACCTTTTGGAGTAATCTTACCAATTAAGATATCTCCTGGCTTAATCTCAGCTCCAACGCGAATCATACCGTTTTCATCTAAATCTTTGGTCGCTTCTTCAGAAACATTAGGAATATCATTAGTTAATTCTTCATTACCTAATTTGGTATCTCTAACTTCTAAAGAGTACTCATCTATATGAATAGATGTGAATATATCATCACGGACTACTTTTTCAGAAATTACAATTGCATCCTCAAAGTTGTAACCTTTCCATGGCATAAATGCTACTTTCATGTTACGTCCTAGCGCTAACTCACCATTTTGAGTTGCATATCCTTCACAAAGTACTTGACCTCTAGTAACCTTATCGCCTTTCTGAACAATTGGCTTTAAGTTAATTGATGTCCCTTGATTTGTTTTTCTAAATTTAACAAGAGGATATTCTTTAGTATCGCTATCAAAGCTTACCATTGCTTCCTCTTTTGTACGCTCGTATTTAATAACAATCTTATCTGCATCAACGTACTCAACTACACCTTCACCTTCAGCATTAATTAATACTCTCGAATCTGAAGCTACTTGACGCTCTAATCCAGTACCAACGATTGGTGCTTCAGGGCGTAATAATGGTACTGCTTGACGCATCATGTTAGATCCCATTAACGCTCGGTTTGCATCATCATGCTCTAAGAATGGAATTAACGAAGCTGAAATAGAAGCGATTTGATTTGGCGCAACATCTGTATAATTTACTTTTGTTGGCTCAACAACAGGGAAATCACCTTCTTGACGTGCAATAATCTTATCGTGAGTAACTTTACCTTTATCATCAACTTCGATCGTTGCTTGTGCAATCATCATATCTTCTTCTTCCTCGGCACTTAGGTAAGTTGGTTCATTTTTAATATCTACAACACCGTCTTCTACTTTTCTGTATGGCGTTTCAATGAATCCCATTGAATTTACTTTGGCATATACTGAAAGTGAAGAAATAAGACCAATATTTGGACCTTCTGGTGTTTCAATCGGACAAAGTCTTCCGTAGTGTGTATAGTGAACATCACGAACCTCAAAACCTGCTCTTTCTCTAGAAAGTCCTCCTGGTCCTAGAGCAGATAAACGACGCTTGTGCGTAATTTCAGCTAATGGATTTGTTTGATCCATAAACTGTGATAACTGGTTTGTACCAAAGAATGAATTAATAACTGAAGATAAGGTCTTAGCATTAATCAAATCTATAGGTGTAAATACTTCGTTATCACGAACATTCATTCGCTCACGGATAGTACGTGCCATACGAGCTAAACCAACACCAAATTGTGATGATAACTGCTCACCTACAGTACGTACACGACGGTTAGATAAGTGATCGATATCATCAATCTCTGCTTTAGAGTTGATAAGCTCAATTAAATATTTTATGATAGTGATGATATCTTCTTTAGTAAGCACTTGCTTGTCCATACCGATATCAAGACCTAATTTTTTATTCATTCTATAACGACCTACTTCACCTAAAGAGTATCGTTGGTCAGAGAAGAATAACTTGTCAATAATTCCACGTGCAGTTTCCTCATCTGGCGGTTCTGCATTACGTAATTGACGGTAAATATGTTCAACAGCTTCTTTTTCAGAGTTTGTTGGATCTTTTTGTAATGTATTATGTATAATTGCGTAATCGCCTTGTTGAGCGCTTTCTTTATGTAAAAGAATAGTTTTTACTCCAGCTTCAAGGATTTCTTCAATATTTTCTTTATCTACAATTGTATCACGATCTAAAACAATTTCGTTACGCTCAATAGATACTACTTCACCAGTATCTTCATCAACGAAATCTTCGTGCCATGTATTTAAAACACGAGCAGCAAGTTTACGACCGATAACTTTTTTAAGACCTGACTTTGATACTTTAACCTCTTCAGCAAGGTCAAAGATTTCAAGAATATCTTTATCACGCTCAAAACCTATAGCTCTGAACAGTGTAGTAACAGGTAATTTTTTCTTTCTATCGATGTAAGCGTACATTACGCTATTGATATCAGTAGCAAATTCTATCCAAGATCCTTTGAAAGGAATAACTCTTGCCGAGTATAGTTTGGTACCGTTAGCATGAAAAGATTGGCTAAAGAATACACCTGGTGATCTGTGTAATTGCGATACAACAACACGTTCTGCACCATTAATACAAAATGTTCCACTAGGTGTCATGTAAGGGATTGTCCCTAAATACACATCTTGAACAATAGTTTCGAAATCTTCATGTTCAGGATCCGTACAATATAATTTTAGACGTGCTTTTAGTGGCACACTATATGTTAGACCTCTTTCTATACATTCTTCGATTGAATATCTTGGAGGATCAATAAAGTAATCCAAGAATTCTAATACGAATTGGTTTCTTGTGTCGGTAATTGGAAAGTTTTCCATGAAGGTATTATAAAGTCCTTCATTACCTCTTTGATCTGATTTTGTCTCCAACTGGAAAAAATCCTGAAAGGATTTAATCTGAATATCTAAGAAGTCTGGATATTCAGTTTTGTTTACAATAGAAGAAAAATTTAATCTTTCAGCTTGTTTTGCTAACATCGATGAACGAGATTTTGATTAAAAAAATATGTAATGTGTGTACATACCATTTATATACACAAAATGGTCTAGGCATTATCCCGCATCTTTTTGCGGGATAAACCTAAACCGAATAATGTTGGTAAGTTAAGCTTACTTAAGCTCAACCTCAGCTCCTGCTTCTTCTAATGATGCTTTTAATCCTTCAGCTTCATCTTTAGAAACACCTTCTTTGATAGCGCTTGGTGCGTCATCAACAAGACCTTTAGCGTCTTTTAATCCTAAACCAGTTAATTCCTTAACTAATTTTACTACTGCTAATTTAGAACCACCAGCGGCTTTAAGGATTACGTCAAATTCAGTCTTCTCTTCTGCAGCTTCTCCACCAGCAGCTCCACCACCAGCAGCAACAGCTACTGCAGCAGCAGCAGGCTCAATACCGTATTCTTCTTTTAAAATATCAGCTAATTCATTAACTTCTTTTACAGTTAAATTAACTAATTGTTCTGCGAAATCTTTTAAATCTGCCATTTTTCTATCGTTTTAATGTGTGTGTTTTTATTTTAATTTTTAAGTGCGTACTCGCTAATTTTATCCTTCTTTCTCAGATAAAGTTTTAATAATTCCTGCTAATGTTCCACCACCAGATTTAAGTGCTGAAATAACATTTTTAGCAGGTGATTGTAATAATCCAATGATTTCTCCTAGTAATTCTTCTCTAGATTTGATTTCTACTAAGGCATCTAATTGGTCATCACCTATATAAATAGACTCTTCAATAAAAGCACCTTTTAATAAAGGTCTTTCTGATTTTTTACGGAAAGCCTTAATCACTTTTGCTGGTCCGTTACCAGTTTCAGAGTACATTACAGAGGTATTACCTTTTAAGGTAGATGGTAAGTCTCCAAAATCTTTGTCTGAAGCTTCCATTGCCTTTTCTAATAATGTGTTCTTTACAACCGATAAACTAACGTTTGCTTTAAAGCATGCTCTACGTAAGTTTGAAGTATCAACTGCATTTAATCCAGAAATATCTGTTAAATAGATATTAGAATTATCAGCTAATTGTGCAGTTAACTCTTCAATTACTAGGGATTTTTCTTCTCTTGTCATAATATTCTAAGTTTAACTACTATCCTATTTTTGTATCAATTGCTATACTTGGGCTCATAGTACTTGACATGTAAATACTCTTTACATAAGTACCTTTGGCAGCAGTTGGTTTTAATTTCATTAAAGTTGAAAGTAATTCGTTTGCGTTACCTACTAATTTTTCAGCACTAAAAGATGCTTTTCCAATAGGTGCGTGAACGATACCTGTTTTATCTACTTTAAAATCTATCTTACCAGCTTTTACTTCGCTAACCGCTTTGGCCACATCCATAGTTACTGTTCCTGTTTTAGGGTTTGGCATAAGACCTCTTGGTCCTAATACTCTACCTAATGGTCCTAACTTACCCATAATGCTTGGCATAGTAACGATAACGTCAACATCTGTCCAACCATCTTTAATTTTTTGTAAGTATTCATCTAATCCTACATAATCAGCACCAGCTTCTTTAGCTTCAGCTTCTTTATCAGGAGTTACTAATGCAAGAACCTTCATGTCTTTACCTGTACCATGTGGTAGAGAAACTACACCACGAACCATTTGGTTTGCTTTACGTGGATCTACGCCTAATCTTACGGCTAAATCTACTGATGCATCAAACTTTGTGTATGTGATTTCCTTAAGTAAAGCTGAAGCTTCTTCTATAGAGTAAAGCTTATTTCTATCAACTTTAGCTCTAGCTTCTTTTTGCTTTTTTGT
This sequence comes from Winogradskyella sp., assembly GCF_003712105.1. Taxonomy (GTDB): domain Bacteria; phylum Bacteroidota; class Bacteroidia; order Flavobacteriales; family Flavobacteriaceae; genus Winogradskyella. The sequence goes on from NZ_RHLG01000004.1 coordinate 150,125, forward strand.
TAATCTTGCCATTTCAAAAAATTTAGTTTGGTGCGTCTCCACCTTTAACTGTGATACCCATCGATCTTGCTGTACCAGCTACCATTTTCATAGCTGATTCAACAGTAAATGCATTTAAATCTTGCATTTTGTCTTCTGCAATAGTCTTAACTTGATCCCAAGTTACTTTTGCTACTTTACGTCGGTTTGGTTCTCCAGATCCTTTCTTTACTTTGGCCGCTTCTAATAATTGCACTGCAGCTGGTGGTGTCTTGATTACAAACTCAAAAGATTTGTCTTTGTAAACAGAAATTACCACAGGTAATACTTTACCTGGCTTATCTTGGGTTCTAGCATTAAATTGCTTACAGAACTCCATGATATTAACTCCAGCAGCACCTAAAGCGGGTCCAACCGGTGGCGATGGATTCGCAGCACCTCCCCGAACTTGTAATTTAACTACTTTGTCTAGTTCTTTTGCCATTTTAAATTAAAATTGTGCGTAGTATTTAAATTGGAAGCTTAGATACTTACGCTTATATAATGTAACAATTATTATACTTTTTCAACTTGCATATAGCTTAACTCTAATGGTGTTTTTCTTCCGAAAATTTTAACCATTACTTCAAGCTTACGCTTTTCTTCATTTATTTTTTCAATAGTTCCATCAAATCCATTGAATGGCCCATCAATAACCTTAACTGTCTCTCCTATTGTGAATGGTATTGCAACATTTGCATCAGCTTCTAATGCTAACTCATCTACTTTACCTAGCATTCGATTCACTTCAGATTGTCTTAATGGTACTGGATCACCACCTTTAGTTTCTCCTAAAAATCCAATCACGTTAGTAATAGATTTTATAATATGAGGCACTTCACCACTAAGGTTGGCCTGTATCATTATATATCCTGGAAAATAAACACGTTCTTTGTTTATCTTCTTTCCATTTCGGATTTGAATAACTTTTTCGGTAGGTACAAGAACTTGATCAACATAATCACCTAAACCTAGTCTTGAGATTTCATTCTCAATATACGTTTTGATTTTGTTTTCTTGACCACTAACAGCCCTAACAACATACCATTTTTTATTTCCGTTTTTCTCAGACATTGCTAACGCTATTTCTTAATTAATTAAACCAAAATATGCTTTAATGACTCTACTAAAAACGGTATCTACACCCCAAATAGCTAAAGAAAATATAATTGAAAAAACAGCCACAACTATTGTCAACCTTTGGGCTTCTGACCAAGGTGTCCATGTTACGTTATTTTTTAATTCTTCAAACGATTCTTTTACGTATGTTATTAATCCTGCCATTTGTTTTTCTATTTGCACGGGTTGCGAGACTCGAACTCACGACACCTGGTTTTGGAGACCAGTGCTCTACCAACTGAGCTAAACCCGTAAACATAAATCAAGGTATCCCGAAAAAACGGGACACCTTAATGTATATTTAGATTTGTTTATTAGTCTAAAATTTCAGTAACCTGACCAGCACCAACTGTACGACCACCTTCACGGATAGCGAAACGTAAACCTACGTTCATTGCAATTGGTTGAATTAACTCAACAGTAATTGTTAAGTTATCTCCTGGCATTACCATCTCAACACCATCAGGTAAAGCAATATTACCAGTTACGTCAGTTGTACGTACATAGAACTGTGGACGATAGTTGTTGTGGAATGGAGTGTGACGACCACCTTCTTCTTTCTTAAGGATATACACCTCAGCTTTGAATTTTTGGTGTGGTGTTACAGAACCTGGCGCAGTAATTACCATACCTCTAGAGATTTGAGTTTTCTCAATACCTCTTAATAAGATACCAGCGTTATCACCAGCTTCACCTCTATCTAATATTTGACGGAACATCTCAATACCAGTGATTGTAGACGTTAATTTCTCAGCACCCATACCGATGATTTCTACTGGGTCACCAGTGTTAGCAATACCAGTTTCAATACGACCAGTTGCTACAGTACCACGACCAGTAATAGAGAATACATCTTCGATAGGCATTAAGAAAGGCTTATCGATTTCACGAGTTGGTTCTTCAATCCAAGAATCAACAGCTTCCATTAATTCCATTACTGTATCAACCCACTTTTGCTCACCGTTAAGTGCACCTAAGGCAGAACCAGCAATTACAGGACCATTATCTCCATCGTACTCATAGAAAGATAATAAATCTCTGATTTCCATTTCAACTAATTCTAAAAGCTCCTCATCATCAACCATATCCACTTTATTCATGAATACTACAATACGAGGAATACCTACTTGACGACCTAAAAGGATGTGCTCACGTGTTTGTGGCATTGGACCATCTGTTGCAGCAACAACTAAGATAGCACCATCCATTTGAGCAGCACCAGTAACCATGTTCTTCACGTAATCCGCGTGACCTGGACAGTCAACGTGCGCATAGTGACGGTTTGCAGTTGCATACTCTACGTGTGAAGTATTAATTGTAATACCTCTTTCTTTTTCTTCAGGAGCGTTATCGATTTGATCGAAATCTTTTGCTTCAGATAAACCTGCATCTGCTAAAACTTTTGTTATAGCAGCAGTTAAAGTTGTTTTACCGTGATCTACGTGTCCGATAGTACCTATGTTAAGGTGTGGTTTCGAACGATCAAAAGTTCCCTTTGCCATGTTTAAATTATTTAATCTTATTTAATATTAGTGTTCAAATTTTTATTTTCAAAAAAGAGCCAATGACGAGATTTGAACTCGTGACCTCTTCCTTACCAAGGAAACGCTCTACCCCTGAGCTACACCGGCGTAAAGAGTTTACTTTCTCATTTAAAAAAATGAGATTCCTGCCTTCACAGGAATTTGAGCGGGAGACCGGGTTCGAACCGGCGACATTCAGCTTGGAAGGCTGACGCTCTACCAACTGAGCTACTCCCGCTTTTAATTAGTTTTGGATTCACTCGCTATTGGCTCGTGCTTCCTGTTCGGGTGACCCGAACATAGAATTTATTTTACAGCTTTTACAAAAGCAAGCTTTCGACAACTATTATTTCAAATTCTATGTGGGGAGAGCAGGATTCGAACCTGCGAAGTCGAAAGACAACGGAGTTACAGTCCGTCCCATTTGGCCGCTCTGGAATCTCCCCAAATTTTCTAAATAAGCTGCAAAATTACAGCTTTTTTGTTGATATTTTCAATCTATTAAAGAACAAAATTCCTTTTTAAAAGAAAGAGCCGATAGAGGGACTCGAACCCACGACCTGCTGATTACAAATCAGCTGCTCTAGCCAGCTGAGCTATATCGGCCTTTTTAGCCCTTTTTTATGTTAAAATTTTAGCATAAAAAAGTCCGCTATTTCTAACGGACTGCAAATGTAAGGTTTTATTTTTTCTTTCAAAACATTTTTGAAAAATTTTTGCTAGGCATGTGACCTTAGTTTTTCTTTTCTTTTTTTAAGACGTCTTTCTAAGGAAGCTGCAACTAAATCTGCACCCTCTTCAAATGATTTTGTTTGCTTCTTAACTACAAATGTATCTCCTGGAACTATAATCTTAGCTTCAAAGATTTTGTTTTCTTTATCACTTGTGTTTTCGACTTTTAAATAAACGTCTGTTTGGATTATTTTGTCGTAAAAAAGATTTAGTTTTTCAAAACGCTTTTGAATAAAGTCTTTCAATTTTATATCTGCTATAAAATTAATGGATTGAGTGTTTACCTTCATAAGCTAATTTCAATTTTAGGTTAGTCAATATTTCTCGGATGTGTTTTCGCATACACTTTTTTTAATTCTGCTATGCTACTATGTGTGTAAACTTGAGTAGCTGCCAGACTGGAATGACCGAGTAATTCTTTTACAGAATTGATATCTGCACCTTCATTTAGTAAATGCGTCGCAAACGAGTGTCGTAAAACATGTGGACTACATTTTAGTTTTGTAGATGCTTTACTAAAATACTTATTTATTATCCTATAAACAAGTGTATCGTATATTTTTGACCCTTTTTTGGTTAAAAAAACATATTCTTTATCTTCAATATTCTCAAGTTTGCTCCTGTAATTATTATAAGTATTGTAAGAATCAATTACTGTTGGAAGTAATGGTATAAAACGTTCTTTATTACGCTTACCTATAACTTTGAGTATTTTATTGTTACTATCTAAGTCTGATAATTTAATATGTATAAGCTCTGTTCGTCGTATTCCTGTAGCATAAAATAGCTCTACTATAAGTTTATCTCTTGCACTTTCAAAATCAACAATAGTATTCAATTCTTTTAAAACAGAATCCAACTCTTTTTGAGAAAAAGGGACTTGAACTTTTTTTTCGGTCTTTAATGCCTTGTGAGTTTTTAATGGATTTATATCAAGATTACCAACTTTAATAAGAAACTTGTAATAGGAATTTAAAGATGATACTTTTCTATTAATACTTCTGTTTGTTAGTCCAGAATTTACCAGACTAACAACCCATTGCCTAATTATATTATAACCCACGCCTTCTACCTTTTCGTCTTTATAGTTTTCATCTAAGAATTGCTGACAACTTTCGATGTCGTTTTGATAGGCAGTTACAGTGTGCTTAGAATAGTTTTTTTCTAATAGGAGATATTCTAAGAATTTATCTAGATACATTAGTACAAATTTCAATCTTAAAAATAATCTTAATTATTAAGAGATAAAAGCAAGAATAAAAAAATCCCACAAGCAATAATAGTTTGTGGGATTTAAAATTTATATAATGTTTAGTTAGAATTGTTCTGCGTCTTTGAGACCTTGAACATACTCTGCTTTTTGAATTTGCGCTCTACGCACTACAGAAGGTTTTGTGTACTGCTTTCTTGACTGTAATTGAAATCTAGTCTTTGTACGATTAAACTTTTGTTTGTATCGTTTTAAAGCTCTTTCTATATTTTCTCCTTCGTTTATCTTAATTTTTAACATAGGTCTTAACCTCCTTTCTGTTTAAATTTTTGCGGTGCAAATATATAAACAAATTCTACTTGAAAAAGTAAATTTTAGATTTTTAAGTTAATCTTTAAATAATGAAGCGCGCTGTGATAAGTCTTCAATAAGTTGCTCATCTTCTTCGCTCTCTAAAAGAACATTATAATTTTTCCAGAAATCTTTATTATAAGGTTTGCTGACAAAAATATCCATGTCCCAAGGCTTTGTGTTTAACTCTTGATATATAATTTCTTTATCTAAGATTATTTCAGAAAATAATATTTCTTGAACCGTAGAATAATAGCGTTCTTCCCTATTGTATCTGTCAATTTCTTTTTGCGATACTCTTCCTGTAGTTTTTAAACCTACATTGACCAGTTTAGGCGTTTCGTAATATATATAGTTCGGATACATTTTATCATTATACTCAATGTAGTTAATGATTAGTTTATGATTTATCTGCGTACCTAATAATCGTTTACTTCTACTTTTTTGAGCGTCTGATGCTGCAACGAGCTCATACTCTATTTTTTTAATGGCATAGTTATCGTAATAAATGTATAACCAGCCCTGTGCTTTATATCCTTCATTATAAATGCCTTTAGTTCCTAAGCCAACATAATCCTTGCTTTCGTCGATTTTTATTTTATAAATCTTTCGAGAATCATCTACTAGAATCGTATCCAATTGAAACTGATGCGTATCTAATATACCGTCACCAAAAAGTGCTTTTGCATTTTGTGAGTTTCGCAGGAGATTAAGTTTTCCTTGAAATATATTTTGAAGACCGTTAACTCTGGTATCATTCCACTTAATAGATTTGACTAGCTGAGATCTGCTTACATCTTGCCTTCTAATATCATTAGCCCTTAACCTGTTTCTTTTTACATTTCTGTTTTTGTAAGACACATACGCAAATATGCTATCTACATCTCTGAGATCATAACTCTTACGCATTTCATCTACATTAACTTTAAGATGTTCATTGCTTTTAGAATTGTAACCTGAATCATATACCGTAATAGCACTTTCAATGAGCCATTTAAATTCTATTTTATTTCGTTCTTTATGGCGCAAAAATCCTTTTTGCAGATACGCAGAATCAGGCATATTTTCTGATAATCTTTCTAAAGCCTTAAGTACTATTTCATTTCCAGTTGTTGGTCTTGGGTCTGCTACAATAACTATTTCATCAAGAGCTGCAACATCTTCCTCAAGAAAAATATCTTCGGAGCCATCATAGTCTCCAACCTTTACTTTAAAACTTTTAAATCCTATCGATGAAACCACAAGGGTATCGTTTTCGTGTTGATTAGGAACGAGTAACACAAAGCGTCCATCTGAATTACTTATCGTACCAATGGTAGTATTCTTGATATAAATACTAGCATTTTCTATCGGTAAAAGCTCCATAAAGTCAACAACTTTACCTCTTATTTCAATTTGTGAAAAGCTAACAAATGAAGTGAAAAAGACGATTAGGATTAGAACCTTTTTAAGCCTAGTGTAATGCATTATAAGTTGATTATTATGTTTTGATTGTAGTAATGGCAAATACCATTCCGTTTAATATAAACTTCAAAACTAATCAATTATTTTAATCAGTAGCTGAGAATCTACTCCTTAGGTGAAAGAGTATTAGTTATGTAGCAGGCTTATAATCTTTGTTATCAATCACCATTTTAGCGATAATCTCACGTAAGATTTCAGAGGTTCCACCACCAATTGGTCCTAATCGACTGTCTCTTGCTAATCTAGCTAATGGGTATTCTTCCATGTAACCGTAACCTCCTAAAAATTGTAAACAGTGATAAATCACATCATCTGCCATTTTAGTAGATTGCAGTTTAGACATGGTTGCTTCTTTAACCACATAATCACCCAAATCAAGGCATTTAGTGACATAATAATTGTATTGTTTGCAGATTTCCATTTGAGTTTGACAATCGGCAAACGTATGCCTAAGAGCTTGAAATCTATCTATTGTTTTACCAAATGCTGTACGCTCTGACATGTATTGTTTTGCATATTCTAATGCATACTCTGCTCTTGCATGCGCATTAACTGCCATAATTAATCGCTCTAATGCTAAATGTTGCATTAAGTACGCAAAGCCTTGGTTTTCTTCACCCATAAGATTTTCAGCAGGAATAACAACATTATCAAAAGCTATTTCACCTGTATCCGATGCTCTCCATCCTAATTTATCGAGCTTAGTTGCAGAAACGCCTTCAGCTTCTCTATCAATAACAAACATGCTTATACCCTTATTACCAAGTTCAGGGTTTGTTTTAGCAGAAACAACTAAATAGTCGCTATAAACACCATTTGTTATAAATGTCTTAGAACCATTAATAACATAAGTATCACCCTTTTTTACCGCAGTTGTTCGCATACCTGCCACATCACTACCACCAAATGGTTCTGTAATACACAAACATCCGATGCTATCTCCAGATATACTTGGCGCCAAATATTTTTGCTTTATACGTTCATCGCCTTCTTTATTAAGATGAGTCATGGCTAAATATGCATGCGCCCACATAGCCGCTGCAAATCCACCAGAGTTAATGCGTTGCAATTCTTCTAGAAAAATTACAGTATAAAATAAATCTAAATCTAACCCGCCATATGCTTCAGGGTAGGCAAGACCAAAATAGCCCATATCTCCAAATTTCTTCCATATAAAACGTTCAATATGGCCTGTTTCTTCCCATTTATCAATATGAGGAACAACCTCTTTTTGAAGAAATTCTCTTAAGCTTTCTCTAAATAAATTGTGCTCTTCGGTGAAGTATAATTTGGACATTTACTATCAATTTTTCTACAGATGCAAATATAATTTAATAATCTGTAATTTTTTAAGAGGAAACTGTTCAACTTTTGTTAAATCCTCAATCGCAGAGAATCCATCTCTAAGTGTACGCTCTTCAATTATATTATTAGCAATCTCATAATCGATATGCGGTATAGTCACGAGTTGAGCTCTTGTAGCAAAATTAAGATTGAATGTTTCAACCGAACGCGGGGTTTTAACTGTAAATTGTTGATTAACACGCTCTATAACTTCTGGTGTCAATCCCCAAATTTCCGACAACTCAATTTCATTAATAAAACCGCCATACGTATTACGGTATTTTATAATGTTAGCTGATAGCTTTTCTCCAATACCATAAACCTTTTGAAGTTGGCTCGATGTGGCAATATTTAAATCTATTTTTTGTTCGAATGATTTAACAACGTTCACATTATTATATAACTGATTAACCTTCTTTGGTTTTGGATTAGTTACCCAATCTGGAAACTTAAAATACGGAGAAATCTCAGCAAGAAATGAGTCTGAAACCTTTGTAACTTCTTGAAACTGAATTGCAGAATTCACCCATTTGTTATTCGCTCTAAACGCATGAAGTCTGTCTATTTCTTCATTCGACATACCTAAGGCATAACCTTTATAATCAGAAATGAAATTTGGGTTAAACGGATAAATTTTAGGTGTTTTATTTTGAAGTGCTAATTGCCTTAGAGAATCTATTTCATTCTTATAGCTTTCGATTGCAATATCATTTGAAGAATCGTGTTTTGAATTGAACGGAAAATCAAGAAAGAAATAAACGGATTGAACTACTATGATTAGAATAACCAATGAAAAAATCCCACTCTGCTTTTTCTTAGAAAACTTAAAGTGGGATTTCATGCTATTATAATATATCTAAAATTTCTATTCTGAAGTGTTTCCTTTTATAGCTGCAATATATTTTGCCATTTCTTCTCTTACTTTAGGGAATAAGAAGAATAAACCTATCATATTAGGGAAAACTAAAGCAAGTATCATAGCATCAGAGAACTTAATAACTGCATCTAATGTTGCAGCAGCTCCAATAATTACAAATACTAAGAATAATATTTTATATGCTAAATCTGCTTTTTTTCCTTTTCCAAAAAGGTATTTCCACGATTGCAAACCATAATACGACCAAGATATCATTGTACTAAATGCAAATAATACTATTGCAATTGTAAGCACATAAGAGAAGCCAGGAATTACAGAATCAAATGCTCTAGAAGTTAAATCAACGCCGCCTAGTTGCTCACCAGTAGCAGTAATTAATACATTACTTCCTTCAACAGCACCGTATTGAAATACACTCTGTAAATTTGCACCATCTATATTAAAGAAAATAATTACTAAAGCAGTCATAGTACAAATTACTACAGTATCGATGAATGGTTCTAATAAAGCCACAACACCCTCAGATGCTGGATATTTTGTTTTAACTGCTGAGTGAGCAATTGCTGCAGAACCAGCACCGGCTTCATTAGAAAACGCAGCTCTTTGAAAACCAACAATTAAAACACCAACAAGACCTCCAAGTCCCGCCATTGGTGTAAATGCACCCTTAAAAATTAAGCCAAAAGCGTCATCTATATATGAGAAATTAGCAAAAATTATAATCAATGCAGCCAACACATAGATACCTGCCATAAATGGAACAATCTTTTCAGTAATTTTAGCGATTCTTTTGATACCACCTATGATAACAATTCCGACTAGCACAGCAAGAATGCATCCGATGATAATTCCAGTTGAGCCGCCTTCCAAGTTCATTAACGAACTTAATTGTACTGCTGCTTGGTTAGATTGAAAAGCATTACCACCACCAAAGGATGCCCCAACACAAAGTATAGCAAAAATGACAGCTAAAACTTTACCTATAACAGAGAATCCTCTTTCTTTTAGACCTTTTGACAAGTAATACATTGGTCCTCCATAAACGGTTCCATCTTCTCCAACATCTCTATATTTTACGCCTAAAGTACACTCTACAAATTTTGTTGACATACCTATTAAACCGCACACTATCATCCAAAACGTAGCACCAGGACCACCTAATGCAATTGCAACTGCTACACCTGCTATATTTCCTAATCCTACAGTACCAGAAACAGCAGTGGCTAATGCCTGAAAGTGACTTACTTCACCTTCTTGACTCTCATCTCGTATAGTATCTGGCAAATCTCCATCCACTATATTCACTGCTACTTTTTCTTCGGCACTATGACCTTCAATATCATCGTATTTTCCGCGAACAGTATTAATCGCCAATGGAAATTTGGTAAAACTTGGTACCTTAAAATATATTGTGAAAAAAGTGGCCCCCAATACCAATAGTATTACTACTATTGGAATATCGTAACCTCCGAGTGAAACCGAGGTTAAAATAAACCCTTCCCAACCTTCAGCAATTGGCATAAAGGCATCGTTAACTTTTTCATCTAGTCCTTTTTCGGCCTCTTGAGTGAAGTTTAATAACGGTAATAATAGTGCAAAAATTGAGAGAAGATATTTCTTCATAAGTATTGTATTAGTTAGTTTATTTATAAAGTAGCCGACAAGATGCTAAAAAAAAATGAGTTTTTAAAGTACTAGGCGTTAAAATGGCAATCTGTTTTATGCAATATTATATTCTGAATTAAGCTTTTGAATTTGTTCTGGTCTACCTAGTACAATTATTTTAGAACCAGGTATTAATCTAGTATTCGCCTCAGGATTAACAATATACTCTCCATTTTCATTTTTAAAACCAATAACTGTGCATCCAGTTTTGCTTCGTAACTCGAGCTCTCTAATGGTTTTTACATTATCTATATTATAGAGTTGCTCAACCTTTATTTCTTCAATATTAATATTGCGTTCTCCTACAATACCAAGATTATCTATAAACTCCACCAAATCTGGAATTACAACCAAAGATGCCATATGATCACCTCCTATTTTATCTGGCAATATTACATTATTTGCTCCAGCCAATTTTAGCTTATTATAGGAAGCTTCTTGTGAAGCTCTACTAATAATGTTCATTGTCTTATTTATTTGCCTGGCAGATAGCACAACAAATAAATTATCTGCATCACTAGGTAAGGCAGAAATCAATGTATCTGCCTTTTCTATACCAGCTTCTATTAATGTTTCGTCCTCATCAGCATTACCGTATACAAATGGTGTGTTATCATCACCAAACTTTTCAATGACTTCTTTATTTTTTTCTATAATAACAAAAGGCTTTTTGTAAGCTAAAAGCTTTTTTGCGGCTTGTTTTCCGTTGCGTCCATAACCACAAATAATTATATGGTTAGACATGCTGTCTATCTTCTTTTGCATCTTTCGTTGTTTAATATCTTCAAAATTGTTGCGACTTAATATATATTCTGTAATAATAGAAATTGCATAACCTACAATAACTATACTAGACAGTATGAGGAAGATTGTAAAAATCTTTGACTCCATATCTAATGGGTTTACTTCCGAAAACCCAACTGTTGTGATGGTTATAACTGTCATATATACAGCATCTACCCAGGTATAATCTGAGATATATTTGTAACCAAATACACCAATTACCATAATGATAATTAGCATAATTAGTGCTGTATATATTTTAGATCTAAAAAGTTTAAATAATGGATTCATAGATTATAAATCAAAAACAGAACTCCTTTTTGTATAAATAATATCTTTTATTCTAATCCAGAAGGCCAAAAATAAATAAAGTGCAAAACCGAATCCAAGTGTTACAAAAGTGAGATACATAAAACTTGTTCTTACTACTTTAGCCCTTATCCCAATGCGGTCTGCTATACGTTGACACACGTAGTAACCACGTTTTTGAAGATACAAAAGAAGCATGTAAAAATATTTCATACTGCAAGTTATCTATTTTTTGAGATTAATTCACTGCCAATTGCACATTGAAGGCATTTATTTTTATCACAATTTTCGGTCTTTAATTGAATTAGTGATTGTGACGTTAATGCATTTTCTTCAAAATTTCTAAAATTCATAAACTTATTAGTAATGCTATTTTTCTCAATATTTAATGTCTTAATAATGTTTAGGCTATGGTCAGGCTCAGACTTTCCCAGTGATTTTGAATAACAAAACTTAAGCGGAATTATAGTATTAATAATCAATAAATCCACAAAAGATTCTGAAATCTTTTTTGTACGCTTTTTAGATGTTTTCTCAAATGTATAATGCGTTTCCCAGAATCTTGAAGTCGAAATATTAAATAGTGTGTAGATTTCGTTTTTGGTTTTACAAGCCATTAATTTTGAAAACAGATTCTGCGCGCAATGATATAGTTGTGCCAGTTGCGATAATCGTATGGTTGGAAAATTTGGTGGTCTCAACCTAAAAAAATGAACTGGTAAAACACCTTGGTTTTTTAGTTGAAATTTTTGTTTCAAAAATTGATAACGCAACTTTAAATCTTGAAAGTAAACATCCTGAATCTCTTTATCCAAAAACCCTATTTGGCCAAATAATAAGGCTTCAATATTTATATCATCATTTGCTATTTTTCTCAGGACAGAAAAATCAAATGAATTTGCTAAACTATAAAACGATTCCCATTTACTTTTAATCCAAAGTTTTTACAAAGCAATTTAAACAAAACGGATTCCCAATCATTCTTTGAGGTTTCTAAAAGTTTTGAGATTTCATGAGATTTTCTTTCAAGGCGCTCAATGTATAGTCGTTCAAGCCAATTGCCGATGACAAATTCATCGACATCTTTAAAACTGTTTTCGCAATTAATCCAGGTTTTAGAATTTATTAATTCTCTATATCTGTGATACAATTGTTTATCAACCCTATCTTTAAGTTGAAGCGTTGTAATTTCAGAATTGTCTTTTCTAAGAATCGGGATATCGTGCTGCCAAACCACATGTAAAATGACGTTATCATATGCCCTATCGGTTTCATGATTATGCACATACCAATCCGAAGATTTTACATGAATTTCTACATTTCCAGCCCATAATTGGCCCGCAATGTTAATTTGTGCATTAAAAAAATCTGGACCAGAGTTATGATTATATTGCCCAAAATTTGCAATAGAAATTGCTTCTCCATTGATTGAGAGCAGCTTAGATGTATCGAATTTTTTATATTTCCATACGTGGTGAAGAAAGTCTTCTTGCATGGTTCTAAAATAAAAAATCCTAAGAAATTTCTTAGGATTTTTATGTCTTCTATATTCAGGTTTAGTCTATATAACCCATTTCTCGCATCCAATCGTCATTGAACATTTTCCCTACATAACGACTTCCATGGTCATGGAATAAAACTACCACTATGTCATCTGGACCAAAATGTTCTTTTAATTGCAACACACCCTTAATAGCTGCACCTGCCGAATTGCCCAAAAACATACCTTCTTCTTTGGCTAATTTCTGTGTGTATACTGCTGCGTCTTTATCAGTTACTTTGGTGAATCCGTCAATAATATCAAAATCTACATTGGCAGGTAATATGTCCTCACCTATGCCTTCTGTTACATAAGGATAGATTTCCTTTTCGTCAAAAATTCCGGTCTCATGGTATTTTTTAAATACTGAACCATAGGTATCAATTCCCCAAACTTTAATATTTGGGTTTTGTTCTTTTAGGTATTTTCCAACTCCAGAAACTGTACCTCCTGTACCAACACCTACTACGAAGTGCGTTACTTTTCCATCGGTTTGTTTCCAAATTTCTGGACCTGTGGTTTTATAATGTCCTTTAGCATTACTCGGATTATCATATTGATTAACATACCACGAGTTTGGGGTTTCTTCTCCCATACGTTTTGAAACAGAGTAATAACTTCGTGGGTCATCTGGTTCTACATCTGTTGGGCAAACGACAACCTCAGCACCAACAGCTCTGAGAATATCCATTTTTTCTTTGGACTGCTTATCGCTCATCACAAAAATACACTTGTAACCTTTTACTATGGCCGCCAGTGCTAATCCCATACCAGTATTACCAGAAGTACCTTCGATAATTGTTCCGCCAGGTTTTAAGCGTCCATCGGCCTCTGCATCTTCAATCATTTGTAAGGCCATCCGATCTTTAACAGAATTTCCTGGGTTAAAGGTTTCGTATTTTGCAAGTACAAGACAAGGTAAATCTTCTACCAATTTATTCATCTTTACTAAAGGTGTATTACCTATAGTTTCAAGTATATTTTCTGCGTAATCCATATATCAAATTTGCTGCGCAAATTTAAGTTAAAAGTTATAAGTGTAAAGTTAAAAAATGATATTATATTTTAATCAAATCTTATAGCCCTTACTGGTGCTATTCTTGATATAATTACCGAAGGAATAAGCAACATTAACAGACATAAAACAAAAGTTCCTATATTAAGCAATATAATGTAGTCTAAACCTATATAAACAGGTGCTTCTGTTACATAATATGTGTCTGGATTTAATGGGAATAATTTGAAGTATTTTTGAACAAAAAGCAGTCCTAATCCTACTATATTTCCCCATAGTAATCCTAAACCAACAAGATAAGATGCGTTGTATAAAAACACTTTGCGGACAGACCAATTGGCTTGCCCTAAGGCTTTTAATACTCCTATCATTTGAGTACGTTCTAAGATAAGAACCAATAAAGCAGTAATCATATTTATACCTGCAACCAATATCATTATAGCAATGATACCGTAAGTATTATTGTCAAATATTTCAATCCACTGAAATACTGAGGCATATTTTTCTTTTACAGTTACAGACTTCATTAACGAAGGAATTTCTCTATATACAGCTTCTCCAATTTTATCAATTTCTGAAAAATCGTCTATAAACACTTCAAAGGCTCCAACTTGATCTTTCCCCCATTTATTTATGCGTTGGATATGTCTAATATCTGCAATACAGAATTTTTCATCTAATTCCTGAAATCCTGAATTGTATATGCCGACTATTTCAAAACTAATAATACGCGGTGGTCGTTCTAAATCTTGTCCAAATAATGATTGAAATTTATCCCCAATGTTAAAGCCTAATCGATTAGCTAAATAGTTTGAAATTAATATTTCATTATTTAATTTACCAGAGAATTGAGGTAATCTACCTTCAACAAGAAACTCATCAAAATAATCCCATTTATAATCTTTACCAACGCCTTTAATAACAACTCCTTCAAAATCGGTAGCAGTTCTTATAACTGTAAATTTATGAGCTGTACCTTGTACATGAATAGGACCTTCGACACTATTAAAATCAGGATAAAATTCTTGCGCTAAACTTATTGGAACTTGAGATTCATCAGAGGCATTAGTGTCGTAATTATCAATAATAATGTGCCCATTAAAGGCTACTACTTTATCTCTAATTTTTTGTTGCAAACCCAAACCGGTAGCAATGGCAATTAGCATAACCACCATACCAATAGCTATAGCTGCGATACCAATTTTAATTATTGGTGCCGATACACTACTTTTATACGTTTTACTACCAATAATACGTTTGGCTATAAACAACTCAAAATTCACAATCTGAAATGGGCTTTAAGATTTTCAAAAATACAGTTTTATTCTTTGTTTTAATAGCAGTTGGTTGCGGCAATAGTAATAATCAAAGTAATAAAAATTTGGAGGCCAAAAATATTATTAAAGACTCCCAACAAATAGATAGTACAATAATAGTTGGTGCAAATCAAACCGAAAGTTATCTAGAGCTTCTTGAAGGTAAACGTGTTGGTATTGTTGCAAACCAGACTAGTGTAATTTTTAAAAATAGTGAACACGGTAGTTATAAACATTTAGTAGATTCTTTACTTGATTTGAAAATTGATATCAAAAAAGTATTCTCTCCAGAGCATGGTTTTAGAGGCAAAGCAGACGCTGGGGAATTAGTAAAAGACGGAAAAGATGCCAAAACTGGCTTACCAATCTATTCGCTGCACGGCAAACACAAAAAACCGGCCGAAGCTCAACTTAAAGACATTGATATCATGGTTTTTGATATTCAAGATGTAGGTGTACGTTTTTACACCTACATATCTACTCTACATTATGTGATGGAAGCCTGTGCTGAACAAAATATTCCTCTGTTAATTTTAGACCGACCAAATCCAAATGGTAATTATGTAGATGGACCAACATTAGAGAAAGACCATAGCAGTTTTTTAGGCATGCATCCTATACCGTTAGTTCACGGCATGACCATTGGTGAGTATGCACAAATGATCAATGGGGAAGGTTGGCTAAATAATGGAATTACATGCGAGATTACTGTAAAAACATTAAAAAATTACAATCATAGCAGCACTTACAGTTTACCTATAAGGCCTTCACCAAATTTACCAAATGACCATTCTATAAAACTATATCCTAGTTTAGGTTTATTTGAAGGCACTACTATTAATGCAGGCAGAGGTACCGAGTTTCAGTTTCAGCGTTACGGAGCACCTTTTTTAGATAGTTCGCATTATCAATTTAGCTATACACCAGTGGCAAATTTTGGTGCTAAATATCCTAAACATAAAAATGAAGTCTGTTATGGTGTTGACTTATCTCAAATTAAATCTGAAAGGGCTTTTACTCTAAAATACATCATAGATGCGTATAATAATGCAACAGATAAATCAAAAGTATTTAATACCTCAAATTTTACAACTCATGCTGGCACCAAAAAATTACAGCAAAAAATTGAGGCCGGTTTATCTGAAAAAGAAATAAAGGAAACTTGGCAAGAGGATTTAGAAAAATATAATACAATGCGGAAAAAGTATCTTATCTATAACTAATAGTGTCTATTTGCCAGACTTAGGGTATTCCTTTAATATATCTACCACAAATACAATACGCAATGGCGATTGTATAGCCACTAAAACGTTACGACCTTTTTTAAGTTTATTAAGAGGTAATTTGTAAGAATTGCTATCCACTCTTACATTAACATCTTCTTTTGAATTATTGGCAGTATATAAATAGTTAATCTTTTTGTCACTTTTAAGAATTAACGTATCTCTTGTTCTGTTAAAGTCATGATATAACTCTGAAGCTTGAACATTTTTGTTCTTATATATTCTAGCTCTTCCCTTTTGAGCATAAGACATGTTGGCAAATCCCAAGTAAAGGAATGCTGCGAAAAAAAAGGGGAATATTTTCATAAACTATTAAGTTAAACGGGTTGTTTAGCTCAACAGGAATTAATTAATCAGGACAACGAATATACGAGAATTATTGAAATATGGATTTTTAAGAATCAGAATTAAGGAATTTTAGTTTTTAGAAAGCAAATTTATTAGCACATCCGGAAAGTCTGTAATTATTCCATCAACTTGATAATCAATCATCTGCAACATAGCTTCTTGAGAGTTTAATGTCCAAGGAACTATTTTATAATCTTCATTTCTTAATGTATTTACTGTGTCTTTGTCTAACAACTCATAATACGGACTAATAATTTCTGGCTTGAAAGAAACTAATGCAAGCTTATCCTTAATACTTTCATTTTCATCAACTAATAAAGCTACTTCCATATTAGGTGATTGGCGTTTTATTTCTTCTAGAATATTCACGTCAAAAGATTGGAGATTTACTCGACTTGAGAATTCTGACAACTCAATGTCTTCTAAAACCAAACGCACATAATCTTCAGGATGTGGTGTGTAAACTCCGTAATAACTTGGTTCTGATTTGATTTCAATATTGAATTTTACGTCAGATCTTTTTCGCTTAACCAAACCAAAAACCTCACTAAGCAATGGTTTATTCACTTTTATTTTTTCTTGCTTCGGAAATCTTGGATGATATTTTGTACCACAATCAAAACCCTTTATCTGATCATAATCCATCTGATAAAGATTATAATTCTTGGCTTCACTTTCCGATATTGATTGACCTTCTGGAGTTAAACAGATTTCACTATTCATATAAGGCTCGTGTGTAACCACAACCTTATTATATTTAGAAATTGCAATATCTAATTCTAATGTATTAACGCCTAAATCAATCGCTTTCTCAAATGCAGGAAGTGAATTCTCAGGTAATAATCCTCTACAACCTCTATGGCCTTGTATATCTATTTTATGCTTTGCTTCACATCCCATAAATAATAGCAATAGAAGGCAAATACTAATCTTTAGTATCGGCAGAAAGTGTTGGTTTTTCATAAGGTTGAAAAGGCTGTTTCAGTAATTCTTTAATGTTTGTATTCTTCTTTTCATCAGGAAAAACATCTACGCCATATACCAATTTCTCACGATCCATATACATATACGTACCTAATAACCGATCCCAAACCGAAAAAATATTTCCGTAGTTAGAATCAGTATAAGGTAATCTATAATGGTGATGAATCTTATGCATGTCTGGTGAGATCAAAAAATAGCTTATAGCCTTATCAACAGATTTTGGGAGCTTAATATTGGCATGCGTAAACTGAGTAAATATTAGCGACATCGCCTGATATAGCATTACTATTGCAATAGGCGTTCCTACGGCAAAAACTCCAAATAACGTAAATGTAAATCTTATTACACTTTCTATAGGGTGATGCCTATTAGCAGTAGTTGTATCTACCTTATGATCTGTATGGTGTACTAAATGTACCATCCAGAGCGGTTTTACGCGATGCTCTACTAAATGCGCCAAATAGGCTCCAAAAAAATCCAGTAGAAACACACCTAAAAATATATATATCCCTAACGGCATTTCGGGCAACCAGTTAATTATACCAAACTCATTAGCTTTTACCCAATCTGCAGAAAATAGCAATAAAAAGGCTAATCCAAAGTTTATAACTATTGTTGTGAGTGTAAAGAATAGGTTAGGAATAGCATGACGCCATTTTTTATAATCAAATTTAAATAAAGGGACTGCGCCTTCTAATAGCCAAAAAAAAGTGATGCCAGAGACTAGCATTATACTCCTATGGGAAGAAGGAATATCTGCAAAATAATTATATAGGGTTTCCAAAGGTTATTGGTTGAGATTTACAATAAGTTGAGCTTGCTTCAAATTTAGTGAAGAAATCTCACTTTCTAAAGCTTCAAAATTTTCTTTTTCGTTTAATAAGCGATAAGTCGTATAATATAAAAACGATACGAGTGGTTTATTAACCATGTCTATTTCTTCGTCTTCAAACTTCTTTAATTGTCGTAATACTCTTCTAGGCTTATTCCTTATTAAATCTTCTTTGAGCTTTGTTAAGTTAAGGCGTTGCAACTGACTTTTTTTGCCTTCATCTTCAATTGCATTTAAAAAGGTTAGGGCTTCATCAAAATAAATATCTGCAAGCTTTAGTATCTCGGAACGTACATTTTTATTAACCAGAATACTATAATCTATATATTTTGATGCCAAATAAAATGATGAATAGAAGTCTTTTTTTGTATGGTAACTAAACGCTTCGTCTTTTACATAAGTTAAATCCAAATTGTACTTAAAAAGGAATTTTGAAAAATTCAGCAATTCTACAAAAGCACCAGATGTTCCAATAATATTTCCGTTTGCATCCATCACCTTTAGCGCATCACTATTAAACTTATCTATATAACTTTGAGAGCGCGTATCTTTAATGTCATTGTAAATATCCTCGTATAACTGCTCATTAAGTTTTAATGGAACAAAATACTCCCAAATTACACGATTCAATTCTAGTGACTCAAAGAGGTTATCTATAACTACATTTCTACCATTAGCATTACGTATTAAAACTGGTAATGGATACTCTGTTGCTTCTTCCCAAACCATCAAGATTGGTTTATTTTGACTACGTGCTAAGCGCTTTGCAAATGATAAAGATTCCATCCAATCGTCCGCTTGTGCGTTACTGGCAAAACTCAAGAGAAAAACTAAAATACCCAATACAAGTCTCTTCATATACTACAATTTTATCTGTTGTTTCATAGCTTCTACGATGTTATACGCCGCCGGGCATATCGCTACATTTTTTAATGTAAGATTTGAGATTTGTTGAAACTTCTTTCTATCGGTATGTGGAAACTCTCTACATGCCTTAGGTCTTACATCGTATATGCTACAATAATTATCTACTCCTAAAAACGTACAAGGCACACGTTGTAGTACATAATCATTTTCTTCGTCTAGCCTCAAAAATTGTTCCACAAACTTTTGTGGTTTCATTTTAAAATGTTTTGCAATACGCTCAATGTCTTTATCTGTAAATAATGGTCCTGTAGTTTTACAACAATTAGCACACTCTAAGCAATCCGTTTTACCAAACTCTTCTTCGTGCAAGTCTTGCATAATATAATCTAACTGTTTTGGAGGCTTTTTTCTTAGTTTGGCAAAAAAGGTTTTATTTTCCTTATACTTATCTTTGGCCAACTTTGGAAGTCTATCGATTTGGTCTTGCATATTGTAAAGATAATTAGAATGTTAAGCCGAATCAAATTGAATTTAAAACTATCTACATTAATGTGTATTTTTGAATATGAATCAAAACTTTAATACAATCAACCTTGAATGTGTAGAAGCTAACAAAGTGTCTATATGGTTTAAAATTATTGCCTTTATTCTTACCTTATTTTTAGTTTTTATTCCAATGTATGAGTTAATTGCTTATGCTCTTCCATCTAACATTTATCAATGTACATATGGTATAGTTGGGACTTGCGGATGTATTATTCCCTAACGATTATATTTTACGGTAAATTAATATGGATAAAGACCTTTTTGGAAAAGCACTTTTAGATTATTATTCTAACAATTACAGTGAAGACCTGATCACATCTACCAGTATTTCTGATGAAGATGTGTTACCGCTTCCATATTTGTTTAGACACTTTTCTGAAATGCCTAAGCTAGAACAAAAGGCTTTACATCTTTCAAAAGGAAAGGTTTTAGATGTTGGTTGTGGCTCGGGTTCTCATAGTTTGTGGTTACAAAAACAAGGCTTTGATATAAAAGCCATTGATATCTCTGAAGGTGCAGCTGAAGTTGCTAAATCTAGAGGTGTTTTAAAAGTAGAACATAAATCACTTTTAGAAGAAACAGAGACTTTTGACACCATTCTTTTACTTATGAATGGCACTGGCATCTTTCAAACCTTAGAAGATACACCTAAATACTTGAAGCATTTAAAAACATTGCTTAATCCCGATGGGCAAATCTTAATCGATTCATCAGATATTAAATACATGTATCAAGACGATGATGGTGGTTATTGGCAAGATGTTAATACCAATTATTATGGGGAATTAGATTATTACCTTAGATACAAAGACGAAGAAGAAACACCCATAAAATGGCTCTATATCGATTTTGAAACCTTAAATATAGCTTGTGCTTCTGTAGGTCTTAATTGCGAAAAAATTAGAGATGGTGAGCATTATGATTATTTGGCTAGGTTAACCTAATATTAGCTATTGCTTTTTGCCTGCAACATATGTACCCACAACCTTCGCCTCAGGTATATCTTTCGTATCAACAGTCATGATATCTTTATCGATAATGATAAAATCTGCAAACTTCCCAACTTCAACACTTCCTTTTTCTTGGTCTTCAAAATTTGAATATGCTGCCCAAATGGTCATACCACGCAACGCTTCTTCTCTACTCAATGCATTTTCCATCTGAAAACCTCCTTCAGGATATTGCTCCAAATCTTGTCGAGCAACAGCCGCATAAAACGTCAACATTGGGTTAACTCGTTCTACCGGGAAATCGGTTCCTAAAGCGACTTTTCCGTATTGCTCTAATAAATCTTTAAACGCATAAGCACCTTTCATACGTTCAGCACCTACTCTATCTTCAGCCCAATACATATCACTAGTAGCATGTGTTGGCTGTACGGAAGGAATGATATCCTTAAATAATGCAAAATCTTCAGGAGAAATCACTTGAGCATGTTCTATTTTCCAACGGCGATTTGGTTTACCCTGTAATACCTTTCTATAAGTGTTTAATACAGCATGATTGGCAGAATCTCCTATAGCATGTGTGTTCATCTGATATTCAGAGTTAGAAATTCGCTGAGCTGTTTCCTGAAGTGTCGCAATATCATTAACCAATAATCCAAAATGTCCTGGCTTATCACTATAAGGGTCGCGCAACATAGCTCCTCGAGAACCTAATGCCCCATCGGCATAAAATTTAAATGAGCGTACGTTTAAGAAATCTGTTTTTATAATGCCTTTATTAATAAAATAGTCTAAATTTTTGGGTGTTGCTGATGCCATGGCATAGACACGCATTTTTAAATCTCCTGTTTGGTGTAAGCTATCTATAAGGTTTATAGCTTCTATACTCAAACCTGCATCATTTACGGTTGTTAATCCTAGATCAAAGCAAACTTTTTGAGCATCGAGCAATGCTGTAATAGCTTCTTCTTTAGTAGATACAGGCCAATGGTCCATAACTAAAGATTCTGCATTATCAATTAGTACGCCTGTAAGCTTTCCATCTTCGAGTAGTAATTCGCCACCGTCTATTTTACTGCTTTCAGTCACCTTTCCTAAATCTAATGCTGCCTGATTTGCCAAAATTGCATGACCATCAACACGAGTTAATGAAATTGGTGTATTTGGGAATAATTCATCGAGTTTAGCCTTGTTAGGAAAGGATTTATCTTCCCAATCGTTTTGGTCCCAACCGCGACCCATAATAAAATCGAGGTTTTTTTCACCTTGAAAAGCTACAATACGCTCAATGACCTCATCATAACTTTTGGTACCCATTAAATCCACTTGTTGTAGTCCAATCCCAAGGTTTAGAAAATGGCAATGGGCATCAATTAAACCAGGCGTAATAGTTTGTCCTTTAGCGTCAACTACATTATCTGATTTAAAACTTTCGATTATCGTTTCTGAAGTACCAACTGCAACAAACTTCCCATCTTTTATAGCAAATGCTTCTGCTTTACTAAAGCCATCATCTACGGTGTAAATATTAGCGTTAGTAACTATTAAATCGGCATGTTCTGTATTATCCTGACACGAAACAATTAGGCATAGAATTATTATAAAAAGTAAATTTTTCATTTGGTTTTGTTAGCTAAATTTTGAAGTATAAAAATACGAAAAGCGTTCTATACAGAACGCTTTTGAAAATTTCTAACGCTATTTAAAGATTCTGTTTAGAAATCGAACTGATACGTAGCACCTGCTAAAAACTGCACTTCGACTTTCGCTCAGTGACCAAGATTAACATTTTTATCCCACTATACTCAATATTTTAAAAATCAAATTGGTAGGTGGCTCCCGCTAAAAATTGAATGCCTTGAACTGGGAAGTTCTGCCAACGTTGATAATCTTGATTTGCGATATTATTTACTTTTCCAAATACAGATAAATAATCTGTTACATTATAACCAAGGTGTGCGTTAGCATCAAAAAAGCTATCCAAAGTTATCATAGTTCTTTGCGGTGGTAATAATGTTCCAAGCAATACAGATTCGTCCATGCGTTCACCTGTGAAAAATAGGCTTCCGCCCATATACCATTTTTCAGAAATTTGATAATCTAAAAATACCGAACCTGTCACATTTGGTAAGTTCCAAGCCTCTGCTTCATTATCTGTATTGTAATTAAAGTATTCGCCTTTAATAGCTAATTTAAAATTACGATTGACGTCAATATTTAATTCACCTGCTACAGAAAATGTTTTGACATTGTCATAAACCACATTAAACGAGTTTCCAAACTGATAATCTTCAGTAGCAAAACTTTGAGCATCATTAGCCTTAAACAATGGCTTACTTTCTTCGGCGAAATAATTACCCTTAATGTTGTAACTCACGGAATTAGAAAGTTTTCCTTTTAACCCTATAAATCCATGATATTGTTGATCTGTCGGTGTTACCAATAACGTTGGCGATACAAAAGGATTCTCATTGACAAAATCGTAATAAGAGTTTTGTATTAAATCACCTTTAACTCCAGCATAACCAATTAAGATATCATTAACTAATCTATATGTTGCTTCTATATTTGGATAGAGAAATAACTTATTATCACTCATTTCGGTATCATTAAGATAGGTTAATTGTATACCTAAATCTACCGTTAAATCATCTTGCTTTATTTGGTAGGATGGTGCTAGACTTACATTTACATTGCCATAATCTATACCAGAAGTTGTGATATAGTTTCGCTCAAAATTGCCACCGATATAATCTACTCTTAACTTGGTTGCAATAATTTCATCTTGAATTGGCACATCGAATTCTGTCTTCGCCACAAAACGGTTTTCGCCTGAATCTCTATCATCTCCAAAACGTCTAAAGCGTACACTACCGTTTTTAATAATAGCATCATCAAAGTTTAACTTACCACCTACATAAAAACTATTATATCTAATCTTTGGGTCAATGGTAGCAGCTTCAGTAGGTCCAAAAAATTGCTGAGGTAAGCCATACCAATTGTAAGTCATGAGGTCTGCTCCTAAATCTAACTTCCAAGAAAAATCATTTAGCTTTTTGGAGTAATTGACATTAAGTCCCGTTTTGGAGAAATTATTATCTAACAAGACGCCATCTATTTCACCTTGTGATGAATGATGACTAAAATAACCTCCAACATTTTCACCACTACTTAACTCATGATTTAAATACACTTCGCCTAATATGGTGGTGTAAGAACCAACACCTAATGATGCATAATTATCGTATAACTTTATAGGTTTAGCTTTATCTACCTTAGCAGCTCTTCCTTTTGCTGGCGTAAACGTAGACGCCACAGGGATTGAAAAGATATTATACTTTACCTCTTTTTTCTTAATGGTATTAGCATCTTCTAAAGACGGCTTGTCTTTAATTTTGAATGCATCAGAAATAGTAGGCGTATATGGCTTAATGACGTTTATTTTCTGGTCATCAATAGTATCTTTTGTTCGCTCTTGCGAAAACCCAAAAAAGGATACAACTAGTAGAAGTGACGTTATTTTATAATTGATGTTCATTGATTTTTGATTTTGATGGCTTCGGCTTCACTGCGACTAACGCTCAGTGACCACTCTCAGCCTGACAGATTTATTAATTGTCATCAGATTCGATTGATGAATTTGTTTTAGCTTCCTCAGATTTTATAATATCGAGTTCTCGTTTAGCTTCGGCCACAACATCATCAAACTCTGGGAAACTAGAAATAACACTTTCTAAAATATAAGTTGCTTGGAATGCATCGTCTAATGCATAATAGTTCTTCGCCATGACAATTAATCCTTTTGCAGAATACAACTTATAGCTGCTATAATCTTTAGCTAGCTTTTGCACCTCAGCATTAGAAGCTTGATACTTTCCTTTTTTATTCTTGAAATACGCACTAAAGTATAATGCCTCTGCAGCTACACCACCAGATGCCGTTTTTTGCACCAATGAATACGCTGTTTCTGCTTTAGACTCATTACCTGTTTCCCAAGCCGAACGTGCAATAACAAGCTGAGCATCGTTTTTAATTTTAGAATCTAAATTAGATTTAGACACTACTTTTTCAGCATAGCTTTCCGCATTAGTATAGTCCTTGGTTTGATAATATGCATTCATCAAATTAGATTGCGCATAGATTCTATTTTGAGGGTAATCAGCTTCTGACTCTAAACGCGCTAAAACTGTAATGGCATTATTCCAATCAGAATCATTCAGGTAAATTTCACTTAATTTTACCATAGCCTGCTCAGTATACTCACCTTTAGCAGCATCTACAACGGCTCTATAATGTGGCTTTGCATTATCAAAAAGTTCTTTTTTATAGTATTGCTGGGCTAAATAGAAATGTGATTTAACAGCGTGAATACCATTTGGAAACGCATTAAGATATTTATTGAATTGCGTTATGGCTTCATCAGTATTGCCATCTAAATATTGTTTTTCTGCAGCCAGATATGTTGTGTTATCTAGTTCTGCATCAGTAACCTCAACATAATCTAAAGTTTTGACCCAACGTGCATATTCATCTACTCTGCCTAAATCAATATAGATTAAACGTGCAGTTGAGACTGCCTGCACTGCTTCTTGCGAGCCAGCATAATCTTTTGCAACAGTTCTAAACTTTCTTAGCGCTAATTCATTATCACTGGCATTGTAATGAATAAGTCCTTGACGTAATAACGATTTAGAAATAAAAGCACTGCGTTTGTATTCAGAATTTAAACGGTCGTACATACGCATTGCCTTGTCTGTATCATTAGCTTTTACATAGGAGTTTGCCAGCTCATACATTGCATCGTCTCGTAATCCTGACCTAGGATAACCTTCGATAAAACCTGTAAGTTCAGCAATCTTTGTTGAAGCCTTACCCATATAACCATTACTCATTGCCTTCTGAAAAGCAGCATAATCGGTTTCGATTTCATTTATTGAGATGGCTTTATCATAAGCATTGATTGCACTTGCATAATCGCTTGACACAAAATAACCATCACCCAGTCTTAAATAAGTGTCATTTACCCTTAATTTGTCATCTTTATTTGACTTGATAAATGCATTAAAGTAGCTTGAAGCTTGGTTATAATCTTTCAGTTTAAAATAAGTATATCCCAAATTGTAATCCAGGTTTTTAATCTCTTCAGTATCAGTAACACCTTCTTGCTGCTTAAACTGTTTAAAGCCGATTAATGCTTCGTTATAATTTGTAAGATTATAGTCTGTTTCAGCTTTCCAGAATGTAGCTCTAGCAGTGTATATATTATCTCGTTGTTCGCCTAAAGATTTGTTAAACAACTCTATAGCCTCACTGTATTTATCTTCATTATATAATTCAATTCCTCGATAGAAAGCCACTTTTTGATACGCAACTTTATTTTCAAAACTCTTTTTATCTTCTAGAAGATTCAGCGCTTCTTTATAGTTTTTAGACGTGATATAAGAATCTATAAGTAAAGCCTCAATGTCTTCTTTATATGGTGTTTTTGGATATGCATCTAAATAGCCTGCCAATACTTGCGGTACTGATTGATATGGGTTACCTATCTCGTAACTTATTTTTGCATAATTTAACCAAGCATCTTCTTTGATTTTTTCATCAAAATTCATCTGAGACGCATTTCTAAATGCATTAAGTGCTTCAGGTTTTTTATCTAAGTTAATATAACTCTCACCTAAATGGTAATAGGCATTTTGTGCTACAGAATCGTTACCATCAATTATTTTATTAAACTCTGATATTGCATTCTCAAAGTCATTCTGTTTGTAATAGGCATACCCTAATTGGTAAAAATCGGTGTTATTCCAACGTCCATTTTTACCTTTATATACTTTTAAATACGGAATGGCTTCAGTATACTTTTTAAGATTGAAATAACTTTCGCCTATTATTTTTGAAAGTTCTGAAGTTTCTTGAGCATTACTTTTTGGTAATTGAGCTTCAGCTAACTCAATAGCTTTTTCGAACTTACCTAGTTTGAAGTTTAAATCTGCCTGATAGTAATTAAGTTTCTCTTTATATTTTTCGTTATCCGAAACTTGTTCAAAGTAATCATTAGCCGCATCGTAGTCGTCACCTTCGTATGCCATAAAACCCAAATAATATTTGGCCTGAGAACCGTATTCGTCAGTATCTTTAACCCTATTTAAGTACTTAGTTGCTCCTTTTTTGTTTCTGGTAGCGTATAAGCTATACCCATAATTGAAATTGTATTTTTCTTGCTCTTTACGAGCAATACTCATTTCATCTACCTTTTCATACCACTTACGAGCGTAGGCATAATCTGAGTTTTCAAAATAGTAATCGGCCACATCTACAAACGCTGTATTCCGTTTTGTACTCGTTGGATATTCTTTTACAAAATCCTCAACAAGGTCATCAGCATTTTTTTGATTAAGGCGCACAGCACAATTGGCAATGTAATAACTACAATCAGACTTTAATACCTCATCTTTTGTGGCGTACTTTATATCATCAAAAAGAGATTGAGCTGCTTTGAACTGTTTATTGTTGTATAAGGTTAACGCTTTTTGATAGGACTTAAATTGGCTTGTGTATATCGCTGTCTCTTGAGAAAAAACAAATGCGGATACAAGTATAAAAAAGACAGCAAACCGTTTTTTTAGTAGAACCATATGTTCATTTTTTGATTTTTAATATGATGATCAATATCAATTCAAAAGTAAATCAATACCTATGTATTAACGCAGAAAAATTATCTTAATTATAAACTGACTTATTAAAGATATTTAGTCTATTTTTTGAATTAACTGATATATAGTTCAATTATTAGCCAAGAATTATGCCATAATACTATTCACTAAAAATTGATTTTTTTACAATACATTTATAGCCACAAACGTTAGAACAACTAAAATTTATGTCACAAACTGTTTTACAACTCAAAGACGCAAATATTTACCAATCTGATAATCTGGTATTAAGCAATGTAAATATTGAACTGCAAAAAGGCGACTTTGTATATCTTATTGGTAAAACAGGCAGCGGTAAAAGTAGTTTTATGAAAACACTCTATGGTGACCTAGAACTAACTGAAGGTGAAGGACATATAGTAGAGTTTAATCTACGAGAATTGAAAGAAAAGGAGATTCCTTTTCTAAGGAGAAAACTTGGTGTTGTTTTTCAGGACTTCAAGTTACTTCCAGATAGAACTGTAAATGGAAATTTAGAATTTGTTTTAAAAGCTACTGGCTGGAAAGATACAACCGAAATTAGTGAGCGAATTGAAACTGTACTTGATAAAGTTGGAATGAAAACCAAAGGTTTTAAGTTTCCGCATGAACTATCAGGCGGTGAGCAACAGCGCGTGGCTATTGCTCGCGCACTTCTCAATGAGCCTGAACTAATTTTGGCTGATGAACCTACAGGAAATCTTGATCCGCAAACAAGTATAGAGGTTATGGAGTTGTTACAAGACATTAATAAAAATGGTAATACTATTTTGATGGCAACACATGATTATGCATTACTTCTTAGATACCCAAGTAAGACGTTTAAATGTGATGAAAATAAGGTGTTTGAGGTAGTACAAAGAAAATAGTCATGACCATTTTTTTTCTAGGTTATTTTGATAAGTTCTCTAGGTTTTTCTATAAAATTGACCTTGAATTAAGCCGTGAGTTTAAAGACTTAAAGTCTAAATATTACAGCACTCAATTAAGTGGCTTTTTTTATTCTTTTCTAAGATTAAAACGTTCTATTCCAATTACATTCTCCTCTTGGTTTAATGTACTTTTTAATAGAAAAAAATACTTGAAAATAATTGAGCAGAACCAAACTTACAAAGGCATTAATTTTGAAAGCCTAATTCAATTTCATGAAAAACTAGATAATGGTATTCCAAGGAGACATTTGCTGCTTCAAGCTATTTCTTACATTGATATTTTGAATAAGCAATTTTCTAAAAACAGACCTGATGTCGTGATAATGATTGGAGATAGCAGGCTATTTTTTGAAGTTAGCAAAGCCATTGCAATTAAATTTGATGTAAAGGTATATTTCATTGAACAAGGTCCTTTTGATACAACAATTTTTAACTCTCAAGGTGTAAACGCTAACATGAAAGTTGATCAAAATCACCAATTTAAAAATCACAACGTTACAACTAAAATTACTCAACTTATTAGCAATAAGAACAATCAAAAATATAATCGCTCATATGTATACCGAGGTTTAGATTTTTTAGTTGATAAACTACTGCATAAAACAATTCTTTATCCTCCAGATTTAAAGTCTACAGATATTTTTCAATTACCTCTAAATAAAACAGCTGATAAACCAATTATTTCTAAGAACAAACAGCACCTATTTTTGTTGATTCTGCAAGTACCGCAAGATGTGAATATGATTTTACATAGTCCAAATTTTTCAAATCATTTTGATATCGTAAAACAATGCTTTGAAAACTTACCAGAACACTCCAAATTGGTTATTAGAGAGCATCCTGTTTATAAGGGCAAATACAAGCAAAAATTATATGATTATGCATATGAAAACAATATTGAATTTGATCATTCTGACAATGCTACGAAGATTATAAATTTGTCAGATGTCGTTATTGTAAATAATTCAACTATTGGAGTTAAGGTCTTATCAATGTATAAACCACTTATTGTGTTAGGGAATTCATATTATTCGGATTCTAACATTTGTTTGGTATATCAATCGGGTGACGATTTAAAAGATTATTTATTGAAAGCACTAACTTTTCAACCTGAAAAACAAAATATTGATACCTTTTTATTGAATCTTGAATATACACATCTTGTTTCTGGAAAAATTATTGATAAACATTTAAGTGCTGCTACAGAAATTGCTAATAGAATAAAAATATCTCATTTTAATGACTGAAAGTATACCGTTTTTTTCTGTGGTGATTCCTCTGTACAATAAGGAGGACTATATCGAAAGGACTTTAAGAAGTGTTATTAATCAAAGTTTTAATGACTATGAAATTATAGTTATAAATGATGGTAGTACTGATAAAAGTCTTGAAAAATTAAAACCCTATATAAATAAAGGAAGATTAAGAATTATTACCCAATTAAACAAAGGTCTGTCGTATAGTAGAAATGAGGGTTTTAGATTATCTGAGGGTCAGTATGTTGCATTTTTAGATGCTGACGATTATTGGCATCCAGATTATTTATTAAGTCATAAAGCCAGTATTGAGGCATTCCCAAAGGAAGTGATCTTTGGTACGAGTTATTCTCAAATTATAGACGGCAAAGCTTTAGATATTATAACCAACATTGATCAGAGGTTAAAAGGCAAAACTTTTGTTTTAAACGATTTTTTTACAGCAAACATTAGACAGTTTATTCCTTGTCAAAGCACCATTGTACTAAGAAAAAATGCTTTTGAATTACCGCTTTATGACGAAAGTATCACCTATTTTGAAGATGTAGATTTTTATCTGAATCATTGCACTAATAAGAGTGTAGTAATTACCTACAAACCTCTAGCATATATAGAATTTTCTCAAGCCAATCAAATGTCAAAAACGGCATTAACAAATAAAATACTACCAGATTTAAGTGCTTATAAAAAACAGTATCGCGGCAATAAAACCATACTTAATTACATAGATATGCAACTTTACAAAATTGGGATAAAATATGCAGTAGCAGGAGAAACAGAAAAGAAGAAAGAGATCATTTCAATTATTAACATGGATAGTTTAACCTTCAAACAACGCATGCTAATAAGTAAACCAAATTGGATCATTAAGCGACTAATTGACGTAAAGAAAATGCTGCTAAAATTAAATATTAGAATGACGAGTTTTTAAATAACTCTATCCAAAGATTCACAATAAAATCTTCATTGAATTTTTCAACAGATTTATGAGCATGTTGTTTACAATAATTATATAATTCTAAATCTTTATAAAACAAATCAATATTTTCCCTGAGTGCATTAAAATTTTGATCTTCAACAAGTAATCCATTCATTTTATCAATAATTAACTCAGAGGGTCCAGATTTGCAATTAAACGAAATAACTGGAGTCCCAATGGCCAATGATTCTAAAACTACATTTGGAAAACCTTCTTCAATACTCGATAAAAGCAAAAACCTGCTGTGTTTAATATATTTATAAGGGTTATTCTTAAAACCTAAAAGTTTTACGTTGTCCTCAATTCCATTGCGCTTAATTAATCTTTGTAATATTTCCCTATCCGGACCATCTCCTAGAATAAGTAATGCAATACCCTTTTTAAAAAGCTCAGTGTCTTTATAGGTAAGTATTAACTTATCGAACTGCTTTACGCGATTTGATAATCTGCCTATAGCTAAAACATAGTCCTGATAAATCAGCTTATTGTCTTGTTCATTTGATAAGTCTAAGATTGTATTAGTATAAAAGTTCGAAATCTTCACAAGATTCTTGAACTTATATAGCCCATTTAACCTCTCAGTAATTTCGTCTGTAAGAGAAACAACTGCTTTTGTTTTATTATATAATTTATAAAATAGTTGATGTTTTGGAATGTGATAGTGGATATTGTAATTGTTAATCCGCATTATCATTTTGTGTGTCTTAAAAATAAATAAATGCAAAATTAATTCCATAAGAAATCGGTTGCGCATTCTAAAGTCAACATATATATCTGCATTGATTTTTTTGTAAGACTTTCTTAAATTAAGTAATTTTTTAAACTGTTTAACATGCTTAATTTTTGATTCATTCTCTCCTAAATTATATAATCTACCACCATACTCATAAGATATCTCATTGCGTAACGATATTATTGAAACTGTGAACCCTTTTTCACTTAAAGCACGTGACAACCTTGCCGCAATTTTTTCAGCACCACCATTAGACAAACAATCTACAATAAGACAAATTTTCTTGGGTTCTTTATCCATCATTGATTAGATCTGAATTTAAAAGTCTTATCATAATCTATACTATCTTGAACAATTCGAGGTCTTTTAGAAAAGTTAGAGCTAAAAACACTTCTTCTTTTATCTAAAAATTCACTTTCAATACCTAACAAATGTGTTAAAGAATGTGGGAAATCATCCAACATATATGCCCTGTCTGTTTTAACCTCAAAATCCTCAGGTTTATCATAATCAGGTGATAAATACATTAAAAATGGAATTTGGTACATGCCAGTTGTTGGTTTGTCCTGAAAATGTCCGAAGAAATCAGAAGTATCGAATACTTCCTCACCATGATCTGAAAAATAAAGTACAGCGCTTTTTTTAGTTTTATTCTTAACTAACTTAATGACCTCAGAAACGACGTAATCATTATATAAAACTGCATTGTCATAACTATTTATGATATCCCTATTTCTATCTTTCTTATTTAATTTAAATTTTTCATATTCTTTTGGATATCTATTTGCGTAGTCATAGTGCGTACCTATAATATGAAGAAAAATTACTTTTTTCCCATTTTGGGCGATTTTCTCCTCAAGCTTGGGCAATAAAACATCATCGTATAAGGTATTATGTCTATAATCATTGTAGCTTAAAAACAAGGTTTCGTCTGAAGAAGAAGCTAATCTTGAAACTATATTGTCATGAAAACCTACAGGCCTTTGATTGGACAACCAATAGGTTTTGTATCCTGCATCTTTAATATAATCTATTAATGTAAATGCTGGAAGATTATTCTCATAATTGGCAAGCGTAAAAATATCATAAATCGAAGCTGTTGTATATACATGCGAGCTTATGACATCTTTATAAACATAAAGCGAATCTGATAAATTAGTTAACCTTGGAGTTGTTTCTTTATTATAGCCATAGAGACCCATATGGGTACTTGTTGTAGATTCACCCACAACAATAACAATAGTTTCATTATCTAAAACTAGTTGTGTTGAAATATTCTTTTCTTTTGAATTAAACGCTTCAAAAGAATCGACTTGCGCCTTGTATTGAAAATATGATTTAATTGAGATATATGGAAGGTTCCAGACTATTAAAGACGAGAACTTTAATAGTATTAATATCAATAACACAATAGCACTACTCGAAAAAATATGTTTACGATTAAATTTGGCTTTAGCGAATATGGTCTTAGGAAAAAAATTAAATAATGGAAGAAAAAAAAGTGACAACCAAATCAAATTGTTTTGATAATATACTGAGCCAAACTCTTGAATTTCGTTAAAATTTGTATTTAAAATAACATATATATATGAAGCATTAAATCTGGTTTGAAACAATAAGTATAGGCCTGTTTCTATAAAAAGAATAGCATAAAAAACAATAATTACTAGATTTACTAACTTTTTACCATACCTAAAACAAACAATACTATTTATAAGGAAGAAAATTAATATTGAAAACAATAAATTTTCGCTAAGGTTTGGGAAAGTAGTAAAGCTCAATCCTTGTACTAGCACTTCGAGAATAAATCCAATGATCATAGGATAAAGTAGTATAACCATTAAATTCTTAGCCCTTATTTTGAAGTAATCACTATACATAGGATTTAGAATTTTTTTTGAAATCATTGGCCACAAATAACACAACGAGTATAAGATAAATAAAGTAACTCAATGTATAAGCCTTCATTACCCCAACTACACCTTGATTCTCAATAAACATGGCACTAAACCCTACATACATAGCATATTGTAAGCCATTACAAATGAGGTATGCCTTGACCAATAATTTAGCATGGAATTGTTTAACCAAAGCAATAGCCAAAATACTTATAAAATCGCCGATTAATCTCCAAAAAAACAAGGTTTCAACTTCTAAAAATTCAGAACTTAAAAAAAGTTTTAGAATTAAAACTCTAGTGTAATATATCATTACACAAGACACTATCAAAAGTGGAATTACAAGTTTATAAAATCGTCCAAGTTCATTTTTAAATAATCTAAAGGTATTAATCTTGGCTAATCTCGGTAACAAATAAAATGAGGTTAAACTTATAAAAAACATCACATAAAAACCTGAAATTCTATTCATTGCATCCCAATAGCCTGCTTCTTTTAAACTGTACTTCTCTATAATCATATTACGAATCAACAAATAAGCAATTGCCACTAAAACAGTAGAATATACTGCCATAATTAAATACCTATTCATATTTTTCAAAATATCAATAGAAAACAATTTTGTATTGAAAATATTGATTAATATTTTTCTGTATTCACCTAGCCAAACCAAATTTAAAAAGAACACCAAAATCGGTCCAAAAATAAGAGAAACTAAAGCACCTGGTAAATTATAATTAATAACAAGTAAAACAGTTATTACTAAATTTACTATGCTTAAACTTAAATTAATTACCGTTAACTTTTTATATGCCTCTAATCCATTAAGTATATAAAGAATAATAAAATTAAAAGATATAAATGGTAATCCAATAGCCAGTATTTTTAGAACATAAGCGTAGTGTGTTGTTTGAAATAACAACACACTAAAAGTCTCTGAAAACAACAAAATTATAAGCGCAGCAATTATGGAAATAGAAAGACTAACTTGAAAAATTGTAGCATACGTTTTAGAGAGTAAGTTGTCATTATCCTTATATTCAGAAGTGTAGCGAATAGCTGCATTTTGATAGCTTTCAGCTGTAAATCCTGTAATAACTTGTGTGAAATTTTTAAGATTTCCTAATAGTGCAAAACCATTTGGGCCCAAATAATGCGCTAAAATTTTAGAGACTACTATACCTTTCAGAATTCTAACTAAGACTATGACTGAATTATAATATGATGCCTTAAATAGAAGTTTTGAGTTGGCAAAAAACTGTTTCATATTATATACATGGTGCTTCAACCTAAAATACTCTTAAACTTTAATGTGTTTGTTATTGCAGGCTTAAGACGATAAGGAAACTAAAATTTTAGTAAATATAGAAAATAAAATTCTACGAATTTTGAACGTAAAATTATTCAATATCTTCACTAATTATACCAAATAACGAGCTGCTAAATATTAAAATAACAATTCCAAAGTGGAGCAAATGTGTAAAGAAATGTCCCATAACTGCACCTTCTAATCCATAGACATCTATGAGATAGATACTAGAAAAATATAGTGTAACAAACAAGAATATCTCTAAAATTATAAAATGACTAAACATCTTTTTGGCCAAAAACTGATACGCAATCACCATTGCCATAACTCGTATTAAATCACCGAGCAATTGCCATAAAAACAAATCTTCAGTTGGTAAAAATTCATCCGAAAAAATCAGAGTTACAACATACCTTCTAAGAACAAACATTATGACAAGAACACCTACAAAATATGGCATCAAGCTCTTGTAAAAACCTATTACCTCTTTTCTGAAATCCTTTTTGGTATCTATATTTTTTAATTTAGGCACTAAGTACAATGCTATTAAAGAATTAACAAACATTAAATAATACTCTGAGATACGATTCATTGCTTCCCAATAACCAGCCTCTTTTAAGCCAATTTCATTGGTAATATAATTTCTTATAAAAATCATTACTAAAGGTAATGCTACCGTGGTTGCAATAGCCATAATAGAGTACGGGCTTAACTTAGATAACATTCTTGAGGACACACTAGTAATCTTTATAAAAGGCATGAGACTTGTCCTGAATAATATACCAACTAAGGTTATTAAAAAAATCAGTCCTGGTGTAATCACGATAGCCACTAAGGCACCATCTAATCTATTCTGCCAAATAAGTAGCAAGGTTATTAATAAGCCTGCTATCTGACCTATAATATTTATTATTAATAGGAATTTATACTTGGCGTAACCATTCATTATACCAAAACAAAACGCATTTAAGCCATAAAAGGGTAGAACAATTGCCAATATCTCAATAACATTTGTATAGTCTGATGTACCAAATAAAAATGTATTGATATAACCTGCAAAATAATAGCAACCTAAAGCAGAAATAATAGTACTTAGAAAACCAATGTAAAACGATGTGGAAAGTACTTTCTCTAACTCTTTATTATTTTCTCTGAACTCAGCAATATATTTAACTAATCCTTTATAAAATCCTAACGCAGAAAAAGATTGAATCGCTCGAAGAAAATTTGAAATATTTCCTATAAGAGCTAAACCTTCAGCACCAATAAAAATTGCTATAAATTTTGAAGTAAATAAACCTGCTATTATCTTAATTGTAACCGTAAAAGAATTAAGATTAGCTACATTAAACAATACATTTGAATTGATGTACTTATTAAATTTCTTCAATGGCTAGTTTGTGTTTTTTGTAGTGCTTATTAGCAAATCTAGTTGTTTAGGCTATTAACTTCAAACTTAACTTAAAAAAAATAACCTACTAAGTTCTAGAAGGTCTAATTAAATAGTAAAAATTTACAGCTAAGATTGCAAAATTAGCAATGATAATTGGCAACCCTACTCTAAGGGTAGGCATTAAAAATCCATAAATGATAAATAATATACATCCTGACATATTTACCAAACGTAACTTTCTTACAGTCTTCATGGTAAAAGAAAGCAATACCATAAACGAGGCTAAATAACCTACATATTCTATTCCCGTAATACCAAAAAATTCCATGTAGTATTAATGAACCTTATTGCGCTTACGATCTACTTCTTTTAAAAGTATTTTGCGTAATCTTAAATGATTTGGTGTCACCTCAACATACTCGTCTTTTTGAATGTATTCTAAAGCTTCTTCTAATGAGAATTTAATTGCTGGTACAATTTTGGCCTTATCATCAGCACCCGCTGAGCGCACATTACTTAACTTTTTGGTCTTAGTAACATTAACCGTCATATCATCGCCACGAGAGTTTTCACCAATTACTTGACCTTCATAAATATCTTCTCCTGGATCTATAAAAAACTTGCCACGCTCTTGCAATTTATCAATAGAATAAGGAATAGCAGTACCATTTTCCATAGATACTAAAGATCCATTTTGACGCTCAGGAATTCCACCTTTTAAGGGTTGATATTCTTTAAAGCGATGTGCCATTATGGCTTCACCGGCAGTAGCAGTTAATAATTGGTTTCTTAATCCAATAATACCCCTAGATGGAACTATAAATTCGCAAACCATTCGATCCCCTTTAGCTTCCATACTCAGCATCTCACCTTTTCTCATAGTCACCATCTCAATTGCTTTACCAGAAACATGCTCCGGTAAATCAATAGTCATTTCTTCAAAAGGTTCGCACTTTACACCATCAATTTCTTTTATAATTACTTGTGGTTGCCCAATCTGAAGCTCGTAACCTTCACGACGCATAGTTTCTATCAAAACCGATAAATGAAGAACACCACGTCCAAAAACCATAAACTTATCGGCACTATCGGTTTCTTCTACTCTTAGTGCTAAGTTTTTTTCAAGCTCTTTTGTTAAACGTTCTTTTATATGTCTTGAGGTAACATATTTTCCGTCCTTTCCAAAAAACGGAGAGTCATTAATGGTGAACAACATACTCATTGTAGGCTCATCAATTGCTATAGTTTTAAGACCTTCAGGGTTTTCGAAATCTGCAACGGTATCACCTATTTCAAAACCTTCTAGACCAACGATAGCACAGATATCTCCTGCTTGCACTTCTTCAACCTTTTTGCGACCTAATCCTTCAAAAGTATGTAGTTCTTTTATCTTGTTTTTTACAATTGTTCCATCTCTTTTAACTAGAGATATTTGCTGATTTTGTTTCAGTGTTCCTCTTGTTAATCTACCTATGGCAATTCGTCCTGTAAATGATGAGAAATCTAAGGATGTAATTAGCATTTGCGTAGAACCGGATTCAATTTTAGGTTCTGGAATATGCTCAATAACCATATCCAAAAGTGGCTCAATATTCTGAGTTGGTTTTTGCCAATCGTCACTCATCCAATTTTGTTTTGCAGAACCGTATACGGTTGGAAAGTCAAGTTGCCATTCTTCGGCACCAAGCTCAAACATCAAATCGAATACCTTTTCGTGTACTTCCTCTGGAGTACAGTTTTCTTTGTCAACTTTATTAATAACAACACAAGGCTTAAGACCTAAATCAATAGCCTTCTGTAATACAAAACGTGTTTGAGGCATTGGCCCTTCAAAAGCATCTACCAATAATAAAACACCATCTGCCATATTGAGCACGCGTTCTACTTCACCACCAAAATCGGCGTGACCTGGTGTATCTATAATATTAATTTTAGTGCCTTTGTATACAACAGAAACATTCTTTGAAGTTATAGTTATACCACGTTCTCGTTCTAAGTCGTTGTTATCTAGAATTAAATCACCAGTATTTTCATTTTCACGAAATAACTGACAGTGGTACATAATCTTATCTACCAAAGTCGTTTTACCGTGGTCAACGTGAGCAATAATCGCTATATTTTTAATTGAAGCCATTAGGTCTTGATTTTAAGCGTGCAAAGGTAGTCTTTATTTATTGATTATAAATCTGCATTAATAGTATATTTGCACTTTAAAGTCTTAACGTTTTAATTATGGCGCTTCAAAATATTCCTAATATTAAACATACCAACGCAAATAACTTCTTTCTACTATGCGGACCATGCGCGATTGAAGGTGAAGATATGGCACTTAGAATTGCTGAAAAAGTTGTTTCAATAACTGATAAATTAGAAATCCCATATGTGTTTAAAGGCAGTTTTAAAAAAGCAAACCGAAGTAGAATTGATAGTTTTACGGGAATAGGCAATGAAAAGGCACTTAAAATTTTACGTAAAGTATCTGAAACTTTTGACGTGCCAACTGTTACAGATATTCATGAGGTGTCTGACGCTGCTATGGCAGCTGAATATGTAGATGTGTTACAAATACCTGCTTTTTTAGTACGCCAAACTGATTTAGTAGTAGCTGCGGCTAATACTGGGAAAACCGTGAATCTAAAAAAAGGACAGTTTATGAGTCCCGAAGCCATGAAACACGCTGTACAAAAAGTTAAAGATGCTGGAAATGAACACGCTTGGATTACGGATCGAGGTACTATGTTTGGCTACCAAGATATGGTTGTGGACTTTAGAGGAATTCCAACAATGAGAGGATATGCGCCGACAGTTTTAGATGTTACCCACTCACTACAACAGCCAAACCAAAGTATTGGTGTTACTGGAGGACGCCCAGATATGATTGAAACTATTGCTAGAGCTGGGGTTGTAAATAATGTAGATGGGTTATTTATTGAAACACATTTTGACCCAGCAAATGCAAAAAGTGATGGTGCAAATATGCTCCATTTAGATAATTTAGAAAATTTACTTACTAATCTAGTAGCTATAAGAAAATTGGTCTCTACGTTTTAGACCGTTTTGGTTTTAAGATTAATGTAAATGGATTAGTATTTATCTCCAATTGTTTCTGAAGTACATATACTATAACTTCATCATCGATTTGTTCAACAGATGTATAGCGTAGTGATCGAATCGACTTTCTATTGGCATCTACAAAATGTTCAGTAAACTTTTCCATTTTGTCAAAATGCCAAAATGCTAAATCTACATAATCTTTAGATTGGTTTAAAAAACAAAGCGGGATACCATTTGCATAATAAAATGGAATGC
This sequence comes from Winogradskyella sp., assembly GCF_003712105.1. Lineage (GTDB taxonomy): Bacteria > Bacteroidota > Bacteroidia > Flavobacteriales > Flavobacteriaceae > Winogradskyella. Next base: position 189,699 of record NZ_RHLG01000004.1, read on the forward strand.
GCCATTTGTACAATAATTCACAGTCTGGTGCAACCGCTTCAATTATCGTTTGAAGTTGTAAAAGAATTGATTTATAAGGTTCTTCCTGTTTTAAAATATAGGCTTCAGCTGGGTTCATTGCCTACTCTAAAACAAACCAAGTATTCCTAAAATTAATAAAGCAATACCAATGATGGCCTTAAATGGCATTAGTTTAGCGGACAACTTTCTAAGTGAAGCTTCCATTGAAGGTACTTTACCAAACACATGTGTTAATAATAATAAACCTCCTAAAATACTTAAAGCAGTATAAATTAGATTACTCCAAAACGTAATAATTGCAAAAACAATAAGTGCACCGCCAATAACGGTCTGAAAAGGTGCTAATGCTTTAGCAATTTTATTGAAAAAATTTGCATCACCATCTAGTTTATCTAAAGTCGCAAGACCCAAGAGTATACCACCAGTAATTTTAGCTATTGTGTAAAGTAATCCTATCATTTTTAAATGTATTAAATCTTAACTAATATGTCTCTAAAATTACCAAAATGTTACGAAAAAAGTGTTTTATAGTATTTAAATCTTTGTTTTTATCTAAAAAATGTCAGAACTTAGATTTCTTGACTTATAATTAACTGAATATTAATTATTTAATCTAAATATTACGACTTAGTTTTATTTAGATAGAATTCTATTGTGAAATTTAAAACCACATATCGCCATTTTATTTTAGTGCTTTGCCTATTGCTCCTTGGATTAAAAATAAATGGTCAAAGCGAAAGAGATATATGGTATTTTGGGCAACAAGCTGGTATAAAATTTGACGATGGAAATGTTGAAAGCATAAACGATAACTCACTTGAAAGAAATGTCTTTTTTGGTATTATCGAAGGTCCAGATAATATTATCTGTGTTACAGATTCAGATGGGAACCTACTTTTTTATTCAGATGGTAGACGATTTAAAAATAGGTTTCATGACAACCTTCAAAACTCACCAACAAATGAATATGCAGTTAATTATTCCCAAACTGCGGTTGCTAGAGACCCATCTAACGAAAACAGATTTTATGTATTTGTTACGATTCAAGATGGTCTTAAATCTAAACTTACTTATACATTAGTCGATATGTCCTTAAACAATGGTCTTGGGGCACTTTTACCATCACAAACCAATGTTGTATTAACTACAGATGTAGGTCAACAGTTACTTACTGCAAGACATGCAAATGGAAGAAATACATGGTTAATTTGCTTGAGTAAAGGGGTTTACTTTTCATTTTTAGTGACTGAAGACGGAGTTTCAACCTCACCGGTAACATCCGAAGAAGGCGTTAATTTTTTTGATGGTTCCAATGCCAATTATGGTATGATGTCAATTTCCCCGAATAACGAAACCATAGCTTCTATTTTTCCTGCATTGGGCGAGTTACATGTACTGTCTTTTGATACATTAACCGGTCGATTAGATTTGATCTATGAAGATGAAATAGAGCAAATTATTACTTCACCTCCTTTTGGCTCTAGCTCGACCTCTGGTGCAGAGTTTTCTGATAATAGTAACATACTTTACACCATCCACGGAAATTCAGGGATACAACAATACAATTTATCTGATCTTGATAACATACCAGATAAAATAGGCATCAAAGAAAACCAGTCATTTTCATCAGTGAAAAGAGGACCAAATAAAAAAATATATGTTGCAAAAATTAACGATTATTTTTTAGGGGCAATTAATGCTCCTGACATTGTTGGACCTGATTGTGATTTTGAAAATAATGTTATAAGTATCGATGCCGAGAACCTTTTAGATTTACCAGTATTTCTTGGAGCAAAATACCCAGAAGGAATTTCATATATCAATATTTGTGAAGCAGAAGAAACACAAATTAACTTCTCTGGGAAATTTCGTGAAATAACACGTATTGAGTGGGATTTAGGAGATGGAAATACCGCTACTGGAGAAAACATCTTATACACGTATTCTAGTCCAGGGACGTATACAGTTACAGCAAATGTAATTGATGAAGAAAATGGCAATGTGATCTTTACAGATACTGAAGAAATAGTAATATATAGTCTTCCTTCGCTCTCGGATCTAGATGATATTTATTTTTGTACTGAAAACACAACTTTATTTCTTAATAATTACAATGAAGATATATTAAATGGTGAGGACAATACTATTTTTAATGTTCGATACTACCTATCTGAAAATGACGCTCAATTAAGAAGTAATGAAATTACTGAAATAGTTCCTGAAATTGGGACTACGCCAATCTGGGTCAGAGTTGAAAACAAATTAAGTCCTAGTTGTTTTACAATTTTAAATTTTAACATCATTGTCCCAGAATATATTACGATAGATATCCCGACTGAACAATATATCTGTGATACAAGATTAGGGTTAACTTTAGAAGCTCCTGATGGTTTTTCGAGTTATGCCTGGTCTAATGGAGCTAATACGCAAACAACAACCGTCTTTAATACTGGTAGATACACACTATATGTTGAGAAAGATTTTGGAAGCTTTATTTGTGATGCTCAAATAACGATTGTTGTTTTAGAAGGCGATGAGCTACCTGTAATAGAAGATATAAAAGTAATTGATTGGAGTCAAAATCATAATTCGATTGAAGTGATTTTAAACAGAAGAGGAATCTATGAATTCTCTGTTGATGGCATTAACTACCAAGAATCACCAGTCTTCCTGAATCTTCCGATTAATGATTATTGCGTATATGTCAGGGATTCTCGTTGTTTAAAGGAAATAAAAAGTGATACGCTCTTTTTGTTATACTACAATAAATTCTTCACGCCAAACGGAGACGGAGTAAATGACTATTGGCAAGTAATTAATGCTAGTAGAGAAGAAAATATCGATATTGCCATATTTGACAGATTTGGAAAATTATTATCCAAACTTAAATATTATGACCGCGGATGGGATGGCACATTTAATGGAGCAAAAATGCCAAATTCGGATTATTGGTTTAGAGTTGTTAGAGAAAATGGAGATGTACGCTATGGTCATTTTACCCTAAAAAGATAACATAACATTTTTTATGTCCGATTATTTTTATTTACTTTGTATTTCAAAGTACTTTAAATATGAATAACGAACATTATCTCAAAGACCTGTCAGAAATTAAAAACTTAATGACCAAATCTTCACGATTTATTTCTTTAAGTGGTTTATCTGGAATATTAGCGGGTATATATGCATTAATTGGAGCTGCTGTTGCATTTTATTTAGTTAATAGTTTTAGTCGAGGTACGTTATACATATTTAACGGTTGGGTATTTTGGACCTGTATGGCCATACTGATCATGGTAGCATTATTGAGTGCTGCTACAGGTGTAATTCTCACTGTAAGAAAAGCTAAAAAAAATGGTGAAAAAATTTGGGATGTTTCCTCTAAGCGGTTATTACTTAATTTTTTAATTCCGTTAGCTGTTGGCGGCATTTACTGCTTAATAATATTATATCAAGGACGTTATGGGCAAACTGCGGGTTTAATGCTAATTTTTTATGGTTTGGCATTAGTGAGTGCTTCCAAGTATAGCTTAGGCGATATCCGGTATTTAGGGTATACAGAGATACTACTTGGACTTATTGCTGCAGCCTATCCTGGTTATGGATTCTGGCTTTGGGTTTTAGGTTTTGGAATTATGCATATCATTTATGGTACTTGGATGCATTTTAAGTATGATTCAAAATAAAAATATTATGATTATAAGTAAAAGACTAAAAATTTTAATAGGCATTGCTACCTTGATACTACTAATTCCATTAATAGCTATGCAATTTACACAAGAGGTTAATTGGAATTTTACAGATTTTATTGTTGCTGGTATTTTATTATATAGTGCTGCTATAAGTATAAATTTTGTAATTGGTAAAAAAGGAAAATCAAAGGTTATACTTATCATAACAATCTTAATTATACTTTTGCTCCTTTGGACAGAAATGGCAGTTGGTATTTTTGGTTCTCCAATTGCAGGCAGTTAATTATTTAATGAGTATAATAACCAACATAAATAAACTCTTTGATCACAGAATACGCTTAGGTATTATGTCTGTTTTAATGGTGAATGAATATGCCGATTTTAATACTTTAAAAGAGTTGCTTGGAGCAACAGATGGTAATTTAGCAAGCCATACCAAAGCCCTTGAAAAAGCCGAGTACATATCTATAGAGAAACAGTTTATTGGCAAAAAACCCAACACAAGATATAGCGCTACAAAATTGGGTAGAAAAGCATTTAAAAAACATATCGATGCACTCGAAAAATTAATTAATAAAACATAGTAAACATCCAAACACATTTTTTTTACGTATCTACTTTGTATTTCAAAGTACTTTTAAATAATACAACATGAAACAACTATTTATTATCACTTCTGCCATTCTATTCAGTATTCTATTTTTCAATAAGTCTCTTGGATTAAACATTTTCTTATTCAGCATCTTAACTATCATATTCCTATGGTTTTCTCATCCTCAAAAAGCTAAAGAAAGAAATAACATTCTTCTACAAATGATCTACGTACTTGCAGCATTATTTGTCTTTTTTCAAAATTCTACCTTATCAATATTCACAAATTGTGTGCTTTTCTTTACGCTAATAGGAAGTATTCAAGACAGTAATTCTTCTGTATACATAAAATGGTTAAACGGAATATATTCAACTATAGCTGGGCTATTCCATAGGAATTTTGAAGTGAATAATACCGAAGAGAAAGTAAAGATTAAAACGGATGTTGATGTTATTCATCTTGCTAAACTTATAGGTATACCATTAGTATTTGTGATAATATTTATACTGCTCTACAAAAACGGAAATCCGGTTTTTAAGGATTTAATTAATGCCATCAATTTCAGTTTTATAAACATTCGATGGATACTATTTACTGTTCTTGGATATTATGTATTTAACAATATTTCAAAGCCTGTTTCTGTTGAGCCAGCTACTCATATAGATATTGAAAAAGATAACAATCTTGAAAAGCAACTACCTTTTAACATTGACGCTCTAAGCAAAGAGGTGCAGCTTGGAATAACACTTCTAGGCATCCTTAATGCTATTCTTGTTTTTTATATAGCAACTGATATAATCTCAATTTATCAATTAGATTATTCTAGAGCTTCAAGGCTATCTGCAGAAGTACATAATGGTATTAATACCTTGATAGCATCGATACTCATTGCCATAAGTATTATTTTATATTTCTTTAGAGGAAACCTAAACTTCTTTGAAAAAAACAAGTCTTTAAAGGTTCTGACCTATGCATGGATTAGTCTTAACATAGTTCTCATTGCCCTTATAGCATTTAAAAATCAAAGTTACATATCAGCATTTGGATTAACCTACAAACGTATTGGTGTACATATCTATATATTTTTAACACTAATTGGGCTTTGTACAACTTTAATAAAGGTCTTAAATATTAGAAACCTTACCTATCTCTTTAGAGTAAATACGAGCATTGCTTTCTTAACCTTGATAACTCTAAGCAGCATCAATTGGGATGATACGATAACTATATACAATTTAACCAAAGTAGAAAACTTTGATATTAACTACTTACTTAGACTATCTGATAATAATGCCAATGCACTTTATGAATTAAAAGATCAACTCAATATTTCTGAAATAGACAAAGCAAGAATAGAATCTAAATATAGGCACTATCTACAACGTATTGAAACATCTGATTGGCAAGAAATGACATATAACCATTTTAAAATTGATAAGCGATAAGCAATGAACATAGCTCATAATTTAATTCGGAGTACATTATTAGCAGCAGTTATATTTTGGGTAATCGTATTCACTGATGATATTGATATTAATCTATTCCCGTATATTATTTTCTCACTGATTCCTATTTTTCTCTCAGTTAGTATTGTCATTTTAATAACCATATGTAGCATTTTTTGGTTGAGTAATTATGAGAATAATACTCTCGTGTTTAAACACTACTTTCCATACTATGCGGTTATCGTATTCTTTGTTTCATGTTTTGGTGCCTTCATGAGTGATTTTAATATAGGCATAATCGCATTTTTCACCTCAGCATATATAACAACATGCCAGGCTTGGGTTTGGTTTTCTAAAACTTAGACTCATGCAAAAATTAAGAAAACAACTTATCGAATGGTTATTTGAGGTGAGTCAAAAAGTATATACCAAGTACTTTAAGCATAAACAACCATGGAATATTAGCAGAGCAGAACTCTTAAAGTATAGCGAGGAAACATTTGGCAAACAATTGGGTGATTTTTTACATAAAAACGGATATGAGTTAATTCCTAAAGTTGAGAGACATGATTGCTACCATGTGTTATGCAATTATGGTACAAACGTAGAAGATGAAATTGCTTTACAATATCTATGCTATGGAAATGGAAAACGAAGCTTGTATTTATTTGGCGTTTTAGTTGTTGGATCAGCTCTATTACCGGAGTATTACAATTACTATTACAAGTCTTATGCAATTGGTAAATCGGCTAATCCATTTCACCATCACGATTACAGTAAATTATTAAATATCTCATTAAAAGATTTAAGAGCAATAACTTTTTCTAAAAACACCATTAAAACGCTGTGAATGAAAAACATTCTAAAATTTCATAAACATTACCTAATATGTGCTTTAATGCTATTTGGAGTTGAAGTCATCATTGCACTTCAATTTAAGACAGGTTTTATTAGACATACTTTGGGTGATTTCCTAGTGGTTATTTTGCTGTATTGTGCGATACGAGGATTAACATCAATTAGTGTTTGGAGAAGCGCTATTATAGTTCTTATTATTTCATTTTTAATTGAGTTTCTTCAATTGCTCAACATTGTCGAATTACTACATCAACAAAACAATCACGTTTTCAAATTAATTTTTGGTACCACGTTTCAATTTATGGATTTGGTGGCTTACACTACAGGTATTATTACCATTCTGTTTATCGAGACAAAATATCAAAAACAGATACATCTTCGTCGTTATTTAAAGTCAAAATTCATACTAGGCTTCGGGTTTTTATTATTAGTATTGTGCCTAATTCTTCCTAATTATATTGTAGCAAAATCTGCTGAACAAAAGAACTTTTACAATCCTGAAGACATTCCAAAAAATAAGGTTGGTTTAGTTTTAGGAGCTAGTAAGTTTACTCAAAATGGACGTATTAACCTATATTATCGCTACAGAGTAGATGCAGCAGTTAAACTTTATAAAGCCAACAAAATAGATTACATTTTGGTTAGTGGTGATAATAGCAGAAAAGATTACGATGAACCTAGTTTATTTAAAGAAGATTTAATTAAAAGAGGCATACCGGAAGACAAAATCTATCTTGACTATGCAGGATTTAGAACACTAGACTCTGTAGTTAGAGCAAAAGAGATTTTTGGCCAATATAATATCACAATTATTTCGCAAAGATTTCATTGTCAACGTGCCATCTTTTTAGCACAAGCTCATGGCATTAATGCTGTTGGTTTTAATGCCAAACATATAAAAACTCCACAATTCTTTAATAAACCAATAAGAGAATACTTAGCAAGAAGTAAAGCTATACTTGACGTTATCATTAATAAAAAGCCTAAATACTTAGGAGAAAAAATAGCAATTAGATAGACCTATGAAATCACTCATCATCAAAAAATTTGAAACTATATCTCTATTATTCACTGCTTTAATAATGAGTAGTTTTTTATTAATCTTTAGAATAAAACTCAACAAATCATTCTTTTATCTGTTCTTGATCTGGAATATAGTTTTAGCATTTATTCCATATATCATTACCATGTATTTAACAACCACAACACTCACCAAATTTAAGCTAGGGTTTTGGTTTTGTATTTGGCTACTGTTTTTGCCAAATGCGCCTTATATAGTTACAGATTTTCTTCATCTTAAGGTGAGTCAATCTCATTTGTTATGGTTAGATATTCTAGTTTTGTTGTCTTTCGCTGGCACAGGTTTATTACTGTTCTTCTTTTCTGTAAATGATATGAAATCTATAATCTCGGAACATTTTAAAAACGTCCCAATAAGATATCTAACTACAGTAATTATCTTTTTATGTGGATTCGGAGTCTACCTTGGGCGATTTTTAAGATATAATTCGTGGGAAATGATAAGTAACCCATTAAATCTGTTATCGGATATTATTGACGTTATTATTCACCCTGTTAATAATTCCGAAGTTTGGTTATTTACCTTTGGTTATGGAGTGTTTCTTTACGTTAGCTATAGAATGTTTAATGAGCTTTACCATCATCATCAACATAATCCTGAAGATAACTAAAACGTTCAGTTAATTGCCCATCTGCCGTTGTCATTCTAGAACGCTCCAGAATGCCTTTTTCATCCTTATTAAAAAAAGCAGGAATGACGTGCTTAATAAATGTTTCGCCAAAACCTTCACTTGCATCTTTAGGTAACTCACATGGCAAGTTGTCTACCGCCATGACTGTAATAGCATCTTTAGTATTAAAAGCAACTTCAGTCTCATTTTGTGGATCGTAACCATAAAAAGGTTTTGCTATGGTAGATGGCCGAATAGTACTTGCTACAGGACCATCAATATCGCAAGAGATATCTGCAACCAAATTTATTTTAAAGTCAGATTGCTTAGCGTCTTCTCTTGTAAATAAATACGGTGCATTATTGCCATAAAAATGACCTGCAATAAAATAATCCGTTTGCTTTGCGTAAGGCATAAAATTACTTTCGTAACCAGTTGGGTCTTTATAAAATTCCCACTTGTCTCCCACTTTACCATCACTTCGTTTTGCATATTCCATAACATCTACTAAACAATACACAGGTTCAGTAAACTCAGAAGTTAAATACAAGGCATCGCTTACTTCTTTTATACCTAAATGATCTAAAATTTCTTTAGCGCCACGAGCAACTTTTCCTGTACCAGATAGTAAGATCTTAATATTTGGAAGCGTTATCTTATCTAATTCGGACTTTACCTCATCTAAATCAGCTAGGGTTTCTACTTTTGGCAGATTAAATAATCCGTCTCTTAAACCCAAAGCTCGAAAACCATTGTAAGCACCGACTAAGCCAGCGTAACGACCAAAGCCAATAAGACGGAATCCTTCTTGGTTAACAATGGTTTCATGATCGTACATTTCAATATTCTTCTCGAGCATAGCAATTAACAACTTTCTATTGTAAGGCTGCTTTTTAATGGTATGTGAGAAATAGAAATACTTTTTATTCGGAATTAAATGCTCTATCGGAACTTCTTTTACACCTATCATTACATCTGCATCCGATACGTCATCAGTAACTTCAAACCCTAAATTAGCATAGGCTTCATCTGGAAACACTCTAATATCAGAAGACTCAACTATAAACTCAGCTTCTGGAAACTGCGCTCTAGCTTTTGCTAAAGTTTCTGGAGAAAACACAACACGTCGATCTGGTGGATTTTTACGTTCTTTGATGATGGCAAACTTCATATTATTTAAACTTTAATTGTCACATTGAGCGCAGTCGAAATATCTTTATAATTTAATAACGAGATTTCTCAACTTCGTTCGAAATGACAAAAGATGATAACATAACTATTATTCCAAATCTGGAATAATTTTTGCACGAAAATAACTGGATTTAAGAGGTTGCACAACTTTTTTTGTAACTTCGCTATCCTTTTTAAAATTATCATTTGGGGTCGACTGGTTTTGACAGCGAGATTAATTAAATGGTAAGCACGTCGTGTAATGGTATTGAAACACGTTAAAGGCTAAACCAAATTTTAAACGGCGAGAATAACTACGCTTTAGCTGCATAATCTGAATTATAGTAAGATTAAGCCTCGGCTCACTAGGTGAGCAAGCTTTATGTCTCCAGAAAGCCTTGGTTAATGGCGTTCTATTTAGAGGCATCGTAAATATTAACTAAGATTGGGTAGCGCTTTAATGCCTTTTCGAGATTTAGAAGCTAAGCTGTAAGTAGGCTGTTTTTTGTCAGCTTACGGTCTAAAACTAAGAAAAAACTAAGCGTGTAGAAAGCTCTTTGGTTACTTGTTTGGACGAGAGTTCGATTCTCTCCGACTCCACAACACTCACAACTGCGTTGTGACTTAAAATAGAAAACCCATCAAGTTTGCTTGAGTGGGTTTTGTGTTTTAAGACATCTGTCTTGTAAAGACAGGTAGTTGTAATTGCAACTTTAGAGTCACTAGAGAACAACAAAGTTAATCTCTCCGACTCCATAATAAACCTTTGTATTATCATTAAATACAAGGGTTTTGTTATTTTTAGTGTAATTTTTAAATATAAATCATGATTTACAGCTATATATTAGGTTTCATTGGTTTTGTCTGTTACATAGGGTATTATTTCTTTAAAGATAGAATCACTGAAAAACAAAAGTTTGCAATTTTGGAGCTTAGTATTTTACTATTATTAATACCATTCATTGCTCAAGTATATCCAATAATCAAGAAGTTATTCTGAAAACTTACTGATTTAATTGTTTGTAACAATCCTTATTTTTATAACATATATATTATGTTAAGGAAAGTTTTAGCCTATTTTTTAATCATTATCGGACTGTTATTGTTCTCAGTTTTATTTATCCTATTAGGTGGTAACTCTTTGCTCCCAAGTTTTACCAGGTCTGGCCTATCACGGATATCAATAACCTTTCTAATCTCATTAATTATATTTTATATTATCACACCAATCATTAGTTACTTGTTGATTAGGTATGGATTTAAAATTTTATCTAAATAATCTCTAAAGTTAAAACCCCTATATTACTAATACATACAAGGGTTTTTATTTTGATTGATGAAAGATTGGTTGGCTAAGCTTTTACTTTAGTTTGATTCCAAATTCCTGTCTGAGCTACCTTTTCAGCATATTCAGAAAATGAAATTGGTGCTTTTCCTAATACTAATTCTATATCATTTGTGACTATTGAATTTTCAGGATTACCTAAAACTACATCGAATAAATAGTCAATTAACCATATAAAATCTTCGGGTAATTGCATCTCTCTCATTGCATTACTATACTCTTCTAAGGTAACAGGAATAAATGTGATGCTTTGGTTTGAAACTTTAGAAATGATATCAATCACCTCTTTAAAAGTGAACAATTGCTCACCTGTTAGCTCATATATTTGTCCATTATGTTTATCATTTAAGAATACCTCTACAACTACATCAGCTATATCATTAGCATCAACAAAAGGTATTTTAACCTTAGATTGTGGTAATGCAACGACACCATCTAATATTGGTTCTAGCAAGAAATTTTCACTAAAATTTTGGTTAAACCAACTTGCTCTAACAATTGTATAATCAATTCCCGAATTAATAACTATTTTCTCGCAAAGTTGTGCTTCCTTTTCGCCTTTACCAGACAAAAGCACTAACTTTTTTACCTTGCTTTTTTTAGCCTGTTTTACTAATTCTGTAATGGCTTCTTTAGCACCTGGCACAGCCAAGTCTGGCTGATAAGTAATGTAGACTTTATCTATACCATCTAAGACTTGATTCCAGTTTTCTGGTTGATTCCAATCGAATGCTGGTTTAGCTGAACGTGAGCCTATGCGAACTTTGTGTCCTAATTTTTGTAAACGGTCTACTATTCTTCGACCTGTTTTTCCGGTTCCGCCTGTGATTAAAAAATGTTCTTTTCTCATGATTTTAAAATTTTATTTTGTGATTTGTGTTGTTAGTATAACTAAGGTTATAAATGACAGTATTGAGGTTATAGTTCTGATGAAATGCAACTGGTTCCATTTAGTTTCAAAAGTGTTTCTTAAATCCTTTATTTTGACTTCATTTAAGGTCTTTAAGTTGTGTTTATCGAGTATTTCATTTAGTGGTACGTTTCCTAAAACAGTGACTAAAACAACTCCTACAAAGTAGATTAGAAATGCTATTAAAAGCCACCACCAAAAGCTTGAGGATGTATTTTTAAAAAGAAATAAATTAACAAGCCCTAAAAAGAATGGTCCAAAAAACACTGCAAAAAAAGCAGGGTTTAAAATCGCTCGATTCATCTGTTGAAAAGACATCAAAAAATCTAAATCATCAAGTCTACCAATACCTGGAGTAACAGAATTGAACCATGTAAAACATAATCCTGCACTTAGACCTGTACAAACGACTAAGAGTAAGTAAACGATGTGTTGTAATGAGAGTTCCATAGGTTTATTGATTTACTTTTATCGTTCTTAAATACACCTTGATGTAATAGTATAATGCTGCTACCGAAATAAACTCAAATGCTACTAAGCAAAAGCTGAATGATGTAAAAAAAGTAAGATGGTCAATACCAACTGGCTTCATAAAAAATGGTACTGTAATTAGTGCATCTAAGGCAATACTAACAAGTAAAAAAGTCTGGCCTAATTTGTATCCAAGTATAGTCTTATCATTCTTGTAATACAAAGCGCTACCAAACCATACTAATGGTATAACAGATAAAAATAACACTATGTCAGCCTGAAGTTCTCTATCTTTCAATATTGAAAGATTAAACGAAACGATGTAGGCGGTTACTCCTAGTATCCAGATAGCTACACCTATTAAAATTGCTCTAATTGTTCTCATGTCTTAATAATTTTAATTACAAGACAAAAGTATTTGCACTTTAGAGCATAGACTTATTTGAAAAGATTTTTGATTTGTTTGAAAAGACGAGACTACCTCACTTGACTAGGTCTATAACCAAATTTTTTGGCGAATGCATTAGAAAAAGAACTTAGGCTATCATAGCCTACATGCCATGCTGCTTCTTGAACTGTAGCGTTTTCATTACTAATCATGTCATGCGCTGTTGAAAGTCTTTGATTTTGTAAATACTTAAATACAGGCACGCCAAAAACTTCTTTAAACTCCTTTTTTAGTTTAGTTGTGTTTAAGCCAATAATTTTAGAGAGCTCTGTTAAAGATGGTGGGCTATCAAGGTTTTTAGCTAATATCTCTTTTACCTCATCAAGTCGCTTTCTATCTTTCTCTTTAAAATCAGTAGTTTTTTGTATAGCTAATTGTCCAAAGAAGTGTGATAATAAAGCTGTAATCTGACTCCTAAAAAACATCATTCTAGCTTTACCTTCATATTTAATATTAAAGATACTATCTACAATTTGTTGCATTTCTGGTGTCATAAAGAAGCTCGGGCCTTCTACATAATGATCTTTAGGATTTACTAATTGCCCTAAAAGGTCTGAAAATAATTCACCTTCTTGATTTGGTAATTTATGAAGATTCCTAGTTGCGGTTGCGATTACAATACACTCTAAAGGGCAATCTTTTGAAACTGTATGTTTACACAACACCTTTTCATCAGAATAAAAAGATAAGGCCAATCCTTTAGTATAATTATAAAATTTTGATGTTGTAGGATATTTAAATTCTAAATCTACATTACCTGAACCATAAAATGCTACTGCTATGACTGGCTCATCAAAAAAACAAGAGTCTTCAATAGTCTTTTCAGAATTTGCAGTTTCTACCAATATAGTAAAGTCATTAATATCTATAATATCTCTGGTCATAAAACTAAGATACTGTTTTTAAAATAACGTAGACATTAGCTCAACAAAAAACCTCCTTAATTTCTTAAGGAGGTTTTGACACAAACAATGTTAATTCCCCTTTGCTAACTAACTCTTCTTTGTGCCTATCAACTATCAACTAGCAATCCATAAAAACTAACTTTAATAACTTTATCTATCTTTTACTACTCGAATAGTTTCTTTCCCTCTTGGTGTATATATAGTTAGTAAATAAACACCACGTTGTAAATGACCTAATGATAATTGCTGTTCACTTTTAGCAGCATATACGCGTTTACCAGTTATATCATACATTTCTAAACGCTCAATTTTTTGTGTTGACTCTATTTGAAGTATGTCTGCAAATGGATTTGGATATACAGATACGGCATGTGCCATCGTATCAAAATCATCAGTCGATAAGGTTGTGCAATTTATTGTGGCATCGCTTACATTACCAGAATACTCATTAGATGTTCCTGTTGGTGGTGGTGCTAAAGTTGTAAATACATTAGATGCATTTACACCACCAATATCACTTGGGTCTGTGCTATTAACAAACAACCTAGCCTCTTGGCTTGTACCATCTGATGGCGTTAAGGTCAGCCATAACACCGAAGTATTAGCAGTTAATATGCTTGATATATTTGCGCCTCCAGAAGAATTAAACGGGTAATAATCATTACCTGTGCCATTGCCATCTATTATTGGAGTGACCTGGTTGTAAGTCACTACAGATTCGCTTGTATGAGCCACGGTGCGAGAGCTTCCTGTTGGTAGTACTAGAGTAATTGTAGAACTTCCGGCTGCCAAAAAAGGAGCAGTAGTTATATCTCTTGTTACATAAATCTCATAACTATTGCCATCGGAGCTACAACGTAAATCAAACTGAATGTTTTGAGAACTTATTGATCCTGTAAAGCATAAGCTTAAGATAATTAGTGTTGTATATAATTGTTTCATGATATTTTGTTTTATAAATGTGTAGGTTATTAGTTGTTGTTATCTATGAGTTTTTGTAACTCTATTAATTGTTGTTCTATATAGGCTCTACGCTCAAGTATAAATGTGTCAGTTACTCTGGTAGTACCTCCAGTTGGTAATTGCTCTGTAAACGTGAATAATGAACTGAACGAACTATTAGATGGGTGAAACAGCACATTAAATAACAGATTGTTTAAGTCATCTTGAAAAGATGCATTAGCATTAAGATCTGTATCGCCATCATAATAATCGTTTGCACCAGTAAACAGTGAACTAAATGATGCATTACTTGGATCGAATAGAACATCAAAAAGGATAATATTACCATCGTTGGTAAAGCTTACCTCTCCATCACCATCTGCATCTCCTGCCCACATTCCAAGCACTCCGGCTGGCATACCTATTGTAGTTTGCGCTTCTGTACCAAAAGTAATTGGGTTAGCAGCATCAGTGAAATCAGCAGTTGTTGGACTACTACTCAATGTTATTGGTGCAGCGCTCATTATTCCTAAATGATTACGATGTTTCACAACGACGTAGTAATCATCTGATGGAATAGCAAAATTTAAACCATCTGTACCGTCTGCTTTTACAACATCACCATCGCGTTGTAATAAAGCTGATTGTCCATCAACAACTAAAGTATTGTCTGTCTCATCTCTCAACTCAACCCAAACCCAATCTACTATGGTATTATTAGGCTCTCCATTAGGGAAAGTGGCCGTTAATCCATCTTCAAAAGGACTTGTTGTTGGCAGTAATCCTGCGACTCTCAAATCATCACGCATAAGTGTGTTAGAGCTTCCTAAAGCTGCGCCTTGCAGATAGACTTTTACATCTAAGACTACTACTGTTGATGGGTTAATGCTTCCAAAAGTGCCAACGTCGGTTGGAGTCATATCAAAACTAGAGGCATCAACGTCTACACCACTATTATCGTAAATGGAACCATCAAAATTGGATATCAGGTAAAAATCACCTACACTACCTTCTCTAAATATAGCTGAAGGAATAGCTCCAATACTAGGTAAATCAACGCCTCCAAAATCCGTACCATATAAGACGTCTAATGGACAGCATGCGCCTCCATCACTAACACCTACTGCGTCGAATATTGTACCAAAAGCCGATAAATCGTCTGCAATACCATCATTATCATCATCAATGTCTGTAACATCAATAGTACCAGTAAACGAATTAGTTAAAACTGCTGTATGTGTTGGGTTTGTCAAGTTTGGGACTATTGCGGTTAATATACCATCAGCATTAAAGTCACCAGAAATAGTATTAACATCAGTAACAACACCTCTACCATTTCTACTATTATCACCGTCAATAATAACAAAGACACCACTGAATGATTCTCCAGGTTCTCCTTTAATCTCAATCGTTTGTGGTTCATCAATTCCAAATACTGGTTGATATTCGCTGATTAGTATTGGTAGTGTTGCATTGATGTTCGAGACTAAATTTATTGTCGTATTACACTCTGCTGTGTTACCGTTTGCATCTACTACAGTAAGCGTTACTATATTATCTCCGACATCACTAGTTGTGAAGTTAACTGAAGGCTGCCCATTTATTAGAAACGCAGTTATTGGTCCATTGTCCGATGAGCCACCATCTATTTGACTACCAATAACAGTAATACCATTAACACCAACTGTTAGGTTTAAATCCTGACATACTGCAACGGGGTCTATAGTATCAGGTATTAAAACTACATCATTACCATCACCACCTGTATAGCTAATCATTCCTACAAAATCTCCGAAGACTACTCCACTATTTTCAGGCAGATTATTAAAAGTTCCTGATACAGCATTTGGACCATTATTATCAATAATTATTATTTCATCATCAGGCTCTATAATGTAACCTCCGGTTGGTGTAAGATTAGCATTATTTAAGGTGATGTTTCCGTTTACGGTTAATCTATCAAATTCAGAATTCGCAAATCCTCCATCTCCTACGATGCGCGGCGCAAAAGTAGCTCCTGTATCCATAACCAAATCATCAAATGTATAATTCAGACCAGTAGTTCCACCACCAGGAGTTAGTGTAGCATTGTCAGAAATCGTCGTGATTGCACCTTGTACAAATGGAAATCCTGTTACTAAAGTTGAGACTCCAGAGAAATTTGCAGCGTCTAAAACAGTGATTGGTATATCTCCTGCGTCTACCGTACCCGTTCCGTTTAATGTTCCAAAAGTGAAGCTTCTATCACCTCCTCCAAGCGGAAAATCCGAAAATTGACTATTTAGATTTGTAATAGTACCAGCAGCTCCATTATAGGTAACTTGACCATTAAAATCGTTAGTATCACCATTAAAATTAATGGTACCTGCACTATGATTAAAAATAGCTGTACCAGTACCATTATTAATATCTATATCTGCATTAAAACTACTAACACCTGTTCCATTTTTTGTAATGACAGTAAAGTCTGGTTCTAAATCAAATTGTGGTGCTGTTAAAGTAAATTCATCAACTATAATCTGTTCTAAAAACGTATTAGTAGCGTTAGTAAAAGATAAATTGGTGAATGCACTTTCATCAGCGTTAATAGGGTTTATAGCAGTTATTGCTCCGACAGTATTTGCTCCATTTAATGTAGCAGTAGCCAGACCAGTTCCTTGTAGAATTAAAAAACACTCATTTATAATTCCACTTTGTTGCGTGATGCCGTTATTACTCCCTATAAATAAGTTTGTATTTCTTTCGGTGACATTAATATTACCGTTTAAAGTAATTGTTCCTGGAGAAGCTACTAAAAAGTTCTGAAGTGCGTCTGTTGCCCTGATGTTCACTTCATTGAAAGTAAGATCTGCTCCAGCCGTAAATGTAATTCTGTCTGCTTCTAAAGTAACAGGACCATTAAATTCATGAAAGCCTTCGCCACCATTTATGACAATCTCATTCGAAGCACTGAAATTAGTAGCCCCTGTAACGGTAATTCCTGGACCTGGTCGATCAGTAATATTACTCGCATTATTTACGGAAAAATTTTCTACAGTCCATGGACCTATATCGAGGTTTAAATTACCGTTACCAGTAATCTCTAAATCAGCTTCGGTATTAATAAACCCTATAACATTGAAAGCTTGTAAATTATCAAATTTCAAGTCATTATCGTCTCCAGTAAAAATGAATACTTCAGACATTGTCACTTTATTGATGCCATCGCCGGCAATAAATTCCATACCATTGGTGATATCTGCATATGGTACTGATACTGTCGTCTCATCTATTACAGTAACATCGCCTGACACTTGAACTGGTGCAGTTAAATTACTTATGGTTAATACTGGTGATGCAAAATTTGAAAGAAAGAGATCATCATCTGAAATACCGCCATTAATATCTGTAATAGTAAGCTTTCCTCCTATAAATTCAACTAAAGTTTCTGGTAGAGAAACGGTTACAGTAAACGAACAAATCGTCTCATTACCACAAGCATCTGTTATGGAAAATGTATTTATGGTATCACCTTCAGGAAATAACTCACCAGAGGCGAATCCTTCCGTTTGTGTGATTGTAACATCTCCACAAACATCTGTTGCTGTCGGTAAATCATAGGTCACAATAGCCTCTGTTTCTCCTGGTGCTAGTTCGAATAGAATATCCTCAGGACATGTATCTAATATTGGCGCAACTGTATCTGTAACTGTAATGGTTTGAATACAACTACTCGAATTGCCAGAAGCATCAACCGCTGTCCATGTACGTGTAATGACCTCAGAAATACCACAGCCATCTACCACGGAATCTTCGTAGCTTATAGTAACATTACAATCTGGCGTATTGCAACTATCTGTCGCAACAGCAGTACCTGTTACTGATGGGTCTGTATTTACAGAACCTGCAATTGCATCAGGGTCTATTGCCGTAATATTAATCTGCCAAGACACTAAATTACCTGTATCATTATTAGCTAGGTCAAGTACAGTCAAACTCCAATCTCCATTAAAAGAGTTCCCATTCGCATTAATCTCTGCTATGAGTTGTTCAAAAGCATCAACACCTCCCATGGCGGTATATTCGCAGATATTATCGACCTGACAGGCAGCTTCACTATTTCCAACAGTTGCTCCAATATCATTAGCGCGTGTAGTCGCAGAATCAGTAAATGTTATAGGAAAGTCAGCATTTAAATCACTGGCCTCATTTAAAGATTCTGCAAATAAAGTCACAGTTTCACCACCGGGTGCAATAAGTTCTATGGATAAATCACCAGTCCATGTATGATTAATAGCAGTTTGTACAGTAATATTGGTAACTTCCAAATCAGCATCTAAACCTGTAATATTGGCTATGCTTGTAATACCTGTACCATCATTGTCAGGAATATCGATTGGTGTGTCTGTACTTACACCAAGAGCAAAGACAGTTGCTGCATCAGCACAATCAATAGTTAAATCCTGAGGACAAGTTAAAATTGGTGCTTGAGAGTCTCGTGATAAGGTTACGTCATTACCATTTCCACCAGCATAACTGATTATAAAAATGTCACTTGTTCCAGGCAATGTCACTTGTGCACCTTCAACTAATCCATTAAATGTTCCTACGACAGCATCATTTCCATCATTATTAATAAGAATAATTTCCTCTGTACCTGAATCAATGCTAAAATCACCTGTAGGTGCAAAATCTGCATCCGTTAAAGTAACCGTACCAATAACATTTAATTGGTCAAATGCTACATCACTATCTATAAATGGTGCAAAAACGCCATCATTAAATTCGATGCTTCTAACAGTCAGTATAGATGGTGTTATGCCATTACCCGGTGCAATAGTACCTTCTTGCTCAACTGTTGTTGATGTCCCTGTAAATGTTCCAGAACCAGATAAAACACTATTAGACCTATCTAATAATAATTCATCAACAACTTCAATAGTTATACCACTAGATCCGATATTTACTGGTGCTTGTATAATTAATGTTCCAAATTCTAATGACAGATCTAAATCATTAAAAGTTGTATTAGCATCCAAAAATCGTGTCCTTGTTCCTGAAACACCTGTATAATCTAACTTTTCAATTGTAATTGTACTTCCAAAAAATTCTACTGTACCTGCATTATGTTCAATATTAGCTACGGAATTAGTTATTGGGTTGGTAATATTAATTGTACTTGTATCTGTACCTATGGATAATGACCCCGTTCCATTTTTAATAATATTTGTATTCTCAGTAAGATTCATGATTGGGGCAAACAGACTTGCATCTCCAATGTTTAATAGACCAATCTCCATATCATCGATATCATTAAATACAATGAGACCCATGGTGCGTCCACTTTCTACCTCAATCATATTTATATCATTATCTCCAAAGAATAGAGCTACCGTATCTCCGTTATCGCTTCCATCAAAAAACAACTTATCTGTCGTAATGGTTCCTGTAGGTTTGTTAATTGTATTCTCTGCCCTTAGATATAAATCAGAATCTCCAGCAGTAATCACATCTGCTGTTAGTGTTAAATCTCCAGAACCTACAAAAATTTCATTTCTGATGCTATCATCAATATCTGTTGCGGTTATAGTCCCAAGATTTACGGATTGTGAAGATGCAAGGAAAATGGAAGATGCACTTATACTTACAGATCCACCAAAAGTATGTGGTGCAGTAGCTCCCAAACTTACATCCACATTTTCGTTAGTTTGGATAATTGTAGTACCTGTTATTGTTATTGGAAATCCAGGAAATTGATCATTTAAAGAATTTATTCCTGATATGTCTAAACTTCCGGCTGTTAACGCTCTTCGGACTGTAAGGTCTAGAGCTATACTTTCAGAAACTTTAAAAGCTCCTGTAGTTGTAATGGCTCCGTTTTGAGTAAACGTATTTATATTTTTAATATCAAAATCCCCAGTAATATTTAGATCAGAATCTACAGAAATACTATTGGTTCCGTTTCCACCTATAAATTCAAAACCATCTGTAATATTAGAAATCGGAACGGTAACTGTAGTTGGGTCTGTTTTTACTACGCCTGGTCCAGATACAGTTGGCACTACCAAATCCCCAATAGTTAGTGTTGTGCCGTCACTTGATAATGTGATTTGGTCATCAGAATCATTTTCAATATCTGTAATAGTCAATTTACCACCACTAAGTTCAACTGAAGTCTCAAAAGGATTTTCAACAACAGTTACTTCAAATTCACAGCTACCGACGTTACCAAAGGCATCAGTGGCCTCAAATGTATTTGTTGTTGTCCCTAAAGGGAACACACTTCCTGAAGCAAGACCAGTTGTTTGAGTTATTGTGGATTGAGATAACTCAATAACATATTTTCTTGGAGTATTATTATTTATATCGTTCCATTTACCTCCACCGTTCATTTGTGTATAATCTTCACCTGATCCTGCGTCATTTGGTTCTATTGTTGCCCAATTGGTATAGGTAGATGTAGCATCTGGATCATGCCAAACAAAGGAATCCTCAACATCTACGTCACTATATCCGAATAGAAAGCCTGTCTCTCCTAGGGCTGCTGCTGTGGATCTAATGAATTCATTATGCGCTGCATCCTCTATAGTTGCTAAATACCCGCCAATAGATTCAGCGTTAGAGTATGCTTGACTTGGCACAAGAGCGGTTTGTGACAGAAAATAACTTTTGCCATTCCAAACACCTAAACTATCAAAACCGGTTGGTGTTTCTACAGTACAATCATTGTATAAAATATCATCATAATTGACTACTGCTGGTATTCCAGGATCTGTAAATACCGTCATATCTCCTGGACAAGTTAATTCTGGAGCAGATCCATCTAAAATAGTTACAGTTGCTTGACAAGAATTAAAATTACTATTTTGATCGCCCACTGTTAAGGTCACTATATTATCTCCAATATCTGAACAATCGAAATTACTTTGAGAGATGGAAAATGAGACAATCCCTGAATCTGCATCTGTAGAATTATTATTAATATTATTTGCACTAATACTAACGGTACCATCGGCACCTAAAGTTCGAGTAATGTTTCTGCAATTGGCATTTGGCGCCACATTATCTTCGTAATACACTCTAAATTCAAGATCCCAACCACTTATTGAAACAGAAGAAAAATCTCGTATCATTTTACCATTTGTAAATACATCATTGGTGTTGACTAGTACCTCAATAATCTTATCAGTTTCATTATTAGTGAAAACTATTCCGTATTCAGTACCAGCATTTAAGGTAGGCGCGTCATCAAATGCAAAATATTGCTCAATATCGTCATTTGAAAGATTAAACGGTATGTCACGAGTTTCTGAGGCAATAAGTGTTCTCGAGTTCAATGAAGGAAATCTCCATAATTCTGCTGTAACAGATACGCCACCTATTGTCCCGCCTAAAACACCATCGGTCCAAAAAGAAACGCCTTCTATTGTACTACTGCATGACGGAGTAAATGTTTGACCAACATTGTCTGGCCTTGAAGAATTCATTGCATAAAAACTTGGTCCTACAGATTGAATAATATCGTTAGTGCTATCGCACTGCGCCTTTGTGGGTGTTTGCCACAAACTAAATAAGATAAAAACTAAAACTAAAGGGGTATTTATTTTCATGATTATAAGATTAAAATCAAGTACAAAATTATTCTTGGGATATAGCTTAAGAAATAAGTAATAACTCTTAATTTTTACGTACTGGCACGTATATCTGTTCCAGAATTTGGACAAAGAAAAACCCCCTTAATAATTTAAGGAGGTTTTGGCACATAATTAGTTAATTTCCCTATATCTAACAGCTATTACGTACCTATCAACTATCAACTATTAACCCTTTAACAAATTCTGGTATAGCTTAACCCAAATTATGCTATTCATTTGCTAAAATGAAGTTATTTTATTATCGCAACTATAACTAGACGATAATATGGTGCAAATTATTTTGGCTAAACCTAACATCAAATAAGAGGTAGTGCGTAAATTTTAAGTATTAACACTTAAATCAATAATTGGATTCAGGTATCACTAATGACTTCTAATTTTATTGAATTCAATGCTTCGATGAGATTGTGTATAAAGTCTTTATTATTAAGGTCTATATATTTTATTTTGTTTAAAAAGCTGCTCTTATAATGTTTACGTGAGGTATCGGACAATACTATAAAGTTTGATTTTATACCTTTAAAAATAGTTGCCTTTATAATGTCATTGGCAGTTAAATCAGGAAGTTTGTTATGTAAAATTATAAGCTTAGGGCGTTTACTAATAATATGACCCAAAGTCTCAAATCCACCGTGAGATAATTCAATATTATTAAAACCATGACCGAGTAAAAGCTCTTCAAGGTGTTTTGCAAATGCCTTATTTTTATGGGCAATTATTATGGCAAGATGAGTTTTGGATTAATTTCTACAAATTAAAACCAACGCCAAAAACCTATAAATACGTATTAGCTCTTAAAAAATAGGTGTTGGCACGTATTATTGAGAGAGTATTGTACTTCTATTCACTAAAGACCAATTGGTTAAAGCGTTATTACCTTTTTTTAAGCCTAGTTTATCAATAATATTACTTCTATGTTTTTCAATAGTTCTTATAGAAAGTGACAATGTATCTGCTATTTCTTGGTTAGAAACCTCTTGGGCTATTAGTTTTAGAATTTTTGTTTCTGAAAGCGTTAAAAGACTAAGCCTTTTTAACTCTTCAGTCGCTTCTATTATCGGTTGGTTATCTATAGACTTACTAAAATAGATGTTACCAGAAACGACTTCCTTAATACAATTCTCTATCTCAAAAAAACTATCTTCTTTTAATAAATAACCATTAATCTGAAACGTCTTGGCCTGAACTAGATAATACGATTCTTTATGGAAGGATAAGATGATAAACTTAGTTTTAGAGCCTTTTTCTCGAGCCATTTTTATAACTTCAAAACCATTAAGCATTGGCATATCAATGTCAAGAAAAGCTATGGTAGGGTTTAGTTTAAGAATTAGCTCTAGCGCCTGTATGCCATTGCTTGCTTGACCAATAATAGTGTAACCATTTTTTTCAAGTTCATCATTTAACCCTTTTAAAAGCATAGGATGATCATCTGCGGTCACTATTTTAATATCTTCTTTGCTCATATAGGAATATTTAACTGCATAACAGTACCCTGATTTTCTTGACTTTCAAAATGTATTTTGGCACCTATAATTTTCGCACGTTCTTTTAAAGTCTTAAGACCTAAACTCATGTCCTTGTATTTCGTCTGAAAATCAAATCCTTTACCATTATCGCTAACCGTGACATCAATTTCGTCTTTGGTTTTGGAAATTTTCATTTTTACAGCCTTAGCTTCTGAGTGTTTTACTATGTTACTCAGCGCTTCTTGAATTATTCTGTATACATGTAGTTCAACATTTTTAGAAACAGTATTATCTATATTCTCAATGTCTTCACTAAAAAATAAATCTGTAGTTGCATTAATGTTATATACAAGGGCATTGATGGATTCAGTTAACCCTAAGCGCTCTAAATTTGATGGATGTAATCCTCTTGAAATACTTCTGACCTCTTCTAAAGTATCTTTTGCTAGACTCTTGGAATTTTCATTATCGGTAGATTTACTAAGAAGCATTAATTTTTGTCCTACACTATCATGTAATTCTCTTGCTATACGACCACGTTCATTCTCTTGTGCATTAATTAAGTCTTGAGAGAATTTGTTTTGCAGTTTCTGCTTTTTTCGTTCAAATTTTCGGATACGTGATAAGTATGCAATAGTGAATATTGCTAATAATGAAAGCCCACCAAAAATTATCCAACGTTGTTTATCTCTATTCTTACCATTAAGAATTTCAATTTGTGTTTCATTCTTTGCAATTTGAACATCTCTTTTTTCAGTTTCATACAAGGTTTGATAATACGACAATGCATTTGAACGCCTTATACTTAATAAAGAATCGTTAATCTTTGTAGCCTCTTCAAAATGAAATAATGCTGATTTAGAATCTCCCATTGCTTGATAAACTTCATAAAGTAATATGTTAGCGCTCTTTTTTTGCTCAACAGAGCTATTCTTTATTTGAAAATCATAATGTTTTTTTGCAAACTCTAGAGATAGAGAATACTCTTTTTTTGCTAAATAATAGAGCCCAAGACTTTTGTTATGAGCATCTTCAAAATAGCCTTTTGTATAACGTTCTGGGTTAGATTGAATCCTTTTCAGAATCTCTGTAGCTTTTTCTAAGCTATCTACTGAAGCATATGCTTGAAGTAGCTTGTTTAGTATTTGAGGTTCGTACCTGTCTTTTACTTCATCAGAATTTTGGGCATAATCCAGTGCAGCATTCAAATTTAGTAATGCCTCTGATTTATTTTCAATAAAGCTATTATCTATAGCAGAATTTAAAAGTGCAGATATTATTCCAGATTCGTAGCTTATGGCTTTGGCAAGTTCTACTACTTCATCTCTTTCAATCTTTGCCTCATCATAAAAACCACTCATACTGTACAAATCGGCTCTAGAACTTTTTGTGTTTACCAGCCTAATAGTGTCTTTTGTTCTCTGATAAATTGCCTCTACTTCCTGTAACATCTTAGAAGCATCAGCTAATTTACCTATACGTATGTATGCGTCAGCAATATATTTTTTTGAAATACCAAATAATATGGAATCACCTTCCTTTATTGCATAATCCGAAGCAATATTATATATCTCTATAGCTTTCTCAACTTCTTCAGAAAAATAATAGCTGTCACCGCCATTAAGATAAAATCTCGCCAATAAAGCATTATTAGTAACGGGTAATTTTTTGGCGTCAAAATCTTCAAAAAATGCCTTACCTTCATTAGGTTTACCCAATCTATTAGTATAGGACCAAATTAACCTAGCAGCTTGCCTATTGGCTATATTAAATGAATCTAAGTTAATGGCATGGTCTATAGTAACTTTTACAATAGAATCGTATTTAAATTCTAATTTATCTCTTGTTAACCAACAGAGACTGTCAAGTAGTTTTAGCTTCTCTAATCCATCAGAATCCTGAATCTTATTTTTTAATGCCTTAACTGTATCGCTAGTCGGTTGCACTTGTGCAAACGTAAAAGAGCTAAAAATTAGAGTAATAAATACTAAACTCTTTTTAATCATTGGGTTAGGATAAAATTGTTAAAACTAAATATACTGACTTCTATTGATTTCTTTAAATTCTTTTAAAAAAATCAGTATTTATTTTTGATATTGACAACCCAAAACTATTTGATTTTTGCATGGCATAGAATACGTACCAATACGTATTGTATACGTGGCAGTACGAAGCCGTAAATTGTTTTAGCCCACTCTGATTTGAATGCATTTTCGAATGGAATTCATTAAATTATAAGGTTTAATTTTTTTTATAAAAGTCGTAGAAATTATAATAGTAGTGCTCGTTCTTGTATAGGTATTATTAAAACTGCTTTTAAATCTTTTATATTCTCTACAAATGTGTCATTTATTCACGTATTCTACCGTTTATTACATCGTATTTCAAAACATAGGCTTTTATTCACATTTTTGGAATAGACAATAACTTATAATTTTCTTTAAATTAATAGCTTAGTAATTCTTCTGTTATTGTCTAATGGATTAAAATTGATAAAGCACTACAACACTCTCAATGTTGTAGTGTTTTCTTTTAGAATTCACTTCATTTTAACCTGTAAGAATACCTTAAATGTTTCGTCTATATTATTATATTTACAAAGGCATATTATTAACTAGAAAAGAAAGGAACTCAACGTATGCTAACCTGGAAAGATATTATCAATTTCTCTGTAAATGGGAGTCCAAAACCTGATAATCGTGTAGTAAAAACCGACGCAGAATGGAAAGCTCAATTAACACCAGAACAATATAGAATTACAAGGCAAAAAGGCACTGAAATGGCACATTCAGGTGCGTTGTGCTCTATTTATGATGCTGGTAAATATAACTGCGTATGTTGCAATACGCCACTATTTGATTCTACCATAAAATTTAGTTCTGGTACTGGTTGGCCGAGCTTTACTCAACCTATAAAGGAAAATGCTATTAAGTATGAAAGGGACACATCTTATGGAATGGTACGTGTCGAGGTAATGTGTAACACTTGTGATGCACATCTAGGACATATTTTCCCCGATGGACCAGAACCGAGTGGTTTGCGTTATTGCATCAACTCCGAGTCTATGGTTTTAGAAAAAACAACTAGCAATGGATAAAAACATACAATTAGCAACTGTTGGCGGTGGCTGTTTTTGGTGTACAGAAGCAGTGTTTCAAGAAGTGAAAGGTGTTGAAAAAGTAGTTTCTGGATATTCAGGTGGAACTGTTCCAGGTAGACCAACATACAGAGAAGTTTGCTCTGGTTTAACAGGACATGCCGAAGTGATTCAAATTACTTTTGATGCCAACGTTATTTCTTACGAAGACATTTTAGTCATTTTTATGACCACGCATGATCCAACAACATTAAATCGTCAAGGTGCTGATAGAGGTACACAGTACCGTTCTGTAATTTTTTATAATGACGACACTCAAAAGGAAATTGCAGAGATTGTTATCAAAGAATTAGCACCTTACTATGATAATTCGATAGTTACAGAAATTACTCAACTAGATACTTTTTTTGAAGCTGAACAAGAGCATCAAAATTATTATAGAGAACATCAGTCTCAAGGGTATTGTAGCTTTGTAATAACACCAAAGCTCAACAAACTCCGTCAATTACATGCGGATAAATTAAAAAGCGCTTAATTATAAGCCTTATGAAGCATGATTGACAAACAAAAGATAAAACTTTTTGGGGTTGAACGTTGCCATAAAACCCAACACTATAAAGACTTTTTTGAGAATCTTAATTTAGATTATTCTTTTTTAGATGTTGAAAAAAATGAATCTTATGCCCGAGAATTACGTAACTTGTACATGAGTCGTAAACTAAACTTTCCAACTATAACAATTGGAACAAAAAAACTAAGAAATCCATCTGATACAAATTTGCAAAAATGGATTGACAAATTATGCAGCTTAACCTAAAACATTCATTCACTACCGAACTTCCTTCAGATTCTATTACTGAAAATTATATAAGGCAAGTTAAGGAAGCCTGTTTTTCTTATGTTTCGCCAATAGCAACAAAAAAGCCCGAACTTATTCATACTTCGAGTGAAATGGTGCAGAATATAGGTTTAACTAAGAGTGATATTAATTCTGAAGACTTTCTGAATGTATTTACAGGTAACACCGTTTTAGATGATACAAAACCTTATGCAATGTGTTATGGTGGCCACCAATTTGGAAATTGGGCTGGGCAATTAGGTGACGGTAGAGCCATAAATCTTTTCGAAGTTGAACACAATAACAAACCTTGGGTAATTCAGCTTAAAGGTGCTGGCAAAACACCATATTCCAGAAGTGGTGATGGATTAGCAGTATTGCGTTCATCTATTAGAGAGTATTTATGTAGTGAAGCTATGCATTATTTGGGTGTACCTACAACACGTGCACTTTCAATTTCGTTGACAGGTGATGAGGTTTTAAGAGATATGCTTTATGATGGCAATTCAGCTTACGAAAAAGGAGCCATTGTATCAAGAGTCGCCCCGTCCTTCTTGCGTTTTGGTAATTACGAAATTTTTGCAGCAAGACAGGACCATAAGACCTTAAAAACTCTTGTAGATTATACGATTAAGCATCATTTCCCGAAATTAGGTGGGCCTTCTAAAGACACATATGTCAAATTCTTTAGAGACGTTATGAAACGTACTTTAGATATGATCATTCATTGGCAACGAGTTGGTTTTGTTCATGGTGTAATGAATACAGACAACATGTCTATCCTAGGTTTAACCATAGATTATGGGCCTTACGGCTGGCTTGACGATTTTAATTTTGGCTGGACACCAAATACAACGGATGCGCAACATAAACGTTACCGGTATGGAAACCAGCCAAGTATTGGACTTTGGAATTTGTATCAACTCGCTAATGCTTTGTATCCATTGATTGAAGATGTAGAACCATTAGAAAACATTCTAGAAGATTATAAAACAGGTTTTGAAACAAAGTCATTAATAATGATGAGATCTAAATTAGGTTTGTTTAATGATGAATCTGATGATATAAAACTCGTGCAATCTTTAGAAAATGCACTTCATCTTACTGAAACTGATATGACTATTTTCTTTAGGCTACTATCTAATTTTAAGAAAGATAATTCAGTTCATGGCTTTCAACTAATTCAAAAGGCATTTTACAATATTGAATCCATTACTGATCCTATTAAAAAACAATGGTACGATTGGTTTGAAAATTATCAGTTACGATTAACAAAAGAAGAGTTATCTGATAAGGAACGCAAAGGGAAAATGGATACGGTGAATCCAAAATATGTGCTTCGCAATTATATGGCTCAATTAGCTATAGACGAAGCAGATAATGGAAACTACAAGTTGATTGACGAGTTGTTCTCATTGCTAAAGACACCCTATTCTGAACAACCTGAATTTGAGAAATGGTTTGCTAAACGTCCTGAATGGGCAAGGCATAAAGTTGGTTGCTCCATGCTATCTTGCAGTTCTTAATCACATCTATGCTAAGACTTTATATCATAGGAATTTTAATATTAATCATAGCTATTTTAGCTAATGCTATTGCAATGAAATTAAACATACTTACTTGGTATGACTATATTTCAGTGTTAACCAAATCCAATTCATCTGAGATTTCAGTAAGATTTATCGATTATTTATGGTTATTTTTAGCTTATCCGCTATCCCTTGGGTTTGGATATTGGATGGGTGATTATATCTACAAACTAATTTTTAATTAAATGGAAAAAACAGTTTCAGAAGCTATAGCTTATAGACGTTCTACACGAGTTTACAAAGACACACCTATAGATACCGAAAAAGTAAAACAGTGCTTAGTTAATGCGTCTTTAGCGCCAACAAGTAGTAATTTACAATTATGGGAATTTTATCATGTAACTAATGAGGAAAAGCTCAAAAATTTAGCTGAAGCTTGTTTTAACCAGAATGCGGCAAAAACGGCGAAACAATTAGTTGTTATTGTAACAAGAAAAGATTTATGGCGTAAACGTGCAAAAGCCAATATTGATTTCTTGAATAAAGTTTACAATAAAGAAGATTTAAGCGAGCGCGACTTAAAGCGCAAAAAAATGGCAACTAATTATTACCAAAAACTAATTCCAACTGTGTATTCAGATTTTTTGGGAATATTTGGTTTTTTAAAATATCTAGTGTTTAATGTCATAGGGATATATAGACCTATCTATCGTCAAGCGCGATTAAGTGATATGCGCATTGTTGCTCATAAAAGCGCTGGATTAGCGGCACAGAATTTTATGAACAGTATGGCAGCTATCGGATACGATACTTGCCCTATGGAAGGCAGCGATACCTTAAGAGTAAAACAAATTTTAGATTTACCTAGAGGTGCCGAAATAAATATGGTAATTGGCTGTGGGATACGCGATGAAAAAGGGATTTACGGACCTCGTTTTAGGGTGCCTTTCGAAGATGTTTACTTCGAAGTTTAACTACTGAAAAATAATCGGTTTTAAACCGCCTTTTTTAAAATTCTCCAATCCAGTTTTCAGCCATTCAAAATAAGCATCTGCATCTGGCTCATATGCATTAGTTGTATTTAGCAATTCTAAATCATGGTTTAGTAATGCATAGTAAGGCTGAGAATTATTTTCAAAATTAATGGTTTGTAGCGTTGCCCATTTATCACCAATAGTTTCTATATCCTTTACAGTGCCATTAGCTCTTAAATACTGAAACTGTTCGCCTTCTGGTAATTCTTTCTTATCATCAACATATAGCGAAATGATGACATAGTTTTCACTCAACATATCATACACGGCAGATGCACTCCAAACTTGTTCTTCCATTTTACGGCAATTAACACATGCCCAACCTGTAAAATCTAATAATATAGGTTTATTCTCAGTTTTGGCTTTTGCCAATCCTTCTTGCCAATCTTTACTGCAGTTTAAATCTAAAGGGCATTCAGAAGCTTTATCATATAGGCTATAAAACATAGGTGGTGGAAACCCACTTAACAATTTCAAATTAGCATATTTTGTATTGGTTAACCCTGGCATTAAATAAAGAACAAATGCTATAAATAGTAGTGCAGTAGTTATTCGGCCTTTGCCTAATTTTTGTAGTGGACCATCATGCGGAAATTTAATTTTTCCAAAGAGATACAACACCAGACCAATTCCAATTATAATCCAAAGTCCAATAAACACTTCACGCTTCAATATGCCCCAATGCTCTACTAAATCAGCATTAGATAAGAATTTGAGCGCTAAAGCTAATTCAATAAAACCTAAAACCACCTTTACTGTATTTAGCCAACCTCCAGATTTTGGCAAACTATTTAACCATTTAGGAAACATTGCAAATAGACTAAATGGTAATGCTAAAGCCAAACCAAAACCACTCATACCCATTGTTAATTGCATTGCTCCACCATCTGCTGTTAGGGAGCTTCCTAATAAAGTCCCTAAAATTGGACCTGTGCATGAAAAAGACACAATAGCTAAGGTTAAGGCCATGAAAAACACGCCAATAACTCCACCAATTTTTGTAGCTCTACTGTCCATAGCAGCACTCCAACTTTGTGGTAATGTCAGCTCAAAATATCCAAAGAATGAAAATGCAAACACCACAAAAATGACAAAGAAAATAATGTTTAGCGTCACATTAGTAGATATGCTATTAAGTATTCCAGGGTCAATAGAGTCTAATAAATGAAAAGGAATACTTAGTAAAGCGTAGATTAAAAAGATAAAAAAGCCATAAAGAATAGAATTAAATAAGCCTTTTTTTGATTCACTAGAACTTTTAGTAAAAAACGATACCGTCAAAGGAATCATCGGAAACACACATGGTGTCAATAATGCAATAAGACCACCTAAAAATCCTAATAAAAATATAGACAGGTTACTCTTTTCTTTTATCTCTTGTTTTTGGTACTTGTCCCAACCTGTTACATTTAATTGAAGCTCATCTGATAGCTGTTTACTTTTATCATCTACTGTTGCCGCTTCTTCAATAACTTCACTTCCATCAAGATTAAGCTTAAAACTATCATCACCTAATATGCACTTTTCATCATCACAAGTTTGGTACTGAGCTAAAATCTGTATCTGTTTAAACTCAGGATTCGTCACAGAAATTTTCTGTGTGAATAGAACAGTCCCGCTGAATTTCTTCACATATTCTTTAAAGACAGAATCAAATTTTTCTTTTGAGTCTGGCTCTGTAGTTTCTCCTATGAGTTTATAATTTCCGTCTTGATTTAAAAATTCAATATCAGTCTCGGGTGCAAATCCTTCTTCATCAAACTTATGCTGGGAGTATATGCTGTAGCCTTCTGCAACTGTTACTTCCATTGAAATTAGATATTCAGTATCTGATATCTGTTCTATAGTATTTTCCCAACTCGCTGGGTTAAATATCTGAGAAAAAGAGCTTAAGGTAAATAGAACACTTAATAGGGCAAAAAGAAGACGTCTAGTCATTGGAGTATAATAGTTGTTACACACAAATGTAATTGTTGTGCTTGTTTTATCAATTAATGGTCGACTAATTTATAAAAACCTTAAGAATTGAAGTCATAAAAAAACCGAACGTAGTGTTCGGCCTTTAGTATTTAAGATTTTTCATCTGCAGTGAGTAATTCGGCATATTCCCATTTCGATATGCCTCCGTCAAGGTCATATACTTTTTCGAACCCCGCATCTTTTAGTTTTTTTGCACATTTTGCACTGCGTCCTCCAGATTTACAGTACAGTAATACGGGCTTTGACTTATCTAGTTTTTGTATATCGGCATCAAAGGTTGGTGATCTAAAATCTATATTCTGAGCAGATTTAATATGAACCGACTCAAACTCCGAAGGTGTTCTTACATCTATAAGTTGAACATCTTCTCGTTCAATAATGGTTTTCATCTCATCAGCAGTTACTAGTTTTATATCTTCAGAATCTGCTTTCTGATCTACACAACTTGTAATAAAAATTACAAGCATACCTGTTAGTAAAACTTTAGTTAATTGCTTCATGATGAATGATTTTTTGATTGATTAATTTAGTTGACTGACTTCACCTTGCCATTCCGTAAAACCTCCCAAAAGATTATATGCATTTTCAAATCCTAACTGATTCATAATTGCACATGCTTGAGCACTTCGTCCTCCTGATCTACAGTAAACATAGTAGTTCTTCGAGGTATCTAATTTTTGAATGTCTTCAATAAAACCTTGCCCTTTGTAAATATCTATATGTAAAGCTTTAGGAATAACTCCTAATTCTTCGACTTCTTCTTGTGTTCTAACGTCCAAAATTATAGCGTTAGTATCTTCATTTAGTTGTTTTGTCCAATTTTTTTGATCTAAATCAGCCATTTACGTGGAATTTATTAAACAAAATTAACATTTCTTTATGATATAGACGTAAAAAAATCTGAAGTGTTACACTTCAGATTTAATATTTAACATATTTAGTAAAAAACTATCTTTTAACTTTTATAGAACAACCAATTGCTCTAGTCTTTGTCTGCTCAACTTCTTTTCCTTCCAATAGTGCATTAACAGCGTTTTCCACGTATTTTGTTTTTACTAAAGAAGCATCTTGATAATTATCATCAATTGCACCAATGTATTTTACAACATTTCCTTTAGTCGTTTTCTCAAGAACATACACATGTGGTGTTTTGGTCGCTCCATATTGTGGATATATTTTTTGACCTTCGTCCATTAAATACGGAAAAGTAAATCCTTTAGCTTTGGCTCTAGCTTGCATAGCTTGCATATTATCGCCAGGTTTTACATCAGTATCATTAGGCATAATAGCAATAACAGGATACCCTTTGGAGGCATACTTTTTATTTAATGCTTCTATTCTATCTTCGTATGCAACGGCATATGGACATGTATTACAAGTAAAAACAACTATAAATCCTTTTGCTGTGTTATAATCTGAAAGTGATACTTTTTTACCATCAATATTTTGTAAGGAAAAATCCGTGGCGATGTCACCTATGTCATAGCCTGCAGTTCCTGTAACAGTAAATGCTGTTAAGCTTATAAAGCAGACAAATACTGCTATTAATTTTAAATTTCTCATAATTTTAGTTATTAATTATCTAATGCCCATTATGGGTTTAAAAATTGTTGTACTTCGTTTTGTAATTCTTCATAGGTGAAAGATTTTTCAAAAAACTTACGCTTATCACCTTTATATATTATTGTGGCTGGTAATGCACCAGACCATGTTTCATTTATTGCAGGCACCCATCTATTTTGGTCTACATCATCCAAACAGACAACTTTAGATTGAATGCTATTCTTCTTTAAAAACGGAATTAAGTGAGTTTCATATTTTCTTGGAAAATCTAAACTAACCAATAAAACCTCAACATTCTTTTCTTTGTAATCTGCGTTTAGTTTTTCAAAATATGGCAGCTCTTTAATACATGGTGCACACCAAGTAGCCCAAAAATTTACCACATGTATAGTATTGTCATCAACATTTATCAAAGGTTTAAGGCCATCATAATCATATATTTCTAAACCTATATCGTCGTTCTGCTCTAATTTAGTTGATGTATTTTCAGAAAGTGGAGCATCTTTAGGTGCTTCTTTACATGCACTCAAAACAAAAAGAAATAGTAAAAACAGCTGCTTCATGCATTAAAAGTACAACCCGAAAAAACCAACTGTTTCATTTTTAACAAAAAATTAAATGTTAATATGAAAATTAGTTATACATTTGTATATACAATTGTTGTATATGAAAGAGTTAGAAAAAATTATAAGTTCAACATCTAATATATCAGACACTAAAGCTGCGGTAATTAGCATATTTCATATCAATAATTATATTAAAGAAACCATCTTAACTCATCTTAAACCACACGATTTATCGATTGAACAATTTAATGTAATGCGCATCCTTAGAGGACAAAAAGGTAATCCTCTTAATCTCCAAGACATACAGGAACGAATGATTAATAAGATGAGTAATACGACTAGACTAGTTGATAAACTATTAAAAAAGAGATTTGTTAAACGCACTATATGTAAGCAAAACAGAAGAAAAGTCGAAATCTCTATAACCGAGTTAGGATTAAAAACATTAAACGACTTAGATGCCGTTATCGATAATACAGAGCAGAACATAACTGCTCCACTTAATAATGAAGAATTAAAACAATTAAATAAACTTTTATTAAAACTTAATAATTAAAACAACAGAAAATGAAGAATTTAAAACATTTAGCAATAGTAATCTTAGCCATGTCTTTTTTCTCTTTTACAGTATTTACTGAAAAGCAAATTAACATTGAAGAAAGCACAATAGAATGGACAGGTAAAAAAGTAACTGGCCAACATGTTGGTACAATAAACTTCGAAAGCGGTATGCTAGCTTTTGATGGTGATAATTTAGTAGGTGGTGAATTTGTAATCGATATGACAACCATTACTGTAACTGATTTAACCGGAAAAGGTAAAGCTAATTTAGAAGGTCACTTAAAATCTGATGACTTCTTTGGAGTTGCAGCGCATAACACAGCCACTTTAAAGATTACAAATGTTAGTAAGCACAAAAAAGATTATGAGGTCATAGGTAATTTAACGATTAAAGGTATTACCAAACCTATTAACTTTACCTTAGTTATGGAAGCTAATTCTGCGAGCGCTAAAGTCACTGTTAACCGTGCCGAGTTCGATGTAAGGTATGGTTCACCAAGCTTTTTCAACAATTTAAAAGACAAAGCTATCTACGATAATTTTGACCTAGACGTGAAGTTATCTTTTTAATGTATTAAAAATTTTAAATTTAATTTGAAATAAATAATTTCATTTCTATATTTGACATCAAATGAGAAACAATAAAACATGGTGGTGGAACTTTGCAAACGAAACGTTCGTGAACTAGTCCATTGTGTTAATTAAAATATCAAAAGGCTTGTCATTCACGACAAGCCTTTTTTAATTATTGTGCACTGAAATAATCAGAAATGAAAACATTTAATTTAACAACTCATTATAAAAAGATTTTAACCGATACCATCACTCCTGTAACTGTATACTACAAGATTAGGGATAAGTATCCAAATAGTATCTTATTAGAAAGTGGTGATTATCACAGAAATCACAAGAACTTTTCTTATATCTGTTTTAATCCAATAGCCTCGATAAAAATTGAAAATGAAGTTATAACACAGACGTTTCCTAGTGGAGACAGTTCTGAAATAAATATAACAGATGATATCAATGTAATTGATGAAATTTACAATTTCACAAAACGATTCAAAAGTAACTCGACAGAAAAATTCAAGTTTATTAATAATGGCATTTTTGGCTATACCTCTTATGATGCTGTTAGGTATTTTGAAGACATAGAAATTGGCAAAAAGGAAAACTCTGTTGAAATACCAGATGTATATTACGCCGTTTATCAAAATATCATTGCCATAAATCACTTTAAAAATGAAGCTTACATTTTTGCACATTGTCCTGAAGGTGTAACAAGCAATATTGATGCTATCGATAATCTTATAAACGTTCAGAATTTTGCATCTTTCAACTTCGATCCAAAAGGAGATATTTCTTCTAACTTAACCGACCACGAGTTTTTACAACATGTAGATTATGCAAAAAAGCATTGCGCACGTGGTGATGTGTTTCAATTGGTACTATCGCGACGATTTTCTCAAGAATTTACAGGAGATGATTTCAATGTATATCGTGCATTAAGAAGCATCAACCCATCGCCTTATCTATTCTATTTCGACTATGGTGATTTTAAGATTTTCGGCAGTTCTCCAGAAGCCCAACTTATAGTCACTGATGGATTAGCAGAAATTCATCCTATAGCCGGTACATTTAAGCGTAGTGGAGACGACAAACAGGATGCATTACTGGCAGAAGAATTGGTAAAAGACGAAAAAGAAAATGCCGAACATGTCATGCTTGTGGATTTAGCCCGAAACGATTTAAGTCGGCATGGAAGCAATGTAAAAGTAGAGACGTATAGAGAAGTTCAATTCTTTTCGCACGTTATTCATTTAGTAAGTAAAGTTACAGGACAAAAGCATGATACTACATCTACAATACAAGTAGTTGCAGATACATTTCCTGCTGGTACTTTAAGTGGTGCACCAAAGCATAGAGCCATGCAACTGATAGAGCAATACGAAAAAACAAGTCGTGGTTATTATGGCGGAGCAATAGGTTTTATGGATTTTGAAGGTAATTTTAATCATGCCATTATGATTAGAACCTTTTTGAGTAAAGATTACAAACTCAATTGGCAAGCAGGTGCTGGATTAGTATCAAAGTCTAACCCGGAAAGTGAAAGACAAGAAGTATTCAACAAATTAGGTGCCTTAAATAAAGCCATTGAATTAGCTAAAGAGATATAATATGAAAAAAGTATTAGTCATAGACAATTACGATAGTTTTACATACAATCTAGTGCACTATCTAGAAGATTTAAACTGTGATGTTACGGTTTATAGAAATGATAAATTAACGCTAGATGATGTAAAACCCTTTGATAAAATTGTGCTTTCTCCTGGTCCCGGAATTCCAGATGAAGCCGGATTATTAAAAGCCATTATCGAGACGTATGCTCCAACAAAAAGTATTCTAGGTGTCTGCTTAGGACAGCAAGCTATTGGTGAAGTTTTTGGTGGTGAACTAGAAAATCTTGATAGTGTTTTTCATGGCGTAGCTACTAATGTGACATTATCTGTTGATGATGAAATTCTCTTTGAAGGTTTAGATAACACTTTTGAAGTTGGTCGTTATCACTCATGGGTTGTTAGCAACAACTTACCTGAAAGTTTAGAAGCCACATCTTTTGATGAAAACGGACAAATCATGTCTCTACGTCACAAAGTGTATGATGTAAAAGGTGTACAATATCATCCGGAATCGGTTTTAACACCTGATGGCAAAAAAATACTAAAGAACTGGTTAAACAATTAAAGTGTCACTTCGAGTGATTTTTGAAGTATGAAAAAATCGTATCGAGAAATCTAGGTCTCGATACAAAATTCTGAAAAAGAATTTCACTCGACCTGACAAACTAATAAAATATGAAAGACATATTAAACAGACTTATTGCTCATGAAACTATCTCTTCAGAAGAAGCTAAGCAAGTCATTGTAAACATATCTAACGATATGTACAATCCTAGTCAAATAGCTTGTTTCTTATCTGTGTATATGATGAGGAGTATTACTATTGAAGAGTTACAAGGGTTTAGAGATGCATTATTGGAGCTATGTGTGCCAATTGACCTTTCAGACTATAATGCTATCGATATTGTAGGCACTGGCGGCGATGGTAAAAACACATTTAATATATCTACATTATCATCATTTATTACTGCAGGTGCAGGTGTACATGTTTCTAAACATGGTAACTATGGTGTCTCATCAACATCGGGTTCGTCAAATGTTATGGAGAACTTGGGCGTTAAGTTTTCAAATGATGAAGATTATTTAAAACGCTGCCTAGATAAAGCAGGTATCTGCATTTTACACGCACCTTTATTTCATCCTGCCATGAAAAATGTGGCACCAATTCGCAAAGAATTAGGTGTAAAAACATTTTTCAATATGCTTGGTCCAATGGTAAATCCATCGTTTCCAAAAAGCCAATTATTAGGTGTTTATAGTTTAGAAATTTTACGTTTATACAGTTTTCTATATCAAAAGACAGATAAGAATTATAACATTGTCTTTGCTCTTGATGGATACGATGAAATTTCTTTAACAGGAAAAGCTAAAATCATTTCTAACCATTCGGAGACATTATTTTCTCCTAGAGATCTAGGGTTAAATTCTATAAAACAATCTGAAATCTTTGGTGGTGATACTATACAAGATGCAGCTAAAATATTTGTAGATATAGTGAATGGTAACGGAACTGAAGCGCAGAATAATGTGGTTTGCGCAAATGCAGGTCTCGCTATAGCTACTAGCAAACAAATCTCTCATAAAGAAGGTTTTGAATTGGCTAAAGAATCTCTGTTTAGTGGTAAGGCAAAAGAAAGTTTAAATGCTTTAATCGAATTAGGTAAATGAAAAAAAACGACACTTCAAGTGATTTTTGAAGTATAAAAAATCGTACCGAGACGTCTTGGTCTCGATACAAAATTCTAAAATAGAATTTCACTCGACCTGTCGACATTAATAAAATGAACATATTAGATAAAATAGTAATAGATAAACGCAAAGAAGTAGCACTTCGAAAAGAGCTGATTCCAACGAATCAATTGGAAGCATCGGTTTTGTTTGACAGAGACACGTTTTCTTTAGCACATAATCTCCGAAATAGTAAATCAGGAATCATTGCAGAGCATAAGCGTCGATCACCATCAAAATCGGTAATCAACCAAAGCCTTAATGTTCAAGATGTGGCCAAAGGTTATGAAAATGCTGGTGTTTGCGGGATGTCTGTTTTAACTGACGGGAAATATTTTGGAGGCAGCCTAGATGATTTATTATTAGCTAGAGCGAGTTGTAAGCTTCCACTTTTACGAAAGGAATTCATTATAGATGATTATCAAATTCTTGAAGCCAAAGCATATGGTGCTGATATTATTTTATTGATTGCCGCTATTTTATCGAAAGAAGACATTAAACAGTTTTCAGAGTTAGCTAAAAGCTTAGATTTGGAGGTGTTACTCGAAGTACATAATGAAGAAGAATTACACAAATCTATTATGCCTAGTCTAGACATGTTGGGTGTAAACAACAGAAACTTAAAAACCTTTGAAGTAAGCCTTGAAACGAGTAAATCATTAAGCACATTAATTCCAGATGACTTTGTAAAGGTATCAGAAAGTGGTAT
The DNA here is from genome assembly GCF_003712105.1 of Winogradskyella sp. Classification (GTDB taxonomy): domain Bacteria; phylum Bacteroidota; class Bacteroidia; order Flavobacteriales; family Flavobacteriaceae; genus Winogradskyella. The sequence goes on from NZ_RHLG01000004.1 coordinate 229,074, forward strand.
TAGTTCTGTTTCAGCAATTACAGCATTACAACCCTATGGTTACAAGGGTTTTTTAATTGGCGAAAACTTTATGAAAACTGATAATCCTGGAGTATCAGCTTCAGGTTTTATAAATGAATTAGAAAATAATTAATCAAATCAATGCAAAGCATTGAAAACTATTGAAATGCAGAATATAAAAATCAAATCGTTGAAAATTTTCGAAGCCTTGGAGAAAATTTAGATTTTATTTTTGGTTTTCAGAAGGAAAAATTCCTCATTTCAATTTGATTTTTTGGTTCGTTTTGTATCAAGACAAAATGAACAAAAGAGAAAAAATATTTCTTTAGGAGTTTATCTTGAGCGATAGTCGTAAGGCAGGAATAACAAAAACAAAAAACGCGGAGAGGTTTCCGCTTTAATAAAAATAAAAAATGAAGTTAAAAGTCTGCGGAATGAAACATAATAGTGCCGAAGTTGCTGCGTTGCAACCAGACTATCTAGGCTTTATATTTTACGAAAAGTCTCCTCGTAATTTTGATGTGAACATCCCAGAAATAGATACATCTATAAAAAAAGTTGGTGTGTTAGTAGATGAAAAAATTGAAGTCATAGTAAACCTTATTGAGAAGTATCAACTAGATGCTATTCAGCTTCATGGTCATGAATCACCAGAAGCCTGCAAGTTATTAAAAGCTACAGGTAGAGAGATTATTAAAGTATTTAGTATCAAAGATGAATTCGATTTTAGCGTATTAAAACCTTATGAAGATGTAGTGGATTACTTTTTATTTGATACAAAAGGAAAACATCCTGGCGGTAACGGTTATACGTTTGATTGGAATGTTCTAAATAACTATTCATCAACAAAACCTTATTTTTTAAGTGGTGGCATTGGGCTAGATGAGATTGAAAATTTAAAAGCTTTTAAAGAAAGTTCTGCTTCAAAATTTTGCTATGCTATTGATGTCAACAGCAAGTTTGAAATTGAACCTGGATTAAAAAACATAGAAGAATTAGAAAAATTTAAAAATGAGCTACAACATTAACAACAAAGGCTATTACGGAGAATTTGGCGGAGCATTTATTCCAGAAATGCTGTATCCAAATGTGGAAGAATTACGTCAAAACTATCTCAAGGTAATGGCAGAGCCAGAATTTCAAGAAGAGTTCAACCAGTTACTCAAGGATTATGTTGGTCGTCCTTCTCCACTCTATTTTGCCAAACGTTTGTCAGAAAAGTATACTACCAAAGTGTATTTAAAACGTGAAGACCTCAACCATACTGGTGCGCATAAAGTCAATAATACTATCGGGCAAATACTTATGGCTAAACGCTTAGGAAAAACTCGAATTATTGCCGAAACTGGTGCAGGACAACATGGTGTGGCCACAGCAACAGTTTGTGCACTCATGGGACTAGAATGTATTGTGTACATGGGCGAAATAGATATCGCACGACAAGCACCAAATGTTGCCCGTATGAAAATGCTTGGTGCTGAGGTTCATCCGGCGCTATCAGGAAGCCGCACCCTAAAAGATGCTACCAATGAAGCCATTAGAGATTGGATAAATAACCCTGTAAACACACATTATATTATTGGGTCTGCTATTGGACCTCATCCATATCCTGACATGGTAACACGTTTTCAGTCGGTTATTTCAGAAGAGATCAAATGGCAACTCAAGGTACATGAAGGCAGAGAAAATCCAGATTACGTAGTCGCTTGTATTGGTGGTGGCAGTAATGCTGCTGGTACTTACTATCACTTTTTAGATAATGAAGATGTTGGTATTATAGCGGTCGAAGCCGCAGGAAAAGGTATTGATTCTGGCGAGAGTGCAGCGACTTCAGTATTAGGAAAAGAAGGCATTATTCATGGTTGTAAAACCTTACTGATGCAAACTAATGACGGACAAATTACTGAGCCATATTCTATTTCAGCAGGATTAGATTATCCGGGTGTTGGACCATTACATTCGCATTTGTACAAATCGGGTCGTGGTGAATTTTATTCGGCTACAGATGATGAAGCAATGACCGCAGGCTTAGAGTTAGCCCAATTAGAAGGTATTATTCCTGCAATTGAAACCAGTCATGCATTGGCCATTTTTGAACATAAAACATTTAAACCAGAAGATATTGTTGTGATCAGTTTATCTGGTCGTGGTGATAAAGATTTACAGAACTATATTGATTATTTTAAGTTATAGAAATGAACAGAATACATCAAAAATTACAAGAGAACAAAAAACTCTTATCTATATATTTTACGGCTGGATATCCGAGTATAAATGACACCGTTTCAATTATTGAAGACCTCGAAAAATCAGGCGTAGACATGATTGAAATTGGTCTGCCGTTTAGTGATCCATTAGCCGATGGCCCAACCATACAAGCCAGCTCTACACAAGCTCTAAAAAACGGAATGACCACTGAGAAGCTATTTGAGCAGATTAAAGATATCCGTAAAACAGTATCTATTCCATTAATAATCATGGGCTATTTTAATCCAGTGTTACAATATGGTGTAGAAGCCTTTTGCAAAAAATGCCAAGAGGTAGGTATTGATGGTTTAATTCTTCCTGACTTACCAGTCGATGTGTACGCAGAGCAGTATAAAGACACATTCGAGAAATTTGGTTTAAAGAATATCTTTTTAATCACGCCACAGACTAGTAATGAGCGTATTCAATTCATCGATTCGGTTTCTGATGGATTTATCTACATGGTAAGTTCGGCGAGCACAACAGGTGCTAAATCTGGCTTTGGTGACGAACAAACACAATACTTTGAGCGAATAGCTTCGATGCAACTAAAAAACCCTCAAATTGTTGGTTTTGGAATCAGTAACAACGAAACGTTTACACAAGCTACACAATATGCAAAGGGTGCTATTATTGGTAGTGCGTTTATTAAGCATTTAACGAATAAAGGTGTAAATACTATTGATGCTTTTGTAAAAGGAATTTTGAATTAAATTATAGATTCCTGAATGCTCAGGACTAACAACATCATGCCAATTAACATCGTCCTTATAGAACCCGAAATCCCAAACAATACTGGTAATATTGGCCGTTTAGCACTTGCTACGGGTTCTAATTTACATCTGGTAAAACCTTTTGGTTTTGAAATTGACGATAAACGCTTGAAGCGTGCCGGATTAGATTATTGGCAACACCTCGACGTCACCTATTACGATTCTAGCGCGGATTTTTTCGAAATACATAAAGACAAAACCATGGCTTTTTTATCTGCACATGGCACGACCTCACATTGGGATATTGAATTTGAAGATGATATATTCTTAATTTTCGGTAAAGAATCTGTTGGTTTATCTAAAGCCATTACAGAAAAATACAAGACCCAATTATTCAAAATTCCGATGTTTAGTAAAAATATAAGAAGTCTTAACTTAGCAAATGCTGTAAGTATCGTAACTTATGAAGCGTTAAAGCACATCCATAATTGAATTAAATCATCTAACTATGATAGCCCATAATGGGCATTTGGAAGCAATGGTTTATGCTAATTAAAATAATTAAATGTTGTAACAATATCTCATTACAAAAAATTAAATAGATGAAGAACAGAATCCTACTAATCCTTTTTATTCAAGCTTTAGTTTGCAATTCTATTTTTGGGCAGACGAAACTTCAGAAAACAGATTCCAACTGGGAACTCATTGTTAACGACAAACCTTTTGAAGTCAAAGGCGCTACCTTTGGTTATGTTGACGATATCGAAAATTACGACATCTACTTTAAAGACCTTAAGTCATTAGGTGTAAATACCATACGTCTTTGGGCTACAGATAAGCAAACAATCAAATTATTAGATGCAGCCCATAAGTACGACATTAAAGTCATGGTTGGTATTTGGATGCGTCATGGTAGACCAGGCATGGAAGATGATGACAGCTTTAATTATCTGGAGGATAACAAAGGCAAAGAAGACATGTATACCAATGCCATTAAAGTTGTTGAAACCTTCAAAAATCATCCTGCGGTTTTGGTTTGGGGCATTGGTAACGAAGTGTATTTAAATACAGCTACAGACGAAGAAAAAAAGGCATATTCGTTATTGTTAGAAAAGATATGTTCTAAAATAAAAGCTATTGACCAAAATCATTTAATTACCTCAGTTGAAGCGTGGACATTTGGCTTGGATTGGTGGGAAAAGTATGTACCATCAATTGATATTTATGGATTGAATAGTTATGGTCCTGGTGCTGGTATTTTGAGTTCAGAATTGACAAAAAGAAATATTGACAAGCCTTACATAATCACTGAATTTGGCGTTACTGGCGAATGGGATATTAAGGCTGAAGTAAATGGCATAAAACAAGAACCTTCAGATGCAGCTAAGTACAGCGCACTAACTGATGGTTACGACCAATGGATAAAACCTAAAGCCAATTGTTTAGGTGTGTATATGTTTCACTATTCTGACGGAAAGGATTTTATTTCGCCATGGTTATTTACGCATCACAATGGTAAATACCGACCACAATATTGGGGCATTCGAAAAGCCTATACTGGTGAGAATCCCGTTAATTATTGGCCAGAAATAAAAAGCTTTAGTCTAAACAAATCAAATTCTGAAAGTAATGCTTGGATGCCAGTAACATTAGAAGTATCCGATAAAGAAAATGAAACTTTAAATGTTAGTTTTTATTACAACCAACGTACAGGAAGCAGAAAACGACGTGACCAAATTTTACCATTGCAACATCGTGGTGATTTAGCTAGCGGATTCGAAATATTGCTACCAAAAGTAGATGGCGCCACTAAAATCTATACAAACGTAACTGACCAATACGGTAATACAGGTATTGAATCAACAGGTATCATTATTAAAGACGATGAAGCTAAAACTAAGAAATACCTCGTTCCTAAAGTAGAGCTGCCGTTTTACGTGTATAAAGACGGTGAAGATTCGCCTTTTGCGCCATCGGCATATATGGGTAACTATAAAGATATGACGGTTGACCTCAACAACACCGAAGATGTTTTTGAGGGTAAAGCAGCTTTAAAAATTTCTTATGATGCCTATGACTGGTTTGGTTTAGGATTAGTTGACCCAGCTAACGATTGGGGCGAAATTCTTGGAGGTTATGATTTACAAGGCGCCGAGACCTTTAGCTTTTGGGCTAAAGCTAGTACAGACAATGTTGTGGCAACCATAGGTTTTGGGCTCATCGGAAAAGACAAACCCTATCCAGATACAGCAAAGGAAAGCAAAGAAATAAAGCTAAAAACCAAGTGGAAAAAATACACCTTCAAGCTTAAAAATATAGACTTAAGTTGCATTAGATCGGGGCTTGTTATTTTTTCTAGTGGTAGAGGTCTAGAACAGGATATCTATATCGATAATGTAGTCTTTGAGTAAAACAAATGAAGTATCAAAAACTTAGAAGTGTAATCTCCGAATACGTTCAAATATGTATTGGTATTATATTGGCCAGTATTGGACTCAAAGCATTTTTATTACCTAATGGATTTTTAGATGGTGGTGTTACCGGTATTGCGCTTTTGGTAAGGACTCAGGTAGATATCAATATTTCATTTTTATTAATAGCATTTAGTATTCCGTTTATAATTCTAGGCTTATACACTGTGAGTAAGCGTATTGTTATAAAATCTATCATCAGTATTATTGGCCTATCATTATTTATTTATTTCGAAAATTTTGAAACTATCACGGACGACAAATTACTAATCTCCATTTTTGGTGGTCTGTTTTTAGGTGCTGGTATTGGCATTGCTATTAGAAATGGTTCTGTTTTAGATGGTTCAGAAATTTTGGGTGTGTACCTTAATGATAAGTTTGGTATTAGCATTGGGCAGATTATCCTAGTCTTTAATATCATTTTGTTTAGTGTTACGGCATTTGTACTTACAGTTGAAGTAGCACTTTATTCTATCCTTACCTACATAGTCACTGCAAAAGTCACAGACCTAATTATTGAAGGCTTCGAAGATTTTATAGGTATTACCATTGTCTCCAAAAAGTACGAAGCTGTAGAAGCTGCCATTATGCAACATCTTGGTACTGGAATGACCTTGTACAAAGGCACCAGAGGTATCGGTAATACAGGCAAGCAAGAAGACTTTGATATTATACATACTGTAATTAACCGTATCGATATTAAAAAAATGTACCGTATTGTTAATGCCATTGACAGTAATGCTTTTATTGTTGAATTTGATGTTAACTCGGTAAAAGGTGGTGTATTGCGGCATTATTTAGATAAGAAAAAGAATAAGGTTTTACCCAAAGTTTAAGTTATGCCCTATCGTATTTATGTTGTAGAACTCTCTAAACGTGTGTATACCGAGAGTAGAAAATTTCGTGAAGCCAATCCGCAGTTTAATGGTGTTTTAGAATGTTTATATGTTGGCATGACGAGCAAAACACCTAAAGAGCGTTTTCTACAGCATAAAACAGGTTACAAAACCAAAAAGGGTGTGACTATATCCTCAAGCATTGTTAAAAAATATGGCTCGTATTTACGCCCAAGTTTGTATAACCATATCAAACCTTTAAGAACACGAAAAGAAGCCCTAGAAGCAGAAAAAGCCTTGGCGTTACAACTAAGACGACAACGCTACGCGGTTTGGTTTAATTAGAAACAACCAAGACCTATGCTGTCATTCCGCCATGTCTAACTGAAAGTGGTCACTGAGCGAAGTCGAAGTGCAGTCTCCATATGGAATGACAAAACTCTTAAAAAAACTCCCGATACTGCATTACCCTAAAATCAAAAGTATTAAAGTTCGGATTTTTAGCTTTTAATTGCTTGTACAATGGCAATCTACTTATGGAGATATTGGCTGCTCCAGAGCCAGAGGTTAGTGATACGGTTTTTATGCTTCGACTGCGCTCATTATTGGTGCTTCGACTCCGCTCAGCAACCACTTTTTGATTATGTACTTTGGTAGCACTTCGACTTCGCTCAGTGTCCACGGGTAAATAAAATTGGTGTATGCGTGGCACCTCGTTAGAGACTAGTTCTAACTTTATGTTGTAAGCTTTAATATGTTTTCTAAAAAAGTATTCTGGGCCATTCTTACTATTACCGCCAGTAAATAATAGTGTATCAATATTTGGGTATTGCTTTATATAGCCAATAACATCTCTTAGCTTAATATTTTGCATGCCTAAATCAGAGGCATCAATCTTTTCGCGTTCAGCACTATCTACAATATCACAAACACCAATGTTACGTTGTATTAAAAACTGTTTGCGTTCGTCAATAGCGTCTTGAGAGTTATCGTAACGTAAGCCCAAATTATGGATAGCATCTATTTTTTTCCACAGCGAATTATGGTAACTACCATAACAGAAATCCACATCTTTTTCATGTAAGTCGCCCGTAGAAAATCGTGGTGGTGGTAATGTACCCACAATCAGCTTGGTGGCATTTTCTGGAATAAAGGGCTCGTAAGGATGCTTGTGGAAAAACACGTAATAATGGTTTTATTATAGTTCGACTTTTCTCATTATTGGTGCTTCGACTCCGCTCAGCAACCACATTTTGATTTCAACCAATGCTCAGTGACCAAACTCAATCAGATAAGAATTCTCTCGAATTGACGTTATAATGTTTTTAAAATCTGCTCAACTTCAGTAATTGTTTTTCTAAACAAACGCCTATTCTGTTTTGTCATGTATTTGGCTTCATTGCTTATTTCTTCGAGCAACGCTTGCCCATCTTCAGTTTTATCATGTGAGAGATAAAACTTAGCCAATTCTAATCTTTCGCTATAATTAGAATACGGCCTATCAATGGATTTCAATTCAGTTTCAGCTTTTTCAATCTCACCTATAGATTGCAGAGCTAAACCATAACAAAACTGTTCTTTAGAGGCTTTAAACTCTGGTAATGCCTTTATTTTTTCAGCATAAAAAATCACCTTTTCAAAATCTTCAATTTCAAAATTACTCTGTACTAATTTCTGGTTGGCATACGTAGCATTTTGCACCTCATCTTCTAGAGTTTTCTCGTAATTAAAAATTGCATTCTGATAAGCTTGGATTTCAAAATAAGCATCAGCCAAATCCAATCTATTAGCATAGGTATCGGCAAATTCTATTTTCTTTTCTAAGTCTTTTATCTTTTTAGTAGGATTAACTATCGATGTAATTTCTTTCTGAATAGTATCTACATCTCTACTTGTTAACACCTGAGTAATAATATAAAACACAGCACCGACAACGGGAATTAAGAAAATAACAAAGAACCAATAATAGGGTTTGCGATTTTTGTAAATATGGTAAAGGCAAAATACCTTGAGGGCAACAATTAAGTAATAATGCATCAGTTAGTATTGATGCTTAAATATAGAAACTATCTTGTAAACACCAACTCATTTTCTGACGACAATTCTTCACTAAAACCATAGCCTTCATAATTAAAGCCTTTAACGTCGTCAATAGTATTAGCATCGGTCTCAATAATATAGCGCGTCATATAACCTCTAGCGAGTTTAGCAAAGGTCATAATGGTTTTATATTGGCCGTTTTTAAAATCCTTAAAATTCGCAGTAACCACTGGTACTTTTAAGGCTTTAGTGTCTATAGCCTTAAAATATTCGTTACTCGCAAGGTTTAAGAACAACTCATCATCAGCCAATTCATCATTAAGTGCTTGAGTGATTTTCTTTTTCCAAAACTCGTATAGGTTTTTGTTTTTCCCAACAGGAAACTTAGTACCCATTTCTAATCGGTAAGGTTGCATTAAATCCAGAGGTTTCAGTAATCCATACAATCCAGAAATAATACGCACAGTATCTTCAACTTTATCAAGCTTTTTGGTATCAATGTTATAAGCATCCAATCCGCGATATACATCACCGCTAAATGCGTATAGTGCTGGTCTAGCATTTTCACTCGTAAAAGGTAAAGACCATGCTTGGTTACGCTCGTAATTCAGTTGTCCTAAATTATCAGAAATACTCATAAGTTTAGATAAACTTCTGGCTGATTTCTTTTTTAATAATCTATTGAGGCGTTCTGACTCTGCCAAAAAACAAGATTCTGTTGTTTTTGCCGTTGGCAAACTGCTTTCAAAATTTAAGGACTTAGCTGGTGATAATACGAGTTTCATATGCATTTACTGCGTATGCAGGAATCTTTTTAATTCAACATTAATTTATGAGAGTAAAAATACGATGTAATTAGAACAGTTTCAAGTATTGTCAACAACTAATCTAGATAGTCGCATAAACGATTACTATCATAAGATATTAAACTCCAAAAGCTTCATAAAACTTAGCTTTATATATAGAATTGCTTTAAACTCGTCAAACTATTTACTTTAAGATTCCTTCTTTCGAAGGAATTAAGCTTGATGCTTGGCATAACTGCGCCATTTTTCAATACACTGTTGCATATCGTCTGGGATTTCGGAAGAAAAACGCATAAATTCTCCAGTCGTTGGATGTTCAAAACCAAGAGTTTTTGCATGTAAGGCTTGACGTGGCAACACTTTAAACGCATTATCTACAAATTGCTTGTACTTGGTAAAGGTTGTGCCTTTAAGTATGGCATCACCACCATAACGTTCGTCATTAAAAAGTGTGTGGCTAATATGTTTCATATGCACGCGTATTTGATGCGTACGTCCAGTTTCGAGCTTACAACTTACAAGGGTTACATATCCTAATCGTTCCACAACATTATAATGCGTAACAGCAGGTTTTCCTTTGTAAGCATCATCACCTTCAAAAACGGTATTCTGTAATCTGTTTTTTGGATGGCGGCCAATATTACCCTCTATAGTTCCGGAATCTTCATTTAAGTTGCCCCAAACCAAAGCTAAATACTCACGTTCTGAGGTTTTTTCAGCAAACTGATTAGACAAATGGTTCATAGCATGTTCGGTCTTTGCAACAACCAATAAACCGCTTGTATCTTTATCTATGCGATGCACCAAACCTGGTCTATCACTTGAGTTTTTTGGCAGATTATCAAAGTGAAAAATAAGAGCATTAATCAACGTCCCTGAATAGTTACCATGTCCTGGATGTACTACCATTCCGGCAGGTTTATTTACAACCAATAAATCGTCATCTTCGTAAACGATATCGATAGTTATATCTTCTCCAACCAATAAATGCTCGTGTGGTGGATGCTCGAATTTTACAGTAATAACATCATTCGGTTTTACCTTGTAATTCGATTTTACAGGCGTATCATTTACGAAAATACTGCCATCTTTTGCTGCCGCTTGAATTTTATTTCGTGTCGCATTTTCTATAAAATTCATTAAGTATTTATCTATACGGAGTGCTTGTTGTCCTTTTTCTACAACAAACCTGTAATGCTCAAATAAATCCTCGTTCTGTGGAAGTTGTGGTGTCATAGCTATGACCTAGTTTGAAGACGCACGATTACCATTACCTAAAACCAAATCAATCTTAGAGGTTAATGGTAACATATCACCTACTTTAATATCTTGTCCTTTATGCTTAATTCCGAGCACCACATCTTTACCAATATTATCGATATAAGTCTTCTCTCCTACCACAAAACCTAACGCTTCTAGGGTTGGCTTTGCTTGTCTAAAAGTACGTCGTAGAATTTCTGGAACAGCAACTTTTCTGTACCCTGATGGATTTAGTGTAAGATATATTTTTCTGTTTTCTTTTACCTGAGCTCCAGCAATTGGGTCTTGCTCAATCACCGAATACTTTGGATAATTAGGATTAAAGTTTGCCGAATCTTGCACTTGCATCACCAAATCATTATCATCGAGTTCTATTTCGGCCGTTTCAATAGACTTACCTTTTAAGTCTGGGACAGTTACAAATTGTCCGTTATTAGTAGTTATATCTAACCACTTTAAGAGAATAAAACAAAATACGACCACAGCTAAAATTGCTAACGCTATGTGCTTAAAAAAAGTCTTACTTGTTAAAAATTTAATGATACTCATACCCAAGAATTGTTCACAAAACTAGTGAAATTTGTTGTTCTATATACGATAGTAAAATACAAATCGATTTTTGCAGTTAAAATAAAATAAATGATACTTTTACATAACAAGAAAATCTTAAGCTTATTATGTTGAAAAATATAGCAATAATTATGGGTGGCTACTCTAGTGAGTATGAGATCTCACTTAAAAGTGGTGGTGTTGTTTTTGACACTCTTGACAGAACAAAGTTCGCACCTTATGCTATACATATCTTTAAACATAAATGGGTTTATGTCGATGAAAACAATAAAGAATACCCAATAGACAAAGATGATTTTTCCGTTACTGTTGCTGATAGCAAAATAACTTTTGACTGTGTGTTTAATGCCATACATGGTTCTCCTGGCGAAGATGGTTTTATGCAAGGTTATTTTGAGCTTTTAGGCATTCCACATACGAGTTGCGATATGTATCAAGCAGCATTAACATTCAACAAACGTGACTTACTGGCAACACTTAAACCCTTTGGGATAAAAACCGCTGAGAGTTATTATTTAAACTTAGGTGATCAGATTAATGAAGATGACATTATTGCAACAGTAGGATTACCATGTTTTGTAAAAGCCAATAGAGCTGGTAGTAGTTTTGGTGTTAGCAAAGTGTATAAAAAAGAAAAACTTAAAGCTGCAATAGAAATTTCTTTTAAAGAAGATGACGAAATTATTATCGAAGAATTTTTAGATGGTACCGAAGTTTCGGTTGGTGTGATTTCGTACAAAGGCGAAACCAAAGTTCTTCCGATAACAGAGATTGTTTCAGAGAATGACTTTTTTGATTATAAAGCTAAATACGAAGGCCAATCTCAAGAAATTACACCTGCTCGACTAACTGAAGATTACGAGACTAAAGTAAGGATAGTTGCTAAAAAAGTATACGAAGTTCTTAAAATGAAAGGCTTTAGCCGTAGCGAATATATCTTTAAAAATGATGAACCTTACCTATTAGAAGTAAATACTGTTCCTGGTTTAACCAAAGAAAGTATTTTACCTCAACAAGCCAATGCTGCAGGAATTTCACTCGAGGAATTATTTAGTAATGCCATTGAAGAAGCTCTTAAAGATTAAACTTAAATGTCAATTTTTAAGAAAATACACTTATTTGGAGGAATTATAATTGTAATCATCTTTCTTCTTACAGGTCAGTATATGCATCATAACTATGACCATCTAAAAGGTATGGAGTTAATGACCAGAGCTTTATTTAGAACAGGCCATTTATATATTCTTCTCTTTGGTTTAATACATATATCCTTAGGTGCATATTACAAACCGAGTCGTCAAAAAATATTAAAACGCTTGCAATTGTTAGGTTCTGTGCTCATCATTATAGCTTCGGTACTAATTATTTATTCGTTTTTTACAGAATTACCAGCCTATCAAATAGAACGTATTATATCTAGGTATAGCTTGTACATTGTTTTTGCTGGTGTATCTATTCACGGTTTTGTATCTTTATTCAATAAATCAGAATAATGAAACGCGCCATTTTCCCAGGTTCTTTTGACCCAATTACTCTAGGACATTACGATATTATAAAACGAAGTGTGAAACTTTTTGATGAAGTTATTGTTGCTATTGGGATTAATGCTGATAAAAAATATATGTTCTCTTTAGAAGAACGGCAATCTTTTATTGAAAATGCTTTTAAAGACGAACCTAAAGTAAAGGTAGTAACTTATAAAGGTCTTACTGTTGATTTTTGTAAAGAAAATAATGTCGACTTCATTTTAAGAGGCTTAAGAAATCCTGCTGACTTTGAATTTGAAAAAGCCATTGCGCATACCAATAGAGATTTAGCGCCTATTGAAACTGTTTTTCTACTTACAGCTGCTAGCACCTCATATATCTCTTCTAGTATTGTGCGCGACGTAATTAGAAATAATGGCGATTATACCTTACTAGTTCCTGATAGCGTTAGGGTAAAGTAATAGCATTCTTGTAACATTTTGTTATTGCTAATGACCTATATATACTATGCTAGGTCGTATTACTTTTCTATTAATTAAACTAAGAATACTTCAACCAAATAAAAAAATACTCAATGGTTGGACAAGAAATTCTGATGCAAAAAAGTTGCGCTTTATCTTAAAATATGGCGATTATAAAACACGACCAATAGCAGCTATAGCATTAGCTGATATTGATGATAAATCCTCCATTCCTTTATTACTAGAATCAATAGATGATAGGATTCACCATGTTTCTATCACTGCGCTTAATGCTTTAGAGCAATTGGACACTGAGAAGGAAACAAGTAAAATAATTACTCGGAAACGCTTTTATTGGACCGAATTACTAACAAAAAAAGCCAATACACAAAAGAAAAAACGCGGAAAGGCTAATATTTATAAATGGGAAAGAAGCAGTAAAAAAACATTTGATATGGTAAAGGAACGGCTGAAAAGACCTATACGATGGTAGAATAAAATCTACTCTGAGAAAAGCAATAATTGCTTTCGAATTTCGTCTTTGTCTTCTTCGGTTTCACTCATTTTGTCTACGAGGTAATCTAAAACTCTACTATCTTCTCGTATTGCCACTAAGAAGAAGTCAGTGATAAATCTAAAAATCACTAGTAAAATAGCTGTTATTATGGAAGCTTCTGATAAAATAATGAAAAAGCCACCTAAAATAACAACAAACTGCTGAATCAATATTCTTAAATAAGGCTTAAACATGATCTCTTTACCAGTAAACTTGGTATACTTTTTTGGGACTAGGAAATCGAAATAATACTTCAGTAATTGTCCAATAAATAAAATAAGAAGCATCCAATGCATACCCTCAAAACCTATTGCTATCTGATAATTATCTATTAAGTGAAATGGTTCCATAAACAGTTCTCCATCGCCAGAAAAAGAAAAAATAGAAAACAAAAAAATGGATTGCACCGCAATGAAACCTCCATAATGAGCACAGAAAAAGAGAATTGTACCTATAGAGGATTTTTTTTCATGTGCAGAACATCTATATATTTTAAAACAATTAAATATACCGATAATAATAGTCTCAAAGAAGTACCCAAATAAAACTGTATAAGCCGTAATCTTACCTATTGCAATTAGTAAAATTAAGAACAACAAATTAGCCCAAGCAAAGCTGTTAGTTCTATTAGGTATAAAAACACTCTTTAGCATATAAATAATCTACCTAGTACTAAGACTAGTGGTATTTAAATCTTGATGTTAGTAAATGTAACCCAAATTATTTAGATGAAAAACGTATTGAAGGGATCTCAGATTCTAGCTTGCTTATTTTCTCTTCAAGTTGTTTTTTAAATGCGGTATGTGCTTCAGATGTTGCATTAAAAGGTTTATGTGCTATACTTTTCTGAATTGAATCTACGCTTTCCATAATGGCGAAGTTATTATCAGCAAACCAAACAGAAGTAAACTTCTCCCAAATATAATCTATGGCAACTGCGTTTGGATGAATCATATCTTCCTTAAAGAAACGATAATCTCTTAATTCGTCCATCACTAATTCATAAGATGGAAAATAAAATTGCTTATTTTTAATATTAACCACATCATGAATTGCTGATATCAAGTGAGATTTACTTTGGGTATTTTCAACAAAACCATCTTTAAGATGCCTCACAGGAGAAACCGTAAACAAAAATGTTATGTCTGGATTAATAGTTCTAATCAAACTAATTATAACTTCAAGAGATTGAGTAATTGCATCAACAGACAGCAGCTCTTTTAAAAATTGCTTCTGTGGTATTTTGTGACAATTAGCAACGATACTATCCGTAGAAATATATCTATAAACCCATGCTGTACCTAGAGTGATTACAACATGTGTAGTGTTTTTAATGCATTGATGCGTTGTTGTTATATTAGAATTTAATTCTTCTAATAGTAGCTCTTTTGACGTATTACTTAATCTCGAATGTGCATCAAAACAATGCCAAGCTTCGTTATTATAAAATATGTCGTCTTCTGAATATTGCTTTTCATTTATCACGTTAGTGATAAAATTCTCAATTGCTAATGGATGAAATAATATCCCAAAAGGGTTTACTAGATTTTGAAACTTGAAATAATTAAACTTCTCACCGATATTTTCAGAAAAACATGACCCTAATAATACAACCTTAGAATCATAACTTATAAGGTTATGTTTTTGTCTCTCTAATGGTATATGAGTTTGAAAATTCAACTAGGATATGTATTCTTTTACTTTATTTAAAGCATCATCAATTCCAGCAGGATGTTTTCCGCCTGCTGTCGCAAAAAATGGCTGTCCGCCGCCACCACCTTGGATAAATTTACCCAATTCTCTAACTATATGTCCTGCATTTAAGCCTTTGCTAGCAACAAGCTCTTTAGATATGTAACACGATAAAATAGCTTTTCCATTTGTTTCACTTCCAAATAGTAAAAACAAGTTGTTATACTGACTTCCAAGCTCAAAGCTTAAATCTTTTATTCCACCTGCATCTAAGTCTACTTTTTTAGCCAGAAACTGTATCCCATTTATATCAGAAATTTCAGCTTTAAGCTCATTTTTTAAGTTCTTAGCTTTGTCTTTTAACAGCTGCTCTATCTGCTTCTTAAGTTGGCTATTTTCAGATTGCAAGTTCTTTAATGCTTTAACCGGCTCTTGAGCATTAAGTATGTCTTTCATTTCAAAGAATGCACGATTATTTTCAAAATAAAAATCCTTGACAGCATCATAAGTAATAGCTTCAATACGTCTAATTCCAGATGCTACAGCACTTTCAGATCTAATCTTAAAATGCCATATCTCCGAAGTATTATTTACATGTGTCCCACCACACAATTCTATAGACTGGCCAAATCGAACAGTTCTCACCGTATCACCATATTTTTCACCAAATAGTGCCATTGCACCATCTTGCAAAGCGATATCGACTGGCACATTACGGCTTTCTTGTAATGGTAATTTACCATCAATTCTGGCATTCACAAAATTTTCGACATCTCTCAATTCTTCCACTGTCATCTTAGAAAAATGTGAGAAGTCAAAACGTAAATATTTAGAATGCACTGCAGAACCTTTTTGCTCAACATGCTCTCCTAGAACTTCGCGTAACGCTTGATGCAATAAATGTGTCGCCGTATGATTACATTCAGTTCTGTAACGCTGTTTAGCATCTACTACTGCATTAAATGTTTCATTAAGATGCTTTGGTAAATTCTTTACAAAGTGAATAATAATGTTATTCTCTTTTTTGGTGTCTACAATATAGACTACATCACCATGTGCATCCTGTAAATACCCTTTATCACCAACTTGTCCACCACCTTCTGCATAAAAAGGTGTTAGATTAAATACCAACTGATACATTTCGCCTTCCTTTTTGGAGGTCACCTTTCTGTATCGGGTAATTTTAACCTTAGCTTCTAAATGGTCATAACCTATAAACTCTTGTATATTATCATCAACTAAAACTGTCCAATCCTCAGTAGAAGTCTCACTCGCAGCACGCGAACGGTCTTTTTGTATTTGCAGTTGTTCTTCAAACCCTTTTTTATCTAACTTTAAATTGTTTTCAGAAAGAATCAACGCCGTTAAATCCATCGGGAAACCATAAGTGTCGTACAGCTCAAATACTTTTTCCCCAGACACCGTATCTCCTTTGGTAGAATTTACCACACCATCTAATAGTATTAAGCCTTGTTCTAAGGTTCTTAAAAAAGAGGCTTCTTCTTCTTTAATAACATTTTCTATAAGCTGTTTTTGCGTTTTTAGTTCCGGAAACGCACTACCCATTTTTTTACTTAGAATATCAACTAGGCGATAGATAAAAGGCTCTTTTTGGTTTAAAAACGTAAAACCATATCGTATAGCACGTCTTAAAATTCGACGTATTACATATCCAGCTCCTGTATTACTTGGAAGTTGACCATCCGAAATTGAGAACGCCACTGCTCTAACATGATCGGCAATTACTCTAATAGCAACATCAACTTTTTCATCAGTTTCGTAATCTGAATTAGTTATAGTTTCAATCTCTCGAATAATTGGTGTAAATACATCCGTATCATAGTTAGATTGTACGCCTTGCAGCACCATACATAAACGCTCAAAGCCCATACCTGTGTCGATATGCTTATTTGGTAATATTTCTAAACTACCATTGGCTTTACGGTTGTATTGCATAAAAACAAGATTCCATATTTCTACAACCTGAGGATGATCCATATTTACTAAAGTTTTACCATCTACTTTAGCTTTTTCTGCATCAGATCTTATATCTACATGTATTTCACTACAAGGGCCACATGGACCTTGATCGCCCATTTCCCAGAAGTTATCCTTTTTATTACCTTTTAATATTCGATCTTCAGAAATGTATTTTTTCCAGATATCATAAGCTTCGGTATCCATTTTAAGATTGTCTTTATCATTACTACCTTCAAAGACAGTAACGTAAAGCATATCTTTATTAATACCATAAACTTTGGTAAGAAGCTCCCATGCCCATGCAATAGCCTCTTCTTTAAAATAATCTCCAAAACTCCAATTACCAAGCATCTCAAACAATGTATGATGGTAAGTATCGTATCCAACTTCTTCTAAATCATTGTGCTTACCTGATACTCTAAGACATTTTTGTGTATCGGCAATTCTATTTTTCTTTGGTTGTGAATTGCCTAAAAAGTATTCCTTAAAAGGTGCCATACCAGAGTTAACGAACATCAAGGTTGGGTCGTTTTTTACAACCATAGGTGCAGATGGTACGATTAAGTGTTCTTTAGATTTAAAAAAATCAAGAAATGTTTTTCTGATGTCTTGAGATGTCATCTGTATGTTAATTTTAATACTTAATCTTCAAAATTGGAGTTTATATATATCATAGTCTCACGAATTGCTTCAAACACCAAGTATTTTTATATTTGTATATTGTTCTAATTCGCCACAAAAATAGAACATTTTAACATATGGCTAAAGTAAAATACTATTACGATCCTGATACGCTGTCTTACCGTAAAATTGAGCGTAAAAAACGTATAACCATACTAAATGCTGCGGCGTTTTTATTAGCATCTGCACTTTTTGGTTTTTTTATTTTTTTTACAAGCGGTTATTTTATTGAATCACCAAAAGAGCGCGAGCTGTCTCGGGAGTTGGAAAATATGGAATTGCAATATGAGTTACTTAACAAACGTATGGATGATGCCATTTCTGTTCTAGAAAATATTGAAGAGCGTGACAATGCTATTTACCGTTTGTATTTTGAAGCTAACCCAATTCCCGAAGAACAACGTCGTGCAGGATTTGGCGGCATCAATCGTTACAAAAAGTATGATGGCTTTGATAATTCTGCTCTAATTCGTGAAAGTAACAAACGACTAGATATTTTAGAAAAAGCAATGGTAGTCCAGTCTAAGTCACTTGATGAAATAGCTATATTGGCAAAAAATAAAGAAAAGTTTTTGGAAGCAATTCCGGCGATACAACCTGTTAATAATGAAGATCTAACACGTATGGCCTCTGGTTTTGGTTTTAGAACTGACCCATTCACCAAGGTAAGGAAGTTCCATCACGGCATGGATTTTACAGCACCAAGGGGAACACCAATTTACGCTTCAGGTGATGGTATCGTAAAACGTGCAGATAATAGCTCATCTGGTTTTGGCAAGCACATCCGTATTGATCATGGTTATGGTTATGTGTCACTTTATGCACATTTATATCGGTACAATGTTCGTGTTAATCAACGTGTAAAGCGCGGCGACTTAATTGGATTTGTAGGCAGTACCGGACGCTCTCAAGCACCTCATCTACATTATGAAGTACATAAAGATGGTGTGCGTATTAATCCAATAAATTTCTATTATGGAAATTTATCTCCAGAAGAGTTTAACAAGCTCTTAGAAAAAGCCTCTTTAGAAAATCAATCTTTAGATTAGATTATGCATATCGATTTACCAGAAAAACGTTATTATGGCATCGGAGAAGTTGCCAAGGCATTTAATGTAAATACATCACTAATTCGATTTTGGGAGAAAGAATTTGATATTATAAAACCAAAGAAGAATGCAAAAGGTAACCGCAAGTTTACACCTGAAGATATTAAGCATTTAAAATTTATTTATCATCTTGTTAAGGAAAGAGGTTTTACGCTCGAAGGTGCTAAAACCCATATAAAAGAAGAACGAAAACAAGCTTTAAGTAACTTTGAGATTATAACTAAACTCGAAGGTATTAAGGCAAAACTTATCAAAATAAAATCACAACTTTAAACTATAATCAATATGAAAAAGTGGCTCATACCTTTGTTGTTAATCGCAGCAATTTTAATTTGGGGAATAAGAACTAATAATCATGCTGTCGATTTAGATGAGAAAGTAGGAAAATCTTGGGCAGATGTAGAAAGCAGTTATCAAAGACGAAATGATCTCATTGGTAACTTAGTAAAAACAGTACAAGGTGCTGCTGATTTTGAAAAGAGTACTTTAACTGCAGTAATAGAAGCAAGAGCGAAAGCAACTTCAATTAATATTGATCCAAATAATGTTACGCCAGAGCAACTTGCAAAATTTAATGAAGTTCAAGGTGGTCTTTCTGGTGCTCTAAAAAGTCTTTTAGTAACTGTAGAACGTTATCCAGAATTAAAAGCCAATCAAAATTTCATTGAATTGCAAAGTCAATTAGAAGGAACAGAAAATAGAATAGATGTCGCTAGAACTAGATTTAATAAAGCTGTTGAGCCTTACAATAGTTATATAAGAAAGTTTCCTAGAAGTCTGGTCGCCAATATCGCAGGCTTTGATAAAAAGGCTTACTTTGAGTCTGAAGAAGGTGCAGATGAAGCACCAGATGTCGAGTTTGATTTTTAAGTAATCGCAATGTCCGTAATTGAAAACTTTCTCACCGCTTCTGAAGAAGAAGCCATAGTTGCTGCAATTCGAAAAGCTGAAAAAAACACTTCAGGCGAAATCCGTGTGCACATCGAAAAGAATTGTGACACAGATGCACTAGAGCATGCTATGGAAGTATTTCATTACCTTAAAATGGACAACACTAAAGCACAAAACGGTGTCCTTATTTATGTCGCCGTAGATCAAAGAACATTCGTTATTTATGGTGATAAAGGTATTAATGAAGCTGTTGGTGAAGATTTCTGGAATTCAACAAGAGATGTCATCGCAAATCATTTTAGAGAAGGTGAATTTGCACTTGGTTTAATTGAAGGTATTGAGCTTGCAGGTAAAGAATTATCGCATTATTTCCCATGGATACATGGCGACACCAATGAACTTGACAATAGTATTTCTAAAGGCTAATTAGTACATGAAATTTACATTTAGAAATACATCATTTTTACTTCTATTAATTTCATTTTTAGGGTTTCAGAATGTTGAAGCGCAATATGAGATTCCAGATATTCCGAGTTTTCAAACAAGTGTCTACGATTATGTCAATCTACTTTCTGAGACACAGAAACACAATCTAGAGCAAAAACTAATACGATATTCCGACACCACTTCTACTCAAATTGTGCTTGTAACAATTTCTTCAACAAATGGAGAAAACATCAATTACCTCGGTGCTAATTGGCTTTCTGATTGGGGGATTGGGCAAGCAGAAAAAGATAATGGTGTCTTAATAATATTAGCCAAAAATGATAGACGAATAGGAATAACCACCGGATATGGCGTTGAGCACCTATTAACAGATGCTATGTGTAAACGTATCATTGAACGCGATATTATTCCATATTTTAAGCGTAATGATTATGCTGGTGGCCTCAATCGCGGTGTTGATGCTATCTTTGAAGTTCTACAAGGTGAGTATCAAGGCACAAGACAATCTAGCGGTAGTGGTGAATTTCCTTTTGCAGTCTTTTTTGTGCTATTTATCTTTTTTATTATTCTAATCATTGTCATATCAAAACATAAAGGTGGCGGTGGTGGTGGCGGTAATTATAGAAGAAATGATGGCAGTATTCTTGAGGCTATTATTTTAAGCAATATGGGCCGTGGCAGCTACAGAAGCGGTTCTTCAGGAGGATTTAGCGGAAGCTCTGGAGGAAGTTTTGGCGGAGGATTTGGCGGTGGTTTCGGCGGTGGAATGAGCGGTGGCGGTGGTGCCTCGGGTGGCTGGTAAGCATTTATCGCTTTAGAGCAAAGTGCTTGCTAAACGAACGGCCATCTTGAAAAGTTACGGTAAACCAATAATCATCAGACGGCATTAAATTACCATTGTACATACCATCCCAAAACGGGTTCTCGGCAGATAATTCAGTCAGAAGTTTACCATGGCGGTTAAAAATCTGAACTCTAGAATTCGATAAAAACTCTTCATTAAAGCCATCTACAGTCCAAAAATCATTTGTAGCATCACCATTTGGTGTAAAAAACTTTGGAAACCCTATAACCGGGAATGATTCAGCAACCACACCACAGCCATTTTTATCTCTAACATAAACTGTTCGAATGCCCGAACGGACATTTTCAAAAGTGTTGCTATCCTGATACGGTCCGTTTTCAGAAGTCAATGAAAACTCGTAATCTCCTTCACCAGTTGTATTAACTACAATGTTGTTATTATCAATTGCATCTTCGATATCTACATTAATTTCAGCAATATTCGACGGTAATACAGTAATTGTTCTACGATTTGTACAACCATCTATTTCTGTTACATCTACAAAGTATGCCCCTATTTCATTGACCTGTATCTGGATTGTAGTTTCCCCAGTAGACCAGTTGTACAAAAAGTTATTAGGTGTTCCGTTTACTACACCTGCATCTAAAGTAATTGGAATAGGAAAGGTATCGGTACAATAATATACTGTTTCATCCGGACGCAATTCTAATAGTGGCGAGACCGTTAAAAAAACTTCATTAATAGATAAACAGGTTACACCTAAAGAAACTTTAGCAAATATAGTTTCTGTATTTGGTATGTTATTGGTGTAGTTATTTGGTAATGGATTATTATTAATAGCAGCACCTTCAAAAGAACTAAAATAGGATACTTGAGAAGCAACAGGAAAACCTAATAACACGTCATCATTCAAATCTGACAAATTAAACTCTGCTAAACCATCTTCAACGTCATCATCACAAACCTCTAAACTGTAAGTTTGATCAGTAGGTGGACGCACAGACAATGTTACGGTAGCAACTCTAAAGCAGTTTGTATTGGGGTTAATTACTTGAGCATAGACAATTTGGCCATTAGAGGTATTCTCATAGTTCAACATATTTAGTGGTTGTGTCAAAGCTGCATCTCCATACATAATAACATTATTAACAGAACTACCATTAGAAATAATGCTTGCATAATCATTTAACACAAAAAAAGAAATCCCATCTTCTGAGGGGTCATCGCATTGTTCTATAATTGTATCTACAGCTTCGGGTAGAGGATTGACAGTAACAGTAAACTCTCCATTAAGCGTTTCTGTACAATCTGAAAATCTGCCAACAACATAGAATGTTGTTGTAGTATTTAAAACAATATCATAAGTGTCTCCAATATTTACTTGATTAGTTAAAAGAGAATCATCAAACCATATAATCTCTTCCAAATTACTATCTACTGTGAGATTGAATGTATCGTTATCACAACCAATAAAATCAAAAACTTCAAGAACTGGCATGGTAAGTGTTGTGGCTGCAGATAGACTTATATCTGGATCACCAGGCATACCGCCAAATTCTACGATGTAGCCTTTGGGGTGAAAAGGGTTATTGGGATCTGGATTCCCTGCAGCTGGTAAATCATTCCAGGAACCTAAAAGCCCAATACTAGGATCCGTAATATGCGCATAATCCTCATCTCCATCAAAATTATTGGGTTCGCCTATGTTCCAAAACGAAAAACTAATTGGAAAACCACTAAAATCACCTTGCCAAAATTGTGTTCCTGCTTCTGGACCCGTTACCCATTGCCAAACACCTTCACTACCAGCATCAGACGCTCCAATCCATCCGGCTCCTTTGGCTTGTTCTCCAGTTAATTGGGCTTCCTCCTGTGTGGTTATTGTGGCAAGATATCCCTGCAATCCAAAAAAATCCAAAGATGCGGCTTGGTCTCTTGCTATATTCCATGGTACTCCAATACTTGCAACATAAAAATAATAATGATCAGTCGATGGTAAATAATTAGCATTTCCTAAGTTTATAGAGAAACTTCTATTAGAATTAAAATCGACTTGAGTTGTACTAAATTCTACGTCTAATATTGCGGCTTCATATTCTGTGAAAGTTGCTGGACCTGATAGTTGCAAAATCCCTAAATCTGGAAGCCACATGGGTACAATATTGGGATGCATCTCAGTTAATGTTAATTGGTCAAATCCTTCAGCATAACCAATAGAAATTTGAATTGAAACCAAATCTAGGGTAGTGTCTGTTGCATCAGGATCAACTATGCTTACACTCGTAGCTATTGGTGTAGAACTGCCGCAATAATTTTGATTCCCGACAGCATTAATTTCTGGCGGAGAATCTTGAGCAATAGTTGGCTGTATTACTACTGTACAACAGAGTAAGAAAAAAATAAACTTACATTTTTTCATAGCATTGTAAAAATACTATTTTTTGCGCATGTACACGCTTACTGGCACACCATGAAAATTAAAATGTTCTCTTAGCTTATTTTCTAAAAAACGTTTATAAGGTTCTTTTACATATTGTGGAAGGTTGCAAAAGAATGCAAATTGAGGTTGTGGTGTTGGCAATTGCATAATATACTTAATCTTCACGAACTTACCTTTATATGCTGGTGGCGGATAATTCTCAATTATTGGCAACAACACCTCATTTAAGGTACTCGTCTTAATTCTTTTGGAACGATTTTTATACACCTCAACAGCAGTTTCTATAGCCTTAAATATTCGCTGTTTATTTAAGACAGAAATGAATACGATTGGCACATCTGTAAATGGTTCGATTTGCTTACGAATTAAGGTTTCGAATTGCTTAGCAGTTTTTGTTTCCTTTTCAACTAAATCCCATTTATTCACCAATATCACTATACCTTTTCTATTGCGTTCAGCTAGCCAAAAGATATTTTGCACTTGACCGTCAAAACCACGAGTAGCATCTAACACCAATAAGCAAACATCGCTATGCTCTATGGCTCTTACACTTCGCATTACAGAGTAAAATTCTAAGTCTTCTTTTACTTTTGATTTACGGCGAATCCCAGCAGTATCTACCAAATTAAATTCAAAACCAAAACGATTGTATTTAGTATCTATAGAATCGCGAGTAGTACCAGCTATATCAGTAACTATATATCTGTCTTCTCCAATAAGTGCGTTGATAAAAGAAGATTTACCAGCATTTGGTCTACCAACAACAGCAAAACGCGGCAGTTGCTCTTCAATATTTGTGTCATCTTTTTCTGGTAAAGCTTCTACTAAAGCATCCAATAGATCACCTGTGCCACTACCATTAATACTAGCAATAGTATAATATTCGCCCAACCCCAAAGCATAAAACTCAACAGCATCTTCGGCACGTTTGTTATTGTCTACTTTATTTACGGCAAGAAAAACAGGTTTCTCAACTTTGCGTAATAATCTAGCAACATCTTCATCCATTCCGGTAACACCAGTTTCAACATCTACCATGAAAATTATAGCATCAGCTTCTTCAATAGCGAGTTCTACTTGCTTATCAATTTCAGCTTCAAAAATATCATCACTACCAACAACGTATCCTCCAGTATCAATTAAAGAAAACTCTTTACCATTCCAATCACTTTTTCCGTAATGTCTATCTCTAGTTACGCCACTAACAGCATCAACGATAGCTTCTCGTCGTTGAATTAATCGATTAAAGAATGTGGATTTTCCTACATTAGGACGACCAACTATGGCTACTATATTACTCATAACAAACTAATTTACTCTGCGTTACGTATCCCGTAAGCGGGTGCAAAGATAGCATTATATCTCTAAGAAAATGTTTAATTTAGAACCAGTTACTATTTCTTATGTCTTTACCTAACGAAATTGTTTTAAGACCACGATTCAAATTTGACGTTGAAACTACTAATAAAAAACTATTGTCATGTTTTGAAAAACAAAAGACTCTGCAGTCTGATTTTATAATAACATGTTTAGACGAACACGTTTTTATTCGTTTCCCTAAAAAAGAACAACACTACTGGTCTCCTCAATTACATCTAGAGATTAACCAGAAGGATGAAACTCATGCAACGATTTATGGTTTATTTGGTCCTAATCCAACCATATGGACTATGTTTATGTTTTTTCATTTTATAGTCGCTGGATTATTTATTGCTTTCGGAATCTGGACCTACACAAACATATCCTTAGACAGTCCTTATGCTATACAGCTTTTTTTAACTCTATTTATGATAGTTATTTGGTTTACGCTTTATTTTATAGGTCGAATGGGAAAAGCTAAAGGAAAGCCCGATATGTACAAACTACATAGTTTTATGAGAGATACTATTCGTGCTGAAGGTATTCATTCTGTTTAAGAAAATTATATCTACTTCTGGTTGTAACCAAAACGTTTTAGTTGTTGTTGATTACTTCTCCAATTCTTGTTGACCTTCACATAAAGCTCTAAATGAACTTGTTTGCCAAAAAATGCTTCTAAATCCTTTCGTGCTTCAACACCTACACGCTTTAAAGCAGAACCTTTATGACCAATGATAATACCTTTTTGAGTATCTCTTTCAACCATAATTACAGAGCGAATTCTAATAATATCTTCAGATTCAAAAAACTCCTCAGTATCTACCTCAACAGCATACGGAATCTCCTTTTTGTAATGCATTAGAATCTTTTCTCTTACCGCTTCATTTACAAAAAAGCGTTCAGGTTTATCTGTTAATTGGTCTTTAGGATAAAATGGTGGCGAATCTGGTAGTAACTCAACAATTCTGTCAAATACGTTCTGAACATTAAATCCATTTAATGCAGAAATAGGATAAAACTCGGCATTTGGAACTTTGCTCTGCCATAATTCGGCCTGTGCTTCAAGTTGTTCTTGGTCAGAATTATCGATTTTGTTTAATAATAAAAGAACTGGAATTTTTGAACTAGTGATTTTTTTAAAGAACGTTTCATCTTTTAACGCCTTCTCGCCTATTTCAACCATATATACGAGGACGTCTGCATCCTCAAAAGCAGACTTCACAAAATCCATCATAGATTCTTGCAATTCATAAGCTGGTTTAATAATTCCGGGTGTGTCACTGAGTATCACCTGGAAATCATCACCATTAACAATACCGAGGATCCTATGGCGTGTAGTTTGTGCTTTTGATGTGATGATGGATAGTTTTTCGCCAACAAAAGCATTCATCAATGTAGATTTACCAACATTTGGATTACCAATTATATTTACAAAACCTGCTTTATGCATTCAAAAAATTTTGGTGCAAAGTTACGATCTTGATTTATTAATTCCTCTATCATACATAACTATACTACCTGCAACAGAAACATTAAGACTTAATTGCGACTTAAATTTTACTAAAAAGTGACTTTTTTCAATGGCTTGCTTAGACAAACCATGATCCTCAGCTCCTAACAAATATACGCAACGTCTAGGGTGATGAAAGGTTTCTAAATCTTCGGCTTCAGCTGTAAGTTCAACACCAACTATTCGGGCGCCTTTTGGTATATTCTTAAAAAAATCTTCGAATGTGTCGTAATGAAAGTAGGGCATAGATTTTACGGCATTATGAGTGTCACTTGCCTGCTTGGCATAGCGATTACCGATAGTAAAAATAAAACTTGCTCCAAGATTTTGAGCAGAACGCCAGAGCACACCTAAGTTTTCTGGTGTCTTACCATTTTGTATACCTATACCAAAAAATTCGTTTTTAAAGTTGTCATTCATTCTGAATGCAACTTAATACTAATTTCTAATTCTTTATAATTTTTTTATGAATTACGGAATCATCGATTAATATTTTTAGAATATAAATTCCAGAAACAAGACTGCTTGTGTCTAATTGATAACTATTGTTATCAACTCTTAGTCTATCGATTTCTTTACCATAAAAGTCATAAATAATTACTGAGTAATCATCAAAAGAATTACTTATAAAATTTAATTTTTTTGAGGTAGGATTTGGGTATATTTTCAAATCGATAGCATTCAAAGGAGAATCTATTGATAGTGTAGTGCCATTAACCATTAGGTTGTCAATAATCACTCCTTCTTTAGCAGTTGATGGATTACTGTTAAATCTTGTATCAAAAACAAAACGCATTAAAAATGACGATTGTCCATTCCAAGCTGATAAATCATATGTATAGTTCGTTATTGTGGCATTTGTATCACCAGACCATTGACCACCTTGCCACGCTGATGAGAGGCTCTGCCATTGTTCCTCGGATGAATTATACCAATTACTATCACTTGCCGAACCTAACAACTCCCATGAATTACCATTATCCAGGCTATATTGTATATACAAGGCATGACCTGCAGCAATATCATAAGCCATATCAAACGATAATTCAGGATTTACAACATTAGTTAAATCATAGAATTGAGTATATAAGTAAGACCTTGTATAACTGTCGTGAAACCCATCCAAATTGGTTCCATATACCATAGTCCCTGTTGCAGCAGAATTGAGTAATGTACCGCTTGGCATACCTCTTTCCCACATAGAACCTACTTCACTACTATTAATAGAAATTAAAGCATCAGAGGTGTTTTCAAAAGAATTAATCTCTCCTATTTGACCAAAATCATTTAAAATAAATCTTATTTCTTTTGAATTATTAGACAATTGGTCATCAGACGTTACTGCAACATCAGAATCTAAGGTATAAAATCCACGGATATTAATTGTATTTGTGGAAACATCAATAGATTGACCAGTAGTAAGCGTCGCTGATATATTGCTAGTATTGGGAGATCCATTAAGTGTGTAATTAACAATAGGATTTGAAACAGTATTTTGACCTCGATTTCTAAGGGTAATTTCTGGAGTATATGGAAGAACACCTACTTCACTACTAGGTTTTGAGATAGACTCCAAAATAATATCATCACTAAATACGTATTGCGGTAAATCCGTTTTCCATACGCCTCTTCCGTAGGTTCCAGCAATTAATTCTTCGCCTCTAATATCGATACTTAAGTCCCTTACTATAGCTCCCGGCATACCGGACTGAAATACCTCCCAAGTACCGCCAATATCGTCATATCTATAAACTCCAAAATCGGTACCGAGATATAAAGGATTATCTGGATGATTTGGTTGTAACTCCAAGACTCTCAAAGGTAAATTACCCGCTAGGTTAGAATTGATATTCGTAAAATTCTGACCTCCATCTATACTTCGGTAAATACCACCAGAATTTAGATTACTAGTAATGACATATACTATATCTGGATTAGTATGATGTATTGAAATACCTTCAACAAATCCTGTGATAGAATTATTAACAGACGTAAAATTAGCACCGCCATCGTCACTTCTAAATAGTTCTACTCCAGTATTAGCGTAAATAATATCATCATTTGAAGGCGCAATTTCCATTGCATAAACTAAGCTCGGAAATAGAAACAAGTTAGACCAGGACTCATTAACTCTTTTTGCAAGAAATATATTTGCAACAAACACTTCTCCTATGGAATTAACAGCTATAGGCGTTTCAAAAACACCTGAACCATTACCAAATAAATCACGTGTAGTTTGCCCTGAATCTTCAGTTCTAAAATAAGCAGCTCCCGTTTGAAATAATCCATGCATACGGTTAGGGTTTACGGGATCAATTGCGTTTGATGTACCATCAGACCAATGCCAATTGCGCCATACCTTACCATCATAGGCATAACCGCCATTATCTTGAAGACCAGCTACAATATGATCTGTATCGACAGGTGATGCATTAATTTCGTAAACCTCACTATTAACAATACCTGGCGTAATATCTTCAAAACTTAAACCATTGTCATTACTTCTATAAATTCCACCATCACTAGCAACAAAAATTACACCATTATAAAATCGAATTTGATGTATATCAGCATGTGTGTAAGTAGGTTGGTAATCCTTATCCCACTCATTGACCCTGGAGAAATCTATGCCTTGGTCTAACGATTTCCATAAATTTAGACAACCAGTGTATATGATATTAGAGTCACTTGGATCAACAGCAATATCCAGATCAAAAAAAGCTTGGCTGCTTTCTAATAAATTATTCATGGTATTATCTTGTCGTGAAAAACTTTGACCAGAATCAGTTGATATATAAATTCCATGAAATAGAGACCCAGAATCAGCAATAATTGCGTAAACATTATTCGGAGCATCTGGAGAGACATCAATCATTATTCTTTGTATAAAGGTAGTTGGAAGCCCTGACGTTGTTTCGGTCCATGTATCACCAGAATTCGTACTTACATAAAATGTATCTCTGGTATTAAAATAAACTGTAGACCAGTCTCCTGGTTTAACCTTTAAATTTTGCCCAAACCCACTTTGGGTATTTGACCAAGTTAAGCCACCGTTTACCGATTTAAGAAAACCTGAGTTACCAGCAGCATATATCTGTGTGTTGTCATTAGGATTAATATATATATCACATATAAATCCATTATCATTAGAACCAGTGGTCAATTTTGTCCATGTAGAGCCTCCATTTTCAGATTTGTAAATACCATCCTGACCAGAGAATGTAGATCCATCATCATCTCCAGTCCCGACATAAACAATCATTGGGTTTACTGGATCTATTGCTATTGCCGATACTCCTAGATTAGGCATATTATCGGTCATTGGATTCCATGTAGCACCCGCATCTGTGCTTTTCCAAGCACCACCACCTGGAGTACCAATCCAGTATTCATTTGCATCATGAGGACTAATTACAATAGTATTAACTCGACCTTGTCCGCTCATCCTATTCTGAGTATCTTCATAACTAAATGGACCTAAAGTTTCCCATTGTGCTAAATCGGTATTATTTGCTTGCCGTTGAAGAAAAAATGATTCAGATAGATTATTAATTTCAGCATTGGTTAATAGTTGTCCATCAGGTTTAACATAATTTCTCGCAAAAGACTGCCATCTTAAAAATTGTTTGTAGCCACTTCCTTTTTCATTTATATCTATGTTGGAGAAATAATTATGTCCCGCATCAACGAAATCCTGATACGATGGCTCATTAGATATTTGATAAGCTTCTTGCATCCAAGGCAAATTCTGAGCAAATAAAAAAGATGCCCCTAAAATCAAGAAAAGGGAGTTGATTAATAGCTTCATAGTTGTTAAGTTTTGTCAGAAATTTTCTAACATGTTTATGTTTAAATATAACTTGTTTTAGAAAGAAAATGTCAAATTATGTTGTTTTTAAGATCAAAATACCCATTAATGGGTATAAAATCACCCCTAATTTTCTACTGTTGTGAGTACGCTGAGAAAGAAATAGATTACATCGTAATTGTAAACCATCAATTTTCAATGCCACAATTTGAAAGAGATATAACAGATTAGAACATTTTAGGGCATGTCTAAATGTTGTATTTAAAAAGTTGAACTTACAATTTAATCGCTTAACTCATATCAATTTACAACACAAAGAAGTAGATAAAACTTATAATGAAAGAAACAAGACATCTAACGACTAAAATTCATAATTTAGAAATTAAGAAAAATCCTATACGTAATTACATTTTATTGCCTTATTTAAAAATGTGATGGCGTGATTAGGATGACTATTTGAAAGTAATAATATTGCCACACAATTTTTTTGGTTAAAAGAATTGAGATTAACCTTTCTGAATTTACTAAAGGATTTAAAAGCTGTACAAAAATAAGTGCGACAAGAAAAAATACATACACGTATTAATAACTCTTAATCGTAAAGCCAAAAGTTAAAAATTGGTCTTCGCGTTGTTGGCCCTCTACAACAATACTCTCAAAGGTATGTAGGTAATTAATTTTAAAGTTCAAAAACTTCCATATCGGAAACTCTACACCCAAATCGGCTTGCCATCGATAGTTATCGCCATCTTCTAATGATGGCTGAATATAACTTTCGTGATTAACAATAACCTTGCCCTTAAACAAATGGTATTTACCATTAATCCAAACTGTTCCACGAAAGGTATCTATGGTATCTTCTCCATTATATTGGGTGAGATTAAATGAAGTATTATCAAACTCCGTTTCTTCATATTCACTAGAAACTGAAACCTTTAACCAATCTTTATTTTTTTGATATAACTGAAACGTAACACCAGCACCTACTATATATCTATAATCAATTTCACGTCTAAAGTTTGTACTAAAAAACCCTAGCACTAAAGGGTAAATTTTGCGTTCTGGATTAAAATACAGGAAGTTTAAACTCAGAATATCTTCATCTGCCTTTTCTTTACCAAACTCTTGATAGACATATGAGTTCCTGGTTTTATATACCCATTTTTTCCAAGGCTTATAACTAAGCTCAGATTTAGCTCTAAATATTAAAGTATTTACATTACCACCTTGCCAAAAACCGGTTAAGGATAAATTTGCCTTAAGTTTAAGCGAATCACTTTCATTAATCTGCGCTGAAAGGAAACTTGAAATAAAGAGTAAAACAAATGCTAAATTTTTCATTTAAAAAATAAAAAATGATATACATTAAAAACAGGCGAAAATTAGTCAATTAAAATTATTAAACATAAACTTATTTTTTTAAATTAATTGACGTATCTTACTGATTATTAAGACTTAACACTTTTCACTTTAACCTCAACAGAAAAATGCGTCACTTATCCAACCTAAAAAGAGAGACCAGATATGGTATTCCAACTGCAGATCAAATATTATACAATAGGCATTATGCCATTGGCTACTCCTATTATTTCAGGCAAGCAAAATGGGCACTTGAAATTGTAGATCCTGACAAAACTGATGTCAGCCGCTTAGACAATTTTAGACCGGATTATCGTATTCCTGAACGCTTTAGAGCGGACTTAGACGTTTATGAAAACTCAGGATATGATAGAGGTCATTTAGTGTCTAGTGCTAACCAAATTGAAGCAAA
This sequence comes from Winogradskyella sp., assembly GCF_003712105.1. GTDB lineage: Bacteria > Bacteroidota > Bacteroidia > Flavobacteriales > Flavobacteriaceae > Winogradskyella. The sequence continues at coordinate 261,014 of NZ_RHLG01000004.1, forward strand.
TATTCAGAATAGTGAAACCTTCTTATTATCTAATATGGCACCTCAAAAGCCCATGTTTAATCGCGGTATTTGGAAACGATTAGAAACTGCAGTAAGAGACTTAGATGCCTTAAAAAAGGTATTTGAAACATATGTTATTTCTGGACCTATTTTCTTTTTTGATGAAGAGGTGGTTATGATAGGTGATAACAACGATAAAATTGATGTCTCATTGCCAATACCTCATGCTTTTTTTAAGTCCATTTTGGTCGAAAACAATACGGGTACAATAAACATGTGGTCTTTTATTATACCCAATAAAATCACCAGTGAGCCACTTGAAAGTTTTTTAGTAGAGACGTCTAAAGTTGAAAAAATATCTGGTCTTGTACTTTGGGACACACTTGTTGGTACTAAAATGCAACGAGAAAAGAACAAAATCAGAAAAATGTGGAAGCATTAGCATCTGGGTTTCTCAAATCAACTAAAACTAGCAGTAATATTAGTTAGTGCCAAGGTTGTTTCAGAAGTTAAAATTAGGTCAAATTCAATAAATACCGCTGCGCTTTAGATAAATCTACAGTTTCGCACAAACCGTTATACTTATCAGTAATACCGTTTAGATTATTTAAATAACCTTTAAATTGATATGTATATTTTTAATGGAAAATGAGATTATCTTTGATATTAGCGTTTACATTTTAAACACTAACTAACTTCGACGAATTATGAACATAGTGGCCATAGATGATAACCCTAATGATTTAAGTCTAGTTAATTCTATGCTGATAAAAAACTTTGGTTCTTTTATTGAACAAGTATTTTTATTTGAAGACCCTGTTAAGGCAATTGACTTATGTTCTACTACGACAATTAATCTGATAATTCTTGATATTGAAATGGCAGGTTTAAGTGGTCTTGAATTTTTAGAGAAGTTAACACCAAATAATGCTGAAGTAATTTTCTCTACATCGCATCAGAAATTTGCTTTGGATGCTTTTAAAAACCATGCATTAGGCTTTTTACTAAAACCTTACTCGGAATCAGAATTTGTTGTTACCGTTACAAAAGCTATAAACTTTATAAGTAATAAAAAGCAAAGTTTGTCTTCCAATATGACTACCGAAAAACTATTGGCCGATTTAATTATAATACGTACTCAAGGTTGTACGTTTATTTCTAAAATACATGAGATATTGCGAATTGAGAGTGTTAACAATTATGCAAAAATATATATGACGGATGGCTCACTGCATCTTAGCTCCTATGGTATTGGCCATTATGCATCTCTATTAAAAGGACATCAAGAATTTTATAGGGTACACAAAGCTCATATTATAAATTTACTTAAAGTCCGAAAATACTTCAGTGATGGTACTATAGTACTTGAAAATGGAGATCATATTCCAGTTGCGAGGAGACGCCGATTTGACTTGATTAAATTGTTTAATGCAATTAATAGCGATGCATAAATATCTACTATGAAAGCACCTTTCGGCACAATATTATCATCTCTACTTTGGCGCCACCATTTTGATTATCTTCTGGGTATTCCGTGTAGTATAAATTGGCACTAGTGTGCAATGAATTCATAAGTAACAATCGCTCTTTTAAAATTTTAGAACCATACGATCTGCGTCTACAATTTGTATTTAATTTATTGCTGGACCTTATACCTATACCGTTATCTATAATCACTACTTTCAATGTATTATTATCAAAGTTTATCTGTCTCAAATCTAAAGTTATAATGAGTTCTTTCATTTGATTCGAAAAACCATGTTCAATACTATTTTCTACTACAGGTTGTAAAAGCAATGGCGGTATTTCTATAGTATCAAGATTATAACTAATACTATTTATAACCTCTAATTTTACCCGACGATTATCAAGATTTTTTAATGATGTGTACGTTTTTAAATAATTAATCTCTTCTGTAATAGCTATCCAGGAGTTTCGACTTAGGTCTAATGTAGAACGCATTAATTTAGAAAAATCAACTAAGCATTCTTCAGCACCTTTTTTGTCATTTAAGGACATTTTATGTTTGATAGTGTTTAATGTATTGAATGCAAAATGAGGATGCATTTGAGCTAATAATGATTTAGATTGCAGTTCTATAAAAAGTAATCTATTCTGGCTCTCTTTCTTTTTCTTATGGGACAATAACCAAAGTATGCCAGTAACCATTACAGCTATAATAATAAAAAATAATAACCATGATGTATGATAAAACCTATCGAACAGCTCAGTGGAAAATGCCAAAATACTTTCCGTTTCTAAACTATTATTGTCAAAATAACTTGTTGTATGATTTATAGTAGATTTCAAACGTTCTAAAACACCAAATGTTACTCTATATGTATTATCAATTTTCTTGCTTATTGAAGTAAATAGATACTTAAACTGGTTTTAAATTTCCAGTATCAAAATTTGATGTAAAAGTATTTCAGCCGATAGCTAATTCTAAATGTGAGGTAATAATCGGTTCATATTAGGATTAATTGGTAAATTTTCAGCTAGTCTGTCTATGAATTATGCCTAAATCGCTAAACAGATGATTAGGCCAGGAATTTTTCGAATAATTTAAAACAGTGCTGATAGGACATAAACGACATAGGGTAGATCGAGACACCTCATGCTAAAATACATAAGGATTTACCCTTATGTGAGGCACATTTAACCTATTGGCTTGTTGTAGCGGGAACAGGATTCATTTTGATTGCTTCGCAATGAAATGGACCAGAATAAGTGAAACTTGTACAAAGAAAACCAATGACTTTGTCATTACTTAATTTAAACTCTAAAGCATAGATATAAATATCTAGCTTTAGCGCATAAAAAAACCAATCGTTTATGCGATTGGTTTTCTTCGTAGCGGGAACAGGACTCGAACCTGTGACCTTCGGGTTATGAGCCCGACGAGCTACCTACTGCTCTATCCCGCGATATTGGATGGCAAATATACAACCCTTTTTAATTTTAACAAGTCTTAAAGCAAAAAAAATAACCTCTGCAGATATACAAAGGTTATTTTAACTTAAAAACATGAATTTCTTAAATCAATTATCGTTATCTACTTCTTCGTCAAGAGTTACTAATTCACCCTTTCTATTAGAAGCGTCAATGTCTAAATTTGTAATGTTTGGCATTTGCTCTTGAAGTTTAGCAAAATTACCTGTGAAATTATTGTTTCCTAACAACAGCGTATTAAGGTTGTTTAATCTTGCAATGCTAGATGGTAACTCGCCATAAAAGCTATTGTTAGATAATATTAATTCTTCAAGTTTAGCCAAGTTTCCTATTCTACTAGGAATGTTTCCAAATAACTTATTATCGAATACACTAAGTATTTTTAAGTTACTAAGTTTTAACACACTTTCTGGTAATGTACCCATTAATTGATTACTACTTAAGTTTAGATTTTCTAATTTTTGCAGATTACCAATTGTCGACGGAATTTCTCCCGTAATATTATTATTATATATTTCAAATAATTTCAAATTCGAAAGCTTACCAAACTCGCTTGGTATTTCACCACTTAACCTATTAGAAAATAATTTAAGAGATTGTAATTGAGTTAACTCTGAAAATTCTGAAGGTAATTCTCCTTCAATAGCATTAAATGATAAATCTAATACCTTTAAAGCAGTCAACTGGTTTATTGTATTTGGAATGCTTCCTGATAAATTATTAAAGCTCAACTTAATTGCTACTACATTATCGTTTTCAATTTTAAGTCCATACCAAGTTGATACAGGAGCTTCTAAATCCCAAGAGGTATTCCAGCTTTCGCCGTTAGTTGAAGTATATAAATCTATGAGAGCATCTTTTTGTGTTTGTGAAACTTCTGCAAACGAAATTGCAGTTAAAAACACACATGATAAGAATAGATAAAACGTTTTCATTTTTAGGTCGATTTGGGCGAGGGAACCGTTTTAACATATCAAACATAGGAGAAAATTATCAAAATCCGACAAAATAATCCGTTTTTTCGACGAAATGCATAATCAAAATTAAGTTTTCAACCCAAAATACTATTGTTCAATACTTGTAGCTTCTAGGAATTCTACATCTAGACCATTAGTAACGACGCTTATTTGTATAGGATTACAGCAAACTTCGCAGTCTTCGATATAGGATTGTTGTGTAATAGAAACATCTATTAACATGGAAATTTCTTCCCAACAATATGGACATTGAAAAAACTGCTCCTCCAAGTTCTTTAATTAGAGTTCTGTATTAAGTAATTCGCCACTAATTTGTAATACAATGACCTCAGCTAGTTTAGCATCGTATTTAGCTTGATTCCTATTTAAAATCGCGTTAAGAAGATTAAGTTGTGCCTGTCTAAATTCTATAGAAGTGACTTGACCTAGCTTAAATTTTTCTTCAGTACGGTCAAAATTGTTCTTTGCAGTCTTTATATTATCCTCTTGTACTTCATAAATCCTAAGCTTGTTTTTATAATCGTCCCAAGCATTATTGAAATTACGTTCTATCTCAATTTTTAGCTGCTCTTTTTGAAGTTTTTGATTTTCGAGATTTATTCTGGCATTTTTAACCCTTGTTATTGTACCGCCACCATCAAATAAATTCCATGTGAGATTAACACCTGCAGCTACATTAGTACTCGTATTTTGAAGTACAAAAGCTAGAGGACTGTTGTTGTTAGACTCGTTCCATCCGTAAGTACCTGTAAGACCAACTGTAGGCAGATAACCTGATTTATTAGCTTTGAGCGTAAACTCATTTATAGCGATATTCTTTTCATTCTGAATTAGCGTAACATTATTTGCGTAGAGTTTTTGTAGCAAATTTTCTTTATCTAATTGAATTAAAAAGTTGACCGTTGTATCAATTTCAAAAGTATTGGTGATTTTATTTCCAGTTACCAAATTTAAATCACGTTTTAGATTAATTAGGTTTTGTCTAGAATTAATAACACTTATACTATCGTTATTAATATCGACTTCAGCATTTAAAACATCTAATTTGGTATTCTGTCCATAATCAAATTGATACTGACTGCGAGTTAGTCTATCTCTCGAAATGTTTATGGTTTCTTCAAAAGACCTTAAGTTCTCGCTCTGTCTTGCCACATTGTAATAAACCGTAAGTAATTGTACAATGGTATTCTCAATGGTCTCTCTTGCCTGAAGCTCAGATAAATTATATTCTTCTTTTAAACGTTTATAATTGTAATATCTTCCCAGTCCATCAAAGAGTGTATAGTTAAGATTTATTGAGGCATTATAACGCCTAGTTTCAGCACCTTCAGCAACTCTTGTATCGCCATTTGCCAATTGTCCTTCTGCATCCTGACGGTCAATATTACCGCCTGCTATACCAGTTATTGTTGGTAAATAACCTGAATTTAAAATATTCTTATTATTAGCTGCAGATTCAACATTATTATTAGCTATTAAGATGCCATAGTTATGTTCTAATGCCAGCTGAATGGCTTCAGAGGATTTCACAACATTCTGTGACTTTGAAAATCCAAAGCCAAAAATTATGAATAGAACTATTACTTTTATTTTAAAATGTTTCATTTTCTTATTGTTCTGAACAACTTAATTGTAACTAATCATTAAATGAAGATTATTCTATTTTAAGTGATTCTGAGCCAAAATGCTCCAGCTCTTTTTGTTCTTTAATTGCTCTTTCTACTTCCTCTTTTGTCACCTTTTTATTTGTATATAACCACTTCGCATTTTGCTTAATAAAATTGCTGAAGGATAAAAATATTGGAAGCACGATTAATGTCAATACCGTAGCAAAACCAATTCCATAGGCAATAGATACTGCCATAGGAATGAGAAATTGTGCCTGACGGCTTTCTTCAAAAATAAGCGGTGTTAATCCTGCAACAGTTGTTATCGACGTTAAGAATATGGCTCTAAATCTCGAACGACCAGCCTCATACAAAGCATCATCAAAGGATAGTCCTTCTTTTAAATTTGAATTAAACTTTGTAATCAATACAAGGCCATCATTAACCATTATACCTATTAATGCAATAATACCTAGAAGTGATAAAATATTTAGTGGGAAATCATGTATCCAATGACCCCAAGCTACTGCTGGTAAGCTCAATGGTATAATTAATAATAAAATTAGAGGTTGACTATAACTTCTAAATGTAAAGGCAATGACTACATAAATCAAGACTAAAATTATTAAACCAACTGGTCCTAAAGAATTGGTAAGTTTTAGTCGTTCTCTATTTTGTCCTTCGTAAGACGGTGAAACAGTTGGATATTTTGATAATATATCTGGCATAACTTCGTCTCGTATCTCTGCCATGATATCTGTAGTACTCGTCTTTTTTGGGTCTTTTACATCTGCAGTCACCTGAATTTCTCGTCGTCCTTCTAAATGATTAATAGCTACATCGCCACGCTCTATTGAATAATTTGCGATTTCACGTAAAGGAATACGACTACCATTTTGGGTAACAATTCGCATGTCATCGAGATTATTAATTGATGACCTGTTTTCTCTATTGTATCTAACCCAGACTCTTATTTCGTCCTGACCACGTTGAAAACGTTGTGCTTGCGCCCCAAAAAATGCCGCTCTAACTTGGTTCATAACAGTTCTTAAATCTAAACCTAAGGCATAGGCACTTTCCTTAAGTGCTAATCTGATTTCCTTTATTCCGGCTGGGTCATTGTCTTTTACATCTTTAAGCAATACATTAATTTCAAGGTATTGCTTAAGTTCTTTTTTAACCGCTTTTAAATCAGAAATGTTATTTCCTAGTAAGGATACTGATACTGGATTACCACCAAAATTACCGCCACCACCATAAACTAAGCTCTCAACACCAAGAACTGGCCCAACGCGTTCACGTAATCTATTTGTAACTAATTGGGTAGTGATTTCATTTGGCCGTTCTTCGCCTGGTAATAAATTAATGACTAGTTGAGCTGTTGCCGATCCTGGACCAATGGTCTTAATCATATTCTCAACTAAATCCTGCTCATAATCAGCACCGAGATATTCTGCATCAATCTCTTTAGTCACCTCAATGGCCTTCTCTTCAATAAATGATATAATACTATCAGTTACATATTGGTTTGTACCATTTGGCATATTCAAATCCACTGCTACTCTATCACTAGCAATTTGAGGAAAAAATGAAACTCTTATAATACCACCACCAATACTAGAAAACGTAAGTATCATAAAAACTATAAAAAACGAGAAGGTTAGGAATTTATATTTTAAGGCAAATCTAAGGCTCGGACTATAAACATTATCTCGTAGCCAGTTCATTACCTTACCACCAAACGTATTGATATATCGTAATTTTGAAAATGCTTTTTGAAAGAATCCTGCCAATCCTTTTTTTTCCTTTTTATTTTGCGCTCGTAACGCCTTAGAATGTGCTAAATGCGCAGGAAGTATTATTAATGCCTCTACTAATGACACTACTAAAGTGAGAATTACGACTACTGAAACTTCACCAAAAAACTCACCAATACGGCCATCTAAAAATAAAAATATCCCAAAAGCTAGTACTGTTGTTGTAATAGCCGAAATAATAGCTGGAAGTACTTCCATTACACCATCAACAGCAGCTTGTTCTGGAGACTTACCTTTTTCGTAATGTTGGTAAATATTTTCTGCTATTACTATTCCGTCGTCTACTAAAATACCTATAACGATAATCATCCCAAAGAGCGATAGTACGTTGATTGTTACGTTAAAATAGCCTGCAAACATAAACATACCTAAAAAAGCAATAGGCAAACCAAAAGCTACCCAAAACGCCAAACGGGTATTTAAAAACAAGGATAAGAAAATTAAAACCAGAATAATTCCGGCAATAGCATTTTCAGTTAACAATTCTGTACGTTGTACAAGTGTTGTAGATAAATCTCGTACAACATTAAGCTGTACATTATCGTATTTTTGATTGAATTCTTCAATATAAGCTTTAGTCTTTTCTGCAGATGAAATTAAATCTTCAGAATTTGTACTCGTTATAGTTACGGATATGGATAAATTATTATTGTAAAAACTAGCATTTGGCGTTTCGGAGAATTGATCCCTAACAATAGCAATATCTTTAAGTTGAATTTTACGACCTGATGGGTCTGACTTTACAATAAGGTTTGATAAATCATCGGCAAAGTATGAGCGATTTTTTGCGCGTATTAAATATTCTTCAGCATCAGTTTTAATAGTACCACCAGTACTGATTAGGCTCGCCTGATTAATGGCTTGAGAGACTTCATTAAACGTAAGATTATATGCTAATAAACTATTCTCATCAATCGCTATTTCTATTTCTTCTTGTGGATAACCCGAAATTTGAATTTGAGAAATGCCATCAATTCCTCTTAAATCATTTTCAACTTGACGACCAATTTGTTTTAAAGTAGCTAAAGGGATATTATTACCACTTATGGCAAACGTAATTGTTGGTCTCGATGCCTCTTGCTTTGCAACTACCAAAGGCTCCATACCTACAGGAAAAGATGGTACTCGATCTACTGCATTTTTAACCTCTAAAAGCATAAAATCAATGTCTTTTCCTTTTTCAATTTCAACGTTTATATTTCCGCTATTTTCTCTCGAAGTTGAAGTTACGCGCTCAACACCGTTTAACCCTTTAAGATTATCTTCAATTTTAAGCACTATACCTTCTTCTACCTCTTGAGGAGAAGCACCTGGATAGGTCACATTAATGCTTATATTTTTAGAATCAACTAATGGAAAGAAAGACGATTTTAATTTTGATGCTCCAAATAGTCCAAATATCAAAAAAGCAAAAATCACGACATTAACAGCAACGCTATGTCTAATAAAGTAAGTTATTAGCTGTTTCATTGTTAATTGTCTAAGGAAGTGCTTTTAGGATTACTTTCAAATGGCTTTACAGCCATACCAGCATAAGCCCCTGGAACCGATTTTGATAATATTACAGTTCCATTTGGCAGGCCTTTGAGAACGGCTTTCGTATCAGAAAAATAAACAGGATTTACATCAACAATATCCAAAATACTATCTCTAACTACAAAAACTCTATCACCTTCTAACACCAAACTACGATTAATCTCAATTGCATTATCTTCTGATTTAGCATTAAGATTTGCCTCTAAGTACATACCCTCTTTTAGATTAGCTCCAGACACTTCTAGATATGCATTAATGGTTTGGGTAGTGGCGTCAATGCTTCCGTTTACTCTTGATACTTTACCCGTATAAGTTTGTGTTTTATCTAAGTTATTTAAGCTTACTGTTTCGCCTACTTTTAACAAATTAGCGTAAGATTTACCTAATGCAACTTCCATCTCATAAATCGATGGATCAATAAATTCTCCTAATTTTTGGCCATTACGTATCAATGAGCCTTCTGTAACTAAAGCTTCTATTAAAATGCCTTTGAATGGTGCACGGATATTAAACTTTGTTAATCGTTGCTCTAAATTTTTAACATTATAATAGTTTGTTATTATTCCTCTTCCTGTGATGAAATAATTTTCTTTTTCTGAAGTCATTTCGGGTAATTTGGGCGTAGTGTTATCTAACTTAAAACCATTAAGGTAGTTTTGCCACTTTGAATAGACCTCAGGAAAATCTAATCTTAAGTCAGGCATTATTGCTGCAATTGAATTGTACAATACACTTTTAGCAGATTGTACACTTGCATAATGCTCTGTGGCATCTACACGAATTATGGTTTGACCGTTTTGGTATTCTTGACCTGGACGAAACAATTTCCCTGTTGACCTAAATATACCTTGAACTTCACTAAATATTTCAACTCGTCTCTTAGCAACAAGATTTCCGGTAGCAGGAATTACTATCTGGACAACAGCATTATCAACAGTATCTGTAAATACTGTCTTTACAACTTTTGCTGGTGCTTGTCGTTGTTTCTTCTTACTATTGGCAATCTCTTTTCCTATAAAAATAGCGCCCACAATAAGTAATACTCCTAAAGCGGAAAGAATAATATTTCGCATTTGATGGTTATTTTAGGCACAAATTTACCTATAACCAAAAGCGCGTGTCGTTAAAATAATCTTAATTGTTAAAATTTAGAGAATCTATTGTATGCTGTACATTCTCCCAATCTTCCATTAAAGCATCGAGTTGCTGCTTCTTATTTTGGTATAAGTCAAAAAACTCTGGATTTGAAGCAGTTTCGTCATAATTGGTAACTAACAATACGTCATCTTCTTTAATGCTTTTCTCTAAATCATTAATTTTAGATTCAATATTACTGAGTTTATTATTTAAAGATTTTAAGCGCTTTTGGTCTTCATAAGACTTTTTATTATCACTAGTTTTTTGAGTTTTTTCGGTAACTGTTCGCTTTTCAGCCTCACGAAGATTTTGCAGGTTTCGTTGTTCTAAATAATAGTCGATATCACCAAGATATTGTTTTACTTTTTGATCTTTAAACTCATAAACGGTCTCTGTTAATCCTTGAAGAAAATCCCTATCGTGAGACACCAAAATTAGCGTGCCTTCAAATTTTTTGAGCGCATCCTTAAGCACATTTTTAGACTTAATATCTAGATGATTCGTAGGCTCATCCATTATGAGCACATTTAATGGCTGTAATAATAATTTGGCTAATGCCAATCTGTTACGCTCACCACCAGATAACACTTTTACATACTTTTCTACTTCTTCACCTCTAAACAAAAATGCCCCAAGAATATCTCTTACCTTACTCCTATTACTTTCATTTGCTGCATCAATCATTGTATCTAAAACCGTCTTATTACCATCTAAATACTCAGCTTGGTTTTGAGCAAAATATCCTATTTGTACATTATGCCCCAAAGACAGTTGACCTTGATGTTTAATTTCTCCAACAATAATTTTTGCCAATGTAGACTTGCCCTGACCATTCTGCCCAACAAATGCAGTTTTTGAATCTCTAGGAATTGTAAGGCTTACATTATGAAGCACTTGTAAGTCACCATAAAACTTTGAAACGTTTTCAATCTCAACCACTACTTTTCCGGGAATAATAGAAATAGGAAAGTTTAAAGTCATCACAGCATTATCTTCTTCATCGACTTCAATTCTATCCATTCGCTCTAATTTTTTAATCAGTGACTGCGCCATGGTTGCTTTAGATGCCTTAGCTCTAAATTTATCGATAAGCTTTTCGGTTTGTTGAATTTGCTTTTCCTGATTTTTTTGTGCTGCTAGCTGTTGTATTTTAATTTCATTTCTAAGCTCTAAGAACTTTGTATAAGGCTTATTATAGTCATATATTCTACCTAAAGTGATTTCTATAGTTCTGTTAGTTACATTATCTAAGAACATCTTATCATGTGATACAATGACAACTGCACCTGAATAAGTTTTCAGAAAACCTTCTAACCAAATAATAGATTCTATATCCAAATGGTTTGTAGGCTCATCTAAAAGCAATAGGTCATTATTTTGAAGTAATAGTTTTGCTAATTCAATACGCATGCGCCATCCTCCAGAAAATGTATCGGTTAGTTTATTAAAATCTTCTCGTTTAAAACCTAAACCTTGAAGAATCTTTTCTGTTTCGCCTTGATAATTATAACCGCCCAAAATTTCGTATTGATGCTGTATGTCATTTAAATCAATCATTAACTGATTATAAGATTCACTTTCGTAATCTGTGCGTTCAGCCAAATCAATATTAATTTTTTCTAGCTGTGCTTCAAGTGTTTTTATTTCTTTAAATGCTTCATAAGATTCTTCTAATACTGTCTTCCCAAAGTCAAAATCAATGTCTTGTTTTAAGAAACCAATTTTTAAATCTTTATCTGCTGCAATCTGGCCTTTATCGTACTCTTGCTCTTTGGATAGAATACGAAGCATCGTTGACTTACCCGCTCCATTTTTACCAATAAGTCCTATTCGGTCCCCATTACCAAGTTTAAACGTGATATCTTCAAAGAGAAATTCGCCTTGAAATGAGATAGAAAGATTATGAATATTGAGCATAGTTTTTGAATATAACTATATAGTTAAAACATGAATAAACTTATCTGATTACAACAACTAAAATCCTAATTTTGTATTGTAATCCGAACGCAAAAGTAAACGTTTTTAGTTATGATTAGAAAAGGAATGAAGCTTTATAGTATTTTGTTTGGTAGTTGCCCTAAATGCCACCAAGAATCAATGTATGTTGAGAAAAACCCATACATTATTTCTGACACTTTAAAAATCAACGACCAATGTTCTCATTGCCAGACTAAATACCGTATGGAGCCTTCATTTTTTTATGGCTCGATGTATGTTAGTTATGGCGTTGGTATTGCTTTTGCAATCACTGCATTTGTTATAAGCTTTATTATTCTCGAAACATCTTTAGTAACAGCTTTCATCGCCATAATCGCTACATTAATCGCTTTTATGCCAATAATTATGCGTCTTTCAAGAAATATATGGATTAACTTGTTTATGAGTTATGACAAGACTCTTGTTAAGAAATAAAAATCATCTAGAGATTCTCAAAGCGTTTTATATCTATTTCTCTATCTAACTCTTGACCAGTTTCGATATAATCGTAGAGTTTTCGTGCCACATAAGGTCCAATCATAACACCACGAGTACCTAAACCATTTAAAACATAAAGGTTATTGTATTGACTATGTCTGCCTACTAATGGTCTTCGGTCTTTGGTTGTTGGCCGAATCCCAGCTCGGTGGTCAATAATCTCAAAATCACAGGTAATAAAGGTTTTTAACTTAGTTATAAGTTCTTCTCTAGCCTCAACCGAAGGTGTATTTGTTTTATCTACCCAGTCGTATGTAGCACCAACTTTATATTCATCATTACCTATTGGTATGATAAATACAGATGATTTTATGGCAGCGTCTAATCTCAGTTCAGGAGCTTTTATAGTTAATACTTCACCTTTGGTTCCATTTAGCGCTATATGTTTGAAAAACGGATTTTTTTTCACACCAAAGCCTTCTGCAAATACAATTTGGTTAGCTGTTATATCTCCATGTGATAACTGTTGTGGTGATATTGATAACTCATCATAATCAAAATGTTTTTGGAGCAATTGATTGTTTCGCTTAAGATGTGCTTTGTAACTCATAATCAGTTGCTCAGTATCTAATCGACCAGCATGTAAAACCTCACCAAAATTAAATGGAGCGTCTACATATGTATAAGAATTTTGCACTATGACTGCGGACAGGAATGGTTCCAAATTGGATTTATCTGAAGCTGTAAACCAAAGATTTTGTTCTTCAATAGAACTGAAACGTCTTAATATTGAAATCTTAAAATCTAGTTTAGTTTCTAATTTAGATTCTATGTTTTCATAAACTGGAAGTGCTAAATTGAGTTGCTCTTGGGATTTCCATACTTCTGAAAAGCGTTTCAATATTACAGGATTATACAGACCAGCAGCGACTATTGAAGATTTTTGTGAGTTGTCATCAAAGACAACAAAAGTTTTATTATTAGCTCGTAAAACCTCACAAAAAGAGATACTAGCCAAACCACAACCTACAACTATATAATCGACTGTTTTCACAGCACAAAGCTATGAAATTTAATAGCGGTTATAATTGTTTGAAATAAAAAACGCTCACATAATGTGAGCGTTTTTTACTTTATTAGTATCCGGAATTAATAATTCCACATATCTTGTTCAAAATTTCGGATTTTATCCTTGATACGTTGAGATTCTAAAAGCTGCATAAGTGCATTATCTTTTATATAATCTTTAACTTCTCGGTCACCATATACATTTTCCTCTTTGTACATATAACCATTAAAACGTCTCGAGTTTAAGATGTGATCAAATGAAATTGGCATCGCACTGTTTTTATTATTATATGCTTTTGCCTCATGTAATAATCCTCTAGCTTCAGGATAAAATACCCAAAACAAAGGTATTGGTTCTTGATTAGGATTATCTCCACCTACGTCACCGCTGGTTCCAATACTATCTTCTCCATAGTAATCATCACCATCGATAAAGTTTACATCCGGAGCAGCAGGTGCAATAGCTAATAAGCGATATTTCATTTCGCCTTGACGCTTGTCAAAGTACCAAAGCCCTTTTAATAAAAATGCTTTGATGTCGTAAGCTTCTATATTACGTTCTATGATATATTCTGGATCTACAAATCCATCAGCATTGAATTGATCAAAACCAATATCTAATGTATCTACCTTACGCATAGATTGCAATAACTCCTCATATGTACGCTCTTGTGAAAAATAAGAATCTCCATATGCTCTTGGAATATCTCCAGATTTTACAGCGCTCCATAATACATGAAACAATGAACGGCGATCAGGTCCTATATTGTTTGTATCAACAGGATAGTATAATGGGAAGTTAACACGTTCATCCAAAACTACTCTTTCCCAAGTCATTTTAGAATATAATCGGTCTCTATCATCAACATATCCATACTCTAAAGGCTCATCATTGTCTAGTAACAACTGCTCTTCAGTCTTCATACCAATCTCTTCAGGGATTTTTGCATTCAAGATGTTTGCCTGTGCAACTACTCCATTGATGGTAAGGATTCCAAGACCTGTTAGTAATATGTGTTTAAGTTTCATTTTTAATTGTTTTAAACGATTGAGGCTATTATTATTACTTAAAACGTGTTTAGCTTCAAAATTTATTAGTTTGCTAACTCAATTACAATTGGAGTTACAGTTTTAATTTTAACAGATGTACCTTCAGCCTTTGCTTTAATATTTATAAACTGTACAATATCTCCACGTCTCGCTGAACGCAATGCATTTTTTGCTGCTGAATTAAGTCTGTTACCAGAACAGTTTACTGATGGTTTACCAGGCACTTTCATTGTAAATGATGTAATGTTTAACGGTAGGTTAAAATCGAAATCATCTCCAAAACTTGCTGACAATCTTCCGATCTCAACATTGTTTCTTGGTAATTTAACACCATTTTGACCATTAAATGCTCCTAAAGGTTTAGGTAAATCTTTAATTCTAAATGTTTTACTATCGCTAGATTTAGAACCATCATCTAAAGTACCTGTCACAGAAATTTTAACTTCTCTACCAGAACCTGGTCTCATAACGTATTTACCGTTTCCTGTTTTAGTCAGCCCAGGTGCAGAAGCGTTTACTTTATTATCTGGAACACCAGCAAAAGAAATTGTCATTGGGTTAGCTACACCACGGTATACTACATTCATTTTATCAGCTGAAATAGTCGCAGAATTTGGTCTTGGAACTACAACATAATTCCCTTTAATTTCTATTGGTAACTCCTCTCCATTTTCAAGAAAAGTAAACTTACCTGAAATTTCATGTTCACCAACATTTCCAACATTAAAATCAACTACAGCTGCTCCTTCTTCATTAATTACTTCGGAAACATCATATTGCTGACCATTAACTTCAAGTGCAGTTGGTGGTACATTTGCATATTTACCAATAACTATTTTTCCTTGGAACTTTTCACCCGCGAAAAAAGCAGACTTATCAGCAAGAACGATGGCTTGGTACTTATTTAAAGACGTAGCTTCAACCGCAGCATTTCCTAAGAACAAATTATTAAGATCTGCTTGAGTTACTTTTACATCATTTTGCATTGCCGTAAGCTTAGTGTAAGACGCAATTGAAGGGAATCCTTTAAAGTGATAATCTAACCAACTCTTTTTAACGCCTTCGCTATCTTTAACTTCAGTGATATCAAACTTTCTTTCAAAATTCTCAATGAATTTACTATAGAATTGATCTACTCCAAGAATGTCTTTAATTTCTTTCTTATACGTATTGATAGCATTAATGAACTTATCTCCTTCTTTAGTCAAACGATCTCCGGTGAACCACTTTTCGTCAAGTTTATCACCTTTTTTCATTTTCTCAAAAGGTAAACGGCCAGTTGCAGCATCTGCTTCATAACCACCCATTCTTAAGATATCTTGCTTCTGAGTTTCAATAAATCTGTAAAATTTATCTGAAGCAGTACTCACCATTTTGGATTTATTAGACGCTGCTGCAAATTCTTTTGGATTTTCTTTACCTTTAGTATCTAAGTCAGCTAAAAGTCTAGTATTCATTTCAGTTGTAACCTCGTTCGCCTTCTCAAACTTTTCTTCCATCAATCCAAAAGCAGATAATACTTCTGGAGCAACAGTCATTGCCATAATAGCAATAAACACGAGATACATTAAGTTAATCATTTTCTGCCTTGCAGAAATTTTTCCTTGTCCTGCCATAATTAGTTTTTTAAATTAATAGGTTATACTTAAAAACTAATTAGTTCTTATTCATTGCAGAAAGCATTCCACCATAAACACCGTTAAGTGAAGATAAGTTAGATGCTAATGATTGCATTTGTTCTTTAAGCTTTTGTGCATTTTCTACAGCTTCTTCATTGATTGCTGCTTGACGATTAGCACTTTCCATCTGTACTTTATACAAGCTGTTTAAAGATTCCATTTGAGCTGCAGCTAAAGACATTTCTTCGCTGTACTTCTTCTGAGCTTGAAGAGAATCAACAGTTGGGTTTAAGTTTCTTGCAGCACCTTCAAAGTTTTTGATGCTATCTCCAAGACTAGTAAACAACTCACTATCAATCTTAGCTTCTTTAAGAAGGTTATCTAATTTTTTAGATAGTACACCTTGTGGATCTTTAGGTTCGTCTTTTTTCTTAGACTTACCACCTTCTAATTCAGGATATACTAAAGACCAATCTAAATCGTCTTCTTGTCTTTCGAACGCTGACCAAGCAAATACACCAGCTTCTACAATCATACCAATTGTAAGTAGAAGACCACCGTAAGGCCAGTTCTGAATTTTAAATAGTGCGCCGACAATTACAATCGCCGCTCCCATTCCGTATATAAAATTTGTTACCGTTAGTTTTCCTTTCTGTGCCATAATTTAAGTTTTTAGTTAAGTTGGGGGCTTAGGACACCCAACATGTAGGTTTGTTTAAGTTTATAGTTAAAGTTTAATTATTATTTATTTTGAGCATTCAACGTTTTATCTGTACCCATATAATCTTGTACAGTTCTAAACCCGATATAGCTTCTTGCAGAATCTGCATATTCGTAATCTCTTGAACTTACTTGCAAATAGTATGCAACATCTTTCCAAGATCCACCACGAACCACTTTACGTTGATTGTTTTTGTCATTTACACTAGGGCTAATGCTTGACATAAACTCGTAAGATGATGTTGAGTATGAGCTGTTCACCCATTCCGAAACATTACCTGCCATATTATAAAGATTAAAATCATTAGGTTCATAGGCATCTGCTTCAACTGTATATAATGCTTGATCAGCAGCATAGTCACCTCTTAATGGCTTAAAGTTTGCCATGAAACATCCTCTATCATTCATCGTATAATTGTTACCCCAAGGGAATGTAGCACCTTGAAGCCCTCCACGAGCAGCATATTCCCACTCTGCTTCGTTAGGTAATCTGTAGACATTTACCGGTTGCTTACCTTTTTTGTTTTGGTAATTATTATGGTAAATTGTTCTCCATTGGCAAAACGCTTTTGCTTGATCCCATGATACACCTACTACAGGATAATCTCCAAAAGCATCGTGCCAGAAATAATCGTTGTGCATTGGCTCATTGTACGAATATGCAAAATCACGTATCCAAACTGTGGTGTCTGGATATACAACAATTTCCTTCTGCTCAATAACATCTGAACGCTTCAAGAATGGATTCTTGGCTGCAGCTTGTATATCCATTTCAGAATATTTAAATACAAATTGAGATACATCCCAAGTACGTTGTCCATTATATGATTCTTCTAATGGTAGGTACAAACCATCCATTACTTCGGCATACAATTCGTCTGGATACTCATCTGTATCAAAGTACAAATCAATATCGTAATTTATTTCACGTTGTTGATTACCATAGGTATTAATCATATACCGTTGGTAAGGTGTCAAATCAGACGTATCTGCATCTACATATGCAAATTCTCCTATATCACCATTACCAGGAACTTTTGATTCTAAATCAGCCATTTCTGCTAATTTTTCTCTAATCATTTTGTTTCTTACATCTTCAACAAACTGTCTATACTCACTATTCGTGATTTCAGTTTCATCCATATAAAAAGCTGGAACAGTAGCAGTTTTTGTAGGAGAGTCCTGCATTCCTGCTAAATCATCATCTGATTTACCCATGATGAATGCTCCACCTGGGATAAGGGTCATTCCATAAGGTTTTTCAGGGTGCCATTTTTTACCTTTCGCGCCGACAAGTTGACCGCGATCTCCAGAGTTACAGCTTACCATAAAAGCCAACACTGTTATAAGTAAAACAAGCTTATTAATTTTCATAAAACTATAGGTTAAATTAGTATCCTTAAATTTTGAGGATGTAAACATATTTCAATTAATCGGAAAAAACAACTTTTTTTCAATTTTTTTTGCATTTCAACCCTATAAAAATGCATTTCATCGATGAAAAACACATTGTACATCGACGAACTGCACACTTTAAAAGTTATTCTTCCTGTAGGCTTTATACCATCGTTCAGGTATCTTACCTTCAGTCGCCGCAACATAATCTTCATGTGCGCATGGTAATAACGTGTGCTTTTTTAATTTATTATTAAGATTTGCCAAAAATGGAATATCTATCCACCACCGGCCAGTTTTTTTACTTTTATAGAAGATTAGCTCCTCTTCTTCAATTAACACATTATACTTTATATAATTGTTTTCATTCGTAAAATCATCATCCTTAACTCTACAATTTACACCTTCAATAAAGTACCAAATCATTTGAGCCAATAACATAGCTGTGATTGTATCCTTTGGTGCAAAATGATACTCATATATACCAAAAGATGAGACTTTATTACTAATACCTGCATACCTAGAAATAGCACAAATTTCTTTTCCATCTAAACCGTTTGGCGTGAACTTTAACCGTTCCCCAACTTCGGCTGCACGAACAGATTTTAAATCTACAGTTACTATATGTGCATCTCTCATCACCGGCTCTACACTAGTTATTGCATTAGACACTTCTCCTAACCTGTAAGCCTCGAAATAAAGACGCTCCATCAAGTCTATCTCTTCCTGAGAATTAAAATAAGTTTGGTAACCTATTGTAGAATAATTAAAGAGATTAAAGGGTTCTTCGAGTATAATCTTTCCTAAAAAGTTATTGTTCTTTATGGGCATTGATGTATCGCCCAAATCAAAATTAGTATCGACATTTACAATATTTACCATCGGTTGTAAATTGTCGTAAGCCCTATAATTTGCATACGTTAAATCTTGACTGCCGCCTAGTATTATAGGTATAACAGATTTTTCGATAAGTAACTCGGTAATGGTTCGTAAAGCAAAGTAGCTATCTTCAACAGAGTCACCTTTTTCAATATCACCTAAATCAACTATAGCTGTATCCCAATTACCTGGATATAAGCTGTAAAATGTTTTACGAATATCATCAAAGTTAATGTCAGATCCGATATAATTAATATCATTCCTATTTTCCTTAACACCTATAATTGCAAGTTTGGCATTGTTAATATTAGGGATGCCTATTTGTTCTGAGTGAACCTGAATTTTCTTTCCTATTGTATGATTAGATAATAATTCCTTGTGAGCTAATACTGAATCTGTAACTGGAGATAGGAAATTAAAGTTCATTTAGATTTACTTTTTTGAAGTCGTTTTCTTTTTAGTAGTTTTTTTCTTCGGTGCATTTTTCTCTAGGATAGCAATGGCCTCTTCTAATGTCATTTTCGACACATCTCTTGTTTTTGGTAATTCTACCTTTTGTTTGCCCTTGATAACATTATGTCTACCCCATCTTGCCTTTTCTACTCTGATGCCTTCCGCTTCCCAAACGTGAATAAGCTTATCTTTTTCTTTCTGAATTTTATCTTCGATCAAAGTAACAATATCGTTTTCAGATAAGTTATCCCAATCGTATTTTTTATTAACATTTATAAACATGTTGTTCCACTTTATAAATGGGCCAAAACGTCCTTTACCTTTAATAACATCTAATCCTTGATAATTATATATAGGTGCATCTGCTTGCTCTTTCTCCTTAATATATATTATTGCTGCATCATAATCTACACTTAAAGGATCTACACCTTTAGGTAACGACACAAACTTTTTACCATATCTTACATAAGGCCCATAACGACCATTACTTACCTCAACTTCAACATCATTATAATGACCTAATGATTTTGGAAGTTTAAATAAGTCCATAGCTTCTTCAAAAGTTATGGAGCTCAATTGTTGATCTGGTGATAGACTTGCAAACTTTGGCTTCTCATCTTCATCTGCTGTACCAACCTGAACCATTGGACCAAACTTTCCCAAACGCACGCTTACTTGGCGTCCACTTTCTGGATCAACACCCAAAATACGCTCACCGGATTCTCTTTCGGCATTTTCCTTGACGTCTTCAACCTGTGGATGAAAGCCTTTGTAAAAGTCTTTCATCATAGCACGCCAATCTTCTTTACCTTCAGCGATATCATCAAAACTCTCTTCTACTTTAGCAGTAAAATTATAATCGAGAATACTTTCAAAATGGTTTACCAAGAAATCAGTCACAATCATTCCAATATCTGTAGGTACAAGTTTTCCTTTATCTGAACCTACTTTTTCTGAAAGCTGTTTTTCTGAAACAGATTGATTAGCCAGAGTTAATTGAACATATTTACGTTCCACACCATCAACTGTACCTTTTTCTATATAATTTCTATTTTGAATTGTAGAAATTGTAGGCGCATATGTTGAAGGACGACCAATACCTAATTCTTCTAACTTCTTCACTAAAGAAGCTTCTGTAAATCTAGCCGGTGGTCTTGTAAAACGTTCTGTAGCTGTGATGTAATTATTAGTAAGATTGTCTGAAACTTTTAAATCTGGCAATAATCCTGATTGTTCAGTGTCTTCATCATCTGTGCCTTCTAAGTATACTTTTAAGAAACCATCAAAAGTTATAATCTCTCCATTAGCAACAAATAGTTCGCTCACAGGAGTTGAGCTATTTACTTTGATCTTAACATTAGTACGCTCCAAGTTTGCTTCGCTCATCTGAGATGCAATAGCACGTTTCCAAATTAACTCATATAATCTGGCTTGGTCGCGCTCAGCATTTACCGTATGGCTAGCAAAATTTGTTGGTCGTATTGCCTCATGAGCTTCTTGAGCACCTTTACTTTTACCTTTATAATTACGTGGTTTACTGTATGCATCACCATAAGCAGAAATAATTTGGTTTTGTGCACCTTGTTTTGCCTCATTAGACAGGTTAACGCTATCTGTTCTCATATAAGTAATAAGACCTGCTTCGTAAAGTCGTTGGGCATTACTCATTGTTCTGCTTACTGAAAAACCAAGTTTCCTCGATGCTTCTTGCTGTAATGTAGATGTCGTAAAAGGTGGTGCTGGTGATTTCTTAACTGGCTTTTTTTCCAAGTTAGCAACTTGGTAGCTCGCAGAACTATTTTTCTTTAAAAAATCTTCAGCTTCGGCTTTAGTTTTAAAATTCTTTGGCAACTTAGCTTTAAAAGACGCACCACTTTGAGTTTTGAATTCTGCATCTATTCTATATGATGCTTCGGCATTAAATGCGTTAATTTCGCGCTCACGCTCTACGATTAATCTTACAGATACAGATTGCACTCTACCTGCAGACAACCCACCTTTTACTTTTCTCCAAAGCACAGGTGATAATTCATAACCTACTATTCTGTCAAGTACACGTCTAGCTTGTTGAGCATCAACTAAGTTATAATCAATAGTTCGAGGATTTTCTATAGCACGTTGTATTGCACTTTTAGTAATTTCATGAAAAACAATACGCTTAGTCCTCTCCAAATCCAAACCTAATGTTTCGGCTAGATGCCATGCAATTGCTTCTCCTTCGCGATCTTCATCACTGGCTAACCAAACCATGTCAGCTTTTTTAGCTAAGTCTTTGAGCTTCTTAACGACGTCTCTTTTGTCTTTAGAAACTTGATATTTTGGTTTAAAATCCCCATCAACATCAACACCTAATTCCTTAGAAGGCAAATCTGCAATATGTCCAAAACTAGACTCTACCTTAAAATCTTTACCAAGAAATTTTTCTATTGTTTTTGCTTTAGCAGGTGACTCAACAATGACCAGATTCTTCGCCATAATTCATTTTTTTGAAGGCACAAAGGTATAGGAAAAAAAATTTATCAACCTAATCGAATCTAAATAGAACTTCAATTTTAAGAGACTTTTATAAGTTGATATTATTCCCGAATTTTCATTCTATGCAGCTAAAATCATACTGTCAGTTTGTCATAAACTGGCATTTATTTTTATCTTTGCATGCTTATTGAACCATGTAGAACACTAAAAGTTATTCCGTTAACACGGAACACTCAGATGGAAAAAATTATAGACGAAAATAAACAAGGTGAACATCTTATTCTAGAAGCCAAAGAAGGTAACAACAGAAAACTTTTTATCGAAAGTTATGGTTGCCAGATGAATTTTAGTGATAGTGAGATTGTGGCTTCGATACTTTCTAAAGAAGGATTTAATACTACAAATTCTCTTGAGGATGCCGATTTGGTTCTTGTAAACACATGTTCTATTAGAGACAAAGCAGAACAAACCGTTCGCAAACGTCTAGAAAAATATAATGCAGTAAAGAAAATTAATCCTAAAATGAAAATTGGTGTTTTAGGATGTATGGCCGAGCGTCTTAAAAGCAAATTTTTAGAAGAAGAAAAAATGGTTGACTTAGTGGTTGGCCCAGATGCTTATAAAGATTTACCAAATCTTCTTAGCGAAGTTGATGATGGTCGTAATGCCATTAATGTTATCTTATCTAAAGAAGAAACATACGGTGATATTGCACCCGTAAGACTAAATAGTAATGGGGTTACTGCTTTTGTTTCAATCACTAGAGGTTGTGACAATATGTGTACCTTCTGCGTCGTGCCATTTACTCGTGGACGTGAACGTAGTAGAGAACCTCAATCTATTATTGAAGAAATCAATGATTTATGGAGTAAAGGATTTAAAGAGGTTACTTTACTTGGCCAAAATGTAGATAGTTATTTATGGTATGGAGGCGGCCTTAAAAAAGATTTTAAGAACGCTACAGAAATGCAAAAAGCAACTGCCGTAAACTTTGCAATGCTTTTAAGTATGTGTGCAAAAGCACAACCAAAAATGCGTTTTCGTTTTTCCACATCTAATCCACAGGATATGACCATGGATGTTATTGAAACCATGGCTAAGCACGATAATATCTGCAAATACATTCATTTACCAGTGCAAAGTGGAAACAACCGCATCCTAAAAGAAATGAATCGCTTACATACACGTGAAGAATATTTTGAACTTATCGATAATATACGTCGTGTAATTCCTGAAGTGGCAATTAGCCAAGATATGATTGCAGGCTTCCCTACTGAAACGGAAGAAGAACATCAAGATACATTGAGCTTAATGGAATATGTTAAGTACGATTTTGGATTTATGTTTGCCTATTCTGAGCGTCCAGGTACACTTGCAGGACGTCGAATGGAAGATGATATTCCTGCTGATGTAAAAAAACGAAGACTTAACGAAATTCAAGCGTTACAACGTGAACATAGTTTGTATAGAACTAAACAACATGTCGGTAAAGTTGAAGAAGTTTTAATAGAAAAAGCTTCAAAAAAATCTGATGCACATTGGTCAGGCAGAAATACTCAAAACACTGTTGTAGTATTTCCAAAGGAGAATTATAAAGTTGGTGATTTTGTTAACGTAAAAATTACAGATTGTACCTCAGCTACTTTATTAGGAGAAGCTGTTGGTTATTCTGATAACAATTAATATGGAATCTGTACAAGCTATAAAACAACGTTTCGGAATCATTGGTAATGATGCTAAACTTAATCGTGCTATCGAAAAAGCGATACAAGTTGCACCTACTGATATTTCAATTTTAGTTACAGGTGAAAGTGGTGTTGGTAAAGAAAGTATCCCAAAAATTATACATCAATTGTCGCATCGTAAACACGGTAAGTATATTGCTGTAAACTGTGGTGCTATTCCTGAAGGTACAATTGATAGTGAATTGTTTGGACACGAAAAAGGTGCTTTTACGGGTGCTACCTCTACGCGCTCTGGTTATTTTGAAGTTGCAGATGGTGGAACCATTTTCTTAGATGAAGTTGGAGAATTACCGCTTACCACTCAAGTAAGATTATTACGTGTTTTAGAAAATGGCGAGTTTATCAAAGTTGGATCTAGTAAGGTTCAGAAAACCAATGTTAGAATTGTAGCAGCTACAAACGTTAATATGTTTGAAGCGATTAAAAAAGAGAAGTTCAGAGAAGACTTATATTATAGATTAAGTACAGTTGAAATTAATCTACCGGCATTACGCGAGCGTAAAGAAGATATTCATTTATTGTTCAGAAAATTTGCTAGCGACTTTGCTTTAAAATACAAGATGCCGACGGTAAAACTAACTGATGATGCCGTTCAGTTATTATTACGTTACCGTTGGAATGGTAATATTCGTCAATTACGTAATGTTGCGGAGCAAGTTTCTGTATTAGAGCATAATCGAACTATTAACGTAACTGCGCTTCAATCGTATTTGCCTTCTGGTGCAGGTCAAAATTTACCAGCTGTAATTAACGACTCAAAAGCTGAAAGTGATTTTAGTACCGAACGTGAGATTTTATATAAGGTGTTGTTTGATATGAAAAGTGATTTGAACGATCTTAAAAAGCTCACCATGGAATTGATGAAAAGTGGTAATATTTCTGACGTTCAAAAGGATAATGAAGGCTTGATACAAAAAATATACGGAAACGAAGAACCACAAAGTTATGAGAGCTCTTCAGGCGAATTACCAGTATTAGCTATACCTGAGCATAACCAAACCCCGATTGATACTACCTTAGAAACAGAAGATAAATATCACTTTGCTGAAGAGATTGAAGAAGAAGAAACGCTATCACTTCACGATAAAGAATTAGAATTAATTAAAAAATCGCTTGAGCGTCATAACGGAAAACGTAAATTAGCAGCGGCCGAACTTGGTATTAGTGAACGAACTTTATATAGAAAGATAAAGCAATACGATTTATAAGTTTTTCGTTTTATCTGAAAATTGAATGCATGAAACTATTTAGATACATCTCCTTTTTATTTGTTTGCCTCAGTGTTACGGCATGTGGATTATATAGTTTTACTGGAGCTACAGATATTCCTGAAACCTTCCAAGTTAATTTCTTTCAAAATAATGCACCATTAATAGAACCAGGTCTAGATATTCAATTTACAAATGCTTTGCAAGATTTAATTCAAAATCAAACCAGTTCATCACTGGTAAAATCAGGTGGCGAAGTAATTTATGAAGGTGAAATTGTAGAATATCGCATTAGTCCCACTACAGCAACATCTAATAATACGGCAGCTCAAAATCGATTGACTATAGGCGTAAATGTTAGATTTTTTAATACTAAAAATGAAGAGAAAGATTTTGAACAACGTTTCTCTTTTTTCTTTGATTATGAAGGTAGCGAACTTTTAACTGGCGGACAACGTGATACTGCTTGGGAAGCCATTTTTGAGCGTATAACTCAAGATATATTCCAAGAATCTTTAGTAGATTGGTAATATGTACTTACAAGAATTTACATCCATATTACAACATCCGGAAACACTTAAACCGGAGCAAATTGCTACATTAAAATCTGTAGTGGATGCATATCCTTATTTTCAACCTGCACGTGCACTTTATTTGAAAGTATTAAAAAATAAAGACAGTTATAAGTATAACAATGCCTTAAAAACAACTGCCGCTTATACAACAGACCGCAGTATATTGTTCGATTTTATTACCTCTGAAGTTTTTAATCAGAATACAATTTCTGAGCAAATCAAACAAAACTCAGAATACATCAAAGGAATTGAAGTCAATGGTATTGATGATATTTCAATTGATAGAAGTATTACAATCGATGACAACCTAAAAAGGCACGTTGAGGCTACTGAAGGTGTTTTAGATCCAAATCTTTTTAAAGAAAAAGTAGAGGAAAAAGTTTCTATTTCAGATCCTTTAAAACAAGGAGATGATATAGAAGAAAAACTTCAAATTGGCAGACCTTTAGATTTCTCACCTACCGAAACCCATTCATTTTCAGAATGGTTAAAAATCACAAGCTTTAAGCCTATTGATAGGTCTCAAGATAATTTGCAAGAAAATGCACCGCTTATGAGCAAACTTGAAACTATAGATAAGTTTATTGCAGAAAATCCTAAAATAAAACCAAGTACAAATACACCAAAACCGAAGCTCGTAGATAACAATACAACTATCGAAGATAGCCTAATGACAGAGACTTTGGCGCGTATATATGTAGAGCAAAAGAACTATGAAAAGGCCATTCAATCTTACCGAATTTTAAGTTTGAAATATCCAGAAAAAAGTACTTTCTTTGCAGACCAAATTGAAGCGGTAAAAGAATTAAGAGAACGAAATAACAAAGACAATGACTAAGTTTACAATATTTTTAGTGTTAATCGTAGTAGTAGCATTTTTACTTGTAGTTGTAATAATGGTGCAAAACCCTAAAGGTGGTGGATTATCATCTTCTTTTGGCGGTGGTGGCACACAGCAATTGGGTGGTGTTAAAAAAACTGGAGACTTTTTAGACAAGAGCACGTGGTTTTTAGCAACGCTATTAATTGCATTAATATTACTTTCTAATATTACAATTGAAGGTGCTGGCGGTGTTAGCGATTCTAAAGCATTAGATGACGACACAACAACACAACAACCAGTAACGCCACCATCATCTACAGACGATAATTCTGAAGGAAACTAAAAAGATAAATACTAAACAAAAAAGCCAACATTCACAGTTGGCTTTTTTTATTTCTGCAACTTTGTCAGTCCATTTGACTTGGCACAATTTTCGAATAACGCTTTAGCGTTAAAACAAAATTTATTAACCAAAAATATTAAAGCATGAGCTTAAACATTAAACCTTTAGCAGATAGAGTTCTCGTAGAGCCAATGGAAGCTGAGACTAAAACAGCTTCTGGTATTATTATTCCTGACAATGCCAAAGAAAAACCTCAAAAAGGTACCATAGTAGCCGTAGGCAACGGTAAAAAAGATGAACCACTAACTGTAAAAGTTGGTGATGTAGTTCTATATGGTAAGTATGGTGGTACAGAACTTAAGCTTGAAGGTAAAGATTACTTAATGATGCGAGAAAGCGACATTTTAGCAATCGTATAAATAGCTGTAAGCTTTATGCGATAGGCTTAAAGCTTTGAGAGATTTTAAAAACAAAAATTGTAATAACCGCTAAAAGCAAAGCTTAACGCCTGATGCTTTTAGCTTAAAGCTAATAAATAACAAAATGGCAAAAGATATAAAATTTGATATTGAAGCACGCGATGGTCTTAAACGCGGTGTTGATGCTTTAGCAAATGCAGTTAAAGTAACCTTAGGACCTAAAGGTCGTAATGTAATTATTGGAAAATCATTTGGTGCACCGCAAGTAACCAAAGATGGAGTTTCTGTAGCGAAGGAGATAGAACTAGAAGATGAACTTGAGAATATGGGAGCACAAATGGTAAAAGAAGTGGCTTCTAAAACTAACGATCTTGCTGGTGACGGTACTACGACCGCTACAGTTTTAGCACAAGCAATCGTAAAAGAAGGGCTAAAAAATGTTGCTGCTGGTGCAAACCCTATGGATTTAAAACGTGGTATTGACAAAGCCGTTAATGCATTAACTTCTGATCTTGAAAAGCAGGCTAAAAAAGTTGGTAACTCTTCTGAAAAAATTCAACAAGTAGCTTCGATTTCAGCTAATAATGATAATACTATTGGTGAATTAATCGCCGAAGCTTTTGGAAAAGTTGGTAAAGAAGGTGTGATCACTGTTGAAGAAGCAAAAGGAACAGATACTTATGTAGATGTTGTTGAAGGTATGCAGTTTGATAGAGGGTATTTATCGCCATACTTTGTGACTGACGCTGATAAGATGATTGCCGATTTAGAAAACCCTTATATCTTATTATTCGATAAGAAGATTTCTAATTTACAAGAGATTCTTCCAATACTTGAGCCGGTTGCACAATCTGGTCGCCCATTATTGATTATTGCAGAAGATGTTGAAGGACAAGCGTTAGCAACTTTAGTAGTAAACAAATTACGTGGTGGTTTAAAAATTGCTGCTGTAAAAGCTCCAGGATTTGGTGACAGACGTAAAGCAATGCTAGAAGATATTGCTATCTTAACTGGTGGTACAGTAATCTCTGAAGAAAGAGGATTCTCTCTTGAAAATGCGGACCTTTCAATGTTAGGTACAGCTGAGACTGTAACAATCGATAAAGACAACACAACAATTGTAAACGGTTCTGGTAAAGGAAATGATATTAAAGCTAGAGTAAACCAAATCAAAGCACAAATAGAAACTACAACATCTGACTATGATAGAGAAAAACTTCAAGAGCGTTTAGCTAAATTAGCTGGTGGTGTTGCTGTACTTTATGTTGGTGCTGCTTCTGAAGTAGAAATGAAAGAAAAGAAAGATCGTGTTGATGATGCATTACATGCTACTCGAGCGGCAGTTGAAGAAGGTATTGTTGCTGGTGGTGGTGTTGCATTAGTGCGTGCTAAAAAAGTATTAGAAAAAATTACTACAGATAACTTGGACGAAACAACGGGTGTGCAAATCGTAAATAAAGCTATAGAATCACCGTTAAGAACCATAGTAGAAAATGCTGGTGGTGAAGGTTCTGTTGTAATCAATAAAGTACTTGAAGGTAAAAAAGACTTTGGCTACGATGCAAAATCTGAAGCTTATGTAGATATGCTAAAAGCTGGTATTATAGATCCTAAGAAAGTAACTCGAATCGCATTAGAAAATGCTGCGTCTGTTGCTGGTATGATTTTGACTACAGAGTGTGCTTTAGTAGATATTAAAGAGGATGCTCCTGCTATGCCTCCAATGGGTGGCGGCGGAATGCCAGGTATGATGTAGCTTCGACTTCACTCAGCTACTAAGTAGTGAAATTATAGAATTGAAAAGCCTTTGATGAAAATCAAGGGCTTTTTATTTTTTTAAAGTGTATATCGACACTGTTCCTGCTCCGTTATTCCAAACACCAGAACCTTCACCTTTAGCGTTCCAGCTTATTTTAATAGTACCATAAAACATTTTGTTTTCGGTATTATATATCCCAGTAAATTTTTTGGTGTTACTATTGTATTTACCATTAAGAAAACCATGGAGTTTTTTCCCATTGCACATGTAGTAGTATGTCATTTTCATTGTGCTGTCCTCATTTAATAGTGCTGATTTTATTTCACCTGCTTCACAACCACATTTAAAAGCATACTTTCTAGGGTTTGCTAAAAATTTATTTAGTCCTTCACTATTTGATTTTTTATTCATTGGTCTAAGCGTCATTTCCATAGCGTTAGGTGTTTTTGTAACATCCATATTTTGTGCACTAGAATTGTAGCTAAAAAAAACTGTGACAATTAGTATTATTATAGTAGTATTCTTCATTCTGTACTTTGCTTTTGTAATTATTAAAATGAAAGCCCTTATCTACGAAGACAAGGGCTCAACCATCAATCAATCATTATCTATAATCCGAGGAAAAACCTTCTAACCCTTCAGCGAATGGCTGAATAGGCTCATCCACTTCATTCATTGCTAATTGATTAGCAAAATTAGATAACACCTTAGCAGAAATATTTGTAATCACATCTAAAGCTTGTGAGTTGTTATATCCTGCGTCTCTAAAATCATTTAGCACTTTATCACGTACTCGTCCATTAGTGTGGTATACAGCTTTCGTAAACTCATGTAACGCATTAAACTTCTTACTACTTAAAGCAGTTCTACTACGTAATGCATTTAAATCTTCTTCAGCACTGTTAAACAATACTTTTCCAGCTAAGGTGTGTCCAGCAGTACAATATTTGCATTCATTTTCAACGGCAATTGTAAGTTGTACAATATTATCTTCTTCGGGTGTTAATGTACCTAGTTTTTGCAAATGCCATTGCATGTGTGTATAAGACAATAATGCTGCATCAGAGTTACTTAAAAGCTTTCCTAAGTTTGGTACAAATTGAAAAACTTCGTTATACCAATCGTAAACTGCTTGTACTTCACTTGATGGATTTTGTTGCAGTTCTAAGTCAAATCCTCTAACCGTTTTTTTCTTTTCTATTGTTTCCATTTTTAATTCTTTTTTACTTATTCTTTAACTATAATATTGGAACGATGTGAAAAACATCTATATAAGGAGCTCCGGCAGTTCTTTTGGCTACATTATCTTTAAATGCCTTAGTTTTTTCGAAGCGTTCTTGAGAATCTGTACCACCTTTCCATTCTGCAAATGCTATAACTGAAGGATGATAATTTTGATCATGCGCTCCTTTATAAGGATTAAGATTTACAATTGGTGTATAGCCAAATTCTGGTTTAGATGCAGTTGGTAATACCGCTTGGAAATATTCTTGAAGTTGACTCGCTTTTTCAGGATTAATAAACAACCCTGCAAAATCGTATGTCTTATCAGTAGAAATAGTTACAGTAACATCATTTTCTACCTGGAAATATCCTTGGCTTAAAAACGATAATGCATTATCTCTTATGTTACGTAGTTTTAAGTATTCTGGGTTACGTTCAAAAGCTCTTTTTTGATCAACATTATCCCACTCAAAAAATACTACCATTTGGTTTGGCTTATTTCCCATCACGGTTTTAGTAACCGCAAAACTCGCAATAGGTTTTGCTCCATAAGGAACAGCAACTGGCATTACCTTTGGAAAATACTCTTCCATAAATGCTTTTTGTCCATCTGGTTTCACTGTAAGCAATGCAACCTCAATAAGCTTTCCTTTTTTAAAAGTGATATCTGCAGTTTTCACTTCAGTCTTCACTGGCTCTGTATTATTCTCTGCTAATACTTCAACTTCAGTATTGTTGTTTTTACAAGAAGCAAAAGCTGCAAATGAAGTCAACAATAACGACATTGTAAATAGTTTAATAGTTTTCATTTTTTGTATTTTTTTATTTTAATTAATAATTACAGTACAAAGATGCATACCATAAAACCTCAAACTATTTTTGTGTAGTTAATGGGAAAGTAAAAAGAAAAAAAGGCTTTTTTTTGAAGTGAATGGGAAGAAAGTTATGCCTTTGCAAAAGTAGATATATCGAAGCTTCTACTCACAGGAATCTCCATATCATGCTGTTTTTGAGTTATATATCGGGTTTTGGCATTTCCATAAACACTAAACGGTTGATTCATATTAATCATATACGTACGGTGCACTCTAGAGAAATGTTCTGGCAGTTGAGCCGCCACCGTTTTTAATGTGGCTCTTACTAATCGTTCTTCTACTCTAAAGTTTTGGAATAAGTAAAGTCGCGCGTAATTATCCTCAGCTTTTACAAATAGTAGTGCATTAATGTTAATGCGCAAAGTTTCTTTTATATCAGTTTTTAAAGTAATGTAATTATTGTCCTCAACACCTTTAGGCAGTTTAATTTCTGCCACCAATTGCTGATAGCGTTTCCATTTATACAAAGGTGCGAGCTGTGGATCTGTAAGTATAAATAAGATACCACTACGTGCTTTCCATCCTCGCTCTATGTGATTCATGGTTTGCTCCCAATCACCACGGCCCGCATATACTTGAGCAAAATAGTTGTGATGGACTCGATTTGGTTCATTTTGCGATAAGGTTTTAAAATGATTTAAATAAGACTCTGCTTCTTCGTCCATTCCTAGTTTACCAAATACATAGCCCATTCGTGGTATATATTCTATTTCTTCAGGAAGTACCTTTTTCAGTTTATTGAGATAAGACATAGCTTTACGTGCATTACCTTTTAGTGCTGAAATGTACATTAAGTTTTCAAGCGACGAATTATCGTTTGGAATCATCTTTAATATGGATAGAAACGTTTTCTCAGAGTCTTCGTATCGTTTGGCACTCAATTGCACATCGCCTATCATATTTAATATACTAGTGGAGATTGGGTCAAATTCTAATGCAGAATAAAGTGCATCTATTGAAGCGTCATATTCTTTTAAACCATACCAAAAAAAGGACAATTGCTGATAAGCTTCACTAGCATCTACATAGTTTTCTAAACCTTTTGCAATACTGTTATAAATGTTAGTCCAATCTAACTCATAAAAAAAATCGATAAGATTTCTATCTATAATTGCTTCGCCAGAATTTGGATTAATGTCTAATGCCTTCTGAATATATTCTCTAGCTTGAGGATATACTGTTTTTGGTAATTCGTAACCACGTCCAGCCTGAAACACTAAACACTTTGCAAGCTTTAAATATGCAGGAGCAAAATCTGGTTCTGATTTAATTACTCTTTTATAATAATCAATGGCTAGCTTCACATTGCCTTGAGTCCACCTATTAAAATGGTAATTACCCAGTACGAATAGTTGATGGATTTCGGGATTTTGAATTTTCGCTTCACTTGTCGTTTTAGTTGTACTACCAGATATGTGTAACATCTTTTTTAGATGAACCAGAGACAGTTCACCTAATTGAAACAAGTTAGTCTTGTCAACCTCAAACCTAATGTTCTGCCTTTCGTCCTTTTTAAGAT
Source organism: Winogradskyella sp. (assembly GCF_003712105.1). GTDB lineage: Bacteria > Bacteroidota > Bacteroidia > Flavobacteriales > Flavobacteriaceae > Winogradskyella. The sequence continues at coordinate 293,604 of NZ_RHLG01000004.1, forward strand.
TGTAATAATTAAGACTAACTTCAATAAATGTTTTCATCTCAATTAAGTCTCCAGTGACTAGATAATTGACATTAAGTTGTTTGCCTATACTTTTTAAACTAGCATTGTCCTGCACGCTAATATTAGTAGAGTCTTTTGAGATAACCGTATAAGTAGCCTCAGTACTAATATTAGATATGAGTACCTCTTGAATAATAGGTGTTAAAAATTGAATGTTAGTACTCGTAGTCTTAAAAGGTAATATGGCAAGTCGCTTTATCAAAATAATCCATTGAGATTATCTAAGGATTGATTGATGTTTTTAATAAATCCTTTTTTAGCTAGAAGTTGAATCATTATCTTTTTGAAAATGGATTTAGCCTCCCAAAAAAGTTCGACTCTTAAAACAACTTCATTATCAGAAACAGCAGAAATATTGAAAAACTGATACATCACATCAACAGGTGGCAAACTTCTAGTTTCTTCGCCATAAACTAGCTCTCCAGTTTTGTTTTGTTTTGTAATGACCTTAAAATCAAGATGCTTATTACCCACAACGCACATATGCTCTGTACCTAATCGTGTGACTTCATTTTCATCATAATGAATTTCGTCAGCTCCTGCTGCCCACAAATGTCGGTATTTATAATTAGTGATTAGTTCTAAAAGTTCAGTTGTACTTGTTTTATAATTACGCTCAAAAACAAGGTTTGGAGGTCTATCAAACTCTACTAGGTGTTCTTCATGAAACGGTTTAAGTTTTAAATTTTGTGTTGAAATTTCGGAAAACAAATAACCAATTTCTTTATTATCATAAGTATCTACTCCTTCAAAAAAATTGAATAGTGAACTTTTATAATTTATCGCCATATTTATGTCAGTAGCCAGTTCTTTACTAAGCAATACGTAGTTATCACTATCAACTGAGTTCTTAAGCAGACGGTGCGCTTGTATTACAGGTTCTCCAAAAGGTTTACGATTGTTTTGTACAGTTAAAAACTGCAGGTTCCCAGTGTGAACGATAATTTTTAATTCTAAATTTACTGCGCTTGAACAGGCTTGACAGGGACAGATTCTATTCTTCTCCATTATTTTAAGATGGCTGTAAAAAGCAGTATACATGGTTTCTACCTGAGCCAACAATTTTTCTTGAGATAAAATCTGTTCTTCTTTAAAAAAAATAATGCATCACCTTCGATTTCAGCCAATTTCAATTCTTGAGTATTAGATGCTATCAACACCTCTAATAACTCCGCAATAACGTGCTGACTATGTTCTGCTTCTGTAGTTTGAACAAAGTTCGTAAACCCTGAAATATCCGGAATAAAAAGTAAAGATTTGCCCATAATACAAAGGTAGCGTTATTCTCAATAATTAATGAAATTTGTAGTAAATGGGAAGACAATGTGTGAAAATCAATTTATTTTTGAGAAAAATCTCTGAATGATTCCTCACGAGTTTATACTAGATTTATTATATCCTTTACCTATCAGAACACAAAAAATGTTTGGCAATGTAGCCTTATATTATGGTGAAAAAATCATTTTGGCTACACGTCAAAAAGAAGACAAACCTGAAGACAATGGTATTTGGATAGGTACAAAAATAGAATACCATAATGAGCTCAAGAAGCTCATACCTGAGTTACAACACTTAAAAACCTATAATATTAAAAAGTGGCTTTTGCTGCATGAAGATGAGCCAAAATTTGAAGAGCGTGCGCATGACATTGCTCAACTTATAAAAGCACATAGCGATCTCATCGGAATTATTCCAAAACCAAAAAAAAAGAGAACTCAATGATCCCAGAACATATACAAAACAGAAAAGGTGCCAGAAGCTTAAAAGATCTTAACCCAGAAGTAATTAAATACCTCAACAAAGGACTGATAGAAACCAAAAATCTCATGGAATGGTTGGCTACCGACCAATTGGCATTATTAAAATTAGTACTACATAATTTGGGAAAGCGCCATTGGCATACAGATTTTGAAGTTGCAGTAAATGCTCAAAAAAAGCCAACTGCCAATAGTAACACCAAAGTCATTGGTGAAACGCTAGGTGTATTGACATCTGATATGTCCATTTATAAAACATTAAAAACACATACTTCAGATTTGGTAAGATGCTGGGCATGTTGGGCTGAGAGTACACATCACGATTCAGTAACAGACTTAATTAAAACCATGCAACCATATGCAGCCGATACTCATTTTGGTGTGCGCGAAGTTGTGATTTTTGCGAGTAAAGAACGAATGATTGAAGATTTAGACACAGCTATAGATATTCTTTCTAAATGGACATCAAATGAAGATGAAAATATACGTCGGTTTGCTATTGAGTCACTTAGACCAGTTGGTGTTTGGACAAAAAAGATTCCTGCTTTTCAAGAATCACCCGAAAGAGGTTTACCCCTATTAGAACCTTTAAAATCTGATGCTTCAAAATATGTGCGAGATTCGGTAGGCAATTGGCTTAATGATGCTAGTAAATCGCGACCTGATTGGGTGAAATCTATTTGCAGTCGCTGGGAGAAAGAATCAAAAACTAAAGAAACGGATTATATCATTAAAAAAGGATTACGAACTATTGAGAAAAAGAAATAATAGATGTAACTAAAAAGCCTGAACATATGTTCAGGCTTTTTGCATTAGTTTTCATTTTCTGACTTGTGTGCTTTTACCACATCTTCATCACGATACTTGCAACAAGGATCTACTTTAGCGTAAGCTTTATCACTTGCCTTGATATATTTGGTATCATGACCAACATCAGCAAGCTTTTGAGCTATGGTTTTTAAATCTGTTTTACGCTCATCAAATATAAGTTTGAGCTCATGAGTTTTAATATTCCAAACTGCAGATTTTACACCTTTAGTTCGTATAGCAGCTTTCTCTATACGTTCTTTACATTCACCGCAAACGCCATCAACTTCTATCGATGCCTTTGCATTTTTATTTTGTGAGAATGCTAATACACTCATAATTAGCATTGCAATAGTTAGTAGTTTTTTCATTTTAATTTATTTTAAATCTTAGACCTGTATAATACATGCTTCCAAAAATTGGCCCGTAGACAAAGTTACTATCAAAATTTGAACCAAACGGATTGTCTGCACTTATTATTGGGTCTGGTTGTCTAACATTAGTTACATTTTCGCCACCTATGTACACTTCAAACTTTGGAGAAAACACCTTCGTGACTTGTAAATTTAGTGTGCCTACTGTCGGTGATTTTTCTGGCAATTGAAATTGTGGCGCGCTTAAATTTGTATTTGGGAAACGTTGCTCGCTAACCCAATTATAGGTAGCATCAAATTTCCATTGGCTATCATTTTCTTTTTTATCTGTTTCATACGCCGCATTAGCAAAAAAGCGATGCTGAGGTATAAAAGGCTTTTGTAATCTTCCTGATATATAATCTGTTTGTATATCGTAATATTTATAAGCAGTTCTCAAATCAAAGCCTTCAAATAAATCATAATTAATTTCAACTTGAAAACTATTAGCAAAGCTATTACCATCAAGATTGTAAAAACTAATTTCAAACGGATTTTCCCAGTCTGTGATCACTTGATTTTTAAAGTCTGTTCTGTAAAAATCAAACGTAATATCAGCTTTTCTACCAAATAGATTAAACCCTTGCAAATAGCTAACACCATAATTCCAGGCTATCTCAGGGTCTAGCCCATAGATTTTTCCACCTGAGTTTATAATATTTATTTGTCGAGAGCTTGAGAACATATTCTGTGTCTCAGCAAAAATATTTGCGCTTCTTATACCACGACCGGCAGATAATCTAATTGCTGATTTCTCCCAAGGTGTATAACGCATATGTAATCTAGGTGTTACAAAAAACCCAAACCTGTTATGTTGGTCTACACGTAAACCAGCAGTCATAGTTAACTTATCTAAATCATCGTAGGCGTATTCAAAAAAGCCTCCGAATGAGTTTTCAGTTCGTTCAAAATTTTGAGTATTTACTAACTCATCGTAATGGTCTAAAGTGAAACTAATCCCAGTTTTGATTTTGTGCCTAGAGTCTGAAATGATACTATTATAAACCAAGTTAGAATAAAAGCTATTATGCCTTATATCATATATATTTAGACCAAAATATGAGTCTTGTTTATGATGGCTAAATGCGGTTTGAAAACCTAAACTCTGGTATGGAACTTCTGGATTTACATAGCCTAGCTTAGTTGTAATATCAAAACGCTCTGTATTTATCTCACTTCCCCAAGCATTTGTAGTACCTCTATCTGTATCTGGATTAAAATTAACTTGTCCCGATTGTTTTTCGTCATACAAGTATCTTAAGTTGATAAAGCTCACAATGCCTTTTTCTGCGTCAGTGTATTGCCAACGGTTCATGACATTAACTTGGTTATACAAAGGCATATCTAAAAATCCATCATTGTTAACATCATGTGTCTCTTGCAATGTATTTCCGTGTATGTATAAGCCAGTGCTCCATTTTTCGCTTAAGCTTGTATTAAGATGTGTATTTAACTCAAACCTTTGACTTGTAGCAGCGTATAGGTTTACAAAAAACTTGTCATCTGTTATTGGTTTTACCAATTCTGCATTAATCTGTCCAGTAATACTTTCATAACCATTAACAACACTACCTGCGCCTTTAGTAATTTGAATACTCTCAACCCATGTTCCTGGGATAAAACTCAAACCATATGTTTGAGCAGCACCTCGGATTGCAGGAATATTTTCGGTAGAAATCAAAATGTAAGGTGAATCTAAACCTAGCATTTTTATTTGTTTAGTACCGGTAACAGCATCAGAAAAATTCACATCAATAGACGGGTTTGTTTCAAAGCTCTCCGAAAGATTACAACAAGCTGCTTTAAGTAATTCATCTCGGCTCACTGTAAATGTATTTGTGGCCTTTAAATACGATCTCGCTGTTGTTTGTTTTCGAGAAGTGATAGTTACTGCATCCAGCTCATCAGAAGCTTTCAAAACGTGCCGTATATACTTGTTGCCATTAACTATTAATGTATCTGTTTTAAATCCAACATAACTAATCACCAACTTATTGAATGAAAACTTATACGGCAAAGAAAATGTACCATCTTCACCAGTTATGACACCAATACTTGAACCTAGCCAATAGACATTAGCTCCAGAAAGCGGTATTTCTTGAGAGCTACTTTTCTCTAATATTATGCCAGTAAGTTGTTCTTGCGCTGATAAACTCAGCGCCAAAAACATAACACTTATTTTTAAATATTTTTTCATTTATTTGATTTATAGGTATAACAATAAGCACACGTATATGTGCTTTTAATTCTAAAAGTTATACTAAATCAAATTAGGTAAGTCTCATTCAAGACCTGAATGTCACTGATGAGTAATGGCGGTGAATAATCTTTATGAGGTATTACCTTTTTTGGAAGACTTTCATAAAGATTGAAATATGAATATATATATGCAAATAAGACCTGTTGCTGAATATCTTCTAAATCATCAAAGGCTTTAATTGTAATTTCATCTTGGCCTTCAATTAAATCAACTTCATTTTTACAACACGACTTTTTAAGATCAGGAAGTTTATCCATTTCCATTCCGCAACCATCAACTTCAGAAAATAGGGCAACATCAACCAAACGGTCACCACAATAATGCTTCTCGATGGTAAAAGAAAATGTAGAGAGCAACACTAAAGTAGATAGTGCCACTGAAAACACCTTATGTAATAAAACATATTTCACACAGCAAAATTAGTAAAAAAGAAAAAACTGCTATTTTAATTATAATTCAATTAACGTTTAAGCTTGTAATAATATAAGGCCGGAAGTAACAGCAGTAATAGTATTGGTTGAATTAAAAACCGACGTACATTAAAGAATAAATAATAATCTTCTTGCTTAGGATTAATTACAAAATACATGAAAGGAATTAAAAAGCATACATAAGCAATAGCATAAATTACTACTGAAAACTTAATCATTTGTTTATCCTTAAAAGCACAGTAAATAATACCTAAGGATAGAAGCGTATTAATGGCATAGCGTAACGAAGTAAAAAACACCAGTTTAGCTACTTCACGTCTAGGACTATCTATATATAAGTAATCATTTTCAAAAAAAATGAGGTAAGGATCATAGAACAGAACATCTTCGTAGGCTCTAACCAATATCAAAAGTAACAACAAAATCGCTACTAAAATGTATGATACTGTTTTAGTCATCTTCAACTCTTTTTGGTTTAGAAAACTGGTTTACCCAAAACATCCACAGCAAAAACACCATTCCGTAAATAGCTAGTGGAAATATAACTTCGTGCATAAGCTCACTACGCCAAGGATACTTATACAAGCCTATAGTAAGCAGAATAATTCTAAGCAGGTTTACACAATATATCAATACACTACCAGCTAGAATGAATAAAAAAGTGCGCTTAAATGTATCTGAAAATGCAACTACAAACGAGATAAATAAGATAATAACACTCAAGCTGTTGCACCCTTCAATTATTCGAGCTAAATACTTTTGCTCCATAAACACCATTAATGAAGGTTCGTCTGGATGAGGAACAATGTTAGTGGTATAGTTTAATGTATTAAGCACAGCCTCGGTTTGTTTACCAACCAAATGCGTCATATAATCTGGATAGTATTTAGACCCATCAGAAAAGTCTAAATAAAACTTATATGCAAAAGACAACACACTGTAAACCAACACAAATGTGAGAATAAATCGAATGACTAATTTGTATTTTGTAAGTAATGCTCTCAAAAAATGACTTATGTTACTGTGCTGTTAAAATTATAGAATTACAATTTGTAAGTTGCACTTTTTAGATATTTTTACCAAAATTTTTATTGACAATGATATTTGAAGAATTAAAATCCTTAACAACAGCTATAACATCAGACAAAACTCTAAGTCTTGATGAAAAACTCCTGAAGATTTGCGAACTTCTTGAAGCTAATATAGATTATTATAATTGGGTTGGGTTCTATTTTAAAAATGGCAATAAAAACGAACTAAAGCTAGGACCATACGTTGGCGAGCCAACAGACCATACTATTATTCCGTTCGGGAAAGGTATTTGCGGGCAAGTGGCCGTTAGCAATCAAAATTTTGTTGTACCAGATGTGAGTGCACAAGATAACTACATAGCCTGTAGTATTACAGTAAAGGCAGAAATTGTAATTCCTATTTTTGTAAACGGTGAAAATATTGGTCAGATAGATATCGATTCTAACACACCTGACCCATTCACAGAGAAAGATGAACGTTTTTTAGAATTTGTCTGTGAGGAAGTAGCTGAACTACTATAGACCTTTTTACATTCCGGTTCTTATAGCTTCAACAGGATCTAAACGTGAAGCTCTCAATGCAGGAATCACTCCAGAAATAAGTCCGATTATAGACGAGATACTAAATCCAAGAAGCATATTTTGAGGAGATAGAACAAAGTCAAAATCTGTTGCAATATTACTAGCTACCATAGTACCTAACCAAACCATCAATAGACCTACTAAACCTCCAACAATAGCCAAAATTACAGCTTCAAACAAAAACTGAAATAGTATAAACTTATTTTTTGCACCCAAAGACTTCTGAATCCCGATAAGATTGGTGCGTTCTTTTACACTAACAAACATAATATTAGCAATTCCAAAACCGCCAACTAAAAGTGAGAACAAACTAATCAACCAACCAATAAAATTCATACTACCTATAATGCTATCTATAGCATCTTTAAGTCCTGAAATTACACTAATAAAAAAGGTGTTAATTTCATTTGGCTTTAATCCACGTCTATTCCGCATAATCTGAGTTACCTCAGCTTTTAATTCATCAATATCAGCATCTGGCTTAGGTTTTATAATAACAATATTGTTAATGTTTCTGTTATTATCACCATAACGATTTCTTACAAAATTAGCTGGCAAAAAAATAGATACATCATTACTATCACCAAACAATCCAGAGCCTTCTTTTTTAACCACACCTATAACCGTGAATTTTTGTCCATAAAGTCTAACACGCTTACCCAATGGTTCTAAATCTCCAAAAAGTGAATTTGCAATTTCATCGCCAATAACAATAACAGGTTTACCAGAATTGGATTCTGCTTCGTTATAAAAACGTCCTTTAGAAAACTCCAAGGTTTGAATATCAGTAAACTGATGAGAGACCACCACAGTATTTACATTGCTTACTACCTCAGACTCATATCGTACACTTTCTGGACGAACAAACAATTGGTATGCCACATGTTCTGCACCCGTAAGATTATCTTTTAAATAGTTATACTCGTTAAAATTGACCTTATCAAATTGTTGTCGTTTCCATCTTGGGACATCTGTTGGTCCAAATGAGAAACGAGCAAGATACATGGTGTTACTATCTAAGGAGCTTAATTGTGATTTAATATTCTTATCTAATGAATCAACAGCTGCTAATACAGCTATGATAGAGAATATACCAATTGTAACTCCTAACAAGGACAGAAATGTTCTTAGTTTATTGTTACGTAAAGCATTAAATGCAAAAGAAAAACTCTCTTTTAATAATCTGAGATAGACAAACATTGATTGATTTCATTTTAAAGACTAAAGATAAAATCGAATAATCAAAAAACTGTTACAAAAACTATAAAACTGTTTACATACCAGTTCTAATAGCTTCTACAGGATCTAGACGTGAAGCCCTTATTGCTGGTAGCACGCCTGATATGAGACCAATAACTGACGATAGTCCAAATCCTAAGAGCATATTTTGCGCTGAAAGAATAAAGTTGAAATCTCCTGCCATACTGGATGCAATTAAAGTTAAAATCCAAACTAAACCTAACCCTACTAGACCTCCAACGACCGCTAAAATTGTTGCTTCAAATAAAAATTGAAATAGAATAAACTTATTCTTCGCACCAAGAGATTTTTGAATTCCAATAAGGTTGGTACGTTCTTTTACACTTACAAACATAATATTGGCTATACCAAAACCACCAACTAAAAGTGAAAAGAGACTAATCATCCATCCAATACCATTCATAACCCCAATTATACTATCTACTGCCTGGACCAAACCAGAAAGTTTGTTCACAAAAAAGTTATCTTCTTCATCTGCTTTTAATCCTCTGTAAACTCTATATTTTTGCTTCAAAACACTTTCAAAAGCGCCAATATCAACGCCAGATTTTGGTTTAATAACAACCGCTCCTGGCAATCCATTAGCACCTCCATTCCTAAATCGTCTTACAAAATTTGCCGGTACAAAAGCTTTACCATCAGGCGAATCTCCTAAACCGGTACCGTATTTTTTAAGAACGCCAATTACGGTGAGTTTACGTCCGTAAACTCTAATTTGCTTTCCTATTGGGTTAGAATTATCAAATAAGTTTTCTGCTAAAGTATATCCTAGTACAATTACTGGTGCGCCTGTTTCAGATTCTAATTCAGAATAAAAACGACCTTTTACAATTTTTAAATCATCGATGATATAGATGCCTTCAGAAATTGGAGTCACCTCAACACCTGTTATGGTCTCAGCCTGATATCTAATTGTTTCTCCAGAGCCAAAAATAACGTACGCTGAAGCTTCAATATCTGATATGTTTCGTCGTACAAATTCATAATCATCATATTCGACTTGTGGAAAATTGTCGCGTTTCCAACGTGGAACTTGTGTCGGCCCAAAAGAATATTTCGTAAGATATATAGTGTTTTTATCAAGGCCTGAAAGACTATCCTTGATGTTTCGGTCTAATGAATCTACAGCTGCCAATACAGCTATTATAGAAAAGATACCAACCGTAACGCCTAACAAAGATAAAAACGTTCTGAGTTTGTTATTACGCAATGCATTAATAGCAAACGAAAAACTCTCTTTAAACAAGCGAAGATAAACGAGCATTTAACCTTATTTTTCTATAAATATAACCATAAGACGTTGTTAACAATTATATGTTACAAAAAACTTAAACAAAGTGTTTCTTTAGTCTCTATTTTTTTGGAGTTATCAGTATTTTTATGCCTTTAAATTTCACACTTATTTTGGCATGGCAAGCAAGCGCATCTCTTCAGCTCTAATTTCTGTATTTAGTAAAGACGGTTTAGAGCCAATTGTAAAAAAATTAAATGACCTCGGCGTAACAATATACTCTACTGGTGGTACAGAAAAATTCATTAAAGATTTAGGAATAAATGTTGTTCCTGTTGAAGACGTTACTTCTTACCCATCAATATTAGGTGGTCGCGTAAAAACACTACACCCGAAAGTTTTTGGTGGCATTTTAAACAGACAAGACAACAGTAGTGATGTTGCTGAATTAACAGAATTTGAAATTCCTCAGATAGACCTCGTAATCGTAGATTTATACCCATTTGAAAAAACAGTAGCTTCGGGTGCTAGCAATCAAGATATTATAGAAAAAATAGACATCGGAGGCATTTCTTTAATTAGAGCTGCCGCGAAAAATTATGCTGATGTTGTTTGCGTATCATCTGTTGAAGATTATTCTGAGTTTTTAGGATTACTAAATTCAAAAAATGGGGAAACTACGGAAGAAGACAGAAAGCTTTTTGCTACTAAAGCGTTTAACGTATCCTCGCATTACGACACTGCAATATTTAATTATTTTAATAACCATGAACAGGCTGTTTTAAAAATTAGTGAAACTAACGGTAAAGTGCTTCGATATGGTGAAAACCCGCATCAAAGGGGATTTTTCTTTGGTGATTTTGACGCAATGTTTACAAAGCTTCACGGAAAAGAGTTAAGCTATAATAACCTTTTGGATGTTGACGCTGCAGTTAATTTGATTTTAGAATTTAAAAATGAAGCACCTACTTTCGCTATTTTAAAACACAATAACGCTTGTGGATTTGCGCAACGAGAAACCATTCACCAAGCTTATGTAGATGCATTAGCTGGAGATCCAGTATCAGCTTTTGGGGGTATTTTAATCTCGAACGTAGAGATTGATAAGGCAACTGCTGAGGAAATACATAAACTATTCTGCGAAGTCGTTATTGCGCCATCTTTTTCTGAAGAAGCTTTGGATATTTTAAAAGGGAAGAAAAATAGAATTTTACTTATTCTTAATGATGTTGAATTACCTCAAACTACAGTGAGAACATGTCTGAATGGCGTTTTAGTACAAGATAGAGATGCTAAAACTGATAGCACAGATGACTTAAATACGGTTACTAACACTACGCCTTCGTCTAATGAAATCGATGATTTAATATTTGCTTCAAAAATTTGCAAACACACGAAGTCTAATACGATCGTTCTAGTAAAAGGCAAACAACTCTGTGCAAGTGGCACAGGGCAAACAAGTCGTGTTGATGCTCTTAACCAAGCTATACATAAAGCAAAATCTTTTAATTTCGACTTAAAGGGTGCTGTAATGGCAAGTGACGCGTTTTTCCCATTTCCAGATTGTGTAGAGATTGCAGACAATGCAGGAATTAAAGCTGTTATTCAACCTGGAGGCTCAATAAAAGATGAATTAAGTATTAATTATTGCAATGAAAATAACATGGCAATGGTGTTTACTGGTACCCGTCATTTTAAGCATTAAAAAAAACAAATAAGAAAACATCCATAACTCTAGAAATAACGTATAATTTATTACATTTACAGTTAATCATTTTTTAGACAAAATTCACACCCCAAAAACAAGACTAAATACATGGGATTTTTTGATTTCCTAACGGAAGAGATAGCAATAGATTTAGGTACCGCAAATACATTAATAATTCACAACGACAAGGTTGTTGTTGATAGTCCTTCTATTGTAGCAAGAGATAGACTAAGTGGAAAAATAATTGCAGTTGGTAAGGAAGCTAACATGATGCAAGGAAAAACCCATGAAAATATTAAAACAATTCGTCCACTTAAAGATGGCGTAATTGCAGATTTTGATGCTTCAGAGCAGATGATAAATTTATTTATCAAAAACATACCAGCTTTAAAGAAGAAGCTCTTTAATCCATCATTACGCATGGTCGTATGTATTCCTTCAGGAATTACTGAAGTAGAAATGCGTGCAGTAAAGGAATCATGTGAACGTGTTAATGGAAAAGAAGTATACTTAATTCATGAGCCTATGGCTGCTGCCATAGGTATTGGTGTAGATATTATGCAGCCAAAAGGAAACATGATTGTAGATATCGGTGGTGGAACAACAGAAATTGCAGTAATTGCACTTGGTGGTATTGTTTGTGATAAATCTGTGAAAGTCGCTGGAGATGTTTTCACAAATGATATTATCTATTACATGCGTACGCAGCATAATTTATATGTTGGTGACAGAACTGCTGAAAAGATTAAAATTCAAATTGGTGCAGCAACTGAAGATTTAGAATTACCACCAGAAGACATGAGTGTTCAAGGTAGAGACCTACTAACTGGAAAGCCAAAACAGGTACAGATTTCTTATCGTGAAATTGCAAAAGCATTGGACAAGTCTATACTTCGTATTGAAGACTCTGTGATGGAAACTTTATCCCAAACGCCACCAGAATTAGCAGCAGATATATACAATACAGGCATCTATTTAGCTGGTGGAGGTTCTATGTTAAGAGGTCTAGACAAACGTCTGTCTCAAAAAACCGACTTACCAGTTTATATTGCTGAAGATCCTTTAAGAGCAGTAGTTAGAGGTACAGGTATTACGCTCAAAAATATAGCTAAATACAAAAGTGTGTTGATAAAATAAAGCATAACTAATGCAACAAATCCTCAATTTTGTAATAAGAAACAAAACATTTCTCTTGTTTTTATTACTGTTTGGCCTTGCATTAGCGCTAACGATTCAATCACATTCATACCATAAAAGTCAATTTATTAATTCTGCCAATAGCTTAACTGGAGGTGTTTATGGTACTGTAAATAGTGTTGGGCAATACTTTGATTTAAAAGAGCAAAACGATTTGCTTATTGAAGAAAACGAAATACTGCGAAAACAAGTAATAAATTCTACTATAGCATCTTCAAACATAAATTCTAACTATGATGATGAAAGGTTCGCAATCTTGTCAGCCGAAGTTTATAAAAATAGTTATAGCGCTTCTAATAATTACCTAACTATAAATAGAGGAAAACGTGATAGTGTTGCTCAAGATTATGGTGTAATATCATCAAAAGGTATTGTGGGAATAATAGATAATACATCAAGAAAGTTTTCAACTGTACTTTCAATTTTGAGTAAAAAAAGCCGAATCAATGCAAAACTGAAAACCTCTGATCAAAGCGGTTCTTTAACTTGGAATGGCGATTCTCCCTATTATGTTCAACTAGAAGATGTATCTAAGTTTGCTAATCTCCAAGTTGGTGATACCATAGTTACAGGTGGGCAATCTGCTATATTCCCTAAAGGAATTAATATAGGAACAGTAGATAGCTTTGAATCGGACGAAAGTGGCGACACGTATACAATTGAAGTAAAATTGTTTAATGATTTTACCACACTTCAGCATGTCTATATTATTAAGAATAATGACTTAGAAGAACTTATAAATTTAGAAGCTCAGAACGATGACTAATGGCTTAGTTGCTAATATTATAAGATTTATTGCACTCCTAATAATTCAGGTGAGTATTTGCAGTTCCATTAATTTTCTGGGCTATATCAATCCATACATCTACATCATCTTCATTATTCTATTTCCTATTAATGCCAATCGTTTACTATTCTTAATCTGTGCATTTAATTTAGGCTTATTGGTAGATATGTTTTTGGATTCTGGAGGTGTACATGCCGGCGCATCTGTTTTTTTAGCTTATGCAAGACCAATATTTCTTAAATATACATTTGGAACCTTATACGACCATCAAACCATTAAGTTTGGCAACCTCGGTTTTGGACAACTGTTCGGTTATATAGCGCTAACTGCATTCTTCCATCATTTTATTCTATTTATTCTCGAAATTTTTAACATTTATCAAATACTCCTCATATTAAAAAAGACGTTATTTACTAGTATTTTAACTATCATATTAAGCACTATTATCATTTTATTGTTTAGACCTCGTAAATGAGAAAACTTTTACTTTTAGGACTTGTAACTATTGTAGGACTTGCATTTTTAGCAAGGCTTTTCTACCTGCAGGTTTATGATTCTAAAACCTACAATCCTATTGAAGATTCTGCAATAAGAAAAGTATATACTTATCCTAAGCGTGGTTATGTATATGATAGAAATGGAGAGCTTCTTGTAGCAAACAAACCATCGTACGATGTCATGGTAATTCCTAGAGAAGTTGAACCTCTAGATACTTTAGAGTTTTGCTCATTATTAAAAATAACCAAGGCAGATTTTATTAAAACATACAATAAAGCAAAAAACTATTCGCCGAGGTTACCTTATGTCTTCCTATCTAATTTATCCAAAGAAGACTATGCGTATCTGCAGGAAAAAATGCGGAAATATGACGGTTTTTACATCCAAAGGCGCTCAATACGAACGTATCGAAAATCTATTGGAGCTAATGTTCTCGGCGATATTGGTGAAGTAAATCAGAGCATAATAAACAATGATGCCTATTACAGTAAAGGTGATTTAATTGGCAAGCAAGGTGTTGAAAAAACTTATGAGAAAACGCTCAGAGGCACAAAAGGTCTCAAGCTTATTCAAAAAGACCGTTTTAACCGTGATATTGGTCCGTTTCAAAATGGAACCTTAGACACTATTGCAATTCCAGGAAAAGATATCACCATTACCATTGATTCTAAGCTTCAGGAATATGGCGAATTATTAATGACCAACAAACGAGGTGGAATTATAGCTATCGAACCAAGCAGTGGAGAAATTCTAGCAATGGTGTCTGGCCCAACGTACAATCCTAATTTACTGGTTGGTCGTGAGCGTTCCAAAAACTTTAATAAACTATACAACGATAGTTTAGCAAAACCTTTGTTCGATAGAAGTTTACAAGCTATGTATCCACCTGGGTCGCCTTTTAAAACGATCAACGCGTTAATTGGCTTACAAGAAAATGTTGTATCAACTGGAGATCGATTTTCGTGTGCTTTGGGATATAGATATGGAAACCGTAAAATGGGTTGCCATGTACATAGAAGTCCAGCTGATATGAACTTAGGAATATACGAATCATGTAATGCCTATTTTGCGAATGTTTACCGCCGAATAATGGACAAATACGATTCTCCTGCTGTTGCTATGGATGTATGGAGTAAACATGTGAAGAGTTTTGGTTTAGGAAATTATTTAAATAATGATTTATCTGTAGGTCAACCCGGAAAAATACCAACATCTAACACCTACAATAGAGCATACGGAAAAGGCAAATGGTATCCGACCTTTACTATATCGAATGCTATTGGTCAAGGTGAAGTTTTAGCAACTCCGATTCAGCTGGCAAATATGGCTGCTGCCATTGGTAATCGCGGATATTACTATACACCGCATATTATTAAAAAGGTTGAAGGCGATACTATACCTTCAAAATTTACCACTCCTAAATACACAACTATAGATAAGGAGCATTTTGAACCTATTGTACAAGGCATGTTTGATGTATATAACAAAGGAACTGCCAAATATGTACAAGTTAATGGTATTGAAATCTGCGGAAAAACTGGTACTGCTGAAAACTTCGCCATAATTGACGGCAAAAAAACACAGCTTACTGACCACTCTATTTTTGTGGCTTTTGCTCCAAAAGATAATCCCAAAATAGCCTTAGCAGTATTTATAGAGAATGGTTATTTCGGAAGTCGTTTTGCAGGAAAAATGGCAAGTTTAATGATTGAGAAATATCTTAAAAAAGAAATTTCAAGAACTGATTTAGAAAACTTTGTTCTAAGTCATACACTTGAACATGAATACCAAAAACCATATTCAGGAGAACCGTTTAAGATTAATAGAGAAACCACTCTTGAGACAATTCCTACGGAAGAATATGAAGCGCTTAAGTATCTAAAAGCAAAAATCGATAGTAAATGATACGAGAGAATCAGAGGCGCTTTAAGTTTGATTGGACTACTATTATTATTTACATGCTTTTGGTGGCTTTTGGGTATTTAAATATAATGTCTGCATCACATACTGGAGACACCATCAACTATTTTGATATAGGCCAATCTTACGGTAAACATTTAATATTTATTGGACTCTCTTTAGTGTTAATTGTATTGATTCTATCTGTTGAAGCCAAATTTTATGAACGCTTTTCTGGATTGATATATGTTATTGCAATTGTCTCACTTTTAGGCCTTTTTGTATTTGGAAAAGATATTAACGGTGCACGATCATGGTATGGCATCGGAAGCATGACGATTCAGCCTAGTGAATTTGCAAAGTTTGCCACGGCATTAGCAGTTGCCAAATATATCAGTGATATACAAACTAATCTAAAAACTATAAGAGATCAAATAAAAGCAGTACTTCTCATTTTTGTGCCCGCACTATTAATATTATTACAAAACGATGCCGGAAGTACGTTGGTTTATGCAGCATTTTTCTTTGTGTTTTATCGCGAAGGCCTACAACAAATCTACGTTATAATTGGTTTTTCTTTGGTTATTCTAGCTGTTTTAGCGCTCAAGTTTGGGACACTTATTGCAATACTAGTGGCGGCATTAATCATCTTCAGCGTTTACTTTTTTAAGAAACAAAAACGAGGTAGTTTGTTGCAACATATAACCATTCTATTGGCTTGTGTTGTATTTGCTTATGGTGTAAAACAGTTTTATAATCACGGATTAAAAATACACCAGCAAAACCGAATTAGTCTTTGGTTACGACTCGAAAAAGATCCTAAGAAACTAGAGCTTATGAAGAAGCGTGAAGCTTACAACCTTATACAATCCGAGCAAGCCATTAGCTCAGGAGGATTTTGGGGAAAAGGCTTTATGGAAGGTACCCGAACAAAGGGAAAATTTGTACCTGAGCAAGATACAGACTACATCTTTAGTACAGTTGGCGAAGAATGGGGGTTTTTAGGCTCAGCAGCAGTTGTTATATTATTTACTATACTAATTATAAGGTTATTAGTTTTAGCCGAGCGGCAAAAGTCACAGTTTAGCCGTGTATATGGTTATGGCGTTGCATCTATCTTTTTTGTGCACTTTACAGTCAACATAGGAATGGTTATGGGACTTATACCTACTGTTGGTATACCTCTACCCTTTTTTAGTGCTGGCGGTTCTAATCTATGGGCCTTTACTATTTTGTTGTTTATCTTTATTAAACTCGATAGTAACCGAATAAATGAATGGTAATTACTTCTGGCTAATTTATTAGTGTCTTAAAGAGCATTCTTTTAAAATGAATTTTGAATTAGACAAATCCATAGAAATCTTAAAGCGAACACCTCAAGTAATTGATACGCTTTTAACCGGTCTATCCGAAGAATGGTATAGAAATAATGAAGGTAAGACTACTTGGAGTCCTTATGATGTTGTTGGTCATTTAATATTTGGCGAAAAAACCGATTGGATTGTACGAATTAAAATCATTTTAGATGAATCCGAAAATAAACGTTTTGAACCTTTTGATAGATTTGCTCAATTAAATGAAGACCAAAACAAACCTATCGATACCTTGATTAAAGAATTTAAGATATTGAGAGAAAAAAACCTGGAAGAATTGGCTTCATTAAAAATTACTTCAAAAGATTTTAATCGCGTTGGTATTCATCCAGAATTTGGACCTGTAACTCTTCAACAATTAATTTCTACTTGGGCAGTTCACGATTTAGGACATATAGCTCAGATCTCTAGAGTCATGGCAAAACAATACTCAAAAGAAGTTGGGCCGTGGATAAATTATCTAGGTGTTTTGAAAAATTAACCGAGATTGTAATTGTATTAATGAGCAGTAATTATTAGGGTTGAAATTATCAGAAAATTTCACGAACTTCGTTCAACATATAAAAATGATGTTAATTTATAACGGCAAATGAATCCTTTTTCCTCCTCGTACAATACGGATAAAACTGATGATTTATTAATTGAAGAAATATTGAAAGGAGATAAGAAATCCTTAAATAGTCTTATACAAAAACATCAACCTTTTATATATAACATTGCTTGGAAAATGATTGGCGATTCTGTGGAAGCACAGGATCTGACTCAAGAAGCATTATTAAAAATAGTTTCTAATTTAAGCTCATTCAAAGGTAAAAGTACATTTAGAACATGGGCCTATCAAATCGTTTGGAATCACTTTTTAAATATGACTAATAAACCTAAAACACCTTTTCAAGATAACTTTGAGGATTTAGGTAACGCTCTAGATAATGCTCCAAGTTTTGACATTTCTTTAGAAGAACAAGAAGCTAAGAAAGCAGAGATTAGAGAAGTTCGTTTGCAATGCCTTTCAGGTATGTTGCTTTGCTTAACCAAGGAACAAAGATTGGTTTATATTATCGGAGATATTTTTGATGCAGACCATAATATAGGTTCTGAAATAATGTCTGTTTCAAAAGACACTTACAGAAAAAAGTTAAGTAGAGCCAGAACACATCTCCACAATTTTATGAAAAACAAGTGCGGTTTAGTAGATAAATCAAACCCATGTAAATGCCATAAAAAAGTTACTATCGCTCTTGAAAAAGGACTAGTAGATGCAAAAAACCTACTGTTTAACAGAAAAGAATATTCTACATTTCAAAAAGAAATTGAGCCAAAGGCTAACTTATTAATTGAAGAATCAGAGCAATTTTACAACCAATTACATAGAGAGCACAGCTTTAAAACTCAATTTGATAAAAAAAGTTTTCTTCAATCTATTCTAGAAAGTCCTAACTGGCAAAACAACCTCAACTTAAATTAATTTTTTCTTCAAAGTGGTCACACCTAAGTTTTTTCCTTGTCTAAAAGGTAAAAACACCCTTGGTGCGAATGGAGAAAACAAGAACATTCATAATTATTAATGGTAAAAGTGCAATTACCGAACTTTCGATTTACCAAATAATTCCCTTCAATCGAATATTATGAAATGAGAGGTTTTACTAGCAGAATCCTAAATGAACCCATTCAAATTGCTAAATCATTCTTATAACCACAAAAAATAAAAATTATGGACAATTTCACAATTATCAACTTACAAACTTTTACTGCTTTAATTATGATCTACCTCTTTTTTAGATGGTGGGTTACTCCAAGAATTACTAATCTAAGTATTTATGATGTTTTATTACCATTAGTATTTGTTCATAGTCTGCGCTACTTAGGAATGATGTTCATGGTAGACAACCAAATGATTTATGATGACTTCCCAAAAGATATTGGGCAGACGATAGGTCTTTGGGATTTTTCAGTTGCAATTTTAGCAATGATTACTTCATATACACTAAAGATAAAATGGAAGTATGCGATTCCGTTAGTATGGGTATTTAATATTTATGGATTTGTGGATCTCATGTATGCATTTCCAAACACGTTTGGCCTTGAATTTTATAATTATGACATTGGTGGCATTTGGTTCTTATTTGTAATTGTAGGTCCATTTATGACGTTTACCCACTTCTATATTTTCTATCGCCTTTTTAAAAATTTAAAAAAACAAAAAACAACGAATCATGGATAGAAAAAAAACACCAAAAATAATATACATAATTGCCATATTAACGGGTCTTACTATTACACGTATCCAGGCTGGAATGTTTATTTCTAGTTTAGAAATGTTTGAAGGTCATAGTCCAAATGCTTGGCTTGGACCTTGGGTAACTGATTCAATTTTAGGGCTATTATTACCAGTAATTATTTATTTCATTTTAAAGGGGAAAGGCATAAAAACTTGGGCGTTGATTTTAATATATAGTGTAATTGGGGCATTCGATTACTTAAATGGCTTAATTACACAATGGCAAGATCCTTTACCAAAAGAAATGGTAAGTGAAAAATTGGTATTTGCATCACTAACTGCGTCGATAATATTTCAGCTTACAGCAATCCTATTATTGTTCAAAACAAGTGTTATGAATCATTTTGGAATAACTAAAAATTCTTAATATGAAAAAGGTGATTTCGTTTATTGCAATTATAGCCATTGCTGCTTTTACAGGTAATATGATAAACATAGGCTTAAGCTATGGAATTCAATGGAAATCTTTGGAACCTATTTCTTTCATGGAGAGTTTCGCAACAGACTTCACCTTACTGCTGTTACCTACAGCTACTACATTACTTCCTGCATTTATATCAACAATGTTGGTGTTTTTTATGAGTCAGAGAAAATCATTAACCAAAAAGTATTGGCTATATGCGTTGTTTAGCCTTTTGTTAATTAGTGTTTTTACTGTTGCTTACTTTTTACCTTTAAATATTGATTTTATAAATCAAAAAATTACTATTGGTGAGGTAGCAGGAAAACTCAACTCTTGGTTGTTTTTTCATTGGCTACGGGTTGCAGTTGCTATTCTTGCAGGAATATTTGCATTGAAAGGTTTTGAAAGTGCCTTAAAAAAGGAATAAAAAGTTCTTACAAAATTATTGTTTAGGGCACTTTCAAAAAAACTAATTCAGACTTGCCAAACTTGTTTTTAGCGTCTCAATTTTTGCTAAAGTATCGCTTTCTTTTTTGCGTTCTAGTGCAATTACTTGTTCTGGTGCATTAGATACAAAGCGTTCATTAGATAGCTTTTTTTGCACACCTATTAAAAAGCCTTCGGCACGTTTTAATTCTTTAGTCAGCTTTTCAATTTCTTCTTCAACATTAATATTATCTAAAGAAATAGGCACGAAATACTCGTTAGACTTTACTCTAAAAGATGCGCCGTCAACTTTATCTTTAATAGCTGTTATACTAGAAGCATTAGTTAATTTTTGAATAACTAAATTATACGTGTCAGAGAAGCTTTCATTATTAATTACAAAAACTTCAATAGCATCTTTAAACGCTATATTCTTTTCTTTACGCACAGTTCTTAGACCAGAAATAATATCTGACACAAAATCCATATCTGTAATTAACTGCGCGTTAAAAGTTGTCTGCTTAGGATAGTTTGCAATAATCAATGCTTCTTCTGCTGTTCGAGACTTTAAAGTTTGCCATACTTCTTCAGTTAAGAACGGCATAAACGGATGTAACAACTTTAAGTTATCTTCAAAAATGGCAATAACTTCATTATAGGTTTTAGCATCTATTGGCTGTTGATATGGTGGTTTTACCAACTCTAGGAATAAGCCACAAAAATCATCATAAATAAGCTTATAGATAGCCATTAAAGCATCAGATAGTCTATACTTACTAAAGTGGTCTTCTATATCAATAAATGCCTTTTGGAATTTAGAGCGATACCAATCAATTGCAATGGTACTAGATTGTGGTTGCTCAACCGTGTCAGACACATCCCAAAGCGTGGTGAGATAAAATGCACTCCAAACCTTATTGGCTAAGCCTTTACCTTGCTGACATAAAGCTTCATCAAATAGCAAATCATTTCCTGCTGCAGAACTTAATAGTAAACCAACACGAACTCCATCTGCACCAAATTCTTCGATTAATTTTAATGCATCTGGCGAATTGCCCAAAGATTTACTCATCTTACGACGTTGCTTATCGCGTACCAATCCTGTTAAGTAAACATTCTCAAAAGGACGAGCATCTTTGAACTCATAACCCGCAATAATCATGCGAATTACCCAGAAGAATAGAATGTCTGGTCCAGTTACCAAATCATTTGTTGGGTAGTAGTATTTAATATCTTTATTTTCAGGATTACGGATACCATCAAAAACACTCATTGGCCATAACCAAGCTGAAAACCATGTATCTACCACATCAGATTCTTGTTTTAAATCAGATATCTGAAGGCCAGGATTTAAAGTCTTCTCTTGAGCTAATTTTAAAGCGCCTTCTATTGTTTCTGCTACAACAAAATCTTCCTTTCCATCACCATAATAATACGCAGGGATTTGTTGTCCCCATCGCAGCTGTCTAGAAATATTCCAATCTCTAATATTTTCTACCCAATGACGGTATGTATTTTCGAACTTTCTAGGAAATAGCTTTACATCACGGTCATCTCCCAGAACAGCTTCGATAGCTGGCTTAACCAATTCTTCCATTTTTAAGAACCACTGATCGCTTAATCGAGGTTCTATAATGGCCTTAGTACGTTCAGAAATACCCACACGATTGGTATAATCTTCAATTTTATAGATATGACCCAGCTCTTCTAACTCTTTAACAATTGCTTTACGTACAACAAATCGGTCTTGACCTTCATAATGTAAGCCAAAGCTATTCAATGTAGCATCTTCATTAAAGATGTCTATAGTTTCAAGATTATGCTTATCGCCTAGAACTTTATCATTCTCGTCATGAGCTGGTGTTACCTTAAGACAACCTGTACCAAACTCAACATCTACATAGTCATCTTCAATAATCGGAATTACACGATTACTAATAGGAACAATAGCTTTTTTACCCCTTAAATTTTGATGTCTTTCATCATTAGGGTTAATACAAATAGCTGTATCTCCTAAAATAGTTTCAGGCCTTGTGGTGGCAATAGTTAAAACATCATCGCTGCCTTCAATTTTATAATTTACATAGTAGAGTTTGCCTTGTTTTTCAACATATTCAACCTCTTCGTCAGACAAAGTAGTTTTAGCTTCAGGATCCCAATTCACCATACGATAACCTCTGTAAATAAGGCCTTTATTGTACAAGTCTACAAATACCTTAATTACACCTTCTACCATATCATCATCCATGGTAAATTTAGTTCTATCCCAATCGCAAGAACAACCTAATTTTTTGAGTTGTTCAAGGATGACTCCGCCATATTCTTCTGTCCAATCCCATGCGTGTTTTAAAAACTCTTCTCGGGTTAAATCGTTTTTATCAATTCCTTGTTCCTTTAACTTAGCAACAACTTTTGCCTCAGTAGCAATAGATGCGTGATCAGTTCCAGGCACCCAGCACGCATTTTTACCAAGTAAACGTGCGCGACGAATTAGTACATCTTGTATCGTATTATTGAGCATGTGCCCCATATGTAAAACACCTGTAACGTTTGGCGGTGGAATTACAATAGTATATGATTCTCTCTCATCTGGTTCTGAATGAAAATAGTTGTTTTTCATCCAGTAATCGTACCACTTACCTTCTACTAAACTTGCATCATATTTAGATGGAATACTCATACTTTGGAATACTTTTTGAATAATGACTGACAAAAGTACTTATATTTCTTTTTTTGAGGAATAAATGCTTAAATAATGTGACTTTTAATTGAACTTTGTGTTAAATATAAGTGCATTACAACGTATTAATTTTGAATAGAAACAAAAAGTACCTAGTTTTGAAAGTCAAATAAAATTTTAAAAGATGAAAAATATAATTACTATTTTATTTATTGGTGTAATGAGCTTGGGTTTAACTGCACAAGAGAAGAAGGTTGCTAAAATAGAATTTAAGACAGACGTCATTGATTACGGAACTATTGAAAAAGGAGCAGATGGTGTACGTACATTTGAGTTTACAAACACTGGTAACGCACCACTTATAATTTCTAATGTAAAATCTACTTGTGGCTGTACAATTCCTAAAAAGCCGAAAGGCCCTATTATGCCAGGTGAAACGGGAGAAATAGAGGTTAAATACAATACAAACTTGGTAAGACCTATTAGAAAAACTATTACAGTTTTATCTAATGCAGACACACCAACTGTGGCATTAAAAATTAAAGGATTAGTAGTTGACCCTAGTAAAACAAGTGTTTTAGAAAAGAAAAAGAAAAGTTCGGTCGAACAATAAATAAATTAAACTGCAATTAGTTAGAGTCTATAGAGTTTACTATAGGCTCTTTTTTTTGAAACACATCATCCAAAGCAAACCTCATTACAATCACTTCTTTATCTCGTTCTATTTTAAGTCGAATCATTTTTCCTTTTCTATCGTAAAAATATGAATTAACCTCTTGAAGTGACATGGCACTAGTTTCATTGCCATTTATGCTTAAAATAATATCACCTAGTTGAACACCTGCGTGTTTGGCATTAGAATTTTCTCTTAACTCAACAACTTGAAATGAAGGTCTTAGTACCAACCTATATATATCGGTCAAATCAATGCCTTTAGAGTTATCACTAATATTACGCCCATATGAGTCTAAGCGCGAAGAGGTTTGCTTTTCTTTCACAACTCTGTAGCCATTCTGCTCAACTGTAATACCACTATTATTATAGTAAAATGGTAACTTAAAACTACTATTTTTTTTAAACCATAGTCGACCACTTTGATAGTCAAAGAATAAGTTAAACCGTCTTAAAATATTACCGGACACGCTGCCGTTGCGCTCTTTAATTTTAGTCGCAATACTTAGATACAAAGAATCAGGATATGCCACATTAACATCATTAAGCCTAAAATCACCTAATGAAAATGCATTAACCTTAGAACGTTTACCGTAGACTGGACCGCTTAATCCTTTACCTAAAAAATCTTTGAAGTATTTGTCTTCCGGAATTTTAATGTCTTGCTTACTGCCTTCAAACAACCATAGAGCATCACTACCTCCTGTATCTATAAGCAACTTTACTGGTATAGTATTACTGTTATCATAGACGACACCATTGATATATGGTTTTCGCTTAATAATTTCAATACCAACCTCTTGCCAACTTGAAGACTTAGGTTTTTTGAAAGAATGCTGTTTATGCAGGCGAATATATTTTGATTGATAATTCATTTCAACAATAAAATCCTTAAAAATATCGTACCCAATGATTCCATGAACTGGCACGCCTAATCGTGATGTGAAATTTATTGTTGGATCAAAGACCATAGAAATATCACGATTAACAGCAATGGCTTCACCAACTTTAATGAGATTACCTCTTGATCTAATAGCAGTAATGGTGCCCTTATTGCCTAATCCTCTTAAAAATGATTGTTCAGTATTTTTTATTTGAAGTGAATCTAAGTTAGCGAGATTAAAAAGTATTGGCCTGCTTACACCTGTATCAAGCACGAAAGAAAGCTTTACACCATTTAATTCAATGGGCAAAACAATAATGTTATTTATAAGCTGAAATCTAATTTTAGAGCTTTTAACTTTCTTAAGATTAAAACTTGTCTGCGCTAATAATATAGAACCAAAGCACAAACTAAATACCAAAAGGGTGAATTTTAATTTAGTTAGTTTTAAAATCATAACATTAAAATACAATTCTAGTTGCAATAGCTTAATTTTGTACTTAATTTTTAATTAAACTTTAAGAAAGTTATAATTTTTGAAATAAAATAACGCCAACCATGCCAAAGATTTCTAAAAAAGGACATCATATGCCTTCGTCTCCAATAAGAAAACTTGTTCCTTATGCAGAGCAAGCCACTAAAGAAGGTAAAACAGTTTACTATCTTAATATAGGTCAACCAGACATTAAAACACCCCAAGTTGCTTTAGATGCTATAACTAATACTACTCTAGATATTTTGGCATATTCAAGGTCAGAAGGTTCAGAAACATACCGCCAAAAAATAGCAGACTATTATGCTAAAAATGATATAAGTGTTAATCATGACGATATTATTGTAACTACAGGTGGTAGTGAGGCTTTACTTTTTGCTTTTGGTAGTATTATGGATGTCGATGATGAAATAATAATCCCTGAACCTTTTTATGCCAATTACAACGGATTTTCGGCTTCATCAGGTGTAAAAGTTGTACCAGTTGTATCTAAAATTGAAGATAATTTTGCCTTGCCACCAATTGAAGATTTCGAAACGCTAATTTCTTCTAAAACTAAAGCCATACTTATTTGTAATCCGGGTAATCCAACTGGGTATTTATATTCAAAAGACGAGATTAAAAAATTAGCTGCATTAGTAAAAAAGCATGATTTATTTTTAATTGCTGATGAAGTATATCGTGAGTTTGTTTATGATGGCGTTTCACACTACTCAATACTTCAAGAACACGGGTTGCAAGAACATGCTATTGTCATTGATTCTGTCTCTAAACGTTATAGCATGTGTGGTGCAAGAATTGGCTATTTGGTTTCAAAGAACAAAACTCTTATCGCTACTGCACTTAAATTTGCTCAAGCCCGATTAAGTCCTCCGACTTTAGCACAAATTGCTAGTGAGGCAGCCCTGGATACGCCAGACAGTTATTTTAAAGAGGTTAACGAAGAATATGTTAATCGTCGTAATACCCTAATTAGAGAATTAGAAAAAATAGAAGGTGTAAAAGTGGCAAAACCAAATGGAGCATTTTACTGTATTGCTCAACTACCCATAAAAAATTCTGACAAATTTGCTCAATGGCTTTTAGAACATTTTTCTGTTGATAATGAGACAGTTATGGTTGCTCCAGCGGCTGGTTTTTACTCTTCCCCAAACATTGGTCTAAACCAAATCCGAATTGCATACGTACTTAAAGAAGAGCGTCTAATTAAAGCTGTTAACATTATCGCTGAAGCTCTAAAAACCTACAAAGACTAAATGACAATACAAGAAAATGTATCATTAAAGACATATAATACGTTTGGTATCGATGCCAAAGCAAAATTATATGCAGATGTACAAAGTCTTTCATCGTTAAAAACTATACTAAAGTCTAAAAATAAAGACGCTCTATTTGTGCTTGGAGGCGGCAGTAACATGCTGCTAACAAAAGACATTGATGCATTGGTCTTACACCTCAATCTTAGAGGAATTTCAATTATTGAAGAAAACGAAGATTATGCTGTCGTTGAGGCTAAAGCAGGAGAAAATTGGCATGAGTTTGTACTTTGGTGTTTAGAAAATAATTTAGGTGGTATAGAAAATCTTTCATTAATTCCTGGAAATATAGGCACAGCTCCTATTCAAAATATAGGCGCCTACGGCGTTGAACTAAAAGATGTTTTTGAGAGCTGTACTGCAATTAACATTTCTAACCAAAACATTAGAACCTTCACCAATTCAGAGTGTAGGTTTGATTATAGAGAATCCGTTTTTAAGCAAGAGCTTAAAGGCCAATTTATTATCACAAGCGTTCGCTTAAAGCTTACCAAAAAAAACCACAAAATTAATATAGAATACGGCGCTATCAAAAACGAATTGCAATCAATTGGTATTGACAATCCTGGTATAAAAGATGTTTCAAAAGCTGTTATAAAAATTAGAGAAAGTAAGCTTCCTAATCCAAAAGAGATTGGCAACAGTGGTAGTTTCTTTAAAAATCCAGTTATATCTAAATCTGATTTTGAAAAACTAAAAATCAATTTCCCAAATGTGCCTCATTATATAGTATCAGATAATGACGTTAAAGTACCAGCGGGCTGGTTAATCGAAACCGCAGGATTTAAAGGCAAACGTTTTAATGACTATGGAGTTCATACTAAACAGGCTCTCGTTCTCGTTAATTACGGAAATGCTAAAGGTAGAGACATCCATGAGTTGGCTATACTTATTCAAAAAACAATTTTAAGACTTTTTAATATCAATATAGAGACTGAAGTAAATATCATTTAATTTTAATCGCGTATTTGCTCGACCAAAACTAAATTAAAACCATTGAGTAGTACTATAGAAACACAGATAATAAAACTACTAAAGCGCAATGATCAATATGCGCTTAATCTGCTATATGAAAATTATTCAGACAGTCTATATGGTGCAATTTTAAAGGTTACAAAGAATGAAGAAATAGCAGAGGATGCTTTGCAAGAAACCTTTATTAAGGTATGGAAAAATGCGCAAAAATACGATCCAACAAAAGCAAAACTCTTTACTTGGTTATTTAGAATTGCGCGAAATACAGCAATAGATAAATTAAGAAGTTTTAATAACCGTTTTCATAAAGAAGTCCAAATAGATAAATCTAACGTATATATTCTCCCAGGAACTAACCTCAACCAAGATGTCCTTGACATTAGAGAACATGTTTCTGGATTAGAAGAAAAGTACCAAATCGTACTTAATGCTTTATTTTTTGAAGGTATGACGCAACAAGAGGCAAGTGATGAGTTAGAAATACCTTTAGGAACTGTAAAATCTAGATTAAAAATTGGCTTGCGTGAGCTCAGAAAAGTCTATGATTTTTAAAATTTAAAACTATGGAAGAAAAACTACATTCTTTTTTAAACTCTGGCTTATTAGAGCGTTATCTAGTAGGTGATACCTCTATAGCTGAAAATTTAGAAGCTGAACACTTCATAACAAATTATCGCGAAGCAGCTGAAGCCTATAATATATTGCAAACTAATCTTGAAATTGTAGCCAAAGCAAATGCTGTTGAGCCGCCTTTAGGAAGTTTGAATAAGATTTTGCAAGCTACAAAACAAGATACTAAAGTTATTGAGCTTCCAAGACGAAAAACACCTTGGTACAGTATTGCTGCCAGTGTAACTGCTTTAGCTTTTGCAGCATCTACAACCTATTATTATATAAAAAACAAAGCACTTTTAAACGAGAATGATGTTGTTGTAGAAGAAATTTTTGATTTAAGAGGTGATTTAGAAAAAAATAATTCTAAGCTTGACGCCATAGCATTAGAACTGCAAAAGCTTAATAATCCTGATTCAAAAAAGTACTTACTTGAAGGTAATGACCGTGCAAAAGACTTGAAAACGGTCGCATATATAAACTCAGTAGACAAAACATCAATGATAGATGTTGTGTCATTACCTAAACTTCCTGAAGACAAGGTTTATCAATTACGGGCGGAATTAGAAGACAGAATGGTAAGTTTGGGTCATCTTGAAGATTACCAAAGAACTCTTAAACCAATTCCTTATTTTGAAGATGCATTAGCGCTAAGTATTGTTATTGAAAATAGAGATTCTACTTCCAACGCGTCTGATGAAGAAGAAGTTGCGGAAATTTCACTTAGAAACAATTAGATAGTTGTCATAAATGTAATAGCCCATAAGCTCTTTGCTTATGGGCTTTTTTTGTTAGACAGAATTTATATTAGTCTTTATCAAAAAGTGTTTTATAGATTATTCCAGCAATAATTGCACCTGCAATTGGAGCTAGCCAAAACACCCAAACTTGAGATAAATAAGCACCATCAGCAAATAAGGCCTGGCTTGTTGAACGCGCTGGATTTACTGATGTATTAGATATAGGGATACTTATTAAATGTATAAGTGTTAATCCCAAACCAATAGCAATTGGAGCAAATCCTTTAGGCGCTTTTTCACTAGTACTTCCTAAAATAATGAATAAAAAGAACGCAGTTAAAATCACTTCAGCAATAATTACAGAAACCATTCCATAATTTTCTGGTGATAACTCACCATATCCATTAGAAGCAAAGCTACCAACACCTTTATCAGCTAAAATTGCTTTTAAAGCTAAAGCAGCTACAATTGCTCCTAATACTTGCGACGCAATATATCCTGGTAAGTCTTTAGCACTAAACTTTCCACCTGCCCATAATCCAATAGAAACGGCTGGGTTAAAATGTCCTCCAGAGATATGCCCAACGGCATAAGCCATAGTCAATACTGTAAGACCGAATGCTAAAGCAACACCTGTATAGCCAATACCTAAATCTACTGAAGCAGCAAATAAAGCACTACCACAACCACCAAAGACAAGCCAAAATGTTCCAAAAAATTCTGCAAATAATTTTTTCATAATATGTTGTTGTTAGTTAATATTAAATTTTGGACACACCTATTGAGGAAAAAGTCACTTTAATTAAAATAGTAACTAAGTCAAAAGGTGTATCTTTGCATTTAAATTAAGCATTTTTCACGCAATGAAACTTTTACTTATAACCCTTGGGCTTTTATTGTTAGCTGTTGCCGGAATCGCAATTAAAATTTGGGCTAAAAAAGATGGTAAATTTGCAGGTACGTGCGCTAGCCAAAACCCAATGTTAAATCAAGATGGTGAAGCATGTGGTTTTTGTGGCAAAACTCCTGACCAATTTGACAGTTGTACAGAACCTCAACATTCTTAGCATTTAATGGCTGTACTACACGTACTTTTCTATTGTTTCATTGGTGTTGGTGTAATACAATTTTTCTTTTACTTAGGATTTCTAAATTATTTTGCATTACAAAAAAAGACTTCTGTAAGTCGGAATAATATTCCTATTTCAGTCATAATTTGCGCTAAAAATGAAGCCGAAAACTTAAAAGATAACTTACCAACAATCATTAATCAAGATTATAACAACTTTGAAATTATACTGATTAATGATAATTCTTCCGATGACACGTTAGAAGTCATGGAAAGTTTTGCATCTAAACACCAAAATATAAGTATCGTTAATGTTAAACCCATTGAACATTTTTGGGGTAATAAAAAATATGCTTTAACGCTTGGTATAAAAGCTTCAAATCATGACTTTTTGCTTTTTACCGATGCCGATTGCATTCCAAATTCCAAGCATTGGATTAAAGAAATGAGCAGCCATTTTAGTAATACAAAGTCTATTATTTTGGGATTTGGAGCTCATAAAAAAATAAAATTTTCATTACTAAATAAACTTATACGTTTTGAAACACTATTAACTGCTGTCCAATACTTTTCTTATGCAAGAATTGGATTGCCATACATGGGTGTTGGTAGAAATTTGGCGTACAGAAAAGAACTATTTTTCAACAACTCAGGATTTAAGGAACATATGACTATTAAATCTGGTGATGATGATTTATTCATCAATACGGTCGCGAATAAAAATAATACTGCTTTATGTTGTTCTGAAGAAGGGTTTACATTATCAGAACCTAAGACTTCTTTTAGAGATTGGTTTAGACAAAAACGACGACATATAAGTACCGCAAAATATTATAAGCCAGCTCATAAGTTTCTGCTTGGTTTATATTTTTTAAGTCAATTTTTATTTTGGTCATTAGCACTACTATTATTGTCATTTTTATTTCATTGGAAAATTGTACTGACGCTTTTGGGTGTTAGGATATTTTTGCAAATGATCTCGCTTGGTATATCTGCTAAAAAATTAAAATCATCTGATCTCATTGTATTGTTACCCATTTTAGAAATTTTCTTAATTCTATTTCAATTAACTATCTTTAGTGCTAATCTCATTTCAAAACCAAAACATTGGAAATAAAGAAAGCTATTGAACTTGCTAAGCAAAATGACCAAGCTGCTTTTAATTTTCTACTAGATACCTATTGGAATGATATTTATAATTTTCAGCTAAAACGTACCAAAAACGAAAATGATGCTGAAGACATTACGATTCAAACATTTTCAAAAGCTTTTGACAAAATTGATAGTTATAATGACAAGTATGTTTTTAAAACTTGGCTAATTACCATTTCAAAAAACATACATATTGATTTGGTACGAAAGTATCAGTCTTCAATAAATAGTAAAACACACTCTAATGATGACGACGATATCGTTTACAATATCCCTGATGAGTCTCCTACTCCTGAGGATAAGATTATTAGAGAACAGAATTTAGCTAAACTTCTAAAAGACATCAAAAAACTTAAACCGCATTATCAAGAAATTATTAATCTTAGATATTTTCAGGAATTAAGCTATAAGGACATCTCGAAAGAATTAGATGAACCCATTAATAATGTTAAAGTTAAACTACTACGTGCAAAAAAACTATTAGCTCAAATAATTACTAACCCAAATGTTTAAATTTTTAAAAAAATTAGGACCCGGATTATTATTTGCTGGTGCTGCTATTGGTGTGTCTCACTTAGTGCAATCTACAAGAGCTGGTGCAAATTTTGGACTAGGTTTGCTTTGGGCTCTTGTTCTGGTTAACTTATTTAAGTACCCTTTTTTTCAGTTTGGACCAAGGTATGCAATGGCTACTGGAGAAAGTTTAATAGATGGATACAAACGTCTTGGTAAAGGGGTGTTAGTCTTTTATTTTATCCTAACATTAGCTACCATGTTTACCATACAAACTGCAGTAACAATTGTAACTGCTAGTTTGGCATCATTTGTTATATACGAATTTCAATCAATAACTATTTTTAGTTTTACATTAAGCAGTGTTCAAATATGGACAGTGATCCTTTTACTTTTGTGTTCTATAATGCTTACAATTGGTCGTTATAAGTTGTTAGACAAACTTATGAAGTTTATTATACTAACACTTACAATTTCGACTGTACTAGCTGTATTTGCATCAGGTTTTAATACCGAAAATACTCTTAGTTTTCAGCAGATTTTTCCAGAAAAAACAAGCTGGGTTTTTCTTATTGCTTTTATGGGTTGGATGCCGGCACCATTAGATATTTCGATTTGGCATTCGTTATGGTCAATAGAAAAACAAAAAGACGAAACCGAATTTAATACCAAAACAGCACTTTTCGATTTTAATATCGGATATATAACAACGCTTATTTTAGGTTTAGGATTTTTGCTTTTAGGCGCTTTAGTCTTCTTTAATTCTGGAGAAACTTTGAGTACAACCGCTGCAGGATTTTCTTCTCAGCTTATAGAAATGTATACTCAGAGTTTAGGAGATTGGGCGTATATAATTATTGGCCTTGCTGCTTTTACTACTATGCTAAGTACTACAATTACAACGCTAGATGCATCACCTAGAGTGATGGAACGAACTACAACTTTATTGTCTTATTCAAAAGTAAAAAACAGCTATAACTCATGGCTTATTGTATTGGTTCTTGGCACACTAATAATATTCTTTTTTCTAAGTTCAGAATTGGGAACATTAGTCAAAACAGCTACCGTATTATCTTTTTTAACTGCACCCTTCTACGCTATAGTAAATTATAAACTTATCAATTCAAAACATGTTCCTGAAGAATGGCGACCAAAACAGAAATTACAAATTTTAAGTTGGTTAGGAATTATTTTTCTATTAGGATTTAGCATTTGGTATATTACTATTCTTTAGGATTATTTAAGTATTTACTTCGTATCTTTGTGTATTGAAATTAACGTTCAATGGAAACACATACAGCTTCAAATATATTACCTGAGCGTAAGCCTAAATGGCTTAGAGTTAAGTTACCTACTGGTAAAAAATATACCGAGTTAAGAAGTCTTGTAGACAAGTACAAATTAAATACGATTTGTACCTCAGGAAGTTGCCCAAATATGGGAGAATGTTGGGGAGAAGGCACCGCTACTTTCATGATCCTTGGTAACGTATGTACACGTTCTTGTGGCTTTTGTGGGGTAAAAACAGGCCGTCCAGAAACAGTAGATTGGGATGAACCAGAAAAAGTAGCACGTTCTATTAAAATCATGGACATTAAACATGCTGTTTTAACTAGTGTTGATAGAGATGATTTAAAAGACATGGGAAGCATCATGTGGGCTGAAACAGTAAAAGCTGTACGGCGCATGAATCCTAACACTACACTAGAAACACTTATTCCAGATTTTCAAGGTGTTGAAAGACATATCGACCGTATTATCGATGTGGCTCCTGAAGTTGTTTCGCACAATATAGAAACGGTTAGAAGACTTACTCGTGAAGTTAGAATACAAGCAAAATATGATCGTAGCATGGGTGTTTTAAAATACCTTAAACAACAAGGACAACGAAGAACAAAATCTGGTATAATGCTTGGTTTAGGTGAAGCGCGTGAAGAAGTTATCCAAACACTTCATGATTTAAGAGAAAATGATGTCGATGTTGTTACTATTGGTCAATACCTTCAACCAAGTAAAAAGCACTTGCCTGTTAGACGTTTTATTAATCCTGAAGAATTTGATGAGTACAAATCTATCGGCTTAGAATTAGGGTTTAGACATGTTGAAAGTAGTGCATTAGTGCGTTCCTCTTATAAAGCTCAAAAGCATATCAATTAATGATTACTGTTGCTATAAATGGTTTTGGACGAATCGGTAGGCGATTCTTCAGACTTGCATTGGATAATCCAAACATTAAGGTTGTCGCCATCAATGATTTAGCTGATGCCAAAACATTAAGCCACCTACTAAAATACGATAGTATTCATGGTGTTTTAAACAAAAATGTATCTCACAATGACAAG
Organism: Winogradskyella sp.; assembly: GCF_003712105.1. Lineage (GTDB taxonomy): Bacteria > Bacteroidota > Bacteroidia > Flavobacteriales > Flavobacteriaceae > Winogradskyella. The sequence goes on from NZ_RHLG01000004.1 coordinate 327,452, forward strand.
GGTATCACTGCAGATGAGACTACTATTCCTTTGCTAAACGAGCCTAAAATTGAGAACATTAACTGGTCTGCTTTTCAACCAGATTTTGTTTTAGAAGCTACCGGTAAATTTAAAACTAAAGCACAACTTAATCATCACATAAAAAATGGTGCCAAACGGGTTGTATTATCGGTACCACCTATTGATGATAGCATAAAGACAGTTGTTCTTGGTGTTAATGAACAGATTTTGGATGGTCACGAAAAGATAATCTCTAATGCTTCATGTACTACGAATAATGCTGCTCCGATGTTTGACTTAATTCACTCAAACTTTACTGTTACCCAAGCATACATAACTACTATTCATAGCTATACCACAGATCAAAGTTTGCATGATCAACCACATAGAGACTTGCGACGTGCTAGAGCTGCGGGACAATCTATTGTACCTACAACTACTGGAGCCGCAAAAGCACTTACAAAAATATTTCCTGACCTATCTGATGTTATAGGCGGTTGTGGAATAAGAGTTCCAGTACCTAATGGGTCATTAACAGATATAACTTTTAATGTTGAAAAAGAGGTATCTATTGAAACAGTAAATAGTCTTTTTAAAAATGCTGCTAATGGTAAGCTAAAACACATACTTCAATATACTGAAGATCCAATTGTATCCATTGATATAGTTGGAAATACACATTCTTGCATTTTTGATTCATTAATGACTTCGGTAATAGGGAACATGATAAAAATTATAGGCTGGTACGATAATGAGACAGGCTACAGCTCTAGATTAATTGACCTCATATGTAATTTATCGGAAAAAAATACACTTTTATCGAATAAATAATTATATTTGTTTGATAAATAGATTGTAATGTCCCAAATTAAACCTTACATATTCTTATTTTTTCTATGTTTTTTAGTCAATTTTGAAGCTCTATCGCAGTCAGAAATTGATATAGAAGAACCAGAAATAGCACTACAGCAAAACCTAGACCAAGCAAAGCTATTTTCTGAAAGAGGAGATTATACCAATGCAAAGGATAATCTTAAAAAAGCACTTGAAGTCGCCATTTCTTCTGATAACAAGAAAAGTGAAGGTACAATACATACCAAAATAGCTAAACTCGAATATCTGCTAAATCAACCAGAGCAGGCTATATCATCGCTGTCTAAAGCTATAAAAATTCAGAGAGAAATTAATGACAATACTAACCTTGGCTTAACCTATAATATTCAAGGAGTTATTCATAGCAACTTAAAACAGTACGATACGGCATTAAAATATTTTTCAAATGCCAGACAAAGTCTTCAGGAAAGAAATTCAGAGCAATATCTTGCCGAAGTTAACCTAAATGAAGCTAGGGTTTTTCTAAAACAAAGCAAAGACGAAGTAGCTCAAGAAAGACTTGAACGCGCCATACTTATTGCAAAAAAATACGATTTAAATCGGGTACTAAGTAGCAGTTATTTAAAAAATGCTGACATTTACTTTAGAAAAGAAGCCTACAATTTAGCTCTCGATCAAGCACAATCTGGACTTGATATTGCAATAGAAGCAAATTCTACAGATAATATTAATGATGCTTATTTAATATTGAGTAAAATTTACCAAAGTAAAAATCAATTTAAATCCGCTAATAATTATTTAAACAAGCACCTAAAACTTACAGATTCAATTTATAATTCTGAAAAAGAAAACTTTGTAGCAACAGGGATTCTAAAAAATTTGAATCCAGAAGATAAACAACTTGAGGACCAAGTATCAGAAGCAGAGACAAGCAGTAACCTAGCCAGAATTACAACGATTCTGAGTATATCCTTGATTACAATCTTATCCTTGTTAACACTCTCATTATACAAGAACAACAACATTAGGTTAAGGACAAACAATATGCTTCAAAAGAAAAACGATGAACTTATTGTTGCAAAAGAAAAGGCTGAGTTAGCTTCAAAAACTAAAGCAAACTTTTTATCAACTGTTACACACGAGCTTAGAACGCCACTTTATGCTGTTACAGGATTGACCAATTTATTACTAGATGAGGAACCAAAAGAAAAGCAGATTCCGCATCTTAAATCTTTGAAATTTTCTGGAGATTACCTTCTAACGTTTATTAATGATATCCTTCAGATAAATAAAATTGAAGCTAATAAGGTAGAGCTTGACCCAGAAGAGTTTAATCTTAAAGTAAAAATTGAAAACGTCATCGCGGCTTTAAACAACTCTGCCAAAGACAACAATACCAAAATTCATTTTGAGTACGAAGATAAATTACCTCAAACGTATGTGGGCGATCAACTTAAGATTTCACAGATACTTATTAATCTGCTTGGTAATGCTATTAAGTTTACAAAAGATGGTGATATCTGGGTAAGAGTTAATAAAAAGTCATCAAGGAAAGACACTTATAAATTGCATTTCGAAATCCAGGATAATGGTATTGGCATCTCTAAAGAAAAACAAGAACAAATGTTCGAAAGTTTCTCTCAAGGTTCCATTCAGATTAACAGGAAATATGGTGGTACTGGTTTAGGACTTTCTATTGTGAAAGGATTAATTAAGATTCTTGATGGTAAAATTTACCTGAAGAGTCAACTCGGGAAAGGTACAAGTTTCTTCTTCGAAATCCCTCTAAAGCACGTAGAACCTAAACAAAAGGAAGACGTTAAAAAAGAAAGTAAACACATCGAAAACATTAAATCATTGGACATAGAAAACATTAAAATTTTGGTGGTTGAGGATAACAAAATCAACCAGATGATTACAAAGAAGATCCTCAATAAAATGGGACTAGAATGTGATATTGTTGATAATGGAGAAGATGCCGTTGAAAAGGTAAGAAACATTGAATACAATGTTGTATTAATGGATATTCACATGCCAGGAATAAGTGGTTTAGAAGCTACTAAACGCATCCGTGGATTTAATAAAGAGCTTACCATTTTTGCCTTAACAGCTGTAACTCTTGAGGACAAAATGCATGAGTTTGAAGAAGCTGGTTTTGATGACATCATCTCTAAACCATTTAAGCAAGATACATTTGAGAAAAAATTGTTTGTTGCACTTTCAGAAAAAACTGAAGTCGCAGGTTAATTCTCATTCTACGAAGCTTTTAATCATCTCATTAAACCTTGAAGTTTTATCTATCATTAGCTCTATAGGTAAATAGTAAAGTTTACGTTGTAGGCTTTCTACTTCAAATAGCCGCATATAATCTTTCTCTGTTGTAAGTATTCTATCTTTTGTCTGTAATACTTCTATATCCTTAGGTGTAAAATTGTAATGATCACCATATTCTAAATGCTCAAAATCAGGAGATTTCGATTCTAAATATTTCACTAATGGTTGTGCATTAGCTATGCCTGTTACGAGTGTAAAATTTTTAAAGTCAGATAAGTTTTTAGAATCATTATTACTAAAAATAGTTTCAGAATATTTGATGTGACTAAAAAAGACCTCTTGATTAGAATTTGGTTTAATACCTTTCACTATGGTTTCCTTTTCTGAATCGGAAATAGTTTCAGGACATTTTGTAACTACAATGATATTGGCTCGTTTAGCGCCAGACCTAGGTTCTCTTAAATTTCCACTAGGTAAAACAACATCTTTGGTATAAAGATTATTATAAGCCGTAAGAAGAATATTTAAACCAGCTTTTACTTTACGATGCTGATACGCATCATCTAATAATATAACCTCGGGCTGCGGATTTAATCTTCTCAGCTCAGAAATACCATTTTGTCTGTTTTCATCAACTGCAACATATACATCATTAAACTTATGATAAAACTGAAAAGGTTCATCACCAAGCGTATGGACATTTACTGACTGGTCTGCCAACAAAAAACCACTAGAGACACGTTTGTATCCACGACTTAAAGTCGCTACTTTCTTATCTTTAGAAAGCAATCTTACGAGGTATTCTATCATTGGGGTTTTTCCTGTACCACCTGTACTAAGGTTACCAACACAAATCACAGGGAAATCGTAAGATTTTGATGTCATCTTCCCAGAATCGTAAAGTTTATTTCTTAACCATGTTGCAAAAAAGTAGATCGGCATAACAGGAAACAATAGGATTCTAAGAATTTTCATTTATTCAAAATTTTTATTCCATTAAAATGAAACAAATAAAAATTTTCTGCTGAAATCAACCGCAGAGCTTTCACATAAAAAAATTTATTTTTAGGGTTGATACAAAAAATAAATTTTGTTTATGCTCATTTCATGATAACGAAAGTAATATATATTTATATTTGATAAAACCCATATACAATGATTGTACAAGATGTTATTAACCATTTACACCATTTAGCGCCTCTAGCCTACGCCGAAGACTTTGATAATGTTGGTCTTTTGGTAGGTGATAAAAACCAGAAAATTACTGGTGTTTTGGTAACGCTTGATACACTTGAAGATGTGGTTGATGAGGCAATTGAGAAAAACTGTAACCTTATTGTGAGTTTTCATCCAATCATTTTTAAAGGTTTAAAAAAACTCACTGGTAAAAACTATGTAGAGCGTGTAGCCATCAAGGCTATAAGACATAATATTTCAATTTTTGCTATTCATACTGCGCTCGATAACGCTTTCCAAGGTGTTAATAGTATTATCTGTGATCAGCTTGAGCTTAAAAATAAACGCATTTTAATTCCACAAAAAGAGACTATAAAGAAGCTTACTACTTATGTTCCTAAGGCGAATGCAGAAGAATTAAGAACGCAACTGTTCGAAGCTGGAGCTGGTGATATTGGCAACTACGCTTCTTGTAGTTTTAATTCAGAAGGTAAAGGTACTTATAAAGGTAATGATGAATCTAACCCAACTATTGGCGTAAAAGGAAAGCTCCATACCGAAGATGAAACTATGGTTAGTGTTACCTATAAAAAACATGTAGAATCTAGTGTTCTAAAAGCGTTATTTGATGCCCATCCATACGAAGAAGTCGCTTATGAGGTGATCACATTAGAAAATACCAATCAAAAAATTGGCATGGGTATGATTGGCGAGCTTGATTCCGAGCAATCAGAACGTCAATTTTTGGGCTATGTAAAAGAAAAAATGAATGCTGGAGTTGTAAGGCATTCAAAATTATTAAACAAACCCGTAAAAAAAGTAGCCGTTTTAGGTGGCTCGGGTAGTTTTGCAATTGGTGCTGCAAAGGCTGCTGGTGCTGATGTTTTTATTACTGCAGACCTTAAATATCATGATTTTTTCAGTGCTGAAAATAAAATTGTTTTAGCAGATATTGGACACTATGAGAGCGAACAATTCACAAAAACGTTTTTAGTCGACTATCTCTCAAAAAAAATTACTAATTTTGCAATCATTTTATCAAACACAAATACAAATCCGGTAAAGTATTTATAACTATGGCAAAAAAAGCGGAAGCTACTGTAGAACAACGATTAAGAGCATTATACGATTTACAACTTATCGATTCTAGAGTAGACGAAATTAGAAACATCAGAGGTGAACTTCCTTTAGAAGTAAGAGATTTAGAAGACGATGTTGCTGGCCTAAATACAAGATTAGATAAATTAAACGACAATCTTGAAACCATTGACCAAGAGATTAAATCTAAGAAAAACTTAATTGAAGAATCTAAAGCTTTAATCAGCAAATACAACGAACAACAAAAGAACGTAAGAAATAACAGAGAGTATAATTCTTTAAGTAAAGAGATTGAGTTCCAAGAATTAGAAATTCAATTAGCTGAAAAACACATTAAAGAATTTAAAGCGCAAATTGAGCAGAAGAAAGAAGTTATTTCTGAAACTAAGGATAAATTAAAAGATCGTACTGAGCACTTAAAGCATAAGAAAAGTGAGTTAGACGAGATTCTTAAAGAGACTGAAAAAGAAGAAAAAGCTTTAATAGAAAAGTCTGAAGAATTCCAAAAGAAAATCGAAGAGCGTTTAGTTGTTGCGTACAAACGCATTAGAAACAACGTAAAAAATGGCCTTGCAGTTGTACCTATCGAAAGAGGTGCTTCTGGTGGTTCGTTCTTTACAATTCCACCACAAGTACAAGTAGAGATTGCAGCTCGTAAAAAAGTAATTACTGATGAGCATAGTGGTCGTATACTAGTGGATGCGGTTTTAGCACAAGAAGAAAAAGAAAAAATGGAAAAGTTATTTGCTAAGCTTAGCTAATAATTAACCCAATAGTAATTCTTAAAAGCCACTGAAATTTCAGTGGCTTTTGTTTTAGCATAATTTTAAAAAATGTCTTGTTAAGGAATCGTATTTTTATACGTCTATTGAAAAAGAAAATTAGAACCATGAAAAAACTAGTATACATTTTAACCGCAGCCTTATTATTTAGCTGTCATAATCAAGCACAAGTTAACCCGAAACAACAGGCAGTTATTGATGCTGATCCAGTTGTAGTACCACTAAAAAAAGGAAAAGCAAGAGCTTATTTTGCTAGTGGTTGTTTTTGGTGTGTAGAAGCTATTTACGAAAGCGTTGAAGGTGTAGAAGAATCCATAAGTGGCTACTCTGGCGGTTATACTAAAAACCCAACTTACGAGGCTAGTAATACTGGTAGAACCGGACATGCAGAGGCTGTAGAGATTATTTACGACCCAAACGTGGTGAGTTTTGCAACACTAGTAGATGTCTATTTTGCGTCTCAGAATCCTACACAGGTTAATGGCCAAGGTCCAGATCGAGGTTCGCAATATCGTTCTATCATTTTTTATCAAAATGATGAACAGAAAAAAATTATTGAAGAAAAGAAAGCGGCTTTAGCCAAAAAGTTAAATGCTAAAATTGCAGCAGAGGTATATCCGTTTCAAAAATTTTGGGTAGCTGAAGCTTACCATCAAAATTATGAACGTCTACATCCAAATCAAAGATATATACAAGGTGTATCCATACCGCGTTTAAGACGTTTTCAAGCCAAAATGCCTGAGGTCTTAAAAAAGAATGCTAAGCATTAAAGAACAAAAATTCAAACACTTAAAGCCAATAAACATTTTGTTGTATTGGCTTTTTTATTTTATACCAATTGATAAAAACTACACAAATAATTGAGTAGACGCACCAATTATTTTTACCTAAAATCTACAATTCTGTCCGCTTAACAAATAGTACGCGCCGTTAAAACGATGGCGCATTTTTTAAGCTTCATCTTGACTTAGTTTTACATATTACATCAGAACAACATGAGTTTAAATCTGAAATATAATACGCTGAATCAATCCCAAATTTTAGATGAAGAAAATAATTTTTAAGCTACTACTTATTTTTATATTAGGTAATACGATGCTATCCTGTGAAAGGGAGCCAACGCAAATTAATAACTGGACACCATTAGCACATGGCACAAATAATTTTATACAATGGGCTAATATTAATAACTTCCCAGAAGTTAAATCTTATGCTATTGAATTATCGAAATCTAGGCAATTGTTGCGTACCGAAAATGAAGTGTATTATACACTACTAGAACATATAGACGCTTATATATTTTCTGATACGCTAGGCACAACTTTTACCTTACCCATACAAAAGGTAAACCATTCGGAGTTTGGTTTTAGTAACTTAGTAATTAAATATGTTAACGGTCACCCTGAAGAAGAGTTTATACTTAACTATGTGCCAACTCAAGAGTATCTTAACAACTATGTAGATTATCACCAAACAGCATTTCAAGGTACAGTTGAGTACGAATCAATTGGTAATAGTGTTGGAAGAGCTCAACGTTTTTGTCAAATGGTTTCAAATACCTATTGTTGTTGGTCTTGGGGAAATGAGTGTGATGACACTCATGATGCCGGACCTAATTGTACACCAGCGTTTATGTGGACAGAAACTACTTTGGTTTGCCAAGAAGATCCTACAACAGTTATTATTGATGCAGGAGATGGAGGTGGCGGTGGAACAGGCACCGGTATGGAGCCAAATGATAATCCACATACCACACCAATACCTCCAGATACTTGTGAGAACCAAAGAGGTGATGTTGGGATTTCTACGGCTGATGGGTGTTTGAGTTCTGACTCCTGCATAGAACCTGTTGAAGGGGATATAAATCTAGATTGTGAATTAAGTGACTATGAATTATGCTTATTAGAACAGAATAATGAAAATATTTGCGATTGTGTTTTATCTGGCAATAGTACAGATTCATGTCTGTTTGATGAAAATATTAGTATAAATAATCTTGACAATGACTGTGCAAGGTTAATGATTCAAAATAATTTACTAGGTACTAGCGAAGGGGTCTATACAAACCTTTTGAATGATATCAGAAATATATTCTTTTATGATTCAGATGTTACTTTATTTTTCAGGGATGATGAAGATGTACCAGAAAATGCCCTTGCCGCTACAGATTTTGATGAACAAACTGCTATAGATAATGGAACATATAATATAATTATAACAGTTTCTGAAAATTATCTTAATAATAATCCAACAAAACTTTCTATTGCACTTGTATTAATACATGAAATGGTGCATGCAAAATTAATATATTCTTATCTTGAAGGTAATTTATTGGCACAGTATCCCCAATATACTACTTTAAAAGAAAGTTTTGATATTTTCCTAGAAAATAGGTCGTCAGAAAATGGGCAAATAGCATTAGATGAATCTCATAAAGCCATGGTAGATTTCATAGGTCAAATGTCATATTCTCTTTTCAAATATGCAGAACGTGTTGGTATGAACAATATTGACCACCAGTATTGTACAGATATTGTTAAAGGTTCTTTTTATCATACACCGGCAATGGAGGAAATCAATACAGGAAATAGCACAGCAGAAGACCTTAGAGATAAAACATATAATGAACAAGAAAACACTGAAAATGCTCTAGGAGATGATTGTTAATAACAAAAAAAATATTTTAGGATTTTTTCTTATCTACATATTATTCGCTTTATCATGTGTAGAAAAAACACATATTGATGATTATAAAATATTAGAATTTGTTTTAAATGAAAATAATTTCAAAATAGAAGACTCAATATTTTTTATAAATAACGCATCCAACAAGAGAGTAATAGATTTTTTTGGAGATAGAAATAAGGAGTTTTTTGTAATCCAACCTATTGCTAAAAATCAGATAGATGTTAAAACCAATGATAGTGTTATAGACTTTAATAGGAAATTAATCCAAAATATAAGTGAGATTAAGACTGATAATTACATAATCATGGGTAAGGGAATAAATAAAGACGCTGAAGAATTTTTAAAAGATACTTTTAACTATAAGATAATTGATAGTATTACATGGAATTTGAATGGCAGTCATAAAAATAATTTTTTGAGTGAAAGAGAGATTGCTCAAAAATCATTCTCTATTTCTAAACCATTATATAACTTAGATAAAAATAAATCAATTGTTTTTACAAAAAAATCAACAATTAGTTGGAGAGATAGGACACTTTATTTTTTAAAAAAAATTGATGATAAATGGATTTTAGTCTATAAAGAAAATAGAAAATGAGTCTCCTAAAGCTAAAGACTCAATTGATTGTAAATAAAAAAACTTATAGATGAAAAATATGTTAAAAACAGGAGCTATTTTATCCTCTTTAACCTTATTAGGATTCATATTGTTAACCTCTTTCAATAATCTTGATGAAGATATTATAGGTAGTTGGATACTTGAAAATGACACCGATAGCAAGTGGGTTTTTACAAATGAATATTGTTATTGGTATAACTTTAGAATGTAGTGACAAGATAGTTTCTCAGAATACAAAAAATTACAATCAATTAAAGAAAGAGTTCAGTATTAGAAAGAAAGATTTCAAGAAGATTAAAGACAATAAAGCGGTAATTAATGAACTCAAATTATCAGTCAAAGACTCTTTAACAAGAGAGAAAGCATCAGCTATTTTAGATTCTTTTTTTCGTTCAAATTATTCTCCAAAAAGACTATTAACAATTTTAGAAATAAATAGAGTTTTTGAAGGTAAAAATTATAGAGCCGTTAGTCTTAAAGATATAGATTCAAGTAAAGCATTATTTATTAACGATATAAAAGAGCTTGAAGAGTTTAAGAAAAAGTTCAAAGTTAAAGTGCATACAACTACAAAAGTAGACACTACAAAAAACTAACGATCAATAAAGTTTTAGAAAACTCAATAATTAAAAGCACAGTAAACCCACGAATTCATGAAAGAAGTAAAATTCATTTTAGCAATAGTAACTTTAATAATAGCATTTAATATTAGGCCTAGTAGTCATGAAATAAATACTACTCCAATCTGTTCGGAGACATATGTAGAAAATTCAGAAACTATAGACTCGGTAATAATTAAAGAATGTTTTTATAAAAATCATTTATTTAAATCTGTTGGAATTCCTGATTATAAAGGGAGATATTCGTATGAATATCAAATATTCAAGATAGTTGGTACTGACACTACAAAAACAAAAAACTCAAACTTTTTTAAAGATAAAACAAAACTGATTGAGGAACTACTTAATAAAAAACTAAAAGAAGACTATAATACTGACTTGAAGTATCCTGACTTAAAGAATTGTGTCAAGCAGATAAATTTTAGACATTTTAATTTAGACGAGTTTGGGGTTACTTTTATGAGTAAAGATATCATGGCGTTTCATATAGATTACAAAGGTGTTAGTGGCGCGTGTTTTAATGTTAGTGGAAACTCGGTGTTATTACACCTAAATTCTTTAAAAGTCATTGACTAGACTTAACCGCCTTCACCTCAAAAATCATAGGGAATAGTTGGTCTTTCATGGTATACATTCCATCATCACCTTTTACTAAATCTGGGAATACATCGTATGGGCTTTCGTCGTATTCGTTAAGATAATCAATAGTCAATCCTGCTTCAATAAGTGCATTGATCACTTCACCTAAGCCGTGATTCCAACCATATTCTTTACTTACCATATTCGAGCTTCCATCAGCATAAGTACCTTCGTATTCTTCATAAATAACCTCATCTTGGTTATAGTGATATTTCATCTTTGGCTTACCATCAGTATAATCGAACATCCATAAAATTGGGTGAAACTCAACCATATAGAACACGCCACCAGGTTTTAAGCGTTCAGCAATCATCTGTGCCCAAGGCTTTAAATCTGGCAACCAACCTATAACACCATAGCTCGTATACACAATATCAAACTGTTGAGAAATATGTTGTGATACATCCAAAACATTGCAGCACACAAATTCTGCATCTAACCCCAATTCAGTATTAAGTTGTTGCGCCAGTTTTATGCCTTCATCACTCAAGTCAACACCCATACATTTGGCACCCATACGACTCCAGCTTAACGTATCCTGACCAAAATGACATTGTAAATGCAACAAAGATTTACCATTAACATCACCCAAAGCTTTTAACTCATATGGCATCAAAGAGCTTTTACCAGACTTAAAAGCCTCCATATCATACATCTCGCTTTGTGCATGTACTGCAACCTTTCTATTCCAAGTGACTTTATTGGTTTCAAAATAATTAGTATTCTCGTTCATGGTTTCTTAATTTTACGCAACTTAATGCCACTCAAAATTAAATTATCATTTTTAAATATGAAGTCTTTATCGCCTTTTCTCTTACTTTTATTTCTTATTGTAAGTTGCAAATCTGACAAAAAAGAAACTACCAAACCACTTTCTACTGCAGAAAAAATAGCCCAAGCTCACGGTTTTGAAAATTGGGAAAATATAGAACATGTAGAATTCAGCTTTAGAGTTGACAGAGATACCATTAAAGGAAATGCGCGCTCTTGGACATGGCTAACCAAAAAAGACAGTGTTGTTATGCAAGCTGGTGACCAAATTGTAAAGTACAGCTTAGCTGATAAGAGTAACATACCTACTAATATTGATAGGGCTTTTATAAATGATAAGTATTGGCTTTTGGTACCTTTTCAATTAATTTGGGATAGCTCAGCAACAATTTCAGAAGCAAAAGTAGCAGAAGCTCCTATAAGTAAAACCCAAATGGATATGATTACTATTACCTATCCAAGCGAAGGTGGTTACACACCAGGCGATGCTTATGATATTTATTTTGATAAGGGTTATATGATTAGAGAATGGACCTTTAGAAAAGGGAATTCTGAAGACCCTACATTATCTACAACATTCGAAAACTATAACGATTTTAATGGCATCAAAATAGCCGAAGACCATAAGCAAGAAGATGGCAGCTGGAATTTAGTCCTTGATGATATAAAAGTTAATTAATATATGTAAGGTTAGCGTTTATGTTTCGACATAAGATGTATATCTTACATTCCCGCCATTAGGCGTCCATATATATTCTCCTGCGCTTTGTTTACAAGGCGCTTTTTTTATCCTTTAAATTCTAGTTTTACGTGAGCGCCATCACAATAAGGTTTGTTTTGAGAAGCACCACATCTACAAAACGCAGTGGTTCTGTTTTTGGTTTCTTGAGAGCCATCTTTATGGGTGACATTCAGAGTGCCATAAACTAATAACGGCCCATTTTCTAAAACCTCGACTTGGGTTTCGAGTTTTACGGCTTCATTATTGTCTTGAGCATTCATATAATAACTCAAAGCTCCGGAAGGGCATTTTTTTATAGTCTCAATAAGTTCGTCTGTCGATGCAGCATCAACAGAAATCCAAGGACGTTCTTTGGGTTTAAAAACATGAGGTAAGCCTTTAACGCACATTGCAGAATGTATGCATTTTTCAGCTTCCCAAACCACAGTAACATCACCATTAGTGTATTCTTTAATTTTAGCCATAGCATTCGAATTTGTTTTAAAGTTAGTAATAATTAAGATGAAACAAAAGCACTTTAAACAGTCATTATTAATTCTTATTTTTGTTAGACACCAAAACTCAATCACACGTTGCCCAGCTATAAATTAGGTTTAGATTTTGCTAAAGAACTGGACCGAAATGATCAATTATCTCAGTTTAGAAACGAGTTTCATATTCCAAAAGATGAAAATGGAAATGAGCTTATTTATATGACTGGCAATTCCTTAGGTTTACAACCAAAAATCACCAAAGATTATATTCAACAAGAACTTGAAGATTGGGCAAACTTAGGAGTTGAAGGCCATACAGAAGGTAAAAACCCATGGTTACATTATCATGAATTCTTAACCGAAACTATGGCAAGTATTGTTGGTGCAAAACCACTTGAAGTTGTTGTAATGAATTCACTTACTGCAAACCTTCATTTTATGATGGTCAGCTTCTACAAACCTACCAAAGAACGCTATAAGATATTAATCGAAGCAGACGCTTTTCCGTCTGATAAATATGCTGTGGAGTCTCAACTAAGACACCATGGTTATGATGATAAAGAAGGTTTAATCCTTTGGAAAGCTCGTGAAGGTGAAGAACTTGCTAACTACGATGATTTAGAATCGATTTTAGCTCAACATGGTGAGGAAATTGCATTAATAATGATTGGTGGTGTTAACTACTACACCGGACAATTTTTTGATTTAAAACGCATAACAGAACTAGGACATTCTTACGGCTGTACTGTTGGATTTGATTGCGCTCATGGCGCTGGGAATGTGCAGTTAAATCTTCATAATTCTGGTGCCGATTTTGCGGTTTGGTGCACGTATAAATATCTTAATTCTGGACCAGGAAGCTTATCAGGTGCATTTGTACATGAACGTCACGCAAACAGAAAAGACCTCAACCGATTTACAGGTTGGTGGAGTCATAATAAAGAAACCCGTTTTATTATGCGTGATGAGTTTGACCAACTTCCAGGTGCTGAAGGATGGCAATTGAGTAATCCGCCTATTTTATCAATGGCTGCAATTAGAGCATCTCTCGATGTGTTTAAAAAAGCAGGTTTTGATAAGTTATGTTTAAAGTCTAAAGACTTAACTGGCTACTTTGAGTTTTTAATTAATGAGTTAAATAATTCTGATATTAAAATTATAACACCAGCAAACCCTGACGAACGTGGCTGTCAGCTTTCTATTCAAGTAAAAAATGCCGATAAAACATTGCATGATAAACTTACAAAAGCCGGCATTGTAACCGATTGGCGCGAACCAGATGTAATACGTTGCGCACCTGTACCACTGTATAATTCGTTCATTGATGTGTATGAATTTGTAGAAATATTGAAAATAGTACTATGAGCAATAACCAACAAAACATACTTATTATTGGTGCTGGGCTTTGTGGAAGCTTGTTAGCATTACGCCTCGGTCAGCGTGGTTATAATGTAACCGTATATGAGATGCGTCCAGACCTACGTCGTACTGATATCTCTGCAGGTCGCTCTATTAATTTAGCATTTTCTGACAGAGGCAATAAAGCCATGAAAATGGTAGACATAGAAGATAAGGTTAGAGATCTTTGTATTCCTATGAATGGACGTATGCTTCATGATAAAGACGGAAATACATTCCTATCTAACTACAGTGGTCGTGATTACGAATATATCAACTCGATTTCAAGACAAGAACTAAACGCTTTATTGCTAGATGAAGCAGAAAAACATAAAAATGTAGCTATCCATTTTAATAAAAGATGTGAGTCTGTAGATTTTGAAAATACCACTGCCCTATTTTCGGACTATCATACTAAAGACGAATTTATAGAAGATGCAGATTGTATTATTGCCACTGATGGTGCTGGTTCGGCTTTACGAAAGAGCTATTATTTAGAGAAAAAGTTTTTGTTCAGTTTTTCTCAAGAATGGTTGACCCACGGTTATAAAGAACTGAGCATACTTCCTACCGAAAATGGTGGTTATAAAACCTACAAAAATGCTTTACATATATGGCCTAGAGGCGATTTTATGATTATTGCATTACCCAACTTAGATGGCAGTTTTACGGTAACATTATTTTTGAGTTATGATGAAGGCGAGTATAATTTTAATAATCTTACTACTCCTGAAATTGTTACCGAATTCTTTCAAAAAGAATTTCCAGATGCCTTAGAGTTAATGCCAAACCTTACAGAAGAGTTTTTCGAGAATCCAACTGCGCCCTTAGGTACCGTAAAATGTTCGCCATGGCATTATAAAGGCAATACATTATTGATGGGTGATTCTGCACATGCCATAGTACCGTTTTATGGACAAGGCATGAATGCCTCTTTTGAAGATGTTGTTGTTTTTGATAGTGTATTAGACAAGTTTGAAGGTGATTGGGAAACGGTATATTCAGAATACGAGAAACAACGCAAGAAAGATACCGATGCTATAGCTGATTTAGCGATCGATAATTTTCATGAAATGAAAGACCATGTCGGTCAAGCTATTTTTCAAGAAAAACGTAAGATTGAAATGGCTTTAGAAAAAGAATTTCCTGAAGATTATTCTTCTAAATATAGTTTAGTAACTTTCAATGAAGATATTGGTTATAGAGAAGCTATGTTAAGAGGTCGAGCTCAGGACAAAGCCATATTAAATATGTTATCTGATGGTGTTATTTCAACCTCAGACGATATAAAAGATATTTTAGATAAAGTAAAAACAGAAACTGAAGCAATTCTTGAAGATGATAGAGTTGCTGGATTAGGCTAATAACTATGAGTAATAATGTAACACCCAGAGGTGCTTATCCACATACAAAACGTGTGGGCGACTTTATATTTGTATCAGGCACCAGTTCAAGACGCGCTGATAATACCATTGCAGGAGTAGATATTATAGACAACATGGGTACCAAGCGATTAAATATCGAAGTACAAACTCGTGAGGTTTTGCAAAATATCGACAGGAATTTGCAAAAAGTGGGAGCGTCTTTAAAAGATGTGGTTGATGTGACATCGTTTTTAGTTAATATGAATGATTTTGCTGGCTATAATAAAGCTTATGCTGAGTTTTTTGATAAAGAAACCGGACCAACCCGTACAACAGTTGCTGTACATCAATTACCACATCCGGATTTGGTTGTAGAAATTAAAGTTATGGCTTATAAGCCGTTGTAATTAAAATTAATGTTACGTCGAGCACAAATGGCTTAATGGATATAAAAAACTACATAAACGGCAACTTTCAAAACCCAATTTCTAACAATTGGATAGATAACTATAACCCATCTAATGGCGAAGTTTATGGTCAGATTCCAAACTCTAACAAAGAAGATATTGAGCAAGCTTACCAAAGTGCCAAATCAGCTTTTAAGCTTTGGAGTAACACTACTTTAGAAGAACGAAGCCGAATAATGCTGAAAATTTCAGAACTGATCGAAGCTAATCTAGATAAACTTGCCGAAGCAGAAAGCAAAGACAATGGCAAACCACTTTGGTTAGCAAAAGCTGTTGATATACCAAGAGCATCGAGTAATTTTAGATTCTTTGCGAATGCCATTACTCAATTTGCTAGTGAAAGTCACGAGAGTATCGGTCAAAATGCTATTAATTACACCTTACGTCAACCTATTGGAGTTGTAGGTTGTATTAGCCCATGGAATTTACCGTTATACCTATTTACATGGAAAATTGCTCCAGCAATTGCTGCCGGTAATTGTGTTGTTGCTAAACCAAGTGAAGTGACGCCTATGACAGCTTATTTACTCGGTGACATATGCAATGAAGCCGGTTTACCTAAAGGTGTTTTGAATATTGTACATGGTTTAGGAACTTCAACCGGTCAGGCAATTATTGAGCATCCTAATATTAAAGCTATTAGTTTTACAGGAGGTACAACCACAGGAGCACATATTGCTAAGATTGCTGCTCCAATGTTTAAGAAATTGTCTTTAGAACTTGGTGGCAAAAACCCTAATATCATTTTTGCTGATTGTGATTACGAAGATATGATGGCAACTACTGTGCGTTCGTCCTTTGCAAATCAAGGGCAAATATGTCTTTGTGGAAGTCGCATTTTTGTTGAGGCCTCTATTTATGAGCAATTCAAAACTGACTTTGTCAATAAGGTTAAAGCCTTAAAGGTTGGACATCCTTCAGAATCGGATACAAAAGTTGGTGCTTTGGTTTCAAAAGCCCATCTAGACAAAGTGATGAGTTATGTGGAAATTGCTAAAGAAGACGGCGGAATTGTACTTTGCGGTGGAAATAGTGTGACTATCGAAGGTTATGAAAACGGTTACTATATGCAACCAACAGTTATTGAAGTACCAACAGACGAATGTCGCGTAAATCAAGAAGAAATATTTGGACCAGTAGTTACTATAATGCCTTTTAATACTGAGAAGGAAGTTCTTAATATGGCTAACAAAGTAGTGTATGGATTATCTGCAACACTTTGGACTAATGATCTGAAACGTACAATGCGAATTAGCAACCAATTACAAGCAGGAATTGTATGGGTAAATACTTGGTTAATGCGAGATTTACGTACACCTTTTGGTGGTGTTAAAAACTCTGGAGTAGGTCGTGAAGGTGGATTTGAAGCATTACGATTCTTTACCGAACCCAAAAATGTGTGTATTAAATATTAAAACTTATTTGTCTTCTTGAATTTATTTAGTCATCTTGTTAGTCTAAAACCTAGAAATTATGAAAACTAGAATTTTATTTTTGATTGTATTATTTATGTCTATTACCCTTTCTGCACAAGAAATGAAGACATTCACAAAGAACAACTATACCATAGATTATCCAGCTACTTGGGCATCTAGCGAACAAAAAGTTCAACCTTCAGTTCAGTTTATTATTCTGTCTGATGAGTCTACTCAAGCTAAAGATAAGTTTAGAGAAAACTTAAACTTGTCTAAAGAGTCACTTCGAGGACAAAAAATAAGCACTTCAGAATATGCTAAAATATCCCTTGACCAAGTTAAAGCTCAAATCCCTAATGCCAATATTATTTCTAATGAGCCTGTTACAATTAATGGTATAGAAGGTGAACAAATTATATGGTCTGCAGATTTTGGGAATAGTATGGTTTTAAAATTCAATCAATTTATTTTTACGCGAGGTGATTCCGGTTATGCATTAACGTTTTCAAGTACAGTTTCAGAATATGATGATTATGTTAAAGCTGCTGACGCCATGATGAAGAGCTTTAAATTTGTGAATTAAATGGACTTAGGTCTAAATAATAAATATGCACTGGTTTGCGGTAGTACGGCAGGTATAGGAAAAGCAACAGCGATAGCTCTTGCAGAAGAAGGTGTAAATGTAGTGTTAATTGCTAGAAATGAAGACAAGTTAAAAGCTACATTGGCTGAATTACCTCAACACAGAAATCACAATTACATCGTCGCTGACTTTTCCGACCCAACTGAATTAAAAGAAAAATTAGATAATTACATATCGTCGAACCACGGCTTTCATATTCTAATAAACAACACTGGTGGTCCTCCTGGTGGACCCATTTTTTCTGCTGAAGTTGAAGAGTTTCAAACTGCTTTTACACAGCATCTCAAATGTAATCACGTATTGGTACAAGCTTTAGCTCCTTTTATGAAAAGTGAAGCTTACGGAAGAGTAATTAATGTAATTTCTACTTCGGTAAAACAACCATTGGACGGCTTAGGAGTTAGTAATACTATTCGCGGAGCTGTAGCCAATTGGAGTAAGACTCTGGCTAACGAACTAGGTCAATTTGGTATTACAGTAAACAATGTATTACCTGGCGCAACTGCAACTGAGCGTTTAACCCAAATTATAAAAAACAAATCGGCTAAAACAGGTAAATCTGAGGAAGAATCATCTAATGCAATGAAAAATGCAGTTCCTGCAAAACGCTTTGCTAAGCCTGAAGAAACTGCTGATGCGATTACATTTTTAGCAAGTGCCAGAGCCTCATATATAAACGGCATTAACTTACCTGTTGATGGTGGGCGCACAAAAAGTTTGTAACTTTAAGAATAATTAAAATACCATAGTCATGAGTAAAGTATATCCACCTGTTAACTTCAAAGCTTGGATTGAAGAACATCGACACTTATTAAAACCGCCTGTTGGTAACAAGGTTGTATGGAAAGACACTGATTTTATTGTTATGGTTGTTGGTGGTCCTAACAGCCGTACTGATTACCATTATAACGAAACCCCAGAATTCTTTCATCAAATTGAAGGTGATATCGTCTTAAAAATTATGGAAGATGGTGAACCTAGAGACATTCACATTAGAGAAGGTGAAATTTTTGTATTGCCACCAGGTATACCACATTCACCTAGAAGAGGCCCAAATACTGTAGGATTAGTTATAGAATACCCAAGACCTAAAGGTGTAAAAGATAAATTGCAATGGTATTCTGAAGAGAACGGAAGTTTATTATATGAAGAAGAATTTACCTTAGATAATATTGAAACTGATATGCCAGCAATTTTTGACCGATATAACAAAAAAATTAAAAAAGAAGATTCTAGCAATTAAGACAAATTACAAAACCTCCTAAAAGGGATTTAATGACAAAACGTAAACTTCGTATAAACGGCCACTCACACTTACTTCCCTACCCTGAAGAAATCCCTCAGTTCATGAAGGATAAAGGCATTTTTTGGGTAGATAAGGATAGAAAGTTTATGCTTCAAAAAGACTGGAGACGTCCGGTTACGGACTCTAGCTTTTTTTTAGATGAAAAATTGGCTTGGATGGAGCATTTTAAAATAGACCACGCTGTCGTTTTAAACCTATCTCAGCTATATGGTAACGGATTACGTCTGGAAGAAATGAAGCAGGCGCTTCGTTTTCAAAATGATTTTAATGCCCGTATACAGCATGATAACCCAAGTAAATTTACCTGTGGTTTTGTAGTACATCCTGGGTTTGTAAGAGGTGCGTGTTGGGAAATTGAGCGTTGTGTTGAAGAGCTCGATATGCGACTCCTTTGTCTTCCTACACATTACATGGATACTATAGGTACGTGGCGCTGTATTTTTGATGAAGAAAATGAGCCTATTTTTGAGCTTGCAGACAAATACAATTTGGCGGTTGAGGTTCATCCGTACGATGGTGAAAAATTTATTAAGTTAGAAAACACCTCATGGCGTTTTCATTTAATCTGGATGTTGGCTCAATGTGCTGATGCCTATCACTTTTTAACTCTAAATGGGTACTACGAAAAATATCCAAATATGCGTATTTGCTTTGCTCATGGAGGTCAATTGGCTCAAATAAACTTAGGACGACGTATACAAGGTTTTGATGGAAGACCTGACCTTTTTGAAGGCATGGAGCATCCTCGTAAAGCTGTTGGACATAAAAATATTTTCTTCGATACGCTAGTCCATGATACAGGTTCTTTAGAGTTACTTATTAAAAACCAAACCTCTAAGCAAGTTTTAATGGGCTTGGATGATCCGTATCCACTTGGTGAAATGGAAAGTGATGCGCAATCGTCTTATCCTGGAAAAATTTTAGATTTGGCTGTAGATCGACATATTATTTCGGAACATGAATGCAATGCCATTTGGGATGATAATGTAGTACAGTGGCTTTGCGGAGATAACCAAAAAGCAAAAGACAAATTATATCATCGGATTTTATCCTAAAAAAGAATTTCTATATTTAAACACTAATCAACTTTATTAAATTATGAGAAAAATTGGCACTTACGCAGCGCTTATCGGTTTAGCATTAATTATCTTACCTTATTTCGGTTTAACACTTAAGTTATTTGGTATGATCGACGAACTTGGTGAAACACCAGCTTGGGCTATTAAAATTGGACTAATCGTAATCGGTGTGGTCTTATTTATACTTGGTAAACCATCTGAAGAAGAAGTGCCTAATACTGCTGAAAAAGAATAAACTTAGCCAATAATGTACTTTCTACCCAAAGCTATCGATGATTATGTTGTAGCCCATTCTGAAGAAGAGCCAAAATTATTACAACAACTCACAAGAGAAACTTACCAAAAAGTACTACAACCTATTATGCTCAGCGGACCATATCAGGGTCGTGTGCTTAGCATGATTTCTAAACTTTGTAAGCCAAAAACTATCCTTGAATTAGGTACGTTTACTGGTTATGCTACATTATGTCTTGCTGAAGGCTTGGACAAAGATGGAACTATACATACCATTGATATCAATGAAGAGCTAGAGGATTTTTCACGAAAATACTTTGATAAGTCTAATTACGGAAGTCAAATTATTCAGCATGTAGGTAATGCTTTAGATATTATTCCCAAGCTTGATTTAAATTTTGATTTAGTTTTTATAGATGCTGATAAACCTAACTATAGTAATTACTTCCGTTTAATAATAGAAAAACTAAATACAGGCGGAATCATACTGTCGGATAATGTACTTTGGCACGGAAAAGTTGTTGAACCTCTTAAAGAAAAAGATATCTCTACTAAAGCTGTGCTAGATTTTAATACACTTCTGGCAAATGACCCAAGAATAGAAACGGTGGTATTACCAATAAGAGATGGCCTAACAATAAGTAGAAAAAAGTAAACTTAAATTAATTATGGTTTGCGCTTTACAGAACCTGCAAAGTCCTCAACCTCATCACGAACTTTATTAAGTTCTTCATTAATGTCCTTTGTGAGGTCAGTGTCAATATCTGTATGATCTTTCACACTTTTAGTAACTTCATGTTTAATGTCGTTTGTAGCGTCTTTAAGTACTCGCATACCTTTACCTAATCCACGAGCTATTTCAGGAATTTTATCTGCACCAAAAACCATAACTACTACAACTAGTATGAAAAAGATTTCGGTACCGCCGATAAATAATACTATGGGTTGACTTAACATAGTGCAAATATAAAGTGACTTTAATTAATAAAAAAAGCCGACTCGTTAAAGTCGGCTTAAATATGTAATAGACTTGTTTATTTAGTCTTTAATTTGATTTTTAAACTTATTAAAATCACTTTCCTTAACTTCTTTTGGCCAAGTGTTGTTAGAAGTGTCAACATCAGCAGTCTCTAAATCCGGATCTACAGTTATAGACACGATTTCTTTCTGACTTGCAATAGCTCTAGATGCTTCATTATCATTAAGTCTCCATATCTGTGCAGGATAAGTTTCTCTTTCTTTAGAACCATCTGCATAAGTATACTCAACTATTAAAGGCATAACTAATCCGCCTGGCTTGTTAAACGTAACTTGATAGAAATATTTTGGAGATTTTATTTCTTTCTGTTGATCTGTTGTAAAATTATCCATTACAAACTCTTTTACTGTAGGTACATCTGCAAGTTGACCTGCGTCAAGAGCCTCTTGGTAACCTTCTTCATCTTCCCCAACAAAATAAACCAGACTATTAGGGTCGATTCCAAATTGCTTATAACGCTCAGCTAGTTTTTTTCCTTCTTCTGTTGGAGTTGTTGTTACAGCATATTTCTTTACTTCTTTTACACCTATGTCAGTATAATCGGTTGTGTAGAACCAACCTCTCCAGAACCAATCTAAATCAACTGCAGATGCATCTTCCATAGTACGGAAGAAATCTTCTGGTGTTGGGTGCTTAAATTTCCAGCGATTAGCATACTCTTTAAATGCATAATCAAATAAATCGCGACCCATAACGGTCTCTCTTAAAATATTTAATCCTGTTGCTGGTTTAGCGTAAGCATTACTACCAAATTGATACGTATTAAGACCTTTAGTCATAATTGGTGCGATAAAATCTTGATTTCCGCCCATGTATCTTACAATATTTTTAGCTGGTCCACGACGTGATGGGTATTTAGTTTGCCCTGGTGATAAAGCATCTGGGAACCACTCACCAAAATCTTGTTCAGCAACATATTGTACAAAAGTATTAAGACCTTCATCCATCCAAGTCCATTGACGCTCATCACTATTGATAATCATTGGGAACCAGTTGTGACCAACTTCATGTATAATTACACCCATCATACCAAACTTAACACGATCAGAATATGTTCCGTCTTTATTTGGACGTCCAAAGTTGTAGCAAATCATTGGATATTCCATACCCATTGGTGCATGAGCAGAAATTGCTTTGTGGTATGGATAATCGAACGTCATTCTAGAATAACTCTTAAGTGTACTTGCAACAACTTTTGTTGACCAATCTCCCCAAAGTGGATTACCTTCTTTAGAATACATTGATACAGCCATTACATCTTTAGTATCTAACTTAACAGCCATCATATCGTAGATAAACTTACGAGATGTTGCAAAACCAAAATCACGAACCATTTGCGCAGATAATTTCCATGTCTTCTTATCCTTACTTTTAGTCTTTTCTGTTTTTTCAGCTTCTTCTTGCGTAACTATTACTACTGGCTTATCATAAGATTTTTTAGCCTCTTTATAACGCTTCATCATCTCTTTAGAGAATACTTCTTCTCTATTTGTTAAGTAACCAGTACCATCTAAAACGTGATCAGCAGGTACTGTGATGTTTACATCAAAATTACCAAATGGTAATGCAAACTCATCTCTTCCCCAGAATTGAGAATTTTGCCATCCTTCTACATCATTGTACACAGCCATTCTTGGATAGAACTGAGCCATGACGTATATTCTATTGTCATTCTCTGGGAAATATTCATATCCAGAACGTCCACCATCTTTTACGTGATCATTGATATTGTACCACCATTTAATATTGAAGGTAAATTTGTCTCCAGTATTTAAAGCTTTAGGTAACTCCACACGCATCATTGTTCTGTTAATTGTATGTGGAAGTGCTTTTTTGTTTACATCAGAAACTTCTTGAATATTGAAACCACCATCAAAACGCTCTTTTAAATAAGTAGTCGCTGCTCTTGATGCTGTTGTAGCTGGTCCAATACCATTGCTTCTAATTAAAGGTGTTTTAGAATCACGGGCTCTCATATTTTGATCAAGCTGAACCCATAAATATGTCAACTCATCTGGAGAATTGTTAGTATAAGTAATCGTTTCGTAACCATAAAGTCTTGCCTTTTCATCATCAATTTCAATATCCATTTTATAGTCTGCTTGTTGCTGATAATATGCTGGTCCAGGTGCTCCTGAACCTGTTCTAAACATATTTGGCGTAGCAAATTCGTCATACAACTGCTTGAATTTATTAGTGTTCGTATGACCTTGAGGTTTTTCCTTTTCTTCTGTATCTTGGGCAAAAGCTCCTGCAGAAACAAATAAAAGTCCTAGTAAGATGTGTTTAAAAATCTTCATAATAAGGGTTTGGTGTTTTTAAAAATGATGCCTAATGTAGCAAAAAACAAAATGCAATTATAGCTTTTAATCAAAGTTTAACACAGCTTTATTATTCTCTGGAATGAGAATAAAACTCTTGTCTTTACCGTTAATTTTTGTACGAAGAATATTTTGCTGTTCCGGGTAGATGTCGAACAAGACTTCATTTTTAATTTCGATGGTTTTTATTGCGTCTATATTCTCAATTTCTAGATAGCAATAGACGATATCATCTTTATACTCTTTGCCAAGAAAATTAAACGTAACATCTGCTGTATTAACTTTAATATCGAGTTTAAATTTTAAATATTTACTCATGTAGGTTTCAATCATTTCTGATTCATTACCATTATTAAGTGTTATATTCTCATCATAACGTTCTCTCAATACTTTTTCAAAATCGTCTATAAATATTTGACTGATAATTTGAAGCGCTTTCTCCTGTTTTACATATTCAATCTTAGTAACACTCACATAATATTCATGAGCTTTTTTGGTCGAAATGAATAGAATAAAAAGCAGTGGTAATATTGAGAGTACTATTATGTATTTTTTCATATTTAATTTCATTATTTACCCTATGAGCAAATGACATGCCAATTTAATCTTCTTTTGAATTCAAATTCTCTTTATACGTTTTTAATTTTTCTTCCAAAAAAGGAATAATTTCTGTTGGGTCGTTCCTTTGACAAATAGTTTTAAAGTTTTCAGCATCCATACAAAAGTAGAAATAATCGTTTATTTGGCCGGTTGTAAACTCTTCATTCTCAAAAAGAGATTCCGAATACAATTCTTTAATTTCTACCAAACATTTAATTCTTTCATCCAAATCAACGCGTTGCTTTAAGCGCTTGGTGCGTCCGCTTATTCTATTTAATAATTTATGGAAGTTTACTCCCATACCATAATAAATGGGAGCGCCACCATCAGCATCAGCTAATTTTCGTTCATTAAGTGTTTTTGGTTTTCCTGTATAACCTGGAATGCCTAAATCGTAAAAATTTAGCTCTTTTTCTAAGTCTATATTGCCAATATCCGAGCCAATATTACCGGTTAAAATTTTACCAACTACAACTTCTTCTAGCTCGTTCACTCGCTCTATTAAATACATTTTTAATGATTGATCGTTCATGTTTTTTGAAGTTACTATGACCTCTAAAGTTTCATACTTTAAACTGGTTATTGTTAAAACATCTTTTTCCTTTGCTAATATTTCAAAATTCCCTTCGGCATTAGTAACAGTATATTTCGCTGAAGTTTTATTAAGAATATGTATACCTTCAACATCATCATTTGCAAACACAGAACCTTTTAAAAGTTTAAGCTGTGAATAAGCAGACAGACTTAAAAAGAAACCAATTACAGAAATTATATGTGTGGCTCTATTCATCCGATTTTAATCTTTGCTTAAATAGTTCAAGTTCGTCATACAAGAAATCAATTGGTTTAAGTACATTTTTTGAGTTACAAATTCTTTCCATGTCTTCACTATCCATAATGAAATCAAAAAATCTATTCTGTAAAACCTCTGAAAAATTTTCATTCTTAAAAATCACTTTTGAATATTCAGATTTAAGTTTTTTTGAGCATTTTATTTTCTTGTCAAGTTTTACGATCTCTTTCAACCGTTTTGTCTTGCCTGTAATTAAGTTTATAATTGCTATCAGTGGTATTCCAGAACCAGAAGTCGCTGTGGCAAGTTTTCTTTCGTTCAACGTTTTTGGTTTTCCTGTATAACCTGGAATGCCTAAATCGTAAAAATTTAGCTCTTTTTCTATGTCTATATTTCTAATATCCGAGCCTATATTACCGGTTAAAATTTTACCAACTACAACTTCTTCTAGCTCATTCACTCGCTCTACTAAATACAATTTTAAAAATTGGTTACTTATATTCTTTGAGGTTACTATCACCTCTAAAGTTTCATACTTTAAGCTGGTTATTGTTAAAACATCATGTTCCTTTGCTAATATTTCAAATTTCCCTTCGACATTAGTAACCGTGTATTTCGCTGAAGTTTTATTAAGAATATGGATACCTTCAACATCATCAGTTGCAAATACAGAACCTTTTAAAATTTTAAGCTGACTAAAACTGTAACTCGAATAGATTAAGGTAAAAAATAGAATAAGTAATGATTTGGTTTTCAATTTCTTGACAATAAAAATAGCTCGCTTTCTTTTTGCAGAAATTCAATAAGATAAATCTCATTTTTACGCTCCAATATTGATCTATCGTAGGTCTTAGATTCTATGTATTCAATAAAAGCTTCCGTAAGATTTGTTGGAATATCAAAATTTTCCTTTAAAAATTGTGCGCTATAACGTTCTTCGATTGGACTTAGTTTTTCCCTGAATTTATCAGCATCATTTTTTGCCTTCCCCTTTTTCTTAATAAACATACCAATAATAGCTAATGGATTAAATCCATATCTAAACCTATTTTCATCAAGCAAAGGATCATCAATTCTGGTTTTGTTATCGGCAGAAAATTTATAATCGTCAAAATCTTCTTCACCTTTATAAATTTCAGACATCTCTACATTGTATGTCCTTACAGCTTCAACATCTGTATTAAGGTTTCCTGATAGATCATATGGCAACACAATCACTTCATCTAGTTTATTTACCTCTTCAACTAATCGCACAGATACTTGTCTTGATTTAATAATACGTTTGTCTATGACTATGATAAAATCCTTAAACTGAAGCGCAGCAAATGCAATGATATCATTCTCAGCCACATCAATTCTAAATTTACCATTTTCATCAGTAGTTACACCTTTATTAGAGCTTTGATTAAAAACCGTTATGCCTTCTTTCTCATCAGTATCAACGGTTATTCTACCATTAATTTCAACACGTTGTACATCTTGAGCAACGATGGTAAAAGAAAGAAGTGAAAATACTATTAGTAGACAGTTGGTTTTCATTAGACTTTGAGCTTATGAATAGTAAATTTCGGAGTTGATTCCTTAAAAAGCTAATAAATGCCTTGTAAAGTTTTGTTAAATGACTATTAAGATACTAAAAATCTGAAAGCATCATTCAGCAGAATTATAATTAAAAAATCTAATTTTACATGAAAGAAAATTATTGAAAACCATTTATTTTGAAATCAGCCATAATAGCCAGTACATCTACAATTCATAATGGAAACTACTTAGAGTATTTATTTGAAACATTAGAGGCGCACTTTAAAAACACTAAAGAGCTTTTATTTATTCCTTATGCTAGACCTAGTGGCATAACTTATGATGAATACACAGCTATTGCAAAAAAAGCTTTTGAAAAATTAAAAATTAAAGTTATTGGCTTACATCAATTTGATAATCCCATTAATGCTATTAAAAATGCTGAAGGGATATTTACTGGTGGTGGAAATACTTTTGTATTAGTGAATAAACTTTATGAAAATAAACTCATTTTGCCACTGAAAACCGCAATAGAAAATGGAACTCCATATCTGGGTTCGAGTGCTGGAAGTAATATTTGTGGACTTACCATGCAAACCACTAATGATATGCCAATAGTTTATCCGCCGAGTTTTCAAACTCTTGGTGTAGTCCCTTTTAATATTAACCCACATTATCTTGACCCAATTGAAGGCAGCACACATATGGGTGAAACTCGGGAAATACGAATTAAAGAGTTTCATAAATTCAATTCACATCCTGTGATCGGTCTTAGAGAAGGCAGTTGGATTGAAGTAAACAACAATAATATATTTTTGAGAGGTGATTTAGATGCTAGATTGTTTGAACAGAATAAAGCACCCTACGAAATAGAAAAAAATACTGATTTAGGATTTATAAGATAACTATTTAAGTTTCTTAAGAAAGTGATAGCCTAGAATTTCGAAGCCTTGATTATAATAAAACTTATGAGATGGATAGTTGCTAACATAGGTATTTAACTCTATCGATTGGCAACCTTTAGAGATGGCATAATCATGTATCCATTGCATAAATTTTTTACCTAATCCAGAACCTCTATATTCTGGGAGAATATAAACATGATCCAATTCTACAGACTTACCAATATAATGTCTAGTACAAAACCATAGGCCAGTCACTCCAATAATATTATCAGATTCTAAAATAACAGCACATTCATAATTTTGATGTTTCATTTCATCAAATCGATTTCTAAGAGTTTCAAAATCGATAGTACCTTCATTTAATTCATAAACCAACGGTATTACTTGATGTAAATCATCTTTATCAATTATATTGAATCTCATTTGCTGCTTTGTTATGTTAAAAACCTAAAGTTATAAAAC
The DNA here is from genome assembly GCF_003712105.1 of Winogradskyella sp. Classification (GTDB taxonomy): domain Bacteria; phylum Bacteroidota; class Bacteroidia; order Flavobacteriales; family Flavobacteriaceae; genus Winogradskyella. The sequence continues at coordinate 355,715 of NZ_RHLG01000004.1, forward strand.
TCAAATCAAAAATTGGAGTTGTAATATTTTTCTTATCTTAGTGAGCAATAAAAGCTATTTAATTCAATAATAACCCCCTTAAACCCTTAATCCCTTACATGATTACATCTGTGACCCAATTAAAATAATTGTGTCATAATCACAAAACATTTTTTATGAAAAGGTATCTGCTAGCAATAATTCTTGTGAGTACCTGTGTTATATCCTATTCTCAAGTTAAGATAGGAAACAATCCTGGTACAATTGATCCAAGTTCAATTCTTGAACTTGAAAGCTCCGAAAAAGTATTCGTCGTAACTAGAGTTACTACAACTCAGATGAATGCAATTACACCCTTAAATGGTTCTATTGTTTATAACACGGACGAATCGTGTTTATTCCAATTTAATAATAACAGTTGGTCAAGTCTATGTATAGATGTTATGGCCAATGAAACCATCACAACATTAGTTGACAATAATGATGGTACATTTACTTATACGAATGAAAATGGAAACGCCACTACGTTTAATGTAGTTGATCTAGATTCTGATCCAACAAACGAGTTACAAACTCTTTCCTTAAATGGTACAAATTTAACATTATCAGATGGTGGCTCAGTTGATTTACCTATTTCTGTAGGCCCACAAGGACCGCAAGGCGATACTGGTCCACAAGGTGATGTTGGGCCTCAGGGGCCACAAGGCGATACCGGAGCCCAAGGGCCGCAAGGTGACACTGGCCCTCAAGGGCCTCAAGGTGATACAGGAGCACAAGGACCTCAAGGTGATGTTGGACCACAAGGACCTCAAGGTGATACAGGAGCACAAGGTACTCAAGGAGATGTTGGACCACAAGGACCGCAAGGTGATACTGGAGCTCAAGGGCCACAAGGCGATACCGGAGCACAAGGGCCACAAGGTGATACTGGCCCTCAAGGGCCGCAAGGTGATACTGGTCCACAAGGACCTCAAGGAGATGTTGGTCCTCAAGGGCCGCAAGGTGATACTGGTGCACAAGGTCCACAAGGTGATGTTGGGCCGCAAGGTCCACAAGGCGATACCGGAGCACAAGGACCTCAAGGAGATGTTGGTCCTCAAGGGCCGCAAGGTGATACCGGTGCACAAGGTCCACAAGGTGATGTTGGGCCACAAGGTCCACAAGGTGATGTTGGGCCGCAAGGGCCGCAAGGTGATACTGGCGCGCAAGGACCGCAAGGTGATACCGGGGCTCAAGGGCCACAAGGTGATACTGGCGCGCAAGGACCGCAAGGTGATACAGGAGCACAAGGACCTCAAGGTGATGTTGGACCACAAGGACCTCAAGGAGATGTTGGACCACAAGGACCTCAAGGAGATGTTGGTCCTCAAGGGCCGCAAGGCGATACCGGAGCTCAAGGGCCACAAGGCGATACCGGAGCACAAGGGCCACAAGGTGATACTGGCCCTCAAGGGCCGCAAGGCGATACCGGAGCTCAAGGACCTCAAGGAGATGTTGGGCCTCAAGGGCCGCAAGGACCGCAAGGTGATACAGGAGCTCAAGGTCCTCAAGGTGATACAGGAGCACAAGGGCCTCAAGGCGATGTTGGGCCGCAAGGACCTCAAGGCGATGTTGGGCCACAAGGGCCACGAGGTGAGACTGGGCTGCAAGGACCGCAAGGTGATACAGGAGCACAAGGTCCTCAAGGTGATACTGGCCCTCAAGGGCCGCAAGGTGATA
>NZ_RHLG01000005.1 GCF_003712105.1 Winogradskyella sp.
GGTGATACTGGAGCACAAGGACCACAAGGCGATGTTGGGCCTCAAGGACCACAAGGTGACGTTGGGCCACAAGGACCGCAAGGAGATTTTGGACCACAAGGACCACAAGGTGATACAGGGCCACAAGGTGATACCGGAGCACAAGGACCTCAAGGTGATACTGGTCCGCAAGGACCGCAAGGTGATGCCGGAGCTCAAGGTCCGCAAGGTGATGTTGGGCCACAAGGACCTCAAGGTGATGTTGGGCCACAAGGACCTCAAGGTGATACTGGTCCGCAAGGACCGCAAGGTGATACCGGAGCTCAAGGACCGCAAGGTGACACTGGCCCGCAAGGGCCACAAGGAGATGTTGGTCCTCAAGGGCCGCAAGGTGACACTGGCCCGCAAGGGCCACAAGGTGATACTGGAGCACAAGGTCCTCAAGGCGATGTTGGGCCTCAAGGACCGCAAGGTGACGTTGGGCCGCAAGGGCCTCAAGGAGATGTTGGTCCTCAAGGGCCGCAAGGTGATACTGGAGCACAAGGACCACAAGGCGATGTTGGGCCTCAAGGACCGCAAGGTGATATTGGTCCGCAAGGACCGCAAGGTGATACTGGTCCGCAAGGACCGCAAGGTGATACCGGAGCTCAAGGGCCACAAGGTGATACTGGAGCACAAGGTCCTCAAGGTGATACAGGAGCACAAGGTCCTCAAGGCGATGTTGGGCCTCAAGGACCGCAAGGTGATACTGGAGCACAAGGTCCTCAAGGCGATGTTGGGCCACAAGGGCCACAAGGTGATACTGGACCACAAGGGCCACAAGGTGATGTTGGGCCTCAAGGACCGCAAGGTGATATTGGAGCACAAGGTCCTCAAGGCGATGTTGGGCCTCAAGGACCGCAAGGTGATATTGGTCCGCAAGGACCGCAAGGTGATACTGGAGCACAAGGACCGCAAGGAGATCCAGCGACTAACATAACTACAACTTTGACTCAAAATACTACAACTGGAACTATCACATATACCAATGAAGAAAGCAATACGGCTACTGCTCAAGTTGTTGGTGCCGAAACAAATAATCAAATAGAGGTTGGAGCGAATGGCGGAGCTTATTTAGGACCAACTGTTTATGTCGGTTCATTTATAATAAATAACACAGGTAGTGAAGTTATAAATGGATTACCATTTAGACCATCACAAATAACCTTTGTTGCACATGCTAATGTTGAAAATTTTGGTTTGGATAATGACAATCAAGTTGGAAATAATAACAGTGGTATCGCCAATGCATATGGTACTATGAATGGTTTTGCAAGAGATGATGGAGGCCCAAGACCAATACAAGGTGTAATTTATGTTGGAGGTAGTGGAAATTCAATTAATGATATCTCTAGATTCTCATCAAATTTATTATGTATTGGATTAAGGTATAGTAACCAAAATGGTGATGCTATAGGTAGAACTTTAGCGGAGCTTACATCATTTGACAGTGATGGATTTACCCTAAATGTCACAAATTTATCAGATAATGTCCTGGTGTTCTTTACTGCCTATAAATAAAATCATTATGAAAAAAAGGATTATTTTATTTTCTCTTTTATCATCTTTAGTAGGTTTAGGTCAACAGGCTTTTCAAAATTCTGGCAACATACAAATACATGCTGAAGGAGAAGTTGGTTTTCATATTGATTTGATTAATAATGGCATTTTTAATGAAAATCTAGGCACAACCGGATTTTATAACACCACTGCTCCATTATCGATTTCTGGTAGAGAAATTCCTCGTTTTTATGATATGGAAGTAGATGTCATTGACAATCTTTTTCTCGACATAAATACTGAAGTTAGTAATAGCTTGGCCTATTTAAATGGTGATATTGTTACACCTCGAAATACGCCTACTATTTCTTTAGATTTTTTAGAAAATGCTTTTTTCATATTACAAGAAGCTGCAAAGAAAACTGATGGTTATGTGAGTTTTAATGGCAATAGAATATTCAGTTTTCCAATTGGTGATGATAATAAAATAAGACCCTTGATTACTACCAATACTACTCCTAACACAGTTGTTAAAGCAGCATATTTTAATGAAGATCCTAATTTTCCTTCGGTATTTACTTCAATATTTGACACGAGCAGAGTGGAATCCGTAGTAAATAGAGTAAGTACGCTTGAATTTTGGGATTTTGACGGACCAAATAATTCTGTTGTTACATTAACTTGGGATAACGAAAGTGAAATAGATCAACTCGTAACCAATCTTTTAAGTCTAAGAATTGTTGGATGGCATATTCAAGATCAAGAATGGAAAGATTTAGGAAACTCAAACTTTACTGGTACCCTTAATACAGGAACTATAAGTTCGTTTGTTTTTAATCCTTCGGATTATGAGATCCTGACTTTAGGATCTTTAGTCACTATTGACGAGTTAGAGGTCTTTAGCTTTTCCCCAAATAATGATGGCGCAAATGATACTTTTGTAATTAGAGGAATTGAGTCTTTTCAAAATGAACTAAAAATATACAATCGCTGGGGTAATATTGTTTTTGAGACTACTAATTATCAAAATGATTGGGACGGCATATCTAACTCAAATAGAAGTATTAGACAAGGAGAAAAATTACCAGTAGGAACTTATTTTTATACACTTCAAATTAAGAGTCCAAATAGAACCACAACTGGCTGGATTTATATTAATTACTAATTTCTTTATGTAACTTTTTGTATTTTGAAATACTAAATCGATAATCAATGAGAAGAGGTAACTTTAAAGTAAGATTATTTATTGGCTTAGCTGTTGTGGCTTTTGCGTTTATTAGAAAATGCAGCCAAGAAGAGATAAATCCTTATACAGGAAAAAAACAAGCAATATCCTTATCGCCAGAACAAGAAATTGCTATAGGCTTACAAAGTGCACCAAGCATGGCTCGTCAGCACGGTGGATTGCATCCAGATAATAGATACCAAGCACTGGTAGACAACGTGGGTAATAAGTTAGTTAATAATAGTATCGCAAAAAACACACCATACAAATACGAGTTTCATTTGTTGGCAGATGAACGGACCATAAATGCATTTGCCCTGCCTGGCGGACAAATTTTTATTACTTATGCGTTATTCGCCAAATTGCAAAATGAAGATCAATTAGCCGGTGTACTTGGTCATGAAATTGGGCATGTCCTCGGAAAACACTCCAATGAACGTATTACTAGTGCTAATTTCTGGAAAGTTATTGCCATGGGTGGTTCAGCAATAGACTTAGGTGGAGTAGCTCAGCAATATGGCCAAGGACAGCTTTTAAAAAATGGCCGCGGCGATGAATTAGAAAGTGACGAGTTAGGCGTTCATTTTATGATTGAAGCAGGTTACAATCCAGAGGAAATGATTGGCGTTATGGAGATTTTAAAATCAGCTGCTGGACCTAACAGAGTCCCTGAGTTTCAAAGTACGCATCCTGACCCAGAAAACAGAATTGAAAAAATTAAAGAGGCCATTAATAAATACAGAAAAGCATCCTAAAAAAGGATGCTTTTCTCACTAACTAACTCAAATAACTGCCTATGTTTACTTAGGCATTTCTTCTTTTAAAACGCTTTAAAAAATCTGCTGCATCTACTGCATTAGTTTTTTCAGCGTGTCTTAATGCTGTAAAGCCCTTATCGCATGTTTCGTGAATTTCAGAACCTGCTGTGATTAAAACTTTTATAGCTTCTACTCTATTAAATTTTGCAGCATAATGAATTGGCAACATGCCATTTGATTTCTGATTGACATCTACTCCATTTTTAATTAACTGCTTTAGCATTACTAAATCGCCTTTTGCAGCAGCAACACATATTGGGCTTACTTTGGTTTCGTTACTTACAACTTCAATTGTATCTGGAGTAGTTTCTAAATTTGTAGCATTTACGTTTACAACTGATAAGCCTAATGCCAAGGCTAAAACTGTTACTGTTTTTTTCATGATTAAAGTTTTTTGATTGAATGAATTATTTTACACCTAAAAGACGACTATCTTTTAAATCTGTTACATCATAAAAACATAAATAACAGTTCTTTAACGATTAGGAAACATATATGTTAAGGCATTCATAATTAATGAGATTAAGAAAATGATATGCGCTCAAAAAGGTAAAACATAAATAATATGATATTTTTTGTGTCTTCAAATTTGATATACTACTCTATATGTTATCTTTGAAATTCAACTTAAAATAACCATGAACAAAAAAGTCATTTTAATGATTTTGGATGGCTGGGGAATGTCTCCAGACCCAAAAGTTTCTGCTATCGACAATGCCCAAACCCCATTTATAGATTCGTTGTACAATTTATATCCACATGCCACTTTACGCACTGATGGGCTGCATGTTGGACTTCCTGAAGGACAAATGGGAAATAGTGAAGTTGGCCATATGAATCTTGGCGCCGGTCGTATTGTGTATCAGGATTTAGTTAAAATTAACCTCGCTGTTAAAAATGATACATTAAAAAACGAAGCGGCATTGGTCGAAGCATTTAAATATGCAAAGGCTAATAACAAGGCTATTCATTTATTGGGTTTAGTTAGTGATGGTGGTGTTCACTCGCATATTAATCATTTATTTGGGCTATTGGATGCCACTATGGTACACGCACTTGACAATGTTTATGTCCATGCATTTACAGATGGTAGAGATGTAGATCCAAAATCTGGATATGGTTTTATTTCAGAATTACAAGAGAAATTGAATGAATCAAATGCTAAACTTGCAACTGTTACTGGCCGCTACTATGCTATGGATAGAGACAAGCGTTGGGAACGTGTAAAAATAGCATACGATGCCATTGTAAATGGTGTTGGAGAGCAATCTTCACATGTTTTAAACTCTATAGAATCTAGTTATGAAGATGATGTTACCGATGAGTTTATTAAACCCATTGTTTGTGTTGATTCTGAAAATAATCCAATAGGATTGCTAAAAGATGATGATGTCGTAATCTTTTTTAATTTCAGAACAGATCGCGGACGTCAACTTACAGATGCGCTCTCACAAAACGATTTTCATGAATATGGAATGCATAAGCTCAATTTACATTATGTAACTATGACTAATTATGATGAAAGTTTTAAAAATATATCTGTAGTTTTCAATAAAGAAAATTTAACAGAAACACTTGGCGAGGTTCTTGAAAAACATAACAAAACACAAATTCGGATTGCTGAAACTGAAAAATATCCACATGTTACCTTTTTCTTTTCAGGAGGACGAGAAGAACCTTTTGAAGGCGAATCCAGAATATTAAGAAACTCGCCAAAAGTTGCTACCTATGATTTGAAACCTGAAATGAGTGCTTATGAGCTTAGAGATGCATTGGTTCCTGAACTTAAAAAAGGGGATGTTGATTTTGTCTGCTTAAACTTTGCAAACGGTGATATGGTTGGGCATACTGGAGTTATGGAAGCTGCAATTAAAGCTTGTGAAGCTGTTGACAAATGTGTTGCTGATGTCATTTCTACAGCCTTAGAAAACAACTATACAACCCTATTAATTGCTGATCATGGCAATTGTGAAACCATGGTTAACCCAGATGGTTCTCCACATACAGCACATACAACAAATCCAGTTCCGATAATTTTAATAGATAAAGACTTAGAAAACATTAAAGATGGAATTTTAGGCGATATCGCACCAACAATTTTAAAATTAATTGGTGTAGAACAACCTAAATCCATGACACAGTATGCATTAGTTTAATTTATGGCTTTTAAAGAGAAACTCATAATAGCAATTGATTTTGATGGTACCATTGTTGAAGATACTTACCCTAACATTGGCAAACCTAAACTATTTGCTTTTGAGACTTTAAAACGCTTGCAAGAAGATGGACATAGACTAATTTTATGGACGTATCGCAATGGCAAAAAACTACAAGAAGCCATTGAATTCTGTAAAAACAATGGCATAGAATTTTATGCCATCAACAAGAGTTTTCCTGAAGAACAATTCAACCAGGAAAGAAGCCCTAAAATACATGCGGATTATTTTATAGACGATAGAAATATTGGTGGATTTATAGGTTGGGGAAAAGTGTACCAACTCTTAACAAATGAGACTCCAAACTTAGAATCTGAATCTAAAAAAAAGGGGTTTTTCTCTTTTTTCAAAAAATAGTTAACCTTCTTATTATCAAAAAAAGAACACTGTTATTTTAGTATCTTTGCGCTCCAATACCTCATAAAATGATTGTTGTAAAAACAAGAGAAGAAATAGAATTAATGCGAGAAGCTGCACTAGTGGTTTCTAAAACTTTAGGTGAAATCGCGAAAGCTGTTAAGCCAGGCGTTACGTCATTAGAGTTAGACAAAATAGCTGAAGAATGTATCCGTGACCATGGTGCTATTCCAGGCTTTTTAGGACTTTACGATTTTCCTAACACGCTGTGCATGAGTCCAAATAGTCAAGTCGTGCATGGTATCCCTAATGATACACCATTACAGGAAGGCGATATTATTTCTATTGATTGCGGTGCTATAAAGAATGAGTTTTACGGTGATCACGCTTATACATTTGCCGTAGGTGAAATTGATGCTGAAATGGAAAAATTACTCCAAGTCACAAAAGAATCTCTGTATGTTGGTATTAGAGAATTTAAATTAGGAAATCGTGTTGGAGATGTAGGTTTTGCAATTCAAAAATATTGCGAAGCTCATGGATACGGTGTTGTACGAGAATTGGTTGGTCATGGTCTTGGACGAAAAATGCATGAAGATCCAGAAATGCCTAACTATGGTAGACGTGGTCGTGGAAAAAAATTTATTGAAGGTATGGTTGTGGCAATAGAGCCAATGATAAACATGGGCACTCATCGTATTAAGCAGCATCGAGATGGATGGACAATTACTACTCAAGACAATAAACCTAGTGCGCATTTTGAGCATGATGTGGCTATCGTAGATGGCAAACCAGAGTTACTGTCTACATTTGCATATATTTATGAAGCTTTAGGTATAGTAAGTACTGAAGAAGATGAGTTTAGACAAAAAGCTTTAGTGCTTTAATGAAACGTCTTTTTAAACTAATATTAAACACTATTCCAAGACCTTTATTAATTAGGTTAAGTTATATTGCTAGGCCAATTTTAGCTGTTTTATTAAAAGGAAATACATTTTTAGACCCTATAGATGGTAAAAGCTTCAGAAGTTTTTTGTCTTATGGGTACGGAAATCAACGCAATAATGTATTATCACCTTCAACATTATCTCTAGAGAGGCATCGATTACTTTGGCTTTACCTTAAAAAAGAAACACGCTTTTTTAATTCTGAAATAGATTCTGATTCAAAGCTAAAAGTACTTCATTTTGCACCAGAACAATGTTTCTTAAAGCGGTTTAGAAAATTAAAGCATATAGACTATACTACTACTGATTTATTATCTCCGATTGCTGATGTTAAAGCTGATATCTGCGACTTACCATTTGAAGATAATAGCTATGACATTATTCTCTGCAATCATGTCTTAGAACATATACCTGATGATACTAAAGCCATGCAGGAATTGTATCGTGTAATGAAACCCAATGGTTGGGGTGTTTTTCAAATTCCTCAAGACTTAGAAAGAGAGACTACTTTTGAAGATAATTCTATTACCGATAAAAAAGAACGCGCAAAAATCTTTGGTCAATACGACCATGTGCGTGTATATGGCCGTGATTATTTTGACAAACTTCGTTCGATAGGTTTTAAGGTAAAAGAAGTTGATTACACATCCAATTTTTCATCAGAAGATATGGCTAAATATTGCCTCGCCAAAGGCGAAATTATTCCTGTAGTATTTAAGTAATTACTGAGGGAAATTATTTAACCCTTTTGATTTAAATCCTCCTGAGTCGTCCAAATAAATAAAATAAACTTTAAGCTCTGGGTGATGCTCTAAAAACTTCTCTGTTTTTTCAACACCCATAGCCTGAAATGTAGTTGCATAACCATCGGCTAGCATAGCATTTGGCGCAATTACCGAAACGCTTAACACGTTTGTTTTTGTTGGATATCCGGTTTTAGTATCAATAATATGGGCGTATCTAACCCCGTTTTCATCTATTTTAAATTTTCTATAGGTACCAGACGTTGCCATACCTTTATTTCCTATTGTAATGGCTTTAGAGTACGATTGTGATTCATCAAAATTTGGATCTTCAATTCCAACACGCCAACCGTTTTCTTTTTCCTTATTTATCCCAGAAGCTCTTAAGTCTCCACCAATATCAACTAAATAATTTCTAACACCTTTAGACTCTAAAAAATCTGCAATAACATCTATGCCATAACCTTTAGCAATTGCATTAAAATCTAAGTACGCATTATCTGGTCTAATAAATTTCTTCGTCGTTTTAAATACTCTATCAAAGCCAACATCTTTCATTAGTTCAGCTATTGTAGCACTATCTGTTAAAAACTTATTTTCGTCCGGTCCAAAATTCCATGCATTTACAACATTGCCAATAGTTGGGTCAAAAACACCTTTAGACTCTTTAAATATTTTCTTTGACGCATTAAATACTTTAGTGAAATGTTCATCGACCTCAACAGGTTCGTTTCTATTCCATTTTGAGATATCTGAATCCGGAATATACGTAGATAATGAATTATTAATTACTGTAAATAAGCTATCAATTTGTTTTTGGTAATTGGTATTTGTTTCAGAATAGTATTGAATATTAAATCCCGTTCCAAAAACTGGCCCACTGTATTTTATATTTTCTGGTTTGTCTTCTTTACAAGAGCCTATAGTAAAAACTAAGACTAGAAGTACTAAAAATTTTCTCATAGTTGTTTAATTAAGATTAGCATCAATGACTTGGATGCCGTTATATTCAATTAAATAGTCTTCATTCAGATAAATTGGTAAATCCTCACCATTTGGATTGCCCAAACCTACTCCAGCATACAACACCTTAGCATTTTTTTCAAAGGCATGCTGCTTAAAGGTTTCCATCCAAACTATATCGTAATTATTGGGATTGTCTGGCAATAAAACAGCCCTTACAATTACAAAAAACCAATCACCGTTTTTATCAATACAGACAAATTGAGGATGCTTCTTGAGTTTGCTATTGATAGCCACAAATTCGAAACCACGAGATTCCAAATCCTTGCCTACATGGTTCATCGCTAAATTATGTAACTCTTGTTTTGAGAGTGCTTTGCTCATTTTTTTTCCAGAGAAGTGATTATCTATTTAAACCTTACAAACTTTGATTTTGTAAAGGTAAAACCTGGGACAGATATTTCCGAATTTAATTGAAGTTTATACCATGGCGAAATAGTAGTATCGTCTAAGTTTCTTAAAAGATGAATACTTTGCGCAGGTGTATTGCCTTGTAATAATAAAAATAGACGCTCTCCTTGGTTATTTTGCACAATATCTGCTATCATAACTATATGGCCTGGAAAACCACCAACAACAAGCATATCTCCAATCTTTAAATCATTAATTGAATTGACTTCATTCAACTCATTATTTAACGACATGGTACCAGAATAGGTGTAAATTAAATTAAGGTATTTATAAAAATTGGTTTTTGAATTATCTACTCTGGCAGTTTTGTGAAACGTCACTTTGTTTCCATTAATTTTTGGGCGATAGCCTTCTGCATATTTCTTCCATGAGCAGTAGTGACCACTAGTAAATTGAAACCCAATTTCACCTTTCTCGTTGGTACTCCAAAGGTATTCACTTCTTAAACGGATAAGCGCATCTGCACATTGTTGTAGCCCATTATTTGGAACATCAATATCAAGCACACCTACATGACCAAGTTGATAGAAATAAGGTGTTCCGTCATAATTTATAACCTTAGCGCCGTATTTTTGTAACTTTTGGTTTCTAATATAATTTTGAAACGAAACAGAATCGTAAGCAACTCTTTTATATCCTTCAGGAGTTTTTACTCTATCAATTATGGTATTGCCATTTTTATTGATGTAACTTGGTGAAGTCACAATAGCCAATGTTGTTTGCCTTATTGGCTTAAACTGCAGTGCAACAATTACTATTGTTGAGACAGCTATTATAAAGATTATCATTTTTTTCATTAGAATGAATAACGCAGAAAGTCTTAAGTTTCGTATTAAATTTCTATTTTTAGAACATGAGTCGTTACCCATATTCTAAACGCTTAGGCCTTATTGTTGGCCCATTACTTTTTTTATTCATTCATTTTTCATCAATAGAGCTCATTTCTCAAACAGCAGATACCGTAATTGCAACAGCTGTTTGGATGGTAATTTGGTGGATTACTGAAGCTGTTTCAATTTCTGTAACAGCATTATTGCCATTGCTGCTTTTCCCATTATTTAAAATTATGCCAATGGCAGATGTTGGAAGTAATTACGGAAGTCCAATAGTTTTTTTGTTTTTTGGTGGTTTTGTCTTAGCACTTGCTTTAGAAAAGGTAAACCTCCACAAACGTATAGCTTTGACTATTATAAAGCTTACTGGAACATCACCTAATCAAGTTATATTGGGTTTTATGATTGCAACAGCCTTTATGAGTATGTGGATTAGTAATACAGCTAGTACAGTTGTTATGCTACCTATTGCCTTGTCAGTTATAAATCTATTGGTTAATGACGACGATGGTTTTACCAAAGCAGATAAAAATTTTGCGCTAAGTGTAATGCTCGGAATAGCGTTTTCGGCAAACGCAGGTGGTATCGCTACAGTAATTGGAACGCCACCAAACTCAGTACTAATTGGTCTTCTAGAAAATGAATATAATATTGAAATATCATTTGTAAAATGGATGTCTTTTGGGTTACCGTTATCCGCTCTATTAATTACTATAATCTATCTGGTGTTAGTAAAACTTCTGTTTCCATGCAAAGGTCTGGTATTTGGGACATCTGCTTTAATTATATCCAAGGAATTAAAAAAATTAGGACCATTAAGTTCAAAAGAAAAGCACGTGCTCATCGTATTTTCTGTAATTGTTTTATTATGGATATTGCGAAGTGTCATTAATTCTATACTTCCTAATTTAGGTTTATCCGATACAATGATTAGCGTATTTGGTGCAATTGCACTATTTGCAGTTCCTCACAGTTTAAAAAAAGGAGATTTCGTAATAGAGTGGAAAGATACTTCTAAGTTAGCTTGGGGTATTTTGATTCTCTTTGGAGGTGGACTTGCTTTAGCAAAGGGAATGTCGGCAAGTGGTATAGTAGATATTATCGCAACATCCATATCTAATGCAAATATTAGTATACTCGTTACAGCATCCTTGCTTATAATTCTTATGCTATTTATGACAGAATTAATGAGCAATGTTGCTCTTACAGCAGTTTTAGCGCCTGTTATAGCTGGTATTGCTATTGGTTTAGAGATTCCTATACTACACTTATTAATTCCGGTTACAATAGCGAGTAGTTGTGCTTTTATGCTGCCAATGGCTACACCACCAAATGCAATTGTATTTGCCAGCGGTTTTATTAAGGTAAATCAAATGGCCAAAGCTGGTGTTATTCTTAATCTTATTTCAGTAGTATTACTCATCCTTCTATTTCAGTTTGTAATGCCGCTTATTTTCTAAAATAAAATGAAACCAAAAAAGTACGTGCTAGTTCTGTGTATAGCTTTTGCAATTTTTAGTGTTAAAAGTTGTAACAATGAATCATCTCTTCCCGACCCATTAGAGGCAGGTTGGAATGGCAAAAAAGTTTGCGAAGTCCTAGAGGAAAATGAAAACTTAAGAGTCCTTAAATGTACGTTCCCACCAAATGTGGGGCATGAATTGCATTATCATGAACCGCACTTTGGCTACACTCTAACTGGTAGTAAATTTAGAATTACTGATAGTACAGGAACTCGTGAAGTTAACGTACCTTCTGGTTATAGTTTTAACAAACCTGAAAAAACTTGGCATGAAGCCTTAAACATTGGTGATAGTACTGCTACATTTTTAATTATAGAATATAAATAATGAACGGATTTGATGTTGTAATGATTATTGCAATTATCCTTTTCGCAAGATTAGGAGTACGATTAGTTGCGCGATACATTAAAATGAAAAAGGAAAATGATACTAAAAGCAATCTTTAGATAGATATAGTTTTTGTATCTTTTCTCTTGAAAAAGAAAATTATGAATACTACTCATCGCTTTGAAGCAGCAATAAAAAAACTATATGAGGCATTTCATAACAACATGCTTAACCCAGAATGTTGTAAACAATGTGCCGTTGGAAATATCTTAGATAATACCGAAAGCTGGAAATATTTCTCTGACGATCATGGTTCTACAAACCTTAATTATATAGGAAGATTTCATCAAAATATCGGAAGGCGATTTAATGGCTATACACCTCTTGAGCTTTTAACTATTGAGTCTATTTTTTTAAAAGCTTGTGGTTATGCCATTCCACTCCATTATAAAAATGAAAAGCCAAAAAATACCACAGATAAAGAAATTCTTTTTAAAGGCTTAACTGCTGTGGTTTCACATCTATGCAGAATAGATGGTATTGCAAATATTATGGACTACTCCAAATTATTTGAATACGAAAAAGATAAAGCTAAATACGAGCTTGCAATATAAATTTCAATAAAAAAGCCTACTTGTTTCCAAGTAGGCTTTTTTTTTATGATATAATAGATTCTATCCTCCGAAATCATCAAATCTGATATGCTCATCTGGAATACCAAAGTCCTCACCCATTTTCTGTACCGCTTGATTCATTAATGGTGGACCACAGAAGTATAATTCTATATCTTCAGGTGCATCATGATGATTTAAGTAATTATCAATTACACAGTTATGAATAAAGCCAACAAAACCATCTCCAGCTTCATCATTAATATCTGATTTCACTTTCCAATTATCTTCTTCTAAAGGCTCAGATAAAGCCATGTAGAATTTAAAGTTAGGGAAATCTTTTTCTAATTTTCTAAAGTGCTCAATATAGAATAACTCACGTTTTGATCGTCCACCATACCAATATGTTACTTTACGACCAGTTTTTATAGTTCTAAATAAGTGGTATAAGTGTGAACGCATCGGCGCCATACCTGCACCACCACCAACGTAAAGCATTTCACTTTCAGATTCATTGATAAAGAATTCACCATAAGGGCCAGAAATTGTAACCTTATCTCCAGGTTTTTGAGCAAATATATAAGAAGATGCTACACCAGGATTTACATCCATCCACGAATTTTTAGAACGATCCCATGGCGGTGTTGCAATACGCACATTAAGCATGATTTCTCTTCCTTCTGCTGGGTAAGACGCCATAGAGTAAGCTCTCTCTACAGTTTCAGAGTTTTTCATTACTAAAGGCCATAGACCAAACTTATCCCATTCTGCCTGAAATTTATCAGCAGTGTCATGTTCTTCTGGGTGAGCAGTAATATCTATATCCGAATATTTTATTTCGCATGGAGGTATTTCAATTTGAATATACCCACCAGCTTTATAATTCATATCCTCAGGTATTTCAACAACGAATTCCTTAATAAAAGAAGCTACATTATAATTTCGGACTACAACAGCTTCCCATTTTTTAATTCCAAAAACTTCTTCAGGAATAGTAATCTCCATGTCTTGCTTTACTTTAACCTGACATGCTAAACGTGCCCCGTGTTGTAATTCTTTTCTTGAAAAGTGAGGTGTTTCTGTTGGTAATGCTTCACCACCACCAGAAAGTACATGACATTCACATTGAATACAAGTTCCACCACCACCACATGCAGATGGTAAGAAGACTTTGTTATTACCTAGTGTAGATAATAATGTACCTCCTGAAGCTACCTCAATTTCTTTTTCACCATTAATTTTAATCTTAACTGGTCCTGAAGGCGATAGTTTTTGTTTTACAACTAGCAATAAGCTAACTAAAACAAGTGTTATCAATAAAAAGGCTGCTACAGTAGCTAAAATTGTTCCTGCTGTTCCTGCTGCTAAAATCATATTAATTAATAGTTTTAGTATTTTCTGCTAATTTCTTAGCATTCTCATTTTGTTCTTCTTCAATATTCAATACTTCTTCAGTCTTTGGAGCTGCTTCTTCATCACCGCCAGTTAACATTCCACCAAAACTTAAGAATCCAATTCCCATCAAACCAGTAATAATAAATGTAATTCCTAATCCACGTAAAGGAGCAGGAACTGCACTATATCTTATTTTTTCACGGATAGCGGCAATAGCTAAGATTGCTAAAAACCAACCTATACCAGAAGAAATTCCATAATTTAATGCTAAACCAAAGGTTTCGATTTCTCGAGATTGCATAAATAATGAACCTCCTAAAATTGCACAGTTTACTGCAATTAATGGTAAAAATATACCTAGAGAATTGTATAATGAAGGTGAGAATTTCTCAACTACAATTTCCACTAGCTGCACCATTGTCGCAATCGTTGCAATAAACATGATGAATGAAAGGAAACCTAAATCGTAATCTGCATATTCTGGACCTAACCAAGACAAAGCTCCAGGTTGTAATAAATATTGGTCTAGAAGCCAGTTTAAAGGCACAGTAATCGCTAATACGAATATAACAGCTGCACCAAGTCCCACAGCTGTTGAAACTTTTTTAGAAACCGCTAAGTAAGAACACATCCCTAAGAATACGGCAAAAACCATATTATCTATAAAGATGGATTTGAAAAATAATTCTATATGCTCTATCATTTTTATGCTTTTTATTTAGAAGTATCTAATCTTCTATTAATGCTTTATTTCTACTACGTTGTACCCAAATAATTAATCCAACTATTATTAATGCCATTGGCGGCATTAACATGAATCCGTTGTTTTCGTAACCAATGGAATAAACTCCGGTTTTTTCAATTGGGTCTCCTAGTACAGGAACACCAAAAAGAGTTCCGGCACCTAATAATTCTCTAAAGAATCCAACAATGATTAATATTACTGCATATCCTAAAGCATTACCAACACCGTCTAAAAACGATTTCCATGGACCATTACCTAATGCAAAAGCTTCAAAACGCCCCATGATAATGCAGTTAGTAATTATCAACCCTACGAAAACAGAAAGTGTTTTACTAAGTTCGTATGCAAACGCTTTAAGTACTTGGTCAACTATAATTACTAAAGACGCTACAACAATCAATTGAACAATAATTCTAATTTTTGATGGTATAATGTTTCTAATTAAAGAAATTACTACGTTACCAACTCCTAATACAAATAATACAGCAATACCCATTACTAGAGAGGCTTTTAACTCAGCCGTAATTGCAAGTGCAGAACAAATTCCTAATACTTGAATTGTAATAGGGTTGTTATCCGCTAATGGATCAGTTATTAATTTTGCATCCTTTTTTGAAAGTAATCCCATATTATTTTAATGTTTTAAAGAATGGTAAATACAATTTTAAATCGCTTTTAATCATTGCCGAAACACCATCTCCTGTGATTGTTGCTCCTGCTAATGCATCTACTTCATGATCGTCTTTGATTTCATTTTTTGGGTCATTATTGCCTTTTGCGACTTTAATACCTTTAAATGTACCATCGCTGCTCAACAGCTTTTCACCATCAAAATCATCCATAAAGTAACGTTGCTTTATGTTAGCACCAAGACCTGGAGTTTCTCCTTTATGGTCAAAAAATGCACCTTTAACAACCATATTATCATCCATAGCCACATAACCCCAAATAGCATCCCATAGTCCTTTACCTCGTATTGGTGCAATGTAAAATGTCTCGCCATCTTTTTCACCAACAAAAAGTGGTAGGCGTCGTACACCTCCATTTTTTGCTTTAGCTTGTTCTTTTTTTACATCTATTAAGTAGGCTTCATTATCCTCTTTGGTCGAACCATTCTCAATAACTAATTGCTTTTTGATGTATTTTGAAAATTCATCAGAAACTATATCAGTAGAAACAAAAGTAATATCACCAGAACCTTCATTGCCATTAACTCCCATGGCATAAAGAATGTTCTGCTGTTTTTCCATTCTTTCATTTTCTGTAATTAATGGTTTTGATTGTGATGCTACAAATGCAAGTAGAGTTCCCACAATTAGAACCATTGCAACTGCAAAAAAGACAGTGTACGAATTTTTTTCTGTATCTATTGCCATAACTACGCTACTTTAGCTTTTAAACGTTTCATTCTTTTCTTAACATTACCTTGAACCACATAGTGGTCGATTGTAGGTGCAAAAACATTCATCAATAAGATTGCTAAGAATACACCTTCTGGATAAGCAGGGTTAAACACACGAATCATAATTGAAATAAATCCAATCAAGAATCCGTAAATCCATTTCCCTTTATTGGTTTGTGCAGCGGTAACTGGATCTGTTGCCATATACACTGCTCCAAATAATATACTTCCTATGATTAAATGTTGCCAGAAAGGTACACTCATTAGTCCGTAAAACTTACTAGACTCGCCTATCCAACCAGCATCAACAACACCATTGAAAATTAAGCCCATTGTTAAAGCACCTATTAACGTACTTAACATGATTCTCCAGCTTCCTATTTTTGTGAAGATTAAGAATAATGCACCAATGATAATTAAGAATTTTGAAGTTTCTCCAACGGAGCCTGGAATTATTCCCCAGAACATATCCCAAATAGAGTAAAGTTCTGAAGCTCTTTCTCCATAAGTCGTTACCATATCAGCAGCACCATTACCACCTTCAATAGTTAGTGTTTGACCAGATTTAGCATAGTAGCCAAGTATGGTCTCCCCAGAATATGCATCTGGACTACCAGCAGCTTCAGTAGCACCATGAACCCAAACTTTATCACCAGACATCCATGTTGGATATGCAAAGAATAGAAAAGCTCTAATGGTTAGTGCTGGATTTAAGATATTCATTCCTGTCCCACCAAACACTTCTTTACCAATTACTACTCCGAATATTACTGCTACAGAAAGCATCCATAACGGTATATCTACTGGTACAATTAAAGGCACTAGCATACCTGTTACCAAGTAACCTTCTTCAACTTCATGACCTTTGATTATTGCAAATACAAATTCTACTGCAAGTCCAACACCATAAGACACTATTACCAATGGCAATACTTTCCATAGGCCTATAACTAAATTGTCCCAGGTCCAGAATGAAGCACCTAAAAAACCATTAGCTTCTTCTATTAAACCTTGCGCAAGGTAATGTTGGTAACCTGCATTGAACATACCAAATACTAAACATGGCACTAAAGCCATTATTACAGTATTCATGGTACGTTTTAAATCGTCTGCTACCTTAATATGAGTACCATTATGAGTGGTCTCATTTGGCGTGTATAAGAATGTAAAAAGGGCATTAAAACCTGGAAGCCACTTCTTGTCTTTATTCTTTACTTTAAAGTTATGTAAATTCTGTTTTAAACCCATTATCCTATCTCTTTAAGCATTAAGTCTAATCCTTCTCTTATAATCTTTTGATGTGGTTGTTTTGATACGCAAACAAATTCTGTAAGTGCAAAATCTTCTGGTGCTACCTCATACATTCCAAGAGCTTCCATTTCATCTAAATCTCTATACATAC
This sequence comes from Winogradskyella sp., assembly GCF_003712105.1. Lineage (GTDB taxonomy): Bacteria > Bacteroidota > Bacteroidia > Flavobacteriales > Flavobacteriaceae > Winogradskyella. The sequence continues at coordinate 17,497 of NZ_RHLG01000005.1, forward strand.
AAGCTTTTAAAATTTGTAATGGATAAATGTCTAATGGAAAAACCTCTTCATAAGAACCAGTGACAACAAATGCACGATGCTCACCATTTGTATTGGTATTTAAATCGTACTTTTTCTTAGGGCTTAACCAAGAAAATGTCAATGCTCTGGTTGTAGATATTTTATTAAAAATCGGTTTGTTCCAACCAAAAAATTCATAATCATCACCTTCAGGAATAACCGAAATCACATTACTGTAATAGTCAAGATTTCCATCAGGAGCTACTTCCTTTCCGCTCAACACATTACCAGAAATTATTCTGTCATTACCATCTTTATCTACGCCATTATCGTATACCATAGTTGCAACCTCAGCACCGATTTTAGTTCTAAAATATCTAGGTTTTTTAACAGAAGAACCTGCTAATGCTACAACACGTTCTGCATTAAACTTCCCTGTTAATAATAACTCACCAATAATTACTAAATCTTGTGCATTAACTGTCCACGCAACTTCACCTTTATTAATTGGATCAACTTTATTAATTAATGTACCGACATTTCCTGCTGGGTGTGGTCCAGAAACTTTATGAATTGTTACATTATCTAATTTAGCTAATGGAGACTCTGAATTCTTACCAACTGAGATATGAACGCCACCTGCCGTAAGCTTAGATAATGCTGTAACTGCTGCTTGAAGCTCTGCTTCTTTACCAGTTAAAGTATAATCTAAATCAGCTGCTAAAGGAGCGCTTGCATAACCAGAGATGAAAATTGCCTTAGGCGTACTGTCAGCCTTTGCAATAACATCGTAAGGACGTTGCTTTATAAATGCCCAACATCCTGAAGCTAATAAGTGCGCTTTAATTTTCTCAGCATCAGAAGATAAATCAAACTTTCCGTGGTCTAAATGTGCTTGTTCTTTGTCTGCATTAATTTTTATTGCATCAATGCGACGTCTTGGTCCACGCTGTATTTCAACAACTTCACCAGAAACTGGAGAAACAAAATTCATTGCTTCGAAATCTTTGTTATAAAACAGTGTTTCACCTGCTTTAACACGTGTACCTTCTTTTGCAACAAGTTTTGGGATAATACTGTGGAAATCTTCAGGTCTAATTGAATAGGAGTTGCTTATAATGGCATTTTCAATTGCTTTTTCAGCCTCACCAACAAGTTTTATATCTAGACCTTTTTTAATTCTAATGTCTTTTGACATATTTATTAGAGATTAGTTATCTAAAAATCCGTGCAAATTTACGAATTAATGGGCAAATAAATTTTCTAATTAACAGCAACATTTATTATTTATAATCATTTTAAATAAGTGATAGGCATGGATTTTGATTATCTTTGTAACAACGATTTAACAGTATGTTTAAAAAATTATTTTTCGCTCTATTCTTTATAGCAATTGCTAATGTAAGTTTTGCACAAGTTGAGGAGATTTTACCTCCAGATTTCATAAAAACAATAACATTTAAAGGTAGTACTAGCCAGGCTCAATTACCCATTTTACGACTTGGTGAACCTTTTAGTTTAGAATTTGATGCGCTAACAGGTAATGAAGAAGATTTTTATTATCGAATTGATTACTTCAATTACGATTGGACACCTTCCCAATTAGTAAAAGGCGAATATCTTAGAGGTGTTGATGATGTTCGCATCATAAACTATTTAAACTCTCTGAATACTTTTCAGATGTACTCGCATTATGATATACAAATTCCTAATCAACAAACTCGTGGCCTATTAAAATCTGGGAATTATATGATTACGGTTTATGACGATTATGATGAAGTTATGTTTTCCAGAAAGTTTATGATTGTAGAAGACGTTGTAAGTGTAGGTGTGGAAGCTAGGCGAACACGAAATTTTGAGACCATCAACGAAAAGCAAATTGTAAATATTAAAGTAAACTCTGGAAGTTTAAACCTAAATAATCCTTTAGAAACTATAAAAACATTAGTAATACAAAACAATAATTTAGCAACCGCTATAACTAACATTAAGCCTCAATTTACCGTTGGTAACGAACTTATTTATAGATACGACAATGAATTATCATTTTGGGGAGGCAATGAATATTTGAATTTTGAAACTAAGAATGTTAGATCCGCCAGTTTGGGAATTAGATACATTGGTTTAGAAGATTTATATCATAGTTATTTATTTACTCAAATAAGCAGAAGAGATAGGCCATATACTTGGAATCCTGATGTTAATGGTAACTTCCTAGTTAATGCCATTGGTGTTGACAATTTAGACACCCAAGCAGACTATACTTTAGTACACTTTAGTCTTCAAGAGCAAGAGTTTACAGATAGAGATGTTTATGTGTATGGCAACTTCAACAACTTTGCCTTAGAAGATATGACTCGGATGACCTATAACAGAGAAGCTGGACAATATGAATGCATCTTAAAGCTAAAGCAAGGGTTTTACAACTATAAATTTGTAACATTAGATTTAGATGGAAATCTAGATGAGGGTGCAATAAGCGGAAATTTTTGGCAAACCGAAAACAACTATAAAGTATTGATTTACTATAGGGACTTGGGTGCACGTTTTGATAGGCTTATTGGCTTTGGTGAAACCAATTCTGAACGTATTAGAAATTAATTTTCTTTTCACTTAAAAAATATTGTAAGTATATTAGTTACTTTTGAGACAAAGTACCTGTAACTTAGTATATATTTGACATGCACCAAGACCTTCAATTATTTTCGGACCTATGTGATTTTCTGTTTGAAGAAGAAAAAAATAATCCGGTAGCCCAACCATTACCAACAAATGAGCTTTTTCATAAATTAGATTTATCCTTAAATAAAGATGGCGTTATTGATAGTGACTTAAAAGCTTCGCTTAAATCTATTATAGAGTTTACTCCAAAAACAGCTTCAAGATCTTTTTTTAATCAATTATTTGGTGGTCGTTTAGGTAAAGCAGCATTAGGAGATTTATTATCCGTAATGCTTAACAACAGCATGTATACCTATAAAGTTGCAGGACCTCAAGTTGGTGTCGAAAAAGAAATTATAAAACAGATTTGCCAATTATCAGGCTATCCAGAAAATAGTGGTGGCACAATGGCACCAGGTGGTTCAATGACAAACTTTATGGCATTGCTAATGGCTAGAGATTCTAAATTCCCTAGCATAAGAACCCAAGGTATCACTCAAAAAGTTACGCTTTACACTTCAGATGCGTCACACTATTCAACAGCTAAAAATGCGGCATTATCTGGAATAGGTAGGCAGAATGTTAGGCTTATAAATACCAATCATAAAGGTGAAATGGATGTAGAACATCTTGAGCAAACCATCAAAGAAGACTTGAACAATGGTTATGAGCCTTTCTTTGTAAATGCAACTGCTGGTACAACTGTTCTTGGTGCATTTGATGATGTATTAGCTATCAGCCAAGTTTGTAAGACTTATAATTTATGGCTTCATGTAGATGGCGCTTATTGCGGAAGTGTAATTTTTAGCGATAATTACAAGCATTTAGTAAATGGCATAGAACACACGGACTCATTTAGTGTAAATGCACATAAAATGCTTGGCACACCTTTAAGCTGCTCTATTATAATTACAAAAAACAAAGCACATCTTCATAATTCTTTTTCTAATGATGCCGAGTATCTTTACCAAACAGAAGGTGATGATTTTAATCTAGGAAAAACGTCACTTCAGTGTGGAAGACGAAATGATGCCTTAAAGCTTTGGACACTCTGGAAATCTGTCGGAACAAATGGTTTGAGAGAAATTGTTGAGCACCAATTCGAACTTGCGCAATTTGCAAGAGATTACATTAAAAGTAATCCAGATTACAGTTTACACAGTTTTGAAGATTCAATATCTGTATGCTTTAATTACAAAGACATTCCTGCAAGTGCACTTTGTACATTACTTTATGAAGATGCAAAACTAATGGTAGGTTTTGGCAAATTTAACGACAAAGAGTTTGTACGTATGGTAACCATAAATACTGTACTAAGAAAAGAAGATATTATCAATTTCTTTAAAACCATAGAAACCTACGTTGCAAAGAATATGTTAAAAAACATAGCCTCATAGCATTAGGTATTTTATGTAACTGAAAAATAGCTTATCTTCGTGATGAACAAAAAAGCAATGGTACAACAAGTTACAAGCGGAATTAAGATTTCTGTTGAGACTGATTTTGAAGGTACATTTTATAAAAATTATAAGATGAATTTTGCATTCACTTATAAAATTACCATCGAAAATCAAGGGAAAGATGTTGTTCAACTCAACTCTCGATACTGGAAGATTAAAGACGCACTAAATAATATAGAAATTGTTCGAGGCGACGGTGTTATAGGTCAGAAGCCTATTCTTCAACCAGGTGAATCGCACACGTACAACTCTGGTTGCTTATTAACTTCCCCTTTTGGTAGTATGCAAGGGCATTACAATATGATTAACTTTTCTAACTCTAAAAAGTTTAAAGTATACATACCTTCTTTTAAATTAAGTGCTCCTTTTTCGCTTAACTAATTTTCAAAATTTTCTAGATAATTAAATCGGAAGGTTTTTTTGTGTTGTTCAATATGAAAGAACTTACAGTTTGAATAATGTACAAATTGGTATTTTAGGTTAATATCGAAGTTTATATCATTTACCTCATAAACACCATCACAATCAATATTACCATATGGTGATATCCGACGAAATCTGTATTTATTTTCTATCTCCAAACTATATATTTCGAACCAAGCACCAGCAGCAATACCGCCAAGCCATTGTGCATGATTGGCTTTTATATTATTCTCTTTTGGGACTAATGTACCAACCAAGCTTGGTTTGTACCCTTTTAGAACGTCTAAAAACAGGCGTCTATTTTCACTACTTACCGAAGATGTAAATTCGCTTATTTCGCCTTTATCTGAAACTTTGTAAACAAAATTTTCTGTATCGGCGTTGACAACATTTCCAATAGTACTTGGTGTAAACCACTTAGATTTTATCAGCGCTTGTTTTAAATCGTCATCGGTAGTAGAAGCTATTAAGGTATCGGTTACAAAACGTGCGCAATTGCAAGCTTCCTTTAAAAAAGCAGCATATCGTATAAAATCTTTGTTTTGCTCATTTGTAATATGATTACGAGCCAATTTATAGTTTATTTTATTACATACTGAAGCATATAGTGCACCATCACCATGAGTTAATTTTGGGTTAGTAGCCAAAAATTTAAGTATCTCCGCAAGGTTAGTAATTGTATCATCTTTAATTTCGGCCTTAATAGGAAAATTTAATTCAAAATCTGTCTCTCTTCCTCTTACTCTTCCATCAGGAGAAGAAGTAATATATCTACCAAAATCATGATACTCGAGCACACCAGTTTTTTTATCAATTAAGACCAACGCTGCATGGCCAGCTCTTACATGCTTTTTATTACCAATAAAAGCAAATCTTAAAAATTTAGAATACCATTCTTCGGCATGCGAAACAATTGTTTCAGGGTAAGCCATGGCAATGATAAAGGCATTATTTTCTTGCATATACGAGCACTAAAATTCTAAATTAATGATGTCTGTATTAAAGCGCACAACTTACAAAAAATTATATCAAAAATATATTAGAGCCTTGCGAATTGATATAGAGAATCTCTGCTAAAAATTGTACCTTTGGGCTTTCAAAAAATTAAAACTATTTAAAACTTAATTTATCATGGCAAACGGATTCTTTAATGTCCCAATAGCAGTGAACGAACCTGTAAAATCTTACGCTCCGGGTTCTCCAGAACGCGAGGCAGTTGCTGCTGCTTACAAATCTATGTTTAACAGTAAGGTTGAAGTTCCATTATATATAAACGGAAAAGACATTAAAACAGGAAATACCCGAACAATGTCTCCACCTCATGACCATCAGCACATTGTTGGCGAATATCATCTTGCCGAAAAAAGTCATGTTGAAGAAGCAATAGCTACAGCACTTGAAGCACGTAAAAGTTGGTCTCAAATGCCTTGGGAACAACGTGCTGGAATTTTCCTTAAAGCTGCAGAATTAATCGCGGGACCATACCGCGCTAAGATTAATGCTGCCACAATGATTGCACAGTCTAAAACTATCCACCAAGCTGAAATTGATGCTGCATGTGAGTTTATAGATTTCTTACGCTTTAATGTTCAGTTCATGACAGACATTTACATGGACCAACCCGAAAGTAATAGCGATGCATGGAACAGAGTTGAGTATAGACCATTAGAAGGATTTACTTATGCAGTTACACCATTTAATTTTACTGCAATTTCTGGAAACCTACCTGCATGTATGGCCTTAATGGGTAATGTTGTAGTTTGGAAACCAAGTGATAGTCAGATTTATTCTGCTAAAGTTATTATGGATGTATTTAAAGAAGCTGGTGTACCAGATGGTGTTATAAACGTTGTTTTTGGAGACCCAATTTTGATTACTGAAACTGTATTATCTAGTCCTGATTTTTCAGGATTACACTTTACCGGCTCTACCTTTGTTTTTAAAGAATTATGGAAACAAATTGGTAACAACATCCACAACTATAAAACCTACCCAAGAATTGTTGGTGAAACAGGCGGTAAGGATTTTATAATTGCTCACAAGTCTGCAGATGCAAAACAAGTAGCAACAGCAATTTCAAGAGGCGCTTTTGAATTTCAAGGTCAAAAATGTAGTGCCGCTTCTAGAGCCTACATCCCAAAAGGAATTTGGAGTGATGTAAAAAAGTATTTAGTAGATGATATCTCATCTTTTAAAATGGGTTCACCTGAAGATATGAGCAATTTTATTACTGCTGTGATTCATGAAGGTTCATTTGATAAACTTGCAAAATATATTGATGCTGCAAAATCTGATGCAAATGCTGAAATTATTGCTGGCGGTGGTTATGATAAATCTAAAGGTTACTTTATTGAGCCTACAGTAATTGTAACATCTGACCCTAAATACACAACAATGTGTACAGAGCTTTTTGGTCCAGTAATTACAATTTATGTTTATGAAGATGATGCCTATTCTGAAACATTAAAACTAGTTGACGAAACAAGTGAATATGCATTAACTGGTGCTGTTTTATCTACAGATAGATATGCTGTTGAAGAAGCTACTAAAGCATTACAAAATTCGGCAGGTAACTTCTATATTAATGATAAACCAACAGGTGCAGTTGTAGGACAACAACCTTTTGGTGGTGCAAGAGCATCAGGAACAAATGATAAGGCTGGTAGTGCTCAAAACTTACTACGTTGGGTATCTCCTAGATTAATTAAAGAAACCTTTGTGACTCCAGTAGACTATAGGTATCCATTTTTAGGATAAGATTTTTAGCCAAATAAATTTTAAAAACCCTTGATGCATATTGTTTTAAGGGTTTTTGTTTTTAATTATCTTTAGGTCATTATTAATGTTGATTAATTCCAAAATATGAAAAAAAACTACTTCCTCTTACTTATACTATCCTCATTTTTTGCCTTTTCTCAAGTAACTCCAATCACTTCAAGCTTAACGGCTGATTTAACTGGATATGCAGGTGCAACTGAATTCGCTGGGCAAGGAGAATATGAAGTCTTTTTAGGCAATGACAACATATTAGACAAACCTATTATTCTTATCGATGGTTTTGATCCAGGCGATAGTAGACCAATTAATGGGTTTACAGATATGGGTGGTTCTTATGTACCTGGAATATATGATTTATTAAATTTTAATGATGGTTCAGGCACATCAAATTTAGCTGATGACATTAGAGCTATGGGCTACGATGTTGTTATATTGAATTTTCCTGTATATACTAATCCAACTGATTCAAACTTAATGGTAGATGGTGGTGCAGATTTTATAGAGCGTAACGCATTAATTTTAGTTGAATTAATTCAGCAAATAAATACAGATAAAGCAGCTAATAATCCAGAACAAAATGTAATTATAGGTCCAAGCATGGGCGGCTTAATATCTAGGTATGCTCTTAATTACATGGAAAATAATATGTTCGATGCAGACACAAGACTTTGGATTTCTTTTGATTCTCCTCATCTTGGTGCAAATGTTCCAATTGGCTTGCAACATCAGTTTAATTATTTAGCATTTAACTCTACAGCTCCAACTGCTGAAGTACAACCTATTATAGACGATGTACTTAACTCACCAGCTGCAAGACAATTATTAATTGATCACTTCGAACCACATTTGGATACGGTTATTAATGACGGTGTGACTTTCGACAATACACTCACATTACCTATTCCACATCCATATAGAACACAGTTTGAAACCAACATCAACAGCCTTGATGGTGATGCGAGTTCTATAGATTTTCCGGCGAACGTTAGAAAAGTAGCTATTACTAATGGTAGTGGAGAAGGCACAGCATATAAAGCAAAAGATGGTATAACAGATGTAACTCCTGGGTTTACTATTGTAGATACCACTTTGCCTGTACAAGTTGGGATTTTTACTGTTAATGTAGATATTGATATAAACATGACACCTGTTAAAGGTTCAGCTCAACAAGTGAGTCGATTCTTTACCACAGTAGTTTTGACTACCATTGAATCTATTGCTAATTCTGGTACAACAAATTTTGACGGTGTAGACGCCGCTCCTGGTGGTTTGTTTGATTTATCAGGACTTTCTGGAGATGTACCTATGGATGGTATTGCTGGAGATTTTCTTGATGCTTTAACTATTGATAAGTTTAGTTTTATTCCTACCGTGAGTGCATTAGCCTTAGAGATTACTGATGAAGGCAATAATGCTGATAATGTAGATTGGTTTCATGATATAGATATAGCATCAACCAGAGCTACTACAAACAATACTCCTTTTGATAATACATATCTCGCTATACTAAATGAGGACCATGTTGAATTAAATTCTGGGAATGTTACTTTTGTTTTAGATGAAATACTAAATGCTACATTTAGCAGCAACGATTTTGATGAAACTACTTTTAAGGTTGAACGAAATCCAATCAGAGATGAAATAATTTTATCATCAAACACACCTCAAGATGCATCAATAAAAGTGATTGACTTTTCTGGTAAAACCGTTTTTAACACCAAGACGGTATTAAATAACAGAACATCAATACCTGTACAATTAAATTCAGGGTTTTATATTCTGAGAATTGACGGTGAAGACAACACGCAATTCATCACTAAGTTTATTGTTGAATAGAATAAAAAAGCGCCTCTCAAGGCGCTTTTTTAACTGTATTTCATTGGTAGGTATACCACTTTTTTTGTTTCGAAAAACTCTTCTTCAAAATAATCACTAATAGGGAAAAGCTTAACTTTACTATACTGTACTAATTCTTGAGACAAGTCTCCACCTTTTAAGTACAATATGCCATTTTTAAGCGTATTATTTTGTTGTCTTAAAATTTTACCTTTCACCCATTTAGTAAACTCAGGCATTCTAGTAACAGCTCTACTTACTATAAAATCAAACTTTTCGTCAATAGCTTCAACACGACTATGGGTTGTTTTTATATTTTTAAGCTCTAATGCCTCTGCAACTCCATTAATGACCTTTAGTTTTTTATTGATACTATCTACTAAATGAAATTTACACTCTGGAAAAAGGATAGCTAATGGTACGCCTGGAAATCCTCCACCTGTTCCAACATCTAATATGGATGAGCCTTTAGCAAATGGCATTACCTTAGCAATAGCCAGAGAATGTAATACATGTCGTAAGTATAGCTCGTCAATATCTTTGCGAGATACAACATTAATCTTTGCATTCCACGCTTTGTAAAGTGGTAAAAGCGCCTCAAATCGTTGAATTTGAGTTGATGTTAATTCAGGAAAATATTTTAGAATTAGCTCCATAAAAGTATTTTGGCAAAAATAGTTATTTTAATATTCAATTATTTTTGAATACAATATCAACGCTTAGATTAAATGGTTATCTTTGGGCTTTCAATATAATTAATGAAATTTGGCTTCGTTAGGTATTAAATCATAACGCTTATGAACACCCAAAAGACGCTTACATTTTCTAGAAGAGATTCTGCAAAATTCTTCAGAACTCTAAACAAACGTGTTAATAATTATTTTAAAGAGAATAATATTAAACGCACAGGAAACTACAAACTATGGATTAAAACTATAGTTATGTTTGCCATGTTCTTAACTCCTTATTTTTTATTGTTAACGTTAGACATGCCTACTTGGATGCAAATTTTACTTACTGTTGTTATGGGAGTTGGAATGGCTGGAGTTGGTATGAATGTCATGCACGATGGTAACCATGGTTCATTTTCTAATAAAGAATGGATTAACCGTTTAATGGGAAGTAGCATATATATACTTGCTGGAAACGTATACAATTGGAAAGTGCAGCACAATGTACTGCATCATACCTATACTAATATTCATGGCCACGATGAAGATTTAGAAGCCGGACGCATCTTACGCTTTACTAAGCACTCTAAATGGCGTAAACACCATAGATTTCAGCATTACTATTCTATATTGCTTTACGGTTTACTAACCATTAATTGGGCAATTACTACAGATTTTATGCAAATGTATCGCTACATGAAACGTAAACTGTCTTATGGAAAACTCCCAAACCCAGTTATGAACTGGAGTAAGCTTGTGATTACCAAACTTATTTATGTAAGTATGTGGATTATTATTCCTATTGCACTGACAGATTTGGCTTGGTACGAAGTCTTAATTGGGTTTTTAATTATGCATTATATTGCCGGATTAATTTTGAGTATCGTATTTCAGTTAGCACATATTATGGATGAAGCTGAAATGCCAATACCTGAAAAAGATGGCACCATGAAAAACACCTGGGCTATACATCAGTTAAAGACTACAGTGAATTTTGGTGCTAAAAATTGGTTGGTAAATTGGTACACTGGTGGATTAAATCATCAGGTTGAACATCATATTTTTCCAAATATTAGTCATATCCATTATGGTAAGATTGCTAAAATTGTAAAAGAAACAGCAAAAGAATTCAATTTACCGTATAAAGAATATAAAACTACTAGAAAAGCAATTATAGCACATTTCCGTTTTTTAAGGGAAATGGGAATGAAGCCGGCGTTGCAATCTTAAAATTTTTCAATTACCAATTCAATGAACCAACTTTCTGATAGAATTAATAGTCTATCTACTTCTGCAACATTAGCAATGGCTGCTAAAGCCAGAGAATTAAGAGAACAAGGAAAAAATATAATAGGTCTAAGCTTAGGAGAACCAGATTTTAATACACCAGATTTTGTAAAAGCTGCTGCGAAAGATGCAATAGATCAAAACTATAATAGCTATACGCCAGTTGATGGTTATGGAGAATTGAAAGATGCAATTATCACAAAATTTAAACGTGATAATGCTTTAGAGTTTGAAAAATCTCAAATTGTAGTTTCCACTGGCGCTAAGCAATCACTATACAACATTGCTTCTGTAATGTTGAATGAAGGTGATGAGGTTATTTTACCGTGCCCATATTGGGTGAGTTATAGTGATATCGTAAAGTTAAATGGTGGCGTACCTGTTGAAGTAAAAACATCAATTGACAATGACTTTAAGATGACTGCTGAACAATTAGAAGCAGCCATAACACCAAAGACCAAAATGATTTGGTACAGTTCACCTTGTAATCCTAGTGGTTCAGTATATAGTAAAGCTGAGTTAAGAGCTATTGCAGATGTGCTTCAAAAGTACCCAAATATATTTGTGGTGTCAGATGAAATCTATGAGCATATTAATTTTGTTGGCGGTCATTGTAGTATGGCTCAATTTGATGACATGTACAACAGAACCATTACTGTAAATGGTGTGTCTAAAGCTTTTGCTATGACTGGCTGGCGTATTGGATATATTGGCGCCCCAGATTGGATTGCTAGAGCTTGTAATAAAATACAAGGGCAAATTACTAGTGGCGCTAACTGTATTGCTCAGCGTGCTGTTATTGCAGCATTAGAAGCCTCACCTGATAAGGTTAAATATATGATTGATGAGTTTAAAGAAAGACGTCAACTTATCTTAGGTTTACTATCAAAAATCGATGGTATATCTTGTAATGAACCTGAAGGTGCTTTTTATGTATTCCCAGATATTTCGTCTTACTTCGGAAAAACATTAAATGGACAAACCATCAACAATGCTTCAGAATTTGCAATGTATTTACTAGAACACGCAAATGTTGCTACAGTTACTGGAGATGCATTTGGTAATCCCAACTGCATTCGTATTTCATATGCAGCATCTCAAGAACAGATTATTGAAGCAGTTGATAGAATTAAAACAGCTTTAGCATAATATAGAGCATACCTAAACTCAACACAACCAGAATACAAATCATTGTTATTCTGGTTTTTTTGTGCTGTCTTTTAAGTTGTGTTCTAATAGCTTCCAGTTGTTCTGGTGAAGCAGTAGGCAGTTCTAATTTCGTCTTAGGTTTTTTCACATATCCACCTAACGATTTTCTAAAGTGCTTTTTTTTGTCGAGCATTATTCGCTTATTACTTTTAAGCGTGCTCTGCATTGATTCTCCTAGTGGCATGATTAGAATGTTATATTAATTACACTAAAGACTAAAAATCCTATAAAAGTGATTGAAAATAGTGTTAGCAAAATTGCATTAAACCACCACAACGATCTTTCCTTTTTTAAGCGCTTTCTTATATCACGCAATTGCTTTTCAGAAGCTTTTGGTAAGTTATACTCGGTTTTTTGATTACTATTACTAATTAAGCTAAACTTAAATTTATCGCGTTTTTTAAGTTGTTTAAGATTATTCTTAATACTTGTATTCATTGAGTTTCCGTGCATGGTAAATCGTTTTAAATAGTTAAATTAAATTCACAAAAAATGCCTCTCATTAAAAATGAGAAGCATTTAGAATACATTTAGAGTATGCTAACTTAAAACATCATTGTTAATGCAATTACAAATACTGATAATTTTAGTAAAACTCCGATAGCGTTTACGCTGTTATATCGTTTGAATTTAATTCGTTGTCTCATTCCAAAAACAGATGGCTTTGAAGAATTGATGAAGTTCTCTTGAGCAGCTGCCTTATAATTAGAGTTTAACATTGGTTCGTTTGAATACACAAACCTCGTTCTGGGTTCGGGTAATGGTTCAGTTTCAAATGTGTTTACTACAAGTTCCATGATTGATGAATTTTTAATTGGTTACGCTAATATGACGACACTATTTTAAAAATGTTACACGATATCTCTCACATAAGTGCTTAAAAACCAACCATAAAACTCTGGAAATATCAGTATTTATAGAGGCTAGATTATTTTGAGGAAATTTTTCAAAAAGATGAAAAAATTATCTATTTCTCCAGAAAAAAGGTGTCAATAATATAAGGACAGTAAATAATTCTAAACGTCCTAAAAGCATTAAAAAAGAAGCCCACCATTTTCCTAAAGGTGGCAATGCAGCATAATTATTTACTGGACCAAAATCGCCTAAAGCGGGTCCAACATTACCTAGACTTGAGGCCGATAAACCAATAGCGGATTCAAAATCTATTTGAAACATTGAAAATACTAAGGCGCCTATTATAAAGAAAATCATATAAGTGATGAAAAACCCTAGTATGTTAAATACAATATTTCCAGAAACTGATTTTTGGTTATATCGTACAGGTAAAATTGCATTTGGATGTAGCGCTCGCTTAAACTCTAAGAACCCATTTTTTATTAATACTAGATGTCTTACGACCTTAATACCACCAGCAGTACTTCCTGCGGAACCTCCTAAAAACATTAACCCAAAAAAGAAAACTGTTAAAAATGGGGTCCACATGGTATAATCGGCAGTAACAAAGCCTGTCGTAGTGACAATAGCTAAAACCTGAAAAAGCCCATGCCTAATAGCGCTCTCTAACTCTCCAAATACCATTGGATGATTCACTGAGGATTCCGACACATCAGCTCTAAAATAAATGAGTAAAGCAGCAATGATGGTAAATACTATTATGAATTTGAAATAAAGTTTAAACTCTTCATCTTTGATAATTTTTTGCACCTTTCCTTTGAATGCGAAATAGCTTAAGACAAAATTTGTTCCTGCCAAAAACATAAAAATCATAATAATATATTGAATAGCTGGAGTGTCATTCCAATGTGCAATACTTGCATTTTTTGTTGAAAAACCACCTGTAGATAGAGTACTTAAAGCATGATTAATGGCATCGAAAAACGACATTCCTGCAACTTGCAATAAAATAGTTTCAGCGGCTGTATACCCAAAGTAAATAAGCCATAAGCGCTTTGCTGTATCTGTAATTCTTGGGTGCAGTTTATCACCACCAGGACCTGGCGCTTCAGCAGCAAATAACTGCATGCCACCTATACCTAGTAAAGGCAGAATAGCTATAGCCAAAACTATAATTCCCATACCACCAATCCAATGGGTCATGCTGCGCCAAAATAATACACCTTTTGGAACACTTTCAATATCATTAAGTATACTTGCTCCAGTTGTTGTATAGCCAGACATGGTCTCGAAAAACGCATCGCAGAATGTTGGAATGGCATTGGTAATTAAGTAAGGTAAGGTTCCTGATAAAGACATCACAATCCATCCCAAGGCAACCACAATATAACCTTCTCGTTTGTTCATCTCCTTACGGTGATTCCTCGTATGAAACATTACAAAACCACCTATGAGAAGCGTCGTTATGCCTGATAGCAATAATTCTTTAGTAACACCATCTTGATAAATAACACTAATTAATGTGGCTATCAAAATAAAACCACCATTAAATAAGAGTAGTAATCCTAAAAAATGGAAAATGATTTTATAATTAAGTTTCATTTTAGCCATAGACTATGCAAAAAACTTTTCAACCTCAGCAATAGAACGCGGTAAACAGCAGACTACTACTCTATCACCAGCTTCAATTTTAAAATCTCCAAGTGGAATAAGGCCTTCTCCATTACGGATAACACCACCAAAAATTGCAGACCTTGGAAAATCGGCATCCTTTATTTGTTTGTTGGTAATCTTAGAGTTTGGCTTTACAACAAACTCTAATAATTCAGCATTCATATTGGTTAATTTGGTCATTGCAACTACTTCACCTTTTCTGATATATCTAAATATATTATTTGCCGCTAAGAGCTTTTTATTGATTAGTGTATCAATACCAATAGACTGAGATAATTGGTAATAATCCATATTTTCAACCAAAGCGATGGTCTTTTTTACCCCTTTAGATTTTGCCAATAAGCAAGACATAATATTGGTTTCAGAATTTCCAGTAACTGAAATAAAGGCATCCATATCCGATATATTTTCTTCTTCAAGAATATCTACATTTCTACCATCACCACAAATCACCAACGCATTAGGTAATTCATCGGCTAGTTCTTCTGCTCTTTGCTTATGGTTCTCTATAAGTTTTACATTAAACTTGCTTTTACAAAGGTCTTTTGCAGTTTTAGAACCAATAGAACTACCGCCGAGAATCATGACATCCTTAATACCCATTTTTACTTTACCCGAAAGCTCAAAAAGTTCTTCATCACCACCTTTTGATGTAACAAACACTACTTTATCACCTTCCTTAAAGGTTGTATCACCTCTAGGAATTATGGTGTATTGTGTACCGTAACGCTGAATCGCAATAGGAATAAAATGTAATTCTGAATACAGCTCGGCCGCTTCTTTAACTGTTTTACCTACAAAAGTTGCCGTACGCGATAAACGTAGACCTAGCATGGTTAATTTACCATCTTCGAACTCATAAGTATCATTAAACCCATATTGGTTAAGTAAGAGTTCAATCTCACCAGCAGCTAAAGATTCTGGTGAAATAAGTTCGTCAATTCCAAATTTTGAAAACCCAAGGTCTTCCTTATTATCTATAAACTCTGTATTAGATATCCTAGCTATAGTACGTTTTGCACCTAATTGCTTAGCCAAAACGCAAGCCGTTATATTCGTTGTTTCTGAGGACGTAACGGCAATAAAAAGCTCAGCGTTTTCAATACGCCCATCTTTTAATGTAGCAATTGATGTAGCATCACCCTTAATAGTTCTTATATCTAAGTTTTCACCTGCGTAACTTAAACTATCTTTTTGGTTATCTATTAAGGTGATTTCTTGAGACTCGTAGGACAGTAATTTTGCCAAATGAAATCCGACTTCTCCAGCTCCGGCAATAATAATCTTCATTTACATGTATTTGTAAAAAGTATACAAATATACATTTATTTTAAGCTCTACACGTGTTTTAAAATCAATATAATTAAAGAGTTATTAAACATTCAACTTTGAAGAATACATTATATTTGCAAAAATTTTTTTAATGCCAAAGACCGTAAAACCATACAAAGACAGTGACTTGAATAAGAAAGAACAGGTTACCAAAATGTTTGATACCATTTCTAAAGAGTATGATGACCTCAACAGGGTAATCTCGTTTGGAATTGATGTAAAATGGCGAAAAAAAGTTGTGAAAATTGTGGCCGATAGCACTCCGGAAACTATTTTAGATATCGCCACCGGAACCGGTGACTTGGCTATACACTTATCTAAAACTTCGGCTAAGGAAATCGTAGGCTTAGATATAAGTGATGGTATGCTTGAGGTTGGGCGACAAAAAATAAAAGAAAAACAACTAGATGGTATTATTAAAATGGTAATCGGCGACTCTGAAGATTTACCTTTTAAAGACAATACTTTTGATGCCATCACTGTTGCCTTTGGTGTTAGAAATTTTATGAATCTAAAAAAAGGCCTTGCCGAAATATTACGCGTGTTAAAACCTAATGGAGTATTTGTTATTTTAGAAACATCTGTTCCTACAAAGACACCATATAAACAGGGATATAAATTGTATTCTAAATATATTTTACCTACTATTGGCAAGATGTTTTCAAAAGACCGAAGTGCTTATAAATATTTGAGCGAATCTGCTTCAGTTTTTCCTTTTGGAGAAGAGCTAAACAATATTTTAAGGCAAATTGGGTTTATTAATGTCAAAGACCAACCACAAACGTTTGGTGTTGCAACAATCTATACCGCATCGAAGGGTTAAGTATATGAAGAAATTAATTATAGCTTTTACTATTATAATGAGCTTTAATTGTAGTTATGCACAATTATTTTCGAGAGAAAAAGTAGCTAACTTACAGACAATGGATAAAAAAGTATTGTCTTGGGGTTACTTCTTAGGTTTTAATAGTTATGATTTTAAATTTGAATATGAAGAAGACCGTGCTGATATCCTTGTGGATGCAACTACTGGTTTTCAGGTTGGTTTAACTGGCGATTTAAGACTTAACGATTACTTTAACTTAAGGTTTGAACCAGGTGTATACTTTACAACCAGAACACTACTATATGATCAAAGTTATTTTGCTGGGCAAACTTTTAATCCATCAGATTTATTAAGAGAAGTAAAATCGACGTACATACATCTACCTTTATTAGTAAAATTCTCAACAAAACGAATTAATAATTTTAGACCATTTATTGTTGGCGGTGTGTCTACAGCCATAAATTTGGCGAGTAATGAAAATAATCCAAGTGATAATAGCGGTGGCGAGTTTAGGATGACTTCCAATAATTACTTCTACGAAATAGGCTTTGGGATAGACTTGTATCTCCTATACTTTAAATTTACACCTTCAATCAGAGGTGTTTTTGCTATTAATGATGAAATTGTTAGAGATATTGACCCAAATAGTCCCTGGACTGGTAACGTAACCTCTATGAAAACAAGGGGTATTTTTATAAACTTTACGTTTAGATAAGCTCTCGTTTAAATTCACTTAGACAAATTGCAGTTGCTGTTGCAACATTTAAACTTTCGGTAGCTTTAATAGTCCCAAATCTTGGTATTGCTATCCGTTTTGTTACTAAACGTTCAATAGACTCAGATATACCGTTGGCTTCATTGCCCATAATTATAATACCTTCTTGAGGTAATGGACTTCCGTAAATAGTATCCCCATCCATAAAGGTTCCAAAAATAGTAGTATCCAATTCTGAAATGAAATCTTCTAAATCTACATAACTTACATTAACACGAGTTAAAGACCCCATGGTTGCCTGAACAACTTTTGAGTTATAGCAATCTACTGTACTTAAACTGCATACTAAATCTTTTATTCCAAACCAATCACAAAGCCTAATAATAGTACCTAAATTCCCAGGATCGCGTACATCATCTAAAGCTAAAATCAACTGATTTGATGTCACATCTTTTGATTTAGGAATCTCGAAAATTGCCAAAGCGGTATTCGGGTTTTTCAGTTGACTGATACGCTTTAATTCGGTATCAGATATCAAGTTTACTTTATCATCAGACACCTCAAAAATTGATTGGACGGTGTACAATTCTTTTAATTGAAATGAAGAATTTAGAAACTCTGTAATCCCTTTAATACCTTCGACCGTAAATAAACCATGTTGAGCTCTGAATTTTTTTTGAGCTAAACTTTTAATTAATTTTATCTGACTCTTTGATAACATTAAAATGTACTTACTTTTGTTTTTAATATATCATTAGGCAAATTAATACATTTTGGACTAATTATTGCGTCGTTTTTGATATCAAAAAAATACTTTCAATTTGAACCCTAAATACCAAAAACTGGTTTTTAAAAACAAAAATCTTTGTATTACTAAAATAATACTAACTTTTAGTCTTTTGGTGTTTTTATATTCTTGCAATACAGTTAAACGTATCGCTGATAATGAGTATTTGCTTGTTGAAAATAAAATTAAAGTTGACGGAAGTGTTACCAAGAAAGAGCGTGTAACAAATATTCCTATACAAAAACCAAACTCTGGAATTGGTCTTTTTCCTTTAAGGCTTCATATTTATAATCTTGCCAGGCCTAATATCGATTCTATCTTACAAGAAAAAATACTGAACGATTCGTCTAAAGTTAAACGGAAGACCAATGTGCTTTCAAAAAAACAGTTTGATCGAGAATTACAAGCTCGTAAAAACTTCAATAGTTGGCTAAAACGCACTGGTGAAGCACCAACTATTTTAGATGAAGATAAAGTTAAAAAGACAAAAAATAGATTAAGAGCCTATTACTATAAGCGCGGATGGCTGTATAATGAAGTTGATTATACAATAGAAAAAGACTCTAATAAACGTGCTAAAGTGACATATTCAGTAACTAAAAATAATCCAAGCACCTTAGACTCACTTACGACCACTATACAAACACCAGTAGTTGATTCGATATATCAAGCCACAAAAAATGAATCTTTATTAAAATTTGGTGAACAATACGATGCGGATAATTTTACAAATGAACGGTCAAGAATAAACACCGTAATGCGTAATTCTGGACTTTACTTTTTTGGTCAAGATTATGTACGATTTGAGGTGGACACCTTTAAATCTAGAAGCAAGTTTAATGCTGAATTATTTATAGATAATCGCGTAATACGTGCTGAAGATTCTACCAGAATTGAACCCTTTAAAGTCTATAAAATAAAAGAAGTAAACATTTTTACCGATGCTTCAAATGCGAATATGATTCAAGGTAAAACTATTACTGATAGCACAAACTATAACGGATATAATTTATACAGTTTCGATAAGCTTAAATTTAAGCCTAAAGCCTTGACCGATGCTGTTTTTATTAAAAAAGGTGATATCTATAGAGATATTGATAGAACTAGAACATCTCGATACTTAAACCAACTTCAAATGTTTCTATATCCAGGTGTTAATTATGTCGCTAATGAAGCAGATTCTACCCTAACGGCTAACATCTTTCTTTCACCAAGAAAAAAATACGAATTAGGCATTTCATTTGACGTCTCTCAAAGTAATATTCAAAAAGTTGGGTTTTCATTTAGTACTGGACTCAAAATAAGAAACATTTTTAGAGGTGCTGAAACACTAGATATATCAGCTATTGGATCTATTGGTGCCTCAGAAGATATTAGTGATACTGATAATACATTTTTTAATATCAATGAGTTTGGTGGATCTGTAAGCTTAACGATTCCTAGGTTATTCTTTCCAATAAATACAGAAAAGATCATACCAAAAACCATGTCACCAAACACCATAATAAATCTTACTGCTACTAGTCAACAAAACATAGGTCTTGACCGCCAAACGCTGTCTAGTATCTTTGAATATAATTGGTTTCCATCACAAAAAGTAACCAATAGCTTAGAACTTTTTAATGTGCAATATGTAAGAAACCTTAACCCTGAAAATTACTTTGGTGTATATACCAATTCTTTTAACAGGTTAAATGAAATTGCAACAACTATTGGTTATATAAATGCTGGGGAAACTCTTCAGGTACCTAATACTAATGACTTCTCGCCTGCCGATATGTTCATAGACGATGTTCTTAATGGTAATACCTCTTTGACTCAAGTTGATGATGCATTTATTGATGTCAATAACATTAACCAAAGACAAGATAGATTAACTGAAAATAACTTAATAATCTCATCTAGTTTTGATTATACCAGAGATACTCGATCTGATTTAACAGACAATGATTTTTCTAGATTTAAATATCATGTGGAACTTGCTGGTAACTTAGCTTCAGGTATTGCTAGCCTTGCCGGTCTTGATAAAAATACCGATGGACGATATGAGCTTTTCAATGTTCCGTTTTCTCAATATTTTAAAACTGAAATCGACTATGTAAAATATTTTGGCTTTAGAGGAAAGAAAAACATTCTTGCGTTTAGAAGTTATTTTGGAGTTGCAATCCCCTTTGGAAACTCAAATAATATTCCGTTTGTAGAAAGTTTCTTCGCTGGTGGACCAAATGATAATAGAGCTTGGACAGCATATGATTTGGGGCCAGGAAGATCTCAAAACACTAATGAGTTTAATGAAGCTAACTTAAAATTACATTTTAGTTTAGAACAACGTTTTAACCTTTTTGGAAGTTTTGATGGTGCTTTATTTATCGATGCCGGAAACATTTGGAATGCATTTGATAATGTTGTTGATGACCCAGAATCTACGTTTACAAATTTAAAATCTCTAAGAGATATAGCTGTTGGTAGTGGATTTGGATTACGCTATGATTTTAGATTTTTTGTGCTTCGCGGTGATGTAGGTTTTAAAACTTACGACCCATCATTACCTATGGGCGACCGTTGGTTTACCAATTACAATTTTAGTAATGCCACTTACAACATAGGTATTAACTATCCTTTTTAAATAGAACTAGATTTACGCTATCGTTTTCGTGAATAATGCTTAATATATGGGCAACAATTAAGTAATTTATGTATTTTTGAATCCTATAATTTTTCAACCAAAAAAAGATGAGTCATAACATTAAACCTGGTGTTGCTACAGGATATGAAGTACAAGAAATTTTTAAACTAGCAAAAGAAAAAGGATTCGCATTACCAGCAGTAAACGTCATTGGTTCTAATACTATAAATGGGGTATTAGAAACAGCGAAGGCTTTAAACTCACCTGTAATTATTCAATTTTCTAATGGTGGTGCTCAGTTTAATGCCGGAAAAGGATTAAGTAATGAAAATCAAGCCGCAGCTATTGCAGGTAGTGTGGCTGGTGCAAAACATGTTCATCTAATGGCCGAAGCTTATGGTGTTCCTGTTATTTTGCATACAGATCATTGTGCTAAAAAATTATTACCATGGATTGATGGATTATTAGATGCTAGTGAGCAACATTTTAAAGAGACAGGAAAATCTTTATTTAGTTCACACATGATTGATCTTTCTGAAGAACCTCTAGAAGAAAATATTGAAATCTGTAAAGCATATCTCGCTCGTATGAGCAAAATGAATATGACTCTCGAAATAGAGTTAGGAATTACAGGCGGAGAAGAAGATGGTGTAGATAATAGTGATGTAGATGAGTCAAAACTATATACGCAACCAGAAGAAGTGGCTTACGCATATGAAGAATTGAGTAAAGTTAGTGACCAATTTACAGTTGCAGCTGCATTTGGAAATGTACATGGTGTTTATAAACCAGGTAATGTTAAATTAACTCCAAAAATTCTTAAAAATTCTCAAGAATATATCTCTGAAAAATACAATTTACCTCACAACCATATCGATTTTGTTTTCCATGGTGGATCTGGTTCAACACTTGAAGAAATAAGAGAATCTATAGGATACGGTGTTATCAAGATGAATATTGACACCGATATGCAATGGGCATTTTTAAGTGGTGTAAGAGATTACGTAGATGATAAAAAAGACTACTTACAAACTCAAATTGGAAATCCTGAAGGTCCTGATTCGCCAAACAAAAAGTACTACGACCCAAGAGTTTGGCTAAGAAAAGGTGAACAAGCTTTTGTTGAAAGACTTAAAAAAGCATTCGAAGATTTGAACAATGTAAATACATTATAAAAACCAAATCCATTAAGGTCAAAAACCCATCATTTATGTGCTAGCATTTTTGATGGGTTTAATATTTATAATAATACTTAAGTCGTCTATTTTAGTGTTTGATTAATTAGTATTAATTTTGCCTTTAACTAACTAATTAAAACTTTCGATTTCAAGATGCATTAGCATCTTAAATTGCAAATCTAAAATCTAAGATCAACATGGCTTGGTTCAAAAGAAAAGATAAAGGTATACAAACCTCGACCGAAGAAAAAAAGGACACACCCAAAGGACTTTGGTATAAGTCACCAACTGGGAAAATAATTGACACCAAAGAACTTGAAAAAAATTATTATGTAAGTCCAGAAGATGGCTATCATGTTAGAATTGGTAGTAGAGAATACTTCGACATACTATTTGATGATAATACATTCACAGAGCTTGATGAAAATTTAACTTCAAAAGATCCTTTAAAGTTTGAAGATTCTAAAAAATATACTGAACGTCTTAAAGCTGCTCAGGCCAAAACAAACTTAAAAGATGCTGTGCGCACAGCTGTGGGCAAATCTAAGGGTAATGAGTTGGTAGTCGCCTGTATGGATTTTTCATTTATTGGTGGCTCAATGGGAAGTGTTGTTGGTGAAAAAATTGCCCGTGCCGCTGATCATGCACTTAAAAATGAAATTCCATTTTTAATGATTAGTAAATCTGGAGGTGCACGTATGATGGAAGCTGCATTATCATTAATGCAGTTAGCAAAAACTTCTGCGAAGCTAGCACAATTGGCGGAAGCAAAAATACCATACATATCATTATGTACTGACCCAACTACAGGTGGAACAACAGCGTCATTTGCAATGCTGGGTGATATCAATATAGCTGAGCCTGGAGCATTAATTGGATTTGCTGGACCAAGAGTTGTAAGAGATACAACTGGTAAAGAATTACCTGAAGGATTTCAAACTTCAGAATTTTTATTAGAGCACGGTTTTTTAGATTTTATATCGCATCGAAAAGATTTGAAAAACAAAATTAATCTCTACATAGATTTAATAAAAAATCAACCGTTAAGAGCATAAAAAAAGCGAGCTATTAAGCTCGCTTTTTTAATTAAACTCAAACCAAACAAACCACTTACTTAATTAAGTGTAATTGTTATTTCTGTTCCATTATTAAAGGTAAATAAGGCTTGATTATCACAATCACCTTCACCATAGTCAAAGATACCTCCAAAGTTTGTGCGTTGAATATCTACAGTACCACTAACGAAGTAAGTGCAAATCACTTCTCTTCTTAATGGTGTTAGAACCTCGTATGTATGTGTATTACCATTTACAAATGTTGTCGTCCAGTTGCCAGTAACTTCAAATACATTGTCACTAAAAATGCCACTACCAAATCCTTCAACCCATTCTCTAATCTTTGTACCAGATCTGGAAGCTTGCACTCCATTTGGCCAAATTACAGTTAAATCTAAGGTATGGGTAAATTGAGGATTACCATTCTCATTTTCTTTTTCTTTCAAAATTGTTCTACTGCCTATAATATTTTTATTATCGAAAAAGAAATCAATTAAGTCATAGGTAATCAATATCTCTTGCGCTTCAATATCTCTTGTATAAGAGAATACTATTTGTCCTTGAAGTATATGTCCTCTTACCAAACAGCCTTCGCTACCAAAATCTATGGTAACTTCTCTAAAGCCTTGTTGTGCAACTACAGTTATGGTAACACAATCTGGTAATCCAGGAGGTTGTACTCGACCATTAGGATTTGCTTCATCAAATTCAAATACTTCTATAACCACGTCTTCTAAAGAGGCGCTAGCAGCATCTACTTCTGCAGCTCGAGCAAATTCTAAAGTATCTTGTGATGTGTCGTCTACAATTTGTATCTCTTCGTTGCTGTCCGAACAAGAGTTAAAGATCAATCCCACTAAAAATAGGGCAATAAAGGGTTTTAAAATGTTACTAAAATGTCTCATTGTCTAATAATTTAAGTTGTTAATGAGGGAGATTTTTTGCAACTAATCTTTGTGCGCACAAAGATTGATGGATGCAATTTTTATTTCAATTTTTCTGTTAACATATCTTTAAGACCAAGCCAATTGAAAAAGGTTTAAAATTAAGTCCAAAAAAAATCTAAATATTTATACTTTAGAGTTGTAGATACTTTATTTTTCCTATATTTGCCGCCTGAAAGAAAGACTTTCAAAATACATAACAATCATTTACAATAATATTAGCATGTATATTACAAAAGAGAAAAAAGAAGAGATCTTCGCAAAATACGGTAAAGGAAAAACCGATACTGGTTCTGCAGAAGGACAAATTGCATTGTTTACTGAACGTATTAACCACTTAACAGAGCACTTAAAAAACAATCGTAAAGATTATAACACAGAGCGTTCGTTAGTAAAATTAGTAGGTAAGCGTCGTGCATTACTTGATTATTTAACTAAGAAAGATATCTTAAGATATCGTGCTATAGTTAAAGAACTAGGTTTAAGAAAATAAAAAAAGGAGGCTTTTTAGCCTCTTTTTTATTTAATACATACGCATTCGAAAGCGTCAAAAAATCGAATTGAAGAAGCTACTTATAGTTTTTCATTGGTCAATACACAACTACACAACAACACAACGACCATTGTTTAACAAGGCTAGGCATTTTACGCCTTAGCAAGAATAAAAAATTTATGATTCCAAAGACATTTAAAGAGGTCATAGACCTTGGTGATGGTAGAGAAATATCTATCGAAACCGGAAAATTAGCCAAACAAGCTCATGGAAGCGTTGTGGTGCAGTCAGGAAAGTGCATGCTCTTATGTACAGTTGTTTCCAACTACCATCAAGCAGACGTAGACTTTTTACCTTTAACAGTAGACTACAGAGAAAAATTTGCTGCAGCTGGTCGCTATCCAGGTGGTTTTTTCAAACGTGAAGCGAGACCAAGTGATGGAGAAGTATTAACAATGCGTTTAGTAGATCGTTGTTTAAGACCATTATTCCCAAAAGATTATCATGCTGAAACACAAGTTATGATTCAGTTAATGTCTCATGACCCAGAGGTAATGCCAGATGCTATGGCAGGTTTAGCTGCCTCAGCTGCGATTCAATTATCAGATATTCCTTTTGAAACTGCTATCTCAGAAGTTAGAGTAGCACGAGTAAACGGTGAGTTTGTTATTAACCCATCTTTTGCTCAACTTGAAGAATCTGATCTTGATATGATGATTGGTGCTTCTGCAGATTCTGTAATGATGGTCGAAGGTGAAATGGATGAAATTTCTGAAGAAGAAATGGTTGAAGCTATTAAAGCCGCGCATGAAGCCATTAAGGTTCAGTGTGCTGCACAATTACGATTAGCTGAAGCATTTGGTAAAAAAGAAACGCGTGAGTATGAGCCTGAAGTCGAAGATGAAGCCTTATCTGAGAAAGTTCACGATATGGTATATGATAAAGTATACGAAGTTGCTAAAACAGGGTCTTCTAAACATGAGCGTGGACAAGCATTTAGTGATATTAAAGAAGCCGTATTCGCTTCTTTTTCCGAAGATGAACAAGACGAGCTTGGTAAATTAATTCACAAATATTTTTCTAAAGCGCATAAAAAAGCAGTTAGAGATTTAACACTTAATGAAGGTTTACGTTTAGATGGTCGTAAGACTACAGACATTAGGCCTATTTGGTGTGAGGTAGATTATTTACCATCTACTCACGGCTCAGCTATATTTACTCGTGGAGAAACTCAAGCTTTAGCTACAGTAACTTTAGGAACAAGTAGAGAAGCTAATGTGATTGATATGCCATCTTACGAAGGTGAAGAGCGTTTCTATTTACATTACAATTTTCCACCGTTTTCAACTGGTGAAGCTAGACCAATTCGTGGTACATCTCGTAGAGAAGTTGGTCATGGTAACTTAGCACAACGTGCATTAAAAGGTATGGTACCAGAAGATTGTCCTTATACTGTAAGAGTAGTATCTGAGGTATTAGAATCTAACGGTTCGTCTTCTATGGCAACGGTTTGTTCTGGTACAATGGCGTTAATGGATGCAGGTGTGCAATTAAAGAAACCTGTTTCTGGTATTGCGATGGGATTAATTTCTGATGGAGACAAATATGCAGTACTTTCTGATATACTAGGTGATGAAGACCATTTAGGTGATATGGACTTTAAAGTAACAGGTACTGCCGATGGTATCACAGCTACCCAAATGGACATTAAAATAAAAGGATTGTCGTATGAGATTTTAGTAAAAGCGCTTATGCAAGCTCGTGATGGTCGTTTACACATTTTAAGTAAGCTTACCGATACAATTGCTGAGCCAAATGCAGAAGTTAAAGAGCACGCTCCTACTATGGTGACTACACGTATTCCTAATGAATTTATTGGTGCATTAATTGGACCAGGTGGAAAAGTAATCCAAGAGTTACAAAAAGAAACTGAGACTACTATAGTTATTAATGAGGACCCAGTTACTGAAGAAGGAATTGTAGAAATTCTTGGTGTAGGTTCTAAAGGTATTGATGCTGTAATGGCAAAAATTGATGCCTTATTATTTAAGCCAGAAGTTGGTAGCGTATACGAAGTAAAAGTAATTAAGATGCTAGACTTTGGTGCTGTAGTAGAATATACAGATGCTCCAGGTAATGAGGTTTTACTTCATGTTAGTGAATTGGCTTGGGAACGTACAGAAAATGTTTCCGATGTGGTTAAAATGGGAGATATTCTCGATGTGAAGTATTTTGGTATAGATCCAAAAACACGTAAAGAAAAAGTTTCTCGTAAGGCTATTTTACCAAAACCTGAAGGTTGGCAACCACGTCCAAAACGTGACAACAACAATCGTGGTGGTAATAATCGTGGTCGCGATAATCGTAATAGAGACAATCGCAGAGACGATAGAAAACCTCGAGAAGATAAAAAAGAAGATTAATAAAAACTTCTTTTTAAATATTATTTGTAAGGTCTTTCTTATTTTTACAGAAAGACCTTTTTAATTTAATCTCAATGAAAAAAAATCACCTAATAAGCTTACTTTCACTCATCATAATATCTTGCAGCACTAGTAATGATATAGTTGAAGCACCTAGATTAACAAGTTATATATCTCAATTTCATTTTGAACAACTTGACCCAATTTTGGGCTTGAGATCAAATTTAGATTCAATAAATTATCTAATAGAAGATAATAAATTTAGATCTGGAAGTGGAAAAAATATTAATCTTCTTACAGGTGAGGAAATTGAATTAGGTTTTGACTATTTATATGACAACAATAGATTATCAAAAGTAGAACAGACACGAAATGGGGTCTTGCACAGGTCATATTTTTACAATTATAATTCTAATGGTGATTTGTCCGAATATATAAGATTTACGCCTTCATCGTCAAACTACAGAAGAATTGCCTTTAATTATACTAACGATACAATTTATGCAACAAGAGATTATAGTACTGACGGTATAACATACAATAATATAGATAGAGAAATAAAATATGTTATTGATAATAATGATAATTGTGTTTTCTATGAGTACAAGCTAGTCAACTTTAATTTTACTTCTACTGATTTTTATGAATATGAAAATGATAATTTGACTGTCGAAGCATTTTTCAACTCTAACCCTAATAATTCTGGCATTATCAACCAATTTAATTATAACTTAAATACAGTCACTAATACTTTAAACGTAATCAGTGAAGCAAGCTTCTCAAAAAAGACATTGATGCTACTTCACCCTTTAGATAATAAATCTGTAAATCAAATTCAAGCAAGAAAAATAGCAAAAAATCCTATTACAAATTTCACAACAACATTTGTTAATAGTAACTTCAGCGTAGATCACACAACAAATGAAGAAAATTTTGCTACTTTGAGTGAATACGTATTTGGTCAATTTGGTGCTACTGGATCCCTCGTAACTAGAACAACTATAACTGACGAATTCATTTTTTCACAAGATTAGATAAACAAAATTGTATTTTAATCCTTATTAATTAATAAGCATAAAGCCCATCACAATTGTGATGGGCTTTGTTTTTATTATTAAAATATCTAAAATCGCACTCCTAAACTTGCACCAAACCATTGATTTGTATCAAAACCGTCAAATTCAGTAACCGACATAATAACCCCATCTTCAGACGATATGGTAAAATAATCTTCTGTAACATTAGTAACATAAGGTGTAACGTGTACCCTACAAAAAAAGTTGTTCCAAAAATTTCTCCTGTACCCTATACTTGTAAATATGTAAACAATATTGCTATTGGCAAGATTACTAGGAAATTTAGATTCTACTATTGTAGCTCCAATTCCAAAATCTAAACCATCATCCTTTTTTAAGTTCAATAAATAATGAAATGAAATTGGGACAGTATATCCAGTATCACTTGAGCCTAAAATCCCTAAATCAGTCCAAAACCCTATTCCAAGTCGCGCATAAAGCTTTGGTGTTTTTGTTAGTTGCCTTTCGTAATTTATTGACCCAAAGAGTCCATTTCCGCCTAATTCCATAAACACAGCATTTCGCTGTGCGTATAAACCAAGTGTTAAAAAAGCTAGAGTACTTATAAAAAACAGGTTTTTCATTTTTAACTATTTTAAATATTACAACAAACATAATTTGCAATAATTGATATTTTAGATTAAGTTCTACAGATTAAATCTTTAAATTTTTGTGTTTTTTACAATTAATTATATAATTTAATAATCTTAAACTGAAAATATGCAAGAAGAATTCATTAAACAGCTTAGGGCTAAAATCTCAGATAATATGTCTCTAACCGAGATCGTTAGAGATATTTTAGATATTAATTATGATGCTGCTTATAGGCGAGTAACCGGAAAAACAAGTATAAGTCTTGAAGAAGCAGTAAAGCTTTCCAAACATTTTAAACTGTCTTTAAATAGTTTGTTCGAGGTTGGCTCCCAAAGCACAATAGTTACTGATTTATCGCCAAGACCAATAAATGAAAAAGGATTAGAACTTTGGTTTATACAATCGCTACAAAATGTTAAGCCATTAGTCAAGGTGAAAAAAGCAGAAATCATTTGGTCAGGCAAGGATATTTCATTGTTCAGAACACTTACAGACTCTTTCCTCACGCGCTACAAAATGTATGTTTGGCTCAAAGATTTAGATGTAGACATGGCTAAAAGCAAAATAACTTTTGATGAATGGGTAACAAAAATTCCTAAATCACTTCTTGAAAGTGCCTTTGAACTAAGCGAAGTCTACAACCATATTAATATTACTGAATTATGGAGCGACACCACCATTAATGGTACATTACAACAAGTACTGTATTACTTCGAAGCTGGTATGGTTTCTAGAGATATGGCACTAAAGATATGTAAAGATATACATCAAGTAATAAACCAAATAGAGGAACATACTATTAATCAAAGTATGAATAACAACACCGAAAAACATTTTAAGCTTTATAAATGCGACTTGCACACACTTACGAATACAGTTATGGTGGTAACACCATCACAAAAAGCGTTCTTTACGCCGTTTACGGTGTTAAGTTATTTTAAAATAGAAAATGAAGCAACTTGCAATATGATGTATGAGTTTTTAAATAAGCAAATGTCAAACTCTAAGCTTTTGGCTACTGCTGGTGAAAAAGATAGAGCCTTATTTTTTAAAACAATTCATAATAAAATTACACTTGCTACAGAGCGAATAAATCTTGATTACAAAATGAACTTTTTATAATTAATTAAAAAAAGTACGCAACCTTTTTAAGTTTTTCAGTCTATAAGGTAAACAGCCTTATGAAAAACATTTTCACAAAATACTTAATGTTACCAATTTTAATATTTTCATGTTCAAACGAAAGCATTGATATTGAAATAGAACCTAACAACCCTCAGTTAAAGAACTACATTTTTAGAACTTATAATGTTACAACAAGTCCCAATACAATAATCTTGGAACGAAGCTTTAACCTTGATGACGATAGAATCATAAATTCAACCAATACAAGTAGTCTTACTACCGATGAAACAACGGCAGAATATGAGTATTCTAATAATCGTATTTCTAGAATTTCTCAATATATTAATGGAACTATTGTATCAATTAAAAACTTCAGCTACAATGTCAATGGTAACCTCATTGAATACCAAAAAGAAAATATAGACAATAGCCAAAGCAGTTTTTACACTAAAATTGTTTTTACACATACTGCAGATACCATATTTGGTGTATCTAAAGGAAGCCAGGATGGTATTAATTTTGATACTGATTTAGCGACAACCAAAATTGTTTTAGATGCAAATAAAAATAAAACCTATCAAGAGATTTACACGTTTAATAACAATCAGACATCGTATACCAATTACACTTACGACAGCAATAATAACATGATTATTTCGAATGAATTTAAAGATTTAAACGGCACTTTTTTTCCTACACTTTCATTTACCTATGCATATGAAAGTACCATAAACACTCTCGGAAAAATATATGAAGAAACTTTTGGTAGAGCAACCTTAATGTTATTAAATCAGCATAGAGAGTTAAATACTTCTGCTATTAATTATTATAACGCAAAATATATTGCAACGAATTGTTTTGAATCCGTTACTACTAATTTCTTCGGAAATAGTCTTTCTGCTGAATTTGAGAGTGATTCAAACTCAGAAAATTACAGTACCTACAGCAATTATAGCACACTTGATAGCGGATCTTTAATTGCTAGATTTAGTTATGACTATATATTTGAATAATTAAAACTATCTGAAATAGATTGAATTTAGATAAACTGATAAAAGATTGCAAAAGGCAAAAATTAAGTGCCCAAAATCAGTTATACCATTTATTCTGTGAAACCATATTTACACTATGCTTAAAGTATTGTAAGAATAAGGACGAAGCCCAGGACAATCTGCATGATACTTTTATTGTAGCGTATAATTTATGATCGAAACGAATTATAAAAAATATTTTAATCTTTTTGTAACATTTTTGTAATCTCTCGCGTATAATAATAGTAACCTATTGTTA
Organism: Winogradskyella sp.; assembly: GCF_003712105.1. Classification (GTDB taxonomy): domain Bacteria; phylum Bacteroidota; class Bacteroidia; order Flavobacteriales; family Flavobacteriaceae; genus Winogradskyella. The sequence goes on from NZ_RHLG01000005.1 coordinate 48,815, forward strand.
CGTTTAATTGTACAAATCGTAAAAATTACATGAGACAACTTAAAATTACAAAGCAGGTAACTAACCGTGAAACCGCGTCATTAGATAAATATTTACAAGAAATTGGTAAAGTAGATTTAATTACTGCGGATGAAGAGGTAGAGTTAGCACAGCGTATTAAGGCTGGAGACCAAATCGCTTTAGAAAAATTAACTAAAGCTAATTTACGTTTCGTAGTCTCTGTTGCTAAGCAATACCAAAACCAAGGGTTAACTTTACCAGATTTGATTAACGAAGGTAATTTAGGGTTGATTAAAGCTGCGCAACGTTTTGATGAAACACGCGGTTTTAAATTTATCTCTTATGCTGTTTGGTGGATTCGTCAATCTATCTTACAAGCGTTAGCTGAGCAATCTCGTATTGTGCGTCTACCTTTGAATAAGATTGGATCAATCAATAAAATTAATAAAACCTTTGCCTTTTTAGAGCAAAGTCATGAGCGCCCACCTTCTGCTGAAGAAATTGCAAAAGAACTGGACATGACCATTAATGATGTAAAAGAATCTATGAAAAATTCTGGTCGTCATGTATCAATGGATGCACCATTAGTTGAAGGTGAAGATTCTAACCTTTACGATGTATTACGTAGTGGCGAGTCTCCAAACCCCGATAGAGACTTATTACACGAATCTTTAAGAACAGAAATTGAGCGTGCATTAGAAACACTTACACCTCGTGAAGCAGATGTAATTCGTTTGTATTTTGGTTTAGGAAACCAACACCCAATGACACTTGAAGAAATTGGTGAAACATTCGACCTTACGCGTGAACGTGTAAGACAAATTAAAGAGAAAGCAATCCGTAGGTTAAAACACACCTCACGAAGCAAAATATTAAAGACTTATTTAGGATAGTAAGACTTGTGTTTTAATATTCAATTAATTTTTGTTAGATTAGAACACGATTTACGACTAAATTACAGTAACAACAGTTACAAAACATAACTGTTCGTTTTTTGATTGATGAAAGAACCCACGGCTGATTACCGTGGGTTCACTTTTTTTTGTAACTTTAGTTATAATCCTCCAACAATCAATGAAAACAATCTGTTACGTAAGTAATTTTTCAAAAAACTTAACCAAAGAAAGTATCGATAACCTCATAAATCTCGTTGATACTAGAAACAATGTGAATGATATTACTGGTCTATTAATTGTACGTAATAAGCAATTTTTTCAAATACTTGAAGGCCGAAAAGCAAAAGTAGACACCCTTTTTAATAAGATAGAAAAAGACTCAAGACATAAAGGTGTAATAAAGCTCTTAGATGTAGAAATAGATGGTCAAATTTTTAAAGACTATAATAGTGGGAAATTTGAAACTTTTCAGAAATATGCCAACATGAAAAAGTTATATTTGTACTTCAATTGGATTAAGAATGCAGAATATTTACCTGCAAATGAAATAATTCAGTTAACGACTAACTTTCTAAAACAAAACCCATGAGCAAATGCTTAATTGCACCATCAATGCTAGCCTCAGATTTTGGCAACTTACAACGTGATACAGAAATGGTAAATAACAGTGATGCCGATTGGTTTCATATTGATGTTATGGATGGCCATTTTGTTCCAAATATTTCTTACGGAATGCCTGTGATTAAAGCCATAAAAAAGCATGCAACTAAGCCCTTAGATGTGCATTTAATGATTGAAAAGCCTGAACGATATATTGAAGCGTTTGCAGATGTTGGCGCGGACATTATTACAGTGCACTACGAAAGTACCGTGCATCTTCATCGTACATTGAGACAAATAAAAGCTGCAGGATGTAAGGCGGGAATTGTATTAAACCTCACTACTCCAGTCTCTGTTTTGGAGGATATTTTGCCCGAGTGTTATATGATTTTGCTAATGTCGATTAATCCAGGATTTGGAGGTCAAAAATTTGAAGATATCACATACAATAGAGTGAAAAAGCTTCGTAAAATGATTGATGAAAGGAATTTAGACACCCTTATTGAAATTGATGGTGGTGTTACAGACAAAAATATTAAAGCATTAGTGGATGCTGGAGCAAATGTGTTTGTTGCAGGTAGTCATGTTTTTAGAAGTGAAGATCAACCAAAAACTATTGCAAATCTAAAAGCTCTAGCTAATTCTTAATTAGCTTATTTGTAATAACATCTACAATACGTTTTGCAGCTTTACCATCCCAAAACGGAATATCATTTCCTGATTTCCATTGATTATTAAAAAGTAAATCCATATACTTTTTTAAATCCTTTGGACTTGTACCAACAAGCTCATTAGTACCATGAGTTATGGTCTCCGGACGTTCAGTATTATCCCTTAATGTAAGGCAAGGCACATTCATTATCGAAGCTTCTTCAGTTATACCGCCAGAATCCGTAATAACCGCTTTCGCATTTTTCACCAAATAATTAAATTCTAAATAACTCAATGGTTCAACAATATGTAATCTATTGTTTTTAATATTAAGGCTAGACAATATTTTTTGAGTTCTAGGATGTGCCGGAAAAACAATCGGTAATTCTCTACTTTGAACTAGAATCTCATTAAGCATAGCTTCTAATTTTTGCTCTTGATCAACATTAGCTGGTCTATGCATAGTTAAAACTAAAAAAGAGTTATTTTCTAATTTTAACTTATCCCAAACTATGGGTTTAAAAAAATGAGATTGATTAGCTATCAGGGTATCTATCATTGTATTACCTACTAAAAAAAGCTGGTCTTTAGACTTACCTTCTTCACGTAAATTTCTATTTGCTAATTCTGACGTAGTAAAGAAATAATCGGCTATACTATCGGTTACGATCCTGTTTATCTCTTCTGGCATAGTCAAGTCTCTAGACCTTATACCACCTTCGACATGGGCAACAACGATATCATACTTTTTAGCAACTAATGTACAAGCCATTGTTGAAGTTACATCACCAACTACAATTACCAAATCTGTCCGATGTTTTTGCAATTCATTTTCAAAAGCAAGCATAATACTAGCTGTCTGCTCAGCCTGTGTACCACCTGCACAACCAAGATTAGTATTGGGCTCAGGAATTGACAACTGCTCAAAGAAGCTTTGAGACATATTTTTATCATAATGCTGACCAGTGTGAACAAGTCTATAACTTAGAGCCGCACCGTTATCGCGTGCAATTTTAAGCTCTTTTAGTATTGGAGCAATTTTCATAAAATTTGGGCGAGCCCCAGCAACTAATGTAATAGTATACATATATACTTAAATAATTACGATAGGTATAATACCAAAATTAAACTTTTAGAATCATTTATAGATAAAAAATAAAAAAACCAGAAGATTTCTCTTCTGGTTGGATTGGTGAAGTTGAAGTTTTTAATTAAATCCCCCAATAGTAATTACTATAACTTCGGTCACCTACTTATAAAGCAATTGGCTATTTTTTAAAACGAGCATACTACGCCCGATTCCTTAATATTGAGTATACTACCTTCACTGCATGAGCAGAACCTGGTTAGAATTTTACCATCTGGGTAAACAACCGTTACTATAATTGCAAAGCATTTAGAATTACAGTTACCAGCTGAACCATTAATAATACTACTATCTATTTTTAATATCCCATTATTGTCTGGATCCCTTAAAATGGATTGTACTTTTTCAGTTACATCATAACCTGAAGCAACATTAGATTGAAGAGTCTTACATGAATAAATTGCTGAGTGTACTTTGTATCTATAATCAGACATAATAATGGGGGTTTTACTATTATTTGTTTCAAATGTAATTTGAAACACTTTTTAATTATAGATAAATGGCATGAGCACACTATTTATGCTCATGAAATTAGAAATTTATGGAATAAGATGTAACGTAGTTTTTTAACTACTTTAAAGTGATTACCTTTTTGATAATATCTTTGTAATTATCACTCAAAGTGACTTTATGATTACCAGAAGTAATAATGAGATTGTCTACTGGTACTATTTCTTCAATCTTTTTAACATTTACAATAAAATTACGATGCGTTCGGTAAAAAACTGTGTCATCGAGCAATTTTAAAATTTTAGTTAATGAGATGAGAATAACGAACTTTTCTTTTGAAGTAATAATATTGCAGTACTTATCCTCTACTTCGATATATATTATTTCATCTACTAAAACTTTCTTTAGAGATTTCCCTTTTTTAATAAACAAATAATCATCACTAATTATGGTATTTTCTTCATCACCTTGAAACACATCTGTTTGTTTGTAAAACTTCTCTAAAGCCATCTCAATGGCGTAAAGTAACTCGAGTTCATTAAACGGTTTTAATAAGTAACTATATGGATTTGTAAGTTTAGCACGTTCAAAAATTTGTCTATCGGTGGCACTAGTCAAAAAAACAAAAGGTTTTGCACCATCTGGGCTAAGGGCAATTGCTTCAGCAATATTAATTCCTTCAGGTGCGCCGTTTAAAAAAATATCTATAATTAAAAGGTCTGGCCTAGCAGTTTGATACATTGTGATTGCTTCCTTAAAGGTATCAACTACAGCAAGCACATTATAATTATTATCTTTTAGGGTTTTAACGAGTTTCTCTGCTTCAGCAGGTGTATCTTCTACAATAAGTACATTTACATTATCCATCTGCAATTACTTTGGGAAAAGATACGATGATTTTTGTTCCTTTTCCTAATTCACTTTCAATATTAAAAATGCCTTTATTTTTCTTTATCATTGATTTGCAAAGTTGCATTCCTAAACCTGTTCCTATAATATCTTCATTCTCTTTTTTAGATAATAGAGTTGTTTCTTTAAGTAATTCCAAACGTGTTTGTTCGGACATTCCCAAACCATTGTCTTCAATAATTAAATTGATATACTCATCATTTTCTGATTGACTGTATATACTAATTTTCCCATTTTCTTTAGTAAACTTTATAGCATTATCCATCAGGTTTCTTAAAACAATTTTAAAAGACTCTTGGTCCACTTGTATTTTTTCTTTTTTAGAAACGTCGTTCTTAAAATCTAAATTCTTTTCAAAAATTAAAGCTTGATAATTATAAGCAACGTGTTCAACTAGATGGAACAATCTATGGGGCTCAATATTAAAATAGGATTGCTTTGTTTGTAATAAGGCCCAATTTAGTAGGTTATCTAGCAGGTTATATGCGCCATTTACTATTGCACTATTAGAGTTTAGTTGCACATCTAGTTCTTCTATATTTTTTGTTTTAAGACTATTAATAAGACCTTTATTGCTTGTCTTTAGCGCATTAACAGACGACCTTAAGTCGTGACTTACAATTGAAAATAGTTTATCCTTGGTAGCATTTAATTGGTCGAGTTCCTCATTTTGGTCAGAAATAATCTTATTGGTTTTTACTTTTTCTCTATAATAATATACACTAACACCTAATAATGCCAAAAGTATTAAAGCAGATATGATTACGCCGTTACGCTGTGCTGATTTGACTTTATTCTCCGCTTCTAAAATACTTACACGTTTTTCTCGTTTTTCAACTTCAATCTTCTTTTCAAGCTCGGCAATTTCCCAAACACGATCGCTATTCCAAATAGAGTCTCTTAACACATTTGCTTGGTTTAGGTACTTTAACGATTTTTCATAATCCTTTAGCGCTTCATAAACTGCAGATAAGTTATAATTAACACGTTGTCTGGCATTGATATTTGTACTGTCCTTTTTTTGAAAGGTATTAAGAGCTTTCAAGAAATATTCTCTTGCCTTTCTGTCTTCATATTTCTCAAAATAAAGATTACCAAGGTTACTATAATTTGTAGCAGCTTCATTAAAATTACTAGTGTTTACGTAGATTTTTAATCCTTTTTTATAATACGCTTCTGCTTCTTTATAATTCTCATTAAGCAAATAACTATTCCCTAAAGCGCTGTATAATAGTGCCTTCTTTTCTTCACAAGAAGACCCATCTAATAATTCTTCTGCGTTTTTATAATTGAGGTTTACTTTACCAAAATCTCTTAGACCAGACATGTAGATATTTCCCATGGCCAAGTAGGTATAAAAGGTTAGGTTTCTTGGAGGTTCTTTTGATAAAAGCAATTGAAATGTTTCGATACTTTTTCTAAAAGCTTTATTCTTTCTATGAAGTTCTCCTTCGATAAAAAGTGTAAACACTTCTAAATCTTTATCTAAGGTTTTTTGAGACTCTTGCTTTAATTCTTTTATGAGCTTATAGGATTCATCTAAAGAATTTTTTGATAAGTAGTTATAGGCTTGTTTAAACTTATCTGATTTTACGAAAGCATTGATAACTTCTTCTTTTGTACAAGGGCTATTTTGTGAAGTGCTAACAAAAGAAAAGCATACTAAAAGTAGAGGGAAAATAAATTTAGCAGACATAACACTAAAATAGGTTATATCTGCTAAACTGTTAGTGTTTATTTGAATGTATTTTAACCTCCGTTAGCAATAACTTTAGTTTTGCGACGAGGATCACCAAATCTAACAGCGTTATCATCCGGTTGCCCTTCTTCATCAACGGTAACATTAATGACGGCCTGATTGTTTACTATATTCAGACCGGTGCTTAAAGAAAAAGAAATCTTAACGACCTGTGTATAAGTACTACTTAAAGGTATACTTTTATTATAGGAAGGAATAATTAATACGTCATTTCCATCTGTACCAACAGAAGCTGTTATGGTAGGCGCTCCATCTGGATATACATTGTTATGAAATGGGGCTATTACCGTAACATTAACGGAATTGTTTGAGATTCCATCGCAATAAACTAAAGGCGTTTCTAAACTCTGAAAGTCTTTTCCACTCTCTATTAGAGAACTGAATGCGTTTTGAACTGTAATTGTTTGTGACATTTTAGCATAGATTTTAGGGTTAATAAGTGTCTAATATATAGAAAAATCTGACATATCATCGATAAAATGTAACATATATCCGATTTTGTGTAATAAGTGGGTATATAACTGGAACAAAACCCAAAATGTAGAGAACTAATACATTTTAATAATTGGCGAAATTAAAATTGAGCATACGTCTTACATAATTATATATTTCCGGAAATTTAGTCTTAAATTCCATAGGTGTTTCTATAAAGCACTCTATTAATACTGCTACAAATTCAAACTCATTTGTGTATGCGTACTCCCTAAAATACCGCGTTGAAATAAGGTCTCTGCGTATATCTTCATTTGCTCTTAAGTATCGTTTTAATGCCATAAAACAATCTCTAAATATCATAGCACTAACATCACTAAATTTATAACTATTAAGGTGAATAGCATGACCAAATTCGTGTATGCCAAGATTTAAATTATCATTGGCATCATCATAGCCTTCTACAAAATCCTTCCATGATAATGCTATAATGCCTAATTGTGGATTAACTTCACCCTTGTGAAGTTGTTCATTCATTCTTGAATAAAAAGCTTCTGGATACACCAATATGGTTCTTATTATAGGCAACAAATAGCTTCTAAATCCAAAAGTAAGTTTTACTGCTGTGGCGGCAACTAAAACTTTAATTTCATCGGTTAGTTCTAAATCCTGACGTGTATGAAATTGCTTTTCATTAATAAAAGTTGCAACGCGATGCTCAAAAATTCTCCTGTCCTTCGAAGATAATTTATTATAGAACGAAAATTGGTTTCTTAAAATGTACAACTGCGATTTAGTGAGCCTTCGACGAATTAAAATAAAATTAATATAGAAAGGTCTATTTTTAGTTTCGGCATAAGTCTGTTCTGCAAAGCGATATATATACCGAAGAACAATAAACCCAATTAAGGTTAAAAAAAGTATATTGAAAATTAGCCCTGAATTGGCCATATATTTTGGGACATGTTGTAAGTAAATATATGATTTTTTATTTCAAATAAAGGAGACCAAAAAAGCAAGCGTAAAAATTAGCTTGCTTTTTATTACTTCGTGACCACGGTAGGATTCAAACCTACGACCGCTGGAGCCGAAATCCAGTGCTCTATTCAGCTGAGCTACGTGGCCTATATTTATTAATATTAAGACATTAATTTACCCTTAACTATGGTAGAAATTGTTTTACCATCTGCTTGTCCCGCAAGCTGTTTATTTACAATACCCATAACTTTTCCCATATCTTTCATTCCTTGCGCTCCAACCTTAGCTATCACATTTTCAACCACTTTTGTTATAGCATCTTCATTAAGCTGTTCTGGTAAAAATTGACTTATAACTTCTGCTTGAGCTAATTCTGGGTCAGCCAAGTCTAATCTGTTTTGCGCTGTAAAAATTGCAGCACTGTCCTTGCGCTGTTTTACAAGCTTTGACAAAATTTTAATTTCGTCATCCTTAGTTAATTCCGAATTTCCTCCGGAGGTTTGCGCAAGTAGAATCTCGGATTTTACAGCTCTTAACGCTGCCAAAGCTGTTTGATTTTTATCTTTCATTGCTGCTTTCATTGCAGTCATCACTTCTGCTTGTAAACTCATATTATAAAATTTTATGAACTGCGAAGATACTAAACTATTAAAAAAACAAACCCGAAAAATTGAGGGACTTTTCGGGTTTAAAGACAGTACATAGTTTGTACTTCAATAGATTAACCATTAATCGACATTATCATGTAAAAAAGAATTATTACTTCTTAATTGTATGTCGTCATTATCATCTGTTCCTACAGATAACCGTGAGGTATCTGTATCTGAATTATTGTGAGAATCATCAAGATTAACACCTTGCCTTTTGTAAGCAGGCTCTTTTTCTATTTCATCAATCTTCGCATTATTGAACTTATAATTAAAGTCCTTCATTTTTTTGCGACGTTCATTTGCTCTTGCCTTTAAGATTTCTGATATAGGACTATTCATTGGGTCTATCTCTTCTGAAGCCTCCTCGTCTAACTCTTCAACTGGCAAGGTCTTTTTCTCAAAAACAATTTCTTCTTTAACTTCTTTTTGAGTTTTAGCATGTATTGAAGTTTCCGTTTCGGTAGTTGCAAAATCCTCAAGTGCATAACGTTTCTCTCCATCTTCATTTACCTCAGTAACAGAGATTAACTCAATTGGGTCTGTAACTTGCATATCTTTTACGTCGTCCTCTAATTGAAATAGCATTTTTTCTTCACCAGTCTCAGGTTCTTCAATCTTTTCTCCATCAAAATTAGAAAGTGGTAAATCGAAAGTTAATGTGATTTGTTCTTCTTTCTCTTCAATTATGTCTTCTACATTATTTTGAACAGAAGTAATAACAAAATCATCTTCGACGGTAGTATTCGTATCTAAAACCTCGTCATAAATAACATTTATGTCTTTTATGTCTTGAGTCGTTTTAATTAATTCATTTTCAATAGTCGGTGCTTCTTCCTCAAAATCTTCTTCAGTTAACGTATGAATAATTGGAGTTTCAACTTCTTTTTCTAATACAATATCTGGCGTAATTATTGCCGGATCATTTTCTTGGACATGTACTTCTTCTTTATAATCATCATCTTCGAGAGCATGAATTACTTTTTTGACTTCTGTATTAGAAATTTCGTTTTGTTGATCAAGATCAAAACCTGTAGCAATTATGGTTACAGAGATAGACTCTTGTAAAGACTCGTCTTCACCAACACCCATAATTATATTAGCACCATAACCTGCTTCTGTTTGAATATGGTCATTAATTTCTCCTATTTCATCAATAGTAATCTCTTGAGAGCCAGAAACAATTAGTAATAATACATTTTTAGCGCCAGTAATTTTATTATCGTTTAATAGTGGTGAATCTAGAGCTTTCATTATAGCGTCCTGCGCTCTAGCTTGACCTGAAGCTGTTGCAGAACCCATTATTGCTGTACCACTATTGCTTAGTACAGTCTTTGCATCACGCAAGTCAATATTTTGAGTGTAATGGTGTGTTATTACCTCAGCTATTCCTCGCGAAGCCGTAGATAATACCTCATCTGCTTTTGAGAAACCTGCTTTAAATCCTAAATTACCGTATACCTCTCTAAGCTTATTATTATTAATTACAATTAACGAATCTACATGCTCTCGCAATCTTTCAATACCTCGTTGTGCTTGATCATTTCGCATCTTACCTTCAAATTGAAACGGCATAGTAACGATACCTACAGTTAAGATATCTAACTCTCTCGCCATTTTTGCAATTATCGGTGCTGCTCCAGTACCCGTACCGCCACCCATTCCTGCGGTAATAAATACCATCTTGGTATTTGTTTCGAGCATGCGCTTTATATCTTCAAGACTTTCTAGTGCTGCTTGCTCACCAACATCCGGATTTGCTCCTGCTCCTAAACCTTCTGTAAGATTTACACCTAGTTGTATTTTGTTTAGTACACCACTATTTTGTAAGGCTTGCGCATCTGTATTACAAATCACGAAGTCAACACCTTTGATACCTTGTTGAAACATGTGATTTATAGCATTACTTCCACCACCGCCTACGCCAATAACTTTAATGACATTAGATTGGTTTTTTGGTAGATCGAAAGCAATATTACCAAATTCGTTGTTATTGTTCATATTAACTGTATTATGGGGTTTTTTATACTGTTTTGATTAATTAATTATTATTCGGCATTATCAAGAAAATCTTTGACGCGTTCCGTTAGTTTATCTAAAAATGAGCGCCGTTCTTTTGGTTGTTCTTCAATAATTTCGTCTATATTTTCTTGAGAAACTTCTGCATCACTATTTTCTGCTTCAGCTTCAATTATTTTTCGTTCTTGACGTTTTAATCCATCCATTACTAAACCAACTGCAGTTGCAAAAAGTGGACTTGCAATTTCCTCATCGCTACCACCTGCAAGGTGCTCGTTAGGATAGCCAATTCTGGTATCCATACCTGTAATGTACTCAACCAATTGCTTTAAATGCTTTAGTTGACTTCCACCTCCTGTTAGTACAATACCTGCAATTAGTTTTTTCTTCTGCTCTTCATGTCCATAGTTCTTAATCTCCACATAAACTTGTTCGATAATTTCAACTACACGAGCATGAATAATTTTTGACAGGTTTTTTAGGGTAATTTCTTTGGGGTCGCGACCTCTTAATCCAGGAATAGATACTATCTCGTTATCCTTATTTTCTCCTGGCCAAGCAGAGCCAAATTTAATTTTAAGTAACTCGGCTTGTTTTTCAATGATTGAACATCCTTCTTTGATATCTTCTGTAATGACATTTCCACCAAAAGGTATTACCGCCGTATGCCTAATTATGCCATCTTTAAAAACTGCTAAGTCTGTTGTTCCACCACCTATATCAATTAAAGCAACACCTGCTTCTTTTTCCTCTTGACTTAAAACTGCGTTAGCAGAGGCTAATGGCTCTAGTGTAATACCTTCAAGTTCCAAATCAGAGCTTTTTACGCAGCGACCAATATTTCTTATTGATGATACTTGACCAACGACCACATGAAAATTAGCTTCCAATCTTCCGCCATACATCCCAATTGGTTCTTTAATTTCGGCCTGTCCGTCTACTTTAAATTCTTGTGGTAATACATGAATTATTTCTTCACCTGGAAGCATTACCAGTTTGTGAACTTGGTTAATAAGTCTATCAATATCAGCTTCGTCAATAACCAATTCAGAATTTGCTCTCGTGATATAATCACTATGTTGCAGGCTTCTAATATGTTGTCCTGCAATTCCAACGGTGACTTCAGATATTTTTTCTGAAGCAGCCGCTTCTGCCTCTTGAACCGCTTGTTGAATAGACTGGATAGTTTGTGTAATGTTATTTACAACACCGCGATGAACACCCAAACTTTTTGATTTACCAACACCTAAAATTTCAACCTTTCCGTATTCATTTTTACGACCAATCATTGCGACAATTTTGGTCGTTCCTATATCTAATCCTACAGAAATATTATGCTGTTCCATAATCTATTTTTTCGTGCATATCACTTGGCTTTCAAACTTCAAGTTTACACGGCTATATGCATTAATCGTTTTATCTTTATTTGCCTTTTTATAAAAAGCTTTAAAATTATTTACCTTCTTTTCTAAGTTGTCTAATTGTCCTAGCTCAACAATAAATTGGTATTTGCGTAGCCGAAGGCTTATATTTTTATTCTCATCTTGACGAATTTCTATAACATGTTGTTTCAAAAAATCATCTTCGTCAATATACTTTGCAATTTTATATACTTGGTCTAGCTTCGATTTATAAACTGTACCTGTTACAAAAGGTACTCTAGCCGAATAATTCGATGACAATGGCATGTAGGAGCCTTCATCATCAACATAATATGACGCATTTGTATATACCCTTGCAATTGGTCTTTTCTGCTCTATTTCTACTGATAGTCTGCCAATTACAGACATATAAACTTCAGCATTTTTGACCATTGGGTTAGAATTTAGGGCAGTTTCTAACTCATTCAAATCTATAATTTCTTTGTCCTTGTTATTAAGACCATTAGGATTTTGTATTAACAATTTACTAACATTCTCATGAGTTAGGAATAAGTTCTCTGAACCTGAAAACTCCACCATTGGTTCATCTATGATCCTTGTCTTGTTTCTAGCATTTGTAAAGGCATACAAAAAACCTACTAACACCAATAAAACCAACACTTTTATGTAACCGTATTTAACTCGCAATGCTTAATTTCTCTTTAATTTTTTTGACTTCTTCTCCAATATCACCGGCACCAATTGTTAAAACAATCTTTGCAGAACTCTGTTCTATCTTACTGATTAACTGAATCTTATTAGTTAATTCCTTATTTGGATTTTCAATTTTATCTAATAGCCATTTAGAATTCACACCTGGTATTGGTAATTCTCGTGCAGGATATATATCTAATAATAATATCTCATCAAACTTTGATAAGGCCATTGCAAACTCATCCACAAAATCTTGTGTTCTTGAAAATAGATGCGGCTGAAAAACGGCCAATACAGCATCACCAGGATACATTTCTCTTACCGCATGATGGACTGCATTAATTTCTTCAGGATGGTGTGCGTAATCATCTATAAAAACTAAGTTTTCTGTTTTAATATGATAGGTGAATCGCCGCTTTACACCTTTGTAAGACGCCAAAGCTTTCGTAAGTTTTAGTTGACTCAGTCCGTATTCTAAAGACATTGCTAGTGCTATTAATGCATTTGACAAATTATGTCTACCTGGTAAATGAAATTTAAAATCTTTGAGAGTTGTTTTTGGAGTTTGCAGATCAAAAACATACGCACCATTTTCTATCCTGATATTCTTTGCGCAATAATCTGAGTTATCTTCAATTCCATAGGTGATTCCATTAATTGGTAGCCCATTCTTTATAAAAAGCTTCCCTTTGGGCTTTATTTTACTCGTAAAATCCTTGAATGACTTCGTTAATTCTGAAGCATCGCCATAGATATCTAAATGGTCCGCATCCATAGATGTTATGCATGCAAAATCTGGCGATAATGTAAGGAACGACCTATCAAATTCATCAGCTTCAACGACGGTAATTTTTGTACCGTTTTGGATTAGGTTTGAATTATAATTTTCACTTATTCCTCCTAAAAAAGCAGTCATTTCAACCTCACACTCATTAAGCAAATGACCCAGAATACTAGTTGTTGTTGTTTTACCATGAGTCCCAGCTACCGCAAAACAAAAAGTGTTTTCAGTAATATCACCTAGCACTTGTGATCGTTTTTTTACTTTAAAATTATGTTCTAAAAAGTAGTTGAGTTCTGAATGCGATTTTGGAATTGCAGGCGTATATACAATCAGTGTCGAATCTTTGTCCTTAAATATATTAGAAATCAAATTGACATCATCTTCAAAATGGATATCAACATTTAAATCTTGTAAAGCCTTGGTATTATCGGATGGTGTTCTATCATAGCCAGCAACTTTATTTCCATTTGCAACAAAATATCTAGCAAGGGCACTCATGCCTATTCCGCCAATGCCAATGAAATATATATTTCTTTTATCGCTACTCATTATTTTCTAAAAGTTTTTCAACTTCATCTACTATATCTTTAGTTGCATTTACCAATGCCAGTTTTTTTATATTCACTCCTAAAGCTGCTCTTTTCTCATCTGATTTAATAAGTTCAGAACATTGGTTTTCGAAATTAGAATCCAGCTGTGATTCTTCAATTAAAACCGCTGCATCTTTATCTGAAATTGCTTTTGCATTTTTTGTTTGATGGTTTTCTGCAACATTTGGAGATGGAATAAAAATCACAGGCTTTCCTATAACACATAACTCTGAGACCGAACTTGCTCCTGCTCGAGATATAATGATATCCGCAGCTGCATAGGCCAAATCCATTTCATTTAAAAATGAATGTACTTGAATATGACTCTCTGCATCATGAACTTTGTATTGCTCATAATACAACTTACCACATTGCCAAATGACTTGTAAATTATGTTCTTTTAAATAATCAAGTTTGCTTTCTATAAGTTGATTAATTCGTCTTGCCCCTAAACTACCTCCTAAAACTAACAACGTAAGCTTATTACTATCAAGGTTAAACTTCGTTAATGCTGCATTTCGCTTATTTGAAATATCTATCACATCTTTTCTGATAGGGTTACCCGTGAGCTTTAGCTTTTCTTTCGGAAAGAAACGTTCAAGACCTTCGTAAGCGACACAAATACTATCAGCTTTTTTGCTCAACAATTTATTGGTGATTCCTGGATAAGAATTTTGCTCTTGAATTAAAGTAGGTATATTTTTAGAATTTGCAACCTGTAATAGTGGGCCACTTGCAAATCCGCCAGTACCAATAGCTACATTTGGTTGAAATTTTTTTATAATTCGTCTTGATTTGAACAAACTTGAAATTAGTTTAAATGGAAACATTAAATTTTTAAAAGTCAGCTTGCGTTGAATACCTGAAATCCAAAGTCCTTCAATCTTATAACCGGCTTGAGGCACTTTTTCCATTTCCATGCGGTCTTTTGCTCCTACGAATAAAACATTAGACTTTGGAAATCTTAATTTTAATTCATTAGCTATTGCAATAGCAGGATAAATATGCCCACCTGTGCCACCACCTGAAAGAATAAAATTATATGTCGCTGATTCTTTTTTCAATGCCTACATCAAATTGTTTCAGATAAAATATCTAAGGGGTTTTCATCTAAACCATCTTGTTCTTTTGCTTTTATCTCTTCGCGTTTAGCACTTACGCTCAATATTATACCAATTGCCATACAGGTCATCCAAATAGATGTTCCACCACTACTTATAAGCGGTAAAGTCTGGCCTGTTACGGGGAATAATTCTACGGCCACTGCCATATTTATTAATGCCTGAAATACAATTGGCAATCCAACTCCAAGAACCAATAGCTTCCCAAAAATTGTATCAGATTTTTGTGAGACGATTACAATTCTGAATAATAACCATGAGTATAATGCTAATAAAAATAGCCCACCAAATAGACCGTACTCTTCGATGATTATTGCAAATATGAAATCTGATGACGATTGCGGTAATAAATTCTTTTGAACGCTTTTTCCAGGACCAACTGGCTTTTGACCCAATGCAATAGCGATCTTAGCATTCTCTATCTGGTAATCTTCTTCGGTTTCTTCTCCACTTGTAAAACTCTCAATCCTGCTCATCCAGGTATCTATTCGATTCGGCATAACATCAGGAAATGATTTTGCTACCAGAATGAAAAACACAAACGCCATGATTCCGGCTCCGATTATCAAAAGCAAATATCTGATGGGATAACCACCAATGAATGTCAATAACAACACCATTAAAAATATTATAGCTGTTGTTGAAAAATTAGCAGGTAGAATAAGAGCAAGAATTATAAATACAGGCATCCATAATGGTAAAATGGTTTCTTTAAACGACACCTTGCGATCCTTAATTTTAGATAGATAACGTGCTACATACACCATCAGCACAACTGATGCCAAGGTAGATGTCTGAAAGGACATATTTACGATTGGTATTTTTATCCAACGACTTGCATTTGCACCTTCTACAGTTGTGCCTTGCAAAACTGTTACTGCTAATAGAACAATAACTACAGGTATCATTACCATCGATAAACCTCGGAAATATCTATATGGAATTTTATGCACACCGTACATGATTGCAAAACCTAAAAAGAGGTGCATAAAGTGTTTTACAAAATATGCAAAGGTATTGCCTGAACCACCAGTATATGCCAAATTACTAGCAGCAGAATATACAGGCAAAAATGAGAAAATAGCCAACAACATTGCTATTGCCCATATTAACCTGTCGCCTTTGATATTTTTAAAAACTGTTTGCAATGATTCTTATAATTTTCTAACTGCTTCTTTAAACTGACGACCTCTATCTTCGTAATTTTCAAATAAATCAAAGCTTGCACAAGCTGGCGATAACAACACATTATCACCTGCACTTGCTACCTTGTATGCAATCTTTACGGCTTCGCTCATAAATTGAGTTTCGATAATAATGTCTACCATATTACCAAAAGTTTGCATCAATTTTACATTATCAACTCCGAGGCAAATAATAGCTTTCACCTTTTCATTTACAAAAGGGAAAAGTTCTTTGTAGTCATTACCTTTATCTTCTCCACCAACAATCCAAATGGTTGGTGCTTCCATACTTTCTAGTGCAAAATATGTAGCATTGACATTTGTTGCTTTAGAGTCATTAATGTATTGTACTTTATTAATACGTAGTACATTTTCCAAACGATGTTCAACGCCTTGAAAATTTTCTAAACTTTCTCTAATAGTTTGCTTCCTTATTTTAAGTAAATGTGCGGCTGTTGATGCAGCCATTGCATTTTTAACGTTGTGCTTTCCGGCTAATGCTAATTTCTTTATTGGCATAGTTATTTGATTGTTATCTATTGTTATTATTATGTTGTTATCTTCTATATATGCTCCATTTTCAACTTCTTTTGTTAATGAAAATGGGAGTTTTTGAGATGGAATGGAGTGTGATTTCATCCAGCTTTCTATGACTGGATCGTCCGCGTCATAAATGAAATAATCATCACTAGTATGATTGTCTACGATTCTGAATTTTGAAGCGATATAATTTTCAAAATTGTAATCGTATCTATCTAAATGGTCTGGTGTAATATTGGTTAGTATGGCGATTTTTGGTTTAAAATCTTTAATATCATCCAATTGAAAACTGCTAACCTCCAAGACATAGTTTTGATGATTTTTTTCTAAAATTTGCTTTGCGAAACTATCTCCAATATTACCTGCTAAACCCACATCTAAATCTTGTTTTAGTAGGTGATGAGTTAGAGTTGCCGTAGTTGTTTTCCCATTACTACCAGTTATAGCAACTAAAGTTGCATCTGTATAATTCGAAGCAAATTCTATTTCTGAAACCACCTTAATCTGTTTCTCTCGTATTTTTTTTACTAAAGCAACTTTATCAGGTATTCCAGGGCTTTTCATTACAACGTCAGCATTAAGAATTTTAGATTTTGTATGCTTGTTATCTTCCCATTCAATCTCATTATGTATAAGAACGTCCTTGTATTTCTTTTTGATTTCGCCTTTATCAGAGACAAAAACCTCAAAGCCTTTTGCTTTGGCTAATAATGCTGTACCAACTCCACTTTCTCCGCCTCCTAATACAACTAACCGTTTCATTTATCTAATTTTCAATGTCACAATCGCCAAAATGGCTAGCAAGATTCCTATAATCCAGAATCGTGTTACTATTTTGCTCTCGTGATATCCTGATTTTTGATAATGATGATGCAATGGCGACATTTTAAAAATGCGTCTGCCTTCACCATATTTTTTTCTTGTGTATTTGAAATAGCTCACCTGCAATACCACAGATAAATTCTCAGCTAAGAATATTCCGCATAAAATTGGAATTAACCACTCTTTACGCACCGCTATAGCTATAACAGCGATAATACCACCAATAGTTAAGCTTCCAGTATCACCCATAAATACTTGAGCCGGATAGGTATTATACCATAAGAAACCTATGAGTGCTCCGACAAAAGCTGCGATATAAATTGTGATTTCCTCTACTCGAGGTATGTACATGATATTTAAGTAATCTGAGAAAATAATATTACCAGATACCCAAGCAAAGATCCCAAGCGTAAGTACGATTATAGCTGATGTACCAGCTGCTAGACCATCGATACCATCAGTAAGATTTGCTCCATTTGATACTGCTGTGATTATAAATATTGCTGCTAATACAAAAATTATCCAAGCATATTTCTTAAGACCTGGACTTATCCAAGTGATTAAATCTGCGTAATCAAACTCATTATTTTTTACAAAAGGAATTGTAGTCTTAGTGGATTTTTCTTCTACATCAAATAATTTTGAAGGCTCTAAATTTGGATTTTCTGCTAGGAGCTCTTTTTGAACTTCCATAGGCAACTTTTCTTTCATTGTAACATCTTTATGAAAGTAAAGCGTCGTTGCTACAATAATACCTAGACCTACTTGACCGAGAACTTTAAATCTTCCTTTTAAACCTTGCTTATCATTTTTGAATTTTTTGATGTAATCATCAATAAAACCAATGGTTCCCATCCATAGTGTAGTTACAATCAATAAGATGATATACACATTAGCTATTTTAGCTAAAAGCAAAACAGGAATTAGTGTAGCTAGTATAATTATAATACCACCCATAGTTGGTGTACCTGCTTTTTCTGCTTGACCTTCAAGGCCTAAATCTCTTATAGTCTCACCAACTTGTTTACTTTGCAAAAAACGAATGATTCGTTTACCATAAACAATAGAAATTAGTAATGATAAAATCATTGCAACTGCAGCTCTAAAAGTCAAATACCCAAAAAGAGTCGCTCCTGGGAACTGGTATTGCTTTTCTAAATAATCGAATAGGTAGTATAACATAGTTCTACTTTTGCAATTGATTTAATAATTCGGCTACTATTTTATAATCATCAAAATCTGTTCGTTTACCATTAATTTCTTGATATGTTTCGTGACCTTTACCTGCTATTAGAATAATATCATTAGGCTGTGCTAGTTGGCACGCCGTTTTAATAGCTTGTTCTCTATCAATAATGGAAATGACTTTTTTGAAATTTTGCGGCTCTACACCTGCTTCTATGGCGTCGATAATAGATTTTGGGTCTTCACTGCGTGGATTATCGCTTGTGAAAATAACTTTTGTACTGAGCGCCGAAGCAATATGTCCCATTTTAGGGCGTTTAGTAGCATCTCGATCGCCACCACATCCTACTACTGTAATTAATTCTTCATTTTTAGTACGTATAGAGTTGATGGTTTCTAGTACATTTTTTAATGCATCAGGTGTATGTGCATAATCTACTATTGCAGTAATTTTTTCGTCTGAAACAAAATATTCAAACCGACCACTTACACTTTCTAATTCACTGATGTGCCTGAGACTTTCTTCATTATCAAGACCTAACAATTCTGACACAGCATAAATAGCCAAAAGATTATAGGCGTTAAAATTTCCGATAAGTTTTGTCCAAACTTCATTATCGTTAAGCTTTAGTAAAAGACCACCAAACTGATTTTCTAGAATTTGAGCTTTATAATCTGCATATGTTTTTAAAGCATAGGTGTATTTCTTTGCTACAGTATTTTGCAACATTATTAACCCATTTTTATCATCTGTATTTACTAGGGCAAACGCTTTTTTTGATAAGCCATCAAAAAAGGATTTCTTTACATCACGGTATTCGGCAAATGTGTTATGATAATCTAAATGGTCATGTGATAAATTGGTGAAAACGCCGCCGATAAATTGCAAGCCTTCTGTTCTACTTTGATGAATCCCATGCGAACTTACTTCCATAAAGCAAAACTCAACACCTTCATCATTCATTAGTTTTAAGTAATAGTTTATGGTAAGAGAATCTGGAGTAGTATGTGTGGCTTTATGCTCTGTATTATCAACCATAATTTTTACAGTAGACAACAAACCAACCTTGTAACCTGCTTTTTTGAATAATTGATACAACAGAGAACTAACAGTGGTTTTACCATTAGTTCCTGTTGTACCTACCAACTTTAAATTTTCTGAAGGGTTATCGTAGTAATTAGCCGCCATAAAAGCCAATGCCTGATTAGAATTTTCCACCTCAACATAGGTGACATTATCTATCAATTCATCAGGTAAATTTTGACATATAATAGCTTTAGCTCCACTACTAATAGCTTTACTTATGTAGTCATGACCGTCGGACACCTGACCAACTATAGCCACAAAAACATCGTTCGAACTCACTTTCCTAGAGTCAAAAACAATGTTTTCAATATCAATGCTTGTGCTTCCAACCACAGCATTGATATTAACTTTATATAGTATGTCTTTTAAGGGCTTCAAGAGGCTTCTAGTACTACGGTTTGATTTGGTTTTAGCTTTATATTTTTTGAAACGGACTGAGATGTTATCACTCCATTACCATTCAGTTTTATATTGACATCTACCTCCATATTCTCTAAGAATGCCACTGCATCCATAGCAGGCATACCTATTAAATTTGGCATAATGGTTTTGTACTTATTTGAAATAGAATTGAATTTCTCAAAGTCATTTGCGATCAATTCATTGTTGTAATCACCTGTTTGTATTTGATCGATAAGTGGCGTATCGGTATAAATCTTTTGAGCAATACGTTTAAATACTGGACCAGAAACATCAGCACCATAAAAACCAACTTTTGTACTTGGTTTATGAATCACTACTATACAAGAGTATTTAGGATTTTCTGCAGGAAAATAACCAGCAAAAGAAGAGACATATTTAGGATCTTCTTTCCAAGCTTCAATATCGGCATAATCGGTCCTTGCTGTACCTGTTTTACCTGCCATTGAAAAGGTTTCGGAATATAGTTTTTTACCAGTACCACGACTAACAACATTCTTAAGAATATCCTTTATTTGAGAAAGGGTTTCATCTTTGCATAGCTTATTGACTAGCACTTCTTTTTCGAAAACTTCTATATCTCTATCAAACTCTTTTACAGCTTTTAAAAATCTTGGCTTAATCAGTTGTCCATTATTAGCTATAGCATTATAAAAAGCCAAAGTTTGCAAAGGCGTTAACTGCATGTTGTAACCATAAGCCATTGACGGTAATGCATTCTTACTCCAAATCTTATCACCCGGTTTTGGAATAACAGGTTTACCCTCACCAATAATTGAAACACCTAGAGTTTGGTCTAAATGCCAATCGCGTAGCTGCTTCAAAAACTTTTCAGGATTACTCGAATAATTTTCATCGATTATAGTAGCCAAACCAATATTTGATGAGACTTCTAGGGCTTTAGCTGCTGATATTTTTCCGTAACCACCGTGATGCGAATCACTTATCGTACGGCCATAAAAATATTTACGCCCATTCTTTGTGTCGACAATCGTAGAGGTGTCAATAACCTTATCTTCTAAAGCCGCCATCATAGCCATTACCTTAAACGTAGAACCCGGTTCATGACTCTCGCCCACAGCATAGTTTAAGCGCTCGTAGTATTTACCTATCTTATTCCGGCCTAAGTTTGAAATAGCTTTAATCTCACCAGATTTTACATCCATCACTACCACACAACCGTGGTCGGCCTCGTATTTTTCTAATTGTCCTAAAAGCGAATGATGCGCTATATCTTGAATATTAACATCAATTGTTGTATAAATATCATAGCCGTCTTTTGGCTCAACTTCGTTAACATCTCTTATGGGTTTCCACTCGCCTTTACCAATTTTTTGTTTGAGTCGACTTCCTGTTTCTCCTCTTAAATAATCTTTACCAAAAGCACCATCTATACCAACACGAGTTGCATAGCCATTTTCATCGATGCGTTCGTAACCAATAGATCGTTCGGCAATGCCACCCATTGGATGCTCACGTTTTGTTTTTTGGTCGTACACAAATCCTCCGCGGATTGCTCCTAGTTTTAAAAGCGGAAAATTTCTAAAGCGCATATAGTCCGTATAGGACAAATTTCTTGCTAATAAGAGGTATTGGTCTTTGGTTTGACGTGCCTTATTTATTTTTTGCTCAAAGCTTCCAGAAGATTTACCGGTAAATGCTGCTAAAGAATCGCAAAGTGGTTTAATATATTTTTTGAAGTTTTTATCTGAAGATGTTACAGCATCGATAGCCACATCGTATTTAGGAATAGAGGTTGCCAGTAAACTCCCATCAGCTGAATATACATTACCTCTATTTGCCGGTATCTCGAAACGTTTAATAGTACGTTTCTGGGCCATTGCCCTATATTTATCACCTTGAATAAATTGTATAGAACACAACTTAAAAACCACGGCAAGAGCAAAGACAAACATACAGCCTGCTACGAAGTACAATCTGTTTAATATGTTAGTTTCTGTTGTTGCCAAACTTTAATCTCTAGCTTTAACTTTTATTTTTTTTGGAGGAGTTGTTGAAATCTCCAATCCTTTTTCTTCTACCTTTTTCACAATTGTCGATTCCATTTTTAATCGCATAAGTTTTGATCTTCCGTCTACAAAAGCTGACCGTAACTCCTTTACCTCATTGCTTAACTCGGAAATTTCATATACTTTTTCATCAGCACTATGCGCACTCGCAATCATTATCACGGCTAGTCCTGAAATAAAAAGAATGACCCGCCAATTTTTGAACGAATCATCACTGATTAGAAACGTACCTCTTAATATGCTGTAAATGCTCTTTTTCAAATTTTCTCTGCTATTCTAAGCTTTGCACTTCTTGCTCTATTATTAACACTTATTTCGTCTTGTGATGGAACAATTAAACCTCCTACTTTTTTAAGCGGTACTTCAAAATTGCCAAACATATCTCGCTCTGGTTCGCCCTCAAAAAGACCATTTCTAATGAATCGTTTTACCAATCTATCTTCAAGCGAGTGATAAGAGATAAAGCTTAATCGGCCACCCGATTTCAATAATTCTGGTGTTTGCTCTAAGAGTTCTTTTAACACCTCTATTTCCTGATTAACTTCAATACGAATGGCTTGATAAATCTGTGCTAATACCTTATTCTCTTTTCTATGATTTAGAAACTTTTTTAACACTGATTTTAATTGATTACTCGTCTTTATTTTTTCTTGATCTCTGGCCTCCACTATTACTCTTGCCATCGCTGGTGCCTGTCTCAACTCTCCATAATCATAAAATACACGTCTTAACTCTTGCTCTTCATAATCATTGATGACCTCATATGCAGATAGCTCACCATCTTGGTTCATTCGCATATCTAATTCTGAATCAAAACGCGTCGAAAACCCACGTTCAGCGACATCAAACTGATGAGACGACACACCAAAATCTGCAAGAATTCCATCTACTTGTTTTACTCCATAAAACTTCAGAAATCGTTTTATATATCTAAAGTTTTCATTGATTAGAGTAAATCGCTCGTCATCAATTGTATTTGCTAAAGCATCAGCATCTTGATCAAATGCATACAGTTTCCCCTTATCATTAAGTCTGCTTAAAATCTCTTGGCTATGTCCACCACCACCAAAAGTGACATCAACATAAACCCCATCAGGATTTATAGCTAAACCATCTACCGTTTCTTTGAGTAATACTGCATTATGATAACTCATTACTTCCATCGTCTTGACCCATTACCTCTTCAGCCAAATCCGCAAAATCTAAGGCTGCATCATCAATTGCTTTTTCGTATTTATCCTTATCCCATATCTCTACTATATTTACCGCAGAAGCCAAAACAGTTTCTTTAGTAATACCAGAAAATGACAATAAGTTTTTAGGAATTAGTAAACGACCAGTACTATCTACTTCGACTACTTTTACACCTGCAGTAAACCGACGGATAAAAGCATCATTCTTTTTATTAAAGCGGTTAAGTTTATTCACTTTTTGCATTAATTTCTCCCATTCTGGCATTGGGTATAATTCTAAACAAGGTTGAAAAACAGCACGTTTTAGCACGAAACCATTTTGCATAACAGGAGCCAACTGCTTCTTTAAAACAGTTGGCAACATTAGCCTTCCTTTAGCATCAGCTTTTACTTCGTATGTTCCTATTAATGCGTTCAATCTATTGGGTCAAAAAAGGTTGTAATTCTATTACGAAATCAAATATATTGAAAAAATACCCACATTTTACCACATTTTACCACTTTTGTTGATAAGTTTTACATTTATCGACAAAAAACCAATATCGCCAGATGTTTAGAAGCAGAGAAAAAACAAATGAATTAGGGAATTATATTGACCTTGAATTGATAAGTATTTAACTATATTTCTTAGATAAAAACTTAAATGCTGAAAAGAAAAAATGAATTTTAGTTTTACCTATGGAATCATTGCGTTAGTACATCATTTTTTTTATTTAGATTTATGAATTTTCAAATAAAAAAATTGATGTACTTTTGTTTAACTATACTAAGTAATTAATGACACACCTTTTAAAAGAAGAAAAGGACTTTAGATATATAGAAGTAGGTGAAGGCACTCCAATAATTGTGCTTCATGGACTAATGGGTGGCTTAAGTAATTTTGATGCTGTTACTGATTTTTTTAGTAGTAACGGCTACAAGGTTCTCATTCCTGAGTTACCAATCTACACCATGTCTCTTTTAAAAACTAACGTTAAGAGTTTTGCTAATTATCTTAAAGATTTTATCGATTTTAAAGGATTTGATGACGTCATATTATTGGGCAACTCTCTAGGTGGCCATATAGGGTTATACCACACAAAATTATATCCCGAAAAAGTAAAAGCGCTTATTATTACAGGTAGCTCTGGTCTGTATGAAAGTGCCATGGGTAGTGGTTATACCAAGCGCAGTGATTATGAAGTGATAAAGAAAAAAGCGCAAGAGGTATTTTATAATCCAGAGGTAGCCACTAAAGAAATCGTTGATGAAGTTTACGAAACGGTTAATGATAGAAATAAGCTGGTTAAAACACTTGCTATAGCCAAAAGTGCCATACGTCATAACATGGCAAAAGACTTGCCAAAAATGCACACACCTACTTGTATCATTTGGGGTAAAAATGATACCGTAACACCTCCAGAAGTTGCTGATGAGTTTCATGAATTACTGCCTGATGCCAACTTATTTTGGATTGACAAATGTGGGCATGCAGCTATGATGGAGCACCCTCAAGAATTTAATGTCATTTTAAACGATTGGTTAGTGACTCGAGGTTTCTAAAAATAACTATTTATATTTTAATTTTTAAGACTGATTTATTTCTAATAATACTATGAAAATAAAATCTGCCGAATTTGTAATGAGTAATTCTGACGTTGCCAAATGTCCCAACCAAGCAATACCAGAATATGCATTTATTGGTAGAAGTAATGTAGGCAAATCGTCTTTAATTAACATGCTAACAGGACGTAAAAGCCTTGCTAAAACTTCTGGTAGACCAGGAAAAACTCAGCTTATTAATCACTTTATAATTAATAAAAATTGGTATTTGGTAGACTTACCTGGTTACGGTTATGCTCGTGTATCGAAAAGCTCAAAAAAGACCTTTCAAAAGTTCATTACCAATTATTTTGAGCAACGTAAACAATTAGTCTCCGCATTTGTTTTGGTAGATATTAGACACAAACCTCAACCCATAGATTTAGAGTTTATGCAGTATTTAGGTATGAAGCAAATTCCGTTTTCAATCATCTTTACAAAAGCGGATAAACTTAAACCTAAAGCTATTGAAAATCATGTCAACGCCTATTGTGATGACTTACTTCAATTTTGGGAAGAATTACCACAATATTTTGTAACCTCCTCAAGTAAAAAAATAGGTAAAGATGCAGTTTTAGAGTTTATTGATGCTACTAATACTGAGATAGAGCAATTAAGGCAAGACGTTTAACTCTTCACATCTAGAGCATCACGCAGGGCATTGCCGATTAGCATAAATGCCATGACTAAAACCATTATGCAAATCCCAGGAATAATCGCCAAATAAGGTTTCCCGAGGATAATGTAATTGTAATGATCTTTTATCATTGCACCCCAACTTGCCATTGGTGGTTGTGCTCCAATACCTAAGAAACTCAATCCGCTTTCTATTAAAATAGCCGCAGCAAAATTCGCAGCAGATATCACAATTAAAGGTGCCATTATATTAGGAAGAATGTGCTTAGTTATAATTCTAAAATCGGTAAATCCTAAGGCTCTTGCTGCTGTAACATATTGCAGTTGTTTGGCGCTAATAATTTGACCTCTAACCACTCTAGCCACCTCAACCCACATCGTTAAACCAACGGCAATAAATACTTGCCAAAATCCTTTACCTAATGCTAATGTTATTGCTATAACTAGCAGAAGTGTTGGTATTGACCATGTGATGTTAATAATCCACATAATAAAAGCATCAACTTTTCCACCATAATAACCTGCGATACTTCCCATAAAAAGACCAACAAGAAGAGAAATAAACACAGCAACAAAACCAATAAAAAAGGATATTCTTGCACCCACTAAAATTCTGCTTAAGTAATCCCTGCCATACTTGTCGGTTCCAAAAACAAATGTGCGTTCGGCAATATAAGGCTCATAATTATTATTCGGAAAGACACTTAGTTCTATTGTTTTTTGTTGGCCAATTAATCCTTCGCCAGCATATTCTGTATAATGAAGCAAATTATTTTCTACGCTATAGTTTGTAATAGGGATTTCGGTTTTGGTATTCGTTTTTCCAAAGAAAAGTCTGGATATAAAAGAAGATTCGTCTTTTTCAACTGACGGTAATTCTAAAATTTCAACCTTAAAACCTGGTGCTTTAGAATGAATAGGCAAATGCATTTGATTAGCATTCTTTGAACTATCAGGAACCAATACATATGCAAAAATTGAGATTAAACCAATAACCACAATAACCCAAAAACTAATAACGCCCCAAAGATTCGTTTTGAATTTTTGGAGCGCTAAGCTAGTTAATGAACTATTTGTTTTGGACATATAACTTTTTTTAATCTAAAAGAAAAAGACCTTTCGACTGCACTTCGACTTCGCTCAGCGACCACGCTCAAGGTGACACAAAACTACTTTAGTTCTTAATTTGAGCTACATTATTTTTTATAGCATATGATAGCTTTAAATCTTGAAGTACATTTAACGCTTCTTCAATATAAACATCTTTACTTAAGCTTTTATGCCAACGCTTTCTCTTCTCTTTAAGAACAGAATCTTTAGCTACTAAATCTAGCTCATATGGTAATGAGTTAAATGTTAAGTTAGATGTATACTCAGAGATTTTATCAAATCGTTTAGCTTGCATTTCATTAAACTCAAGCTGCTCTTTATAGTCGTTATAGTTAAGTGAAAATGTTTCGTTATCACGTATTTCATTGATCCACTTTGCATTCTCATCAATAAGTTTTAATTGCTCGTTAGCGGCAATACGTTCTTGGCTGTTCTTAATGGCGCCATCATAATCATAATAGTTTTCCCATAGATTATATGTTGCAGAATCTATTTTATCCCATGATAATGGATTGTCCTGAGTACGCTCACCAATGCCAATATACTTGTAACGGTCTGGAACAACAATATCACTATTTACACCTTTAAGTTGTACAGATCCACCATTAATACGATAGTATTTATCTGTTGTAAACTTAATTGCACCTAAGTCACCATTTGAATTGTTTCTAACCATGCGGTTAAGGTCTACCACGTTTTGGACAGTTCCTTTACCAAAAGTTTGTTCACTACCAATCACTACTCCTCTTTTATAGTCTTGCATCGCTGCCGCCAATATCTCAGAAGCAGAAGCAGACAGTTCATTAACCATTATTACTAATGGTCCATCCCAAACAACAGATTCATCTTCGTCACTAAGTACACGTTTATCTCCTGTTGTACTTTTTACTTGTACTATTGGCCCATCTTTAATAAAAAGACCTGTCAAATCAACCACTGCTCCTAGCGAGCCACCACGGTTGTCTCTTAAGTCTATAATAACGCCTTCGATATTTTCTTTTTTAAGTCGCTCAATTTCTCTTTTTACATCAATAGCACAACTTACACGGTTGTCTCTATCAAAATTATCGTAAAAACTTGGTAAGTTAATTAAGCCATACTTTTTGCCATCTTTGATCACTGTAGAGGATTTAGCATAAGTTTCTTCAAGAACAACTTTATCTCTTACTATTGAAATATCCTCTAATGTGCCATCTACTTTTTTGACTGTTAAGGTTACTGTTGTTCCTTTTGGACCTTTAATGTATTTAACAGCATCTTCAAGTCGCATGCCTACTATGTTAACACCTTCTTCCTCACCTTCTTGAGTTACTTTTAATATTTGGTCTCCAGTTTCTAACTTGTTTTGACGCCAGGCTGGGCCACCGCTAATAAGTTCGCTAATAGAAATGACATCTAATCTACGCTGCAAACGGGCTCCAATACCATCATATTTTCCGGACATATCTAAGTCAAATCTGTCTTTATCTACAGGCGTAAAGTAAAATGTATGTGGGTCAAATTCTCTTACAATTGCATTCATGTATACGCCAAACCAATCATTGCGTTGACGCTCTTCCATGTAAGTGTATAATTCAGTCAAGGATTTTAAAGTAGTTTCTCTAGCTTCAGCCTCTAATTCTTGCTTAGACTTCAACTCTACTGTATCATCTTCCTCAGCCATTAATTGATTATTCTCTATAGCTTCGTCATAATTTGCTATTGTAGAAAACTTTAATTGTTTTCTCCAACGTTCTTTCATCTCACGCTTATTCTTTACATAATCGAGAGATTCATAATTAGAATTGAATGTTTCATCTTTATCAAAATCAAATGGTTTGGAAAGAACCTTAGCATAAACGTCCTTTGATTCATCAATTCTTTGAATTAAACGTTGATGTGTTAAATTAAAGAACGACAAATCATACCCTTTTAACTGATCGTCTATTTTATCTTTATAGGCTTCAAACTCTTTGATGTCTGACTCCAGAAAATAGCGTTTAAAAGGGTCTAGTTGATTTATGTATTCTTCAAACACTCTTGCAGAAAAATCATCATTAATGTCCTGTGGGGCATAATGTCCATTATCTAATAGGTAAGTTATAAGACGTATTAATAATTTATCTTTGTCATTATCACTTCCATCTATTTTATTGGTAAAACTACATGATGCAAAAGCAATTAATAGTGCCAGTAATAAAAATTTGTATTTCCCTTTCATATGTCTTCTTTATTTTACCGTAGTTTCGATGAGACTCAACTTACAGTATTTACAATGAATAATAACTTTATAATTGACTAAAATAGACGAAAAAATCGTGCCATAAAACCAAAGTGCTACTAATTTTTTGTTAAACCAAAGTTATACAACAATTACAGGCTATTTTAGTATTTTAGCAAAAGACTAAATTTTGCCTTACATGCCTAGAAAACCTTTAATTCTTGTTACCAATGATGATGGCATAACTGCACCTGGAATACGTACATTAATTAATGTTATGACAACTATCGGAGATGTGGTGGTGGTTGCTCCAGATAGCCCTCAAAGTGGTATGGGTCATGCTATAACCATTGACTCTACATTATACGTTGAAAAAGTAGTTATAGATGACGGACCACAACAAGAATATAGTTGTTCAGGAACTCCTGCCGATTGTGTAAAATTAGCTATAAGAGAAGTTTTAGACCGTAAACCAGACCTTTGTGTTTCTGGTATTAATCACGGATCTAATTCCTCAATAAATGTGATTTATTCTGGCACGATGAGCGCTGCTCTAGAAGCGGGAATAGAGCAAATCCCAGCGATAGGCTTTTCATTATTAGATTATAGTTGGGGTGCAGATTTTGAGCATTGTAAATCAGTGGTAAAAACGATTACAAAAAATGTTTTAAATCATGGTTTACCTAAAGATGTGATTCTTAACGTCAATATCCCTAAAAATCAAAACGCTATCAATGGTATTAAAATTTGCAGGCAAGCACGAGCAAATTGGGAAGAAAAATTTGACAAACGTACCAATCCAATGGGAAAAGATTATTACTGGCTTACAGGAGAATTCGTAATTATGGACCATGGTGAAGATACCGACGAATGGGCATTAAAAAACAACTATGTCTCTGTTGTTCCTGTTCAGTTTGATCTCACTGCACATCATGCTATTCAACATTTAAATTCTTGGAAATTTGAATCATAGAAAAGACATTATTTTAGGATTTATTATTGGTATTATATCGGTTTTAATTGGGATTTTTATATTCGATTTATGCATTGGTTTATATAAGGGCAGCTCATTTACAAGAATCATAGACCGATCATTCAGTACTATTTTATTAGAAAAACGTGCTAGTATTGGCGCATTGATTAACCTTCCATTGTTTTATTTGTTTTTAAACAAGAAGATGGACAATTATGCAAAAGGTGTTCTTTTAGCTACTATACTTGTCGGCATAATATTTGTAATAAATAAATTATAACTACTATTATGGTAATTTTAAGATGAAATATTATAATAGATATATTTACCTTAAACAAAGTCATTTCAAAATTTAAATAGGTGAAATACTATATTATATCTGGCGAAGCATCTGGAGATTTACATGGCTCTAATCTTATGAAAGCTTTATATAAAGAAGATAAAGCTGCGGACATAAGATTTTGGGGTGGTGATTTAATGAAAGCAGTTGGCGGCACATTAGTCACTCACTATAAAGAGCGTTCTTTTATGGGCTTTGCAGAAGTGGTTATGAACCTTAAAACCGTATTGGGTTTTATAAAATTCTGTAAAACAGATATTCAAAATTTTAAACCTGATGTGATTGTATGTATAGACAATTCTGGTTTTAATTTAAGAATTGCAAAATGGGCTAAGCAACAAGGCTTTAAAACGCATTATTATATTTCACCTCAAGTATGGGCATCAAGAGCCAATCGTGTAAAAAAGATTAAACGCGATGTTGATATTATGTATACCATTTTGCCGTTTGAAAAAGCATTTTACAAAACATATGGTTATGATGTTGAGTTTGTAGGACATCCCTTGATTGATGCTGTTTCCGACAGAAATTTAATTGACGAAACTGATTTTAGAACCACCCATAATCTTAGTAAAAAACCCATAATAGCACTTCTACCTGGAAGCAGAAAACAAGAGATTAAAAAAATGCTTGATGTCATGCTTAGCGTTGCTGATAGTTTTACCGATTACCAGTTTGTGATTGCTGGTGCACCAAGCCAGGATTATGAATTTTACAAATCTATTATTGGTGATAAAGCGATTGCGTTTGTAAATAACAAAACTTATGATTTACTAAGCATCTCTCATGCTGCTTTAGTGACATCTGGTACAGCAACTTTAGAAACCGCTTTATTTAAAGTACCTCAGGTAGTTTGTTACAAAGCCAATGCTATTTCTTACCAAATTGCCAAACGTATTATAACCCTCAAATTCATCTCGCTAGTTAATCTTATCATGGACCGTGAGGTTGTGACAGAGTTAATTCAGAATGAGTTGAACACTCATCGTTTAAAACAGGAATTAACTAAAATACTTAGTCCAGAAAAGCGTGAACAGTTATTTTTAGATTATTACGAATTAGAACAAAAACTTGGCGGTAAAGGCGCTAGCGAAAAAACTGCTAAACTAATTTATGAAGCCATAAAAAACTAAATGAAAAAAGTATACCTACTACTATTAATTATAGCAACCTTGAGCAGTTGCGGGTCTTCAAAAAATGCATCTAAACGCTCAAAGCCCAAGTCTAATAAAACAGCTGTTTCAAAACCACCTGTTTCTAACCAAGCTGCTTCTATAATAGATTATGCTAAAACCTTTAGAGGCGTAAAGTATAAATACGGCGGCATTAGTAAAAAAGGTATGGACTGCTCTGGATTAATATATACCTCTTTTGGTAAATACGATATTTCTATGCCGAGAACAACTTCAGAGTTATCGAAAACAGGCGATTGGATTGATATTAAAAAGGTTATACCAGGAGATTTGGTATTTTTCGCAACTCGGAAAAACAGCCGAAAAGTAAACCATGTTGGTATAGTTACGGATGTTTTAGGTGATGAGATTTATTTTATTCATGCCTCAACAAGTCGCGGCGTCATGATATCTAAAGTCTCAGAACGCTATTGGTATTTGGCCTATGTACAGGCTAGAAGATATCTATAATTACTTATTTCAGTTCTAGTTTTTTAAGTGATATATAATTGAAGTGATTTGATAATGAAGCTGTTTAATTTCACAATTGTAAAACTTACAATATGCTTAATTGCTGGTATAATTGCTAGTTACTTTATTGATATTTCTCGTGAAATTTTATTCTTATTAGTAGGAGTTATAAGCCTATTTCTAATCTTGAGTTATAGCCACTCAAAACGAAGAAAGAAATCGCTATATACGTTCGGGATTTTAACTTATGCTATTTTTATCTTGATAGGAATTTTGTCATCACATATCTATGATGAAACCAATAGAACTTCGCATTACATTAACTCCAACTTTAACACTTTAGATTATCAAAGTTTTAGTTTTACAATAGCAAAAAGGCTAAAACCTGACAAGTACAACAACAAATATATAGTAGAGATACAAGACCTTAACGACCATTCTACTAGTGGAAAATTACTAATGAATCTTAAGCTAGACTCATTGAATTCTATGCTACAAATTGGTGATAGTTACTATGTAATCTCAAAGCTTTCAGAAGTTATAAAACCTAAAAACCCGTTTCAGTTTAACTATAATGCGTATTTAAAACAGCGTAATATTCATCATCAATTCTTTGCCAATCATACTGAGCTTCTTAAACTTTCAAATACCAATACAAACATTTCTAGTTATGCAGACCAAATAAGAACCTTGGTCAATACCAAACTAAAACAAAATGGTTTTAAAACTGAAACCTTGTCTATTATAAATGCGCTTATATTAGGACAACGTCAAGACATTAGTGTTGAAACTTATAATAATTATGTAAATGCTGGCTCAATACATATACTGGCGGTATCTGGTTTACATGTAGGAATAATTTTTATTCTACTTGTATTTATCCTTAAACCGTTACATCGCATTAAACATGGTAAGCATATTTATAAGCCAATACTAATACTTCTCTTTCTGTGGGGTTTTGCTTTTGTAGCTGGGTTATCGCCATCGGTTACACGAGCTGTAACCATGTTCTCTATTATTACTACTGCTCAGTTTCTTAAACGCCCAACTAACATTATAAATACGCTAAGTATTTCTGCATTTATTCTGCTATTATTTAAACCAATTTATCTTTTTGATGTTGGTTTTCAGATGAGCTATTTGGCAGTTTTTGCTATTGTTATCATTCAACCAAGATTAGTTAAACTTTGGGATCCTAAAAACTTAGTTGCTAATAAATTATGGGAAATTGCAACTGTAACTATCGCCGCACAAATAGGTGTTGCTCCGATAAGTTTGTTTTATTTTCATCAATTCCCAGGATTATTTTTTATTTCAAACCTAGTAATCATCCCTTTTTTAGGAGCTATTCTTGGTTTTGGAATATTAATTATTGTTTTAGCTTTATTCAATATTCTTCCTAGTTTTCTTGGGAAAAGCTACGAATTTTTAATTGATAGCCTAAATAATTTTGTGGCTTGGGTAGCACAGTTTGAGAGTTTTTTATTTAGAGATATTTCATTTTCAATATTACAAGTTTTAAGCAGTTATCTAGTAATTATTGCAGGCTTATGGTACTGGAATCATAAATCAGCTAAATCGCTGCAATTAGTTTTAATGAGTGTATTGGTATTTTCATTATCATTAGTTTATGATAAATACACCTCAAGTAGTAATGAATTTGTTGTATTCAATAAGAGTAGAGCTACTATTTTAGGTGAAAAGACAAACAACCATTTTAATGTTTATCATAATTTAGATTCTCTATCTCTAAAAAAAGACAAGGCTATTATAAACTATTCTGTAGGCAACTTTATTGAATCTAAACAATCAAAAAGTCTAAATTCAGTGTATTCGTTTAATGATAAAATCATTTTAGTTATTGATAGTTTGGGTATATATCAATCCAAACTGAAACAGCCCGATTATATTCTATTGAAAGATTCTCCAAAATTAAACATGGACAGGCTTATAGACTCTTTACAACCAAAACAAATTATTGCAGATGCTAGTAATTACAAATCTTATGTAAATCGTTGGAAGCTGACTTGTGAAGAAAAAAATATCCCTTTCCATAGTACTTATGAAAAGGGAGCTTTTATTATTAAAGATTGACCTTATTTGCTTTGTTTGAAGGTCGGCTTAAAATTTTTATAGTAGTCATTAAAGGCTTCTTGCGTTGTCATCTTTTTATAAGCATCGCTAGAAAACAACTTTAAATACAACTCCAATTGATTTGGTGACTGATAGCCAGTAATAGGTGTAATTAATTGTAACTCTTCATCAAAAAAGGCAATAGTTGGATACGCTCTAATTCTTAAAAAGCGCGTAAACTCATGAGGAGAGTTTCTTCTGTTTGCTTTAGATGCGTCATACCCTGGATTTGTAAAGCTTGTTTCTTTATACGTTACCGGTTTATTACCTTCAGCATTGAATTTTACGGCATAAAAATTTTCATTAATATATGCCGCTACATCGGCATTTTGAAATGTATTTCGGTCTAGTAATTTACATGGACCACACCAATTGGTATATACGTCCATGATTATCTTTTTAGGGTTTTTCTTCTGAAGTGCAACAGCCTCTTCAAACGACACCCAATTAATTTCTTGCGCTGTTAGGCTTACTGTAAACAACACTATAAAACCTGCTAAAATTATCTTCTTCATCATATGCTCTTAGTTGCAATTATTGGACCAAACTTACGAAATAAAAACACCTCATAAAGAGGTGTTTAACATATCGTTTTGATTTATTATTTAATACCGTGCATCATTCTAATTAATGTCTTATTCAATAATATCATTATAACTCCTGCGCCAACAGGGATAGCCGTAAATATTAAAAAGAAGGTAGTCATTCCATATTCTTCAACAATTGGGTCTATATAACTTCCTGTCCAACCTGCTGTTAGATTCGCTATGAAGTTCGCCACAAACCAAATTCCAAACATCATACCAACCAATTTTAATGGGGCTAATTTGCTTACATAAGATAAACCAACTGGTGATACACATAATTCTCCTAGGGTATGGAATAAATATGCTAGAATTAGGAAAATCATACTCACTGATGCTGTTTTTGCTCCCAATGGAATACCCATAGAACCATAAGCTAAAATTCCGAAACCTAGCCCTAATAATATCAAGCCTATCGCAAATTTTATAGGACCTGTTGGATTGTATTTGCTCTCCCAAATTTTTGAAAATAGTGGTGCAAAAGCAATAATAAAAAATGAGTTTAGTATTCCGAACCATGATGCTTTAACCTCAGCAACTTCAGCACTAAATTCTCTGTATAGCATCCATATAACTATACCCCAAATAATCACAAAACTTGTCCCCAACAAAGTATTAGACAGTGCATACTTACTAAACGTTTGTTTAAAAAGTAAAAGCAATACCCACGTTATTATTAACATTGGAACAACGGTAAGTAGAGTATTGAATACTTTGAAGGTCAATGCACCGTCTCCTGTTAGAATTCTATCTGTATAATCGGCAGCAAAAATTGTCATTGAACCACCTGCTTGCTCAAATGCCCACCAGAAGAAAATCGTAAAGAATGAAAATACTCCTATAACTTTTAACCTATCAGCAGTAATTTTAGATTTAGAAGCTTGGCTTACTACGTCTTCAATATCATCTTCTACTTTATCTATTGAATCCTCTATAATATCATCTAAATCTCCAGATTTTTTAGGAGATAAGCCAATGTTTCCAAATATTTTCTGAGCAAAGTAAAATTGTAACATTCCAAAGAACATGAAAATTCCGGCCAGACCAAAGCCATAATGCCAACCAACAGATTCACCTATGTATCCGCATAATAGAATTCCTAAGAAAGCTCCAGCGTTGATTCCCATATAAAAAATGGTGTATCCAGCATCTTTCTCTTTACCTTGAGATTTATATAATTGCCCAACAATTGACGAAATATTTGGTTTAAATAATCCATTTCCAATAATCAAAAGACCTAGACCTGCATAAAAGAATGCATCAGCAGTAACTTCTAATGCCATAGACGCGTGACCTAAAGTCATTAATAAAGCACCTACAACAACAGCATTTCTATAGCCCATTACTTTATCAGCTATAAAACCTCCAATTATCGGGGTAATGTATACCAATCCTGTATACCATCCGTAAAGTAGAAGTGCTTCAGAACGTTCCCAGCCCCAGCCGCCTTCTCCTATGATTGCCGCTGTTAAAAATAAAACTAGTAATGCACGCATTCCATAGTATGAAAAGCGCTCCCACATTTCAGTGAAAAATAACACAAATAGTCCTGATGGGTGACCTAAGACTGTCCTTTGATTAGTTTCTGAACCTCCAAATTTAAATTCCATATATTAATTCTATTAGTTAGTATTTAGTTTTGTTATCCTTTTATTTTAGACTTTTCTTCATCTTTTTCTTCTTTGGCATTTTCACGTTTATCACCTAGGGTTTCATGAATAAATTTCGTCATTTTATTGTACAGGTGCAACCTTGTATTCCCACCGTAAATACCGTGATTTTTGTCGGGATACACCATCCATTCAAATTGCTTATTAGCTTGCACCAAAGCTTCAACCATACGCATGGTATTTTGCAAATGTACATTATCATCACCAGAGCCATGAATTAACAGAAAATCGCCTTTTAATTTATCTACATGATTTATAGGCGAATTTTCGTCATAACCACTTGGGTTTTCTTGAGGCGTTGTCATGTAACGCTCCGTATAAATTGTATCGTAAAAGCGCCAGCTAGTAACAGGTGCAACAGCAATGGCCATTTTAAACACATCATTACCTTTAAACAAGGCATTGCTACTCATAAAACCACCATAACTCCAACCCCAAATTCCAATTCGTTCTTCATCTATATATGGTAATTTCCCTAATTCCTTAGCAGCAGCAATTTGGTCTTCTACTTCATATTTTCCTAATTCATTTTGTGTCACTTTTTTAAATGCTGCTCCTTTGTAACCTGTGCCTCTACCATCTACACAAACCACAATGTATCCTTCTTGTGCTAAGTGTTGGTACCAGTAATCATTTGCGCCATTCCAACGATTAGCAACAGACTGCGAACCCGGACCCGAATATTGATACATAAATAACGGATACTCCTTATTGGCATCAAAATCTGCAGGCTTTATCATCCACATATTTAAATCATTACCATTAATATTTATTGTACTGAATTCCTTTTTTGAAGTCTTATATTCGGCAACTTTATTAGCTAGTTTATCATTATCCTTTATACTTTTTACCAAATTACCATTTCGCGCACTATTTAACGTGTACTCGTATGGTGATGTGGCACTAGAATGTGTGTTAATGAAAAAAGAGAAATCCGAACTAAATGAAGCATTATTAGTACCATCACGCTTTGTTAAACGCTTTTTGTTTGTACCATTTAATTTTACAGAATACACATCTCTATTTATTGAGCTATTCTCTACTGATTGGTAAAAAATAGTTCCTGAATCTTCATCGAAACCATAATAGTTGGTGACTTCCCAGTCACCATTTGTAACTTGGTTAATTAACTTACCATCTTTAGAATAGTGATAAATATGGTTGTAGCCATCTTTTTCACTCGTCCAAATAAAGCTGTTATCCTTTAAGAACGTTAAGTTGAAAGTCACATCAATGTAAGCTTTATCAGTTTCTGCTAAAACTAATTTTGATGTATTGCTTTTTGCGTTTATCATCCATAAGTCCAGTTCGTTCTGATGGCGATTCATATACTGAGCGCTTAATACATCTCCATTGTTAGTCCATTCAATTCTTGGGATATAGAAATCTTTATATGCTTTATCTACTTTAATTTCTGATAATTTATCTGTTGTTAAATCAAATAAATGAAGTGTTACATTAGAGTTAGCCTCGCCAGCTTTAGGGTATTTAAAAACCTGTTGTGTTTGGTAAAGTCCTGTACCAAATACATCCATTGAAAACTCTGGCACTTTGGTTTCGTCAAATCTTATGAAGGCTATTTTATTGCTGTCAGCATTCCAATCAAATGCTCTTACAAAACTAAATTCTTCCTCATACACCCAATCCGTAATTCCGTTTATAATGCTATTCTTCTCACCATCAAACGTTAATTGCTTTGTTTTTCCTGAAGCCAAATCCTTCACATAAAGGTTGTTTTCAAAACCATAAGCTACCTTTGTAGCATCTGGTGAAAATGTTGGTTCTTGCACTAAATTTTCAGAAAGCTTTTCGATTGATTTAGTAGCCATATCATACACATAATATTCACCAAGAGTAGAACGTCTAAAAACAGGTTTTGACTTGGTCATAACTAGAATTTTAGACTCGTCGTCACTAAACTCATAACCTATAAAATAATCTAATTCTGCTAAGTCTCTTGAATCTAAAGCGGTACTCACTTTATTTAGTGTTTCGTAATCAAACACATCTATAGTGTGTGCTTTGTTTTTTCTATCGTGATTTAGAACAGAAAACTTATTGCCTTCTTTCATAGAATACAAAGACTGCATGCCTTCAGTTCTAAAGGTGCCGTTCCAAATATCTTTTAAACTAATTTCTTTATTTTGAGCTGTTACTGTGGCTGTGATTAAAAAGCCAATAAGGGTAAGTACGTGTGTGAGTTTCATTAACTATTTCTTATTTAATAAAGCAATGCCAAGTTTACTAAAAATTATGCAAAAAACCCGAATTATTAACAGTAAATCAGCAATATTGAGGATCATATCACACATATTGTACCATTCCTAGTATCTTTGCAATTAATTAAAAAAATAATCATGCAGAACAGTATTTCTGGATTTTCAAAATTATCTAAAACCGAAAAGATTGATTGGTTGATACAATCTTACTTTTATAATGATGAATGTGCTAAATCTATCCTAACTCAATATTGGAATTCAGACAAAAAGCTCCAAAAACTGCATGATGAGTTTATAGAAAACACCATAACAAACTTTTATTTACCTCTTGGTGTTGCACCAAACTTTTTAATTAATGACCATTTGTATACAATACCAATGGCAATAGAAGAAAGTTCGGTGATTGCAGCCGCTAGTAAAGCCGCAAAGTTTTGGTTAAATCGTGGTGGTTTTAAAGCCGAAGTTATTTCTACAGTAAAAATAGGTCAAGTACATTTTACTTATACAGGTGACAAAAATGTGCTACATAGTTTTTTTAACGCTATAAAAAGTAAACTCATCGCTGATGCGTCTGACATTACAAAAAATATGGAACGTCGTGGTGGTGGCATACTTGATATAGAACTTAGAGATAAAACTGGTGATTTAGAAAACTACTATCAACTGCATGCAACTTTTGAGACTTTGGATGCCATGGGTGCCAACTTTATAAACTCATGCTTAGAGCAATTTGCTAACACCTTTAAAATCGAAGCACAAAACCACGATGTTGATGGTATAGATGTAATTATGAGCATCTTATCTAACTATGTTCCTGAATGCTTGGTTAAAGCTGAAGTAAGATGCAAGATCGAAGATTTAAAAGATAAGGATATACCAGAACCATACATTTTTGCTAAAAAATTTAAACAGGCAATAACCATTGCTGAAATTGAACCTCATCGCGCAGTAACTCATAACAAAGGTGTTATGAATGGTATTGATGCCGTGGTTTTAGCAACAGGTAATGATTTTAGAGCAGTCGAGGCTGGTGTGCATGCTTATGCTTCTAAAGAAGGTAACTATTCAAGCTTAACGCATTGCAGTATTGACAATGACGAATTTTGTTTTTGGATAGAAATTCCTTTAGCACTAGGTACAGTTGGTGGACTTACAAGTTTACATCCATTAGTGAAATTTGCTTTACAATTATTACAAAACCCAAAAGCAAGAGATTTAATGAAAATTGTAGCAGTAGCTGGTTTAGCACAAAACTTTGCCGCTGTAAAATCACTAACTACTACTGGAATTCAGCAAGGACATATGAAAATGCATTTAATGAATATTTTGAATCAGTTCGACGCTGATGAAACTGAAAAATCAGAACTCATAGAGTACTTTAAAACAACTACCGTTACTCATAGCGCAGTTGTAGAAGCCATTACTAAATTGAGAAGCAAATAATGCCAAAAGGTTATGTTTATATATTGGAATGTGCTGATGGCAGTTACTACACTGGTAGCACAACAGATATTGAAAAACGATTAACTGAACACCAAGAAGGTAAAGCTGCTAACCATACTAAAAAAAGATTACCTGTTAAGTTGGTATATCTCGAGGAGCACCAGCGAATAGATGATACTTTTTATAGAGAAAAGCAAATACAAGGTTGGAGCCGAGCAAAAAAAGAAGCTTTGATTGAAGCAAATTTTGATGATTTACCTAAACTTTCTGAGTGTAAAAATGAAAGTCATTCAAAATATATGACTTCGACTCCGCTCAGTCACCAAGTTAGTACTAACCAAATAAATAAAAGAGGCTTGGTAGCTGAGCGGAGTCGAAGCTACAGAAGTAACGGCAAGCTTCTTATTACTGGTGAATATTTAGTCCTTGATGGGGCAAAAGCTTTAGCACTACCGACAACATTTGGACAAGAACTTATGGTTAACCCTAATGATTCTGGAAGCATATCATGGCAGAGTTTTGATGAAAACCATGACGTTTGGTTCCAAGATAAATTTGATTTCAAAAAAGTGCTGCACACCGAATATATATCTGATAGTGATGTATCAAATCGTTTGATTCAAATTTTTAAAAGTATTCATAGCTTAAATCCAACGTTTTTTAATTCGCAGAATGGCTTTGATATAATTACACGTCAAGACTTTAATAGGAAATGGGGATTGGGCACATCTTCAACTCTAATTAATAATATGGCCAATTGGTCTAATATTAATGCATATGAACTACTTAAACTTACTTTTGGCGGCAGTGGTTATGATATTGCTTGTGCTCAAAATAACACACCTATAGTCTATAATCTAGCAGATAATAAACCAATGGTTTCAAGTTGTAATTTCGACCCCATTTTTAAAGATTGCATCTACTTTGTATATCTCAATC
This sequence comes from Winogradskyella sp., assembly GCF_003712105.1. Classification (GTDB taxonomy): domain Bacteria; phylum Bacteroidota; class Bacteroidia; order Flavobacteriales; family Flavobacteriaceae; genus Winogradskyella. The sequence continues at coordinate 89,805 of NZ_RHLG01000005.1, forward strand.
AAAAACAGAATAGTAGAGATGCTATATCTAACTACAGAACCTTTAAAGGTGACCTCGAAACTTATATTAAAAAAGTAAATACAATAACAAATGCTATTATTGAAAGTAATAGCTTGGAAGTGTTTAACACCTTAATAAAAAAACATGAAGCCTTAATTTCGAGTCTAATTAAACAAGATACTGTAAAGGATAGATTGTTTAATGATTTTGATGGTGAAGTGAAAAGCTTAGGCGCTTGGGGTGGTGATTTTGTTTTAGTAACTTCTAAAGGCAACCCAGAAGATTATTTTAAATCGAAAGGATATAGTACCATTTTAAAATATTCTGAGATTATTAAAGCATAAAAAAGGCTTCACAAATGCGAAGCCTTTTCTTTAATTTTATTTTGAATAGTTACTAATATACTGTTTTAGCTCTATTGTCTTCAATATCTGCAGCATTTTCTAAAGCAGAATATACTCGATTCTGTATAGTGCTTTTTCGCGCACTATTTAAACGTGATAAGATACCAGCATAATTGTCTTGCATTGTAACTTCATTAATTTTTGTTACTTCGATTACATAGACACCTTTTTCACCATCAATAGGTTTAGAAACAGAACCTTCTTCTAAACCAAAAGCTGTACCAACTACTTTAGGCTCAATTCCTGCGCCAGATAACGTTGTGTTTTTAAGTGTTACACTAGTCGCTGTTTTAACTGTTTGACCTTGATTATTTGCAATATCATTTAATGAAGAAGCTGTGATCATCTCACGAATCATTGCTGCCTTCTTCTCTTTACGTACTTCTATCAATACAGGTGTTGTAGCATCTTCAACCGACATTAATCCTTCTTCATTAACGTCTACTAATTTTACAACTACAAAACCTACTCCTGTTACATTGAAACTTTTATAATCACCAACATTTGTTTCTGCATTATATGCCCAACGCACAATTTGTCTTTGACTACCTAAACTCGGAATATTCTCATCCAATTCTTTAAACGTTACTGGTCTGACTGTTAAACCTCTTTCTTCAGCTAGTTCATTAAAATCTCCCGACTCAGCTGCAATTTCGAATTTTTGCTTTGCATTAAATACGTCATCAATCGTTTTTTCTGATGCTTCAATCTTACGAGCAATAGTAGCAAGCTTAACTGTATTACTAAATGATGTTTGATCTAATATTTCAATAATGTGATATCCAAAACTAGTTTCAACAACATCGATATCACCTTTCTTATTATCAAAAGAAAACGCTCTAAACTCTGGAGCAAAGCTCTGGTTGTATGCAAACTCTATAACACCTTCGGCCTCATTACTTACTTTATCAGAAGATAGGTCTAATAAATCTTTAAACTTAGAACGGTTGTTCTTTACAACTGCGTAAATACTATCTGCTGTTGCTTTTGCTTGCTCAGGCGTTCGTGTTTCATCTGGAGCTACTCTGGTAGCGCCTACATAAGGAATTAAGATATGGCGCACCTTCACAGAATCTGCTTTAGAAGCTTTATCTAAAACTCTAGAATATTTGTAATACTCACCATCTTTGTAAGGGCCATAGTAAGATCCGATAGCAGTAACAGACAAACTATCTTTAGCTGAACCCAACTCTGATGGTCTTAGATAAGCGTCAGCATACTTTATGTCCGAATTATTATTTACAAATCCTTCGATGTTTTTTGTATTATCAAAACCATAGATTGTGTCTGTACCTTTTGTGACATCATTAAACTCTAACCGATCACTTTTAAGAGAAAGTAACTCCGCCTTAAGTGCATCTTCATCTTCTTTAGATGCATCTTCACGGAATTCCACAAACAAAATCTCTCTAGTTTCATCAACCTCATATTGAGCTCTATTCTTTTCCATGTAAGCTTTGATATCAGACTTAGTTACTTCAACTAAACTGTCTGCTATAGAGGTATACGGTATCTGAACATATTTTAAATTAACAGAAGCGTTATCGGCTAAGTATTCAGCTTCGGCTTCTGTTATCGTAGAATTCACACCAGCCGTAACTAGGTTGTAATATTGTTGCGTTAAAGCACCGTTAGCCAATGATTGCTCATTGTTTGTCCATTGTGCATAGTTAATTGTAAAATTACTCAACGGTGCACCTTGCGGTTGTATATCTTTAAGATTTGCAATAAATGATCTAAGTTTATTTACATCAAAAATACTGTCTTGATTTTGAAACTCTGGATATGTACCAAAACTTCGCTCTAAAAGCTCAAGCATTTTGTCTTCCTCAACAGTTAAACCAAGCTTTTCGAACTCAGTATTCATAACAATACGATTTAACTCTTGATTGTAAATATTGTTCTTAATTTGAGTTTCGGAAGTGTTAGGACCAACACGTTGTTGCATGTTTTGAACCTGAAACATAAATGGTTCTCTTTTAATATCCTCGCCATTAATCGTTGCTATAATATCTTGAGACCCTCCAGAAAATCCATCCGAATTTCTAAAAACATCACCAATCACAAAGGCAAATAATGCCATTGCAATAACTAAAATTAGGACTAGAGAACGTTGTCTGATTTTATTTAAAACTGCCATTTTATGGTATTTCGTTTGTTAAATTTAAGTGTGCGAAAATAGCATTTTCTAGTAAATAATAAAAGGAAGAACTCTCATTTTTTAAAGGATGAGAGGCCAACTATTCTTCAGGCATAATTTTAAGTTGCACACTATCTATTTTTGCAGAAGATGCTTCGGTTATCTGAAACTTAAAATTTTCGATTTTTATCGTATCATTTAACACCGGAATATCTTCGGTAAAATGAACAATTAATCCTCCTAATGTCTCATAAGCTTCACTTTCAGGAAGGTTTAGTTTGTAGGTTTCATTAATATAATCGACCTCTAAACGTGCGGAGAAGTTAAACGTATCCTCTGTAATTTGCTCTTCGGTCAGTGCAACACTATCGTGCTCATCTTCAATTTCTCCAAAAAGTTCTTCAATAATGTCTTCTACCGTCATCATTCCAGAAGTACCACCATATTCATCAATAACTACAGCTATGCTTTTTCGTTTTTTATTAAGAAGATTCAACACGTCCTTAACCAAAATAGTTTCAGGAACAAACACAACTGGTATTAAAATAGACTTGATGGTCTTGGGTTTTTTAAACAATTCGAAAGAATGTACATATCCCAAAATATCATCAATAGAATTTTTGTAAACTAAAATTTTGGTATAACCTGTATCTACAAATGCTTGTGTTAAATTTTCTATAGAATCGAAGATATCTATTGCCATGATTTCGGTGCGAGGCACCATAACTTCCCTAGCCTTTACTTCTGTAAACTCAAGTGCATTTTGAAAAATTTGAATCTCACTATCTACCTCTTCATCTTCTTCAACAGATTCCATTTGTTCAGTAATAAAATTGCCTAATTCTACTTTAGTTAATGCTAGCTCTACGGCATCACCTTCTGTCTTAAAAAACGTTTTTAAAACAAAATCTGAAATACGAATTACAAACTCAGAAATTGGACTAAATATGAGATAAAAAATATAAGCAGGGAGCGCAAATAGTTTTAACAATACATTGGAGTAAATCTGAAAAAACACCTTTGGCAAAAACTCAGCAGTTAGTAAAATAATGGCAGTCGATATGACCGTTTGTGTCAATAATTGAAACTCTACCAGCAAGTAATTAAGAAATGATATATCCGAAGGTAAAAATCCTTGAAACCACTTTACTAATACATCACCCATTTTAAAACCATAAATAACTAATGCAATATTATTGCCTATTAGCATTGTAGTAATAAACTTTGATGGTTTTACAGTTAGTCTTTCTAAGAGTTTTCCTAAAAAATCACCTTGTTTTTTCTCTAACTCAATATGAATTTTATTAGAAGACACATAGGCAATCTCCATACCTGAGAAGAATGCAGACAGTAAAAGTGATACAATAATAATTATGGCATCTGTAGACATCAATTATTGTTTTCGTCTGTCCTCGAACTTTTTTCTAAATCGCTTTCTAAAGAAAAACATAAACACAGCTAATGACGCAAATAATAACGACATGTATGAGCGGTTTCTATCTGTTGACCAATTAGAAATGGCATCCCAAGCAAATAGGATCGCAAAAATTATGTAAGCGTATTGAAATATTTTTAGTGCTTTAATCATAACTCAATGTTTTTAATAATGTGACTTCGGCTCCGCTCAGTCACCAATTAAAGATAGTTAATTATCTAGTTCCATAATGCCACCAGACTCGAGCATTTCGTAATCCACAAAATTTCTATCAGAATCAAATCCTCGGCCAGAAACATCTGTACCCTCTGAGCGAAGTCTAAAATTTTCATTAGTAAAGACCCATTCACTCTTTTGGTCATAATACATTTGGGGTGTGAACAAAGAGTCATTTTTATGAGTTGCCAAAATTACATTACCACGCAAATCAATTAAATCGGTATCATTATAGATAATTGCATAATCCGAAAATATTTGACTTGCATTGCCTTCATCATCATATATAATCAGTTCGATACCTTCTGGAAACTCTGAAAAACCAAAATCTCTATTAGAATAGTCTATCATTTTAGAGCTTAGCAGATTTGCTCTAAGCATAAACGAATCAGTGTACTTTAAATTAATGGTGTCAGCAATACCAATAGGAACATTTTGGAGCACACCAACCTGTTGTACATCTTTAAAGTTGTTTTTACATGCAAAAAACATAGTCACAGCTAATGCTGTGACTATGTTTAAAATTATATGTAAGTATTTACGTCTCACTTTATCATTATGGCACTGTTACCGAAGCTCCAATCCAACATCCAATTCTAATAGACTGTCCTGAATTGCCTGCAGTAAATATCATGCTTTTGTCTGGCGCTTTTGCTTCGTAACTTGCAGCAGTTTGTGCAGCAGCTTTCTTTAATCGACTATCTACTCTACCAGCTTTACGAGCTTCAGCTGCGGCTAACCAATATACAGCTCTTTTGTTAAATACGCTGTCACCACAGTTGTTGGCACTCTTATTATACATTGCCGCAATTCTTAAGTGAGGTGCACCGTTTGAAGGATTCAACTTTAATGCTTGTCGGTATAATTGTCTTGCTTTACCATAAGCACCTTTCTTTCTGTTTTTCTCAGCTCTACCATAAACAAACTTCCATTTTTTAAGTGGGTCTGTCTCTAAGCTTTCAGCTTGAGCATAGTATTCTTCAGCCTTAGAAATATCTCCTTTTTTCTCATTAAGAATACCTAAATAATAAGCTGTACTTGCATCAGGCTCAATCGTGTTTTTCTGAGCTACTAACTTTTCAAACATTGGATCATCAGTACATTCTTTCTGCCCCATTTTGTTCATTGCACGCTGTAACCATTGAGCATCATTTTTATTAGCATCAAAATTCTTTTGATAAAGCGGGATTAAATTTTCACAAGTCGCATGGATACTTACTTCAGCATCAAGACTACCAGAAATTTTATCAAAAGCATTTAAAGTTTGCTCATAAAAACGTTTGTAACTCTTTTCCTTAGAGGTCAATGCACCTCCAGTTTCTTCTTTTTGAATAAGTTTATTTAATTCTTTAGATGCCTTACCAACTTCCGTTTCTATTTTATCATTAACATCATCGTACTTATCAAATAAAGCTTGTGTATCGCTAGTTCCTTTTGCACTACTCTCATAAGCTTTAACCTTAAGTTTGAAATAGGTTAATAAGGCTTGAGGGTCTTTAAAATTCTTTAAATCTTGAGTATAACCTTTATCAAAAAGGTTGTATAAATTAGCATCAGATAAACCTAACTCTTTTCTGTATTTGTAGGATAACTTAGCCACATCTGAATACATTTTTCCTTTCGGTTCTTTTGATGAAAAATGCTCATTGTATTCTTCGTACAAGGTTAAAAGGTCTTTAATGTGCCCAACTTTCTCATCTCCAGAAGTAGTTTTTATTTTGTGCAATAATACATCTTGTCCTCCACCACTCTTTGTACTTTTAGCGTACAAAGCTCTGTTAAAACCTGGACATTTTTTTCTTACCAACATCCATGGCTCATAAGCAGCATCATAATTTTTATTCTTAGCATAAGAACTAAAAATAGATAGATTATTCAAACACTCTTCATCTTGTTGCGCGTTTACTACACTAAACCCAACAAAAAGAGTAAATAGTAATAATGTAATCTTCGTCTTCATCGTTTAAATTTTTGTTAGTTATATTTTCGTTTTTGAAACCATCTATCGCTCAAAGATAGACTTACGTTTACATTAAAGAAATTTTCTTGTATCAAATTACTGTTTTTTGTACCCCTTTGACCAAACTCAAATCCTAAGTTAATTTCGGAAAATGTGCCAGTTGCAGGACCTACTGGTAAACCTAAACCAAAAGATATGCCAAACTCGTTAATTGATTCGTCATTAACAACTAGACCTGTGTTCTCAAAACGCGCTCCAGCTCTATAAGTCACTCTCTTAAAGTAACTTGACAATGATTTATAGTTTGGTAAATAAAAACCTCCAATTGCAAAAGATGTAGCATCTTCATAGGATGAGTTTGTGGTACTAAAGATTGGATTATCGAACACACTAGTATTCTGTGAAACAAATTCTGCTCCAGCAAACCATTTTGATGGTTCTCCTATTCCTAATCCAAAAGATAAGCGATTCGGCAAGGTTAAATCTGTTTCTTCCAAGCCACTATTCGCTAAATTTACGTCTATAGTATTTTGCACAAATTCATCACCAAAAGCGTTTACAATAACTGTAGATACTGAACGATCGTTTTTAGAGGTTAAGTCGCTTTCTGGCGAAAAGGTTGCCGTAGCAGACATCTCTAATTTATCTGTAATCTTTCTCTTGTAAGCCGCTCCAAAATTGAAATTTAATCCACTTAAGTCAGACCGATTATCTTCTCTTGATGCAAACTGTATGAGATTACCATTAGTATCGTACAAAAACTGAATAGCACTATTTTGAGTATTACCAAAGTTATAATTAGCATCAACTCCTACCGTAAAACCATCTGAAACTAAATAACCCAAACTTAAAAATACTTTATTAAGTCCACCTTCGCCTTCATATCTAAAATCTACACGGTTATTTTGAGTGGCGTCAATATCTTGAAGCTTGTAACCCACAGAAGTAAAAGGTAATAATCCAAACCCTGCTCCAAATCGTCCTAATGGTATGGATACTGCCAAATAATCGAAAGTTGAACTATTTGCATTTTCAGATTCTGTGGTACTATTAAGTTCCAGACTACTAAATGAACCTGCTACGGAAAATTTAACCGGTCGACTCTCGCCATCATAAGGCGTGGATGTCAAATTTTTACCAGCATAAGATGCGGGATTCCTAAGGTTTATATGTAGGCTATCGATATAAGAGCCAATACCACCCATGCCTCTATTTTCGACAGTTCCTCTAAACTTAAGACTACCAATTCCGTAAAAAGAATAAGGAGAAGCAGTGCCTTGCTGTCCATAGCTCAAACTGCCAACAATTGTAATGATTACTACAACAAATCTTTTAATCATTATTATGAATTAAATTCTAGAATATAATTTAAACCCTCAAGCAAAAAATCCGAGTTGGCAAATATGCTATTTTTTAATTGTTCTGACAACAATTTGGCGTCGCCACCTGTTAAAATAACTGTTAAATCTGAATATTTCTCGGTATAAGTGTCAATAACACCATCAATTTCTTTAATAACACCAAAAACTACGCCAGAATGAATAGAGGTTTCAGTTGTATTGCCAGTAATTATTTTAGGGGTTTCGGTTTCTAATAACGGAAGATTGGCCGTTAAATTATTTAATGACTTATATCGCAGTCTAATTCCTGGAGAGATAGCACCACCAATATATTTGTTTTCATGAGTAATAAAATCATAGGTGATACATGTACCAGCGTCTATAATAAGGACATTATTATTCGAGTAATTTAAAATAGATGCACTTACTAATGCTAGGCGATCCACTCCTAAAGTTTTCGGGGTTTTGTAAGTGTTTTTAAAAGGAACTTTTGTGTCGGAATTTAAAACTAAAAGATTTAAGTCTTTTACAATAGCATTTACTTCATCTTTCTTGAGTCTACCAACAGAAGATACAATGCATGATAAAAGTCTAGGAAATTTCTTTTTTATCGATTTAAATCGCTTCTTAAATTCTTCAAGTGTAAAGCTTTCTTTATGAATAAGCGTATTATGTTCAAATACAGCAAATTTCACAAAGGTGTTTCCGACATCAATAATTAGGTTCATCGTCTAATACTAAACCGCAAATTTATAAAATCAAATTTTGTAAATTTCTTTTTGGTAATACTAAAAATGAATATATATTTGCATCCGCTTAATTAAGCAACTGGTGCCTTAGCTCAGTTGGTAGAGCAAAGGACTGAAAATCCTTGTGTCCCTGGTTCGATTCCTGGAGGCACCACCGTGAAAAGCCCGATTCTTTTTTTGAATCGGGTTTTTTGGTTTAAAATACACTAAAATTTATGTAAGCTTTAGCTTTTACATCAGACTAAAGTAGTATCTTGTTTTTTCTAAAAAAAAATTATGTCTAAAACCTATTACGATCCAGCTGACTTAAGAAAATTTGGAAAAATTACAGAATGGAGTGAAGAACTTGGAACTAAGTTTTTTGACTACTACGGTAAGGTATTTGAAGAAGGCGCACTAACTGCACGCGAGAAATCACTTATTGCATTAGCAGTAGCACACACAGAACAATGCCCTTATTGTATTGATGCTTATACCAAAGATGGACTCCAACGCGGTGTTACCAAAGAAGAGATGATGGAAGCTATACATGTCGGTGCTGCTATAAAGAGTGGTGCAACTTTGGTGCATGGTGTTCAAATGATGAACAAAGTAAATAAGTTAGACGGATAATTATTATATATGACGAAGCTTAAGACTAAATCTCTTAAAAGACGAGAAAGTGAATTGGCCAATGCTAGACGCCAAGTAGAGATTTTATCAAATGGTATTTTTCAAAATGGAGAATTACCAACATTCAAAAATAAAATAGCCGAAACCAATCAGTTTCCACTAAAAGCCAAAAAATTAGAAATTCTCCAAATTAATGTCGGTTACATGTGTAATCAAGTTTGTGAGCATTGCCATGTAGATGCTGGTCCTGATCGTAAAGAAATCATGACTACGGAAACCATGCAACAATGTTTGGAAGTTATTAAAAAGACAGGAGCACATACCTTGGACTTAACTGGTGGTGCACCAGAGATGAACCCTAACTTTAGGTGGTTTGTTGAAGAAGCTTCAAAAGCTGGTATCAAAGATTTTATAGTTAGATCTAACCTTACTATAATTCGTGCAAACAAAAAGTATTACGATTTACCAGAGTTTTTCAAAAAGCATAATGTGCATGTTGTATCTTCTATGCCACATTGGACACGTGGCAAAACAGACAAGCAACGAGGTGATGGTGTTTTTGATATGTCTATTAAAGCACTTCAAGAATTAAACGCCATTGGTTATGGTATGCCAAATAGTGACTTAAAGTTAGATTTAGTTTACAATCCTTCCGGAGCATTTTTACCTGGTGATCAAGCCTCAATGGAAAAAGACTTTAAAAAGGCTCTAATGGAAGATTTTGGGATTCAATTCCATAATCTTTTTGCAATTACTAATTTGCCTATTTCAAGATTTCTAGATTATCTTATTGCTTCAGAAAACTATGAAGATTATATGTATGCCTTAGTGGAAGCCTATAATCCTTCAGCTGTTGCCAATGTAATGTGTACAAATACACTCTCAGTAAGTTGGGATGGCTACTTGTACGATTGCGATTTTAATCAGATGCTAAAATTACCTGTAAATAGTAAATCGAAACATATCTCTGAGTACAACGAAGAACTGCTCGAAGGCAGAAACATTGTTATTTCTCAGCATTGTTATGGTTGTACAGCTGGCGCAGGAAGTAGTTGCCAAGGCACAGTAGCTTAGTAGTTGAATTGCCCTTTATGAAATTTAATTACTCACTTATAATAAAGACTTTCATTTTTATGAGTCTTTTTAATCTTAGCTATTCACAAAACTCGCTTTCTGAGTTATTAAAGGAATATAATACCGAGTCTATTCCATATATTTTGGCAGAGGATTTATCTCAATTAAAAGATAACGTGATTCTTTTAGATACAAGAGAAACTTATGAATACCAAACCAGTCATATTAAAAATTCTATTTGTGTTGGTTATGACAATTTTGATATCACACGCGTCGAAAAGAAAATCAAAGACAAAAACCAACTCATTGTAGTCTATTGTTCATTAGGCATTAGATCTGAAGATATAGCAGAACAACTTAAAGCTTCTGGTTACACCAATGTTAAAAATCTCTATGGTGGTATTTTTGAATGGAAAAACAAATCTTTAAATACATATAATAGTAAAGAATTACTCACGGATAGTGTTCATACATTTGAAGAAGAATGGAGTAAATGGCTAAAAAAAGGAATTAAAATCTTCCCAAAACCTAAAGAATGAGTGATAAGGCGCTAATTATATTCACAAGAAATCCTGAATTAGGAAAATGCAAAACCAGACTAGCAAAGTCTATTGGTGATGAGGAAGCATTAAAGATTTATAAACACTTATTGTCTCACACTGCTGAAATTGCTAAAAAAGTAAATACTGAACGTTTTGTGTTTTATTCTGAAAATATTCTGGATAATGATTTATGGGATAACAATTCTTTCAATAAAAGACTTCAAAACGGAAAGGATTTAGGTGAGCGAATGCAAAATGCTTTTGAAACTCTGTTTTCCGAAGGATTTAAAAAACTAATTATTGTTGGAAGTGACTTACTAGATTTAAGTGAAACTATCATAGAAAATGCTTTTAAAAAACTAGATACTAATGACGCCGTTATCGGCCCAGCTGAAGATGGCGGCTACTATCTTTTGGGCATGAATGTGTTAAACAAAAAAGTATTTGAAAGCAAAAAATGGGGTAGCGAAACTGTTTTTGAGGAGACAAAAAAGGATTTTTATGGTCAATCGTTGTATGTTTTAGAAACTTTAAACGACATAGACTATTTAGAAGACTTAAAGCCCTATAAAAATTTCAATTATTTGTTTTAAACAACATAATCTTTAAATTCTGAAATGAATTTAGACGGATTAAAATCTGGAGTATACATGATGACAATTGCATCGGGCACTAAACAGACTATAAAACGATTAATTATGGAATAATTATTATTTAATAATTGTTCTTCAACGTAGTTATGGATATTTTTGACCTTTAACTACGATGTTTATTATGATAAAATATATTTTAGAAAGTACCGAATATTTACAAAAAAAAGGTTTTGATGCACCCGAGGTTGGTATTATTTTAGGCACAGGCTTAGGTCAGCTGATCAATGAAGTTGACATCATCGCCGAAGCCAGTTACAATCATATTCCTAACTTTCCTACTGCTACTGTTGAGTTTCACAAAGGCAAATTAATCTATGGAAATCTAGGAGGTAAAAAAGTGGTAGTCATGCAAGGGCGTTTTCACGTTTATGAAGGTTATACACTTCAAGATGTGACGTTTCCAGTAAGAATCATGGAAAAATTAGGAATTAAAACCTTGTTAGTTTCTAATGCTGCTGGTGCTATCAATTTAGATTTCAAAAAAGGAGAATTAATGTTAATTGATGACCACATTAATTTACAAGGAAGTTCTCCGCTAGCTTTTAAAGGTGTTTCTGAACTGGGTGAACGATTTACTGACATGAGTGAGCCTTACGATTCTGAATTAAATTCTAAATTTGAAAGCATAGCACAACAAAATAATATTCAATTACATAAAGGTGTTTATACAAGTGTGGTTGGCCCACAACTCGAAACACGTGCTGAATACCGAATGCTAAAAATTATAGGTTCTGATGCCGTTGGTATGAGTACTGTACCTGAAATTATTGTAGCAAATCATTTAGGTTTAAAAGTGGCAGCAGTGTCAGTTTTAACGGATGAATGCGACCCAAATAATCTAAAGCCTGTAGATATTGCAGATATTATTGCAATGGCGGCAAAAGCAGAGCCTAATATGATAACCTTATTTAAAGAACTAATTAAAACACTATAACATGAGTAGCTATTTAGAAACCACTCACGATGTATATAAAGAAGCAGCATTAACACCAGATGTTGGTCTTTGCTGTACCACAAATCCTATTTGGGAATTACCAGGATTAAAAATTCCAAAAATAATGCAAGAGATGAACTATGGCTGTGGTAGTACGGTTCATGCAAGAGATTTAACCAATAATCCAAAAATGCTTTATGTTGGTGTTGGCGGTGGTATGGAACTACTACAATTTGCATATTTCAATAGAGAAAAAGGTGGTGTTGTCGGTGTGGATGTTGTAGATGAAATGTTAGAAGCCTCTCGAAAAAACTTCGTTGAAGCTGAAGAATTAAATCCTTGGTTTAGATCAGAGTTTGTAGATCTAAAAAAAGGTGATGCTTTAAATCTTCCTGTTGAAGATAATACTATAGATGTTGCGGCTCAAAATTGCTTATTTAATATCTTCAAAGAAGAAGATCTTAAGAGAGCCATTTCTGAAATGTATCGTGTATTAAAACCTCACGGTCGTTTGGTAATGAGCGACCCAACATGTGAGCAGCAAATGAATGAGACACTAAGAAATGACGAACGCCTTCGTGCATTATGCTTAAGCGGCAGTCTGCCAATTAATGAGTACGTTAAGATGTTAACTGATGCTGGATTTGGAACTATTGAAATTAGAGCAAGAAAGCCTTATAGAATTCTTGACCCTAAAAATTATCCAACGGAAGAGCTAATATATATAGAGTCTATCGAGGTTGCAGCAATTAAAGACCCAATGCCAGATGATGGTCCTTGTGTCTTTACTGGAAAAGCTGCTATTTATTTTGGAGAAGAAGACTTTTTTGATGATAAGAAAGGTCATATTCTGCTAAAGAATCAGCCAATTGCAATATGTGATAAAACTGCAGGTGATTTAGCTGGTTTAGGAAGAGATGATATTTTCATTAGCGAATCTACCTATCATTATGATGGTGGTGGATGTTGCTAGAAAATAGGTATAAATTAAGTCATAAAAAAAGCCTTCAGAATTAAAATCTGAAGGCTTTTTTAACTAATAAATCAACTAACCTAACTAAGCAAAAACCTTAGTTAATCTCTTTTTACTTTGAACCAATTGTCCTTTAAACATGTCTAGTGCATTGAACACTAAATCTTGTTGGTTCGCCATTAATTTTAATCCACCTTTTAAAGCTTTTTCAGTAACTTTTTGCCACTGACCAGCTACATGTATTGTTCCTAATACTACTTCTTCAGTAGTGTTTAAAGCAAATTCGTTTGTTTTTGAAGCTACTTTCTTAGTTGTATCTAAAGCTTCGTTTACAGTTGCTACTACTGTTTTTTTGTTTACTTTCTTGCTCATAATACTTTATATTAAACTATTAATAATTTATTTTTTTAAAGCTTCTTTAGCTTGTGATTTCCAACCAGATAAGTCGTACATCTTTGGGTTTACACCAGCTTCAGTTAATACTGCTCTTAAATCTTTAAGCGTAACTTTTGCTAACTGTGCGTAAGCAGTAATACCTACTTTGTTCAAAGTCTCTTCTAATTTAGGACCAATACCTTTTATTACTTTAAGATTATTTTTAACATCAGTCTTAGCAATTACTACTTTCTCTACTACTTTTTTAGCAGTTGATTTTTTTGCAGGAGCTTTCTTAGTAGCTTTTTTCTTTGGCTTTTCTTCTAAACCAATTAAATCTTCCACTTTATCCTTAACATCTTCTACCTTTTCCTTTACATCTTCAACGATATCTTCTGTATAATCCTCAACTTTTTCTTTTACGTCTTCGATAGTTTCAGAGATTTGCTTTTTAAGCTTGTTGGTCATTTTTTCTGCTTTCTTAACAAACTTATTGCTAGCAACTTCTTTTTCAATCTTATCTTTAAGAGCTTCAGCTTTTTCTACTACAGGATGACTAGAAATCATTTGTTTCGCTTGCTCAACCATTTTTGGGTCGTAACCTACTAAATCCTTAAGACGCTCAGTACTACTTTCTACTTGCTCTTTTAAAGTCTCAGCCGTCTCAACAACCATATTCATTTGTTGCTTAGTTAAAGGTTCTGCTTTTTTAATTAACTTCTTAGTTAATTTTTGCCACTTTTCACCAGCTTTTACTGTTGTTTCAATAGCTTGAAAAGAAGCATCAATCAAATCATTATTGATTTTCTTAACAATACCTTTCGCTTTGTTAAGTTTGTTTTCTTTTTTGCTTTTTTTAGCTGTCATAACTTAATATCTTTATTGTGTTGTTTTTAATTTCTGGTGCAAACGTATAACTCTCAAGTTACAGATGAGTTACAAACTCAATGATCGAGTTTTCCATGAGTAATTCATTCTTAACTCTTGACTTATTTTCACTAAATACTATGTTCTGATTTCTCAGAAACTAGCTTTACGCTGCTTTTTTATTAAAGCGTTTAGAAACTTTCTTATAGGTTTTTACTGCTTTTTCTTTAGTGTCTTCTAAAGCATCGAACATTACATCATGTTGTTTTGCAGAAAACTTAAATCCTTTCTTTAATAATTTATCTGTTAAGGATTGTAATTTTTCAACTGTTTCAAAACCTTTATCAAATACTTTTTCGGTAGTAGTTAAAGCCACTGTATTTACTAATGATACTGTATCAATAGCATTTTCTAAAGTAAAGTATTTGTTGTCCTTGTTTTTCTTATTCTTTGCCATAATAATTAGGTTTTATAAATATTATGGTGCAAACATATATACGAAGAGTTACAAATGAGTTACAGGAAAGTTTTAAATGAAAAAGTTAGAAGTTATTAAGTAAACAAATCATTGAGATTGTCTTTTTCTACTTGAATAATAAACTGAATTAAAAGGTCTTTGTGTTCTTCAGAAAGATCATTTAATACTTTATCACCTTTAATAATCATTTCCAGACCAATTTCTAAGCCACTAATTTCTTGTTCGGAGAATAGTTTTGGATTCTTTCGCATACGCTCTATAAGATATCCGATAACATCTTGAATTTTTTGAACTAACACCTCATCGTACATAATCATAAATAAGGACTCTGTACTTTCTATAAATTGCTCGATATCTTTTAGAGATAAGGTTTGTATAAGTGCATTTATTTTTGAAACACTATAAGGTGGTTCCATTTTTTGCGCTATAGCTGCTTTAACTAATGTGGCTTCAAACTGGGTTGCTGATCTATACGATTTTAAAGCCTTTAAACCAGCCATCATTATTTTTGGCAGATGACGACCATGCTTAAAAATAAGCTTCACTGATTCTCTTAAAAGACCTAATAAACGTTCAGGACGCCGGATGTTTTCGTCAAGAGTTTGAAATGCGCCATTGAGCTCTTCCCGGTTATCAATATCTGGGTAGATGTAGTTTAAAAAGAAGTATTTTATGTCTTCTACAATAGGCTCATCAATACTCTCTGGTAATTTATATCTCTTTTTAAGATTTTGAAACTGATATCGCTGGTCGATGACTTGTCGGTATCCAACAATGATTTCGTTTAAGATGTCTTCTTTTGATAGGTTCATATCAAATTCTAACCTATTTCTTCAATAGTTTGAAGCAATTGTCTAGTTTCTGGAAGTGGTGAAATACCATATTCTTCATCAAGTATGGTTTCACATTTTTTATAAGTTTTAATCGCTTGTGGTCGGTTACCTTTATTAATATAAGCTTGCATCTGAATGCGGTAAGCATCTTCCCAGGTGGCATCAATAGCCAATGCATTTTGAGCTAAGCGAATACTCTCAATAGGCTTATCTTCTAATAAAATCTCAGCTAAAGTGATGTACGCACCTAGAATTAATACCTGAATTTTTTCGCGTTCTTCAGAGGACCAATCTTCATAAATTCTATTTGGTAAATACACGCCATTATACAAGTCTATAGCTGCCTTGTATGCTTCTTGAGCTACAGCATTATTAGCACCATAATTTTCGTTACCGATAACAATATATTGTTCTAATGCTTCAGTATCAATCCAAACCGTTTCTAAATTGAGTTGATAACTAACACCTTGTCTAATAATATATTTTGGTTCGGTTCGTGAAGCTCTATCTGGCTCTAGAACTTTATTAATGCCATGCATTGCTACTTTGAAATCATTATCATTCCAATCATCCCAAAGCTGATCCATTATCTGCTCTTTATGCAACGCATTCCTATGGCGATTAGACACTAAATATTGAAGTAATTGGGTCGTTTTATCACGGCTCCAAGCTTTAGATTCTATTTTGTTTTGATGACGCCAAACTGCAAATTGCCCCAAGGTATGAATCCTAATTTTGGCTTCTTCCTGAAATTTTTTGAGATTTTTTAGGCTATCATTCAAAGCTGGCATGACCTACTTCTTTTTAAGTTTGTCTACTTTAGCAGATAATGCTTTTATGTCTTTAGACAAGGCATTGATTGCACTTTGAATATCATGAAAATCTGCTCTTGAAGCATTACGCCAATGGTCAATTTGTACTTTTTGACTTATCTCTTCGCTGATATTAGAAATCTGGTCTTGGATTTGGTCCTGAATATTTGAGATTTGCTTTTTTGGATCTTTAATGGTTTCCATGATCATTTTAGGCCCAACTTCTTTCATGGTCTTCCACATCGAGAAACTCTTCTTCAAAATGCCTTCCCGTCGTTCTTCAGATTCACCTTCTGTTGCCTCGTTAGTGAGTTCTGCTAGCTTCTGCTGCATAAAGATTAAAGCATCATTAAAGTCGGAAAAATTTGCATCGCTCCCGCCTTGCACATGAGATATTTTTCCACGCCATTGTACTTTAGGCTCACCATCTTCTTCAAAAATACGCTGGTTAAATCTAACCATGAACGACGCAGTCTGGTCTTGTTTTTTTGCCATATTAATTTGTTTTATGGTGTCTAATTTTTATCCGGGTTCTTTTTCTGAACCCACTTCTAATTTAAGAAGGCCTCTAAAAGCATCATTAACGGTATTGCCTTCATAGAGCACTTTATAAACTTCTTCCGAGATTGGCATATCTACATTGTAGTCCTTAGCCAATTCCATAACTACTTTTGCAGATTTTACACCTTCAGCAACTTCATTCATATCTGCAATAATATCATCTAATTTTCGACCTTGTCCTAACTGAAAGCCAACACGGTAATTTCTACTTTTGGAGCTCGAACAAGTTGCGACTAAGTCTCCCATTCCTGCTAGCCCCGAGAATGTGCGACGTTTGCCTCCCATTTCTACCCCAAGTCGTGTTAATTCAGATAAGCCTCTAGTAATTACAGCCGCTCTTGTATTGTCTCCTGCACCAGCGCCATCTCCCATTCCTGAAGCAATTGCCATAATATTTTTTAATGCTCCACCTAATTCACAACCAATAACATCACTATTGGTATACACTCTAAATAATCCTGAGCTAAAAACTGTTTGTAAACGTTTAGATAAGGTGTCATCTACCATTGCAATTACTGTTGCAGCTGCTTTCCCAAAATGGATTTCCTTTGCCAAGTTTGGTCCAGTAAGTACGCCTGCAGGATGGCCTGGCATTTCTTCTTCTATAATTTGAGTCATACGTTTTTTTGACCCAATTTCGAGTCCTTTCGCCAAACTTACAATTGGCACCCAAGGTCTGATATAAGGTTTTGCATCGTTTAAAACAGCTCTAAAGCTCTGAGCAGGAACTCCCATAACAATAACATCTGCATTTTCTACGGTGTCTTTAATAGAGGTTGAAGCCCTTAATGACTTTGTTAGTTTTGCATTTGGCAGGTATTTTTCGTTGGTATGGTGTGTGTTAATCTCATCAACAGTTTTTGGGTTTCGTGCCCACATAATTGTTTCTGTATTCTTCGCAGTTAGTGAAGCTACTGTTGTGCCCCAAGAACCGCCACCTAATAATCCAACTTTAAGTTTCATACATTCTAATTTTTTAATTATCTCTTGATAAATTAAATAAAAAATTGAGAACGTATGCAAACGCTACGCTCTCACATTAAAAATTTAAGTCATTTCATTAAAAAAATGTCTAAAATTTGTTAATGTTTGTTTCATATTTTATGTTTTATTCTGAGTCTAATTCTTTTTGGAACATATCTCTAACATTTTCAATATAAGAATCGATATGTTTTGCTTTCCATTCTGAAGTATCAACTGGATCTAAAACTGAAACTTCAATATGTGTAGGTTTAAATACAGAACTTCCTTTTGGCATTGCCATATAGGCGTTCTTTATCACAATTGGGACAATTGGCACACCAGCTTTCATGGCTAAATGAAATGCTCCTTTTTTAAATTTTCCGAGTGTTTTACTTCCGCTTCGTGTACCTTCTGGAGCAATTGCAACAGATGTTCCGCCTTTTAAGACTTCTGCCGCTTTGGCTAGCGATTTGATGGCTTTCTCTTTATTAGATCGATCTATGAAAATAGCACCTAATGCTTTAAACACTGGTCCGATTGGGCTGTATTCTAACTCTTTCTTTGCAACTCCAGTAATATCATGACGCAATAATTTTAAAATTATAAAAAAGTCCGCAGAACTCTGATGATTGAAACAGAATACTGCTGGTCTATGATTTTCTAGATTATGCTTTCCTTTTATTGAAATATCAAGCCCAGCCAATCTAGTTCCTAAATCACCGATACTAGCAAAAGTAGTGTTAGCAGCTTCTTGCTTGGACATAGTCATTACACCTTTAGCTACTCCTTTTAGGAATGATGGATATATACTTGCTGCCGCTAAACCTGTTCTAAAGCCATTAACTACAGGACGTTCTTTAGCGTCTTTAAAACGTAAAATCGGCCAGCCACTTTCGAAGGCTACTTGCGATAAACGATCATCTGGATTTGTAGCATAAGGATTACCTACAATATCGAGTAATGGATAGTCATCAAAACTATCTGTGTAGAAGTAGCTTTTTGCTAAGTCTATATTATTTTCTTTTGCAAATTTGCGTCCTGCATTAGCTTTTCCTTCGCCCCAACACATCTCAGTAATCTTGCCCGTAAACTTGCCTTTTATCACTTCCATTTCTGTACAATAAATATCTTCGACACCCAACTCTTTAGCTATAGGTTTTATTTGATAAATGGTTGCAGCAGAAATAATAACCACTCTATGTCCTTTTTCAATATGAGATTTAATTAATTCTCGAGATTCTGGATATATAGTATGCGCTAGATGTTTTTTATAAACGGCTTTCCCAAGTTCCGTAAACTCTTTTTCTTTAATGCCTTTTACACCAATGGCAGATAACCGTGTAAGTATTTCGAAATCTCGATTTCCTATTGCATAAAGTAATATTGTGGCAAATTGCGATAATAATTCTGTAGCCGTTGTTTTACCACTTAGTACCCGAGATTGAACAAATTTTTTGGCAGAGAAGTCGTCGATTAATGTACGATCTAAATCGAAAAACGCTGCAATATGCGAACCGTCTTCTTCGTTATTATGAACTGTTGAGAAGCGTTCTATATCTGTACCTGGTACAACGTCTTTTTTCTTGGCCTTTTTGTGCTTCTCTAGACCTTTAGTATTGGCTTTTATTTCTAACTGTTGTAATACATATAATCGGTCAGTTAAGTCATCTAAAAGGTGTATCCAATTTTCTAAACGTCGATTATCGATCTTTTTATTGATTGGTATAAATCTGTTGTTTTTTGCCAAACGCAAAGCACTCATCAAAAAGGGTTTAGATACACTATCTAATCGTGTAATTCTAGATTGCCAGTGTAATTCTTTCCCTTTAAACAAGCAAAGTTCTATAAATTCTTTATCGTTAAACTCGTCTTCCAAGTCCCAACTTCTTAATGTATGACAAACTACTTTGTTAGCTTCTAAATGAATTAAAAGCATGCCTTTAGAAACAAATAACTCTTGCTTTTTCAATAAGGCATCAATATCACCTTCAGGGTCAGAAATAATAGCTCTCCAATTTGGGTCGAATAATTCTAATTCCGCTTCAATCTCAGCACTGAATTGTGGTTTATTAGAGTAGAAAAATTCAAACTTAAATATATTACGCATATGCATAATTTCTTCCCAGAAATGAATAATTCTGTCCGAAGATTTGTCCTTCATAATTTTTACCAAAGCCATTTCTATAAATGCGCGATGGTATAAATGTCCTGAAGACATATTTGCATAATACGTTGCAGATAAATATTCGTTAGCTGCAAGGCTGTACTGTGTTTTTCTTCCTGCTTTACTTTTGGTAATAATGTGCGAGCTCAATAATAAATTCAGAGCTTTCTGAACTGTAATAGATACATCATTTCCGCGATCTAATAATACATCGTCTTTGCGTTGTTCGATATAGTTCATTAGCTTAATGATATTGAACTCTATCTCGCGCTTGGTCATTGCGAAATTGTTAAGTAACACATTACATACCAGAGATACTGTGGTTACAGGTGTGATGCGATTAGCTTTATGAATCAGCTCAAAAGCAAATCGTGGTAGTGTATTTTTATCGGCGTAACTGTCTTCTTCAATATCAGGTATAATAGCATTTTTATGAGCGCTGGCATCAACTGGTTCGCCGAATCTTATGGCAGCTCTTCCGTAATCATGCCCTAATTTTTGCATATAGCCGAAAAAAGCTTTTAAGGTTTCACCTTTTTTCTCAGTACTTCTACGACCTTCTTCTGTCATTTCTTTAACATCAGGAATAAGGTCATATACAATAGAAACCGGCACATACTTAATATCTCGAGTGCTATCGCGCTCGCCTTCCATGATATACTTTAGAATACCCATTTGTGGGTAGACAATTTTACCTGTTCGTGATCGTGTTCCTTCTATATTCCATGTTAAATGATCGCCTTGTTCAATAAGGTGCGATATGTAACTACGTAGGCATAATTTGTAAACCGCATCATCTTTAAAGCTACGTCTTAGAAAAATAAGTCCTGAATTTTTTCCTAGTTGCTTTATGCCCGGCATGGCCAAATTAATTCCGCCAAAAAAGAATGGGATTGGCATACCATATTGTACTAATGTGTTTATTAGCACAACCGTATCAAGATACGTTTTATGGGTTAAAATAAATGCAACTGAATTATGACGCATTAACTTAGTCAACCACTTTATTTGCTCAACATCTACATCTATGTTATCCTCATAAGCCTTAGACATCATATAGTCAAAACCTCTTAAAGTTAACATATTAGCAACAGGACTCTGCTCTGTATGCAGTTCTTGCAAACAGGTTTCAGCTTCTTTTACAACCGCTTCGAAATCCTGTTTTTTGGATTTGGCGATTGCTTTAAGTTGCTCTTGAAATTTTGGTTGACTAATTATTTCTTGCATACTGATGCTTATGTCTTTAGCATTAATCCTTTAATAATATCACTCTTTTTTTGTTGCCAGAACTTCGGGAAAAAGAAACTTTCTATTTGCGTAACTAAACCGTTTGGCGCTTCGCCTTGCGTATTTTCAATTAAAGTATTGGCAACAGTTACTAAAACAGAAGCATTTGCACCTAATCCGCAATGACTGCCAAAGACCTCAACATTTTTTATATCACTTCTATATGTTTCAGCTTCGAGGCAATTTTTCCATGGCACCAAGCCATCTGTTCTTGTGTAAATACAAGTTATTGGAACATTTGGTATTTCTTCTAGTTCTTCTAAAATCTGATTATTTCGCTCTTTTAGACTTTTTCCTCTAAAGAATTCTAAGGTCTTTACCAAAGGCGTTTTCATATTCTTCACACCCCAAACTGGAGACCCAATTGTAATTAATTGCTCTACTTTATCTGGGTATCTATTGGCGATAATTTTGGCAAAAATACCGCCACCACTCCAACCAACAAGGCTTACTTTTTCTTGATGTTTCTCATAGATTTCATCTAATTTTTCGACAAGTTTAGGAATGTATTTAGAGTTGATTGTATTAACACCCAATTCCCACTTATAGGTTTTAAACCCAACAGATTTTAAGTATTTGCGAACAAATCTGGTTGAATAATCATTACCAAGATAAGGTGGCATCAACAATACGGGTTTGTTTTTTCCTTTTTTCTGCTTAGGAATAATATGATAGATGCCAAACATTGTTGACCACTCAATAACCGAACGTGTCTCTAAGAGCACATTGTACATTGGTGGCGCATCTATATTTTTGTTTATGGTTTGTATTTCCTTTTTAAAATGTTTTAAAAACGCAGACGTAGACTTATCACTAGGAACACCTTTTACTCTAACTCTATTGATTTTTTTAAGCATTAAAACCAAGGTTACATAATCCCTATCAGGACCAAAATCTCGGCAAATTCTTAAACATTCTTCAGATAATTGATTTAAAGTCTTCTTGTCGAATTCATCATTTTTTATAGACTTGATAATAACCTTTTCAAAAGGATGATTTTCAAACAAACCTAGTATCAGTGCTTTTGCTTCTTCTAATGTTTTTCCTTTAAGAATAGCTAGTTTAATAGCTAACCTTGTAAATGCTCTATATAAACTTTTACTCTTTTCCACGTTAATTTATAGCTTCAACTTTGGCATTTAACCAATTAATAAAATCTTTCTCAACTTCTATTTTATTTACCTCATTAAGCATTTCATGACGTCCTTTATACATCTTCAAGGTAAGGTCTTTAATTCCTGCTCTCTTATATTGTTTAGCAACTTTTCTAACCCCTTTTCCCATTTCACCAACAGGGTCACTTTCGCCGGCAAACATGTAAATAGGAATACCTTTAGGTGTAGTTTTAAAAGCTTCTCTTTCGTTTACTTTTTTATTACCACTTATGATATCAATAAACACTTTGGTCGAAAAATCTTCAATACGCAGTGGGTCTTTATCAAATAAATCAACTTCATTTTCATCAGAGCTTATCCAATCAACCTTAGTTCTATTAGGTTTAAACTTCTTGCTAAATTCATTAAAAAACATGGCTTTAAGCACATCGTTACTAGGCTTACCACCTTTAAAGAATTTGACCACATTTGCACCAATAAGACCTACGGTTCCCATAAATTTTATAAAACTCGCCGTACCTGATAGCACTAATAACTTTACATCATCACCATACTTAGTAACATAATCTCTCGAAAAAAACGAACCCATACTATGACCAAATAGAATGAGCTTTTCATTAGGATGTTCTTTTTTGATTAAATCCGCAAATTCCTTCATGTCTTCAACGGCATCATCAAAATAATTAGCACCATCGTAAACACCCAACTCCTCTACTGAAGTTACCGATTTACCATGAATACGATGATCATTGGCATAAACCTCATATCCCTGCTTTTGAAGAATTTCAGCAATATTCTTGTAACGACCAGCATGCTCGCCCATACCATGTGAAATTTGCACAATGCCTTTGGGCTGTTTATTTGGCGATTTCCAATGGTAGTAGAAAATCTCTAGATTATCTCTAGTGGTATAAGTCTTAGTATCGTAATTCATTATTGATTTAAAAATTGTAGGATAAGATGCTCGAGCTTATGTATTCCAGTTTTTGTGCCAGAAAATTTAATTCTACCCTGAATCTTAAGCTCTTTAAAAAGTAATTTTCCTTTGTAAAGCGCAAATAAATTGTCATCATCTATAGAAACTGCAGCTGATGGTTTTGCAGATTTTTGTTTTCTTAATTCTGGTTTTGCTTTAGTTGTGTCCAATTTCCAAAAAGCTTCTTGATTATTAGAAGTAACATTAAACTCGAATACATCTTTGGCAGAATTAAAAGCATCTGAATTAGATTTTATAAACTTTCTGAGTGCATCAAAAAATACTGAACTTTTTAAAGTTGCATTGGTAGCCTCTGTAGTTTTGCTCTTTGGTTTGTTTTTAATTAATTCTTCAAGCTCATTTGCTGATTCACGGATATATCGGGAAAAAACATCGGCATCAGGCATTGTTTTAGCATCAGAGGTAGTTGTAATTGTGACTTGACCATTATAACTAAATGCAGCAATAATTAAACCGAAGCCATCTAAAACTGGTGTGAGACCAAATACCGTAACTACTTTATGTGTTTTAAGATATAGTTCTCCAGATGGACCAGGAACATTGGTAATAGTGACATTAAATGGCGGTCGATGTAAATCTTTAATATTGTATTTATTATATGCTTTAGCAGCTAAATTTGCTAAACCAAACGGCACTGAATCTGCCATCTTAGATAAGGTTTTAGCACCAATGGTTTTATGTCTCGTTTTTCCTCTATCCGTTTGATCGTTAATAAATTCGAGACGCTTTAATGGGTCTTCAATATGAGTTCCTATTTGAATAAGCATATTAGAAATCTGATTATTCATTTCTTGCTTTTCACTTTTATCTCTTATAGAAATAGGAACATTTGCTACTAAAGATTGCGCTGGTAATTTATTTCTACCTACCAAATAACGTCGAATTGCGCCTGCACAAATGGCAATAATTAAATCGTTTATTGTTACACCTGTTGCTTTGCGTAATGCATAAATTCTTTTAAAATCTAAAATTGCGGTTCCCCAAGTGCGCTTAGCTGAAACATTATTATTAAAAATGGTTTTTGGCACAAAACGTTTACCACTTTTTACTCTTTTTTTCTTTATGAATTTATTAGTAGCCCCGCTTTTCATAAAAGCATAAGCTGTTTCGCTGATATTCTTAGGGATTTTAAGCGGGTCTTTTAAAAACTTCTTAGAACTTTTTAATAACAGGCTCAATTCATCTGGAAGTGGTTCCGGATCATATGGTTTGGGTACCTCATGTACTTTATCTTCTGCTGACTTATTCTTATCGAACAATAAGCCCATAACGCCCACACCAGAGCTACCATCAATCATGACATGATGCGTTTTGACTACTAGTGCAACAGAACCTTTTGGCAACTGGTCTATTTCATTGACTCCTTCTATAAAATGAATAGACCATAATGGTCGGCGAAGATCTAATGGTCTGCTAAAGATTGAGGCTGTAACATCGCGAAGTGTTTTCCAATTGGATGGATCCGGAAGTTTAATTCGAGTAATATGCAAGTCGATATCAAAATTGGGATCGTCCACCCAATAAGGATAATCCAGATTAAGTGGCACATTGAGAAGTCGTTGCCTAAATTTTGGCATTAGATGCATTTTTGAAGCCAAATGTGCTTTAAAATCTTCGAATTTAAGCGAGCCTTCAATAATCGTTAAAGAGCCAATATGCATGGGACTCGAAGCAGATTCGGCGTATAAAAATGTAGCATCCTGTCCAGACACTTGTTTTAAAGTATCTTCAGTTGCATCATCTAGTAAATTTTTTATTCGATTTTTATCCAGCATAGTCAAAGGGGTATCCTTTGCAATATAATTGTTTTTACAACAATTTTCAGCATTAATTATTACTAAACTCTTAATTAAAACTACCCATATTTAGAATTTGATATTTGCATTACAATTGATTCCATAAAATCTAACCACTTTAAGCTTTAAGATATTATTATCTTTGATGAACGCATGGAAAAGTATATTGACATTATTAAAAATTCGTACTTAGGGTATTGGAACTATCTTAAAAACGAATTGATTAACATTAATCATTGGGATAATTATTTTTATGGATTAATCTTAATTTCAATCGCTGTTTGGCTATTAGAAATTGCTTTTCCTTGGCGTAAAAATCAGGCAATTTTTAGAAAAGATTTCTGGCTAGACACCTTTTATATGTTCTTTAATTTCTTTTTGCTTAATCTTATTGTTTTAATTGCATTATCGAACACTGCGGCAGAATTATTTAATGATATTTTAGGCATCATTGGTTTAA
This sequence comes from Winogradskyella sp., assembly GCF_003712105.1. Lineage (GTDB taxonomy): Bacteria > Bacteroidota > Bacteroidia > Flavobacteriales > Flavobacteriaceae > Winogradskyella. Next base: position 115,545 of record NZ_RHLG01000005.1, read on the forward strand.
CTGTAAGCAGTTTACAACTCTTTGATGTAGATAATTTGCCAATAGTACTGGGCTTATTCATTTTCTTCATTATTTCAGATTTTGTACAATGGAATACGCACAGATTGTTACATCGTATTCCTTTTTTATGGAATTTTCACAAAGTTCACCATAGCGTTAAGCAAATGGGGTTTGCTGCGCATTTGCGATACCACTGGATGGAACCTGTTGTATACAAATCGTTATTATATATTCCTATAGCTATTATTGGTGGCTTTGATGCTTCAGATGTTGCCATTGTGCACTTCTTTGCCTTGACAATTGGGCATCTAAACCACGCAAACTTGGGTTGGGACTATGGTTTCTTTAAGTACATATTCAACAATCCTAAAATGCACATATGGCATCATGCTAAAGACTTGCCAAAAGATGTAAGGTATGGTGTAAATTTCGGACTTACTTTAAGTGTTTGGGATTATCTTTTTAAAACCAATTATGTGCCTTATGAAGGCACTTATATTGAGTTAGGTTTTGAAGGTGATGAAAATTTCCCAAAAGATTTTTTAGGTCAAGAAATGTACCCATTAAACAAAAAATAGAGCCCTTATAGGCATTTCTAAAAATACACTAAACGCATGAAACAATTATCATTATACGTTTTTGCACTTCTTCTATTAGCGTCTTGTGGTGGAAGTAAAAAAGCGATTGAAAATAAAGCTCAAAAACAAGAAGTTACTCAACAAACACAAACTACTGAACCTGTAAAAGAGGTTGTAGAAGAACAGGTTGAAAGGAAAGAAAAAGTTGAAAAAGTAAAAGAATTTTCAAACACCAATACCGAGACTGTAAAACCATTAACAGAAGCCAAAAAACCGGTTGAGGCTTTTAACCATTCTTCTTACCATCAATTGCTTCAAACTCATGTCTCGAAAGAAGGCAATGTGGATTATGATGCCATTAAAAATAAAAGGATTGTATTGACGGAATACATTTCTTCATTAGGAGAAAATTTACCTGAAGATACCTGGTCTAAAGAAGATAAATTAGCCTATTGGATTAATGCTTATAATGCTTTGACTATAGATTTAATTTTAAGACATTATCCACTAAACAGCATTAAAGATATTAAAGACCCTTGGAAACAACGCTTTTGGCAATTGGGTGATAAATGGTATAATTTAGATGAAATTGAACATCAGATATTGCGAAAAATGGACGAACCGCGAATTCACTTTGCTATTGTATGCGCGTCTTTTTCGTGTCCAAAACTTCAAAATGAAGCCTTTACTGCAGGTAATTTAGAAGATCAATTAACTAATGCTACCGAAGAATTTTTATCTGATACCTCAAGAAACGAAATTTCAGAAGACAACTTAAAATTGTCCAAGATTTTTAAATGGTTTGCCAAAGATTTTAAGACCAATGGAACTTTGATTGATTTTCTAAACCAATATTCTGACATTGAGATTTCTGCTAAAGCCAAAAGAAGTTTTAAGGATTACAGTTGGGATTTGAATGACTAAAATTTCTATAATAATACCAGTACTAAACGAAGCCAAAAACATAGGCAGTTTACTAAATTACCTTATTGTGAATTCTTCAGGTTTAAATGTTCCTGAAATTATAGTAGTAGATGGTGGCAGTACTGATGGTTCTCAAAAAATTGTATCTAGTTTTAAGCTCGTAAAATTAATGTCTTCGGAAAAAGGGCGAGCTAAACAGATGAATGTTGGTGCTAAAGCATCTAGTGGAGACATTCTATATTTTCTGCATGCTGATTCTATTCCGCCTAAAAACTTTGACACTTTAATAATTGATGAAGTAAAAAAAGGAAATAAAGCTGGTTGTTTCAGAATGCAATTTGACTGCAATCATTGGTGGTTGAATCTTGCTAGTTGGTTAACACAGTTTAAATGGCGTGCTTGCCGTGGTGGTGATCAAAGCCAATTTATCACCAAAGCGCTTTTTGATGACATTGGTGGTTATGATGAGAACTATAACATCTATGAAGATAATATTCTGATTAATGAATTGTACAAACGCAATCAATTTGTAGTGATTAATAAAAAGCTCAAAACCTCAGCGCGATTATACAAGAAGCACGGCATATGGAAAATTCAATACCACTATTGGACTATTTACGTTAAGTGCTGGTTTGGTGCAAACTCTGATGACATCTATCAGTATTACAAAAAACACTTAAGCTAAAAAGTTCATAAAATTCTTATGTATCTTTAGTAAGTGAAACCATTCGAAATTGTTCTCGCTATAATTCTTGCCATTGGAGCTATTCAAGGTATTGTTTATGGCATTATCCTCTGGAGAAATAAAAACATAAATAAAATAGCCAATACATTCTTGGCTGTTATCTTATGGTTTTTTGCTTATCGCCTTTTAGTTGAAGTTTTAAAATTATTCGGAATTGGTAATTACGATACTTGGTATCATATTCTTCTAGAATATAATTGGATTTATGGCGCACTCATTTACGTCTTCGTCAAAGCGTATGTGACACCAAATTTTAAACTAAATCTTAAATCGGATTGGATTCATTTTTTACCCGTACTAATAGAGTTTGTTTGGAGCAACTTTATTAAATCACAAAATTTCTTTTGGGATGGTACTCGAGAAAGCCTAACGTGGCTTGGCTATTGGGGCTATGTAGTGTGGATGCATTGGCCAACACAATATATTATTAGTGGATTATTAATAATATTCTACATTATTAAGTCCGAAAAATTATTAGCCAAACCAGCAACTGAAACTTACGAGATAATACCCGAGCATAGCTCATGGATAAAAACTGTTTTAAAGGTTATGAAGGTTTATTCAGCGATTGTAATTAGTATTGTGGTACTTGACTTCTTACTCTTTGATTATGCTTTTAATCGTATTTACCATTACCCAATTTTTATAGGAATGGCCTTAATTACATATTGGCTAGGCATTGAAGGTTTTAATAAAAAAGATAAGCAAATACTAAAGTTTAAATCGGTATTAGATCCTAAAGAAAAAAATCTGCTAAATGATATTGCAGAAAAACTTAAGCTTTTAATGTCAGAGGAAAAGTTATACAAAAATCCAAATTTAACACTAACATCCTTGTCAAAATCTCTCGGTATTAAATCCTACTTAACAACAAAATGTTTGAACCTGATTTTTGAGCAAAAGTTTAATGATTTTGTAAACACCTATCGTATTGAAGAACTAAAAACGCTACTTAAAGATTCAAAAAACAAAAATTACACCCTTTTAAGTCTTGCTTTTGAAGCTGGTTTTAATTCTAAAGCATCTTTTAATCGCGCAGTCAAAAAATTAACAGGAAAATCTCCAAGCCACCTAAAAACAAGTAATTAGAAGTCTCGCTTTCTTAATTGACACCACAACTTATATTTAAATAAGTCTCAAATACAGAATTGAGACGACTCGCGTATGTAGATATGGCATCTTTGTTTCATCAAATTCAAAAAACCTAAAAAATGATGAAAACAAAAATCACAGTATTGCTTTTAATAGTTGCTCAATTATGCAATGCACAAGTTAACTACGGAACTCCACCAGAAAATGAATTACCTCAAAAACTTCAAAATATAAAAGTAGCTATTGATGTCATGCATTTTCCTAAGGAAAATGATCCAATTAAAATCAAAGACAAATACTATTGGAAACATGCTACTGGTATACTATCAAAAAGCAGTAGTATTACCATAACTGAATTTGGTGCTTATCTCTATTATAATAAGCAATGGAACCTAAGAAAATCTTACGACCTAAAAGATTTGGACAAAAACTTCGGCACTAAAAAACAAATAATGCAACAAGGGCAACCTTATGTTTGGGTAGATAATTGGCGTGTAGACAATCGTCTTTTTGGTGGCTGGGCTATGTGGTACTTTATAGGCACAACTGAAAAAGGTGAGATCGTTTGCGGCTATGAAACCATCAATACTACTTCTAATCTTTTAAATAAATAAAACTTCAAAAAAATGAAAACTCTAAAACAAATAACAACTCTTATTATAGTTCTATGCATTGCAAATGGTTTTTCGCAAAGCAAAACAATAAACACTAAAAAAAGTTCAATTAATTGGACAGGAAAGGCTGCATTTAATGCGTATTCGTTAACTGGAACACTCAATGTGAAAAACGGAAGTATTACCATTGACAACGATTCAATAACATCTTTGAATATTATTATTGATATGAAAAGCTTAGATCATGAAAATGGTGATTTAAAAAAACATCTTAGAAGTAAAGACTTTTTTGAAGTTAACACTTATAAAGAAGCTTCTTATTCTATTTCGGAACCGGTGCAAATCAATAATGGAAAAGCCATTATTACCGGTAAGATGAAAATAAAAGATATTGAAAAAGACGAAACTTTCATTGTCGCATTGAACAATGACTATTCAGAACTTACATTTAATATTTCAATGGATAGAACACTATATGGTGTGAAGTTCAACTCACCTAGCTTCTTTAAAAAGATGAAAGAAAATGCCATTGCAGACGAGTTTAAGCTTAAAGGGAGTTTGGTGTTAGAATAGCTATTTATTTCTACCCTTTTCATTGGGATATAAATTAATAAGTGTATCGCTCTGGTACACTTCTTTTGTATCTATATCCATTGCAGACAAAGGTCCAGTAAAAGCAGCTCCAGTATCAACATTCCAAACGTTTATGGCATTCATAGGCTGTCGACTATTATAATTTAGTGTTGGTGTATGGCCTATATAAATTTCACTATAATGCTTTAGTCTATTTGGGTATAAGTATGAGTGTTTTTCAATACGCTTATCCATAGTTAAAGCCATTTCCCATAATGTGCGGTCATAATATAGAGTTTGGATATTATATTCCTTTTTCACGCCATGCATTGATGCAAAACCTGCATGAACAAATAACCGGTTATTAGTATCGATATGATACATATCCATGGACTCAAAAAAGATGAAATGTTTTTTTTTGTCTTCTTCTGAAAAAGCATTGTAACTTTCTATAGTTTCTTTGCCTCCATGAGCGTACCAGACTTCATTTATAATATCATAAGCCAACCATTCTTCGCACCACGCGTCATGGTTACCTTTTATAAAAACACATTGATTAGTTTTTGATAATTCAATTAAGTACTCAATAACTTGTGCAGATTCACTCCACCCATCCACATAATCACCAAGAAAAATTAAAGTATCATTAGGTGTAACATTAGCTCTTTCTAGAACTTGAGTCAATCCTCTTAAACCTCCATGTATATCACCAATCGCAATTGTTCGCATATCAATATTATTTCTGCAAATCTAGTGGTCTAAAACTAAATAAAAATGAAGTAGAATTAAATTTGGATTAAAAATACTGCCCAATACCAAACACAAAACCATTTGTAGCATCTTGTGTAACGCCATAGCCATAATCAATCCTAAATATGGCATTAAAGATTTTTTTATGAATAAATCTTATACCAACTCCTGGGTAAATCCTAACATTTTCTGAGTTGCCAAAATCTCCAAAATCTCCACCTGGATTTCGCCAACTTCCAGCATCAACAAAGACGTTACCTTGAAGTGCAAACCAATCTTTATCAACTAGAGTATGTCTATATTCAGTATTTAAAACAATTACACCTGTACCGCGGTCAATGACGTTACCAACACCTCTAACATTAAGATTATTATCTACTGAGAATGGTGCAAAAGGGGTATCATCATTAGTTGCTAATCCCAATCGAAGTCGACTTGCCCAATTTCCTTTTTCACCAAATCGATGAAAATATAGAAAATCATTCCAACCAATAACAAATTCTGGAAGTACGTCATCCCTCGAAGTTACATATTGAAAATTAAAAACGCTCCGAAAACCCTCTAAATACTGATAGTAATAATTGATATTATTGTACTCGTATATCACCTTATACAGTAATTTTTTAACGTTCAATTCTAACGGTACATCAGGGCTTGTGATACCTTCTCTATATTCGTAATCTTCAGTAAAATAATTAAGACCTGCTTCTATTCGGTGGTTAAAGTTAGGCTGAAAAATAACCAAGCCCTCCATAGACGTATTATTATACCTATAATTTGCAGAAGAGTTATTAAAAAAAACAGGCTCTAAAGTGGTTAAGTCTTGATAATTTAATGCTAGACCCAATTTTCTTGAAAACAAATAGGGCGCTCTTAAATTTATACCGAAGGAATTGAATACGTCGTACTGGTAAAACCCTCCAAAAGTAATATTTTGTCCAAGTAAGTTATATTCGTACAAACCGACTCTAAAAGCAAATTCGTCGTCATTAGTTGTATAGACGTTTGCCGACGGAATTATAGTGAAGTTCTCTTCTATATTATAAAAGACATTATATTCATTAGGTTTATTTGCCGGAAAAACTTGATAGTAAGCATGTGCAATAGACGGTAATCGCTTCAGTAATTTTATATCTTCTTCTAAAACTAAAGAGTCTAGTTTAGTCCCAGGTTTTACAAGAGCAACCTTGAGCACAAAAGAAGATTTAAGCTTTTTATTACCTTGGACAGTTACATCTACTACTCTATCTTCTTGGCCAGATAGTGATAGTACAGATAATAAAAGTAATACAGCAGTGATTAAGCGCATAAGTTGGGAAAAAACCAAAGGTAAGATTTATCTAAAAATATTGGCCAATTCCAAATACAATTCCGTTGTTTGATTTATCTCCAAGGCTAACACCATAATCAATTCTAAATACCGCATTAAAAATTCGCTTATGAATAAAGCGTAATCCTAAACCAGTAAATGCACTTGCATTTTTACCTTCTATTAAATCACTGAGATTTTCACCTGGATCCTGCCATGTACCAGCATCAATAAACACATTACCTTGCATAGCGAACCAACCTTTTTCATAAAACGTATAACGATATTCAGTATTTAAAACTATTGAAGCTGTTCCTCTATCTATGACATTACCTACTCCACGAATATTAAGCTGATTGTCTAACGCAAATGGCGCAAATGGAGTCGTATCATTTGTTGCGTATGCTAAGCGTAAACGATTTGCCCAATTCCCTCTTTCTCCAACACGCTTAAAGTACTCAAAATCATTTCTGCCAATGAAAAAATTTCGAAGTAAATCGTTATTGCCACTACTATTTAGTGTAAAGCTATAATTAAAAATACTTCGGAAACCTTCTACATACTGAAACTCATTTGTAATGTTATTATATTCATATTGACCAACAACAGACACTCTATCCACACCTAACTCTAATGGTAAATTGGCCGGCAGATTACCATTTATAAAGTCGTAATCAATGTTGGCAAAATTTAAACCTAGCTCAAAACGGTTTTTAAAATTGTGCTCATAAAATACTGTAAATTCAAAAGCTCTACTATCAAACTTATAATTTACCTCATCATTATTATCTAAGAAAATGGGTTCTTGTAAAACATTATTTTGATAGTTAACACCTATTCCCCATTTACGCGTAATTAAATTTGGAGCTTCCCAGAAAAACCCATAAGAATCGAAAACATTTTTACTATAAAACCCACCTATAATTTGGTTTTGACCTAAAAAATTAAAATCGAATAACGAAACACGATAAGCGATATCATCGTTAACATCTTGAGATACATTAAGCCCTGGAATTATAGCAAAGTTTTCCACAACTTTATAGACTATTCTATAATTATCTTCATCAATTTTTTCTATTTGAGAAGATGCGCTCGCAACAGATGGCAACAATCTAAAGCGTCTTTCATCTGATGCAACTCTTGAAGTGTCTAAAACACTGCCTTCTTTTACAAATGCCAAACGTTTTAAAAAATGAGTACGTGTACGTTTGTTACCTTCGATTTTTACTTCCGTGACTATTTGCGCTTGTGTAGATAAAAAGAAAGCCAAAAATAGCAACAGAAGAGCAGATTTTTTCATAATTAAATTCTTACTGCTTTTGTCGCTAATAATCAGCATACTTACACCAAAGTGCAAATTCTTATTCTGCAATAAAATCTAATGTAAAAATTGCATTAACCCAGTTGTCACTGCTAACATCCATTACTGTAAATTTATATGGAATCCCAGATGTTAATGCCGGTGGTATCTGTTCTGTAATATTTAATACCACGTTAGAAGTGTTGTAATACTGAAATTGATTTTCTAGTGTGTAAGTTCCAGATAATACGCCATTATCTAGGGTTGACATAACTTGGAAAAAAATAGCATTATCAACGTCTGAATTAATGTCCCAATTAAAAATTGGCATTGTAGTTATATCCTGGTTTATTGCAACATTATTAGAATAAGTAGTTGGCTGCGATACGTTCTTAGTCCTAATAGGTTGAGAAATCTTAATTTCTCCATCTAATTCGTAGGTAACTATAATCCATTGTTCTGATGCTGAAGATCTAATAAACCTATCTAAAAATCCATTAAAAAAAGGGGAAGTTTCCAAGTCTACAAACCTGTAATTTGAAAAATTACCAGAATCTACTGTCACAGAGTTAGTTTCATATAACTTAAAATTTGAAGCGCCTTCTTCAGAATAAAAATAGATCTCTACAACATTTGAATTCTGGCTATCGCTAGCAGCACATGCAATAACACTATTCAGTTCTATGGATCGATTTTCTAAATCCTCAGAAAGTAAATTAGTATTATTGATTATAATAGTTTCTCTATCATCCGATGCACATGAAATCACTAATAATGCAACAATAATAGTTTTAAATTTATTCATTAAATGATTTATAATGTTCTTTTATTGTATTCTCCACAGGTTTGTTTTGCGGCGTAAACATTCTATTATCTTTTCCACCAGATTTGTCATGCTTTATAAACCATTTCCAAACAAATCCACCAGCAAACCAATCTTCATTCCAAAACACATCGAACAAAGCTTTTGTGGCATTAACCTGTGCTTGTAAATTTACTTCGCCAATATTTCTGTCGTATCGCCAAGGTTCTTTCCCAGTATAGTCAACACTTCTGTATCCAAACTCCGCAAACAAAACAGGCTTTTTAACTTTGTCAGATAAGCCCGCTATAATTTTTTTATGTTTTTGCCATCCGTTTATGCAATCTTCAACTGAGGGTGTTTTTTTATCACTTACAGGAAAATATGCATCAATTCCTATATAATCTAACTGTCCCCAAAACGGAGTCTTTTCGTATTCATTCCAGTTCGCAGCATAGGTCAGCTTACCTTTATATTTAGTCTTTATGTTTTTAATAAGTTTTGTCCAATATTGAGGTCTATGCTTAACAAAAAGTTCTAGTTCAGTGCCTATACAAAAGAGTTCCGCATTTACTTCATTTGCCAATTCGGCATATTCCATAATAAAACTAGTATACGATGCTTCAAGATTTTTCCAAGATTCCTCTGACGTCATCTTTATATTACCAGTAAACTCACCTCGCCAAACCCATATTTGAGGCTTTATCATAATTTTGATACTCGCCTTACGAAGCTCTTCGATATATTGTTTAGTACCATCTCGTGTCTCTCCAAACCACTGGCGCTCTGTATTGTGTATAATATCTGGATGCTCTAAATTTCTAATAAAGCCAAAGGGCATTACCGTGGCATAATTTGCGTGTATCGCTACTACTGGTTTTACATTAGAACTGGTTACAGCATCAGGTGCAGCTACAAAACTTACACCATTAATTTTATTTTCTTGACCTACGCATGACGATAAAAACACCACTAAAAAAAGACACTTAAAAATTTTCATTTTTTGAGATTTTTAAGTGTCCAATTTATAGAAAACCTAGAATAAAGCTCTTAAACCTATATTAAAAGTTTGTCCAAGTCCTGTATCGTTTCCTCTTACAAAGTTTGTATATAGAGTTTCTACATTTAACTCTTTAGTTAATTGGTACTTAAATCCTCCACCTACTGCAGTAAAATCTTGAGAAAAATCATTATTAATATCAATTAACTGAGAGTGTTGAACTAAAGCTAAAACAGTAAACTTCGAGCTTGGGAAATAACTTAAAAATAACCCTGGTGTTAACCGCAAACTATCATTAGCAAAACTATCGTTATCATCTCCAAAATTATACTCAGTGTTTAACTCCGTAAATAATTGCCAATCTCCATTTCCAAAACTATAATCGTAGAAAAAGCGATTTTGTAATATAAATCCGTTTTGGTCTAAGAATACACCATTATTAAGTTGATTCCCATTTTGATCAAAAATAAAATCTTCACTTTCATTATCAACCAAAGGAATTTGTAATGCTGTTTGAATGGTAAAATTCGATACACTCTTAATTGGATTAAACTTAATTGCTGGTGCAATAGATGTAAATCCTGAACGTGCTGAACCAAATTCTCCATCAAAAGAAAACACATCTAGTGCATTTCTTCCACCAACAACATTAGATCTAAACTCAAGTAATAACCCAATATTAACTCTATTGCTTTCAGAAATTCCAGTAAAAATATCTAATGTGGATGTAAAAAACGTGTTTCTTGGTATATCAGCTTCATTCCCATTAAAAGTTGCTCGTGTTTCGGTATATAAGTTATTAAACCATTTAATGTCCCATTGTCCTTTTTTAAGTAATATAGAAGGTGTGTATTCTTGAATTACACTTTTTTCTTCCTGATCTTCTTCTTGAGAAAATCCATTAAAGGCAATTAATACTATAAAGAGTAAGGTTGTTAGTTTTTTCATTGTTGTTATTATTATGTTTTCGATGTATAGAAAACCTGTTATTATTTTGGTTTGTTATTGTTTGTTTAATTTCCAATTGTATGAGAAATAGCTCAGCTTATAATCTGCCGGTATTTTTTCGTTTCTAAACGTGTTGATATAATCAATTTCAGATGTACCATTCATTGTAAAATCTTCTTTGTACCACTTTAATATTTCGGACCCTTTTATACTTTTCTTTTTTGAATTTATTTGAAGAAAGTTTCCGTTTAAGGCAATCTTTGTCTGTGTATCTAATTGAGTATTTAATGTACTTGGTAAGTATGCCTTATTAATTAATGGTGGGCATCCAATTGCGCCACAAACTAAAACAAAATGAAAACGTGCATCATTAAATTTAGCTCTCAATAATTTATGTTCAATATCATTAAGTGTTATCTTTTTTCCACCAATGCTATGCTTTGTTTTATCGAAAAAACCTGCATTATCTAAAGGAGATTTTGTTGGGTAATTATCCACAACACCTTTTATTACCGATAAATTGTAAGCATTAATCCAAAAGGCTTGGTAATTATTTGCATCGGATTCATTCACAGAAATTGCAGATGCTAAATCTAAAATTTCATTAAGGTCTGAAGGATTACTATGTATCCCTTTATAATCTACTAATCCATTTTTTACATTCTTAGATAAGAAGGCGTCTGTTTTAGAAAAATAGTCTTCAAGACTTTGTGCACTTACTATTGTTGACATAAAAAAGAGCACTGTGATAATATATGATTTCATGACTTTTTGTTAATTAAAATTATTTTTTATGGCACTTCTGTCGTGCAAAAAACTCAGGTCTTACAGCGGGTTTCAAAAGTTTTTGCCTGTCGATTTTTTAACAAAAGCCTTACAGAAAATGATTAATTTAAACCAATTCTAAATTAATTTCATAGGTTAAGTTATTATCTTTAAATGCGACTCAGTAACCACTAACAATCATAACCCAACCAATTTCTCTTAAGTAAAAATGGAACACATTGTAATTATTGGTAATGGTATTTCTGGAGTTACCCTTGCAAGACATGTAAGAAAACTATCAGACAAAAAAATAACCATTATCTCAGCCGAGACCGACTATTTTTTCTCTCGAACAGCGCTCATGTATGTCTACATGGGGCATATGAAATTTGAACATACACAACCCTACGAAAATTGGTTTTGGGACAAAAACCGAATTGATCTCGTTAAGGCTTATGTCAAAAATGTAGAAACGAAGTCTAAGACATTATACTTTGATAATGGCGGTTCTTTACAATATGATAAATTGATTATAGCAACAGGAAGTAAGCCTAATAAGTTTGGCTGGCCAGGTCAAGACTTAGATGGTGTTATGGGTATGTATCACAAACAAGATTTAGATAATCTCGAAAAGTACGCACCAAACAACCAAGTATGTAAACATGCAGTAATCGTTGGCGGTGGTTTAATTGGGATCGAATTAGCAGAGATGCTTAATAGTCGAAGTATCCCAGTTACATTTTTAGTTCGCGAATCTAATTTTTGGAATGGCGTTTTACCTGAAGGTGAAAGCGGAATGATTAGTAGACATATTAAAAACCATCATATAGATTTACGACTTTCTTCAAATTTGAAAGAAATTAAATCTGACGAAAACGGGAAGGTAAAATCAATAATTATAGAAGAAACAGGAGAAGAAATTGCATGCGATGTTGTTGGATTAACTGCTGGTGTTTCGCCAAATGTCGATTTCTTAAAAGATTCTGATATAGAACTAGGACGCGGTGTAAAAGTTAATCGCTTTTTAGAAACTAACATCCAAGATGTCTACGCTATTGGAGATTGCGCAGAACAGCATGAAGCTATTGGCAACAGACGCCCAATTGAAGCCGTATGGTATACAGGTCGTATGATGGGAGAAACCTTAGCGCAAACCCTTTGTGGCAATCGTATTGAATATAAGCCTGGTCATTGGTTTAACTCCGCTAAGTTTATGGATATCGAGTACCAAACTTATGGTTGGGTATTTAGTGAAAGAGGTAAAAAAGATTTTGAACAGCACTTTCATTGGAGGCATGATGACGACACCAAATGTATCACAGTGGCATACAACAAGAACACTAATGCGTTTTTAGGTATTAATACTTTTGGTATTAGAATGCGACATGAAACTTTTGATAAATGGCTTACTGAAAAACGTGATGTAGATTATGTAATGCACAATCTGTCTGAAGCCAACTTCGACCCTGAGTTCTATTCAAGATTCGAAAAAGATATTTTAACCGCCTACAAAAACCAACTACAAACCGCATAATTATGAGCAATAAATTAAACCACAGTATGTCTTTAGCAAGACCTGACGCTTTAAACATAACAACAAAACAAAAAATTGCTTTAGCCCTTGGAATAGTTGGATTATTTATACTGACTTTAGCACTTTTCAATGTTAATTTCCCAAATAAAGGTTTATTCCTAACACTCGCTTTAGGCTTAATTGTCGTTGGTACTATCTTATATTCCAGAGATGCTTATCTAAATAAATTAGAAGGCATTAAAAATGATGGGCAATGGTTTAAATCAGTTTCTTCAAGAGGAATTTGGGGATGGATTTTAGGGGTTATTTTAACAGCTTTTTACATCGTTCTTTACTTTTTTGCCGAATATCTGGGATTAGGACAAGGAACTGATGGAAGTAACACCGGATTAATACGCCTTTTTGATCCATTAAGTCAATTATTAAGCGGACGAAACGCCAGTCAATGGTTTGTTTACGGTACACTTTATACTGTAGCGATATTAGCCTTTGGATATAAATTTATTTTAAAATATAGGCACAATCGCTACCAGCAATTAAGAACTGTTTCAGTTATGTTCTTTCAATTAGCTTTTGCATTTTTAATTCCAGAATTTATGTATAGGCTAAACAGTGGTATCCCATATTACGATCTAAAAAATATGTGGCCACTCAGTTACTATAATTTTGAACAATATAGGATTGAAGGCTTCTTAACTACTGGGAACTTAGGACTTATAATGTTGATTTTCGGTGTACTTTCAATCTTTGTTATTTCTCCTATTTTAACTTACAAATATGGTAAGCGCTGGTATTGTTCTTGGGTATGTGGTTGTGGTGGATTAGCCGAAACAGTTGGTGACCCATTTAGACATTTATCTTCAAAAAAACAATCGGCATGGAAATTAGAACGATGGTTAATTCATACTGTATTAGTTTTTTCAGTAATAATGACTGTTGCAGTTGTGAGTTCTTATTTAAAAGCTGGAGGCTTTTGGACAGGAGAAGAAGGAAACAAACGCTTTATAGAATATTGGCTAAGTAACGAAGCTTTTCTTATAGGAATTGGCATATTCCTAACAATTTTATTTGTTGGCGTTATGGTTTTTAAAAGAAATGAGCTTGGTAAAGACGCTAAATATGGTGCCATCGGATATTTCGTAGTTATAGCAGCATTAGTGTTATTGTTTTATACTGGTACTACTGAAGAAATATTCTTTATAAAATCATACAAGCTTAAATCTGCTTACGGATTCTATATAGGCTCTATATTTTCTGGGGTAATTGGCACAGGTTTTTATCCAATTTTAGGAAGTAGAGCTTGGTGTCGATTTGGCTGCCCAATGGCTGGTATTCTCGGTTTTCAACAACGCTTATTTTCAAAGTTCAGAATTACAACTAATGGCGGACAATGTATCTCTTGCGGAAATTGCTCTAACAGTTGCGAAATGGGAATTGATGTAAGACATTATGCTCAAAAAGGTGAAAATATAGTACGTTCAAGTTGCGTTGGGTGTGGAATTTGCTCTGCAGTTTGTCCAAGAGGAGTGTTAAAATTAGAAAATGATGGTATGGAAGGACGTATTAATCCGACTGAAGTTTTGTTAGGTAACGATGTTGACCTAATGAAACTTGTAAATCAAAAGTAATGCGTCTTATAATTATCTTCTGTCTTATTTGTACTTTTGCGTTTTCGCAAGAACATTATCAAAAAAACTATTTTGAAAATGGCACTTTAGAATCCTGTGGTTGGATATCTAACGGTAAAAAAGTAAAGTATTGGCGTAATTATTACGCTAATGGTAACTTAAAATCAGAAGGTCATTACCTTTATGGAGAACGATCAAAGTTTTGGAAGTTCTATAGAATAAATGGTGGAGTGGAAAGTGAAGGGCATTTTAAAAATGGAAAAAAGATAAAGTGGTGGATTTTTTATGATGAAAATGGTTTAGTAAACCATAAGTGCCAATTAAAAGATGGTCAAAAAAATGGCTATTGCTTAATGTACGAAAATGAAAAATTGACATCAGCTGTAAAATACGCTCTTGGGAAAAAGATTAAACAGTGGACAGATTTTAAGTCCTTCAAAAAAGAAAATCGATTAAGAGACCTTCAATGACACCAACCAGTGCTGAGCCACTTCTAAGTATAAAAGTCATTATCCCAGCTTATAACGAAGCGGATTCTATTGCAAATGTAATTAAAGACATTCCAGAAATTGTAGACGAGGTTATTGTAGTAAGTAATAATTCTTCTGACGATACCGAGAAAAATGCAAAGAACGCTGGAGCTACAGTTCTAAAAGAAAACAGACGAGGATATGGTTATGCTTGCCTCAAAGGAATGGACTACATTGCTGAGCAAACACAAACTCCAGATATCATCGTGTTTTTAGATGGAGATTATAGTGATTACCCTGAAGAATTAACCAAAATTGTTGCTCCGATTATAGATGATAATATTGATTTTGTCATTGGTGCTAGAACTAAAGAGCTAAGAGAAGCAGGAAGCATGACTGGACCACAAATATTTGGGAATTGGTTAGCCACAAGTTTAATGCGACTGTTTTTTAGATCTACTTTTACAGATTTAGGTCCATTTAGAGCAATTAACTATGATAAACTCCTTTTGCTCGAAATGGAAGACAAAACCTACGGTTGGACCGTAGAAATGCAACTTAAAGCACTTAAGAAGAAATATAGCTATCGAGAAATCCCTGTAAACTATAGAAACAGAATTGGGGTCTCAAAAGTTTCAGGAACGATAAAAGGTGCTATATTTGCAGGCATTAAAATCCTTTGGTGGATTTTTAAATATAGCTTTAAAAAATGATCATAGAATCTATAATAATTGTAGTATACACTATAGCTATCGTACTCATTTTTATGTATGCTTTAGCACAGCTTAATCTGTTGTACAATTATTTATCTTCTAAAAAGAAACAAGACAACTGCAAAACCTTTGATTTATCTAACCCAGAAGAGGTTCCATACGTTACTATTCAGTTACCTGTTTTTAATGAAATGTATGTTATGGATCGGCTTCTTGATAACATTGCATTAATAGATTACCCAAAAGATAAGCTTGAAATTCAAGTACTTGATGATTCTACTGACGAAACTGTAGTAAGCACAAAAAAGCATGTCGAAAAAATAGCAAAAACAGGGCTTGATATAGTTCATATTACAAGAACAGACCGTAAAGGATTTAAAGCCGGTGCACTTAAAGAAGGTTTGGAAGTAGCAAAAGGAGAATTCATTGCCATTTTTGATGCGGATTTTTTACCACAACCAAACTGGTTACAACGTACTATTCCTTATTTTAAAAATGAAAAAATAGGTGTTGTTCAGACACGTTGGGGACATATCAACAGAAATTACTCTTTGCTTACACGCATACAAGCATTTGCGCTAGATGCCCATTTTACCTTAGAACAAGTAGGACGAAACAGTAAAGGTCATTTTATAAACTTTAACGGTACTGCCGGTGTTTGGCGAAAAGAGTGTATTATAGATGCTGGTAATTGGGAAGGTGATACACTTACCGAAGATTTGGATTTAAGCTATAGAGCGCAATTAAAAAATTGGGAATTTAAATATCTTGAAAATGTCGAAACTCCTGCAGAGCTTCCTGTTGTAATTAGTGCGGCCCGTTCTCAACAATTCCGCTGGAATAAAGGTGGAGCGGAGAACTTTAGAAAAATGCTATGGCGTGTTATAAAATCGAAAAACATCTCGGCTAAAACCAAAATTCATGGGTTATTACATTTATTAAATAGCACCATGTTTTTAAGCATTTTTACAGTAGCTATTTTGAGTATTCCAATGCTTTATATAAAAAATGAATACGCTCACTTGCGTAACTATTTTTACGTTATGAGTTTTTTTGTAACAAGTACTATTATCTTCTTTGTGTGCTATTGGTTTATGTACAAAAACATTTATGGCAGTGGCTTCAAAAAATTCTTCAGTTATATAGGTATGTTTTTTACCTTCTTCTCAATAGCAATGGGATTTTCGCTACATAATTCCATAGCAGTTTTAGAAGGCCATATCGGAAAAAGAAGTGAATTTGTTAGAACACCTAAGTTTAATATTAGTACGCTAAAAGACTCTTGGAAAGGCAATAAATATCTTAGAAAAAAGGTATCTCCTCATGTGGTGATTGAAGGTGCACTTATGTTTTACTTTGGCTTCGGACTTTACAGTGCTTTTATCGTTGGTGACCAAGGTGGCGATTTTGGATTATTCCCATTTCACTTAATGTTATTTATCGGGTTTGGTTATGTTTTCTTTAAATCTTTAGGTTCTAAAGCCTAATTTCATTATATCTATATTTGGTATATGGTATTAAACACTGCCTTATTCAAATATCGTAAAACACCTCTTTTTTGTGTATTGGCAAGCATCATCTTATATGCAATATTCGCATATAATTTAGTTAGAACTGAGGCTTTAAAGCTTGTTTCATTATACCTATTACTTTTTGCATTTGCATATATTTTAAAAAAGTCCGCAGGTTTTAATTTTCGCTTTCTAGTAATAGCTTCAATATTACTTAGACTAGTTTTCCTAGTCGCCACACCAAATTTGTCACAAGATTTTTACAGGTTTATTTGGGATGGCCGTATGCTATTAGAAGGATTTAATCCCTATTTATACACACCTGAGTCTTTTATTAATGAAGCAGTGTTTCCTATAAATCAAGCGCAAGAATTATACAATGGCATGGGCGAGTTAAATGGATCTCATTTTACTAATTATCCGCCATTAAATCAATTGTGTTTTTATATTGCGGCGGTATTGTCTAATGATAGCATTACTGGAGCTATAATCACTTTTCGGATATTAATTATTGCTGCTGATATTGGCACACTATATTATGGAAAGAAGCTCTTAGAAGGATTAAAATTACCCTCTAGTAATATATGGTTTTACATATTAAATCCATTTATAATTATTGAGTTAACGGGCAATCTTCATTTTGAAGGTGTCATGTTATTTTTCCTTATTTGGAGTTTGTACCTGTTGCATAAAGGAAACTGGAAATGGGCTGCAGTTATATTTGCCTGTTCTATATCTGTAAAACTAATACCGTTATTGTTTTTGCCCTTATTTTTTTGGTGGTTCTTGGATAAAAAAGATATTGAAACCTCCACTTTAAAAAAACGAACACATCTAGTTCTATTTTATACTTTGGTTGGTGTAACAGTAGTAGCGTTATTTCTTCCGTTTTTCTCAATGGAATTTGTAACTAATTATGCTGAAACTATTGGTCTTTGGTTTAGCAATTTCGAATTCAATGCTAGTATATATTACATAGCTAGAGAAATCGGGTATGCAATTACTGGCTATAACGAGATATATTATATAGGAAAGATTCTACCTATAATTGTTATTATAATCACTTTAGGCTATACGTTTTTAAAGAAGAATAATTCTATTAAAATCTTAATCAGTTCAATGGTAATTGTATTTACGTATTATTTGTTTTTAAGTACAACTGTACATCCATGGTATATAGCTTCACCACTTATTTTGTGTGTATTTACAAATTATAGATTTCCAGTTATATGGAGCTTAGCTATTATATTAAGCTACCTTGCATATTTAAGTATTGGTAATGCTAGTAAATCTGAAAACTTATGGGTTATTAGCCTAGAATACTTAATTGTATTTAGTTCTTTTATCTGGGAAGTTTTCCTTCGAAGAAAAATTAAAATTTAATCTTCGGTAATTTCTGGTGGATCAATTGCACCAGAATCACTAGTCTCTAACTCATCATAATCATCCTCATCATAGTTCTCCATAGTTAAAGCCAATTTTGAACTTACCTTGACTAAATATTTAGTATCATCTGTGGTTACCTCTACAGCTTCAATATCCTCATCTTTTATATTTCTAAATGAAATGATCTGACTATCGTCATAACCATCAGGATACTTTTCTACAAGCAGCGCCAATATTTCTGGTGTCAGTTTTTTAAAATCTACTATGACCCTTTTTAAATTATCTTTCATGACTAAAGACATTTTAATATGTATGAAGATACGAAGGATTTTAATCAAAAAAATGCAATGTGCTGTTTATTATAATAAATCCGCATTAATAATACATTTATATTGATATCCGTTTTAACTCAATAAAACACTATATTTACTACTAAAAAATATACTATTACTCATCTTAAGTTGATACTAAACTAACTTGTTCTTAGTTTTGAGTAAATTAAAATTGTAGATTATGAAGACACATTTAAAATTAGGAGAATTAACTATCTATAAACCAATTATCGTATTAAGCTTATTTCTATTCACCGCACTATTATCAAATCCATTGTCTGCGCAATCAGACCAGCAAACTATTTCAGTTAAGGGTGTTGTAAATGGTGAAGAAGGTCCTCTAGAAGGTGTTAATATATATATTGATGGCTCTAATACCGGGACGGTTTCAAAGTCGAATGGCTCATTTACGTTTCCTGGTAAAGTTGCCATTGGAGATAAACTAGTATTTAGCTATTTAGGATACGTCACCAAAACTATAAAAATCAGTTCCAATTCTTTATTCTTGGATGTTAAGTTGACCGAAGCACCAATAGAAGTTTTAAGCAGTATAAATCTTGACAAACCATATAAAAGTAAACGTGGTAAAAAAGATTAAGGGCTGTGAATTTACGTCTATTTTTCTCGTTGTTAGCTTTAATATGTCTTAACAAAACTATTGCACAAATTGAAGATTTTGAGACTATTGATTTTAAAAAAGCTGATAGCATAGCAACCTTGTACAAAGGGAATTCTCTGGATAATTTACCTGAGTTGGTCTTTAACCTTACTAATGAATTAGAAACTGATGTCGAGCGATTTCGAGCGATTTACTATTGGGTATGTACTAATGTAAAAAATGATTATTCGCTTTATGCTAAAAATAAGAGGAAACGTAAAAAATTGCGCCTCGATAGTTTGAAACTTGAGCAATGGAATGAAAAGTTTAAAAAGAAAATTTTTGCTACACTATTAAAGAAAAAACGTACCATCTGCTCGGGCTATGCCTTTATTGTAAAATCCTTGTGTGATATAGCAAATATCAAATGTACAATCGTAGATGGTTGGGGTAAAACTAGTACTACTGAAGAAGATGAATTAATCGATCCTAATCATAGCTGGATTGCTGTCAATTTAGAAAACAAATGGTATTTGTGCGATCCAACTTGGGCCGCTGGCTCTCAAAATTCAAAAAATGGTAGGTTTAAGTTTAATTATAATGACGGTTTCTTTCTTGCACCACCAAAATTATTTTTTGTAAATCACTTTCCGTTATACAAAAACTGGTTTTTAAATGTTGAAAATGAGAAAACATTTCAAAAGTTTATGGAGGCTCCTATAATCTACAACGCTACTTACAACAAATTAAATAGTTGTGATTCACCAAATAAACTATACAACTTAATACATAAGAATTATACAGTAAACCTTAAATATAGTCTTAAACACAATATTAATATAAGACAAATTAAGCTTGTATTAGACAATGGGACTGAGAGTAAAACTGTTAGACCTGATAAAATAAGTTTAGATAATAAAAATCTAATTGTTTTTTATTTAATGAAAAAGACAGGTGTTTATGACTTACATTTAAAAATAGACGACAAGTATATCGCAAGTTATACTTATGAGGTCATCCCAAAGCCAAAGCATCAAAATAGCCCTAATCAATAAGATTAGAGCTATTAGAGATTAATTATTGATTGATTTTTAATTTAATCTAAATCCCATCGTAATCCGAGTGAGATGTTATGCTGATCAAATGCCTGATCTTTAAATAATGGATTTAAATCATACTTTGCATAGATTGACCAATCACCCCAACCTATGTAACCACTAAGTCCATAAACAAAATTTGAAGCATTGAAGTTTCGCTTTTCTTTACTTCTTACTCTATTTCCATCAGCATCATCGTATCTTAATTTTTGCATTGACCCTAAGCGTACACCTCCATAACCTCCAATTCCAACTTTGAAATGATTATCTTCAAAATAGCGTATTCTATTATCATATTCACGCTTGGTAGAAGGCCCAAATTCTAAATGCACTGGTACTACTAAATTGGTAACTCTAAACTTCGCTTGTTTTAAATTAAGCGGAAAGTTTTGAAGTGTTGTTTGGTCTCCATTTTGTACAAAATACTGATTGTCTTTTATGTCTAACTTATTCCATTGAAAAGAAAACCCATAATTAAGTCTTACAAAATTTGAATTCTTAAACAGTCGTGTTTGCCATAACCACCCGAGTTCAATAAAGCCAGAACCGCCTAATTTATATGGTGTGTTATCTAAATCCTGACCATCACCTATTGCATTGTTAAAACCAAAAGCAAATACCATCTTATTAGTGGTCCTGATGTCGTACTTTGGAGGTCTCTTGCTATTACCTTTTCCACTCCAATCTATCTTGAAACCTCTAGACCCAAGACTTATTTCAACTTTTTCAATGTCTATTTCTTGTAGATTTTCATTGTAATCGTTACGTTCCCATAGAGCAATACGTTTGTCTATAATGGCAAGGCGATCTTCGATATTAGCGGCACGTTTTTTTGCTGCTTCCTTTTTTAAACGTTCTGCTTGTGCAGGAGTAATTTCCTTATTATCGAGTCTTCTATTAATAGCCTCAACATCTGCCTTTAGAAACTCTCGTTCTTGAATTTTAATATTCTCTTTTTCTCTGGTTAATCGATCTATTCGCTCTTTTTTTAATGTACTAATAGAATCTTTTGAAACTGTATTATCCTCCGTTTCTTGTGCACCAATACTGGTTACGAATAGGCATAAGATTAGTGCTACAACATATTTAGTAATTGTTGTCATTGTTTTGTTTTTTAATTAATGATTAAGGTTTGTTCGGTTTATTGATTGATTGATTTACTGGTCGTTACGTTTAGCAACAACAGTCTTTACGCGTTTGTAACCATCTTTTAATGTTTCATAAATCAGTGTTCTAAACGATTGTCCCATTTCGTCTTCAACGTCTTGAAGCAGCGCGTCCGCATCTACAATGGTATTTCTTTTTTTAATCTGTTTATCCATTAAAAGTTCTCGATTGGCTATTTTCAATAGCGAATCAATATCTTTGTCACTAACAGCGTATTCTTTTTGAGATTTTATTTTATCTAGCTCGGTAATAATATCTTTAATTTCTATTTCGGGTGTATTGATTACATCTCTTGAAGAGTTATTAATCACTTCATCAGTATTTGCAGGACTACTTTTCTCTTCTAAAGATGCAACTGCATCAGTATTACGCTTTGATGGTAATAGTACTTTGTATGCTTTTTTACTAGTGTTGTTTAATTTCGAATCTTCAACTTCCTCAATAGATTTGTCAGTTTTTATCTCTTCAGATATTGCAACTGCATCTTCTTGTGTTGCGTTTACTTCTTCATTGATAGTATTTACATCATTTTCAGGAGTAGTAATGACTTCATTTTTGTCCTCAACTAAAGTATTATTTATCGGTTCGTTATTTGATTTGTCAAAATATAGGATAGACAAAAAAACTAAAGCTGCTATACTTGCTGCAATACCAAACCACCAAAATGCAGTTCTCTTCTTAGACTTCTCATCAGCATCTAATCTGTGAGATAGTTTAGACCAAGCATTTGTTGAAGGCGATACCGTTCGCTTTTCTAGCTTGTCTTTTATTTGCTCTTCAAATTTAATTGGTGCCATAACTGGTCTTATTTAATTCTTTTATTTTATGCTGAAGTAATTTTCTTGCTTTAAATAATTGCGATTTTGATGTGCCTTCAGAGATATTCAACATTTCAGCAATTTCGTTATGCTTATAACCTTCAATTGCATACATTACAAATACCATTTTATAACCTTCAGGTAGTGCATCAATTAGGCTTTGAATTTCAGCTACTTCGATGTTAGAATTTATACTATCTGTAGAATTTTGTTTAAAATTTACTTCATCTACAGAAAACTCCAACTGCTTTTTACTTCTCAGATAAGATATGGCTTCTCTAACCATAATACGTCTTATCCAACCTTCAAAACTGCCTTCATTCCTAAAGTTTTTCAAATATTTAAAAACCTTAAAAAACCCATTAAGCATTACTTCTTCTGCTTGATGAACATCTTTAATATAATAACGACAAACACTTAACATTTTTGGCGAATGTAACTCGTATAACACATGCTGTGCTTCGCGATTTTGTTTTATAGCCTTAGCGATTAGCTTCTTTTCGTTATTATGAAGTTGAATGACTTTCATTCTTAGCAATTCACTGTTCAGTTTCGTTTTCTATTTATAAAGACGACTAAATTTCAGTTTTGGTTGTCTGAGCAAATTATTTTTTTCTAAAAAATTCGTAATTAGCTTAAAATAAGAGGAATATAAAGAACAAAAATTATTTTTTTCTTTCAATAACGTAGTTAACCATTAAGATTAATGCGTCTTTAAACTCAGAGTTTGGATACGCTTCTAACAGCTTTAAAGCTTCGTTTTGAAAAGAAATCATTTGTTCTTCTGCATATACCAAACCTCCATTATCTATGACATAGGCAATAACCTCTTTAACACGCTTTTTGTCTTTATTATGATTTTTTACAGAGTTAATTAACCAAGATTTTTCTTTTTTTGAAGCATTGTTAAGAGCATAAATCAATGGTAAGGTCATTTTTTGCTCCTTGATATCAATACCTGTTGGTTTTCCGATTTTGGTTTCACCGTAATCGAACAAATCGTCCTTAATTTGAAACGCCATACCTATAAGTTCGCCAAACTTACGCATGTTTTCAACTTCTGGTGAATTGGGTTTTACAGATGCAGCACCAAGACTACAACATGCGGCTATTAGCGTTGCGGTCTTTTTTCTTATAATATCGTAATAAATATCTTCTGTAATATCTAAGTGTCTTGCCTTTTCTATCTGCAAAAGCTCACCTTCACTCATTTCTCTTACAGCTACAGATATAATTTTGAGCAAATCGAAATCGTTATTATCAATAGATAGCAATAAGCCCTTAGACAACAGGTAATCACCAATAAGGACGGCGATTTTATTTTTCCAAAGTGCATTGATAGAAAAGAAACCACGACGGCGATTACTATCATCTACCACATCATCATGGACTAAAGTTGCCGTGTGAATTAACTCAATTACCGAGGCGCCTCTATAAGTCCGTTCGCTGACCTGGCCATTATTTAGCATTTTACCAACGAGAAAAACAAACATGGGCCGCATTTGTTTGCCCTTACGATTTACAATGTAGTGCGTAATCCTATTTAAAAGTGCTACTTTACTAGACATAGCAAGCCTGAACTTTTTCTCAAAAAGTTCCATTTCATAGGCAATAGGTTGCTTTATTTGTTCGGTAATTTTCACTCGATAACCGAGGTTTATTTATTTGTGACACTTATTGTCTCGAGTTGCGAGATTTCAAAGATACAATCTAATCTATTTATCTACTACCAATTAGCTTTTATTTGCTAGTTGCCCACAAGCTGCATCTATATCTTTTCCACGACTTCGTCTTACTGTAACTGTAATATTATTTGCTTCTAAAACTGAAACATACATATCCAAAGCTTTTGAATTAGCTTGTTGAAACATACCGTCGTCTATTGGGTTGTACTCTATAAGGTTAACCTTACTAGGTGCAAACTTGCAAAATTCAACCAAGGCATCAACATCTTTACGCTTATCATTAATGCCATCCCAAACGACATACTCATAGGTAATTCTATTTTTTGTTTTAGAATACCAATATTGTAAAGCTTCTCGTAAATCCGTTAAAGGAAAGGTAGCATTAAAAGGCATAATAGATGTGCGAACCTCATCTATTGCAGAATGTAGAGACACTGCAAGCTTAAACTTCACACCATCATCTGCCATTTTCTTTATCATTTTTGGGACGCCAGATGTAGAGACTACAATGCGTTTGGGTGACATTCCTAATCCTTCGTCAGAGGTAATCTTATCGATAGCTTTCAAAACATTTTTATAGTTCATGAGTGGTTCTCCCATTCCCATAAAAACAATATTACTCAAAGGTCTATCGTAATACAATCGACTTTCATTATCAATGGCTACAACTTGGTCATAAATTTCGTCAGGATTTAGATTACGCATTCTTTTTAGGCGTGCTGTTGCACAGAATTTACAATCTAAACTACAACCAACTTGAGAAGATACACATGCTGTTGTTCTCGTATCTGTTGGGATTAATACCGATTCAACCACCAAATCGTCGTGAAGTCGAACAGCATTTTTTATGGTACCATCAGAACTGCGTTGCATTTGATCAACACGAATGTGATTTATCACAAAATTGTCTTGTAACATTTGACGTGTTTTGAGCGAAATATTGGTCATATCCTCAAAACTATGTGCTGATTTCTGCCATAACCATTCGTAAACCTGGTTTCCTCTAAACGCTTTATCGCCTTGCTCAACAAAAAACGTTCGAAGTTGGTCTTTGGTTAATGCGCGTATGTCTTTTTTATCGGTTTTCATGACATTCAAAAATAGTCAAAAGCAGATGATCTTATAATAACAAAGCCTCTTGCACTTTGATTTCGTTTAGTGAACAAGAGGCTTTCAATTTTATAGTATTCTAATTAGATGATTAACATTGCATCTCCATAAGAATAGAACCTATATTTTTCTTTAACCGCTTCTGCATAGGCTTCTTTCATAAAATCATGACCAGCAAAAGCAGAAATCATCATTAATAATGTTGATTTTGGTGTATGGAAATTTGTAATCATACAATTTGCAATACTAAAATCGTATGGTGGAAATATAAATTTATTAGTCCAACCTGTATATGGGTTTAATGTGCCGCTCGAAGACACAGAACTCTCGATAGTACGCATAGAAGTTGTACCAACAGCACAAATACGCTTTTTAGTTGCAATACCTCTATTAATTACTTCAGCAGCGTCCGGTCTAATCTCAATTTCTTCGCTATCCATTTTATGCTTAGACAAGTCTTCAACCTCAACTGGATTAAATGTACCTAATCCCACATGAAGTGTCACTTCAGCACGCTCAACACCTTTAATTTCTAAGCGTTTTAATAGGTGTTTAGAAAAATGTAATCCCGCTGTTGGTGCAGCTACTGCGCCTTCTTTACTAGCGTATATAGTTTGGTATCGTTCTTCATCTTCTGGCTCAACATCTCTCTTAATATATTTAGGAAGTGGTGTTTGCCCTAATTCAGTCAGTTTATTTCTGAAATCATTATACGATCCGTCATATAAAAAACGAAGGGTACGACCTCTAGATGTTGTATTATCTATAACTTCAGCCACCAAGGTTTCGTCATCTCCAAAATATAATTTGTTTCCGATTCTTATTTTACGAGCAGGATCTACAAGTACATCCCAAAGGCGTTGATCTTGATTTAATTCTCTTAGTAAAAACACCTCAATACGTGCGCCAGTTTTTTCCTTATTACCATATAATCTTGCAGGAAATACTTTTGTGTTGTTAAGAATCATTACGTCACCTTCGTCAAAATAATCAATAACATCCTTAAACATTTTATGTTCAATAGTCTGATTAGCTCTATCTAAAACCATTAAACGAGACTCATCTCTATGTTCTGCTGGATGCTCTGCTAATAATTCTTCAGGTAGATTAAAGTTGAAGTGTGATAATTTCATAAGTACATGTAGTTTTTTTCAAGCTGCAAATATACAATCTCGACATAGGCCTTGTCAAGTAATCGGTTAATTATTTAATTGGAAACCTAAATGTTTTAGATCGGTCCAAAAATCAGGGTATGATTTCGACACTACATTGGCCTCTTTAATTATAATTGGCACTCTTAATGCTAATGGTGCAAATGCCATTGCCATTCTATGATCGTTATAGGTTTCAATTTCAATATTACTATTGATTTTATCTGAAGACAAAAGTGATAAACTGTAATCGGTAACTGTAATTTTAGCACCTAGTTTAGTAAGTTCAGTTTTTAAAGCTTCTAACCTATCTGTTTCTTTAATTTTTAAAGTATGTAATCCAGATAAATTACACTCTAGACCTAACCCAAATGCTGTAACGGCTATTGTTTGAGCAATATCTGGCGCATTACTCAAGTCTAACGAAATAGAAGACTTAGAGTCTGTTTGGGCTATTTTATTAAGTATTATAGAATTATTTACAAACGTAGTTTCTACATCAAATACTCTATAAATTTCTGCTAATACTGAATCCCCTTGTAGTGATTCTTTTTTGTATGAAGACAATTCAATACTTGTCCCTACAGGACTCATTGCTACAATACTATAAAAATATGAAGCCGAAGACCAATCAGATTCTACAACCCATGTTTTGGACTCTACTTTGGAGGCTTTAGGATTAACTGTAATGACATTATCTATAAATGTATTCTCAACATCAATTTCGTCTAACAAACGTAAGGTCATCTTTATATAAGGGACAGATGTAACTTTACCATTCAGTGTTAATTCAATGCCATTTTCAAGACGACTACCAATTAGTAATAATGCAGATATGTATTGACTACTAACATCTGCTCTGAGCTGCACTTTGTTTCGGGTTAATTGTTTACCATTTATTTTTAATGGCGGATAACCTTCATTCTCCAAATATGCGATATCAGCCCCAAGTGATTGTAATGCTTCGACTAATACAGCAATTGGCCGCTCTTTCATCCTTTTTGAACCTGTAAGTATGGTTTCTCTTCCGTCTTGAATAGAAAAATAAGCAGTTAAAAATCGCATGGCCGTACCAGCATGATGTATATCAATCACCTCAGAAATTGAGCATAAAGCTTCCTGCATTAACGTTGAATCATCAGAGTTAGATATATTATCTATATTAATATTTGGATATAATGCTCGAAGTAAAAGCAATCTATTAGATTCACTTTTTGAGCCTGTTATCTTTATTCTTGATTGATGGCTTTGTATAAGTGACTTGTGAATTTTAATATCCATATCAGAAAAAAATAGTCCCTCTTTCGAGGGAACAAAACTACTTTAATTTATCGTTATTATGATGCCTTTCGTGGTCTCGTTTCGCTTTTTTATCCATCTTTTTATCAAACGCTGTCTGCAAATCTATACCTGTCTGGTTTGCTAAACACAATACTACAAAAACCACATCGGCTAATTCTTCTCCAAGGTCTTTGTTTTTATCACTTTCCTTTTCACTCTGCTCTCCGTATCGACGTGCAATAATTCTTGCGACTTCTCCAACTTCTTCGGTTAGCTGCGCCATATTGGTAAGCTCATTAAAGTATCTTACACCATGTGCTTTAATCCAATTATCTACCGCTTTTTGAGCATCTGAAATGTTCATAATTATAATTTAGTTAATATAATTTGTTCAGCTTGTTTCTCAACTATCTTACCGTAAAATTCCTTAAAAACTTTATAATCTTCAGGGTCAATTATTGGTGTTTTTAAATCAAACTCTGTGCTTAATTGTATAAAGTTGCCATTTTGTTTTAAAATAAATGAATATTTTACATCTCCATCTTTGAACTGTATAACCTCACTTTGTGGAATTGAAGCTATCGCATACCCATTTGGCAACATTATATTTACTTTATACTTTTCTTTTATTGGCATTGAAAAATCTATTGGGTACTTACGCTCATTAAGCTTAAAAGGGTTTTCTTTCTCGACCATAAAAAGTAATGGACTAAAATACAGTTTTTCTCCAATATCATCAATTGCATCATTTAGGTTGTAGTCATAAGCCAATGATAGATTTCCATTATCCTTATGTTCTATTTGCAAGTTTGAAACTTCGAAGTCACCTTTATCTGCTTCTAGAGATTTTATTTTATCCGCTTCACTTAATCCTGAATATGTTTTTCGGTAACGCAACGCAAGATTAGAAGTTATCATTTGACGTACTTTACCAGAAATACTAAAATCATCCTCTAGTTTAACATTTAATGAAGTTGAGTATTGCGATTGTTTGCTTGGCATTAAAGATATCCAACCTGATGTCCTATCCTCTTTGATTACTCGTCCTTGCCAGTTCAAAACACGATCTGGTAATACATTTAACGGTGCAAATGGTTCTGTAGCATCCACTAATACATAACTGCCATTATCTTCAACCATGCAAATCACATAATTGAAACCATCACGGGTTGGATACAATGGTATACCATGATTTTTTGTACTTACCAATACAGGATTGGCATTTACACCTATTGACTTGAGCATAGAAATTAATAACAGATTAATATCACCTACATTTCCTTCACCTTCTTCGTACGCTTTTTTAATTCCCTTTCTGCTATACATACCATAATTACCATTCCATTTTACCTTAGACTTTATGAGGTTCGATGCTATGGCGGTTTTTTCGAAAGCATTATGGGTGTCATTAACTACAAGCGCTAAATCGTCTTTAAAGAATTTTGTCTTTTCTAATTGCTTGCCAAATGCTGAACTCTCATAAATAGATTGAGAAACTTTTACCCAAGTATTAGATATTAATTTTTCTACTATACCATTCCCATTTTTAATTTGAGTTAATTCAAGACTCAATTTTTGTCTGTAATTATTAAGATTTCCTGAATAAGCTTCTTTGATCAAAGAGGGAACATTGTTTTCCTTAATTATTACTTCATTAATGACATAATTACTTTGCTGAACGATATCATTATATTGTTTAACAGTATTAACTCCATCTCGAGATTTAAAATTGATTTTGGGAGAATATGATGACAACGTATTTAAAAGGCTGCTGTAAGTAAAATACTTATCGTAACTAAAAGTTACCTCTAACCTATTTATTGGTATTTCATACTGTAATAAAATATCGTCAACAGAAGTGTATGGCGAACTAATAGTATATTCATATTCAATAATACAACCATCTTCAATGTTTGGCATGGTAAATATGTGTTGTGATATGGCATCATTTATTTGTTCCTCAAAGATGCCATCTTTTTTAAGCTTAGTTTTTACAACTTTATTGTTTACTAAGTTGTAAGTATAGCCCTTTAAATCTCTTATTCTTTCATTTTTCACATCTTTACCCTTATACAAGAGAGTTCTTTTAGTTGCCCAATCAAATCCATTTTTATTATATATTTTAACTCTCTCTAAAATGTATCTTGTTTGCTCTAATTTGCCGTCCATATAATTATACCCAACATAAGATTTAACTTTTCTATATAATAAAGCAGCATTTGCGCTTGAATCGACAGGATGTATGTTTTCTATTAATTCTTCTTTGCTAACCTTACCAAATTTATAATCCTGAGCATTAATTGAACTAACAAAAAATGCAATACTAATTAAGGTTAATAAATGTTTCATATTGATTGCTTGGTTAATGTTTAGTCTATTTTGAGTACAATTTTTGTTTTATCTAATTTTACAACACGTTTTCTAAAATCTCTAAACGCATTATAATCTTCTTTACTAAAATCACCTTTATTCATTTTATAAAACCGTGTGTACTTTAATTTATTCCCTTCTATTTCTTCTAATTTATATTTATAGCTTCCAAACTTTGACTCAATGCTTTCTCCTTTGCTCATTGCTTCAAGTTTTATGCCTTCAGGAATAGTGATAACAAATTCATCCTTGTCCTGATAAGCACGTTGTAGTTTAAACCCTAAATTACGTTTTTCATATCTGGTAGGAATATTAGTAATTCTATTAAACATGTTTGGCATAAGAATTAAACGACTCCCACTTTTTGAAGCGTAATTGTTGGCCTTAACTTTTATCGTTTCTGTAAGAACAACCTTATCTTTATCATTCTTAAAATCAAATGAAGACACGTCCAAATTATTAATATAATCCCAATATTCTTTATAATGTAATTTTTGGTCTCTCGGTGATTTTCTTAGTAATTCCTCGTGCAAATTGTATTGGTAACCTGTGGTTTTTATATTTATATTGGCAGATATATCACCTGTTTTTGATATGTCTATAACTGCATTAGTTATTTGCTCACTATCTTCTGCTTCGTAAACTTTAGTGTGCACAATTTTACCACCTTCTGGAGTAATGAGAAGCACATCTCTATCGTCGGTGAAACCAGCTGTAAAACCAAATGGGACAGTTTGACTTGTACATTCTAAAAAGATGTTTTCGTCATTAATTGGGACACATAAAATAACATGGTTACCTTCAGTAACTGAAAATTCTTTATCTATATTTTTAAGGTCATTATCTCCCCAAACCACTGTGTAATACGATGGAACTCCAACTGCTTCAAGTAATGCTTTTGTATAATTAGTTAAGCCTTTACAATCTGAGTAACCCAATTTATCTACATCCATAGCATCCATAGGTTTCCAACCACCTATACCTACCTGCACACTAATGTAGCGTGTTTTGTCTTGCATGTATTGATATACTTGTTTTGCCTTTTGTATAGCATTAGTTGTATTTGCTGTTAAAGCTTTGACTTCATCAATGGCCGTTTGCGGAATAGCATCTGTACCAGTAATTAATTTATTATACATCCATTTTCCAAAGTCTTCCCAATTATTGTTTTCACCTTTAACACCTTCCATATTAAAAACAGTCAGCGCTGATTTTAAACTTGGAACAATATTAGTAATTCCTGGATTGTATACTTCGTACTTTATACCTGCTAAGTTTTTTGCCTTAACATGGTAGTCCGAGAGTGCTTCAATATTAAAGTTCTCAAAATTTTGTGGCTTGGTTCTAATACTAATATCAGAATTGTTTACAATTTGGTATTCCGACTCTTCGACGGAAACATAATAACCATCTATTGGATACCACTTTGGAATAAAAGCAGTGCTTCTCATTTGCACTTCTGAGGTATACTCTACTGTATATGGGTATTTTACAGGCGTATAGTTTAAATATTTTACGCGACTGTCTGAGTATAAAGTTCCGCCGCTTACAGCGCTTTCATCATTAAAGTCTCTTAGTTTTACCTTTTTAATTTCTTGACCAGATTCATTATAAATCTTGGCCTCCATTTTCTTTATTTTAGTATTATTATCGTAAGCTTCAAAGGCATTTTGATGACGATTACCATATTCATTTAAAACTGTTACAATACGTTTGGTTGAAACGAACACATCGTCAAAATCGTTGATAGTTATAATCTGTTTATCATATCTTACTACAGCATTGGCTTTTACCTTGAGCTCTATTGGTACTGTATTAGCATTATAGTAAACATCTTTTTGCGAATAAGATGTTGCAAATACAATAAGTATAAAATATGTAACTAATGATTTAATACGCATTATTGACCTAAAATGATATAATATACAATATAGTAAGCAATTTCCTATAAACAAATCTAATTGATACTAAAGGCTAGACTTTTTGTTTACTATCTATAATAATAGTAACTGGACCATCATTAATGAGGCTAACTTTCATGTCGGCACCAAATTCTCCTGATTGAATTGGTCTAGATAAATACTCTTGTAATGTAGATTTAAAGCTCTCGTAAATAGGAATTGCAATATCTGGTTTAGCAGCCTTAATATAGCTAGGCCTATTCCCTTTTTTTGTACTTGCGTGAAGTGTAAATTGACTAACAACTATAGCATCTCCTTCGCAATCTAAAATAGACTTATTCATGACTCCATTAGCATCAGGAAAAATTCTTAAACCCGATATTTTACGACATAGCCAATCAATATCCTCATGGCTATCGTCATCAACAATGCCTAATAAAATCAGTAATCCATTATTAATTGAAGCAACAACTTTATTATTAATTGTTACTGTTGCCCCAGATACGCGCTGTATTACAACTTTCATATGTTAATTCTCATCCCAATTATCGGTTCTATAATGCTCATCTTCGCCTTCTAAAATTTGCAAGTAGCTTCTATAACGTGAGTATGATATTTCATCGTCTTCAAGTGCATTTTTAACTGCACATTTAGGTTCTTTTAAATGAAGGCAATTATTAAACTTACACTCTTGTTTTAATCTAAAAAACTCAGGGAAATAATCACCAACTTCCTCCTTTTCCATATCTACAACTCCAAATCCTTTTATACCCGGTGTATCTATAATTTTAGCATCAAAACTCAAATCGAACATCTCGGCAAATGTAGTTGTATGTTGCCCTTGCATGTGTTGTTCTGATATTTGTTTTGTTCTTAGGTTTAATGATGGCTCAATTGCATTTACCAAAGTAGATTTTCCTACACCAGAATGACCTGCAAACATGCTAACTTTACCTTCCATCAGGTGTTTCACCTTGTCTATATTTTTACCTGTTTTAGCAGAAATACCAATACATTCATAACCAATTTTTCTATAAATGCTTGCCAGATATTTTACTTCAAGAAGCGTTTCATCATCATACGTATCAATCTTATTGAATACTAGCACTGTTTTTATGCTATAGGCTTCGGCAGTCACTAAAAACCTATCAATAAAACTGGTAAATGTTGGTGGATTATTTATTGTTACTAATAAAAATACAAGATCAATATTAGATGCAATTATATGTGTTTGTTTAGATAGGTTTACCGATTTGCGTACAATATAATTTTGCCGTTCTTCTATACGTTTTATAACGCCTGTTTCTTTGTTGTTTTTGGTTTCTATATCAAACTCAACAACATCACCTACAGCAATAGGGTTAGTACTTTTGATGCCTTTAATTCTAAATTTACCTTTAATTCGACATTCAAAAAACTTACCATTTGGTGTTTTTACACTATACCAACTACCGGTTGATTTGTATACA
Organism: Winogradskyella sp.; assembly: GCF_003712105.1. Taxonomy (GTDB): domain Bacteria; phylum Bacteroidota; class Bacteroidia; order Flavobacteriales; family Flavobacteriaceae; genus Winogradskyella. The sequence goes on from NZ_RHLG01000005.1 coordinate 149,166, forward strand.
GTTCCTGTCATCTCACACAAAGAAACAATATTTCAGAAAATAATTAAAAATTAAAATAATTGTATATTTTGGTCCAACTTAATTTAAACCAAAAAATATCATGAAAAAAATTTTCCTTTTAGGAACAATGCTACTTCTTTTTTGTTCAAGTTTTGCACAAACCAATCTTTATGAAAATCCAGAGTTTGATGAAATTGCAAAGAACCATAAATCAATAGCAATTATAAAGTTTAAAACTCAGGTCAAACTCCGCCCTAAACAGATGAAAGACATGACTCCTGAAAAATTAGAAAAACTCGAACAGGCTGAAAGCGAAGGTTTGCAAGCTGGTATGTATTCTTGGTTTTTAAAACGAAAGAAAAGAGGAAAAATGACCTCAATAGAAGTTCAAGACCCTAAGCGAACTAATGCTCTACTTGCAAAGCAAGGTATTACCTATGAAAATCTTCAAGATCAATTACCAGAAGATTTGGCTAAAATTCTTGGAGTGGATGCCATAATTAATGGTGACTACGAAACTAACAAGCCAATGTCTGAAGGAGCATCAGTAGCCTTAGGTCTTGTATTAGGATTTTGGGGTTCTACGAATTCAGCAACAATAAATATGAGTGTTTATAATGGTGCTGACGCTGTTTTATTATGGAATTATAATAAAAAGGTTAGAGGCAGTTTTGGAAGTACTCCAGAAGATTTGGTAAATGTATTAATGAGAAAAGCCTCTAGAAGATTAGCTTACACTAAGAAAAAATAAATTAAATTTTAAACATAAAAAAAGCTCGCTAAAAGCGAGCTTTTTCTTTTTTAATGGTTAATAATCTTTTCCTGATGATTAATAGATTCTTGGTGAATTGCTTTAAATACTCTTAATATAAACTCTTCACTTAGATTCTTTTCTTCTCCTTGTAATATCATTTTACCCAAAATCTCATTCCAACGTTTAGATTGTAATACTGCTACGTTATGGTCTTTTTTAAGTTGACCAATAGTATCTGCAATAGTCATACGTTTCCCCAGCATTTCGATTAACTGATGGTCAACTACATCGATCTGAGTACGTAATGTGTTTATCTTATTTTTAAATTCGGTAGCCTCTCCAACTTCTTTTCTGATTCTTAAATCCTCAGTGTATTGGATTAAGGTATCAGGTGTTATCTGTTGTGCTGCATCACTCCAAGCATTATCGGGATCGTGATGAGTTTCAACCATTAAGCCATCATAATTTAGATCTAAAGCTGTTTGGCTTAAATCAAAAATAATATCTCGTCTACCAGCAATGTGTGATGGGTCTAAAATTAACGGCAAGTCCGGAAAACGATTTTGTAAATCTACTGCTATTTGCCACTCTGGATTGTTACGGTATCTCGTTTTTTCATAAGTTGAAAACCCTCTATGAATAACCCCTAAATTTTTAACATCGGCAGTATAGAAACGTTCTACAGCGCCTAACCATAAGGCCAAATCTGGGTTTACAGGATTTTTAATTAGTACAGGCTTGTCTGTACCTTTTAGCGCATCAGCTATATCTTGAACAATAAATGGACTTACAGTTGTTCTTGCTCCAATCCAAAGAATATCTACATCATGCTTTAAAGCTAGCTCCACATGGTTGGCATTTGCCACCTCGGTTGTAATTAACATCCCTGTTTCTTCTTTAGCTTTTTGTAGCCATTTTAAACCCAAAGCACCCACACCTTCAAAATTCCCTGGGCGCGTCCTAGGTTTCCAAATACCAGCTCTAAATACCGTAGCATCACTATTTTTTAGTTGGTGTGCTATATTTAAAACCTGAGCTTCTGTTTCTGCACTACATGGACCTGCAATTACAAGTGGATGTTCTAATCCAAATGCATCAAGCCAATTTCTTAATTCCTTTTTATTTTCCATTACTATTTTTTTCTTATTCTATTTAATTCCGTTTAAAATATCTTTTATATGATTTGTGTCTTCCATTTCTTTATAAACGGCTTCAAAATCGTTTTGCTCCATTAGACTTTTAAATTGTTTCAGATTATTGATGTACTCATCTAAAGTCTCTATAACATTCGTTTTATTTTGCTTAAAAATAGGCGTCCACATTGCTGGAGAACTTTTTGCCAAACGCACAGTGCTCTCAAAACCACTACCTGCCATATCAAAAATATCGCGTTCGTTCTTTTCTTTTTCAATTACCGTTTTCCCAAGCATAAATGAACTTATATGTGACAAATGAGATACATAAGCAATATGCTTATCATGTGCCTTAGGATTCATATATCGAATTCTCATTCCCAGATCTTTAAACAATTGTATTGCTTTTTCTTGAAGCTTAAATGTTGTTTCTTCAACTTCGCAAATAATGTTTGTCTTATTTTTAAACAAACCTTTCACTGCTGCAGATGGTCCTGAGAACTCAGTACCTGCAATTGGGTGAGCTGCTAAAAAATTTCTTCGGTTAGGATGATCTTTAACTTTAAGGCATATGTCTTCTTTTGTAGAGCCTACATCAAAAACAATTGCATCATCAGAAACATTATCTAATATAATTGGCAGAACAGATAGTGTAACATCGACAGGTATTGCCACAATAACTAAATCGGCATTACCAATATTATCGATGTCTGTGACTTTATCAATTATTCCAAGATTAATAGCTTCTTCTAGGTGATAGTGATTAGCATCTACACCATACAAAATAGTATCTGGGAATTTTTCTTTAATATCTAAAGCAAAACTACCACCAATTAATCCAACACCTACGACTACTACATTTTTCATTTTATCTCACTCTTGCTATTGCTTCTTCAATTACTTCTTGTTCTTGACATAATGAAAATCTTACATAACCTTCACCATTACTTCCGAAAACTGTGCCAGGAGCTATAAAGATGCTATGTTCTTTCAACACTAAATCAGTAAATTCTTCACTTTTCATATGAGGTGGTAATTTTGCCCAGACAAATAATCCACTTGTCTCATCGGAGTAAGTACAATTAAGGGCATCAGCCAATTCCCAAATTAATTTTCGACGATTTCTGTATATACTATTCAGACTTTCGAACCATAAGTTTGAACTGTTAAGTGCTTCAATTGCTCCTTTTTGGATACCATAAAACATACCTGAGTCCATGTTACTCTTTACTGTTAAAACAGCATTGACATAATCATAGTTACCTACTAACATACCTACACGCCAACCAGCCATATTATATGCCTTACTCACTGAATTTAGCTCTAAGCATATGTCTTTGGCTTGCCTATACTGTAATATACTTTTAGGTTTATCATTAAGTATAAAACTGTATGGGTTATCATTAACTATTAAGATATTGTGTCGTTTTCCAAATGCAATAACATCATCATAAAACTTGTGGGTTGCATTACTGCCAGTGGGCATATTTGGGTAATTAACCCACATTATTTTGACCTTACTTAAGTCCATGCGTTCTAAAGCAACAAAATCTGGCAACCAATTATTTTCTTCATTTAAATCATAGTACATTGGTTTAGCTTCAAGAAGATTGGCAACACTAGCATAAGTTGGATATCCTGGGTTAGGTATTAAAACTGCATCTCCTTTATTTAAAAAAGCCATTGAAATATGCATAATACCTTCTTTACTTCCCATTAATGGAAGAATCTCTGTTTTTGCACTTAGATGAACCTTGTAATGCGATTTATAAAATTCGGCCATAGCATCTCTTAGTTCCGGAAGGCCTTGGTAACTTTGGTATTTATGCGCACCGTCTTGATTTAAACTATCTTCTAAAGCCATGACTGCTTTAAAAGGTGGATTTAAATCTGGGCTACCTATTCCTAAATTTATAATAGGTTTTCCTTGAGATTTCAAGAATGCAACTTCCTTAAGTTTAACAGAGAAATAGTATTCCTGTACATTCTTTAATCGATTAGCGACTTCTATCATAACCTAGCATTTTTATATTCACCTAACAGTTTAAAATTCTCTGCCATTATTTTGATGATTGCAAGTGCTTTTTCAAAATCATTGTATGTATTAAAAGTTACATCAACAAAAAAAGCATACTTCCATGGCGTATCGATTTTTGGCAAGGATTGAATTTTGGTTAGGTTTAGTTTACAATCACTCATTACATTGAGTATTGTGGCTAAACTACCACGTTTATGATCTAATTCAAATTTTAAGGATGCCTTATTAATAGAATTTCGTTCAATTTTGGAATTTTCACGCTTAACTATTGCAAAACGTGTCTCGTTGTGTTTTATAGTTTGTATACTTTTAGCTAAAATCTTTAGGTCATATAATTTTGCTGCAGTCGCACTAGCAATTGCTGCAATTCCAGATAGATTTTGTTCCTTTATTTTTAGAGCTACTTCTGCAGTGTCTTTTGCTTCAACTAGTTTAATATGCGGAAAATCTTTAAAAAAGACTTTGCATTGTAAAAGTGCCATTGGATGTGAGTGCACTTCCTTTATTGTATCCATAGTCTCACCATGAAGTGCCATTAAATTATGCTGTACATCCAAATAGTATTCACCTACAATCTGTAAATTATTAGTATCAATTAACGCATAATTGGGGATAATAGAGCCGGCAATAGAATTTTCTAAAGCCATCACCATAGCATCCGATTTTCCAGAAAGTAAGCTCTCAACTGCATTATCAAAAGTCAATGATTCATGCACCTCTGAAGTCATATCAAAATAGTTCTCCACTACTTGATGATGAAAAGAGCCTTTAACGCCTTGTATTGCAATTGGTTTTACCATAATAAAAAAAGTCTCGACTAAATCGAGACTCTATAATTATATTTTAATAAAACATACTAAGCCTCGTTTCTTTCTGTAAAAAAGAAATAAAACCAGTTATAATATGTTTTAGTATTACTCATATTTAATTTTCTATTATTCAATAGCTAATTATGTGGCTAATGTAATTATTATTTTTACAAAACAAAATATCGGAAAGTATTTTTTACACATATCGTTTTAAGTTTTAAAGATTTAACAATAAAACTGTTCTAATATTAGATTATACTTATTTTTGATTAAAGTTTTACCTTATGTCTATAGAAGTCTTTAATATTTCAAAATTATATAATGGTCAAAAAGCCCTAAACGACATATCATTTAGTATTGATAATCCTGAAATTGTTGGTTTTTTAGGACCAAACGGTGCAGGAAAATCTACAATGATGAAAATCTTGACTACCTATATTAACTCCACTAATGGTGAGGCTAAGGTGAATGGATTCAATGTTGAGACAGAAAAAAAAGAGGTCCAACAATCTGTTGGTTATTTACCTGAACACAACCCTTTATATACTGATCTTTATGTAAGAGAATACCTTAGCTTTAATGCCAATGTTTATGGCGTGTCTAAATCTAGAATTGATGAGGTTATTGAAATGACTGGATTAAAATCTGAGGCACATAAAAAAATTGAGCAACTGTCTAAAGGGTACAGACAGCGTGTTGGTTTAGCAAATGCTCTATTGCATAATCCTGAAGTTTTAATTTTAGACGAGCCCACTACAGGATTAGATCCAAACCAACTTGTAGAAATCAGAACTCTAATAAGAAACATCGGTAAAGAAAAGACTATTTTTTTATCTACACATATCATGCAAGAAGTTGAAGCAATGTGCGACCGAGTTATAATTATTAACAAAGGCGAAATAGTTGCAAATAAAAAGCTTGAAGACTTGCGAGAAGGTCAAGAACAAATCGTTATCGTAGAATTTGATTATAGAGTTGAAGATGCTTTTTTACTTAAACTGCCTAAAGTGTCTTCAGTAAAAAATACACATGATTTTATATACGAAATAACCTTCTCTACAAAAGAAGACATGCGCTCTCATGTATTTGATTTTGCTCATGATAATGAACTAAAAATATTACAGCTTAATCAAAAAAATGCGAGCTTAGAAAGCTTGTTTAGAGCGCTTACTAATTAAATATTAATTGGCCCGTAAATGCATTAGTGACATCTACAAGTGGTGGCTGATTTACTGAAATTACATTCCCAGTAGCTAAGATTTGTCCTTCTAATGATTGCTGAGGATTTACAACCATATCATTAGAACCACGATGCAGCAAGGTAATATGCTCAGCAATTAGGCTTTCTCCTTCAAACCTACCATCACCTGCCGGAAAACTAATAGAAACATTATCGGCTTCTCCAGAGAGATAAAAAAAAGATAGATTATTTGAGACAACACTTAGATCATCAACATCTAACTCCAATCTAAAATCTCCGATTGGGAAGCTATCGGGAAAATTAAAATCTTCAGATATTAAATTTAATTCGTTAAAGTTTAAAATCCCTTCAGACCTAATTTCAAATTGGGTTGAACATCTAATCTCTGTCAAGGTTGGAGTTGTAACATATACTTTTGTAATTCCAAATTCGCGAACAAAATTACAGGTGTTATTATCGGTTAATACAAGCTGATTTCCTTGAACTGTAGCAGTAATATCATTAATCAAATTTTCACCAGTTTCAATAATTACTTGTTGAGGCCCTTGCTTTATAATAAGCTCTACATCACGATTTACCAATATTCTTTCAAAATTAGGCACATCAACCTGTTGCTGAATGGTTGATCCCGATGTCTGAAAACAATCAAAAGCACTTTCACTATCGCATGCTAAACAAATAAAGAGTGTTAATATAATTGCTACTTTTCTCATATTCTTATACCTATTCCAAATTCTACGGCTTCTGCTCTAAATCCGTGAGATTTAAGTGTAACTGCTCCAAACCATTTTTTTCCGAAATATCGTTTGAGCCCAGCTCTAATATATGTTCTAGATTCAAAATCATAAGGGTAATACACATAATACCCAAATTGGGTCACCAGAGAAAGTTTATTCACAAATAATTCATGCCCCACAAAAACTCCTACACGTTTAAAATCTTCATCGCCAGTAACATCATTATTAAGTAAAGCCGTACTATCAACTCTTATCAACTGTTTTAGAAAATTTGAAAAGAAAATTTCGGTTCCAAACTGAATGGCACTCTTATGGTTTAAACGCTTATCTGCATAAGCCGAAATAATATAAAACGGAAACTGCGAAGACCCAACTATATCACTTTGGTTAATACCACTTCTAAAAACAAAATTATAGCGTATTGGCTCTGTAAACTTCTCGTCAGTTAAATCACTTATCATTTCTCGTTCGCCATTAAGGTTGTAGGTCAAGCCTGCATTAAGTGCAATAGTATTTATACTTGTATTTGGTGCTTTTACATTAGCGTTAGAGTAATGAATAAATGATAAGCCCAACTGCAAACCAAAACGATTAATAATTCTTTCCTTTTTATAATTGAGCATGACATAGGTACTACTTAATAATCTTGAGCCAAATGCAATATTTTTCGGATTGGTAATTCTGTCATAAGGATTAGAGGTATGAGCAATCCCTTGACCAATTCGCATCATTAAATGTCGTTTGAAGAAGTAAAAATTATAATGGGCATACAACCCAAAATTGTTGCCAAGACTTGTATTCTTTAAATCTTGATAAATAAAAGAGACGCCATAATCTGGATAGTTATAGCGTTGTTGCCATTTTTCAGAGCCATTAGTTTTAATATTATAACTAAATATAGCGCCTTCAGGTTGACCCGTTATAAGGCCAAGAATATCATTATTATGAAGCGGTATATAACCCTTGAAATAATTTAAATCAAAATAGGAGTCGGTCGTTTCTTTTTGTGCACTTAGCACAAAAGAAAACATCAAAAATAAACCTAATAGCTTCTTTTGCATTAGAAAATTTTAGTTGCGCAAAAGTAACAGATTTATTATTAAAACACTTGAGATGCTATAGCTTTAATATTATCACCCTTACCCATAGAATAATAATGTAAAAAAGGTGCCTTTTCTTTTACCAGTTCTTTGCTTTGATTTATGCACCATTCTATGCCCACTTGTCGTACTTGGTAATTATCCTTGCACTTAATAACTTCTAATATCAAGTCTTGTGGTAAATCTACTTTAAATCGATGTGGAATAAGGTTAAGTTGTTTTTTGGTTGCAATTGGTTTTAATCCAGGTATAATTGGCACATCAATTCCCTCAGCTCTACATTTTTCTACAAATTTGAAAAACTTAGAATTATCAAAGAACATCTGCGTTACTATATATTTTGCGCCATTTTTTATTTTCTTTTTTAAAAAATGAATATCACTATCCAAACTTGGGGCTTCCATATGCTTTTCTGGATAACCAGCAACACCGATACAAAAATCTGTTTTTGATGAATTTAGAAGCTCTTCATCCAGGTATTTACCAGCATTTAAATTTTGAATTTGTGATACTAATTCTCCTGCATATTGGTGACCTTCTTTTTCTGGTTTGAAATACGTCTCACTTTTTACAGCGTCTCCTCGTAATGCCATAACATTATCGATACCCAAGAAATCAAGGTCTATTAAAAAGTTCTCGGTGTCTTCTTTTGTAAATCCACCACACAATATATGCGGAATAGCATCTACCTGATATTTATTTTGAATAGCCGCACAAATACCAACTGTTCCTGGGCGTTTTTTTACCACTTGCTTTTTAAGCAATCCATTATCTAATTCTTTATAGATATACTCTTCTCTATGATACGTCACATCAATAAAAGGAGGTTTAAACTCCATAAGTGGGTCTATATTGTTGAATATAGAATCGATATGCTGCCCTTTTAAAGGTGGTAAAATCTCGAAAGAGAACAAGGTTTTTCCGTTAGCGTTTTTTATGTGGTCGGTTACTTTCATGTAATTACAATTCAGCTTTAGTTTATCTATTTAAATTTATTATGCTTCTACTAAATTAGGGTTAAGCCACTTTTTGGCTTTCTCAACAGAAATTACTCTGCGTTTAGCATAATCTTCGAGTTGGTCTTGAGTAATTTTTCCTAATCCAAAATATTTTGCGTCTTCATTGGCAAAGTAATACCCAGATACACTAGCTGCAGGCCACATCGCTAAACTTTCGGTAAGCTTTACGCCTATTTGTTCTTCTACTTGTAGTACTTTCCAAATGGTTTCTTTTTCTAAATGGTCTGGACAAGCCGGATACCCAGGTGCAGGTCTAATACCTTTATAAGTTTCCTTAATTAAATCTTCGTTCGATAAGTCTTCATTTATGGCATAAGCCCAATGATTTTTTCTTACATCTTGGTGTAAATACTCGGCAAAAGCTTCTGCCAATCTATCAGCTAAAGCCTTCACCATAATTGAGTTATAATCGTCATTATCTTTTTCGAATTGGGTGGCTAACGCATCGGTTCCAAAACCTGTTGTTACGCAAAAGCAGCCTATATAATCCTGAATTCCAGAATCCTTAGGTGCAATAAAATCTGCTAAAGCCAAACTAGGAACACCTTCTCTCTTCTTTAACTGTTGTCTAAGTGTCAAGAAGGTGTTTTTTAATTTTCCTTTCTCATCATATATTTCGATATCATCATCGTTAATTGTATTGGCCGGAAAAAGTCCGAAAACGGCTTTTGCTTTAAGTAGTTTTTTATCTAAAATATCATTTAGTAAAACCTTTACATCTTCGTATAGTTCTGAAGCTTGTTCTCCTACAATATCATCGATTAAAATATTTGGGAATTTCCCATGCAAATCCCATGACCTAAAAAACGGACTCCAATCGATATAATCTAACAGCTTATCTAAGTCTAAATCCTCAATGACTTGAACACCTAATTGCTTTGGCTTAGTAATCTTAGTGTCTTCCCAATTGATTTTATATTTGCGGTCTCGTGCTTCTTCAATAGATATATATTCCTTTTGCTTACCTCTACTTAAAAACTGTTCTCTAAAGCGATCATACTCTTCTCTTATTTCGTTTTTATAAATCTTATTGTTATTCTGCAATAGATTACCAACAACAGTCACAGCTCTTGAAGCGTCATTAACATGAACCACCGTATTTTGATATTTTGGCGCAATCTTAACTGCTGTATGTGCTCGAGAAGTAGTGGCTCCACCTATCAGCAAAGGGATATCCATATCTTGTTTATCCATTTCGGTTGCCAGATACACCATTTCGTCTAATGAAGGTGTAATAAGACCACTAAGTCCAATAACATCTACCTGTTCTTTTTGAGCAGCTTCAATTATTTTTTCTGGTGGTACCATAACACCTAAATCTACAATCTCATAATTATTGCAGCCTAGTACTACACTCACTATATTTTTACCAATATCATGTACATCACCTTTTACGGTTGCCATCAAAATCTTACCTGCTGATTGTGCTTTTCCATCTTTTTCAGCTTCAATGTATGGTTGCAAATAGGCAACAGCTTTTTTCATTACTCTTGCAGACTTAACCACTTGTGGCAAAAACATTTTTCCACTTCCAAATAAATCACCTACGACATTCATGCCAGTCATTAAGTGGCCTTCTATAACTTCAATGGGTTTAGAAACAGATTGTCTAGCTTCTTCAACATCAGTTTCAATAAATGCATCAATCCCTTTTACCAAGCTATGCGTTATTCGTTCTTGAAGTGAATTACTACGCCATTCTAAAGCTTTACTTTCGTCTTGCTTTTTTGTTCCTTTTACTGTTTCTGCAAATTCTAGTAAACGTTCAGTAGCATCATCTCTTCTATTAAGTAAAACATCTTCAACATGCTCTAATAAATCTTTTGGAATATCATCATAAACTTCCAACATTGCAGGATTTACAATTCCCATGGTCATTCCATTTTGAATTGCATGATACAAAAATGCTGAATGCATAGCTTCGCGCACTGTATTATTTCCTCGAAATGAAAAAGACACATTACTTACACCTCCAGATACATGCGCATACGGCAGATTTTCACGAATCCACTTTGTGGCGTTAAAGAAGTCTACTGCATTTTTACGATGCTCTTCCATACCTGTAGCTACTGGGAAAATATTAGGGTCGAAAATGATATCCTCAGCAGCAAAACCTACGTTATCTACTAGTATTCTATAAGAGCGTGCACATATTTCTATACGTCTTTTATAGTTATCAGCTTGACCGACCTCATCAAAAGCCATTACTATTGTTGCCGCACCGTATCGTTTTATGAGCTTAGCTTGTCTTATAAATTCTTCTTCTCCTTCTTTAAGCGAAATGGAATTTACAACAGCTTTACCTTGCACAACTTGTAAACCAGCTTCAATAATCTCCCATTTAGAGCTATCTATCATTATAGGAATACGTGCAATATCTGGCTCCGAAGCAATAAGGTTAAGAAAATGAACCATAGCTTCTTTGCCGTCAAGCATGCCTTCGTCCATATTTACATCTAAGATTTGTGCTCCACCCTCAACTTGGTGTCTTGCAACTTCTAGGGCTTCATCAAACTTCTGTTCTTTTATTAGGCGTAAAAACTTACGTGAACCTGTAACATTGGTGCGTTCACCAACATTGATAAAGTTACTCTCAGGTGTTACCACCAAAGGTTCAAGACCAGATAATTTTAGATACCTACCCATATACTTCTGTCTCTAATTGTCTTGGTTTATACTCTTTGACGATATCTGCAATTTCCTTTATATAACTTGGGTCCGTTCCGCAGCAACCTCCGATAATATTTATGATGCCTTCTTCTAAATAATTTCTTATAAAATCTCTCATTTCTTCAGGAGTTTGGTCATATTCACCAAATGCATTTGGTAAACCCGCATTAGGGTGTGCAGAGGTATAAAATTTGGTTTCTCTAGATAGGCGTTTCAGGTATGGTTGTATCTGCTCTGCTCCAAGAGCACAATTAAATCCAACACTTAATAAATCTATATGAGATACCGAAATTAAAAATGCTTCAACTGTTTGCCCTGATAATGTACGGCCACTAGCATCAGTAATGGTTCCAGATACCATAACAGGTATATCTAATTCTCTTTCGTCCTTGACTTCTTCTATAGCAAACAATGCAGCTTTAGCATTGAGTGTATCGAAAATAGTTTCAACAAATAAAACATCTACTCCACCATCAATTAATGCCTCTACTTGCTGCTTATATGCAATTCTCAATTCATCGAACGAAACAGCTCTATACTCTGGTCTATTAACGTCTGGTGATAGGCTTGCAGTGCGGTTAGTTGGACCTATGCTACCAGCTACAAATCGTGGTTTCTCTGGGTTAGCAAATGTAAATTCATCCGCAACTTCTTTAGCAATTTTTGCAGATTGGTAATTAAGCTCGTATACCAAATCTTCCATTTGGTAATCTGCCATTGCTATGGTTGTACCAGAAAAAGTATTGGTTTCTACAATATCTGCTCCAGCCTCAAAATATTGACGATGAACATCTTTAACAGCATTAGGTTGAGTAATAGAGAGTAAATCGTTATTCCCTTTCAATGGTAAATGAAAATCTTTAAATCGTTCTCCTCTAAAATCTTCTTCAGAGAAGTTATGGCGCTGCAACATGGTGCCCATAGCACCGTCTAGCACTAGGATTCGTTTTTGTATTTCTTTATGTATATCGGACATCCTGATATTTTATATAACGTTATCAGGAAAAGGAAGTATAATATATTCCGTTATCTATTCTGTTTTTACAGTAGAATTTAGCACCTTCTTAATAAAGTTTAAGGGTTGCTAAGGCTTCTAAGGGTCTATTCCCTCCACCTTTCTTGATAACTACAATTATTTTAAATGAACTGTTGAGCGAAAATACTATCTTAATTTATTATCTGCAAAAGAAATAAAAACTTTTGCCTAATTTGTTACAAATAGCTTTCTACATTTTCCCATGGACCGCCATTAATAGCATCTAATCCATGTGTAAGCAGTAGTTCTTTAGCTCGTTCACTACGAGCGCCACTTCTACAACACGTAATAATTGGTTTGTCTAAATCTAGTAGTTGATCTATCTCGTATTCTAAATCGTCGAGTACTATATGGGCAGAACCTTTAACATGACCATCTTCATATTCTGCAACTGTACGGACATCAAGCACTATTGCACCTTTTTCTAAGTAAGATTTTATATCTCCAAATTGATTTGAACTCATATCACTTTATAATGTTTTAGTTTAAAATAAATTAGACGATAAGTAGCGATCTCCACGATCACAAATAATTGCTACAATGACACCTTCTTTAATCTCATTGGCAATTTGTAATGCTGAAAATGCTGAACCACCACTACTCATTCCTGCGAAAATACCTTCAAGTTTTGCCAACTTACGCGTAGTTTCTTGTGCATCGTTTTCTGTAATCTCAATAATTCTATCTACTTTTTTAGGGTTAAAAATTTTAGGTACATAGTCTGGTGACCATTTTCTTATTCCAGGAATTCGAGCACCATCTTTGGGTTGTGCTCCAACAATAGTAATATTTGGATTTTGCTCTTTTAAATATGTAGATACACCCATAATAGTTCCTGTTGTTCCCATAGCGGAAACAAAATGGGTTATTTTACCATGAGTTGCGTTCCAAATTTCTGGGCCTGTGGTTTTATAATGTGCTTTCCAATTGTCATCATTTTCAAATTGATTTAAAATAACATAACCCTTAGATTGTTGTAAATCTAAAGCCACATCTCTGGCGCCTTCTATCCCTTTATCAGCATCTGTTAAAATGAGATTTGCTCCATATGCACGCATTGTTTTAATACGTTCTTCAGTAGAATTTTCGGGCATAACAAGGTTCATTTTTACACCTAATAAATTTGCTACATATGCTAGTGCAATTCCTGTATTACCACTAGTGGCTTCAACCAATTCACTACCAACTTTTATATCGCCTCTAGATAAAGCCTGAGAAATCATATTATACGCTGGTCGGTCTTTTACACTGCCTCCAGGATTATGACCTTCCATTTTAAAGTATAATTCAATACCAGGTTTATCGATTATACCTTGTGCTTTTACCAATGGTGTATTACCCACAAAATTTAAAAGACTTACTGGTGTTTTCATTGCTTAGTTTTAATTATGGTTTCTTTTTTCTGTGTTACCACGCTGTTGTTAGGAACAGATTCTGTAATACATACATTTGCACCTATAACACTATTAGCACCTATGGCAACATCACCTCCTAACACTGTTGCATTTGCGTATAACGTAACATTGTCCTCTATGGTTGGATGGCGTTTAGTACTTGCTAGGTTTTTAGCCACTTTAATTCCTCCTAGTGTAACACCTTGATATATGCTGACATTATCTCCTATAACTGTTGTCTCGCCAATGACTACTCCTGTACCATGATCTATAAAAAATGAATTCCCAATTTGTGCACCCGGATGTATATCTATACCTGTAAAACTATGAGCGTGTTCTGTTATTAACCTTGGAAGAAATCTCACCTTATTTAAATGAAGATGATGTGCTAATCTATATAATGAAATTGCATAAAATCCAGGATATGCTAGATAAACTTCAGCGAGTTCCTTTACTGCGGGATCGTTAAGTTCAAAGGCTTGAGCATCTAAATCTAATTGTGATCTAATAGCAGGAATATCTTCTATTAAATTCTGAAAAGCATTATGCACACTTAAGCTATCTCCAAAAATATCAGCATATTTATGTATAATCTTCTTTGACAGACTCAACAACCGTTTTTGTCCTTTTTCATCTGAAAACAAAGATTCGAATAAATGCTTACTAAGTGTTTTTACTTTCTTTCTTAGTTTAACTGGGTAACTCTTATATGTTAGGGTATTCATTAATAATTAATATTCTGGTGCCAATTCTATTTTAAGGCCATGTAATTCTTTTGTAACAGGAATTTGGCATCCTAGTCTGCTATTATTTTTAACATAAAATGCTTCGGAGAGCATCGCTTCTTCTTCTTCCTGAATTTCAGGTAATTCGGTTTCTGAAAGCACGTAACATTGGCAAGAGGCACACATTGCCATTCCGCCACAAGTGCCTTCTACCGGTAATTCGTAAGCTTTGCAAACTTCCATTAAGTTCATAGCCATATCTGTAGGAGCTTCAACAGTATGTAAAGTCCCTTCTCGGTCTTTAATATGAATTGTTACGTCTTCCATTATGGTTAATTAATAGCTTGAACTACAGGTTTTGGGGCTTGTTTACGTGTCCCATCAAATCCATTAATACCACTAACAGTAGTATACTTTAAAACGTATTTTTTGTTTGGATTTAAGATTTTATAAGCTGCTTGACACATTAGTGTTGCCTCATGAAAGCCACATAAAATCAATTTTAATTTCCCAGGATAAGTATTGACATCACCAATAGCAAAAATGCCTGGGATATTGGTTTGATAATCTAATGCATTATCTACTTTAATAGCATTCTTTTCTATCTCAAGACCCCAATTTGCTATAGGTCCTAATTTTGGAGAAAGACCAAATAATGGAATAAAGTGGTCGGTTTCTATAACTTGTTTTTCTTCTCCTTTGGCTAAAACAACAGCCTCAACTTTATGTGTTCCTAAAATATCTGTAACCTCTGCAGGAGTTATAAGATTAATTTTACCTATTTGAGTTAATTCTCTTACTTTCTCAACAGAATCTAAAGCACCTCTAAACTCATTGCGTCTATGAACAAGTGTTACCTGTGATGCGATATCGGTTAAAAAAATACTCCAATCTAAGGCAGAGTCGCCACCACCTGCAATAACTACTTTTTTACCTCTATAGTGCTCTGGGTTTTTTATAAAGTACTCAACACCGTTTTCTTCATATTGGGTGATATTATCTATGAGTGGCTTTCTCGGTTCGAAAGAACCTAATCCTCCAGCAATAGCTACAATTGGCGCTTGATGTTGTGTTCCTTTATTGGTTGTAACTATAAAAGTACCGTCATCTTGCTTTTCGATAGTTTCTGCACGTTCGCCAAGCGTAAAGCCTGGTTCAAACTGCTTACCTTGTTCTAATAGATTCTTTGTTAAATCTCCAGCCAAAATCTCTGGAAAACCCGGAATATCATAAATCGGTTTTTTAGGGTATAACTCCGAGCATTGACCTCCTGGTTGTGGTAAGGCATCAATTAAGTGGCACTTTAATTTTAACAATCCTGCTTCAAAAACAGTAAATAACCCTGTTGGTCCTGCTCCTATAATAAGTAAATCTGTTTTAATCATTTTTAAGTTTATTTTTCAACCAATGATTTGGTGAATTCGTTCAACACCTCAACTTTTTTTTCAAAATTCCCCTTAATGGTTTTTCTATATGTGTTTAGATTTGTTACTAAGTCGTCAATATTTTCTGGAATTACATCTTCGAAAAATTGGCGTAATCGTTTTGCTGTTGTAGGTGATTTTCCGTTTGTAGAAATCGCCACTTTTACATTTCCTTTCGTTACAATACCACCCATATAAAAATCGCACAATGGCGGATTATCCGCTACATTAACCAACTTGCTTTGCAATCTACAATCAACATAAACCTGCATATTAACATCAGGTTTATTGGTTGTTGCTATAACAATATGTTTTCGATTTAAATATGAAGAATTATAGACATCATGGATTAAGGTTACATTTCCTTTATTAGCAATTGCAATCGTTCCTTCTCTATACATTGGTGCGACCATCGTAACTTTTGCATCTGGACTTGATTTTAACAAAAATGTGAGTTTTTCTTCCGCCACAAATCCACCACCAACAATAAGTATATTAAGGTTTTTAGCCTTTAAAAAAATTGGATATAAATTATTACGTTCCATGCTTAATTTACTACTGTTAATGGTTCGACATATTGTTGTTTTAATGCATCTAAAACTGCACGTTTTGCAACAACTTCTCCAATTACAATAATAGCTGGCGCTCCTAAATTCTTTTCTTTTACAACACTTTGAATAGTTTCTATAGTAGCAATACCAATGTTTTCTTGAGGAGTTGTTCCGTTTTGAATAATAGCTATTGGCATTTTTTGTTTTCCTTCTGTGGAGAAAATGGAAACTATTTCGTCTAGTTTTCCCATACCCATCAATATCACAACCGTTGCGGTAGATTTTGCAGCTAAAGCAACGTCTTTAGATATCTGATGCGATTTTGTAGTTCCTGTGATTACCCAAAAACTTTCTGAAGCTCCACGTTTTGTTAGAGGTATACCCTGATATGCAGGTACTGCAAGTGCTGATGATATTCCTGGCACCATATAAGTTTCTAACCCATAGTTACGGGCATAATCTATCTCTTCTGCACCACGACCAAAAATAAATGGGTCACCGCCTTTAAGACGCACAACATGACCGTGAGATTTTGATCTACTTACTATAAGCTCATTAATTTGCTCTTGCTGGTAGCGATAACATCCTTTTCGTTTACCCACAAATATCAGTTCTGTATTAGTGGCAGCATATTCTAAAAGCTCGGTATTAATTAATGCATCGTATAGAATTACATCAGCATCTTTAATCGCATTTATAGCCTTTAAAGTAATAAGCTCCTTATCTCCTGGACCTGCACCTACAACTGTCAATTTTGCTGTTTTCATTATTCAAAGTTTGTTCTAAAAGATTTTACTTCTGTTAAGAAACTTTGAGCATTACTTATGTAATTGGTAGCAAATTCTTTTTCTGGTGCATAGAATTTTAGCTGATATACCAAATCTGCAAAAGACACACCTAATTTAATCTTATCTGAAGCGACATATAATTCATCAAAATCTGAAATTATTTTAGCCTGAGAATTGGTTTTTACATCATCAGCAATTAAAATAGCTTTAGCTGAATTTACCATAGAACTATATGCATGATAAATAGCGTTAGAGAATAAGCCTTGTTCTAAGTCTATTTTAGCATTCTCGATTTTTTCTTCACTTTCTAAAAATAACGTTGCAACTAAATCTATAACTACGCCTGCACATTCACCAATTCCGATGGCTTTTTCATATTTTTCTTCATTACCCCAATCGATAAAATCGCTTTGTGACAGATTATCAAGATTAGATAAATCTTTAAGTAAATCGTAAAAATATAGTTTACCTTGTTTTGTGTAATAATCCACAAAGTTTAGACCATTGGCATTTGTTTCAAAATCATCTAAAATGCGTCTCAATGCTTGTGGCCCACGTTTACTTGGCATCTTTATAACCTTATCCGCAAATACACCATTTCCATCACCTAAGTTGCCACCACCTAATAGTACTTGTACTGCCGGTGCAACGAGTTTATCTTTTGTACGGACTGACATGCCTTGAAAACCTATGTTAGCCATATTATGCTGTCCACAGGCATTCATACAGCCACTAATTTTTATAACTAAATCTTGATTATTTTGATATTGTGGATATTCGGTCTTAATAATACGTTCCAGTTCTTTGGCAATTCCTGTACTACTAGCAATACCTAAGTTACAGGTATCTGTCCCAGGGCATGCTGTAATATCTACTGTTTTGTTATAGCCTGCATCGGTAAAGCCTAATCGACTAAGCTGCACATAGAAATACGGTAAGAGTTCTTTTTTTACAAAAGGAATAAGAATATTTTGTCTTAGCGTAAGTCGCAATTCACCTGCAGCATAGTTACTCACTAAATCTGCTAATAACCGCGCTTTATCAGTATAAAAATCACCTAATAATACTTTAATACCAATAGCAACATAACCTTCTTGTTTTTGAGGTATAACATTGGTTTGTTTCCACAAATTATAAGATATAACATCATCAATTTGTACTTGAGGAGCTTCAATATTTACAGGTTGAGATACCTTATAATCTTGAATATTTATTGGTACAATACTATTAGGTAAAGCTTTATGTTCTTCATTAACTAAATTTATAAAGTCCACTAGTCCAATATCTTTAATCAGAAATTTTAATCGGGCTTTAGCTCTACTCTTGCGTTCACCATAACGATCAAAAATCCGCAATACACCTTCCATTACAGGAATAATCTTATCTTCCTGAAGAAAATTGTAAAGTACATCAGCATGGCGTGGTTGTGCACCCAATCCACCGCCAATTAAAACTTTAAACCCTCTAACACCATCTTTAAGCTTTGCAATAAAACCTAAATCGTGCATATAAGCTAAGCCTGTATCTTCGTCTGAAGCAGAGAACGACACCTTAAATTTTCTACCCATTTCTTGACAAATTGGGTTACGTAAAAAGTATTTAAATACTGCATCAGCATAAGGAGACACATCGAATGGTTCATTAATATCAATACCTGCAGTTTCTGAGGCTGTAACGTTTCTTACAGTATTACCACAAGCTTCTCTAAGTGTAACCTCATCTTTTTCTAATTCAGTCCAAAGTTGTGGTGTGCGGTTTATATCTACATAATGAATTTGTATGTCTTGTCTGGTTGTGATGTGCAATCTTCCTGTTGAGTATTCATCAGACACATCTGCAATTCGGTGTAGTTGCTTGCTGGTAACTTTACCGTAAGGTAGTTTAATACGGATCATCTGCACACCTTGCTGGCGTTGACCATAAACACCTCTAGCCAAACGAAGGCTTCTAAACTTTTCTTCGTCTATTTTACCATTATGAAAAAGCTCTATTTTGTTAGCTAATTCTATAATATCCCTTTCAACTACTGGGTTTTCTATTTCGGTTCTAAAACTTTGCATTTTTTTTATGTTCTATCACTAGAACTTATTATTGGTGTAAAAAGGCCTGTTTTGCAAGCAATTCTTCTTCTGTTTCTTCATGATCATCATCTGGCACACAACAATCAACCGGACATACAGCTGCACACTGTGGTTCTTCATGAAAACCCATACATTCTGTACACTTATTAGGTGCAATAAAATACACCTCATCAGAGATTGGTTCTTGTTCTGCTAATGGATTAACAACTTCACCATTTGGTAGAGTAACTTGATTACCTGTTAGGTTAGTTCCTTGAGTATATGTCCAACTTTCAGCACCCTCATAAATGGCTGTATTTGGGCATTCTGGTTCGCAGGCTCCGCAATTAATGCATTCATCTGTTATTATAATTGCCATAGCATATTCATTTTACTGGATAAAACCAGCGCCAACAGTATTATTAGTTTTATTGTCAATAATGATAAACGAACCATTAGTACGATGAGCTTTAAAAGCATCATAATACAGAGGTTTATTAAATTTGAAGTTTACCAGAGCTATATCATTAAGATTAAGACTTGAAGCTTCTGTATCAACTCCTGAAAAATCTGGAAGAATTCTATGCTCAATAGAACCTACTTTGGTCAATACTTTGTTTACACCATGCTGTATAATATACTTGCTGCCTTCACGTAAAGGTTCTGTATCCATCCAAGATATTATGGCATTGCATTGCTTATTTATAGTAGGTAAATCATCAACTTTTACTATCATATCTCCGCGAGATACATTAACATCATCTGCTAAAGTGATTGTCACTGATGAACGTCTAGAAGCTGTTTCATAATTCTCATCATAAAAGAATATCTCCTTAATTGTTGATTCTTTTTGAGATGGAAGTACAACGACTTTATCTCCTACACTTAGGTCACCACCATATACTTTACCAGAATACCCTCTAAAATCGTGAAAGTCTTTAGTTTTAGGTCGTATAACGTATTGGACCGGGAATCGAGGCGTACCTATATTGTATATATCTTCACTTTTAAGTTGCTCAAGATGTTCTAAGATCGTTTGCCCATTATACCATTGTGTATGTTCAGATTTAGTAGCGACATTATCTCCGTTTAAAGCACTAACAGGTATAAAAGTTATGTTTTGCTCTTTGTAGTCGCTATTAGCAATAAGCGTTTCAAATTCAGATTTTATAGCATTGAATACCTCTTCTGAAAAATCCACTAAATCCATCTTATTAATGGCAACTATTATGTCTTTAACACGTAATAGGTTATTGATAAAAAAGTGACGATAGGTCTGTTCTATTACACCTTTTCTAGCATCAATTAGTATAATTGAAGCCTGTGATGTTGAAGCACCTGTAACCATATTTCTGGTATACTCTATATGGCCAGGTGTATCTGCAATAATGTAGCTTCTATTTTGTGTTGAAAAATATATATGAGCTACATCGATAGTAATGCCTTGCTCACGTTCTGCAACCAACCCGTCAGTTGCTAGAGAAAAATCTAAATAATCGTATCCTAACTGTTCACTTTTATTTTTAATTGCTTCAAGCTTATCTGTAGTTAGAGATTTTGTATCGTAAAGCAGGCGACCAATTAAGGTACTTTTGCCATCATCTACACTTCCTGCTGTTGCTATTTTAAGTACGTCCATTTTATAATAAGTTTATAGAGCTCAAACTGTGAGCGTAAAAACAACTCACTAATTTTTACCTCACAGTCTTCCGCTCTTTTAATTCTTTCAGGTTTTAAAAATATCCTTGTTGTTTTCTTTTTTCCATAGCGGCTTCGGAGCGTTTATCGTCGATACGTGCGCCACGTTCTGAAATTGTCGAAGCTTTAATCTCAGCTACTACGGCTTCAATATTTGTAGCACTTGATAGTACTGCTGCAGTGCAGCTCATATCACCAACGGTTCTAAAACGCACTTGACGTTCTTCGACCAGCTCATCTTCATCTCGATAAACAATATTGTCATTAGAAGACCATATCAATCCATCTCTCAAAAACGTAGCTCTGGTATGTGCAAAGTAGATGGAAGGAATTTCTATTTGCTCTTTTTGAATATATGACCAAACATCAAGTTCAGTCCAATTTGAAATTGGAAATACACGTACATTTTGTCCTAACTCAATCTGGCCATTAAGTATATCGAATAGTTCCGGGCGTTGGTTTTTTTCATCCCATTGTCCAAAATCATCGCGAACAGAAAATACACGTTCTTTAGCACGAGCCTTCTCCTCATCACGCCTTGCACCACCAATACAGGCATCGAAATCAAACTCTTCAATAGCATCTAAAAGTGTCGTAGTTTGTAATGAATTTCTGCTTGCATATCGTCCAGATTCTTCTTTTACCTTACCATCGTCTATAGCATCTTGCACGTGACGAACAATGAGATTTAAGCCGAGTTCTTCTACTAGCTTATCTCTGAATTGAATCGTCTCAGGGAAATTATGCCCTGTATCTATATGCAGTAATGGAAATGGAATACTAGCTGGATAAAAAGCCTTTTGAGCTAAGCGAACTAATGTTATAGAATCCTTTCCGCCTGAAAATAAAAGTACTGGCCTTTCGAACTGTGCAGCTACTTCTCTAAAAATATAAATAGCTTCATGTTCTAATGGGTTAATATGTGCTGTATTTGTCTTCATTTTGATTGTGTTAAATGTGTAGTCCACATTCTCTATTTGCCAACTGTTTTGTTGGGTCAAAGTATTTGATTTCGTTTGGTAGATTGTGCTCCAATAAATAGTGGTCTAAGTCCTCATCTGAATAATGATAGAAAGGACTTACTTTGACAATTCCATCTTTACTAAGAGACACAACATCTATATTATCTCTGAAAGCTGTTTGACCCTTTCTTAGATTCGTAAACCATACATCTGGCTGATGTTCTTTCATGGCTCTTCTAAAAGGTTCAAGCTTTACTTGGTCTGTAAAAATTGCATGTTTTGGGTCCTCTAGAGATGGTAATCCCAAAGTGACATTTCTATGAGCAACCGTTTGCTTAGGTACATATAAATAAATGTTTAGGCCTAGTATTTCTTTTAATTCTTCAGCATGTTTATATGTTTGAGGTGTATTATAACCTGTATCGCACCAAATGACCTTGATATCTTCTTTTTCTTTAGTGACAGCATGAAGTATAGTACTTTCATACGGCCTAAAATTGGTTGTAATCACCGGTTTTTTTGCTATCGACAGCGCCCAAATAATTATGTCCTGTGGTGTTGCACGACTTAGTTTACTATTTATATCTTTTATATCCATAATGTTTTTATTTACCCCATTTAATTTTATTCCAAGTACGCTCGTGGAAATAATACAAGAGCATTTTACTTACCAATTCTATCAGCCCAATAGAAAACGCTAATGTTAGCGTTCCTGTAATTAGCCAAGAAATTACTATGGTATCAATCGTTCCTATAACGCGCCAGCTAACCGTTTTTGCTATACTGCGCTTTATATTTTCGCCTTCTGTTTTACCAACATCTTCTTGTTTGCTGTCGACAATAATTTCTGTTATCATATTAATTATTCTTTTTATCCTATCGATTTAATAGGGTATACAAATTTTAAAATATTATTTTAAGTATGCAACATAAATTTGACAAAAATTAAATTTTAACTAATTATTGATTTGCTAAGTCTGCCAGCGTCGTATTTCTAAAGACATTTAAGGTGTTGTCTCTTACTTTAATCATGAGATTATGTACTGAGCATTTACTTTCATCAGGGCAATCATCGCACTTTTCGTAAAAATTAAGACTAACGCATGGTACCATGGCAATTGGTCCTTCTAGGATACGCATAACTTCGGTCATCTTAATATCTTCAGCCTTTTTCAGTAGATAATAGCCACCGCCTTGTCCTTTTTTAGATCCAAGAAATCCATTTTTACGTAATGTAAGTAATATGCTTTCTAGGAATTTAAGCGAAATATTTTCGTTTTCGGAAATGGTCGCAATTCTTACCGGAAGATTGCCTTCTTGTCTCGCTAAAAATGTTAGCGCTTTAATACCATATTTAGTTTTCTTGGAAAGCATTGAGCTAAAATACCATTTTTCATTTTCATTTTAAAGCTTGTTTTAAATCGTTAATAATATCTTTTGGGTGTTCCAGTCCTACTGAAAGTCTTACTAAACCATCAGTAATTCCTGTTTCTTTTCTATCTTCAAGACTTAGTTTACTATGTGTTGTTGAAGCTGGATGTGTTATAATAGAACGTGTATCACCAAGATTTGCTGATAGTGAGCATAGTTTGATTTTGTCTAATACATTTCTTCCTTTTTCTATGCCACCTTTTAACTTAAAAGCAATAACATTACCGCCATATCGCATCTGCTTTTTTGCTAGTTTGTACTGTGGATGTGATTTTAAAAATGGATATTTCACTGATTCTATTTCGGGGTGTTCTTCTAAAAACATAGCCACTTTTAATGCGTTTTTACATTGTTGTTTAACTCGTACCGGTAGCGTTTCTAAACTTTTTGATAATACCCATGCATTAAATGGTGACATCGCTGGACCTGTATTACGAGAAAAGAGATAAATTTCTCTAATTAAATCTGCTTTTCCGACAGTAATACCTCCTAAAACTCGGCCTTGTCCATCGATAAGTTTTGTAGCTGAATGGATTACCAAATCTGCACCAAACTTTATAGGATTTTGCAGGTATGGAGTAGCGAAACAATTGTCTACTATAAATAAAAGGTTATGCTTTTTAGCAATCTTTGAGAGTGCTTCTAAATTTAGAATATCAACTCCTGGGTTTGTTGGAGATTCTACATACAAGATCTTGGTATTTTTTTGAATTAGAGATTCTATTTTGTCAACTTCATCGACTTTAAAGTAAGATGTTTCTATATTCCATTTAGGTAAATATTTATTAAAAAGCGTATGCGTTGAGCCAAATACAGAACGACACGAAACAACATGATCTCCAGAATTTAATAATGCAGCGAATGTTGAAAAAACAGCAGACATACCTGTAGCAAATGCATAGCCAGCTTCTGCTTTTTCTAGCTTACATACTTTCTCAACTAATTCAGAGGTGTTAGGATTAGTAAAACGACTGTAAATATTACGTTCTTTTTCTTCTGCAAAAGAAGCTCGCATATCTTCAGCATCTTCAAAAACAAAACTTGACGTTAAATACAACGGATTAGAATGCTCCAAAAATTGAGTTCGCTCTAATTGAGTTCTTATTGCATCTGTTTCAAATCTGCTCATTGCTAATTTAGATGTTTTGCTACTTTAAAAATATCATTCAGAACTCCTCTTGCAGTGACAACACGTCCTGCCCCTGCTCCCTTTAAAACTAATGGTTGCTCAATATAAGATTCAGAATAAATTTCGAATACATTGTCAGTATGATTTAATTGACCCAACGAAGATTCTTTATGAGTTGAAATTAACTTCACCTCCATGTTCTTGTTAGACACATCTAATTCTCCTACATATCTTAAAACAAAACCTTCTTCTTGTTGGTTTTTACGTTCGTCGAAAATATTATCAAGAATATTTAGATTATTATTAAACTCATTAAGTGAAGTCTTGCCATTGAGTTGTTTTGGAACAAGAGACTCTATTTTAACGTCTGAAATTTCCTTTGTTATTCCTAATTCTCTCGCAAGTATTAATAGTTTTCTTGCTACGTCTTTACCTGACAAATCATCTCTAGCATCTGGCTCGGTAAAACCAAGTTCTTTGGCCTCGTTTAATACAGCAGAAAATGATGATTTAGTTTCTGAAAACCTATTAAAAATATAACTTAATGAGCCAGAAAATACACCTGTGATTTTATGAACTGTATCTCCCGATACATAAAGATTCTGCACAATATCAATTATTGGTAAACCTGCACCTACATTAGTTTCGTACAAAAATTGCTTCTGATTTTCTTTTAGAGCTTTTCTCAATCTTTTATAAAAATCATAGCCTAAGGTGTTTGCTGTTTTATTAGCTGAAACTATATGAAATCCATTTTGAATTAACGCAATGTAGCTCTGGGCAAAATCTGCGCTTGATGTTACATCTACCGCAATTAGATTGGTAAATTTCTGTTTATGCCCATATTCGATAACCTCATCTAAATCATAGGGTTTAGAGGACTGCTCAAAATTGGCTTTCCAATTTTGTGTATCACCTATATCATTAAAAAAAGCAAATCTAGAATTAGTAATAACAGGAATATTTAAATCAATTCCCTTAGAGTTAAAACTTTGCTTCGCTTTTTCAATTTGATGAATAAGCGTACTACCAACATTACCTATTCCGAACAAAACTATATTTATAGTCTTCATGTTTTTCTTCTTTAATTTCAAATATTGGCTTCAAAAATGTAGTTAATTGCTGATACTCAATTAAAAATGCATCATGCCCATGTATAGACTTAATCTCATAGATACTAAGGTTATCTTTTAAAGGTTTTAAATCCACATAGGTTTTCCAATTTTCTTCAGGTTTGAAAAATAAATCAGAGTTTATGGTAACGATATGTATAGTGCTAGTTATCTCTTTTGCTGCATCTAAAAATGTCTCATTATCATTTGCAACATTAATCGTTTTTAGTACCTGATTCATTATTTTGTATGCTGAAAGTTGAAACCTATTCGACAATTTTTCGCCATGATGATTAAGCCAACTTTCTACATTATAAGTTGCCTCCTTAGCTCGAGTTCTATTAAATTTCTGAGATAAAGATTCTGGTGTTCTATATAACATCATAGCATGTGATCTTGCATCAGCAATTGGGTCTAATGAATTTTCTAAAATTCGTTCTTGGACATAACAGTTAGCTACCAACCAATCAGTAGCTTTCCAGTCTGATGCAATAGGAATTAAATGCTGTGCTATTTTAGGGTTTAAAAAAGCCATATGCCAAGCAATTCCTCCACCTACTGATCCGCCAATAATAGCAAAAAGACTTTCTATTTGTAATCGTCGTAAGCCTTCTAAAAATAACCTAGCTATATCTTTAGCCTTAAACGCTTTATAATGCTCAGTGCAAGAATCTAAGACTCCACCAAAGCCATTTCCAGGCACATTAAAAGCAAGTACTGCATAATGATTTGTGTCTATGGTTTTATCATTACCTATTAAAGAGTTCCACCATCCATTAGTTCCTGATACTTGAGAATTTCCGGTTAGTGCATGGTTTACTAATACAACTGGTGCGTCATTTAGAGACTTACCAAAATGTTGGTAACTCAATCTTAAGTTAATTACTCTACCGGAATCAAGTTCGAAGTGGTCTATTTCAATGTGCTTTAAAACACTCATCTGCAAAATTTTTAACTATTAAATCAAGCTGAGTACGATATTTCATACCCAACTTGAAATAATTGAAACACTAACTAATAAATTTGGAAAACTATACTAATTCTGGACTTTGGATTGATACAAAAGCTGCTTTTAAATCGGCCTTTAAATCTTCAACATCTTCGATACCCACTGATAATCTTATAAGATCTTTAGTAACACCCGTACTTTCTTGTTCTTCATCAGAAAGCTGCTGATGTGTTGTACTTGCAGGATGAATAATTAACGATTTTGTGTCTCCAATATTTGCTAACAATGAGAAATACTCTGTAGTATCAGCAACATGCTTAGCCGCGTCATAACCGCCTTTTAATCCGAAAGTTACAATACCACTTTGACCATCTGGAAGATATTTATCTGCTAAAGCTTTATAGTTACTAGACTCTAATCCTGGATAATTTACCCAAACTACTTCATCCTGATTTTGTAACCATTTGGCAAGTTCGAGTGCATTTTCACTGTGTTTTTTAATTCTCAGCTCTAAAGTTTCAAGTCCTTGAATAATTTGAAATGCATTAAAGGGACTCAATGCACCACCGTAATCTCGAAGACCTTCTATTCTTACCTTTGCAATGAAAGCAGCTGCTTCAAGAGCTTCACTATATACTAATCCGTGATAACCTGGTGATGGCTCAGTAAATTCTGGAAACTTGCCATTTGCCCAATCAAAAGTTCCTGCATCAATAATAACACCACCCAAAGCTGTACCGTTACCGTTAATGTACTTTGTAAGCGAATGAATAACAATGTTAGCACCATAATCTATTGGGTTTAACAGATATGGAGTGGCAACTGTATTATCTACAATTAAAGGCACCTTATATGCTTTAGCTTCTTTTGAAATTGCTTCAATATCTAGTACATCTAATTTTGGATTTCCTAAAGATTCAATAAAGAAAGCTCTTGTGTTTTCTTGAGCTGCTTTATTAAAATTTTCTGGATCAGATGGGTCAACAAAAGTTGTGGTGATACCATGTCGTGGTAAAGTAACACTCAATAAATTATAGGTGCCACCATATAAACTATTAGACGCTACAATGTGATCTCCTGCTTTTAACAATGTTAATAAACTTGTTGCTATGGCAGATGTTCCCGAGGCTGTAACTACAGCGGCAATACCACCTTCTAAAGCCGCTAGACGCTGCTCTAAAATATCGTTTGTAGGGTTATTGATTCTTGTGTAAATATTCCCTGTTTCTGCCAAGGCAAACAGATTTGCAGCATGGTCAGAATCATTAAAAACATATGCTGTAGATTGATAAATTGGGACTGCTCTTGTTCCTCCATTAAGATTGACATCGTGTCCTGCATGCAACGCTTTTGTTGCGAATTTTTTTGTACTCATTTTTCTAATTTTTTGAGTTAATAACGAATTAAATCAAAAGTCAAATCCACCACTTAGGTGTACTTAATAGAAAAATGTTATAAAGAAATAATACAACTACAGATGAGTAATTGCATGTTGGTTATCTATCCATAATCAACGAGAAATGATTCGCTTCTTAAAGTAGAATTTAGCACCTTCTCAGTAATTCTGAGGGTTGCTAAGGCTTCACAGGGTCTATTCCCTCCACCTTTCTTGATAACATTTCAGTAAGTCTTTGAACTTTGTGAACACAAATATTCAGTATAAAACTTTTAAAAAACAAATCTTTTTAAAAAAATTTAATTCAATTTAACAATTTAGGTATAGCGTAAAACATTATTTCTAGGAAAATTATAGTGCATTATTTTATAAGAAATATGTACTTTTGCACCTGATAAAAATAAGAGGAATGATTTGACTGATTGCAACCTCTGGAAAAAATGCTAAAGACAGTGTTAGACTTCCTGCGGAAATACGTCAAATCTTCAACATAAATTAAAACAAATGGCGTATTTATTTACATCAGAAAGTGTCTCAGAAGGACATCCAGATAAAGTAGCTGATCAAATTAGCGACGCATTAATTGATAACTTTTTAGCCTTTGATCCAGAGTCTAAAGTTGCTTGTGAAACCCTCGTTACAACTGGGCAAGTTGTACTAGCTGGTGAAGTAAAATCTACTACTTATTTAGACGTACAAAAGATAGCTCGAGATACTATTAATAAGATAGGATATACTAAAGGCGAGTATATGTTTGATGCCAACTCTTGTGGTGTGTTTTCAGCTATACACGAACAGTCTGAAGACATCAACCGTGGTGTAGATAGAGACTCTAAAGATCAACAAGGTGCTGGTGACCAGGGTATGATGTTTGGGTATGCGACTCGTGAAACTGAAAACTACATGCCTCTGGCTTTAGATTTATCTCATCTTATCTTAAAAGAATTAGCAGAATTAAGACGAGAAAATAAAGACATTAGGTATTTAAGGCCAGATTCTAAAAGTCAGGTAACCATTGAGTATAGTGATGACAATACACCTCAACGCATTGATGCCATTGTAATCTCTACCCAGCATGATGATTTTGGAAACGATGAAGAGATGCTAGCAAAAATCAGAAAAGATATCGTAGAGATTTTAATACCTAGAGTAGTGGCAAAAGTACCTGAACACATCCAAGTACTTTTTGATGATTCTATTACTTACCATATCAACCCAACAGGGAAATTTGTTATCGGAGGACCTCATGGAGATACTGGGTTAACGGGTCGTAAAATTATTGTAGATACTTATGGAGGAAAAGGTGCTCATGGTGGTGGTGCATTTTCTGGTAAAGATCCTAGTAAAGTAGATAGAAGTGCTGCTTATGCCACAAGACATATTGCTAAAAATTTGGTTGCTGCAGGGCTTTGTGATGAAGTTTTAGTACAAGTTTCTTATGCTATTGGTGTTGTAGAACCAATGGGAATTTTCATTGATACTTATGGCACTTGTCCATTTAATTTAACAGATGGCGAAATAGCACAGAAAGTATCAGAGATATTCGATATGCGTCCAGCAGCTATCGAAGAGCGCTTAAAATTACGCCAACCAATGTATAGCGAAACAGCTGCATATGGGCATATGGGACGCAAAAATGAGACTGTATCTAAAACCTTTATCCAGCCTAATGGTAATTCTAAAACACTTGAAGTAGAATTATTTACTTGGGAAAAATTGGATTATGTGGATAAGGTGAAAGCAGCTTTTAACATATAAAATATTCTATAAAGCGTAATAAAAAGCCTTCTCAATGGAGAAGGCTTTTTTGTTTTATACGCAACCATTTCTATCTTTATATATCTTATAAGCACTAAATCAACTATTTATGAATTATTCTAAGACATTTTCTAATCCAGGTATTTTATTTATTGTTTTAATCACTGTCCTATCAATTCATAGTTGTGATGATGTAGAAAGTATAGGCGTTACACCTGACCCGGTATTTGTATCGAATGTGGATTTAGAAACGTTTTCAGATAATTTTGGCTCTGATATTCAACGAGACTTTTTAGGTACAATTGTAGATACCAATAACAATCCTATTGCTGGAGTTTCTGTAAGTGTTGGTGGCTCTAATGCCACAACTGATAACAATGGTGTTTTTATTATTAGAGATGCTAATGTTCAATCGAGATTTGCTTATGTAAAAGCTGAAAGAGCTGGTTATTTGAATGCCTCTCGTTCGCTAGTGCCAACTACTGGCACTAACAAAGTGTTCATTATGATGTTACCAGAAAACAATGTGGGTACAGTATCAAGTGGCACTCAAGAAACTGTTAGCTTATCTAACGGTACAAGCGTTACACTTAACGGGAATTATGTCAATGAAAATGGAGAAACGTACTCAGGAAACGTTAGTGTTATTATGCATTATCTTAATCCTGATGATGAAAATATGACACAGCAAATGCCAGGTATGTTGTATGCCGCCAATGCCGATAATGAGGAGCGTATATTACAGACTTTTGGAATGCTTGCTATAGAACTTCGTGGTGATAGCGGTGAAGATTTAAATCTTGCTAACGGTTCAGCCGCTGAAATTTCTGCGCCAGTACCACAAAGTTTATTAAACGATGCTCCAGCAACAATTCCGTTATGGTCTTTCAATGAAGAATTTGGGGTTTGGGTTGAAGAAGGTACTGCCACATTAGATAATGGTAACTATGTCGGTACGGTTACACATTTTAGCTTTTGGAATTTCGATATCCCTTTTGATGGTACAAATCTTTGCATAACTTTTGTTGATGAAGACACTAATCCCTTATCAAATTTAAATATTAGAATCACAAGCCAAACAATAGGTTCTGGCGGTGGATTCACTAATGAAGATGGTGAGGCATGTGGACCAGTTCCAATTGGAGAAACACTTGAGTTAGTAGTAAGTATAGTGGATGCATGTGGAATTAATGAGATATTTACATCCACCATAGGACCTTTTAATTCAGATTCCAATTTAGAGATTATTATTCCTAATTCAGCCCTAGTAGACTTGACCATTGAGACCGTTAAAGGAAGATTTGCTAATTGTAATCAAGAGCCTGTTACTGATGGTTATGTTAAACTATCTTATGGGAGTATTGAAGTTGCGGATATGGTTACAAACAGTGATTTAGGTAACTTTGAAATTAATTTTGTTAGATGTAACGAGTCCAATGAATTTACATTAACTGGGGTAGATTTCACTACATCACAATCTTCAGACATTATTGCTTATAATTTCTCTACACCTTTAACAGATGTAGGCTCAATCGCCGCTTGCAATGACTATGCTTATAATTATATAACTTTTCAAGTAGGAAACTATCCTCCAATACAACAAATTGAAGCACCATTTCCTATAAGTTTAAATACAGATAATAATTTTGGTTGTAGTGATGGAGACATATTTGGTGCTGGGTTTTTTATACTATCATTCTCTCCATTTGAAATGCACTTAGATATTAATAATTTTAATGGTGTCGGTACCTATAATGGAGATGATGGTATGGGCGATTTTAACAGTTCTGATTCTTTCGCACAATTACGAATAACCAATATGATTCAATTAGGTAATGGGATTTCTCAATCAAGAGGATTAAATTTTGTTGGAACAGCAGAAGTTTTAACCTTTGGTGAAGTTGGTGAGATTGTTGAAATTTTAGTCACGGGCACTATAGATGTATTCGAAGCCATGCCTGGTATTGGTAATGATATATTAGTTGAAGATAATGTTCCGATAACTGGGTTTATGCATCTAGTAAGAGATAATTAATAAAAAAAAACTTCTCCATTGAGAAGGCTTTTTTGTTTTATACGCAACCATTTTAATATTTATGTATCTTTTATAAAATCATCAGGATGAAATCATCATTACCACTATTAATTCTGATACTTTGTATGTCGCTCTTGACCTCTTGCGAGAGTGAAGAAAATACATTTAATAGAGAGTTTATCACTTTCACAATCAATGACGATTATACTTACACCCTAGAAGTAACTCAAACTCAAAATGACAGTTGTGATTTACTACTTAGTATCAATAATGATTTAACCGTTGTAAATAACAATTGTAGTTTTGATGATAATAGCCTTATAGATTTTAGAATTACAAATTTTGAACCTGCTCAAGACATCGACATTCAACTTAACGGTAGTTTTGCTGGAGGTGAACTCGAAGCTATACTAGGATTCCGTATACCTTATGAAGGCTCTCAAGGTATCATAAATCCTACTCTATTCATGATGGTTAACGGAAGTTTAAATGTTTTAAATTCTGGATCAGTTAACGAATTTATAGATTTTGAATTTAATGGAGAGGCATTAGCTCCAACATTTAGTTCAGAGTTATTTTCAGTCTCATGTACTGCTCATATTCTAAGAGATGAATAATAAAAAACCTTCTCCATTGAGAAGGCTTTTTTGTTTTATATAACGTCTTGATATTTTACAATGTATAAATCGCTCTAAATGTTATAAATCGTGGCTGTAAAAATGTTGCCGAGTTTATTACAGAGAAGTTGGTAACATTGTTATTAATATTAGCATCAATATTAAGTATGTTATTTGCTCTAATTTCAAACTCCCATTTCGCATCTCTATCTTTTCTATAACCTAAACGCGCACTCCATGTTTGGAATGATTCAGAGGTACCATCAAAATCCTGATTCGTATATGTGTAATCTGTTACAAAAGTTACAGAATCCCAGATGTAAGCGTCAAAACGTATCGATGGTGCATTTCTAATAACCTTTGTACTTCTTGTACCTTGATCTGTATTAGACACAGAATACGAGTATCTAAACCTCACGTTTGGTGCTTCTCTAAAATTAGTGCGAATCTCAGGTCTGTAAGTTTGTGTAAATGTTTCATTGGCAGATTGTCTACCTTGAATAAACTGATTACGTAAACTATAGTTGAAACTAGCCTGCATTGTACCTCTTATTTTTCCAAAAGTACGTTGCCAGCGTCCGAAAGCTGTAAGCGTCTCATCAGCAAATTGTGAGTTAAAAAATGTATTAGTACTAATCACGTTATTAAAATTAGCTAATGATCGGATTTGATCAATATTTTTGTTGTAATTAATACTTGCTATAACATTGGTGTAATTAAACAAGTTGAAACTTCTGTAGAAAAGCGATAGATTATGAGACAATCCGTTTTGTAACTCTGAATTACCAAAAGAGAGATTATCAAAACTGTTAAGCACAATGCCTTCAGCAAGGTTAGTAACATCTGTAAATTGGTTAGACATTCGGTAATTAAATTGAAGGCTTTCTGACTTTTTAAACTGCACTCTAGCTTCAAATTCTGGTAATACTCTAAAGAAATTATCTTCAAACTTATTTCCAAACTGAATATTTTGGTTCCCATAGGCATGTAAAGACACTCCAGGTCTAAAGGTAAATTTACCTGTGCGCACATTGTATCTAGTACCTACATATATATCGCTAAAATTATATTGTGTATCATTTATTAAACCTAATGGATTTCCATCCAAATCATTAATTGTTGGTGTTGGATCTAGCGTATTACCATTATTTAAAAACTGGAAAATATTAGAATTATAATCTTGACGACTAAATATGGTTCCTAGCGTAAAGCTGATATTACTTTTTGGATTCAGAATATTGTAATAGTCTAGTTTAGCATCTAACTGGTTTGTTTTTACGTTTTGATTTTGATTTAGATTATAAAAGTTCAAGCTCGTATCCAAACCTAATTCCTCAGCAGTTCCGTCGTAGGCATCTTCATTAGGTGTGCCATTATTTGTTGGGTCATTATTTAAAATAGCATTATAAAATGGGTCTTCATCACGGATCAAATGTTGTGCTTCAAGAGCAAAAATGTTGTTTTCATTTAGTGTATAGTAATAATTTAAGTTTTGATTAATACTAAAAGGTGTTACCTCGTCTAATTGTGATGTTGTTCCAATTACAGATGAAATTTCAGTTTGTCGTTCTTCGTCTTTAGATAATCTTGCTAATACATCGTAATCTAATTGATTATTTGGGTTAGGCTTATATGTTGCACTTAGCTTTGCTAATCCTTGATCTGAAGCCTCACGACCAGTGTTAATTGTTTCTTCGTCTGGGATTCCTAAATCAGAATCTGTATATCTAATAAAACTCTCTTGACGTGTTGTTAATCGTGTTGTATTATAAATTAAGAACCCACTTAAATCCAATGCCTTATTCGGTGAGTAACTAAAGTTAGTTGCTAATAATTTAGACTCCACCTGTTGCGCATTTTGGGCCGTTGTTAATCCGCTTAGACCATTATTTCCTAAGTTAAGATTAGTACCGCTATCTCTACTTGGTGCTCTAAAACCGCCTCCAAAATTTCGTACATCTCTATTGGATAATGCTGGTTCTCCAATATTATTTAAATCTCCAATAACATTAACACTATACTTTGGACTGTAATAAAATAATTTAGGTTGAACCAAATATAACTCGTCATTTGGAGATGGTGCAGCTCCTGCTCCAACAGTAACATCACCAAACCAGAAATTTTCTTTTCCTTCTTTAAGTTTAATATTAATGGCTACACTATTCTGGTTATTTTGTACGCTTCGTAATTGACCTACTTCAGAAAAATTACGTAATACTTCGACCTTGTCTACTGCATTTGACGGAATATTATCTGTTGCTAGTTTAGAATCACCATCAAAAAAATCTTTACCATTTACGGTGACCTTTTGTACGACGTTTCCTTCTACTTCAATTTGTCCATTATCGTTAATTTCAACTCCAGGAAGTTTCTCAAGAACATCACCAAGTTTTCGTTCAGATCCGTTTTTAAAAGAATCTGCATTGTAGATAATAGTATCACCTTTAATGGTAACTGGCATTTCATAAGTAAGTTCTACCGCATCTAAGGCATTGTCGAGTTGCATTGTAAAATCGCGATTGATATCTACTTCTTTAGTCTCTAAAATAAAATCGATAGTCTTCATACCAATGTATGTGACTTGTACTTTGTACTTACCATTTTTACCTAAAGCCAGTCTATACTTACCGTTACTATCTGTAATTCCGTAGGATTCTAATGCACTGGTAGCTTGATTTATAGCAATGACATTGGCGAGCTCTAATGGTTGACCTATACTATCTTTTACAACTCCAGATAGTTTAATTTGAGAATAGGATGTTAGAGCTACTATCATTGCGAGTAGCGTAAATATTTTTTTCATGTTTTGGTTTGTTAATTTTGGATTGCGTTTATTAATGCATCTTAATTTCTTCCTCGACCACCGCGTCTTCCTCGATACATACTACGCATTTCTTCCATTTTTTTGGTTGTAATTTCTGTGTATTCTTGTTGCGTTACAACTTCCCCTTTTACAGGTTTCTTAATATTGTCTTTTTCTTTAGGATTCATTACAATCTTAGTGCATAAAATTGTAGTTCTGTCAGCATTAACTTCTAAGATTAAACCTGGTAAACCCCAATATTCGTCAGGCCCTTGATTAATTGGAATTTGCGGTGTATACCAAGCAACAACTTCGATAGTTTCTGGTATTTCTATCTCATCCATTGGGTCGTCAGATTTTTCCGTTTTTGTAGAATCATTCTCTTTTTTTCTATTTTCAGGATTTCTTCGACGCATGCTCCTCCAATCAAAACCAGTAACCTTTTTTGAGGCTGTAGCTTTGAACACAGTATAGTTTCCTATCTGTTTTGTTTCTGTTCCCATTTTCCATTCGAGATTTGACAACTCATCTGTAATTAAAAACTGTTTTCCAAAGAATTCTTGATCTTGAATCATCTCTTTAGATTTTACATTCTTATATCGTGGCCCACCAGTAAAACTGCTAGCAAATCCGCCCCAACCACCACCAGAGTTTCCTGCTGCTAGAGTTTCTTCTTCTTTGTAAATTGACTCTTCTTTATTGAATGTTAAGACATATTGCTTTTCTAGAAATTGCTTCATACGTTCTTCCCATCTCTTCATTTGCTCAGGGCTTACTTGTCTATTGCCTGCAAATTGACTCATGTCTACTGTCGTTTTGGATTGATAAAACGCTTTACCTTGAAACGATTGACTGAAGACGCTAGTACTCACACTAAATAATAATGCTAATCCTAAAAATTTAATTGTAGATAGTAGTTTCATTTGTTATGGTTTAATCTTAATGTTACAGCATTAAGACTATCGAAATAACGAAAAGTTAAATGGTACTTTGTTAAACTTGAGTTAAAGAAATTAACCTCTACGTCTTCCACCTCGATTATTTCTAAAATCTTTCATTTTTTCTACTATGGTTGCCTGATAATCTAGCTTATTAATTTCTTCGCCGCGTTTAGGAGCTTCAATCTTAATAGTCTCTTTAGGATTGATTACTATTTTAGAACAAAGCATGGTATTATTATCAGCACTTATCTCAAGTATTAAACCTGGTAAACCCCAGAATTCTGACGGCCCATGATTAACTGGTACTTGAGGTGTATACCACGCTTCAACTTGAGTCATTTTGAGTTCTGGCTCTATTGCATTACCAAGAGAATCGACTTGTGGTTCTTGGCGTCTTAACTTATCCCATGAAAAATTATACCAGGACAACTCATCCGAGGGAATTAAAGCCATGGCTTTAAAACACGTATAGTTACCAATCTGTTTGGTCTCAGACCCCAATTTCCAGTCAATCTTTTGTAGTTTATCTTTTACCAGAAACTTTTTCCCATAAAATTCTTGAGTTTGAACCAACGCCGTGTCTTTAACGTTTTTGTATTGATCTCCTTGAGCAAAGTTTTTTCCCCAAGAATCCGTGGCACCAGACATAGCATCTAATTTCTCATCTTCCTTAAAAAAGGATTCTGTTTTATTAAATGACAATACATATGTTTTTTCTAATCGATTTTTCATACGCGCCATAATCTGCTTCTTTTGAGCTTCACTAAATCTTGCACCCCAACGACCTAAGTCCATTGTTGATTTAGAAAAATAATATGCTTTCCCAACAAACTCTTGTGCTGAGCTTTGAAATGATACAGAAAAAAGAATACAAATGATTCCGAGTTTTAGAGTAAGTGATTTCATGGTGTTACTTTTTATTAGTATTGTTTAACAAAAATAATTAAACATTAAACAAAATAATCTTGTTTATAAAAACATTAACACCCAATCACTTATTTAAGCTGTTTCTAAATTAGCCTCCAATTCGAATTTCGATACCTTCTCCTCTACGATTACCTTTTCTAGGGGCAAAACGTTCCATCATCTCCTTGCGTTTCTTCTCCATAATCTTTTCATATTCTTCTTGATTAATTTCTTTGCCTTTTTCAGGTTCTGAAATCTCAATCTTTTTCTCCGGGTTTAAAGTTATCTTACTACATACAATTTGCTGCTTTCCTGCTGTAACTTCTAAAATTAATCCAGGAAGTCCATGGTAGTTTCCTGGCCCACTGTTTATTGGAATTTGAGGTGTATACCAAGCTATAACTGTTTGAGTCTCTGTTTTAGTTTCTGTATCAGAAGTTTCATCAGAATCATCATTAGCACTAAAGCTAGAGTTACTTACAACCTCTATATCTCTAGTGAAGGTTGCTTTAAAACATTGATATTCTCCTATATATTTTGTTTCAGATTCTAACTTCCACTCTATGGGTTGTAACTCATCTTTAACCAAAAATATCTTTCCGTAAACATCTCTTTGGTCTGTAAATCGTTTGTCTTTGGTATTCTTATATAAGATATCACCACCGCCACCATCGCCAACTACCATAACTTGAATGTCTGAACTCCCAACTTGAGGTGGTGCTAATGTTTCATCTTCTTTATAAACCGAAGCTTCTTTATTAAATGATAGTTTGAATGTTTTTTGAAATTGTTTTCTTAACATCTCTTGCATCTGCTTATGCATTTCTGAGTTTACCTGGGTACTATCTAGCTTTATATCAAAAGCTCGACTTGTTTTGTACACCGCAACTCCTTGAAAATCTTGTGCATATGCGTTAGTAATTACTAACGCAATGCCAAGAACAATAACTCTAATTACTGTTATCATGATTTAGTTTTTTGATTGATAATATTTAATTGCTGCTTTTCGCAGTTTTTTAATACTCTTAATAAAATTTTCCCTGTCATCAGTATTTCCTTTAATCTCGTAAGTCATACTCGCTTTTAGGCCATTAGTCATTTCTTCACCATTACATTTAATCGAAAAAGAAAGATCTTCTCCGGCACCAGTCTCATCGATAAGTTCTTGAATATCTTCAATGGTAAAGGTAGATTCTAATTCCTCTTGCGAATCCACTTCTACTTCAATTTTAATGTCGGTAGTCTTAACTTCTTTCTCTACCTCAACGACTGAACCAGAAATATTAGATTGGGCAAATGTTGTTCCTGTTGCAATAAATGCTAATACTGCGAATAATTTTAATACTGTTGTTTTCATAATATACATACGTTTTTTGATTAGTACACTACAAATATGACAACACTGAGTCTACTTTTCAGTTAAGCAACGTTAACGTGTGTTAACCGATTGATAGACTTTAAATATTTAGGTCTACTTTTGAAACATGAACGATTTAAGGTACAGATATATATTATATGCAATTACCATAGTCATTATAACTACTATAGGCATACAGGTCTATTGGAATTATAATAACTACCTTAATAATAAGCAGCAATTAATAAATGATGTGCAAGTAAGTTTGGATAAGGCTGTTGATGACTACTATTCAAATTTAGCTATGGAAACTAAAGTTGGATTTTCTTTTGAACAAACATCAATGGATTCAATATTTAATGATGATAGTGCGTTTACAAATCTACTTAAAAACATTGATGAGGAAAATGGTATAATTAAGAGTATAGATTCAGTAGATACAAGTAAAATAAAAAACTTAACTGTATTTAGAGGTCTTAGCGCAGACTCTTTAATGGACGACTTTAAACGAAAAAACAACCCAATTCGAATTGATTCTTTTAAAAATACTGTAAAGGAATTAAAACATAATAACACATCACTTGACACTTCTGATATTGAGTTATTATCTACAAAGATTTTTATCTCTATAAAAAATGACTCCTTAGATGTTAGAGAGGTCAATAAATTGCTAATGGAGGATTTTAAAAGAAAAAAAATTGATCTTGATCACCATTTAGCGTATTACGAAGAAAAGCCAGATAGTATAACGACTGCTATGTTTAAGAAAATGAAGAAAAACTTGCCTAAAGAAGCGTTCGAATATTACGATTTACAGGTTGAGTCTAAATCTAATTTTTTACCTCAAGGTAGTTTATTAAAACTTAGCTTCGCAAATGAAACTTTTAATATCCTTAAAAGAAGTTTAAGCGGTATTTTATTCTCAACTCTGCTTATCCTAGCTGTTATTAGTTGTTTGTTTTATCTTCTTAAAATAATTAATAACCAAAAGCAACTGGCAGAAGTTAAAAACGATTTAATAAGCAACATTACCCATGAGTTTAAAACACCAATTGCTACTATTGGCGCTGCTTTAGAAGGTATTAACAATTTTAATGTAATTGAAGATAAGGAAAAGACAAAAAAATATATTGATATGTCTTCGAATCAACTTACGAAGTTGAATATTATGGTAGAAAAACTATTAGAAACCGCAACTCTTGATAGTGATAGTCTTAATCTAAACAAAGAAGAAATAGATATTGTTGCGTTATTAATAAGCTTATGCAATCGATACCAAATGCATAATCCGAATAAAGTTATACAATCGAGCTTTAAAGTTGAAAGCCTTAGTGCAACTGTTGATATTTTTCATTTTGAAAATGCCATAAATAACATTCTAGATAACGCCATTAAATATGGTGGTGATATTATTACTGTAGATTTAATCCCAAATAAAAGCAGTTTTAATATCAATATTTCTGATAATGGGGCAAGCTTAACCAAAGCTAATAAAGAACAAATTTTCGAAAAATTTTACCGTATTCCTAAAGGTAATCAGCATGATGTAAAAGGATTTGGTATTGGGCTTTATTATACCAAAAGTATTTTAGAAAAACATAATGGAACTATTCATCTAGATTTGAATAATAAACTAACCACCTTTAAAATAGAACTACCTAATGGCTAATCCGATAAAACTATTACTAGCGGAAGATGAAGCCGCTTTAGGGCAAATTATAAAAGAGAGTTTAGAAACTAGAAATTTTGAGGTTCTACTCTGTGATAATGGTGAAAAAGCCCTCAAAACTTATAATAGTGAACAACCCGAAATTCTAGTCCTTGATGTAATGATGCCAAAAAAAGATGGTTTTACATTAGCTAAAGAGATTAGAGAAATTGATGATGCCATACCTATCATTTTCCTTACTGCAAAATCACAAACACAAGATGTCGTTGAGGGCTTTACTATTGGAGGTAACGACTATTTAAAAAAGCCCTTTAGTATGGAAGAGCTTATTGTTAGGATTCATAATCTGGTGAACCGCACTCGTTTGCAGAAAACCTCAGAGGTTTTATCAATTGGCAATTTTACTTTTGATTTTCCAAAACAACTTCTAACTTATAAAAACGAAGATGCTTTGCAACTTACACATCGTGAAGCACATCTTTTATTTCACTTAATAAAGAATAAGAATAGCGTCTTAGATCGCTCAATAATACTAAATAAGTTATGGGGTAATGACGACTTCTTCACAGCTAGAAGCATGGACGTGTTTATCTCTAAACTCAGAAAAAAATTAAAACAAGACGACAGTATTCAGATACTAAATGTAAGAGGTTTTGGTTATAAACTAACAGTTTAAGCATATACTTATTTAAATTTAATCACGTTAAAAAAGTGGTTCAATTTTTGTACTTTTCAAGTCACTATGCAACGCTTACAGTATCTTTTGTTTTTTATATCAATCTTTGGCTACACACAAAATAACATTAGCCTGCACATTGAAGATTCGCTAAAAATTTCGGCAGACAAAGTTTTTGGCGTTGATACCTTTGGCACGCTTTATTACTCAGATAATAATCAAAGTTTTTATAAAAAAACGGCAGACACTACTATTAGTTATGCCAATTTTCAATTAGGAAAAATCACGTCAGCTAATACATTTAATCCGTTAAAAATAAACCTATTTTATCAGGATTTTAATACTGTTGTCATATTAGACAATCGTCTTGCGGAAGTATTTAAAATTGATTTTAATACAATTCAAGATTATAAAAACGTATCACTTGTATCTACTGGTTACGATAATACCATATGGTTGTTTAATCAAGATTTACAGCAGTTAGAATTGTTTGACTATAGGGATAATTCTACTCGGGTAAGAACAGTTCCAATTCAATCTCAGATATTAGATTTAAAAAGCGATTACAATTATTGCTATTTACTTACAGAGGCGTATTTATATGTCTATAATTACTTTGGAAGCCTAATTAGAAAAATTGAAAATCAAGGCTTTTCAGAAATGGCATTTAGTAAAGCAAATTTGGTTCTAAAGCGCGATAATGGTGATAAAAGCGAGTTGTTTTTACTTAAAAAAAATAGCGATCAAATTGTAGCAGTAAAAAGTAGCGATTTGTTAATAAATCAGTTTTTGGTAACGAATGAAACCTTGTATATTTACAACGACGAAAAGCTACGTCGCTACCAACTAAAATTTCAATAGATTATGCATGTTGCTATTGCCGGAAACATTGGCGCAGGGAAAACTACGCTCACAAAATTACTAGCAAAACACTACAAGTGGGAAGCTCAACTCGAAGATGTAGTTGACAATCCTTACTTAGATGATTTTTACAATCAGATGGAGCGCTGGAGTTTTAACCTACAAGTCTATTTTTTAAATAGTCGTTTTCGTCAAGTAAATCAAATTCAGCA
This sequence comes from Winogradskyella sp., assembly GCF_003712105.1. Classification (GTDB taxonomy): domain Bacteria; phylum Bacteroidota; class Bacteroidia; order Flavobacteriales; family Flavobacteriaceae; genus Winogradskyella. Next base: position 191,117 of record NZ_RHLG01000005.1, read on the forward strand.
AAGCGGGAAAGATATAATTCAAGATAGAACTATCTATGAAGACGCATTTATATTCGCTCCAAACTTACATGCTATGGGCTTGATGACTAATCGTGATTTTGAAAATTATTCTTCACTTTTTGAGTTGATGGAATCATTTGTAAAAGGCCCAGATTTGCTAATTTACTTACGCAGTTCTATTCCTAATCTAGTTGCACAAATCCACAAAAGAGGTCGCGATTATGAAAACTCAATAAGTATCGATTACCTAAGTAGACTTAACGAACGTTATGAGGCTTGGATAACCAAGTATACTAAAGGAAATCTTCTTATAATAGATGTAGACAACTTAGATTTTGTTGCAAATCCAGAGGATTTAGGTGGTATTATTAATAAGATTGATGCTGAAATTCACGGTCTATTTTAGATTGCACTTCCTAGTTCTGTAAACTCTGTCCTTCTTTTTCGTCAAAAGATTGTAACTTTAGTAATCAACTAAAATCAATCTTATGTCCAAAAAAATTGAAATTGCCAAGGTTTCAAATCTAAAAGACAAACAACCTACTTACGCCTTAGTTAACAACACAGATTTAGTAATTATTAAACATGAAAAGGGTATTTCTGTACTCTATGGTAGATGTCATCATCGTGGTGCATTATTATCTGATGGGCATATTGATGGTAAAAACCTAATATGTGGAGTTCATGGCTGGGATTATCGTTACGATACAGGAATTAGTGAATATAATAATGATGAACAACTACATAAATTTCAAGAGTATATTGAAGGTGACGCAATTTTAATAGATGAATCTGAAGTCAAAGCTTTCGAAATAAAACATCCACAACCATTTAATCGCGAAGATTATCTTGGCACTTATGCAGATACACATCCAGAAGACACAGAACCTTATACTGGCTATATTAAGGAACTAGCTAAAAATGGTTTAAAAAACATTGGACATCATGGTTTTTCTGCATCAATGGGTGTTGACAGAAACACTTTACCAAAATGGGCAGATATTCAATTTTTACCAGCGCAATTAGCTACACGACCATTATTAGATCATGAGGACGTTGCTACCAAAGTAATAATAGGACCTAATGCAAAGAAACCTCTTGAATTAGACATCCCCATTTTTGTTAGTGATATGAGTTTTGGTGCTCTGTCTCGTGAGGCCAAAATTGCATTAAGTAAAGGTGCCGAAATGGCAAAAACAGGGATTTGTTCTGGTGAAGGTGGTATGTTACCACAAGAACAAGCCAATAACTCTAAATATTTTTACGAACTAGCTTCAGCACAATTTGGTTTTTCTTGGGACAAATTAGATAATATTCAGGCGTTTCATTTTAAAGGAGGTCAAGGTGCTAAAACTGGAACTGGCGGACACTTACCTGGCAATAAAGTAAGTGCTGAAATAGCAGAAGTACGAGGCTTAAAAGAAGGTGAGGCAGCTATATCACCTGCAGCAAATCCAAACTTCCATACTGTTGATGATTTTAAAGAATTCTCTGCAAAAGTAAGAGCGCGAACCGGCGGTATTCCAATAGGTTTTAAAATTGCAGCTAGCCATATTGAGAAAGATATTCAATTTGCACTAGATGTGGGTGTAGATTATATCATACTTGATGGTCGTGGCGGCGGAACTGGTTCTGCTCCTACTATTCTAAGAGATAACATTAATGTACCTACAATTCCTGCTTTAGCTCGAGCACGAAAATATTTGGACAAGGTTGGTGCTACTGATATCACTCTAGTTATTACTGGTGGACTTCGTATTGCTGAAGATTTTGCAAAAGCGATGATGATGGGCGCAGATGCCATTGCCGTATCAAATTCAGCATTACAAGCAATAGGTTGTTTAGGTATGAGAGCTTGTGGCACAAATAATTGTCCTGTAGGTATAGCAACTCAAAAAGAATCTTTAAGAAGTAGATTAATTATAGACTCATCGGCGAAGCAATTGTATAATTATTTTGATGCTACAAACAATTTAATTAAGGTCATTGCAAGGTCCTGTGGTTATGACAACATTTCGAAATTTAATCAAGATGACCTATCGACCTTTGATTTTGAAATGCACAAACTTACTGGTATTAATTACGCAGGTATTACGCCTTAAAATATGATAAATACAATGCATTTGGCTGCGCAATATTTAGCGACTGCAGCTATAAGTTTTATTCTTAAAAAAAACGATGATAGTCATACAAATTTAGGATGGAGAAATCATACATTACTTACGCATCCTTTTCCTAATGGAGATGCTTTAGGTTTAAACTATGAGAATTTTTCATTAGAATGGATTACACAAAATGGAAATAAAGAACATTTTCTATTAGATGGAAAGACGCATCAAGACATTATAAGTTGGATAAGCAAAACAAGTTCAGTTTATATCGTAGAGGTTCCTTACAATTATAACCTGCATTATGACCTGCCATATGAGGAAATTAATACCGAAACACGGTTTGAATTAGCCAACCCAGAAGCGCTTAACGCATTAATTAAACAAAGAGATGTCGCACAACGTGTAATTAGTCAAATTCTAAAGTCTAATGCATTACACAGTAGTGTCAGAATTTGGCCTCATCATTTTGATACTGGGGCATTTACTATTGTAAACGATAAATTAGCTATTGGTATTGGCTTGGCTATACCCGATACTTTGATTGATGATTTTTATTTTTATATCAGTGGTTATAATGGACATGATGCTGTTGCGTTAGACTTTAATGACAATACACCTCATGAAGATTATTACTCTAATGGATGGAAAGGTTTTGCTAAGCCATTAAGCGAGCTCAATGAAGAGTCTGCTATTGCATTCTGCCAAATGGCTATTGATACTTATATAAATTCGGTAAAATAATGTTTGAAATATTTGTAGTTATTATAGCGCTTTCTGCATTTCTAAGTTATTTAAATGCAAAATTCTTAGAGCTTCCAGAAACTATAGGAGTAATGATACTTTCTATAATAGTATCTTTATTATTTGCAGCAAGCTACTTTATAGATAAAGCATATTTTAATCAGGTTACCATTTTTGCAAGAAGTATCGATTTTAAAACGATTCTGTTCGATTTTCTATTGGGCGTTCTTCTCTTTGCAGGTGCTATTCATGTTAACCTAAAAGTGCTTTTAAAAGAAAAACTAACAGTAATCATTTATGCAACATTTGGTGTGTTAGTATCAACATTTATGATAGGTACTATATTCTATTACGCTGCATCACTTATTGGCCTAGAGATAAGTTTTTTATACTGCTTAGTGTTTGGTGCTTTGATTTCACCCACTGACCCAGTCGCAGTTTTAGCATTGCTAAAAAAAGCAGGAGCTCCAAAACATATGGAAATAAAAATTATTGGTGAGTCATTGTTTAATGATGGTGTTGGCATAGTAGTTTTCCTTTCAATATTATCTCTTGCATCTATGATGCATGAGTTTAACATATCTCATATTTCTGCTGAGTTTGGAAAGGAAGCTGGTGGTGGATTTATAATAGGCTTTATTCTTGGTCATTTGGGAAGAGCCTGTATTAAAAGTGTAAATAAAGAAGCTATAATCGCTGTTCATATTTCGTTGGCTATTGTACTTGGCGGATATATATTATGTAACATGCTTCATGTATCTGGTGCAATTGCAATGGTTGTTGCAGGTCTTATTATTGGTAATAGCCTACAAACAAGTAATCTTTCAGAAGATTTAAAAAATCATATGACTGTTTTTTGGAGAGTTTTAGATGAAATATTCAATGCAGTATTATTTGTCCTTATGGGTATTATAATGATAACATTAGATTTTAATATCTATCATCTATTATTAGGAATAGTATCGATCTTTTTAGTGATTCTATCACGATACGCAACTATACTACTATCTAATTTATTTCTTAAAAAGACGCATAGAGCAAATAAAAATGAAGCGCTAATTTTAACTTGGGCTGGATTACGAGGTGGTATTTCTATAGCATTAGCATTATCGCTTCCTGAAGGCGAAGTAAAAGACATTATAGTTTATGCAACATATGTGGTAGTGGTCTTTTCGATTATTGCCCAAGGATTAACTGTAAAACAATTGGTCATTAAATTATTAAAATAGAATACGTGGAACTAGCATCGCATAAAGTCAATTTATTTAAAGAAAACATCACAATTGAATGTACTTCTGAAAATACTATTTTAGAAGCAACACTAGCCAATCATATTAACCATACACACGCTTGTGGTGGTCAAGGAAAATGCTCTACGTGTCGAGTAAGTGTTATGGAAGGCATTGAGCATTGCGGTTCAAGAAACGATATTGAACAAAAAATAGCTTCGATTTTAAACTTTCCTTCAGAAATTCGTTTGGCTTGCCAGACAAAAATAACTGGTGATATTGCCATAAGAAGAATGGTTTCTGATAAATTAGATATGGATATTATTTCAGAGCAATTTTCTGAAGACTCCAACAGTGCTATTGGTAGTCAACAAAAAGTAACCATTGTATTTACAGATATTGTTAACTATACATCTTTTGCGGAAAGATTTCCACCTTACGATATTGTACATGTACTAAACCGATATTATCGCATAATGAACAACGTAATACAAAACCACAACGGACTTATAAGTGATGTTGCTGGTGATGGTATTTTAGCTGTTTTTGGTATAGATGGTGATGATGAAAATTCAGTTTTATGTGCTATTAAAGCCATTGGTGAAATGAACGTAAAACTAGATTCGTTCAACAAATATTTACTTGATAATTTTAATACTAAATTTGGTATTAGAGCTGGAGTTCACTACGGAAATGTTATTGTTGGCCCTTTCGATACCGGTGCGATGAAAAAAACTGCTGTTATTGGCGATAATGTCAATTATGCCAGTAGAATAGAAACTTCAAACAAAGAATTTGACACACAATTATTACTTTCTGAAGAAGCTTATAATCAAGTAAAAGACAGCTATCCAAATTATAACACCTACAAAACCGAATTAAAAGGAAAGACAGGAGTTTATAATCTATATGAACTCATCTAACTAAAATCTATTACAACCAACAAATCAAATGGAGAAAAAAATCATCTGGCATAAAGTACTAAACAACAAAAGAGAATTACCTGAAGGTCGTGTAAAAACAGTAACTGCAGACCATAAAGGCATCTGCTTAACACATTTTAAAGGCAAGTTTTCTGCTTTAGATAATCGTTGCCCACACCAAGGTGGACCTCTAGGAGAAGGCTCAATAGAAAATGGATTATTGCGTTGCCCGTGGCATGGTTGGGATTTTGACCCTTGTACTGGCAAACCTCCTGGAGGTTATGATGATGGTATTGATACTTTTCCTATTAAAGAAGAAAATGATGCCATTTTTGTTGGTCTTGAAGAAGAAGAACCTCACGAAACCACAGTATCAGATATCATGGCAGAAACCATGATAAATTGGGGCGTTACTAAAGTTTTTGGTATGGTTGGGCATTCCAACTTAGGATTTGCAGATGCTATGAGACGACAAGAAGAAAAAGGAAATCTTAACTTTTATGGTATTCGTCACGAAGGTGCAGCAGCTTTTGCAGCTTCAGCTTATGGAAAGTTAACTGGTAAACCAGCAGCATGTTTTTCAATTGCTGGTCCAGGAGCAACTAACATGTATACTGGTCTTTGGGATGCTAAAGTAGATAGAGCTCCTATTTTGGCCTTAACTGGTCAAGTGAAGACACAAGTGGTTGGCACAGGAAATTTTCAAGAGGTTGATTTAGTACAAGGATTTAATACTGTTGCAGAATTTAATCAGCGTGTACAACGTGATAGTCGTCACGCTGAGTTAATGTCTTTAGCAGTTAAACATGCTATTTTAAAACGTGATGTTTCTCATTTAACGTTTCCAGATGAAGTTCAAGAACAAAAGGCAAAACCACATGTTAAAGCCAAAGGTCCTAAAAACAGGATTACAACCTTAGATATTGCGCCTCCAAAAGAAGCTGTAAATGATGCTATAGAACTTATTAAAAAATCTAAGCGACCAGTAATTATAATGGGTCATGGTGCACGAGCTCATAAAAAGGCCGTGGTTAAATTTGCTGAAAGTCTAAATGCAGCAGTAGTAACAACATTTAAGGGTAAAGGGCTTATTGCAGATAATCACCCACTTGGTGGTGGCGTTTTAGGACGAAGCGGAACACCAATTGCTTCTTGGTTTATGAACGAAAGTGATTTGCTTATTGTATTCGGAGCTTCTTTTTCGAATCATACAGGAATTACACCTAAAAAGCCTATTATTCAAGTTGATTTTGACCCATTAGCATTGAGCAAATTTCATCAGGTAGAAGTAGCTGTTTGGGGAGAAATATCAAGAACATTAGAAATTTTTGAAACTGAATTAAATGGCAAATCCCAATCTATAGACCAACGCGATGAAATTGCAGAACGTTGGCATATTTGGAAAACCGAAAAAGCAAAACGTCTATTAGAAACTTCTGATACAGGTATCAGCTCTATTGCTGTATTTGACACCATGAACAAACTTACTCCTGATAATGCAGTAATGTGTGTTGATGTTGGTAATAATGCTTACTCATTTGGCCGCTATTTTGAACCTACAAATCAAGATTTCTTAATGTCTGGGTATTTAGGCTCTATTGGTTTTGCCTTACCTGCTGCCATTGGAGCTTGGGCTGCGGTAGGAAATTCCAGACCAGTAATTGCTGTGGCTGGTGATGGTGGTTTGTGCCAATATTTGGCAGAGATTACCACACTTGTAAAGTATAATATGCCTGTTAAATTAATTGTTCTTAACAATCATGAATTAGGAAAAATATCAAAAGAACAGCGTGCTGGAGAGTTTGACGTATGGAAAACATCTTTATCTAATCCAAACTTTGCTGAATTTGCTGAATCTTGCGGTGCTTGGGGAAAACGTGTAGACAAACAAGAAGATTTAGAAGCTGCAATGAAAGAGCTGTACGAGCAACCAAAAGCCGGAGTATTAGAAATTATAACTGATGTTAACTTAATATAAAATGGAAACTGTTATCAATATTTTTTTAACCTTTTTAGGAGTTTACTTTTTAATTGGGATTCTCTTTGGAATATTCTTTCTTTTTAAAGCTCCAAAGATTGACCCTTTAATGGCAGATAGTAAAAAGAAAGTACGTTTTCTTTTGTTTCCTGGAGTGATTGCCACTTGGCCATTTTTAATTGGCAAATTGTTTAAATCTAAAACTGCATAACTATGACATCTGGACAAAGAAAAGCACATAAGATTATCTGGCTAGCATTAGTTGTTGTTATTCCAGTTTTTATGTTTTTTTCAATTAAAGGTTTAAATTTTGACCAAGCTAGAACTTCGACATTAGCTGAAATTGAAGAATCTAAAAGCACTATTTTAAAAGCAACTGAAAACGACCTTATTAAGACTAATTTATACAAAAGTCATATGGAAGTAATTCTAAAAGCTCCTTTGAAAACTGCTTCTGCGATAGTTTATGAAGTAGATACAGAAGGAAAAAGAGGAAAATTGCTAGGACAGTTGAAGGCCGTAGGCATTTATAAATTCAATATTACAGATTTACCAAACGGTATTTTGGTATATGACAAATTAAAAGATATAGAAATCACCAAACTTAAATTTTAATGGCATTAGATTATAAACTGGTAATTTGGAATTCATTTAAAAAGCAATACGATAAGCTTATTGTAGCAGGCATGTTACTTTATATCATTGTATTCGCAGTACTTACTTTCGTTTTTAATTCCGAAACAAGTGTAGAAACGCTTATAATAAGAGCATTTGGTTCTTTGGCCATAATCATGTTACATATTGTTTTGGTAATTGGTCCTTTAAGCAGGCTAAACGAGAAGTTTCTACCTATTTTATACAATCGAAGACACTTAGGAGTTAGTATGTTTTTGGCAGCTTTTATACATGGCGGATTTTCAATGTTTCAGTTTCATGCTTTGGGAGATGTAAACCCTATTTATTCTGTGTTCACATCTAATATGGACTATAACTCATTAAGCAATTTTCCATTTCAGGTTTTAGGTTTTTTGGCATTGCTTATTTTGTTTGCAATGGCCGCTACAAGTCATGATTTCTTTTTATCGAATCTTTCTGCTAAAGTCTGGAAGCGCCTACACATGATGGTGTATTTAGCTTATGCTTTAATTATAGCTCATGTCTTCTTAGGTGCTTTTCAACAAGAAGCATCTCTGTTTTCTGTAAGTCTGATGGCTCTAGGGTTTATAACAATAAGTAGTTTGCATCTTAGGGCAGCATTTAAAGAACGTAAAATTGATAGAGCAAAAACTATTGTTGAAGAAGGCTGGTTAGAAGTTTGTTCTATTGATGATATTGAAGAAGATAGAGCAAAGATATTTACTGTAAACAAAGAACGTGTCGCTATTTTTAAATACGATGGAAAGCTATCAGCAATACATAATGTTTGTAAGCATCAAGGCGGTCCTTTAGGCGAAGGAAAAATTATTGATGGTTGCGTTACTTGTCCATGGCATGGCTATCAATATTTACCTCATAACGGGCAATCACCACCACCTTTTACAGAAAAAGTAGCTACATATCAATTAAAACTGAAAAACGACATTGTTTATATTAATCCCGAGGCTCTTGCTGAAGGTACCGAAGTTAAACCCGTAGATATTTAAAATGGAAGATAGAGAATTTTACGTACCATATATTGAAGGAAGTCTTGGCTCCAAAACCAAACGTGTTTTAAAACGTTTTACAATTATCGCTATTGGTCTTATTATTATTGCTGCTGTAGTGTTTAGTTTGGTTCAAAGACCTTTTAAAAATAGCACCTTCGAACTTACAAGTACTACTAAAATTACAGGAACATTTCATGAAAGTCCTTATCCAATGCTGCGCGTTAAAGTAGCAGACAATAGCTATAAAAATATTTTACTACTCGGTTTTGGTAAATCTAGCGCGAATCCTTTTTTAGAAAAGTTATTGGCTGAAGTACCTCATCTTAATGGTAGAAGACTAACAATTGAAGGTAATTTAATTTACTACAACGGAAAAACCTTATTACAGATTACTGATGAAGAAAAAGTAATTCTCGAAAATCAGAAAGGTAATACGCCTGTTAAAACTGCTTTAGCTGAAATGACATTACAAGGAGAGATTATTGACCCTAAGTGCTATTTTGGTGTAATGAAACCTGGTTATGGAAAAATTCATCGTAGTTGTGCTGTACGCTGTATATCTGGTGGTATTCCTCCGGTATTAGCAACAACAGATGACAATAATATTTCAGAATACTATTTGCTCACAGATTTAAACGGAAATGCAATTAACAAAGATGTCTTACCTTATGTAGGTCAACCATCCGAAATGAAAGGTACGGTTGAAATAATGGAAGATTGGTATATTTTAAAGTTAGATATTGAAAACTTGACGGTTATTAGTGAAGCATCAAACATTTACTCTACTGACATATAAAGTCGTTTTCTCTAGCATGAATATGAGCTTCTTCGCTACTCTCAACAATCAGCATAGGCAGCTTTGTAAAGTGTTTGAATAAGTTTTGTATTCGCTTCATCCGTTTTTTATGATTGACACTTCGAAGATATATTGCTAGTATTCGATTAGGGTATTTTTCAACGACATCCAAATAGATATCTGCGTCTTTTTCACCACAATCACCAATTAAAATGAAGTTTAAATCAGGATAAGTTTCTAATATATTATAAACTTCGTTGTACTTATGAGCTAGTTCTAGTTTGGGTGTTTTATCAAAAGGTGTGCGTAAATCTCTCAGTAAAATTGGGCCTTTAGGAAAATGATTGGTCTTCAAAAATAGCTCTAAGTATCTATACAAATTCCATGGACTATTGCTTACATAAAAAATCGGGTTTTTACCATTGTGTAGTAGCTCGTAAAACTTAGCGGTGCCTTCAAGAGCTTTTCGCTTTAGCGGAGTTTTAAAGAACGTGTTTACTATTACCTTCCATTTTAACCTTGAAGTAACACCGGTGTGTAGTATCGTGTCGTCTATATCACTTATTACTCCAAAATTAGCCGTAGTAGATGGGATAAGCATTTGGCCACTAAAGCAATTGTCTTGCTGAATTTGTCGTTTTAGTAATTGCGTTTCGTATTTAACATTATAATCTAGCCAGCCTTGTTCATTAGATGGCAATTTAAGTTGAGTTTCAGAATTATATTGGTAATATCCTTCCGCATCAGTCTTCAAATCAATCAATTCTCCACTGCACTCAACCTTTAAAGCTGTATTTCGAATCTCATCTGTTTCAAAACGTTTCCATGTGTTAACTAAAAGGCTTGTCCATTTTTTCTTTGATAAGTCAATGTCTTCGTCCTCCAAAGCACGACCTCTCAATGACAACTTATTTTTTGTGCCATAAGACAAAAAAGGAATAATTTGTAATGGATCTTTTTTTAGCATTGTTCAAAAATAAAAAAACCACACTTCCTTATGTAAAAGAAAGTGTGGTTTTTAGTTAAAAAGAAGAGTTACTATTTAGTAATCTCTACTTTCTTTATTTTACTTTTTGAATATACTTTAGTTGATTCAAAAGCTTTAAGTTTTGTTTCAACCTCAGATTTTGTTCCAGTAATCACTTTTTCTCTTACAACTTCTTCACCATTTTCACTTGTTGTATATGTAATTGTTGCTGTAGCTAAATCTCCTGCTTCAACAGTCATTTCAATTGTAACTTCATCCTCTAATTGTGCATAACCTTCCTCTGTATGACCACCTAAAATTGGAGCAATAACTAATCCTACTAAACACGTCAATTTAATTAATATGTTCATGGATGGACCAGATGTGTCTTTAAAAGGATCTCCAACAGTATCACCAGTAACAGCAGCTTTGTGCGCATCAGAACCTTTTTTCTCAATCTTACCGTTTACCATAGCTCCAGCTTCGAAAGATTTCTTAGCATTGTCCCAAGCGCCTCCAGCGTTATTTTGGAAAATTGCCCACATTACACCAGACACACATACACCTGCCATATAACCACCTAATGGTTCTGCTCCAAATATTAATCCAATCACAATTGGTGTAACAATTGTTATTAATCCTGGCAATAACATTTCTTTTAAAGAAGCCTTAGTAGATATCTCAACACACTTATCGTATTCAGGCTTTCCAGTACCTTCCATGATACCAGGAATGTCTTTAAACTGACGACGCACTTCTTTTACCATTTCCATTGCAGCTTTACCAACCGATTTCATTGCTAATGCAGAGAATACTACTGGAATCATTCCACCAACGAAAAGTGCAGCTAATACATCTGCCTTAAAAATATTAATACCATCAATACCTGTAAATGTAACAAAGGCAGCAAATAATGCTAATGCTGTTAATGCCGCAGAAGCAATTGCAAAACCTTTACCAACAGCAGCAGTAGTATTACCAACTGAATCTAATATATCTGTACGTTCACGAACTTCCTCAGGTAATTCTGCCATTTCAGCAACTCCACCTGCGTTATCAGCAATAGGCCCAAAAGCATCAATTGCTAACTGCATTGCAGTAGTAGCCATCATTGCTGATGCCGCTAATGCAACACCATAAAAACCTGCCAATTCATAAGAACCATAAATTGCAGCAGCAAAAAGTAATACAGAAGCAGCTGTACTTTTCATACCTACTGCTAAACCAGCGATAATGTTAGTTGCAGCTCCAGTACCAGAATTTTCAACAATATCATTTACTGGTGCTTTTCCTAGACTTGTATAGTAAGCCGTAACCCATGAAATTAATCCACCAACAGCTAAACCAATTAAAGCACTCCAGAATACATTTGTAGAACTAATTGTTTTTGCACCTTCGCCAAAGAAATTCATAGACATTTCTGCTGGTAACATCCAATCGATTAAGAACCAACTTGCAATTAATGTAATAATGATTGCAACCCAATTACCTGTATCTAAAGCCTTTTGAACTTGAGATTCTTTAGCTTCGTTATTTTTTATACTTACTAATAGTGTACCTAATATTGAAGCGATAATTCCAACACCAGCAATAACTAATGGTAAAAGAATTGGTCCCATACCATCGAAAGCTTCTGACACTTGACCAGCAGCACGCATATCTCTAAGTACATAATTACCTAATACCATAGATGCCAATACTGTAGCTACGTAAGACCCGAATAAGTCAGCACCCATACCTGCAACATCACCTACATTATCACCTACGTTATCTGCAATTGTAGCTGGGTTACGTGGATCATCCTCAGGAATACCAGCTTCAACCTTTCCTACTAAATCAGCACCAACATCAGCTGCTTTAGTGTATATTCCACCACCAACACGTGCAAATAATGCAATAGATTCAGCACCTAAAGAAAAACCTGCAAGTGCTTCTAAAACTACCGTCATATTATCGTAAAAAGAACCTTCACCAGTCATATACATATTAAGGAAAAGTATAAAGAAGATACTTAAACCTAATACAGCCAAACTAGCTACACCCATTCCCATTACTGTACCACCACCAAAAGACACTTTTAATGCCTTAGGTAAGCTTGTTCTTGCAGCCTGAGTCGTACGCGCATTAGCATCAGTAGCGATGCGCATACCAATATTCCCTGCAAGCGCACTAAAGATAGCACCAACAATAAACGCTAGTATAATGATATACTCGGTAGAAGGTACTAAATAGGCCACTACTCCTAATAGTATACTAGCTACTATTACAAATACTAGAAGTAATCGATACTCAGCACTTAAAAATGCGAGCGCTCCTTCTTTAATACTTGCTGAAAGCTCTTGCATGCGTTCGTTTCCTGAGTCTTGTTTTCTAACCCAAGCATACTTAGCTCCCATAAAGATTAGACCAATAATTGCCAATATAGCTGGCACGTATAGAATGTATTGTTCCATTTTAATTTTTAATTAGTTATTTAGCTGGGCAAAAGTAGTAAATTGATTACTAATACAAAAGCCCTTTTAAATAAGTATTTAAAGGGCTAATTGCATATAATAGTTAAGACGATTATATCTTAAAGTCTCCATTAATTTTGTGCTCGCTATTCTCATATCTTTCAACACATTTATTAAAAATAGCATAGGCTTCATCAGCATTTCCCCAACCACCAACATCAACTTTTTTCTTTTCTAAATCTTTATAAACTTGAAAGAAATGCGTGATTTCTTTTTTTCTGTGAGGATTTAAATCCGAAATATCTTGGTAGCTATTCCAAATTGGATCAGTAACCGGCACGCAGATTAGTTTTTCATCAGGTCCTTTTTCATCTGCCATATGGAATACTCCAATTGGTTTTACTTCAACTACACACATTGGAAAAGTAGGCTCGGTACCCATAACAAGCACATCCAATGGGTCGCCATCAAGTGCTAAAGTTTCAGGAATAAAGCCATAATCTCCTGGATACATCATAGAAGAAAACAACATTCTGTCGAAGCGTATCTTATTGAGTGTAAAATCGTATTCATATTTATTTCTGCTTCCTTTAGGTATTTCTACTAATACATCAAAGGTTAACTTTCCGTTTGCTGTCATGATTATCTATTTAAAAAAGGGGTGCAAATATAAAGCATTGTTTTATCTGAACAACTAAAAAACTGAAACTCATACAGAAATAATAGAATTAGTATATACAATTCTATCAAATTAAAGTAATTTTAGATTTCACATAGAAGTTACCCTAACCCATTGTAATGAAAACAATCCTATTACTATTTTCGCTTTGGATTACATTTAATTCAACTGCACAAGACCAACCTTTACAAGTCGGTGTCATTGGGCTTACGCACACCCATGTACATTGGATATTTGGTAGTGAACCAAATGGTGATATTAAAATTGCAGGTATCGTAGAGCCGAACAAAGTCCTTGCCCAAAAATATGCAGACCAATATAAGTTTTCAATGGATATCGTTTATGATACCATGGAAGAACTTGTCTCTAACACTACTATAGAAGCTGTAACTGCGTTCGGAACAATATACGACCACTTGGAAGTTGTTAAATTTGCTGCTCCAAAAGGCATTCATGTAATGGTAGAAAAACCACTTGCTGTAAGTTTAGAACATGCAAAAGAAATGGAAGCTTTGGCAACACAACATAACATTCACCTACTGACCAATTACGAAACCACTTGGTATCCTACCACTCACAAAGCTTATGAGCTAACTAAAGAGAAAGATGCTATTGGTGAGATTAGAAAAATAATAGTTAGAGATGGCCATAAAGGGCCAAAAAAGATAGGTGTAAACAGTGAGTTTTTAGAATGGCTTACAGACCCAAAAGAAAATGGTGGAGGAGCAATTACAGACTTTGGTTGTTATGGGGCTAATATACTCACTTGGCTAATGGAAGGTAAACGCCCAAATAGTGTTACTGCTATAACTCAACAATTACAACCTGAGAACAACCCTAAAGTCGATGACGAGTCAATTATTTTGTTGCAGTACGATAAAACCGTAGCTATTATTCAAGGGTCATGGAATTGGCCAATTGGAAGAAAAGACATGGAAATATATGGACTCCATGGTGTAATATATGCAGATAACAGACATGATTTGCGCGTGAGAATATCTGAAGGCTATGATGGCTATGACGAACAAGTCCTTAAACTTGAAGAACGTAAAACCCCTTTTAATGACCCATTTGCATTGTTATCTGCAGTTGTTAAAAACGAAGTACAACTTCATAAATTCGACCTCAACTCATTAGAAAACAACATGATTGTTGTTGAAATTTTAGATGCCGCTAAAGAAAGTGCACGGTTAAACAAAACTATTTATCTGAAAAAAGAATAGATAATATATAAAGACTAGAAAAAGAATCCAAAACTTCCGGTAACACCAAATCGTCTTGCATCTGGTAAATCAAGATAATTTCCTCTAAAATTAAAGTCAATTCGTAAAATCTTGAAGATATTGGCAACTCCAAAACTGTACTCATAATATACTTTTGAGTCTGGTGCTCTTAAAACAATCTCAGCCGGATTACCTGTTGTACTCAAGAGTCTATTTTCATCTGATAATTCACCCCAAACACCACGTAAGCCTAAAACAGCTCTAAGGTTGTATTTTTTAAGAAAAGGAATTCTAGAAAATATCCTGCCGTTAAAATTATGCTCTACATGTAAAGAGGTATAAGTGTCTGTTACAAACTCGTAAAAGTCCAGTTGTGGAAATGTATTATATATAGAGAAGAATGTCTGATTTCCTGGAACTACACTTAATAATGCTAGTGGTACTTCTCCAAAAGTCTTGCCAGCTTCCAGTGACGTCGTTAAACGGCCAAAACCACCTACTTGCCAAGGTTGTACATAAGATAACTGAAGCTTTGTATAGTCGAAATCACTATTTAAAAACCCTTCATCTCCACGACTAATTTGAGCAAATATTCGTGCAAAATTATCATTCTTTTCTAGTCGCTCAACACCGTAACCTGTCATCTGTCGCTTTGGATAATACCCAATAGACAAGCGTGTTTCAAACTGATTTACCTGCGATGAAATTCCTGTTGGAGAACTTGGGTTGTTATAATCAAGACTAAAGGTTGGAGACGCTGAACGTAGCTCCCTATAACTTCCGTCTAATCTAAAAACGACATTTTTAAAAGGCTCAATTGAAAATCCTAAATTAGTGAGATTTATATTGGTTAATCTATCATTAGCTCCAGTACCAATGACTGCAGATGAAGCTAAACTTCGCCCTAATACATCTGTTGAACTCGTTAAACTGGCTCCAATCTGTTCTACATCGCGTCGATTACCTCCGAAAATGGTGAGCCTACTTTTCTTATCTAGCAACCATTTTCCTGAAATACCGTATTTAAACTTATCGTCTCTAAACCCATAAGCCAGGAAACCTTCGAGTCGCCATAAATCGTTACGTCCAAAATAAGTGCGCCCTCCAGTCCTTAGTCTTAAACCTTCAACATCATTAAATCCAAAAGTTGAAAAAATTGGTCCGTAATCAAAGTTAATACTCGGAAACTCGATATAGCCTGAAGCCAATATAGTTCCTAGATTGTAAAGTCTCTTGAACTTCTTTACAGTCTTTAAAGTATCTAGCATGGTGTAAACACCTTTTTCATCTTTATTTAAGGCTTCTAACCTATTCTTTTCCCAAAAATCATCTTCCCTATTGTAGACATCTGCATCATAGTCATAAACTACTTTATCATAATATTTTGGGTCTTTAGGACTATCAAATTTGTAGTTATCGTATAAGGTGGTACGCTTACCATAAACACCACGTGACTTTTCCTTTTTATTTAATGCGAAATCGGATAGAAAATAATCACGTTTTATCAAAAATAAAGAGTCATTAAGTACATCAAACTCCTGCTCTATGTATATCTCTTTTACCCAATTGATATTTGCACTTTTCGATGCTTGGAGGTTTATCTCTTTAATAGCATACGTAGAATCATTTACCCAAAAATCGCCTTTAAACGTTAATTCGTTCTTTCGTCTAGGATAATAAATAATATTGTAGCACCATTTATTATCTATATATGCACTATCTGAAAGAACATAATTATAAGTTTGAATTCCGGTTCTACTTAATGGGCTAATAAAACTCTTATCGAAAAACTTTAAATAATTATCATAAACATTATAGTCTGAGTATAAATCATCTATAAAATCTATAATGATTTGATTATTACTAAAACCCGAGTTTTTATTTCCAATTAAATCCTCTCGTTTTTTATTTATAGTATTATCTCCTGAAACTTTCTTTACGGATTCATTTAGAAAAATAGGTAAGTAAGTTTTACCAGTAACTCGAGATGTATCGACTTCATTAAAAACAAATTCCATACCTCTAAAAAGTCTACTCTTAATTAACGCACTATCAATTGTATTTAAATCAAACTCAACTTTCTCGTACTGGTCGTACTCGTATTGTTTAAATTGTTTTAAACCATTTTTACGTTTTCGCTCCCAAATTTTCTTAAGAATTCTAATCGCTGGGTTTTCTGATGCTTTTTTAGATTGTTTACCAGTAACAATTACAACTGCATCTAATGCTGCAGCCTCTTCTTTTAATGTGAATTTTAAATCGTAATTAACACGCTTAGGTAACTGATACGTCAATATTTCGAATCCTAAAAAAGAGACCTCAACAGTGTCCCAATTTTCATCAGACTCTAGATAAAATCTACCATTTTCATTAGTAATTGTGCCAATTGTAGAGCCCTTGAATATCACATTTGCAAAAGCAACTGGTTGATTACTTTCATCAAACACATAGCCACTAACCTTGGTTTGTGCATAAGCAACAATAGATGTTAGGGTTATTAAAAGGAGTAATAATTTTTTTTTCATACTAAAAAACTTCATCAACTATTGTGCTAAGTTTTCATCACAACAGTAAATGAAGTTTATTTAACGCAGAAATCTGCAAATTATGTTATTTGTACATTACTTTTTTTACAGCCTTTATAACATCGGTATGGTTTGGTAACCATTCTGCTAATAAGACTGGAGAATAAGGAGCTGGAGTGTCAGCAGTATTGATTTTTACTACAGGAGCATCTAAATAATCAAATGCTTCAGACTGAACCAAATAAGTAATTTCAGTTGCGACATTACCAAATGGCCAAGCTTCTTCTAAAACAACTAACCTATTTGTTTTCTTTACTGAATCAACTATTGCCTTTCTGTCCATAGGACGCACAGTTCTTAAATCTATGATTTCACAAGAAATACCATCTTTTTCTAATTCGTCAGCAGCTTTATATGCTTCTTTAATTATTTTTCCGAAAGACACTATAGTGACATCAGTGCCTTCACGCTTTATCTCAGCTACACCTAAAGGAATAGTGTACTCACCTTCTGGAACTTCGCCTTTATCACCATACATTTGTTCACTCTCCATAAAAATCACTGGATCATCATCTCTAATTGCAGATTTTAATAATCCTTTTGCGTCATATGGATTAGATGGTACAACAACTTTAAGACCTGGTGTATTTGCAAACCAATTTTCGAAAGCTTGAGAGTGCGTTGCTGCAAGTTGACCTGCAGAAGCTGTTGGTCCCCTAAATACTATTGGGCATTTAAATTGCCCACCAGACATTTGTCTGATCTTAGCAGCATTATTTATAATCTGATCAATACCGACCAAAGAGAAATTGAATGTCATATACTCAACTATAGGTCTATTACCAGTCATAGTTGATCCAATAGCTACACCAGCAAAACCTAGCTCAGCAATTGGCGTATCAATAACACGCTTAGGACCAAATTCATCCAACATACCTTTAGAGGCCTTATAAGCACCATTATATTCTGCAACTTCTTCACCCATTAAATAAATGCTTTCATCTCTGCGCATTTCTTCACTCATTGCTTCGGCGATTGCCTCTCTAAATTGAATCGTTTTCATCGGTTTTCTTTTGTTAGAAAAGCAAAAATAGGAATAAAAGAAAAACTTTATTACTGAAATTAATTTAAAATTTATTATGCATGCATAGTAAATATTATAAAAAAAGTGATTATCTTCGTATCCGCTTTAATTTCGATCTATTTTTATTCGTAAATAACTGTAAATTAAGGTTTTAAATGAAAATTTACTATAACGTTTTCGTTGAAAACATAATATTTTAAAAAAGATAAGAATTATGAAAATTCTAGTTTGTATTAGTCATGTACCCGATACGACTTCAAAAATTAACTTTACTGATGGCGATACCAAGTTTGATACTAATGGTGTTCAATATGTAATCAATCCTAACGATGAATTTGGATTAACAAGAGCCATGTGGTTTAAAGAAAAACAAGGTGCATCTGTAGATGTAGTAAATGTTGGTGGACCAGAAACAGAACCTACATTAAGAAAAGCTTTGGCAATCGGAGCAGATTCAGCAATTCGTGTAAACACGGCTGCTACAGATGGTTATGCTGTTGCTAAGGAACTTGCCAATGTAGTTACCAGTGGAGGTTATGATTTAGTTATCGCAGGTCGTGAGTCTATTGATTATAATGGTGGTATGGTACCTGGAATGCTTTCTGCCTTAACTGGAGCAAATTTTGTTGCCAATTGTATAGGTTTAGAAGTTGATGGAACTAGTGCAAAAGCTGTTCGAGAAATTGATGGCGGAAAAGAAACCGTCGCTACATCTTTACCATTAGTAATTGGTGGTCAAAAAGGTTTAGTAGAAGAAAGCGATTTACGTATTCCTAATATGAGAGGTATTATGATGGCACGTAAAAAACCTTTAAATGTTGTAGAACCAACTGGTGCAAATGCTGAAACTGCTGCTAGTAGTTTTGAGAAGCCAGCACCAAAAGGCGCTGTAAAACTTGTAGAGCCTGATAACATAGACGAATTAATTAATTTACTTCATAACGAAGCCAAAGTAATTTAAATTTTAAAAAAGAAGAAGATGTCAATTTTAGTATATACAGAATCAGAAAACGGAAAATTAAAAAAAGGAGCTTTTGAATGTGTTTCTTATGCAAAAGCTATTGCTGATGAAATGGGAACTGGTGTAACCGCAGTTACTATAAATGCAGAAGATGCAGGAACATTAGGCAACTATGGCGCTTCCAAAGTTTTGGCTATAAGCAATGGTGATCTAGATAAGTTCAATGCAAAAAAATACGCATCAGTTTTAGAACAAGCTGCTAAGCAAGAAGGATCTAAAGTTGTTGTTGTAAGCTCTAGTGCAGACAGTAAATATTTAGCACCCTTATTAGCAGTTGGTTTAGAAGCTGGTTATGTATCTAACGTGGTAGAAAAACCTTCAAGCTTATCTCCTTTTACTGTAAAACGTACTGCTTTTACAAACAAAGCTTTTGCTAATACAGAAATCAATACTGATGTAAAACTTGTAGGTGTTTCAAATAATTCTTTTGGATTAGTAGAGTCTGGTGGCTCTGCTTCAGTTGAAGATTTTTCGCCTTCAATTGCCGAATCTGGAGTTACGGTAGAATCTGTTGATAAAGTTGCAGGCAAAGTAACTATTGCAGATGCTGATATTGTAGTTTCTGGTGGACGTGGACTTAAAGGTCCAGAAAATTGGGGATTAGTAGAAAACTTAGCAGAAGTATTAGGTGCTGCAACAGCATGCTCTAAACCAGTTTCAGATTTAGGATGGCGTTCGCATAGTGAGCACGTTGGGCAAACAGGTAAGCCAGTAGCAACTAATTTATACATAGCTATTGGTATCTCTGGAGCAATTCAGCATTTAGCAGGTATTAGTGCTTCAAAAGTAAAAGTTGTAATTAATACAGACCCTGAAGCACCATTCTTTAAAGCTGCTGACTACGGAATTGTTGGAGATGCCTTTGAAGTTATCCCAGTTTTAACCGAAAAACTAAAAGCGTTTAAAGCTCAAAACGCATAATTTTTAGTAACTTTATTACACACAAGAACTGTTTAGATGATACCAGTAGTTGGTAAATTCAAAATTTAAACAGTTCTTTGTGTTCTTTAACATTCCGAATACGATAGACCTTCTTAGAATGTAGATAGTATTGATATTTGGATATTAAACCTCTCGATTATCGAGCAATTATGAGTTTAGTACGCTTAAATATAAAGGGCATTTCTTATAGCCAGACCCAAAATGGCGCTTATGCTTTAATATTAAATGAAGTTGATGGTGACCGAAAATTACCTATAGTTATTGGTGCTTTTGAAGCACAATCTATAGCCATAGCTTTAGAGAAAGAAATTAGACCGCCACGTCCGCTTACTCACGATTTATTCAAAAATTTTTCTGACCGTTTTGACATCGTTGTGAAGCAAGTTATTATCCATAAGCTTGTAGATGGTGTATTCTATTCTAGTCTTATTTGCGAGCGCGATAATATTGAAGAAATTATTGATGCACGTACCAGTGATGCCATAGCACTGGCGTTAAGGTTTCAGGCACCTATATTCACTTATAAAAACATCTTAGACAAAGCTGGAATTTATCTTAAGGTAAATCCTAAAAAAGAAGATGATGAATCTCAAGACAGTATTTTGGTTGATGATTTAATTGCCGAAGAAATTGAAACAGCTGCACTTGGTGATGATGCCTATAAGAATAAAACACTAGAAGAACTTCATACATTGCTAGAAGAAGCAGTTAATAATGAAGATTACGAAACCGCTGCTAAACTAAGAGACGAAATTTCTAAACGCTAAATCAACCTAATCAATGAAGCATTTTTTACTAGCTATTACAGCTATTTTTTTTGGATTACAGCTTAATGCTCAGGAATTAGAAAAAACATGGGGATTCGACGCTATAGAAAATGAAAGTGGTGAAACATTATTTGAAATCAATGACTCTGATAAAATTGAACTCAAAAATGGTAGATTTGAATATTCCCTTTTAGCGAAAGACAGTTTACAAGCTTCGGGCGATTATCACTATCAGAATAATTTACTTGTTTTTTACTACAATACCCCAAATGATACGATTAGGAGATATCGTATTGAAGAACTCACAGATTCTACACTTGTTTTTAAAGAGAAGTCAACAACTTATAAGTTTAAGTACTCAGATAAGGTTGAAGCCGTTCAAGCTGATAGCAACGTAGAATATTTTGGCAACGAAATCATTCCAAGTCAAGGTTTTTCTTTTGACAGCTTATGGCGTGGAATTTTGGGAATGCTGGTTTTAGTTTTTATAGCGTATTTATTTAGCAGCAATAAAAAAGCAATAAACTGGAAAACTGTTGGTATTGGCCTTTCTTTCCAATTATTAATTGCTATAGGCGTATTACGTGTCGGTTTTGTAAAAGCAGCATTTGAATGGGTAGGAAGTTTGTTCGTTAGCATTTTAGACTTTACTAGAGCTGGAAGTAAATTTTTATTTGAAGGCTTGGTCGTCGATATGGACACGTTTGGTTTCATCTTTGCATTTCAAGTGTTACCAACTATTTTATTTTTCTCTGCACTAACATCAGTATTATTCTATCTAGGCATCATTCAAAAAGTAGTAAAAGCAATGGCTTGGTTACTATCTAAAGCCTTAAAAATATCTGGTGCTGAAAGTTTAAGTGTTGCCGGTAATATTTTCTTAGGACAAACAGAAGCGCCATTA
This sequence comes from Winogradskyella sp., assembly GCF_003712105.1. Taxonomy (GTDB): domain Bacteria; phylum Bacteroidota; class Bacteroidia; order Flavobacteriales; family Flavobacteriaceae; genus Winogradskyella. The sequence continues at coordinate 213,106 of NZ_RHLG01000005.1, forward strand.
CTTATTAAGGCGTATCTAGAAAAAATGAATAAGTCTGAAATCTTGCTGGTAATGATTGGTGGTATGGCAACCGTAGCTGGTGCTGTACTAGCCGCATATATTGGATTTTTAGGAGGTGATGACCCAGAATTAAGGTTATTCTATGCAAAACATTTATTGGCTGCATCGGTTATGGCAGCTCCTGGAGCAATTGTGATTTCGAAAATCTTATTTCCTCAAACTGAAGATATCAATACAGATGTTTCTGTTTCTCAAGAAAAAATTGGAGCCAATATTTTAGATGCTATTGCTAACGGTACAACTGAAGGCTTAAAACTAGCTGTTAATGTTGGCGCTATGCTATTAGTATTTGTCGCATTTATCGCAATGATTAATGGCGTTTTAGGTTGGGTTGGAGATGTAACATCATTAAATACTTGGATGGCTGCAAATACACCTTATTCGTCCTTTTCTCTCGAAGCAATATTAGGTACAGTTTTCGCACCTTTAATGTGGTTAATAGGCGTTGCCTCTGAAGATATTATGATGATGGGACAGTTATTAGGAATCAAATTAGCAGCGAGTGAATTTGTAGGTTATATTCAATTAGCAGATTTAAAAAATGTGGCTAGTGCTACACACTTGACTTATGAGAAATCAGTAATTATGGCAACGTATATGTTATGTGGTTTTGCCAATTTCGCTTCTATAGGTATACAAATTGGCGGTATTGGTTCTTTAGCTCCTGGTCAACGTAAGCAGCTATCTAAATTTGGAATGAAAGCACTTATTGGTGGTACAATAGCCTCACTAATTTCTGCGACTATTGCTGGTATGATTATCGGCTAGTGACGAATCGCCACAGATGCATCTTGAATAGTTTTTCGTAAGACATATGGTTAATAACTTTTAATATCATTAAAAGCCTTGAACTTTATCGTTTAGGGCTTTTTTTTATTTTTAACTTCAATAAAATGACGACTATACATGAAGCAGTATCATGATCTTGTAAAGCATGTTTTAGAACATGGAAACGAAAAAGGCGACCGCACAGGCACTGGCACAAAAAGTGTATTTGGCTACCAAATGCGTTTTGATTTGAGTGAAGGTTTCCCTATGGTCACTACAAAAAAATTACACCTTAAATCTATCATATACGAACTACTTTGGTTTTTAAAAGGGGATACAAACATTAATTACCTTACTGAAAATGGTGTTCGTATTTGGAACGAATGGGCAGATGAAAATGGAGATTTAGGACCAGTTTATGGACATCAATGGCGCAATTGGAACAGCGAAGAAATCGACCAAATAAAAGAGGCCATCGAAACTTTAAAACATAATCCTAATAGCCGTAGAATGTTAGTGTCTGCATGGAATCCTTCTGTTTTACCAGATACTTCTATTTCATTTTCAGAAAATGTAGCTAATGGAAAAGCAGCACTACCGCCTTGTCATGCGTTTTTTCAGTTTTATGTTGCCGATGGAAAACTTTCATGCCAGCTATATCAGCGTAGTGCAGATATATTTTTGGGAGTTCCTTTTAATATTGCTTCTTATGCATTATTTACCATGATGATGGCTCAGGTTTGCGGATATCAGCCAGGAGATTTTATTCATACGTTTGGTGATGCTCATATTTATAACAATCATATGGAGCAGTTAGAGTTACAACTCTCGCGTGATCCGAGGCCTTTACCAAAAATGATACTTAATCCTGAAGTAAAAGATATTTTCGATTTTGACTTTGAAGATTTTACTTTAGTTGATTACAATCCACATCCACATATTAAAGGTGTAGTTGCTGTATAGTATGCAAAAACTGACAATTTTAGTTCTTTTATCTTTTTATTTTTGTGGGTTTTCGCAAAAGTCTACAATTAAATACAATAGACCATTCGTCATCTTTGAGGGTTGTGATGATGCCGTTGACAAAGAGAAATGTTACACTACTAAATCGTCAGAATTTATCTTTAATCAGTTATCAGATTCACTTAAAACTAAACTGATAAAAAAATCAAAGTCTGACACAATTACACTTAGTTCAAGATTATACTTTGATGAAAAAGGTTATGTTTTAAAAGACCTGTCTAAGCTATATTCTTCTGTAGATAGCACAACTAAAGATGTAAACTATTTAATTAAAAAGTTCCCACAAATCAAACCCGTTTTAGATGAATTTGACCGAGGTGTTGCAAGCAATGTCACCTCTTTTTATGGATTTAAAATTGATTCATCGAGAACTGACTTAGAATTAATTCCTGATTTTGAACCTACTGACGTTCCTTTTGAGTTTTTAGGCAAGCTTCCTGTTTTTGAAGGTTGTAGTGAACAGTTAAATGATGAAGACGCATTCAGGTGTATGAATTATAAGCTCATGAAATATATTCAGGAAAATTTTAGAGGCGATTTAATAGCAAGTGCTGCTGGATTATCTCCAGGAGTTAATTCAATATTTTTATTTTTTAAAATAAATACTGAAGGAAAAATTGAATTGAATTATGTAAGAGCTCCAGACCCTATGCTCGAAGCTGAAGGTATACGATTAATTGCAGGCATGCCGGATGCAAAATCTCCAGGAATGTTAAATGGTAAGGCCGTTAATATTCCATTTTTTCTGCCTATTAAATTTGTGGTAGAAGGTGATAATAAATCAGAAAAAGAGAAGAAAAAGTCCAAAAGACGGAAGAGAAGAAAAAAATCTTAAACACAGCGCCTTTAAAAAGGCGCTGTTCTAGATAAAAGCTTTCCTTATAAATTTATAACACTATTATCAGCTGCAGCAAAATCGCTCCAAACATAAGCATCAGCTGCTTCGTCATTGATGTAAGTTCCATCAACAACATATCTAAACTCGTAAGATTCATCTGCTGGTAAATCTAGAGTTGTTTTAAATGTTCCATTTTTTAATTTCTTTAATTCAGTTGCTTCAGTATTCCACTGATTAAAACTACCAACAACAGACACAGTATTTGCTTCTTTTGCTGGAACAGAAAATGTAACCTTACAAATTGGTTTGCTTTTTAAATATTGTTTTTTAATAGCCATAATAATCGATTTAATTTTGGGTTAAAATTATAAAAGAAAAAATCACAAATTCTAGTTTTAATACACAATAAGAAAAGAATTATGGCTTTGATAAAACGAGATGCTTTTTTAGTTGAAATTGATATTTTGAAAGGGGAAATATTACGAGATTAATAATCACTCTAAACCGTTATTAAGTCTTGATTTTCAACTACATCGATGTCGAAAACTTGAGCAAAAAATTACGACATCGATGTAGTAAAAAAAGAAGTATCTTTACTTTACAAATTATTACAATGTTCGGTAAAAAGAAACAAACAACTTCTATAGATAAAGACCAATTAGAACTCATTGAAAATGCCCAAAAACGCATTCGTCAAAAAAAACGCTTATACGTTCATTTTGTCGTCTTTTTAATTGGTGCTGTATTTTTAATCATTGCTAATACCATTCTTGGTATCGGTGAAGATTTCACAATTGCTGGTGTAAACTGGTTTGTTTATGCTATTCTAGCATGGTTATTCCTTTTTGCTTATCATTTTATAAATGTATTTATCACTCATAAGTTCATGGGTAAAGATTGGGAAAAACATCAATTGGAACGCTTGGTATCGAAGCAGCAGCAACGTATAGATGAGATTAAAAAGACACTTATAAAAGAGGAGACTGAGATGGCTAAATCTCAACTATTTCAAGACCAAGATTCTGCTGCAAATCTTGACGAAAAAAAAAAGACTAACTTAACTATAATTGTTGCTGCTGGTGAAGATAATGCTATCGGTAAGGATAATGACCTCATCTGGCATTTGAGTGATGATCTTAAACGTTTTAAGCGCCTCACTAACGGACATCATATTATCATGGGCCGAAAGACTTTTGAAAGTTTTCCTAAACCACTTCCAAATAGAACACATGTCGTCATAACACGTAAAACAAATTATGAGGCTCCAGAAGGTGTTATTGTCGTGAACTCGCTAGAAGAAGCTATCGATGCTTCAAGTAGTGACAATAATCCATTTGTTATTGGTGGTGGTGAAATCTACAAGCAAGCCCTTCCTTTAGTAGATAAATTAGAGATTACAAGAGTACATGCTAGCTTTGAAGATGCAGATACGTTTTTCCCGACTATTGATGCTCAGATTTGGAAAGAAGTTAGCCGAACAACTCGTGATGCAGATGACAAACACAAATACGCCTTTTCATTCATAACTTATGAAAGAAGATAAATTGCTTAAATACTAAGGCAACTTTTTACTTGATTTTTACGTCTTCATAATTGTAGATTCTTTTTTATAACTTGAATCAAATTTTAATTATAACTGTAACAGTTACGATATACCATCGTCTTACTGAAAACTATCAATCAAAACATATCAACTAATGAGCACACTCAAAATCTCTAATTTATCAAAAACTTATCCTAATGGTGTAAAGGCATTAGATAACGTTAGCCTAGAACTTGAAAACGGAATGTTTGGTCTTTTAGGACCAAATGGCGCCGGAAAATCTTCTCTAATGAGAACTTTGGCCACCTTGCAAGATGCAGATTCTGGAACAGCAAGTTTAGATGACATTGATATATTAAAACAACCTGCCGAACTAAGAAAAGTATTAGGGTATTTACCACAAGAATTTGGAGTTTATCCAAGAATTACGGCAGAACAATTACTAAATCATATTGCGGTACTAAAAGGCATCACCAACCCTAAAGAACGAAAGTTATTAGTAAGGTATCTTTTAGATAAGGTAAACTTATTCGATAAGCGTAATAAATCAGTAAAAGGATTTTCGGGCGGTATGAAACAGCGTGTAGGTATTGCGCAGGCGCTTATTGGTAATCCTAGACTTATTATTGTGGATGAACCAACAGCTGGTTTAGATCCAGGTGAGCGTAACCGTTTTTATAATCTCTTGGCAGATGTAGGTAAAGATGTCATTGTTATTTTATCTACTCATATTGTGGATGATGTGCGAGAATTATGCACTAAGATGGCAATAATGAATTTTGGCGAAATCGTATTTCATGGTTCTCCACAAACGGCTATTGATGATTTAGGTGGTAAAGTGTTTCAGAAAATAGTAAGCAGAGACAATTTAAAAGACTACGCTAGAGATTACAAAATAATATCTAACAAGATGGTTGGTGGACAACCATTAATACATGTATATAGTGAAGACCATCCTAGCAATGGTTTTGAGCAAGTAACTCCAAATTTGGAGGATGTTTTCTTTTCAAAAATCAACACGTCTAACGTACTTGTTTAATCATCATTAATCCTATATATCATGTTTAAGACATTTTTTCTTTCGGAATTAAAGTATACACTTAGACAACCTATGGTGTATATTTTTATGCTCATATTAGGTTTGATGGAGTTTTTTGCTACGGTAAGTGACAACGTTCAAATCGGTGGTGCAATTGGTAATGTTTATAGGAATTCTCCATATACATTAACTATTCATATTACAGTATTTAGCATTTTTAGCTTACTAATGGCTGCCGCTTTTTTTAACAATGCAGCACTTAGAGACCATAATAATGAGTTTAACGAAATATTATTTACGACACCATTAAGTAAACCTGGTTATTATTTTGGACGCTTTTTTGGAGCATTATTCATCTCTACATTACCATTAGTTGGTGTTTTCATAGGGATGCTTTTAGGAACCTACCTCAACTCTATTTTTAATTGGATAGACCTTGAGCGCTTTGGTCCATTCTACCTAAAAACTTTTGTAAATAATTATCTATTATTTATTCTACCCAACATGTTTTTAGCAGGCACTATAATTTTTGCTATGGCTAATAAATGGAAAAGTACGGTCATTTCTTTTGTAGGTGCTTTAGTTATTATTGTCGCCTATATTATTGCTGGTTCGTTTGCTTCAGATGTTGATAATGAATCTATAGCTGCACTTACTGACACCTTTGGTATACGAACATACTCTATAGAAACTAAATATTTTACGCCTGTCGAGAAAAACACGATTAGTCCTAGTTTTTCTGGCTTATTGCTTTATAACCGTCTAATATGGATTGGTGTTGGATTAGTCGTATTACTAGGTTCATACTTTAGTTTTTCTTTCAGACAAAAGAACAAAAAGGTTAAAAAGGAAAAAGAAAACACTTCAAGATCTGAAACGACTTATATAATTCCAGAATTAAATCCTGCATTTAATGGTGCTACCAATTGGCAACAGTTCAAAAGCTTTTTCTACACTAATTTTTTAAGCATCATTAAAAGCGTAACCTTTAAAATTCTTTTCTTATTCTGTGTTATAATTCTAGTGGCTGATCTATCTGGAGGTTTTGAATATTTCGGACTACAATCTTATCCGGTAACATACAAACTCATTGATTCTATTAAGGATAATACAGATATTTTTATCATAATTATTGTGGTGTTCTTTAGTGGTGAACTTATTTGGCGTGATAGAGATAATAAGATAAATGAAGTGATAGATGCCACTGCGCATACATCATTTATTTCTATGGCTGCAAAGACATTATCTCTAGTCAGCATAGCAACCATATTAAATATATTTTTCATTGCTATTGGTGTTATCTATCAATTGCTAAAAGGATATACTCGTATAGAGCTAGATGTTTATCTGTTAGACTTCTTCTACGATAACCTGCCCTTGTTCTTTATCTTCGGTGCAGTTACGATTTTAGTACAAGTACTATCAAGTAATAAATACATCGGTTACTTTATTGCTGTTTTAATTTTACTAGTTTGGGAGATTATTCTAGGTATTCTTGATATTAATTCTAATATGCTAGATGTTGCTGGTGGACCATCTGTCTTCTATTCTGATATGAATGGTTTTGGACCTGGAGTTAAAGGTGCGCTTTGGTTTAATTTATATTGGGCGTTGCTTGGTATATTAGCCCTGTTAATTGCTGGTGCTTTATGGAACAGAGGTTCAAAAAGTTCTCTAATAAGTAGAATAAAAACTGCCAGACAAGAAGTTCCTAAAAGCTATAGAGGTGTTATTATAATAGCTACTGTTGCATGGTTAGGTGTTGCAGGTTTTGTGTATTATAATAGCCAAGTCCTTAACACCTATAGAACTGGTGATACCTTAGAACAATTATCTGCTGATTATGAGAAGAAATATGGGAAATATAAAAACGTCTCATCTCCAAAAATTACTGAAGCTAAATATTATATAGACATATTCCCAGATGAAAGAAACATCCATGTAAAAGCGGAGTTAGAAATTACGAATGCTACTGATAAACCTATGGATTCTGTTCATGTTTATAATCAAAATGAATGGGACACCAAGCTCGTAATTCCTAATGCAAAACCGGTTTACAAAGACTCTACATATTTGTTTACAATTTATAAGTTGTCACCTGCATTACAACCTGGAGATACCATAAAAATTGATATCGATAACAAGTACACGACCAAAGGATTTAAAAATGGTAGAGGTAATACAACTATAGTTAATAACGGTACATTTTTTAACAATGGCAGTATGCTTCCTACATTTGGTTATAACGAAGGTTATGAAATTAATGATAAAAATACTCGTAAAAAATACGATTTACCTGAGAAAAAACGCATGCCAGACTTAACTCCCGGAGTTACAGATTTACACATGGGGAATTACATTTTTCAAAAGCAAGGCGATTTTATAGATGTTGAAACCATAATATCTACCTCTAATAGCCAAACTGCTATCGCTCCAGGTTCTTTACAAAAGAAATGGGAAGATAATGGTCGAAACTATTTCCATTATAAGACAGATACACCATCCTTAAATTTCTATTCGTTTATGTCTGCAGAGTACGAAATTGCGACACGCAATTGGAATGGCATTGACATTGAAATATATCACGATAAAAAGCATGCTGTTAATATAGAAATGATGTTAGATGCCGTACAGCGTTCTTTAAAATATTTCACAGAGAATTTTGGTCCTTATTATCATAAACAAGCTCGTATTATTGAGTTTCCTAGGTATAGTAATTTTGCACAAGCATTCCCTGGAACTATGCCATATGCTGAGTCTTTTGGGTTTATCATTAATCTTGAAGACGAAACCGAAAACAACGTCATTGATGCCGTAATAGCACACGAAATGGGTCACCAATGGTGGGCACATCAGGTTATTGGTGCATACATGCAAGGCAGTACGATGCTAAGCGAAAGTTTCTCTGAATACTCTTCATTAATGACCTTAAAAAGCATTACTGAAAATCCGATGAAAATGCGTGAGTTCTTAAAGTATAATCACGATAGATATTTACGTGGAAGAAGTGGTGAACGTCTTAAAGAATTGCCATTGTACAAAGTAGAAAATCAAGGATACATTCATTATGGAAAAGGAAGTGTTATTCTTTATGCATTGCAAGATTATATTGGCGAAGAAAATGTGAATACCGCAATGAAGAACTTCCTTGAAGAGTATCGTTACAGAAATACACCTTATCCAAGTACGCATGACTTTTTACGTCATTTAGAACCTCAAGTTCCAGATTCCTTAAAGTATCTTATAAAAGATTGGTTTAAAGAAATTACACTTTACGATAATAGACTTAAAGACGCTACTTACAAAAAGTTAGATAACGGAAAATATGAGGTGAAGCTCGACATTGAAAGTTACAAGATTAAATCTGATAGCTTAGGTAACGAAACCAGAATAACTATGGATGATTGGGTTGATGTAGGTTTCTTTATGGATAGTGAAGAAGAAGAATTATACGAAACACAACGTTTAAAATTTAATAAAGAAAAATCGTCATTAACCATTGAGTTAGATTCACTTCCTGTTAAAGCGGCAATCGACCCAAGACATATTTTGATTGATCGTGTTTACAAGGACAATATTAAAAGCATAAGTTTAGAAGAATAACGTCTATTATTTCTCACAAACACCTTAAGTAGTAGACACTATTTAAGGTGTTTTATTTTAGAGTTGATAAACAATTTAATTCCTATTTTTGCAGCATAAATTTGAATAAAAAATGAAAGCATATATATTTCCGGGTCAAGGTGCTCAATTTTCAGGAATGGGATTAGACCTTTATGAAAATTCTCCATCAGCACAAGACCTATTTGAAAAGGCTAATGATATTTTAGGCTTTTCTATCACCGACACTATGTTTGAAGGTTCAGCCGAAGATTTAAAACAAACCAAAGTTACACAACCAGCTATTTTCTTACATTCAGTTATACTAGCAAAAACACTTGGAGATAATTTTAATCCAGATATGGTTGCAGGTCATTCTTTAGGAGAATTTTCAGCACTTGTTGCTTCTGGCGCTTTAAATTTTGAAGATGGTTTAAAACTCGTATCTCAACGTGCTCAAGCAATGCAAAAAGCTTGCGAATTACAACCAAGTACAATGGCTGCTGTATTAGGGCTTGATGATGATATTGTTGAAAAAATTTGCGCAATGACAGAAGGTGTTGTCGTTGCTGCCAATTACAATTGCCCTGGGCAACTTGTTATTTCTGGAGAGATTGAAGCGGTTAATAATGCTTGTGAAGCCCTTAAAGAAGAAGGTGCTAGACGTGCATTAGTATTGCCTGTAGGTGGTGCATTTCACTCACCAATGATGGAACCTGCTCGTGAGGAGCTAGCTGCTGCCATTGAAAATACAAACTTTAGTAAACCTAACTGTCCTATATACCAAAACGTTACTGCAAGCGCCGTAACCGATGAAACAAGTATTAAGACTAATTTAATTTCCCAGTTGACTGCTCCTGTAAGATGGACGCAATCTGTACAACAAATGATTGCTGATGGCGCAACTCATTTCACTGAAGTTGGTCCAGGTAAGGTATTACAAGGACTTGTAAAAAAGATTAATCGTGAGGCAGAAACAGCTTCGGCAACACTAGAAACTAACATTTAAAATTTTATTGTTTTGAATAAAAATCTGACTACTGCTTTAGTAGTAATTATCACAATAGCTATTGACCAAATATCAAAAATATGGGTTCGCGGCAACTTTATTTATGGTGAAGAAAAAGAAGTTTTTGGACAAAAATTCATAATGAAATATGTAGAAAACGAAGGTGCGTTTCTTGGCATGGGAAGTGATATGAGTCCATTATTACACTTTATATTTTTAAAACTATTTCCCTTGTTAGTGTTAGGGTATGTGGTCTATTATATTTTTACAAACTCTAAATTAGATAGAGTAAGTTTAGTTGCCTACAGTCTTATTGTTGGTGGTGGCGTATCTAATGTATTTGATAGATTTATTCATAATAAAGTCACAGACTTTTTCTTTATTGATTTAGGAGGTGTTTTTAAGACAGGTATTTTTAACGTTGCAGATGTAGCTGTAACAACCGGCTTATTTATGCTTATTTTCAGCAACTTTCTATTTAAAAAGAAAAAAGTAGTGGTAACGGAATAATAATGTAAGATCTATTTTTTAGTTCTTATCTTTTTTTCCCAATTCCAAGCATCTCGCATAGCATCATCTAATGAAAATCTCGCTTTCCAACCTAAAATAGTATTGGCTTTGGTAGTGTCTGCATAAGCTGATGTTACATCGCCAAGTCTTCTATCTACTATTTTGTAATTTAATTTTTGGTTAGTAACTTCCTCAAAAGATTCTATGACCTGAAGCACTGAACTTCCATTACCAGTACCAATATTAAATACTTCATAGTTAGATTCTTGTTGACTATTTAGCAAACGGTTTAAGGCAACGACATGCGCCTTGGCTACGTCTACGACATGTATATAATCTCTAATACAGGTGCCATCCTCAGTTGGGTAATCATCGCCAAAAACTGGGAGTTGCTCACGAACACCAATAGCTGTTTGTGTAATATAAGGCACTAAATTTTGCGGGACTCCTAACGGCAATTCTCCTATATAACCAGAACTATGTGCACCGATTGGGTTGAAATACCGTAGCGCAACGGTTTTAAATTTTCGATTTATAACACATATATCTCTTAAAATCTCTTCTGAAATTTGTTTGGTATTACCATAAGGTGAAACCGCTGGTTTTATTGGCGACGTCTCTGTTATTGGCAAACTATCCGCTTCACCATAAACCGTGCACGAAGAACTAAAAATAAAGTTTTGACACTCAATAGATTTTAGTTCTTGCAATACATTGATTAGGGTCGTAACATTATTTTGGTAATAAAATAATGGCTTTTGTACACTCTCTCCAACTGCTTTACTAGCAGCAAAATGAACAACGCCTGATATATCTGAATGGGTTTTAAAAAAAGGTTTAATGTCTTCTTTAGACCTTAAGTCTAGTGAATAGAAATCAGGAGTAATTCCAGTAATTTTAGTTATACCTTCTAAAACATCAATTGTAGAATTTGAAAGGTTATCTAAAATAACAACATTAAAGCCTGCATTTTGTAACTCAACAACTGTATGCGACCCTATATAACCTAGTCCGCCTGTAACTAATACTTTTATGTTGTTAGTTTGCGTCAATAAAATCTATGACTGTTTTTGTAATAAAGTCTATTTGCTCATCATCTAACTCTGTATGCATTGGCAAAGAAATTACCGACTTTACTAGTTGGTTGGTAACTTTAAAATCGTCTTCATTATAGCGTTCATCTACATAAGCTTTTTGCTTATGTAATGGAATAGGGTAATATACACCGCAAGGAATGCCGTTTTCATTTAAGTGTGCTACAAGCGCATCTCTATTTACATCTTTTAAATTCAACGTATACTGATGAAAAACATGGCAATCACAAGCATCGCAAATACCTTGACAATCAGATTTTCCAGATGGCGTTATAATCTTAGGATGGTTCTTAAATGCTTCTGTATATTTTCGAGCTGCATTTCTTCGTGAGTCATTGTAATTATCTAGGTGAGGTAATTTTGCATCAAGAACTGCTGCTTGTAATGAATCCAACCTTGAATTTACTCCAACGACATCATGATGGTATCGCTTGTACATACCATGGTTTACAATACCTCTTATAGTATGTGCTAAATCATCATCATTTGTAAATATAGCGCCACCATCACCATAGCATCCTAAATTCTTAGATGGAAAAAACGATGTAGATGATACATGACCTATAACTCCTGTTTTAGTTTTTGAACCATCATTATGTGTATAATCAGCACCTATACCTTGGGCGTTATCTTCAATAACATATAAATTATGCTTATGAGCTAATTCCATAATCTCATCCATATTAGCTGCTAAGCCAAATAGATGAACCGGCACAATAGCTTTAGTTTTTGGAGTGATTGCTTTTTCTACAGCATCGACATCTATATTAAAAGTAATGGGGTCTACATCAACTAATACTGGAGTTAGTTTTAGCAGTGCAATAACCTCTACAGTAGCAGCAAAAGTAAAATCGGCAGTTATGACTTCATCGCCTTGCTCAAGGCCTAAACCCATCATTGCAATCTGCAAAGCATCAGTACCATTTGCACATGGAATAACATGCTTAACACCAAGATAATCTTCAAGGTTTTTTTGAAACTCATGGACCTTAGGACCATTAATAAAAGCTGTATTCTCGATGATTTCATCAAAAGATGGTTTTATAACATCTTTAATGTTTTCGTATTGACCTTTTAGGTCAACCATTTGAATTTTCTTCATTCCGCTAAACTATTGCTTATGGTTACTAGCGAAAGTACAAAATACTTATGTGTCATCAATACAATTAATTCAAAAGAAATGTATTTTAGCACAAATAAGTGCTATTGAAATTACTTTACTCTATAGGGATACACATTGTCAATTCGGTTTTAAAACCTGTTTCTCTTTTTAATGACAAAATTAAACTGGGAGTTATTGGAAGAAAAGAAACGTTTAAAATTCTTGAGTCTTCAATATCTAAAACCGATAGAACAATTTGGATGCATTGTGCATCCTTAGGAGAATATGAGCAAGGTCTGCCTGTTTTGAAAGCTCTAAGATCTCAATGCCCAAATCATAAAATAATAGTGTCCTTTTTTTCACCTTCAGGGTATGAAGTAAAAAAGAACACAAAAGATGTTGACGTTGTCGTTTACCTGCCTTTTGATACTAGCACTAATGCGAATAAATTTTTAAATCTTGTACGACCAGATTTAATCTTATTTGTAAAGTATGAAATATGGCCTAATCTGCTTTTAGAAGCTAAAAAAAGAAATATTCATACGCTATTGATTTCAGCTACTTTCAGAGTAAATCAATCTTACTTTAATTGGTATGGAAGTTATATGAAAAAGGCGTTGTTTTCGTTCAACCATATTTTTACCCAAGATGAAGCCTCTAAAAACATCTTAATTGATAATGGTTACAAATCTGTTTCTGTATCTGGTGATACACGGTTTGATAGAGTTACTGAACAACTCCAAGACAATAATACTATAGAGTTTATAGACGAATTTATAGACGATAAAACTACTGTAGTGTTTGGCAGCACATGGCCCGCAGATGATGAGTTATTTGTTCCTTTTATAAATTCAAACATAGGTAAAGCGAAATACATTATAGCTCCTCATAATATAAAGCCTAATTATATTGATTCAATAGAAAATCAGCTTGAAGGAACTGTTGTTCGGTTTTCTCAAATGAAAGGAAAAAAGCTTTCAGAATATAACATCTTTATTTTAGATACGATTGGTTATCTAAGTCGTGTATACAGCTATGCAGATATTGCCTATGTTGGTGGCGCCGCAGGACAGACAGGTTTACATAATATTTTAGAACCGGCGGTTTTTGGAATTCCTATTATCATTGGTAAGAATTACGATAAGTTTCCAGAAGCTAAGACTTTAATTAATCTTGGCGGTATTAAAAGTGTGACTAACACCTCAGAATTGGGTCTTAATTTAAAAGTACTAGTAGAATCAAAAGATTTGAGACTAAAGCTTGGTGCAATAAGTTCAGAATTTATTTCAGAACATAAAGGCGCGGTAGTCCAAATATTAGATTATATCCGTACTTATACCAATTTAACTAAATAATACGTGAACAAATGAAAAAAATCGTAATGAGCTTAGCGCTTTGTGCGTTAGTAGGGTTATCTTTTACATCGTGTAGAGAAACAAAAGAGGAAGCTAATAAAGCTGGAGATGACATTGAAAACACTACAGAAAACACAGTAAACGCTACAAAAGATGCCACTAAAGACCTAGCAGACAAAACTGTGGATGCAGCCAAAGATGTTGCAGATAATGTAAAAGATGCAGCAAATGAAGCAGCAAATAATTTGAAAAAAGATGCCGAAAATATGGCGAATGATACAAAAGATGCTGTTAATAAAGCAACTGATGATGCTATAAAAGCTGGAGAAGACATGGTTGACAAAGCTAAAGATGCCGGAAACAGCGCTATCGATAAATTGAAGAAAGGCAATTAATCGTCTTTTGATTTAAACTAAAAAAGGTCTAGAATTATTCTAGACCTTTTTTGTTGTATCATTTAGTTCAAGTTCGCTTTTAACGACTATCGTTTCGTAAGGAACATCATTTGATGGCTTAAGGTGGTTCAGCAACATCTTGGCTGAATTTTGCCCTATTTCAAACCCTTTTTGATTTATGACGGATATTTTTGGGCTTGACACATACTTTGCATCTTCATAACCAAAACCAATTACTGATATATCTTTTGGTATGTTTTTACCTAACATCTTAGATTTATTTAATGCCATTATACCTGTAATATGGTCTATAGAAATAATAGCGTCAACTTTAGTATGCTCATTTAAGTAATTATAAATTACAGGTCTTGGGTTTTTCTCTCTGCCCAGCTTTAAAATTTCGGGAGTCAACCGTGCTTCTTCCATCGCTTGGGTATAGCCTCTTATACGATGTTTACCTACACTTAATTCTTCAACATTACTTAGTAGTAATATATGTTCTCGATTTTCTTTTTCGATGAGATACTTTGTAGCGTCGTAGACAGATTGATAGTCATCTACGACCACTTTGCTGCAATCTACGTCGGCAACAACTCTATCGAACATTACCAAAGGTGTAGATTTACCTAAGTCATTGAAATGGTTAAAATCATTTTTTACTTGAGTTTCCCTTGCAACGGCAATTATAAAACCATCCACACTTCCAGAGGATAATAAATCAAAACTTCTCTGTTCTTTTTCTAAACTTTCGTTAGAAATACAAATGGTCATATCATAGTTATTATCACCAAGTGTTTTTTCAATACCATGAACGACCTCAGCAAAAAAAGGAATTACTAAGCTCGGAACAATTACTCCTATCACTTTTGTTTGGCTAGACTTTAATTGCTGAGCTATTCTATTTGGTTTATAGTTTAATTGATTAGCTAACTCATTAACTCTACGCTTTGTAGCCTCACCTATTTCACTACTATCACTTAACGCCTTAGAAACCGTGGAAACGGATACGTTTAATAATTTGGCAAGTTCTTTTAGTGTCACCATAGGCTTATCTTTATAGTTATAGCTAGTAAAATCAAATATAACTATACTATTTGATTTTTGTTTAATATTTTTATTTCAAAAGTTGAACAATTGCTCTTTCAACAGAATTCACAGGTAATCGACACGTACCATTTACACATACATAAATATAGGTATCATCCTCATTATAACGATTTTTAAGTATAGGAATACTACTTTCTTTAGTTGATCCGGTTACTAAAATATTTGGTAGGTAATACGCGTTAAATTCATTAAGCTTAGCATGAGCGTCCTTTCCAGAAATGGCAACTTCATAATAGGGATTTGAAAAGTTAAGATACAGATTTAACCAATTTGAAAAACTAGAAGGTGATTTTTTGATATTAGCGACCATATTATTAAGCATTTGCTTCGCAATGTTTGCATAATTTTCTTCCGAATAGTAATGACTAAGCTTGTATAAATTGTCTGCCATAACTGAGTTTGAAGATGGAATTGCGTTATCAATGGTCTCTATTTTATTCGTAATTAAATTGTTTTCAGATTTTGCATTAAAGAAAAACATACCAGATTCTTGATCAAAGAAATTGTTTAAACAATAATCCGTAAGTTGTTTTGAACTGTTCAACCAGTCTTCATTTAAGGTGACTTGATATAAACTTATATAAGCAGAAATCACTTGGGTATAATCTTCTAAAAACCCATTAATTGAGGACTTCCCATTTTTATAGTTTCTATAAAGTGAGCCATTAGATGTTAATTGATTTTCTTTTATAAATTCAGCATTAGCAATTGCCTTTTCTAAGTAACTTTCATCTCCAAACACTTTGTAGGCATCAGTATGAGCCTTTAACATCAATGCATTCCATGACGTTAATATCTTATCATCTGTATTAGGTTTATCTCTTGTATTTCGAGCATCTGATAATTTGGATTTCCAGGCAACAATTTTCTGTTTTAAGTTAGAAATTTCAATAGTATTCGATGTACAAAATTCTTCATCTGTATTTGTCTTATACAAGACATACTTATCCTTCTCCCATCTACCAATAGAGTTTATATTATAATATGAAGAAAACAATGCAAAATCTTCTCCTAGAACTTGTTTCAATTCGTCTTTAGTCCAAACATAAAATGCACCTTCTTCTTTTTCACCTTCTTTGGTTTTACTATCTGCATCTAGAGAAGAAAAATACGCCCCTTTAGTATTTGAAAGTTCTTTATCGATAAAGTTTAATGTTTCTGTAACGACAGTTTTGAAATATTCATTTTTAGTTAATTGATATGCTTTTGCATACAAACTCACTAATTGTGAGTTATCGTATAACATCTTTTCAAAATGAGGAATGTGCCATTTTTTATCAACTGAGTATCTGGAAAACCCGCCATCTAATTGATCATAAATTCCGCCATTAGCCATTTTTTCAAGTGAATTCATCACATATTGTTTTAGGGCATCGTTTTCAGTTTGAAAACTGTAGCGCAATAAAAAATTCAAATGGCTTGGTAATGGAAACTTTGGCTCTTTATCAATGCCGCCATAAACGGTATCAAGTTGTGTCTTCCAGTTATCTAAATTTGAACTTAGAAAATCGGTAGTAAATTCCTCTTGGGTTGTATTAAAGGTAATAAGCTCAGAATTCTTAATGCCTTCAGTAAGGTTTGTGGCATACTCCACAACCCGTTGAGGGTTGTTTTTATAAAGCTCAGACATATCTTTTAATATCTTTGCCCATTGCCGTTTTGTAAAGTAAGTGCCTCCAAAAACGGGTCTGCCATCGGGTAATGTAATACAGTTTAACGGCCATCCGCCACTACCATTCATTAGTTCTACGGCATTCAAGTATATTTTATCTACATCAGGTCGTTCTTCTCTATCGACTTTTATGCTAACAAAATTATCATTCATCAGTTTTGCGATGGAATCATTCTGAAAGCTTTCTTCTTCCATGACATGACACCAATGGCAAGCAGAATATCCAATAGAAACAATAATGAGTTTATTTTGAGATTTAGCTAACTCTAAGCTCTTATTATTCCATGCTTTCCAGTCTACAGGATTATAAGCATGCTGTAATAAATAAGGACTAGTTTCATTGATTAAATCATTAGCCAACTGCGTATTTACCTCTTCATTCTTTTTATTGCAACTAAGCATTAAAAGAACGACAAAGCCTAAGAGTGATTTTTTTAAAATAGACAAAATTATATATAGAATTAATTTTTATAAAAATACAAAACAGGTGAAAAAAAGAGGTCGTCTACTTCTAGACGACCTCAATATATTGTAACTAAATTAAATCTTAGTTTTTAACTAATTTAAGTGTTCTAACAGCATCACCAGAATATAGTTTTGCTAAGTAGATACCTGTTTTTAATCCAGCAGCATCAATTGTTACTTCTTGACTATTAGGACTAAGAGTTTGTACTCTTTTTCCTAAAATATCATACACCTCGATAGTATCGATATTAGTATTTGCACCTTCTATGGTCCATGTACTATTTGATGGGTTTGGATATACTCTGAAGCTATCTAAATTAAAATCGTTCGTACTGAAAGCAGAACCACTTGCTCTAACAGTAAATCCTGTTCCCGGAGCTCTGGTAGTGCCATCATCATTTAAACGGATGTAGTACGTACTACCCATCATCACAGTTATAGCACTAGTACCAGGGTTACAGGCAATTTCTGTACCTGAACAATCACTAAATACAGAAACTTGAGGAGCAGTCGATTCTATAAAAAGTTCATTAGAATCCGCTACTACTTCGTACCACACATCATTTACGGTACCACTATCACATGAAGCACTTATTCCTGAATTTCCTGCACCAACATTTCCAAAAGGTACTGGTGTACCATCTAATGCTAAAGGAATAGCATCAGCACAGGTAGCGTTTACAACTGAAGAGCTATAGAAATAAAAATTATCGAAATAAATTGGACCAAAAGCAGAAGTACCACCAGCAGTTGCAATTTGAACGATTCTAATTTCATCTCTAGCTGCTGTTCCATTAGTAAAAGTACTAATATCTAAGTCTAATGTTAACCAATCTCCTACAGCAGCATCAACAGTTGCTAATGTTTCTATAGGAGGAATACCCGCACAATCAGAATTAGGACAATTTATAAGTAATAACTTTAAGAATTGTCCAGGCTCTAAAGAACCTTCAATATAAACGTCAAAAGCGAGTCTATCATAATCAGTTAAATCTAATCCTGGAACTCCAAAAAATTCATAGCCAATACCGCCACCAGCTCCATCAGCAGTTACTCGTCGAGTATCATCTGGTTCATCTATGGTAATATTTGTAAGTGCGCCACCGCCAAATGTTTGAATTCCAGAAAATACTACATCAGTATATTCTCCACTAAAAATAGAAACCACATCTTGAGCATTACGATCTGGCGCATCTGGTGCAGCAGCAGCAGGCGGCACAGGGCAAGCATCACAATTTGGCCCACCACAATCAACTTCTGTCTCACCATTATTGAGAATACCATCATTACATGTCTCTAGTGGCAATGCCTGACCGGCTACGGCAGTTATATTATCTATGTATAAGGTGAAATCTGTACCGTTATTCCATATTGGATTTGGTGCATTACCACCACTACCTGCCCAATTTGGGAAGAAACTAATTTGATCATATTCACCATTTGCAGTTGCCTGACCATCTAACATTTCATTAAAAGTAAAAGTAAGCGTAACCCATGAATCTGGGTCAGTATCAGTGTAAGTAGCCGCGGCTGTAGCATCAGGTGCTGTATCAATTAAATTGTCAAATACACGAGCTAACAAATTAAAGGTGTTACCTTCTGAATATACATCAACAGTTACTGTTAAATCCGATGTTAAATCCATCAAGTTATCTTGCATAATTAAGTTTGCCTGTTGCCAAGGGTCACCAGCAGATGAGGAAATAATTCTACCAACATTTGCAGAGGTATTTATTCCACTTGGGTTAGGATTGGTAACTACATCAAATCCACCAAGGCCATTTGCTGTAGACTGACTTACAGCTCCTTCAAAATCTTCTAAGTTGACTTGCGAAAGCCCGAAAAGTGGAACTAGCAGAATTAATAGAAAAGTAATTTTTTTCATAAAATTTTTGTGTTAAGTTAATTACGAACATCAAATATCATCAATTTGATAAAAAATCTCTACTTACGGCACCTATACAAAAACTATACAAAGGCGATTTATTTGTAGTTTTTACATTATGAAAAACCTTACGTCTGATTTATACGCCCATTCGTCGATTAAGTTATAAAAACAAGCATTAAACATAGGAATCAGAGTATGTTTTAATTTTTCAACAACTTAAGCTTGTCGTTATTATTTGCCACAACAAAAAGATTACCATTTGGGTTTTCTACAACATTTATATTCCTACTATCTGACGGTATATAAACACCGCTTTCTGTGGCAGGCATAAATTCGAAGTTGTTTTTACCATCACCTAAAAATAAAGCACCAAATCCTGCATCGTATCTTGTGGTTTCAACTTCTACTCCATAATGATTTCCTACTGTAATAATATCATTATAACCATCATTATTTACATCCATTACTAAAGATGATTTTATGGGCGAAATTTGCCCTTCAGACGGTAATGATTTCATAATAAATTCGCCATCTTCATTAATTAAAATAATACTTTCAAAACTTTTAATTTCGTAAACTACTGCGTCATCTACTTTATCTTCAGGCAGTATATCTATAAGCTTGGATGAGGCAAAACTGTGATAATCTTCAAACTTTTCTGCTACATAAGGCATTTGCTCACTTGTACATTCTCTTCCTCTTACTGGTACATAATCATTTTTATAAAATTTAGCTAAAACCACATCATTAGTTCCATTATTGTCAAAATCATTAGTGTACACTTTGAATGGATGTTCTTCGCTTGCTTTGAATTTATTATTCTTACCCAAATTCCCTATGATATAATCATCGTCACCATCACCATCTAAGTCTGAAGCAGTAATAGACCACCAAATACCTCGGGTATCATTCAAATTGTAATCATCAGATTTATCTATATATTTTCCATTTTCATTTCTAAATAACTTTATCTGCATCCATTCTCCTACAACAATTAAGTCTTCATCTTTATCGCCATCAACATCCGTAAATACTGCGTCTGTGACCATACCTATATTTTCTAATTCAGGCGCTATTTCCGTGTCAGCTTTTTTGAAATTCCCCTGATCATTTAAAAGTAAATAACTGGTAGCTGGAAATGTATATTTACCTGGGATCAATCGAGTACCAACAAATAAATCCAAATCTCCATCTCCATCAACATCAGCAGCTTTAACACATTGCGAACTCTGCTTTATATTTGGAAGTGCATTTAAGTTTTTTGTAAACACACCACTTCCGTCATTAATGTAAAGTCTGTCTCTAAAAGCATTATTACCAACCTGAAATTCATTACCGCCACTTGCTATATATAAATCCTTGTCTCCATCACCATCTGCATCAAAAAACAAAGAGCCTAAATCTTCAGAAATACTATCTTCTTTCCAAGGTTGAGAAACATTTAATAAAAATTTACCTTCGATAGTTTGAGTATATAAAATACCTGATTGATCCTTGGCTCCGCCAATAAATATATCTTCTAAACCATCACCATTGACATCAGCTGTGGCTGTAAAAGGTCCGTTTTGTGATAATCTATGAGGTAATAATATTTGTTCTTGCCAATCATCAAACTCATTTTCCTTGTGTTCAAAATCTAAACCAATGGATTTTGAATCTACTTCTTTAAATAATGTTTTCTTATTTTCTTTTGAAAGATTCACAGACTTTGCATCTGATATATTTGCCGTTATGGTTTCATTAGCTTCTACATCTTCAAAAATATTTACTTTACCATTAGGCCAAGTAACTTCAACTCTTTCGACTTCAGTATCCTTCCCAAGCCCAAAGAATAAGTCTGGTTCTACCGAAGAAATAAAACCTCTTGTAACTGTATTTTCTGCAATCTGGACACCTCCATTATGATATATTTTAGCTTTAGCGCCAATACCAAATTTATTATTGCCATCACCAACAATTTTTATTTTTAAAAAATTACCGTTGGCTTTATTTTCATAAATAAATGCTGGAGCATCTATATTGTTAGTTACTACATCTAAATCACCGTCGTTATCCAAATCGCCATAAGCCATTCCATTTGAAAAACTCGGTGTATCAAACCCCCAATTTTTAGCTACTTTTTCGAATTTGAAATTCCCTTTATTCTTAAACGCATAATTTGATACAGCTTGTGAAGGGGTTTCTTTACTCAACTTAAACAAATCTTCGGCAGTTGCAGTTTTACTTAAATCCCTTACTTTATTTCTATAGTCATTATTATCTACATCTTTTTTAATCCCATTTGAAACTAAGATATCTTTTAACCCATCATTATCAAGATCTACAAGTAAGCTCGCCCAACTCCAATCTGTATATGCCATACCAGCCATATTACCAATATCTGAAAACGTACCTAGACCTGTATTTATCTGTAGGGTATTTGCCATATATTGGTAATGAGCTCCAGCTTCAACCATAGTATTAAAAGCCTCTGTACTCATTGAGGCCATATTTGTTTTAGACCTGTAATGATCTTCTGGAGTCATATCGGTAGTGATTAAGTCAATCAATCCATCATTATTGATATCACCAGTATCTGAGCCCATACTTAATTGAGTAATATGTTTTAGTTTCTCATTGATTACATTAGTAAATGTGCCATCTCCATTATTGTAATACATAAAATCTGGCTCAGCATAATCATTTGCAACATATAAGTCCATCCACCCATCATTATTAAAATCTGATGCGTTAACACTTAATCCATAGGCAACATCTCTAGAAATTCCTACCTCTTCAGACACATCTCTATATCTTCCATTTTCATTTCTATACAAGCGATCTCTGAAATATTTGAATTGACTTCTTGGGATTTTATTAATCAATAACAGTTTTTTATCAGCAAGCTGATTTACCTGATACATATCTAAATCACCGTCATTATCCATATCAAAAAATACGGCTTGAGTTGAAAACCCAACATCGGCGAGACCATATCTTTGCGCCGATTCTGTAAAGGTTAAATCTTGATTATTAATGTATAGTAGATTTTTACGGTCTTTAGGTTTATCAGATGTTCCGTTGCGACTAACATAGATATCCAAATAACCATCAGCATTAACATCTGCCATAGTAACACCCCAAGTCCAGCCTGGGTTTATTGCAACTTTAGATTTTTTTGTAATGTCTTCAAATTGAAAATTACCTTTATTAAGATATAACCTATCATTTACTTGATTACCGCCAAAAAACACATCTGATAATCCATCATTGTTAATATCACCTATAGCTACGCCAGAGCCTACATAGATCTGACTATAATAATAATGGTTGAAATAAGTAGTCTCGTTAATTTTATTATTAAAATCTATACCTGTTTGTTCAGCTGGAAGCAAATTAAAACCACCAACTAATTCTTCAGGATATAAATTTCTTTTGGAATTATTGCAGGAATTAATAATTAAAAATAGAGTTGTAATGTATAGGAAATTCGGTTTTATACTCTTCATTCTCAAATGGCTTTTTATAACTAGTAAATATAATGAATTATGACGCTTTAAAACTTAAAAAAAGCCTAATTACTATTCATTAATATAGCAATTAGGCTTTAAAAAAATATAATAATTGTTTTACTAAAATTTTAAGTTCTCATGCTTATCCCATAAGCCCCAATATGCACCTACTTCGCCTTCTGGACCTACTTTCCACGACTCATCAAACGAAGAGAAATAGTAAATAGGAATATCGTTGGCATTTGTCCAATTTATAGTATCTATAAAGTATTTCATTGCTGCTTCTCCTCCAGCAATAGCACCTCGTAAACCACCACCTTGACTTGGCCAACCAGTTTCAGTAATGATGATTGGTTTTCCTTGTGCCGCATCTACGACTTGACCATACATGGCTTGCATATGCCCTAACGCATATTCGATTGGACAACCTTCCCAATATGGATATAAGTTTGCTAATACTACATCTGTGTTTTCAACTATAATAGGGTGGCGTGAAAACTCATAGTACGCATCAACATATCCCACAGGAATATCTAGGCCTGCCAAAGCCTCTTTTACTCTTCTTATGTAACCGATTAGCTCATCAAGTGTTAAGTCATTTCTATACAACACTTCATTACCAACTGCTGCTACATCAACATGACCCGCTTTTGCTAAAGCAATTAGTCCTTCAATTTCTCTTTCATTATCCTCTTTATCATCACCTAACCAGGCACCAACAAGTGTATTCATACCATGCTTCTTTGCCGCTATTGGTACAAACTCATTCCCTTCTATACAAGAAAACGAGCGAATAGCACCAGCATATGGTTTTAAAATTTTAACACGACGCTCTACTTGCTCCATACTGATATCATCTCCAGGTCTTTGACCATCTTCGTACATGCTGAAGCATATACCATGAATACCGTCTTCAAGCGTTTTACGCCATAGGGCTTTTAGTTCTTCTAATGAATATTTTGATAAATCAATACCTTGAGTAGCTATCTGACTATAGCCATCTTTTTTAAAATAGTATCCTTCTCTATATGACATTTTGTTTTATTTATTTGTTAGGGTAACTCTATTTAACTGTTACTAAATTTTCTCTATTTTTTATAAGTTGTGTTTTAATTTCTTCAGCTCGTTGTTCTGTAACACCATAATCTCGCATAACATACATTGCTATAATAGTTCCTACCATTGGGAAGAAACAGAAAAATGCATGTAAACCATCCACAGCAGATTGTTGTTCTATAGTTGGTAAATCTGGATTAAATCCTACTAACGTTACTATAAGACCACTAAGTCCACCAGCAATAGCAAAACCAACTTTCACCATCCACCAGTAAATGGCCCCAAAAACACCTTCGCGACGTAAGCCTGTATTTAATTCGTCTATATCAATGACATCTGCTGTCATTGACATCATTATTGTAAACAAGCTGCCTATTCCAAAAGAAAAGAATGGCAATGCAATAATATACATCCATGGTTTACCAGGTATAAATAAAAACCATAATAAAATATAGCCTATAACAGAAATCCCTTGAGAGATCATGAACGCCTTTCTCTTACCAAAAACTTTAGACATCCAAGTAACAACTGGTATCACGATAAATGTAGTACCAAGTGCACCGAGACAACCAAATAACGACACCCAATACCCACTTGCGGATGCGTCGCCATTAAATAATTTATATACTATTACAAAAAATGTTAGTGCAGCAACAGTATTGAAGGCGTTAAAAATAAAGAAGGTAGCTACACATAACTTTTTAAACTCTTTTATTTTGAATGCTTCTCTAAAACTCGAAAATATCTTATTTAAGCTCTTGGAGATATTTTTAATATCTATAGGTTCATAATCTTCATTAAGTGTTGATTTACTCTTAATGAATAGTGCCGGAACCATAGCACATATAGCACATGGTATTGCAACCCAAACTGCTAGTTGTCTCGCAGCTACTTCAGCTGAAGGGAACCAATTAGGGTCGTACATGATAATCCAAAATAATGGTGCAATTACCCAAGCCCATTGCCCTATCCATTGTGCCACTGCCATTATGTTGGTACGTTCATGAAAATCACTACTCATTTCATAACCCATGGCAACATATGGAACACTAAATATCGTAAGCCCAAAGTAAAATACAATTGACCATAAAAAGAAATACCAGAAATTATATTGTAAGGAGTTTTCTTTAAAAAGTTGCCACATGAAGATATACGAAATACCCATTAGGATTGCTCCTATAAAGACATATTGTCTTCTACGTCCCCATTTAGATTTTGTATTATCAGAAATGAAACCCATTATAGGGTCTGTGATAGCATCAAATATTCGTGGTAAGAAAAATATAATTCCCCACATCCATCCAGGAAAACCAAGGCTTTCAACTAATACAATCATGAAAATCCCAAGGATTGCAGGAAACATTTGATTGGCAAGCATGCCAATACCAAAGGCTATTTTTTGGCCTAAAGGAACTTTACCTTGATACATAACCGTTACTATTATGCTTCATTAATTTCTTTATAGTTGTTGTTTGAAAAATTTGATTAAAAAACACCTCTACAGTTTTTCTTAGTGTAAATTTTAATACGATCTACTTCTGTAGCTCCTGATGGAATTTCTTCTAGCTTTAGACCAGGGAAATTTTCTTCTTCATTCCATTTTTCAATAGTGGAGCTAAAAAATGAAGATGTGGAAGCATCTGCCTCATAGATAATTAAATCATACGCTTCACCTAAGTCTCCTCCAAAACGCGTTACTACTTGCCATTCTCCATCTCTTTTATAAGATGTATTTGTATGATCGGATTGTGGATAATATCTATCATCAGTAGGTCTAATCATTACCCATATGTCTTTACTATGATTCTCAGGGTAAACGCCCATAGTGAGAATACGACAGTTCACTGAATCCTGATCTATTGGTGAAATTACTTTAACTGAATTCACCGGACCACTTATTTCTAGCTTGTTACCCGTTGTAATTTGCTCAATTTGGCTATGACTATATCCAGCACCAGAATAACTTGTATACATTACCATTAAAACACCTAATATGCCTAATGGTACACCAACTTTAGTACTTACTAATCTAGCCTCAGAGCCTTTTCTTTTTATACTGCTTAATATTGCAATTATTATTAGAATAATTCCAATTAATAATATGATTTCCTTTGTTGACATTTTGATTTCGTATTTGTTAAAGGCAAAAAAACTACCTTTTATAATTTGTTACTTAACACTCACACTTTAGACATACTCTACAAATAATTTATAGTTTACCACGTCTTTGTTCAAGTTCTTCTTTAATTTCTTTAGCACGTGTTTCAGACAGACTGTATTTCCACATCACCCAAATTGCTAAGGCTGCTGTAACTACTGGAAAAACAATATCTGCAATTCTAAGGCTTACTAAAGTTTCTTCAGATTGTGTTGCTAAACCACCATCGAAACCAATAAATTGCAATACAAGACCTCCAAATACCAATGCTAAACCTTGGCCTAATTTTACAACCCACCAGTACAATGCACCAAAAGTTCCTTCTTTACGAGGCATACCATTTACCAATTCATCCAAATCACATACATCAGCCGTCATAGACATCATAAGTGTAAACAAACTTCCTAAACCAAAAGACATTAACGGAATAGGAATAAACATTAACCAAGGATTTTCTGGTGTGAAAGTCCACCATTTTATAATATAACCTACAATAGAAATTGCCGTTGCGATTATAAAGGCTTTCTTTTTACCCCATTTAGTTGCCATTGCAGATACTATTGGAATTACGAAGAAGGCGGAAACCAAAGCACCTATAGAACCAAACCAAGCCGGCCATGTTCCTGTTGCTCCATAATCACCATTAAATAGATAAAAAACAATGATGAAAAAACTAAAAGACGCTACGATTTGATAGCCATTGAATACTAAGAATGTAGCGCCACAAAGCTTCATAAATGGTTTGTTTTTTACAGCTTCACCAATACTAGCTATTAAATCTTTGAGGTTACTAAAGATAGAAGTTAATGACAGTTTTTTTCTGTCTTCCATATTTCCTGCATCAATTCCTCGGCAAAATATAGCTGGGAGTAATCCTAAAAGCAAACAGCCTAAACCAACATATAGTGCTAATGTTCTTATACCAATAGCCTGACTTTCAAAAAGGTTTTCATTTGGTATCATAGGCCAAAACCATGGTACAATAACCCAAGCAATTAAACCTACGGTTTGAGAAAACGCCATTAACTTGGTACGTTCATTATAATCTGTAGTCATTTCAAAACCAAGACCTACTAAAGGTGTAGCAAACATGGTATTACCAATTAAAAAGACTAAAGACATTATTAAGAAATACCAAAAATTAAAAGTCGCAGTATTATTTTCATCCATTTGCCAAAGCAAAACGAAAAATACAGCACTAAGAATAGCACCGGCGAATATATATGGTCTTCTACGTCCATATTTTGAACTCGTATTATCTGATATAAAACCCATTACAGGATCAGTAATGGCATCAAAAATTCGTGGCAATCCTCCTAATATACCAGCTTGAACAGGGTCCATTCCAAAAACTGTTAATAGGAAAAACATGAATACACCTAATGCACCAGGCAATAGGTTAAGCACTAAATGACCTGCACCGAAAGCAGCCTTTTGGCCTAAAGGCACTTTATCTACTGCAGCTGTTTTTTGGTTTGACATAGTTATTGATTTTTTAGTTAGTTAACATTATGGTTTGTAGTGCTTGCGCACTTATATGGATTTCTTTGATTTTGCCATTGAATGTGAGGTTAAATTTTTGGGGAGATTTGCCTTCATTGAAAGCAATAACTGCTATACTACCATCTGGATTTTGGGCAGCAGTAACTTGAAGTTGCTGATTTGGATTATCAACTTTTACCACTTCAGCATCAGGGCGAATATACTTGCTAAAATGAGCCATTACATAATACAATGGCGTATAGTAAACCTCATCTTTATCAGGATCTACTATTATTGGAGCGATACACCAATTCTTGAACCAATTTGGGCCACCTTGTTTGTCTAAAACCATATTCCAATCAACCCAACCGTCAACCCAATTGTTTAAACAACCAATTATATCGCGCGCATAACGGTTTACAGGTGAGTATTTTGGATGAAGGTATTTTTCTTCTTCACCAGCCCAATCCCAGCCCCAATCTGTTGCTTCTTTTTTCCAGTACCAAGGATCGTCTTGCCATACTGGTACCTCTGCGTCGATACAGCCTTCAGTTTCTATAAGATACTTGTTTGGTGCTTTAGCATGCGCATATTGTAAATCTTCTGGAAAGACCTCAAATGTACTTTCGTACCAATGTATTGCTGTACCATCATAATATTTAGAAGACGCTTCAGTCGCATACATTACATCTACCCATTCTTTAATACCGGCTCTATTTTGGTCATATCCTAAAATGATTTTATCGCCTTTACCATCTGCTTCAAGTTTTGGACCTAAATGATTTTGGACAAAATCGGTCATTTCTTCTGGTGTAAAGTGCATGCTTTCCCAGTTATTTCCGTTTCCATGTGGTTCATTTTCTACTGTAAAACCCCAAAGTGGAATTCCCTGCTCTTCATAAGCATCTACATATTTGGAGAAAAATAGTGCCCATGTGTCGTAATATTCTGGTAATAATTTTCCACCAACCCATTCATTATTATCTTTCATCCATGGCGGTGCAGTCCAAGGAGAAGCAAACAGCTTAAATCCATCTTTAGATGATGCCATGGCTTCTTTAATCATAGGGATTAAATCATCCATATCTTCTTTAACCGAAAAATCTTTAAGCTCTTTATCTGGTGTTGGTGTGTAAGAATATTGGTTTAATGAGAAGTCGCATGAATTCATATGTGTTCGACATAGTGAATAGTTTGCACCATCTTCAGCAAAATAGGCATTTATGATTTCGTCTCTATTTTTTTTGCTTAAACGGTTTAATAAATATGCCGAAGACTCAGTAAATGCACCTCCAAATCCGGTAATTTTTTGAAACCTTGTAGTTGTATCAATCTTAATGGTATCCGCTACGCCTTCTATGTCAGCTTTAAATTCGGTAATCTGGGTTAATTTATTTCCACTTTCGGAAGTTTCAAAAACTGTAACTTCTAATTGATTATCCTTTTCGCTACAACTCATTACTAATGCTAATAAACAGATGATGTGATACTTAATTGGTTTCATTTTATTAAAATTTTGGGCGAGTATTAATGTGTCGCCATGATTTCTTCTTTGGTTGGTGGCACCAATACATCTTTCATCAATTCTTCTTTGTCTCCATTATAGGTCTTTGTAATTGGCTTTCCACCTCGTGTTAATCCTTCAAAAATTCCCTTATCTACCAAATCCCAAATTGCATATTTCGCTTTACCCTCTAGTGTAAATAATCCGAAGTGGTTTTCTGATCCTTTTGAATTACGGGCATCTTTCCAACGTTCATTAAAAGCTTCGAAATAAAAACAAGAAATACCTGCTCTGTTAGTCCACTCACGCATTTGTTGATGGAATAAGCCTTCTTTGTACTCATCAGTTGCTCTTGACCCATTATTACCATAATGTCCATTAGATATTGAAGCCCATCCAGTTTCGCCAATATGCACTGGTTTATTTGCACCTATACTTTTCATATAATTGGTAACACTATCGTACTGGCGTTTTGAGAATTTAATAGAGCGTTCCATTGCCATCTCAATCTTGGTGATATCTGGCACATCTTTGTGTGCATCCGGAACACCCCAAAATTCAGGATTGTAATGTGTATTATGATAAGGGTAAGTATGCATTGAGATATAATCTACGGCTTTAATTAATTCGTCTAAAGCCTCTACGTGATATTTAGAATCTCCGCCGCCCCAAGATGAAAAATCATCCGAGCTTGTAATCCATAAATCTTTTGATAACTTACCTTCTGCTTTTAAATCTTGTAAATAATTAACCCATTTTAGGATTACATCAGGTTGAACATAATAGCTTGTTGCCCATTTTACCATGGCTTCATTACCTACAGCAATCACCTTAACAATATCTGGATACTTATTAGCCAAGGCAACAGCTCTATTGATTTCTCCTTCGTTATTAGGACTCTCAATATCATGGTTAGGTGCTTTATCTGTCCAAGCGTTTAAACAATCTATCCATGCACCTAGCATTACGTACATTTCAAAATTTGGATCTTCAGCTTTCAACTCTGAAATAGCTTTTAGAACATTAGATGCATGTGGTAATTTTGGCTGAACATTGTATGTTCTTAGCACTTTAATACCCATTGCTGAAAGAATCTTCATATCTTCCTTTAATTGCGGAATTGTAGGTTGACTATCTCTGGATTTCTTTCGATAACCTCCATAGGAAATAGCTAAATAATCTGGATTTCCTAATATATCCTTAGCACTCACTTTTTTTGTTGTCGGCATAATCTCCTCTTTTCGTTTTTGATTGCAAGCCATGATGAATACTACTAACATTAAATAAATTGGTATGTTGAGCTTCATCTTTTTCATCTTACTTTAGTATTTGTGGGTTGATATTTACTTTTATAGTTTCTATTTCTTCTGTTCTGCTGAATAGTTTATCACTCAATTCAGCATTTAACACTAAGCCATCTATAACTTCTGCCGAATCAGTATTGGCAATACTTATTTCTATACTATTAGCCTCAGAAATATTGTAAACTATTGGTACTTGACAATATGTAAATGCCAAATTATTCTTAGTTAACTCTAATGATTTTGATTCACCAGAAACAGTAATATATTGGAATGTTTTGCTAGACTCTAAGAACTCTTCTTTTCTTAGCAAGCAAGGGTTAAATGTTAGTTGTCCTTTGATGACAAATACACCTAACTCACCTATTCTACTCAAAATATCTTCTTTCACTTGTCCTGTCATTCCAGGTTGTTGTGCACCTTTGCCAGCAGGAGTGTGAGAATATGGATCTGTTGGGAACGCACCATATAACTGTGGTGGTTTATGAGCGCCAATTCCTTCATTGATTTCGTAATAGTGCTCTAATAATCGTCCTATAGTTTCTGCGCTTTCATTGTCTTCTACAGCTTTAATACAGCACTCAAATACTGCTAGTTGTAATTTTGAAACCATATGCCAGTAGATAGAACCTAAACCTTCATAGCCATAAAATGTCCCAGAACGACCGGTAAACGCTTTATGATTAAATGCTTCTTCATAGATGTCAAGAATATCTTCTAACTCTGCATTAACCAATTCAGTATAATTCTCGTTTAAGCCTTCAAGACCTTCTTTTAAGCTACCGCCATTATTAAAGTTTCCGTTAAAATGATAATCACCATTAACATCTTTTGTAATTACTTGACGATTACCATCTTCAATGAGGCTCATTAATAATTTTGAATTCTCCACTCGACTCTTGGAAATATTATTCTTTTCCATGAAACGTGGTAAATCTTTATTTGGATATAATAAGTAACTGTATTGATCAGGCCTAAATATTTTACTATTCTTCATACTGTCTAATGCTTCAAGAGCTTCAACAGAACTTAAATACCCTGAGCTTAAAGCTGCAACTTGACCTTCTAACATTTCTTCTAAATACGAAACTTTAACTTCGTCATCGTATATAGTAATTAGATTATAAGCGTGATGCATATTATCTTCTCTTCTATTCGCATCAATAGTGTGCTCTAAAAAGTTTAAGGTTGTATTAATAAAACTTAAGAGCTCTTCTTTATTTATAGATGTTTTGTAACCAGAAAATGCGTTATCGTAAATTTTGGTTCTATAATCACCACCTGCGTTACCTAAACCATCTAGTACAGATTTTCTGTCTTTATCTGATATACTATTAGCCAGAAGGTATTCATTATTTTTTAGTGTATTGTTCGTAGCGTCGAAGAATAGCTTTAATTCTTCAGAGATGTCAAATTCACTTGAATTTGAATCCTCAACTGTAGTATTAAAAAACTTTAGGAACCGTCTCAAATAATTTAGTGTAACCATTGATACACCATTACCAACT
Organism: Winogradskyella sp.; assembly: GCF_003712105.1. Classification (GTDB taxonomy): domain Bacteria; phylum Bacteroidota; class Bacteroidia; order Flavobacteriales; family Flavobacteriaceae; genus Winogradskyella. Next base: position 245,074 of record NZ_RHLG01000005.1, read on the forward strand.
AAAGCATTATTTGCATCATTCCATTCAGGCCGTTGTGTATTTAACCAAATACCAGCTTCAGGAACAAAGTTAGAAACCTTTGCAAGTACAGTAGCTAAAATCTTCTCAATAAAATTTACTTTATGTATAAAGAAATTCTTATCTCTTAACAACGCACCATCAGCACCCAATTGCTCTCTTTTAACATGAATTTGCTCATCCGAAGCGTCATCAAAATCTATGGTGTCTTTAGGGTTTTTAAGTATGTCTGCATACGGTTTAATCCTGTAAGGTACGTTAGCGTAAACGAATAAATCCTTTTCGAAAAAACTAGATAATTTGCCTGGCTTATGGTCTTCAATAAACTCTAAAAATTTTAATAGGTAGATGATTTGGTGGTCACCCCAATAACCAATGTAAGACCATGGATCATCTGGTTCTATAGTTTCCCAATCAAAACCGTCTTTAGTTACACGGTATGGATTGTATCCATCAAAAGTTGTAGCATTAAGAAACTTGTGAATCATACTTTCTACAAACTCCGGATAAGCGTGTGCTAAAGCTTCCCAATTTTGAAAAATATCTCTCCAGTTACCCTCGTAATCTAAAACTTTAGAGCCATCTATTTCATTTCTGGTATTAATAGAAAACTTGTTCCAAGGTCGACTTGGATCTCCATGTCTTCTACTAAACTTAAGTGGCATATATTCTAGACAGAGCCTTCTGAAGTTTTTATCATCACTTGCATAGGCTATATCTCTTAAGTAAAATAAACTAAATGTCTCTGGTAAATCATTTAGTAAACCTTCTGATTTTGCAAATACTTTTTTATTGGCTTTTGCGATATAATTTTTAAAATCCCACTTTTCGATGGTATAGTTATCATCAAAGATTCCACCACGCATGATATTAAAAAGTGTATTTGAAAAATGTCTTGTATCTCTTTGACTATCTCTAGTTAATTGCAATGCGTCTGATGATGCATTAAGTGCTATTAATTTTTTTGTACCAGAATCTATATCATTATCTACTTTGTTAGAAAGAGCATCATCATTTTTAATTTCATGAATTAATTTTACTACATCACTATGGTCTTGGTTTACATTAGCGACAGTAATCCATTGTTCATGAGATTTACCTTGTAGTTGAATTTGAGCATTAATAAAATATGCTCCTTTTTCTGCTTTTACATCTATCTCTTCATTAATCTCACCTTGTGTTCTAAAATCGTCTAATTGTAATGACGAAACCAAATACTTAGGGTTTTCGAGACCTCTTGACCAAATCGTGTTTGCTTTAAGTGCTTCACTTGGTTCAGCTTTATCTACAATTATAGCACTAAGAGCAAAAATACCTAACCCGTATTCTTTTTCTAATTGATTGCGTTTGTAAGCATCAACAAGATTACTCACTCGTGTTTGGGTATCAGAAGGCACACCATATGGCAATACATTTTGTAATCCATCAAGAATTTTAATTCCCATTGATGAGTTACCGGTATTACTTAGTGTAGACTTTTTTACAAATCCGTAGATGTCACTAGAATTCCATTCGTAACGAAAACTAAGATTAAGACTATGGTTTATCTCTTCGAAAATAATTTTGTTGCCATAAATATTTTTGTAGAGATTACGAGACACATTATAAAGCCCTTGCTGTCTCATCGAGAAAGGCTCCCACAAATATTGATTGTCAATCCAGAAAATAGATTTGCTACCTGTTATTTCTGCCGATTCTGTAATCTTATCATCAGTATAATATGGAAATAAAGAGTATTCGCTATTTTTTCTTCCTGCAGAGACACCTCCATTACTTGATATAAACATCCAGTGGTTCGAATCACTAACGATACTCATGAAAAAAGGTCTCATTCTATCAACATTAGGGATTTTGAAAAACTCCTCGTTATTGATATTTACTATAGCTAGATTAGCTTCTTTATTCAATTCACCTAGTTCTTTTACAGCCAATGCCATTCTTTTAATTATAGATTTTGGATTATGAGAGATGAAATACGGCTTCAATAATGTGTTATTGTTAAAGCCGTATTTAATTTATTATTTGGTTATTGTTTTTTACAGTTGAATTATGTCATCAAAGTAATATATATCACCATCGCATGGTGCATTTCTTTCAAAGTAAATAATCATACTTTTAAAAGTTCCTGTAACCCCGGTAAAGTCGAAAGTTAATTCCTGCCATTCACCGACTTGCGTTATAGATGCTACCCTATCGAATGCTGGATTAACATTTGGGAAAGGCATAAACTCTAATCGCAATGTAACGTCAGTAATTTGAGTTTCAGCAAATACTTTCATTGTAAAAATTTTGCTAACTGCTGGATCGTTAAAATCTAAAGCAGTATTTAATTCTTGACCAAGACCAGCAAAAGTGAAACAGCCTGGTGTCTTTTCATATCTTTGAACACTACAACTAGGGTTAACAGCATCTTGAAGCGGATTAAGTACTACAAAACCAGCTGTATTTCCAAAAGCATCAAAAGTAGTAGCATCGTCAGAAGATAAGAATGTCCAATTTAAATTCCCATTTGCTGGATCAATATTTTCGGATGCTTCACAGTTAATAGTAAATGTATCTTCGAAAGTATCGGAGTTTCCATTATCATCAAAAGCGGTAAGCCTCACTGTAAATGTTCCGTTATCAAAAGTCACCTCTGGGCTTTCAACAGTAGATGTGGTACCATTACCAAAATCCCATAAGTAACTCGTGGCGTTATTAGAAATGTTACTAAACGTTATATCACGAGCAACAACTTCGCTAGTAAATAATGCTTCTAAACCTCCAAGGTTTACACCACTTTCGTTCTCTTCACATGACACAGCAAGTAGCGAAATTGAAATTGCAATTAAAAAAAGCTTTTGTATTGAATATTTATATAATTTCATGATTCTCTCTTTTTTTAGTTATAAACTCTTACATAGTCCACAAACATGCTTTGAGGAAATATCGTATCAGCATTAGGTGGTCCTGGTAAATTACCTCCAACAGCTACATTAAGCAGCATATAAAAAGGTCTATCAAACACCCATTCTCCCAATCCATTTGTTTCATCAGCTACGTCTTCTGGAGTAAGAGATTGATATAATACGTCATCTACATAAAAATTGATGCGCCCTGGACCCCATTCTATACCAAATATGTGAAAATCAGTATCAAAACGATTACCTTCTAAGACATATTCTTTTGATATAGATTCACCACCAGAGTACTCAGGTCCATGAATGGTACCAAAAATCTCACTTGGACTATCACCTAAGTATTCCATGATGTCTATTTCTCCTATAAAAGGCCATACTTCCGATGGACTGTCTGGTACACCAAGCATCCAAAATGCTGGCCAATACCCTTGTCCGTAAGGAACACGAATTCGAGCTTCAAATCGACCGTACTGCTGCTCAAATAAACCTTCAGTTTTTAACCTTGCTGATGTATAATCTGAACCTTCAAAACTCTCTTCTCGAGCCGTAATAATTAGTACTCCATTTTCTACTCTTACATTTTCTGGTCTATCGGTGTAGTATTGTAATTCGTTATTTCCCCATCCAGGTAGTCCTTGAGCAGAACCATCTCCTAAATCAAAAGTCCATCGCGATCTGTCTACAGAGCCTTCTGTATCAAAATTATCTTCCCAGATTAAGTTATTCAATGTTACTACTTCCTGAGTTTCGTCTAAATCACATGTAAAAAGTATCGTTAGTGAGGCTAATGCCAGTATACTTAGTGATTTGCTTTTATTAAATCTTATTTTCATTTTTAAATGTTTATCAAATTACCTTTTTACATACTATAGAAATACACATTATCAACCCATATGTCTGATATCGTACCATCAGAAACGAAGAATAATTGTCCTATACTTGAAAAATCAACTGCTCCTGAAAAGCTAGATAGAGGTATATCTAAGCTCAACCAACCATCACTATTTGTATTAGACAAGGCCGTAGAATTCAATATAAAATCTCCTCCTGCAACTGGTCCACCTGAGAAAGTTCCACTTTCTAATGATATTCTCATAAAATCAGATGCATCAACGTTTTCTCTAATATTAATATCTATATGTAAATGTGTTGTTGCACTAACATCTACTAATGGTACTGTTTCATATGTCCCTATACTTACAAAGTTTAATTGGGTGTAGTTGATTATATTATCTGGTGATCCATCTGGGAAATCTACACTAATATCTACATTATTTGGATCATTACCAGCACCTCCTTGTGTTGTTGCAAATAGGAAGAAGCCATTATAATGTCTTACTGGTTCATTTGTATAAGCATCACTAAATAATGATACTACATTTTGTGCATTTGCTGGCGGAATTGGAGCATGAGGAAATACACCGTTAGATGTTAACTCTATAGACCCATTCGCTTGAACACTCTGTAATGTAGCGTTTATTGTCGTAGTGCCTGATGAACCAACCACTGTGACTAATCCTGTTTCATCAACTGTTGCTACAGAACTGTTTGACGACTCATAATCAAAATATGATGGTGATGTATTCACAGTTATATTTTGCCCATCACTAGTGTTAAATGTTGATGATGTACCATCAATTTGCCTAGTAGTATCAACAAAAGATTGAATAACTTGATCTTGCCCATTAAGAATCTCTGCCTCAACTAAAAGATTTGTTCCTAAGGTTTCGAATCTAATTTCATCTAACCAAAACGTCCACCCAACTTCATTTCCATTTGGTCCATCACCCAAAATATCGAATCCACCTGCCGCAAATAAAAACATTCCTTTTTCCTGAACTAACTTAGAAGCATCAGGTATAGGAATAATATATTTTTGCCAAGTTGTCGTTAATTGAATATTGCTTCGGCTTGCTGGGAATTGACCATCTAAGAAATCAGTTCCAAAACCTACTTCACCAAGTGTTCCAGAAACTGAACCTCTTGCATAGAATGTAAGCGCATCATATTCTGTTAAGTTTCTTCCATTTCCACGGTCACGGAAAATACCTCCGATAAAACTACCATTTGGGTCATTAGAAGCGGGAACATCTATACGAATAGATGATGTGCCTTCAAATGCTACATTATCATCGGTTCCAAAACCTTCAGTATTTGCTCCACCAGCTGGGTCAAATGATATAAAAAACTCATCTGTTAATCCCACTGGGTTATCTGTGTATACTTCTGCAGTATTTGGGAAAGTTGCTAAAACCGCATCATCAGATATATCTCTATCGCAACTTACCACCGTAAATATTAAGGCTATCGCACTTAAAATCGTGTAATTTAAATTCTTCGTTTTCATTGCTTTTTATTTTCCTATATTAATATGTACATATGTTCTTATCTCCCATTCAGATCCATCAGGAAAACCAACAGGGCTTAAAGGCGGCACAGCATTGAAAGTTCCTGCAGGTACCGCTGTAGGCGAATATCTGTTAGAAAACTCATCTAAAGAACGCCATGTACCTCTGATACCGATTTTTGTACTAGGTAGTAAAAACCAATCAGGCTTTCCTACATTCAGTGATACATCTAACATTAATTGTAGAGGATACGTTAAGTTAAAATCTCTATGGTAATCAAATGGTCCCCAATCGTTAACCTTAACATGAGAATCAAAACTAAATTTCTTATAGATACCTCTTATGTTTCCTCCAAATCTCTTAATTAATCTGTCGCTATCTCCATTTGCTTGTCCATTTCCGTAGTAGAAGTTTCCAATAAGTCCTAAATCAGGGCTTAACTTAGATACCATTCTTGAGTGTACTTCCCATAAATCTTCAGCAGGCGCTGAATTTGGGAAAGCAAAGAATTGACGCGTAGCTAGGAAACCAATATGTGCATCCATCTGAGTTGGTAAATGACGATAAACAAAACCAAGATTCATTGCAAATTTCGCATCCTCTGATCTATCATTATCCCATTCGTACATCCAAGTACCTGGTGTTGGATCATATGTTAAAAGTATCTCACCTGCTGTTGTTTCTCTATTCCAACGCACTGCAAAAGGATCGTCAATTACATTACGTAATCTACCTGCTCCACCTACATTATTAGGCATTGGATCAACAAGTGGTTTTTGATATAAGAAGTTTGGTGCTATTTGGAATTTACCAGTACTATACGTCAAACCTGATAAAACGTTTACTTGGTTTCCACTTCCTGTATCTTTAAGTTTCCATCCGGTAAAAGTTTGAGTTTGGTCAGCTCCACCATTTGCAACTAGACCCATGTAAGCAGCTTGACCATACCAATTAAACTTTCCTCCTTGGTACATCACTTTGAACTTTCCACCCCAGTTATCGCTAGATTTAACTCTGTCTTGAAAAACAGTATAATTTCCTGGAGTTCCTGTAAAGTCTTGATAAGTCGTTCCGTTTAATGGACTACCAGCCCAGATACCACCTACCATGATGTCAAATTTACCTACCTCGCGTTCAACAACTAAGGTCGCTCTTTCTGTTGGGAAGGCAGGAATTATACCAGATCTAACTTGATTAGCGTCCAAAACACGTCTTCCACTGCCGTCTAATGTTATATCTGTTTCAAAATCTCTATGGTAAATACCTGTTACATCATAATTACCAAGTTTTTTATGGTACTTGAATAACATTGTTGGGTTAGCACCCCACCATAACTGTGGTCCAATTGCAGCTTTTAAACCATCAAAAACACCTTTACCATCTATCTCTGCACCTAAAATTTCACCACCATAAATGTCTAAGTTTGGACCATAATTTGCCTCTGGATATAAACCGAAGAAATCACCTTCATAACCCCAATGGTAATGACCAGTTCTGTAGAATGCTCTTAAATCGAACTCTTGAGTATTCCACTCAGCTTCAGCTTGGTAAAGTGTTACTCTATCCCCTTCATTTGTTATTTCATTAGTATTAGAATCTACAGTTAATCGTCTAGTGATTGTTTCGTAAAATATTTCGTCTATAGGATTTCTTGCCACATTTCCAACTGCATTAAACACTACCTCTGCTCTAACATTAGAAGCAGGCTTTCCTTCAATTCCAATGAAAAAGGATTGCATATGATCAAATCCTAATTGGTTAGGGTTAGCTTCTGGTTGTGTAGGATCTGGCGTTTCTGGTGTAGAGATTAAGCTTCCACCTGTACTGTATGTAGAAAAATTAGCAGATAATCTACTTAAACTTAGTTTTTCAGCATCTCCACCGCCAAGTGCTGCTTTATCACCTCTTGCTTTTAGAACAGCACCCATTAGGCTAATGTTCTTGAAATAGTTTTCCACAAAACCAGCGTCTACACCTTCATCATATGGATTAAGGTTATGAGCTTCTTTTAACGCATAATATGCTGCTCTTGGATATAATGTGTATAGACCTCTACTATTAGTTGGTCCTTTAGCACAAATACCAAACCACTCTTCGTTCATGTTATTTGCTCCAGGATAAGCTTCGTCTAACTTATAACCTCCTGCATTCCAAGTCGATTCTGTTTGATGTGTGTCAGCATCTTTTCTATCATCAAATCCAGCTTTCCACCATCCGTCTGAAAATTGGAACGTGAAACCACCTAAAGAATTCTGAGCTCCACCAACTCCTGCGGCATTAGCATAGATTTCTTCCCAATTTTTCACCATATAGTATGCTTGCATTTTTTGGTCTTCTTGTCTTTCTATTGCATTGAACGCATCAGAACCAAACTCAGTAAACATAATTGGCTTACCATACTCTTTCTTTACTCTATCGAAAGCATCGCCAAAAGATTCACCTCTATACATATTAGTACCGTAAATATCCACATCTGGACATTCTTCGGCAATTATATTTAAGAACAATAAATCACCATTACAAATTGCAACTGGGTGATTAGGATCAATCGCCTTCATTGCTTTGGTAGCCTCATTCATTAACTTGTACATAGGACGTCCTCTCAACTCACCAACAGCATTAATCTTTTCTTCACCATCAGGGAAATCTTCTGTCTCTGCACCTTGCCAAAATAAACCATAGTTATTTTCATTACCTATGAGATATAAAAGGATACCTGGCGTATTTTTGTACTCGGTAACCATATTGGTAATTTCAGACATTAGTATTTCTTTTGTGCGCTCATCGTTGTAGTCTGTGATTGGAGTCCACACTCCATCAATAGTTAATCCGTAACGACCAAAAGAGTCATTTAACATGGTGTAAATACCATAGTTTTCATAAATGTATTTTACCCACTTTGCAGGCACCCCAGTATACTGACGTATAACATTAACATTCATGTTTTGTAAAAGTGACATCTCGGCATCTAGGCCAGCCTTAATTATGTCATCTGATTTTTTGTAAAATTCTGCATTTACAACATTGGTACCGATAGGAACATAATCCCAATTCATACCATTCATCATAAAGTCTTTGCCGTCGACAACTAACTTAGCTCCATCTGGACCTTCCACTACTCTAACCTGTGATGATTGAGCAAAAACAGAAACTGTAATTAGCGTCAGTAATAAGCCAATGATTTTTTTCTTCATTATGTAATAGTTTAATTTGATTTTATTCAATCTTTACGTATCAACTTTGAGGTATTGATAATTTGATTGATTGATTTTTGCCGTATTGGTAAATTTAGAATAAAGTATTGCGAATTTGTCAAGATTATACCTCAATAAAAAACATACACTTTATTTTAATGTTTCAATTTATTTAAATTTCATTAAACAATAATTATAAACATCTGTTAAACAAACATTTACATATGTTAAAAAAAATAAAAAATTCCACATTTTTACCTTTTGTATAGGTAAAGTTGTGGAATTTTTGCAAAATGTTGTTGTTTTAGATTTCTAAAATATAATTTGTTAAGCTTGCTTCATGAGGTAATTCTATCTTTTTTCTCAATCGATATCGTTTAACTTCAACACTTCTATGTGAGATATTTAATAGTGGTGCAATTTCTTTAGAAGATAAATTTAATCTTAGATACGCACACAATTTTAAATCATTAGGGGTTAGCGTAGGATGCAGCTTTTTAATCTTCTTAAGGAAGTCTTTATCAGCATTATTAAATGCTTCTTCAAAAAATTTCCAATCTTCAGTATTATTTATGTTTTTATCAATAATTCTGATAATCTTATTTAGTTCTTTTCCGCCATTAAGACCATTTAATTCTTTCTTTAAGCCATTTAAAAATTCATTTTTACGAATCAAATTCATCGTAGATAAGCCAAGCTCTCTATTTTTGCTTTCAATATCCTGCCTTAGAGACTCATTCTTAAATTTCATTATTTGTCTTTCATTCTCCAATTCTCTTATCTCGAACTCTTTTTCTTTTGCTATTAATAATTTTTGCTTTTGCTTTTTGTAATAGATTCTATTAAGGTATTGAATTACTGCAGCTATAAGAATAAAAAACACAATGTATCCTATAATTGCTAAAGGTTTTAAGTGCCAAGGTTTTTCAATCTCGAACGGATAGGAGGCTGTGTTAGAGGACAAATTATCTCCTACTTTAGCATGAACTAAGAAGTTATAGTTACCATATGGCAAATTTTCGAACAGTGTATTAGATTTAGCACTCCAATCGCTCCAGTTATCATAAATACCTTCTAATTTGTATCGATATAGTGTAGGTGAAAATTTATTAAAGTTTGAAACACTATAGTCAAAGAACACATTATTCTGATTATTAAGTAAAACCGGTGAATCCTTTAATTGCAATGGCTTACTATCCTGATGCAATGTAGAATATTCCACACTGTTTAGAGAAATAGTGTGGTTTTTTTGTTCAAAATTATCTATATCTACCACAAAATATCCAAATGTGGTACCCAGTAAATAATTATTATCACCAATATGAAGTATGTTTTCAAACCCAAGTTTATTACTACGAAGATTACTTGGAAGATTTATCGTATTAACAATTGGGTTATCGGTTAACTTACCTGGTTCAATATATATTAATTGATTTCTAATAAAGCTCCATAACCTATTATTATCTTCATCATAAACAAATTTCCCTGAGACATAGTTCTCAGACTTAAATAAATCATTCAATAAATTGCTAACCTCAAATTCCATTTTTTCGGAATCATACTGGAATAATCCACCAACAAAACCGTAAAAAATCGTGTTATTAAATTTAATTAGACTTGAACCAATACCTTTTTCTACATTAAGCTTTTTATACTGTTTTATACTTAACAGGTCTTGTTCAAGATTTAGTTTATAGACACCCTTATATTCATGACTTACTAGCAGCTCATTATCACTGTTAAACTCGAAGTATCTTGAAGAGATGTCAAATCCATTGATTCTTTGTTTAAACTTCCAGGCATTGTTACTCGCTTTTTCTAATAGGCTTAAACCATTATAATTACCTTGAATGATTATATCATTCCTGCCAGGAATTGGTTTAATATTCCAAGTCCCTTTTTCAAAAGATATCTGTTTGGATGTATCATTATCAATTACAAAAGTTCCTTTATCATGACCACAAAACAACTGCCCTTGTAAGCGTTTTAAAAACCAAACTTGCCCCTTTGTTCCCTCTACTAATTTAAAATCGCCATTGCCATTTAAGGGTTTGTAAAACAGACCCTGATTTGTACCTATGTATAAATTATCTTCTGTTTTTTCTGCAGCATAAATAGTTCCTAGTTTTCCTTGACCATCTGTATAAACTCTGTAAGGTGAATTTAAGTTCAAAACATTAATACCATTATCTAGAGCTAACCATATATTACCAGAAATATCTTGATAAGTTGAGAGCACAGTATTATTTGATAAGCCATTATTTTTATTTATTTGAAATAATAAATCCCCGTTTGAACTTAATTTGATAACACCATTAGAAATTGTACCAAGTATAAAGTTACCATTGCGTAATCTTATACTATTATATACACTTACCTCTGAAAGCAAATCATTTGCAGAAATTTCCCATTTTTCTATTTCACCATCACTGTAGATATAGAATCCGCTTTCCTTAGTTTGAAATAAGTAGTTATTATCCTTTGTAAATATGTTTACAATTTCATTATTTGTGATTGAAGGCGCATCAGTGAATAGTTCGGCTTTGCCATTTTCGATTTTAAAAACCCCTTTATTCGCCTTCTGAAAATATATGGTAGATAGAACTTTAAATGCCTTAGTTATTCTGGTCTCAGATTCTATAACACTAAACGCATTATTAATCTTATTATATATGTAAATTCTATCTAATGATTGAAAAACAACAAACTCACTTAATGGTATAATATTCCAAAACTCTTCATCTTCTTTTAGCTTATTGTCAAATTTCTTTACTAAAGATGTATATCCAAGTTTTCCGAATTTGTCCTTTTCCCAATATCCAAAATCCATGTAGGAACCTGTATAAACTCTATTATCAATAACAGCAACTGACCTAATAATTGTATTGTTAGGTGATGCGTAAAGATTCCATTTCGCTCCATTATACTCAAGAAGTCCTTTATTATTAGCGATGTAAATACTCTCATCTTCTCCTTGACTAATGGACCAGTTTTGATCATCAGCCAAATACTGTTGAGGAGAAAATCTTTGAATTGGAGGGAGCTCTTGAGAATAAGTCGTCAAGAAAGAACAAAGAAAAATGAGAAGATATATGTATCTATTCATAACACCTTTTTAAATCTAAATAATTTTTGTTAAGGTAGTGAAAATTTGAAAACCCTTTATTAAATAATGCTTCAGAGAAAAGAAATAACGTTTTGTATAGTTATAGAAAAGTACATCAATTACCTATACAGTTTACAGGAGTTGTTAAAAACAAAAAAGCCGAAAACAAATGTTTTCGGCTTTTTGTACTGAAGGCGGGACTTGAACCCGCACGGCCATAATGGCCATTGGATTTTAAGTCCAACGTGTCTACCAATTCCACCACTTCAGCATTTTTGTTGCGGACAGCAACTTTAATTGGTATATATTTTAAAGAATAGAGCGAAAGACGGGATTTGAACCCGCGACCCTCACCTTGGCAAGGTGATGCTCTACCCCTGAGCTACTTTCGCAGTTTTTAAAGAACTATTCGCTATAAAAGCGGATGCAAATTTAAACTATTTCTTATAAATGCAAAGATTTTTTTAAAATAAATTAAACTTACTTAAGCTTGTTTTTTCTTTACTAACATGCGCTTAATTTCATTAAGCTTCATTAAGGCTTCTACTGGTGTGAGTGTATCTATATCCGTGTGAAGTATTTCTTCTTTTATTTCTTCGAGTAAAGGATCATCTAAATTAAAGAAACTCAATTGCATATCATCTTTAAGCGATTTAACTTTATCGGTAAGCTCTTCGCTAGAATGTGATTTTTCCAATTTAGACAAAATTTTATTGGCGCGTCTAATAACCTGCTGTGGCATGCCAGCCATCTTTGCAACATGAATACCAAAACTATGTTCGCTTCCACCTTCAACTAACTTGCGTACAAAAAGAACATTATCTTTTAATTCTTTAACTGCCACATTAAAATTCTTTATTCTATCAAAAGTATCGGTCATTTCATTCAACTCATGATAATGTGTAGCAAATAATGTTTTAGGCTTTGCAGGATGCTCATGCAAATATTCGCTAATTGCCCAAGCTATAGAAATGCCATCATAAGTACTTGTACCACGCCCAATCTCATCTAAAAGTACTAAACTTCGATCTGAAATATTATTCAAAATAGAGGCTGTTTCATTCATCTCTACCATAAAAGTAGATTCGCCCATTGAGATATTATCACTAGCTCCAACACGTGTAAATATTTTATCCACTAGTCCTATTCTAGCCTCTTTTGCTGGCACAAAACTTCCTATCTGAGCAAGAAGAACAATTAATGCCGTTTGTCTTAATATAGCTGATTTACCTGACATGTTTGGCCCAGTGATCATAATGATCTGCTGGGATTCTCTATCGAGATAAACGTCATTGGCTATGTACGATTCCCCTAATGGTAATTGCTTTTCTATTACAGGGTGACGCCCATCTTTAATTTCTAAATCAAAGCTATCATCAATCTGTGGATAATTATACTTATTTACTTTAGCAAGACTTGAAAACCCACACAAACAATCCAGCTGACCTATGAGTTGAGCATTCTGCTGAACTTGAACTATAAATTGGTGCATCCAAACAATTAATTCTGAAAATAGTTGTTGTTCGATAGCCAAAATACGTTCTTCAGCGCCTAAAATTTTTGCTTCGTATTCTTTTAATTCTTCGGTAATGTATCGTTCAGCATTTACTAAAGTTTGTTTGCGTATCCATTCTTCAGGTACTTTGTCTTTATGCGTATTACGGACTTCGATATAGTAGCCAAATACATTATTTGAAGCAATCTTTAAAGACGGAATACCTGTGCGTTCACTTTCACGTTCAAGCATGCTGTCTAAATAGTCTTTCCCAGATTTTGACAAACCTCTTAGTTCATCCAGTTCATGCGAAAAACCTTCGGCAATAGTTTTACCCTTCAATATATTTACTGGCGCTTCTTCATTAAGTGTTTGCTTAATTTTTTCGCGAAGCAAATCACAGTTGTTTAAATTATCACCTAAAACTTTCAAAGATTCGTTATCACAAGTTTCGGCCATAGATTTAATAGGCACAATAGCTTCTAAAGAATTTTTAAGCTGTATTACTTCTCTTGGGCTTACTTTGGTTGTTGCAATCTTTGATATTAAACGTTCTATATCACCAATATGCTTTATTTGCCCTTGAATCTTTTGAAGAATAGCCTCATTATCCAGTAAAAATTTAACGACTTCATGACGCTGCTTTATCTTGTCTGCATGCTTTAGAGGTAAGGCTAGCCATCGTTTTAAAGTACGACCACCCATGGCAGAAATGGTCTTATCAATAACATTTATTAAGGTTACTGCATTGGCGTTAGTAGAATGGTAAAGCTCAAGGTTACGAATAGTAAACTTGTCCATCCAAACGTATTCATCTGTTGCAATTCTTGATATTGAAGCAATATGCTCTAGTTTATTATGACGTGTTTCACTTAAATAATGTAATACTACACCAGAGGCAATAATGCCTTCATATAAATCTTCAATACCAAAACCTTTTAGGGTTTTTGTATTAAAATGTTTGGTTAAGGTTTCGTTTGCATAATCTGCCTGAAACACCCAATCTTCCAAATAAAACGTATGGAAATCTTCACCAAAAACCTCAGTAAACTCCTTTCTACATTTTTTTGAGATTAATACTTCACTTGGCCTAAAATTTTGAAGTAGCTTATCTACATATTCAGCATTGCCTTGTGAGGTTAAAAACTCACCTGTAGAAATATCTAAAAATGAAACACCAATATATTTTTTATCGAAATGTACCGCAGCTAAAAAGTTATTTGACTTTGAATGTAAAATGTCATCATTTAATGCTACACCAGGTGTTACTAATTCTGTAACACCGCGTTTCACAATCTTTTTAGTTTGTTTTGGATCTTCGAGCTGGTCACAAATAGCAACTCGCTCTCCTGCTCTTACCAACTTTGGCAAATAGGTGTTTAAAGAGTGATGCGGAAAACCTGCCAATTCAGTTTCGCTCTCACTTCCTGCACCACGTTTGGTAAGAATAATATCCAAAATCTTAGACGCCTTAACAGCATCACTCCCAAAAGTTTCATAGAAATCGCCAACTCTAAACAATAACAGAGCATCAGGATACTTTGCTTTAATGGCATTGTACTGCTTCATTAATGGTGTTTCTTTTTTTACTTTTTTTGCCAAGAGTTTTGTTTATTTTTGCCTCAACAGTTATGAGGAATGTAAGATTGCTAATGTAGCCAAATACCCTTGTTTTATAAAGCGAAAAAGACATAAGTTATCTACAAAATAGGTAAGATTTCAACATGAGAAAATTAAAAAATAGCGAATTAGACCGGTTGGATGTTTCTGCTTTTAAAAAAGCTAAGAAATCACCTATTATTATTGTACTCGATAATATAAGAAGTCTTAACAATATTGGTTCGGTATTTCGAACTAGTGATGCTTTTTTAATTGAAAAAATATATCTCTGTGGTATTACTGCTGCACCACCACATAACGATATACGAAAAACAGCTTTAGGCAGCACTGAAACTGTAGATTGGGAATACGCTGAATATACAATTGAGGTTATAGAACAACTAAAATCTAACGGTGTCAAAATTTGCGCTATTGAACAAGCAGAAAATGCCACAATGCTTAACGATTTTACTCCTGAATCAAATACTAAATATGCTTTTGTTTTTGGTAATGAAGTTAAAGGTGTACGGCAAGACGTTGTTAGTGCGAGTGATTATGTTATTGAAATACCACAATTTGGCACCAAACACTCTTTAAATATTTCCGTAAGCGTTGGTGTTGTGTTATGGGACGTGTTTTCGAAAATAAAAAATCTAAAATCTTTAATATGACTCACAAAAAATTATTCGCCATTTCATTGGGTATACTTGGTGTAGTAGTTATTCTGTTTTCAACTGGTTCTTCCGTATTAACCTATAACCTATTTGGAATTCCAGCAGGCAATCTCATCATTTGGATTGGTTTTATAGCCATTCAACTTGCAGTATTCAGTTTTCACAAAGGTTTTAAAGCTAGCAATTCTGTTGTGGGTAAATTAATTCGGAATTTGATGCGCATTTTAATCGGAATTTCGATCTTATGGTTTGGCATTGCATATATACTCTCTGGTAATATAGGATTTAATTTTAGTTGGGAAGCCTCGGGTTATCTTGGCAGCCCTAAAGCTTCAATACTATATTGGAAAATCATATACGTGTTAGTTGTAGCACCTGTAGTTCTCATGATCTCGTACTCTTTATTGCTATACTTTGAACGTCTTAAAGACACTAAATAATGTCTTCTGATAAACAGCCTTGGCCAACAAATGATGTCATGCAACAAATTTACGAGCAACATCTTTGGGGCGGCAATGATTTTGATTTTTATTCTGGTGAAGGTTCACATAATTTGGCTATTGTAAAGCCGTATATTGATTCAGTTATTACATTTCTTAAAAGTCATAATCAAGACCTAGCTATTTGTGATTTAGGTTGCGGTGATTTTAATATAGGTAAACAGCTTGTAGACTACTCTAAAAAGTACATAGCTATTGATATCGTCAAACCTCTTATTGAGAGAAATAGGTCATTATTTGAAGCTGATAATCTAGAATTTTTATGTTTAAATATTGCTAAAGATCAACTTCCAAAAGCAGATTGTGTGATTTTAAGACAAGTGCTTCAACATTTGTCAAATGCTGAAATTAAGGCTATTGTCGATAAGCTTTATAATTATAAATACATCATCTTAACGGAGCATATACCAAACGGTAATTTTATACCAAACAAAGATAAAATAGCATCTCAAGGTATTCGCTTAAAACAAAATAGTGGTGTGGACCTTTTGGTTGAACCTTTTAATTTGAAAATTGCAGACAAACACATATTAAATGAAGTTAAACTCGAAAATAATAAAGGTCGAATATTGACAACTCTTTTCTTTAGCAATTAGGTTTCGACTGCACTTCGACAGGCTCAGTGACCACGCTCAACCTAACTCAAAGATTTAATCACTTTATAGGAATCCAAATTTCCTCGTCGTTGTCTTGATTAGCGGGATTGTAACTCGGTGGTAAACGTTCAAAATGTGGTCTATGATCTAACTCAAATTCAGATTTCGGCAGCCAAGTAGAATGTATATACTGCCATTGCTTTATGAACTCCGGGATTGAGCCTTTAAAATCTATAACTAAATAATTCCCCGACGGTATTGTTAGAGTTTCTAAATCTTCTGGAATCGCATCAAAAGTATCTACCTCAACACCAATCCATTTTTCAAAAGACGTGCTGGGGTTGAAGTTCTTAAAATTAAAATCTTCATATTTTTGTAATGACAATGTATAAGGATCTTTTAGGGACTTTATGTCTTTTAGTCTTGGCATAAATCCCCGAGCTAATTGCGATGTCACTTGACCATTAGTTACAAAATTCGCATCAGCCTTTAATCCAACAATATTAAATGCTCTAGCTTCAACAATTTTATACTTCATCATTAATCTCATTTAGTATCCACAGATAATCTCCTCTATTTTTCACAAAATCTTTATCAGAAATATCAATAATTTTCACATTTAAATCGGTCTGAGATTTAAGGAACTCTAAATAACCCGAATTTATTTTTTCCAAATATTCGTTTTCAATATCCTTTTCGTATTTACGACCACGTTTTTTGATGTTTTCCTGAAGTCGTTTTGTGTTTTGGTAGAGATAAACGTATAAATCTGGTTTGGCAATATCCTTATATACTTGGTAAAACAGCTTTCTGTATAACAAAAATTCGTCCTCTGGCAAGGTTACTTTTGAGAATATCAGTGACTTATGTACATCATAATCGCTAACTATGAAATCTTTAAACAAATCCAGTTGAGATAAATCGTCGCTTATTTGCTGATAACGGTCAGCTAAAAACGACATTTCTAAAGTAAATGCATAACGCTCAGGTTCTTTGTAAAATTTTGGCAAAAACGGATTGTCAGCAAAGCGTTCTAATATGAGTTTTGCATTAAAATCTTGGGCGATTTTGCCAGCCAAACTCGTTTTTCCTGCCCCTATATTTCCTTCTATTGCTATGAAATTAAATTTGCTAAAGCTATACTCTTTCTTAGGGTTTTTCAACCAAATATTAATGGGTTCAATCTGAGAATCATCTTCGCATTCATCAAGTAAATCTCCAATCGATTTATTTAATGTAGGATGCTCAAAATCTTTAATGATATCATGTAATGGTTGTAAAACAAATTTGCGATTTTGCAATTCAGGATGCGGAATTGTTACTTGTTTTTCCTCTACTATTTCAGCATCATAAAACAAAATATCTAAATCAATTTCACGAGACTCGTAAGTAGTCTTCGTTCTTTTTAAACGTCCTAAATCGGACTCAATATTTTGTAATACTTTGAGTAACTTTTTGGGTTTTAAAGTGGTACTTACCTTAATACATGCGTTGTAGAAATCGTCACCTTCAAACCCTAAAGCAGGTGTATTGTACACCTTAGATATCTTCTGAATAATACCAACTTTTTCAAATATTGCGTTCAGAGCAGATTGCAAATACTGCAATTTGTTTCCTTTATTGCTGCCTAATGCGATATAAACTGTTTTGGTTGGTGTCATTAAAAACAAAATAACTAAAAGAAATATTATTAGTTTATCTTTACTTAAACTATTTATTAACCATTTTCAATGCCTCTTAAAGACAAGCTATTAGCACAGCGTATTTATTTATTACTTGGCGCGTTATTTATTACATCATTAGTTGTCTCTAATCTTATCTTTCAGAAGTTTTTTTACTGGTATCCTGTAGATATAGAAATCTTTGGGAGCAAACTTTTTGAAATATCTGTTGGTATTTTACCGTATCCTATTACATTTTTAATTACAGATTTAATAAGTGAAATCTATGGTAAAAAGCGTGCTAATGATGTTGTAATTGTTGGTATTTTCGCCTCTATATTTTCCCTACTCATTATATATGTGGGTAATATTGTGCCAGCTACTTCATGGTCTTATGTAGATGATGAGATGTATAAAACTGTTTTTGGCAACTCCGTCATAGCAGTATTTGCAAGTATGCTTACGTATTTGTTTGCTCAATTTGTAGATATTCAGATTTATCACTTTTGGAAGCGGTTAACAAAAGGTAAACACTTATGGCTGAGGAATAATTTTTCGACCTGGTTTTCACAATTTGTAGATACATTCACTATTGTATTTTTGCTTTGCTCATTCGAAATCATAGATTGGGCAAATTTTAAAGGACTATTGATAAGTGGGTTCCTTTTTAAAGTTCTTGTGGCTTTATTTGACACACCGTTTCTTTACCTTGGTGTGTATGTCTTTAGAAGGCGATTTAAGCTTGAAATAAACGAAGAGATAGAACTTCTTTAGTTTTACAAAAACCTCAAAATCTTTACAAACAATACTATTAAGACAACTATTCTTAACAACTGTGCGTAGATATTACTAAAGCTATAACTAATATCCTATGAAGAAAGTTCTCAAAATCGTTGTAATATCATTACTCATTTTTATCACAATTCTTATTGCAATTCCATTTTTCTTAGAATCTAAAATAGAAACTATTGTCAAGAATTATGCAGATAAAAATCTCAATGCTGATTTAAGTTTTGACACTATTAGTTTAAGCCTAATCAGTAGTTTTCCTAAGGCCGAAGTTAACATTGACAATCTCATAATAAATACTTACAGTCCATTTGAAGAGGAAACCCTAGCGACTGCAAAATCATTGTCTTTAGATATGGCAATAAAAGAACTATTTAAAGGTTCTGATGAGGCTTTAGTGGTTAATGAAATTATAGCCGATGAATTATTACTTTCCTTAAAAACAAATGAAAAAGGCTCAACAAATTATGATATTTTAAAAACTGATGAAAATGAAGTTTCTAAATCAGAATCTTCATCAGCTTTTAGTTTTGACATCAAAAACTACAAGATTAACAATAGCGCATTTACGTATATAGATGAAGGTGCTAATACCAATATTCATCTTACCGAAATAAATCATTATGGAAAAGGAATTTTCTCAGCAGAGCAATCTGAATTAGACACTAACACCGAAGCCAGAATTAGCATTTCTATTGACAGCACAGAATATTTAAGTAATAACACCTTAAAACTTGCTGCTTTAATCGGTTTGGATTTAGAAGAAGAAACATATTCCTTTAAAGAAAATGAAGGCTTCATTAATGCACTGCCATTAGAATTTCAGGGTTTTGTACAAATAGTTGAGAATGGACAACAAGTAGATATTAGCTTTAAAAACCCTGAATCGTCTTTTAAAGACTTTCTTGCAGTTATCCCTAAAGAATATGCTAAGAATATTGAAAATGTAAGCACCACCGGAAACTTTAAAGTAAATGGCACAATTAAAGGTTTAATTTCTGAAGAAACCATTCCAACTTTAGACATAAATATGCAATCTCAGGATGCATCATTTAAATATCCCGATTTACCAAAACGCGTGACCAATATTAATATTGATGCCTCAATTAAAAATAAAACTGGCAAAACCGAAGACACTTACATAGATGTAAATAAACTTAATTTTAGAATAGATGAAGATGTCTTTAAGTCTGAAGCTCATATTAGAGATTTAACAGGCAGCGTATTGGTCAATGCTAATTTAGATGGTGTATTAAACTTAGCAAATATTACAAAAGCGTATCCTATAGAGTTAGATAATCAGCTCAGCGGAATTTTAAAAGGGAAATTGAATACCGCTTTTGATATGGATGCTATAGAAACTAGTGCATACCAACGTATTAAAAACAACGGAAGTGTCTCTGTTAGCAATTTTATTTTTTCCTCTGAAGATATTGTAAACCCCATCCAGATTAACAAAGCTGATTTAACCTTTAATCCTAAAACCGTAAGTTTAAACAATTTTGATGCCTTGACGGGTAAAAGTGATTTTTCAGCTACAGGAACAATTACTAATCTATTAGGGTTTTTGTTGAGTGATAAAAAGCTGCAAGGAAATTTTAAAGTCAACTCTAATGTATTTGCTATTTCAGATTTTATGGTCGAAGATACCGCTGCGACAGAAACTTCGAATAAAACATCATCTGATGATGAATCATTAAAGATTCCTGATTTTTTAGATTGCACGATAACTGCTGATGCTAAGACAGTAATCTATGATAATTTGAACCTTAAAAACGTTAAGGGTCAATTATTAATTAAAGACCAAAATGCCACACTAAAAAATATGACTACAGACTTGTTTAAGGGTCAGTTTGGTATTTCGGGCAATGTATCTACAAAAGAGACTAAGCCTAAATTTAATATGCAGTTAGGGATGCAAGAGTTTGATATTTCTCAATCTTTCAAAGATTTAGAACTGTTAGAAACTTTAGCCCCAATTGCTAAAGTCTTACAAGGAAAATTAAATTCCACCATCAATATAAGTGGTTTATTGGATCAAGAGTTTAGACCAGATTTAACTACTATATCAGGTGATGCTTTAGCAGAAATCTTAACAACAAAAATCACCGCTACACAAAGTAAGATATTGTCTGCTTTAGGTAAAGAGTTAGGTTTTATTGACCTTGATAAGATTGATTTAAAAGACTTAAAAACCAAACTAAGTTTTGATAATGGTCAAGTGTCTGTAAAACCATTCACTATCAATTATGAAGATATTCCTATTACGGTATCTGGAACTCATAGTTTCACAAACAACATTAATTATAAAGCCGAGTTGCAAGTACCTGCTAAGTATTTGGGCTCTGAGGTTAATAGATTAATTGGTAAAATAAATGATTCGGAAGTCGATAAAATTTCAATACCTGTTATTGCTGATATTAGTGGAACTTTTAAAAGTCCTAAAGTAAATACAGATTTAAGTAGTGGCATCACGAATCTCACTAAGCAACTTATCGAAATTCAGAAAGACAAACTAATTGGTAAAGGCAAGGACAAAATTAATGACTTGTTAGGTGGTCTTCTAGGCGACAAAAAACCTGATGATTCTGAAGCCGTAGATTCAACAAGCCTTAATAAAATTGACACCACCAAAACCTCTGTAAAAGACCCAATAAAAAATGTTCTTGGTAATATTCTAAAAGGTAAAAAGAAAGGAAAAGATTCAACTGAGAATTAATTCGGTTGTTATCCTCATCAATTTCTTTTACAATAATTCGTTTATTTCATAAAAGATAGTATCTTTGCAAACTCTTTTAGAGATTATTAAAATAATTAAAGGATATGATCAAAATAGAAATCAAAGAAGGCGAAAACATAGAAAGAGCTCTTAAAAGATATAAGCGTAAGCATAGAAATGTGCAAATCATGCAAAATTTAAGAGAATCTCGTTATTTCACTAAACCTTCTGTTAAGCGTAGAAGAGAAATTCAAAAAGCGCAGTACATCCAAACTCTAAGAGACCAAGAAGATATATAACTAATATTACCCTCAATATATAAGCGACCACTAGTTGGTCGCTTTTTTTTGCACTAATTTTTGCTAACCCTGTAAGGATGTTTTTGCTTTTACTACAAAAGCAACATGATTTTACTATTTGCTTTACTCGGAATTTCTACCTCTATTATTGGAGCACTACCATTAGGAGCTTCAAATATTGCTGTAATAAATACAACCATAAAGCAAAATCTAAAGCAAGCTTTAAAAATTGCAATTACTGCAGGTGTAGCAGAAGTTTTATTATCTGTTTATGCACTTAACTATAATATGATGGTTAAGGATTTCTTTAGCACCAATCAATGGGTACAAGTCTTACTTGCCATTACTTTATTGGGTATCGGTGGTTTATTATTCTTTAAAAAAGATAAATCTAATAGTACACCTAAATCAAAATCGTCAGCTTTAAAGTCTAAGTATGCAACTGGCTTTTTACTTGGCTTATTAAATCCGCCAGTATTAATATATTGGTTATTGGTTTATGGTATTATTAATAGTAAAGTAGCTATGCTTACTATCTCTTCGCCAGTAGCACAATTATTTGGCTTTTTTATAGGTGTATATCTTGGTAAGACTCTTACACTTTACTTTTATGGAAAGTTTAGTGTTTATATGATGAGAAAGTTTAGTAATGTCAACCAAATTATAAATAAAGTTACTGGTTCATTATTAGTCTCGGTCGGTATGCTACAATTTGCAAAACTGTATTTTGTCTAAATACCTATTTCAACTACCAAGCCTTCATTAGCTCGAACATTAAAAACGGTAGCATCGTCAAAGATTAAGTATTGCCCTTTTATACCAACAAGTTTACCTGAATATTGTAATAGCTTTTTAAGATTTAGACTATTTGGTTTTTCGGGATATTTAATGACCGGAAAATGTAATAGTGTCTCTTCATTATAATCTATAAAAAATTCCTTTGCCTCATCAGGTATATAAGCTTTCAATTTTTCTCGCCAATTTTTAAGATCTACATCTTCGATATCGTTCTTCAACATTTTTCGCCAATTCGTTTTATCAGCGACATGATCTTTTAAAGCTACCTCAGTAATACCTGCCAAATACCTATTTGGCACTTCAACTATTTCAATAGCTTCATGGGCACCTTGGTCAATCCATCGTGTTGGTACTTGGCTCTTACGCGTCACTCCAACTTTGACATTACTTGAATTTGCTAAGTAAACGATATGAGCCTTCAATTGAACTTTTTTCTCGTACTCTAGATCTCTATCTTCTATACCTAAATGCGCTTTACTTAATTCTGGTCTCATTATCCATTCACCTGCATCAGGCTTATCAAAGAAGCAACTTCTACAAAAGCCCTGTCTATAAATAGGTCTGTCTAAACCGCAACTTAAACACTGTTCTCCAACCAGCCTAAGACTAATAGATTTATCTAAAAGCTGATTCATATGGATGAAGTCATTCTCAAAAACCAAATAATACTGAATTGGCTTAAGAAATTCTGTTTGCATTTTGGTTAGTACACCTGTGTAAACCATAGAAGAATTTTAGTATTTTTAGCACTGCTAAATTAGCCAAAAAATGCCAATTCCTATTGTAAATTCTATTGCTTCGTGGTTTTTAAAAAAGCGATTTCATCAGATTGAATTGTTTTTAAAATACCCTAACGAAGTGCAAAACGAATTACTCTTTAGCTTATTAAAACACGCTAAGGATACTGAAGTTGGTAAGCAATACGATTTTGCTTCAATCAAAACATACAAAGAGTTTAACCAACGTGTGCCTGTAGTAAATTATGAAGACATACAACCAAATATTGAACGCTCAAGATTAGGAGAACAAAACATTTTTTGGCCAAAACCTATTAAGTGGTTCGCGAAATCTAGCGGAACAACAAATGCTAAAAGCAAGTTTATACCTGTAAGTACTGAATCTTTAGAAGATTGCCACTACGCTGCAAGCAAAGATTTGCTTTGCATGTATTTGAACAACAATGAAGATTCACAGTTATTTACTGGAAAAAGCTTAAGACTTGGTGGCAGCAAAGAACTCTACAAAGAAAATGGGACTGTCTTCGGCGACCTTAGTGCAATTTTAATTGACAATATGCCCTTTTGGGCTGAGTTTAGCAGTACACCAAGTAGTAAGGTGTCTTTAATGAGCGAGTGGGAAACTAAAATGCAAGCTATAGTTGAAGAAACTATTGAAGAAAATGTTACAAGTCTTGCTGGCGTGCCTTCTTGGATGCTGGTACTACTTAACAATATTTTAGATCGTACAGAAAAAAATAACCTCTTCGATATATGGCCAAACCTTGAAGTCTATTTTCATGGCGGTGTTAGTTTCAATCCATATATTGAACAGTATAGAGCGATACTACCGTCCAAAGAATTTAAATATTACGAAATCTATAATGCCTCAGAAGGTTTTTTTGCTATTCAGGACCAAAACTATTCTGGAGATTTATTGCTAATGCTCGATTACGGTATTTTTTATGAATTTATTCCAATGGATACTTATGGTACAAAACACCAGAAGGTAATTCCGTTAAGTGATGTTGAGCTCCATAAAAACTACGCAGTTATTATTACCACAAATGCAGGCTTATGGCGCTATAAGATTGGTGATACAGTACGTTTTGTTAGCCTAAAACCACATCGTATCAAGGTGTCTGGCCGAACAAAGCATCATATTAATGCTTTTGGTGAGGAGTTAATTATAGAAAACGCAGAAGACGCTTTAAAAAAAGTATGCAAACGAACAAAGGCTGAAATCGTCGATTATACTGCTGCTCCTATTTTTATGCAAGGCAAAGAAAAAGGTGCACATGAGTGGATTATTGAATTCAAAAAACCACCAGAGAATATGGCATATTTTGAAGAGTTATTTGACAATGCATTGAAAGCTCTAAACTCTGACTATGAAGCTAAGCGTTATAATAATATGACCCTCAAAAAGCCAAAAATTCATAGTGCAAGAGAAAATCTTTTTTATGATTGGCTTAAAGCCAACAATAAACTTGGTGGTCAACATAAAGTTCCTAGATTATCTAACACCAGAAATTATATTGATGAGCTTCTAAAGATGGACAAATAAAACAGTTTATCCTGAATATTTACCTCTTAATTTTTTATACCGAATAATTCTACATCTCGACTAAGATAATTTGAAGAAAGAATTTCAACCAATACTTTTATCATCATACTGACCGCATTTATTACAGTTAATTAATTCAACAATAAAAAACCCATGAAAATTTTCATGGGTTTTTAGTTTTTATACTTCAATTTATACTAAGAAACTGCTTTTAACTTTTTAAGTGTTGACTTCGTTAATTTTTCTTCAGCATAATTTTTAGTAACGCTTAATTTAGTTTCACCAGAACCTGGTAAATTAAACATTGCATCTGTTAAAATTTCTTCGCATAACGATCGTAAACCTCTTGCTCCTAGCTTATATTCAATGGCTTTAGACACTATAAATTCTAAAGCACCTTCAGTAATAGACAGCTCTACATCATCCATTGCAAACAACTTTTTGTATTGCTTAACAATGGCATTTTTAGGCTCAGTCAAAATAGCTCTTAACGTTTTACCATCTAATGGGTCCATATGAGTTAATACTGGAAGACGGCCAATAATTTCAGGAATTAGACCAAAATCTTTTAGGTCTTTTGGTATAATATATTGTAGAATGTTATCATTATCTACATTATCATCCGAGCTAATAGAACTATATCCTATGGCTTGCATGTTTAGACGCTTAGTAATAACACGTTCAATACCGTCAAAAGCACCACCTGCAATAAATAAAATATGCTCTGTATTAACCTCTATAAACTTTTGATCAGGATGTTTACGACCACCTTTTGGCGGCACATTAACAACTGTACCTTCTAATAATTTTAATAATGCTTGCTGAACGCCTTCACCTGAAACATCTCTAGTAATTGATGGGTTATCACTTTTGCGTGCAATTTTATCTATCTCGTCGATAAACACAATACCGCGCTCAGCTTTTTCTAAGTTATAATCTGCGGCTTGTAATAAACGTGTTAGGATACTTTCTACATCTTCACCAACATATCCAGCTTCTGTTAATACAGTAGCATCAACAATAGCCAAAGGTACATTAAGCATTCTAGCCACTGTTTTTGCCATTAGAGTTTTACCAGTTCCGGTTTGTCCAACCATAATGATATTACTCTTCTGAATCTCTATATCGTCATCAGTTGGTGCTTGTAATAATCGTTTGTAGTGATTATATACAGCAACAGACATAACGCGTTTGGTATGCTCTTGACCTATAATGTATTCGTCTAAAAATGCCTTGATTTCTTTAGGCTTCTTAAGCATTAACTCTGCGCTTAAGTCAGAATTATTACTTTGCTTAGACTCTTCTATAACAATCCCATTTGCTTGAGTAATACAACGATCACAAATGTGAGCATCTAACCCAGCGATGAGTAAATTTGTTTCTGGCTTTTTCCTACCACAAAATGAACATTCTAATTCTTCCTTTGCCATAATTTTAATTCAATTAGGTTGTTTTAGTCGTAAAAGCTATTATTACTTTCTACCTAAAACCTCATCAATCATACCATATTCTAGAGCCTCGTCGGATTTCATCCAATAATCTCTATCCGAATCTTTTTCAACCTGTTCATAAGGTTTACCTGAATGACTAGATATAATATTATATAATTCTTCCTTTACCTTTATAGTCTCACGCACAGCTATCTCCATATCTGAAACTTGACCTTGAGTTCCACTCATGGGTTGATGAATCATGACTCTTGAATGTTTTAAAGCCGAACGCTTACCTTTTTCACCAGCACACAATAAAACAGCTGCCATAGATGCTGCAATACCTGTACATATTGTAGCTACATCTGGTTTTACAAACTGCATAGTATCGTAAATACCTAACCCTGCATACACTGAACCACCTGGCGAGTTAATATAAATTTGAATGTCTTTTGAAGCATCTACACTTTGAAGAAATAGCAATTGTGCTTGAATGATATTAGCCACTTGGTCATTTACTCCAGTACCTAAGAAAATAATACGATCCATCATTAGCCTTGAGAATACATCAAAAATGGCGATGTTCATTTGACGTTCTTCTATAATATTTGGCGTCAAATTAGTTGGATACATACTTTGTATAATCTTACTGTAATAATTACTATTTATTCCTTGATCTTTGGTTGCAAATTTTTCAAATTCTTTTCCGAAATCCATATTTTAAATTCTGTTTGTCGTTAAATTATTAAGGCGTGGGATCAATTGATTCCACGCCTTAAAGATACAATTTATATTACTAAATGATTAACTGTAAAATTCTTTTACAAAATCATCATAACTTATTTCTTTTGTCTTAAGATTAGCTTCTTTTTTGTAAAGTTCTAATAGTTTTTGACTCATTAATTGTTCAGATAAACGTTTTACCTCATCTTGGTTAGAAAGGATACGAGCCGCAATATCTTCTAATTCTTTTTCTGAAGGATTCATCTGACCAAATTGTGCCATTTGCGCCTTAATCATATCCATAGAATACGCTTTTAAGTCTTCAAACTGAACTTGAAGCTTATTATCATTAATAATTTTAGCCTCGATTAATTGATAACGCATACTTTTTTCAGACTTCTCATATTCTTCTTTAGCCTGCTCTTCAGTCATTGGCTCTTCACCAGAAGTTTGCATCCATTTTTGTAAGAATTCTGATGGCAAGTCAAATTTTGTACTATCCACCAGATATTCGGTTACATCATTCAATAACTTTTGGTCACCTTGTTGCGCAAATTGTTTTTCAGAATCTTCCTTGATTTTAGCTTTTAATTCTGTTACTGAGGTTACAACCTTTGCTCCAAATATCTTATCGAACAACTCTTGGTCTAAATCTGCAAGCTCTCTTGTATTAACTTCTGAAACTTCAAAATTAACCTCAACGTTTAAGCTGTGCGCATCATCATGAGACACTTTTAAGAATGTCATTAAATCATGACTATCGTTAAATAATCCTTTCGTTTTTAAAGTAATAACATCACCAACTTTAGCTCCAACGAACTTCTTAGCATTAGTCTTTCCTTTTACTTTGTCTAAAGTTATTGTAGCAACGTTTTCTATACCTTCTGCTTCATTAGTAAACTTTCCAGTAATTTCAGAATCTTCTGCAACTTCTGTTTGAGACACTAACTTACCATATTGCTTTTGAATGTGCTCCACTTGGTTGTCAATCATCTTTTTATCGGCGATGATGTTATAATGTGTTATAGCTTTTTTGCCTTTTAGTTTCACATCAAACTCTGGTGCAAGACCAAGTTCAAATTCAAAAGAAAAAGAATCAGCATTCCAATCTAAATCGTCTTGTGGTTTTGGCAATGGATTACCTAATACATCTAGTTTTTCTTCAACTAAGTATTTTCCTAGCGCATCTTGAAGCAATTTATTTACTTCATCAACTAGCACAGCTTTACCATATTGCTTTTTAACCATTCCCATTGGTACATGACCTTTACGAAATCCTGGAATGTTAGCAGACTTACGATAATCCGATAAGATTTTTTCTACTTTATCGCTATAATCTTCTTTCGCGATATCAACTTTAACAACTGCATTTAAAGCATCAATGTCTTCTCTTGTAATATTCATTGTAATACATACTAAAATTGGGGTGCAAAAGTACATATTTTTTCACAAGCCAACAATAGAATAAGTAATTGATTTTAAATGATAAAATCAATTACGGCTTCAAAAAAGTCTTTTGAATTTTCGGCATGCAACCAATGTCCTGCATTTGCAATAGTCTGAATTTTAGCATCGGTGAAATGACGATGTATTAATGCTTCATCAGAAACACCAATATACTCTGACTTATCGCCTCTTAAAAATAGTGTCGGTTTAGAAAATGTTGCATGAATGTCTAACGCCTCACCTACTTCTGACACATTATCTTTTAATACAGGTAAGTTAATACGTAATCCTAGCTGTCCTTTTTCTACCCAATATAAGTTTTTAAGTAAAAACATGCGTGTGCCTATTTCTGGCACATAATTTTCTAAAACTTTATCTGCTTGCCCTCGAGATTTTATCTGAGAAAAGTCTAATGAAGATAATCCTTCTAAAATAGCATCATGATGAATTGGATAATAACGTGGTGAAATGTCTGCAATAATTAATTTATCTACAAGACTAGGATATTTTGTAGCAAAAGCCATAGCAGTTTTGCCACCCATAGAATGCCCTAAAAGTATAATTTCTTTGAGGTCATTTTCATCGCAAAAAGCCTTTAAATCTTCGACCATAAGATCGTAATCAAACTTATCAGAATGAAAGCTTCTACCATGATTACGCTGATCTACTAAATGTACTTGAAAATTATGCTCAGAAAACTTTCGGCCTAGGGTTTTCCAGTTATCACCCATACCTAAAAACCCATGCAAAATCACGAAGGGTTTACCTTCTCCAAAACTATTGCTGTGTAACTTCATGACAATCTATGCAAATACATTTGTATTACATTTTCAACACCCAGATAAAGACTTTCAGAGATTAAAGCGTGACCAATTGAAACTTCTAATAAGCCTTCAATATTATCTTTAAAGAACTTGATATTATCTAATGATAAATCATGACCTGCATTAACACCTAAACCAATCTTATTTGCTAGTTCAGCACAATCTGTATAAGGTTTTATTGCGTCTTCATTTCCCTGTTGGTATTCATGTGCAAATGCCTCAGTATATAATTCTATACGATCTGTACCTGTCACTTTTGCACCTTCAATCTGTTCCAAAACTGGGTCTACAAAAATTGAAGTTCTGATATCATTACGCTTAAACTCAGAAATAACTTCTATTAAAAAATCTTTATGTTTTAGTGTATCCCAACCTGCATTAGAGGTTATTGCATCAACACTATCCGGAACCAAGGTAACTTGTGTAGGTTGAGTTTCCAATACCAAATCTATAAACTTTGGTATAGGATTACCTTCAATATTATATTCGGTATGTACAATTGGTTTTAAATCTCGAGCATCTTGATAACGTATATGTCGTTCATCTGGTCTTGGATGTATCGTTACACCTTCAGCTCCAAATCGTTGAACATCTTTTGCAAATTGAACAACATTTGGCACATCGCCACCTCTACTATTTCTTAGCGTTGCTATCTTATTAATATTAACACTCAGTTTGGTCATTTTTCTTGGTATTGAATCACAAAAATACAAAGTACAACACGCAATTTCTCTTTATTTTTAATTAATTTGCAGTTGTATATTTAAGCCTTATGCAGTTAGAGAAATTTATAATAAATGATATTAAACCTTTACATGTTGATGAAACAATTGGTGACTTACAGCAACTGTTTAATCAGCTTACATATTCTCATATTCCTATTAAAAAAGAAGACGTTTATATTGGCTGCATTCCTGAAACTGACGCCCATTGTTTTGACTCCAATAAATCTATAACCGACTGTTTATATACAGCAGAAGGCTTTTTTGTTAGAGCATCAACGAACTGGTTAGATGTACTAGAATCTTTTGCACAAAACAACAGTAATATCATGCCTGTTTTGGATGCGAACAACAAATATCTTGGGTATTATGAACTTAATGATATCATTGGTCTTTTTAATGACACACCCTTCTTTTCAGAACCTGGTGGTATTTTAATTGTGGAAAAAGGAATTCAGGATTATTCTTTTAGTGAAATAAGTCAAATCGTTGAATCAAACAATGCGAAATTACTTGGCGCATTTATATCTAAAATCGAAAACGACCTTGTTCAGATTACGCTAAAGATTAGTAATACGAGTCTTAATGACGTTATTCAAACCTTTAGACGTTACAGTTATAATATCTTGGCCGGTTACGAAGACGATAGTTATATAAAGAGTTTAAAAGACCGCTCGAAATATCTCGATAAATACCTAAATATTTAACTTATGAAGGTTGCAATTTATGGTCAAAATTACGCTAACGAAAACAATACTAAAGCTTTCGAAGTACTTGTTACCGCTTTAAAGAATTATAATGTTAACACTTTTGTTGAATCTCAATTTTTAAGCCTTCAGAAGAATATACTCCATAATGATAGGACATTAGAATCGTTTACTGTACTTGACAATTCTTATGATTTACTAATAAGTATTGGTGGTGATGGTACAATACTAAGGGCAATTACCTTTGTAAGAAATTTAGATATCCCTATTGTTGGTATTAACACAGGAAGATTAGGATTTTTAGCAACTGTACAAACCAATGAGATTGAAGATGCATTAGTTGATATTTTCAATAAAAAATACAAGTTATCTGAGAGATCTGTATTATCTGTTGAGGTTGATCCAATAAATAATATGCTTATTGAGACAAATTTTGCTTTAAATGAAATTACCATAAGTCGAAAAAATACCACCTCGATGATAACCGTTGAAACTCACTTAGATGAGGAGTATCTTACATCGTATTGGGCAGATGGTCTTATTCTTTCTACTCCAACTGGTTCTACTGGATATAGTTTAAGTTGTGGTGGTCCAGTAATTTCTCCAGAAGCTAATAATTTTGTACTTACACCCATTGCACCTCATAATCTAAATGCAAGACCCTTAGTAATTCCTGATAAGACAGAAGTTAAATTAAAAGTTAACGGTAGAGAAGATCAATTTCTCTTATCTCTCGATTCACGTATTATTACGCTCCCCAACACTTCAGTAGTTAAAATAAAAAAGGCATCATTTTATATAAAAATGGTAGAACTTTTAGATGAAAGCTTTATAGATACGCTCCGAAAAAAAATGCTTTGGGGCGAAGATCGAAGAAATTAGGCAATAAATAGCCATAAATCCAGTTTTCTGTAAGACAATTTGTATCAAATTGTTAAAGACTCATCTTAATTATTATATTTGCAAACTTTTGAAGATTTATGAGGTATTTACTGCTGTTTTTAACCATTGTGTTTAGTTACCAAACTAGTAGTGCACAAATCTATGAGATTGGTGTTTTTGCTGGTGGAAGTAATTTTATTGGTGATGTAGGTTCTACAAACTATATTTCTCCAAATCAAGCAGCTATTGGAGCAATTTTGAAATGGAATCGAAGTCCTCGTCATTCTTTCAGAGTATCCGCAATTTTTACTAATATTGAAGCTGTAGACTCAAAATCAGATGACCCTAGACGCCAACAGCGTAATTATGGTTTTAGAAATGGATTGTTTGAAGTTTCAGCAGGTATAGAGTTTACATTTTTCGATTTTAACTTACATGAAATAAGCCTTAAAGGTACGCCCTACTTGTACACTGGGATATCTTTAGCTAGACACGAGAATTTTTTCTTTGATAACAATGGTGTTTTAACATCAGAAAATACAAATAGCTGGGCTTATGGAATACCTATGGTACTTGGTTATAAAGTACTAATTAGTCCACATTTAGTCTTAGGCGCCGAGATTGGAGCCCGTTTTACATTTTCAGACGAGTTAGACGGAAGCGTGCCTGATGCAGATTTTAGGCAGCAATTTAGTTTTGGTAATACAAATAGTAATGACTGGTACACGTTTACAGGTTTGACATTAACCTATACATTTGGACAAAAACCTTGTTATTGTAACTTTTAATGCATGAATCTAAGAGACCTCGTTGATATCACCAAATTACCTAATCACATTGCAGTGATAATGGATGGTAATGGTCGTTGGGCTAAACAAAAAGGTTTGATGAGAGTAATAGGTCATGAAAATGGCACAAAGGCTGTTCGTGAAACAGTAGAAGCATGTGCGGAGCTTGGTGTAAAACATTTAACACTTTATGCATTTTCTACAGAAAACTGGAATAGACCTAAATTAGAGGTTCAAACCTTAATGAAACTTTTGGTTAAATCATTAAAAAAGGAAATCAAAACACTTCAGGACAACAAAATTAAGCTTACAGCCATAGGATCATTAAAAGACTTACCTAAAAAGGCTTTTGAAGAGTTGAAATATGTTCAAGAAAAAACAAAAGATAATGAACATATGACATTAACTCTAGCACTTAGCTACGGTTCTCGGGAAGAAATTGTTAATGTTGTTAAAGAATTGTCAGTTAAAGTTAAAAATAATATAATTTCATCTGAAAGTATTGATGAATCAATTATAAATAAGCATCTTTACACGCAAAATTTACCAGATGTAGATTTGCTAATTCGCACTAGTGGAGAGCAACGGATTAGCAATTTTTTATTGTGGCAAATTGCATACGCGGAATTATATTTTACAGATATTTTTTGGCCCGATTTTAAGAAAGAACATCTTATTGAAGCTATTAAAAATTATCAAAATAGAGAACGAAGATTTGGAAAAACAAGCGAACAGCTTACTTAAAAGCATCACTTTGGAGCCTTTGAAGAAACTATACACCATAATTATACTTTTTATTTTATTCTCGACCCAAAATACATTTGGTCAAGATGATAAAAAATATACCATCAACGATATCATAGTGACAGGAAATACTGCTTTTAATGCACGTACAATAATCACTTACTCAAGACTCAAGAAAGGACAAGAAGTTTCATTTGGCGGTGACAAAATTGGAGATGCTGTTAAAAAACTTTGGGGCTCTAACCTTTTTAGTGAAATTGATATTTATTTTACAAATATTACAGATGATGATAAAGTTGATATAGAAATTAATCTTTCGGACTTACCAGAATTAAAAGAAGTAAAAGTTCAGGGTGTTAAAAAAGGAAAAATTGACGAAATTCTTGATGAAAACAATTTAAAACAACGTGTTAAAGTTACCGAAAATCTGATAACTACAACTCGAAACTATCTCACTAATAAGTATAAGAAAAAAGGGTTTCTCAACACCAAGGTTAATGTTACAACCTCAGAAGTGAAAAATGATTCTGTTGAGAAAAAGCAAGTAAACATGCTTATAAATATAGATAAAGGTAACAAGGTTAAGATAAAATCTATAACATTTAATGGCAATGAAAAGCTTAAAGCCAAAAAGCTTAGAAAAGCCATGAAAAATACTAAAAAGAAGAATCCTATAAGATTGCTCAAACGCTCCAAATACGTTGAAGAAAATTATAAAGAAGATTTAGTTAGTATAATAGACAAATACAAGGAAAATGGATTTAGAGATGCACGTATTATTAAAGATTCTATAATATATAATAATGATAAAACTATTAGTCTTGTTATTGATGTTGAGGAAGGTGAAAAATACACGTTTGGTAAAATAGATTTTGTTGGTAATACCGTGTACACGGATGAGTTCTTATCTCGAATACTTAGAATAGAAGAAGGCGACACATACAATGGAATTGAATTAAAGAAGCGTATTGCAAATGAAGAAAAACCAGACGGCATTG
Source organism: Winogradskyella sp. (assembly GCF_003712105.1). GTDB lineage: Bacteria > Bacteroidota > Bacteroidia > Flavobacteriales > Flavobacteriaceae > Winogradskyella. Next base: position 279,317 of record NZ_RHLG01000005.1, read on the forward strand.
ATTTAACTAATGTCTATCAAAATACGGGTTATATGTTCTCATCAATTAACCCTGTTGAAGTAAGTGCAGATGGCAATGTGATTGATTTGGAAATAAGGATTACAGAAGGAAAACCAGCATATTTTAACAGTGTTACTGTAAAAGGTAATGATATTACCAATGACCATGTTATTTATAGAGAGATACGTACAAGACCTGGTGAACTTTACAGTAGAGCAAATATAATTAGAACAATCAGAGAACTAGGTCAACTAGGTTTCTTTAATGCTCAAGCCATTGTACCAGACATAAAGAATCCTAACCCAGTTGATGGCACGTTAGATATTGAGTATACGGTTGAAGAACAAGGTTCTAGCCAGATAGAGCTTCAAGGCGGATATGGCGGAGGAGGTTTTATAGGAACCCTTGGACTATCATTCAATAATTTTTCTTTAAGAAATATTTTTAATGGTGAGGCGTACAGTCCTGTTCCGAGAGGTGATGGACAAAGCGTAGCATTACGATTACAGGCAAGTCAATTCTTTCAGACTTACAGCCTTTCCTTTACCGAACCATGGTTAGGCGGAAAAAAGCCGTTTCAACTGTCAACATCATTATCCTATTCACGTCAGTTTTTATTTGATCCTAATACTAGACGTGCGGACCGTAGTAGAAGTTTTAATATTATTGGTGCAACGCTTGGGGTTTCTACTAGACTTAAATCACCAGATGATTATTTTCTGCTATCTCAGGCATTGAGTTTTCAAAATTATGATTTAAATAACTATAACACAGGGTTATTTACTTTTGGAAACGGTAGTTCTAATAACTTGTCGTACACTATTGGTCTCACTCGTAATAACACTTATAATGACCCGATATTTCCAACTGGTGGATCAAACTTTTCTGCATCTGTAAAATTATCCTTTCCATATTCATTATTAAATGGTGTGGATTATGAAGCACTTAAAAATGAACGCGATGGTCTAGATCCAATTGCAGATTCTGAAAGAATTGCAGAAATAGATCAGCAGCGATTTAATTGGTTAGAATTTTATAAAATAAAATTTAAAGCGGATTGGTATACATCAATTACTAAAATAGGCAAATATGATTTAGTCCTAAGACCTAGTGCTGAGTTTGGATTTTTAGGTGCTTATAATAATGATAGAGGTGTTATCCCATTTGAGCGTTTCTTCTTAGGCGGTGATGGACTTGGTAATTTTGCCCTTGATGGTCGAGAAGTTATACAATTAAGAGGTTATCCAAACCAATCCTTAACTCCATTGAACGAAGAAACTGGTGGAGCTTCAACTGATGGAGGTTCTATTTATAATAAATTTTCACTTGAGCTTCGCTATCCAGTTACTTTAGGTCAAGGTGCCAAAATATATTTGTTATCCTTTGTTGAAGGTGGAGTATCTGTAAATAACTTTAGAGATTTTAATCCATTTAATCTAAAGCGCTCTGCGGGGTTTGGTGTGCGGATTTTTATGCCTGCATTTGGATTATTAGGTATTGACTTTGGTCATGGATTTGACCCATTACCAGGTTTAACACAAAAAAATGGCTGGGAAACTCATTTCATTATTGGGCAACAATTTTAACTTTGGCACGATATTTTCTAACAGCTTAATAACATTTCGTAATGGTGTTAAAATTTTTAAGAATATATTTCGTTTATTTGAAGTACCATCTATGTTTAATAAACATGGAGTTATCAAAAAACCGAATCAATTAAATAAAATATACATCTATGAAATATAGAGTTCTTTACATATTGGCAATAGTTGGTCTAATTACATATAGTAGTTATGCGCAACGCGGTGTTAGAATTGGTTATATCGACACGGAATATATTCTTCAAAATATTCCGAATTATCAAGAAGCTACTTCTCAGTTAGAGACTAAACTAACAAAATGGAAATCAGAGATTGAAAAACAGCTTGCAGATATAGAAACAAAGAAAAAATCTTTGGAAAATGAAAAAGTACTTTTAACCAAAGAACTTTATGAGGAAAGACTTGAAGATATATCTTATGAAGAAGCAGAAGTTCTAGATTATCAGCAAAAAAGATTTGGCCCTGGCGGAGATATGGTGATTCAACGTAGACAATTAGTTCAACCTGTTCAAGATCAAATTTATGCTGCAGTTAAAGAAATTGCAGAAAATAGAAAATACGATTTTATTTTTGATAAAAATGCTGATTTTTTAATGTTATACTCAGCAGAGCGCTACGATATAAGTGAGCAAGTTTTAAAAATAATTACGCGAGCTAATAAGAGAGAACAAGCAAAAACTAAGCAAGAAAGACGCGAGTTAGAGAAAGAAGAAGCAGTACCTGAAGTAAATGATTCGAAAGATGAACGTGCTAAAGCACTTGAAGAACGCAAAGCACAACGTAAAGCAGAGTTAGAAGAAAAACGTTTAGAACGCGAAAAAGCGTTAGAAGAACGCAGACAAAAACAAAAAGAAGCTAGAGAAGCTAAAAAGAGAGAAGCTGAAGAAAGACGTCAGAAAGTAATTGATGCAAGAAATAAAAAGAATTCAGATAAAGAGACTGCAACGCAGGTAAAAGATTCTGCAACAAGTAAACTAAATGAAAAATCAGCAAGTGTTAAGAAGACAGACTCAACAAATGCGAAATCTGGCTCAACAAAACCATTAACAGCTGAAGAGAAACGACAGAAAGCTTTAAAAGATAGAGAGGCTAGAAAAAAAGCACTTGAAGACCGTAAAAAGAAAATTTTAGAACAACGTAAAAAAGCCAGAGAAGAACGATTAAAGCAGTTGAGAAAAAATGATTCCATCAGAAAGGCAAAAGCCAATGGAAACGATGGTAATTAAGGATTAATAATAACATAAAAACACGTAAATACTAAATTAAAAATGAAACGATTAAAAACACTTTTATTAGCAATTGTACTTTTTGTTGGAGGAACAAGTTTGAGTAGTGCTCAAAGTAAGATTGCGCATATTAACCTTGGAGAGGTTATTACTGCTATGCCTGAATACAAGACTGCTCAAGCTGAAATAGAAAAGTTGAATAATACATACAATACTGAAATTCAAGCATCTTTAAAGGAATTGCAAGATAAGGTAAAGCAATATACTGCAGAAGGTCCTACTCAAACTGACGAAGAGAATAAAAAGCGTCAGGCTGAAGTTCAAGGTATGGAGCAAAGTCTAGCTGTGTATCAACAGCAAGCTCAACAAGACATCCAGAAACAAGAGCTTGATAAGATAAAGCCTATTAGAGAAAAAGCTCAAGCCGCTGTTAAAAAAGTAGCAACTGCATTAGGATATGATTATGTACTAGACTTAACAACTTTAGTTGTTGCTACTGGTAAAGATATTACTGCTGATGTAAAAAAAGAATTAGGTATTTAAAAATAAATACTTTTTAAAACATTAATATCAAAGCCGCTTTTTTGAAAGTGGCTTTTTATTTTTGTAAAATGCAAAATAAACCTATTGGCATATTTGATTCTGGTGTTGGAGGCACATCTATTTTTAAAGAAATACATGCGTTATTACCAAATGAAGATTGCATTTACCTAGCAGACAGTAAAAATGCACCATACGGCAATAGGTCGAAAGAAGATATACTACAACTTTGTATCAAGAATACCGAATTTCTACTTCATAGAAATTGTAAACTCATAGTTGTGGCTTGTAATACCGCCACAACAAATGCTATTTCATATTTAAGAGAACATTACGATATTCCTTTTATAGGAATTGAACCTGCTATCAAACCAGCTGCTCTAAACACAAAAACTAAGACGGTAGGTATTTTAGCAACTAAAGGCACACTAAGTAGTCTACTGTTTCACAAAACCAGTGACTTATATGCTAGCGGCATTACCATTGTTGAGCAAATTGGAGAAGGTATTGTACCACTTATAGAATCTGGTCAATTACACTCTGATAGAATGGAAAGCTTACTGGAAAAGTACTTAGAACCAATGTTAGAGCAACAAATAGATTACTTAGTGTTAGGCTGTACTCACTATCCATACCTTATCCCTATCCTTAATAAATTACTGCCGGAAAATGTTACAATTATAGATTCTGGTTTGGCAGTCGCAAAACAAACCAAAACCATTTTAGATGCAAATGATTTGCTTAATGGAAGTAATAATAAACCTAATATTCAGTTTTATTCTAATACAGATACAGAAGTTCTAAAATCTATTTTAGGAGGTAGTTTTAAGGTTGAATATTTAGACTTTTAAGCATCTTTTTATTCTTCCTTAAACCAACTTGAATATTTCACATAGTTATTGGCGATTCTGTCTATTTCTCCTGAGATAAGTTCTTTACTAATATCTTTTACTTTTTTAGCAGGGACACCAGCATAAATACTTCCAGATTCTACAATTGTATTTTGAGTAACAACCGCGCCAGCAGCAATTATACTATTAGATTCAACCACGCAATCGTCCATTACAATGCTACCCATACCTATTAAAACATTATCCTTTATGGTACAGCCATGCACGATTGCATTATGTCCTATAGATACATTATTACCAATAGTTGTTGGTGATTTTTGGTATGTAGCATGTATTACTGCTCCATCTTGCACATTAACTTTATCACCTATTTTGATATAATGTACATCACCACGAATTACAGCATTAAACCAAACACTGCATTCTTTTCCTATAGTTACTTCACCAACTATAGTAGCATTATCAGCAATAAAACAATCTTTTGAAATTTCTGGATGGATTCCTCGTACAGGCTTTATAATTGGCATAGTTAAAAATATATGCTTAAAATTATTTAAAATATGCTAATAACTCGGCTTTTTTAGAGGCAGATACCATAATTTCCTTTCCATTGCTTAAAATAACGCTTCCTCCTTTGCCTTTTACATATTTTACTACCTCATTTACATTTACCAAATAACTTTTATGTACACGCGCAAAATTGGCATCTTTTAGGCTTTCTTGAATGTACTTAAGTGTCTTGCTAACGAGTTTTTTCTTATTATTATTAAGATAGATTTCTGTATAATTATCATCGGCCTTACAATACATAATACTTGCTGTTTCTAATATTTCAAATCCATCTTGTTGAGGGATAGTAATCTTAGTAGTTATTGGGTTTGTTTTCGGAATTAAAACCTGGTCTTGTAATTCTTGCTCTTTGGTATGTATTTCTGTAACATAGTCAACCGCTTTTATAAGTTCATCGATAGAAATTGGTTTCATTAAATAGTAAGATGCATGAGCATTTAATGCATCCATTGCATAGTGATTATAAGCTGTTACAAAAATGGTTTGAAAATCTACATCGCCAACTTTATCTAGTAAATCAAATGCATTACCATATGGCATTTCTACATCTAAAAACACAACATCCAAATCGTTATTTCTAACTAAAACTAATGCTTCATTTACATTTTCTGCTTCACCAACAACATTAATATTTGGGCAATACTTCTCCAAGTAGTTTTTTAAAATATCTCTACTTGTTTTTTCGTCTTCGACAATAATTGCATTAAGTTTCATATATCAATCAATCTTTTTTTAAAGTTACAATGACTTTAGTACCTACATCTTCTGTTTGCCGATAATCTTCTATTACCACTGCAACTCTATCCTGATACATCGTATTAAGTATTTGTATTCGCTCTTTAATATTACTTAAACCTTTGGATTTGTGTTTCTTTTGATTATCGGTCTTTAAGGCTTTAGAGCGTTTACGGCCAACACCATCATCAATTATAGTAATCGAAATTTCTTCGCTTGACAAAGGTTCAATATTAACTTTTAAAATTCCTTTGTCTTCCTTGTATCGCAATCCGTGCCAAACCGCATTTTCTATATATGGCTGTAAAAGCATTGGCGGGATTTCAAAAGCTTCAATGTCAATTTTCTCGTCTATTTCAATACTGTAATCAAACTTATCTTTAAATCTAAAATGCTCTAATTTGGTATACAATTCAAGAAGTTCGATTTCTTTTTTAAGTGGTATAAAATCTTCTTCACTATTTTCGAGTACTGCGCGCATTAAAAATGAAAAATCAGATAAGTACTTATTTGCAGTTCGCTCATCGTTGGATGCTATGAAACTATTTACAGAGTTTAACGCATTAAATATAAAATGCGGATTCATCTGACTTCTTAATGATTTTAGAGCCAAAAGGTTATTAGCGAGTTTTTGCTCTTTAATGTACTTATATGTGAAAAATGCCGCTATAAATATCAACAGAAAACCGCCTATTAATGAGTATATGACTATTTGCTGATTTTTATTTCTAGCAATTGTAAGTTCATAGTTTTTCCTGTTTAGTTCTCTGTCGTTTTCAAGGCTTGTTATCCTGTTTTGACTCTCAGAAATAGAACGTGTTAACCGTGCATTCTGAGCAATTTCTTGCAGCTTTTTTATATATAGCTCATCTACTGAAGCTACAAAATCTTCAAATGCTAATTTTGCTTTATCGTACTCACCTAAATTTTCGTAGGCGTCTACTTTTTTACGAAGCGCATCATTCTTAGTTTCTAAATCTTCTCGTTTATCGGCTTCGGCAATACTCTTATCTAAAAACGGTATGGCTTCATCAAAATTCTTTTGTAGTATTAATGCATTCCCTATTTTATAATTCTGCTTTTGTGGAGATAATGGACTAGCATTGGACACTATTGAATCTTTCTCTATTTCTTTTAAATCCTCAATAACCTCTTTACGTAATGATATTTCATCATCGTAATTTTGGATGACATTATTAAACTCAGCAACTGTAACTTTTTCTTCCAAGGAGCGTTGTTTACTTTCGTTTTCGGCTGAACTTAATGAGCTTTTAAAGAATGTCTCGGCTTGTTGTGTGTCTCCTTGCATATTATACCCCTGAGCAATTTTGGAGTTAAAGTCCGTAATTTTTGGGGCTATGTTATTATTGGTCGCTACCAGTAATCCTTTTTGGTAATTGGTAATTGCGCCATTTGTATTATTCTGTTTTAAAAGCACATCTCCCAACCCTTCGTAATATTCAGTCTTCTGATAGTTGCTTAATCGGTTAGCATCAAACCTATTATATACCTGAATACTTTCAGAATAATTTTCGTCAAGCATATAGGCTTGCGCTAATTTTAATTTTAGTGAATTTGAGGTTTTATTCTGAAGCGCTATTTTATAATTTGTAATTGCTAAATCGTACTGTTTCCAAAAAACATATAAGTCACCTAAAGTTTCATAAGCTTCAGCATTTTGCGACTGAGACGTACTTTTATCTAAAGCATCAGCAATGAATTGTATGCTACGCTCTGCATCTCTTTTAAGATAATTATCAGCCGAGTCTATTAACTGAATAAATTCCTCAACCTTTCTCTTTCGCTTATCTTTTTGAGAGGGGTTTTTTTGTTGTTGTTGAACTTCGATTATAAGACGATCATCACTCTTAATAGTATGGAAAACAGTTATAAAGTTTTTATGACTTATTATAAGCTGATCACCGATCTTGACTTTTACTCTAAAGTTTCCATCATAACTCGTGGTTACATAAGAACCTCCATTAACTTGTATGGTAGCGTCTATGATTGGCTGGTACGAGAGTTCTTCACGCACTAAACCTCTTACAGTAAAATATTCATCTTCCTGTATAGTAGTATCGCTCTGCGAAAAACCAACCTGAAACATTAAGGTTAGAGCCAAAAAAAGTCCTAAAGATTTTAATCCAAATTGCAATCCAATAATTCTTAAATTTCAATAAACTTACTATGTTTAATTGACTATAAAAAATTTGTATTACTGTCTATAAGCCAAAAATGACCTTAAAATGGTGATTTCACTAATTCATATGGCTCATATACTAACCAAAACTACGGATTTAAGGATTTGTGTTTTTTTCTTAAGAACTAATATCAGTACAAAAAAAATGCCTTGAAAATAATCAAGGCACTTGTATTTAGTTAATTGCAGGGCAATTACAATCGTACTTTTCTCGCCTGCAGTTAAAATTATAACCTAAGGTAATCTGGTGAAAACCACCTGTATTAAAGTTAATGGTATTTGCTTGATAAGAATAAGTGTAAGCAAATGTAAATTGTTTATAATCTACACCTATAAAGGGTGTAAAATATTGTAGCTTTTGACTACTAACACTATTACCTTCCAAAAATTGCGCACCGTCTAAACTACGTCTGTAAGATAGTCCACCCCAAACTTTACCAAAATCTACTTCTCTATAGACTTTTGCATTAAAATCTATTGTAGACTCTTCAGTTGCATCTCTGTACATATACATTATTGAAGGTTCAAAACTCCAATCACTACCATATTTTTGAAATACGTTACCAAGTGACACTAAATATGTTCTTAAATTATTAAACACAAAACCTTGTTGGTTAAAGTTGATTCCTTCATTGTTAAGAATGTTTTTAGCAGTAACATGCGCATAAAAATCTAAGAAATGATAGGACATCCCAACATCTATATTAAAATTGGTAGCACTTTGTTCAATTCCAGCAATTAATTGATCAAATTGCCCTGGTGCTAAAAAGCTGGTCTCATCTAACTTATACTGAATAAATCCAGCACTTAAACCAAACGAAATCATATTTAAGTCTACCTCATTTCTAGAAAGTAATAAGTGATGTGCATAAGTGACGTAAGCTCCTGTATTAGAATGAAATCCGTTTTCGTCATTATAAACTATAGCCCCAATAGCTGATGGACCATCACCCAGTCTACTATGCGCACTAAGTGTTTGTAAACTTGGAGCATCATCTACTCCAAACCATTGCTGTCTAGCTGTGAGTCTAACTTTAGCACAATTTGCTACACCTGCCATTGAAGGATGTAATAGGTAATAGTTATCTGTTAAGTAATCGGAATATACAGGTATACCTTCTTGAGAGAACCCAATAAAGGATAACATTCCGGTTAAAGCAACTATACATATTTTTTTTAGTTTCATATGTGTTTTATCGTTTTAATGAGAAATGAGAAGTAAATGTTCGCATTTCATTATTAGTAGGTTCTGTATACTCTAATCTAAACCAATAATCGCTTGATGGCATATTATTACCTTGAAAGGTACCATCCCAGCCAGGACTGGTAGGACTGATTTGTTTTAAGAGTTTTCCATAACGGTCAAATATATAAATTTTTGCACTAGGTTGTGCTCCTATTCCTGCAATATTCCAAGTATCATTAGTACCATCACCATTTGGTGTGAAGAACTTAGGAAAATCTATAACTACAACTGTTTCCATGACTACCCCACAACCTTGTACATCTCTTACTCTTACAACATGTTCGCCTCCAGTGACATTAGTAAACACATTGTCTAACTGCCATGCACCATTATCAAGACTAAACTCATAAGTGCTAATTCCTGTAGCGTTTACGGTAATTACATTGTTCCCAATAAATGCTTCTGATGTAACTCTAATATCAAATGTTGTTGGGTCTGGTAAGCTACTTTCTGTGACTGTAGTACTTACAGAAAACATACACATGGTTATATTATCCGTTGCAATAACCTCATAATCTCCTCCTTGAATCGGTGTAAGTGTAGAACCTGTTTGTAATGGTAATATTTCACCATTTAAAAACCACTCAAAAGTATGATCTGCGCCTGATAATCCTGTGTCTAAAACAAGTGGAACATCAACAACTGCTCCTTGGTCGCTTAAACATAAAATATAATTAGGGTCTAGTTCAAAAACAGGCAACGGATTCACAGTTAATGTTACCGGCTCAACTTCGAAACAAATATTTGGGCTTATATTATTACTTACTCTTACCCAAACTATTTGAGGGTTGGTGAGGTTTTCGTATAAATTTGGTAATTGACTTGTGTCTGTAATTGGATTATAATTAATAGCTTCATTTTCTGTAAAATGGTATGTTATTGTATAATCTGCAGGGTCTTGTCCATCTAGTACTTCATCTTGAATATCGTCAAAATTAAATTGTGCAATATCATCTCCGATTATATTATCATCACAAATCTGAAAATCTAAAGGTTCACCATCACTATTTGCCTGTGCACCTTCCAAAACCTCAACAAAAAATGAACCTGTATTAGAACATAACACCCCATTTGGTGTTGTTATATTGGTTATCGCATAGAATATCTCTTGTACATCAACTATTGTATTGGTAAATGCGCTTGGATCTGGAACTTCCGTTAAGTCTAAGTTATCTGCGCCTTGTTGGGTTGTATGATATGTGACATTAAATAGCAGTGGGTCTTGACCATTTAAAATATCATCACGCCTTTGCGTTAGGTCAAATTCAAAAAATCCGTCAGTGTTGTTCTCGCACTCTTCTATTGGCGGAATATCTGTGGTAATTATTGGCAATGGGTTTACCGTAATATCAAAATCTACTATAGCGAAACAACCAGTAGATGTATCTAGTACTCTTACATAAATAGTTTCTGTTGGATTTGTATTATTATATACTGCAGGTGTCGTTATTTCATTTGCCGTAACATTATTAAGTGCATCGTCAAAATCCAAAAAGTATGTTGCTGATAGATTTGGTATCCCATCAAAAATAAAAACCTCATTCTGAGTTAAATTAAACTCCTCCACCAAATCACCTATAGTAACATCATCACAAACTATAATATCTACGGATTCTGTATCCGTTCTAGGTGTTGGATTAATCGTCCTTAATTCAAAACTTCCTGCACCTTCGCATGTGTTATCATCATCATTTTCTACTCTAAAGAAAATCTCTTGAACAAAGGGTGATGCAGTGTTAACATGATTTGAAATATCGGCTATAGGATTTGATTCACTTGCCGCATCTGCTGCATTTTGGTAAAAATCTACTGATATATTCTGATTAATTGGAAACAATGCTAGAATTGAAGCCTCAGCGCTGCTAAAATCAAAAACCGTAATACCATCAATGATATTGTCATCAACTCTTGTATCATCACATTCTTCAAAAGGTGCTATCGCAAAAGTGTTAGGCAACTGACCTGTTAGGGCAATTAATTCTAATTGTGCTATTCTTATACAACCTTCATTATTCTCAATACGAACATAAACCTGATTTCCTATTGCATCTGCATTTGAAAAACTAAGCGCATTCGTGATAGGGCTTGTACCTGATTCTGCATCTGCTAATGTTGTATAATATGTAAATACTTCATCGGTAATTGTATTCACAATCAATTGATCTGCTTGAGTCAAATTAAAATCTGAAATCGCATCTGTAGAGTCCGTATCAAACTCATCGCATTGCTCTAATTGAACCATGGCATTATCTAAAACAGGCAGTGGGTTCACTACTAAATTTAAAGTACTGACTTCAAAACAATCCGGATTATCAATATTAGTGACACGCGCCCAAACTTGGTCGTTATTTGCGACTGCATTAACATATGGTATAGCAGAGTTTATGGCTATTGTTGGATCTCCATTTATTGCTTCAGGTTGGGTTTCAAAATATGTTACCGTAAATTGTGATGGGTCCTGACCATTTAAAATAAATAGATCTCTCGTAGATAAGGTAAATTCAACAAAACCATTAGTATCATCTCCATCTGCGTCGTCATCACATAATTCATAGGTATCTGCAGTTGCCGTCGGTTGGTCAAATACATCAATCATAAAACTTGTAAAAGCAGAACAATCTGTGTTATTTATATTTTCGATTCGTACCCAAATGATATCTTGATCGTATGCCACAAGATTTGTAAAAGTATCTGGTAAGGGATTTGTTGTTGAACTCGTCATGGCTTCTGCTTCCTCTAAATGAAATGAGACTTCAAACTGCATTGGATCCTGAGTCAATAACACATCGGCTCTCAATGCATCTAGATTAAAGTCCCAAAAACCATCATTATTGTCATCGCAAATTAATTGATCAATAACCGTGTTGGCTAATGGAATTACATCGACTACTAGAGTTATGTCAGATACTGCATAACAACCACTATTTCCATTATTTTCAACTCGAGCGAAAATCGATTCAATATTTGCAGTACCATTAGTATGAAGGTTTGGTAAAGGATTTAATCCCAAGTCGGCATCATTGAACGTAGGATGGTAACTAACTGTAAAATCTAATGGATTTTGTGTCCCTAAAACATCGTCATTTATCGTTGATAAATTAAACTCAACAAATCCATTAGTGTCATCACCATCTAAATCATTATCGCACAATTGAAACGTAACATCTTGTGCAGTTACAAAACCTGAAACCGTTAATGTAAATGTGTCTTCAACAGGACATGTACCTACCCCAGCAGCAACACTGTTATTTGTAACACGAACTGTAATTATTTCGGGCATAGTGGAATTGGTGTAATTTGCAGGGTCGGTAATAAGTCGACCGCCGACATCAAAATATTCTGCCTGTACATCTGATTGAGCACCAATAACCAATGGGCTATTAAGAGTTAAATCAAAAACCTCAGTATTATCGCCATCCGTCTCACAAGCCACTAAATCCCTAGGAGGGCTTTCAAGTATAGGCTGATTAACAAATTGAACTTCAGCCTCCTCAGTAGACTGACAACTAGAACTACCAAAGCTAATAGTAACGGCATAGGTACCATCACCACCAAAAGGTCCTGTAGATGGTACAATCAATGACGGTCCTGTTTCACCTGGAATAGGATTGACCAGATCTGGTAATTTAAACCATTCAAAGGTAGCCGTGGGATCTGTAACTGCCGTATCTAATGTAACAGCTGTATCTCCACAACCAGGGCGACCAGATGCTACGGTAAAATCTGGTATATTACCTCCAAGTCCTGAGAAACTACCTGCTTCAATAAAAACTGCTGAATCAAACAACCGGTCTCCTTGATCGGCAATTACTAATTTTATTTCGTATTGTACATTTGGTATAACTACAGCTGTTGCATTAAAAACAACTGTTCTCCCTCCATAATTTGTATCTCCTAAATCATAGCCATCAAAAAAATCTGGATTATTTGCTGTACATAAAATTGCGCCACCAGGGCCTCGAACATCAGGCCTAACATTAATTGTACTTACGGGATCATTAGAAACTGGTACTCGTGCTAAGTTGGTGAAATTGGTGGTGCCTACCCTTCTTAATAAGAAGGCAAATGAATCTGCAAAATTGCACTCATCATTCATATTATACTCTTCAGACGCCATTAAATAATTAAAACTAAAATTATTTGAAGACGGAGTAAATGTAAAAGATACAGAAGTAGCATCACCTGTGTTTATAACCCCTAGAGCTGCTTCCAGATCTGTATCACCAGGTAGACCAAGAACATTACTATTTACACCAGGTATAACAGTATTACCAGCTTGAAAGGCATTACCAGAAGTTAAAATTAAACCATTCTCAAAGGGAAAATTACTACCTACTGGTCTTTTGAAAAAGCCATAACTTTTAGTTGTTAAATCGGTAGGTCCTCCTAAAGCAACTTCGTTAAAATCCTCTAATAAAGCGCAATTACTATTTATTAATACTGAGGTAACTAATTCTTCTAGATTAAAAGATGATTCGGGATCTGAAGCATCATTTACAGTAATTAATTGAGCGAAAGAATTGAAATTAACTAAAAAAAAGAAAATGATTGTAAAAGCCTTTGCTTTCAAAATATATTTTGAATGAAGTTTTTTCATCAATACGGGCTTTTTTTTTAAGGGATCGAAATTTAGTTAAATAAAATGACAACTAAAGTTAAAATTCGTTGTAAACCATCTTAAATAGATAACGTATCGTTTTCATATTTCATATTTTTGCAAAAAAAAAGAAATGACCATTACAGATATAACGATTCGGCCAACCTCAAACGAGACTATTATAAAGTTTGAAGCTAATCGATTTCTAACGCAGCATAATAGCTATGAGTTTAATAATATTGATGACGCTGCTATTTCACCCTTAGCGCAACAATTATTTTACCTACCATTTGTTAAGAAAGTGTATATCACATCAAATTTTGTAGCCATTGAACGCTATAATATTGTTGAATGGTCGGATGTTCAGGATGAAGTTGCCGTACAAATTAAGAACTACTTAAATAGCGATGGTATAGTTATTAAAGAAGATACATCTAAACCAAAAAATGCGGTCACGGTATATGCAGAGAGCACACCCAATCCTAGTGTTCTTAAGTTTGTATCAAACAAACCATTGGTGGGCCAAATATGTGAGTTTGGGTCTATAGATGAATCTAAAAATTCACCTTTAGCTATAGCATTGTTCCAATTTCCTTTTGTAAAAAGTGTATTTATGGATAAAAACTACATTTCCATAACTAAATACGATGTTGCGGAGTGGCCTGAAATTACGAATCAATTAAGAGGATTCATCAAGACTTATATTGAAGAAGGTAAACCAGTTTTGAATGCTCCTATTACACAGCAAAAACAGGTAAATGAAGAAAAAGCAGAGCAACATTTTGAATCATTAGACGATACCTCTAAGAACATCGTTAATATTTTAGAAGAATATGTGAAACCAGCAGTTGCTAGCGACGGCGGAAATATAGAATTTAGATCTTATGACCCAGAAACTAAAAAGGTTGAAGTATTATTACAAGGCGCCTGTAGCGGATGCCCATCGTCAACATTTACTCTAAAAAATGGGATTGAAAATATGCTAAAAGAAATGTTGGGAGACCAAAATCTTACCGTCTCAGCAATAAATGGTTAAAACGAAAGTTTTATTCAAATATAATTTAACAATTTATTGGCATTATTTTTGCATTCATTAAACTTTAAAAAAACTAAGTTCGTAAATCGAATTTTTCAACCTTATATATTAAAATATAAATATTATAAATTATGAATAAGAAAACTTTTTTAACTGGTTTAAGCACTTTACTAATAACTATTTTTTCTTTCAGTCAGGGTTTAACAAGTATAGATGTATCAACAGAAAAACTCTACATGTCGTCTGATGTTAGTAAACCCATTGATGCTTTAGGCAGTCCTTACATAAATGAGAATTTTTTACCAGTAAAAATCAAAGGTTACGATAATGTATTATACACAGGTAGATATAACGCATACAATGGAGAGATGGAAATAAATCTCGGAACAAAGATCATTGCATTAGATAAGACACAACCTTATGAGGTTACATTTACGCAAAACAATAAAAATTATAAGACGTTTAATTTTATTTCTAAAACTGGTGTTGCCAAAAGTGGATTTTTAAATGTAATAGACAGTGCAACTACACATTCCTTATTAAAAGAAGAGACAATACGCTTTGTAGATAAGGTACCTGCTGCTACGAGTTATCAAAGAGATAAGCCAGCAAAGTTTATCGCTAATGAGTCAAATTATTACCTTAAAGTAGGTGATAAAATTACACCTGTACCTACAAGAAAAAAGGATTTATTAAAATCTTATGCAAAAGATGCAAAGAAAATTAAATCGTATTTAAAGGATAATAAAGTTTCCTTAAAAAAGGAAGAAGACATAAAAAAACTTGCTTTATATTTAGCTAGTTTATAGCAATTTTATAAAAAATTTCATACTTAAAGATGGTTGGTTTTCTAACCATCTTTTTTTAACTTCTTTAAAATGGAAATACAAGATTGGATAGATAAAGGATATGACCTAATTATTGACTTTGGACCAAAACTAATCGCTGCTTTTCTAATATGGATTATTGGAGGCTTTTTAGTAAGATTCGTTACAAATACAGCGCGAAAAATAATGACAAAACAAGACTATGACATTAGCTTAGTTAAGTTTTTATCTAATCTTATTTACTGGTCATTAAAGATTTTATTAATTGTAGTCATTCTATCTACAGTTGGTATCGAGACTACGTCTTTTGCAGCTATATTAGCTGCTGCTGGTTTGGCGATTGGCATGGCTCTACAAGGTTCTTTAGGGAATTTTGCCGGTGGTGTACTGATTATGATTTTTAAGCCTTTTAAAATTGGAGACTTAGTTGAAGCACAAGGTGAAATCGGCGTTGTAAAAGAAATTGAAATTTTTACAACTAAACTTACTGGTTTATCCAATAAAGAAATTATTCTGCCTAACGCTACTTTGTCTAATGGAACTATCATAAACTACACGACTGAAGGCACGCGTAGAGTAGATTTAGTTATTGGTGTTAGTTATGATGCAGATATTAAACAAACTAAAGACGTAATGATGAATGTCCTGACATCTCACCCAAAAGTACTAACTGATATTGCACCGACTGTCGATGTGTTAGAGCTTGCAGACAGCTCTGTTAATTTTGCTGTTAGACCTTGGTGTAAAACCGAAGATTACTGGGATGTGTATTTTGGCATTACTGAAAATATAAAATTAGCGCTTGATAAAGCAGGAATTGAAATTCCTTATCCTCATACAGTAGAAATTAAAAAACAAGGTTAATTCTGTAATTAAGGCTTGTAAATCAAATGCAACTAATTGTTATTTACCTTTTGGATTTTACAGCCACAAAGTCTTTTAAATAATAAGGTTCAAAATAAGCGACATCTTCAAAGTCACTTATTTTGAACTTTTTATTTGCCATTATAGCCATTGTGGAGGCTGACGGTAATTTATTATCTACAAATTTTGCGTTTTGATGCTTAATAACTTGTTTAGTTTTTTCGACACCATTACCTAAAAAATAGACATTTTGATGTTGCAATTCTGAAGCAAAGCTATCTTCGTCTATTAGTTCTGCATTTACATCTCTGACTAGTTCATAGTTAGCATCTAGAATTGCAGAATAGACTTCCATTCGTCTTGCATCTAGCATGGGTATAATTATGCCTTCTGTAATTGTAATTTGATGGGCTAGAGCTTCTAATGTTGAGACTGAAATCAATGGCTTATTTAATGCGTAACAAAGCCCTTTTGCAGCAGAAACTCCAATTCTTAATCCTGTATAAGATCCTGGACCTTTACTTATTGCAATTGCATCCAGTTCGTGTTTAGACATTTTAGCAGTTTCTAAAACATCGTTAATAAATACGTGAAGTTTTTCGGCATGAGAATAACCAGAATTATTATCCTCTTTTAAAACCAAAATCTCCTCATCTTTAGATAAGGAGACTGAACAATTGGTTGTACTTGTTTCTATATTTAGAATTAGCGCCATTGCTTATTCTTCATCACTTTCTTCTGGTGAAGATTTTGATTTGTTTTTGTTTTCAACCTTATCTCCAGGCTTCAAAGTTTTAGATACCATATTATATGGTCCAGTAATAATTTTATCACCTTCTTTTAATCCTGAAATAATTTCAATATTAGTGTCGTCTTGTATACCAGTTTTTACAACTCTTAACTTTGCAACATTGTTTTCATTTACAAATACACATTCAAACTTTTCTTCTTCTTTAGAAGAATCATCTTCATCCACATCTCCTTCTACCTTTGCGCCATAAATTTTCTTTGTAGATGTTGTATCTGTTTTTATAACAATTGCACTAATAGGGACTGCAACAGCTTTTTCTCTTTTATCTGTAATTATATCTACTGTAGCTGTCATACCTGGTCTGAAAGGCGAGTAACTTTCAGGCTTACCTTCTGTTAATTCAGCATATGAGTCCTCTAAAATTCTGACTTTAACCTTGAAATTGGTAACCTGATCCGCAGCCAACGTACCAGCAGCTGAATTAGCAATTTCAGTTACTATTCCTTTAAACTCCTTTTTCAAATAAGCGTCCACTTCAACAATTGTTGTATCTCCGATATTTACTTTAACAATATCATTCTCATTAACATCTACCTCAACTTCCATATTGTTTAGGTTGGCAACACGTAAAATCTCTGTACCAGCCATTTGCTGTGTACCTACAACTCGCTCTCCTAGCTCAACACTAAGCAATGAAATTGTACCACTCATTGGCGCATAAATTGTTGTTCTGCCTAGGTTATCTCTCGCTTCGTTAACTGATGCTCCAGCACTTTGCACACTGTAATATGCAGAACTTTTGCCTGCTTCAGCGGTTTCGTAAGTGGCTACTGCTCTATCCCAATCTGCCCTTGAAATTACACCTTTTTCAAAAAGTGCTTTATTTCTATCGTAGTCAGCTTTAGCTTGTTTTAATGTTGCCTCTGCTTGTTCAAGACTTGCCTTAACATTCTGATATGTTGCTTGAGACCTATTTAACGCAGATTGAATTAAATCCGGATTTACACGTACTAAAAGGTCTCCTTTTTGTACTTGTTGTCCTTCCTTAAATGGCAATTCTAGTATCTCACCAGATACTTCACTCGAGATTTTAACCTCAACCTCTGGTTGAATCTTACCTGTTGCAGAAACTGTTTCAATAACTTCTTTTAATGCTACATTTTTAGTGGTTACCTGTTTGAAATTTCCTTTTTTTCCAAACATTCCAGTAGATTTACCTACAACTAAAAGCAGAAGTATTGCTGCAAAAGCTATCAGTACTATTTTTAATGTTCTACTCATTTTTAAAATTTTAATTCTGTGGCTGGTATACCAAAATACAATTCTAAGACTTTAAGTCTAAAAATGTAATCGTATTTGGCCGTATTTAAGTTGATTTTTGAATTATCGTATCTCAATTTAGCTTGGCTAAAATCGAAGGCATTCGTTAAACCTTCATCATATCTAGCCTTTGCATATTGGTACGCAAGTTCTTGAGATTCTAATGCTTTTTCAGCTGCTTCATAAGCTTTTAAGGTACCTTTAGCATCTACATACGCTTGATAAACTGTAGATTCTAAATCTAACTCCGCTTGCTCTAGCTGATATTTGCTACGCTCAAGATTTATCTTATTTCGTTTTACATTGGCCCTAGTGTTAAACCCATTAAATATTGGGATGTTAAGACTAAAACCATAATTTACACCATCATTGGTATATAACTGATCGATAAATGAATCTGCAGGAACCTCAATCGTAGATGTATTAGGGAATTCGGCTACAACGGATTGCCCTGTTCCTTGCACTACACCTATTTGTTGCGTAACAGTTGGGTTATTTGGATCTACGACTTGCGTAAAACTTGGTGCATCTGCATATCGAGTATTATAGCCAAAAAATGCCGATAGTGTTGGTAAATATGCTCCTCGAGAAATTTGTAAGTCTTTCTTTGCTAATTCTACATTCTGCTCTGCAATTCTAATCTCCGAACGATTTTCTTTTGCTTTTGCTATAATCTCTGAAGCCGATGCATCAGATATAGAATCTACAATTCCATAGCCTTCATCCTCTATATCAAAATTTTCATAATCCTTTATCAATAATACTTGCGCTAAGCTTATTAGAGATATTTTAATTTGGTTTTCTGCATTAACAATAGATTGTTGTTCACTTGCATCTGTTGCTTTTATTTCTAACAAATCACCTTGAGGAAGTGTACCAACATCAACTAACTCTTCAGTTTGTTTGATTTGTTGTTTGGTAACTTGATTTTGAGATATTAATACTTCCAAGTTCGCTTTGTTTAAAAGTACTTGCAAATAACTATTGGCTACAAGTAAAGAGATATCATCTTTCATTTTAGATAGACGATACTGACTTGCTAACTTCGAGATTTTTGCTCTTTGTGCAGTTCTATAGTTTCTAAGGCCATCAAAAACCGTATAGCCAACATTAATATTACCAGAAGCAGACAAAAACGTTGTAGTCTGTGCATTATTTGTTAACGGGTTAAAACTAAGACCTGTATTCTCATTAACACCTGATGAGGCATTAAAAGATGGTAAGAAATTGCCCAATGCTGTTAAACTTTCAAGGTCTGCAGTATCGACATCTAGTTCGCTCTGCTTAATTGAAATGTTATTTTCCAAGGCGTGTTCAACGCACTCTCTCAGTGTCCACTTTTTTTGAGCATTTACATTTAATCCAAAAATAAATGCTACTATAATTATGATTGATTTTTTCATGATATGTGCTATATGTCTATATAAATGTTAAAGTGTTACAGAAAATGAAATTAATTTCGTCCAGCATATGCTGGTGGTCCTTGCAATTGATTCCACACTTTTATTTTATCTGTATCCGAAATACCACTTTTAACTTCTACAAAAATGCCATTACTAATTCCTAATTCAACATCTTTTTTCTCGAACTTCTGGTCTCCAACCTCAATTTCTACAAATGGTTTTTTGGTTTCAGGGTCGTATTGTACTAAAGCTTCCTTTATAGCCAACACGTCTTCTGCCTTGTCTAAAATAATAGAAGCATTTGCGCTTAAACCTGCTCTGATGAATGTAGAATCTATACTCTCTAACGAACCTTCAATTTCAAACTGAATTGCTCCATTTTCAGCAATACCTTTAGGTGCAATATAATCTAACACAGCGTCAAATTTGTGATTTTCAATTGCACCAACAGTAATTTCAAGAGGTAAACCTTCTTTAATTTTTCCAACTTCACTCTCATCCACTTTTCCTTCAAAAATCATTTTAGTGACATCGGCTAATGAAGCTATGGATGTACCTTCATTAAAATTATTAGCTTCAATAACTTGGTTACCTTCTTTTACAGGGACGTCTAACACCATACCTGATACAGTTGCTCTAACCTGTGTTTGAGCTATGCTTCCCAGACCTGACGTCGTACCAGTTTTAATGATATCGTAATTCTGTCTTGACTGTCTGACGTCAATTCGTGATTGCTCAACTCTTTGTTTTGCTTGAAGGTATGTATTATTAACCTGGTCGAAATCGTTAGCTGAAATGACACCTTTATCAAACAATTGCTTTTGTCTGTCGTAAATTGCTTTTTGGGTTTTAAAATTAATCTCAGCTGTTTGCAATGCTGTTTGATTAGAAGCAATATTATTTTTTGCACTAGTTAACGAAGAGACATTTGGTATTACTCTAATTTTTGCAATTAAATCACCTTCTTTAACAAACTGTCCTGCTTCTACATAAACCTCTTCTATAACTCCAGAAATATTTGGTTTTATTAAAATCTCTTCTTCAGGAACAATACTTCCTGTAGCAACAGTGTTAACTACTATTGTTTCTTTAGAAGCCATTTGTGTTGTGTATGTTACTGGGTCTTCTTGATTTTTGCGCCATAGGTAAAATAATGCTACGCCAAATACTAGGACTATAGCAATTAATACGATTACGGTGGTGGTTCTTTTCATGATTGAGATATGATATAACTTTATAAATTTATTCGATTCTTAATGCGTCTACAGGTTTCATTTTTGTAGCGCGATTGGCAGGAATTAATCCAGCTAAAAGTCCTGCGAGGACTAAAATTGTAAGCGCTATAACTACAACTGTCATATTTACACTTGGATTAGCAAAATTTTCTACTGGACCAACACTATCTAAAATAGAGTTCATTCCCCAAATCACTGCAGCTGCAAATGCAACACCTACCATTCCAGATAGAATAGTTAGGATTAAGCTCTCTTGTAAAATTTGCCCTTTAATAGACCAAGGAGTAGCTCCTAAGGCTCGCCTTACTCCTATTTCTTTTGTTCGCTCTTTAACAACTATAAGCATAATGTTATTGATGCCTATAACTCCAGAAGTTAAAACTAAAATCCCAACAAAATAGCCTACGATTGCGAGGATACTGAATAATCCATTTATGCGTCCAAACTGCTCTGATAAATCAAAATGACCGATAGCCCTATCATCTTCAGGATGAACAGTATGTCTAGATTTCATTAATGTAAATATGCGTTCTTTGATACTTGTAATTGGCACATTATCAGTAGCGGTAAGCGCAAACCAACTTACGCGGTCTCCAAAATTAAATGCTTGACTAAATGTTGTAAAAGGGATAAAAATAGTATTTGCCTCTTCTTCAGAATCCCCTTGAGAGTTAGCCATCTTAAACGTACCAACTACTAGGAAATTAACACCATTGATCTTTATGTAAGATCCAATAACGTCTTCATCTTTATCATATAAACCAGCTACCACATCAGGCCCAATGACACAAATTTTACGTTTTGCATTTATATCTGAATAACTTAAAAATCTACCCTCAATGATATCCATTGGTTTTTGCTTAATAAACTCAGGATAATCACCATAGATTTCGAAAGCACCAGTTTTTGTACCTCTTATAACATTATTTGCACCTTGAAATCCTCCAAGTTGGTTTCTTGGAGATATATATTTTAACTCAGGAAATGCTTCTCTTAGTGCAGCAACATCATCTGTTTTGTATCTAAAAAATCTTGCTTTTGGTAATCCTTTATATGGTTTTGATGTCCCTCGAGACCACATAAACATCGAGTTGGTAGCAAAATTTCCAAAATCAGCAGTAACACCATTTCTTAAACCATTAGTAAGTGCTAAGAGTAATACTAAAATTGTAATTCCCCAAAATACTCCAAATGCAGTAAGTAGCGTTCTTACTTTATTGGCATTAAGCGCTTCTAATATTTCGTCCCAGCGGTCTTTGTTGAACATACTACTCGTCTCTTAATGCTACTATAGGTTTAATTTTTGCTGCTCTATAGGCAGGTAAAAAGCCAGCAAAAGCACCAGCAGCTACCAAAATAAATACAGTTGTAATGGCTGTGCCAAAATCGACTTGTGGAAATTTAATAAATGGGCTGTCAACTTGAGGTCCGACTAATTCTAGTAATGCTAATCCAGCAGTTAGACCAAATAACCCAGAAAACATTGTTACAAAAATCGCCTCTTGTAAAATCATTCCGATTATTGAAGCTGGAACAGCTCCTAAAGCTTTGCGTATACCAATTTCTTTAGTGCGTTCTTTAACAATAATTATCATAATATTTCCAACACCTACTACCCCTGCTATAATTGTGCCTATACCAATAAACCAAAATACGGCTTTGATGGTGTCGATTAATGAGTAAATTTTCTCTGCTTCTTCAAGAGTATTATTAACTCTAACTGCTGCCGTGTCATCAGGTGAGATAATGTGCTTTTCTTTTAAATCTCTTTCGATAGCTTCTGTCACATTTTTTGAAAGCGCTACCGCTTCATCAAAGTTTTTAGACATCTTTACTGTAAAAGACATATTTCGTATATCATCACCACCATTAAAAGCCATACGCGCAGATGTAAGTGGCAAAAATACTTGACTTTCTTCTCGCTCACCACCTGGGTCGAAATAAACACCAACTACTTTATACGAAATACCAAAAATAGAAATGTATTTATCTATTGGGTCTTCATCTTTAAATATATCTTGCTTTACCTTATTCCCAATAACAGCAACCTTCTTAGCCTCATTAATATCAGATTGGTTTATAAACCTTCCGTTTCCAATATCAGCATTTTCTATAAACTGATTGTCTGGTAATACGCCTTGAACTCTATAATTCCCAGTTTCGTTCTTGTATGTTATTTGTCCGCCCCAAATGCTATAATTTGCTGTTCTATATTCTAAATAGTCGTCGTAATTATCTGTAATGAGTGCAAAATCTTCGTCTTTAAGCTGAATGCGTCTTCCTGGATTTAATCCTTTATAACCTTTTGTTGTTCTTCGTGTTCTGACAAATATTTCGTTTGTAGCATCTTGCTGAAACTCTGTAGTTACTCCATTTTCAATACCTGAGCTAAAACCAAGAAGAATTACTAGAATAAAAATACCCGAAGCTACTGATAGACCAGTCAAAAAGGTACGGAGTTTATTTTTCCGTAGTGTTTCGAATATTTCTTGCCAGCGCTCTACATTAAACATATTGTTGTGCTCTTACTTGTTCTACCGGACTATCGTTTATAATAATCCCATCTTTAAGATTAACTATACGCTTTGTCATGTGGGCAATATCGTCCTCATGCGTTACAACTAAAATGGTCTTGCCTTCATCATTAATACCTTGTATTAAATCCATTACTTCATAAGAAGTCGTTGTGTCTAATGCTCCTGTAGGCTCATCTGCCAATAATACTTTTGGTTCGCTTGCTAATGCTCGTGCAATTGCAACGCGTTGCTTTTGCCCACCAGACAGTTCACTTGGCAAATGGTGAGACCAATCTGCTAGGCCAACTTTTTCTAGATAATGATGTGCTTTTTCTATACGTTCTTTTCTTGACATCCCTTTATAATACATGGGCAACGCCACATTATCAACTGCAGATTTATAGTTTATAAGATTGAATGATTGAAAAATAAATCCAAGAAATTCATTACGGTATTTAGCAGCTACTTTCTCATTTAAGTTTTTAATTGGAACACCATCGAGAACATAACTACCTTGATCAGCTTCATCTAACATACCCAATATATTAAGCAGTGTAGATTTCCCAGAACCAGATGATCCCATTATAGAAACTAACTCACCTTCTTTTACATCGAAATTTATTCCCTTCAAAACATGAAGCGAATTGCTACCCATATGATAGGATTTGTGCAAGTCTTTGATTTGAATCATAGCAATGGTTAGTTAAATCGTACAATATTACACAAAAGCTGAGCTGGTTAGTGCTAAGTATTTGTTAAGAATTAACTTTTTGATTAATATTTATAAGACGTCTAAACTGCAACATTGTTACAGTAAAACTGGAGAAATTTATGACGCTTTTTTTCTGAAGAATTTCCAATAGATCATATACCCTATGCCACCAACCAAAATATAAGGTACAGCCATTAAAAACATAATGCCATCATTTATACCTTCAGCAGCTGATTGATCTTCTCCACTTTCTAAAACAGCTCTACACATAGCACATTGCGCCAAACTGTCTGATACTAGAATGAGACTAAATATTAATATCAATATGATGCGTTTAAAATTTAGCATTTAAGTATAATAAGGTGAAATCATGATGTAAACGACTACGCCTGTTACAGCTACATATAGCCATAATGGAAATGTAATTTTAGCTATTTTCTTGTGGCGCTCAAAGTTATTGGTAATTGCTCTAACATATGTTATTAATACAAATGGAATTATAATTATTGATAGAAGTATGTGCGTAATTAGGATAAAGAAATACACATATTTAATAAGTCCTTCACCACCAAATTTGGTGCTATCACTAGTCATATGGTAAGCGACATACATAACCAAGAAAGAAACCGAAAGCGCTATTGCTAACTTCATCAAGTTTTCGTGCAACTTTCTTCTACCATTTTTAATGGCTACGACAGCAATAATCAAAACAATTGCAGTTAAAGCATTAACTGAAGCATATATTGGTGGTAAAAAAGATAGTGGTTCTACATCAAAACCTAATCGTCGTAAGTTAACACCAAATAACGCGGCTACTGCCAATGGAATTATAATAGATAAAGCTATAATCCATTTGTTATACTTTTTTTCTTTGTCAATGTTTACATTACTCATATTACTCCTTTAATAATTTGGCTATATCTTCTTTTAAGATACTAATTTCTTGAGGTATGCCTTCGTCATCAACACCTTCAGCTTCAGAAACAATTCCATTATAGTAAATTAATGGATTATCTGGCGACTTTAACCGTGAACGTATGTATCCTTCTTTATCAATAAGTGCAAAATTCCCTGAGTGTTCAAAACCTCCATCTACCAATTCGTTTTTTGCGGTGTATAGATAAAACCCTTCGTTTGCTAATTTGTAAATGGTATCTTCATCACCTGTCATTAAATGCCAATTCGGATTTGTTATGCCATATTTTTCTGCATAGGCTTTTAATACTTCAGGGGTATCTATTTCAGGCATTATCGTAAATGACGCTACCCCAAAATTGTTCTGATAATCTTTAAAATGATTTTGAATTTGTACTAAGTTACTATTCATCCTAGGACAAATTGTAGGACATGTCGTAAAAAAAAACTCTACTAAGTAGACTTTACCTAAATAATCTTCATTCGTGATTGTAGTTCCGTTTTGATCAGTAAAACTAAATGCAGGTACTTTACGATTTCCGCCTGTTCCGTCTGGTATATATACTAAATCTGATGTATTCTTTTTTGAAGACGTCGTCGTTTTTGTTGTTACAGATTTGCTTCTGCTTTCATCTCTAGTAACATCAGAATTAGATAATCGGTCGATAATTCGAGGTATAAAAATAATTCCGAATACCAAGATTATAAATGCAATACCTATGTAGGAGTAATTGGTTTTATTAGCCATAACTAGTTCTTTATATCTTCTGCTCTTCGAGTAGTAGAATCAAATTTTCCTTTTCGTTTTTGTCGATATTCAGTAAACAAGATGCGCATATCTTCACTCATTTTATTTTTAATAACCGACACATCAATACTATCGTATGCACTTAAAGATTTTACAGGTTTATTTTCTTCAACTTCTTTATCATCTCTATCATCTATTCTTCCGCGTTGCTTCAAATCTTTATCAATTATAAAAATATCTTCGGTAGAATAATTGTCTTTTAACGGTTTTTCAATTTTTAGACTTCTGTGAAGTTCCTTAATCTGTTCTTTTGAACCATAGACATAATGCCAAAACCGTAAATCTTCATAGGTAGCAATTTCTTTCTGTAGCTTTTCAACTTCGGCTTTAGAGCCATCAACTGAAATTAATACAACCTGAAATTTTTTAAACCCTTTAAACTTATCATAGACTAGCTCTTTAAGATTTGATACTGCAATAGAATTTTCTAAAGGATTTGTTCCCAAAAATCCAAGAACGGTAATATGATCTGCTAGTTCTATTTTATCTTCAGAATTAGATGAGAAAACTTCAATTTCGGAAACATTTTCATTTACAACATCTAATGGAATATAATTATGCTTTGCGGGATAAAGCATCAATAAAAAAGCAACTGGCAAAAAGAAAAGAATGCTTAGTATAATATTCCGTTTCGAGTTATGTCTTTTCATCTGCTTGTAATTATTTACTATTTATATCAGATGTAATTTACCAAAGATCATTGTCGTTAAAATCAACGATTTTCTTCGGTTAATTTCATATTGCAAAAATAAAAAAGGTGGTTTAGAAAAACCACCTTTTAATATGATATTAACTCGCATTTGAGTTTAAAAATCTCTCTTAATTAATGGGTCGTTGGTAAAGTAAACATCATGTACATAACCACCTTCTTGTAATAGAATGAAAATAAGATAACAGATTAAGAATACTGCTGTCCAAACCACCATACGTCTCAGTGCGCTAGTTTCATCACGCATGTGCATAAAATCCCAGGTAATGTAATAGGCCTTAACAATCGTTAATATTATGAAGATTAAGTTTAAAGGCTTCATATAAATAAAAGGCGAAAAAATTATATTTCCTATAGTTGCAAAGAAGCCACCTTCAAAAGGTGTCATCCAAGGTGTTAATAAACCTTCAGGCTTATATATACCCAAAACAACTTCGACTGCAGTTACAAGTGTTAAGAATGCTAATACACCCCAAATTTTTTGGGTGTTAGACTTAAATTTCCAAAGTCCTCTAAAGATTTCTAATTTATGTGCGTGTGCCATGTGATGCTATTGTTCTAATAATTAAACTAGGTAGAAGAATGTAAATACAAATACCCAAACTAAATCTACAAAGTGCCAGTATAAACCAACCTTTTCGACCATTTCATAATGTCCTCGTCTCTCGTAAGTTCCTAATATAACGTTGAAGAATATAATGATGTTGATAACAACTCCCGAAAATACGTGGAAACCGTGGAATCCTGTTATGAAAAAGAAGAAATCAGCGAATAAAGATGTACCATATTCATTGACTTTAAGGTTTGCACCTTTAACAACGAGTTTTCCGTTTTCTTTTATTTGTCTTAAAGATTCTTCTCTTGATAATACAGTCTTTTCTCCGTCCTCGATAATTTGAGTACGTACTAAAATATTTGAATTAGCTTCTAAGCCTTGGTAAATCTCATTAACTGAATATGGTGGAAGAGATTCTTCTTGCACAAACCATAGACCGCTCTTGCGCTCATGTTGTGCTCTGTCTGTAGCTTGAGTAATTGCAAATTCGTCAATTGAAATACGCTTAAACTTTTCTTTACCATCAACCGAAACATATTCTCCAAACTGAAGAATATTACCTCCTTTAGTCTGGACAGCTCCATAGTCTCCTTGGATAAATGTTGCCCATTCCCAAGCTTGAGAACCAACGAATATTGCACCTCCAATAATAGTTAGGAACATGTATAAGGTTACTTTGGCTTTATTCATATGATGACCAGCATCTACAGCTAATACCATAGTTACCGAAGACATGATAAGAATAAACGTCATGAAAGCTACATAGATCATTGGTAATTCTTGACCATGCAAAAACGGAACGTGGGTAAACACCTCATCGGCAATTGGCCATTCTTCTATAAACTTAAATCTTGAAAAACCGTAGGCTGCTAAAAAACCAGAGAAGGTTAAGGCATCAGAAACGATGAAAAACCACATCATCATTTTTCCATAACTTGCTTTTAGTGGCTTATTTCCGCCACCCCAAGTTTTGCCTTCTGTACCAGTAGTTGCTACTGTAGTATCCATATAACGAATTTAATTTTTAAGATGTCACAAAAGTAACTATTTTATTGATTTTGAGAAATACCATTCTTCAAATTTTGAATGAAAATTTCTGCTTCAATTTAATATCAATTTTAATCCTTCAAATATCTGTTTTTATTTACTTAAAAAAATACAGGAATAAAAACAGACAAACCCAAAGAATATCAACAAAATGCCAAAAATTACCAGCCAATTCTAATCCTAACATATTGTCTGCTGTATACTTTTGTTTGAAATGATTATAAATAACAACACCTATGCAAAATAAGCCCACAGCAACGTGTGCCAAATGCACTGCTGCTATTAAATAAATATAGGTTACTGTAATATTGCTCGATGGTCCTGTAAAATAATAACCGCCTTTAATCATTTGATTAAACCCTTCAAATTGATTAAATATAAATACAACTCCTAACACAAAGGTTATCACTAACCACGTTGCAGTTGTGGTTCGGTCTCCTCTTTTCAGTGCATTTTTGGCTAAAATGTAGGTAATGCTACTTACAATAATAACTGCAATACTGATTAAGAACGCTTGAGGTAACTCGTAATTACTTAACCAATCTTCATTAAGTCGCTGTTTTTTACTTACAATAAATGCACTTATCCAACCAGCAAAAGACATGATTAGAGATCCAATCCCAAACCAAAGCATCATCTTTTTTGAGCGTATTTCCTTTTCTTCCTGTGTTCCTTCTGTTAAATCCATATTAGCTTAAAAATTTATCTGCTACGTATACAATTTGTAGTAATGTTATATAAGTTACGCTTGAGAGCATGAGTTGTTTTGCTGCTTTTGGCGTTCTTAGTTTAAAAAGTTGTAGTGCATAATACACCATAACTAGACCTAATAAGAATACGATTATTGCACCAACAATAGATAATTTTAAATCTCCTGTAAAACCAAATACAGGAATTATTGAGGCAATCAATGTCCAAATGGTATACATTATAATCTGAACTGCTGTGGCTTTATCTGGCTTACCTGTTGGCAACATAAAAAAGCCTCCTTTTTTATAATCGTCGTGCAAAAACCAACCTATGGCCCAAAAATGTGGGAACTGCCAAAAAAACTGTATTGCAAATAAGGTTCCGGGTTCGATACCAAAATCGCCACGGGCAGCAACCCAACCTAGCATAAACGGAATCGCTCCCGGTATTGCGCCAACAAAAACAGCAATTGGTGTTTTTGTTTTTAGTGGCGTATACATGCATGTATAGATGAATATTGAAATTGCACCATACATGGCTGTCTTTGGATTAATTGTGTATAATGTAATAATCCCGGCTAGTGTAAACAGAACCGCAATAATAAACGCCGTAGTTACAGACATGCGACCTGCAGGAATAGGTCTGTTTTTAGTACGATCCATCAATGCGTCTAGGTCTTTTTCAATAACTTGATTAAACGCATTAGATGCACCAACCATAAAATAACCACCAATAGCTAAGAGAGCAAGTGTTTTTATATTAACAATATCTGCTCCTAAAAAATAACCAGCAATAGACGAAAACACCACACTTATGGACAATCCCATTTTAGTGATTTCTTTGAAATCTATCCAGATTGAAGCAGCAGAAATCGTTGTTTTTATTGTACTCAATTGCATTGAATTTTGCGACTGCAAAGATAACTTGAAAATTAATGACGAACAACCTAATACTCAGTTATTCGCTTATATAAATTGGTTTTATGCAAGAATGCGTGATTTCGAGAGACTTTTGGATTTTAGTAGTAAATTTATTAATCCTAAACGTATACGATTAACGATTTATAGGAGTTTGAAGGAACAGACATAAAAAAGGCAACCAAAATTGGTTGCCTTTTTATTTAGAGTTATTTGACAATGAAGCGTTGCCTTATGGTTTTAGAGTTGTTAATTATTTGAATAATATAAACACCTTTACTCAATGCAGATACATTAAGTGTGTGACTCAACTGACCAGAACTTACGCGTTGCCCTAAAAGGTTATAAACAGAATAGGTGCTTTCCTCACCAATAACACCTTTAACATTAAGTACACCATTAGTTACAGGGTTAGGATACAAACTTAAATCTATATTTTCATTATCGATAAGATCATTAGAATCTGAAACATCAGCATCTGGTTTTGTATTGGTATTAAGACGTGCAGCAGGAACAATCACAGTATAGTCTTCAACTTCCCAGAAGTCAATACTTCCAGGTTCACTAAAGAATGCCCCACAAGGACTTATTGGTTCATCATTAATTACTAGAGGTCCCGTATCCAAATAAATTCTCATTCTAGTAGGGCCAGGAATTGCAGATTCAGGTATTTGGATTATGTTATTGTTATATATAACCTCAGGTCCTTCTTGAGGTAAGTTAAGAATACCAAATACCCCATCTTGATTCCAATCAATAGCAACAACTGTCCTCCAAGCTGGAGAAATATTAACATTCCAATCAATCTGTAAAAAATTAGGAATCTCCCTACTTAGAACAGTGCTAATGTTTGTAAAATCTTGATAATGGGTCGGATTAGACGTTGATTGATTATTTATACTCCCCATAACAACGTTTGTTATGTAATACCCAGGCAAATGATTTGGGTCATTTATACTTGGAAATGGATTCATTACAACACAATAATTACTTTGCGTAATATTGATATTATCTACGGCTACATCACTCATTTCATTCTGAGCATTAGTACGTTTAAACCTTAAACGTATTTCTTCACCAGAATATTGAGATAAATTGACATTAGCTGTAAACCAACCCTGACCATCAGGTCGTTTCTTAAACCATATCTCAGACCAACTTAAACCATCATTATTACTAATCTCTAAACTTAATCTGTTTCCATTCCGTACGCCTTGCATATAATAATCAAAGTTAAGTGTTACGGCATTTACATTTGTTAAGTCAATACACGGTGAGTTTAAAATAGCCACTTGTAATATTGGCGGTATTCCTACAGCATCTGTAGCTGGTGTATACATATAATATGTAGAACCGTTACTACCTCCGCTAGGGCCAGTATTTGGAGTACCTCCAGAATTACGTATCCAATCTAAATCGTCGTTTGTAGAGTTGGTCCAATCACCCATCGAGCTTTCAAAACCCTCTTGGTAATCTGGCGCTACTGTTGTAGAACAATTCTCTGGGGTACATGGAAGGTTTATTGGAACATCAAAAGAGACTATTTGATCTCCTAAGGTATCATTATCTAGAGCATTGGCACCTACACCAACACCACGATTGGCAAATACAGACCAGATTAAACATTGATAATCTCCCAAACCATCATCTGAAATATTTCTATCAGCAGCTAAGATAGCATCGCGACCAGTTACAAAATTCATGTCATCAAATGGGGTTTCATTCAAGGATTCTATAATCATTTTCATTGCTATATTATTTCCACCTGTACCATTATACCAATCTGTATCAAAACCTTTTGCGTCAATTAACGCCCACGTTAAGTCCCACAAAATGGTGGCCCAACCAAAACCAACTTCATTTGCTTCCCAACTTCCCTGTATATCAGCATATGTAAATGTATTCCCATTTAACATGTCTGTTGAGTATGGTTGTAAGCGAATACCAGGCCCGTTGATTGGATAGTTCCTAACATAATTTCCTACCGGTCTTAAATCGCTTCCATTATCATTAGGATCTATTGTCAAAATCAAACCAAACCAATCGCTCCAACCTTCTCCCATTTGTTCCTTACTATGCAGTGTAAAATCTGTTTCATTTGTAGTTCCAACAAGTCTTGTTGATATACCATGTGCATACTCATGTGCAACTATTAAACCAGAAAATCCAACATCTCCATTTGGCGGAAGTACATTTGGCTCATAAAGATGAATATATGGACTGATACCTTCGGGTGCTGGCGTGAATTGAGCAAATACAACTTCAGAGCTTACCAATTGACTTTGGGCAAACACTTCAACATCATCATTTCCTGTACCACCTCTATTAAAATTGTCTTGTTGAAAATTTCCACTTAGCTCATTAAAACCATGGTGATAAGATATGTCGTGAGACATATTTAACCAATAAAATGCATTAACTATTGCTGCGTTTTGATTATCTAAAGCAGTTGATGAAGCATTTACAAAATAATTAAAAAATAGATTATGTGGGTCAGAAGGTGGTGGAGAATATCCAATATCTGGACCATCTTCTGCTCCAATCCAGGTATTATTACCTCTAGTAGTATTATAGGTTACTCCGGCGATATCATGCCAACCGCATGGAGAAGCCAATGGACTCTGCTCGTTCCCGACTATTGTTTGCGTAAAATTAGCATACAATGGGCTTTCCTCTGGTATAGCATATACAGTGTACATAGTATTGCTATTATTTATATCAAAAATGGTTGAATTATATGAATCCGTTTCTTCATGCAAAATAGGCCCAACAAAGGCTTTAGTTTCAGTATTTGTTTCTGGCTCATCCCATTTACAATAAAGACTTTGGTTTTTACTATCAACTAATTCCCCTGTACTCGCATCTATTCTATCCTTCCAAAGTACATGTGTTTTTGCATCCAAGATATCTATAGACCATACCAACCGTAAGGTCTCACCGACTTTTACATACTCTAAATCTGCTATAATAGGTCTACTAGAAAAATTACGATTTTCAAAAGTTATTTTATACGGTGATTTATTGTTTTTAGTAAAATTTGACCTCTCCATTTTATGGTGGCTAAAACTTTTATTTAATGCTATTTCAGGAGTAATAGTTGGACTTGTAACACTTATCTTATCTTTTATTCCAGAGATAAACCCAATATGACTTCGGGTTATTTCTCCATTTCTAAGTGTAAGCTTTAGGCGACCCAGAGCAATAGGCGTGTTATTATAAAACTGTTGCACATTCACATGTTGCACATCAGGATTTATGGAAGGGCTTACGTCAATAATTTTCCATTCTGCTAAATCTGCTTTATCAAATTTAGATGTTGTAGAAAGCTCATTAATAAATTTTGATACAATGGGTTCAATATCCTTTTGAGCATAAAAGCTCATTGAACATAACATTGAGAAGAGGCATAAAATGTAGGTTTTCTTCATAATTAAAAGTTTTAAAAATTAAACTAATACTTAGAAGAAATAATTTTAGACCGATTAAAAGCATTTCTTGATAAGATGTAATTAAAGTTACTAAAAAATACAACTACATCAACATCAACATCAATATATCAAAGTCTAAAAATCATTATACCAGTTAAATAAGTCGGTACGCACACCAAAGCTTATCCAAGTGGTATTTGTGCGCGTAGTAATGTTGGTTTCGACAGTTGGATCGAAATTTCTGTAATTGATATTTGTGAAGACTCTTAAATTACTCACCGGGTTTATAATATAACCAGCCATTAACTCTCCGTGAAAAACGGTGGTGTTATTTCCTTGACCAATTTCAATACCTGTATCTGATGGCCTGTCGTTTTCATTTCCAAATATATCACCACCATAATAGAAGTTATCCGTTCCATCTCTAAAATCAAAACCGCGCTCTCCAAAAATGAGCTTTGCATCCGCAAACCAACGTTTGTAGTTATAGCGTCCTATTAAAACCAGCTCTCTAAAATTATTACCCCATAAATGCGCCATTGACTGATTTTTATGCGCATAGTTAAGCACTATAGTATTATGAGAATAGGTATACGGACGCACTTGGTTATACTCGGCTTGTAGTAATAGTCCATCTACATTAAATGCGTTGAAATATTTTGCGCCAATCTGAAAACCAAACTTGTTTCTCCAACTTTTATTTCCATCTCTAATATCTGATATAGAAAATTCGTCAATAATAAATTGACCATAGAGATTCACTTTATTATTCCATTTGTACTTTCCAGATAAACCAATAACAGCATTACCTGCATCTTGACCAGTATTAAACTCCGCTGCTCTCAGAAAAATAATCGGATTTAAGAAGCTAGCTTCAAAACCTCTGTTATCAATGTTCGAAGAAATTACAGATTCAAAAAAACCAAGATTAAGGCGTTTAGAGACATTCCAACTTAAATAATGGTTAGCTACATATTTAGTTAAAAAAGAACCATCTGGTCGTATTACAGCATCACGAACATCTTTGTTCCACATCCAAGTACTGGTATATTTAATTTTCCAGAACTTTAAGTTCGTTTTTAAAAATGTTGACGGACTCGCCACATCACTTTGAAATAATGAACGGTAACCATCCCCTGTAAAGTTTTTTCCATGGCCAAACTGTATATTTAAAAACTTAGCTGGCGTATACGATAAGTAGGCCTCTGCTACAGGATAATCGTAAGAATCATCTTTGAATCGCTTGGCTATTCCACGTCCAGGAATAATTGCTGGGTCTGGACCAAAGGCTTTAAGACTTTCAGCATACTCATTAAAATACTCAGCAAATCGCCCTTGACTCTCGTAAAAAGATGTTGTAAAATTAAAGCGCTTACCTATACCTGCTTGTATAAAAACACCTCGAGTATTATTGTAGGTACTAAAATCAGCTTCAGAATCACTACCAACTTGTACATCTAAAACTGGATCAATGGTGAACCAATAATCTTTGCCTTGCACTTGTACTAAATGCTCATCCCATAGTTTACGGCCTAACCATGTAGTTGAATTCTTGGATAAGTTCTCTTTTTCTGCTTTAAAGTCGTAATACGGTGCAACCTCATCATATAAAAAGGGTTTGGCAGCAGTATGTGCATTTGTACCTATAGCATTCATATTAGCATCAAAACGCGCATAATAATTATGTGTAAACGGAATATTTAGCTGACTGCTATATTCAAGCCTTTCATAAGGTTTTAGGGAGTTATTAATGCTATCTATTTCGTTAGACAACACTGCATTTAGATTATCATCCTTAGTTTTAGATTTATTTAAATCAGTCACTTGGTCATCTAGCTCTAATTCTGAAGGTACTGATAAAGGAATATTAATTTTGGTGGAATATTGCACATACGTTGGCTTACCATCGTACTCAGCTGGTGTAATCACTGGAAGCGCATTAAAAACACGTTGGGTTTCAGATTTTAATTCTTCGTATGCAGCATCCATAAAAATAATCTGAAATCGTCCTTCTTCATCAACTTCAAAAAGTAATTTTATATCGCCTTTGTAATTCTCTTCTGAAACGTTTTCAGGAATTTTAAAATTTTCAAAAATGAAGTTGTGCAATTGAAACCTCAAACACTCCTTTAATTCTTCTATCGATTTTGATTCACACCCAGGAAATATTGGCGGTTTTTGATAATTGATTTCGTTTTGAGAAATGCTTTTAAAGGAGGAAAGACTTAGTAGTAAAACAAGAATATACCGCATAGGTGATTCATCTTAATTTAGTAATCGAAAGATACTATTTTTTTAATGGTAGATAAAAACAAAAACCGTTATTTCTCAATAACGGTTTACTGCTCGATTTATGATTGAAGAATTTAATTCTCTACTTTAAACTTAATTGGTAAACTATACGAAACTGTCACGGGTTTATCTTTTTGAATACCTGGTTGCATTTTTGGTATTATATTTAAGACTCTTGAGGCTTCTTCTTCTAATTTTGGATGCGGTGCTCTTGATTGAATATCTATAACCTGTCCGTTTTTATCAATTTTAAATTGAGCATAAATTTTTTGTACCCCTGACAACCCGCATTCAGAAGCAAGTTCAGTGTTGAACTTTTTCTGTACTAACTTGGCAATTTTGTCAGACATACATTTCTTTTTTTTAGAATTTGTTTTAAACTTCTCACAGCCTGGGTATACAGGCACATACTCAATTGCAACAAAAGGAACAATTATATCATCATCGACAGGATTGTCTATATCAAGATCTGAATCTCCTGGTTCTAGTGGCTCTGAAATTGGCTCAGTTTCATCAGGTGTAAGAAGTTCTTCCTTTAAATCTTTAAAATCATCTTCCTTGGTAACATAGACATCATTCAACTTTATAATCTTTTTTTGAACAGGTTCTAGTTTCACCTCAGTTTTTTGCTCAACAACTTTGTCAATAGTTATTTCGATTGTGTCATCGTCAATTTCTGGCTGAACCATTGCAATGGCATTACTCTCAAACTGCATTTCAAATAAGGCATGTGTTCCTAGTAAACATAGGATTAACCCAATTTGAAAATACAGCGTGGAGTTTTTTTGTAAATTAACCTCATGTTTTTGAGATGTTTTTACATTAACAGGGCTCTGACCAGCACTATTAATGTTCTGACTTTGTTTTTTCATAATATTTAAAAATTAAAATGTTAATATTATGTAAAAGTCACAAGAAGCATACCAAAACAAAAAATCCCGTCCAATTAATTTTGAACGGGATTTTACTATTACAGTATAGTCTATTTCTTAATCTTGTACTTGGAATAAAATTGGTAACGAATAAGGTACAGTTACTGCTTTACCTCTTTGCTTACCTGGTTGCATTTTTGGTAATAAGCCAATTACACGCTTAGCTTCTTTCTCCAGTCCAGGGTGTGGAGCTCTTGCACCAACATTTACTATTCTTCCTGTTTTATCTATTTTAAAAAACACACTAATACGTTGTCTTCCTGATAAACCTAAATCACTAGCCAAATCTGTATTAAATTTTTTGTTTACAAACTTCGCCACTTTTTCTGACATACATTTTTTCTTTGCTGCATTACCTTTCTTCCTTTCACATCCAGGAAAAATAGGCACGTTTTCAATAACGGCAAAGGGAACCTCAATATCTTCCTCTACTTCTTCTACTTCTACTTCTTCTACTTCAACAATTTCTGCATCTTGCTCAGTTTCTGTAGACTCAATAACTGTTTCTTCTACTTCTTCTTCATCTTCTACCACTTCAATCACCTCAGGCGCAGCTGGCGGTGGTGGCGGTGGTGGCGGTGGTGTTACTAACTGTTCTGTAATTGGCACTTCTTCTTCTAATTCATCATCTAGATTAAGACCGTCTAAAGCAATATCGCTTCGATCATAAGTCTTGTAGTTAATAGCCAAATTAGTTACAAGTAACATCAACACTAAACCAACAGCAAAGTAAATAGAGCTGTTACGGCTTACATCGGATTTTGGATTCTTTTTAGGTTCCATATGTTTAAAATTAAGAGTTGCTAATTTAATTAATTAATCCTTAAAAAAACAAGGCTTATTGTTATTTTAACTTAAGATTGTTGTAATATATAACAATAATCGTACCACAAACGACACCTAAACAATTGGCTAATAGGTCGTAATTATCATATGTTCTTAGTGGGTTTACACGTTCTTGAATTAACTCGAGAATAATTCCAAAAATTAATGTGCCAATAAATGTTATGAAGATACCTCTTTTGAATTTTGATTTGAGCACATAAAATGCCCATAAAAAAGACAATGCTACATAAGCTATGAAATGGAATATTTTATCCTCAAAAACAAAATTGGTTTTAGGTAAGATTCCACTCGGATTACCTAAACTAAAATAAACTAATACAATAGTATAACTTATTGCTGTAAAGAGATACGTTTTAGGATTTTTAAGCACTAATAAGAGCTTTGTAATCTTCTGCTGACATTAAATCTTCTACCTGAGATTCATCTGAAAATTTTAGCTTAATCATCCATCCGGCTCCGTAAGGATCAGAATTAACCAATTCTGGTTCGTCTTCTAAGGTTTCATTAAATTCAACAATTTCTCCACTCAAGGGTAAAAATAAATCAGAAACTGTTTTTACAGCTTCAACTGTACCAAACACTTCTTCAGCATCGAGGGTTTCATCCAAAGTTTCTACTTCGACATAGACAATGTCACCAAGTTCTCCTTGAGCAAAATCTGTAATGCCAATTGTTGCTGTATCACCTTCTATTTTAACCCATTCGTGATCTTTGGTATACTTTAAATCCGCCGGAATATTCATATTGATTCTAATTTGTTTTTGCTTAGCAAATGTAATTTTTTAAATGATGTTTGTCAATATTAATTTCCAAAATTATATCGTAATGTAAACCCAGAACGAATTGAGGTTTGTGGAAAGGACGTTGAGATTGCAAAATCAGAGAACGAATAGTCGAAAAAGAAAATTCCGGTTAGGTTTCTATCAAAAGCATACTCGGCATTTAATTTAGCACTCCAAATTGTTTGCCCTGCAGTAATTTGATTATTTTCTAGATCAAGGTATCTAATAATTGTTAGGTTATCTCTAACATTTGCATCTAAGGTAACGTTTAAATCACTACCCACGTTACCACCTCTTCGTGAACTTAGTTTTTTAAAGAGTCTAACATTCTTAATTCTATAACCAAGACCCAAGGTATATTCTTTACTTTGTTCTTCTGTCATAAGATTATTATCAAAACTTAACAATAATAAACGACTTGTTCTAACCTCAGCAGTCAATTGAAGAGAATTTTTCATAGTTGCCTCTATACGAACTAATGGACTAAAACTTTCTTCAAGATTAATACTACTAAATAGCGTTTCACTCTTAAAGTTACCACCTTGATCAAGTTCTGTTGGGTTTAGAGGATCGAAATCTAAGTTGGTTCTAAACTGATTAATACTGTATGTCGAACGATACCCATGTTGCAAAGAGAAACGTTTAAAATTCTTTCTAAACCAAGGTAATTTCATTAAACCTGTGTACTTAATTTGCCAATTAGGAATTGGAACATCTCTGAAGGCTCCCAAACTCACCTTATCTGGATTACTACCATGGTAGGCCGATAAAAATGCTGGTAATAGTACTTGTTGACTATTTTTACCATAACCTAGCGGAAATCCATCAGGGTCTAAATTTGCAGGGTTATTGATATCAATGCCAGCATTAGTTGCTAGTCTATTGGCAATTATTATTCTATTAGCTCTAAATTCATCAAAGGCAGCGGAAGCGTTTTCATCACTTTTGCTAAATGCAGTTCCGATTAATGATGTAGAAATATTAAAGTTTCCGAATGTATTGGGTGTTAATGAACGATAATCCAATACACCATCGGTACCAAATTGGCCTTGAGCGTCTAAGAAATCTTCAACTCTAAAATTCTCGGCAAAATTTTCTTGATAATTTCTACTTCCAATTAAATCAATTTTTAAATCGCGCATTGGCTCTAGATTGGCTGTAAAATCTAGCCTTCTATCTGTATTCTCTGTATACTGCTGGTTAAATTCTGGGAACAAGGTTAACCATCCATTTTGTGCTACACGCTGTCTAATATCTCGTTGACTACCAAATGTAAATCCTAGAGATGGTCTTGCTGTGCCAATAAAACCAGGAGTATTTAAATATCCAGGTAAAAAGGTTCCATTATTTTCTACATAGTTAATATTAACACGTTTAATCATGGTCAATACATCCAAAAATGCATTTCCTATTTTCTTACCTGTACTCTTTTTACTTTGTGGTGTACTTGGTGTGTTAGCTCTGTTACTTCCTGCTCTACGTGATGTATTTCGCCTTACATTATTATTAGCCTTTTTAATACCGAGTTCTTTATATAAAGACTCCATATTAAGTGTTGTATTTATGGTGTGCGTATTAGAATTTTGAATGGTATTACCAAGATTAAAAGTTCCTAAGACATTTCCATTAATGTCTGTTTGCTCAAAATTTAGGTTCAAATCTGATCCTTTTTGCCATCTAAAATCACTATTATAGGTATAGGTTGTTTTGAAGAAACTCAAAATCGGAATTTTATTCAACGGCAGCTCGTAGTTAACCAGTAATTGTTGATTCTGAATATTAGGGTCTCCAACATCAAAGAAACCATCCCAAATATTTAATTCAGGGTCTTGGCGACCATTTAATCTATCATCAATAAAGTAATTACGGACAATGTTGTTGTTACTTGCTGTATAATTTAGACTTAAATTATCAGTTAAGTTATAATTAAATGCATACTGAAAGTCAAACGTGTAATTGCGCCTAAACACTTCTTCTATTCCAATATTATTACCAACGAGTGCTACTTCTCTAAACCTCTGACTATTAAAGTCTCTATTGATATCTGTATTTATTGAGAAGTTTGTAGGTAATAAATTAACATTAAAATCTTTGAGAATTTTCCAATACCTACCTGTAAATAAAGAATCGTTTTTCTTAAACGGTTCAAGCTTCTTTTGTTGAAACCCATGAGAATAGTTAACGCCAGCTCTT
This sequence comes from Winogradskyella sp., assembly GCF_003712105.1. Lineage (GTDB taxonomy): Bacteria > Bacteroidota > Bacteroidia > Flavobacteriales > Flavobacteriaceae > Winogradskyella. Next base: position 319,662 of record NZ_RHLG01000005.1, read on the forward strand.
ATGTTTTGTTGAAGTGATTGTTCTATTTCAAAATCACGATGTTCAATTTTATTATTTGAATAATTAAAAGTAAAGTTTTCCACGTCATAAAAACGTGGTGTCTTATCTGTTGTTCGCTGTTTCTTAACACCAATAAAGTTGATGCTTCTTCGCTTTGTATAATTCTCGGATTGCCGCTCTATTTGCCTTGCCTCTTCAGCGGATTGCGCAGCATTTACACGAGATTCTAAGGTTAAGTCATTATAAAAAGCATCAAACTGAGGTGTAATTAATTCTTCTCCTTGCGAATAGTTTAATGGTAAATTAATACCCCATTTTTTTGGTAGTAATTGTCCTAATCTCACGTTAGTAACTACATCGTAGCCAATAACATCTTCTCTGCTTCGTTCATTAGGGTTTTGTTCTAAACCACCAAAACCAATAGTACTCCGTTTTCCTGATGCACTTATGGTTGCAAAATCAGCAAAGTTTGTATCCATCGCCATAATGGCTGCCCAACCGCCTTCATTCTCTAAGTCAGACATACGTAATTCATTAAACCAAACCTCACCACAAGCAGGTGTCCTTAATTTACCAGAATGCTTAAGTCCAACCATAAGTACTCTAACATTTCCAAAATTAGGATTTCCTTTTATAGCAACTCGAGTGTTTTCGATACCAAATACATTATTACCATCTTCATCTTCTGGGAATTCAGGAACAGAATTATCACTAAGCTCACCGTTAATCACATTATAATACGTTGGGTTTTCATTAGCTAAAGTCTGATCGGCAATGCCCCGTGCTTTTATCTCTTGAAAAATTGATAATGGTATATTAATTTCATTCTCTTCAGGCCATATGCGACGCTCTTGTGATACGTTGTCTGTAATTAATTCACTGTTCTTAAGAGGTATTTCAACCTGGTAAAAGTTATCTGTGAAATCATTACCTAATCTTATAAAAGCAACTAATTCATCATCTTCTAAAGTCTGATTCTCTTGAGATTCAGCATGCAAAAACATTCTAAGTTTTTTATATTGACGCATGTCAAGACTTATGTTTTTAAATACTCCTCTTGAATCTGTGTCAACCAAATTACATGCTTCAAGAACTAAAGATTGTTCGTTTTGACGAATAACATTATTATTATTGTTAAGTTCCTCGCGTCTAACTCCAGGAGGAATAACATAATTGCCGTCATTTTCTTGAATGCCAATTATAGCCACATTGAACTCTGCATCAGGACTATTGTTACTAGTATCATTGTCCAAGTCTTGCGTAAAGCGTCTCCAATCGCTACGAACCAAATCCAAAGTCGCAAAACGCATTACGGTATTCTCTACGAAATCAGTTAAGTATAATCTAGCAAAACGCACAGAACGAATATCAGTAATTCCTCCAATTGCTCTTGTCGGCTCAGAAATAGGCATTCTAAATTGATACCAAGTCACATCTCTAGTTGTACCGTTTGGTAATGTTACTGCTGCAACTTTTATATCATTAATTCTTGGGTTATTTTCATTTAACGTATTAGGTGTAATATCTATTTCGTACTCAAAATAACTATCAATAGTATTCATGGTATTATCTCTATTGATATCTTCAACATCTGGCTGTGTTGTATTACCTCTATTGGTTTGAGAGAATTCGTCTGGTGTGTTACCCTCAAAACCATTATAAAAGCGGTAACGTTCAAAAATATTTCCTGGAGTATTTAAAAAATAAGAATAGTTATCTAATGATGGGTCAGGGCCAAAATCTAAAGTTTGTGCTGCTTGTTGCTCTAGGAAATTTACAAGGCCTTGCTCCTCTGCATCATCGTATCCATCAAACCCCACGTCTTGATTAACGCGCTCTTGTCCTGTTGTTCCAAATGTATAAATCAACGATTGGTTTTGAGGTACGGCATAAGGTGTTTGAAGCGTTAAATTCTGAAGAAAATCAATATTGCCATCTTCTGGTAATCCGTTTTCAAATTGTTTTTTACCATCTTTAAGAACGTCCTCAGAAATATTACCTAAATTGATAGTTATTTTACCACCTGGATTTGTAGGATTATCTAAAAATGGATCTTGCACCCAAAATTCAATATACTCCACATTGGCCTGCTCGAAATTTGTAGATGTAATTTGTCTTGTAATACCTGCCCAACTGTCATTTGGGTTTAACGCTTGGTTATTGGCAGCTGATGGATCAAAATTATATGGTCCTCTTTCGGTTGGGTAATATGCCAAATCCAAGGTATTCACCACAGCCAATTGTCCCTGTACTAAATCGATCTCTGGGAATATCTCTCTTATAAAAACTCGTCTTGTATATAAATCTGAAATATCATTATCCGTTATTTCTGATGGTCGTTGTGGCCCATAGAAAATAGGATCAATTGTATACCAGTTCAGAAACGCACGGTCAAATCCGTTTTGTATACCTGGGTCATCTTCACCACCTTGCGCATAAACTCTACCTAATTCTCGTGGTCTACTCGATAATGACCAAGACAAAGGTGATAATAAATCTATATTACCTTGAGTACCTTCAAAATCATCAATATAAGCCGTAGCTTCACCATTAAAATCTGTTCCCTTTGGTGCGCCGGGAGCCAAATATGCAAATTCTCCTCTAACTGAGAAATTAGATGGCACATCAGTATCAATATTTGGTAGCTTATTTACAAGCCTAGTAAAGAATGGGACTTCGGTAGCAAAGTTTCCATTTATTCCAAAAATAGTGTTGTTAATTGGTTCAGAGTCGAAGTTAGCTTTTTGCGTAATTGGTCGTTCATTCAGATTTAAAAATGTACCACCGATTAAAAAGTTCTCATTAAATTGGTGCTCTACATTAATACCTGCAAAACGTCTAGTTTGCTGACCAAATAGTGCATTATTTTCGACCGATACGTTAATCGGTGTATTGGACGCTTTTAATCCTTCATCTAATATTTCAACTCTTCCTGCAGCATAATTAACAACATAGTCGACACCTTCAACTAATACTTGTCCATTTGCTGTTACTCTTACCGAACCACGTGCTGCATTAAATGGAATAGGAATACCGCCGCTCCCGCTATTACTTTTAAAACGCCCTTTTATTTGGAATTTATTCTTTTCAGAATCATCTAAGGCCTGAGTTTTGGTAGTGCTATATAGCAAATCATAAACATACTTAGCCTGATTGGGGTTATATGAACTAGGGTCGTCATAATCTTCCGTTGGACCATTAGGATCTGATAATACATCGAACAGGTAGTTACCAAATGGTTGTACTTTGGTGAAAATGATTTTACCATTCTGAACGAGTATGGTTTGGCCATTTACAAAATCGAAGAAACCATCACCACCTTCTTGTGGATCTCCATTAAAATTTAATCGGTCTAAATGAAACAATCTAATTAAAGGTGTTTCTTCAATTTCGGTATCGTCCGTTGGTGTGGATGTATTATTATCATACAATTGCGGGAATGGTACAGGAACACCATTAACTTCCGCTGGCGTAATATAGTTTAACGGTGAAGCTTCTGTGTAAAAAATGTTTAATCGAAAATCTTCTTGTGATAACTGAAATGCTCCCGTGTCGTAAATATTTTTCATCATCAAATCCCAAATAGGCTCATCTACTGCAACCACAGCACTCTTGAGCATTTTCAGGATTAAACTTTGGTTGTTTACTACTTGATTTCCATTATTACCCGTTTGAACATCCGTAGCATCTACCCCATCATTGGCAAACTCACCAACCTGAAATACTTGTCCGTTTATGGTATATTGAAAAGCAACTGCTAATACTTCATCATTTAGTAATCTTTGATTTAACGAAATATAACCTAGTTGGGTATTGAGTGTATAATCTTGACCTTGGTTAAGCTTACGTGCACTTTCTAAAATACCATAATCAAATCCTTCATTTACCTGAACATTAACTCCACTTTGAACATTAGTAATATCACGAACATTATCATTTAATTCTGATATAGCAGCTCCAATATTTGTAGGATCAAAGTTATTGTTTCCATTGTCAGGTAAACTCGTGGTTGGCACATTTACAAAATCTGGAGGAGCTGTGTCTAATCCTATACGCTCTGCTTCACCTAAATCTTGGAACGCTACAACGTTTCTTACATTTTGCGTTTGGTTATTTCTATTTGTCACCCAAACTTCAAGCCTTGTAATTTGAATGTTGTTACTTATATATGGATAAGTAAGCATTGCCCTGTCGTAATTCTGCTCAAAATATTGCGCTAAAAAGAAGTGGCGATTCTCATCATAGTCTCGCGCAAAAAACTCAAACTCTTCTAAGGTTCCACCTCCTTGTGCGGTAACAGAACGTGATTCGGACTGCTGTTCTGAAAACACAGCAGTAACTGTAGTTTTGCCAAATTGCAATTGTGTTTTTACACCAAACAAGCTTTGGGCACCAGTGATTAATGAGCTATTAAGCGGCATATTAACATTACCTATCTCTATCTTCTGGATAATATCGTCTTCTGTTGGTGTATACTCTAACTTTACAAGATTTTGAAAATCAAAGGTGCGCTCAGTATCGTACTGTGCATTAACCTGAAGCCTTGTTCCAACAGTACCGGTTAAACTCATACTAATCCGTTGGTCAAAATCGAAGGTAAAATTACTTCTATTTCTCGGTGTAAATGTTGGATTATCCTGCTGAGAAAAAAGCACTCCCAAATCTATATCAACAGATCCTTGAGGAATAACAGTTATTTTATTTCCTCCAAATATTGTTTCAAAAAAATCTGAATTGACATAAAAATCCGGTAACAAGTTTTTCTGTGCGTCTTCACTTCCTTCTTTCTGACCGGCAGTTGCGTCTATCTTTTCTTTGTAATAGGCATTTAATTGCTCGCGCAATACTAATCTTTGAAATTCTTCAGGAGTTAATATCAATGGATAATTAATATTAAACTTTCCAATTTTCTCGGTATATATGTATCTATTTAAAATAGGGTCATACGTGTATTTCGACTGAATACTACCAACTTGTGGGAGTTTTATATCTCCAAATGCAAATGTTGTTTTGGTTGAGTCTTGAGCCGCCGGATTGGTCTGAGCAAACATTACTCCAAAACAAAGTATACCTACTACAGATAGGCATAATTTCAATTTTGTTAATAAGGAAGAGTTATTAGTATTGGTCGAATTCAAATGTTTTATAAATTTTTTAAAGCGTTTTTAATTAAGGATTCTACATTAGCATCTGGTGTTTGTGATATTAATTTATCGATTACTTTTTCAGACTGCTTTTTGTTAAAACCTAAAACTTCTAATGCAGATAACGCTTCACTTTTGTTAGTATTGTTCTGGGTTACGGAAACTTCGTCTATTCCATAAACCTTTAACACTTTATCTTTTAAATCCAAGATTACACGCTGGGCAGTTTTTGCACCTATTCCTTTTACTGACTGAATCAAGCTAACATTACTTGATGCTATAGCTTCTTTAATTTCATCAGGATTAAGTGATGAAAGCATTGTACGTGCAGTACTGGCTCCTACACCACTAACAGAAATAAGGAGTTTAAATATTTCTCGTTCTGTTTTTGTAGAAAAACCATATAGCGTATGCGAATCTTCTTTAACTTGAAGATAGGCGTATAATTTTAGATGTTCTCTATCTGGTATTTGCCCAAAAGTATGCAATGAAATATTGAGCAAATAACCCACACCATTGCAATCAATAACTACATCTGTTGGATTCTTCTCAACAAGCTTTCCCTCTATGTGTGTAATCATGTAGTTAATAAAAAGTTAATGCCTCCAAATGTAATAAAATTATTGAGACTTAAAAGCCTTAAATATAGGAATAAACTTACCCTAAAAAATGAAAGAAAAAACCTGAGCATTAAAGGCGTGAATACCATAAAACATAGGATGATTTTGAGACTTTAAAACGACATCATCTTATAAATGGTAATTTTTATATGTTTAACGGCAAATTACCTTTTTTGCTTTCGCATCTCCCGTTCTTGTGCATCTATTACAGCAATTGCAGTCATATTGACAATTTCGTCTACACTTGCACCTAGTTGTAATATGTGAGCTGGTTTTCTTAAGCCCATCATGATTGGCCCTATTGACTCAGCTTTATTTAACTCTTTAAGTAGTTTATAGGTAATATTTGCTGACTCTAAATTTGGAAACACAAGTGTGTTTACTTTATGTCCTGCTAACTTAGAAAATGGAAAAATATCTTGAAGCATTTCTGAGTTTAAAGCAAAGTCTGTTTGAAGTTCTCCATCAACTATCATATTTGGATTTGTTCTGTGAAGATACTTGACCGCATCTCTTACTTTCTTAGTTCTCTCATTATCTGAAGATCCAAAATTTGAATATGAAATCATTGCAATAACAGGTTCTATACCAAACATTTTTGCTGCAACTGATGTCATTTGAGCAATCTTAGCTAAGTCTTTAGAGCTAGGATCTATATTAATCGCAGTATCACTTAAAAACATTGGACCACGTTGGGTCATCATCACATTGGTGGTAGCAATTCTACTTACACCTTTTGCAACTCCAATAAGTTCTAACATTGGTTTTACAACACTAGGATAACTTCTAGAATAGCCAGAAATAAGTGCATCTGCATCACCTTCATTTACCATCATTGCTGCAAAATAATTACGCTCACGCATTACCTTTTGAGCAGAATACTTTGTAACACCATTTCGGTAGTGTTTTTTCCAATACGCCTCAGCATATTTATTTTTCCTTTGAACTTCTTCGTCAGATTTTGGGTCTATAATCAAGACATCTGCATCAAATTCTATCTCCTCCATTAAGTCAAGGATAGTTTTTCTACGACCTAATAAAATAGGAACAGCAACACCTTCTTCGTAAACAATCTGTGCGGCCTTTAATACATCTAGTTGGTCTGCTTCTGCAAATACAACACGCTTTGGATTTGTACGTGCCCTATTTAACAACAAGCGAACAAGCTTGTTATCTGACCCTAATCGTTCTAATAAGGTATTTCTATATTTTTCCCAATCTTCGATAGGTTGCTTCGCAACACCACTTTCCATTGCGGCTTTAGCAACCGCTGGAGGTACTTCAGCAATAAGTCTTGGATCGAATGGTTTTGGAATAATATAATCTTTACCAAAAGTTAACCTTGTTTCACCATAAGCTATATTTACTTGTTCAGGCACAGGTTCTTTTGCAAGTTGAGATAAGGCTTTAACAGCCGCCATTTTCATGGCTTCGTTAATTTTTGTAGCTCTTACATCTAATGCGCCTCTGAAAATAAATGGAAACCCTAAGACATTATTAACCTGATTAGGATGATCGCTACGACCTGTTGCCATAATGATATCATCTCTTGTATCTACTGCAATTTTGTATCTAATCTCAGGATCTGGATTAGCCATAGCAAAAACAACAGGATTTTTTGCCATTGTTTTTAGCATTTCAGGTGTAACAATATCGGCCATAGATAAACCTATAAATACATCGGCATCAACCATGGCTTCTTCTAAAGTATTTATATCTCTATGAGTGGCGAATTCAGCTTTTTGAGCAGTAAGGTTTTCTCTATCCTTTCTAATAACTCCTTTGCTATCAAGCATTACAATATGCTCTGATTTAGCTCCAAAAGCCTTATATAGTCTTGTACAAGAAATTGCTGCGGCTCCTGCGCCGCTAACGGTAATTTTTACTTTATCAATATCTTTTTCGGCAAGCTCTAAGGCATTAAGTAATGCTGCAGCAGAAATTATAGCGGTACCATGTTGATCATCATGCATTACTGGAATATCCAACTCTTCTTTAAGACGTCTTTCGATTTCAAAAGCTTCAGGTGCTTTGATATCTTCAAGATTAATCCCACCAAAAGTCGGCGCAATATTTTTAACCGTTTCAATAAATTCATCTACGTTTTCAGTATCTACTTCAATATCAAAAACATCAATACCTGCGAAAATTTTAAAAAGTAGTCCTTTACCTTCCATTACAGGTTTAGAAGCTTCAGGACCAATATTCCCAAGACCTAATACAGCAGTACCATTAGATATTACAGCTACTAAATTACCCTTAGTAGTGTATTTATAAACATTCTCTTTGTCCTTATCTATCTCTAAGCAAGGTTCGGCTACACCTGGTGAGTATGCTAATGACAAATCACGTTGAGAAGCATATTTTTTAGTTGGAACTATTTTTATTTTACCTGGGGTTGGTTTAGCGTGGTAGACTAAAGCTTCTCTTCTTTTACTTTCCTTGCTCATAATTTGAAACTAAATTAAGCGACAAAGATAAGGATTGTCTTAGTTAATCTTTTAAAAAGTTAATGTTACGAGTAAGTCCTTTAAACTTAGTTCGTTTTATCGCAGATTTTTTAAATACTTTTCTAAACGTATCTTCAGTTATTTCTTCCCAATCTCTTTTTGTCATGGACAATAATTCTGGGTGTGGATTAAATAATGGCTCTTGATGTGGTTGGCTAAATCTGTTCCAAGGACAAACATCCTGGCAAACATCGCACCCAAACATCCAATCATCAAACTTCCCTTTAAACGCGTTAGGAATATTATCCTTAAGCTCAATAGTAAAATAAGAAATACATTTACTACCGTCTACAACAAACGGATTAACAATAGCTTCGGTTGGGCATGCATCAATACAAGCAGTGCAGGTGCCACAGTGATCGGTTGTTGGTGTATCGTAATCCAACTCTAAATCTATGATGAGTTCTGCAATGAAATAGAAAGAGCCTATTTTTTGAGTTAATAGATTGCTGTGCTTACCTATCCAACCCAATCCAGATTTTGCAGCCCATACCTTATCTAATACTGGAGCAGAATCTACAAATGCACGTCCATTAACTTCTCCAATTTCATTTTGAATTGTATATAGTAGCTCTTTTAATTTGTCTTTAATGACGAAGTGATAATCAGTGCCATAAGCGTACTTAGACACCTTAAAGGTGTTTTGACATTGCGTCTCTTTCGGAAAATAATTTAAAAGTAAAGAGACAACACTTTTAGAACCTTCAACAAGTTTTGTTGGATCTAATCGCTTATCGAAATGGTTTTCCATGTAGCGCATTTCGCCATGCATGTTTTTATTAAGCCAAGCTTCAAGTCTTGGTGCTTCCTCTTCTAAAAACTCGGCCTTACTAATACCACAAGACAAAAAACCGAGGCGCTTTGCTTCGGTTTTAATTAATTCTGTGTATTTGCTTCTATTATTCAAAATAAACCACCTTGTGTTGGTCCTTTTATTTTTCCTAAATGTTTGTAAGCCTGCTCTGTAACTTCACGTCCACGGGGCGTTCTCATAATAAATCCTTGTTGGATTAAAAACGGTTCGTAGACTTCTTCAATAGTTTCAGAACTTTCGCTTACTGCTGTTGCTAGTGTTGTAATGCCAACAGGACCACCTTTAAATTTCTCTATTATAGTGGTTAGTATTTTATTATCCATTTCATCTAAACCATGTGCATCAACATTTAATGCTTCTAAAGCATATTTGGCAATAGCGATGTCTATATTTCCATCGCCTTTTATTTGCGCAAAATCTCTAACTCGTCGCAATAATGCATTAGCTATCCTAGGTGTACCTCTACTTCGTCCTGCTATTTCTATTGCGGCTTCCATGGTAATTGGCATGTTTAATATTGAAGCGCTTCGCTGTACAATTGTAGTTAAGAGTTCGGTATTGTAATATTGAAGTCTACTACTTATACCAAAACGTGCACGCATTGGAGCAGTTAATAAGCCCGAACGTGTTGTTGCACCGACAAGAGTAAATGGTGCCAAATTAATCTGAACAGTACGTGCATTGGGTCCAGATTCAATCATGATATCAATCTTATAATCTTCCATTGCAGAATATAAATACTCTTCTACAATTGGACTTAGTCGGTGGATTTCATCTATGAACAAGACATCCCGTTCTTCAAGATTGGTAAGCAAACCAGCTAAATCTCCAGGTTTATCCAAAACAGGACCAGAGGTAACTTTAATTCCCACATCTAATTCATTTGCTAAAATATGTGCTAAAGTTGTTTTTCCCAATCCGGGAGGCCCATGAAATAAAGTATGGTCTAATGCTTCACTTCTAAGATTAGCTGCTTGAACAAAAATCTGAAGATTTTCTAGAACTTTATCCTGACCTGTAAAGTCTTCAAAAGACAATGGTCTTAATCGTTTTTCAACATCAAGCTCCTCAGGAGAATAATTTTCGTTAGTAGGATTTAGGTTTTCGTTCATATAAAACAAATATAACGAAAAAGCCTTTCTGAATTCAGAAAGGCTTTTCAATTATACTATTAAACTTACACTAATGGTGTAGTTCTTCTTCTCCGTCTTTCATCGGTACATTTTGAGGCACAAAGTCTTCGTCATGACCTGGTTTACTATAATCATAAGACCAACGGTAAACATGTGGTATTGCTCCTGGCCAGTTCCCATGCATATGCTCAACAGGTGCTGTCCACTCTAAAGTATTAGATCTCCA
>NZ_RHLG01000006.1 GCF_003712105.1 Winogradskyella sp.
GACGGGGCTCACCTCTTACCTTTCCGAACAGAGAAGTTAAGCCCGTTTGCGCCGATGGTACTGCTTACTGTGGAAGAGTAGGTCGCCGCCTTTTTTAAATCCTCAACATAATCGTTGAGGATTTTTTGTTTATAACAAGAAATATTTATTTCTACTATATAAAGAAATAAAAAAGGCTTCACTACTAGTGAAGCCTTTTTTAATTTTAATTATAGTGTTTTTGTTTTACCCTTTTATTACACCTCTAGAAATAACTATTTTCTGAATTTCAGAAGTACCCTCATAAATTTGAGTAATTTTTGCATCACGCATGAGACGTTCAACATGATATTCTTTTACAAAACCATTACCACCATGTATTTGTACAGCCTCAACTGTTTGTTCCATAGCTACTTTTGAGGCATATAATTTTGCCATTGCACTTGACATATCATAATTATTACCTTGATCTTTGTCCCAAGCAGATTTCATAACTAGCATTCTAGCGGCTTCAATTTCAGTAACCATATCAGCTAATTTAAAGGCAATAGCTTGGTGATTACAAATTTCAGTTCCAAATGCTTTACGTTCTTTAGAATATTTTAGAGCTAGTTCGTAAGCACCTGATGCAATTCCAAGAGCTTGAGCAGCTATACCAATTCTACCACCTGATAATGTCTTCATAGCAAACTTGAATCCAAAACCATCTTCACCTATTCTATTTTCTTTTGGAACTTTGACATCATTAAACTGAAGTGTGTGAGTATCACTACCACGTATACCAAGTTTATCTTCTTTGGGACCAATATCAAAACCAGGCATCCCTTTTTCAATTATAAAAGCATTGATACCTCTGTGGCCCTTTTCTCTATCTGTTTGAGCAATAACTAAATATACATCACTACGACCACCATTAGTAATCCAGTTTTTAGTTCCATTTAAAAGATAATGGTCACCCATATCTATCGCAGTTGTTTTTTGTGATGTAGCATCACTTCCAGCTTCGGGTTCACTTAAACAAAATGCGCCTATGAATTCTCCAGTTGCTAATTTCGTAAGGTATTTTTGCTTTTGTTCTTCAGAACCATAAGCTTCCAAACCATAACATACAAGAGAGTTGTTTACAGAAACCATAACTGAAGCAGATGCATCAATCTTTGACAGCTCTTCCATAATTAGCACATAAGAAATGGTATCCATTCCACTACCACCATATTTTGGGTCTACCATAATTCCCATAAATCCTAAATCGCCCATTTTGCGCACCAAATCTTGTGGAAAAGATTGTTTATCATCGCGCTCAATTACACCTGGTAATAATTCTGTTTGTGCAAAATCACGAGCTGCATCTCGTATCATTAAGTGCTCTTCAGTTAAGCTAAAGTCCATAAAATGTATAATTATTGATTCTTTAAAAATTTTGCGCAAAGATAACGGTTTGTTGTGTTATTTTCAATGAATAGTGGTAATTTTAGCGATATGTTAATAAATATCTATAACGTTATTTCTGTTATGTCCGGAACATCGCTAGATGGGATAGATATATTATATGCTAAGTTTCAATTTACTGATAAATGGAACTACCATATTTACAAGTTTGAGACTGTAAAATACCCAGAGTTTTGGGTAGAATTGCTAAAACATCTTACACAATATTCAAGTTTTGAATTAAGAGATATTGACAATTCATATTCAAAATACTTAGCCAATCAGATCAAAGATTTTATAGATAGAAATGAAATAAAAGACATAGATTTTATTTCATCTCACGGCCATACTGCGCTTCACAAACCTGATGAAGGCTATACTTACCAAATAGGAAATCAGCAAATTCTTTCAGATACTCTTGGCAAAAAGGTTATATGCGATTTTAGAATTCAAGATGTTAAGTTAGGTGGACAAGGCGCACCATTAGTACCTATTGGCGATAAATTACTTTTTAATGAATATAAGTATTGTATAAACCTAGGAGGTTTTTCGAATATTTCTTTTGAAAGCAATGATCAAAGAGTCGCGTTTGATATCTGTCCTGTTAATATTGTTCTTAATCACTATGCGAACCAGCTAAATTTAGAATACGATGCTGGAGGAGACGTGGCTAAATCAGGAACAGTTTTTACGCCATTGTTAGAGCATTTGAATGAATTGCAATTTTATAATTTAGAAACTCCCAAATCTTTAGGTTTAGAATGGGTTGAAGCGTTTATTTTTCCAATGATTAACAAATTTAAGCTTGAAGTAAGAGATATACTAAGAACTTTTGTAGAGCATATTGTACTTCAAGTTTCAAAATATCTTAATGAGGGTAAAGCACTGATTACTGGTGGTGGTGTTTATAATAACTTTTTAATTAATAGATTAGAGGAATTTTCTAAGGCAGAAATTATTATCCCAGATGTTACAATAATTGAATGTAAAGAAGCTCTGGTTTTTGGACTTTTGGGTGTGTTAAAAGATAGAAATGAGGTCAATTGTTTAAAAAGTGTTACCGGTGCTAAAACGAATCATTCCTCAGGACGAATATTAACCCCTAAAATTAATTCATAAATAATGTTTAGCATTTATAGTTTTTTATATTTGTTAGTAACTAAAATCAACCAATGTCTTTAACGAAAGATTTACTCCAAAAATTTGAAAATAAAGCTCCAGAAATAGTATTTCATTGGAATGACGCTGAAACCGAAGCTGAAGGCTGGACAGTAATCAATTCTTTAAGAGGCGGTGCAGCTGGTGGCGGAACACGTATGCGTCAAGGCTTAGACAAAAATGAAGTACTGTCATTAGCCAAAACTATGGAAGTGAAGTTTACAGTTTCTGGCCCTGCAATTGGTGGTGCCAAATCTGGTATTAATTTTAACCCTCATGACTCAAGAAAGAAAGGCGTTTTAGAGCGTTGGTATGCAGCTGTTTCTCCTCTGCTTAAAAGCTATTACGGTACTGGTGGCGATCTAAATGTAGATGAAATACATGAGGTTATTCCAATTACTGAAAACAGTGGTGTTTGGCATCCACAAGAAGGCGTTTTCGAAGGTCACTTTAAGCCAACTGATGCAGATAAGATAAACCGAATTGGGCAACTTCGTCAAGGAGTAATTAAGGTTATAGAGAATCCGACCTTTTCTCCAGATGTTTCCAAAAAATATACAGTGGCAGATATGATTACTGGGTATGGTGTCGCGGTTGCAGCTAAGCATTTTTATGCGATTCATTCAGATAGTATTGAAGGTAAACGTGCTATAGTTCAGGGTTTTGGAAATGTAGGTGCAGCAGCAGCATTTTATTTAGCCCAAATGGGTGTTAAAATTGTAGGTATAATTGACCGAGTAGGTGGGATAATTAACGAAGAAGGTTTATCTTTAGAAGAAGTTACTGGGTTATATCTTAATAAAGATGGGAATACATTAGCTGGTAAAGATCTTATTCCATTTGATGAAATGAATAAGAAAATTTGGTCACTTGAGGCTGAAATTTTTGCACCATGTGCTGCATCTCGATTAATTACTCAAGAACAAATAGACGAACTTATAGATACTGGCTTAGAAGTTATTTCTTGCGGTGCAAATGTTCCGTTTGCAGATAAAGAAATCTTCTTTGGGCCAATTATGGAGCATACCGATAATAGAGTAAGTCTAATACCAGATTTTATATCTAACTGTGGTATGGCTCGGGTTTTTGCTTACTTCATGGAACGTAAAGTACAAATGACAGATGAAGCAATTTTTAACGATACGTCCGAAGTAATTGAACGAGCACTTCAAGATGTATATAAACATAATACTAACAAATCGGGCATAAGTGCTACGGCTTTTGAAATAGCACTTAAGCAATTAATATAATTTTTATGGAAACCATTATTGTACTTGTATTCGTATTTGGATATTTAGCGATTACGCTAGAACACAGCATTAAAATAGATAAACTCATTCCAGCGCTTGTAATGATGGCGATAAGCTGGGCTTTAATATCACTTGGTATTGATGCTTTCCCTAACTGGTTTGATTCAGCTAAACATGCTTTAGTTGACAATTTTGGCGGGCTAGGACATGAAGAAAAAATGCATCTCATGGAAGAGACGTTGCTTCATCATCTAGGTAAAACAGCCGAGATTTTAGTGTTCTTATTAGGTGCAATGACAATAGTAGAAATAATAGATTATTTTGACGGTTTCTCTACTATTAAAGCAGCGGTAAAATTTAGAAGTAGAAAAAAGATATTATGGTTATTTTCTATACTTGCTTTTATACTTTCAGCAATCATAGATAATTTAACTGCGACGATCGTTCTTATTTCTATACTTCAAAAAATAGTAAAAGATAGAGATGTGCGTATTTGGTATGCGGGCTTAATAATAATTGCTGCTAATGCTGGTGGTGCATGGTCACCTATTGGCGATGTAACTACTACAATGTTATGGATTGGTAATAAAGTATCAACGGGTAACTTGTTTTTATATCTATTTATTCCATCAGTACTATGTATGGTTGTCCCTACTATTATTGCGTCTTTTTTAAAACCATTTAAGGGTGATTTAGAATTGCAAGAAGAAGATGATAAACCAAGAAGTAGGTTTAGTTCAACTATGCTATTTTTAGGATTAGGAGCAATTGTTTCTGTACCATTTTTTAAAGTAGTAACACATTTACCTCCATATGTAGGTATGATGTTAGCCTTAGGTATTGTAGCCATATTTGCAGAAATATATACAAATTCTCGTTTTGAAATGTCTCAAGTAGGTCAGGGCGAAAGTGTAGCGCATGAGCATCATAGTCCTGTTCACCGCTCATTATCTCGTATTGAAATGCCGAGTATTTTATTCTTCTTAGGTATTTTAATGGCAGTAGCAGCTCTTGAATCTTTAGGTATTTTATTTGGTTTTGCGGATAGTCTAAAAGAGAATATTGGACTTTTAGGAACCGAACCATCGGGAACATTAGTCTCAGATTTAGTAGTGCTTTTATTAGGTGTAGGTTCTGCCGTTATTGATAATGTACCTTTGGTAGCAGCAAGTTTAGGTATGTTTACTGAAGCTTTAGACGATCAGTTATGGCATTTCATTGCGTATTCTGCGGGTACTGGAGGTAGTATGCTTATTATCGGTTCAGCTGCTGGTGTAGTAGCAATGGGCATGGAAAAAATAGACTTTTTCTGGTATTTAAAAAAGATATCTTGGTTAGCATTAATTGGCTTTATAGCTGGTGCAGCAGCCTTTATGGTAACAAGAACTTTATTTTAGATACACGTAAATCACTTTTTATACGTTATTAAAAAAACCAAATCATTAAAACTTATATATGTTAAACATGTTTATTCAAGATGCTGATGCACTTTTAGAAGAGGAATCAGTAGAAAAAACCTTATCCATAATAGAGCTTATTACCACTGGCGGCACTGCGGGTATTATCATTATTTCAATACTAGCTTTATTATTTATTGTGGCAACATACATTTATTTTGAAAGAATTTTTGCCATTAAAGAAGCCTCAAAAGTAGATTCTAATTTTATGAATCAAATTAGAGATTACGTTAGCGACGGTAAAGTAGATTCTGCTCAGAATTTGTGTATGCAGACCAACTCACCAGTATCTAGACTTATTAGTAAAGGAATTTCCAGAATTGGAAAACCTCTTGATGATATCAACACAGCAATTGAAAATGCTGGTAGATTAGAAATTTATGGCTTAGAAAAAAATGTCAGCGTATTAGCAACAATATCCGGTGCTGCACCAATGATAGGATTTTTAGGAACTGTAATTGGGATGATATTATCCATTTTTGAGATTGCAAATTCAGGTGGTTCAATCGATATTAAAACACTTGCAGATGGTTTATATACAGCAATGACTACAACCGTTGGAGGTTTAATAGTTGGTATCATTGCATACATTGCTTACAACCATTTGGTGGTTAAAACCAATAAAGTTGTATATCAAATGGAGGCAAATTCTTTAGAATTTTTAGATCTATTAAACGAGCCTATCTAGTATGAATTTAAGAGGACGAAATAAAGTAACACCAGAATTCAATATGTCGTCTATGACGGATATCGTATTCTTGTTACTCATATTTTTTATGATTGCGTCAACACTGGTGTCAGCTGAAGCAATAGACCTATTATTACCTAAATCAAGTAGTAAAACTACGCAGACAAAAAACGTTTCAGTTAGTGTAAACAAACAGTTACAATATTTTGTAGATTTAAAACAGGTGCCAAAAGACCAATTAGAAACAGCAGTTTTAGAAAAAGTAGGAGGTTCGGATTCTCCTACAATTACGATACGATCAGACCAAGATGTAGACTTAAAGCATGTAGTCTTTATTATGGACATAGCCAATAGAAACAAAATAAAATCGACATTGGCAGTGAAATCACAGTAGTCCCATTTCATTTTTTAACCGACTATGAGATACTTAAATACCAAACATGAACGTAACTCAGCTAAGATAACAACACTAATAGTACTTATTACAGCGTTGTTGTTTTTTGTAGTTGGCGCTCCATACAAGGAAATTCCTGATGAGTATGGTGTGGCTATTAATTTTGGCGAACCTAGTGTAGTAAGCAATGCTGTTGCCAATGACAATCCTACTCCATCTAATGAGGTAAGTGATGAAATAGATGATGAAACAGTTGAAGAGATTGAGGATATTCAAGACGATATTGACCAATTAGCAGAAGAATTAGAAGAGCCAGAACCAGAACCAGTTGAAGATGAAACTTCTGAAGAGGAAACTAACGAGCAAGAAGAACTAGAGAAAGAAAAAGCAGCGGAAGAATTACTTGCAGAGCAAGAAGCAGAAGCTCTAAAACTTAAAGCTGAAAAGGAAGCTAAAGAAAGAGCAGAAGCTGAAAAAGCTAAAGCAGAAAAAGAAGCTAAAGAAAAAGCCGATAGAGAGGCAAAGGAAAAGGCGGAGAGAGAAGCCAGAGAAAAAGCAGAGCGTGATGCTAGAGCTAAAGCTGAAAGAGAAGCGAGAAAGCGCGCTGAAGAAGCCAAAAGAGCAGCCGCTGCAAAAGCTAAAGCCGAAGCTGACCGTAAAGCAGCTGCCGCAGCTGCTGCAGCAAAAAATAAAAATGGAGGAAGCACAAGCGGTTTTAAACTAAGTCAAGAAGGCCCAGTTTATCCAGGTTGTGAAGGCATGAACAATGCGGACAGAAAAAGTTGTATGAATCAGAAAATCAGTAGGTTTTTTGCAAATCAATTTGATTCTGATTTAGCTGAAAATTTAGGGTTTACAGGAGACCAATCTATTAAAATTCGTTTTGACATAAATGAAGCTGGCAAGATTATTGGAGTTAGAGTTATAGCAGCGCATCCTGATCTTGTTGCAGAAACGAAACGAGTCATAGGTTTGTTGCCAAAAATTAAACCTGCTTTACAGCAAGGAAAGCCAGTGAAAGCGCCATATTCATTACCAATACGGTTTAAGGCACAATAATATAACTGTTACTTTTCACGTTGTATAGCTAACAAGGTACTCTTATGAAGTATTTAAAAACTAAACACGAAAAAAACTCTGCAAAGATCACTGCTCTAATCCTATTGATTTTAGTATTACTGTTCTTTGTTGTTGGTCCACATTACATGGATCCACCAGAAGAGTATGGCGTTGCTGTAAATTTTGGAACAAATAATTTTGGTAGCGGTAATAAACCGTTAAGTAAACCAAAACAAGCGGATGTACCTAAAAAAATTCAGGAAGAAAAAGTTAAACAACAAGAAGTTAAACCTGTAAAATCTGTTCAGAAAACAGAAGATATTCTTACTCAAGATACTGAAGAAGCTATTGCGATAAAAAAGAAAAAAGCCGCTGAAGCTAAAGCAAAAGCTGAGGCAGAAAGAGCGGAGCGATTAAAACGCGAAGCTGAAGAAAGAAAAAAACGAGAAGAAGCTGAGAAGCGTAAAAAATTAGATAACCTTATTGGTGGTGTAAAAAACTCTAAGGGTAATGATAGTGGCGGAGAAGGACCAGATGGTAAACCAGGAAATAAAGGACAATTAGATGGTAACCCATACGCTCCAAGCTACTTTGGAGGTTCAGGCCCAGGAAAAGGTGGTGTTGGTTTTGGGTTAAGCGGTAGAGGAAGACCAAGTAAAAAGATATTTAAACAAGACTGTAATGAGTATGGTTTAGTTATTGTCCGTATTGAGGTCGATAGAAATGGTAGAGTAACTTCGGCTACTCCAGGCGCAAAAGGATCAACTAATACACATCCTTGCCTATTAGAACCTGCAAAGAAGATAGCATTATCTCACAAATGGCCAGCTGATGCTAAGGCACCAGCAAAACAAATAGGTTTTGTGAGTATCAACTTTGATGTTAGCCAATAGCATGAATTATCGAGATACCGTTAATTGGTTGTTTCGGCAATTACCGATGTATCAAAACCAAGGTAAATCTGCTTACAAAAAAGATTTATCTAACACCATTAAACTAGCAGCTTACCTTAATAACCCTGAATTGAAGTTTAAATCCATTCATGTTGCTGGTACCAATGGTAAAGGGTCATGTAGTCATATGCTGGCTTCTATCTTTCAAAAAGCTGGTTATAAAGTTGGTCTATACACATCTCCACATTTAAAAGATTATAGGGAGCGAATAAAGATTAACGGTAAAGCGATCTCAAAGCATTATGTTATGGGCTTTGTGAAAAAACATAAATCTTTTTTTGAAGAGTATTCGCTTTCTTTTTTTGAAATGACAGTTGGTTTGGCCTTTGACTATTTCGCAAACAAAAAGGTTGATGTCGCCATCATTGAAGTTGGTTTAGGCGGTCGATTAGATTCAACAAATATTATCAATCCAGAACTAAGTATTATTACTAACATTGGGTTAGATCATGTTCAGTTTTTAGGTAACACAAAACCTAAAATAGCTTCAGAAAAAGCTGGAATCATAAAAAAGAATATTCCTGTTGTAATTGGAGAAACACACCCCGAAACATCGGAAGTATTTATAGAAAAAGCTAAAGCTCAAGATTCTGAAATATATTTTGCAGACCGTTTAATTAAAAATGCTCCACCTAGTGATTTAAGAGGTTCTTATCAAAATAGTAATATTAAAACAGTATTACAGTCGGTAAAGTTATTGCAACAGCAAGGATATAAAATATCGGATGAAGCAATTAAATCTGGTTTATTATCAGTAGTTGAGAATACTGGACTATTAGGGAGGTGGCAAGTAGTATCTCAAAAACCAAAAATCATTTTTGATACGGCACATAATAAAGAAGGACTAACATACACAATTGAGCAATTGTTAGACGAGCTTCAAGGTCAACTTTATATAGTGTTTGGTATGGTGAATGATAAAAATAGTGATGAAATTATCTCCATGCTGCCAAAAGATGCCAATTACTATTTAGCCAAACCCAATATTAAACGTGGTTTAGAGGTAGAAAAATTGGCTGCTGCTTTCGGTAAATTTAATTTGAATTACACCACATATACTTCTATTTCTGATGCTTATAAACAAGCAAAATCATTTGCTAAAGCTCAAGATATAATTTATGTTGGTGGAAGCACATTTGTGGTAGCAGAAGTATTATGATTTTTTTCAAAAATTTCTTTTGAGATTTTAAAAACTAGTCTATATTTGCAGTCCAATTTAGCGGGCGCGTAGCTCAGTTGGTTCAGAGCACTTGGTTTACACCCAAGGGGTCAGGGGTTCGAATCCCTTCGCGCCCACGAATAAGTTGAAAGCAAGCAAAATAAGCTTGCTTTTTTTATTTTCTAAGGTTTTGATTTTTAAAGCTGAAAACTTTGGGATATTTGAACCTTCTCAACTATTACAAACCCCATTCGAAAATCGAATGGGGTTTTCGTTTAGGTATATATTCAATTGATTTTTTCTAGTTTATAAATTCTCAAATAATGTTAAAGTTGGGCATTTTATTATTTTAATTTAGAATAAATAAAAATAAAATGTATTTTTGAATTATAAATAACCTAACATGACCATCATACTAACTTTACTTGGATGCTTTTTTCTCTATAGTAAATCTAAGTTTAGTCCAACTTTTGTTTCTGAAGTATACAGAAAGTTAAGACTTAATCAATTATCTACAAGAGTTATTGCTTACACTCTTTTTGCAATTTCAATTACTTTATCAATAATGGAATTAGGATTTTGGACTGGTCTAATAACCTTTCTATTAGTCTTGATGTTCGGGTTATGTATAACTGTAGTCATCTTACCATTAAATAAGCGAATAGCATATATTATTACCGGCTTGGGTATTTTATTCATTGTAATTGAGAATATTTTATAGTATGCCAGCCAACAAAAAACATTTATCTAGTCCTGGTCAGCGTTTTCTAAAAATAACTGCTGGCATCATAGGAGGTTTTATTGTAACTATTTTATTCCATAACGCGATCGGTGTTTTAATTACCGATAAAGGACCATTGATTATGACTACCGCTTATACCTCTTTTATTTTGTGGGCTGCGCTTATGATTCTTGCTTTTGTAGCAAAAAATGGATGGAAGATTTGGGGTATTTATCTTCTACTAATCATTGTATTTGCATTAATAATATTCAAATTAAAATAGACTAGTATGAAACTCAAAGCATTAAAGCCAAGACTCCATAATATAATGTTTCATACACATACCGTTTCTGGAATTGTCATAAGCTTTGCACTATATATTATGTTCTATGCTGGTGCCGTGGCGTTGTTCATGGATGAGTTATATCAATGGGAAAATCCAAATGCTCGTGAAGTAGCAATTAATCCAGATGATGTAGACTATGACAGTTTATTAAAATTGGTAGAGGATACGTATCCAAATTTTGATAAAACACAGCAATTTGGGATGGTACCTCCAAAAGAGACTAATCCATTAGTTACATTTTATGGGTCCTTAAAAGTAGACGATAATACAATAGAACGATTTAATGCTTATATAAATCCAATCACATATAAGATTGATTCGGGTAAAGAACCCATAACTCATATGGCTAGGACGATATACGAGTTACATTACTTCAATCAAATACCAATGATCGGAATCTATCTTTCAGGGTTAGTAGCATTTTTCTTCTTGTTTGCAATTTTTACTGGTTTACTTACACATTGGAAAAATATAGTAAATAAGTTTTATGCCTTCACTACAAAGGGTAAATGGAAACAGATATGGACAAATGGTCATGTATCTTTAGGAGTTATTACTTTACCATTTCAGTTAATATATGCAATCACAGGTGCGCTTCTAGGATTATCGATTTTGTTATTAGCACCAACTGCGTTTTTAGTATTTGATGGTGATACTAATGAAGTTATAAAAGTTGTACGTCCTGATGCTGCAATTAAGTACGATGAAAATGCAAAAGTAGCAGATAAAGCTTTCACATTTAACTCTGCTTATGAAAGTGTACAAAATGAAATTGAAGACTTAGATGTAGTATACCTTTATACAAGGAATTATGGTAAAGTAGATGGTACGATAGCTGCAAATGTTGCCGATAATAAAGGAATCGGTAGTGATGGAAGTTTTATATATAGTGTAAATGATGGTGAGCTAATAAAGGCAACAAGGCCAGTTACAAGATCCTACACTACAGGTGCTTTAGCAGTACTAATTAAACTCCACTATGCGACTTACGGTGGAATCTTCTTAAAGATAATATACTTTATACTGGCTATGTTTACCTGTTACATAATACTCAGTGGCGTATTAATCTGGAGAACAGCTCGAGATAATAACAAGTATACAGTAAAACAAAAACGCTTTCATCATAGAGTTACAAAATTTTACTTAGCAGTAACCTTATCTATGTTTCCATCTATTGGGATAATTTTCTTAGCTAATAAGTTAGTGCCCTTGGAGACAGTTAATCGCATATTATATGTTAATTCAGCATTCTTTATAGGTTGGTTAGTACTGATATTAATTGGATTATTTTGGAATAATTACAGAAAATTAAATCGTAATTATATAATGATTGGCAGTGTATTCGGAATATTAATACCAATTGTTAATGGAATAATTACAGGTGATTGGTTGTGGAAAACTTTAGTTAATAAGCAATATTACGTTTTTAGTGTTGATGTTACTTGGTTAATAATTGGAGTTTCAGGAATACTCATTTGCAAATACTATTTAACAAATAAAGGACTTACAAATACCTTATCTTCTGAATTAAATGCCTAAAAAAGAAAAAAATGCTACTGTTTCTGAAATTGATTTAGAGCCTGCTCTTCAAGCTAGTAAAACAAAATTATAGCTCTCGAAATAGTTAATTTATTATTTTTATTTGGTCTAAATAAGAATAGAATATATATTTGCACAAACTTAAAACTAACTATACCAATGAGAGCCATTATATTATTGTGTCTTTTTATCCCAGTTCAATTATTTGCTCAGAGTAATTTTTCCATTAAAGGTCAAGTAAAAGATGTTGCCAATACTCCTGTACCTTTTGCTAATGTAATTATAGAAGGAACAAATAAATATGCTGTAACTGATGAAAACGGTGAGTATAAAATAAGCAATGTTGCGCCAGGCAATTATACTCTTGTTTTTTCTTCTATAGGTTTTGCTACTATTAAAAAAGAAATATCAGTTGATAAGGATTTGAAGATTGATATTTCATTACAAGAAGGTGTTGAGGCTTTAGATGACATTACTATTGTAGCCAAATCAGATTCAGGTAGACAAAACGAAAAAGCAATTACTATAAATTCTTTGGATATAAAGAAGCTGCAAAATCAAGCACTAGGTGTAGAGTCTGTAATAAAACAGTCAACAGGTGTTGTGGTAAGACAAAATGGTGGTCTCGGAAGCCAAGTAAGTATTAACCTAAATGGCTTAACAGGCCAAGCAGTCAGAATCTATTATGACGATATGCCAATTGAATTATTTGGTGGAGCATTTCAAGTTAATGATTTGCCAGTTGATGCCCTTTCAAGAGTTGATATTTACAAAGGTGTAATGCCAGTTGGTGTAGGTACTGATGCTTTAGGTGGAGGTATTAACTTGGTGCCATTTGCAAAAAGTGAGAATTACTTAAGAACATCTTATTCTGTTGGGTCATTTAATACACATAGATTCGCTCTAAATACAAATCATAATTTTAATGACCATATAGCAGTATCGCTGCAATCATATATCAATCATTCAGATAATGATTATAAAATGCAAGATATTAGAACATTTAATGTTGACGGAACTTTTGACCCTGAACCATTCGAAGCTAGACGTTTCCATGATGAGTTTAGCTCATATTTTGTGAAAGGAGCAATAAAGTTTAATGATATAAAAGTTGCTGACGAATTACAAGTGTCATTAATAGCTTCTCAACGTCAAAAAGAAATTCAAAATGGTACGTTTATTACCGAAGTAGCAATCGGTGAAGCTAACAACGAAAACACTGGATTTATAGGGCAGATAAAGTATAAAAAACAGTTTTTTGATAACTTATTAGAGTTAAAGTATCATGGTCTATTCTCTAAACTTACCAATAAAACTATTGATAGTAGTGCAGTATTTTACAATTGGAGAGGTCAAATAATTAATGTACAGAATGATTTTGGTGCAGAAATTTCCACATTTCCTACAGCAAGAGAAGGCGATGATGAAGGTGTAGCCCATAGAGTAGGATTAAAAATTAATATTACAGATAATATTGATTTAAATATTTCAGAGTTTAATAGTAAGTTAACCATTAAAGGAAATGATCCACTTGTATTTGGAACCACAAGAGCCTTGTTGCTAAATGGAGTAGAAACCGACCCTAATACAATCCCTTCAAGAATACAAGGAAACGTATTCGGAGCTGAAGCAAATTTCAAATTCTTTGATAATAAATTAACTCTTTTTGGTCTGTATAAGAATTATGATTATGATGCTGAATCTGTAGATTTCAGACCAGGATTCGGAAGTACTTTAACTGAGATTCCTTTCCGTACTGTGAATACTACTGATAATGGGTACGGAGCAGGAATTAAATACCAAATAACACCAAAGTTCTTTGTGCGTTCTAGTTATGAAAGAACTATTCGTTTTCCAACCCAAGGAGAAATATTTGGAGATTTTGCAGCTATTGTACCTAATTTTGAGCTAAGACCTGAGCGTAGTGAAAATGTTAATCTAGGTTTTAGATTTACAAATCAATTTGAAAATAACGCATCACTTAGAGTAGATTTAGGATTGTTTTTAAGAGATCAAGAAGATTTAATACGAACAAGAGCTTTTGGTCCCGAAAATTCTCAATTTGTAAATGAAGCCTTTGTAGATAATCAAGGTGCTGAACTTAGTATAAGATATATACCAATAAATAATCTCACACTGAATGGTAATTTTACTTTACAACAAATAGAAATTAAAGAAACAGATGATGTTAGTTCTGTAGATTTTGGAGGTACACCTGTACCTAATATACCTAACACCTTTGGTAATTTTAGTGCTAGCTATAAATTTAAAAGGCTATTTAAATCTAATAATGACTTAGATGTAGCATGGAGTTATTTCTTTGTAGATAAATTTGGCTTCACAGATTTACCTGATCTTGACGATGCAACATCAGCTAATGCTATTCCAAGGCAACATTCTAATAATTTAGATTTGACTTACACAATGCCAAAGCAAAAACTCATTTTCTCGCTAGGTATTCAAAATATCTTTAATCAAGAAGTATTTGATAATTTTTCTGTTCCAAGACCAGGAGCCAACTATAATTTTAAAATAAACTATTCATTATAAATCATTTAAAATGAAATCAATAATAGCAATGAAAAACAATTTTAATCGCATTATCTTAGGTATATTTCTAACTACTGTTATAGTTTCATGCGAGGATGGTTTAAACGATTTAGGCGAACTTGAAGGTGTACAAGCAACATCTGGGTTTGTCGTAGTTGCAACTACTGCTTCAAATAATGCAGTTGTAAAGTACTTTAATGATATTCCATCTGGAACAGTTACCCTAAATGATGGCTTCACATTCCAAAGATTTTTTCCAAACTCTTGTGTAGATGGTGCTTTGTTTTTACAAAGACCTGATGGGTTTCCTGGATTTTCAAAATATATTGTAGGTGAAAATGGAGGTCTTTTCGAAGCAGGCTCTATCCCAACTCTTGGCTCTTCATCATTTAGAATTGACGCAAAAGATTCAGATTTTGGTGTATATCAAGATAGAGCAACTTCAGATAATATAACAGTATTTAACCCTACAACTTTAGAGGTTTTAGGAACTATAGATATGACTCAGGGCGAAGTTCCTGGTGATCTTGCTCAGCGTTATCAACGTTTTATTTTTAGAGGTGATGATTTATTTGCACCAATAAGAGGTAATCAAAATGGTGAAGCATTTAACACTTTAGTTGTGCATAGTGCAAATGTTGTAACTCAGTCTTACACTGGTACTACCGAGCGAATTGGTAATGGATTCGCTGATATTAATACGTTTAATAATTTTGGACAGAACTTAACTGATACTGCTGGTAATTTATACATAGCAGATGCCGGGAATTATACTGGGCTTGGAGTTGCTGCTGCAGTAAGTAGAGTTCCAGTAGGTAGTGATGATATTGACCCAAATTATAGTTTTCAACCCGCGGTAGTTCTTAACCCTTTTAATGTATTCTTACCAACATTTAATGGATTTAAACTATTACCAAATGGTAAAGCTATTGCCAGAGTAAATGCAGAAACACCGCAAGCAGCAGTTGATATAATATTAAGCGTTGGCGGTAATTTAGGTTTGCTTTCTCAAGAGCAAATAGACCAAATTTTCAATATTTTATTTACTTCAGAATCAGCTGTATGGTGTGTTTTAGATTTAGATGCACAGACTGTGACTCCACTTTTTGGTATACCAAGAACAGGTGTTTTTGCAGCATCTGATACATTTTTCCATGACGGAGGTGTTTACGTACCAGTTGCAACTCAAGCAGAAAACGGTTACTACAGATATGATTGGACTACAAACCAAACATCTCAAGCTTTTCAAGTTATGGGAGCAGATATATCACAGGTAATAAATATAGCTAATGACAATTAGTTGTTTTAGTAAGTTGTTTATCATAAAAGAGGCTTTTATGGCCTCTTTTTTTATTTACAATATTTCCAGAATCCGCTCCAAAGCCATTCCTCTTGAACCTTTAATCAATATATCAGAGTTAGAAATAGTAGTATCTTCTAAATGATGCTTTAACTCTTCAAAAGAAGAAAACTTTTTAGTAGTAATTTTGGTATTAGTCTTATAGAAGTTTTCGCCAATGAGATATATGTGGTTTTCAAATCTTGCTTCTACGAAATCAACAATGTTCTGATGTTCTGTTTCGGCAGATTCGCCTAGCTCAAACATATCTCCTAAGAATAGAACTTTATTATTGGAGCTTAGCGCTCTAAAATTTTCTAGAGCAGCAATCATACTCGTAGGATTTGCATTATAGGCATCTAGTATTATTTGATTACTTCCTATGTGTTTTATCTCTGACCTGTTATTATCTGGTCTGTACGCTTCAATGCCTTTTTTAATCTTATCAAAAGGTACATCGAAGTATTTGCCTATCGCAATAGCCACAGCAATATTTCCAAAGTTATAACGTCCTATAAGTTGACTTTTAATAGTAGAATCACCATAGTCTAATTCTACAAATGGGTTAGCATCAATAAATTTTACTTGACAATCATTAGAAGCATTTTTACCAAAAGTAGATATGCTTTCGTAGTTACTAATCTGTTGTATCTGCTTTTCGTCATCAGTGTTTATAAAAGCAGTTTTTGAGTTTTGTTTTAGGTAATCGTACAATTCTGATTTTCCTTTTATAACACCGTCAACACCACCAAACCCTTCAAGATGTGCTTTACCAAAGTTTGTGATTAACCCAAAGTCTGGTTCTGCTATAGAAGCTAAAAATGCTATTTCTTTTTGGTGGTTTGCGCCCATTTCTACAATGCCAAAATCTAAATCATTCGTAAAGCTTAATAACGTCAAAGGAACTCCAATATGATTGTTAAGGTTGCCTTTGGTAGCATTTACATTGTAGTGGGTTTCAAGCACAGTATAAATAAGCTCTTTAGTTGTAGTTTTCCCATTACTACCTGTTAAGGCTATAATTGGGAAACTAAATGTGTTTCTATGATAATTAGCTAATTCTTGAAGCGTTTTTAAGGTATCATCAACAAGAACAAAATATTCAGATTTATCCTTTAAAGATTCATCATCTATAACGCAATAACTAGCGCCTTGTTTGAGTGCTTTTTCAGCAAATTTATTTCCATCAAAATTGTCGCCTTTAAGAGCAAAATATATATCATTCTTTTTAAGCTTTCGGGTATCAGTACAAACCGAAGAATGCGTTTTATATATCTCGTAAAGTGTTTCTATGTTCATGGTATAAAAATAAAAAAGTCCTAACAATTTGTTAGGACTTTAAACTTATAATTAACTGTGATTAGTTACGTTTCTTCTTGTTGCTTTTTGATTTAGAACCTACACGTGATACAGCACATCTAAATCCAATATAGTCTGTTGCCATATCTTGTGGGAAGAATCTACGCTGTGCAGGATCAATCCAGTAAGATCTATCTCTCCATGAACCACCTTTGATTACACGAGCTTCATCATTAATTAACGATGTTCTTCTATTAGACTCATCATATTCTTTAATTAATTTACCGGAAGCAGAATCTTTTTCGATATTATGTTTTGGAGAATTATACATTTTTCGAGTATCGAAATTATCGTCATTTTCAAAATTATCTCTATAGTATCTAGAAGACTTCTGGTCACCATCTCGGTAGTTTCTGTTGTCACTTCTATCAAAGTTTGTTCTTAAGTAAGTTTCTTCTTCGTCTACAGGAACTCTTTCGATTTCACCTGGAAGATTACGAGCAACTATTTTACCATTACTTAAAGTGTCGTAAACTGTTTCTTGAACAATTTTTACACTACCATCATCATTAATGGCATTCTTAAAATAAGTATTACCTCTGTAGTAGTTGAAGTCATTAAACTCATCATCAACAATTGGTCTATACACATCAGCTACCCATTCTGCAACATTACCGGCCATATCGTAAATACCATAGTCGTTTGGCTCGTAGTATTTTACTTCTTGAGTAATATCAGCACCATCATCAGACCAACCTGCGATTCCACCATAGTCACCATCTCTTTGCTTAAAGTTAGCCAATTGATCACCTCTTTTAGCTCGTTTTCCAGATCGTGTATACTGACCATCCCATGGATATTTTTTACGTCCACGGTAAATATTATAACTTCTAAGTTCACTCATTCCTAGAGCAGCATATTCCCATTCTACCTCAGTTGGTAGTCTATATTTTGGTCCTATAAGTCCAGACTCGCGCTTAGCATATACATTAATTGTATCTCCTTTAGCGTTAACTTGAACTCTTCTTCTTGATTTAATAGGATTTATAATAGAATCATTGCCACCATAAGTTTGTGTAGGTGCATTGATATACGTATCTGTGCTAAAAGTACTTTCTGCTGTAGCAGTGTATTGAGAATCTCTTTCTAAGTAACCAGCTTCTTGTAGCGACATTTCAGAAACTCTGTCACTTCTCCAACTAGCATATTCAACCGCTTGTATCCAGCTAACACCAACAACAGGATAGTTAGCATATGCAGGATGACGTAGGTAGTTTTCTGTCATCATTTCATTATAACCTAGACGATTTCTCCATACCAAAGTATCTGGTAATGCACCTTTATAAATATTAGCGTAAGCAGGGTCATCTGGTGGGTATACATTTTTTAGATAATCTAAGTACACTAAATAATTTAAATTAGTGACCTCATTCTCATCAATATAAAAAGATTGTACGTGTTGCTGTGATGGTGAATTATTCCAATCGTGCATTGGGTCATCTTGCACTTTACCCATTGTAAAAGTACCACCTTCTACAAAAACTGTTCCTGGAGGTGTTTCTTGCTCCTTGAAACTGGTATTATACTGAAAACCACCTTTTTTGTCATTAATAGCCCAACCGGTAGCACTATCAACATTGCTACCATTTGACGAGCGTTTACAACTAAAAGCAGTAACTATTAGGGCTGTAGCTGCTATTAATTTAAAGTTCATGACGTTTTTCATAACTATAGATTAAGTATGTTTTTTAAAATCGACGTGCAATATAAGAATTAAAGAGAAACAAACAACATTTTTTATCGATAAAATGCAAAAAAATATGCATTTCATCCTGTTTTTTGTTCATTACAACGGATATTTTAACGTTTTTCCTCTCTAATTCACCTATCAATAACGACACCAAAAATAAATTATTGTTGTACATTTGAAATAAAAAGAGCTAACCTATAATAAGGCATAATCTTATGCGTTAATTTACCATGAAAAAGAACTTTACTGTTTTCTTATTAGTGATAAGTTTCTTCTGTTTTTCTCAACAAAAACAATTTACAATTAATTGGAATGGGAATAGAACATTGGAAACGGCTTACACCAAAATAGAAGTTCCTGCCTTCGATAATGAGCATTTTAGTTATAGCACAGAAACCGGCCTTGTATACTTTGCAGAATGGAAGGAAAATAGCCCGATAAATGAAGCTAGTGTTGCTTTAGAAAATGTAAATTATGTTCCTATTTCAAGGTCAGAACTAAAAGATATTGAGCTAAACACAATACCTAATAATGTTAATTTAAAACTTTCGAACATTAATGCTAGGGGTAAAAAATCTGTTTTTCTAGAATTACAACCTATAATTAAAGAGGGTAATTCCTATAAAAAAGTCAACAGCTTTACAATTAGTTATAATTCTCAAAGTGTTAATCGTTCTGCTAATGCTTCTTCCTTTAGAACAATAAGTAATTCGGTGCTTGCATCTGGTGATTGGTATCGCTTTTATGTAGATACCACCGGTGTGCATCGATTATCAAGAGATTTTATTAGTCAATTAGGTGTCAATGTAAATTCAGTAGACCCAAGAACAATAAAAATATATGGTAATGGTGGTGCAATGTTACCGTATTTAAATTCAGAACCTCATGAAATAGATTTAACAGAAAACGCTGTACAATTTATAGGTGAGGCTGATGGTAGTTTTGATAATGAAGATTTTATTTTGTTTTACGCACAAGGACCACAAGGTTTTATTCAAGAGCAAAATTCTAATTTGAATTTGTATACAGATAAGACCTATTATTACCTTAATATTAGCAGTGGAAATGGTAAACGCATCACCAACTTACCTCAAATAGATCAAGCTCCAGATATTATAATAAATACTTTTGAAGATTATGATTTTTATGAAGTTGATGAGTTTAATTTAGTAAAATTAGGTAGGCGATGGTTTGGTGATAAGTTCGATATTGAAACTCAAAGATCATATACGTTTAATATTCCAAATGTAAATTCGGCTGTTCCAGTATCAGTTAATATGGCATTTGGTTCTGTATCAGAGTTACCATCGTCCATGAATGTTTCAGTTAATGGGAATCCTACAACTGTTAATTTGCCGCCAATAAACCCGGATAGCTTTATTTTAGCTAATAGTGCTGTATTAAATACCGATGTCACAGTTTCAGGAGAGACCTTAGAAATTAATATTGAATATGATAATGGTGGTAATCCAATAGCGTCAGGATATCTAGATTATATAATAGTTAATTCTTCAAGAGGATTACAATATATAGATGAGCAATTATTTTTTGAAAATAGTGACGTTGTTTCTGCTTCTGGCATAGCTCAATATAATATTAACAATGCGTCGCAGGTTAATCAAGTTTGGGACGTTACTGATATTTTTAATGTTCAATCTTTTGAAAATACAGAATCAACTTCTGAGATAAATCTCAAGGCTAATGCCGGTCAACTAAGAAATTATGTTGCTTTTTCTAATTCTGATGCATTTATACCTAAGCGAGAAGCCATTAGTCAAGTGGCCAATCAAAACTTAAAAGGCACCATATTTCAAAACAGTCAAGGTCAATTTCAAGACATTGATTATTTATTATTTACACCTCAATTGTTTTTATCTCAGGCTGAAAGATTAGCAGAGATTAATCGTATTCAAAATAATTTAAATGTAAAGGTTGTGACACTTCAAGAGGTGTATAACGAGTTCAGTTCAGGAAATCAAGATATTGCTGCCATACGAAACTTTATTCGCTACGTCTATGATAATGCAAGTTCTGACGAAAACCGTGTCAAATATCTGGGCTTTTTTGGTGATACCTCTTACGATTATAAAGACCGAATTAATAATAATACCAATTTTGTGCCAACATGGTTTTCTTTAAATAGTTCAAGCGTTACAAATTCACTCTTATCTGATGATTTTTTTGGAATGATGGATGACGATGAAGGTACGCTATCAGCAACCGATAGGTTAGACATAGCTGTGGGTAGAATGCTAGCAGATAGTCCAACCAGAGCTAAACAGATTGTAGACAAAATAGAAGCTTATTATGCTCAAGAATCTTTTGGGAGTTGGCGTAACAATGTACTTTTAGTGTCTGATGACGTTGATGAAGCTTTCGAAAAAATATTACAAGAAACAACCGATGATGTTGGTGCCGAACTAAAAACGGAAAAACCTTTTATTAACTCGCTAAAGGTGCATACAGATTCTTTTCAGCAGCAATCGTCTGCCGGTGGTGATAGATATCCGGAGGTCAATAGTGCAATTCGTAACGCTATTGATGTCGGGGTGTTACTTGTTAATTATTTTGGTCATGGCGGAGAGCTTGGACTAGCCAATGAACGAATTTTTGATATCAATGATTCACAAGAGGTAAGTAATAACTGCAGGTTTAATTGTTTTGTAACTGTCACTTGCGAATATACTAAGTACGATAATCCCGATTTACCTACAGCTGGAGAGTTTACCTATTGGAACACAAATGGAGGAGCAATTGCACTAATAACAACTACACGTCAAATTTTTGTAACTGTAGGGACAAATTACAACGAGGTTCTTGAAGACTATATCTTTGCTTATGGGTCCAATGAATATCCAACCATGGCTGAGGCTTTAAGATTAACAAAATTAGATCCACAGATAGCTGGTAGTTTCCAAAAACGGCTTGTTCATTTCATTGGAGATCC
Organism: Winogradskyella sp.; assembly: GCF_003712105.1. Taxonomy (GTDB): domain Bacteria; phylum Bacteroidota; class Bacteroidia; order Flavobacteriales; family Flavobacteriaceae; genus Winogradskyella. Next base: position 22,017 of record NZ_RHLG01000006.1, read on the forward strand.
AGGAATGAAATTGGCTGTGCCAAGACCTAATATTAGGTTAACTCAAATAAATGATGTGCCAATTACTCAAACCACTGATGTTCTGCAAGCTTTAGGTCGGGTAAAAATGTCTGGCGAGGTAGTTGATGAAAGTGGTAATCTTTTATCTAACTATAATGGTGTACTTACAGCAACAGTATATGACAAAGAAATAGAGCGTGAAACTCTCGCAAATGACGGAGTTCTCCAATGCAATATCCCTGGAGTATCATTGCAAAATTGTCCACCTCCAAATAGAGTGCCTATAAAATTAAATTTTACCACACTTGGAGAAATCATATTTAAAGGTCAAGCAACTATTGAAAATGGCCGATTCAATTTTAATTTTGTTGTTCCTAGAGATATAGGAATACCAGTAGGTCAAGGTAAAGTTAGTTTTTATGCAAAGCGGAATAATGCACTTGAGGACCAAACAGGCTATAGTTTAGATATTCAAGTTGGTGGTATTAATGATAATGCCGAAGAGGATAATATTGGGCCATTAATTAATCTATTCATGAATGATGAAAACTTTGTTTCTGGAGGTATTACTAATGAATCACCTACATTATTAGTGAAATTACAAGACGATAATGGAATTAATACAGCAAGTGGTATAGGACATGATATTACTGCAATATTGGATGGAGATGAGACGAACCCGTTTGTGCTAAATGATTATTACCAAGCTAATATAGATGACTTCACCAACGGAACAGTAACCTTTGGTTTTAGAGATTTAGAGGCAGGCCCTCATACATTGACAGTAAAAGCTTGGGATGTATATAATAATTCATCAACATCCGAAATTCAATTTACCGTCTTTAATAACAATGAAGAGCTTGTCATAGATAATGTACTTAATTATCCAAATCCATTTGTCGATTATACCGAGTTTTGGTTTAACCATAACAGTAGTGATGTTTTAGATATTTCTGTGCAAATATTTACAGTTTCAGGCAAACTGGTAAGAACATTGAACGGCCAAACAAATACGTCGGGCAAATCTACAAGCACCTTATCTAGAGATATTGTTTGGGACGGTAGAGATGATTTTGGTGATAAAATTGGTAAAGGCGTATACATTTATAAACTAAAAGTAAAATCTCAGCGTTTAAACAAACAGATAGAAAAAATCGAAAAACTTGTTATACTCTAATAATAATTTATATTTGTTAACAGTTATTAACTTTTATTTCGACGGTTTAACTACAAAAAATTAGAATGAAAAATATTTTATCTATTATACTAACATTTGCATTAGTAAATGTATCTTTTTCACAAGAGACCATTGTTTTTCCAGATCAATCTTCAGTTATTACAACCGGTATACCATTTATGTTGGTAGCTCCTGATGCACGTTCTGCATCAATGGGAGATATGGGTGTTGCGACTTCTGTAGACGGTTTTTCTCAGCAATATAATCCAGCTAAGTATGCCTTTTCTGAGACCAAATCTGGATTAAGCTTAAGCTTTACACCATATCTTACCAGATTAGTTAATGATATATCTATAAGTTATGCAACATATTTCAATAGATTAAATGATTACAGTGCTGTTTCTGCAAGTATCAAATATTTCAGTTTAGGAGAAATTGTGCTTACACAAGATGCGAGCACACCAGGTGTTCCTGTAAAACCTAATGAATATGCAGTAGATGTGGCGTATTCTTTAAAATTGGCGGATCAATTTGCAATGGCAGTAGGTTTAAGATATTTCAGATCGGCCTTACGTATTGGTCAAGTAGATCCAAATGCAAATCCGGGTAGTTCTTTCGGTGCAGATATAACAGGGTATTATCAAAGTGAAGAAAACGCATATAACGATTTTAATGGTCGTTGGAGATTAGGTTTTGCTATCCAAAATCTTGGACCTAAGTTTAGCTATGATGACGCTGGTCAAGATGTGTTTCAGCCTACTAATTTAAGATTGGGTGGTGGTTTTGATTTTATATTTGATCAAAACAGTAAACTAGGTTTAACGGCTGAGGTTTCTAAACTTCTAGTACCTACACCTCCAGAATTAGGTTTTGTAGATACAGATGATGATGGTGTACAAGATGCTGATGAACCAACAATAATTACGGCAGGACAAGATAATGATGTGAGTTTCTTGTCGGGAGTTTTCCAATCTTTTGGTGATGCGCCAGGAGGTTTTAGTGAGGAGCTTAAAGAGTTTACATATGCTTTAGGAGCTGAGTATACGTATAATAACTCATTTGCTCTAAGAGCTGGATATTTTAATGAAGCTGAAGAGAAAGGTGCTCGTAAGTTTTTTGCTTTAGGTGCTGGATTTAAGTACACAACAATTCAGTTAGATTTATCATATTTATTCTCTGCTTCAAGAGTTCAGAGTCCGTTAGAGAATACATTGCGTTTTTCATTAACGTTTAATTTTGGTGAAAACGAATATGCAGAATATTAATAGTATCATTTAGGATGAATAACAAAGACTATTGTTGAAAGACAATAGTTTTTTTGTCTGTAGACGTTTCTTATGAAGGAAGTAAAAATAGAAAGCACACTCCAAGTTTTTGACTCAATTACTGAGTTGCCAGAAGATATTCAGGAGTTAATGAGTGTTGCTATTGAAGCACGGGAGAAAGCGTATGCACCATATTCAAAATTTAATGTTGGTGCTGCTATTTTATTAGATAATAATGAAGTGGTTTCTGGTAGCAATCAAGAAAATGCGTCTTATCCTTCAGGACTTTGTGCTGAACGAACTGCCATTTATTATGCTGGAGCAAAATACCCTAATTCCAAAATGCTAAAAATGGCGCTTACTGCATCTTCTCAAAATCAATTAACCGATAAACCTATTCCACCATGCGGAGCATGTAGACAAGCTATCGCAGAATATGAGATTAAACAAAACTTACCCATCGAAATCTATTTTATGGGTGCAAAAGGTAAGGTTGTAAAATCCGAATCTTTGGTGAATCTCCTACCTTTAGTTTTCGAAAGTTCTGTACTCTAACGTTTTCGTATAAATTAACGTTACAAATTGCACATTTTTACAAATTTGTTTTTCTTGGTTTTAGCTTAAAACATTATTTTTGTTTTTCGGCTTTGGGGTAAATACAAAGCATTTATTATTGATAGTATTACATAAATGGAAAAAGTAACAAAAGAGGTTTACCTTAAATGGTATGAAGACATGTTATTTTGGCGTAAGTTCGAAGACAAACTTGCAGCTGTATATATTCAACAAAAAGTAAGAGGTTTTCTTCATTTGTATAATGGGCAAGAAGCAGTTTTAGCTGGGGCATTGCACGCAATGGATTTAACTAAAGACAAAATGATTACTGCTTATCGTAATCACGTTCAACCAATTGGTATGGGAGTTGACCCTAAACGCGTAATGGCTGAGCTTTACGGTAAAGCAACAGGAACTTCACAAGGATTAGGTGGTTCTATGCATATATTTTCTAAGGAGCATCGTTTTTACGGAGGTCACGGTATAGTAGGTGGCCAAATTCCTTTAGGTGCAGGTATCGCTTTTGGTGATAAATACCATGGTAGCGATGCAGTGACGTTATGTTGTTTTGGAGATGGTGCAGCAAGACAAGGTTCGCTTCATGAATCGTTTAATTTAGCGATGCTTTGGAATTTACCTGTAATATTTGTGTGCGAGAATAATGGTTATGCAATGGGAACTTCTGTAGAACGTACAGCAAACCATACAGATATTTGGAAACTAGGTTTAGGTTATGAAATGCCATGTGGACCAGTTGACGGTATGAATCCTGTTAAAGTTGCTGAAGCTTTCGATGAAGCAATTCAGCGTGCAAGAAATGGTGGTGGCCCAACATTCTTAGAAGTGAAGACATATAGATATAGAGGACATTCAATGTCAGATGCACAGCATTACAGAACAAAGGACGAGGTTGAAGAGTACAAAAAAATTGACCCTATAAAACAGGTTAAAGACATTCTCCTAGAAAAGAAATACGCAACTGAAGATGACATAAAAGTTATCGATAAGCGTGTGAAAGACTTAGTGTCCGAATGTGAAAAATTCGCAGAAGAATCTCCATATCCAGAAAAGAATGTGATGTACGATTCAGTATACGAGCAAGAAGATTATCCATTTATACAACATAAATTATAAGCTATGGCAGAAGTAATTAATATGCCACGACTTAGCGATACCATGGAAGAAGGTACCGTTGCTACATGGCTAAAACAAGTAGGTGATAAGGTTGAAGAAGGTGATATTTTAGCTGAAATTGAAACTGACAAAGCTACAATGGAGTTCGAGTCTTTTCACGAAGGAACACTACTTCATATTGGTGTGCAAGAAGGTGAAACAACAAAAGTTGATGCGTTGCTAGCTATTATCGGTGACGAAGGCGAAGACATTTCTGGACTTTTAAATGGAAATGCTTCTGAAATAAAGGAAGAAGATGTCACTCTGAGCGCAGTCGAAGAGTCTAAAAGTGATTCTGGGTCACTGAGCGAAGTCGAGGTGCCTGAAGGAGTTGTAGTAGTTACTATGCCACGACTTAGCGATACTATGGAAGAAGGTACTGTGGCAACATGGTTAAAAAAGGTAGGAGATACTGTAGAAGAAGGCGACATACTCGCTGAAATCGAAACAGATAAAGCTACAATGGAGTTTGAATCGTTCAACGCTGGTACTCTGTTGCATGTTGGGCTACAAGAAGGAGATTCTGCTAAAGTAGATGCATTGCTAGCAATCATTGGACCTGCTGGTACAGATGTGTCAAATGTGGCAAAAAACTTCAAGGTTGTTGGTGAAGCAAAACCAGAACCTAAAAAAGAAGAGAAAAAAGTTGAGGCTCCAAAAGCTGCTGAGCCTAAAAAAGAGAGCGTTGCTTCAAGTGCTGCTAAACCTAGTCCAGCACCAGTTTCTAGTAATGGCCGAATTTTTGTTTCTCCATTAGCCAAGAAAATGGCAGAGGAAAAGGGAATTAATTTAAATCAAGTTAGTGGCTCTGGAGAAAATGGTAGAATTATAAAACGCGATATAGAAAACTTTACACCTGCAGCTGCCGCAACGTCATCAGCTCCAGTTGCCAAATTTGTGCCTTCTGGTCAAGAAGATTTTGATGAGGTTCCAAATAGCAACATGCGTAAAGCTATTGCTAAAAATTTAGCAAAATCTAAGTTTACTGCACCACATTACTACCTTAACGTAGAGTTCGACATGGATAATGCTATAGCGTTTAGAGCGCAATACAATTCATTGCCAGACACTAAGATATCGTATAACGATATGGTTGTTAAAGCATGTGCTTTAGCATTACGTCAGCATCCGCAAGTAAATTCTCGCTGGTTCGATGACCATATGCAGTTAAATAATCATGTGCATATTGGTGTTGCAGTTGCAGTGCCTGATGGTTTAGTTGTGCCTGTGGTTAGATTTGCAAATGAGCAAAGTTTGCCGCAAATTGGTGCAGCTGTAAAGGATTATGCCAAACGAGCTCGTGATAAGAAATTAACATTAGATGAAATGGATGGCAGTACATTTACTATATCTAACTTAGGTATGTTTGGTATTGAAAGTTTTACATCTATAATTAATCAGCCAAATTCGGCAATTTTATCAGTCGGTGCAATAGTGTCGAAGCCAGTTGTAAAGAATGGCGTGGTAGTTCCTGGTAATACTATGAAGTTAACCATGGCTTGTGATCACAGAACAGTTGATGGTGCAACAGGAGCACAATTCCTTCAAACATTAAAAGGATATATTGAAAATCCTGTAACAATGTTAGTGTAAAAATAAATTATAACTAGATATAAGACCTGATTTGAAGCATTTCGAATCAGGTTTTTTTATCTTTAAGACTTTAAAAAGTAAAAATGAAAAAACACAGTACAGTACTTATAATTTTATGTCTAGTCATTTCTTCTTGTGGTTTAACTACTAAAGGTCAAAATGGAGCAAAAGGAAAAGACGGCGAAAATTCTAAAACGATAACGATAACAAAAGATGAGGTTAAAGATATAGTGTCGTATTTGGCTTCAGATGAACTTAAAGGTAGAAATACTGGCACTGAAGGTATCGAATTAGCCGCAAATTTTATTCAAAAGCAATTTGAAGATAATGGTGTTAAGCCTTTCTTTAAAGGTTTTAGAGATGAGTTCAAGTTTAAATCTCGTAAAGATAGTATCACCGGATTTAATGTTGTTGGTTATTTAGAAGGTACTGACGAGAAGCTGAAAAATGAATTTATTGTTATCGGAGCACATTACGACCATATAGGTTTTGCGAAAAAAGTCGAAAACGATACCATAGCAAATGGTGCAAATGACAATGCGAGTGGTACGGCTGCAGTGATGAGTATTGCAAAATATTTTTCAGCTAAAAAGAATAATAAACGTAGCCTGATATTTGCATTATTCTCAGCAGAAGAAATGGGATTGAGAGGCTCTGCACATTTGGCTGAAAAGTTAAAGTCTCAAAATGTTGATTTATACACGATGATAAATTTTGAAATGATAGGTGTGCCTTTTGTAGATAGAGATTACGAAGCCTTTTTAACGGGTTATGACAAATCTAATTTTGCCGGAAAGTTTAACGAATACTCAGGTTCTAACCTTATCGGATTCTCAGAAGTATCTAAGAAGTACGGCCTATTTAAACGTTCAGATAATTTTGCGTTTTATAAATCTTTTGGAGTTCCGAGTCATACTATTTCTTCATGTGACTTAACCAATTTTGACTTTTACCATAAAGTAGGAGATGAGTCTGATGAAATGAATTATGAATTCATGGCTAATCTTATAAATAAGACAATTCCAGGTATTGAAAAAATAGCAAATACTGCCACAAGAGAAATTACACTTAATGAAAAGTAAGAATATTATAATTACTGGTACAAGTAGAGGTATTGGTTTTGAATTAGTAAAACTATTTCAAGAACAAGGACATCATGTTTTAGCCTTATCCCGAAATCATAAGCCTATATCAGACTTGAGTTTAACAAATGTAAGTTCTTTTGCTTTCGATTTATCAAAACCAGAAGATTACAGTAAAGTAGAAGCATTTATCAAGGCTGAATGGCAACACGTTGACGTACTAATTAACAATGCGGGAGTACTGCTAAATAAACCATTTTCTAAAACTACTTTTGAAGATTTTTCTAGTATATACCAAACCAATGTTTTTGGTGTTTCCGAGCTAACAAGAGTTGTATTACCTTTTATGAGTAATCATAGCCACGTGGTTACAATAAGCTCAATGGGCGGCATTCAAGGCAGTATGAAATTTCCAGGTTTAGCTGCTTACAGTTCAAGCAAGGGCGCAGTTATTACACTGACTGAGTTATTAGCCGAAGAGTATAAAAACTCTGGCCCACAATTTAATGTACTAGCTCTAGGAGCTGTGCAGACAGAAATGCTGGAAGAAGCATTTCCAGATTATAAAGCACCAACTACTGCAAAAGAAATGGCAAGCTATATTTTAGACTTTTCTTTAAACGGTAACAAATATTATAACGGAAAAGTACTGCAAGTTTCAAATTCAACGCCTTAAATGTACAAATACAAGTGTGTTATTTTTGATTGTGATGGCGTATTAGTAGATAGTGAGCCAATTGGCAACGAAGTTTTAGTAGAAATGACTAATGAGCTAGGTGGCAACATTGAATTAGATTTTGCGTACGAACACTTCAAAGGAAATTCAATACAAACGGTTGTCGATCATATTTCAAAATTAGTAAACCACAAGCTTGGTGAAGCATTTATTTCTGAATATAGAGAGCGTTCCTACAAAGCATTTAAAGAAAAGATAAAACCTGTCACAGGTGTAGAAGATGTAATTAAAAAATTGCAAATTCCTTTTTGTGTGGCTTCAAGCGGTCCTATAGAGAAAATAAAACTTAATTTAAATCTTACAGGATTACTACCTTATTTTGAAGACAAAATTTTTAGCTGTTATACGATACAAAAGTGGAAACCTGAACCAGATATTTTTTTGCTAGCTGCAAAAACTATGGGATTTTTACCTGAAGATTGTTTAGTAATCGAAGATAGTGAGATAGGTGTGCAAGCGGCAAAAAATGGTGGCTTTAATGTATTTTCTTACACAGAGCACGATTACAATGGTAAATTGGCCAAAGTTTCTCTTAAAACTTTCGATAAGATGTCAAGTCTACCGGCTCTTTTAACAAATATTTAATACTAATTTTTATCTTAGCAAAAAAAGGATTTTATGCTAAGAAAACTACTCAGAAATCGCTGGTCTTTTTTATTAATTTTTTGTTTTATAATTCAACGCAATTATTCCCAAACCTTTAATCGTGTTGAGGATATTGTTGGTTTAGGAATTCTTTCAGAAAATAACGGAGCAGCAGTTGCCGACTATGATGGTGATAATGACCTAGATATTTTTGTGGTTGCTAAATCACCAGATGATCCAGACAGTCCTAAAACGCTAAGTCGTCTGTTTAGAAATAATAATGATGGCTCTTTTACAGATGTAACTGAGGCAGCTGGGTTTACAGACTTGTTATTACCAGATGAAGCAGGTGAAGATTTTGATGGTCTTGATGGCCAAAAAAGTGGTGCATCTTGGGGTGACTATAATAATGATGGCTTCCCGGATTTATTTTTAACCTATTCTTTTAAAGTTCAATTGTTCAGAAACCTTGGTAATGGAACTTTTGTTGACTTAACAGGCATCGCTGGGTTTGACGATTTAAACAGCTGTCGAAATATGGGAGCCACTTGGTTTGATTATAATAATGATGGCTTCTTAGATATATACATTAATGATTGGAATACATGTGGTAGTAATCAATTATACAGAAATAATGGCAACAATACGTTTACCAATGTAACGGTGTCTTCAGGTATTCAATCTTTGCCAAATTTAGCAACATATTCGGCATTGCCTTTCGATTTTAATTCAGATGATGATATGGATTTGTTTGTGGCCAACTACTTAAGTCAAACCAATGATTTATTTATTAATAACGGTGGTACTTCATTTTCAAATCAGGCTTCAACTTATGGTGTAAATACAACAACAGGAGAAAACGGAATTTCAGTAAGTGATTATAATAGCGATGGCTTCTTTGACATATTTGTAACAGGAGTTGATGGTAATGCACTATATACAAACAACGGTGATAACACATTTACGGAAAACGCAAGTGCTCTTGGTCTTAATAATACGCTATGGTCAAAAGGTTCATGTTTTTCGGATTTTGATTTAGATGGAGATGAAGATCTCTATATTGTTAATGGTTTTGAAACTGATACCCGTGGAGCAGAAGCTAATGTTTACTATAGAAATTTAAGTGCTCAAGGTCAAACTGCTTTTGAAAATGCTTCAGCATCTTTGGGCTTAGACTCACAATCAGTCAGCGTTGAATCTATTCATTTTGATTATGACAATGATGGAGATATTGACATTTTTGTTACCAATAGTGATGGAACATCATTCCTGTACGAAAATACGTTGTTAAATTTTGATGATGTTACAGCTGCTAAAAATTGGTTTAAATTAAATTTAGTTGGTACAACATCAAATAGAAATGCGATTGGTGCTATTGTAAGATTAACTACTTCTTCAGGTACAATTATTAGATATAATTATGGTGTTGGATTTTTAGGACAAAGTTTGCAGGCACTTCATTTTGGCTTGGATAATGATACCACGATTACATCTCTAGAAATTAACTGGCCATCAGGCGCTGTTGAAAACTACAATTCTAATTTATCTATAAATAGTACAATGCAAGCTTTAGAAGGTGTTGGTTTGGTAAATCAAAATATATTGCCAAGTCAAAAAGTGTATGGATGTACAGATACAGTTTCATGTACTTACAATCCTGCAGCTACACTTGATGACGGTTCTTGTACCTACCTGCCTTCTCAAAGTATTATTGGAAATACCGATACCGGATTTTATAGTACAGAAACCTATACGTATGCCTTGGCAAATGGCTCCACTGCAGATTGGCATGTAGAAGGCGGCGAAATTTTAAGTGGTCAAGGTACTAATACCATTACTGTATTGTGGGAAGTTGAAGCAGAAGGTTCGGTTTCTGTTACTGAAATGAGTGATTTATGTTCTAGCTTAAGTACAAGTCTAAATGTTAATATTTCGGCTGAAGATTTATCAGAAAATGTATCAATAGCACGGCTGTGGAATGAAACTCTATTAAGTGCTATACGTGGAGATTTTGCTAGACCTACAGTTCATGCAAGAAATTTATTTCATACAAGTTTTGCTATGTTTGATATTTGGGCAATATACAATAGTAACAAAGCAAACCCATATCTCTTAGGTAAAGACTTAAACGGTTTTTCATCAACTTTAGAACCCTTTACACCTCAAGAGTCTATAAGTGAATCAACTAAAAAAGCAATTAGCTATGCCATGTATAGATTGCTTGCGTATCGTTTTCAAAACTCGCCAGGAGCAGAAGCTAATCAAAGACGTATAGATTTAATTATGGAAAGTCTTGGTTATGATACCGCCTTTACGTCATTGTTTTACGAAGATGGTGATGCAGCAGCTTTTGGAAATTATGTTGCGCAAACAGTTATCGATTACGGATTGCAAGATGGTTCTCGCGAAAGCACAGGCTTTGATAACGCTTATTACGAGCCAGTTAACCAAGCCTATAATCTTGAGCTACCTAATAATCCGCCAATGGTTGACCCAAATAGATGGCAGCCACTTGGCTTAGACACATTTATAGATCAAGGCGGAAATGTCGTTGATGGTAATGTTCCTGAATTCTTAAGTCCAGAATGGGGAAATGTATTTGGTTTTGCTTTAAAGGAAGAAGATGTAACAACGTATAATAGAGACGGAGATACCTATCGTGTTTACCATGACCCAGCTGCGCCACCGTATATCAATACTTCTGTTGAAGATGAAATGAGTGAGCAGTACAAATGGGGCTTTTCAATGGTTTCAGTATGGCAGTCTCATTTAGATCCTACTGATGGTGTAATGTGGGATATCTCTCCTGGAGCAATAGGAAATACAGATATCGCTGATTTTCCAACAGATTTTGCCGATTATCCATCCTTTTACAATTTTATTGATGGAGGAGATATAGGTACAGGACATGTCGTTAATCCAAAAACAGCGTTACCATACCAACCAAATATGGTGCCACGCGGTGATTATGCAAGAGTTTTAGCAGAGTTTTGGGCAGATGGGCCAGATTCTGAAACACCACCAGGGCATTGGTTTACGATACTTAATTATGTGAATGACCATCCAGAATTTGAAAAACGTTTTGAAGGTGAAGGCGAAGAGTTAAATGGATTAGAATGGGATGTTAAGGCCTATTTTATATTAGGTGGTGGAATGCACGATTCAGCTATAGCTGCATGGAGTGTTAAAGGCTGGTACGACTATGTAAGACCAATTTCAGCTATAAGATATATGGGAGATGAGCAAGGGCAAAGTACAGACCCAAACTTACCTAATTATAGTGTTACTGGCTTTCAACTTATGCCTGGATATATAGAACTTGTAGAAGCAGGTGATCCATTAGCGGGCTTTTTTGGACAGAATATTGGAAAAATAAAACTCTTTACATGGCGTGGTCACGATTTTATTAACGACACAGAAACGGATGTGGCAGGAGTTGGATGGATTTTAGCCGAAGATTGGTATCCTTATCAACGTCCTACATTCGTTACACCGCCATTTGCAGGTTATGTTTCAGGGCATTCAACATATTCTAGAGCAGCATCAGAAATCTTAACTAAACTTACTGGAGATCCATTTTTCCCAGGAGGTTTAGGAGAATTTGTTGCTAGACAGAATGAGTTTTTAGTTTTTGAAGATGGTCCTTCAGTAGACGTTGTATTACAATGGGCGACATATAGAGATGCATCAGACCAAACTAGTCTTTCACGTATTTGGGGTGGAATTCATCCACCAGCAGATGATATTCCTGGAAGATTTATAGGTCAAAAAGTGGCAGATGATACCTTTGAGTTTGCACTACCTTATTTTGAGGCTACTCAAAACCCAGCGGTGGTCATAGAACAGATTGTATATCCGAACCCTACTAATGATCAGCAATTTTTTATTTCTAATACATTGCCTGGAGATAATATCGAGATTTTTGATATTAGTGGAAGAAAGATTGATATTATCCAATCTCAGTACGATGATTTAAACCGTATTACTCTAATACGTCTAAACAACGCGACAACGGGTATTTATATTTTGCGTGTTAACGATAATCCTATTAAGGTTGTAGTTAAATAACCACTGCGTGATTTTTACAATATCAAATTGATGGATAAAACAGTAATCAATCACATTCCTTCAGCAGCGGTAAATTTAATTCAAAGCTTAATCGAAAACGAAAATCTAGTAATAAAAATAAAGCAAGAACGTAAAACCAGGCACGGTGATTACAAAAAGCTTCATAATGGCAAGCATCAGATTACGGTAAATTCAAACTTAAATATATACCGGTTTTTAATAACACTTGTGCATGAGATTGCGCATTTAAAGGCATATCAAGAATATGGTTTACGGATAAAACCTCACGGTAAAGAATGGAAAAAAACGTTTCAACATTTAATGTTACCATTTTTAAATCCAGATATTTTCCCACCACATGTATTACCATTGTTAGCACAACACTTTAAAAACCCGAAAGCATCGAGTGATACAGATACTGATTTAGCGTTAGCACTTAAGCAATATAACCCATCAAATAATAATAAATTTGTATTTGAGTTAGATGAAGGCGTAACATTTAAGCTATATAATGGACGAATATTCAGAAAGGGCCTAAAACGAAGAAAGCGTTTTGAGTGCATAGAATTAAGTACAGGAAAGCTATATTTGTTTAACCCTAATGCTGAGGTGGAGATTTTAGAATAACCAACACCTTATGCAAAGTCTAAAGATATTTTAGATATGAAAAATAAAGATTACTATGCAATTTTAATGGCTGGCGGTGTAGGCTCTAGATTTTGGCCAGTGAGTACTCAAGACTTTCCAAAACAGTTTCACGATATGCTTGGTTCAGGAGATACACTCATTCAGAAAACGTTTAATCGACTTGCAAAGTTTATACCAACAGAGAATATCTTTATTCTAACCAATGAACGCTACAACGATTTGGTTTTTGAGCAACTGCCCAGTGTAACCTCGCGACAAGTGGTTTTAGAACCAGCTATGAGGAATACGGCTCCATGTATACTTTATGCATCACTCAAAATTCAAAAAGAAAATCCAAATGCCGTCATGATTGTAGCACCAAGTGACCATTGGATTGAAGATGAGCAGTCCTTTACTAATAATGTAAAACAAGCGTTCGAGTTTTGCTCTAATAATGATGCTTTAATGACCTTGGGCATTACACCAACTTTCCCTAATACAGGATATGGTTATATAGAGTATAATAAGTCTTCGGTTTCGGATATTAAAGTTGTAAACCAATTTAGAGAAAAGCCAGATTATGAAACCGCAAAGCACTTCTTAAACCAAGGCAATTTTCTTTGGAATGCAGGAATATTTATGTGGAGTGTGACTTCTGTGGTTAAAGCGTTTCAAAATAATCAAGGAGAATTGTATAGTTTATTCGAAAAAGGCCAAGACGCTTACAACACGGATTCTGAAGATAAATTTATTCAAGAAAATTATAAAAAAGCCGAAAATATTTCTGTGGATTACGCCATAATGGAAAAGAGCGATAATGTGTATGTTATACCTGCTACATTTGATTGGAACGACCTCGGAACTTGGGGAAGCCTTTACGATAAATTAGATAAAGATGATGATGGCAATGCAGTAGTTAACGCCAAAACATTGTCTTTAGAATCATCGGGAAATATGATTAGAACAACAGACAATAAGATTGTTGTAGTCGATGGCCTTAAGGACTATATAATTGTAGATAAAGACGAAGTTTTACTTATCTTTCCTAAAGCGAAAGAACAAGATATAAAGGTAGTTCTTAAGCAAGTTAAGGATAAGTTTGGTGAAAAATATGGGTAACTATGAGTGAAGAAAATAAATTTAATTTTTCTGAAGAGGAAAATGAATCAATAGCTAAAGAGACATCAGTAGAAGAAAAAAAAGAAGCTGTTAAAGAAGACGCCAAAGGCTTGTTTTCTAGCATATCAATTTTTATAAAGGAATTACTAGACTTTAGAGACGACACTGACAGAGAAGCTACTGTAAATGCAATCAAGGCAGACATTCCTTTTAAAGGTGCGACAGCTTGGATATTAGTATGCTCAATTATGGTAGCATCTGTAGGATTAAATGCTGATTCCGCGGCAGTTGTAATTGGTGCCATGTTAATATCTCCATTAATGGGACCAATTTTAGGTTTAGGGATGTCAATAGCAATTAATGATATAGATACGCTCAAAAGCTCCTTAATTAACCTAGCGGTTATGATTATACTTAGTCTATTGACTGCTTATTTGTTTTTTAGATTCTTTCCAACTGCTGACATAGGAAATAATGAGATTTTTGCGCGTACTAAACCAGATATTAGAGATGTATTAATTGCATTTTTTGGTGGATTGGCACTGATAATTGCTAGAACTAAAAAAGGCACAATTGCTTCGGTAATTTTTGGTGTAGCAATCGCAACAGCCTTAATGCCACCATTATGTGTTGCTGGCTATGGACTTGCAAACGATTGGACGTCTTTTATTGGAGCTATGTATTTGTTTACAATAAATACAATTTTTATAGCCTTAGCGACATTTATTGTTTTAAAGGTATTGCGTTTTCCAATGCTTAAGTATGCCAATTCAAAAAAAAGAAAACGTATATCCCAACTAGCGTCATTAGTAGCAATTTTGGTGATGATATGGCCTACAATTAAGTTTATTGATTTTATAGATGAAACCCGAATAGCATCAGATTACAGTGAGTTTAAAAAAGAAATTGAAGCCAATGAGAAAATATGGCTTCAAAATGAAATTAAAAATGATGATGACAAAACTATTAAGCTTTACTTCAATAATTTAATGGATGAGGTTGCTATTGCTAATTTCGAAAATGACCTATCTCAATATGAAAAAATTAAGGATTATAAACTAATAGTTTATGGAGATGATAGCCGTTCTGCCAAAAACCTATCTGAACAATTGAGGAGAGCCTATTCAGATTTAGATCAAAAAGATTTAATCATTTCGGGATTAGAAGAACAGTTAAATGAACTTCAAGAAACTGTATCTGGACTCAATCGACAGTTAGAAGCCCAAAACACCTCAGATGAAGTCTCATTTTCTGGTTTGGCTAAGGATGCTAAAATACGTTTTAATGACCTAGAATATTTTGGTTATTCTAAGATGTTAGAATCTAAGGATTTTATTAAAGTCGATACGATTACTGTGGCAAATATAAAATGGAAAGCGACGTTAAGTGATAGCTTAGCTACCTTAAAGGAAAAAGAATTGTCAAATTGGTTAAAGGAAGAAATTAAAGTCGATACAGTAGTTATTAAAAGAAACTAGTCTTAAATCTATTGATTCTCTTCAATATACATTCGTCTTACTTTTTTAAATAAGTTAGAAGAATATACAAAGTTGGTTACCGCTTCATTATCTGTTTTGAAAATAGTGTCTTTTGAACCTTCCCATTCTTTATAACCATTTTTAAGAAAGATAATTTTTTCGCCAATTTCCATTACAGAATTCATATCGTGAGAATTAATCACAGTTGTAATTTGATATTCATCTGTAATTTCCTGAATTAAATTATCTATTACTATAGCCGTTTTTGGGTCAAGCCCAGAGTTTGGCTCATCACAAAACAAGTACTTGGGATTATTAACAATTGCTCTCGCAATTGCAACACGTTTTTGCATACCTCCAGAAGCTTCACTTGGCATTTTTTTATGAGCATCAGGAAGATTAACACGTTTAAGAACAAGGTCAACGCGGTCTTCCATTTCACTAAAACTTTGCTTTGTAAACATACGCAATGGAAACATTACGTTTTCTGCAATAGTCATAGAATCAAACAAGGCACTACCTTGAAATACCATACCAATATCTGCTCGAAGATCACGCTTTTCATTAGTATTTAATTCATTAAATATTTTACCTTCATAGGAAATACTACCCTTTTCATATTCAAAAAGACCCAATAGGCATTTTAAAAATACTGTTTTTCCAGAGCCACTTTGACCAATAATTAAGTTTGTTTTACTCTTTTCAAAAGTGGTGCTAATGCCTTTTAAAATATGTGCATCTCCAAACGATTTATGTAAGTCTTTAACTTCTATCATTAGCCTAAGAGTAAACTCGTTAAAAAGTAATTTGCCAAAATAATCACAACGCTGGTCCACACAAAAGATGTCGTACTGGCTTTACCAACCTCGAGAGCTCCACCTTTCATAAAATACCCATAAAATGATGGTATTGTCGCCAATAAAAATGCAAATACTAGTGTTTTAATAAATGCATAAGCCATATGAAATGGAATAAAATCGTTTTGAACACCATCAATATAATCTTCAAGGGTTCCATAACCACCATAAACACATGCAGCTAAACCACCCAAAATACCTAAAAACATCGCAATGGAAATGACAAATGGGTAAAGCGTTAAAGCAATGAATTTCGGAAAGACTAAGTAATTTATTGCGTTAATTCCCATAACCTCTAATGCATCAATCTGTTCTGTAACACGCATCGTACCAATACTCGAAGTTATAAATGAACCAACCTTACCTGCCATAATTATAGAAATAAATGTTGGTGCAAACTCTAATATTATTGATTGTCTAGTGGCAAAACCGACTAAATATTTTGGAATTAGTGGGTTAGAAATATTTAATGAAGTTTGAATAGCAACCACACCGCCAACAAAAAACGATATAAATGCAACTATACCTAGTGAATTAATAATAAGATCGTCGATGTCTTTAAAAATAAGTGTTCGCATTACAGACCATTTAGTGGGCTTGCGAAACATGTCTTTAATCATTAAAAAATAGACACCAATATTTTGGAGGTACTTCATCAAGTAAATTATTAATGCTAAATTATAAAAAACTATGCTTTAATTAATGTTTTATTAAATTAACATCAATCAATTAATCCTATTTTTGTGCAAATTGATTTCAATAGCCTTATGAAAAAAGTAGCACTTATTTTTTCTTTTTGCTTTGTAGTATTTTCTTGTAACAAAGGAGATAGAGACAGTCAAAGCAGTAATTCAGATAAATACACTGATAATCCAAAATTAGTAGTTGGTATTGTAGTAGATCAGATGAGATACGACTACCTCACCCGTTTCTATTCAAAATTTGGTGATGGCGGTTTTAAACGGATGATGCGAGACGGTTTCAATTGTAAAAACAATCACTTTAATTATGTACCAACTTATACAGGTCCTGGACATGCATCAATTTATACTGGTACAACACCAAAGTATCATGGCATTATAGCCAATGATTGGTACGATAAGGTTGCTAAAAAGTTTGTGTATTGTGCTGCTGATGACTCAGTATTAGCAGTTGGAAGTGATTCTGAATTAGAGCGTATGTCACCACATCGTTTATTAACTACAACTATAACAGATGAAAACAGGTTATTTACACAGATGCGAGGTAAATCGATTGGTATATCTATAAAAGATCGAGGCGCTGTTTTACCAGCAGGTCATACAGCCAACGCGGCTTATTGGTTTAGAGGAAAAGACGAAGGTAATTTTATTTCAAGTACGTATTACATGGAAGAATTACCTCAATGGGTTGTTGATTTTAATGCATCAGAAACAGCGGAATCATACTTAAAGGTTTGGGATACGTTTTATGATATTTCAACTTATACAGAAAGTGGCACTGATTTAAACAATTTTGAAGGTGGTTTTAAAGGTAAAGAGACAGCTGCTTTTCCATACGATTTAAATGCACTTAAAGACCAAAATGAAGGTTTTGATATTGTAAAGTATAGCCCATTTGGTAATAGTATTGTTGCAGATTTTGCAATTGCTGCGGTTGAAAACGAGCAATTAGGTCAAGATGATGATACTGATATTCTCACAGTTAGTTTTTCTAGTACAGATTATATAGGGCATAATTTTGGAGTGAATTCTAAAGAAATTGAAGATACATACATAAGGTTAGATAATGATTTAGAACGCTTTTTTAAGTTTTTAGATTCTCAAGTTGGCAAGGGTGAATACACAGTATTTTTAACTGCTGATCATGGTGCTGTTGAAGTTCCATCATATTTGCAATCCGTTAAGGTTCCTGCAGGGTATTTAGATTTTGACACCAGAAGAAAGCAGTTCAGAGCATTTTTAGAGCAAACTTATGGAACAACAGAAATTGTTGAAAATGTGAGTAATAATCAAGTGTTCTTAAATAAAGAAAAGCTTGAGGAATTAAATTTGAACCTTCAAGATGTTGAACAGGCTTTTGTTAATGAACTCATCACATATACTAATATTGCTAAAGCTTATACTTCAACAACTATGAGTTCAAACAATTTTACTACTGGAATTGAGTCACTTTTACAAAATGGTTACAATCAAAAACGTTCAGGGGATGTTATTGTAGTTAATGATATTGCTCATATTCCTTATGGTAGAACCGGATCTACTCATGGTAGCGGACTTAATTATGACACGCATGTGCCTTTATTATTTTTTGGAAAAGGCATAAAACAAGGCGAAACTTTGCAAAAAACTGTAATTCCAGATATTGCTCCGACGATTTCAGCACTTTTAGGCATTAGCTATCCTAACGGTGCTACAGGTAAGCCTTTAGAGTTTGTGCTAGATTAGGGTTTGCCAAGGTTCAAATTCAATTATAGCAAATTAATTCTGCTCTAAGTGTTAGATAACTAACACTTTAAAAAAAATGTTGCACATATTTTCGTAATAATTAATTAATCCAATTTATTATTATGAAACAGAATCAACATTTAGTTTTATTTAAAGACTATATCCAAGTGTGTAAAATCTTGTGCTTTAGTCTTTTTTTATGTTTTTCACTTAATGGTTTTTCGCAAAGCGAATCACGTTTTATTGATGGCGGTGTAATAAGTACAACCGATGATACTACAATTTGTGTAGATGGAAACCCGGACCCTATAGATGTAAATCTTGACGATGCCCAAGGCAGGCGCATGCGATGGATTATTACAGACGATTTAAATAATATCTTGGCGTTACCTACTGCGCCACCATTTGACTTAGATGGAGCAGGTCCAGGAGTTTGTAGAATTTGGCATATTTCATACATATTTGTTAGAGGACTCCGTGTCGGGAGAAATCTGGATAGATTGCGAGGTATTTATGACCTATCTAATTTCATTACTGTAACAAGAGTACAACCAGAAGGCGGAACCTTAGAAGGTGGACCTTTTGAATTTACTATGGTTGGTGATGGAAATCCAGACAATATTCCACAAGGTGCAATAACATTGTCAGGTAATTCAGGGAGTAATTCTCAATGGGTAGTTACCGATGATCAAGGTGTTATTTTAGGTTTGCCGCCAAATCCATTTGTTGTAGACTTTGATGGTGCTGGTAATGGTACTTGTTTGGTATGGCATTTAAGTTTTGAAGATGGATTAGAAGGCGCTATTCCAGGTAACAATGCAGCTACTGATCTAGTGGGTTGTTACAGTTTATCAAACCCTATTGAAGTGATACGAAGCGGAGCTCTTGATGGAGGAACATTATCAGGCGGCCCATTTG
This sequence comes from Winogradskyella sp., assembly GCF_003712105.1. Classification (GTDB taxonomy): domain Bacteria; phylum Bacteroidota; class Bacteroidia; order Flavobacteriales; family Flavobacteriaceae; genus Winogradskyella. The sequence goes on from NZ_RHLG01000006.1 coordinate 41,676, forward strand.
AGTTCTGTGTTGGTGACGGCGTTGCCGATAATATAGAGCAAGGTGCCATCACATTAACAGGAAATCAAGGTACAAACTCACAATGGGTAGTTACCGATGATCAAGGTGTAATCTTAGGCTTGCCACCAAACCCTTATGTAGTGGATTTTGATGGCGCAGGAGATGGCACATGTTTAGTATGGCATTTAAGTTTTGAAGATGGATTACAGGGTGCTGTTCCTGGGAATAATGCGTCAACAGACTTAGTTGGTACCTACGACTTATCTAATCCAATTTCAGTAATAAGAACACAACCAGAAGGCGGAACCTTAGAAGGTGGACCTTTTGAATTTACGATGGTTGGTGATGGAAATCCAGACAATATTCCACAAGGTGCAATAACATTGACGGGAAATTCAGGAGGTAACTCGCAATGGGTAATCACAGATGATCAAGGTGTTATTTTAGGCTTACCACCAAATCCATTTGTTGTAGACTTTGATGGTGCTGGTAATGGTACTTGTTTGGTATGGCATTTAAGCTTTGAAGATGGATTAGAAGGCGCTATTCCAGGTAACAATGCAGCTACTGATCTAGTGGGTTGTTACAGTTTATCAAACCCTATTGAAGTGATACGAAGCGGAGCTCTTGATGGAGGAACATTATCAGGCGGCCCATTTGAATTCTGTGTTGGTGACGGCGTTGCCGATAATATAGAGCAAGGTGCCATCACATTAACAGGAAATCAAGGTACAAACTCACAATGGGTAGTTACCGATGATCAAGGTGTAATCTTAGGCTTGCCACCAAACCCTTATGTAGTGGATTTTGATGGCGCAGGAGATGGCACATGTTTAGTATGGCATTTAAGTTTTGAAGATGGATTACAGGGTGCTGTTCCTGGGAATAATGCGTCAACAGACTTAGTTGGTACCTACGACTTATCTAATCCAATTTCAGTAATAAGAACACAACCAGAAGGCGGAACCTTAGAAGGTGGACCTTTTGAATTTACTATGGTTGGTGATGGAAATCCAGACAATATTCCACAAGGTGCAATAACATTGACGGGAAATTCAGGAGGTAACTCGCAATGGGTAATCACAGATGATCAAGGTGTTATTTTAGGCTTACCACCAAATCCATTTGTTGTAGACTTTGATGGTGCTGGTAATGGTACTTGTTTGGTATGGCATTTAAGCTTTGAAGATGGATTAGAAGGTGCTATTCCAGGTAACAATGCAGCCACTGATTTAGTGGGTTGTTACAGTTTATCCAACCCTATTGAGGTGTTTAGAAATGATAATGATATTGTATGCGATGTTGATGGAGGTACAATTACTCCAGGAGGTTTATATCTATTTTGTGAAGGTGATGGAGAACCAGATTACGCAACAGGAATAACACTCTCAGGAAACTCTGGTGGCAACTCACAATGGGTTGTTACTGATGCTCAAGGAACAATTTTAGGATTACCAGCTGACCCAGCAAATGTAAACTTTGATGTTGCTGGTCCTGGTGTATGTCTTATTTGGCATTTAAGTTTTTCTGGTAATTTAGAAGGCGCAGAACAAGGCAATAGTGCTTTCACAGATTTAGATGGATGCTATAGTTTGTCTAACCCTATTGCTGTGTTTAGATTTCCTTCTGGAGGAGTAGTTTGTGAGCTGTTGTCTTTCTTAAATAGAGAAAGTGATATCGAAATATCAATGTTCCCTAATCCAGCAAGTGAGAAGATTAATCTTGATTTTTCTGAAGTTGAATCAGACAATTTAACGGTTAAGATTTTTGACTTCTCTAATAACGAGTTGTATACTAATAAAGTAAACACATTTAGTTTAAGTAAAAAGACACTGCAAGTAAACGTTCAGAATTTTAGACCTGGCTTTTATTTGGTGAGTGTTACTGATGAGAGTGATAACGTTAAAATGGTTAAGCGCCTAATAATTAAGTAATTTGTTGAGTAACAATTAATGTATTGTTGTTGAAAAAAGGCTACTTATTTTAAGTAGCCTTTTTTAATATTCCTTTCCAACGTAGTTGACGTATAAATTGTCCTTCTGCTTTAGTAACTATGTGATTTTTGCCTTTAAAGTAGCCAATAATATAATTGAAGAACACGATTACACTTCTTTTCTTAAAAGCCATTTTTAAAGAAGATATTAGAGTTAATACAAAGCCGTATCGCATTTTGTACAACGCCTCACCTTGAAGATATCTAGAGGATTTATTATATGAATTACCAGTAGGTTTTAAATGTTTTACAATAAGATCTTTATCAGTAGTAACTTCCCAATTATGATATTGAGCCAAAAGCGTATCTAAAGTATCCCAACCAATGGATGTTTTTAATCCTCCAATAGCTTTAAAGCATGCTTTTCTATAGGATTTAAAAGGGCCACGAACATGATTTTTGTTAGAAATGTTTTCATAAATCCAGTTGCCATTTTTCTGAATATAAGCCAAGCCTCCGGCAATACCTAAAGATTTATTTTGAGTAAAAATATCTTTTAGTCGTTCGAGATAGTTGATTGGTAAAATAATATCAGCGTCATACTTACAGATAATATCATAGTCTTCATCAAGAGTTTCAAATCCTTTATAAAATGCTCTTATAACCTTAGCACCAGGAATATGCTCGTCCGAAGATTCAGCGTTGAGATAAGTTATCCAGTTGTATGTACTAGCATATTCTGAGATGATTCCTTCTGTGCCGTCTGTAGAATTATCATTAACTATAACAACTTTACTCGGTAAACAGGTTTGCTGGGTTAGGGATTCTAAAGTTTTACCAATAGAATCTTCTTCATTATGTGCAGGAATGACAATGTAAAATCTCAAAATTCAGTTCTCAATATCCAAAACTAATTAAACCGTTTTGTATTTTTTGAATTTAGTGGTCGGAATTTTTTATCCGCTCAGCATAAATGATATAATACCGTGGTGTAAACCATCTTAAAAGAGGTCTTATGCCAATTTTCTTAGTTGGATTGGTCCATTTTTTACGGTCAATAATTTTCCAACCAGATTTCTCTAAAAGCCAATCAAATTGCCAGTCTTCAAATTCATGGTAATGCCTATCCCACATATCTGTTTTGCTTCTGTATGCAGATGAAAACCACAATTTAAGTGGTACACTAGCAACAAGTTTATCAGCTTTTATAGATTTTAAAACGGTAAATGGCGATAATAGATGCTCAAAAATTTCAAATGCTGTGACTACAGTAGCACTAGACTTTTCAATAAAAGAAGTGTCTATATCTAAATCTTCTCCTTTGGTGTTTTCAACTTTAAATCCATGCTCTCTCATTATTTTAGTGAAAGGGTTTTCCACGCCCAAATCTAAAATCCCTTCAGAGCTACTAATATGAGATTGTAAAAACTCTAGCGTATGTTTATATCTCTTTTTCGGAAAGTATTTATACATGAAATCTACAGAAAATAGAATAAAATCTAATATCTGTAAACGATAGCGTTAATATGCATGCCAGCGCCTACGCTAGCAAATATAATAACATCGCCTTTATTAATTTCGTGATTACTTAATTTATTATTTCTAATTAAGTCAAACAAAGTTGGTACAGTCGCAACAGAACTGTTACCTAATTTGTGTATGCTCATAGGCATAATATCTTCAGGAGCTTTGGCTTTAAACAATCTGTAAAAGCGTTTAATTATCGCCTCATCCATTTTTTCATTGGCTTGATGAATTAGCACCTTTTTCACTTCAGAAATAGCAACACCACTTTTTTCCAGACAGTCTTTCATGGCCTGGGCCACATTAGTAAGTGCAAACTCATAGATTTTACGTCCATGCATTTTAATGTATCGCGTGTCTGGATTTAAGTTTTTATTATTTGAATTCCCAAAGAATAAATAATAGGCTTCGTCGTAAGTAAATGACGCTGTTTCATGGGCTAGTATTCCACCTTCTTCGTCAGAAGCTTCAACAATACTTGCACCTGCACCATCTGAATAAATCATAGAATCTCTATCGTGTTTATCGACAACCCTCGATAATGTTTCGGCACCAATTACCAAGCAACGCTTTGCCATACCGGCTTTAATAAAAGCCTGAGCTTGTATAACGCCTTCAACCCAACCTGGGCAACCAAATAAGATGTCGTAAGCAACACATTTTGGGTTTTTTATTCTAAGTCTATGTTTAATTCGAGAAGCAAGGCAAGGTAAAATATCACTCTGTATCGTATTATGTTTTACATCACCAAAGTTATGAGAGCATATGATGTAGTCGATAGTTTCCATATCAATATTTGCATCATCAATAGCTTTTTGTGCTGCTAAAAATCCAAGGTCTGATGCAGTAAGTTGATCGTCGGCATAACGACGTTCAACTATTCCAGTAATGGCCTTAAATTTTTCTACAATAACTTCATTAGGGTAATCTATACTTGAACCATCTGCATTGAGAAATTCATGTTGATGAAAGTCTTGGTTCTTCTCTATGCTACTAGGGATATAACTACCTGTGCCAGTTATTTTAATACTCATAATTGTGTTACTAAAATTGTTATTCAATTAAAGCGACAATGTAATGATATAAATTTTAACCAGAATTAGATAGTGTTAGAATTTACGATGCCCAACATGAGAATTATGCTTCTGCATAAGCTTCAATCGGAGTACAGCTACACATTAAATTTCTGTCGCCATAAGCTTCATCAACACGTCTAACCGTTGGCCAAAACTTATTATCAGCAACAAAATCTAACGGAAAAGCTGCCTTTTCTCTTGAGTAAGGTAAAAGCCACTCATCTGACGTTAGCATTGCCATTGTATGAGGTGCATTTTTAAGCACATTATTTGGGTCATCTTTTGTAACGGTCTCAATTTCTTTTCTAATAGAAATCATTGCATCACAAAAACGATCCATTTCAGCTTTGCTTTCACTTTCTGTTGGCTCTATCATCATAGTACCAGCTACTGGGAATGATACCGTTGGTGCATGAAACCCGTAATCCATTAAACGTTTTGCAATATCAACGACTTCAATGCCATTGGCTTTAAAAGCACGACAATCAATAATCATTTCGTGAGCAGCACGTCCGTTTTCTCCAGTGTAAAGGGTGTCGTAGTAGCCTTCTAAACGTTCTTTGATATAATTGGCGTTAAGAATAGCCACTTCTGTTGAATCTTTAAGTCCTTTTGCACCTAGCATTTTAATATAACCATACGAAATAATACATGCCAATGCAGACCCGAAAGGTGCTGCTGATATCGCCGTAATTGCTTGATTTCCGCCAGTAGTAATAATAGGATTTGTAGGTAAGAATGGTACGAGTTGTTTGGCAACGCAAATTGGCCCAACACCTGGTCCACCACCACCATGTGGAATTGCAAAGGTCTTGTGTAGGTTAAGGTGGCAAACGTCAGCACCAATATTACCTGGATGTGTTAATCCTACTTGAGCATTCATATTGGCGCCATCCATGTATACTTGGCCACCATTATCGTGAATAATTTTTGTGATCTCAGTAATCTCAGATTCGTAAACACCATGAGTAGAAGGATAAGTTACCATTAATGCCGCTAAATTATCTTTATGCAATTCTGCTTTAGCTCTTAAATCCTCAACATCTATATTACCATTTTCGGATGCTTTTGTAACTACTACTTTCATACCAGCCATTACAGCACTTGCAGGGTTTGTACCATGTGCGGATGACGGAATTAAGCATATATTTCTATGGTGGTCACCACGAGATTGGTGATATGCTCTTATCACCATTAACCCAGCAAATTCTCCTTGTGCACCAGAATTTGGCTGAAGTGAAGTACCCGCAAAGCCTGTAATTTCAGTAAGCTGGTCTTCTAGAGCCTTTAGCATTTTTGCATAGCCTTGAGCTTGTTCAATAGGTGCAAATGGATGTATATTACCCCAACTACTCCAGCTTAGAGGTAACATCTCGGAAGCAGCATTAAGCTTCATTGTACAAGATCCAAGCGAAATCATAGAATGGTTCAATGCTAAATCTTTTCGCTCTAAACGCTTAATGTAACGCATTAATTCAGTCTCAGAATGATAAGAATTAAACACATCGTGAGATAGAAAATCCGATTTACGAACTAATGCATTTGGTGTTGTATTTGCTGATGAAAGCGTTGTAATTTTATCAGTAGATTTTCCTAATACAGCTTCAAAAATTTCAACTATTTCATTTAAATCCGAAATAGATGTAGTTTCATTTACTGAAATGGTTACTGTATCTTCATTTGGGTAATAGAAATTAACTTGTCTTTTTTCGGCTTCTGTCTTAACTTTTGAAGCCTCAGCATTAATCTGAATGGTATCAAAGTAGTGCGAATTTGTTTGAGTTAAGCCCAAGCCTGAAAGTGCATTAGATAATGTATAGGCAGAGTCGTTGACTTTATTGGCAATAAACTCTAAACCTTTTGGGCCATGATACACAGCATACATCCCGGCCATTACCGCCAATAGAACTTGTGCTGTACATATGTTTGATGTTGCTTTATCGCGCTTTATGTGTTGTTCTCTAGTCTGTAATGCCATACGAAGCGCACGATTGCCATTCATGTCCCGTGTAACACCTATAATACGACCAGGTACGTCTCTTTTATATGCTTCTTTAGTTGCAAAGTAAGCCGCATGTGGACCACCATATCCCATTGGGATTCCAAATCGTTGCGTAGTTCCAACGACAACATCAGCACCAAATTTTCCTGGAGCTTCTAGTTTTATTAAGCTCAAAATATCAGCAGCAACTGCAACTTTAATCCTCGCTGCTTTTGCACTCTCAATAAATGATTTAATATCTGTTATTTGTCCACTTTTTCCTGGGTATTGGAGTAGTGCACCAAAGAAATCTTCAGTAAAATTAAATTCAGATTCTTTACCAACTACTAATTCTATACCAATAGGAGTCGCCCTTGTTTCGAGCAATGATAGTGTTTGTGGTAAAATTGCTTCAGAAACAAAGAATTTATTGACTCCAGCCTTTTTTTGGTCACGTTCTCTAACTGCAAATAGTAAACTCATAGCTTCGGCCGCAGCAGTACTTTCATCAAGTAAAGATGCATTAGCTATTTCCATACCGGTCAAGTCAATTACCACAGTTTGAAAATTAAGCAGGGCTTCTAATCTACCTTGAGCGATTTCAGCTTGGTAAGGCGTATATGCCGTGTACCAACCAGGATTTTCAAGAATATTTCTTTGAATAACCGCAGGTAAATTTGTTGGATGATAACCTAAACCAATATAGGATTTAAATACTTTATTAAGTTGCGATAATTCGTATATGTGACTTAGATATTCTTGTTCGCTTAAAGCGGGTTCTAATTCTAAATCTTTATCAAGTCTAATATGAGATGGTACAGTTTCAGAAATTAGTTGCTCTATACTTGTTACACCTATAGTATTTAGCATTTTTTTTTGCTCCTCAGGGTTAGGCCCAATATGTCTTAATGCAAAAGAAGTTGTGTCCATTATTTGTTAGCTGAATTATCGTGCAAAAATAATGCAATTAGGGCTTATTTTTAGTTAAGGAATACTAAAGTTTTTAACTGAAACATATGGTTATTAACACTTTGGTTATTTTTACATTATGAAGGTATTTAAGTCTTTATTTAATTTTTACATCAATGCTAGCATTCACGTAGCTTTAGGAGTGTATGCTATGACTTGGATTACGTGTATTGAATACGACGTGGCATACGATGAGGACTATTTATATTTTGTGTTTTTTGCGACGATTACGGCCTACAATTTTATCAAGTATTTTGGGTTGGCCAAATTTCATCATCGTAGCCTTGCTAATTGGCTGAAAGCTATTCAGATTTTTTCGGCAATTGCTTTTGTATTTATGTGCTATTATCTTCTTCAACTTAATAGCGCCACATATATATTATTGGGTGTTTTAGGCTTAATTACTTTTCTGTACGCCATACCATTTCTTCCTAAGCATTATTTGTTTGATGAACAGCAGAACCTAAGAGAAATAAGCGGAATTAAAATCTATATTATAGCTTTAGTATGGGCAGCTGTAACAGTACTTTTGCCCTTAGCTAATAACGGTATAGAGTTTTCTTTTGATGTTATTATCACAGGATTTCAACGCTTTTGCTTTGTGATTGTATTGATGTTGCCGTTTGAAATCAGAGATTTAAACTACGATAGTTTAAAACTCGCTACCATTCCTCAAAAAATTGGCATAAAAAAAACCAAATTAATAGGAGTACTATTACTTATGGTATTTTTAATGTCTGAATTCTTTAAAGATGGCCTTGATTATACTGAGGTAATCAGTACTTTGATTATATGTTTTGTAACCCTTTTATTTTTAGTGTTTTCATCACAAAAAAAATCAAAATACTATTGTGCTTTTTGGGTAGAAGCCATTCCTATATTTTGGTTAGGAATTTTACTTTTGCTTAGCTAATTCCTTTTCAAATTGTGTTTGAAGATTGTTTTTCTCTTCGTCATTTAGACAATTTGCGTCAGATTTTTCTATTAACTCAGTTAATTTATTATTTCTTTTAGTGTAAGCTTTTGTGATTTTGCACCAAGATAATCTAATACCTAGCTTAACTCTTTCCCATAATGTAGCTTCACCATATTGATTTTTATCACATATATGATGCGCTTCTTCACACGTAATAAATAAAATACTCTTCTTCATTTTTAATTAAAACCAATTTTTTTCCATGCAATTAGCCATAGCAGTTCGAGCTCTATGGATAATTACCCAAAGGTTAGACGCTGTAATTTCTAATTCATTACAAATTGCTTCAGTTTCGTAATTTAATAACGTTTTCATTTTAAAAACTTGAGCCTGTTTTTCTGGTAATTTACCTAGACAATCATGAATAGCGACGCCTAATTCGGTATTCTCAATTGTATCTTCGGCAGTCTTATCAAAAGGGTCAGCCACACGTTCCTCTAACCAGTCGCCCTCAGTTTCGGTGTCACTATTGTAGCTCATTCGAACTTCGGCTTTACCTTTATTAGAGTTTATCTTACGATAGTAATCAATAATTTTTCGCTTTAATATGGCAACAAGCCATGTACGTTCACTAGCTTCACCTTTAAAATTATCCATTGATTTTAAACCCGCTAGAAACGTTTCTTGAACTAAATCTTGTGCGGTATCTCTATCATTTACTCTCGTAATTGTATAGTTGAAAAGGTAATCGGAATAAAGTTTTATCCAATCGTTAGGGTTGATGGCGTGCTTTGGCATGCTGCGGGCATAATTTATTCCCCCAAAAATAGGATAAAAAAACCAGTTTTAAAACTGGTCTTTTTTAATCTAAAACTAAGCTTTGGTTGCGCTGATAATATAATACCCAAAACTTTTTAAGTGCAACCCAGAAAGTAGAGCATAAAATGAACCTTTTAGGTTATGAAAACTCTCACGCTTTAAACGCTTAAAGCTAAGTAGTTTTTTAAGAATAAAGCCAATAATAGCAAATGGTACATGCAATACAGAAGGTGCAACTCTAAGAGATACATCTTCGACTTTTATGTCTTTAAAACCTAACTCTTGTAATTTTTCTGTTATATAATAGTGTGTCTCTAATTTTTCTAGACTCCAATGGTCACAAAGATTTTTGTAGGCATATTTTCCACCTTTACATAGCGTATTCACTTCTTTTTTTAAAAATGCATCACCAATGACCAATCTTCCGCCAGGTTTTAAAATGCGATATGCTTCCTTAAGTGAACTAAAATTATGACCTGAGTGACATAAGCTTTCGATAGCAATAGCAGAATCAAAGCTATTAGATTGAAAAGACGTGTTGTTGTAGTTTTCTTTTAAGATGATTCCGTTTTCGCCTTTAAGTAACTCGTTACCTTGTTTTACTTGAAAATTTGAAAGTGTTACACCATAGCTAATGAGGTTTTTATAGGTTTTTAATGCATATCGCATTGTGCCACCCATACCGCAGCCAAGATCTATTAATCGGTTTTTATCTGAACCAATTTTAAGACGTTTTAAAATCTGCGCATTCATTTGGTTGAGCATAGAATCACGTTTAAAAGGATTGGTTTTAAAAGGAATAAAATACCCGAAATGCATATTATAATCCTTGCTCCAAAATTTATAATCTTCGGTAGCTTCGTTATAGAAATCTACCATTTCTATTCTGTTTTGTTCAGAATAGTCTGTGTATTGTAGTGTTTGTGTGTTCATGATGAAATAATTTTAAAGAGATTACTAATAGCTAACCACGTATAGACAACAGCAAAAAGTGTAAACAAGAAGTTCATAAAATAACTTCCGATTTTGAATATTACTTTTTGTGGAATTTGATACATTGGATAGTATGCAATTTGTGTTATGACTTTAGCAACCCAATAAGCAGCAATTAAGCCAGTAATTGCAAGTGCTAAATGCGTTCCGTTTTTTAAATCAGTTGGAATTAAAATTGCAATTAAACCAAAAGAAAAATTTAAGCCTTGAATATATCTACCATAGGTTTTTGCGATTTCTTGATTTAATGGTTTTAACTGTTTTACATCGTTGTACCAATCAAATACTCTATGCCTTATATAAGGATAAATTAATGCTGTAAATATTTGGCCACATCCACCTAGGATGATTAACCAATTAGGTATTTGAGTTTTCATTTTTGTGTTTTTTTAGAGTTAATATTGTCACAATCACAAAGTATAATCCTATAATCATAGGTATTACTAATAATATCGTAATGCTATAATTTTCGTGGTTTAAGGATGAATTAAATAGAGATATAATTATTGAAATAAACCAGACAAAAACTAATATGAAATAAAATCTAAGAGCTTTCTTGTTTATTCGCTTTGAGAACTGGTTGTTATCTAATAGTGTAATGGCAAATACAAATTGAAAAATACCTAATCCAATTTGAGTTAAAGCACCAAGTATAGGTTGATATATATATAAAGAAACTACAGTTATGTATAGTATTAAATTAAATAGGATGCTGAATCTCATATTTTATTATTTTTAAACTTTCAGAAAAAATTGAAAGTTTTATTTAAAAAATATATTTCTACTTCATTAGCTTAAAAACAGACTTAGTTAACCAATTTTGATTTTGGTTTACCATTTTATGCATTAAACTATCTAAATTTTCAGTTAGCTCATGAAGTGCTTTAGTCTGTTTTATTAATTCTTTTGTTTTTGATGTACCATCATCTTTTATTGAAGACACTTCATTTAATACTTTTATTACTGGTTTAATTTCACGTCTACTTCTTTCTTTAGCAATCACTCGTGCTAGTTCTTGCACGTCCTTTTCCGTAGTAAAGTATTCTTTTCGTTCTCCTGAAACTAGGACTTTGGTTACAATACCCCAATCGATTAGCTGTCTTAAATTCATACTGGTATTACCACGAGAAATTTTAAGCTCTTCCATAATATCTTCCATCGATAAGGCTTTTGGAGATATAAATAACAATGCCTGTATTTGTGCCATTGCTTTATTAATACCCCAAAGTGTGCCTAGACTTCCCCAGGTACTTATAAACTTATATTTTGCTTCTTGGTAATCCATAATTGCTAATTACAATACAAATATACAATAATTTTTAAACTTTCAATAATTATTGAAAGTTTATTTAATTCAATTTTTTATTTTAGATGTATATCAAAAAAACAGATTCATGTTTTTACTAAATAGAGACTCAGTTAAATTTCAAGTTATAAGTATCGCTGTTTTATTATTTATGGGGTGTAGGTCTACAGCACCATTAATAACTAATAATGCTACAATAGATTCGTCAAAAGACATTGTCATTTTTATAGATGGTACATCTAATACCCCAAAAGATAATACTAATATTAATAAGTTAAGAAACCGCGCAAGGGTGAGTGATAGTCTAGATACATTCTATACTGTTGGTGTTGGTGGTGGAAAAGATTTTAAGTTAACAGGTTTGGCTTTTGGTGTTGGTGTTAAAAGAGATGTGGTCGAGGCTTATGATTTTTTGACCAAACGTTATCAGCATAATCGAGGCGATAGAATTCACTTATTTGGATTTAGTAGAGGTGCATATACCTGCCAAGTGTTATCAGATTTTATTTATACTGTCGGTATGATAGATCTGGAGAAGCCAATTGATAGTGTAAAAAAAATGCGGTTGATTAAGAAAATGTATAGAGCCTATCGCAGTAATATTACACACACCGAACGACAACGCAGAGTACAATCAGCACTTAAAAAATGGGAAGCTAAAAATGGTCAAAAAATTACGGTTACGCCTAATATAACCATTACCAATTTAGGAATGTTTGATAATGTTGAAGCGCTCGCTGCACCAGATTATAAAGAGAAATTTTGCAAGCCAAACCCAAGTCATCTCAACCAATTTGTTAATATAGATAAGGTGTATCATGCAGTTGCATTAGATGATAATAGAGCTCAGATATTTACACCAATTTTAGCAAGTTGTAATAATATTAAACTCAGAAGAGGCAAAACGCTTGATGATGTTGTCAATGAAGTTTGGTTTTCTGGCGCACATACAGATGTAGGCGGTGGTTATTTAGATAACTTCGAGATTTCATATGTGTCTCTTGATTGGATGATAAATGTTCTAAAAGCAAATCATTTTGATTTATTTGAAGACGTTGAGATTACAGATGAAAATATTGAAGGAACAATACACGATTCTGAAGATACCATATTAGGAATTTTCTATCGCAGACGAAACCGTGATATACCGCTATACCTTTCAGAAAATGGCGAAAACTACAATAATGGGCAACTTAATGTTCACAGTTCTGTAATAAAACGTTTAGAACGAGGCTTGTTGCCAGAGTTTAAAAAAATGAAAAAAGATTCCTTGGATTGGTTCGATAAAGAACCATTCAAAAAATGTTTTGATTCACTCGAAGGTAAAAGACTATTTAAAAAACCTTGCGATGTTATTAAAGTTGTAGACTAGTTTACAACTTTAAATAGGTAATAATTCTTTAGTTTCTAATGCCTTAGCTATGTCAACTTTTAAGAATTTATGACTATTAAAAAACCGTTTATTAGCCATTTTGATTGTTGCAATCGTACGACCTTCTTTATTTTCTTTAATAGAAACAACTTCTACTTTATTTCCTGCCAGATTATCGTAATTAGCAATGCCGCCTTTTTTGATAATTACATTAGGTTTAGGTAAATCTATGGATTCATATTGTCCACTTTCGGTTTCACCAATAGTAAACATATCACCTACTTTGGCAGTAGTGTTTTGAGAAAAAGAAATACAAGTAAATACTATAAAAAATAGTGTGGCTAAAAATTTAGTTCTCATAATTTAAATTGTTGATTACTCAAAAATAAGTTATTAAAATGAGAATAATTTAAAAATGAATCAATTTTAACAGGCTAAAATATCAGATTGGTAATTTTGTGGGTAATGTCGATTTTTTAAAGAAGCTTATTTTATCAACCCAGCCCGTCTTAATAGTGCTTCAGGTTTAGGTTCTTGACCTCTAAACTTTTTGTATAAGGTCATTGGGTTTTCTGTACCACCTTGAGATAATACATAAGCTTTAAATTTATTAGCAACAGTTTTATTAAAAATACCTTGGTCTTTAAAATATTCAAAAGCATCAGCATCCAAAACTTCGGCCCATTTGTAACTGTAATACCCTGAAGAATAACCACCTTGAAAAATATGCGCAAAAGCTGTACTCATACAATTTTCAGCTACATCAGGATATAAACTTGTTGAGCCAAAAGCTTTTTTCTCAAACTCTTTTACAGATACTTCTCTAGAATGCTTGCGCTGAGCGTAGTCGAAGTGCCACGCCATATCTAACATTCCAAAACTAAGTTGGCGCAAGGTTTGCATACCTTCATGGAATGTGGCCGAAGCTTTTATTTTTTCAATTAATTCCATCGGAATAACATCGCCAGTTTTGTAATGTGTTGCAAATAACTTGAGTGTTTCTTCTTCGTAGCACCAATTTTCTAATATTTGACTAGGTAACTCAACAAAATCCCAAAATACACTTGTGCCAGATAAACTTGGATATGTTGTATTTGCAAGCATACCATGTAAAGCATGACCAAACTCGTGAAAAAGTGTGGTAACTTCATTAAAGGTTAGTAAAGAAGGTTTGCTTTTTGTAGGCTTTGTAAAGTTGCAAACGATAGATACATGAGGCCTATGATTCTGACCGTCTTTAATCATTTGAGGTTTAAAGGATGTCATCCATGCACCATTTCGTTTTCCAGCTCTTGGAAAAAAGTCGGCATAAAAAATCGATACTAATTCATTTTCAGCATCCACAACTTTGTAGGTCATTACATCTTCATGATATTTGTCTATAGTATCAATGTCTTCAAACCGTAACCCAAATAATTTTTCAGCTACAGTAAATGCGCCGTTAATTACATTTTCTAACTTGAAATAAGGTTTTAACTGTTCATCATCAAGGCTAAAAAGTTTCTGCTTTAATTTTTCAGAATAGTAAGCCGAGTCCCATTTTTGGAGTTGGTTAATACCATCTAAATCCTTTGCAAAAGCTTCTAAATTTTCAAATTCTTTTTGTGCTGCAGGTTTGGCTTTTTCTAAAAGCTCGCCCAAAAAGTTATTTACCTTTTCTGGCGTTTCTGCCATGCGCTCTTCTAACACAAAATCGGCGTGTGTTTTATAGCCCAAAAGTTGTGCGCGTTGCGCTCTAAGATTTGCAATTCGTAGTACAATATCTTGATTGTCTAATTCGTCACCTTTAAACCCTTTACTGCCAAAGGCTTTTGATAATCGTTCTCTTAATTTACGATTATCAGCGTAAGTCATAAACGGAATATAGCTTGGATAATCTAAGGTAATTAACCAGCCATTTTTCCCTTTGCTTTCAGCCATCTGCTTTGCAGCTTCTTTTGCACCTTCAGGTAAGCCAGACACATCTTCTTCTTTGGTAAGTAACATTTCAAAGGCATTCGTTTCTGCCAAAATGTGTTCGCCAAATTTTAGCTTCAATTGGCTTAATTCTTTGTCAATAGCACGAAGTTGCTCTTTTTTATCCTCCGGCAGATTTGCGCCATTTCTGGCAAAACCTTTATACTTTTTGTCTAGTAGTGTGGTTTGCTCGGTAGATAAGCCTAACCCTGATTTAGAATCGTAAACTGCTTTAACGCGCTTAAATAAATCTTTATTTAGCGTAATATCATTGCTAAACTCAGACAATAATGGTGATACCTCTTGTGCTATTTTCTGTATCTCATCATTAGTTTCGGCAGAGTTTAAATTGAAAAATATACTCGATATTCTATCTAATTCTTCACCAGAATAATCCAAAGCTTCAATAGTATTTTGAAATGTTGGAACTTCGGCGTTTTGTACAATAGCATCAATCTCTGATTTTGCTTTTTCAATAGCTGTTTTAAAAGCAGGTAAAAAATCGTCGTTTTTTAGTTTTGAAAACGGTGCTGTATTATATGCTGTATTGAAGTATTGATTAAGAATGTTCATTGATAGTTAATATTAAAATGAATTTGTATCAGTTGAAACTAAACCTTGGTGTATGCAATTAATAAATCATCTTTTTCATTATATAATCTTAAATCACCATTATTATCAAGTACAAAATACCAACCAAAAGGGTCATACTTTGGTCTAAATGCAAAGTCTTTAGTGTTGTTCTCGATAATATTTACTGGTTTAAAACCAGTTTTATTAAATCTTATATAATAGCCGTTATCAGATAGTTTTAATAACTCAAAATTACCTTTTGGTGGCTCATAGGCTTCACTTTTAAATCTTTTTCTATGCCAAGCACCTATTTCTTCTTTTATAGATAGTTTCTGAATTCGTTTTGTTTCTAAGTAAGTGTCAATTAAAGCTTCACTTAATTTTTTATCCGAATCTGGTTTAATTTGCGATAATAGATGCTCATAAATACTGTCTTGTCCAAACACTGAATAATCATAAAATGAGCTGGTAATACCTTCTAATTGATAGGATGGAAACATCAAAACATCATCCTTGATTTCTTTTTGTTTTATAAGTAAAGGCCAAAAATCTAAATTGGATTTTGGAATATGGTTATGAATAAAAAAGATCTCATTATAAGTGTTAGGTGCCTTAAATATTGAATCACCTTTGAGTTCGTAAAATAAAGCAGATTTAATAAGTGTTACAAGTGTTAAAGAATCGTAGGCTTTATAATTCTTAGCTTCTATTACTACCTTCTGGTCAAAATTGCGAAGTTGCTCCCAATAGGTATGGTAATCTTTACTATTTAGGGCTTTAATTTCGTTTTTGTATTCCTCTAATGGTAAGTCAATTCCCTTCTTATTACTACAATTGGACAAAAGGAGTAGTAAACCAAAAATGTATAAGCAATATTTCAATTTAAATCTTAATTACAGGTCTTTTGCAGAATCAATAACCTTTGCTTTTAAACCTTCTTTGTAGACTTGAACTTTGTCTAAAATGCATTTGTCGCTACTTCCTAAAATTTGTGCAGCTAATATTCCCGCATTTTTAGCACCATTTAGCGCAACTGTTGCAACAGGAACACCGCCAGGCATTTGTAAAATAGACAGTACAGAATCCCAACCATCGATAGAATTACTACTTTTTACAGGAACCCCAATTACAGGTAAAGGTGATAATGATGCAACCATACCTGGTAAATGAGCAGCGCCACCAGCCCCAGCAATTATGACTTTAATATCTCTGTTATGGGCATTTTTACCGTAATCAAAAAGTTTATCAGGTGTCCGATGTGCAGAAACAATATCTACGTCT
This sequence comes from Winogradskyella sp., assembly GCF_003712105.1. Classification (GTDB taxonomy): domain Bacteria; phylum Bacteroidota; class Bacteroidia; order Flavobacteriales; family Flavobacteriaceae; genus Winogradskyella. The sequence continues at coordinate 58,375 of NZ_RHLG01000006.1, forward strand.
ACTTCAATATCAAAACCTTTTAAAATATCTATCGCGTCTTGCATTACTGGCAAGTCGCTTTTGCTACCCATGATTACACCAACTTTACTCATACTTATTTGCTTATTACTTTAATGGTTTGTTTTACATTTTCTGCTATTTCCCTAGCTTTATTAATATCCTTATCTACGATAGTAACATGGCCCATTTTTCGGAATGGACGTGTTTGTTTTTTGCCATAAATATGTGGCGTAACACCATCCATAGCCATGATGTCTTCTATATTTTTATACAGCACATCTCCAGTATGGTTTTCTGCACCAACTAAATTAACCATAACACCAGAAACTTTACTATCGGTATTCCCTAGAGGTAAGTCTAGTATTGCTCTAAGATGTTGTTCAAACTGGCACGTGTAACTTCCTTCAATGCTATAATGACCAGAATTATGTGGTCTAGGAGCGACCTCATTAACTAATATCTCATCATCTTGAGTTAAAAACATTTCAACTGCTAATAATCCAACATGTTGGAAAGCCTCTGCAACTTTAAGTGCAACTGCTTCCGCTTTATCTGTTATCTTTTGTGGTAAACGTGCTGGGCAAAGTACATATTCTACTTGATTTGCTTCAGGATGAAACTCCATTTCAACAGTTGGATATGTCTTTATTTCTCCAGAAACACTTCTAGCTACAATAACTGCTAATTCATTTTTAAAAGGAATCAATTCCTCAGCAATGCACTCTACATTAGGAAGTTGTTTTAAATCTGAAAACTCACGAACAACCTTTACACCTTGCCCATCATAACCAAAACGAGCACTTTTCCATACAAATGGGATATGTAAGCCACCATTATCAATAGCATCTTTAATCTCAGAGCTGTAAGCAAATCTCGAGAATGGTGCTGTTGGGATATTATGATCCGTGTAAAATAGTTTTTGAGTTGCTTTATTCTGAATTGTTCTTAATGTCTTCGATGCTGGATATACTGTTTTACCTTCGTTTTCAAGCTGTTCGAGAGCATCGACATTTACATTTTCAATTTCGAAAGTTAAAACATCAACACTTCTACCAAATTCTATAACGGTATCGTAATCCAAAATATCACCTTGCACAAACTCATTACATGCTAGTCTTGAAGGCGCATCAGCACTCGAATCTATAACCTTGGTGCCTATATCGTACTTTCGAGCAACATAAAGCATCATTTTGCCAAGCTGACCACCACCTAAAATTCCGAGTTTAAAATCTGAAGAGAAATAGCTCATATTTATTTTCCACGAAAGTGGAAATCATTAATGTTAAACCTATTTTGATGAACAAAAATACACTAATTATGGAAGAATAATCTAAAATTAGAAACCAAAAATCGGCTAACCTTAATCATTTGATTATCTTTGGGCTTTTAAAATTTAACACAGAAAAGTGAAGCTTCAAGATTTACACTTTAAGCCATTTATTTCAGAGGAAAAAATTCTGGATACTGTTCAGCAAATGGTGGATACTATTGCAGCAGATTTAAAAGACGAGATGCCGATATTTGTGGGTATACTCAATGGGTCTTTTATGTTTGTTAGTGATTTTGTAAAAAAGTACCCGCATCCTTGCGAAGTCACTTTTATAAAATTGGCATCTTATGATGGCGTTAAGTCTACTGAAGACATTCAACGTCTTATAGGTCTTACACAGGATTTAACAGGCAGAACAGTTGTGATACTCGAAGATATTATCGATTCGGGTAATACACTTGCAGAGGTGCATAGAATATTTAAAAATGAAAATGTAAAGCAATTACTTATTGCTACATTGTTTTACAAGCCAGATGCTTATAAAAAAGACTTTAAGCTTCATTATGTAGGTATGGAGATTCCTAATAAATTCATTGTAGGCTATGGATTAGATTACAATGGTTTAGGAAGAGATATACCTTCTGTCTACCAATTAAAAACTACACAGCACATGACGAATATTGTATTATTTGGACCTCCAGGTTCAGGAAAAGGTACACAAGCAAATCTTTTAAAAAATAAATACAATTTAGTACACATATCTACAGGAGATGTGTTTAGATACAATATAAAAAACGAAACAGCTTTAGGAACACTAGCAAAATCTTATATAGATAAAGGCGAGCTAGTTCCTGATGAGGTTACCATTGATATGCTTAATGCTGAGGTTGAAAAAAATGCCGATGCTAAAGGATTTATTTTTGATGGTTTCCCAAGAACGAATGCTCAAGCTGAGGCTTTAGATGTTTTGATGAGCACAAAAGATTCTCAGATAAATACTATGATTGAGCTTGAAGTGGAAGATGAAATTTTAGTTGAACGTTTAGTAGAGCGAGGAAAAACGAGTGGAAGACCAGATGATGCTGATGAAGGTGTAATCAGAAATCGCTTAAAAGTTTATTATGCCGAAACTGCTGTTGTTGCAGATTATTACGCAGCTCAAACTAAGCATATTGTAGTAAATGGAGAAGGTGAGATTCAGGAGATAACTGAGCGATTAGGTAAAGTTATCGATACACTTTAGAGTAGTCATTCCTGCGACAGTAGGAACCTAAATTAGTAATAACTTCAAATTATGAGATTCCTGCCTTCGCAGGAATGACAACACATGACTGAAGGAAATTTTGTTGATTATGTAAAAATGCATGTAGCCTCTGGTAACGGAGGTAAAGGTTCTGCGCATTTACATCGCGAAAAATATATTGCAAAAGGTGGTCCTGATGGTGGTGACGGTGGTCGTGGTGGTCATGTTATTATTCGAGGTAATCCAAACCTGTGGACTTTACTTCACCTTAAATTTAAGAGACATATAAAAGCGGGTCACGGAGCTCATGGTAGCTCAGGCAGAAGCACTGGAGCTGATGGAGAAGACGCGGTAATTGAAGTGCCGTTAGGAACCGTTGTAAGAGATACTGAAACCAATGCTATTCTTTTTGAAATTACAGAAGAAGAACAAGAAAAAATTGTAGCCGAAGGTGGAAAAGGCGGTCGTGGCAATTGGCATTTCAAAAGTTCTACAAATCAAACTCCTCGATATGCACAACCGGGTATTCCATTAGAAGAAAAAAATATAACTTTAGAGTTAAAAGTTTTAGCAGATGTTGGTTTGGTAGGTTTTCCTAATGCTGGTAAGTCTACACTACTTTCTGTTATGACATCTGCAAAACCTAAGATTGCAGATTATGAGTTTACAACACTAAAGCCAAATTTAGGTATTGTAAAGTATCGGGACTTTCAGTCGTTTGTAATGGCAGATATCCCTGGGATTATTGAAGGTGCTGCCGAAGGTAAAGGGCTTGGCTATTATTTTTTAAGGCATATTGAACGCAACTCTATTTTATTATTTTTAGTACCAGCTGATGCCGATGACATAGCAAAACAATACGAAATATTGTTAGATGAGCTAAGACGATACAATCCCGAAATGTTAGATAAAGAACGCTTTTTATTAGTATCAAAGTCAGACCTATTAGACGATGAATTAAAAGCTGAACTAAAAGCAGAACTTGATGAAAGTTTAAAGGTAGACTATATGTTTATGTCTTCGGCTGCACATCAAGGCATTCAAGAATTAAAAGATAAACTCTGGAAAATTTTAAATGACTAAAGTCTTTTGAGAGTATTTTTAAAGACTATTGCTTAAGAGATTATTGGCAGACGTACCAGAGAATTAGACCATTACAATCCCTATTTTCAAGTTAAAGTTTTAGATTCAGTTTCAAATTTTAGTATCTTTAAAAGAAAAAGATGAAACGCTCTGGATTACTTATATTGCTGATGTTACTGACTTCTTGCGGTGCATATGTCAACTACGACTTTGAGAAAAATACTGATTTTTCAGAATATAAAACCTACAATTACTTTACAGACATGAATACAGGTTTTAGTCAGTTAGATAACAAACGAATCATGGCAGCAATTGATAATAAACTTAAATCTTTGGGTTTTGAAAAATCTGAAAATCCAAGTTTTAATATAGATATTCAATCAGCTGAGGTAACAAACACTTCAAATAGTAATGTTGGTGTTGGTATTGGAGGTACAGGAAGAAATGTTGGTGGTGGCGTTTCTATTGGAATTCCTGTTGGCGCTTCAAGAACCACAAGAGAAATCAGCTTTGAGTTTGTTGATGACTCTAAGAGTGGTGTTTTTTGGCAAGCAATTACTAAAATTTCTTACATAGGCAATACTCCTGAGAAACGTGAAGCTAATTTTGCCAAACTCATAGAAAAAGTTTTTAGCAAATATCCACCACAGAAATAAAAAAGAGGCTTTTTAAAAGCCTCTTTTTTATTTGAGAATTATTTTGAATTATTTAAGTAATGCGCTGTATTTGTCTTTATAGCCATATAGTACAGCAATATTAAGTATTAATAATACAGCAGCTCCGCCAATACCACCTGGGTCTAAAACTGCATGAAATAATACAGCGTTTACAGAAATACTCATTAGTATTAATGTAAGTAAAGCACCATATTTATTCAAAATTAGAGCTAATCCTGCTACTATTTCAACTACTCCGACTAAAACTAAGGTTTTAGAATTAGCAAGTGCGCCAAAATAAGCTCCAGCGTCAGGATTTAGTTCTGGCATAGGTAAAAAATTTGCAAATTTATTTACTCCAAATACTAGAATAAATACTCCAAGCAAGATTCTTAGAACCATAAATACTTTTGAATTCATAATGTAAAATTTTATTAGTTAGTAATCTGTAAGTTACAAAATATTTTTTTCGACCTTACTCACATGTGGTCGGAATACACTTACTAAACTAACACAGTCTTTAATTTACATTTACTCTTATCCCTTCAGAATGGCTACTAAATTCTGGCGCGTACATAGACTGTATTGTAGTAATTCCATTGCTCATGTCCCCTGCATTATTTACCCTAAGGTCATATTCAAAAATATAAATCCCTTTAGGTAAATAGTCTATAAAAAAGTTTGTTGCAGCATCCTTAGTGCTTTCGTAATAGCCTAAGCCATCTTGCCATTTGTATTGAGACAATACGTTTACAGGTTCAAATCCTGCTGCTCGCATATCTTTAAGATGGAGGAATTCCATATCACGATCACTACGAAGCTCAATACGAACTCTCACCAAATCACCAACTTTAAGTTGCGTATCGGTATTTATTTCTGCTAGTTCTTCACCACGGTCAGTGTTCGTTTTTTTGAATAATTTTTTCTGCAATTGCAAAGGTGTTTTAGCAGAAGTGATCTTATCTAGACCTTCAAAGTACTGCCAATATAATACACCCCAAGCAATACCTTCACCTTTTTTGGTCAATGTCACTTGAGCTTGTTCCTGAGATATTTCGTTAGCATTCCAGCTGGTTTTATAATAACCTGTGCCAGCTTCAATGTTTACATTATCAAGTTTTGAAGGTGAAATAGACTTACCTCCAACTTTAACATCAACAGCATCTGTAATACTCAACCATTCACTACCCTGAAGTAATAATGCATAAACAGCTTCGGCTGTAGCTTTTGTAGTTTCCCATTTATTGGTTTGCTTATTTTTCAACAACCATATTTTTAAGTTATCAACGGTTTCTATATTATTCTCAATTTCAGAAAACGCTTCTATTAAAAGTGATTGAGTTTCAATAGGCGCTTGATGCCAATAATAAGATGCAGTATTAGCTTTCCAATACATGCCTAATTCTTCGGAGGTAATACTCGTTTCTTTTAGAGACCTTAATATTTTGCTAGCCACTGTATGTTCTTCAGCTCGATGCATTGTTAACGCCATCAATCCTTTTGCATATAACGAGCGACTTAACCAATAGTCTTCGATTTGACCTTTATAATAATCCATAATTCGACCAACTTCTTTTGAAGCTTTAATTTCTGGATAGAAACTACGCACATACATATAATGTAGTTGTGTGTAAGACAAATGGTCTTTACTTAAATCAACTTTTGGATTGTAGCGTTTTAAATCTTTATATTCTTTTACAAATTGCTTGTCTAAATATCGAATAGCTTTTTCAATCATCTGAGACTCTTCGACTGCGCTCAGAGAGACATTTAATTGTTTCAAATGTCCAAACCCACCAACGATATGTTGGGTTATATATCTATTATCACGTCCACCATTAAACCATGGCCATGCGCCAGATGAATGTTGATTGTTTTTTAACTTACCAATAGAAGCTTGTAACTCGCTATTCATCTTATTTAAATCGAATAACAATGCTATGCGTTTTTTCTGTTCGGTTTCAGATTGTGCATCACGTAACCAAGGTGTTTCTTGAATTAATAATGATTTTAATTCTTCGTTTTTTTCTAAGTTTGAAAGCAACGCGTCTGTCGACTTCCATTGGTTAAAAACTGCTTCAATTTTTGGACTAGACTTAGTAATATGTTGTGCTAATGCATTAGCATAATAACGACTGAATGTTTGCTCATTACACTGGTATGGATATTCCATTAAATATGGTAATGCTTGTACGGCATACCATGCCGGATTAGAAGTAATCTCTAAAGTAAGCTTATGATGTTTTAAAGTTGAATTTGGGTCGCTGATCGAAGTCGAAGCGAGCTTATCTAATGTAAATGTCTTCGTTTGATTACTGCGTACCCACATTGGTAAGGTTTCAGTAACTAACATTCGGTTAGATAATACAGGTAATACATTTTGCTCACCATCGCTAAAATCTTCAGATTGTGCAATGACTTTATATTGCACGGCTTGGATATTATCTGGAATTTTAAGTGTCCAATTGACTTGTGTATTTCCTTTTGCATCTACAGAAAAATCTTGGACACTGAGCGTAGTCGAAGTGTTGTCGTTTCGACCTCGCTCAACGACCAATAATTCTTCGGATATCTCTTTTCCAGTTATGGCATCTTCTAATACTAGCTGCGCTTTTCCGGTTAAGGCTTTATCACTAAGATTTGCAATTTTTGTACTTATAGATATGGCATCACCTTCACGGAGAAAACGTGGTGCATTTGGGATTACCATCAATTCTTTTTGTGTTACTGCTTCATATTCTGAAACAGTACTTTCTAGAGATTTGGTATGTGCAAGCAATTGCAATTTCCATTTGGTTAATGCTTCGGGAGCTTTAAAATTAAAGCTCACATTACCATTTGCATCTGTTTGTAACTGAGGAAAGAAAAAGGCCGTTTCTTGAAGATTTTTACGGATTTGAATAAGTGTGTTTGCCTTAGACTTGCCAGGACTATTTTCACCCTTGGAAATTTTTAATCCAGGAACTTGCCCTGAAAATGATTCTGTAACATTAGCATTTATATTAAATTCAGATTCTTCAGGATCAGCTAAAGCTGCTAACTCATTGCTTGGAGCGGATGATCTTGATTTTTTATCAATACCAGAACCAATTATTACCACTTCATCTAGGGATTCGTCTTCTTCAGCTAACGAATATGCTAATTGATCATATCTGCGAATGTTATCTCCAAAGTATAACCCAAACCAATTTAGCCTATCAAAAGTCTGCCCATTATAACGCGGTATATTTTCAAAATTATTATGGCGTCTAAAATTAATTACGCCAAAACTATTCCTGTTATTTTTATAATGCTTCGAGCTATAGTTAGGTTTGTAAATTGGATTAAATGACCAGTTGTGCGGTTTAAACTCATTTAAAGAGGCATCGTACATACTTGCCAGAAGCTCAGCGGTTACTTTATCACCTTTAGGGCCTTTAACTTTAAATGACCAAGTCTCATCTTGTCCAGGTTGTAATTTATCTCTAAACGTGCTGGTTTCGATTTCTAAATCTGTTTTAGGATATGGCACTCTTATAGTAATACTGCTAGAAGTTAAACTGTTATAAGCAGCCAAACTATAATGTATTACAAACCCACCAATATCATCAGGATATATAGGTACTTGTATTGTGTGTTTTGAATCTGAAATTTGATGTATTTGGGTTTCAATAATCTCACCTTTTTTCTCTATCTCTATGGTAAGCTTTGCATCTTCCATGGCACTGCCAAATGTTAGTAATGCAGTTTCGTTTATAGCATATTGTTGTTTATCTAAGCTAATTTTAAACAATGAATTGTCTGCAACAGTTTTGTCTTTATCACTGTATAAATATGTGTAAGCTTGGTCTTTAACCTTTTGTCCAAACTTATCTGTGGTTTCAAGCTCAATAATATAGTTGCCCGACGCCCATTTTTTGGTGCGTTTTAATAAGACAGACTTTGAAGTTTCAGTATCAAAACCTGTTTCATAAACAACATCACTTTTATCCCAATTTCTGTAATTACTTTCGTCATCATAAGCTTCATGAGGAAACATTTTTTTGAATTCCTCTTTTGATAATAGCTTATAATCTGGTGCTTTCCATGGTCGTGGTCTTAAAACCGTATTTGGCGCGATAAGCTTATAGATTTTAAGTTTTCCTTTTGCAGGTACAAACTCACCATTAAGGTTAGTTGTGTTAATCTGAAGTTCTGTTTCTTTCTGAGATTTATCAATACGCTGAGGTATATTTAGTGTAGCCGTCAGTGTGTGATAACCTACGCTCACTAGAGTAGTGACGCTTCTTGTTTCTCCATTAATATCGGTAACGTCTGCTGTAACTTCATAATTAAATACCGGTAAATCATCTTTAGATACACTTTTGTCTGGTAAGGCTTTAAAATTGATTTCAAAATTACCAGAAGCATCCGTTTTAGTTTCGCCAAATGCAATTTCTTGAGGTTCGATATTAAAACTTGGTCTTCTGTAAAAATACCACCTTGGTAATTGTACTTGTCGTTTTACGCGATATACAACCTTAGCATCTGTAATATTACTTCCAGCAAAGGCAATAGCATTTCCTTTAACTGTTATGCTGTCATTAACCTTATACGATTCTGTAACAGGAAGAAATTGAGCCTCAAATTTTGGACGTTTGTACTCTTCAACGGAGATGTATTCGTAAGCTCTATCTATGATGTTAGAGTAGCTTTGTATACTAAACTGACCTGTTAAACCGGTATTAGGCAATATAAATTCACCATGAAAAGAACCATATTCATTAGTAGTGAAACTAAGTTCGGCAACTTTCTCACCATTCACATTATGCAATGCAGCAGTAATTGATGTATTAGCTACAATAGATGTATTTTTATTTACAGTCTTTGTAACTATACCTTTAAAGTACACCGTTTGGCCAGGTCTATAAATACTTCGGTCTGTAAATACAAAGGTCTTGTATTGCGTACTTGTGTTTTCTCTGTTGTTGTATTCACGATTGATGTAAGATCGACCAAAAATTCCCGTATCATTTCCAGATGTAATAATGGCATAAACATCATGGTAATTTTCCTTTACTTTTTTAAAGTAGAACTTGCCATAATTATCTGTTGTATACGATGAACTAAATGTCTTTTCTCTGTTCCTGTAGGTTTTGTATTTTAACTTCACATCAGCATTAACAACCGGATGGCCGTTATTTCTATTAATAACTTGGTAGGTTACTTGTTTGTCTTCTTGAGTTTCTAATAGCGCTAAATCAGTTACTTGAATAGTTGTTGCATAAAATACATCTGTATTAGTTTTTGCCACAATGATATATAGACCATTATCAAGTGCTGGTAGTACAACTTCAATACTATGTGCTTGATAATCGCCTTCATTTTTTAATTGACTTTTAAAAGATGTGTTGGGTTTTAATCGCTTTATGAACTTCTCCTTTTCTTTAGTGTTATATAGCTCTCCGAATTTGTCTCTTTGTGAAGCATTTATTTTATAGATGTCAAAATCTAAAGCATCTAAGTTTTTGTAATTCACTAAAATAAGTGCAGGATTATTTACTGGTAAATAGCTTTCTGTACGTAAACTTAAGCTAGGTTTTTCTATTCTTCCTTTTAGATTTTTGCATTTAGCAGCGGCATCACTTTTTGGGTATTTAGAAATCACAGACTCGCATAGTTCTAATGCATCTTTATTTAGCCATCGATAAGTTAAAGTAGTCTCATCTTGAGTTCTATATTTTAAGGCTTTAACCGCTTTTATGTTTGCTATTTCGTAACTGTATAGTGCTGAATTCTCATTTTTGCCTATGGTTTCTAATTCTTTTCTGTAGGTCTCGGTTAACTCATCTAAAACACCATCAAAAGTTGCATGTTGCTTCACAAAATCTAGCCTTGATATATTAGCAGAAATAAATGGCTTTGAACTTTTATCTTTTTGATGAAAACGCAGTAAGTTTTGATATACTTTAAGTGCCTTAAGTTGTAAATTAACGGAATCTTTGGATGCAAGTTTTAGGCTTATAAATCTATCGTTAGGAGCAATTAAATCTGGATTGTCAATACTAAATTTATAAGCGGGTTGGATTATAGAGTTTTCGCTAGTCTTATAAAACTCTAAAGCATTGTAGCTTAAAAAATCAAAAAGCGTTGGCCTATAGTCTTTAGATTTTTTTTGAGTAATTAAAAGCGCATCATAATTTTCTAAAGGCTCTTGCTGTAAAAGAAGTCCATTTTGTAGTGACCTCTCATAATATGTGTGTATTTCAAAGAAAAGAGTTTCTAAATCCCAAGTTCTAAAATCATCAGATACGTTGACTTGTGGTTTTGAACGATCGTAAAATTTATAACGGTTTTGATTATAATATTGCCAATATAGATTCGCTAATAAATTTTCAAGAAGGCGTTTTGTTACCAATTCGCTGGTATCTATCTCAGCTTTAAAGTTTGAAACTATTTTTAATTGTGAATCTTCTTCTAATGTTTGAAGGTATTTGCTCTGGTGGATGAGGCATTTTACCTTTTGAATAGTATTGTTGTCTTTTCTGGCCTTGGTAAATATAATTTCAACCTTTTCAGAAGCAGATTTAATTAACCCTTGATTCTCAAGTTTTGTGATTTCTTTCCACAAAGTATCATAGTCCTTAGACTGCGCATTAGTTAGAGATGCAAAGCATATAAGCATAAAAACGATTACGGCTTTTTTCATTTAATTGATTTTGATAACAAAGTACCTTCAAAAGGCATTCCAAAAAAAGGGGATTTAAGTTAAGTTACTCTTTGGATGAGTTAAGTTAATGATTTTATAAGTTAAAGATGGTGTAAGCATTTTAAAATATTAACGTCAATACAACAAGATTGATATTTGTATTTTAGCCATTTCTATGAGGTTATTAATTCTTTTTTTGTACTTCCCAATACTAGCAATTTCTCAAACTTCTGCAGAAAGAGCCAAGAAATTAATTAACCAAAAACAATATAAAAAAGCCGAAGTCTTAATGTCTGAATATGTGCAACAATATTCAAAAGATAAGGAAGCTATAGAATTGCTAGGTGATGCTTATGGTCATCAAAAAAAGTGGGATGAAGCTATTGAGCAATATAAGAAGCTTACTGAACTTGAGAACATGAATGCCAATTATCACTATAAATATGGCGGCTCATTAGGAATGAAAGCCTTATCTGTGAGCAAGATAAAAGCTTTAGGTTTAATTGGTGATGTAAAACGTGCCTTTTTAAAAGCTGCAGAATTAGATCCAAAACATATAGAAACCAGATGGGCTTTGGTAGAGTTATATATGTCTTTGCCTGGAATTGTTGGAGGAAGTAAAAAGAAATCGATAAAATATGCTAATGAACTTCAGGCATTATCAACAGTAGATGGGTATTTGGCAAAAGGTTATATCTATGAATATGATGACGAACCAGAGCTAGCCGAAAAGTATTATAAATTGGCAGTAGAAGTTGGTGGTTCACTCACTTGCTTTGAAAAATTATCCAATCTTTATGAGTCCCAAAACCAGCCAAACAAGGCTATAGCAACTATTGAATCTTCTCAAAAAAAGCACAACAGAAATGCTTTGCATTACCAATTAGGCAAAGTATCTGCAGATTATAATGTTCAGCTTAATAAAGGTGAACGATGCCTTTATGAGTACATAAAAAATTATACAGCTGCTGATGGTGTGCCTGTAGAATGGGCATACTATAGATTAGCCCAAATCTATAAGCATAAAAACGAAAAAGACAAAGCTTTAAGTTATATAGATAAAGCATTGTCTATCAGGGCTGATTTTAAGCAAGCGCTTCAAGAGAAAGCCATTATTTCCAAAAAATAACAATCAGTTTCTAGAATTTTCATGCCTATCTAAACAATTGATGCTTAGCTAAATATTTGTTAATTATTTTAGAATTAATAGTAATACTATCATATTTGCAATCAAAATAATTAATAATGAAAAATTTACTTTCAAGTATTAAGATTTCTGTCCCTGAGAAAATCTTTTTAAAAGATCCAGAATCATCGGATTTAGGAAAGCGAATTATTGGAAATGGAATTTCTCTCATCGCCGAAATTGGCTTCGACAGTTTTACATTCAAAAAACTAGGTACTAAGATTGGTTCAAATGAAAGTTCGATCTATAGATACTTTGAAAACAAGCATAAGTTTCTTTTATATCTAACATCGTGGTATTGGGCATGGATAGAGTATCAATTGGTGTTTTCCACTTCTAATGTGTCTGATAAAACAGAACGCTTGTTAAAAGCTATTGAGGTCGTAACAAGAACCATTAAAGAAGATAATAATTTCACACATGTTAATGAGGTAACACTTAACCAAATTATAATCAATGAAAACTCAAAGTCTTTCTTAACCAAAGAAGTAGATAGTGAAAATAAAGAAGGTTATTTCGTTGTTTACAAGCGATTAGTATCACGAATTAAGGAAATGATTTTAGACATCAATCCTGATTATAAATATGCATCGAGTATTTCTAGCACCATCATAGAAGGTGCATTGCACCAGCATTTTCTCAAAGATCATTTCAGTTCTATTACAGATTGTGATACCGTAACTCCAACGAAGTTCTTTCAAGAATTAACTATTAACGCCATCAAACCAAACTAAAGATGAACCAAGAAAAGTCAATTCTAACGCCGTGGCAACGGTTTTTAGGATTATTAAGGCTTGAAAAAAAGGATGTTTTTCAGGTCATATATTATGCCGTTTTTGGTGGGTTAATTAATTTGACTTTACCACTCGGAATTCAGGCAATTGTGAATTTAATAGGAGGTGCTCAGATGAGTACATCTTGGATAGTTCTAGTAACTTTAGTAACCTTAGGTGTTGCTTTTGTTGGTGTGCTTCAATTGATGCAAATGCGAATTATTGAAACCCTTCAACAGCGCATTTTTATGCGAGCATCGTTTGAGTTTACGTATCGTTTTCCAAAAATACGTATGGACCAACTCTACAACTATTATCCGCCAGAGTTAGCAAATAGATTCTTTGATATACTAACCGTTCAAAAGGGTTTGGCAAAATTGTTACTTGATGTGCCTGCAGCTGTATTACAGATTGCATTTGCTTTAATTCTTTTGTCCTTTTATCACCCGTTCTTTATTGCTTTCGGTGTGTTATTAATCATATTAATTTATGTAGTATTTAAGTTTACTATTCAACGTGGTATGGATACCAGTCTTGTTGAATCTAAACGGAAATACATTGTAGCGCATTGGATTCAAGAAGTTGCGCGGTCTATTATGAGTTTCAAACTTTCTGGTAAAACATCATTAGCACTAGATAAAAATGACAAACTGGTCAACGATTATTTAGGAGCTAGAGAAGGTCATTTTAAGATTTTGATACTGCAGGTTGTTCAGATGATAGGTTTCAAAGTATTAGTTACTGCAGGGCTTTTAATTATTGGCGGTTTATTAGTGCTTAATCAAGAAATGAATATTGGTCAATTTGTCGCAGCAGAAATTATAATTCTATTGGTAATCAATTCGGTTGAAAGGCTTATTCTAGGCTTAGAGTCTTTTTATGATGTACTGACATCATTAGAGAAAATGGGACAAGTGGTTGATAAAGAAATCGAGCCACAAACAGGAGAACCAATAGTTATTGATGATGATTTTAAAATAGAATTAGAGTCGGTAACCTATGATGTTCCTGGTCGAAGTTTACCAATATTAGAAGATATTTCTTTTAAAATAGACTCAAAGAGCAGAATTTTAATTCAAGGCGAAAGCGGCTCAGGAAAATCTACTTTACTCAGAATTATATCCGGAATATTAAAACCAACTAAAGGGCGCGTGTTTTTAAATAATACCGCAATAAGTAACCTAAACCTTAATAGCTATAGGAGTAATTTGGGTATGGTTTTAAGTGACGAAACGCCTTTCGAAGGAACTATAAAAGAAAATTTAACGCTTGGAGACGATTCAATTTCAAGCACAAGAATTAATGACGTTCTGGACCTTCTTGGTTTAACTGATTATTTAAAAGAAACAGAGCTTGGATTAAGCACTGTTATTTATCCAGAAGGAAAACAAATTCCATTTACGGTTGCTAAGAAAATTATTTTGGGTAGAGCAATTTTGAAGCAACCAAAAGTATTAATTCTTGAAGAGCCTTTAGAGCATTTTGAAATACCAGAAGCCAACAAAATTATCGAGTATTTAACAGATAAAGAACATCCATGGTCATTAATTGTGGTAAGTTTCAATAAAGACTGGTCTACGTGCTGTTCGCAAGTAATACACCTAAAAAGGGGTAAAATAGAAAAAGCCTAATGTTATGCTAAATATATCTCGTAATCCTTTAAATAAAGATGTAGATTTAAGTAAGTTTAAGTCTGCAGAGCAAGTCTTAAATAAGGACTATTTTAAGCAATCACGTCGATTTTTAACAGGCTTTGCTATTGTATGCTTTGTAATGTTGTTCTTGCCTTGGACACAGAATATTTCTGGAAGAGGAAATGTAACCACACTAACACCAGAACAACGTCCACAAACTATACAGTCTCCAATACCTGGAAGTATTCAACAATGGTTTGTTCGCGAAGGAGATAGTGTTAGAAAAGGAGATACTATCATGAAAATAGCTGAAATTAAGAGTGAGTATTTCGACCCTAATCTCGTACAACGAACAGAGAAACAAAGACAAGCAAAAGAATTTTCGGTAGAGTCGTATCAAGGCAAGGTGAAAGCTCAAAACGTTAGAATCTCAGCTTTGGTTAACGAACGAAAATTAAAGCTTGAGCAAGCACAAAATAAAATACTTCAAGCTTATCAAAAAGTAAAAGCAGATAGTATTGATTTGGTCGCAGCACAAACCAACATGGTTATCGCACAAACAAAATACAACCGTGCAGACTCCTTATATCAAGATGGCTTTACGGCATTAAAACGTGTTGAAGATGCAAGAGTGAAATTGCAAGAAACGCAAGCTAAAGAAACATCTCAAGAAGCTAAATTACTTGTGAGCAGAAACGAAGTCATTAATGCAAAGCTCGAAATTTCTCGAATAAGAGCAGAATATGCAGATAAGATTTCTAAAGCAGAAAGTGAGAAGTTTTCAGCTTTATCAAATCAGCTAGATACTGAAGCACAAGTGCAAAAATTAGAAAATCAGGTATCAAATTATACGATTCGGAATGGTCTTTTGTATGTAACTGCACCTTATGATGGTTTTATTCAAACCGTATTACGTGGTGGTGTCGGGCAAACCTTTAAAGAAGGAGAAGAATTAGTGGGCATTTTACCAGCTCAAGTAGATTTAGCCGTTGAAACTTATGTAGAGCCAATAGATTTACCATTAATCCATAAAGGTGAAAAAGTAAGAGTTCAGTTCGATGGATGGCCAGCTATAATTTTTAGTGGATGGCCTAATGTGTCTTATGGTACTTATGGTGCTGAGGTTGTTGCTGTAGAACGTTTTATTAGCCCTAACGGAAAGTTTAGAGTGTTATTAAAACCTGATCCAGAAGACCATCCATGGCCAAAGGATGTGCGTGCCGGTTCTGGTGCTTATACAATGGCTTTGTTAGAGGATGTTCCGATTTGGTTTGAACTTTGGAGGCAGCTTAACGGTTTCCCACCAAACTATTACCAACCTTTAGATTCAGATATAGCGAAAAAGAAATAATCATGCGAAGTATTATTATAATAGTATTCTTTTTTGTCTCAAGTTTTGGATTTTCGCAATCCGAAGGCTTGGAGAATGTGCTTCGCTTTAATGAATATTTGGGCTTTGTAAAGAAGTTTCACCCTATTGTAAAGCAGGCAGAATTAGTCATTGATGAGAGCCAAGCGAAGCTTATGAAATCTAGAGGTGCTTTTGACCCAAAGATTGATATTGATTACGATAGAAAGCGATTAAAAGGTACTGAATATTGGGATCAGCTTAATGGTACATTTAAGGTGCCGACCTGGTTTGGTATAGAGCTAAAAGCATCTTTTGAAGAAAATACGGGCGATTTTCTAAACCCTGAAGATTTTATTCCTGAAGGTGGTTTGTATTCTGCTGGAGTTTCAATTCCTATTGCTAGAGGTTTGCTAATAAATGATAGAATGGCATCGTTAAAACAAGCGCGATTATTCAGAGAGCAGGCTAAAGCAGATAGAGATATATTAGTCAATACTATTTTGTTTGAAGCATCAAAAGTATATTTCGATTGGCTTAAGGCTTACAATGAACTCAAGCTATTTCAGAACTTTTTAACTAATGCAGAATTACGTTATCGCGGTGTTGTACGTGGTGTAGAGTTAGGAGAGAATGCACAAATTGATGCCACAGAAGCGAGGATTGCGCTAAATAATAGAAAACTAAGTCTAGAGCAATCAAGAGTGAAACTTATAAAAACAGCATTGCAGCTTTCTACATTTTTATGGTTAGACAACAACATTCCAGTGGAACTACAACCTAATGTAATCCCAGATGTTAATACAGAGCCAATTGTTGATGCTACATTTAATATAGATGCTTTACAAAGTGAAGCAGTGGTTATAGATGAGCATCCAAAACTACAATCTCTAGATTTTAAACGCCAAAGTCTTAATGTTGAGAGACGTCTTAAAGCAAATATGCTGTTACCTCGAATTGATTTGGAATACAATTTTTTAACCCAAACACCAGATATTTCTAGGTCCTTTAATACAAACGATTATAAAGGTGGTCTTAATTTTAGTTATCCTCTTTTTCTTAGAAAGGAACGAGGTGATCTTAAATTAGCCAAGATAAAGTTGAGCGATACAGAGTTTGAAATCAATGCTACAAGAGTAAATATTCAGAATAAAATAGACGCCATAAAACAAGAGTTGGATTCTTATGTAACTCAAAATGAAATTACTCTGCAAATGGTAAGTGATTATCAACTAATGCTAACCGCTGAAGAACGTAAATTTCAATTAGGAGAAAGCTCTTTGTTCTTAGTTAATTCAAGAGAGTCAAAACTTATTGAAGGACAATTAAAAGCAATTGAAATTCAGAATAAATTCTTCAATACCAAAGCAAAGTTGTTTAATAGCTTAGCTGTAAATCCAGATTTATAGATAGTGTTTAGATATTAGCCATTAAAGCATTTGGATATTCGTTCAGGTAACTAGATATTTGTTATATGAATGTACATTTTATCGCTATCGGTGGAGCAGCTATGCATAATTTGGCAATAGCACTTCATAATAAAGGCTATAAAGTCACTGGAAGTGACGACACTATTTTTGACCCATCAAAATCCCGTTTAGAAGCTAAAGGTTTACTTCCTGAAACTTTTGGTTGGTTTCCTGAGAAGATTACATCGGAGTTAGATGCTATTGTTTTAGGTATGCATGCTAAGGCTGATAATCCTGAGCTACTTAAGGCACAAGAACTCGATTTGAAGATTTACAGTTATCCTGAATTTCTATACGAGCAATCTAAGGATAAAACCAGAGTTGTTATTGGCGGAAGCCATGGTAAAACAACCATTACATCCATGATTTTGCATGTAATGCATTACCATGATAGAGATGTAGATTATATGGTTGGCGCTCAGCTTGAAGGCTTTGATGTTATGGTAAAGCTTACTGACGATAATGATTTTATTGTGCTAGAAGGCGATGAGTACTTAAGCTCACCAATAGATAGACGCCCAAAATTTCATTTGTACAAACCAAATATTGCGTTGTTAAGTGGTATTGCTTGGGATCATATTAATGTGTTTCCAACCTACGATAATTATGTGGAGCAGTTTAGCATTTTTGTAGATAGTATTGTGCGTGGTGGCAGTATTAACTATAATGAAGAAGATGAAGAAGTAAAACGTGTAGTTGAAGCATCAGAAAACCAAATACGAAAATTACCATACCAAACTCCTGAATACTCGGTTGAAGATGGCGAAACGCTTCTTGAAACACCAGAAGGCCCAATGCCTATTGAAGTATTTGGAGCGCATAATCTTAACAATTTAGCCGGTGCTAAATGGATTTGTCAACATATGGGCATTGATGAGGATGATTTTTACGAGGCGATTTCAACCTTTAAAGGTGCAAGCAAACGATTAGAAAAAATAGCTGAATCTACTAGCTCTGTTGCCTATAAAGATTTTGCACACTCACCAAGTAAGGTCAAAGCAACTACCGAAGCCGTTAAGTCGCAATACAAAGACAAAGAATTATTAGCCTGTTTAGAGTTACATACCTATAGTAGCTTAAATGCCGAGTTTTTAAAACAATATAAGGGTACTTTGGACGCTGCGGATAAAGCTGTAGTATTTTATTCACCGCATGCTGTTGAAATTAAAAAACTAGATGAAATCACGCAGGAGCAAATTGCCAATGCTTTTGAGCGTGATGATTTAATTATTTATACCAATCCAGCTGACTTTAAAGCGTTTTTATTCTCTCAAAATTTTACTAATAAGGCATTGCTGTTAATGAGCTCTGGCAATTATGGTGGCTTGGATTTTGATGAGGTCAAAACGTTGATTAAGTAGTAATACCATTAATGTAAGGGCAGTAAATCATTGTTTAGGATTTTAATAAAATAGTGGACTCCACAATATATAGGGTTTTGGTATTGATAGATTACTTTTTATATAATTGCAAGTCAAAAATACCTTATCCGACTAACCTAAAAAGTACGTTCTCGACTAGTAATAATTAGGCTCTATTCGGCCAATTTAAAGTGACTTTTACTGTGCTTTAACATAAATTTAGGAAAAAATGTATATTTGTAACGTACCCCTAAAATAATAACATGAACGCTAAACCCCTATTATGCGTAGCAATTTTATTGCTAACGTTAACTGCTGGACATTCCCAATCTAGAATTTGGGCAGAAAATGCAAAGTCTGAAAAAGCCAATTCTATTGCATCGTTAAAAGAAGGTAAGTATAAACTCTATTCCTTAGATTTTAATAGCTTCAAAGCACAATTACAAGCCGTAAATAGAAGAGGTGAAGGAAAAAGTGGTGTAAAGGTATCTTTTCCTAATCTTGATGGAAAATTTGAAGAATACAATGTGTTTGAAGCACCTGTATTGTCAGATGAGCTATCTATTCAATACCCTGATATAAAGACCTATGTTGGTTTCAGTACTGATAAAACATATTCTCGAATTAGATTTAGCGTTACGCCACAAGGCTTACAAACCATGGTGTCTTACCTAGATAAACCAACTTCTTTTTTAGTACCTCTTAGAAGAGGAAATAATACGCAATATATTATTTATAATAGAGGCTCAAAAGATTTTGTAGAAAAGGAGTTTGATTGCTTTACACCTGATGAAAGAATAAATGATTTAAAGTTTAATCAAAGCAATCATAGAGATGCTAATGACCAAATGTTAAGAACATTTAGAATTGCCGTTTCTACAACTGCAGAGTATACCAATTTTTGGGATGACGGTAATAATGGTAACGGAAATGCTCAACAAGACGCTCTAGCTCAAATTGTTTCTACTTTAAATAGAAATAACGAAGTGTTCGAAGTGGACATGGCAGTAACTTTTAATTTAGTAACAGGTACTCAACTTATATACACAAATTCAGGTACAGACCCATACACAACAAGTGGTAGTTACAATGGGCAATTACAAACGACCTTAACTAATAATTTTGGAGAAGCAAATTATGATATAGGACATTTATTTGCTTCAGGGTTTAATAGTGGAAATGCAGGTTGTATAGGATGTGTATGTGTGGATGGAAGTAAAGGAAGTGGTTGGTCTGCGCACACTTGGCAAGATAACGATGGTGGTCCTTACATGAATGACTTTTTTGATATCGATTACGTGCCGCATGAGATAGGTCATCAAATGGGTGCAAATCATACTTGGTCTTTTCAGAGTGAAGGCACAGGTGTTAATGCAGAACCTGGAAGTGGTACCACGATTATGGGTTATGCAGGTATTACAGGTGCTAATGATGTACAAGACCATTCAGATCCATATTTCCATTACTATAGTATTCAACAAGTATTGGATAATCTTGAAACTAGAACCTGCTGGCAGGGGCAGAGTTCAACTTTAACCAATGAACCACCTGTTGCAGAGGCTGGACCAAACTATACAATTCCAGCTGGTACGGCTTTTGTTTTAAGAGGTTCTGCAACTGATGCAGATGCTGGAGATATACTAACGTATAATTGGGAACAAATTGATAATGGTGTTACGACCTCTGGAAATTTTGGACCGAATAAAACTACTGGAGCCGTTTGGAGATCTAGACCGCCAAGCACAAATCCTGATCGATATATGCCAATTATAGAACGTGTAGTTAATGGCCAATTAACAGAAACTAATCCAGTAGAAACAGTTGCTAATACATCATGGGAAACAGTTTCAAACGTTTCAAGATCATTAAATTTTGCACTCATTGTTAGAGATAGATCCGAGGCTAACGGAGTTGGTCAAAATCCTCAAAGCGATTACGATACAATGACGGTTACTGTTGATGACAATTTTGGACCTTTTACAGTAACATCACAACCAACTAACGTGACTTGGGACACCGGAACAATTCAAACTGTTACATGGAATGTTGCAGGAACAGATGGCGGTGCTATAAACACTTCAAACGTTAATATTTTACTTTCAATTGATGGTGGTTTTACTTATCCTTACACATTGGCATCAAATGTAGCAAACGACGGTTCTCACGATATTTCGGTTCCATCTATTGGTAGTAATTCTTCTACAGCTCGTGTAAAAGTAGAGGCAGAAGGAAATATATTCTACGCCATTAATTCGACCAATTTTACAATTCAACAAACAGAATTTGACTTAACAGTTTCTAATCCTTCAATAGATGTATGTGCTCCTAATGATGCCGTCTATAGTTTTACTTATAACACGTTCTTAGGATTTAGTGGAACAACAAATTTCTCAGCTAATAATTTGCCTACAGGAGCAAGTATTGTTTTTAGTCCTACTTCAGCTTCTGCAAATGGTACAAATGTTACTGCCACAATTTCTGGAACAGGAAGTGTTGCAACAGGGTCTTATAATAACATAGAATTGGTTGGAACCTCTGGCAGTATAACAAAAACTAGTATTGTGAGCCTTAATGTTTTTGATAGTACTTTTTCGGCACTCAACCTTACATCTCCATCTGATGGTGCAACAGGCGTAAGTCAGTCACCAACACTAGTATGGGATGCTGATGCTAATGCATCATCATATGACGTAGAATTAGCAACCGACAATACGTTTACAACTATTGTGAGTTCTGCTAATGTGACAACAACAAGTTATTCGGTATCTGGACTCAATCAGACAACGCTTTATTACTGGAGAGTGAAACCAAAAAATAATTGTGGCGAAGGTTCTTTTTCGTCAATATATAGTTTTACTACTTTAAGTTGTACAGCTTGCCCATCTGTAGCCAACACCATTTTTGAGACGAGTACGACTTTAGTCAATTTTGCGGGTATAAATAATCCATCTGGTAAGCCATCAGGGTATAGTGATTATACTAATTTAACGGCCACAGTTGTAGTAAATAACAGTTATGATATAACTGTAAATGTTGATACTGATGGTAATTTTGTTACTCACACTTTGGTATGGATAGACTGGAATCAGAACTGTAGTTTTGATGACCCTGGGGAAGAGTATGATTTAGGAACGGCTTTTGGTGAAACTAATGGTGCAACGAGTGATAGCCCTTTTTCTATAACTGTTCCGTCTAATGCAGTGTTGGGCAATACTATAATGAGAGTTACTACTAAATATAATTCTGATCCTACATCTTGTGAGAATAATCATGACGCCGAAGTTGAAGATTATACAGTTGAAGTTCAGGGTCAGACATTAGAAGCTGGTGATTTTACGTTTGCGAATTTCAATTTGTATCCTAATCCGTCTAATGGAATAATAAACCTTGTTTTTGATACTATTGACTCTAATAATGTAAAAACAACTTTGTACGACATTAGAGGGAGAAAGGTAAGTGAAAAAGTCTACAGAAATGTAACTTCAACTTTTAACGAAGCCCTTAGTTTTAATGCTACCGCAGGTATCTATCTATTAAGGATTGAAAACGGAGGAAGACAATTGACACGTAAAGTGGTAATTAGATAAGCACATAAATTTTACTAAACAACTTAAGTATTTAGAACACCTTATCTAAGAATGCTCTTATACTGTCTTGGTTGGTTTTTATAAGGTGCTCTCTAGCAGCCTTTATATCGCTTGGCTTTTTATCTTGTGAGAGTTTAAACTTGCCTTCCCAATTGGTAATCGTAATCTCAAACATTTCGATATAGTTGAGGTTTCTATCTAGTCTTGGGTTATCTGGCTCAAGCACATATTTATGGTCTGGAGCTTCTAAAAACTCAGTCATAGTAATTAAAGACTGTTTAAGTGCAGCCTTACTTTCAATTGCTTTTACAGAACCTTTAAGATGTACTTTTATATAGTTCCAAGTTGGTAGCTGGGTTGTACCATATACTGTAGGTGAAATATAGCATTCAGGTCCAGAAAATAAAATCGTCACCTCATTATTATCCTTTAATAACTGAGCTTGTGGATTGTAAATGTCAATATGTCCAATTAGCTTTTCATTATCGTAAATGAGTGGTAAATGGGTAATAAGCGGTTGATTGTCCTTTACAGATATTACCGTAGCTAAAGGATACGTTTTAATCACCTCAATCATATGATCAAGGTTATCGTCTTGATGTAGTTTAGGAGGATAGTTCATTTATACACCAAATTGCGTTAAGTGATGGTCCAAATGTTTGTACTGCATTTGGCCCCATTGTTGAGCTGTAAAATAACCAAATGCAGGATGAGGTGCCCATTCTACCTTGTCTTTTTGCGCATAAGTCTCGTCAATTAAATTCTCTAGTATTGCTTTTTCAGCTTCTAAATTTTTGCCCTCATTGGTTTTTAAAAACTTAGCGGTTGGCAATCC
Source organism: Winogradskyella sp. (assembly GCF_003712105.1). Lineage (GTDB taxonomy): Bacteria > Bacteroidota > Bacteroidia > Flavobacteriales > Flavobacteriaceae > Winogradskyella. The sequence continues at coordinate 81,487 of NZ_RHLG01000006.1, forward strand.
TTTTTTCCAAGGTGTATCATTGTATAGAGATTTTTTAAAAAACAACTTAGCAAACCAGCTTGGTTTCATACCATAGTGATTTTTACCCAAAATAATATTAAGTGGTCCTTGACAATGCCATACCATTTGCCCAACATTCATTTTGCCCCAATTTGCTTTAGAGTTATCATCGAGTTTACTAATTCTTGCCTTGATTTGATTATAAGTTGTTTCCTCAAAAATAGATTGCATAATTATTGATTTAATTGGATGCTTAAAATTACATTTTTTTATCTTTAGAGCATGTCAGAAATTTCAAATTCCTTCTCAATAAAGCAATGGTCCCAAGATGACCAACCTCGTGAGAAATTGCGAGATAAAGGAAAATCTATATTAAGTGATGCAGAGTTAATTGCAATACTTATAGGTTCGGGCAGCAGAGAAGAAAGTGCTGTAGATTTAAGCAAACGAATTTTGGCAAGTGCAAATAATAATCTCAACACACTCGGTAAGCTATCTTTAAAACAATTACAATCGTTTAAAGGAATAGGCGAGGCCAAGGCAATTACTATTGCTGCAGCTTTAGAACTTGGAAGAAGGCGAAGATTAGAAGATGCTGCTAAGCAAGAGCAAATTACAAGCAGCCGAGATGTTTATAATATTATGCAACCTTTACTTGGGGAGTTACATCACGAAGAGTTTTGGATTCTGTATCTTAATAACTCTAATAAAGTACTACATAAACAACAATTAAGTAAAGGTAGTATTACTGGTACTTTGGTTGATGTACGTTTGGTACTTAAGCAAGCGTTAGAGGTTGGAGCAGTTGCGATGATTTTGTGTCATAACCATCCATCAGGTACGCTAAGACCAAGTGAAGCTGATAAAAACATTACTCAGAAATTGAAAGTGGCAACGCAAAGTCTCGATATGAAAGTCTTAGACCATTTAATTATAACCGAGCAAGCTTATTTTAGTTTTGCAGACGAAGCACTATTGTAATCATGTTGCTGGTATATACACATAAAATCACACCACGACTAACCTATACGTTTAAGCATATTTGTAAACGAATTTTAGGATTAGAAGTGTCTTTTACTTCTAAGATTGAAGATTTTATTGCGCATAAGTCTATTAAGATGTCTTATGCGAAACAACCCTTGAGTAATGAAATATTTGTTAGAAGCCATGCATTGCTTTTTGAGCAAGGTTTATCTGATATAGATATTTCTGTAAATGATTGGGATAATACCAAAGGGTTTTTTGCTACAGGCGAGCGTAGTAATTTACCTTACGATATTTTTGCAGCATCTTTCTATTTGCTTAGTAGATACGAGGAATATCTACCCCATGTTAATGACGATTATGGCCGCTTTTTAGCTTCAGAAAGTTTAGCTAAAAAAGAAGGGTTTTTAAAGCAACCAATTGTTGATGTTTGGGCTTACAAACTGAAGTCTGTCTTGCAGGAACGTTTCCCAGATTTCACATTTCCAATACGCAAATACAATGTTGACCCAATAATTGATATTCCTATGGCTTACAAATACAGTCATAAAGGATTGTTGAGAACAATTGGTGGGGTTTTAGGCGATGTATTTCGGTTTAAATTTAGACAATTCTATCAACGTGTTTCTGTATTGCTAGGCTTTCAGAAAGACCCATTTAACACATTCAATTGGCTTATAAATAGGCAAAAAAGTGTTGATTTTAAATTCACGGTTTTCTTTTTAGTAGGTGATTATTCTACCTTCGATAAAAATATAAGTACCAATAAAAAACGGTTTGTATCACTAATAAAATCAGTAGGAGATTATTGTAATATTGGTTTAAAAGCATCTTATTTTTCTTTAGATAATCTCGAATTACTGAAGAAAGAAAAGCAACGTTTAGAGCAGATAACAAATGTAAATTTAGAGGCCATTCGAAATTCACATTCAAAACTCAATATGCCGACTACCTACAGAAACGTTATTGAATTAGAAATTAAAAAAGACTATACAATGGGCTACCTAAGTGAGCTCGGTTTTAGAGCTGGGACTTGCACGCCTTTTTTGTTCTATGACTTAGATTACGAGGTACAAACACCATTACAGATTCATCCGTTTCATTGCATGGATTTTGCATTGCTAAAGCATAAATCTCAACTAGATAAAAAAGAAAGTTTAGAACGATTTATTAATTCTATAAAAGCTGTCGATGGTACGTTTTGTCCGATATTTCATAACTACTCATTTAGTGATGATGGCACGTGGTTGGGATTTAAAGTGCTTTTTAATACTATTTTAAAATCAGTTGATGAAACACATTAAACACATATTCTTTGACCTAGATCACACGCTTTGGGACTTTGATAAAAATTCAGGATTTACTTTTGAAAAAATATTTCAAATCAATGGATTAGATATTGATTTAAAAGCATTTTTATCAGTGTATGAACCTATTAATTTTCAATATTGGAAATTGTATAGAGAAGAAAGAGTGACAAAGGCAAAATTAAGATATGGTAGATTAAAAGATGCTTTTGATGCAATAGATGTTTCTGTGTCGGATGCTATTATAGACAAACTTTCCGAGGATTATATTACATATTTAACCACTTTCAATCATGTGTTTGAAGGTACTTTCGAAATACTAGATTATCTTAAAGACAAGTATCAGTTGCATATTATTACAAATGGTTTTAAGGAAGCACAAGAGAAAAAGTTAGAAGTCTCTGGTTTGAAAGATTATTTTATTACCGTCACTAATTCTGAAATGGTAGGGGTTAAGAAACCTAACCCTAAAATCTTCAATTATTCGCTTAATGCTGCCGATGCTTTTCCGAAAGAAAGCTTAATGATAGGTGATAATCTCGAAGCCGATATTGAAGGCGCTGTTAACGTCGGAATGGAAGCCATTTTTTTTGATTATGCTAATCGAATTCCAAATACAGAAGTGAAACGGATAACGTTTTTACTAGAATTAATGGATTTCCTTTAGACTATTTAATAAAAACATAAGTTATATTTATATCATAAATTAAAAATCGATGTTGAGAAAAGTAGCCATCTTATTAATTATTTTGAGTATTGGTTTTAAGGGATTTACTCAAGAAAATATTAATGCATACAAATATGTTGTTGTGCCCCTGAAATTTGAATTTTTAAAAGGAAAAGATGCTTACAGAACAAGCACATTAACACGTTATTTATTGAAAAAAGAAGGTTTTGAAGTTTATTTTGATGAAGAAAAGCTACCACAAGAATTGTTCGATGATAGATGTTTAGCACTATATGCGAATGTCCTAAAAGTATCCGGTGGTCTAAGCATTAAAGTACAGGTACAACTTAATGATTGTTATGGGAATGAAGTTTTTTTATCTGATATAGGTAAAACAAAAATTAAGATGTTTAAAGAAGCTTATCCAGCAGCAATTAAAGATGCGTTTAAGAGTGTAGAATTTTTGCAATACGAGTATGATCCATCAATAAGAGTTACTAATTCAGTTGATGAATCTGAAAAAGACGTTTTAGCCAAACTGGAAGCGGCAAAAAAGAAAGCAGAAGATGCAGAAAAAGCTAAAGCAGAGTTAGCTCAGCTTAAAAAAGAAGTTGAAGACTTAAAAAAGCAGAAAGAAGCAGCTGAAAAGAAAGCTGAAGACGTAGTTGCCGAAGAAATTGTAGCTCCTCAAGAAGAGGCACCAAAAGAAGATGTAATTGAAAAAGAAGTCCTAGTTGCTAAAGCGGAAAAACCAATTGAAAAGGAAATAATTGCAAAAGAAACTATGGTTGTAAAGGAACCAGTTTCTAAACCTAAATCCTCTACTCAAAATATATTGTATGCTCAACCATTAGATAATGGTTACCAACTCGTAGATGCTTCACCAAAAATAGTTATGGTATTGATTAAAACTGCTGCTCCAAATGTCTATACAGTAAAAGGCAAAGATGCCATAGTATTTAAAGAAGACGGCAAGTGGTTTTATTCAGAAAACAGTGATAAAAAAGAATTAAACATTAAGTTTTAGTATCCGTATTTTTCTTTCCATCGTAGTCTCAAAAATTCGCGTTGTGAATTTTCTCGACTATTGTTACCTGGATTGTAAAGTGTTACTCCGCTAATGTCTTCTGGTAAGAATTCGTGTTCAGCAAAATTATTGTCGTAGTTATGAGCATACTTGTAATCATTACCATAACCAATGTCTTTCATAAGCTTTGTGGGAGCGTTTCTTATAGACAAAGGCACAGATAAATCACCAGTTTCTTTAACTAATTGTTGTGCTTTATTTATAGCTTCATAAGCAGCATTGCTCTTTGGAGAACTAGCCAAATACGTGGCACATTGGCTTAGTATTATTCGCGATTCAGGATGTCCAATAACAGATACAGCTTGAAAGGTATTATTTGCAATTACCAGCGCCGTTGGGTTTGCATTACCAATGTCCTCACTTGCTAAGATTAAAAGGCGTCTTGCAATAAATTTCACATCTTCACCACCTTCTATCATTCGTGCTAAATAATAAACAGCTGCATTAGGATCACTGCCACGAATAGATTTTATAAAAGCCGAAATAATATCGTAATGCTGCTCGCCTGTTTTGTCATAACGAGCCGTATTATTTTGCACCTGTTTTAATACGATTTCATTAGTAATAATAATTTCATCTTTCTTGAAAGATGTTACTATAAGCTCAAATATATTTAGAAGTTTCCGGGCGTCACCACCAGAAAGATGCAGTAAAGCTTCAGTTTCTTTTAGTTCAATTTTCTTTCTCGAAATTATGTTGTCATCCTTTATAGCACGATTTAATAACATTTCTAAATCTTCCTTACTAAATGAATTAAGGATATAGACTTGACAGCGCGATAATAATGCAGGAATAACTTCGAAACTTGGGTTTTCGGTTGTAGCACCAATCAATGTAACCCAACCTTTTTCAACAGCTTCTAAAAGAGAATCTTGTTGAGATTTACTAAATCTATGAATCTCATCAATAAACAAAATAGGATTTTTAGCAGTAAATAATCCACCACTTTTTTTGGCTTTTTCAATAACATCTCTAATGTCCTTTACGCCCGAGTTGATAGCACTTAATTTATAAAATGGGCGTGCAGACTCGGTAGCTATAATATTTGCTAGTGTTGTTTTTCCAATTCCTGGTGGTCCCCATAAAATTAGTGACGGAATTACGCCGCTTTTAATTTGTTGATATAGAGCACCATCTTTCCCTACCAAATGATTTTGGCTTATATAATCTTCAAGAGTGTTGGGCCTTAGGCGTTCTGCTAATGGTGTATTCATAAGTTAAAATTACAAAATAGGTCTGACAATATTTCATATTGTTAATTGTTGGTTAGTTTTTTGACATCTAACTCTTAAATTTGAACAATGGGCCAGCAACAATTCAAATATTCTAATACTGTAATCGTATATCCACTGCTATTAGTGTTTTTAATTTGGTTGGTATTTTGGTATCAAGTAAGAATTGATTCTGGAATAAGACACCTTGGGATTTATCCCCAAAAAATAGAAGGTATTCTAGGGATTTTTACAAGCCCATTTATACATTCAGACCTGAGTCATTTATATAATAATTCTATACCACTTTTGGTGTTATCCATGGCTCTGTTTTATTTCTATAATAAAATTGCTTGGCGAGTACTTTTATTTGGTTTAATAATTTCTGGGTTTTTAACTTGGTTTATCGGTAAGTCTGGTAATCATATTGGAGCTAGTGGACTAATATATGTGTTAGTCAGTTTCATCTTTTTTAAAGGAATTTTTGCAAAGCATTATCGGCTAATAGCATTATCATTAATTATTATTTTTTTATATGGAAGTATGATATGGTATGTGTTCCCTATTAAAGATAATATGTCTTGGGAAGGCCATCTGAGTGGATTAATTACTGGATTAATTTTTGCATTAATTTTTAGAAATCAAATTGCAAAACCTGAAAGATATGTTTGGGAAACAGAATCTTACAATGAGGATGATGACCCATTTATGAAGCATTTTGATGACAATGGTAATTTTATTGAAATCTTACCAGAAGAAGACAATCCTGACTCTAATTACCATGATAATGGAAGTCCTAGAATTAATTATAATTACAAAGAAGAAGAGTAATAATTTTAACTTCTTTGTCTCACGGCTTCATACAAAAAAGCACCACACGCTACAGACACATTTAAAGATTGTATGTCCCCTAATATGGGTAGTTTGGCGCGTTCATCGACTACTTTGAGTACCGAAGGATTAATACCTCTTCCTTCTGAGCCCATAATAATTGCACAAGGCGTATTTAAAGAAATATCGTAAATTAAATTTTGGGCCTTTTCTGTAGCAGCAATTACTTTAATTCCGGACGCTTGCATGTAAAAAACAGCATCTTTGATATGGTCAACCTTGCATATCGGAATTTTAAATACTGCACCAGCACTAGTTTTAATGGTATCACCACTTACTGGCGCTCCACCTTTTTTCTGAATAATTACACCTGAGACACCTGTACATTCTGCTGTTCGTAAAATAGCGCCAAAATTTCGAACATCACTCAGTTGGTCTAATAATAAAAATAACGGTGTTTTTCCAGACTCAATAGTTGATAAAACTAAGTTTTCGATTTCATAAAATTCTACTGGCGATATTTGGGCTACGGCACCCTGATGGTTTCCTTTGGATAAGCGATTTAATTTTTCGATTGGAACATAAGATACATTAATCTTTGCCTTTCTAATGGCGTATTCCAATTCCTGAAATAGTTCTCCTTTTAAACCTTTTTGAATAAAAATTTTATCAATTTCTTTACCAGAATTAATAGCTTCAATTATTGCTCTAATACCAAATATTGTAGTTTCGTTCTTCATATTGTAAAAATAAAAAACCACCTTAAATGGTGGTTTAAAAAGATATTAATTCTTGATGTTATTGTTTTATAAATTTCTTGCTTATAACCTTGCCTTCACTATATATTTTAGCGAAATATATTCCTGTATTAAAAGCTGAAATATTTAATCTATACGTGTCAAAATGTTCTGAAACTTTTTGTCCATTAATATCATAAAACTCAATTTTATTAATGGTTTGAGTCGTATTTATGTTAATGAAATCTCGTGTTGGGTTTGGAGAAATAACCACGCTTGTAATCTCAAAGGTATCGTCACTTAACACGCTTAAACAAGAACCTATATCTGGATTATTTTCTAATGGTGCGCTAGGTGTTAAATCTCTGCCGTCAAAAGCACTATATGATGTGCTATATTTTGTTGCTCTAAAGGAATTATTGTTGAAAGATGTTGGTAGCACACCTTGGTCAACAGAATTTCCGTTAGTACCATCGATCGGTATAAAGTATTCCCAAAGCACCGTATTCGATGGGTTAATTTCAAAAATTCTTCCCTTTGTTCCTTCCATTATTAAAGTATTACCATTTGGAAGCCTCTGTGCACCACTTATTATTGCCGAATAGAAATCACCTGGAACAGGATCGGTGTAAGTATAATCTGGGGTCGAAGGTCCGTAGGCCAAAGTCGCATTTTGCGTATATACACCTGGACTGTCAATCGGCGGGTTTAAAACATATACTTCTGAAAAAGATGGAGTCCTCCCATTACCATTATTAAAAACAATAATTTTGCCATTGTCTGAAACACTATTTCTAATAAAATGAGGAAAGTGCTGTCCAAAAAGCTGACGGTCTGCAGTCGTGCCCCTACCGTAAGCTTCTGGGTTTCCCCATCTATACAAAATATCACCGCCTTTACCATACGTTCCACCACTTCCTGTTGCCGCTTCAGCTGTTGTTGTAGAGTGGTCTATAATATATATTTCACTTACATTTCTACTACTTATAACAATCTGGTCTAAAGTTTCATCGTATTGAATAGAATTAATATGAAGCCAGTTCGAAGAATCACTTCCACTAGAGGTATAATTGATGTCTAATAAATTTGGGTTTTCCGAAACTACTCCGAAATTGTCCTTCGTGGCATCAAAATCCTGTATAAGATGGTCTTTAATGTTCCACTCCCAAACAATATTAGCACTTGATGCGCCTACAGGTGTTACTTCAACGATTTGTTCGTTATAAAGATTAGGACTGGAAAGATTTAGTGGGTCTCTCCCAGCTTGAATAGCTTCTGCCTCAGTCATTATTGTTGCAGCTAGAATTAAAACATTGCCATTGGGCATTGGATAAATATCATGATGCTGTCTTTCGGTAGCAGAGTCATAAAAATATTGCCATGTCAGATTGCCTTCCCAATCAAATTTTTCAATTACACCGCCTTGTCCACCCAAAACAATGTTAGTTGTGTTTGTTCTTCCGGCTCGTAAAATACTTCCATCCTCTAATAAATATACCGCATTACCTGGTGTAAAAGTACTCGTCCATGAGTTTATTAATTGTCCACAATTATCGATTAAATAGGTGCCAGTATTTATGGTAAATAATGTATATCCTTCAGTAACATTTTCATCTATTGTTACTGTCCCAAGCGTGTTTTGAGAGATGATAAATATTGGAAATGATAGAAGAAAATAAAGTAGTCGTATCCTCATAATTTCATCGCTTTTTTCGCAAACCTAATAATTTATTTGCAATTATTTGAGATTTTAACTTCTTCCCCTATAATTATGAGTCTAAAAAGTAGCAGTGAGACTTACGTGAATTTTGGAATCTGATAACCTAAAAGGAACATTTTCGGCTTTTCCACTAGAATAATTTAGCCTAAAAAGTCCAGCTTTACTTAGTAAGCCCAACCCAAACCCAAATCCAAACAATTTGGTTTTTGTATCTGTGAGTTCATTTTCAAAATAAGCAGCGTCAATTACAGAATGCACAAATATTGTATTACTTAATCTGTATCTGTACTCTGTATTTATTACACCAAAAAGATTAGCGACTAAACTGTTTTCTTCAAAACCTCTCACAGAGTTTATACCTCCAAAACGGAATAGCTCATTGTCTAAATAATCATCTGATGTGAGCGATGCACCTGTTAATCTTAAAAACACACTATTTTTAGCATTAAGATTAAATATTTTATATGCTTCTAAAGAAAAAGAACTTTGCTGTTGTTTTCTGCTGTTTTGTGTTCTATTTCCAAAGTTAGCATTAAGGTCAAAATAAAAGTTAATAGGAAATAGCAAGTCGTAAAATTGCGGCTTCGTGTAGTTGTAAGCTATCTGATAAAAGTTTGAATCATAGTCGTTAATCAAAGTTGAATTTAAATCCAGTAAATCACTTGAAATGATATTTTTTAGTCCAGCACTAATTCTATGATTTGGATTTATTTGATAGTTAAGTTTTGCTTGCTGCGAAGTTGTAGAAAACGTAGAATCTTTTCTGAAAATTTTGAGCCCAACATTTAGTCCTATTGGTGAACCAAATAAAAATGGCGCGTTAATATTAACATCAAAAGTCTGCTGGTCTATCTCATCGCTCTTGTAAAATAGCCGTAACGATTCACCAAAATTTAGATTGTTAACCAATCTCAAATCTACATAGCCATCAAAATCTAACCTATTGGTGTTTTCGTTAGTTCCAAATCCAAGGAAGCCATCAAAATTATTACTCTTTGTTTTCTCAGTATATAAGTATAAAACCGTAGAGTCGTTTGTAAACAAAACTTCAGGCGCTTTAATTTCTTTAGCAAACCTTAAGTTCTGCAATTCTTCGGTTTTTTCTTTTATATCTTCCAGATTGAATTGCTGCGCGGTTTTAAGTTTTAGAAAATGCCTTAAATACGATTTAGGAAATTTCTCATAGCCCTTAACTACAATCTTGTCGATATAACGTTTTTGATTTGCGTCTATGACTAAATCAGCAATTATAGTTTCGTCCTTTTTCTTTATATTGTTAAGCCTTAGCGATGAAAAAGGGTCGCCTTGTTCTGCGATTCTTCTGTTTAAGTTTTCTAATAAATTCTCTAATTGGGATATGTCTAATTCAAAATAATTTTCACCAAGTTTGATATCAAAAAAGTCGAGCAAACTTTTATCAAAAGTAGAATTAAAAAACACTCTAACTATATTCAATCTTTTTCCTAAATACAGTTTGGCGAGAAAAAGCGAATCATTTTCTTTTTCAATCGATTCAATTTTGGTGTCAATAAAGCCCTGGTTTATGAGTTTATTTTTTAGGGAATAGACTTCAGTTTCAATAGATAAATAATCTAAAAAAGTTGTCGTGTATCCGATTGAATCTATCAGTTTTGTTGCTTGCTCAGTTTCACCCAACACATTAAGTTTCAATGATTGTCCAATCATCAGGTTAACGGATAAAACAAAAACTAATAGTAATAAATAAAAAGTGTGTTTCGTCATAGATAAATTCAACCTAGAATTTCAACTTTGATAACGTAAAAATAAGACTAAATGTATACCTAGAAATCTAAGATTAAATTTTCTTTGTAAAATTAATTATCAACTATTTGAATTATAAAGATATATTTCTACCTTTGCAGCCCTCAAAAGTGAGGGTTTTTAAATTTATATAATAAAATTATATGCCAACAATTTCACAATTAGTACGAAAAGGAAGAGCCAAAATAACTAAGAAGAGTAAATCGGCTGCTTTGGATTCGTGTCCGCAAAGACGTGGTGTATGTACTCGTGTTTATACAACGACACCTAAAAAACCTAACTCAGCAATGCGTAAGGTAGCAAGGGTTCGTTTAACAAACGGAAACGAGGTTAATGCATATATCGGTGGAGAAGGTCACAACTTACAAGAGCACTCGATAGTATTAGTTAGAGGTGGAAGGGTTAAAGATTTACCAGGTGTTAGATATCACATCGTTCGTGGAGCTTTAGATACAGCAGGTGTAGCTGGAAGAACACAACGAAGATCTAAGTATGGTGCTAAACGCCCTAAGAAGTAATTAAAAAACTTTAAGAAGAAGACATGAGAAAAAGACAAGCGAAAAAAAGACCTCTTTTACCAGACCCAAGATTTAACGATCAATTGGTTACGCGTTTTGTAAACAATATGATGTGGGACGGAAAGAAGTCTGTGGCGTTTAAAGTATTCTATGATGCTATAGATATCGTAGAAGAGAAAAAGAACGACGAAGAAAAAACAGCTTTAGAAGTATGGAAAGATGCTTTATCTAATGTGATGCCTCACGTAGAAGTACGTAGTCGTCGTGTAGGTGGTGCTACATTCCAAATTCCGATGCAAATTCGTCCAGACCGTAAAGTTTCTACAGCAATGAAGTGGTTAATAGGTTACGCTCGTAAAAGAAACGAGAAATCTATGGCACAAAGATTAGCTGCTGAAATTTTAGCTGCTGCTAAAGAAGAAGGCGCTGCTGTTAAGAAAAGAGTAGATACTCACAAAATGGCAGAAGCAAACAAAGCATTCTCACACTTTAGATTTTAATATATAATGGCAAGAGATTTAAAATATACAAGAAATATAGGTATTGCAGCACATATTGATGCTGGTAAAACCACTACTACAGAGCGTATTCTTTATTACACTGGTGTATCTCACAAAATTGGTGAAGTACATGATGGTGCCGCTACTATGGACTGGATGGAGCAGGAGCAAGAAAGAGGTATTACAATTACTTCTGCTGCTACAACATGTACATGGCAATTCCCAACGGAAAACGGTAAGCCAACTGCAGATGCTAAAGGATACCACTTTAATATTATAGATACTCCAGGTCACGTTGACTTTACAGTAGAGGTAAACCGTTCTTTACGTGTATTAGACGGTTTAGTATTCTTATTTAGTGCGGTTGATGGTGTTGAGCCACAATCTGAAACTAACTGGAGATTAGCTGATAACTACAAAGTTCCTCGTATGGGATTTGTTAATAAGATGGACCGTCAAGGATCTAACTTCTTAGCAGTATGTCAGCAAGTAAAAGATATGTTAGGGTCTAACGCTGTGCCGATTGTATTACCAATTGGTGAAGAGGCAGACTTTAAAGGTATTGTAGATTTAGTAAAAAACCGTGCTATTGTATGGCATGATGAAACTCAAGGAGCAACTTTCGATGTTATCGAAATTCCTGAAGAGTTAAAAGCTGAAGCTGCAGAATTAAGAGCTAACCTTATCGAGGAAGTAGCTGGTTATGATGAAAATCTTCTTGAGAAATTCATGGAAGATGAGGATTCAATTACAGAAGACGAAGTGCATGCTGCTTTAAGAGCTGCTGTTATGGACATGTCTATCATACCAATGGTAGCAGGTTCTGCATTTAAAAATAAAGGTGTACAATTCTTATTAGATGCTGTATGTCGTTATTTACCTTCTCCAACTGATAAAGATGCTATCGTTGGAACTAACCCTGATACTGAACAAGAGGTTTCTCGTAAGCCAGACGCTAAAGAACCATTTTCTGCTTTAGCATTTAAAATTGCTACTGATCCTTTCGTAGGTCGTTTAGCATTCTTTAGAGCATACTCTGGTCGTTTAGATGCAGGTTCATATGTATTGAATAATCGTTCAGGTAAAAAAGAACGTATTTCTCGTATCTACCAAATGCACTCTAACAAGCAAAACGCTATCGAATACATCGAAGCTGGAGATATTGGTGCTGCTGTAGGATTCAAGGATATTAAAACGGGTGATACTTTATCTGATGAGAAGCATCCAATAGTTTTAGAATCTATGGACTTCCCAGATCCAGTAATTGGTATCGCAGTTGAGCCAAAAACTAAGGCAGATGTAGATAAGTTAGGTATGTCATTAGCAAAACTTGCTGAAGAAGATCCAACATTTACTGTAAGAACAGATGAAGCTTCAGGACAGACTATTATTTCTGGAATGGGTGAGCTTCACTTAGATATTATTGTAGACCGTCTTAAGCGTGAGTTCAAGGTTGAAGTAAACCAAGGACAACCTCAAGTAGAGTACAAAGAAGCAATTACACAACGTGCAGAGCACAGAGAAGTTTACAAAAAACAATCTGGTGGACGTGGTAAATTCGCTGATATTGTATTTACAATTGAGCCAGCTGAAGAAGGAAAGCAAGGATTAGAATTTGTTTCTGAGATTAAAGGTGGTAACGTTCCTAAAGAATTTATTCCATCTGTAGAAAAAGGATTCAAACAAGCAATGATAAATGGTCCATTAGCAGGTTACGAAGTAGATGCTATGAAAGTAACTTTAACTGATGGTTCTTATCACGATGTGGATTCTGATCAATTATCATTTGAGTTGGCTGCTAAGTTAGGATTTAAAGCTGCTGCAAAAGCTGCAAAAGCTGTAATCATGGAGCCAATAATGAAATTAGAAGTGTTAACTCCTGAAGAAAACATGGGAGATATTGTAGGTGACCTTAACCGTCGTCGTGGTCAAGTAAATGACATGAGCGATAGAGCAGGTTCTAAAGTAGTAAGAGCAAATGTACCACTATCTGAAATGTTTGGTTACGTAACATCATTACGTACATTATCATCAGGTAGAGCAACATCAACAATGGAATTCTCTCACTATGCTGAGACACCTTCAAATATATCTGAAGAAGTGATTAAAGCTGCTAAAGGAGTTGAAGCTTAAAATTTTAAGAAAATGAGTCAAAAAATTAGAATAAAATTAAAATCATACGATCACAACTTAGTAGATAAGTCTGCTGATAAGATTGTAAAAACAGTAAAAAGTACAGGTGCTGTTGTTACTGGACCAATTCCTTTACCAACGCACAAGAAAATTTTCACTGTATTACGTTCACCACACGTAAACAAGAAGTCAAGAGAACAATTTCAATTAAGCTCTTACAAGAGATTATTAGACATTTACTCGTCGTCTTCTAAGACAATTGATGCATTAATGAAGCTTGAGTTACCAAGTGGAGTTGAAGTAGAGATCAAAGTGTAATTTGAACAAAACATGTCCGGAGCTGCGAGCGAAGGAAAAACGGTAAAAATACAATTCAAGGCTGAAGCGTATTTCAGCCTTGAGTTTTAAATAAAAAAAGTAAATAATTAATTAAATAATAGATATGTCTGGGTTAATAGGAAAAAAAATCGGTATGACCAGCATTTTCGATGAAAATGGAAAGAACATTCCATGTACAGTAATCGAAGCAGGTCCATGTATCGTTACCCAAGTCAGAACCGAAGAAGTTGATGGCTACAGTGCCTTACAACTTGGTTTCGATGACGCGACAGAAAAAAGCGCTACGAAAGCAGACTTAGGTCATGCTAAAAAAGCGGGTACTTCTGTAAAACGCAAAGTCGTTGAATTCAAAGGTTTTGATTCGGAGTACAAATTAGGTGATGCAATTACTGTAGATCACTTTATCGAAGGAGAATTTGTTGATGTTTCAGGAACATCAAAAGGTAAAGGTTTCCAAGGTGTTGTAAAACGTCACGGTTTTGGTGGTGTAGGTCAAGCAACGCATGGTCAACATAACCGTTTAAGAGCTCCAGGTTCTATTGGTGCAGCTTCTTATCCTGCGAGAGTATTCAAAGGAATGAAGATGGCCGGAAGAATGGGTGGCGAAAAAATTAAAGTTCAAAATTTAAGAGTATACAAAGTTGTACCAGAAAAAAATCTTTTAGTTGTTAAAGGTTGTGTTCCTGGTCACAAAAACTCTTACGTAATTATTGAGAAGTAATGAAAGTAGCAGTTTTAGATATTAACGGAAAAGACACGGGAAGAAAAGCTGAGCTTTCTAAAGACGTGTTTGCTATAGAACCAAACAATCATGCTGTATACTTAGATGTAAAGCAATACTTGGCTAACCAAAGACAAGGAACGCACAAATCTAAAGAGCGTGGAGAAATTGCAGGAAGTACACGTAAGATTAAAAAACAAAAAGGAACAGGTACAGCTCGTGCAGGTTCTATCAAATCTGGTGTATTTAAAGGTGGTGGACGTATGTTTGGTCCAAGACCTAGAAATTACGGGTTTAAGTTAAACAAAAACGTTAAGCGTTTAGCTCGTAAATCTGCATTAAGCATCAAAGCAAATGACAAGTCAATTGTGGTATTAGAAGATTTCAATTTCGATACAGCAAAGACTAAGAATTTTGTAGATGTCTTAAAGGCATTAGAGATTGAAAACAAAAAATCTCTGTTTGTATTGGGTGACTCGAATAATAATGTATATTTGTCGTCGCGCAATTTGAAAAGTTCTGAAGTTGTAACAAGCTCAGAATTAAGCACTTATAAAATTATGAACGCTAATAAAGTTGTTCTTTTGGAAGGTGCTTTAGAAGGAATTGAATCGAATTTAAGTAAATAGAACAACGATGAGTATCTTAATAAAACCGATAATCACTGAAAAAGCAACCATGCAAAGCGAGGTGCTTAACGCTTATGCGTTTGAAGTGAGTACAAAGGCGAACAAGGTAGAAATCAAAAAAGCAGTAGAAGCTGCTTATGGTGTTTCTGTTGAAAAAGTTCGTACTATAAATGTCCGTCCAGATAGAAGAACACGTTATACAAAAACGGGTATTCAACATGGTAAAACAAATGCTGTTAAAAAAGCAATTGTACAACTGGCGGAAGGTGAGACAATAGATTTATATGCTAACATGTAATTAGACTAAAATGTCAGTAAGAAAATTAAAGCCAATTACATCAGCCCAGCGTTTTAGAGTAGTTAATGGATTTGACGCCATTACTACTGATAAGCCGGAAAAAAGCTTAATAGCTCCGAAAAAGAGGTCTGGTGGTAGAAACAGTCAAGGAAAAATGACTATGCGCCATATTGGTGGTGGTCATAAGAAGAAGTATCGTATTATTGATTTTAAACGAAACAAAACTGGTATTCCAGCTGAAGTTAAAACAATAGAGTACGATCCAAACAGAACAGCATTTATTGCACTACTTAATTATCAAGATGGAGAGAAGCGATACATCGTTGCTCAAAACGGATTACAAGTAGGACAAAAAGTTGTTTCTGGTGAAACAGGTGTAGCTCCTGAAATAGGAAACGCTATGCCATTAAGTCAAATACCATTAGGTACTATTATCTCTTGTATTGAGTTACGTCCAGGTCAAGGTGCTGTTATGGCACGTAGTGCTGGAGCTTTCGCTCAATTAATGGCAAGAGATGGTAAGTTTGCAACAGTTAAGTTACCATCTGGTGAAACAAGAATGATTCTTGCAAACTGTATGGCTACTATTGGTGTTATCTCTAACTCAGATCATCAGTTAATCGTATCAGGTAAAGCTGGTAGAAGTAGATGGTTAGGAAGACGTCCTCGTACAAGACCAGTTGTAATGAACCCTGTAGATCATCCAATGGGTGGTGGTGAAGGTAAATCATCTGGTGGACACCCAAGGTCTAGAAACGGTATACCTGCTAAAGGTTATAGAACACGTTCTAAGACAAAAGCGAGTAATAAGTACATTGTAGAACGTAGAAAGAAATAATTAAGATAGTATGGCACGTTCATTAAAAAAAGGACCTTACATCCATTATAAGTTAGAAAAGAAAGTTGCAGAAAATGTAGCTTCAAACAAAAAGACAGTAATCAAAACATGGTCTAGAGCATCTATGATTTCTCCAGATTTTGTTGGTCAAACAATTGCTGTACATAATGGTCGTCAATTTGTTCCAGTATATATTACTGAGAATATGGTAGGTCATAAGTTAGGAGAATTTTCACCAACAAGATCATTCCGTGGTCACGCTGGTGCTAAGAATAAAGGTAAAAAATAAGAATCATGGGAAGTCGTAAAAAACAAATGGCAGATGCTATTAAAGCTGAGAAGAAGCAGGTTGCTTTTGCTAAGCTAAACAACTGTCCTACATCTCCACGCAAAATGCGATTAGTTGCAGATTTAGTAAGAGGTGAAAAGGCAGACAAAGCTCTTCAGATTCTTAGATTTAGTCCAAAAGAGGCGTCACGTCGTCTTGAGAAATTATTATTGTCAGCTATCGCAAACTGGCAAGCTAAAAATGAAGATGCAGATATTGAGGAAGCTAACTTATTCGTAAAAGAAATAAGAGTAGATGGTGGTACAATGTTAAAGCGTTTACGCCCTGCACCTCAAGGAAGAGCACATAGAATTAGAAAAAGATCTAACCACGTAACAATAGTGGTAGATGCATTAAACCAAACACAAAGCTAAGATAGAGATATGGGACAAAAGACAAATCCAATCGGAAATCGTTTAGGTATTATCAGAGGATGGGAATCTAACTGGTACGGTGGCAATGATTATGGAGATAAACTTGCCGAAGACGATAAGATTAGAAAATATGTTCACGCTCGTTTATCTAAAGCAAGTGTGTCAAGAGTGATTATTGAGCGTACGCTTAAACTTGTAACCGTTACTATCACTACTGCTAGACCTGGTATCATTATCGGTAAAGGTGGTCAAGAGGTAGACAAGCTAAAAGAAGAGCTTAAGAAAATTACCGGAAAAGAAGTTCAGTTGAACATCTTTGAAATTAAAAGACCTGAACTAGATGCATATTTAGTTGCAGCAAGTGTTGCTCGTCAAATCGAAAGTAGAATTTCGTACAGACGTGCAATAAAAATGGCTATAGCTGCAGCAATGCGCATGAATGCTGAAGGAATCAAAATCCAAATTAGTGGTCGTCTTAATGGTGCTGAAATGGCACGTTCTGAGCACTACAAAGAAGGACGTATTCCTTTATCGACATTCAGAGCTGATATAGACTATGCTTTAGTTGAAGCACATACTACTTACGGTAGATTAGGTGTTAAGGTATGGATTATGAAAGGTGAAGTTTATGGAAAAAGAGAACTTTCTCCATTAGTTGGTCTTTCTAAGCAAAAAGGAAAAGGTGGACGTGGTAACAAGAAAGGTAACCAACGTCGTAGAAAGTAATTTTTTAAAGTAAACAAAGAAAATGTTACAGCCTAAAAGAACAAAATTTCGTAAGCAGCAAAAAGGACGCATGAAGGGTAATACTGGAAGAGGTCATTTGTTATCAAATGGTACTTTTGGTATTAAAGCTCTAGGTGCAACTTTTATAACTGCACGTCAAATAGAAGCAGCGCGTATCGCCGCTACACGTTACATGAAAAGAGAAGGTTCATTATGGATTAAAATATTTCCAGACAAACCTATTACAAAAAAGCCTCTTGAAGTACGTATGGGTAAAGGTAAAGGTGGTGTAGAATATTGGGCAGCAGTAGTAAAGCCAGGTCGCGTATTATTTGAAGTAAGTGGTGTGCCATTAGAAGTTGCTCAAGAAGCACTTCGTTTAGCAGCCCAAAAACTTCCTGTTAAAACTAAGTTTATCATAGCTAGAGATTACGAAGCTTAATAAAAAGTATTATGAAGCAATCAGAAATTAAACAGCTATCTACAGCTGAGTTACAAGAAAAACTTGGTGAAACTAAAAAGAGTTATGCAGACCTAAAAATGGCTCATGCAATCTCTCCTTTAGAGAATCCTATCCAGTTACGTAATGTAAGACGTACAGTTGCACGTTTAGCAACAGAGTTAACTAAAAGAGACGATCAATAATTGTATTCTGCTGAAAGATGGAAAAAAGAAATTTAAGAAAAGAACGTATAGGAGTTGTTACAAGTAACAAGATGCAAAAATCAATTGTTGTATCTGAGGTTAAAAAAGTAAAACACCCTATGTATGGAAAGTTCGTGTTAAAAACAAAGAAATATGTTGCGCACGATGAAACAAACGACTGCAATATTGGAGATACTGTAAAGATCATGGAAACAAGACCTTTAAGTAAATCTAAATGTTGGAGATTGGTAGAAATAATAGAAAGAGCTAAGTAATTATGGTACAACAAGAATCAAGATTAAAAGTAGCTGACAATACCGGAGCAAAAGAAGTATTAACTATCCGTGTTCTTGGTGGAACAAAGCGTCGTTACGCTTCTGTAGGTGATAAAATTGTAGTTTCTGTAAAGTCTGCAACACCTAACGGAAACATCAAAAAAGGAGCAGTATCTACAGCAGTAGTTGTGCGTACAGCTAAAGAAGTAAGACGCCCAGATGGGTCGTACATCAGATTCGATGATAATGCATGTGTACTTTTAAATCCTCAAGGAGAAATGAGAGGAACACGTGTTTTTGGACCTGTTGCAAGAGAGCTTCGTGATAAACAATTCATGAAAATTGTATCATTAGCACCAGAGGTGCTTTAAGATAGTAGTAAAATGACAAAGCTTAAAATAAAAACTGGAGATACTGTAAAAGTAATTGCTGGAGACAACAAAGGATCTGAAGGTAAAGTACTTAAAGTATTAAAAGATAAGGACAGAGCTATCGTTGAGGGAATTAACATGGTTAAGAAACACACGAAACCATCAGCTCAAAACCCTCAAGGTGGAATTGTAGAGAAAGAAGCATCTATTCATATTTCTAATTTATCATTATTAACTGGTAAAGGAGAAACTACACGAGTAGGATATAGAATGGATGGAGATAATAAAGTGAGATTTTCTAAAAAATCGAATGAAGTAATTTAGTTATGGCTTACGTTTCAAGATTAAAACAAGAGTATAAGGACAGAGTTGTTGCTGCTCTTACAGAAGAATTCGGATACAAAAATGTAATGCAAGTTCCTGCGCTTTCTAAGATTGTAATATCTAGAGGTGTTGGTGCTGCTGTTGCTGACAAAAAGTTAGTAGACCATGCTGTTGAAGAATTAACAAAAATATCTGGTCAAAAAGCTGTACCTACAATGTCTAAAAAAGACGTTGCAACATTTAAGTTACGTAAAGGAATGCCAATTGGCGCTAAAGTAACATTAAGAGGTGAGCGTATGTACGAGTTTTTAGACAGGTTAATCACTTCAGCTTTACCACGAGTAAGAGATTTTAGCGGAATCAAAGCTAATGGTTTTGATGGCCGTGGAAACTATAACTTAGGTGTTACTGAGCAAATCATCTTTCCAGAAATAGATATTGATAAAATCAATAAAATCTCTGGAATGGATATCACATTTGTTACAACAGCTGAAACTGATAAAGAAGCAAAATCATTATTATCAGAACTAGGTTTACCTTTTAAAAAGAACTAATTATGGCAAAAGAATCAATGAAAGCCCGTGAGGTTAAGCGCGCAAAAATGGTTGCTAAATATGCTGAGAAACGCAAAGCTTTAAAAGAAGCTGGCGATTACGAAGCACTACAAAAGTTACCAAAAAACGCTTCACCGATTCGTAAACACAACCGATGCAAACTAACAGGTAGACCAAAAGGTTACATGAGACAGTTTGGAATTTCTCGTGTTATGTTTAGAGAAATGGCTAACAAAGGTTTAATTCCAGGTGTTAAAAAAGCAAGCTGGTAAAAATTAAAGAATTATAAATTGGTCTCAGGTTTGGACAATTGTGTCTGAAAACCGTTACCGCAAATTAATAACTATGTATACAGATCCAATAGCGGATTATCTTACGCGAGTTAGAAATGCAGTTAAAGCTAACCACCGAGTGGTTGAGATTCCTGCATCTAACTTAAAGAAAGAGATAACTAAAATATTATTCGACCAAGGATATATTTTAAGTTACAAATTCGACGACTCTTCTGTACAGGGTACAATTAAAATTGCACTTAAGTACAACAAAGACACTAAAGAGTCTGTCATTAAAAAAATTCAAAGAATTAGTACACCAGGTTTACGTAAGTACGCAGGTGCCAACGAAATGCCAAGAATCTTAAATGGTTTAGGTATTGCAATTGTTTCTACCTCTCATGGAGTAATGACAGGTAAACAAGCACAAAGAGAAAATGTTGGTGGCGAAGTATTATGTTACGTATACTAAAAAGCAGGAAGATATGTCAAGAATAGGTAATAGTCCAATTTCAATTCCTGAAGGTGTAACAATTGATGTTAACAACAATGTAATCACTGTAAAAGGTAAATTAGGTGAGTTAACTCAAGATTATTCAGGTGTTGATATCAACATTGAAGACGCTACAATTACATTAGTGCGTCATTCAGAAAAGAAAGATCACAAATCAAAGCATGGTTTGTATAGAGCCTTAATCAATAACATGATTGAGGGTGTGTCTAAAGGTTTTACAAAAGAATTAGAATTGGTAGGTGTAGGTTATAGAGCATCTAACCAAGGACAAAAATTAGATTTGGCCTTAGGATTTTCACACAATATAGTAATGGATATTGCTCCAGAAATTAAAATTGAAACAATTTCTGAAAAAGGTAAGAATCCAATTGTAAAGTTAACGTCACACGACAAGCAACTTGTTGGTCAAGTAGCAGCAAAAATCCGTGGCTTCCGTAAGCCAGAGCCTTACAAAGGAAAAGGAGTTAAGTTTGTTGGTGAAGAAATTAGAAGAAAAGCAGGTAAGTCAGCTTAATAGTATAAGATTATGGCATTAACAAAGAACGAAAGAAGACAACGTATAAAAAACAGAATCCGTAAGATTGTATCTGGTACTGAAGCTAGACCAAGATTATCTGTTTTTAGAAGTAATAAAGAAATTTATGCTCAAATCGTAGATGACGTAACAGGTAAAACTATTGCTGCTGCATCTTCAAGAGATAAAGATATAAGTGGTACAAAAGGTAATAAAACCGAAGTTGCTGCTTTAGTTGGTAAAGCAATTGCTGAAAAAGCATTAAAAGCTGGTGTTGAAACTATCTCTTTTGATAGAGGTGGATATTTATATCACGGAAGAGTAA
This sequence comes from Winogradskyella sp., assembly GCF_003712105.1. GTDB lineage: Bacteria > Bacteroidota > Bacteroidia > Flavobacteriales > Flavobacteriaceae > Winogradskyella. The sequence goes on from NZ_RHLG01000006.1 coordinate 103,011, forward strand.
AATCATTAGCAGAAGGTGCTAGAGAAGCAGGACTTAAATTTTAAGACATTATGTATCAAAAATATAAAAACGCAGAGCTAGTAAAACCAGGAGGTTTAGAATTAAAAGACCGTTTGGTAGGCGTACAACGTGTTACAAAAGTAACTAAAGGTGGTAGAGCATTCGGTTTTTCTGCTATAGTTGTTGTAGGTGATGAAGCAGGAGTTGTTGGGCATGGTTTAGGTAAGTCTAAAGATGTAGCAACTGCAATTGCAAAAGCTGTAGAAGACGCAAAGAAAAACTTAGTAAGAATTCCTATTATCAAAGGTACATTACCTCACGAACAAAAAGGTAAGTACGGCGGTGCAAGAGTAAATATTATACCTGCCGCGCCTGGTACAGGGGTTATTGCTGGTGGTGCTGTACGTACAGTACTCGAAGCAGTTGGAGTACATGATGTACTTTCTAAGTCTCAAGGATCGTCAAATCCTCATAATGTAGTAAAAGCAACTTTTGATGCATTATTACAATTAAGAGATGCTAACACTATCGCTAGAGAAAGAGGTATATCACTTGAAAAAGTATTTAACGGATAATCATTAGGATAAGATGGCAAAGATTAAAGTAACAAAAGTAAAAAGTGCTATTAACCGTACTAAAAGACAAAAGCTAACTTTAGAAGCTTTAGGTCTTAAAAAAATCGGTCAAGTAGTAGAGCACGATGCCACACCAAACATCCTTGGTATGGTTAAAAAAGTTGAACATTTAGTTTCTGTAGAAGAAGCTTAAAAAATATAACTTAAAAATGGATTTAAGTAATTTAAAACCTGCAGAAGGTTCAGTAAAAAGACAAGGAAAGCGCGTTGGTCGTGGTCAAGGTTCTGGTAAAGGTGGAACTGCAACAAGAGGTCACAAAGGTGCTAAGTCACGTTCTGGTTATTCTAAGAAATTAGGATTCGAAGGTGGTCAAATGCCATTACAACGTCGTGTTCCGAAGTTTGGCTTTACTAACATTAACCGTGTGGAGTATCAAGGTGTAAACTTAGATACTTTACAAGAGTTAGTAGACGCTAAGAAAATTAAAGGTACTGTTGATTTTGAAACACTAGTAGAATTAAGATTAGCTGGAAAAAATGAGCTAGTTAAAATTTTAGGACGTGGAGAATTAAAAGCAAAATTAACAGTTAAGGCTCATAAATTTACTGCGTCAGCAAAAGCTGCTATAGAAGCTGCTGGTGGTGAAGCTGTAACTTTATAAGATTATAGAGAATGAAATTAATAGAAACATTAAAAAACGTCTGGAAAATTACAGAACTAAAGGATAGAATAATATTAACCTTAGGGTTACTATTAGTATATCGTTTTGGTGCACAAGTAGTTTTACCAGGTATTGATGCGACACAATTAGGTGGATTACAAGAAACAACAGATGGTGGTATTTTAGGATTATTAAATGCCTTTACTGGTGGTGCTTTTGCAAATGCATCGGTTTTTGCATTAGGTATTATGCCTTACATTTCTGCCTCTATTGTAGTTCAGTTAATGGGTATTGCAATTCCTTATTTACAGAAGCTTCAAAAAGAAGGTGAAAGTGGTCGTAAGAAAATTAACCAGATAACACGTTGGTTAACCATCGCAATTTGTTTGGTACAGGCTCCTGGATACCTTGTAAGTTTACCGAGTTTAGGAATACCTTCTAGTGCATTCTTATTAGGTACAGGTGGTATCTTCTATTTCTCTTCAATAGTTATCCTAGTTACAGGATGTATTTTTGCAATGTGGTTAGGTGAGAAAATTACTGACAAAGGTATTGGTAATGGTATTTCATTATTAATTATGGTAGGTATCATTGCGACATTGCCACAATCATTTTTACTTAATGCGGCGTCAAGAACTGAAGGTAACGGAGGTTTTATGTTAATATTAATTGAGCTTGTTATTTGGTTCTTAATCATTTTAGCATCAGTATTATTAGTAATGGCTGTTCGTAAAATACAAGTGCAATATGCACGCAGAACTGCTTCTGGTGGTTACGAGAAAAATGTATTTGGATCTCGTCAATTTTTACCACTTAAGCTTAATGCTTCAGGTGTAATGCCAATCATTTTTGCACAAGCTATTATGTTTGTACCAGGATTAATTGGTGGTTCATCATGGTTAAAAGATACGGATGCAGGTCAATGGATGCAAGCTAACTTTTCTGATATCTTCGGATTTTGGTACAACTTAGTATTTGCATTATTAATTATTGTATTTACATATTTCTATACAGCGATTACCGTTCCAACGAATAAAATGGCTGATGATTTAAAACGTAGTGGTGGTTTTATTCCTGGTATTCGTCCGGGTACTGAAACTTCAGAATATTTAGATAAGATTATGTCTCAGATTACCTTACCAGGTTCTATTTTCTTAGCATTAATCGCTGTGTTCCCAGCATTTGTGGTTAAGTTAATGGGCGTTCAACAAGGATGGGCATTATTCTTTGGAGGTACATCACTATTAATTATGGTTGGAGTTGCAATAGACACTATGCAACAAGTAAACTCTTACTTGTTGAATAAGCACTATGACGGTTTGATGAAATCAGGTAAAAATAGAAAAGCAGTAGCATAATATTTATACAATGGCAAAACAAGCAGCAATAGAGCAAGACGGAACAATTATAGAAGCATTATCTAATGCTATGTTTCGTGTAGAATTAGAAAACGGTCATATTGTGACTGCACATATTTCTGGCAAAATGCGTATGCACTACATTAAGTTGTTACCAGGAGATAAAGTAAAATTAGAAATGAGTCCTTACGATTTAACTAAGGCTCGTATAACATATAGATACTAATAGTATTTAAAAACCAAAACAGATGAAAGTAAGAGCATCAGTTAAAAAAAGAAGTGCCGATTGTAAATTGGTACGTAGAAAAGGGAGACTTTATGTTATAAACAAAAAGAATCCAAGATTTAAACAAAGACAAGGATAAAACACTAAAAGTATTAGTTATTAGACTGAAATGAATCTGTTCGAAATCGAAAGGTTTAGGATTCTAACAACTAAAAAAATTCTCGATTAAACTCGAGATAAAAACTAAAACAAATATGGCAAGAATTGCAGGTGTAGACATACCAAAACAAAAAAGAGGCGTAGTCTCTTTAACTTATATCTATGGAATAGGTAGAAGTCGTGCTAAGGAAATTTTAGAAACCGCTAAAGTTGAAGAAGGCATAAAAGTACAAGATTGGACAGATGACCAAATCGGAGCTATTCGTGAGGCTGTAGGATCGTACAAGATCGAAGGTGAATTACGTTCTGAAACACAATTAAACATTAAGCGATTAATGGATATAGGTTGTTACAGAGGTATTCGTCATAGAGCTGGACTTCCATTAAGAGGTCAACGTACTAAAAACAACTCTCGTACAAGAAAAGGAAGACGTAAAACAGTTGCTAACAAAAAGAAAGTAACTAAATAATAACGACAGTAGTCATTAGTAATTAGGTTAGATGAATCTGTTCGAAATGTAAAAGTTTAGGATTCTCAAAACTAAAAGCTAACACTAGAAACTAAAAAACATGGCAAAGTCAAGTACAAAAAAACGTAAAGTAATTGTAGATGCAGTTGGAGAAGCTCACGTATCTGCATCATTTAACAATATCATTATTTCTTTAACTAACAAAAAAGGTGACGTAATTTCTTGGTCATCTGCAGGTAAAATGGGCTTTAGAGGTTCTAAAAAGAATACGCCTTACGCTGCTCAATTAGCTGCTGAAGATGCTGCGGGTGTTGCAAAAGAAGCTGGGTTAAAGAAAGTAAAGGTATATGTAAAAGGTCCTGGAAACGGAAGAGAGTCTGCAATAAGATCTCTACACAATTCAGGTATTGAAGTAACAGAAATCATTGATGTTACACCTTTACCACATAACGGTTGTCGTCCTCCAAAAAGACGTCGCGTTTAATTTATTGAAATATTTAAAAGTTAATATCGAATCTAATATGTTTGATATTAACTTTTTATGTATTTTTGCAAACTGAAAAATTAAAACAAGTATCAACGAGAGACAAACGATATAGAAGGATAAGCTTAAGACCTTAATTCTATTATTACTCTCAAAACAAATTAAAAATGGCAAGATATACTGGTCCTAAAACTAAAATCGCTCGTAAATTCGGGCAAGCTATTTTCGGAGAAGATAAAGCCTTCGAAAAACGTAACTATCCTCCAGGACAGCACGGTAACAACCGTCGTCGTGGAAAGAAATCTGAATACGCAATTCAGTTAGCTGAAAAGCAAAAAGCTAAGTACACTTATGGAATCTTAGAGCGTCAATTCAGAAACATGTTCAAAAGAGCAACTGCAGCTCAAGGTATTACTGGTGAAGTATTATTACAGTTATGTGAATCTCGTTTAGACAATGTGGTTTTCAGAATGGGTATTGCTCCAACACGTAGTGGTGCACGTCAGTTAGTATCTCATAGACACATTACAGTAAACGGTGAAAAGGTAAATATTCCTTCTTACCAATTAAAAGCTGGAGATGTTGTTGGTGTAAGAGAAAAATCAAAGTCTTTGGAAGCTATTCAAAATTCATTAGCTAATTCTAGCAATGTTTACGAATGGATTACTTGGAACAACGATACAAAAGAAGGTACTTATGTTTCTGTTCCTGCACGTATCCAAATTCCAGAGCAAATCAACGAGCAATTTATCGTTGAACTTTATTCTAAATAATAAATTAATCTTATTGGTATTTAGCCAAAGGGTTTATAAGTCTTCTTCAAACTTTTAACCGCGCAACTAAATAACAATTAAAACGAAGAAAAAAATGGCAATATTAAATTTTCAGAAGCCTGATAAAGTAATCATGATAGACTCTAATGAGTTCGAAGGAAAATTCGAATTCAGACCATTAGAGCCAGGTTACGGATTAACAGTTGGTAATGCATTAAGACGTGTTTTATTATCGTCTTTAGAAGGTTTTGCAATCACTTCAGTAAGAATAGAAGGTGTAGATCATGAGTTTTCTACAATTTCTGGTGTAGTAGAAGATGTTACTGAGATGGTTTTGAACTTAAAGCAAGTTAACTTTAAGCGTCAAATAGATGAAGTAGATAACGAAACTGTTACAATATCTATTTCTGGTCAAGAGCAAATTACAGCTGGTGATTTCCAAAAGTTTATCTCTGGATTCCAAGTATTAAATACAGATTTAGTAATCTGTAACTTAGATCCAAAGGTTAACATTAACATGGAAATTACAATTGAAAAAGGTAGAGGTTACGTTCCTGCAGAAGAAAACAAAAAATCTTCAGCACCAATGGGAACTATCTTTACAGATTCAATTTATACACCAATAAAAAACGTAAAGTATAGTATCGAAAACTTCCGTGTTGAGCAAAAGACGGATTACGAAAAGTTAGTTTTCGAAATTATTACTGACGGTTCAATTCATCCAAAAGATGCATTAACTGAAGCAGCTAAAATATTAATTCACCACTTCATGTTATTCTCTGATGAGCGTATTACATTAGAAGCTGATGAAATTGCTCAAACTGAAACTTATGATGAAGAATCACTTCACATGAGACAGTTACTTAAAACTAAGTTAGTTGATATGGACTTATCTGTTCGTGCTCTTAACTGTTTAAAAGCGGCTGAAGTAGATACTTTAGGTGACTTAGTATCTTTCAACAAGAACGATTTAATGAAATTCAGAAACTTTGGTAAGAAATCTTTAACTGAGCTTGAAGAGCTTGTGAATGTTAAAGGTCTTAATTTCGGAATGGATTTAAGCAAATATAAATTAGATAAAGATTAAATGATGCTTATTCTTGCTCAGGCAGGAATCTCATTCAAATACGTAAAATTAATAATCATATTTTGCTCCCACTAAAACATGTGGTTTGGTAGCAAGATGATAAAACAAAAGTCATGAGACACGGAAAAAAATTCAATCACTTAGGTCGTAAGTCAGCGCACAGAAAAGCGATGTTAGCAAATATGGCATGTTCTTTAATTGAGCACAAGCGTATTAATACTACTGTAGCTAAAGCAAAAGCTTTAAAGCAGTTTGTTGAGCCTATGATTACAAAGTCTAAAGAAGATACCACTCACAATCGACGTGTTGTATTTTCTAAGTTAAGACAAAAAGAAGCAGTTGCAGAATTATTTAGAGATGTTGCGGCAAAAGTAGGAGACAGACCAGGTGGTTATACAAGAATTATCAAATTAGGTAATCGTCTTGGAGATAACGCTGATATGGCAATGATTGAGTTAGTAGATTACAACGAGCTATACAATGCTGGTAAACCTGCTAAGAAAACAACTCGTAGAAGTAGAAGAGGTGGAAAGAAAGCTACAACGGCTGCACCAGTAGAAACTAAAGCTACTAACGAAGAAGAATAAATTATGATTTTAAAAAGGCAAATAGGTTTTGAATTGCTATTAAATAGAATATCAAAACTATTATTTGCCAGTTATAAATACCGATTATCGGTTGTTAATAACGATTAATAAATATAGAGGATAGACTTTTTAAGTTTATCCTTTTTTTTTGGATTTTTGCAAAACTCCATTCCTAATAAAAGGAATACATTCTAAAGGTTATATGAAATACAAACAAAGAAAAAAGGCTCTAATTCTATTAGCAGACGGTACAATTTTCCATGGTAAGTCCATTGGTAAAGAAGGAACATCATTTGGAGAAGTATGTTTTAATACTGGTACTACGGGATATCAAGAGATATTTACTGACCCGTCTTATTTTGGCCAGTTAATGGTCACTACAAATGCTCATATTGGTAACTATGGAACAAAACAAGATGAAGTAGAATCTGATTCAGTTAAGATTGCCGGACTTATATGCCGTAATTTTAGTTTTGAATATTCAAGACCTGCTGCGGATAAGTCTTTAGAAACTTTTTTTGAAGATAACGATACCATTGCTATTTCTGATGTAGATACAAGAGCTTTGGTAAGTTATATCAGAGATAATGGTGCAATGAATGCCGTTATTTCTACAGATGTTGATAATGTTGAAGAACTAAAGAAGCAATTAGCTGAGCAGCCAAGCATGAATGGTTTAGAGCTGGCATCTAAGGTATCTACGAAAGAACCTTATTTCTTTGGAGATGAAAATGCTAAATACAAAATAGCGGCTTTAGATATAGGAATAAAAAAGAATATTTTAAGAAATCTCGCTAAAAGAGATGCCTATATAAAGGTTTTTCCATATAACGCTAAGTTCGAAGATTTAGAAGCGTTTAATCCTGATGGATATTTCTTGTCAAATGGACCAGGTGACCCAGAACCATTGGTTGAAGCACAGCAAGTTGCTAAAGAAATTATTGCAAGAAACAAGCCATTATTTGGAATCTGTTTAGGGCACCAGGTTATAGCCTTAGCAAACGGAATTTCAACCTATAAAATGCATAACGGACATCGAGGCATCAACCATCCAGTAAAAAACCTATTAACAGGAAAAGGAGAAATCACCTCACAAAATCATGGTTTCGCCATTAATAGAGAAGAAACTGAAGCTCACTCTGATGTTGAGATAACGCATGTGCATCTTAATGATAACACAGTTGCAGGAATACGATTAAAGCATAAAAACTGCTTCTCAGTTCAGTATCATCCTGAGGCTAGCCCAGGACCAAATGATTCAACCTATTTATTTGACGAGTTCATTAGTAATTTAGCTAATTAAATTTTGAAAAAATGGCAACGTATTCTAAATTTCGTTGCCATTTTTTCGTTACGAAAACATTATAGTAATTATTAATCGTAATAGTGGTGTTTATTAAGGAAATCCACAGCCAATTTTACTAAATTTGAACTTTAAAATTATAATTTAAAACTTAATGTAATGAGCATTATAATTAACATTCACGCAAGACAAATATTAGATTCTAGAGGAAACCCAACTGTTGAGGTCGACGTTATCACAGAAAATGGTGTTTTAGGAAGAGCTGCTGTACCATCTGGTGCATCAACAGGAGAACACGAAGCCGTTGAACTTAGAGATGGAGGAGATAATTATATGGGGAAAGGTGTATTGAACGCTGTTGAGAATGTCAATGCTATAATCGCTCAAGAGTTACTAGGTGTTTCTGTTTTTGAGCAAAATGCAATCGATAAGTTAATGATTGATTTAGATGGTACACCAAACAAATCAAAACTAGGAGCTAACGCAATATTAGGTGTGTCTTTAGCTGTTGCAAAAGCAGCCGCTAATGAATTAAACATGCCATTATACAGATATGTTGGTGGTGTTTCTGCAAATACATTACCAGTGCCTATGATGAACATCATTAATGGTGGTTCTCATAGTGATGCACCAATAGCATTTCAAGAATTTATGGTAATGCCAGTTAAGGCTAAAGACTTCACACATGCTATGCAAATGGGAACTGAAATTTTCCATAACCTTAAGAAAGTACTTCATGATAGAAATTTAAGTACAGCCGTTGGCGATGAAGGTGGATTTGCACCAAATCTTGAAGGCGGAACAGAAGATGCATTAGAAACTATTGCTAAAGCAGTAGATAATGCAGGTTATAAACTTGGTGATGATGTGATGATTGCATTAGATTGCGCTTCTGCTGAATTCTATAAGGATGGAAAGTACGACTATACTATTTTCGAAGGCGAATCAGGACAAATAAGAACTAGCCAAGAACAAGCAGATTATCTTGCTGAATTAAGCTCCAAATATCCAATTATTTCGATTGAAGATGGCATGGATGAAAACGATTGGGAAGGCTGGAAGTACTTAACAGAGAAAATTGGAGACAAGGTTCAGCTAGTTGGTGATGATTTATTTGTTACTAATGTTGAACGATTAGGAAGAGGAATTAATGAAGGAATTGCCAATTCTATATTAATCAAAGTAAATCAAATAGGTACATTAACCGAAACAATTGCAGCTGTAAATATGGCTCATAATGCTGGATATACATCTGTAATGTCTCATAGATCAGGAGAAACTGAAGATAATACCATTGCAGATTTGGCTGTTGCATTAAATACTGGCCAGATTAAAACTGGATCTGCATCACGTAGTGATCGTATGGCAAAATATAACCAATTGCTGCGTATTGAAGAAGAATTAGGTGAGGTTGCATATTATCCAGGAACAAATGCTTTTAAAGTAAAATAATGTAGTTATCAAATTATAGTTTAAAGCCAACAATGAATAGTGTTGGCTTTTTTTATAGACTATTGTTTTTTCTTATAATACCCTCTTCTAAAATAGTACTTTGAATAGAGTAAGTTTTTAATATCACTTACGACTAGTAAATCAATTACCAAATAAGGCAATAACCTTTATTTACTAAAGAAAGTAAGAATAAATCAATTGTTAAAACGATTCTAAATTCACTTTCGAAATCGATGTAGATTTCGTAATTTTGTTGACCTTAAATTCAGAAAATCACAATATAAATATGTCAGATAAAGCGATATTAGAAATTAACGGAGAAAAGCACGAATTCCCAATAATAAAAGGAACCGAAAATGAAGTAGCTATTGATGTAAAAGCATTAAGAGCTGCTACAGGTGGAGTTACTACAATTGATCCAGGTTATAAGAACACTGGTTCATGTCAGAGTGGTATTACCTTTTTAAATGGAGAAGAAGGTGTTTTAAGATATCGCGGTTATTCAATTGAAGAGTTGGCTGAGAAAGCAGATTTTCTTGAAGTAGCTTATGCGCTAATTTTCGGGAACTTACCAACTCAAGAGCAACTTGATAAGTTTTATAACGACATATTAGATAACTGTATTGTAGATGATGATGTAAAGAAGATATTGGATGCATTTCCTAAAAATGCCCATCCAATGGGAGTTTTATCCTCACTTACCTCTGCTTTAACAGCGTTTAATCCGTCTTCTGTCAATGTAGATTCTGAAGAAGACATGTATAATGCTATTGTGAGAATTATGGGTAAATTTCCAGTTCTTGTAGCATGGACAATGCGGAAGAAACAAGGATTGCCTTTAGATTACGGTTCACGAAAATTAGGTTATGTAGAGAATGTACTTCATATGATGTTCAAAAAACCTAATGAAGATTATGTTCAAAATCCAATTTTAGTAAATGCTCTAGATAAGCTATTAATATTACACGCAGACCATGAACAAAACTGTTCTACATCTACTGTACGTATTGTAGGTTCTTCTCATGCAGGTTTATTCGCTTCTTTATCTGCAGGTATTTCTGCACTTTGGGGACCATTACATGGTGGCGCTAACCAGGCTGTATTAGAAATGTTAGAAGCTATTAAAGAAGATGGCGGAGATACTAAAAAGTATATGGGTAAAGCAAAAGATAAGAGCGATCCGTTCCGTTTAATGGGCTTTGGTCATAGAGTATATAAGAACTTTGATCCGAGAGCAAAAATTATTAAAGTAGCTGCAGACGAAGTATTAGGTGATTTAGGTATAGAAGATCCAATATTAGATATCGCTAAAGGTCTTGAAAAAGAAGCCTTAGAAGATCAGTACTTTGTTGATAGAAAACTATACCCTAATGTAGATTTCTATTCAGGTATAATTTACCGAGCAATGGGTATCCCTGTAGAAATGTTTACTGTAATGTTTGCATTAGGACGTTTACCAGGTTGGATTGCGCAATGGCGCGAAATGCGTTTACGTAAAGAGCCTATTGGAAGACCTCGCCAACTATATATTGGAGAAAATGAAAGACCGTTTGTACCAATTAATAAAAGATAATAATTCATTATAAGGCTTCATAAGAAATTATGAAGCTTTTTTATGTCTTCAATTTAGGTATGAAACTCAATATTAAAAACGAAACATCAAGATTAAGAGCTGTTATTTTAGGTACAGCTGAAAGCAATGGACCAACACCAAATGTAGAAGATTGCTACGATCCAAAGAGCCGCCAACATGTTTTAGCAGGCACTTACCCATTGGAGAAAGATATGGTTCCAGAAATGGAAGCAGTAGCCGCAGTTTTAAAAAAGTACGATGTTGAGGTATATAGACCAAAGGTAATTAAAGACTATAATCAAATCTTTGCTAGAGATATCTCGTTTGTTATTGAAGACAAATTTATTGTCTCTAATATTTTACCAGATAGAGAACGAGAAATCGAAGCCGTAGAACATGTATGGGGTAAAGTTGATAAAGAAAACAGAATTATTTTACCAGAAGAATGCCATGTCGAAGGTGGAGATGTCATGCCTTGGAATAACTATATTTTTATTGGTACTTATTCAGGTGAAGACTACCCTAATTATATAACTGCACGAACAAATGTAAAAGCTGTTGAGGCTATTAGAGGTCTGTTTCCCAATAAAATAGTTAAATCATTTGAGTTGCGAAAGTCCAATACTGAGCCAAAAGAAAATGCATTGCATCTTGATTGTTGCTTTCAACCAGTAGGTAAAGACAAAGCCATTATTCACAAAAATGGATTTTTAGTAGAAAGTGAATACGAATGGTTGGTTAATTTTTTTGGAAAAGAGAATGTTTTTGAGATTACCAAAGATGAAATGTACGATATGAATAGTAATATATTTTCTATATCAGAGCATGTTGTTATTTCTGAAAAGAACTTTACACGTTTAAATAAATGGTTGCGTAAAAATGGTATTACGGTTGAAGAAGTTCCATATTCTGAAATTGCCAAACAAGAAGGTTTACTCCGTTGCTCTACAATGCCATTAATTAGAGATTAGCTTTTTTACTCTCTATATAAAAAGTAATTATCTACAAGTTTAATATATTCTTGCTTTGCTTCGTCTTGAGAAATATCTTGTACTTGGAATAGTGCATTAGTTTTAAATGCATTTATTATCGGCTTGCGACTACTTGGCCTTCCGTAATTATTAGTTGCTTTTTTATAATAAGCGTACAAACGAAGTAAAAAGTCTGCCGGGAATGGCTCGGTATATGCATTAATACGCTCAACTGCGTTTTCAAATTCTTTATTTAATTCTTCTGATGTCATTTCATCTTTGCAATGATGCTTTCTCCACCTCGTACTTTTTGATTTAACGCTACCTTGATTTCTGCATCTAAAGGTAAAAATAAATCAACTCTAGACCCAAATTTAATAAACCCAGAATCAGCACCTTGTTTAGCAATGTCATCTGTTTTGGCATAGTTAACAATTCGCTTTGCTAATGCTCCTGCAATTTGTCTGTAGAGTACTTTTCCAAAGCTTTCATTTTCAACAACAACTGTAGTACGTTCATTTTCTTCACTAGCCTTGGGATGCCAAGCAACTAAATATTTACCTGGATGATATTTACTAAAGGTAACCTTTCCATTAATTGGATAACGTGTAACGTGTACATTTATCGGTGACATAAATACAGAAACTTGTATGCGTTTGTCTTTAAAAACTTCTTTTTCAAATACTTCTTCGATAACTACGACCTTGCCATCTACGGGTGAGAGTGCATGTTTATCGTTAGCATGTGTATGTCTTTTTGGGTTTCTAAAGAATTGTAAAATCAATACAAAAAATACGAGTACAACTAGCATTAAAGCTTTGCGCAACCACTCAATAGTTATAAATGCGTCTAAGGCAAATATTGCTCCAACAACAATGAAAAGCGAAATGAGTATGATTTTATGGCCTTCTTTATGAAACATAAGTTAAAATTCTTAAATACAAATATATAAATGGTGAAGCAAAGATAATACTATCTAGCCTGTCTAATAGGCCACCATGACCCGGCATAATAACACCGCTGTCTTTTACATTTGCCTGGCGTTTAAATTTTGATTCTATGAGATCTCCAAACGTTCCAAAAACACTAACTATTATTGCCAAAATTAACCAGTTAGTAAACTCTAACGTATCGGTATACTTTGCAATGAAATAACTGGATATACATGCAAAGAAAAGACCTCCTAAAAATCCTTCAACTGTCTTTTTCGGTGATATGCTTGAAAATAGTTTCTGACGGCCAAAATTCTTACCTACAAGATACGCAAAGCTGTCATTAACCCAAATTAAAATAAAACTACCTAGCAGTAAAAATGGTTGAAATGTATTGAGGTAATTTGCTATAAGAAGCATAAAAATGAAACCGCTTGATAAATAAAACGTTGTGGCTATATAACGTTTGGATTCAAACAATGGAATCTTAGTTTCAGCAAATAGATCTTTAATTAAGAATAGATTTACAAAAATCGTAATCACTAATAATATCTGTATAGCTTCATTTGTACCTTCGGTAGCTTTGTATATTGTACACCAATACCAAAACCCAAAATATAGAAAACTAAATATTGATATTGGTAGAATAATTGACTTGAGCTTTATAAGCTTAATAAACTCTAATAGAGAAATAACTCCAAAAACAAAAAGCACGACCAATAAGGCCCTTTGCCAAAACATAGCAGATATAAGTAATGCAATATAGAGGATTCCAGAAACAGCTCTAGTTAAAAGTTCTTTCATTTATAAGTCTTCTAAGAGCAATAAATATAAGTTTTTTGCACTACTACCATAATTCATGAAGTTACTATCTTCATCAGTTTTAAAATGCTTTATCGTAGTTATGTTCGTAGGTATGTTATTTCTGTTCTTGTTTTTTATTCCTTTGAGACCATCACCAATATTTTCTACCAATTGACTAGTCGTAGCATATACTACGAAATTTGGAGGTAGTTCTTGCAACTTTTTTTCAGCAATTTGATTAGAAGAAATTAATAAAGAACCATCATCAGAAATTAAATATTCACAGGTAGTAAAAAAATATGAAGATTCGGATGTTTTTTTACTGATACTCAAGTCAAAACCCTTAAATAAGTCTTTAAGATTATCATTTAGGATAAATACCTTTTTATCACCCCAATGATTTTCTTCAATAATGTTTTCTAAGCTATTATATATTTCTTCTATAGACTCGCAATACAAAAATTTACCGCCATTGGCTTTAAAGTTTATTGTAAATTGCTCATCAACAGGGAGTTTAATATCTGGCATGTACTTGCTGCGTTCATCATTTGGAACATTTTCTTCGGAATTTTTAGATTTTCCCCCAAAGATTTTTCTGAATAAACTCATTAATTAAGTACTACTATTGCTAGGAATTTTTACGAATTTCCCAAAGATAAAAAAACTTAAATTAACTCTTGATTAATTTAAGTTTTTTCGATAAAAGCACTAATTAAATTTTAGGAATCATTCTTCTTCGTCCAGAGCGCTTTTGTCTTTTTCAAATGGACGTTTGCCAAATATCTTTTCTAAATTATCTTTAAAAATAACTTCCTTATCTAGCAATACTTCAGCTAGTTCAGTAAGTTTATCTTTATTTTCTTCTAATATTTTTATAGCGCGTTGATATTGTTCTTCAATAATTTCAGAGATTTCTTTATCAATTAAAACTGCTGTTTCTTCACTATAAGGTTTTGAAAAACCATAATCTTGTTGTCCAGAAGAATCATAATACGTAAGGTTACCAATTTTATCACTTAAACCGTAAATAGTAACCATAGCTCTTGCTTGTTTTGTTACTTTTTCTAAATCGCTGAGAGCACCAGTAGAGATTTTATCAAATATCACTTTTTCTGCTGCGCGTCCACCCATAGTGGCGCACATTTCGTCTAGCATTTGTTCTGGTCTAACAATCAATCTTTCTTCAGGCAGATACCATGCAGCACCTAAGGAGCGACCACGAGGAACAATTGTTACTTTTACAAGAGGTGCAGCGTGCTCAAGCATCCAGCTAACCGTTGCATGACCTGCTTCATGAAAAGCAATAGCGCGTTTTTCTTCTTTTGTAACAATTTTATTTTTCTTTTCGAGGCCACCTATAATTCTATCTACAGCGTCAAGGAAATCCTGTTTCCCTACAGCCTTTTTGCCATTTCTTGCTGCAATTAGTGCGGCTTCATTACAAACATTAGCAATATCGGCACCCGAAAATCCTGGTGTTTGCTTTGCCAGAAAATCGATATCTAGTGTTTCTTCCTTCTTCAAAGGACGAAGATGTACTTCAAAAATTTCTTTACGTTCTCTTACATCTGGTAAATCTACATATATCTGTCTGTCAAAACGTCCAGCACGCATTAATGCACCATCCAATACGTCTGCTCGGTTTGTAGCAGCTAATACAATAACATTGGTATTAGTACCAAAACCATCCATTTCTGTTAACAACTGGTTCAAAGTATTTTCGCGCTCATCGTTAGAGCCAGAAAAATTACTTTTACCTCTGGCGCGCCCAATAGCGTCAATTTCATCAATAAAAATAATGGAAGGAGATTTTTCTTTGGCCTGTTTAAATAAGTCTCTAACTCGAGATGCACCAACACCAACAAACATTTCGACAAAATCAGAGCCAGATAACGAAAAGAACGGTACTTTAGCTTCACCTGCTACTGCTTTTGCTAATAAGGTTTTTCCTGTTCCTGGAGGTCCAACTAATAAAGCACCTTTAGGTATTTTACCTCCAAGAGACGTATATTTTTCTGGAAACTTTAGAAAATCTACAATTTCTTGAACTTCTTCTTTTGCTCCTTCAAGGCCGGCTACATCTTTAAAAGAGGTTTTTGTATCAGTTTTTTCATCAAATAGTTTGGCTTTAGATTTACCTATATTAAAAATCTGACCACCAGCACCGCCGCTTCCACCAGCAGACATACGTCGCATTATAAAAATCCAAACACCTATAATTAAGATGAATGGTAATAATGATATCAGAAAATCTCCAAATGCGTTGTTTTCTATATCAGCATTTCTAGAAGTAGGTAGATTGTTTTTTGTGATAATTTCATCTATTCTATCTTCAAAATTACCTAAATCACCAAACTTTACTGTATAGTTAGGAATGTTACCCGAAGGTAAAAACCCTTTAGATTTTGCATTCTTATGAACATCTTTTTTTAGAGCTTCATCTGTCAGATAAACTCTCGCGGTTTTAGTATTACTTATAATAACAACTTCTTTTACATCACCTTGTTCTAAGTACTTGATGAATTCGGAAGTTTTTATCTCTTTTGAAGCCTGAAAAGCGCTGCCTCCAAATAGTTGAATTCCAAGAAATACAGCTATAATAATTCCGTATATCCAATAAGGACTAACTTTAGGTTTCTTATTTTGATTTTTAGTTTCTTTTGCCATATTGTTGCCGCTAATGCGGAAATCTTAATCTATTATTATAAACTCGTTTCTATTTGTGTCGTTATTGCATCGCCCCACAAACTTTCAATATCGTAATACGCTCTAATGTGTTTTTGAAAAACGTGTACCACTACATTAACATAATCCATTAAAACCCACTCCGCATTATCGGTTCCCTCAATATGCCAAGGTTTGTCTTTGGTATTTTTACTGACTTGTTTTTGTATGGAGTTGACTATGGCGTTAACTTGAGTATTAGATGTGCCTTCACAAACAATAAAATAGTCACAAACGGTATTTTCTATTTCTCTTAAATCTAAAAGTGTAATATCTTTTCCTTTCACATCCTCAATACCACTAATTATTGTAGTTATGAGTTGATCAGCATTGCTATTTCTTTCGGTCATTAAAATGTTTTAAATTTATACAAAGTTATTATTTTTTTAGTTCTTGTAAGTTGAAATACTCATAAGAAAACTATAAAAATCCTTGCCCTGTTTTAATGAATATAATCAAACTTAATGCCATTGACTCAACCAGTACTTATCTAAAGCGCTTAAGTATTGATAAAACCTTAGATGATTACACAGTTGTAGTAGCCAATTATCAAACAAATGGTAGAGGTCAAATGGGTGCTGAATGGCAATCAGAATCCTCTAAAAACCTTACGTTCAGTGTCTTTAAAGATGTTTCTAGTTTGTCTATGGAGCATACGTTTTGTATAAGTATGGCAGTTTCTCTGGCACTGGTTGATGCTTTAAAGGAATTACAAATACCAAAACTTAAAGTAAAATGGCCTAACGACATTTTGTCAGAAAACAAAAAAATTGCGGGTGTTCTTATAGAAAATGTTATAAAGAACAATACATTGGATGCTACTATTATAGGTGTTGGACTTAATGTAAACCAGAAGTTTTTTAATGATTTACCACAGGCATCATCCATGACATTGCTAACAGGAATTATTTACGATAAAAATGAAGTGCTTAACGTTATTCTTAGGCATATAAAAAACATGCTGTCAAAGTTGAAACCTGAATGTATTTTGGGATTAAAAGCTGAATACGAACTTCAATTATTCAGACTAAAAAAGCCTTCGACATTTGTAACTTGTGCCAATAACAAAACATTTTCGGGCTTTATTGAAGGTGTTACCACCAATGGCAAATTAAAGTTACTTTTAGAAGATGAAGTTGAGAAAACTTTTGACCTAAAAGAAGTTAAGTTACTCTACTAAATGGCTTCTGGCATATTTGAAGCTAAAGTTTGCAAAAACTTTTTTATTGGACTCTTTATCATCATTGACATCATGGTATTAAATTTACCATTAAAGTTTAATGAAACTTCACTTTGGGTATCATCAATTTCTTCAATATTTGCAACGAGAGCAAAATCTAGCGCGCCACCGGCGGCACCAAGAACAACCTGTGAATGCGGAGTTTCATCTTTCTTTTTGAGCACAATTTCTGGCATTCCTTTTAAGGCAAATAAAAATTTGTCTTCTCCTAAAACTTCAAACTTATTGATAGTTTCAGGCATTAGCTTTTCAAAATTTTTCACATCAGAAAGAAAGTTAAATGCTTCCTCTGCAGATTTGTCTATGGTAATTGTTGGAGAATCTAAATTCATTATTTAAGTATTATAGCGTATTAAATGGTTAATAGATTATTAATAAATCCATGACAAGATATCAATTATTATTCCATTCGCTAGGATTCGCGTTCCAATTAGCTAAAATGTCTTGTTGGCTTTTGGTAATATAGTTTGTGTCTAGAGCTTGTTCTAAAAGGGTTTCATAATTTCCAAGTGTATGCAATTCTACTTTTGCAGTCTTAAAATTGTCGTTGGCAACTTCAAACCCATAAGAAAAAATTGCTACCATACCTTTAATATTTACTTCAGCGTCCTTAAGTGCTTTTACAGCATTAAGACTACTTTTTCCAGTGCTAATCAAATCTTCGACCACTACAACATTTTGGCCTTTTTCGATATAACCTTCAATCTGATTTTGACGTCCATGTTTTTTAGCTTCAGGACGCACATATACAAAAGGTAAATTAAGATGTGCAGCAACTAAAGCGCCAATACCAATTGCACCTGTAGCCACACCAGCAATAACATCTGGTTTACCGTAGAGTTCTTCGATATGCTTAGCTAAACTTTCACGAACAAAATTTCTAATTTGAGGAAACGATAGCACAATTCTGTTATCGCAATATATAGGAGACTTCCACCCAGAAGCCCATGTAAATGGTTCTTCTGGACTCAATTTTATAGCATTAATCTGAAGCAGTAATTCTGCGGTTTTTTTAGCGGTATCTTTATTAAAAATCATAGCCTCAAAATTAATCTTTTTTAGAGTTGATAACATTTAAAATTAAAATAAATATCAACAGCAGATTGGTATGAGAAAAAAGAATATTTTTACGTTTCTATAAAACCAACCAAATTAACTAATGTACACCATTTTTGTTGGAGATAAACCTATTTATTTGACTACTCAGGTAGATAAAGAGACTGATTTTAAAGTGTACTTGCTGAAGTCCGCAGATTTGGCAAGAGTGATTCGTAAATTGAATAGAACTAAACTTCAAGCAGTTTATTTAGTTGGTAAAAAAGAAGACAAACTCCTTAAGCAGTTTTTAAAGAAACTTCCCAACGTAATTGCAGGTGGTGGTAAGGTCTATAATAAGGCTGGCGAAGTCCTTTTTATATACCGAAATGATAAATGGGACTTACCAAAAGGCAAAGCTGAATCTAAAGAATCTATAGAAGAAACTGCCATTAGAGAAGTTGAAGAAGAAACGGGTGTTCAGGGCTTAAAAATCACCAAACCATTACCTACTACGTATCATATTTTTAAACGTCGAGGACGTTATCGCATAAAAATCACCTATTGGTTTGAGATGAAAACAAAATACACTGGCGAACTTCTACCTCAAGAAAACGAAGGCATTACTAAAGTCAAGTGGCTAAATAATAAGAAAATAGCCAAGGCAATGGAAAATAGCTATGCGAATATTAAGCTATTAGTTTAAGGATTAATTTAATCTATAAACAGGATATTGCAAATGTGCTTTTTCGTAATATGGCGTTTGTTTGTGTAACCAATCTAGTTGTGCATACCAATTATTCGCAAAATCTTTGTCATAACTTTTTTTAACGTTGTACTTAATCTGTAGTTTAGGATTTGCTCTAAGGATTAATTTTACTTTGTCTTCCCAAACATAAGGTGAAAACCCTTCTTTTTGCTGTAAAATGGTATCGAAAAAATTCCAATTGAAAAAAGAATCTGGTGCTGTTGGTTCTAAAGTTTCTAACAAATATCTAATAGCATTTTGGTCAGTGCTTACCATGTAGTCACCTGCTTTAAAGTCAATGGCTTCTTCAGAAGTTTTTATACTAGTATTGTAATGCAGATAATGACCTTCATACGGACTTTGACGTGTTTTATAGTCTTCAATTTTATAAGATTGAACAGTTAAAATAGTATCATTTTCAAATTGTTTTAATTCAACCTTATTTAGTTTTAGCAACTCAATAACATTATGCCAACCTTGAGGAATGATATAGGCTTTAGGTATGTTAACCTCACTAGTAGGCTTGAAATAATTTTGGTATGTCACAGGTTTTGTAAATGGTTTGCTTCTGTCAAATTTTAGACGGTCAGCACCTGTAAGGTCACTTTTTATAGTATTACCTTCATAACCTTTAAATTGTATGGTAGAAGATTTTGTAGTATCGATCTCCCAAGTAAGTGGATAGCTTTCACCAGGTGACCAGAATTGATTTTGTTCTGTACGAAGTGATTTAATTGTGTCACCTTTAGCTTCAACAATTTGCAACATACTTTTCATTAACTCGTAAGTACCTTCAACACGCTGCTTATAAGGTTTTAGCATATGAGTTTCTACCATCATACCAAGTGTATTATATAAAGTTGTATATCCAGTGGAATAGCGTGGTGAATCCATAAACTGAGAAAATCCATTTTCTGGTCTTCTATTAAATACATTAACGTAAGGCGTAATATCCCATGATTTGTCTTGTAGCTTTTCTTCTAACTGTGGCATCATTTCGGTATGCAAAAAATTACCTAAAGGTCCACCTAGCTTATTATGTTGCGTAAATAGATGCGTTAATGTATATTGGTAATCAGCACCATTACTAACATGGTTGTCGATAAAAACATCTGGTTGTACCTGATGAAAAATTTCAGCAAAAGCACGAGCATTTTTGGTGTCAGATTTTATAAAATCACGGTTGAGGTCATAATTGCGTGCATTGCCTCTAAACCCGTAAGCTTTTGGTCCGTTTTGATTAGTACGTGAAGTAGAGTTACGATTAAGACTTCCACCAACATTATAAATAGGTATAGTTGCTATAACAGTATGTTTTGGGGTTTCAATTTTCTCATTTGCCAAATCTCTAAACAGCATCATAGTGGCATCTATACCATCAGATTCACCTGGGTGAATTCCATTGTTAATAAGTACAATGCGGTTGTTTTCTCTGCGCTTATCAAAATTTGCCTTCTTACCACTTGCAACGTATGTTACTAAATGTAATGGCTTTCCTGAATCGGTCTCTCCAATTTCTTGAATTGATATTTGATTATAACTATCTGCTAAGTCTTTATAAAACTGAATCGTTTGCTCATAAGTCGCTGTTTCTTTGCCTTTACTGATTTCAAAAACAGTTGTAAAATCGTTTTCAGGATTATTAGATTTTTTATTACATGAAATCGCAATAAATAAGAGTAGAACAAGAAATTTTTTCATGGTAACTAAAATTGTATTCAAACTTAAAGATTTTAGATGATAAAAACTTTGAGAAGTATAAATTTCAGAATACAAAAAACATTAATTTTGCCTGACTCTCAAAAAAAAGCATCAATGCACCAAACTACAGATACTATTTTAATGATTCGGCCAGTCAGTTTTAGAATGAACGAACAAACGGCTGTAAACAACTATTTTCAGGAAGAATTAACAATTAAAAATGAAGATATTAATGCTAAAGCTCAGGAAGAATTTGATGCTTTTGTTTTAAAATTACAAGCTGTAGGTATAAAAGTTGTTGTGGTTAGCGATGATGAATTGCATGATACTCCTGATTCTGTGTTTCCTAACAATTGGGTGAGTTTTCATGCCAATGGTGATGTAGCTATTTATCCTATGTTTGCAGAGAACAGACGTAAGGAACGTCGAGACGAAATTTTTGATAAGCTAGAAGAAGAAGGTCTATACATTGAGCATATCATTGATTATACTTCTGCTGAAGACGAAGGTGTGTTTTTAGAAGGTACAGGAAGTGTAGCACTAGACCGAGTTAATAGAAAAGCGTATTGCGCATTATCTCCAAGAGCAGATGAATCTTTATTTATTGAATTTTGTGAAGATTTTGAGTATACACCTGTAATTTTTACGGCTAACCAAACTGTTGATGGTAAGCGTTTACCAATTTATCACACCAATGTTATGATGTGTTTAGCTGAAAATTTCTCTGTGATTTGTCTTGATAGTATTGATGATAAAAAAGAACGAAAAAATGTGGTTAAGCACCTAAAACAAGATGGAAAGGAAGTTATTGAAATTACTGAAGCTCAAATGCATCAATTTGCTGGAAATATGCTCCAAGTACATGGCACAGATAAGAAGCGCTATTTAGTAATGAGTGCTGCTGCTCATAAGAGTTTAACTAATGCTCAAATAAAAGCTATAGAAAAGCATTGCTCAATATTATCGAGTTCTTTAACTACTATAGAAACTTGTGGCGGTGGAAGCGCACGTTGTATGATGGCTGAGGTGTTTTTACCTAAAGCTTAATCGAGCTTATTAAAGATATAACCACCTTTTTCTGCACCCCAAACATAATTACCTTCAGCGTCAAAACCTCTATCCCAAGAGATAATTTTGTCTTCTAAAATCTCGACTTCGCTTCGTGCAAAAGACGCACCTCTTAAATTACTAGAACACGTGGTGTCACCAGTTTTTCCTTGAAAGTGTTTGTCGTCCAATCGTTTTAATACAACTTCACATCCAGACTTTAACGTAATGTCTTTTGGAGAAATAGAATCGAAAGCGCTTAAATTTTTCCACTTACCTATCCAAATAGAGTCATTTTCAAGTGTGTAAATTTCAGAAGTAAACGTACTATCTGTCAATTGGTTTAGTTTGTATACACGTTGTCTGTATGGCCTGTCTTGCATGCTATTCAAAGCTTGCTCAACATATAAGTAATGGCCATTACCTTGCCAAATAGGATACATGTGTAAAGAGATATTGTAATACGAAGAATCTACTTGCGATTGTACTTCAGAGTTAAAAGACCCTTGCATTAATGCATAGAGTTCATCTAGTTTTTGTTCTGAATTAATGTTTTCAGCAGTCGAGTCTTTTGTTCTTTTTTCGTTTTTGCATGATACACTTAATACCAAGACTACTAATAAGAGGTAGATATTTTTCACTTTAGATTGTATTTAGTGGTCTAAATATAGAAAAATAATTATTCAGAGAGCTCGGCTTTTGGTAATTCTATAAAGAACTTACTCCCTATGTTTGGTGTACTTTCAACCCAAATACGACCTTTGTTAAGTTCAACTAAATCTTTACAAATGGTAAGACCTAATCCTGTACCTTTTTCATTACCAGTTCCAGTAGTCGTAAAGTTTTTCTTTGCATTAAAGAGTTTTTTGATATTCTCCTCGGAGATACCTATCCCAGTATCTTCAACGCAGATAAGAACTTTACCGTTGTAATCTTGGTTAGAGACAGTAATGACATCACCTTTACCTGTAAACTTTACAGCATTAGTGATAAGGTTTTGAATTACAATTTCTAACATGCTGCGGTCAGCATATACAAACTCGCGTCTTGACTCATCGATCAGGATAATGCCTTTGTCACTAACTTTTTTCTCGATAAGAGACATTTTGATATGAAAAACCTCCTGAATATTGAATAGCTCTGGCTTAGGCTGCAGATTTTGCATTTGTGATTTTGACCAATTCAATAAATTAAAAAGGAGTGAAGATGCATTGTTAGCATTCTCACTAAGTTCAGGTATTAGGTCATTAAATTCTTCTTTACTAATTCCTCCATCTTTTAGTAAATCTAAAAAGGCTTTTATAGAAGAAATAGAGTCTTTTAAATCGTGGGATACGATAGAAAATAGCTTGTCCTTTACTTGATTTACTTCTTCAAGCTGAAGATTTTTTGTTGTTAATTCTTTATTTGATTTAGATAAGGTCTTTACAGTTTTACCGTCTTTTGAACCTTTCAAATAACTAAAAATCAACAGTGCTGTTATGAAAACAAGACCAGCAATTAGACCATAAATTAAAAGTGTGTCTTTTTTACTTGGTTTATCTGTTATAGGATTTGCTGTTGCTGTATTGTCATTTTTAATAGTATCGATTAGCGGAACCGTATTCGCAATTTCATCTTCAATTCGTGGTTCGATATTTAGTTTTGCCAACTTTTCTTGGTCAAGGCGTTCTTTTAGTTCGTAGTATTGGTTTTGCCAATTAAAAGCATCTTCGTAAAAACCTCTTTTTTGATCTAAATCTCTATTGAGTCTTAGATTATAAAGTAATTCTTCATCATTATTAAGTCGCCTAGCAATCTTTAAAGCTTCTAGAAGTTGATTTTCTGCAAGTCTATATCTTCTATTGTTAATGTTTAATTCACCAAAAGCATTAAGAGATTTTAAAATACCTAAATCATTTTTTTGTCTTCTACTATATGCTAATCCTTCTCTTAAGTAATCAGATGCTTTTTCTAATTCATCAATGGCAAGATAAGATCGACCCAGACTAGGCATAATTTCACCACGTATATCTGTATCGTCTGCACTTAAAAGTGTAAGCATACGCTCATAACTATCAATAGATCTACGGTTGTCATCTTTAAGTGCGTAAAGCAATCCTAAGTTTTTTAGTGAAAGCTTCATACCATCTAAGTCATCTAATTCTTCTCTAACACTTAAGGCCTTTTTGTTGTATTGTAATGCTTTGTCAAACATATTAGTGTTGTAATATGCTTCAGCAAGATTGTTGTAAGCTTTACTTAAATCATCTTTTAATTCTTTTTCTTCAAAAATTGAAATAGCTGAAAGTGAATTTTCAAGACCTTTTTTATAGTTACCTCTTTGGATTTCTATAACACCAAGGTTGTTATTTACTTTTGCAACACCTAGTGTATCTCGTAATGAAGAATAATAACTTCGAGCAGCTTCAAAATTATCAACCGCATCCGAAGTCTTGTTTTGGTTATTAAAGATTAATGCTTTTTTGTAACTAGTCTCTGCAAGACCTTTATCGTAATTAAGTGTCTTTGAGAGTTCTGAAGTTTGCGCAATGAATAATAAGGCTTTGTTGTATTCTTGTATATCGTAAAGTTCGTTTATAAGCAATAGAGAAGTCTCCACTTTTGTAGAGTCTTGGTTTTGATAAGCTAAGCGCACTGTTAAGCTATCTATCTTTGCGTTTTGTGCAAAGCTAAGTGTAGCAAATAGGCAAATAGCGAATGTTATCAAAGATTGCTTCATAACGCATTCACGTAAGGGCATAATATACCTTGTATTTTGCTAACTTTCTGAGAGGGATAGGAAAGAATATTCTGACGCAATAATTAATACTTCAGATTTTAATTAATAGCAGACCAAAAATGGTTAATTGCAACTGGAATTACTAATTTTTAGGTTTTACGACCAAAAAATCAGACAAAATGAACGTTGAAATTTTAAAAAAAATAGACCAATCGATTAAAGGCAAAAATATCAGCAGAACTACACTTTTATCGATGAAATGCACACTATTTTTAATTTGCTGTTAATCAGTAAGTTAAAGTGTAAATCTGTTTACTCGGTAATTTCTTGACCAAATTTTATCAGGTTTCCATCTTCATCCAAAATGGCGAACTCACGCATACCATAAGGATGATTTTTTAAGGTCCCATTTGGATGTATAACGCCAAAAGATTTTAACTCTTCGCAAAGTATGTCAATATCTTCAACATCTACGTAACAACTTGTATTTTCTGGATGGATTTTATCATCACATTTCCAAAAATGTACAACAAAATTGTCACGTGCAATTACGGCATAGTTGTCATCCAAATATCCAACTCTATCAAAACCAAGTTTGGTTTTGTAAAACTGAACAGTTTTCTTGATATCTAAGGAAGCCAAAACCGGAATTCCTTTAAGCAAATGTCTTTTTCTTTCCATTTTCTACTCTCATAAGTATACGTCTTTAAAATTAGGTAATAATGCCTATTTAAAATCTTAATAAAACAATAAAACTTCTATCTTTGCAAGCGTTTTAAACGCCAAAGCTTAGCATAATTATGAAGCTACAAGACACATTAGAATTTCATGTAAAAGCGGCTGTCAAAGCCCTATTTGACTCAGAGTTAGAATCGGTTGAATTTCAAGCAACCCGTAGAGAGTTTGCTGGAGATATTACTGTAGTTGTTTTTCCGATGTTACGTGTAGTCAAAGGAAATCCTGTGGTTATTGGTGAGCAAATAGGTAAATATTTAGAGGGCAATGTGTCTCTTGTTAAAGGGTTTAATGTCGTTAAAGGCTTTTTAAATATTGAGATTAGCGATGCTTATTACTTATCATTTTTTAATGGGATCAAAGATGATGTGCATTATGGATTTTCAAATATTAAATCTGATAAGGCCGTTATGGTTGAATACTCTTCACCAAATACGAATAAGCCATTACACTTGGGTCATGTAAGAAATGTGCTTTTAGGTTATTCTGTAGCTGAGATTTTAAAAGCATCTGGAAAAACCGTTTATAAGACTCAAATTATTAATGATAGAGGCATTCATATTTGTAAAAGTATGTTGGCTTGGCAACGTTTTGGAAATGGTGAAACCCCTGAGTCTACTGGTTTAAAAGGCGATAAACTTGTTGGAAATTATTACGTAGAATTTGATAAAGCGTATAAAGCAGAAATCTCAGATTTGGTTGCCAATGGTAAATCGGAAGAAGATGCTAAAAAAGAAGCCCCAATATTATTAGAAGCTCAAGACATGCTTCGTAAATGGGAAGCGGGAGACAAAAAAGTAGTAGAACTTTGGGAAACAATGAACCAATGGGTTTACGATGGCTTTGAAGAAACATACAAAGCTATTGGTGTTGATTTTGATGCTTATTATTATGAGAGTCAGACCTATCTTTTAGGTAAAGAATTTATTGCTGAAGGTCTTAAAACTGGTGTTTTTGAAAAAGACCCTGATGGCTCTGTTTGGTGCGATTTAACTGAAGATGGTCTTGATAGAAAGATTGTGTTAAGAGCTGATGGTACAGCAGTATATATGACTCAAGATATTGGTACAGCAATACAACGTATTAAAGACTATCCAGATGTTGGTGGCATGGTATATACTGTAGGTAATGAGCAAGATTACCACTTTAAAGTTTTATTCTTAATTATTAAGAAATTAGGCTTTGAATGGGCAGAAAATCTATACCATTTAAGTTATGGTATGGTAGATTTACCAAGCGGTAAAATGAAGAGTAGAGAAGGTACTGTAGTCGATGCCGATGATTTAATTACTGAGATGGCAACTACAGCTGAAGATATTTCTAAAGAGCTTGGTAAGCTTGATGATTATAATGAAGCAGAAAAGAAAGCACTTTACAGAACTATTGGTTTAGGTGCTCTAAAATACTACATACTAAAAGTTGACCCTAAAAAGCGAATCCTTTTTGACCCAAAAGAATCTATAGATTTTCAGGGTAACACAGGACCATTTATTCAATACACTTACGCTAGAATTCAATCTATACTTAGAAAAGCAGGGCATGACGGTGCTACTTTTTCTGACATAGAAATGCATGATAAAGAGAGACAACTTTTAAAACAACTTGAATTATTTCCTTCAGTAATTCAAAATGCTGCAAGTCAATATAGTCCTGCTTTGATTGCTAATTACACCTATGATTTGGTGAAGTTATATAATTCATTCTTTCAAAATATTTCCATTTTGGGTGCAGATTCTGAGGATGAAAAACATTTTAGAGTACAATTATCTGAAACTGTGGGGCAAACCATAAAAAATGCGTTTAGTGTTTTAGGTATAGATGTGCCTGAAAGGATGTAGTTAAAACTCACCTTTATGTTTCAATGCTTGTTTTATATGGGCTAAATGATGATTGCTATGCCAAGCATATGTACCAATAGTTTCTTCTAAAGAAAAATGTTTGCCATGTTCTGGATGAACAAACTCTTTTTTTAATTCCTCGTCATTTAATCCTCTAAGGAGTATTCCAAGTTTTTGATGTACACCTTTTAAGATGTGTATTGGCGCTTCCAGTGGTTCTGAATAGTCATTAAGTTTTGCCCAACGGTCTTCAAAATAAGGTCGAATAGTTGGCGTATCTTCTGTCAGTGCTAACTTAAACCTTGTAATGCTGTTAATGTGGCTATCTGCACAATGATGCACAACTTGTCTTATAGTCCAACCATCAGGTCTGTATTTATAGTTTAATTCGGACTCAGATAAATTATTAGTAATAGATTCTACAGCCTTTGGGAAATTTTCTATATCAAAAATCCAATCATCTAGTTGCTTTTTTGAGATGTGATCTGGTTTCGTAAATTCGCCAATTGGGTATTTTAGTTGTTCTAATTCTTCAGCATTCATAGTATATAAGTTATGCCATAAAATTAGGACATTATTTAAAGCAACAAAAAATAAAAGGCTGCCATATGGCAACCTTTTACGATTTACTAACTAATAAAATCTAACTTAAGCGTCGGCTGAAGAAGAAGCAGCTACTGCAGCTCCATATACTACTAAACCGAAACCTATTTTGTTTACGGCATCACCAATGTTGTATATAACATCCATTGCTAATCCACCAAATATTCCGTCGTACCAACCTGGTGTTCCTGCCATATAACCTATAGGGTATATTGCCCAACCTACTAGTACAAACCAACATAAAGTTTTGTGTGCTTTGAGAACTGCACCACCAGCTTGTACGGCCAGTTTTTTGGCTTGTCCCATCCAGATATCGTAAACGATAACGAAATAGGCAATACCAGAGATTAATCCCCAGATTTGAGCTTGATCTCTATAAACAGCTTCACCGAAGTAACCTGTTACTAACATTATTACTGATAAGAAAATCAGTCTCCACATAAGGGATTTTTTAGCACCAGCTACTTTTAAGATAAGATAAAACTCTACGCACATCAGCGGAACAGTTAATATCCAATCTACGTATCTAAAAAATGTAGGGGATTCTGCATGAGCCGCCCAATAATCGCGCATGTACCAATAATGTACTGCAGCAATGAACGTAATCAAACCAGAAACAAGAATTGAGGTTCTCCATTTTTTATCAAAACTATTCATTGATAAAAAGAAAAAGGCCGAAGCCGCCATCATAGCCATACATCCTACGAAGAATGTAAAACCTACGTAATCGTCTGTAGCGATTTTGGCTACATCAGCGATTGCAATTGAAAAAATGTTCATAATTTTTGTTAATTAGTTATTTTGTTTAAGTAAATTTACGAAAAGTTAAACAATAAATGTTTAAAATTTTGTGAAAAAAAATAAACAAAACATAATTTAAGGCTTATATTTTGAGAAATATTCAAAATTTTAATATCGTTTCTACCTTTCTATGTCTATGGTTGGCAGTATATATGACTTCGAATATTGAAGAGTATGTTGCTTGTTTTTTTATTTTGTCAATTGGCCTTATACATGGAGCAAATGATATAAAAATCATCAATACGGTCTATAAAAATCAATCCTTAAACCTTAACAAGACTCTTTTTCTTTATGTTCTCATTATACTAATAGGTACATTGATGTTCTATTTTATGCCTCAAATAACTTTATTATTATTTATTATAGTAAGTGGCTATCACTTTGGTGAACAACATTTTCATGATATCAAAACTGATTATAGACCATTAAAATACTTACTGTACTTAAGTTATGGATATACCATATTGAGCCTTTTGTTTTATACTAATTGGGAAGAAAGTGCGGTTGTAATTAATCAAATTGCAAGGATTACAATTAATGAATCATTCTTTTTTTATAATTTAATCGGAAGCTTAGGACTTTTTGTTATAAGCTTTTCATTACTTATTAAAGCTATTCCTAGTCCTTTACGGGAGTTATTTTACTTAATTGTGTTTTTTATTGTATTTAAAACTGCATCATTGATTTGGGCATTTGCAATCTATTTTGTGTTATGGCATTCCTTACCATCATTGGTGGACCAAATTTCATTTCTGTCAAACGAAGTGAATAAGAAAACAATACTTAACTATATAAAGTCCTCCTTGGTGTATTGGCTAATATCAATAGTCGGTTTATTTGTGTTTTTTAGTTTTTTAATAAGACAATCGGATATGTTTTATGCGGTATTCTTTTCGTTTTTAGCTGCAATTACATTTCCGCATGTTTTGGTGATGTCCAAAATTTTTAAGCATTAGAACTTTAAGCGCAGACTAAAATTAGGTGTTAAACCTAAAGCTAATTCATCATTTTGTACGATGTTGTCATTAGCATCCAGAGTGAAAAATCGATTGATAATATTTTCTTTATCTAATACATTCCAGATGGAAGCGCCTACTTCTGCATGGACATTTTCAGCAAACTGAAAATCATATATAGCAGATATATCTATCCTGGCATAGTTTGGTAACCGTTCACCATTGGGTGTATCAAATGCTATAATTTTAGGATTTATTTGTCCTGGAAGTGGTTGCGTATACGGACGACCAGAGTGCCAATTAATGCCTGCAGAGAGCTTTAAGTTGTCAAACTCATAAGTATTAGAAAAACTAACGAGATGCCTTATGTCTATATTACTTGGGAATGTGTTATTCAAATTTTCAAACGTAAAATCATTTGTACTATAAGAGTAACTTAACCAAGAGTTAAAATTCTTAATGCGCTTATTTAGTAAAAAATCAATGCCTTTAATGTCATAATCTCCAATTTCGTTTACAAACTGAAATTGATTTTGAAAACTTTGACTTCTTGAGCTTATACCAGAGACATTCTTTACAAAACCTTCTACACTAACTAACCATCCATTTTTTTTATAATTAAGACCAACTGAAAATTGATTACTCTTCACTATAGGTACATTAGAGTTATCAGCTAAACGCCACCTGCGTTTTTCGATACCGAAAAAATCTTGTTGTAAATCTATAATCTGTGTTATAGTTTGACTTCTTGTTTCTCCTAAAATTTCTAACCTAAAATTATTGAGAAACTTCTGAGAGAAAGCTAGTCGCGGTTCAAATAATAGCTCATCAAATTTATCTATGTAATTACCTCTAAGACCAATTCTGCCATAAGTATTTTTAGAGTTTGATGTAAATTCTGCTTCTGTATATATATTATGGGTTTTAATAACCTCTTTTACAAAGCTTCTAAATCTGGGTATAGAAACATCTTCAAGGTTTGAAACGCCTATCTCATTAAACTGATATCCAAAGTTGAGATTTAAGTTTTTGTCTAATGCTTTTATAAAATCTATCCTTGCACCAATATCTATAACTTCATTTTTTTGAATCAATTCTTGAGTTGTAGATGGTATAAGATTATTACCAAACAATTGGTAGTTAGAATAATAAAGCTGAGCAGACATATTTACTGACTTTGACCAATTGTACTGGTAGCCTAAACTTGCAGCATAACTTTTCTGGTTTAACTCACTTTCAGTAGCAAGTTCAGTACTAGTATTAGTAGGGTTTACATCATAATCTAACTGATTAAAAATCGTAATAGCATTTGCTATAATTTTTGATTTATCATTTATATCGTAGAGAAGTTTAATATTAGCATCATAAAAAAAGAAGCGTTCATTTTGCTGAAGTTGAGATGTAGATGTTTGATTATTTCCTAGTTCAGAATTATTAAATATCCGTTCAAAATAACTATCGTAAGTAGGTGTTAAAAGTGCATCCGTATAAGACCTTCTTGCAGATACCTGAAGCTCCATATTTTTTGACAATTGAAATTTAGAAAACCCATCTACACTTATTAAGTTAAATCCGGCACCAGATGTTGAGTCTTCACTAATGGTGTCCGAGTTTAGTATATTTATCACACCTGAAATGCCATTACCATATTTGGCTTTTGTGCCATTTACACTAATATTGACCTGCTCGGTAAGATATGGGTTAAACGCAGAGATAAGGCCAAAAAAATGACCTGTTTGGTACATTCTAATTCCATCATAAAGAAAAAGGTTTTGGTCATTAGTGCCGCCTCTAATGTTTATGTTAGAAATACGCTCATCAATACTAGTAATACCTGGTAGCGTTTGAATGGTTTGTAATACATCGGGCTCAGTTAAACCTGGTAGTATGCCAAAATCTTGTGGTGATATTTCTACCGTACCATCAATTTTTTTTGCCAAACCTCTGGTTAGGTAATTTTCAATAAATACCTCGTCTAACTTCTGTAATTGAACTTCTTGAACCTTATTTTCTGAGGATAATTTTTTTACAGCTATAAACCTTGAGTTAAGCTGATTAAACTTTAATTGTGTTTTGAGTTCAAGATATTCTAAGGCCGCATTGAGCGTAATTAAACTTTCAGGAAATTCAATCGAAATTGATTTTATAACATCATCGGCATACGAAAACTTAACGTCAAATTTCGCTTCAAGCGCTTTTAAAATTTCAGTAAGTGGTTTGGGTTCATTGTTAGTTTGTGATAAGCAATGAAAGGATATTCCAAATATTAGAATTAAAAAATAGGTTTTAAAACTATTCACTTTGCAGAACAATAACACCGTTGTTTTTAGAAAAAGTAATATCTAAAGGTAAGGTTATTGATTGTAATGCCAAATCTAGATTCTTATGAGTAAAACTTCCAGTGAATAAACGTTGGGTGTCTAATTGACTAGCATCTATACTAACATTGTAATGGCGTTGTAATTCTGCCAGAACATATTTTAGGGGCGTACTAGTAAATGTAGTCTCATTAGACATCCAACTTGGCTTGGTTCTTTTTTCTTTTTCATTTGTAATTATCCCATCAATTACAGTAAAACGATTTCCAGGCCTTAACTCCATGTATTGTTCATTATATGTTACAGCGACTAGGCCTTCATAGCAAGTAACTTCAAAATAATTTTGCCTTTGCTTTACATTAAATCGGGTTCCTAAAACACTAATTTTTCCTTCACTTGTAATAACGTCAAATTTTGAACCTTTTTCAACATCAAAAAATGCTTCTCCTTCTAAACGGACTGTACGGTTATTACTCCATGATTTTTTATTATAAATAATGGTAGATTTGGAGTTAAGTTCTACTGTTGAAGCATCTGGTAAATTTGTTATGGTCGCTTCTGCTATGGTTGTATTTATAGTAGTATCTAAGGTTGAGGTGTAGTAAAATATACTAAAACCTATTAGCAATACAGCAGCAACTCTAATCAATGGTTTTAACCAATTTTTGGCGGTTTTAGATTTAATCTTTTCAGCAATAATACTGTATTCACTATCGCTATCATATGCTGGAGCTTTATACCCTTTCGTAGCATTAGATAGTTTTGTAAGTACATCATAATCTTCTAATTTTTCAAAAGCTTTTTGCTCCTCCGAATTAAGATTATGGTCTAACCACTTTTGTATTAAATCTTCTCTTTCCATTGTCTTTATACTATCTATATAACAGCTATGTTTTAATTTTCCCTACCTATAGTTCTTCAATGTCTTCTCGTAATTTTTTTAAGGCACCATAAATTCGCTTTTCAACAGCTTTAACCGATATGTCTAGTAGCTGTGCAATTTCTTTAAAGCGTTTGCCTTCAACTCTATTTAATAAAAATGCAACACGCTGTGCTTCGGTTAGGTTTTCTAATGCTTTTTGTAATTTTTCATTGTATTGTTTTTCTTCAAGTAAAAACTCAGGCGACTCATTTGTACTATGCTTTTGAGGTTTTTTTTGATGTTTTAAAACCACTTTTTGATGAGCTACAGCATTAAGCATTAAATTATTAGCTGTGGTAAATAAAAAACTCTTTGCTTTTTCTGGAGGTACTTTTTTACAATTGTCCCAGAGTTTTATAAAAGCATCTTGTACTTTATCCTTAGGGTTTAACTGTGATCCAAATTTATAATATAAGAAGTCGTGAAGGTTTTTTGAATGCTTTTTAAAAAGTGATGAAAACACATGTTCATCACAACTATTATCATGTAGAGGTTGGGCCATATACTCTTATATAGATGTAAATTTAAAAAAAAATGAAATTCGGGGTAGGAATATTAATGCTTTGATTGTTTTATAATAAATCGCAAAAAAACAATTATTATGAAAACCTACACCAAATCAATCCTTTTACTACTTATTGTAGCGCTCTTTTTTGCCTCATGTCAAGATGAATCGGTTGAAATCATTAATCCAGATGAACAACAAACTATAACTGCTAATTCACAATTATCTACCCTTATGCTTAGAACATCTTCTAATGCAGTAGCAGAAGATAATGTTTTGGATAATAGCAGTTGTTTTTCTGTAGAATTACCTGTAACAGTTGTTGTTGGTAATATTACTATTACGATTGAAAATGAAGAAGGTCTTGAAGAATTAGAGGAACTTTTAGAGAATTTTCAAGATGAAATCCCAGAATTTGTATTTCCTATAACTATTATTTCTGCCGATTACACTGAACAAGTCATAGAAAATCAAGAACAGTTAAATAATCTATTAGAAAATTGTGTTGATAACGATGATGTCATAGAGTGTATTGATTTTGTGTACCCTATTTCGTTCTCATTATTAAACTCTCAATTTGTAATTATTGATACAATTACAATTGAAAGCAATGAAGCCTTATATGAGTTTTTAGAAAGTTTAGATGATGATAATGATTTTGATTTTGTTGCATTAAATTTCCCAGTAAGCCTTGTTTATGCCAATGGTGATACTGTAACTGTAAATTCTAATGAGGAATTATCTGATGTAATAGAAGCTGCAAGCGAGGCTTGTGATGATGATTTTGAAGATTGTGATGTGGACGACGTTAAAGCATCATTAAAAGAATGTGTTTGGAAACTTGATGACGAATTCGATGATTTTGATGGTTTAACTGTAACATTTAATGATGATTTTACCCTTGAAATTACAGGTCAAAATTTACAAGAACCAATAACAGGTAACTGGACAGTTATCGAAGATGATAACGGAACATATTTGGTGTTGTCTGAACTATCAGGTTTACAAAACGATTTAGGAGGTGAGTGGCTAATTACAGATTGTGATGAAGATGAGTTTAATCTTGTTAGAGGTGATTTTGAATTAGAACTCGACCGCTATTGTGATAATAATCCAAGCGATTGCTCAGCTGAGGATTTAGCAGAAAATTTAGTAGAATGCTATTGGTTTGCAGGTACAAACATTATCAATACCCAGGATAATAAATTAGTATTCACTGAAGATGGAGCAGTTAAAGTACATACGCCTAATGGATTTGTTGAAATAGGAGGTTGGAATATTAGTTTAGATGCTAATGTGCTCATTTTAGTATTAGATCTTACTGGAGATTATGCGCCGCTTTCAGGAAATTGGGAAGTTGTTGAATGTGATGAAGGCTTCTATGGTCTTATGCAAGGCGACAATATCCTGCACTTAGAACAAGATTGTTTTGTAAACCCAAATCCTTTTGATTGCTTTGGAAGTTTTGATGCAGTATTAGAACTATGTGATGAAGATAATGATGGTTTCGAAACATTTGATTTAACCATTGCATATGCCAATTGCACGCCAGCAGCAGATGTTGTGACCTATCACACATCTATAGCAGATGCAGATAACAACGTAAATGCTATATCCAATCCGCAATCATATGTGAATACAAGTTCACCACAAACTATTTATGTAAGAGTTGAAATTGGTGATAACCATGAAGTTTTTGAAATCCTATTAAAAGTAGTGGATTGTAACAACGGTAATTGTACAGAGCAAGATGTTGATGGTATCTTAATGAATTGTGAATGGATAGTTACAGAATTAAATGGAGATGATAACTTAATAACGTATCGTTTAAGTTTTAATGATGAACAGGAATTGGTTGTAACTAATACTGTAAACAACGAAACAATTATAGGTGTTTGGACTACATATACCAATAACGATGGTGGAGTTGATGTAACTTTTGAAGGTTTAAATGCTCCAGATATCCAAGCTATTATTGGAGTTTGGACTGTGGTTGAATGTACAGATACTCAATTAATTTTCCATCAAGGTGATGATCAAATGACACTAGATAAAGATTGTGATTAATCATAGAACCGCTTATTAAAGTTAGTACATTAGTAAGTTTAGTTGGTTGAAAAAGAGCTGTTCAGTGCCGAGCAGCTCTTTTCTTTTTGTATTACTACTATAAATACAATTATCTACTCGTGTTTAGCGTGTAAATTCTTAAATTTGCAACTTGTTAAATAAGAATAGGAATTATGTTTAATAATTTAAGTGATAAGTTAGATAAAGCGCTACACGTATTAAAAGGTCATGGAAGCATTACTGAAGTAAATGTTGCTGAGACTTTAAAAGAGGTGAGACGTGCGCTTTTAGATGCCGATGTTAACTTTAAAATTGCAAAAGAGTTTACAAATAAGGTTAAAGAAAAAGCACTTGGACAAAATGTATTAACAACATTACAACCAGGTCAGTTAATGGTTAAAATCGTTAAAGATGAATTAACCGAACTTATGGGTGGTGATGCTGAAGGTATTAACCTTTCCGGTCAACCTAGTGTTATTTTAATGTCCGGTTTACAGGGTTCTGGTAAAACCACATTCTCTGGTAAACTCGCCAATTACCTTAAAAACAAAAAAACAAAAAAACCTTTATTAGTTGCTTGTGATGTATATCGTCCTGCAGCGATAGATCAGCTTCATGTTGTTGGAGATCAAATAGGTGTTGACGTATTTAGTGATAGAGGAAATACTGATCCTGTAGCAATTTCAAAAGCAGGTATAGCTCATGCAAAGGCTAATGGTCATAATGTGGTAATTATAGATACCGCAGGTCGTTTAGCAGTTGATGAAGCTATGATGACTGAAATCTCTAATATTCATAAAGCCATTGAACCACAGGAAACGCTATTTGTGGTGGATTCTATGACGGGTCAAGATGCTGTAAATACAGCAAAAGCCTTTAATGATATCTTAAATTTTGATGGTGTTATCCTAACTAAATTAGATGGTGATACACGTGGTGGTGCTGCTATTTCTATTAAATCTGTTGTAAATAAACCTATTAAGTTTATTGGTACTGGCGAAAAGATGGAAGCTATAGATGTTTTCTATCCTTCTCGTATGGCTGATCGTATTTTAGGAATGGGTGATGTGGTGTCTCTTGTGGAGCGCGCTCAAGAACAATTTGATGAGCAAGAAGCAAGAAAACTTCAGAAGAAAATTGCCAAAAATCAGTTTGGATTTGATGACTTTTTAAAACAAATTCAGCAGATTAAAAAGATGGGTAACATGAAGGATTTAATAGGCATGATACCTGGAGCAGGAAAAATGATGAAAGGTGTAGATATAGATGATGATGCGTTTAAAGGTATTGAAGCTATAATCCATTCAATGACACCAAAAGAGCGTACTAACCCATCATTAATGAATGCAAGCCGCAAAAAGAGAATCGCTAAAGGTTCAGGGACATCCGTACAAGAAGTCAATCAGCTATTGAAACAATTCTCGCAAATGAGTAAAATGATGAAGATGATGCAAGGTGGCGGTGGAAAACGCATGATGCAAATGATGAAAAATATGCCTCGATAATTATATAAATTATACAACCAACATGACAATACTAGACGGAAAAAAAATCAGTAACGATATAAAGAATGAGATTAAGGCTGAAGTCGATAAGATGAAGGCTAATGGGGAAAAAGTACCACATTTAGCTGCTGTAATCGTTGGCAACGATGGCGCCAGTCTTACGTATGTTGGAAGTAAAGTTAGAGCATGTGAACGGGTAGGCTTTGAGTCAACTATGGTTCGTATGTCTAACACAACCAGTGAGATTGAACTCTTAGACAAAATAGACGAACTTAATAATAATGATGATATTGATGGCTTCATTATTCAGTTGCCATTGCCACCTCAAATTAATACTCAAAAAGTACTAATGGCTGTACATCCAGATAAAGATGTAGATGGGTTCCATCCAACAAACTTTGGGAAGATGGCTTTAGACATGTCAACTTTTATTCCTGCAACACCATTTGGTATTTTAGAACTTATTGATAGATACGGTGTTGAGACTCAAGGTAAACATACCGTAGTAATCGGTCGTTCTCATATCGTTGGTCGTCCAATGAGTATATTAATGGGAAGAAAAGGATTTCCAGGAAATTCAACAGTAACACTTACACATAGTCGCACTAAAAACATTACTCAAATTACATCACAAGCGGACATTATTATTTCTGCTTTGGGTGTGCCAAAGTTTTTAAAAGCAGAAATGGTAAAAGATGATGTGGTTATTATTGATGTTGGTATTACACGTGTAGCAGACGATTCTGAAAAAGGATACTATATAACTGGTGATGTAGATTTTGAAAATGTAAGTAAAAAAGCAAGTTATATAACTCCAGTACCTGGAGGTGTTGGTCCTATGACTATTGCGATGTTGTTGAAAAATACATTACTAGCAAGAGAACAACACAGGTCGAATGGATAATTCAATTTTTACACATAAAAAACACCCCAATATTTAGTACAAATATTGGGGTGTTTTCTTTTAATGTAATTCAAAGTGTAAACTACCAAGTCATTTTATTGATCCAAAATAGATCAGCATTGGTAGAGACAAAATAGATTAAATTATAATTGTTTACACGTCTTAAGGATTTTGGTAATAAAGTCATAACAGGAGTAGCTCTAATTTCATCGTCATCAAACTCTTTTTCAGGTGTTTTCCAAGTGGTCATTTCTTCTTCTCTTTTATAAAAACTAGCAATTCTTAATGTGCTATTATTATAGAACAACCTTAGCCCATTATCAAAAGGTAAAACAGAAACCGATGCACGCTCACTTAATTCATTTTTATAGGTGTTCTTGTTATTAAGTAACTGCATATCTTTAAGGGTACCATTTATATCCATATTAATAGCTATGGTAGGACCATGGTTATATAGATAATCTACCTCTGCTGAGTTTCCAGGCTTAAATTTACTACTGGATGTCTGTTTTTCACCAACGATATATATATCTTCTCCAAAAACGTGAGTAAAAATTGGTGCTACACTATTTAAACCCTTAACTGGTTTATTGTCCACCCGGAAATCATGCTTTCCTATTAGCTTCTCGGAAGAAATGTTATACATGAAAACACCAGAGGTTTCATTTCCTTTATCAGAATTATTATCTACATTAGGAACCTTTCCGGTGTAATAGAATCCTGTAATTAGATGCTCTAGACCAAGATTTGTAAATGCTGTATTTCTAACAAAGAAATTTGCTTGAGACAGCACAGTTTCGGCAATAGTGTCCTTACTAATGGTTATTAAAAGTGATACAGCTTTTTTTGAATTGTATTTGTAGCGTTTTACTAAATATACTGCTCCATCGTTAGATATATGTAAATCTTGATTATGTGCACGTTCACTATCTAAACTTAGATCATAACTAGCTTCCCATATCTTTTCCAGGTTTGTGTCAAAAGTCCAAACTTTAATTTTTTGTTTGGTCTTTTTCACAAAGGGCATATTAGCTAAGACAACGATTTGTTGTTTATTCTCTGATACATTGACTTCAATTTGCCCTGATTTGGAGTAAGATTCTATAGTGTAAGACGCAATAATTTTAGTGTCAGAAACTGTACTTGTTTCGCCATCAAAAACTTGAGCATATATATTACGAATTCCTTTTTTCTTACTCATTGAGTTAGAAATAAAAACAAGCTTATTGTCTAATTCAATGACTTTATCCAAGTCAGCAGCTCTTAAATCTAATTTGGGTAAGGTGAAACGTTTGGTTTCAAAAGCACTAAGTGTTTGATCGTACTTAGTTATTGTAATTTCTTTTTGATTATCTAAGAATACATTTTTTAAGTAACTGTACGTAAAACAACCATATGGTGATGCAAGTACAACTTCTGAGGTACTATTTTTATGAGGTTTCTTGTACGCTATACTAGATTCAATATCAAATACTTGAGCAGATAAGACTGAAGTAACTACAAGCGCTATTATAGTTGAGGTAATCTTTTTCATTATAACTTATATACTAAATCTTCAAGTTTTGTTATACGTTGTTTTTCAGTATAGTTAAAATCTAAATCTATTCGCTTTTCTTGTAATAACTCTAGTGTTTCTTCAGCATCATCTTTAAGTCCTAAAGTAGTTTGTACACTAAGTAAATTAAAGAATATAGATTTTGCAATATTGGCATTATAAGTGGCTTTCTTATCAGAATAATTTACTTTATCAAGAGTACTAACCCAAATATCTTTAACATTATCAATGTCGCTCATAGCAGCTTCTCTTCTCTCTTTTGGAGCCTCTTTTGTCATTTTTCTGAAAGCAGAAATAGCCTTAATCTTAGCTTGCTCTAAATCATCATATTCACGTTTTTTATTCTTAGGAAACTCAATGGTTATTTTTTTAGATACTGGAGTATACCCATAATTTTCATTGATATGTTTTTCTATAGATTTAAGCGTTTTATTTACATTGTCTTTTTCGTATCGGTTAAGATTAATTGTATTGCTTGAAGATGAGGTTAAGAATTTTGATTTATCACCAAAAAGCTCTTCACTTATAGTTTCGCCATTTACTAAAACCGTAAGTTTTGTTGGTTGTTTGTAAAATGTCTGTCCACCATTTTCTTGAAATTCCATTTTACTCATATCTATTATAAATATCACATCTTCGCCTTTTTCATATCCATTTAGTGCCATGTTATGGGCCAATGCCTCTTTATCAAAGATTAAATAATCAGCTAGTCTAGGTTCTTGATAAATAGGTTCAGCAGGTTCTACATAAGTAGGTCTAGCTGGAGTTTTGAGTTTTGGTTTTTTTCCTTGTTCAGTTAAAGCTAAACGTTCTAATAATGAAAGCTCTTTAAAGTCTTTCATCTCGGTTTCATAATTTTCTTTGGCTTGCTTTACTTCTATATCATAGTTAGCTAATTTCTCTTCATAATCAGCTTTACTTTGAGCAATAACATTATCGTGATTGGCTTTTTCTGCTTCAAAATCTTTTAATGATTGCGCTTTAACATCTTCTACTGTTAACGTATACGGAATGTTAAGTACAACTTTATAAGTTTTGACGGACGCATCTAAAGGTTGTAGTGGTTTTATGATGTCATAAAAACTAACAGATTCATCAACTATCCTTTGAGCATATATTGAAGTACATAAAGCAAGGGACAAGAGTAGTAGTATTTTTTTCATAAAAAAGTAGTAGATTATTTATTTCGGTTTAGAGGGACAAATATCATACCAATATAATTATTTAGCAAACAACTGATCCATATCCTTAAATGCTTTGAATTCTAATGCATTACCAGAAGGATCTTTAAAGAACATAGTGGCTTGCTCACCAACTTGCCCTTCAAAACGGATATAAGGTTCAATAATAAAAGTGATTCCTTTTGATTTTAGGAGATCCGCAAACTCTTGGAAAATAGTCCAATCAAGAACAACGCCAAAATGCGGAACAGGTACATCTTTGCCATCTACGCTATTGGTATGTGAATCGTCTTCCGTTTTAGGTTTGTAATGTATGACCAGTTGATGCCCAAAAAAATTATAATCTACCCAATGATCACTACTGCGACCTTCTTCAAAATTTAGGATATTAGTATAAAAGTTTCGGCATTCAGCTAAATTATGAACCGGAATTGCTAAGTGAAAAGGAGAAATTTTGGACATATCGGAAAATATAATATGCCCAAAATTAAGTATTTATTTGCTCAAAAGATTTAAATAATTTAATCTTCTTTAAGGCATTCTATTTTCCAAGTCGGATAAACTATTTTTTCGGTTTTATCAACCCATTCGCCAATCCAATTGTAACCTTTATCAGTGATGTCGTAAAACGTTATTCTATAAAAACCTTCCATGCCATTTGGTGCTGTTTGATCTCTGTAAAGAATAATTTTACCGTCTTCGGTTTTATTACCTTCCCAAGCGGGTAATACAGTTGTTGGTCCAACTGATGAGTAATAATGTACATACCATTTACTACTATCAGCAATAAATTGTCTAATACTGCCAGAATGACCGCCGTCTGTCTTTAGAGTTTCATCTTGTACTGCTTTTCCATTCATAATATACTTAAACACCCAATTCATATCTATGGTCTCGTTCCAGCTACCATCTTGTTTTCGGGCTGTGGATTTGCACTTGCATTTACCAATTAGAGGTTGGAAGTCTTTAATTTGCTCTGGAGCATCAGGATGAGCTTTTCCATACGGAAACTCTTTTGAAGGTTCATTTTGATATTGTCCAAATGCTAAACTTGATGACATAATTAGTGTAAAAAGAAGTAAGGCTTTTTTCATGATATAAGATTTAATTGTTTTCAAATCAACATGAAAAAAACTAAAGTCAATTGGGTTTTGCAGAGAAGCGACTATTATTTGCAGTAAAGCGAGTTAAAAAACTCTTAATGATTAGAAAGAAAATGCTTCACTGTCTTTAAATGCGTTTTCGATACAGGTATTTCGGTATTGTCTGACAGAATAAGGTTTGGAGAGTTAGACATACTTAACTCTTTTATCATTCTCATATTAGCAATGGCCTTTCTGTGTACACGTAAAAAATTTGTGTCTAATTTAGGTAGTAACGCTTTAAGGCTACTTCTCATGGTATAGCAACCTTTGTCTATAGTATGCACCTTAACGCAATAATCATCTGCTTCAATCCATAAGACTTCATCTACAGGAATTATTTTTCGTTTATTTCCTATTTTAATATTTAATACAGAAGTTTTATCGTCAACCTTATCTTTTAACTGAGCATACAAACGAGCATTAGTTAGTTTTAATTCAGATAAATTTTGAATCTTGATTTGTAACCTTTCGTTTGAAA
This sequence comes from Winogradskyella sp., assembly GCF_003712105.1. Classification (GTDB taxonomy): domain Bacteria; phylum Bacteroidota; class Bacteroidia; order Flavobacteriales; family Flavobacteriaceae; genus Winogradskyella. The sequence continues at coordinate 145,157 of NZ_RHLG01000006.1, forward strand.
AATAGAGATGTGTAATTATGGTAATTGCGATGTAACCAAGAGTATACATTGGCGCTTTTTGAAACATAAAAAACGGCAAGTATTCATTAAATAAACGCTCTAACGTTAATGGGTCGCCATAGGTAAGTACTTGGCTAATAGATATTATTACTATGTTTAATGTAACGAGGCTTAATATTAGGCCACAGTATTTTAAAATATCCGAAACAGATAAAGTACTCTCAATTTTGCTCGACCTTGCATAAAAAACAATCACTAGTGATAATGACATCCATATAAACCACCTGTAAGCTTGGCTTTTTAACAGAATAAGAAAAGTTGCGTCACCACCACCGAGATTAAATCTTCTTAGGTAATAGAGTTGTTGAGATGTTTCAAAAGTAATAGTTAGTAATAAAACAGAAATGATAAGAAGTATTATGCGCTTATTGGATGTTATGTAATTTAAGAAGGACATTTGTTATCGTCTGTTTTTTCTTGGTCTTTGAATATTGGGCTGAAAGGTTTTCTTAGAATCCGATATTAATTTTGAAAGTGTTTCAAGCTCAGTATTAGAAAGTTTTCTATATGTTCCGACAGCAACATCTAGTTTAATATTCATGATGCGAATGCGCTTAAGTGTCTGCACTTCGTAATTTAAGTAACTGCACATGCGTCGTATTTGTCGATTTAGACCTTGTGTAAGAACAATGCTAAATGTAAACTTATCTATCTTTCTAACCTTACATTTTTTGGTGCGTTGCTTTAGCTCTTCGATATAAATACCATTAGACATACGCTCAATAAATGTTTGCGATATTGGCTTATCTACAGTTACAATATACTCCTTTTCATGGTTATTACTTGCACGAAGAATTTTGTTAACGATATCACCATCATCCGTGAGTAGAATAAGACCTTCGCTTGGCTTATCTAACCTACCAATTGGAAAGATACGTTTATGGTAGTTGATGTAATCAATAATATTGTTTTTTTCTACTCTAGTATCTGTAGTGCAAACAATACCAACAGGTTTATTAAATGCTAAATAGGTAAACTCTTTTTTATGCTGTCCAACAATTTCGCCATCTACTTTAACCACATCATCTGGTGCAACTTTAGTACCCATTTCTGGGATGTTATCGTTTATTGTAACACGCCCAGCATCAATAAGCCGGTCTGCTTCTCGGCGAGAGCAAAAACCAGCTTCACTAAGATATTTATTAAGACGCGTGAGATTATCAGACATATAACAAAAGTACAATAAAGATTAACTGTCTATAAATTCAATAATCTTTGGAGATAATGATTGGTCCTTCAAGCCATGTCCAAAACCCTCAGTGGTGATTAGTTCAGAGTTTTTGAAATTTTCTTTGTACAATAGCGCATCTTCATAAGGTATTATCTTATCATTTTTATCATGAATGATAAGTCCTTGCATGTTAAATTCTTTTGTAAAATTAGCTGCTGAAAAATAATCTACAGTTTTTCCAAAACGATTTACAACAATAGTATCTAAACCTTCCGATATGCGTTTATTGTAACCCATCATAGATTTATATCTGGAAAAAACACCTGTAAAATGAGCAGGAGCACCAAGTAAGGCAATTTTTTTCACGCTAGGTAAATCATGATTATGCAAACAAAAGGTCGTTGCCATTCCACCAACCGAATGTCCAATAATTACTTCTGGTTGAATAATTTTAGCAACGCTATTTATACATTCGGAATATAATAAAGCATTAAACTCTTTTCCGTCAGACATACCATGAACTGGAGCATCAATAGCATAGATATTATAATCTTTTTCCTTTAGCGTATCTAATAGATAACTCCATCTAGAAGCGTTACTTTCCCAACCGTGAGCCAAAAAAACAGTTTTGCCACTGCCTTTCCAATTGTATACTGTAATATTAAGGTTATCGTACGTGTAGGTCAATTTTTCTGCTGGAGCAACAATTGCTGTTTGTGCCTCATCATACCTGCCTTTTCTGGGTGTAGCAAATAGTTGCAGTGCTTTGTTTGATGCGTAAGATGCAGAGAAATAACTAGCTGTATTAAGCAGACCACCTATAGATTTTATAATAAAATTACTCATACTTATTCGCTTTCTCTATTTACAGATTCTATTGAGAATGCCGGTAGACAAATGGCCAAATATTCGCAGGGTTCAGTAAACGGATTTGAATATTGAATACGTGTGTGCTTTTCAATTTTTATTGATTGACCAGCCTTTAAAACAATAGTTTCTCCTTCAATAATGAATTGTTTTTTGCCTTTTATAATAAAAGTGTACTCATCGAACTCAGGAGTTTGAAATGGCTCAGACCAACCAGGTGGTGCTACCATATGCGCAATGCTTATTTCAGAATTTCCATCTGTTGCTCTTCCAAAATGTTCTTTAATGATTTTACCATCATCAGTTGGGACAACAAATGGTGAGCTTTGGATGTTATACTTTTTACTCATGAATTAAAAATAAACGATAAAGAATTTCACCTTAGCATTATCTGGAATCTGAATAGGGTCTATTTTCATTTCCATATCAAAACGCATATTAGTTGGTAATTCTTTTTTATCGATAGTAAATGTTGCGTCAATTTCGTTAACGGTAATCATTACAGAATTGATAAGATTTGAGATATTCGAAATCTTGTAATTATCTTTTACATCTTTAAAGGTACTAATGCTAGTAATGCCTTTTTCGGTCTTGTAACGCGGGTCAATTAATTGAATTGAGCTTATCGTAGAAGTAGAATCTAAAGCTTCATTAGGTGTAATACTCAATAATTGATTTCCATTTTTTTCATAGATATCTATAGTATTTATACCATTAACAAAACTATCATCTTCTTTAAAGTTAACAATAGAATCATTTGCAAAAAGTGCTTTTATTTCTTTAACTTGAGTAGAATCGTTAAGCATTCCGACCTTGTGTTTTGAGACAGCGAAAAGGTCTATTTTATCTTCCTTACAACTTGAAAAAGCTATGAATAAGATTATGATTGGAGCAATATATTTTTTCATGTAATATTATTTTATTGTTTGGTAAGGACTAGCGCATCATTTTAGTAAGTATGCCTAGAACACTTCTAATAACTGTTGGACTTGAAAGTACTTTAATCAATGGATTTTGTCGAGAACTTTTTCGTCGTCTAGAAGATGCTTTTTTCTTTGATTCTGCTTTTTTTAGTGCTTCTTTTTCTGCTTTTGCCTTAGCTTTAGCTTCTTCGGCTTCAGCTTGTTTAATTTTTTCATTAAGCATTTCGTAGGCACTTTCTCTATCAATCTCTTTGTTGTACTTTTTAGCAAGTTTCGATTGTGATAACAGCGAATTTAGCTCTGACTCTGTTAATATATCCATACGACTCATAGGTGCACGCATCATAGTTGCGGCTAATGGTGTTGGTCTTCCTTTTTCATCAAGAGCAGAAACTAATGCCTCTCCGATACCTAATGAGGTTAAAACTTCTGCGGTATCGTAATAATCAGTATCCGGATAGTTTTGTGCAGTCAGTTTTATAGCTTTTCTGTCTTTTGCTGTAAATGCTCTTAAGGCATGTTGCACTTTAAGACCTAATTGACTTAATACGGCTTCAGGTACGTCAGTTGGGTTTTGTGTTACAAAATATAAACCAACGCCTTTACTACGAATCAATTTTACAATACTTTCTATTTGATCATGTAAGGCATCAGAAGCTTCATTAAAGATTAAATGTGCTTCGTCAATAAACATAATTAACTCTGGTCGTCCACTATCACCTTGCTCTGGAAATGTAGAATAGATCTCAGCCAATAAACTTAGCATAAAGGTTGAAAACAGCTTAGGCTTATCTTGTATATCTGTAAGTCTTATGATATTAATATAACCACGACCATTTTCATCTATTCGCAATAAATCTTGAGTGTCGAAAGACGTTTCGCCAAAAAACAGGTCTCCGCCTTGTTGCTCAATTTCGATTAATTTTCTTAAAATAGCCCCAGTAGAAGCAGTTGAGATACGTCCATAAGATGCTTCAAATTCTTTTTTACCTTCACCAGTAGCATACTGAAGAATCTTCTTAAAATCCTTTATATCTAGAAGTGGAAGTTTGTTATCATCACAATATTTAAAAATCACTGATATAATACCAGCCTGAGTTTCTGTGACATCTAAGATTCTTGAGATTAGAACAGGTCCAAATTCGCTTATAGTTGCTCTTAATCTAACACCATCTTGCTCAGACAAGGTCATGACTTCTACAGGAAACGATTTGGCATCAAATGGTAACCCAATTTTTTCGTGACGCTCATCAATTTTAGGGTGTCCAGGGCTAGGTTGTGCCAACCCACTTAAATCACCTTTAATATCCATTAGTAATACTGGGATGCCTTTTTCTGAAAGGTTTTCTGCTAAAACCTGTAATGTTTTTGTTTTTCCAGTACCTGTAGCACCTGCAATTAAGCCATGGCGGTTCATGGTTTTTAGAGGCACATTGACATAGGCATCTGTTATAGTTTCGCCATCAAGCATGGCTGCTCCTAATGTTAAAAAATCACCCTTAAATGTATTTCCGTCTGCTATATGTTTAAAGAAAGTCTCCTTATTCGTCATCACTTAAAATTTGTATAAAAATAGTGTAATTTTGATAAACTACCACAGGTAAAACGGTAACGGTTTATGTGGTTTAAAACATAGGATTTGATACGAGTTCACTATATTTAGATCTCGATTATCGAATCCAAGTAAAAATGAAATTTATGTCCAGATATCTTATAATTATCGTCCTTTTATCAGGTGTAATGATTCAATCTTGTACTAGATCAACGTCTAAAATTAAATTCCATAAATCTCATGAAGCTAGTAGAGCCAATGTACCTTTTAGTGATGCTGTTGAAACGGGGAATTTACTCTTTTTAACAGGACAAATAGGTAAAGACCACAAAGAAGGTAAGTTAGTTAAAGGCGGAATTAAAGCCGAAACTAAGCAGGTTATTGAGAATATTAGTGACGTGTTAAAGCACCATAATCTATCATTAGACAATGTGGTTAAGTGCACCGTAATATTAAAGGATATTAATGATTTTAAAGACTTCAACTCAGTATACACAGCGTATTTTACCAAAAAACCTGCGCGTACAACATTCGCTGCTGCTGGCTTGGCAGGTGGAGCAAGTATTGAGATTGATGTTATTGCAGCAAAATAACTTTGGAGTATATTTGCCAACTATGACGAGAAGAGAACGACAAGAACTTATAGATAAAGGATTGCTCTTGCCTTTAATGGAAGAGTTTTATACCATTCAAGGTGAAGGTTATCACAAAGGTACGGCCGCGTATTTTGTACGAATTGGTGGTTGTGACGTTGGTTGTCATTGGTGCGATGTTAAAGAAAGCTGGTTGGCCGAATTACATCCACCTACTGAGACCCAAAAAATAGTAGACAATGCTGTTAAGTATAGCAATACCATAGTTGTAACTGGCGGCGAACCTTTGACTTGGGATATGGGACCATTAACCGAACAACTCAAGGCAAGAGGCGTACAAACACATATAGAAACATCAGGTGCTTATAGATTAACTGGTCAATGGGATTGGATTTGCTTGTCACCAAAAAAAGTAAAATTACCAACGGATGAAATTTACAAAGAAGCTCACGAGCTAAAATGTATTGTATATAATAAAAGTGATTTTAAGTTTGCTGAAGAACAAGCTGCTAAGGTGAATGATGATTGTATTTTATACCTTCAGCCAGAATGGAGTAAACGTGATAAAATGATGCCTGAAATAGTAGATTATGTCATGGCACATCCTAAGTGGAAAGTGTCTTTACAAACACATAAATATTTAAATATACCATAAAAAAAGCCTTGATTAATCAAGGCTTTTTTAATTAAGAGGAATTTAAAATTTAATTTGTAACAGGCACAGAAACTCTAACTGTTCCCCATCCCATATTTAATTTATCTTTAGAAAAAGCAATCGAAAAAGCTTCAAGTGAATCATCACTATCACTCACGGTTGCTTTTACTCTTGCAACGTCATTACCTTCATTATATGAGTATGCACCCCAAGCATGTAAATCGCTGTTCAAAATAATAGTCCATTCACCATCACCAGGAATAGTAAACAAAGAATATGTTCCTGCCTTTATTTTATCACCACCAAAGTTTACATCATTATAAAATGTAATTTCAGCATTTTCATTTGCTCCTGTACGCCAAACTTTTCCGCTTGGAGCTAAAGATTCAACAGTTCTTCCTTTTAGTTGAGGTCTGCTGTATACAACTCTTGCAATTGGAGGTGCGCTTCTCGAAGTTTTATAGTAGGCAACGTCTAAAGGGCTTTTGTCTAGTTTGCTAAATTTTTGAGCTTCAGCGTTGTATGATACAAGTAATACCAATGCAAAAGCTAAAATTGAAAATAATCTTGATGTTTTCATGTGGGTTAATTTTTAGTGGAATTAAAATTAGTGTGTAATTATGGGCATCAGTCGTAAAGAAGTATTAAAATTTACAAATTGATAGTTAAAGTTATGTTTTTGTAATTATTAAGTTTCAATTATGTATTTAATTAAACTTTATTGTTTTAATTTGAAATTAATTTGATTATTTATATTTAAATATTGAAAGTTTAATCTAATATTTGCTTCATAATAATATTTAAATAAAAAAGTTATGTGCGGAATTGTATGTGCATTTGATATAAAGCAAAAAACAGAAACATTAAGACCTCAAGTCTTAGAGATGTCTAAAGCAATTAGACACCGTGGTCCAGATTGGAGCGGAATATATAGTGATGATAAAGCTATTTTAGCCCATGAACGTTTAGCAATTGTAGATCCTACCTCTGGGAAGCAGCCTTTATTTACTGAAGATAAAAAATTGGTATTGGCCGCTAATGGAGAAATCTATAACCATAGAGAATTGCGTGCACAATTTCCTGATTATAAGTTTCAGACACAAAGTGATTGTGAAGTAATATTAGCACTATACCAAGAAAAAGGTGTTGACTTTGTTGATCAAATGAACGGAATTTTCGGATTTGCAATTTACGACGTTGAAAAGGATGAATATTTCATTGCGCGCGACCATATGGGTATTATTCCTTTATATATGGGTTGGGACAAACACGGTACGTTCTATGTAGCTTCAGAATTAAAAGCATTAGAAGGTGTTTGTACAAAAATAGAGTTATTTCCTCCAGGCCATTATATGAGTAGTAAAGATGGTGAACTAGTAAAATGGTATAAGCGAGATTGGATGGAATATGAAGCTGTAAAAGAAAATGAAACTAGTATTGCTGAAGTACGTCAAGCTTTAGAGGATGCAGTCCATAGACAATTAATGAGTGATGTACCTTATGGAGTATTACTTTCAGGAGGATTAGACTCTTCAGTAACATCTGCTATAGCAAAAAAATATTCTGAAAGACGAATAGAAGCAGACGATAAAGAAAAAGCATGGTGGCCACAATTACACAGTTTTTCTGTAGGATTAGAAGGTTCACCAGACCTAGCTGCGGCGCAAAAAGTTGCTGATCATATTGGAACAGTACATCATGAAATTAAATTCACTATTCAAGAAGGCTTAGATGCTATTAAGGATGTCATTTATAACATCGAAACATACGATATTACTACAATTCGTTCATCTACACCAATGTATTTAATGGCGCGTGTTATTAAATCTATGGGAATCAAAATGGTACTGTCAGGTGAAGGTGCTGATGAGATTTTTGGAGGTTATTTATATTTCCATAAGGCTCCAAGTGCTCAAGAATTTCATGAAGAAACAGTGCGTAAATTAGATAAGTTGCATATGTACGATTGCTTACGTGCTAATAAAAGTTTAATGGCTTGGGGAATTGAAGGTCGTGTACCATTTTTAGATAAGGAGTTTATAGATGTTGCTATGCGCATCAACCCAAAAGATAAAATGATTAACGGTGAACGCATGGAAAAATGGGTGGTGCGTAAGGCATTTGAAGATATGTTACCTGAAAGTGTAGCTTGGCGTCAAAAAGAACAATTTAGTGATGGTGTTGGCTATAGTTGGATAGATACACTAAAAGACATTGTGGAGACTGAAGTATCAGATGAGCAATTGGCTAATGCTAAATTTAGATTCCCAATAAACACGCCTCTAAATAAAGAAGAGTATTATTATCGTTCTATATTTGAGGATCATTTCCCTAGTGATGCTGCGGCATTAAGTGTACCACAAGAAGCAAGTGTGGCGTGTAGTACAGCAACAGCTTTAGAATGGGATGAAGCATTCAAAAACATGAATGAGCCTTCAGGACGTGCAATAGCAAATGTTCATGACGATGCGTATTAGTATAATACAGAATTAACACTTATAAAAAGCACATATCTCTTATGTGCTTTTTTTATTTAATGACTTTTATAATTACATTGTAACAGAAACACCAGATTAAATAAAGATAAACCATGAGATTAAATACTGTAGCATGTTTTCTGTTTGGCATTTTATATGTAGCTAATATTAATTCTCAAAATGATATATCTGGGTCGCGAGAAATAATTCAAAAGCAAGTAGATTCATTACTAGGAATAATGACCATAGAAGAAAAAGTGGGTCAGATGAATCTTTACAGCGGATTTTGGGACGCGACTGGACCCGCACCATCAGAAGGAAATGCCCAATTAAAATACAAGCATATAGAACAAGGGTTAGTTGGTGGTATGTTGAATGTAAGAGGTGTTCGTCAGGTAAAAGCAATTCAGAAAATTGCTGTAGAAAATACCAGATTAGGTATTCCTTTAATATTTGGATATGATGTAATACATGGTTTAAAAACCATTAGTCCAATTCCTTTAGCTGAGTCTGCTAGTTGGGATTTAGACGTTATAGAAACGTCTGCACGAATTGCAGCAATTGAGGCTTCTGCTTTTGGTATAAACTGGACTTTTGCTCCAATGGTAGATGTGGGCCGTGACCCTAGATGGGGAAGAGTTATGGAAGGTGCTGGCGAAGACCCATATTTAGCTAGTAAAATAGCTACTGCAAGAGTCCGTGGTTTTCAAGGCAACGATTTGTCAGCTCCGAATACCGTAGCTGCTACTGCAAAACATTTTGCTGCCTATGGTTTTGCGGAAGCTGGTAAAGAATACAATTCAGCAGATATCAGTCAAAGTACTTTATATAATGTTGTTTTTCCTCCATTTAGAGCTGCGGTAAAGAGTGATGTCAAAACATTGATGAATTCCTTTAATGAGTTAAATGGAGAACCTGTGACGGCTAGTAAGTTTTTACAGCGAGATATATTGAAAGAGAAATGGAACTTTGGTGGTTTTGTGGTTTCGGATTGGGCGTCAATTAATGAGCTAATTTCTTGGGGATTGGCCAAGGACAAAAAAGAAGCAGCAATGTATGCAGCAAAAGCCGGTTCAGACATGGATATGGAAGGCTACGTATATGTGAGTGAATTAGCAGAATTAGTGAAAAATGGTGTGGTTTCAGAACAACTTATTGATAACGCTGTAAGCAGGATTTTAAAAGTTAAGTTTGAATTAGGCCTTTTCGAAAACCCATACAAATATTGCAGCATTGAAAATCAAAAGAATACGATTTCTTTGAATTCTAAATTTCAAGATTCAGTATTAGAAATTGCCAAGAAATCGATTGTTCTTCTAAAGAATGAAACTAAGTTACTGCCATTAAAGAAAGAAGGTCAAAAAATAGCTCTTATTGGAGCATTAGCTAATGATAAAAATAGTCCTCTTGGAAGTTGGAGGCTAGCAGCTGATGACAATTCTTCAGTGTCAGTATTAGAAGGTATGCAAGCATATACCAAAAACATATTGGTATATGAAAAGGGTGTTGATCTTACTATTGGTAAAACTCATTTCGTAAAAGAATTGAATATTAATACATCAGATAGAACTGGTATTAATGAGGCCATCGATTTAGCAAAAGAGAGCGATGTTGTGGTCATGGTTTTAGGAGAACACGGTTTTCAGAGTGGTGAAGCTAGAAGTAGAACAAATATAGATTTACCTGGGCTACAGCAAGAGCTACTTGAAAGGGTATTTGAGGTTAACGAAAATATTGTGCTGGTATTGAATAACGGAAGACCACTTGCAATTCCTTGGGCGGCTAAACATATACCAGCAATTGTTGAAGCCTGGCAATTAGGGTCTCAAGCAGGAAATGCAATTGCTAAAGTACTTTACGGAGATTATAATCCAAGTGGTAAGTTGCCGATGACATTCCCTAGGAATGTGGGTCAAATACCTATTTATTACAATTACAAAAATACAGGTAGACCAAGCAATACAGAAGATAATGTCTTTTGGTCTCACTATAGTGATATAGAAAATACACCTTTATATCCATTTGGTCATGGATTGAGTTATACAACTTTTAAGTATAGTAATCTAAGACTAGACAAAAATGAGGTCAAAATTGGCAATAGCATTACGGTAAAGGTAGATTTAACAAATACTGGTGAATATGATGGTAAAGAAGTAGTGCAGCTCTATATTAGAGATTTATACGCTCAAAATGTAAGACCAGTAAAAGAGTTAAAAGGATTTGAGTTGGTATCATTACAAAAAGGTGAATCTAAAACTATTGAGTTTACTTTAGACAAATCCGAATTAGGATATTATGATAACAATGGTGTATTTGTGGTTGAACCTGGAGAATTTAAAATATTTATTGGTGGAAGTTCTATAACTTCTCTTGAAACTTCTTTTAAACTTTTAGCAGAATGATAACAGCTTATGGTTAAATCAAATCGAATTCAATCCATAGACATTTTAAGAGGTTTAGTTATGGTATTCATGGCTTTAGACCATGTGCGTGATTATTTTCATATTAATGCTTTTACTGGTAACTACCCAGAGAATATGGAATCCACAAATCTTATCCTGTTTGGTACGCGATTTATAACGCATTATTGCGCACCAGTATTTGTGTTTTTGGCTGGCACTTCAGCATTTTTATACGGACAAAAGAAGACTAAAGGACAATTGTCTAAATTTTTAATAACTAGAGGCCTTTGGCTCATTTTTGTGGAAATATTTATTAATAATTTCTTGTGGTGGTTCGATATTACTTTCGGATTTACTAACCTACAAGTTATCTGGGCAATAGGGGTGTGTATGATTGCACTTGGTGTACTTATTTATTTGCCTAAGCGAGTGATTTTGATATTGGGAATGCTGATAATATTAGGACATAATTTGTTGGATGATATCACTATGCAAGGTACTAGTGCACTCTCTATTATATGGTATTTTTTACACCAGAATAATGGTTTCGAAATTGGTGCTGGAAGATTTATGTGGTTTTCCTATCCGGTATTAGCTTGGATAGGTGTTATGGCTTTAGGCTATTGTTTTGGTGAATTATATAAAAACAATGCAGATGCAACTCTAAGAAAAAAATGGTTACTCTTTATTGGACTTACCGCTATTGCTTTATTCTTCATCTTAAGAACTTGGAATTTATATGGTGATGGTAATCATTGGTTACCCTATGAAACTACAGAGAAAAGTATTATTTCTTTTTTCAATGTTAGTAAATATCCGCCATCACTAAGTTTTTTACTTATTACACTTGGGCCAGCATTATTGTTTTTAAGAGCTATAGATACTGTGAAAACAAAATTCACAGATAAGTTATTAGTCTTTGGTCGAGTGCCTTTCTTCTATTATGTCTTACACATATTTGTAATTCATGTCGTAGCAATAATTGGATTATTAATTACAGGTAAAGATTGGAAACTCATGATTTTAGATAATGAGACTTTAAGTACGGGAATGCTTCAAGGTTATGGTTATTCATTATTTACGGTTTATTTGGTTTGGATAGCAATTGTAGTAGCGCTTTATCCTGTTTGTAAAGCTTATATGAGATACAAAGCTAACAATAGAGATAAGTGGTGGTTAAGTTACTTGTAACGTTTTAGGGTGTTTAAGCACATATAACTGTAATGACATCAACTCTTTAAAACTAATATATCATGGGACTATTCTGGGATCTTATTCAACAAAGCGAAATAGAAAACCAAAAAAATAAAGCAGCGTCTTTAGAACAACGTGTTGCTGATTTAGAGCACGAACTCGAAAAAACGCAAGACCTACTGCTAAGAACTTTACGTGTTTTAGAAGAACGCTCAGGACAAGATATAGATAATGATGGTGTTATAGGATAGAGATTTAAATCCTTCCATTAGATACCTAATTTAAGACATAATAGAGGTGAAATAATCCGTTCTAACGTACTTTTCTAATTTCCAATTTTTAGAACAGAAAAATTTTCATTAAAATTTAATTTAAGCTACTTTTTAGCGTTTTTAAGCCATTTTTATAAATATTAAAATTGTTAATAAATAAGTAATAAATGTCTTAAAACGCTTAAAAATGGCTTATTAAAGTGTTATCTTTGTATATGAATCGCCCTTAGAATGGGCGATTTTTTTACGATAGATAAAATCAAGCAATAAAAATATGAGCGAAGAAAATAAAAAACAGTATTCCGCAGATAGTATTCAGGCATTAGAAGGTATGGAGCACGTACGTATGCGTCCATCCATGTATATTGGCGATGTTGGTGTAAGAGGATTACACCATTTGGTGTACGAGGTTGTGGATAACTCTATAGATGAGGCACTTGCGGGACACTGTGATAATATTACTGTTACTATCAACGAGGACAACTCCATTACTACAGAAGATGATGGTCGTGGTATACCAGTAGGACTTCATAAAAAAGAAGGCGTATCTGCACTTGAGGTAGTAATGACCAAAATTGGTGCAGGTGGTAAATTTGATAAGGATTCTTACAAGGTGTCGGGTGGACTTCATGGTGTTGGTGTAAGTTGTGTTAATGCATTATCTGAGCACTTAAAAGCCACAGTACATAGAGATGGGAAAATTTGGGAGCAAGAGTACGAACGTGGTAAAACCATGTATCCAGTAAAAACTGTTGGAGATTCTGATAAAACAGGTACAATTGTAACCTTTAAACCAGACCCGCAGATATTTACGCAAACTTTAGAGTATAGTTATGATACGTTGGCAAGCCGTATGCGTGAGCTTGCTTACCTTAATAAAGGAATAACCGTGCATCTTATAGATAGAAGACACAAAAAAGATGATGGGTCTTTTGAAGGTGAAACTTTCCATTCGGAAAATGGACTGCCTGAATTTGTGAAGTTCTTAGACGGTAACCGTGAGCCATTAATGAAAGATGTTATTGCATTTGAAGGTGAAAAAAATGGTGTGCCTGTTGAGGTAGCAATGGTTTACAATACATCTTATGCTGAAAATTTACATTCGTATGTAAATAATATTAATACACACGAAGGTGGAACACACCTTTCAGGATTCCGTCGCGGATTAACGCATACCTTGAAGAAGTATGCAGATAGCTCAGGAATGTTAGACAAACTGAAGTTTGATATTTCTGGAGATGACTTCCGTGAAGGGTTAACCGCTATAGTATCTGTAAAAGTTGCCGAGCCTCAATTTGAAGGACAAACCAAAACTAAATTAGGGAACCGTGAAGTATCTGCTTCTGTATCGCAAGCAGTTTCTGAAATGCTTACCGATTACCTAGAAGAACACCCAGATGATGCTAAGACTATTGTTCAGAAAGTAATATTAGCAGCTCAAGCGCGTCATGCAGCTCAAAAAGCTCGCGAAATGGTTCAGCGTAAAACCGTAATGAGCATAGGTGGTTTACCTGGTAAATTAAGCGATTGCTCAGAGCAAGATCCAGCAAAATGTGAAGTGTTCTTAGTTGAGGGTGATTCTGCAGGTGGTACTGCTAAACAAGGGCGAGATAGAGCATTTCAAGCCATATTACCATTACGAGGTAAGATTCTTAATGTTGAAAAAGCAATGCAACATAAGGTGTTCGAAAATGAAGAAATCAAAAACATTTTTACCGCTCTAGGCGTAACTATTGGTACAGAAGAAGATCCAAGAGCACTAAACCTTTCAAAGTTACGCTATCATAAAATAGTGATTATGTGTGATGCCGATATTGATGGTAGCCATATTTCTACTTTAATATTAACCTTCTTTTTTAGGTATATGAAAGAGCTAATTGAGCAAGGTCATGTTTACATCGCAACACCACCTTTATATTTGGTTAAGAAAGGAGCGAAAAAACAATATGCATGGAGTGACAAAGAACGTGATGAGATTATTTCAAACTTTGGTGATGGTTCAAAAATTCAACGTTATAAAGGTCTTGGTGAAATGAATGCCGAGCAACTTTGGGACACAACAATGAATCCTGAATTTAGAACCATGCGTCAAGTGCAAATAGATAATGGCACAGAAGCAGACAGAATATTTTCTATGCTAATGGGTGATGAAGTACCACCACGTAGAGAATTTATTGAGAAAAATGCTATCTATGCTAATATTGATGCGTAAATTTTTCTAAAAAAATAACGAAAGGCAACTGCGATAAACAGTTGCCTTTTTTATTTTAGATTACCTAAATATTTATTATTGAATTCTGCCTCTAAAGCCTTAAATTTGTGCTTCAAAATTTAATAACTCAAAAAATCACATAAAAATGAAAGTTACAGTTGTAGGCGCTGGTGCCGTTGGAGCAAGTTGTGCAGAATATATTGCTATTAAAAATTTCGCTTCAGAAGTTGTATTGTTAGATATCAAAGAAGGTTATGCTGAAGGAAAAGCAATGGATCTTATGCAAACAGCCTCTTTAAATGGTTTTGATACAAAAATCACAGGAAGCACAAGCGATTACTCTAAAACTGCAAATAGTGATATTTGTGTGATTACTTCTGGTATTCCTAGAAAACCGGGTATGACTCGCGAAGAACTTATAGGCATTAATGCAGGTATCGTAAAAACCGTTTCGGCGAGTTTGGTTGAGCATTCTCCAAATACAATTTTAATTGTTGTTAGTAACCCAATGGATACAATGACGTATTTGGTTCATAAAACTACAGATTTACCAAAGCATAAAATTATTGGTATGGGCGGCGCATTAGATTCTGCACGTTTTAAGTACAGACTAGCTGAAGCTTTAGAAGCACCTATTAGCGATGTCGATGGTATGGTTATCGGTGGCCATAGTGATAAAGGTATGGTACCATTAACGTCTCATGCAACAAGAAACTCAATTAAAGTGTCAGAATTTTTATCAGAAGAGCGTTTAGCTCAAGTAGCTTCAGATACTAAAGTTGGTGGTGCAACATTGACTAAATTATTAGGTACATCAGCTTGGTATGCTCCAGGTGCTGCTGTATCTGGTTTGGTTCAGGCTATTGCGTGTGACCAAAAGAAAATTTTCCCTTGTTCAACATTGTTAAATGGTGAGTATGGACTAAGTGATTTATGTATAGGTGTACCAGTTGTGCTAGGGCGTAATGGTATTGAAAAAATCGTTGATGTACCATTAAGTGATGCCGAAAAAGTACATATGGCAGAAAGTGCAGAAGGTGTTAAGAAAACAAATGGATTATTACAATTGTAATTTTAGCTTATAAATAACTAAAAAGGACCGTTAAACACGGTCTTTTTTTTATATTTGGCGCGTGAAAATAAAAAGGTACATATTTAGCCTTGTCTTAAGCTTAACAGTTTTGGGTGTTATACAACACTTCCAACAACCTGTAGCTAATCAAGAAATTGTACTTCAATTTACTTCCGAAAGTTTCTCCGATTCAGAAACAGATACCTCATTAGAAGTCATATCTAAAACGCTCAGATCTATTGGTGTTGATGATATTTCAATCTCATCTCATGACAATCAGTTTTATCGAATTGCATATCATAGTAATGAATCTGTTTCTAAGATAAAGCAAATACTTTCTGAAAACGCAGAGATTAATTTTAATACGTCTTCTGAGCCATCTAATGAAAACTCTGGAGATTTTAATCTCGACGTTTTTAAATTAGGAGTAAACAATTCTAAGACATGGGACTTTGAAGGTTTACAAGTACAATCTTTAAACCTAAAGAGCGATCGCTCTTTCTATCCTGATGTATATAAATTTCAAATCATAGAAGATGATCAGGTATCATTCTTTGATATTTCGGTTGCTTATAATTGTAACAAACATATAGCATTTGTTTCAGACAATACATCTCACAATATTCCTGAAGTAAGAGCAGGGCCATCATCTTAATTATCTTTCAAAACTATTAATAGAGTTCAGATACTATTCAAATAAAAGTATTTGAAGTATTGCGATTTGAACTCACATTCAATTTTAAATTTTATAACAATTACCGAATTGTCAAACTGGGCGCAGTCGAAGAGTTGATTCGGTATAAAACAAAAAACAATGCAAAATAAAGGATTAGTCAAGCTATTTGCTTTACTATTTGGATTGGTAAGTATCTATCAATTATCATTTACGTTTAAAGCAAATCAGATTGAAAAAGAAGCAAAACAATTTGCGCAGTCTAATTACACAGAAAGCGCAGACGTTAATGCTGCCGAATTACGTTATCTAGACTCATTAAATACCCTTGAGGTATATAATTTAGGTGTAAGTAAGTTTACGTATAGTGACGTTAAGGATAATGCTATGAACTTAGGTCTTGACCTTAAAGGTGGTATTAACGCTATTATTGAAATTTCAGTAAAGGACATCTTAAAAGGATTAGCTAATAATAGTAAAGATCCAGTTTTTAATCAAGCTTTAGAGAGAGCTACTGAGATTCAAAAAGATGCACAAGAATCTTACTTAGAGTCTTTTTATACAGCTTTTGATGAATTAAAAGGAGATACTAAGTTAGCGTCTCCAGATATATTTGCTAACCGTACCTTAAGTGATGATGTTACATTTAACATGTCTGATGATGAGGTAAAAAGTATTATTACTCGTAAAGTAGATGAATCTATTGTATCGGCTTTTGAAGTATTACGTAATCGTATTGATGGATTTGGAGTAACATCTCCAAACATTCAACGTTTAGGAAATTCTGGTCGTATATTATTAGAACTACCTGGCGCTAGAGATAGAGACCGTGTTGTAGATATCATTACTAAAACAGCGCAACTACAATTCTGGGAAACCTACCAAGTTCAGGATTTAGCCAGTTATTTAATTCAGGTTAACCAACGTTTATTGGAGGCTCAACAAGCAAAAACAGAAACTTCAACTGAGACTACTGAAGAAGGTGAAGCAGCTGAAGAACAAGATTCTACATCTAGTGTTATTGACGAAATAACGGGGCAAATTGAACAAGATTCAACTAATGTTCAAGAAGATGTAAATCCATTAGGGATACAAGGAATTGGTCAAGGTGGTCCAGTAATAGGTACGTTCCTAGCTAAAGATTCTGCTGAGGTAATGAAAAAGTTGGAAGCTAATAGAGATTTATTACCGGCAGAGCAACGTTATGTAAGATTTGCATGGGGAAAGCCTGCTGATAAAGAGTCTGAGTTTGTAGAACTTTATGCACTTAAAAGTAACAGAGACAATGTGCCAGAATTAAGTGGTGCAGTTATAACTGATGCACGCCAAGATTATGACCCACGTAATCGTCCTGCAGTAAGCATGCAAATGAATTCCAAAGGTGCTAAGATATGGGAAGATATGACTACTGTGGCATATAATGAAAGAGGTAATATAGCCATAGTATTAGACAACATCGTATACTCTGCACCAGGCGTGACTACAGGGCCAATAGCAGGTGGTAATTCTCAGATTTCAGGTTCATTTACGCTTCAAGAAGCAACCGACTTAGCAAATGTATTAAGAGCAGGTAAATTACCAGCTTCAGCTGAGATAGTTCAAGCAGATGAGGTTGGGCCATCATTAGGTCAAGAAGCTATAGACTCTGGTATGATATCTTTTGCTTTAGCGCTTGCGTTCGTATTATTATGGATGATATTCTATTATGGCAAAGCTGGTGGATTTGCAGACGTAGCATTACTATTAAATATTCTTTTAATATTTGGTGTACTCTCAGGTTTAGGTGCAGTATTAACATTACCAGGTATAGCGGGTATTGTATTAACTATTGGTATTTCGGTAGATGCTAACGTACTTATCTTTGAGCGCATACGAGAAGAGCTGGCCAAAGGCAAAGGTCAAAAAGAGGCGATTAAAGATGGTTTTGCTAATGCATTGTCTTCTATCCTTGATGCAAACATCACTACAGGTTTAACGGCATTAATACTATTTGTATTTGGTACAGGACCAATTAAAGGTTTTGCAACAACATTAATCATTGGTATTTTAACCTCATTATTTACAGCGATATTTATTACTAGATTATTGATTGACTGGTATGCAAATCGTGGTGGTAGATTAGACTTCTCTACAGCTCTAACTAAAGGCTTCTTGCAGAATGTAAATATCAATTTCTTAGGAAAACGTAAGATTGCTTATGTGATTTCAGGACTATTAATTACAGCTGGTATTGCATCTTTATTCACAAATAATTTAGATCAAGGTATTGATTTTGTTGGAGGTAGAACGTACCAAGTGCGTTTTGCACAGACTGTAAGTACTGAAGAGGTAGCTAAAACATTAAATGATCCAGCAGTTTTTGGTAGTGCAGAAGTAAAAACGATTGGGAATGATAATGAATTAAAAATATCAACTAAATATTTAGTAGAAGATAATTCTACCGAAGCTGACGAGAAAGTACAGTCTACGTTATTTGAAGCATTAGTTCCATATTTACCTGATGGAATGACTTATGAAGAATTCTTAGATGGTTCTGGAGATGCTAACATTGGGAAACGTTTATCAAGTAAAGTAAGTCCTACAATTGCGGATGATATTAAGAAGTCATCTTTCTGGGCAATTTTAGGGTCTTTAGTTGTAGTATTCTTATACATCTTAATACGATTTAAGCGTTGGCAATTCTCACTTGGAGCTGTAGCTGCAGTATTCCACGATGTATTAATTGTATTAGGTATTTTCTCAATAGCTTGGAAGTTTATGCCATTTAGTATGGAAATAGACCAAGCCTTTATCGCAGCAATCTTAACGGTAATTGGTTACTCACTTAACGATACTGTGGTTGTTTTCGATAGAATTAGAGAGTTCTTAAACGAACATACAAGTTGGGAGTTTGGTAGAACAATTAATGCATCTTTAAATAGTACATTAAGTAGAACATTAAATACATCTTTAACAACATTGGTGGTATTATTAGCGATGTTCTTCCTAGGTGCCGATTCGCTTAAAGGATTCTTATTTGCCTTAATAGTTGGTGTGCTAGTTGGTACATATTCGTCGTTATTTATTGCGACACCAATAATGTACGATACCGCTAAGAAAGGTGATGCAGCTGAATCTTTAAAGAAGAAAGTTAAAGAAGAAGATGAAGAAGAGGCGTAACAAAACCTCAAATCATATAACTAAAAAAGGCTGCAATTTGCAGCCTTTTTTAATTTAAAATCTTGAATTCTATTTTATCTCCCAACTGAAGATTCCATGAGTCCGAAAGTCCAGCATTAATTTCTAAAACATATTTAGCCGCTGCATCAGATGGAAGTGAAGTCTCATCAAAAGGCTTTGCGTTCTTCTGAAAACTTACAATACTACTATCCGAAGCAATAAAGATGATATCCAGAGGTATACGTGTATTCTTCATATAGAAGCTCCGTTGTCTTTCATCAGGGAAAAGAAATAGCATTGCTTGATTGTCTTTCATACTATTGCGATACATCAAACCAGTTTGTATTTGGAAATCATCATCAGCAATTTCAATGTCTAATAACTTAATGAGCGAATCATTAAATGCCTTCTTGAGTTGAAGCGAACCTTCTTTTTTAAATTTTATATCTAAGCCTTTTTGTTGTTTTTTCTTATCACTACAAGAAAAAACATGTAAGACGACAATGAGAATCATGAGATATTTAATACCGAGTTGCTTCAAAGACTTATTGATTTGAATAATGCCTCATTATTTTAAAACCAAGCTTGAAAGAAATAATAATAGTCATTATATGAATTATCCAATAGATACAGCCGCCAAAAATCATTAGTCTTTCAGAGGCAGATAACCCAGAATTGAAGATAGTTGTAATCTTTGATACCGAAATTAAAGCCGGGCTTAAGTAATATATAAAAGCCATCATTAGCAAAGCACCTATTGCAATACATAGATAACCATAAACTTTTTTCATTCTAAACTATAATTAGGATTCTAAGTTAGCTTTAGGTTTGTAGAAGAACATAAAATAAAGTCCCACTAGTATCAAAGGGATACTTAATATTTGACCATTATTAATAACATTACCTATGGCATCAGATAGATACTCACCACTTTGAGGCTCTTTAAAGAATTCAATAATAAAGCGTACAGACCATAATAAAACTAAAAACAAGCCAAATAAGTAACCTTCTTTATTAGCTTTTTTAGTTTTCCAATACAATACATAAAGTATGATAAATATGATTACGTAACAACCAGCTTCGTAAAGTTGTGTAGCATGTCTAGGAAAAGATTCGCCAAGCTCCGCGAATATTACTCCAAAATCTGAATTTGTAGGTTTTCCTATAATTTCTGAATTAATGAAATTACCAATACGTACAAAAGCAGCACCAAGGGCAACAGCTACTACTACACGATCTAAAATCCACAAAACTGTTTTCTTGAGAACTTTTTTATTATAGAGGTACATTGAGATTATCATAGCTATCGCTGCGCCATGACTGGCCAAACCTTGAAAACCTGTGAACTCAAAACCACCTTTGAATTTGAAAGGTAAAAATATACTAAAAAAATCTTCTGTAATTAGCTCGGTTTGGTAGAACAAAACATGACCTAAACGTGCTCCAAGCATAATCCCTAAAACCGAATAGATAAATAATGAATCTAGCGATTCATTAGACTGGTTTTCATTTTTATAAATACGTTTAGTGATATAAAACCCTATGACAAAAGCAACAATCCACATTAAACTATAATAGTGCAATTTAAAAAAGCCTAAATCGATAAATTTTTTTGTTTCCCAAACAACTTGTAAGCTATACATATATACCGTATTAAAGCCGTAAATATAAGATTTTTGATGGTTTCTTAATTAATATAGGAGCTAATATTAATCCTCCTTTGGCGGCACTGGGTCGTAACCTTTTCCTCCTAAAGGATGGCAACTAAAAATGCGCTTAATTGCCAAACGACTTCCTTTAAACAACCCATGCACTTCCAATGCTTCTTTAGCATAATGCGAACATGTTGGTTGGTATCTGCACGTTGCTGGTGTTAATGGAGAAATCAAAGTCTGGTAGACCTTAATCAAAAATAAAAATGGGTATGTCAGTAGTTTTTTGATAGGATTATTTTATAGAATAAGTAGTGCCTTCACGGTGATCTTTTAGCGTAATACCAACCTCTGCCAACTCATCTCGGATCTGGTCAGATAGTGCAAAGTCTTTATTAATTCTAGCTTCTTTTCTAAGCTTAATTAAAAGTTCTATTGTGGCACTTAGTTTATTAGCGCCTGAATCATCCTGATTATTATTTTTCTTAAGACCAAGAATATCGAATACAAATGAATTGATAGTGCTTATAAGTAGACTTAAATCTGCTTCTGTAATTGTAGCTTTATTATCTGTGGCAAGATTTATAAACTTTACAGCTTCAAATAAATGCGCAATTAATATTGGTGTATTAAAATCATCATTCATTGCATCATAGCATTTTTGTTTCCATTCAGAAACATTAAATGATGATGAAGCTTGAGGAACCAGCTTATCCAAATTATTAATCGCTTCCATTAAACGATTAAATCCTTTCTCAGCGGCAAGCAATCCATCGTTGGTTAAATCTAGAATACTTCTATATGAAGCTTGCATCATAAAAAAACGAATAACTCCGGGCGAAAACCCTTTGGACATAATCTTGTTATCACCAGAGAATAATTCGGCAGGATTCACATAATTTCCACTAGATTTACTCATACGAGCACCATTCATTTCTAGCATATTGGCGTGCATCCAATATTTTACCGGGTCATTACCTTTAGCAGCTTTGCATTGTGCAATTTCACATTCGTGATGTGGGAATTTTAGATCCATACCGCCACCATGAATATCAAATCTGTCACCCAAGTATTTGGTGCTCATTGCAGTACACTCTAAATGCCAGCCAGGAAAACCATCACTCCAAGGTGATGACCAACGCATGATGTGAGTTGGTTCAGCTTTTTTCCAAAGTGCAAAGTCCTGTGGATTTCTCTTATCGCTTTGCCCATCTAGACTGCGCGTATTATGAATTAGATCTTCAAGTTTACGTTTACTTAGAATACCATATTCATTAGTTTCATTGTATTTATGTACATCAAAATATACAGAACCATTAACCACATAGGCTAATCCCTTATCGATGATGGTTTGTATTAATTCGATTTGTTCAATGATGTGACCAGTAGCTGTTGGCTCTATGCTTGGTGGTAAAAAGTTTAAGGTATTAAGTACATTATGAAAGTCTACAGTATAGCGTTGTACAACTTCCATAGGTTCAATCTCCTCAACGCGTGCTTTTTTAGTGATTTTATCTTCACCTAAATCCGCATCATTCTCCAAGTGACCAGCATCCGTAATATTCCTGACATAGCGTACTTTATAACCCAAATGTTTGAAATATCTAAAAATCATGTCAAAAGACATAAAGGTTCTAACATTTCCTAAATGCACATTGCTATAAACTGTAGGACCACACACATACATACCAACATAACCTTTAGTAATAGGTTGAAAAATTTCTTTTTCACCAGAAAGTGAATTGTAGATTTTAATCTCTTGGTTTTCGAAAAGCATGTGTTTAGTACTTAATCGTATGTAATTAGTAAATAAGTTAGAATGTCTTTTGTAAAGGTATATTAAAACTCAGTATCTAGTTTTATATAATCCAAAAATTCACGACGTGTTTCTTTGGTTTTGAATTTGCCTCCAAACTCAGAAGTAACTGTGCTACTTGCAACATCTTTAATGCCACGAGAGTTAACACACAGATGCTTAGCATCGATAACACAAGCAACATCATCAGTACCTAATACATCTTGCAATTCTCTGACAATTTGGATGGTAAGTCGCTCCTGTACTTGAGGGCGCTTAGCATAATAATCTACAATACGGTTCATTTTAGATAAACCTACAACACTACCATTAGAAATATAAGCGACGTGAGCCTTCCCAACTATAGGTAATAAATGATGCTCACAAGTAGAGTATACAGTTATGTTTTTCTCAACAAGCATTTCACCGTATTTATATTTATTTTCAAATGTGGATGCTTTAGGCTTATTATTAGGGTGAAGCCCACTAAATATTTCATTTACAAACATTTTAGCAACACGTTTTGGTGTGCCACTTAAACTGTCGTCCGTTAAATCTAGCCCAAGTGTTTCTAAAATATGTTCAACATCTTCACGTATGCTTTCTATTTTTTCAGCATCACTTAGCTCAAAGGCATCTTCTCTTAAAGGCGTATCACTAGAGGTGCCTATGTGGTCATCTCCAATGGTATCTATATTAAAATCGTTATCTATCTTCATTTAAATGGTATGTAAAATGAGACTGCAAAGATAATTAAATAAAATAGCATTCATCTGTTAGGAAATTCCTAATTATACTTGTTATATACATGAATTAACTAATTTCATCGAGAACTGATGTTAATTGGAGCTCGGTTTCTTAAAATTTTATTAATTTCCGCTTCTGAAATTACCTAAAAAATTATGATAAAAACAATATCAAAAGTGTTGATTGTGTTATTAATATCCCTAACCTCTTTAAGTATAGGAGCGCAATCCATGCCATCATCTATAATAGTTAAATTTGACGATAACGTTAATTTACCTTTGTCGACTTTAGAAAAAACATTTATAAATGAAGCCTATGGAGATGCTGCGTACAAGGAAATATATTCTAGACCACACAGGTTAAAATTTATAAAACAGATTTTAAGAAATAGGGTTCAGATAGTTAAATTGACTCAAAAACATTTAAGCTTAAACTATCCAAAGTTATCTGAAGTGCCAGTATTCAAATCTTTTAATAAAACTTTAAAAAGGGACGTTGTTTTTAATCCAAATAACTTTAATCCTTTGAAATATACATTTAGTTTTTATTCAAAAAAATCATATACCTATCAAGTTGATGGAACAAATTATGGTATAGTTATAAAATCTCAATACCAGTAAATCCCCATTACTCATGAAAAATATAATTACAACGGTTGTCTTTTTTTGTGTAGTTTTTGTTTCGGCACAAGATATAAATATGCAAAATGGTACATTTAATCAATGTACAGATATGTTTTATGATTCGGGAGGACCATCAGGAATATATTCGAGCAACGAAAATTTTACAT
Organism: Winogradskyella sp.; assembly: GCF_003712105.1. Classification (GTDB taxonomy): domain Bacteria; phylum Bacteroidota; class Bacteroidia; order Flavobacteriales; family Flavobacteriaceae; genus Winogradskyella. The sequence goes on from NZ_RHLG01000006.1 coordinate 169,423, forward strand.
TAACGATTTGTCCTGATACACCGGGAGACTCCGTGAGTCTTAATTTTACATCTTTTAATACAGAGACAGGTGCAGACATTTTAACAATTTTTGATGGAGATGATACTAGTGCGTCTCAATTAGGTCAGTTTTCTGGGAGCTCGAGTCCAGGTCTAATTGAAGCTACAAGTGCTAATACTTCGGGCTGTTTAACGATTACATTTTCTTCTAATGGCAATGGCAATACCCTAGGTTGGGTAGCAGAGATTAGTTGTTTTACACCTTGTCAGACAATTACAGCTAACGTTGATAGTACAACTCCTGCTGTTGGATCCGGAAATGCTATAAGTGCGGATGTTAATGATACAATAAGTTTTAATGGCAGTGGTACCTTTTCTAATGATGGTACCGGTGCTACGTATTTGTGGGATTTTGGTGATGGTAATACCGCAATGGGCCAATCTGTAACACATGCGTATACGGTAGCAGGAATTTATAATGTAACCTTGACAATTACAGATACATCTGGATGCACAAGTACTAATAATATTAATCTTTCTGCTCAAATTGGTGTTACCAGTCCTGGTAATCCATCGGTTAACGCTGGAGATGATGTAGATATACCCTGTGACGAAACTTGCACCACACTAAATGCAAGTTTTTTAGATATTGGAGATACGTCTACCTATACTGTAAACAGTATACCATATGTTCCACCATTCCCGTTTGATGGTTTAGCTAACACAATAAACAATAATATAGATGACGCATGGGCAGGTGTAGAAAGCTTACCCTTTGATTTTTGCTTTTTTGACCAAATAGAAACTCAATTTCAAGTGGGTTCTAATGGTTTAATCCGTTTTGATGTTGATCCATCAGATGCTACCAATGCTTGGAATTTACAAAACAACACGCTTCCTAACAATACAAACCCTGCATTAGGAGAAGGAAATGTATTTACGCCAGTTCATGACATTAATCCTGCAGCTTCTACAGGTGAAGAAATAGCTTGGGAATTTATAGGAGTGGCACCAAATCGTGTTCTCGTAGTTAGTTTTTTTAACGTAGAAATGTGGAACTGCCCTACTGCAATTGCAACCCACATGGCAGTATTTTATGAAACAACTAATGTTATTGATATATACATTCAAGATGCACCTTTTTGTGATGAATTTAATAACAATAAGGCCGTTGGTATACAAAATGATGCTGGAACACAAGCATTTGTACCACCTGGCCGTAATACGAATGAAGGTGGTACGCTAACTATGCCCGGATGGACTACATCTGATGAAGCATGGCGTTTTACACCAGCGGGACCATCAATTGTTGAGTTTGCCTGGTTGGATGCAATGGGAAATGTCATTAGTAATGACGCCAGTTTCGAAGTGTGCCCAACAGATCCGTCTACAACTTATACAGCACAAGTAACCTATACCAATTGTAATGGAGATGTTACTGTTGTGACCGATGATGTCACAGTTACAACGAATATACCTTTTATTGTAGACCTCGGGCCTGATCAAGAATTATGTATTGGTGACCCTGATGTTCTATTAGATGCTACTGTCGCTGGGTCAGTGACCTACCAATGGGCTTTAGATGGTGTAGACCTACCAGGCGAAACAAATCCAACACTTACTGTAAGTTCGCCAGATTCTGGAGTTTATTCAGTTACAGTAACTGAAGATGTTACCAATTGCATTAGCGTTGACGATGTTGCTATTACCTTTTTCGAAACACCTGTTTTATCTTCTACACTAGACACATCGGCTTGTAGTGACGATGCAATTGGCATAATTCTAGATTTAGATATTGGAGATTTAGCATCTACAACTTTTAACATTACTGGAATTAATACTAATGGCTTAGTAGCCAGTGCAGGAGCACCAGTAGTAGGTAATGGATTTGGAGCCAATGAAATTGCAGATGATGCCTATACCAATACAACAATTCTTCCAGTACCTGTAATATATACTATAGTGCCAGTAAGTGGTGCGGCTAATTGCCTTGGGAATGCTGTGGATGTTACTGTAATGGTCAATCCCGTACCTGTGTTATCAATTGGTTTAGATACGACAGTCTGTAGTGATGTTGCTAGTGGCATTATATTAGATATTGAAGCAGGTAGTATTGCAGCCTCAACCTATAATATTACTGCTATTAATACCAATGGCTTAGTAGCCAGTGCAGGCGCACCAGCAGTAGGTAATGGATTTGGAGCTAATGAAATTTCAGATGATGCTTATACAAACACAACAAATCTTCCAGTACCTGTAATATATACTATAGTGCCAGTAAGTGCAGATAATTGCGAAGGATTAGCTTTAGATGTTAACTTGATGGTTAATCCCGAACCTGTTCTTTCAGCAAATTTAGATACTACAGTTTGTAGCGATGATCTCATCGGAGTTGTATTAGATGTAGCACCAGGAAGTGTAGCAGCAGCCACCTACAATATTATAGCAATTAATGATAATGGCTTAGTAGCCAGTGCAGGTGCACCGGCAGTAGGTAATGGATTTGGTGTCAACGAAATTGCAGATGATGCTTATACAAACACAACAAATCTTGCAGTACCAGTAACGTATACTATAGTACCAGTAAGTGCAGATAATTGTGAAGGCGATGCATTTGATGTCAATGTCACTATTAGTCCAGAACCAATATTATCTGCATCTTTAGATGTTACTGTATGTAGTGATAATGTTAGTGGTATTGTCTTAGATGTAGGGCCAGGAAGTATAGCGGCAGCCACCTATAATATTATAGCAATTAATGATAATGGCTTAGTAGCCAGTGCAGGTGCACCAGCAGTAGGTAATGGATTTGGAGCCAATGAAATCGCAGATGATGCCTATACCAATATGACTAATGCACCTGTAGTAGTGACATATACAATAGTCCCTGTTAATGCGGATAATTGTTCTGGTAATGCGTTAGATGTTAACCTTACTATTAATCCAGAACCAGTCTTATCTACAACTTTAGATGGTATTACATGTAGTGATACAGCTAGTGGTATTGTTTTAGATGTAGAGCCAGGAAGTATAGCCGCTGTGACCTACAATATTATAGCAATTAATGATAATGGCTTAGTAGCCAGTGCAGGTGCACCAGCAGTAGGTAATGGATTTGGAGCTAATGAAATTTCAGATGATGCTTATACAAACACAACAAATCTTCCAGTACCTGTAATATATACTATAGTGCCAGTAAGTGCAGATAATTGTGAAGGTGATGCATTTGATGTTAATGTTACTATTAATCCAGAACCAGTCTTATCCACAACTTTAGATACTACAGTATGTACTGATACAGCTAGCGGTATTGTTTTAGATGTAGCGCCAGGAAGCATAGCCGCTGCGACCTACAATATTATAGCAATTAATGATAATGGCTTAGTAGCTAGTGCAGGTGCACCAGTAGTAGGTAATGGATTTGGTGTCAACGAAATTGCAGATGATGCTTATACGAATACAACAAATCTTCCAGTACCAGTCACGTATACTATAGTGCCAGTAAGTGCAGATAATTGTGAAGGCGATGCTTTTGATGTCAATCTCACTATTAGTCCAGAACCAATATTATCTACAACTTTAGATGCTACCGTATGTAGTGATGATGTAAGTGGTATTGTCTTAGATGTTGAGCCAGGAAGTATAGCCGCTGTGACCTACAATATTATAGCAATTAATGATAATGGCTTAGTAGCCAGTGCAGGAGCACCAGTAGTAGGCAATGGATTTGGAGCTAATGAAATCGCAGATGATGCCTATACCAATATGACTAATGCACCAGTAGTAGTGACGTATACTATAGTACCAGTGAGTGCAGATAATTGTGATGGAAACCCATTTGATGTCAATGTCACTATTAATCCCGAACCAGTCTTATCCACAACTTTAGATGGTATTACATGTAGTGATACAGCTAGTGGTATTGTTTTAGATGTAGCACCAGGAAGTATAGCCGCTGCGACCTATAATATTATAGCAATTAATGATAATGGCTTAGTAGCCAGTGCAGGTGCACCAGCAGTAGGTAACGGATTTGGAGCTAATGAAATTGCAGATGATGCTTATACAAACACAACAAATCTTCCAGTACCTGTAACCTATACTATAGTGCCAGTAAGTGCAGATAATTGTGAAGGTGATGCATTTGATGTTAATGTTACTATTAATCCAGAACCAGTCTTATCCACAACTTTAGATACTACAGTATGTACTGATACAGCAAGTGGTATTGTATTAGATGTAGCGCCAGGAAGCATAGCCGCTGCGACATATAATATTATAGCAATTAATGATAATGGCTTAGTAGCCAGTGCAGGTGCACCAGTAGTAGGTAACGGATTTGGAGCTAATGAAATTGCAGATGATGCTTATACAAACACAACAAATCTTCCAGTACCAGTCACGTATACTATAGTGCCAGTAAGTGCAGATAATTGTGAAGGCGATGCATTTGATGTCAATGTCACTATTAGTCCAGAACCAATATTATCTACAACTTTAGATGCTACCGTATGTAGTGATGATGTAAGTGGTATTGTCTTAGATGTTGAGCCAGGAAGTATAGCGGCAGCCACCTATAATATTATAGCAATTAATGATAATGGCTTAGTAGCCAGTGCAGGAGCACCAGTAGTAGGTAATGGATTTGGAGCTAATGAAATCGCAGATGATGCCTATACCAATATGACTAATGCACCAGTAGTAGTGACGTATACTATAGTACCAGTGAGTGCAGATAATTGTGATGGAAACCCATTTGATGTCA
>NZ_RHLG01000007.1 GCF_003712105.1 Winogradskyella sp.
TATGAACTTATCACTCTAAAACATATATAAATATATCCGTTTTAGAGGCCGCAAAGATAAACCCTAAAACCAATTCAACAAGACTTTTTTTAACTTATTTTTACCCATTTCATTACAAGGCTATAAACCAAGTCTTTACACTCATAAAAACATAGAAAAATAATTCCAAGTATCTAATATTATTATTGTATGTAATAGTAATAGAATTATCTTTGCACCTTAATTTATAATAACCATAGTCCATTATGATTCAAATTACATTACCAGATGGAAGTGTAAAATCTTTCGAGAAAGGTAGTAGCGCAATTGATGTTGCTAAAAGTATTAGTGAGGGTTTAGCGAGAAATGTTATTTCTGCAAAATTCAATGATGACATCATTGAAACTACAACCCCACTCAACACAGATGGTAGCTTAACTCTTTTTACTTGGAGAGATGATAATGGAAAAAAGGCTTTTTGGCATTCTTCGGCTCACATTTTAGCACAAGCTTTAGAAGAGTTATATCCTGGTGTTAAACTTTGGGTTGGTCCTGCGATTGAAAATGGCTTTTATTACGATGTTGATTTTGGTGAAGATTCTATCTCTGAAAAGGATTTTAAAACAATAGAGAATAAAATGCTTGAGATAGCACGAGGAAAACATGATTTCAAAATGCGTTCAGTTTCTAAAGCTGATGCTCTATCGTATTATAAAGGTAAAAATGAATATAAAGTAGACTTAATTGAAGGGCTGGAAGATGGAGATATTACCTTTTGCGATCATTCTTCATTTACTGATTTATGCCGAGGTGGTCATATACCAAACACTGGTATTGTTAAGGCAGTAAAAGTTTTAAGTGTAGCTGGTGCATATTATAAAGGAGATGAAAACGAAAAACAACTGACTCGTGTTTATGGTATTTCATTTCCTAAACAAAAGGAGTTAACCGAGTATCTTCATTTATTAGAAGAAGCAAAAAAACGTGATCACAGAAAGTTAGGTAAAGAATTAGAGTTATTTACTTTTTCAAGAAAAGTTGGCCAAGGCCTTCCTTTATGGTTACCTAAAGGTGCCGCCCTAAGAGAAAGACTAGAAAACTTTTTAAAAGCCGCTCAAAAGAAAGCAGGTTACGAAATGGTGGTGACACCACATATCGGTCAAAAAGAATTATATGTGACTTCTGGACACTATGCTAAATATGGTGAAGACAGTTTTCAACCCATAAATACACCGGCAGAAGGGGAAGAATTTTTACTTAAGCCAATGAATTGTCCTCACCACTGTGAGATATATAATGCTAGACCTTTTTCGTATAAAGAATTACCCAAAAGATATGCTGAGTTTGGGACAGTATATAGATATGAACAAAGCGGTGAGCTACATGGTTTAACTAGAGTTAGAGGATTTACTCAAGATGACGCTCATATATTCTGCACTCCGGATCAGTTAGATACTGAGTTTAAAGAAGTTATTGATTTAGTGCTTTATGTCTTTGGTTCTCTTGGTTTCGAAAACTTTACAGCTCAGGTTTCTATAAGAGATCCTAAAAAACCTGAAAAGTATATTGGTAATGCTGAAAATTGGGAAAAAGCTGAAAATGCAATTATAAATGCAGCAAAAGATAAAGGGCTTAATTATGTAGTTGAAGAAGGTGAAGCTGCATTCTATGGTCCAAAGCTTGATTTTATGGTTAAGGATGCACTCGGAAGGCAATGGCAATTAGGTACGATACAGGTTGATTATAATTTACCTGAACGTTTTGATTTAACATACAAAGGAAGTGATAATGAGTTACATAGACCTGTTATGATTCATAGAGCTCCTTTTGGAAGTTTGGAGCGGTTTGTTGCAATTTTGCTAGAGCACACAGGTGGTAACTTCCCGCTTTGGCTAATGCCCGAACAAGCTATAGTGCTATCTATCAGCGAGAAATATGAAAAATACGCTGAAAAAGTTTTAAATTTGCTAGAAAATAACGAAATTCGCGCCCTCGTTGACAATAGAAACGAAACAGTAGGTAAAAAGATACGTGAAGCAGAACTGCAAAAGTTTCCTTATATGATTATTGTTGGCGAGCAAGAAGAAAATAATAATACTATTAATGTAAGAGCTCACGGCGGTGAAAACTTAGGCACGACAAGTGTAGATGCTTTTTCAGAAATAGTGAAAGAAAAGATTAAAGAAAGTTTAAAAACTTTTAAATAATAACGTTTAACTAAAATTTATAAGCCATAGCAATACGTAGAAACAGAAGGAATAACAATAGACGTGTAATTAAAGAAGATAAGCACCGAATTAATTCTAAAATAAGATCTGAAGAAGTAAGACTTGTTGGAGATAATGTTGAGATAGGAATTTATCCTACCAGAAAGGCATTATCAATAGCAGATGAACAAGGATTAGATCTTGTTGAGATTTCGCCAAATGCAAATCCACCTGTTTGTAAAGTAATGGATTATAAAAAGTTTCTTTATGAACAAAAGAAACGTGAAAAGGCGTTAAAAGCTAAAGCAACAAAAGTTGTTATAAAAGAAATACGATTTGGTCCACAAACAGATGACCATGATTATGAGTTTAAAAAGAAACATGCCATAAAGTTTCTTAATGACGGTGCAAAATTAAAGGCGTTTGTGTTCTTTAAAGGACGTTCAATTGTTTTTAAAGAGCAAGGACAAATTTTATTACTTAGGTTAGCTCAAGACTTAGAAGAATATGGAAAAGTTGAGCAGATGCCTAAATTGGAAGGTAAACGTATGATTATGTTTATCGCTCCTAAGAAAAAATAATAAACGGCTTAATATAGATTAAGCAAAAGATAATAAGCGAAACGTAAAAAATAGGAGAAAATGCCTAAAATGAAAACTAAATCGAGTGCTAAGAAACGTTTCAAACTAACTGGCACTGGTAAGATTAAAAGAAAGCACGCTTTTAAGAGTCATATATTGACAAAAAAATCTAAAAAGCGTAAGCTTGCGTTGACTCATGATACATTAGTACATAAGTCTGACGAGGATAATGTTAAAACAATGTTGCGTTTAAAGTAATATAAGTTTTAACCGGTTAAAATAATTTTATAAACCCTGGAGTTAGGCAAAAGAATTTAGCAAGTGTCGTTTTTAGACCGCCTACTACAAAAAACAATTAAAAGAAATGCCAAGATCAGTAAATTCAGTTGCTAAAAGAGCCAGAAGAAAAAAGGTTCTTAAACAAGCAAAAGGTTATTGGGGAAGACGTAAAAACGTTTGGACAGTAGCCAAAAATGCGGTTGACAAAGCGATGCAATATTCGTATAGAGATCGCAGGAACAAAAAGAGAACATTCCGTGCATTATGGATTATGCGTATAAACGCAGGTGCTAGACAGCATGGTATGAGCTATTCAAAATTTATGGGTAAATTAAAGGCTAATAATATCGAATTGAACCGTAAGGTACTTGCAGATTTAGCTATGAATCACCCAGAAGCTTTTGAAGCTATAGTAAACAAAGTTAAATAAGGCGTTTAGCCAAATTAATAACAACATTTCGCTTAAAAAAACCCAACTTTAATAAAGTTGGGTTTTTTATTCGCTATAATTAATAGCATAGATTTTTAAGCGCTCTTGCTTACCTCTAAGTTCTATATCCTGAGATATGAGTTCGTAATGGGTATCGGATATATTGAGTTTGGTCAATACAGACTCTGATACTAATAGCTTTTTACCATAACTGTTACAAAGACTTTGTATTCTAGATGCTGTATTAATGACATCACCATGGAAAGCCAAATCCTTTTTAACTGTACCAACCTCAGCTACCATGAGTTTTCCAAAGTGAATACCTGCTTTAAACTCTGGCATAAAACCATACTTAGTATTATAGTAGGCTTTCTTTTTCTTTAGCTTTGACTGAAACGCATAAAACAAGTTTATACAATTGTTACGATGAAACCCTTTTCTTGAAGGCCAATAAATAACGGCTTCATCACCAACATATTGATACACTTCAGCATCATACCTACCAAGCGTAATGTTTAGGTCAATAAAACAATCTTGTATAAACTGGCTATACATCTTATGACCTATGTGTTCAGCAATTTTGGTTGAGTCTTTTAAATCAATGAACATAAGTACACGTTCTTGCTCTTTTGGGCGCTTGTATGTACCGAGAAGAACTTGAATAAAATTACCACGACCAAATCTATCATTTGCTAAACGTATTAAAGAAAAAACAACAGATGCGATAACAAAATATACAACTGTGGTCCAGAAACGAAGATTGGTTTTCCACCAACCATTATCATTAGACAAATCTCTATCTAATTCTATCTCTAATAAAAATGAACTCGCACTTAATATAATTACTATAAGAATAAAATAGACAATTGACTTAAATATAATACTCAAACCTAGTATTAACCTTTTACTTAAGCGGTCAAAAATAAACTCGATGATGGTATAAAAAACACTTACTATTAATCCTATAAGTATTGAGAAGAAGTAATATTCTCTAATTGGAAGGTATAATCGTTCTTCATCAGTAAACAATTTTAACTGATTTTCTAAACCATTATATCTTAATGCAGTTAACAGAACAAATGCTATTGTCCAGAAAACTACTGAAATTAATAGGAGTCGAAAAAAAGATTTGAGTTTATAAGACATTTTTATTATTCAAAATTATGTCTTTTGTTTCTTTTTCTTAGCTGCAGGAAACAAAACATTATTGAGTATTAATCTGTAACCTGGTGAAGTTGGGTGCAAATCTAATTCTGTTTTTGGGTCTCCTACTCTATGTGTATAATCTTCAGGATCATGACCACCATAAAACGTGAAAAAGCCTTTTCCTTTTATGCCATGTATGTATTTGGCTTCTCCGTTAGTTCTGTTTTCGCCCATAACCAGGACATTAGACTTTATTTCATCTCTTGTAAACGAAGTTGTTTGCCCCATAAATCCTTTTACTAAAGCTGTATGATTTTGAGTAAGCATTGTTGGTATTGGGTCCCATTTTGCAGAATACTCCATCAAGGAAAAGTAATCAGTTGATTTAGGTATACGACGTTTTCGCGTCATATCTATTGATGAAAACTCATAAATATTTGGACTACGTTCTAAAACATAATTTTTGAAAGCAAATGTTCTACTATAATCTATTTTATTTTGGTAGGCAGGATCACTACCATCACCATCAAACATGGGTTCACAGATATCTACACCTTCTGCAGAAAGTGCAATATCAAAGCTATCTGTTGCAGAACACATCGCAAACATAAAACCACCACCAACGACATAGTTTTTAATCTTCAAAGCGACGTCTAACTTAGCATCAGAAACCTTGGTGTACCCAAGTTTACGAGCTAAGGCCTCAGCTTCTTTTTTCTCTTTTATATACCATGCTGCTGATCGGTATGTTCTATAGAATTTACCATATTGTCCTGTAAAATCTTCGTGATGTAAGTGTAACCAGTCATATAATAACAATTCGTCATTCAAAACCTCTTCATCATAAACTGTTTCATAAGGAATCTCGGCATAGGTCAATACCATTGTAACAGCATCATCCCAAGGTTGTTTACCATAAGGTGTATACACTGCTATTTTAGGTGCTTTTTCTAAAACAACGGCTTCTTGGTTTACCGCAGGGCTTGCAATATCTTCAAGAATTTGTGCTGCTTGACCATCAGAAATTACTTCAAAAGACACACCTCTAATCTGACATTCGCGCTGAATAATTTCTGCATCAGGTAGTAAGAACGAACCACCACGATAATTAAGTAACCACTTTACCTTTAATTCGCGTTGTAAAGTCCAAAATGTAACTCCGTATGCCTTAAGATGGTTTTCTTGTGATTCTGCATCCATAGGAATAAGTATATAGGACGCATAAGACGAATAACCAAGAAAAAACAGCAGCACTAAGAGAATATATCTTTTCAATTTCATCATTTTAAAAATGAAAGATACTCAAAAAACAATACTAACAGAAGTGTTTAAAAGATAATTAACAAGTGCATTAGAATGGTACACCATCATCATCAGGAGCATCAAATGCATCAGAAGCAGATGGGAAGCTATCTGGCTTGAAGGTATCATCGTTTGCCGCAGCGTTCATCTTTGAGTGGAACTCTCCGAATGGTGTGTCGAAATCATCGAGATTATCAAACTTACCAAGATGACCAATAAACTTAAGTCTAATATTATCTAAACCACCATTTCTGTGCTTTGCAACGATAAATTCGGCTTGGCCTTCAGTTGGTGAGCGTTCTTCATCATCCCATTCATCAATCTTATAGTATTCTGGTCTGTAAATAAATGAAACAATATCTGCATCTTGCTCGATAGCACCAGATTCACGTAAGTCTGATAACAATGGGCGTTTACTGCCTCCACGTGTTTCGACAGCACGTGACAACTGAGATAAGGCTATTACCGGAACATTCAATTCCTTAGCCAAAGCTTTTAAGTTACGAGATATAGTAGAGATTTCTTGTTCACGGTTTCCTCCTTTTTGGCTTCCTCCAGCCGTCATCAATTGAAGGTAATCAATTACAATTAACTTTATACCGTATTGTGATGCTAAACGACGTGCTTTTGCTCTTAAATCGAATATAGATAACGAAGGTGTGTCATCAATAAATAATGGTGCTTTCTCAAGTGTTTTAACTTTTACATTTAGTTGTTCCCACTCGTGTTTTTCAAGCCTTCCAGTTCTTAATTTTTCAGAAGAAAGCCCAGTTTCACTAGAAATTAAACGTGTAATTAATTGAACCGACGACATCTCCAAGGAGAAAAATGCCACTGGTATACCACTATTTACTGCAATGTTTCTAGCCATTGTAAGTGTTAATGCGGTTTTACCCATACCTGGACGAGCCGCCACAATAACTAAGTCACTCGGTTGCCAACCCGAGGTTAATTTATCGAGCTTATCAAAACCTGATGGTATGCCACTGAGACCTTCTTTATTAGAAATTTCTTCAATTTTCTTTTTAGCTTGAATTACTAAACTCTGAGCGGTTTCAGTTGATTTTTTTACGTTGCCTTGCGTAACCTCGTATAATTTTGCTTCGGCATTGTCTAATAAATCAAAAACGTCTTTAGTTTCATCATAAGCTTCTTCAATAATTTCGTTTGAAATTTTTATGAGACTTCTTTGAATATATTTTTGAAGAATAATACGTGCATGAAACTCAATATGCGCCGAAGACGACACACGTTGTGTCAAAGAAATAAGATAGAAATCGCCGCCAACCAAATCTAATTTTTCATCTTTTCGCAATTGTGTCGAAACTGTTAATAAATCTACAGGTTCACTGTTTTCGAAAAGCTTGAAGATGGCTTCAAAGATATATTGGTGCGCTTCTTTATAAAAGGCTTCTGGACTTAAGATATCTATGACCTCATCAACTCCTTTTTTGTCAATCATCATGGCGCCCAAAACCACTTCCTCAAGGTCAAGCGCTTGAGGTGGTATCTTTCCCTTTTCTAGGCTAATTAAGGAACTCGTATCTATTTTATAGCCTTTAACTGGGTTAGGTTGCTTCATTATATGGTGACTGAATTAGTTGCTTTAATTTACGAATTTTAATCCATAAATTAAAGTTGGTTGTGTTGATTTAGCTCAGATTAATTGCGGTTACGAATGTAACTAAAAGCTTTCTAAAATATCAATTATGATAATACAGAATCGTCAACAATCCATCAACATTTTAACTGTTAATAACTTGAAAATATTGTTAATAGCGCATAAAAAAACTGAAGCAAAAATGCTTCAGTTCTTTCTATCTACTATATTATATCGTATTAAGATTTAAAAACACCCATCTCGGCATATTTATCCATACGTTGATTTACCAAATCTTTTGGTGATAAGTTTTTAAGCTCGTCGTGAGCTTTTACAATGGCGTCTCTAACAGCTAAAAATGTTTTCTCTCTGTCTTTATGTGCGCCACCTAGTGGTTCTTTAACGATTTGGTCAACAAGCTTCATGCGTTTCATATCTTTGGCTGTAAGCTTTAAAGCATCAGCAGCTTGCTCTTTGTACTCCCAACTGCGCCATAAAATTGATGAGCAAGATTCCGGAGATATTACAGAATACCACGTGTTTTCTAACATTAAAACTTTATCTCCTACACCGATACCTAATGCTCCACCAGAAGCACCTTCACCAATAATAACTGCTATAATTGGCACTTTAAGACGCGTCATTTCAAGGATATTTCTTGCTATAGCTTCACCTTGTCCTCGCTCTTCGGCCTCTAATCCTGGATAAGCACCCGGCGTATCTATTAAAGTTACTACTGGTATTCCAAACTTTTCAGCAGACTTCATTAAACGTAACGCTTTACGATAGCCTTCTGGATTAGACATCCCAAAATTTCTATATTGTCTAGTTTTAGTATTGAATCCTTTTTGCTGACCAATAAACATATAAGATTGATCTCCAATCTTTCCAAGGCCACCAATCATTGCCTTATCGTCCTTTACATTTCTATCTCCATGAAGCTCTAAAAACGAATCTCCACATAAAGCCTTTATATGATCTAATGTATATGGTCTATCTGGGTGACGCGATAATTGTACACGTTGCCAAGCCGTAAGATTTTTATAAATCTCTTTTTTTGTTTCAAGAAGTTTCTTCTCAATTTGCTTGCATGTTTCGGTAACATCAACATCACTTTCATCTCCAATAACCTTGCATTTTTGTAATTGGTCTTCTAGCTCTTTTATGGGTAATTCAAACTCTAAATATTCCATACAATTTGAAGTTGTTTTTTTAGTTAGTTAAGTGTACAAATATATAAACTTTAATCGGTAATTAACTTTCTTTTAGTTTTCTACTTTTTCTATTCTTTAATATAGCATCCATAATTAAGGTTAAGATAATTATACATGCTCCGATATAAAACTGAGAGGACATTTTCTCGGTCTCCGGAAAGATGATAAGTGCTAAAATAATTCCATAAACTGGTTCCAAGTTATAACTCAATATTACAGTGTAAGGTGATATATATTTCATAACCTCAACAGCACCAATAAACGCATATGCCGTGCATACCGATGCCAGAATAAAAATACAAATCCAATCCACCTTATCTAGTGTAAAAAATTCTGTATTAAATCTTATTCCTGAAAAATAGATAAGTACTGTTAAAAACAATACACCACTTATAAACTCATAAAACGAAATCACAGTTGCGTTATAATTTTTGATGAATTTTCCATTTATCACTGCAAAAAGAGTAGATAACAAAGCTGAAAGTAAGCCAAGGATAATTCCGTTTAAATATTTGAGTTCACTACTGGTGATTAAAAAAACACCTACAATAACAATTACACCAAATAGAATTTCGAAAATCTGAATTCTCCTCTTAAAGAAAAGCGGTTCAACAAAAGAAGCAAAAAAAGCACCAGAAGAAAACATAGCTAAAGCTATAGATACATTAGATTGCTTAATAGACTCAAAAAAAGTAAACCAATGCAATGCAATTAAGATTCCAGCTCCAGAAAATTGCAATATTGCTTTTTTAGACACCTTTATATTAAGCTTGATGATCTTAATGTATAAGAACATTAAGATTGTGGCAATTGCCATTCTATACCATACAATTTCACTTGCACCAATTGAAATTTTTTTACCTAATATGGCAGTAAAACCAGCAATAAAAACTAGAAAATGGAGATGCAAATAGTGTTTTAGATTACCTTTTAGCATTGTACAAAAGGTAAATGGCAAGAATACCAAAAATTATGTTTGGAAACCAGACAGCAATAATAGGGTCGAAATTAGACTGTTCAGCCATGACCCCAAAAATTTTATCGAAAAAGACATATATCATAGCTATGGTAATACCGAATGCTAAGTTAACTCCCATTCCACCTCGCCGTTTAATCGAGGAAACGGCTACGGCAATAATAGTTAAAATAAATACTGAAACTGGCAAACTCCATTTCTTATATTTTACTACTTCATAGCGTCCAATATTAGATGAACCTCTTGCTTTTTCCTTATCAATAAAATCAACTAATTCATGATATAATTTTGTTTCGGCTATATAATTTACGGGGGTTAAATCGTCCACATCAAAAGAAAACCTAACATTAATTTTACTCTTTTGTTCTACAGTTACATTACCAAGACTATCATAGACTCTTTTATAATAGCCATTAAGAACAAAAGTTGTGTCCTCTTCCTTATATCTTAAACTATTAGCAAATACTTTATATTCTAAACGATTGTCCTTAAAATGCTCTAGTGCAAAATTTTGACCACGTTTAGATTTAGGATCAAATGAACTTATATAAATAATATCGTTGTCTGTTATCCGCCTATACACATCTTTAGTATCTTGGATTTTTTTATTTCTTGATAAGTATTTGTATCTAAATTCATTGTAACCTTTACTAGCTTTTGGCGCTAAAAACATTCCAAGAATCAGTGCACAAATGGCAATAATTGTTGCACCGATTAAATAAGGTCTCAAAAACCTTGAAAATGAAACTCCTGAACTTAAAAACGCTACAACCTCTGTATTATTAGCAAGCTTTGATGTAAAAAATATCACCGATAAAAACAAGAATAACGGGAATAGCAAATTGGCAAAATAGATTGTAAAGTTTAATAGGTATTCTGCAATCTCATTAAAACCAGCATCACTATCAATAATTTTACCAATTTTCTCAGCCATATGAACCATAATGGCTATTGGAATAAACAATAGCAACATCATTAAAAAAGTAAATAGATATCTCTTAAGTATGTACCAATCTAATATTTTCATGTTTACAAACGCTTATCCATTTGTTTCACCATTTTATCTTTCCAAGTTCTAAAATCACCATTACTAATATGTTTTCTGGCTTCTCTCACTAGCCATAAATAAAAACCTAAGTTATGTATGGTAGCAATTTGTTTTCCAAGTAATTCATTTACAGTAAATAAATGTCGTAAATACGCCTTACTATACTCGGTGTCTACAAATGTAATTCCCATGTCATCTATAGGTGAAAAGTCATCTGCCCATTTTCTATTCTTGATATTTATAGTTCCATGAGCTGTAAACAACAT
Source organism: Winogradskyella sp. (assembly GCF_003712105.1). Lineage (GTDB taxonomy): Bacteria > Bacteroidota > Bacteroidia > Flavobacteriales > Flavobacteriaceae > Winogradskyella. The sequence goes on from NZ_RHLG01000007.1 coordinate 11,029, forward strand.
TCCATTTCTAGCATTTCGGGTAGGCATAACACAATCAAACATATCTACACCTAACGCAATATTTTCTAAAATATTTATTGGTGTGCCAACACCCATTAAATATCGTGGTTTATCTTCTGGTAAAATACCACAAACCAATTCTGTCATTTCGTACATTTCTTCAGCAGGCTCTCCAACGGATAGACCGCCAATGGCATTACCTTCGGCACCTGCATTAGCTATATACTCGGCTGATTGTTGTCTTAAATCTTTATAAGTACTACCTTGAACAATAGGAAAGAAGGTTTGTGAATAATCGTACTTAAATGGTACCTTTTTAAGATGCTCAAGACAGCGATCTAGCCACCGATGCGTCATATGCATAGAACGCTTTGCATAATTGTAATCACAAGGGTAAGGCGTACACTCATCAAAAGCCATGATAATATCAGCACCTATACTACGTTGAATTTCCATCACATTCTCTGGTGTGAAAAAGTGCGTACTTCCATCAATATGAGATTTGAACTTTACACCTTCTTCTTTGATCTTTCTATTTGCCGAAAGCGAATACACTTGGTAACCACCAGAATCAGTTAGGATATTTCTATCCCAATTCATAAACTTATGTAAACCACCAGCTTGTTCTAATATTGGAGTTTGCGGTCTTAAATAAAGATGGTATGTATTCCCGAGTATTATATCTGGGTTGATATCATTTTTCAGTTCACGCTGATGCACCCCTTTTACACTAGCAACTGTCCCAACAGGCATAAAAATTGGTGTTTCTATCGTTCCGTGATCTGTTGTAATTACACCAGCTCTCGCCTTGCTATTAGTATCTTTTGCAATCTTTTTAAACTCCATAAACCAGTTGTGAATGGGCAAATATAATTAACTCATTTTCATAAGCTCTTAATTAATTTTAAAATTGTTAGCAATTAAGCAAAATCGTTAATAACTGGCATATTACAAACTTTGCCACACCTATCTAATCCACTATTTTTGGCGTATAAAATTTTCAAGTCATTTAATATGCCAAATATTCAAGAATTAAAAGATTTAACTACTCAAGTTCGTAGAGACATTCTACGTATGGTACATAAGGTTAATTCAGGTCATCCTGGTGGATCTCTAGGTTGTGCTGAGTTTTTTGTAGCACTATATCAAGACATCATGGAAAGAAACGATGGGTTTGATATGGATGGAAAAGGTGAAGACTTATTTTTCTTATCCAACGGGCATATTTCACCTGTTTATTATAGCGTACTGGCACGCTCAGGGTATTTTCCTGTTGATGAACTCAACACATTTAGATTAATTGACTCAAGACTTCAAGGTCACCCAACAACTCACGAAGGGTTACCTGGTGTGCGAATTGCATCTGGTTCTCTTGGTCAAGGAATGTCAGTTGCAATAGGTGCTGCTGAAGCGAAAAAGCTTAACAATGATCATCATGTGGTTTACAGCCTGCATGGTGATGGTGAGCTACAAGAAGGACAAAATTGGGAAGCCATTATGTATGCTGCTGCTAGAAAAGTTGATAATTTGATTGCAACAGTTGATTTAAATGGTCAACAAATTGATGGTTCTACTGATGACGTTTTACCTCTTGGAAGTGTAAAAGGTAAATTTGAAGCATTTGGTTGGACTGTTATTGAAATAGAAAACGGAAATGATATAGCATCTATTCTTGATGGAATGGAAAAAGCAAAATCGTTGTTAGGTCAAGGAAAACCTATATGTGTGCTTTTGAAAACCGTAATGGGTAATGGCGTTGATTTTATGATGCATACACATGCTTGGCATGGTAAAGCTCCAAATGATGAGCAACTGGAGATTGGATTATCACAAAACGCAGAAACCTTAGGAGATTATTAAACCCATTTTAGATTTAAGAACTACGATTTTAATTTTATGAAAACATACGAAAACACAGGAAATAAAGACACTAGATCCGGTTTTGGAGCAGGATTAACCGAACTTGGAAAAACCAATGAAAATGTTGTAGCTCTATGTGCCGACTTAACGGGTTCCTTAAAAATGGATGAGTTTAAAAACAATCATCCAGAACGTTTTTTTCAAGTTGGAATTGCGGAGGCAAACATGATTGGTATAGCTGCTGGTATGACTATTGGCGGCAAAGTACCTTTTACTGGTACTTTTGCAAATTTTTCAACTGGACGAGTTTATGACCAAATTCGTCAGAGTGTAGCATATTCTGATAAAAATGTGAAAATATGTGCGTCACATGCTGGTATTACATTAGGAGAAGATGGTGCCACGCACCAAATTCTTGAAGATATTGGTCTAATGAAAATGTTACCAGGAATGACAGTAATAAATACTTGTGATTTTAACCAAACCAAAGCTGCAACGCTAGCTATTGCCGAGCATCATGGTCCGGTATATTTAAGATTCGGTAGACCTAAAGTGCCAAACTTTACACCTGAAAATCAAAATTTTGAAATTGGTAAAGCAGTAAAACTAACAGATGGTAATGATGTTACAATTGTTGCTACAGGTCATTTAGTTTGGGAAGCATTAGAAGCTGCAAAAGCTTTAGATTCTGAAGGAATTTCTGCTGAAGTTATTAATATCCACACTATAAAACCTCTTGATAGTGAAGCCATAATACAATCTGTATCTAAAACTAAATGTATAGTAACGGCCGAAGAACATAACCATCTTGGAGGATTGGGAGAAAGTGTGGCAAGAGTATTATCTCAACACCAACCAACACCTCAAGAATACGTTGCTACTAACGATACTTTTGGCGAATCTGGAACTCCAGCTCAGCTAATGGATAAGTACGGATTAAACAGCAAAGCAATAATAGAAGCTTCAAAAAAAGTTATAAAAAGAAAATAACTTGAGTTTGGCAACGTTTTTGTTAAAGTATTCTAAATCAAAAACGAATAATCATGAAAACTCTAAAAAAAACTTACAATTTTTTTAATCACGAACTTTCTAAAGCAAACAGGCTTTGCTTTGCATTCATTCTTACTTTAGCTTTTTCAATTGGCTCCTATGCACAAAGCGGCAGTGGATTTGGTATTAAAGCAGGATTAAATTACGGTGGAAATGGAGATTACTTCCAATCTATTAGTAATAATTTTGAGAATCCTGACCAAAACATCGGGTTCCACTTTGGTGTTTTTGGCAAACTTGGTAACAAGATTTATTTCAGACCAGAACTTGTGTATTCTAAAGTGAAAAGTGATTATGATGCTGGTGATTTTGATATGCAAAAACTTGATTTACCACTTTTAGTAGGTGTAAAAGTTTTAGGTCCTCTTAATGTCTTTGCTGGACCGTCATTGCAATATATCTTGGATACTGACGATGGTTTTAGCGCACTTAATATAAGTGATATAGACAACGACTTTAGTGTAGGCCTTAACTTTGGTATTGGAATTAACCTTAATAGATTAGGTATTGATTTAAGATACGAGAGAGGATTTAGTGATAACGAAGCAACGTTTATTGACAATAATAATTTAATATCACTTGACAGATTAGACACTAGACCAGAGCAGTTAATCTTAAGTTTATCTTATAAGATATAAATGTCAATCTTTGAAATAAAAAAACCGCTAGTGATTATCTAGCGGTTTTTTTTTAATCGTTATTCTAATTGTCTTCGCTGTAATCTTCGGTTATATCTTCATCCAAATAGTCTGGTTCACCATTCATGTCTGTATCTACAATAGTTCCAGTAGTTAGAGTAACAACACCCATGTCAACAGTTCGCGTTAATTCGAATTCATTAGTTGCTAAAATTGGATCAGAATCTCCCACATTAAAGATATATTCTGTACGCATTAGCTCATTTATTGTTAGGACACCATCACCATCATCATCTGGATCAACATAATTTACAATATTATCTTCATCAGTATCTTCATCAAAAGTACTTAAATCTCCATTCAAATCTTCTACATATGAGGGTATACCATCTTCATCATGATCAACGACCTGCGATTGAAAAAGTGTAAACTTAAACATCAAATTAGAATAAGAAGGTATGCCTAACAATTGTGTAGAAAAATAAGCCAAACCAGACGGAAGAAACATAATACCAAAACCGTAATTATTATATTCTACAGTCGGTCCAGTAGTAAAACTTTCAGCAGTATTAAACTCTGGAAAAACACGTTGCCAACCTGTGATAACTCCACCGCCATTTACTCCAAACCCAACCAAATTAAAATCTGCAGGAGTTACAGCACTATCAAATACTGAATCTTCATCATTAGTATCAATCTCATCTTCAAAATTAGGAATTAATCGTCCTTCATATTCTACTCGAACAGCATCAGTGAAGTTAGGAGATTCTTCTCCTCCACCCTGATTAATTTTTAAGATATAGTATTCATATACGGTATCTTCAAACGTAGTTGTTCTAGTTTCAACGGCATCAATTAAAAGTGTATGGTTAGCCGGTACAGTGGTTAATAAGGTATCGATAATAATATCTTCGACTTCAGGGTTTACTAATCCAGCAAGTTCTCCACTATTATAAAAGTGGGTCTGCAAATACTCAAGTATTAATGCTTTATCAGTAGTCTGTTGTTCAGTTCGATCTCTGTCTTCTACAGGAATAAAATCTGGGTCATCTGGAGAACATGCTACAATTATTACTGCTAATAGTAAAAAGTATAGACTAAGATTTCTTAATTTCATATCATTATTTAATTCAAGTTTGCGTATCTACACAAATCAAGTTCAATTATTGCTTTTTTTAAAGGCGCAAGATACAATAATATAATATTTTTGTACAAATAGATTAACGCAGTTTTTAGTTAAAATGTATGCGTATAGATAAGTATTTATGGTGTGTTAGGTACCTAAAAACCCGAAATCAAGCAACTATTACTTGCAAAAAAGGACAGGTGAAGGTTAATGATAGTGTTGTAAAGCCAAGTAGAGAAGTTTATATAGGTGATATAATTTCCTTACGAAAAAATCAAATTAACTATAAGATCAAGGTTAATGATATACCTCCAAACAGAGTTGGCGCTAAATTAGTTGATATATATAGGACAGATTTAACGCCAAAATCTGAATTTGAATCCTTGGAATTACTTAAGTTTAGCAAAGATTATTATAGAAAAAAAGGTACTGGAAGACCAACTAAAAAGGATAGACGTTCTTTAGATAACTATTATGAAGAAGAATGATAAACTACTGACTCAGTATTATTTAATATAAATTATAAAAACAGTCTTATGGTAAAAGAAAAAAGCATCATATTAAATCATCAAGAAATTCAGCACAAAATTAAACGCATTGCATACCAGATTTACGAAAGTAATGTGAATGAAAAGGTTTTAATAATTGCTGGAGTAGAAGAAAATGGATATTTGTTGGCCAAAAAAATTAAATTACAACTTGATAAAATTTCGTCCATAGATTCTAAACTTTGTAAGGTTTTTATAAACAAAAAATCACCACTTGATTCAATAGAGACTTCTATTAAACCTACAGATTATGCTAATAAATCTATTATACTGGTAGATGATGTACTAAACTCTGGTAGTACATTAATTTATGGTGTTAGACATTTTTTAAGTGTACCAATAAAACAATTTAAAACAGCAGTTTTGGTAAACAGGAATCACAAGAAATTTCCTGTTAAAGCCGATTACAAAGGCATATCTTTATCGACTTCTCTTAATGAGCATGTTAATGTAAATCTTGGTAAACAACCTTATGAAGCTTATCTAGATTAAATGAAAGAGTATGTCTTCGATTATTGCCTCTACAGATTTATTATCTGTTACAATGGTATAGTTACTTTGGGAATAAAATTGTGACCGCTCGAACAAATGTTTCCCTATAAATTCCTGGATTTCTGATTTTGAACTAATATGACTTAATAAAGGACGTTTAGATTTTTCAGATATTAATCGCTCAGTTAGAGTTAAAATAGAAGCCTTAAGATAAAACGACTGAATAGTATCATTTCTTAAAATGAGTTCTAAATTATTTGAGTAGCATGGTGTTCCGCCACCTAACGAAATTACTAAATTGGATTTTTTATCAAGCAGTTCTTTTAGATATTTGGTCTCAATTTTTCGGAAAAATATTTCGCCTTTGTTTTCAAATAATTCTGAAATTGAACTCGCTTCTTTTTCAGAAATGTAATCATCTAAATCGATGTAATCAAAGTCAATCACTTTAGATAAATGACTACCTATCAGAGACTTTCCAGAGCCCATATAACCCATTAAAACGATTATCATAATTGTATAAAAATTGATTGCAAAATTCAGATCTAATTTCGAAACAAAAAAACAAAAAATTTAATATAAAAAAGCATTGTTTTATTAATTAAACATTTTATATTTGCACCCTCGTTTAGAGAAACACTTATTGACTTGGTAGCTCAGTTGGTAGAGCATCTCCCTTTTAAGGAGAGGGTCCTGGGTTCGAGCCCCAGCCAAGTCACTTTAGTTAAGCAAATTTGCTTAACTTTTTTTTTATATTTACCTCACTATTATGCGCACGTGGCGGAATTGGTAGACGCGCTGGCTTGAGGGGCCAGTGACCGTTTTAGGTCGTGGAAGTTCGAGTCTTCTCGTGCGCACAATCATTCATCTACAGTTACTCTTAGTTATTTTCTTTACTTAAATTATGTTAAATACATAGCAGTTTTTAACATAAAAACTTATTTTTGTTTAAACTTTTTTAGTAATTAATGAACAATTTAAAAAATAAGTTTAGTATCAAGGACTTAGAGAACCTTACTGGTATCAAAGCGCATACCATAAGAATCTGGGAAAAACGGTATAAATTATTATCTCCTAAACGTACTGATACAAATATTAGATACTATGATTTAGCAAGTTTTCAAAAACTGTTGAATGTAAGCTACCTAAACAATAACGGCTATAAAATTTCAAAGATTGCAACACTTAAGCAAGAAGATATTCAGAATCTTGTGAGAGAAATTGCTTCTAAAACAAATTTAGAAAGTCACGCTATAAACTCGTTTAAATTGGCAATGCTCAATTTTGACCAAGTTTTATTTTACAACACTTACGATTCCTTGTTAAAGGATATGTCTTTTGAAGATATATTCTACGAAATATTCATTCCACTTTTAACTGAGATTGGTTTACTATGGCAAACTAACACCATTACTCCTGCTCACGAGCACTTTTTAACTACGCTGATAAGACAAAAGATTCTTATAAATACGGAGTTTATTCAAGCAGAAGCAGAACCAAACTCAAAAAAGACATTTGTTTTATACCTACCAGATAATGAAATACATGAGCTTGGATTAATGTTTTTGTATTATCAAATAGTAGCTCATGATTACCACGCTATCTTTTTAGGGCAAAGTGTTCCTCTTGAAAGCCTAGAAGCAGTACTTCATTATTACGATGATTTAATTTTCTTATCTTATTTTACAATCAAGCCTCATAAAGATGAGATAGACAAATACGTGAGGGATTTTGACAAGCTCATCCTGCAAAAATCTAACGCGGAACTATGGATTCTAGGACAAATGTTGAATAGTCTTGACTTAGATAACCTACCTAGTAAAGTAAAGCCACATAAATCTATTGAAGAAATAGTTTCTCAATTAAAGTAGTCATGACTAAGATATCAATAATAGGGTCTGGATTCTCCTCGTTGTCTGCTGCATGTTATCTAGCCAAGCAAGGTCATAATGTAGCTGTATATGAAAAAAATAGTACTGTAGGTGGTAGAGCCAGACAACTTAAAAAACAAGGATTCACTTTTGATATTGGTCCTAGTTGGTATTGGATGCCAGATATTTTTGAAAAGTTTTTCAATGATTTTGGCAAGTCAACAAAGGATTATTATCAATTAGATAAATTAAGCCCAGCCTATAAAATCTTCTTTTCGGATGATGAAATCACTATTGGTGATTGTTTGGATAAAATATGTGACGAATTTGAAAGAATCGAATCTGGCAGTTCCGAAGAGCTAAGAAAATTTATTTCTAAAGCTCAGGAAAATTACGATATAGCAATCAATAAGATTGTTTTAAAACCTGGACTATCTCCTTTTGAGCTTGTTACAAAAGACACTGTTACGAGAGTTGATCAATTTTTTAAAACTATTAGCAGTGAGGTGAGAAAAAAGTTTAAAAACCCTAAACTTATTTCTACTCTAGAGTTTCCTGTATTATTCCTTGGGGCAAAGCCGAGCAAAACACCTTCATTTTATAGCTTTATGAATTTCGCAGACTTTGGATTAGGCACATGGCATCCAAAAGGTGGTATGTATCAAGTAATCAACGCAATGCAAACTTTGGCTATAGAATTAGGTGTTGAAATTAATACAGAATCTAATGTCACTAAAATCAATGTTAAGGATGGAAAAGCTATTGGCATTACTGTAAACAATACTGAAATTGAAAGTGATTATGTGTTAAGTGGTGCCGACTATAATCACTCAGAAACTTTGCTTAATAAAGAGCACAGGCAATACAGCGATTCTTATTGGGAAAAGAAAACTTTTGCTCCTTCGTCATTATTATTTTATGTCGGCTTTAATAAAAAACTTAAAAATATAGAACATCACAATTTATTTTTTGATACAAATTTTGATGTACATGCTCAAGATATTTACGATAATCCTAAATGGCCTGAAGAACCATTATTCTATGTCAATTTCCCATCAATTACTGACAAAAGTATGGCGCCCGATGGATGTGAAACAGGTTTTTTTCTAATCCCAATTGCGCCTAATTTGGAAGACACAGAAGAGTTAAGAGAGCAATATTTTGATATTATTATTGACAGATTTGAGAGAAAAACCAGTCAAAATGTTTCTAATAGTATTATCTTTAAAGAGTCCTTTTGTGTAAAAGACTTTAAAGAACAGTATAATTCTTATAAAGGAAATGCATACGGTATGGCAAATACATTGTCTCAAACGGCATTTCTTAGACCTAATTTGAAAAGTAAAAAAGTAGCTAATCTCTACTTTACTGGACAATTAACAGTACCTGGCCCTGGTGTTCCACCTTCATTGATTTCAGGTAAACTGGCTGCAGATTTAATAACAAAACATCATTCAAAAAAAATTTAGGTTATGAAATCAATTTTCGATAATGTATCAAGAGAATGTAGCAAGCTTGTTACAACTTCTTATAGTACATCGTTTTCTTTAGCAACCAAGATGTTGTCAGAAAGTATAAGGCAAGATATTTATAACATTTATGGGTTTGTGCGTTTTGCAGATGAAATTGTGGATACATTTCATGATTACGACAAGCAAAAACTATTCGATAAATTTTCTGAAGACTTAGAAGATGCTTTGAATATGAAAATTAGCCTCAACCCTATTCTTAATTCTTTTCAAGAAACCTATCATAAATATGGAATAGATAAACATCTTGTTGATGCCTTTATGAAAAGTATGAAGCAGGATTTATTCAAACAAAACTATTTAACCGAAGAAGAATACAAAGAATACATTTACGGCTCTGCAGATGTTGTAGGTCTTATGTGTCTAAAGGTTTTTGTTAAAGGTGATAATGACAAGTATAACGACCTCAAGGACTCAGCAATGAGTTTAGGTTCGGCATTTCAGAAGGTGAATTTTTTGAGAGATTTAAAAGCTGATTTTGAAGATTTAAGCCGAACGTATTTCCCTAATACAGATTTAACTCAACTAGACGAAGACTCTAAACAAAAAATAATTAACGACATAGAAGAAGACTTTAGAAAAGGTCTAGTTGGAATTAAAAAATTACCATTAGAAGCTAGATTTGGTGTTTTTATGGCGTACAGATATTACAATAAATTACTTGAAAAGCTTAAGAAGACTCCAGCAATAAAGATCAAATCTTCTCGAATTAGAGTACCAGATTACAAAAAAGTGGAGTTGTTAACTCGCAGTTACGTGAAATATCAACTAAATTTGCTGTAAAATTTAGATATTATAAATGTTGGCTATTCTCTGGATACTCATTTTCCTTGTTACGTTTTTTATAATGGAGTTTAATGCATGGTTTACGCACAAGTATATTATGCATGGCTTCTTATGGAGTTTACACAAAGACCACCATCATAAAGACCACGATAGCTGGTTTGAGCGCAATGATGCTTTTTTTATTTTTTATGCAGCTGTTAGTATGGTGTGTTGGTATTTATGGGGCGAGCATAACATTTGGTATTGCTTACCAATAGGCATGGGCATTATGGCATACGGTATGGCTTATTTTATTGTTCATGATATCTTTATTCATCAACGATTTAAGTGGTTACGAAATATTGATAATAAATATGCTCGAGGTGTGAGAAGAGCACACAAGATTCACCATAAACACTTAGGTAAAGAAAAAGGTGAAAATTTTGGTATGCTTATCGTACCTAAGAAATATTTTAAGTAGAATTATTTCAATAGTTTATTCAGTTCACTCTGAACTTTTTCACTGAACCAATCTACTGCTCCAGACTCATCAATAACTATTTCACCTTCTGCATTTATTACTACAGTTCTAGGTATCGATTTGGTCATTAATACATTTGGTGGCTGGCTATATGGCTGATAGACTGGGAAGCTGTATTCGTTCTTATTTTTAAAATAAGATACCTTTTTAAAGTCATCAGTTGTAATAAATAAAAAATCCACCTTATTGTTATAAGCATCATACAGGGATTGTAGGCTTGGCATTTCGGCAATACATGGTGCACACCATGTAGCCCAAAAATTAATTACAATTACTTTACCTTCTGATTGATTTAGGTTTTTTAGTAGTCCTTTTTCGCTTTTTAACTGCCAGTTGGTATCTGTAATCCGTACTGAATTATCTTCTTCAAGAACACGTATTGAATTAACTTTAGTTATGAGTTTATGCAATGCGACTTGAATGGGTAACCTTGTTTGAGGAATAATTAATAGCAAAATGACTATTAAAAATATAATGTTTGTCCATTTTGATCTTGACATATCTAAAAAACTAAAGCGTAATCTCTTTGACGAAATTACGCTTTATTCATAACAAAATGTTTAGTTAATAATTATCTTGTCACGGTTCCAGTTGGTAAAGATGTAGGGTTCGGATTAAAATCGTGTGTAGATGGTGCTGTAGCTGTACCGGCTACTCCAACCAGTGGCTTAACTGCAAATGGCGCAGGAGAATCATCTGGTACTGGCTCAAGAGATATTACTACCATTCTATTTCTTACATCCAATGGAAACATCTCTCCAGTAGGTGCGTTTAAAAAGAAATCTTCTCCTGGTACCGGTGGTCCTTGGTTAAATGCTGCACCACTAAATCCAGTAAAATCGTCTCTATCTCCAAAATTATCAAATCGTCCAGTGCTAATTGGTCCTGAGTCTCCAATAACCCAGCCTTCATAAATCCATCCAGGATTTTGAGACACATCTGGTAGTGTTAAATTTGCTGTAGGTGGCATACCTGGAGTACCATACCACACACCATATTGATCGTTTCCATTATTAGGTGCTCCACCTGGAACGTCTTCATCTGTTGGTGTTCTCAAGAAAAATGTTCCTGAAACATTTGTAAGATCACCTATCAATGCTGTATTAACTGTAGCAGAATTGCCATTAAATTCACCTCTAAGAAGTTTAGAGTCTGCAGGTGCTGGATCTGGGTCAACTAAAGGTTCAATAGTTAAGACAAAAGCTGTTGCAGTCTCTAATTGTGCAGAATTAACATTAAAACTTTGAGGGAAAGTTACACTAGTAAAGGTACCAGTAGATACTGGGTTACCATTAACTATTATCCAACCTTCGTACACATAATCTGCGCCCAAAGTTTCTAGCCCATTTAAATTAAGTGTTAAGGTGTCTAAGCTAGATGAGTTATCATCATCACTATCACAAGAAGTAAGCAGTAATCCTAATGCAATTACTCCTAAAATCATTTTTTTGATCATTGTCTTATTTTTAAGTTCATATAAATTTGTTAATGCTAAATTATATGCAGCTTATAAGACAAAATGTTAGCTAGCTAACATTATGCAATTTTTTTCAAAAGCCTGATTTCTTTTCTAGTAAAATCTATGATATTATTCTCCTTAAGGTCATTAAGAAGAGTATTTAATGTTGGTCTAGATACACCGATAAGAGATGCGATATCTTTTTGAGTATAAGGGTGTCTAATAACATCGTCTCCTGTTTCTTCGCAATTGTAACCATACTCAACACAAAGTTCATCTAAAAATTCTATAAGTCGAGTTCTAGCGTCTTTGAACAACAACAATTGTAATCTTCGTTCTAATTTTTTGAATTTAAACCCAATAAACTTATACACCTTAAAGCTAAACGTCTGATTATCGCGCATTAATTCGTGCATTGTATTCACACCTACTGGACATATTGAAGTATCGTTATCTATAGACTGTGCAAACTCATCTCTCTTAATCTGCCCCAGTATGGCTCTTTCCCCGAATAATTCACCTTTACGCAAAATTGCTTTTACAACCTCTTGACCATCTTCATTGTAGTAGCCAATCTTTACTTTGCCTTTTTCTATTAAGTAGACTTTATTGGCTTTATCTTCTTCAAAATAGATATAATCACTTTTTTTATACGCGTCAAAGATGTGGGAGCTTTTATAGGCTTTAAATTTATGAGGACATAACAACCCAAAAAGATTCACGTCTTCGAAAACCCAAATAGAACTCATAGCTGGTAAAATTTGATTATTAAATGACGAGTCGTAATTTTTAGCTACTCCTTACAAAAAAAGCCTTAATAAAAATATTAAGGCTTTTTTTAAATGATGTATTACTATCTATATCCCGAATGTAAGGGTCAAAACCACATCAGTAAAAGTAGTATCAATATTAGCTGTTTCTCTAAAAGTAGGTGCATTAGAATATAAGAAGGTATTGCCTTCTCGCTCTGCCTGACTAAAAGCAACATCTATTGCAAAATCGCCAATTCTGTATCCTAAGCCTAGGGAGTACGAGGTTAAATCACCAACAAAAGTATCATCTTCATAAGGGCTTTCTTCAAATCTATATCCACCTCTGAAGCTCAATTGCTTATATCTATATTCTGCACCAAATCTATACGTATTTGAAACTCCTAAAAGGTCTGATATTTGACTATTCTGAAATGCAAAAAATGGGTCATTAGTAGGCCTAAAAGTAGATTCGCTATAGTCCTTCCTTGAATAATCAAAACTAAAGAGTCCTTTATCTCTAAACACATATGCTAAGCTACCTGTAATTTTTCCAGGTGTGCGTAACCTGTATTCAGGAAATATATTTATAACATTAGGGCTTATGATTATTGGATTGTTGAAACCATCAACAGTGGTTTGTAAAAATTGAGTTGTTTCTTCATTAATGCGATACCATGTTGGTGAATTATATGTCAAACCAACTCTAAACTCATCTGTTAGTTTTATTATAGATCCTAACTGAAATGATATTCCTGCACCAGTTGTAAATAATGTATTATCAAAGCCTACTGCAGAAACAGTTGAGCCAGCATTAGAGTTAGTTTCATCAAATACCGTTATGCGTTCATAATTTAAAAAATGAGCATTTACATTTACGCCTATATTAATTCGTTCATCATATTGGGCAGCAAAATTAAATGCCATTTTACCATTATATCCGGTAGATTCTAAAGCATAGCGCTGGCTATAATTACCACCAACAATATTGCTTGAGTAATCTATATTATCATCCACATCCGCATCAGGTTCTAAAATAAATGATTCAAAACCTAAGAATCCTTGTTGATGCCCAAATCCAAAAACAGCGCCAATATCGGCGTATGCTTGACCAATAGTCTCTCCAGGTAATGCTGATATTTCGTCTAAACGTAATCCGTTAGCAAAACCTGAAAAATATTCACCTATAGAAACATCTGGGTTAACACCACTAGCTACCCATCTATTGTTAAAATCACTAGTCCTATCATAAGCAACACCTAATGAGAATTTATTCCACTTAGTATTTGGATTGTTACTGGCATAGACAAAAACACCGCCGCCTTGAGCTAAGTTGAAATTATCATCATTTGAAGATGTTAAACCATTAGAATAATTAACATCATTATTTTTTGTTGATAATCCAATGGTAAATGAAGCTTGGCTCTGTGAAAAAATCGTTGAGCTTGCCGGATTAATATTTATAGCTGATAAATCGCCACCTAAAGCTCCGAATGCACCGCCCATAGCTCTAAAACGAGCAGTACCTTCAATTTCATCATTTCCATATCGTAAAGCATCTGTAAAATCTTGCCCATAAGTAAAGGACATAGAAATAACTGTTATTAATAACAAAATAACCTTTTTCATAGCATTTTTTAATAAGACTTAAACTGTAAATTAACCTCTGCGTCCTCCGCCTCTAGAACCTCCACCTCTAGAACCACCTGAAGATCTTGAACCTCCTGAGGAACGTATAGAACCAGATGAACGTGATGAACCACTTGAACGTCTTATACTTCCAGAATTTCGACTTGAAGAAGAACGTCTTATAACACTACCTGAATTTCTTCTTGTTGTTGAAGGTCTACTTATTGTACCTCCACGTCTTGTTGTGGAAGGTCTAGTTATAGTTCCTCGGTTAGAGCGCGTTCTTGGACTACTAGTAATACCTCTTCTTGACCTTGTGCCAGTTGTACCTGGCCTTACAATTGTACCATTAGAGTTTCTCCTTAAACGCGTATTTCTGGTAATATCACTATTTGAGGCAATGCGCCTACCAACTGTAGTTCCCCTTCTTGAAACTGTCCTTCTATCTAATTGGGCTATTGATCTACTATTTAAAGCAGAATTTCGACGTCCATTAATACTACCTCTTCTGCCATAATTATAGGCTAAACTATTACCATAATATCCTCCATATCTATTAAAGTTATTCCAACCCCAGCCATAACCTGGTGGGCACCAACCCCAATTATTCCAGCCCCAGCCATAACCTAAACCAAAACCTCCCCATCGATTCCATCTATTCCATCCCCAAGTATTCCAACCCCAACCAAAGCCAAAACCACCATTCCAAAGCCATGGGTCCCAACCCCAGCCCCAGTTATTCCAACCAGTATTATAATAATTGATTACAACCCTGTCATTAACTTGACCCCAACCGCCATAGTTGCCATCTACTACTTCTACAATTTCTTGTTCGGCATTATCAGAACTGTAAGAATCAATATCAGTAAAAATTTCAGTTTCTTCGCTTATAGTTTCAAGCTTGTTAGCAGTTTCAGCAAAATAATTGGTGTAATATTGAGAATTAGCTCTGCTATTTGACGCTTGTTCAACATCTACTACAACTTCATCAGAGCTATATATACCATCATTATCATATCCAACATATTGATAAGAGCCACAAGAATAAAGCATTAAAATTGCTCCTAATGCTAACAAAGGCGTTTTAATTTTTTGGTGTGTAGAAGTAAATCGCATATCTATTATGATTTAATTGTTGAACAATACAAAAATAGTTAGTTTTGCCCTACTATTTTTCTATTTAACATCAGCACAATTTTTGTGCCAAATTACAGGTAATGAGCAAAAAACTCACAAAAAGGTCAGAAGATTATTCAAAATGGTATAATGAATTAGTAGTTAGAGCCGATTTAGCTGAAAATTCAGCTGTAAGAGGCTGTATGGTTATTAAACCCTACGGTTATGCAATTTGGGAGAAAATGCAAGCAGAATTAGATAAAATGTTCAAGGCTACTGGGCATCAAAATGCATACTTCCCATTGTTTGTTCCTAAGAGTTTGTTTGAAGCTGAAGAGAAAAACGCGGAAGGCTTTGCTAAAGAATGTGCCGTTGTTACACATTATAGATTACAAAATGATCCGGATAATAAAGGTAAACTTCGCGTTGATCCTGAAGCCAGACTAGAAGAAGAATTAGTGGTAAGACCAACAAGTGAGGCCATTATTTGGAATACCTATAGAGGTTGGATTCAAAGCTATAGAGATTTACCTATACTAATAAATCAATGGGCTAATGTAGTGCGTTGGGAGATGCGTACGCGTTTATTTTTACGTACTGCGGAATTTTTGTGGCAAGAAGGACATACTGCACATGCTACTGAAGCCGAGGCAATTGCTGAAACTGAACAAATGAACAAAGTCTATGCAGACTTTGTAGAAAACTTTATGGCCATTCCAGTAATTAAAGGTGTGAAAACAGAAAGTGAACGTTTTGCCGGTGCTATTGACACACATTGTATTGAAGCATTAATGCAAGATGGAAAAGCGTTGCAAGCTGGTACTTCTCACTTTTTAGGACAGAACTTTGCCAAAGCCTTTGATGTAAAATTCACGAATAAAGAAGGTAAGCAAGATCATGTTTGGGCAACATCATGGGGTGTATCTACACGTTTAATGGGAGCGCTTATTATGACCCATAGTGATGATCAAGGACTTGTACTTCCTCCAAACTTAGCTCCTAATCAAGTCGTTATTGTACCTATATATAAGAATGATGAGCAACTTGCTGAAATTACCAATGCTGTAAATACAATTAAATCTTCTCTTGAGTCTAATGGCATTAGTGTAAAATTCGATAACAGAGATACATTAAGACCTGGTGCAAAATTTGCGCAACATGAATTACAAGGTGTACCACTGCGTATTGCGATTGGACCTAAAGATTTAGAAAACGGAACTGTAGAACTTGCAAGAAGAGATACTCTTACAAAAGAAAATGTTTCTATTGAAGGCATTGAAAATACAATTTCTAACCTTTTAGAAACTATTCAAAATGACTTATACAATAAAGCATTACGTTTTAGAGAAAATCACATTACTGAAGTAAATAGTTTTGAGGAATTCAAAACAGTTCTTGAAACAAAAACAGGTTTTATTTCGGCGCATTGGGATGGAACAGCTGAAACAGAACATAAGATAAAAGAACTCACTAAAGCGACTATTCGTTGTGTACCATATGATAGTAAAATTGAGGATGGTTTATGTGTGTATTCTGGCAAACCATCAAAGCAACGTGTGTTGTTTGCAAAGGCTTATTAATTTTTTTTTAAAAAAAAATGTTTTGGTGTTGCAACATTTAAAAATAGTTGTATTTTTGCATCCGCAATGGAAACATTGTGGGTTCAATTAAACCAAATGGCCCGTTCGTCTATCGGCTAGGACGCCAGGTTTTCATCCTGGTAAGAGGGGTTCGATTCCCCTACGGGCTACAATTATAATATTAAAAAATATGGCAAATCATAAGTCTGCTTTAAAAAGAATTAGAAGTAACGAAAAAAGACGTGTGCTTAATAGATATCAGCACAAGACTACGCGTAATGCTATTAAAAAATTACGTGAGTTAACTGACGCAAAAGAAGCACAAGCAATGCTACCAACTGTTTTTGGAATGATTGATAAGTTAGCTAAGAAGAATGTTATCCATTCTAACAAAGCTGGTAACTTAAAGTCAAAATTATCTAAGCACGTAGCTGCACTATAATTTATTTGCTTTATAAAATATTTATAAGCCTTTCATTAGAAAGGCTTTTTTTATTAGTTGGATTTTAAATTAATATAATCGAAGTATTACTATTGGCTTTAACATGAAGTTTCTAAAACGATAATTCCGCTTTTCAAAAATTACCACACACAAAAAGGCTTTGATACGTATCAAAGCCTTTTTTTCTAAATTTTATTATGGTTTTAAGCGTTCTGCTTCTTAATTAAATTAAGTGCCGAACCTTCATTATACCATTCAATTTGAGAATCGTTATACGTATGATTTAAAGCAATCGTATCCTTACTACCATCAGAATGAACAACTTCAACATGCAATTGTTTTCCTGCAGCAAATTCATTTAAATCTAAAAAGTTAAATGTATCATCTTCTTGAATTAAATCGTAATCTGCTTCATTAGCAAAGGTTAATCCTAACATGCCTTGCTTCTTAAGATTGGTTTCGTGAATACGAGCAAACGATTTAACTATTACCGCTGCTACTCCAAGGTGTCTTGGTTGCATTGCAGCATGTTCTCTAGAAGAACCTTCTCCATAGTTATGATCACCTACTACGACTGTCCAAATTCCATTCTTTTTATACTCACGCTGAGTATCTGGCACACCTCCATAATCTCCTGTCAACTGGCTCTTTACAAAATTAGTTTTCTTATTAAAGGCATTTACAGCACCAATTAAAGTGTTATTTGCAATATTATCTAAGTGACCTCTAAAACGTAACCATGGTCCAGCCATAGAAATATGGTCAGTTGTACATTTTCCAAATGCTTTGATTAATAACTTAGCTCCAGTTATAGAATCACCTATTGGCTCAAAAGGTGTTAATAATTGAAGCCGTTCTGATGTTGGATTAACATTAATCTCAACACCACTTCCATCTTCCATTGGTTCTAAATAACCATTCTCTTCTACATCAAATCCTTTTGGAGGTAATTCCCAACCCGTTGGTTCATCTAACATTACTTCCTCTCCATTTTCATTTATTAACGTATCAGTAATAGGGTTAAAGTCTAAACGACCAGCAATAGCAATTGCAGCTGTTAACTCAGGTGAAGCAACAAATGCATGTGTGTTTGGGTTACCATCTGCACGCTTAGCAAAGTTTCTATTAAAAGAATGTACAATACTATTTTTTGGAGCATTTTTTGGATCGCTATAACGTGCCCATTGTCCAATACATGGGCCACAAGCATTTGTAAATATCTTAGCATCTAATTTTTCAAAAACTTGAAGAATTCCATCGCGTTCTGCAGTATATCTTACTTGTTCAGAACCAGGATTAATACCAAATTCTGCTTTTGTTTTTAAGCCTTTATCTAAGGCTTGTTGAGCAATTGAAGACGCTCTAGATAAATCTTCATATGATGAGTTGGTACAAGAACCGATTAAACCCCATTCTACTTGCATTGGCCAATCATTAGCTTTGGCCTTCTCTGTCATTTCGGAACCTACAGATGTAGATAAATCTGGCGTAAACGGCCCGTTTAATAAAGGCCCAAGCTCAGAAAGATTAATATCAATGACTTGATCAAAATAGTGCTCTGGGTTTTCATATACTTCGGCATCAGCAGTTAAGTAGTCTCTAATCTTATTTGCTTCATCAGCTACATCTTCTCTATCAGTAGCACGTAAGTAACGTTCCATTGAGTCATCATAACCAAAGGTAGATGTTGTAGCACCGATCTCAGCTCCCATGTTACAAATGGTACCTTTACCCGTACAAGACATAGCAGTAGCACCAGGTCCAAAATATTCAACTATAGCGCCCGTTCCGCCTTTTACAGTTAAAATTTCAGCAACTTTAAGTATTACGTCTTTAGGTGCAGTCCATCCTGATAGCTTTCCAGTTAATCTTACGCCAATTAATTTAGGAAATTTAAGCTCCCAAGCCATACCTGCCATAACATCTACAGCATCAGCACCACCAACACCAATTGCTACCATTCCTAAACCTCCAGCATTTACTGTATGAGAATCCGTACCAATCATCATTCCTCCAGGAAAGGCATAATTTTCTAAGACCACCTGATGAATAATACCTGCTCCTGGTTTCCAAAAACCAATACCGTACTTATCTGATACAGACTCTAAAAAATTAAACACCTCGCTACTTGTATTATTAGCATGTTTTAAATCTGTTGCAGCACCTTCTTTAGCTTGTATTAAATGATCACAATGCACAGTTGTTGGTACAGCGACTTTCTTTTTACCAGCTTGCATAAATTGCAATAATGCCATCTGGGCTGTAGCATCTTGACAAGCAACACGGTCTGGTGCAAAATCAACATAGTCTTTTCCACGAGAAAACGCTGATGTTGGTTTACCATCCCATAAATGTGAGTATAGAATCTTTTCTGAAAGTGTTAATGGTTTACCAACTATTTCTCTAGCTGAATCTACGCGTTCAGTCATGTTTGCGTAAACCTTCTTAATCATGTCTATATCAAAAGCCATAAAGTGTTTTTATAAGGTTATTAATATGTTTTAAAGCAGCACAAATTTACTAATTATATAACATTTTTAAAAATATGTAAAGAAAACGCAAAATCATTGAAAATAAATCATAGAAATATTATTTTTTAATGAATTATTTCAAATTTTAACAGATTAAATGCTTGTTAATTAATAATTTAACATTTTATCTTATTTAGAACAAGTATGAATTAAATTTAGGATTATAAATTTTTTGAAGTAAGATTAAGAATTTGGATTGCGTTCTTAATACGAATATCATTTTTAGAACAGGCTCTCGATTATCTTCTCATCAGTGATACCTTCAGCTTCAGCCTTATAATTCTTTATAATTCTGTGCCTTAATATGCTAGTTGCAACCGCTTGAACATCTTCTATATCAGGAGAAAACTTACCTTTTGTTGCTGCGTGAGTTTTTGCAGCAAGAATTAAATTTTGAGATGCTCTAGGTCCTGCGCCCCAATCTACAAATTCCCTAACAATTTCTGCAGCTGAGCTTTCTTTTGGTCTGGTTTTACCTACTAAAGTCACAGCATATTCAACAACATTATCAGCTACTGGAATTCTTCTAATAACATCTTGATAATCTATAATTTCTTGAGCAGTGAATAATGCATTAACCGTTTGAACTGCATCAGTAGTTGTAGTCTTTACAATATTAACCTCTTCTGAAAAAGACGGATATGTAAGGTTGATGGCAAACATAAAACGGTCTAATTGTGCTTCAGGCAACGGATAGGTACCTTCTTGCTCAATTGGGTTTTGCGTTGCTAAAACGAAATATGGTAAAGCTAGTTTATAGTTATGTCCTGCTACGGTTACAGCTCTTTCTTGCATTGCTTCTAAAAGTGCTGCTTGGGTTTTTGGAGGTGTTCTATTTATTTCATCTGCTAAAATAATATTAGCGAAGATTGGCCCTTTAATAAATTTAAACTGACGATTTTCATCTAATATTTCACTTCCTAAAATATCACTTGGCATTAAATCTGGAGTAAACTGAATACGCTTAAAGTCTAATCCTAGTGTTTGAGCAATAGTATTTACCATTAAGGTTTTAGCCAATCCAGGAACTCCAATCAATAAGGAATGCCCACCGGAGAAAATAGATATAAGGATTTGCTCAACTACTTCTTCTTGACCTACAATTACTTTAGAAATTTCAGATTTAAGTGCTTTGTATTTTTTTACAAAGTTTTCAATAGCAGTTACGTCTGACATATATTATTGATTTTTTAACCAGTTACCATTAAAATCACAGTCTCTATAGTCACCATTAATTTTAATGTATGTCGACATTATTGTTTCTTTTTGCCACTTTCCAAGTGCGTCAAAGTGCTTGTTTTGTAGAGCTAGACGTTTGATCTTTAAATAATCTTTAGCAAAATCTGCCTCATGCTCATCAGTACGATTTGTAACTGTAACTATCTTAAACTTGATAGGGTTTTCTCTATCACCATCTTGAATTACTTGACTAATTTCGCCATCTTTTAACTCTTGCACCTGGCCATATATTTCAGGATCAATTTTAGTGAGCTCAAAATTAAAATCTTGAGTTGTAGGATTTGTTAATTTACCACCTTCAAACTTTGTTTCTTTCTCATCACTAAACTCTCTGGCTGCTTCACTAAATGAAATTGAACCGTCCACTATTCGTGTCCTTACATCTTCGATTCGTTTTCTAGCCTTGTCAATCGCATCTGGTGTAATTTCTGGTCGAATTAAAATATGACGCACATCGTATTCTTGACCTCTGATCTTTTCTAATAAAATGATATGGTATCCAAAATCTGTTTTAAATGGTTCTGAGATTTGACCTTCTTCTAAGGAAAACGCAACATCTCTAAACTCTTTAACCATTCGAGGACGCTTTCTATTTAATGTATACTTTCCGCCAAAAGATTTTGAAGCCGTATCATCCGTATAAAACAGAACTTTAGTGGTAAAACTCGCACCATTCTCTTCAATGTCCTTTTTAAATCCTTTTAACTTATCAATTGCTGCTTGCTTAGAAGTTTCACTAATTTCAGGGATTACAACAATATTAGCGATTTGCAATTCGGTACCAAACGTTGGTAGGCCTTCTTCTTTTAAATCATTATAGAACTGTCTTACCTCTTCAGGTGTAATTTCTACTTCAGCTAATACCTTCTCGCGCATTTGTCCTGCTAAGGATTGATTTTTATTAATCTCGTATATTTCTTCACGAAGTGCATCTTCAGATTCTTTCTTATAGAATGCCAATAACCGATCCATAGAGCCGCCAAATTCTCCTAGAATCCCTTGTATTTGTTGATCTATTTGTGAGCGGATTTGTAGTTCATTAACAACGATACTATCTTGAATAGCCTGATGAGCGTATAATTTTTCTTCAAGAATACTCCCAAATAATTCGCATCTAGTTATATCTCCTAAATCACCTCCAGCAGCTTTAATCTGAGCTATTCTTCTATCAACATCTGATACTAAAACAATATAATCTCCTACAACGGCGGCTACCCCATCGGCTTTAATTCTATTCCCTTTTTGAGGCTTATCTTTCGTAACTTCTTCTTTTTTTACTTCGTCTTCTATGATTTCTTGAGAAAAACCAATACTAGTTATTAAAGACAAAAGGGCAACTAAAAGACTTTTATTTATAAATCTCAAACTGTTTATTCTTAATGGCATCTTTCGTAATTTCATTTTCTATCTGCTTGATCAGCTCTAATTTTCTTTTGTTTGTTATGATTTGGTTTACGGTAGACCTTACGTAATCTAAGGGTGCAAAATCGTTGCGCAAAAGTACATCATTTATTTGAACCAAATATAGGTTTAATGAGTCTTTAAGCTGTATAAAATTAGATTTTTTTAACAGTTGATTTTTATTAGATGGATTTACGACAGGTATCTTTTCAATAACTTGAGATGCCTTAACCCATAATGAGTCGTTAAGCGAATACGATCGAAATTGAACCGAAATAGAATCTAAAAATACTTTGTCCTCGTTTTCAAAATTTTTGAAGCGCATTTTAATATCTTCTAAATTAACTGCATTGAGCGGTAAACTGATGTATCGCAATTTGAGTAATTCGTCATTAAGTTTAAATGATTCTTTGTTTGAATTATAAACTAGCTCAGCTTCTTCTGCATTTACTGATGTGTCGATTTCGCGCTTCACTAGAGCATCTAGATACGTTTTAGTATACAAATCAGATTCATATTGCTTAACAAGACCACCAAACTCTCTTTGTTTATCTTCGGGAATATTAAGCCTAGCTTGTTTCATTAATAGAATACCGCTTGCCCAGTTATTAATGAAATTATTAACCAATAAGGTGCTATCTGTTTTAGAAACGCCTTTCGGAATTATTTTCAGAATATCTTCTTTATATAAATAGGCATCATCAACTCTAGCAACAGCATCTTCTTCGATATTATTTTGATTACAAGCAAATAACGCCAAACATAATATGATAACTAATGAACGATTCATTTAATTAATTATCTAATTTAGATTTTAGCTTTTTGAATAATTTTTGGTTAACATCAACTGTGAAATTTTCGCGTAAACTCTCAAGCCAATCGCTCTCAATTTCATTTTGGTAATCATTAACAACAATACCTCTTGCCTCTTTTAAAGTTTTGGTACCAGCAGGAATCAATTCTTTAATATTTAGTACATGATATCCTCCATTATGTTGGTAAATAGTAGAAACTCCTTTTTTAAGCTCTAAGTTATTAGGAAGCTTTTGGTTCGTAACTTCAAAAACGCCCGAAGTAAAAATAACAGCCTTATTGTCATCTTTATTTAAAGTTTCAGTAATGGCTTCACTCGAAGCACCATCATTTAATAAGGATCTTACTTTTTCGGCAGTGTCTTGAGAACTCGCAGTAGCCATTACCATATCTATTCTGTCTTTCCATAGATATTTACTTTTATTAACTTCATAAAAACTTTTTAAACCAATCGTATCCTTTGAAGCCTTATTCCATATTTCCTTTTCCATAAGAGCAAACAACAACAAGCCATCTCTATATTCGATTAGAACGTCGGCAAATTCTTGGTTTTCATTAACGAGATTATCCTCTCTAAACTTTAAAATAGAGTTCTCATAAAACAACCTTAATTCGTTATCAATAACTTTATTTATAGGTGTTTGTTGACGCATGTACTGACGTTGTTTAGACTTTAAATGCTGAAGGAAATCATTATTAGTATAGCTACTATCGTTCACGGTTAAAACGACATCACTGCCTTTATAATTGCTTGGTAAATTAAACGTCCCAGATAAATAGCTATCTCTAAGAATCGATTTAAAATAAAGCTTCGTATTTTGATTTTTATAAATTTTATAACGCTTAGACAACTCCTTCGCCATAGCGCTATTAATTAATTTTGAACGAGAGTCTCGTTTTATTTGTACTTCTAAAGTCGGCTTAAGCTCGTCAAAAGATTTGATTGGCTCTTTACTTATTAGCTTAATTATATGCCATCCATATTTAGTTTTTATTGGTGCAGAAATGTCATTTGGTTTTTCTAATGCAAACGCAGTGTCTTCGAATAGTGTAGATGATAATTGACCACTTTTAAAAGCACGTAATCTACCACCACTTCTAGCCGAACTTTTATCATCTGAAAACTGTTTTGCTAATGCTCCAAAATCTTCCCCTTGCTGTAATTTGCTATAAATTAATTTTATCCGCTCTTCAGGATTAATTGTACTATCTTTTTGATTTAATGAGAGCATAATATGTGCAGCGTTAACTTTACCTCTTGATGGTCTTTTCTCATGCACCTTAACAATATGATATCCAAAATCTGTTTTGAATGGCATAGATACAGTTCCTGGCTCGGTATTATAAGCCATGGTTTCAAAATCATAAACCATTTTAAAGGTCGAAAAATATCCCAAATCTTCTACTAAGGTAGTTTTACCATTATGATACTTGTCCTTAGTGGTTTCAAAAGATTCGATTGCGAAAGATTTTCTATATTCTAAAAGTTTGTTGTAAGTTACCAATGTATCTTCTTCAGCACTTTCCATAATTAGAATGTGAGATGCTTTGACATCGTACTTCATTCTCTCATAGGCTTCCTTTACGAGCTCATCTGTAACTTTATTGTCTGAAAGATAATTTTTGGTGAGTTGCTTTTTATAATTTTCAAATTCATTTTTATACTTAGTATCATTATCTAACCCCAAGCGTTTAGCTTCTTTTAATTTTAGTTTATAATCAATAAATAACTCTAAATAATTTTCTAATTGCTTTTGGGATTCGTCTTTTACCAAATCCAAATTTTTGTTGTAAAGCTTTAAAAATTCTTCTGAAGTAATATTATCACCATCAATAGTGATTAAAGCGTCTTGTTTTTGGCTAAAACCAAAATTAACGCTAACAATAAGTAGAAAACTAAAAATTAGTCTAAGATTCATAACCATTTTACTTAAGTAATATTTAGATTTTATAGAGACCAAACAAAAATAACATAATTGTAATATTATAAATAATATGTTATAGACCAATCTCGTGCCAAATCAAAGAATATGGTGTTAAATTATAAAATTATCAACACGAAAACGTTTGCGTTATATAATAAACAATGATGAAGCTCTAATTATTAATATATTTCAACAATTAAGCATTTTATTATGAAACACTTCTACTTTACCTTACTATTTTTATCATCAAGTTTGTTCATGTTTTCTCAAGAAGTCTTGTCATTTAATGGATATAATGGCAGTGGCGCTACAGTTACTGCAGTCACAGCTTCAGTTAATGATAACATTACAATTACTTTTGAAGATATAGACATTATAAATAATTTGTATACAGAAAATCAAAACTCTCTTTTTATTTATGGTGGTTTAGATACTTCAGCAGGTGGTTTTCAAGGTGCACCTGGATTTGGTGATCTTGGCTCTCAACCCGAGATATTTTTGGATGCTGGCGATACTGATAGCAGTACGGGTCCTAATACCTATAGTATAACTATAAACTTAGCACTTGAATATACTTCAGTGTTAGATGGTACCGAAGTATTTGGTTATAATTTAATATTCCAAAACCAGTTTGGTGGTGGTGGCAATAACCAAACTGTAGATCTTTATATAGACTTGATAGACAAAATAATTGATCGAAGCACCTTAAACACAAATAGTGTACAAATTGACGCTGTTGAGACTCGAGTAGTTAACAATAGCTTGATTGTTAACAGTAATTCATCGATTCAACAAATTCAAATCTACAGTATTTTAGGCGAGAAAATCCTTGATAAAACATACAATAATAACACTTATACTGAAATAAGTACAGATTATATGGCTAAGGGTATTTATGTTGTAAAAGTTTATTCAGGAAATAAAATAAGTTCCAAAAAAGTTATTTTATAATAGTATCTTAGATTTAAATTAATAGAAAGCATCGTATAATTTTATGATGCTTTTTTTATGAGAAGACTAAAACTTATATGGGATTTTAGAGGTCCAGTTGCTAAACAAACTGCCGACCACCATTTGATTCATCTTAAACAATATATTGAATTAGAGCAACTCGATATTTCTATTACCGGAGTAGAAACATATTCTGAAATGCATAGTATTGCTTATATGGTAATAGATGAAGCGGATATGAAACCTATACGGGATACGCTAAAACCGCATCGCGGTCAAGTATATCAAGACCTAAAATAAACGCCTAAATAAGGCTTTTGTAAATTGCCAAGGCGGCACTGACGCTATAATTTTTAAGTCTTCTAACAATGACGTTTCTTCATCTAAGAATTTTAAAATTGTGGTGGCTTTAGCCTTTTTAAACAAGGATGAAAATAACTCAGAGCCTAGAGCATTGTTTGTATACAGCACGTCAAGAAATAACAAATCGTAAAACCAGTACTTATCCAGTTTTTTGAAAGTCTTTAAGTTTGAATTGGTTTTTAAAAATTCTACCAAAAGCTTGGTCTGCTTTGTAGTATTTCTAAATGTATATCCAGTACTAGCCTTTGTCCAACCACCTGCCGTACCAATATGTAATACACTTTCAGTATTATGAGTATTAAATTTATACGCAGTCATTGGTATTGAACCTCGCTCCTTTTCAATGATTTCGTAATCTTCTATTTGTCTTTCGGTTAAATAATCCTTGATTGCTTGCTCATACTCGGAAGTTTCTAAAATGGTTTTTGAAAATAGTGTATACTCAAATAAAGCGGTATGCTTATCTATAGGTAAAACATACATAAATCTGGTATTCTGTTTTTGTGGAATGGAAAAATCCATAAACTTAGCCACTGATTCGTCTACAATAGGTTGCTCAGTTTTTATAAACCAACCTAAAAAATGTTGCTGTAAAACTGGGTATTTCTCTTGCAATGTAAAGTCCTGACTAGGAATACTATTTAATAGTTTTTTGCCTTTAAAAATACCAACTGAAGTTACAACATCTATTATTGCATTTTCATTAAAACCCTTAACCGAAGCGTTAACATATTTAATAGTGTTAGATTTTTTTATAGTTGACCAAAGCAAATTGTAAAAGTTGCCACTTCGAATCATTTTGTATCTATAAGGAGCAATATTTATAGTTTTCTGTATCGAATCACTACCAAAATATATACTGTTCCAAGATTTCGACAACACTGTATCCCATTCACCATCACCATTTTCCCAATAACACCATGTGCGATCGTTACCTTTATCTTTTTCTTTATCTATGATAAGTATGGATTTATCATCAAAAAAAGAATCCTTAGCCATACGATAAGCTAACATCAATCCTGATGCTCCAGCGCCTAGTATAATGTAGTCGTATAACTTCATGTTAGAATATTAAAAACGTAATAAAAAATATCACCATGGAAGTTAAAATGTGCCAAGACACTTGTTTATCTGTTTTAACTTTAAACTGCTGATATATCATATGGGCGATAAAAGCGACTATAAACCAACCCACATAATTTTGGACTGGGACAACTCCACCATCAAACTCCCAAAAATCAAAACGCGGAGCCGAAATTTCGATAGCTCCATCTAGTAATGTCATTAATAGTGCTCCAATGCTGGCCTTAAGAACTCTATTCTTACTAAAGCAACTAGCGACATCAGAAGTAATCGCAGTAAGTAAGGCCCAATTTAAGCAAATCATTACCGGAACACCAACTACCTTTAAGCCTAAGTTTTCACCATACGTGTAACTACCGAATATTAATCCAAAATTAACACCTAAGGCCTCAGTAATAAAACCGATAAAAAATGGAATACTAAAGGCAATGCTATAGATGGGTTTAAAAGATTTAATATTTATAATTACGATTACAAATAGCAATAACAAGTTAATTGAGGTCATACTTAGAAACCAGTCTGAGTAGCCTTCGGATAGAATTCCGAAAATTCCAGAAATCGTAAATAACCAAACTAAGAATATTGAAAAGTATTTTATGAATTTTGAATCAATCATTAATTGGTTTTTTCTATTAATTCAGCAACAATTTTACCTGATAACAAACACAAAGGAATACCGCCGCCAGGATGCACACTACCACCACAAAAATACAGGTTCTTTATGTCAGATTTAAAATTTGGATGCCTTAAAAAAGCGGCATACTTATTATTGCTAGATGCGCCATACAATGCACCTTGATAACTTTGGGTTCGTGACTCTATAGTTCTTGGTTCTAAGATTGATTCAAAATCAATTAATGAAGAGATATCCTCATTGAGTAATCTACTCAGTTTTTGTAAAATATTTGTTCTGGCTTTATCAATAATCGCATCCCAATCTTGTCCGGTATTACTTGGTACATTTATCATAGTAAACCAATTTTCACTACCAGAAGGTGCATCAGATTTTTGATCTTTAGATGTAATATTCACATATACTGTTGGGTCATCACAAACATCTTTTTTATTGAATATATAATCGAACTCATTTTTATAATCACCAGAGAAAAATATATTGTGCAAATCAAGTTCTGGAAATTCCTTCCTTATTCCCCAATAAAAGATTAATGCAGAACTACTTCGTGGTTGTTGCAACACTTTTTCAGGGGCTTTTAATTGTGGTAAAAGTGCTCTATAACTTGGCACAATATCAGAATTAGACACAACTATATCTGCAATAACCTCTTTATCTTCTAGCTTAATACCTGTTGCTTTTTTTCCTTCGGTAAGGATCTGCTTTACCTTAGTATTAAAATGAAAATCTACCCCAATATCTTTTGCTAATTGAAACACACTCATAGTGATAGAGTGCATTCCACCTTTAGGAAAATAAGTACCAAAATGTTGTTCTAGATGAGGAATCATTGACATAATCCCAGGCGTTTTGTATGGAGAAGACCCATTATAAGTAGCAAATCTATTGAAAAACTGAACTAATCGTGAATCCTTTAGTGTATTGGTGTTATACTCATTTAATGAGCTATTGATATGTAAGCTATTAATATTAAATATGGCTTTTAAAGTATCCTTAGATAAATAAGTATCTATTTTATGAAGCGATTTTTCTAAAAATAAAGATGCCGTTAAATCGTATTTACGTTTACTATCTTCAAAATAATTTAAAATATCTTCAGCTTCTACATCAAATGTCTTGGAAGCTTCTTTGGCAAATGTATCTATATCAGCTGAAGCAGAAAATGTTGTTCCGTCTTCATAAAAATAGTTGCAGACAGTTGACTTCTTTATATATTGAAAATACTCTTCTATTGGTTTGTCAGCAACTTTGAATAGCTCTTCAACAAACTGTGGCATGGTAAATAAAGATGGTCCCATATCGAACCGGTAACCATTTTCGGAAAATGCGGTGAGTTTTCCACCAGGGTATGCATTTGCTTCGAATACTGATACATTATGACCTTGAGCTCGCAATCTTATGGAAGATGCTATTCCAGCTATACCTGCTCCAACAATGACAACTTGCTTTTTTTTCATGAATTGCAAAGATACGATGAAAACAAAAAAAACCTGCGCAATTTATACTTGCACAGGCTTAAAATTATCTTAAGGTTTTAATTATCTATCTTGAATAATTAGGTGCTTCTTTTGTGATCGTTACATCATGTGGATGACTCTCATGTATACCACTTGCAGTAATTTTTATAAACTGCCCTGAATCTTGTAATGTCGAAATATCTTTTGCACCACAGTAACCCATACCTGCACGTAAACCACCAACAAACTGATGGATACTTTCAAACAATTCTCCTTTGTACGGCACACGACCTACAATACCTTCTGGAACTAATTTTTTAATATCATCTTCAACATCCTGGAAATAACGGTCTTTACTACCTTGTTTCATGGCCTCTACAGAACCCATTCCACGGTACGATTTAAACTTACGACCTTCGTATATAATCGTTTCGCCAGGACTTTCTTTGGTACCCGCTAAGAGTGAACCTAACATTACAGTATCTGCGCCAGCTGCAATTGCTTTGGGTATATCACCTGTATATCGGATTCCGCCATCGGCAATAACAGGAACTCCAGAACCTTTAATTGCGGCAGCAACTTCTAGCACTGCAGAAAATTGAGGAAAACCTACACCAGCAACGACACGCGTTGTACAAATAGAACCAGGACCTATACCAACTTTAACTGCATCTGCTCCTGCCTCAACTAAATATTTCGCAGCTTCTGCTGTTGCTATATTACCAACAACAACTTCTAGCTTCGGGAACTTAGATTTTATATCTTTTAGAACTGCAACTACACCTTTTGTGTGTCCGTGAGCTGTATCAATTATTACAGCATCAACTCCAGCTTTTACTAATGCTTCAGCTCTATCAACTGCGTCAGAAGTAACACCAATAGCAGCAGCAACTCGAAGTCTTCCGTAAGAGTCTTTATTAGCAATTGGTTTTTGAGTAACCTTCGTAATATCTCTAAAGGTGATGAGACCAACTAATGCATCTCCATCTACAATTAGTAGTTTTTCAATTTTATTTTCTTGAAGAATTTTTTCAGCATCTTTTAACGACGTGCCTTCAGGTGCAGTGACTAAGTTTTCACTTGTCATGACTTCAACAATTGGTCTTTCGTTACGGTGTTCAAAACGTAAATCGCGATTGGTAACTATTCCTTGAAGTTTTCCATTGTCATCAACAATAGGAATACCACCAATACTGTGCTCCCGCATCGCATTTTTAGCATCACTAACTTTAGAATCCATTGGCAGCGTTACTGGATCTAATATCATTCCGCTTTCAGCTCGTTTTACCTTACGCACTTTTTTAGCTTGTGCTTCAATCGTCATGTTTTTATGCAATACTCCTATTCCACCTTCACGTGCCATAGCAATTGCCATGCGACTTTCAGTTACGGTATCCATAGCCGCTGAAACTATAGGCACATTAATAGTAATGTTACGGGTAAATTTTGACTGAATATTTACTTCACGTGGAAGAATTTCGGAATACGCTGGAACAAGTAGGACGTCGTCGTAAGTAAGACCTTCTCCTAATATTTTATTGTTATGAGCTGTCATTTTGCAATTAAAATTTAATTGCAAGCAAATTTACACATTTTATTTCTTGTAACGTAACTCTTTAGCTTTAATCTTATAATCCCAAACTTTATTGCCATTTTGATCATAAATAGTAAGCATTAATTCTCTGTTTGTACGTTCTCCAGAAACATTTACAATCCCAAAGTTTCTTTTGTAAAATGTCTTGTCTTTTACTTGTAATGTATTGCCTTCATCTCTTGGGCTATGAATCCCTGATGTTAACGGTGAGCACGTAATATCTACTAAAGGATAGGCATCAACTCTTTCCAATCTTGAAATTTCGGTATGATGACGGTCACCACTCATAAATACAACACCCTCAATTTTTTCCTCATTCAACCGTTCAATTAAGCGTTGTCTTTCTTCTGGATAGG
Organism: Winogradskyella sp.; assembly: GCF_003712105.1. GTDB lineage: Bacteria > Bacteroidota > Bacteroidia > Flavobacteriales > Flavobacteriaceae > Winogradskyella. The sequence goes on from NZ_RHLG01000007.1 coordinate 42,771, forward strand.
TTGCATAATTCTCATACACTGCAGCATCAGAAATGGTTTGCCCACCAATACATACTATTTTAAATGTAGCCTTACTTCCTGTTAATGCATTGATTAACCACTCTAATTGCTCATCTCCTAAATAGGCCTTATTCTTTGTTAATTGACGGTTTGGGTCACGATGATAACGATTATCCATCATAAAAAACTCAACATCGTTCCATAAGAAGTGTGAAGCAATACCACCATTTTTCACCACATTAGTATTAAGGTTACCCCAGTAATCGTTAAATACTTTTTCGGCTATCTCCTTATTTGCATAAGTTGCATCAGAGTCATTTGGACCGTAATCATGATCATCCCAAGTTGCGTAATGGTGTACGTTTGCTAATAGAGGTTGTAATTCTGGCGTTGCTCTTACATGTCGGTATCGGTGTCTAATACCACGTTCTGTTAAAAAATCTGGTGTTCTTAAATACACATTATCACCTAACCACACCATAAAATCTGGTTGCTTTTGGTGAATATTTGTGAATATCTCATAATTGGCACCATATGATGTTCCCGGTCTATCGTCCTTGGTTTCGTTTGCATAGAAACAAGAGCCAATTGCAAAGCTAAAATCTGGCGGATCTGTTCTGTATTGCCATAAGGTTTGCGTTTGAAACTCTAAAGGATAATCTCTGGAAACATATTCGTCATTTATATATAACTTATAGGTATATGTTTTGCCATAGTCAACTTCACTTGGATATAACTTAGCAATAAAGTCATTATCTGAAGTTGTAGTTACCGAATTTGTAAAAAAACTTTTCCCATCAAGTATGTACTCTATTTTCACCACAGCAGATTCTGTAGTCTGTACCCAAACTAAAACTTCCCTAAACCCAGAGTAGCCAAGCATTGGGCCTGACTTTAACAAACGTTCTTGTGCAAGAATTGTAATTGAAAAAAATGATAACAAATAGAGTAGAAAAACACGTTTCATGGTTATGAGTTTTGTTCAAAGTTGATGAATCTTTCACTGAATAAGATTATCAAAATGTTATCTTTTCAGTGATATAAAAATGTGAAATTAAAACTTTATCTGCAAGGTTGTAAACCAATTTCTTGGCGGAGAAGGAATTATTCCAGGACCAGGATAGGCTTCTGCTCGTCTTGTAAAATAGGCGTTATCTAAAAGATTATTAATTCCTGTTTCAAGCTTAAAATTTTTATAAGTATATGATAAGGATACATCTAAAATATCATAAGATGGAATTTCTCCAATAACTCCGGAACTTCCTCCTAATAAAGTACTAGAGTTGCCTGCATCCGAAAACTGCTCTGATAAATATGTGTATTGTATGCTACCTTGTAAATCTTTATAGCCAAATCTAATACCTGTTTTTAGGTTCAATTCTGGTACATATTCTACTTTATTACCAGTGATATCGCCATCAACTAAAAGCGGGTTAGAGCTTGTATACTCTGATTGTATAAAAGAAGAGTTAACAAAGAAATTGAGTTTTATATCTTCATTTTTAATAAACCATTTATTTAAATTAATATCTATTAATGATTCTAACCCATAAATAAACGCGTCTCCAACATTAACTCTACCTAATTTAACTTCATTACCAACAACTGTTTGTACTAAACCTATTCTATCATTATAAAAAAGTCCAAAAGCACTCATATCAAAAGATATAATATTTGATACTCGCCCTCTCACACCTATATCTATGGTCTGTCCTTTTTCATCATTAAGAGGTAAAATAATAAAATTAGGATTTACTAAATTAATATCAGAAAAAGTGACTGACCTATAATTTTGAGAAGCATTTGCATAAAGCTCTACTTTTGGGCTAGGCCTATAACTTGCACCTAAACCAACCAGCACAAACGAACGTTCATTGGTATCGCTAGATAAAACTGTTTCGTTTAAAATTACATTACCAGCTGCATCCAGATTAATTAGTTGAGAAGAACCATCGCTTTCTGTTTTAATGTACTCAAAACGTACACCAGGCGTAATCGATAACTTATCATTTAAGTAAATGATATTTTCTCCAAAAAATGCAATATTTAAATTAGGGTTACTAAAATTAGATTGGTTTTGATAATTGGGAAATAAGTCTGTTTGTAAATCAAAATTTGGGTCAATGCCATCACTTCCTGGACCTTGAATAGATGTATTATCTGCATTATAATACTTTGTCCCTATCAATCCGGTAGAAGACTTTCCAAAGAGTTTGTATTTGGTTAATAAGCGTGCTTCAAAACCAAAATTATTGAATTCGCCTTTTATTAAATCTCTTTCGGCAAAATCATCAGGTATTTCTTGCCTATTGGTCCTAAATCCTAAAGCATTTCGCTCAGCATCAAGACCAAAGAAGTTGAATGTAAAGTTTGTATTCTCTGAAAATTCGTGAGCTACTTTAAAATTGTATAATAGCCAATCTATTTGAAACCAGTTACGTGTACGGTTTCCTTGAAATGGGTCTTGTGCAAACTGACTATCGTTAAGACCACCAGGTTGTTGCACTAAATATCTCAAATAAGTGAGTTCGCCAGATAGCTTAGTTCTGTCAGACAATTGGTAACCTAAATAAGCATAAGCATTTTTAGATTCGAACTGAGAGTTTGGTCTAAAACCATCACCTTTTTTATAATTAAAATAGGTGTAGTAACTAAACTTATCTTTTGTCCCACTTAAGCTTGTAAAATTAGTATACAAGCCAAAACTACCTAATGTATTTCTTGTAATAAACTCAATGGGTTTATTAGGGTTTGGTGATTTTAATTTAAAGTTAATTAGCCCGCCAAACTGTGTTCCATATTGCAATGAAGCGGCACCACGTACCACTTGGATTTGGTCCACGGCTTCAGCTGGTGGCGTGTAGTAACTCTCTGGATAGCCCAAAACATCAGCACTAATATCGTAACCGTTTTGTCTGGTATTAAAATTAGATGTACGGTTTGGGTCCAAACCACGACCTCCAATATTTAATTGTAATCCTGCATCATCATTCTGAAATATATTTAAACCAGCAACTTGGCTATACAATTGTCTTGCATTATTGGTAGCCAAATTAGCCATAGATTGGTCTACAAGAATAACCTCTGTTTTTTTACCAGCATAAATTGCGGTTTCTTCAACATCTCTAAGTCTGGTAAGTTCAAACTCCTCAGCTCTTTTAGCTGAAATTTCTACAGCAGTTAAAACTTCCGCATAAGGTTCTATTGATTGATTTAAAGTTGTGTCGCCATTTACATCCACTGTTACTTCAATTGACTTATATTCAAAAATGAAGAACACTAATGTTATTCTATCTTTATTGGTATTAAACTCATAATATCCATCAGTATTGGTCTTCGCTAAAAGTCCACCTTTCTTATTATAAACTTCGACATTTGCAACAGGTTGTTGCGTTGCTTGATTTTGTATTACACCAGAAACTTTACTCTGTGCAATTGCTAAAACACTTATTAAATAAATAACTAACGTTATACTATAGTCCTTTAATCTCATCATTAAATGGTAATATCCAATCTTTATGTTTAAACGATTCTTTTAATTGATATAAATCTACTTTTGGGTCAATATATCTTTGGCTCATTCGGCCATTAAGAGCTACATGGCAATCCACAAATACTTGTATATTCTCATGGCCTTGGCTTTTAAAATGGTCTCCTAAAAAATGAGCGTATTCGATTATAAAATCTGGTTGAAAACTCATTTGTTTTTCTTGAAACGGTGTAAGAAAATCACTGTTCTCCACATAAAAAAAAGTGTTTGTTTCTGAGTTGACTATCTTAAAATTTGTGTACCCAGCTTTCTCCATAAGCATTACTCGCCAGCTAAAACGATAACCTTCTTCTGTCCAGAATAATTCTTTTGGGTAAAGCGCATATCGCCAAGGCAAAAGTATTTGAACACTAAAAAATACTGCCAATATAGAAAGTATAACACGTTGGCGTTTCGCTACAAATATATCAATCACTTTAACCTCTACAAGACTTTTTGACTGCACTCGAAAAGACAACAGGTTTATAATCTTTTTAAGACCTTTAATAACCTTATTATGAAAACCGGATTCAAAGAAAATTAGAGTAGAAATGATCATGATATACGGAAACATTCCGATAGGGAATAAAACTCTGGTAAATACATGAAATATCACTACCAAAACAAAGGCAAAAGTTCGGGTACGTTTATAAAGGAGCAAAAAGGGAATAGCCAAATCATACAACATTCCTGACCAACTCATCGCAAAATGAAACCAGTCTTTATGCATTAGTGTTTCACCAATAATAGGAATGTCGTATTTAGATGGCAACCATATTTTTAAGGGCATGGCTTTAAATAACCAATCGCTATTTAGCTTCGCCAAACCGGCATATACATAGACTATAGATAGCAATAGTTTTACACTATCAATAGTCCATCTTGGTATTTGGGTATATTCTTTTTTTCTAATGATGTTATCTATAGAGAAGTAAGCATTAGCAGGTAAAAAAATCATTAAAAAACTAAGAATACTTGTAAAGTAGTAATGGTTAAGATAGGTAGTCTTATCCATCAATTCTATATAAGTAAAGCTCAAAAAGAATACAATAATAGCTAAACGATATTTAAAACCTAAAGCCACTAGAAGTGCAGCTAAACCACAAATAAAAAATAAAAGATAGGTGTAATCACCAATTGGTTTTATCCATTCAAAACCAAAATAAGAAAAGTGAAATTTTGGTTGTAGGTAAAGTGTTTCAATCCAGCCTTTAGACCAAAATCTAATAATGCTTGCTAACATCATAATACCAAAACCAATTCTAAAAACCGCCAATGGTGCAGCGTTAGTATTCTGTTTAAAATATGACCTTAGTTCTGTTAACATTAATTGGTTTAAAAAAAAGAGGTTGTCACTGAGACAACCTTCTATTTTTATAATATTACTTTATTAATCACCGTCACTATCTTGAAAATCGATAGCAAAGTCTAAAGCTTGGCGCATATCAACTTTTATTAATGGCACCATAGCTTGCATGATTTCGTAAGTCGCTAAAACTTGAGTGTTGTTATTTTCTATTTCACTTGAAAAATCATTTCCTAAACTATTTATTGATGATCTAACAGCAGAAAATTGACTCTGAATAGCTGTTGCAATATCATCAGAATCCAAGAACTGTAAATATGTGCGTAAAGAAGAGCCTGTAGTTGAACCATTATACGCTCTACCTACAAAAAAGTTTTCTAATGCAGTTAAGGATTCTAATGCCAAAATTTTAGACACGTCTCTTTTATAAAAAGCTTCAACCTTATCAGGGAATATTTGATTTGAAGAGAAAACACCAGCAGGAATCCCAATTTTTTGAGCCCTAAAACCACGTTCATAAGCAAATATGAAGTCATTGGCTATTTTATTAAATGAGCCTGACTGAGAATTTTCTGTGGTAGCAATAAATTGTCCTCGGTAGGTATTTTGCCAGTCATTTAATATTTGGTTATTAAGCGATAACATTCTAGACATCACATCTGTCATGTAAGTAATGTAACCTGCTCCATTAGTATTGGTTGTAAACTTATCTAAAGCTGTAGCATCACCTGTTGCAATACCATGAATCAAATAATCGAATGCAGGAAAACCTTGATCGTTTAAAGAATCTAATAAATCATAAGTCCCAGAGGCAGCATAACCATCTATTTCTGATGCCGAAACAGGATATATATTAAAGTACCATACAAATCCCCTACCTTCATCATTAGCTAGATTGCTAGCAGTCTCAGCAAGACCAATATTAAACAGCTCTACATGTTGCCAAACTCTATATGCTTCTAACCAAGCAGCACTTAAAGCGTCAAGGTTAGTTTGTGTTTGCGAGTTAACAAAATTTGCTCTTGCTACATCCATAGCAGATAACTTTGCTCCTAAATCTTGAAATGCTGGAATAACAATATTATCAGCAACGTTAGTTAACAACTCTGTTCGGTTAAAACCGTCACCGTTGTTATTATTATCTCCACTATCATCTGAGGAACTACATGCTGCAATTACAACACATAAAACCAAACCAAAAATTATTCTTTTTATCATAGTTTTTTTTATACAACAAATGCCATTCACCTTACGAAAATGACATTTGTATTCTTAGTTTTTGCAAATATATAATATTTATTCAATCTAAATAAATACTTTTTATGGTGCAGCTTGTGCCACTGTGAAACTACCAAAACGAGTTGCGATAGCATCAGATATTGTATCTAAAATAGTAGTGTCATTGGCTATATCCCAGAAACCATTACCTTCTAGTAAATCTGCTAAGAATGTATCTACCTCATTTTTAGAAAAATAAGCGCTATTAGAATTTGGTTCACGTGTAAATTGCAAACTGTAAATAAATCCATAGCCTTCAGATAAATCATGAAAACCTGAACCATTATCACCATTTTGGAATGCATTTTTTGCAGATTGTAGATAGTATACTGCTCTTACACCTATTACCTGCGATACTTTTTCTCTTATGATTTCGGCTTGCTCATTACGCACTTCGTAGTTTTTCTCTACAATTGCTGCACGACCTAGTTTTAAAGCATCGTAAATATCCTGAGCAATACCATTAAAATCAGGGTCGTCGTTTACTCTATCTAAGTATTTGTTTAAGAAGCTATCAGAACCTCCAAGACCTTCACCTATATCTACTAATGGTGTAGGAACACTAGAAGCCGTACCAAATAAGTATCCGTATGCTTCATCCCAATCGTGCTCCATATCAGTATAGTTTTTACCTTCAACAAGTATGTCATTATCATGTGCCTCAGTAGTACTTGATAAGAAACCTTCACTGATATAATTGTTAAGCATTTGGTCTACCATTAAAGCACCAATTAAACTCTTATTAAATGCTTGATTAAGTTCTAGACCTTTACCATTAACATAACGTGTAGAACCATCTTGTGCCACACCTTCTTGAATAAATCCTGGGTTACCAGCACTTGCAGCATTTGCCCATGCAGGATATACGTCAGTTACTTGCTCAGCAATCCAACCATCAAAATCGGCTACATTTGAAAGATTAGCAGAACCACCAAAAAAGTCAAAAGAAGCAGCAGTTTTAGTTCTTACAACTTTACTAGTTTCAGCATTTAAAGCAGGGTCAGAGAAGTTATCTCCAGTGTTTGTATACATACCATCTATTTGAGCTTCTGTAAAACTTGGATCTTTTAAGGCATCAATAATTTCTTCTGCCATTCTAATTCTAGTAGTTTGACCACTAAAACTAATTGACGTTTGTCCATTTCTTTGGAATTCGTAAGTTGGTGGAGCAACCACCTGATTTACAGCTGCATCATCATCACTATCGCAAGAGGTAAATAGACCAGCAATTACAATTAAACTTAGAGCAAATTTTTTCATTTTGTTAAATATTTTATTTAGAATTGTTTTAAATAATTTTTCGCAAAAATACACTTCAAGTCTAAACATGCAAAATTTATTTAGACTTATTTTAAATAAATTTTAATTGATTAAAAATTCATAATCAATATCATCTGTTTCAAGATAAAATGATGGGAAAGAATTTTTATGTTGAGTATAATTCAGCAAGAACATTAATTCTTTTATTTCTTGTCTGTTAAACATTATTATTAAATTGTCTTGAGCTGATGGCAAAGGAATTTTTCGCTTTAAAGATGTACATGAGTATTTGTATTCCCAATAGTCTACTTCGATATCATTTATATATTCCTTTAATCTTATAAACTCTTTTGCATTTAATGAAAAAAAGAGATTATTAAAACTTAGGTGGTACGATTTACAGCCAGTACAAAAGTTTAATTCACCACTCTTTACTCTAGCTAATGTTATTATTTCGTCAGGCATATATATCTCAAATTAATAGCAATCCATTTTTATTTGTTCGTTATTTTCAAAAACGCTCAGAGGTTTATTAAGTTTTGATTTGGTTATACTATCTAAAACTTCTAAAACTCCATTTTGCATTGCGATAGAACCACATATCATTATTACGCTGCCATTATCCAAAGCAGAATAAAACAGATCTTGATTTTCTAAAATTAAGTCCTGCACATATATTTCATTTTCCTCTTTTGAATAAGCAACATGAAAACTTGATAATGTTTTTTTATTAAAAGCTGTATCAATAAAACTAGAATATAATTCTAATGATGTTTGAGTACGTCCACCCCAAAATAAATGTGTTTTTACACCTTGAGTATTATTATTAATCATACCCAAGAATGGTGCAATACCTGTACCGTTTGCAATCATTATAACTTCATCAGTATAATTAGGAAAGTGAAAATCTAAATTTCGTTTTAGCCTTGCTCTGACTATATTATTTTCATTCATAGTGTTTAAATAATTAGAACATATACCTTTTTCATGGCGTTTGATACTTAAAACTATCGAATCATTAACCTTACCAACAGAATACAATCGTTCTACATTATCTTCTTCAGGATAAAAGGCAATTAAATCTCCTGATTGAAATTTTAGTCTTTTATTAGGCTTTAATTGAATTATATATGTATCATCGTTATTAGTGTCGGTTTTGCTAACCACACTAAACTGCTTTAGTTGTTTAGATTTGATTTTTGATTTTGGGCGTTTAATTTTTAAGTCTAAATTTTTTGATAATGCCCATTTAGATGCCCAAGTCTTAAACGCTTCAAAGGACTGATTGTTAATTTTAAAAAGTGGTAATAGTGGTATAAAATTATTATGTTTTTGCAAAAAACCATCTACCACAATAGCATACTTACAGAAGTCTGGATACAGTAGAGAACCAAAACCTACTACCGAATAATTAATTATTGAATTTTGCTCTAGGTTTGCCAGCCTGCTTTCAAATTTCTTAGCATTTGAGGGTGCATCACCTTCACCATAAGTAGATGTAAAGACAATAAGGTCTGTTGCCTTTTTATATGCTTTATAATTATCCAAGCTATCTACAAAGACACTCTTGCGCAAATCATTTAAGGCTTCTGCAAATTGCTTAGCAAAAGTGAAGGTATTTCCTGTCTCCGAACCTACAAGAATTACATATTCAGCTTCGTCTTTATCTACTTTATTTTTATAAACTTTTGTATCCTGTTTACGCCTTAAACTCATAGTAAAACCAGAATACATAAAGAATAAGATCGAAATGCAAGACAAGAATAGTACAATTGACCAAATCACTGTTCCTCTTCCTGTATGTAACACAATACTCCAATCTAAAAGTGAGGAAACTAATGGTATAGAAGCATGACTAATAACTTGTCCTGAGTATTGATTAACAAGTACTTCTTTATTCTTTAACCTTAAAACATAATAATCTTCTTCATCCTTTGAAAAAGGAAACTCTAAGCGTTTTAAATCTGAAATTGTATTGTTATTAAAAACTTCAAAGTCTTGGAGTAGAATTCTTTTAGTTTCAAAATTTTCTTCACTAGATATGTGTTGCAGTTTTTCTTCTGGTAATATTGAAAATCGTTCCATAGATAAAAACACACCTGTTAGGGTAATAACAATAATTGGTATGAGTGTATATCTACCTAATTTTACATGATAATCTTGCTCGAAATTCTCTTTAATGATTGGTGCAAACCAACGTTTAAATCCACCTTGACGTTTTGCAATCAAAACTGTACCAGATATAGCTATTAAACATAATAAGAATGATACTAAGCCTATAATAAATCTTCCTGTAGATTTTAAAAATAGTGAACGATGTAGGTTTGTAGCAAACTCATAAATAGGCTTTTTTTGAATTGTTTTGCCTAGAATATCACCATTTATAGGATTGATGTAATATGTTCCACTTTTACCATTTTTATCTACAAGGCTAGCCTTTAGAAAATTATTTGAGTCTTGCTCCAGACTAAGTACTTCGTCATATTTATTTGAGAGTACAGTAATCGTTTTTTCTATTGGTAAATCTCTAGCTTCTCTAATTTCGTAAGAGTAGCTTTGATTTGTAATGGGCTCAAATGCTAATATAATTCCAGTTACAGAAGCTATGAAAATAAAAACTGCTGAAGATAATGCAAGAATATAATGGCTATATCTCCAGATGGACATGGTCATAAACGAAAAGGCTTATTTTTATTGTGGTAACATTCTGACGTAGCGTATAAAACCTTGTCCCTCAAACTTACCATTTACAGATTCTGAAGTCAGTTCAAATTCTACATCATTAGTATAATACTCTTGATCTTCTACAGCTGTTTCAAATCGTATCTTGTACCCGCTATCTATTTTATCATCATCAATTCGTATAGCTGTAATAGAGCGTTCACCACCACTTATTGTAGCACCAGTAATTGCATCTATATCTGCTCTCACTTTGCCTTGAAACTTCCACCACTCAGTTATATCAAAATACCATTCATCGTCATCTCCTAAAACATATAAGGTCTTTTCATATTTTCCTTCTGGATTGATTAATGATATTACTATGTAAGCTCCTTCTCCGGTATAATTAGTCAACTGAATCATACATTTATAAGTCGATGTTTCTGAATCATATGATTTGAAACCATAGAAAGTCATGGTTACAAAAAAGAGAAGCATTACAGATTTTATTTTAATAATAGATGTTTTCATTTTAATGATTTTTCTCGATTGATGAGATTATTTTAAAAAGCTAATGTCAATTTCATTTTTCTGAAGAATTTCATTTTCCATTGCTAAATCGTATACAGATTCTTCAAATTCTGTTTTTACTGTCTTATCTGCACCTTGAGATATTAAATACATTAAAATTTCTTGATTTTTAGCTTTCATTGCAGCTAGATGTAAGGCTGTTAAACCATCTCCATTTTTCTTATTTATATCAATTTCTAACTTGCCAATTCGCTTTAATAATTCAAGATTACTTTTTTCCACTGCTAGGTGATATAAGGTTTTACCATTGCCCTGTGTTTCAGTTAAATCTAAACCTGCTGATTTTAAAACCTCAAATTTTGCCTCGAATGCTTCTGGAGCATTAGCTCTAAATGCGTTAATAAGGTAATACATTAGAGAGTTTCCTTCTTTGTCTTTAACGTTAATATCTCCACCTTTTTCAATAAGAAATTTAACAACATCAGTCTTATTTCTATTCAAGGCTTTTGTCAATGCAGAACGACCGTCGTTATCTTTCTTATTAATATCATCAACATAATTATACAATGTCTTAACAACTTCGATAGAGTTACTATTTGAAGCATTTATAAATGGTGTATAACCTTCGGCATCTTGCTTATTTACATCAATACCTTTATCTATTAAATATTGAATTAACGTTAGGTCCTTACTTCTGTAAGCTATATTGTGTAATGGGTTTCTACCTTCAGCACCAACTACATTGATTTTAAGACCTTTATTTTCCAAAAACTTGTAAACTTCAATAGTATTTTGCTTACCTCTAGTTCCTTGGCTTGCCATTATTATTGCATTTCCACCTACATTATTAGATTTTTTGTAAGTAATTCCTTTGTTGATAAGCTGTTGTAGGAAATCTAAATTTCCTCCTTTAGCTGCATAATTAAAAATGCCATTGCCGTTATTATCAGTTGTATTAAGGTCTGCACCTTTGGAAATAAAGTAATCAACTAACTCAAAATTATTTAGGAATGGAGCAACTAATAATAAGGCATTGGCACCATTATGGCTTTTCTCTTTAGTAATATCGGCTCCATGTTTAAAAATAAAATCGTACAATTTTGCATTCAATTGACCAGTAGTTGCTGCAAAATTTAAAACAGAATATCCATGACTATCAACAATATCGGTTTTGGCACCCTTATCAACCAAATATTGCATCATCTCTATATTATCTTTATAAGCTGCCCAGAAAATATAGGTTCTACCATCATGAGTTAATTTGTTAACACCATTATCTTTTTTATCAAGCAGATATTTTATTGTGGCATTATCTGTTTTTTCTATTAATGCCCATGATACTGCATCAAATGCGTTGGAGTTAAGAGAAGTAATATCATTACCTTGAGCGATATGTTTCTCTATAGTTTCAACCGAAGGGTTTTGTTTCCAAAATTTCCTATCATGAAAAATATTTGATTCTTGGGCAAAAAGAGGAATTGAAATTATAGTACTTAAAAAAAGTATAACAACACTTTTCATTTTCATAGCTTTAGGAATTATCTATTTCTTTACAAAAGATTCAATAACATCATTTATTTCTGTAGCATCTACCATCTCATCGTCAAACAGATATTTATAAAGTACTTTATTATCTACTTTACTTTCCAAGCTTAAAGTCTGTTTGCGACCATAAACATCATCCCATTTTGTGCGAACAATTTCCCATTTATCGTAATGCTTTTTCCACCAGTCTTGTGCAGCTTGGCATTTACTATCATCAACTTTTTTGTAAGTGCTGTACCCTTTTTCATCTGCAATTACAATATCTTCTTTACCAGATTCGCGGACAACTTTTTTATTATCTTGATCATGAACCCATCCATAATCCGTTATCTCATGACGGTTGCCACGTAAGGTTATGTTGTAATCACTTCGTTTAGTGTACTCACGCCTTGGAAGTGGTGCAGTAGTTGTATTCTCCCAGTAGCTTTTTCCATCTATATGTATCCACGTTCCAGAACCTTCATAACGTGGGCTATCATCTACCTGAAATACTTTTTGGGTCCATTGACCATCTACATCAGATTTACTTTTGGTTTCAAATAACCATTCGTTATCTCCATTGTAAGTATATAAATCTGTGTTTTCGTATAACCAATCTTGTCGCCAATGCTTTATTATGTGTGGTCCAGCTTGTAAAATATGCTGTATGGATACTTTATTTTTTTCATCTACTACCAGTTGTCCCCATTCCAAGCCCTTGGTTTGATAGATTTTCGAGGGTCTATATAATGAATCTTGATTGTAGCTAAAAGTTTCAGCAAAGTTGAATTTAATTTCGAAGCAACCGCACATTTCCTTTATAGCTGCCCGGTCTTGTTTCAATTTCTTCTGTCCATGAGTTATAAATGTTCCAAAGGTCAGAATTACTAGAAATGAAAGTGTTGATTTCATGTTGTAAATATTTATTCGATTTCTTTAATCTTATTTAGATTGAATTAAAATAACTTATATATTTGCAGCAAATTTAATCAAGAATGATTCTAAATAAAAATTATTTAACGATTTATTTCTCATTGTTAATTTCAATTTTATCTACTGCTCAAGTTGAAAAGCCAAAAGATTCAACTGAAGCCGAGAAACTAGATCAAGTCTTGATTACTGCAACAAGAACCGTAAGGCAGTTATCTTCTGTTCCTCTTCCTGCTCAAATAATTACCAAAAAAGAGCTTCAGAATATCAATTCAATAAGACTATCAGATATTCTAGAGGAACAAACTGGTCTAATTATAGCTGCGGAATTAGATGGTACAGAAGGTATACAAATGCAAGGGCTAAGCTCTCAATATATACTTATACTTATAGATGGTGTTCCATTGGTTGGCCGTTCATTTGGAGCCTTAAACCTTAATCGTATTAGCGTTGGAAACATTAAACAAATTGAAGTTATAAAAGGTGCATCTTCTAGCCTTTATGGTAATGAAGCTTTAGGTGGAGTAATAAATATTATTACCGAAACTCCAAAATCTGGATTTAATGGTGATGTTAATTACAGAGGTGGAAGTTTTAATACACACGATACTGGCATAAACCTTAATTTCAAAAAAGAAAAATTTGGTATAACTACTTTTTTTAATAGAAATAGTAGTGGCGGATACGACTTGGACGAATCTACACCTCAAAATACAATTGACCCATTTACAAGTTATACATTTAATAGTAATATTAATTATAAAGTTTCTGACAAAACAGAATTACTTTTATCCGGAAGATATTACTATCAATTTCAAGATAATGTTGCTTTAAATGATGAATTTATAGGCGAAAATTCTCTGAACGAATGGAATATAAATTTACGTACTGAACACGAATTTAACACTAAATGGAAAAGCTATTTAGAACTTTACGGAAGTCAGTACATAACTGATGATATTTCTACAAGCGATATTACAGGCGAAACATTACGTAATGACTTTGATCAGCGCTTTTTACGTCCTGAGTTGCGCACAACTTACAAACCTAATGATAATAGTGAGTTTATTTTTGGTGTAGGTATTACCAATGAAAGGTTAGAACGTTCATTATTTTCTACAACTCCTGAGTTTAATGCGCCTTATGTCTATACTCAATATGATGGTAATATTTCAGATAAATTAAACATCATTCTTGGAGCTCGTTTTGATGCACATAATGTGTATGAATCTCAATTTAGTCCAAAAGCAGCCATACAGTATAAAATTAGTGATAAGATTTCTGTAAAAGGTTCTGTTGGATATGGGTATAAAGCTCCAGATTTTAGGCAACTTTATTTAGACTTCACTAACGCTGCTGCTGGAGGTTATACAGTTCTTGGATATAATGAAGTACCTCGAAGACTTCAAGAATTATTCGAACAAAATTTACTCAACTTTTCAACCATGCCTAATGGTCAAGAATTTTCCAATGCTGAAAAGCAACAAGAAATTAATCTCATAACATCAAATTTTAATAGTGATTTGAAAGCTGAAAGTTCTATTAACTTCAACTTAGGATTTGATTTTAAAATAAATAACAATCTAAAATTTAATGTCAACGGTTTTAGGAACAACATAACTAATCTTATACAGGTTTTAGTTGTTAGATCTGCTGGTCTTGGAACAGTTACCGACAGACCTCAACTTATAGGTAGAGATAATGGACAAAATGTTTTCTCTTATGAAAACAGGGATGAAGTTTATACACAAGGTATAGAAGTAAATGCGGAATGGAAAATAAACAATAATTTCAGGCTTAGTGGTGGTTATCAACTACTATATGCATATGATAAAGAAGACCTTGAGAGACTTGATAATGGTTTGGTTTTCGTTAGAGATCCTAATACTCAAGTAGATTTTAGAATAGGTAGAAGTGATTACATTGGTTTGCAAAATACATCACGTCATAATGCCAATTTAAAACTCTTTTATACGGCTCCAGAGATTGACTTAGACGCTAATATAAGAGCAACTTACAGAAGTCAATTTGGTTTAGGTGATACAAATGGCAATGGACTTATAGATCGTTTTGATTTAGTCCTAATTGACCCTCAAACAATTGTTGACTTAGCTATAAATAAAGCTTTTTTCAAAAATTACAGATTAGGAATTGGTGTGGATAACATATTTGATTTAACAGATAATCAGACACCTAATATTCCTGGTCGAATATTATATGGAACACTAAATATCAATTTTTAAATAAATAACAAATGAAGAAGTTTAAATTTTTTTCAATTATAGCTCTAGTGCTATTTTCCTTCTTGTCATGTAGTGATGACGATGATGGGCCAAATTTAGTACCAATTGAAGCTGATCAAGTTACCAACCTTTTTGCTCCAATTACAAATCCTCCAGGACCTCCAGGTCCACCTGCTCCAGATGAAGGTGATTTTACAAAGTTTGATTTCGCAACTGGTGCTGTAACTACAAGTGATACTGAATGGGATATTGCTTTTAGAAGTACAGCTATTATTGTAAATGGCGGTGTTTCTTCTGGTGCTAATGACGAGCCAGACCGTAATGGAAATGCTGCAGCATACTTCATTGATGAGCCTTTCCAAGATGTAAATGAAGTAAACACATCAAGCTTTGTACAAGATTCTCAAGCTAGCTATGCTATTATTCGTCAAAGTGATATGGGATGGTATAATTATAGTGGGTTTAATAATAATCCACCAATACCAACTGTAGATAATATTATTAGACCTCTTGCAGGTCGCACGCTAGTGTTTAGAACTCGCGATGGGAAATTTGCAAAAGTTCAGATTTTAAGCTATTACCAAAACAACCCAAATCCAATTAACAGCTTTACTGACGTACCTAGATATTACACATTTAACTATGTATATCAACCAAATGATGGTGTAACTACATTCGAATAAGTTAATTGGAGTTTAATAAAAAAGGGCTTTAGAGAGAGTTTATTTTTTCTAAAGCCTTAATATTTTTCATATGCTAAAACTAAAATTAATAGCAAAGCGTATTTTAATACTTTTCGTTAGCTTAATTATTGCCTCAATACTAGTAACATTATTGTATTTAAGTATTTGAGTTTTGCACTAGAATACTAGTGATAAAAATTGAAGATTTTACTGGCTTCGTTATAAGCACTTTCAAAAGCTATGGCATTTAAGTCGTGTGCTTTGTGCTGAGTAAGGTAAGATAACACACGTTCTGTAGGCATATTTCCAGTGAGTTCGTCTTTAGCCATTGGGCAACCACCAAATCCCTGAATTGCACCATCAAAACGACGGCATCCTGCTTTGTAAGCTGCATCAACTTTTTCGTGCCATGTGGTTGGTGTTGTATGTAAATGCGCACCAAATTCTATTTCAGGATATTTTGGAATAAGATTAGAGAATAGATAAGTAATATTTTCTGGGTTAGAGCTTCCTATGGTATCACTCAAAGATAGAATCTTTACTCCCATTTTTGCTAGTTTTTCAGTCCACTCGCCTACTATATCAACATTCCATGGGTCTCCATAAGGATTTCCAAAGCCCATTGAGATATAC
This sequence comes from Winogradskyella sp., assembly GCF_003712105.1. Classification (GTDB taxonomy): domain Bacteria; phylum Bacteroidota; class Bacteroidia; order Flavobacteriales; family Flavobacteriaceae; genus Winogradskyella. Next base: position 59,349 of record NZ_RHLG01000007.1, read on the forward strand.
ACTACAACTTCTTTGTTAGTCTTATTTGCTATCTCTAAAATTTCGTTTAATGTGATAACCGATTGTGCTATAGTCTTATGCGTATTACGCATCTGGAAATTCTCGGAAATTGAAAATGGAAACCCCAAATAATCAATTTGAGGGTGTTTTGAAGCGTCATCTGCTCCACGAGTATTCGCTATAATTGCTAGCAACTTACTTTTTGTTTCGCTCAAGTCTAATTGTGATAGAACTTGTGCTGTATCTACCATTTGAGGTATGGCTTTTGGCGACACAAAACTCCCAAAATCAATGGTATCAAAACCCACACGTAATAATGACTGAATGTACTGTACCTTTTTCTCAGTAGGAATAAAATCTTTGATACCTTGCATGGCATCTCGAGGACATTCAATAACTTTTACTGGGTTTTTCACACGTTTAAATTTTAATAATTACATGACTATTAGTTAATTATAAAATTAAGAACGTGTGTAATCACTCATTACATTCGTTCTCTTATTAAAAATTTCAAACATTCACGGTTGTGATTATATTTTTAAAATTTATTAATACTCGTTTCATTAGCGTAAAGATATAATTAATAGGACGAATTCCTAGCTCATAAATTACAGTAATATAAATACCGCTATCCCTATAAAAACTACAATCTGTAACCACTTTAAAACCAGACCAGAATTCTTATTATTAAGAATAAAAGACCTCACTATTCCTGCTAAAAGGGCAATAGAAGAAAATACAGTTGCTGATACTAAAATAAAAAGACCTCCAAGTATATAAAATTGTAAGACCTTACTCATATCATCACTGAATAAAAATGCGGGAAAAAATGCTAAAAAGAAAATCGTAACCTTCGGATTGAGGACATTCATGAAAAACCCTTGAACAAATAGTTGAAGCTTGGTTTTTTTTGGAGAGTCACTTTCGTCGATACTTATTTTTCCATCAGATTTAAATACTCTATAAGCCAAATACAACAAATATATGGCACCAAGTATTTTGATAATTAAAAATATGGTGTCGTTATCTCTAATCAATGCTGAAACACCAAATGCTAATAAAGATGTATGAATAATACATCCTGTCATTAAGCCTGCCACTGTAGAAAGCGCATGCCACTTACTATTGGTTAAACTCTGAACCAATACAAAAATATTATCCGGGCCTGGAGAAATGGCCAAAGCCGCAGTAGCAGAAGCAAATAGTAGAAGCGTTTCGTAGTTCAAAATAAAAATTTATCAAATCTATAAATTTTGTGTAAGTAATAACAAATCATTACGTCTATCAATTATAAATCAAACCTATCAGTCAATGAAAAAACTTTTACTCCTACTTTTTTTACCTAGTATTGTAATTACTCAAACCTCTGTAAATTACGAAATCACATTCCAAAGTGTATGGAATGCTGGTCACCATGGCACATTACCTGGAAGTGCACATTGGTCTGATTTTGTTGGTGCTACGCATAATGACCAAATCACATTTTGGGAAATTGGTGGTTTTGCGTCTCCTGGAATTGAAGATGTTGCTGAGTTAGGTCAAAATACAGATTTCTTTAATGAAGTCAATGAGGCTATCAATCCTTTAGTTGGAAGCCCAACAGCAGACCAGTGGTTACAACAAGGGTTTTCTCCTTTTGCCGCTATTAGTTCATCGACTTTAATGACAGTGAATGTGCATGAAGATTTTCCTTTAATAACACTTGCAACTATGGTAGCACCAAGTCCTGATTGGTTTTCGGGAGTTAGTGGATATTCTTTAAAAAATCCTGATGGCTCATGGAAAACTACTCATAGTGTACCTGTATTTGTGTACGATGCTGGTACCGAAGATGGTATGGCATATAGTTTGAGTAACGCAGCGACAAGCCCTCATGTAGCGATATCAGTAAGAAATATGTTTTTGTTTAATGGCGTGTATTCTCAAGGTGATGAAAAGGTAGGTGATATTACATTTACATTACTATCCCAACTAGATGTTGAAGATTTTGAAAATCTCAAATCGGTTACAATTAGTCCTAATCCTACTAATGGTTTAACAACAATTTCTAATTTAAATAGAATTGCAAATTCATTAGATATTTACGACATCTTAGGAAAGCGTGTACATACGCAATCCATTGAAAACTTAGATAGTGTAGACCTTGATTTACATCTAAAGTCTGGCATTTACCTTGTGAATATTAAGTCAGATTCTGGTGTAGAAAGTAGAAAGCTAATTATTAACTAGCAGTAGTATTTAAAAGCGCCTTATTAATAGATTTTACGAGTCTCGGACCTTCGTAGATAAATCCTGTATACAACTGTACTAAGTCTGCTCCTGCTTCTAGTTTTTCTATAGCATCTTTAGCCGAATGTATGCCTCCTACTCCAATTATTGGAAACGCTTTGTTACTTTTTTCTACCAAAAACCTAATAACTTCAGTAGACTTTTTAGTCAATGGTTTACCACTTAGGCCTCCTACTTCATCCCTATTTTTGCTTTGCAATCCTTCTCTTGAAATGGTTGTATTTGTAGCGATTACACCATCAATTTTAGTTTCAGAAACAATAGCAATAATATCCAGTAATTGCCCTTCGGTTAAATCGGGAGCAATTTTTAATAAGATTGGTTTTGTTTTCGGGCGTTTAAAATTAAGAGCCTGTAATTCTCTAAGTAAATGCGTTAGTGGCTCTTTGTCTTGTAACGCTCTTAAGTTTGGAGTGTTTGGAGAACTTACGTTGACCACAAAATAATCTACATAGTCATATAAAGCATCAAAACAAAGCTTATAATCTTCTACAGCAGAATCATTTGGAGTCACTTTATTTTTACCAATATTTCCACCTATTAAAACGCCTGAGTTTTGTTTTAATCGATCCACTGCCTTAAATACGCCACCATTATTAAAGCCCATTCTGTTGATTACTGCATTATCTTCTTTAAGACGAAAGAGTCGTTTTTTAGGGTTTCCGGATTGAGGCTTGGGTGTTAATGTGCCGATTTCTATAAAACCAAAACCAAAGTTTGATAGTTCATTATAAAGCTTAGCATCTTTATCAAAACCCGCTGCCAATCCTACTGGATTTTTAAAAGTTAAACCAAAAAGTTCTCTTTCTAAGGATTTATGTTCTACAACATAACGGCTTCTGAACATACCTTTGAATCCGGGAATTTTAGTAAAAAAACGAATTAATGAAAACGTAAGATGATGTACTTTTTCTGGATCTAGTAAGAATAAAAATGGTCGGATTAGTATTTTGTACATGTCTTCCTAATTGCTATGCAAAAATAAGAATCCTAATATTTATTTACCCGTATAAAATGCCTAAGATTATAGTTTTTTTTAAGAAGAATGTTTAATGTATTTTTCAACGACAACAGCCGTTATAATTACTAAATAAAATTGCCCCATAAGACCTACTAATATAGCTGCTTTTTGGGCTACTGGAATTGTAGGTACAATTTCGCCATAACCTATTGTTAGCAAAGTTATATAGGCATAATATAATATGCCATCAGATTTTAAAGTAATATCATTGGTTTCCATTAAAGCACCAACAAAAGCGCCTGGATTAGTCAATTCGATAGACATAAATAAAAAGAATGCTAAGAATCCTAATGATATATAGCCACTCATTAAACCCATAATTACATTTTTTGTAACCCGCTCTGCCTGCCATACCTGTTTAATTATATTCCAAGCTACTGTTATATAAAAGATGAAATAAATTGAAAGTCTTATAAGTATGTTCTCTGTATTCTGTCGTCTAGATATCATCTCAAAACCAAACGCAAATGCAGAGATTACAAACAATACTATAAAAAACCACGTTAATTTTTTATTCTTAGAAATCATTAATATTCCAGCCGCAATACTAACTAGATAAAAAAGCGGTAATAGAACGAATTCGTAAAATTCTATCGGAAAAAATAATGACCCAAATAGAATTGTTAATTGTGTAATTAAAAAAATCTCAAATCGTAGACTATATAATCGGTTAATCATCCAATAATTGTTCATTAAATTCATAACCTTTATAACTTACTTTATATAAAGCACTGTACAAAGATGGAATAAAAAGTAAGGTTATTATAGTACCAAACAATAATCCAATCATAATACTAACTGCCATACCTTCCCACATTTCACCACCAGAAATATATAAAGGTACTAAACCAAGTACTGTAGTAAATGTAGATAATAAAATAGGCCTAAAACGTTGCAAACAAGCAGCAATAACTGCATCTTGATCGGTTCGTCCTGCAGTGAGCTCTACTTCCATACGATCAATAAGTACAATGGCATTATTTATTACAATACCTGCTAATGAAATCACTCCCAAAAACGGCATAAATCCAAATGGCTCTTGAAATGTAAGCAACCCAATAACTACTCCAATAATTCCAAGCGGAATAGTTAATACAACCATTGTCATCTTTCGAAATGAATTAAACTGAATAATAAGTAGAAGTACAATAATAAAACCTGAAATTGGCAAATAACCAATAATTGGGCCCATGTTATCAGCAGTTTGTTGAGCATCACCTCCTAAAGAATATGTGTATTGATCTGGCCAAACATCGGCAGCTTGTTCTTCTAACCATGGCGTCATAATTGCCATTGTTGCAGCAGCATTTCCTTCTTCACGTAACTCACTACTTACATTAATTGTACGATCTAAATCTAACCGCTTAATCTTTGCATATTGCCATTGAGGTACAATATTAGCCACCTGAAGTAAGGGAACACTTTTACCGCTATTTTGAGAGTAAATATTCAAAGTTTCTAAAGAAGCCAAAGATTGTTGTTGACTTTCGCCACTTCGCATTAATATAGGAATAGACTTATCATTTTCACGATACTCACCTGTTTGAAATCCGTCTAATACCGTTTGCAATGAGGTAGCTATATCCGAACTTGTTATGCCTGCACTTTGCGATCTGTTTTGGTCAATCTCAATAATAAACTTCTTACTTTTTGGTCCCCAATCATCTTTTACATTCTTAGTAGTTGCATCTTGGGATAATTTTAATTTCACTTGTTCGGCTAGGCTAGAAAGTACATCTGGATTTGGACCTGAGACTTTAATCTCAATTGGCGTTCCGCCGCCACCAGCAGCAAGAAAACCCACTTTAATATCGGCATTTGGAAAATTTTGGAAAGTATATGCGTCTAAGCGTTCAACCATATCTGCATTTTCATTAAATGAAGATGTATTAACTAGTATATGAGCGTAATTTGAGTTGGCTTCGTCCGGCGAGTAACCTAAATCATAAGACTCAGGGCCTTCACCAATATAAGACGACCAATTAAGAATGCCTTTTTCACGTTTATCATTAACTCTTAATGAGTCTTGCATATAGCTTTCAATCTTCCTAACAACTTCAGTAGTACGTTCTATTTTATTTCCTTCAGGAAGGTTAATGTCAATAGTAATCATATTACGGTCACTATCTGGAAAAAAGATAAATGGAATTGAACCAAAGCCAAAAAGTGAAATAAAGAATGCCACAAAGATTCCAATAATTATTTTGTATTTATGGCGCAAAGCCACTAAAATTAAATCCTTGTAATACCGCTTGGCTGAAGCAATAATTCTATCAACTATCCCCGGTTTTTTCTGCCCTTTAGGTTCCACTTTTAAGAACATATAGCAAAACATGATAATTACAGTTAATGCAATTAACCAAGATGATAACAGTGCAATAGATATAACCACAAATATTGGCCCAACGATATCTCCCATTGTAGTTGGTGACAAATAGAATGCTAAGAAAGCTGCAGAAGTTGTTAGAGTTGAAATTAAAAGTGGCATCCATAGCTCGGAAAAGGCTTCGATGGCAGCCTTATACTTTTCTTCGCCTTGTTCTAATTTAACCATTATAGTTTCAGCAACCACAATAGCATTATCTACTAACATTCCCAAAGCCATTATTAATGCTGCCAATGTTACTTGGTTTAATCCAATATTTATAATACCCATGATCATAAGAGTCATAATGGTTACAATTGGTATTAAACTAGCAATAACGAATCCTGTGCGCATCCCTAAAAAGATGAGCATAACTATTAATACAATAGTAATAGATTGTATTAGGTTTACCATGAAATCGCTAACTTTAAAATCGATATAATCATCTAGAGAGGAAACCCTAGTAAGTTCTAATCCAATAGGTAATTTAGATTGCCATTGTGCCACAACCTCATCAACTGCAACACCTAGATATACAACATTTTTGTTTTCTTTTAAATTAACATGAAGGGAAATAGCTTCTTTGCCATCCACACTTACAATTTGAGATGGTGGATCTATATAACCTTGAGTTATTGTTGTAATATCTCCTAATTTTACTGATTGAGAACCATTACCAACTGCGATAAGCATATTACGAATATCTTCAACTGAATTGAAGTTTCCGGTAGGTTCTAAAATGATACGCTCATCTCCAACATTTACTTGACCTCCAGAATTTAAAATATTGGTTGAGGCAATAGTTTGTTGTAATCTTGATGCCGAAAGGCCGTATTCCTTTAATCTTGTATTATCAAATTCAACAAACACACGCTCTTCTTGCACACCTCCTAATTCTACTTTAGCGGCATCTTGTAGTTTTATTAAATCATCTTTAATGTCATCGGCATAATCTTTCATTTCAGCATAGCTATAACCATCTGACGTTAAACCTACCACTATACCATAAACATCCCCAATGCCATCATCATCTAAATTTGGTCTTACGCCGTCTGGAAGACCTTGTATAGCATTAAGTTTTCTTCTAAGCCTATCCCAAACCGATTGCATTTTTTCTGGTGCAACTTCATCTTTAAGAGTCACTTTCACTACAGACAATCCTGTTCGAGAGGTACTTGTTACTTCATCTAATTCTGGAAGCTCTTGTGCTACCTTTTCAACTTTATCTGTTACCAAGAGTTCTACACGTTCTGGGCTTGCACCAGGGAATTGAGATACCACTGTGGCAACACGAACTGTATATGGCGGCATGCTATCTTGAGACAACTTAAAATACATATTAATTCCAAGAAGAATAATAGTACCCAAAACCATAAAAGTAATCCGGTTTTTGTCGATTGAGAATTTTGCTAAATTCATAGGTTGGTTAGTATTTATTATTGAAGTTTAACCTCTTGACCATCAAGCAACGTCTGTAAGCCAGCTGTAGCTATTTTTTGGCCTGCAGATAATCCTGACTTAATCTCAAACCCTTCAGCCGTTAAATTTCCAAGCGTAATTTTATGCTTTTTCACTCTAGATTTATTCCCCTCATTTTCTATTAAAAAAACAAATCGCCCATTGCTATCTTCTCCTACAGCATTAGCTGGTATTACTAAAATGGTATTACTGTTTTTTCTGTCTCCAAAATCGAAAGTTACATTAGCAGCCATGCCACTTTTTATCTCTTCACTAGGATTGGTAACTTTTACTCTAACAGGATACGTAGCAGAGTTGGCATCAACCGCTGGTGCAACTTCTGTAACTTTAGCCTTAAATTGTTTACCTGGTAGCGATGCAAAATCTACATCTACATTCATGTTTTGTTTTACGCCATTAATAACACTCTCTGGTATACCTAAAGTTATTTCCATATCTGTACCTGCATTAAGAGTTGCTACTGATTGTCCTGGACTTACAGTCTCATCTATTTCTGCAGTTACAGAAGCAATGACACCATCTTCTGGTGCATAGATATAACCATAGTTTATTTGATCTTGCTGAATTCCCACACCTCGCTTAGCTGATTGAAAACTTTCCTGAGCAGTTTTATAGGCATTTTTTGCCGATTCAAAATCACTTAACGAAGCACTTCCTTTTTCAAATAATGATCGTGTACGATTTAAACTCAACTTCGCGGTATTCATTTGAGACTCAGCGCTGTTAAGTTGAGTAACGGCTTGCTCATAGGATAATCGTGATTGCACATTATCCAGGCGTGCCAACAATTGTCCTTTTTTAACAAGCTGACCAAGTTTTATATCAAATTGCGTTATGATACCTGTATTCCTAAAACTTAAATTGATGATTTTATCGGTTTGTGCAGTTCCGCTAAAACTTCTAATCTTTTCACCACCTAAATAACCAATCTCTTGGAATTTAACGGGTCTTATGAGTTTTTCTATGACCTTTTCCTCTTCTTTACATGCAATAAGTAATAAAGTCGTTAAAACTAAACTGAAAATTTTAAGTCCTTGTTTCATTTTGGTTGTAATTTAGTTGGGCTTTAATTACAAAAACAGTAATTAAGCTTTATTTTATGTTAATTTCTATTATTCGAAAATTCTAAAAAACGTCTTGTAAATGCATCGTTACTTTCTTTAGTATTAAGTAAAAAGTAATACCCTAAGAAGCGTTCTAATTGTAAGGCATTTATTAAATAATTATATATAGCATTTGCTCTGTCTAGTTGTGCATTTAAATAATTATTTTGAGCATCAATCAATTGAATAATGTTAACAGCTCCACTAGAATATGAGGTTTGAGTTAACTCTAAAGCTTCCCTGGCAGTTTCTTCAGAAACTTTAGATAATTCAATATTAGAAATTTCATTTATCAGGTTTAAAACAGCATTTCTGACATTGGCAGATATTGCTAATTCTGTATTCTCTTTGTTAATATTCAACTGGTCTTTTTGAATAATAGCCGTTTGGCGATTAATATTAGTAAGATTCTGATTAAGAATTGGTATAGATACATTTAAAGCCACGCTATAGTTATTGTCTACTAAACCAAAACCTTGTGGCGCAGTACTTCCTTTACCGCTTCTATCAAAGACTTGATTGTATTGACCCTGCAAGGCTACTGTAGGTAGAAAACGTCCTCCACTATTTAGTTTAATGTTACGATTTGTAGCATCTAAATTATAACCCAAAGACTTAAGTTCTGGTGCATTATTCTTTGCTTCTTGAATTAAAAAATCTATAAAAGGTTCTCTAGAAACTGGGTTATCTACCAAATCTCTAAGTTGGTTGTAATTGTACTCATTGAAAACACCTACACCTAGTTCAGCATCTTCAATATCAATTTCTGTATTTACAGGATTATTAAGTATTTGGTTTAATGAGATAAAACTTTGCTCTAATTGATTAATGGCTTGCACCATAGCCTGAGTGTTTTGTGCTAGCTGGCTTCGGAAACGCAACATATCTGACTTTCCAGATTCACCAGCTTCAAAGTTCTGTGTAGCTATCTCGAGGTTCCGTTTTGTTAGGTCTAAATTACGTAACTGAATCTGAGCATTGGTTTTTAAAACGAGTACATTAAAATAGACATTAGTTGCATCGAAAATTAGGTCTAATTGGTCTGTGTTAAAGTTTTCTTGTTGCGCTTTTTGTAAACTTTTTTGAATGGAAATATTAGCATTTGCAGCTTCAGAAAAAACGGTTTGTTCTAAAGTGATGTTTCCCGCAGTTTGAAATTCAGGGTTTTGTCCATTGCTTATTTCAGCCAAGTCTGGATCGTTATAAGTACCGTTAGCAGAAGCAGTAATACTCGGTATATAATTACTTTTTGAAGCTTTAACATCTTGAGTTGTTAAGTCAACATCCTTTTGAGAAGATTGCAATACAAGGTTTTTATCGAGAACTTGATTTATTACCTCTAAAAGATTAAACTGTTTCTCGGACAACGCATTTTTCATTTCACCAACAAAATCTGTATTGGTAATTAGGCTATACTTAATTGGTACATTGGTAGCCTCAGCAGTATTAAAATTAATGGTTAAACGAGGTGTATATTCTATATATGTCGGTAATTCTGATAAGTTTTTACCATTAACATAAGCCTCTACACAAAGTGCGATTCTGCGAAAAAATTGATCAAAATTACCATTGGATTGATTGGTAGCCATCAAACCCCTTTCTACGTCTTCAATACGTGTATTAGTAAATGAAGGAATCTTTTTTTGGATAAGTGTATTTGCGAGTGTTTTAATTTCGTCTGAGCTTAGAAAAAATCCGCCAGCTAAATAAACTGCATCTACACCTTCTATATTAGATGTTATGTCTGAAATAGTTTCATAAGGAATTAATTTATAGCTCGCCTCCAACTCTTGAAGTTCTCTATCAAAAGTTTCTTTTATAGGAAGAATGTCAATTAGTTGTGATTCTATTATAATCCCAACATTTTTAAAACCTGTAAGTTCTTTGAACTTGGTTAAATCATCTTTAAATGACTGAGAATCTATTAAATATGTAAAATTATCTATCCCAGAAGTGGTTTTAGTTAAGTCTACATTTACCATATCTTTATTAACTGCACCAAATAAAATTGTAGGTTTTTGATGAACCCTTTGCTTGCTTACAACAATATTATTTACCACTCCAAAAGCTAGAATAATATCTGTATTGCTGTTTAAAAGTGTCTGGTAGTTTTGCTCCGCTTTTTTTAGGTCGTAACCATTAACCAAAAAATTCTCTTTAGGAAAATTAATAATGGCATCTTCTCCAACTACCGCTCTAATTTGAGTTTGCAATTGTAGTACTATGGGTTGAAGCTCCTCGGTATTATTATCTGTTAATACACCAATATTATAACTATTTTTTTGTGCTAAAATGACAGTACTGCAAATAGTAAAAAGAACAGCGGTTAGTTGTTTTTTCATAATTATATTAGGGTTTTTTTAATTCTCTAAAAGAGCTTAAAAAATTTATTATGAGATCGACTTTTTAAAGTTTGTTAAAAACATGTTGCATCAAAATTACATTTATGACACAAAATTTTTCTTGAATTAATTCAAGACGCGATCTTTCTTTAAAAGTTTGCTATACCATTCTGGTGTTACACCTAAGAAATGTGCTATATGTTTAGCTGGTATTCTTGAAAATATTATGGGGTATTCTTTCTTAAGATATCTTATATAATCTTCTGAATTATAAACTAAAGAATGGCTTCTAACCTCATTAAGTTTAATAAACTTATTGAGAATATCCTTTATAAAAAAGGTATTGAATTCTTGATGCTTATCTAACAAATTTTCAAAATCAGCTTTGCCAGTTCTGGCAACAATACTCTCTTCAAGGGCAACGATTTCGTATTTTGTACGCTTATTTAAAAAGAAACTATCATGAGCGCAAGCTACATCGAACTCATCATCGAAGAAAAACCAAACGGCTTTTTTATTACCTTCTTCTGTAACTAAAGAGCACATAAAACTTCCTTTAATAATAGGATATACGTTAGGATCAAGGCTATCGTAAGGGATAAGAATTTCGTTCTTTTTAATGGTCTTAATCTCTATTATTGATTTAATGTCTGACCATAAATTATCGCTAACAGTAATTTCACTAGTAAATCTTGATTTTAATTTTGAATAAATTTCTTCTTCAGTCATTTAGTTAGTTTTAAGATTACTACTTTTTAAACCAAAAAATCAAACATTAAGAGGCAATAATGAAGAAATTATGAAGCTATTTTGCTCTTTTTTTAATTAGTTGGGTTGATAGTATGTCATTAAAAGTAAAGCTTATTTCAATACAAAGCAATAAATTGAAAAGTAATTGATTTCTTCTTAATTTTCATTTCAATAGTATTATTTTTGATGCAAAGCATTGCAAAATATGATAGATAAACAATTACTTATAGACCGTTTTATAAGCTACGTAACCATAGATACTGAATCTGACCCAAACTCTGATACTACACCAAGTACTGCTAAACAATGGGATTTAGCTAATAAATTAGTAGAAGAACTCAAAGCAATGGGGATGAGCGATGTGTCTATTGATGAGAATGCTTACGTAATGGCTGCGTTGCCAAGCAATGTAGATCACGATGTCCCAGTAATTGGTTTTATTTCGCATTTCGATACAACTCCAGATTATACAGGCGCTAATATAAAACCCCAAATTATCGAAAATTACCAAGGCCAAGATTTGGTGTTAAGCGCTGAAGAGAATATTGTTTTATCTCCTGATTATTTTGAAGATCTTCTACTATATAAAGGCCAAACCCTCATCACAACAGATGGCACAACACTATTAGGTGCTGATGATAAAGCAGGTATTACAGAGATTATGGAGGCGATGAAATACTTGATTAATAACCCTGAGATTAAACACGGCACTATAAAAGTTGGGTTTACACCTGACGAAGAAATTGGTCGTGGCGCACACAAGTTTGATGTTGAAAAATTTGATGCTGATTGGGCATACACTATGGATGGTAGCCAAATTGGAGAATTAGAATACGAGAATTTTAATGCAGCTGGCGCTGTGGTAACCGTAAAAGGTAAGATTGTACATCCTGGTTATGCTAAAGGTAAGATGGTAAATAGCATGTATTATGCTTCAGAATTTATTAATTCATTGCCAAGTAATGAAACACCTGAACAAACCGAAGGTTACGAAGGTTTCTTTCATTTATACAGCACTGAAGGTAAAGTAGAAGAAACAAAGCTGCAGTACATCATTAGAGATCACGATAAACAGAAGTTTGAAGCTCGTAAGGCATTGATGCAAAAAGTTGTAGATGATTTAAATGAAAAATATGGCAAACCTATTTTTGAAATCGAGATTAAAGATCAGTACTTCAATATGAAAGAAAAGGTTGAGCCTGTAAAACATATTGTGGATATTGCTGAAGAAGCTATGAAATCCCTTGGTATTACCCCATTAATAAAGCCTATACGCGGTGGCACAGATGGTTCACAGTTGAGTTATATGGGATTACCTTGCCCTAATATTTTTGCTGGTGGGCATAACTTCCATGGACGTTACGAGTATGTACCTGTAGAAAGTATGATAAAAGCCACTGAAGTGATTTGCAAAATAGCAGAATTAGTTGCTAAAAAATAAAGTAACTTAGTATTAATAAATGAGTCGCATTACTAAAATATTGATATGCTTTTTAATTCTAGTGTCTTGTGAGAATGAGCAAATAAATAATGTTAGTCCTCAAACGGGAAATGGTGAATTTTTATCTGCAGTTGACCTTTCAAGGTTCCCAGAGATATCAAATACAAGTCCTACTTTTTTTGATTTAGAAGGCAACGAAAAAGAGTTTTTAACGATACTAAAAGAAAATGGTGTCAACACAGTTAGGCTAAGATTGTGGGTTAATCCAGTAGACGAACATTCAGGATTTAACGAGGTAAAAGCGTTTTCTCAAACCCTAAGAAATAGAGGATTTAAAGTATGGCTTACGTTACATTATTCTGACACTTGGGCTGATCCTGGTCAACAAGAAACTCCGCTTCAATGGCAAGGTTTGGATTTTGAATCTTTAAAAGAAACCGTTTATAATTATACAGCTCAAGTAATAAATGAAATTGAACCAGACTATATACAAATTGGTAATGAAATAAACTCAGGAATGCTTCATCCTTATGGTAACATTACCACTAATTACCAAAACTTTTTAAATCTGCTTCAAGAAGCTAGCAATGCTGTAAGAGATAATTCAGAAGATTGTAAAATCATTCTACATTTTGCGGGAATTCAAAATTCTGATTGGTTTTTTAATCAAGTGAGCACAATTGACTATGATATTATTGGCGTATCCTATTACCCAATTTGGCATGGTATGTCTTTAAATAATCTTAAAAACGCTATGCAGAGCTTAAGCGAAGCTAACGATAAGCAGATTATCATTGCTGAAACCGCCTATCCTTTTACACTCGAGTGGAATGATTGGACAAATAACATTGTAGGCTTAGAAGAACAACTCATTTTACCTGAATATCCAGCAACAGAACTAGGGCAAAGTAAATTTGTTAGGGCTATAAAAACAATTACTCAAGAATTAGAGAAAGGTATCGGCTTTTGTTATTGGGGTGCTGAGTTAATTGCCTGGAATGGAAATCAAGCAACAAATGCCTCACCATGGGAGAATCAAGCTTTATTTGACTTTAGTAATAAGGCCTTACCTGCATTGGAGGAATTTAAAATTGAATAGAAGCTACACCCTTTAAATAAGTCTTTTTTACTAATTTTAAGAACATAAGCCATTAGCTAATGTCCTATTATCAAAAAAAGATAGATGCCATAAAAGACACTCTTTTTCCTAACCAAGAGCAATTAGAGACTGTTATTGGTATAAAAAACTATATTGATAACAACTATGAGTCAGATTTAAACCTTGATTTTATATCGCAAAAACGATTTGTTTCAAAATTCCATTTACTGCGGTTATTCAAGAGATATTATGGGCAAACACCAAGACAATATCTTATCGACGTACGTCTAAAAAAATCAAAAGATTCATTGAAAAATGGAATTTCTGTAACAGAAACTTGTTTCGCAGTTGGTTTCCAAAGTTTGGGTTCATTTAGTACGTTGTTTAAATCCAGAAATGGCAAATCACCAAGTCAATTTCAAAAAGAGCAACTTTCAAGAAGTATTACAAATTCTGATTGTTGAATTTTGAAAACTAAATCAATACAATACAAAAATGAAAATTACACTTGTTAGCATTCCCGTTAGAGACCAAGAAAAAGCATTTCAATTTTACACCAAAAAGCTTGGTTTTATTAAAAAGAAAGACACGCCTTTGGGTGGCGGTAACAGATGGCTAACCTTGGTATCTAAAGATGACCAAGATGGACCAGAATTATTATTAGAACCTGGACCAAACCATTTTGAACCTTGTAAAGTATTTCAAGAAGCCTTAGTAGAGGCCGGCATGCCTTACACACAATTTGATGTGGATAGTGTGGATGCAGAATATGAACGACTAAAAAACCTAGGTGTAGAGTTCAGCATTAAACCATCAACCTTTGGGACTGTAAAATATGCTGTATTTAATGATACTTGTGGTAATTTTATACAAATCGTAGAAACGATTTAATTGAAAAATTGGATTATCTTGGCAACTAAATTTATACGAGATGAAGAAAGTTTATTCTGTTGAAGAATACATAGAAACGAATAGCCATTGGCAAAAAGAATTAGAACTATTAAGAAGCATCGTTCTTAAAACCGAACTCAATGAAGCTATTAAATGGTCTGCACCAGTATATGATTTGGCTGGTAAAAATGTTTTAGGTCTGGGTGCTTTTAAACAACACTTTTGTATTTGGTTTTTTAATGGTGTGTTCTTAAAAGACGAACATAACCTATTGGTTAATGCACAAGAAGGTAAAACTAAAGGATTACGTCAGATGCGTTTTGACAATATTAAAGATGTAAACAAAGACGTTGTTTTGGCTTATGTAAAAGAATCCATAGAAAATCAACGTGCTGGCAAGGAGATAAAGGTAGACCGCAAACCAAAAGCTGTTATTATTCCTGAATTGCTTGAATCTACATTAAAAACCAATAAAGATTTATCAGCTGCTTTTAAAGCCTTGACACCTGGAAAACAACGTGAGTATTGTGAGCATATCGAGTCTGCTAAACGGGAAGCTACAAAGCTCAGTAGGCTAGAAAAAATTACACCAATGATTCTTAGTGGTGTTGGATTAAATGATAAGTATAAAAATTGCTAATTGCGAGAGTAACACCCCTATTAATTAATTTAATAAACTGCAAAAAAAAGGTCGCCAAATGGCGACCTTTTTTTTATATTTTATATCAACTACTTTGACTTTGCAGGAGCATTGAGCTTTTTACTCATCTCCATTGAGATTGCTGAACGGTCGAACTTTATTTTTCCAGCTAGTGTTTCGATTACACAACTGTTGTCCTTATCGTTTAACTCAGCAACCTTTCCATGCATTCCACTTTTAGTAATAACACGGTCGCCACGTTTAAGTTGATTATAAAAGTTTTTTTCTTGCTTTATGCGCTTACGCTGAGGCGCTATCATAAAGAAATAGAATACGGCTAACATAGCCGCAATCATTATAAAATTAGGATTAATTCCTTCCATTAAATTCAATTAATCGTGGTTATGACCTTCGTGACCTGGTCTAGTACTTGACTTCTTTGGTTGTGCTTGTAAAATACTAGAGCTTCCTGTAGTAGAGGCATTTACCTTAGCTGGTGCATTCGGGTCTTTTTCTACAAAAGCAGTGATTTTTACTTGCTCGTTTCCTTTAGCAGTATTAGTAGTCATAGTAATAGCTTTAGTTACCTTATTACCATTGCCTTTACCATTAAACTTTACTGTAAAATTACCTGTTTCACCAGGTGCAACTTGCTTAGTATAGTTAGATGGAACTGTACAACCACATGTACTTTTTACATTACTTACTACTAACATAGAATTACCTGTATTAGTGTAGTTAAACACTGTTTCTACTGGAGTTCCGTTTTCGATAGTACCAAAATCATGAATTTCTTTATCAAACTTAATTACTGGTAAATCACCTGCATTAGCATCACGTTCTGCTGCAATTGCAACATTTTCAGAATTCACTTTGCTTGCTGCATCATCTTTACAAGATGTAAAGGCTAACATACAAACTGCCCCTAAACCTAAAATAACTTTTTTCATCGCTATATTTTTAAAATTAATTATGAATATTTTTTATTACGCTGCCAAATGTAGTAATTATTTCAACGAATTAAAATTTTTAATACCGTCTTAACAATCAAAAAACTATTGAATTTATTGAGTTTTACATTAAACCACGCCCTATTTTATTATGAATATTATTGGCGTTGTACTCCTTTACTATTTTATCTAAAATACCATTTATAAATACGCTGCTCTTAGGTGTAGAATATTGTTTGGCAATTTCTAAGTACTCATTAATGGTAACCTTTACTGGTATAGATGGGAATTTTTGAAATTCGCAAATTGCCATTTTAAGTAGTACTTTATCCAGACTTGCTAATCTATCACTATCCCAATTGGTGGTTTTTGCATCTATTTCCTTCGAAAATTTAGATGTATTAAGCAATGTTTTTAAAAGTAAATCCTTAGCAAAAATTTTATCCTCTTCGTCTTTATAAAGTGTTGGCATCAAAAAATGCTCAGTTTTAGAAGGTTTTAATTTATTCAGCTTCTTAACAATGGCTGTGTTAATCACCGGTAAGTCATCGACCCAGGTTATTTGTTTGTCTTCAAAATAATCAAACAATTTATCATTAGGTGCAATAAACGCGGTATATACATCAATTATAAAATCCTTCTCTTCCTTAAAATTAGATACACCATTCGCCATATAGTCTTTGTACAAATCGCTTTCAATTATGGTTTTGTAAATGATATCGACATACTCAAAGTCCAAATCCCAGCAATTTAGTTTTCTATCAGCTATGGTCTCTTTTAAAGTTGCATTATTGCTGATTAATTCTAAAACAGTATTATCCGCAAACTTTCGGTTTGGATTAATATCTTCCTCTGTAGCAAGAAGTTTTTTTTGAGAACGTTCTAATTTTGAATTTGCCTTCTTTTGAAGCTCAATAAATAATGCTAAAATTGTGAGGTACAAATCGGACATCTTACCGATGCTGTTGAAAAGAAATTTTTCATCTTTCTTAAAATTATCACTTTCTGAGCCAGTGAAAGCGAATAATGTTTGCATTACCTTAATACGAATGTGTCTTCGATTGAGCATAAATAAAGAACTGTTTTTTTAAATCATTAAAAAAGGTGAAACTTTAAAAATTTCACCCTGCAAAAATAGTATTTCTTACTATTCAAAAAAATTATTTTGAATTTTCTGCTTTTCGAGATTCTATTCGGCTTTTAGCAATGTTTAATGCAGCTGAATGTGCTGTGAGATTATTTAATTCTGCGTTCTCTAAAATCTCCAAAGTTGTATTGTAAATATTTTCGGTTTTACGCATTATTTCTGCTCTGTCATAATTTTCAAGCTCCGCATAAACATTAATAATACCTCCAGCATTAATTAAAAAATCTGGAGCATATACAATACCTTTTTCTCTAAGTTGTTTTCCATGCCTTAATTCACTAGCTAATTGATTATTGGCCGCACCTGCAACGATATCTGTTTTTAGCTTATTGATGGTTTCATCGTTAATAGTTGCCCCTAAAGCACAAGGCGCATATATATGCATTTGTTCAGAATAGATATCATTACCATTGTAAATAGACACACCATACTTAGAACTCACTTCTTCTAAGCGCTCTTGACTAATATCCGATATTACAACATTAGCGCCTTCATTTACTAAATGCTCCACAAGAGATTCACCAACATTACCAATACCCTGGACATACACCACTTTATCTTCAAGTATATCTGATCCATATTTATACTTTGCTGCTGCTTTCATTCCCATAAAAACACCATAAGCAGTAATTGGAGAAGGATTTCCTGCGCCACCTTTACTTTCAGAAATTCCAGTAACATAAGGTGTTACTTCTCGTACCGTATCCATGTCTTCGGTTGCCATACCAACATCCTCGGCAGTAATGTATCTCCCACCTAATGAGTGAACAAATTCACCAAATCGACGCATCAATTCTGGTGTTTTTTGAGTCTTAGAATCACCAATAATAACTGCTTTTCCACCGCCAAGATTAAGACCAGTAATTGCAGACTTAAACGTCATACCACGAGATAAACGTAATACATCATTTAGTGCATGCCATTCGCTTTTATATTGCCACATTCTGGTACCACCTAAAGCTGGGCCAAGTACTGTGTTATGAATGCCAATTATTGCTTTTAAACCAGTATCTTTGTCATTGCAAAACACGATTTGTTCGTGATTATCAAAAGATAGTTGTCCAAAAACTGGATCGGCATTTTTAAAATCTTTTACGTTAATAACGTCTGTTGTCATAAGTAGAAAAATTAAGTGCTGTGTTGAGGATTACGAAAAAACAGCGTGCAAAAATAACCCATAATTGAAGGATTAGCAAAATATTAACTGAAAAATAAGATTATAGCAATAGGTTTGTATTCCTTTAAAGTTTATGAAAGCATTAAAACATCTCAATAAATACTTCTACAAATACCGATATAGACTTATACTCGGTGTTTTTATTACAATAATATCAAAGATTTTCGCTCTATTTACACCGAGGCTTATTGGTAAATCCATTAACATTATTGAGTCTTATTTAGAAGGAAATCTTACCGCAGAAGTTGCAAAAGCAGACTTATTCACCTCAGTATTATACATATTGGGTGCAGCTTTAATTGCTGGAATTTTTACATTTTTAATGCGACAAACAATCATTAATGTGTCTCGTTATATCGAATTTGATTTAAAGAACGAAATCTATAAACAATACCAAGTTTTATCATTGAGTTTTTATAAGTCTAATCGTACAGGAGATTTGATGAACAGAATAAGTGAAGATGTTGGTAAAGTTCGTATGTATGCTGGTCCAGCCATTATGTATACGATTAATACGATAACTTTATTCATAATAGCATTAACTTATATGTTTAGTACAGCTCCTAAACTTACACTTTACACTATACTGCCATTACCTGTATTGTCTTTTGTGATTTATAAGCTTAGCCGTTTAATAAATCATAGAAGTAAAATTGTACAAGAGTCGCTATCATTATTATCATCGTTCACTCAAGAGCAATTTAGTGGAATATCAGTTATTAAGTCCTACACTATTGAGCCGGCTACAAATAAAGATTTTGAGGTGTTATCTGTAGAGAACAGAAAAAAGCAAATAGATCTCGCTAAAGTTCAAGCGTTTTTCTTTCCATTAATGATATTATTAATTGGTGTAAGCAATTTGCTAGTAATATTTATTGGTGGTAAGCAATATATAGACGGTGAGATAGAAAATATTGGTACCATAGCTGAGTTTATTATTTATGTTAATATGCTTACATGGCCAGTAGCAACTGTTGGTTGGGTAACATCGATTATTCAGCAGGCCGAAGCGTCTCAAAAACGTATTAATGAGTTTTTAAAGCAAGAACCTGAAATAAAAAATATAGTCGAAGATGTATCTGACATAAATGGCGGAATTAGTTTTAAGAATGTAACTTTTACCTATCCTGATACAAACATTACAGCTTTAAAGAATGTAAGCTTTACTATTGAACCTGGCGAAAAACTTGCCATATTAGGGATGACAGGTTCAGGAAAATCAACCATATTAGACTTAATAGGAAGATTATACGATACCCAAGAAGGTAATGTATTAATTGATGGCAAAACCATTACCGATGTAAACCTCTTTAGCTTGCGTGAAAGCATAGGATATGTACCTCAAGATGCATTTCTGTTTTCTGACACTATTAAAAACAATATAAAATTTGGTAAAGAAGATGCCAGTGATGAAGACGTTATAGAGGCTGCTAAAAATGCTAAAGTGCATAAAAACATCATTGGTTTTAAAAATGGTTATGACACAATTCTTGGTGAACGTGGTGTTACACTATCAGGAGGTCAAAAACAACGTGTATCTATTGCTAGAGCCATTATAAAGTCTCCTGAAATTCTGCTATTTGATGATTGTTTATCTGCGGTAGATACAGAGACAGAAGAAAAAATACTTAAAAACTTAAACAAAGTATCTAAAGATAAAACCACAATTATTGTAAGTCATCGTATTTCTTCCGCAAAAAATGCTGATAAAATAATTGTATTAGATGAAGGGAGAATTATCCAATCTGGCACACATAAAACCCTCAAAGAAATAGATGGATATTACAGGGATTTATACATCAAGCAACGCTCTGAAAAAGAAATTTAGTTATTTGTTGGTTACTATTTAAATTTTTTACATTTTTGGTCTGCAATTAAAACTTACATTAAATTATGGGTAATTACGATACAATGGATAAGGAGGAAATATTCTCGAAAGTTCTTAGAGCTGGACGCAGAACATATTTCTTTGATGTGCGCGCAACTAAAGCTGGTGATTATTACTTAACCATTACTGAAAGCAAAAAGTTTACAAATGATGATGGCTCTTTCCATTACAAAAAGCATAAAATTTATCTTTATAAAGAAGACTTTTCTGAGTTTAAAGAGATTTTAGCTGAAATGACAGATTACATTATCGATGAAAAAGGAGAAGAAGTTATTAGCGAACGTCATCAAAAAGATTTTAAGAGAGAAGACAATGATTTTGAAGCTCAAGAAGCAAAAACTCCAGAAGACACTAGTACAGATAGCTTTACGGACATTAATTTCGAAGATATATAATTTCAGTTGTTAAAGTATTTTAAAAGCCGTTACCTTAAGTAACGGTTTTTTTATTTTTATATCCTAGATAACCACTAACCCACCAAATAGCATGCAACGCATTTTATCTTTAGCACTCTTATTTATTACGATTTCTTTTTATGGTCAATCTAATGTTGACCTTTCGTATTACTTACCCAATGATGTTCAATACGACAATAACATACCTATGCC
This sequence comes from Winogradskyella sp., assembly GCF_003712105.1. Lineage (GTDB taxonomy): Bacteria > Bacteroidota > Bacteroidia > Flavobacteriales > Flavobacteriaceae > Winogradskyella. The sequence goes on from NZ_RHLG01000007.1 coordinate 80,539, forward strand.
AAAAAGTATTATAGGTCATGAAGTTGGCGAATGGCACATAACTCATGATAAATTAGTGCAATACATGTATGCACTTGCACAAGCTTCAGATAGAATAACTATTGAAAATAGAGGTAAAACCTTCGAAGATCGACCATTGCTTCTATTAAAAATTACATCACCAGCAAATCATAGTAGGCTAAGCACTATTAAGCAAGAGCATGTTAAGGCTACACAAATAGATAATACTGATACAAATAGACCAATTGTGGTGTATCAAGGATTCTCCATTCATGGTAATGAATCCAGTGGTTCTAATGCTGCTTTAGCTGCAGCATATTATTTGGCTGCGGCACAAGGTCCGAAAATAGACGCCCTTTTAAACAATACTGTTATACTTTTTGACCCATCTTTAAATCCTGATGGTCTACAAAGGTTTGCATATTGGGCCAATACAAATCGTAGTCAAAATTTAAATCCCGACCCAAATGACAGGGAATATAGTGAGGTATGGCCAGGTGGACGTACCAATCACTATTGGTTTGATATGAATAGAGATTGGCTACCAGTACAATTACCAGAATCTAGAGTAAGAATTAAAACGTTTCATGAGTGGATGCCAAATATATTAACGGACCACCACGAAATGGGTACTAATTCTAGTTTTTTCTTCCAGCCAGGAATTCCTTCAAGAACACATCCACTAACCCCAAAATTAAATCAAGATCTTACGAAGCAGATTGCGACTTATCATGCAAAGGCACTAGATAAAATTGGCTCATTATATTATTCAGAAGAAAGTTTTGATGACTTCTACTACGGAAAAGGCTCTACATTTCCTGATATTAATGGTGGTATTGGTATTTTATTTGAACAAGCTAGTTCTCGCGGACATATTCAAGAAAGTGTTAATGGTCTATTGACGTTTCCATTTACGATAAGAAATCAATTTACGGCAGCACTATCTACATTAGAAGCAGCAAACGGAATGCGAGAAGATATTTTAAACTATCAACACAACTTCTTTAAAAATGCAAGAAATGAAGCGAAAAAGGAAGGCAAAAAAGCCATAGTTTTTGGAGATGAAAAGGACGCAGCTCGCACCTATCATATGGCTGAGATTCTTAAACGTCACAATATAAAGTTTCATGATGTTAAAGCCGATTTCTCTGTAGATGGAAAGCAATACAAAAAAGGCTATAGTTATATCGTTCCAAAAAACCAAAACAATACAAGGCTAATTAATGCCATGTTCGAAAAACGAACTCAGTTTAAGGATAGCCTATTTTATGATATATCTGCGTGGTCTTTTCCATTAGCTTTTAATTTAGATTATGCTGAAACTACAACTGCAGAAGCTGGAGCCGAAATCAATGATTTGAAATTCAAAAAAGGTGGTGTAAGAGAAAAGAGTAATTATGCCTATTTGACCGAATGGCATGAGTATTATTCACCAAAGTTTTTGTATCAAGTGCTAAAACATGGTATTCGTGTTAAAACAAGTCAAAAGCAGTTTAAGGCTAACGGAAAATCTTATGATTATGGCACGTTAATGATACCTGCTCAAAATCAAAGCTTATCTAACGAAAAGCTTTTTAAACTATTAGATAAATTGGCTCAAGAAAGTCATATTTCTATTGATGCTGTTTCTACAGGACTTAATGATGGTATCGATCTAGGAAGCAATAATTTTAGACCATTACAATTACCAAAAATAGCCTTATTAGTTGGTGATGGTATGACCTCTTATGATGCTGGCGAAATTTGGCATTTGCTTGACACACGTTATAATATTCCTGTTACAAAACTAGACACTAAAAACTTTTCGAGAGCAAATTTGAGTCGCTATAATGCCATTATTATGGTTAATGGTTCTGGCTTAAATGAAGGAAATACGAAAAAGTTACAATCTTGGATAAGAGACGGCGGAACCCTTATAGGTTACAGACGTGCTTTGAATTATCTAAACGGAAAAAAATTCATGAAAATTGAATTTAAAAAACCAAAGCTAGTTGCCAAAAATATTACAAGAGAACAACGTAGTAATTTTAGAGGTGCACAAGTTATTGGTGGTGCTATATTTGAAACTAACTTAGACCGTTCTCACCCGATAAATTTTGGTTATAAAAACAGCACTTTGCCAATGTTTAGAAATACTACATTGTTTGTAAAACCAGATAAAAACAGTTATAACAACCCAATTCAATACACAAAAGATCCGCTTCTAAGTGGTTATATCTCAAAACAAAATCTAGATAGTTTATCTGGTACTGTCCCGTTAAAAATAGGAGGCTTAGGGCGCGGTAAGGTCGTTGCTTTTACGGACAATACTAACTTTAGAGCATTTTGGTATGGCACCAATAAGTTATTGATGAATGCTATTTTTTTTAGAGAAGAACTTTAAGCATTCTAAGATACTTGTGCCCCATTTTTAACCTTAGTCTCTGGATGTAACAAATAAACATCGTTTGCTTTTACTGCACCCATTACTAAGCATTCACTCATGAAGTTGGCTATTTGTTTTTTAGGAAAGTTTACAGTTGCTACAACCTGTTTACCTAACAAATCTTCTTTAGTGTAAAGCGTAGTAATTTGAGCTGAAGATTTCTTGATACCTAAATCCCCAAAATCAATAGTAAGCTGATATGCCGGGTTTCTGGCTTTAGGAAAATCATTGACTTCGATTATAGTTCCAACGCGTAAATCTACCTTTGTAAAGTCTTCAAATGTTATTATCTTTTCCATATAATTAAATTAAAATGGCACTAACTCCATCTAATATGTTGCCGCTTGGCACAAAAGCTCCTGATTTTACATTAATTGACACTAAAGATAATATAAGCAAATCATTATCTCAACTTAAAGGTGAAAATGGCACCCTAATTATGTTTATATGCAACCACTGCCCTTTTGTTATTCATGTTAATGAGCAACTGGTTAGTTTAGCCAATGACTACAAGTCTAATGGGATAAGATGTATTGCCATTTCTAGTAATGACGTTGCAAATTATCCGCAAGATGGTCCTGAGTTAATGAAAAAGCACGCAAAAGATAACCACTATCCTTTTCCTTATCTCTATGATGAAACTCAAGACGTAGCTAAAGCTTACGATGCAGCTTGCACTCCCGACTTCTTTTTGTTTGATGGTAATGACGAATTAGTTTACGCAGGACAACTAGACGATTCTCGCCCTGGTAATGGCATCCCAGTTACAGGTAAAGACTTACGAACTACAATTGATGCCCTATTAAATGGAAATGCAATTAATCCTGATCAAAAGCCAAGTATGGGTTGTAATATTAAGTGGAAAACTACTTAATTTCTATTGAGCTTAAAAGTGATGGGAATACTATAAGGTACACTCACATTTTTGTCTCTCTGCTTTCCTGGTATCATTTTAGGTAAAATACTAATAATGCGTTCTGCTTCTGTTTCTAGTAACTTATCTGGACCTCTGCTTTTTATATTGGTAACCTTTCCTTGTTTATCAATTAAGAAAAATACATAAACTTTACCTGTAATTCCCATATTCTGAGCGACTTCTGGGTACTGAAAATTGTTTTGCAAATGTTCTGTAATTTTTCTTTGAAAACAAGACCTTAATTCATCATTACTACCTTTACATCCAGGAAATGTTGGTACGCGTTCAATAACTGCAAAAGGCACCTCTATATCTTCTTCTACCTCTTCTACATCAACTTCCTCTACCGTTATTACGTCTTCGATAACATCGTCTTGGGTAATCTCTGTACTCTCTAATATGGTTTCTTCGACTTCAGCAACATCTTCAACAACTTGAATAGTTTGGACAACCACTGTCTTTGGTGGTGGTGGAGGTTTAATTTCGATATTGGTAATAGGAATATCTTCTTCTAACTTTTCATTCAGCATTAAAATATCTGTTTCAGTTAGCATTTTATCATAGGTTTTGTATTCAAGTCCAAAATATGTAAACAGTAACATGATGTTAAGACCAACAGCAAAATACAAGCTACTGTTTCTTCCTACATCAGCTCTAGGATTCTTTTTTAATTCCATGATTTCTAAAGTTTTATACTATAAAATTAATGAGTACACCTTAGAAAAAGCATGACAAATGTCATACAAAACAAAATTCAAATCCAAGCATTATAAATTATCTAACTGATTGTCTGTTCCTTTCTCACTGATTGTCCAAAAGAAGCCAACAAAAAAGAATTGATCTGTAGCTGGTCTTAAAGCACGCCTATCGAATAAACCATTCGCATTTGGTGTATTGGCATATTGATATCCAGTAATATTATTAAATCCAAACACATTATTTACTGATAGATATAAAATCTTTTGCGGCGTTAACAAATAGGCCCAGTTAAAGCTAATGCTATTAAAGCTCTTTGCTTTAGCTCCTAAAAATTGATTAGTATTTGCATCTGTATATGGACGACCAGAAGCATGCACATAATCTAACCCAACCTGACTCTTAAGGTCATCTATCCAATACTTACCTACTATAGAAAAGTTATGCTTGCTTGCAAAATTTGGTTGAGCAGATGTTGGAAAATTGCGGTAATTACGTTGTGTGTCAAGTAAAGAGTAGCTTACCCAATAATCCAAATTCTTGATACTTGTATTATCTCTCCAAAAAACATCTAAACCTTGAGCATAGCCATCACCATCTGAAGTAAAATTACTAGTGCTGGTTTCGAAGTCCGTATCAAACTTCACTAGATTATCATAATCTTTTCTGTAGAGCTCAGCCCTGAAAATACGGCCTTTATTAACGTATTGATAGTTAAGAATATAATGTGATGTTTGCTGCGGTACTAAGTTTTGAGTAAACTTTAAAGCCGCTGAATTTGGGTTTTGATAAAAATTACCATAGGCTAAAGACACCTGACCATTTTCAGATACCTTATAAGCTAATGCTGCTCTTGGTGCTACATTAAAACTATCAAAAATAGAACTATAGTCTGCTCTTAAACCAACTTTTAATGCTAAATCTTTTGAGAACACAAAATCACCTTCGGCAAATCCAGAAGAAATATTATTATTAAATCCGTAAGTATCACTAAAAAATGGGTTTGAGAAATCTTCATTGAAATCAGTTAAAAACTGCTCTACACCAAAATTAAGTTTAAACCTGCTATTAAAACGCTTTTTGAGTTTCAGTTTAAAATGAAATGAATTTTCTGCATCATCAATAGCATTAATGTCTATACCAACCTTATTTCTAGCATGTGTATAGCTCAAGCCAGTAGTCAAACTCCAGTTATTTTCTAAGACACCTTTGTAAGATGCATTGGTATAGACGTTTTTGTTGTTAAGCTTAAAATCTAAACCATTGGGGTCATTAATATCTTCTTGCGTTAACTCAAAATCAGTGATATCAAAAGCGGCATAAAACTTTAATGTACCATTATTAAATTTTCGTCTATAAACCGCTTCACCTTGAGCAGCTTGTAATGGTCTTCGCCATTCGTTTCTATTTTCAAACACTTTAAAATATGGGTCTAGATTAATATAAGAAGTATTTACACTTAGTGAAGATTTCTCCCATTTTTGAGTATTACCTATTGCACCACCAACTGTCATTATACTTATATCTGTCTTTTCTTGATCTGGTTCGTCAATAGTATTTAAAAGCAATACACTAGATAATGCTTGTCCATATTCCGCAGAGTAACCACCTGTTGAGAATGTAATTCCGTCAAATAAAAAAGGTGAATATCGACCTCTAGCTGGTAAATTATTGGTAGTTGGCGTATAAGGTGTAAAGACTCTAATGCCATCAATAAATATTTGGGTTTCATCGGCATCACCACCACGAACAAATAATCGCCCATCTTCAACATTATTAGATGTACCAGGTAAAGTTTGCAATGCTGCGACAAAATCTCCTAATGCACTCGCAGTCGTAACCACATCCAAAGGTTTTAAAACCGATACCTTACTATTATCATTAGCTTCAAATGTACCTGCAGAAAGTACAACGGTATCTAAAGCATTTACATCTTCTCGAAGTTTTACTTCTAATTTATTTAATAATGAAACATCTAGAACTATGGTTTTTGTTTCGTACGATAGAAATGAAACAACAAGTGCTTGTGTACCTTTTTCTTCTGTTGTAAATTCAAATTTACCTTCATCATTTGATGTAGCGCCATCATAAGTGCCATCAAGATATACATTGGCTCCAATTATTGGGTTCCCTTTAACATCCATTACTTTACCAGACACTGTAGATTGAGCGTTAGATGCAACTGCACAAAGAAGAAAGATGATGAGTTTAAGCGTTTTCATATGTAATATTTAACTGTTCGTTTTGATTGATGAAGCAAACTTCCATATTATCACTTATGACAGAAATTTTAAATTACCGAACTGTAATTTTTAAATGATGAATTGCGTATAATCTCAATGCTGTGTGGCGTTATTATATTAATTGCAATATTTAATCAAAAAACATGTAACATAACACTATATTTGACTACTAACTGATAAACTATTCCAATCAAAATAACCTATTGAGTAAAGAACTTGAACATAGCTTTGTAGAGCGGCTTCAAAAACATCAAAATATTGTGCATAAAGTTTGTAGACTTTACACCAATAATCAAGATGCACATAACGATTTGTTTCAAGAAATAACAATTCAGTTATGGCGAGCATATCCAAAGTTTAGGGGTGATAGCAAGTTTAGTACATGGATGTATCGTGTTGGGTTAAATACTGCCATTACTTTATACAGAAAATCTAAACGTAGAATTCAAACAGATGATTTTGACGCGTATCAGTTTAAGATTAAAGCTGATGAATACGATAGCACTGAAGAAGAGCAACTCAAATTAATGTACAAAGCTGTACACCAACTCAATGATATAGAAAAGGCACTTGTGTTCTTATATCTTGAAGATAAAGACTATAGAGAAATAAGTGAAACGCTTGGTATATCTGAAGTAAATGCACGTGTAAAAATGAATCGTGTTAAAAAGAAATTAAAGGCAATACTAAATCCGTAATGATATGGATGAATTAGAATTATTAAAAAAAGATTGGCAACGTAATACTGTGGAATACCCAGAGTTGTCGTACAACGAGATTTATAAAATGTCTCATGCGAAATCTTCGAGCATTGTAAAATGGATATTTTACATAAGTTTAATAGAGTTTGGAATAGGCTTACTTTTACTGCTTATAAATCCAAAAATTGAAGGTCAAATTCAGTTTCCTCAATGGATAGAAATCTTATCTATTTTAACCTTTCCTGTTATTGGATACTTTATTTATCTATTCTACAAAAATTATATAAACATCACAGCCACTGATAATGTAAAAACGCTGATTAAAACCATATTAAAAACAAGACGTACGGTAAAGTATTATGTATTGTTTAATTTAGTTATGGCTGGTATATTTTCTTGCGTTGGCCTTTATATAGGTTTCGTTAATTCTGCTGGAGGTGCCGAACAGTTTAACGCTACAGCTCATTTTGCTGAGTACGCCAAACTAGGACTTGTTATTGCACTAGTAACAGGCGTTATCATTTCCTTTATATACGGTATATATTATTTACTATACGGAATTTTATTAAAACGCTTAAATAGAAACTATAAAGAACTGAAAAAGTTAGAAGTGTAATTCTTATAAAATTACCAATCGCGAAGTTTATTAAGTCTTTCACGTTCTTCTAACACTTCTTGAGGTATTACTTTTAAGAATGAAGGATGTTGCTCAATAGCATACTCAATCTTTTCAACAATTTCTGCAATAGATTCATTCTCGTAATCTATTTCTAGCGGTTTTTTAACTTCGAAAGATTGATAAATATTTTTCTTTTTTACACGCAGCCCTTTCTTATCAAAAGAACGTCTAAAACCATCAATTACTATAGGTACAACTAACGGTTTGTATTGTTTAATGATATGCGCTGTTCCTTTACGAATAGGCTTAAAAGGCGTTGTTGTACCTTGAGGAAACGTCACAACCCAACCGTCATCAAGGGCTTTTTTTATAGCACTAATATCACTCATCTTAACCTGACGATTAACATCTTGACCCTTTGAGCGCCATGTACGCTCTATACTAATTGAACCAGTGTAAGCAAAAATCTTAGGAATTATACCCGATTTCATGGTTTCTTTGGCGGCAACGTAATACATATTAAGCTTAGGATTCCATAAATAGCCCACATTTTTAATGTTATCTAATCGACCGCTTAGGCTAGCATTAAATACATGAAACATGGCTATAACATCAGCAAAATAAGTTTGGTGATTAGATATAAACAATACGTTGGTATCTGGTAAGTTTTTAATGATTTCAGAACCTTCGATTTGTAATTCGTTAAAACCTCTAAACCGTCTGTGTGTTAACAATCCTAAGATTCTAATCAACCATTTTTTTACAAAAAGAATGTGCCCAAAAGGATTGGTTTTAAATAAACCCATAGTAAATTATCACATTGTAAGACAGCAAATGTAATAAAATCTAGTGCTTAGAGAACATCTTTTAATAATACTTTAATTTCGCTAAGCATCATAGCAGTTGCTCCCCAAACCACATGACCATTTAATTTAAATGCAGGTACCTCAACCTTAACATTATAGCTCGTGCTAACTTTTTTGGTGATGATATTTATATCGTTTAGTAAATCGTTTAAGCTTACCTCAATAATCGATTCTACTTCTTCTTCTTGCTTTACAAAATTCAATTCTGTTTTTGAAACGCCAAAAAAAGGGTACACCATAAAATTGCTTGGTGGAATATAAAGTGGTGATAATTCTTTTAAAACTTCTACTTGAGTAATTGGTATACCAATTTCTTCCTCAGTTTCACGGAGTGCCGTTTCTTTAAAATCAGCATCGCTTTCCTCAACCTTACCACCAGGGAATCCCACTTGAGCAGAGTGGACACCTTTATATGATTTTCTTAAAATAAGCACTAACATAGTTTCGTTTTTAGTACTTGGGTAAAACAAAGCCATAACGCCAGCCTTTGATGCTGTTTTTCGTTTTTCTTTATACTTTTCTGCAAGTTGTAATCTAAATGGTGGCGATAGTTTTGCGTGCGCTTCTTCACCAAGTAATGGAAGATGTTTTATATTTACAACTGAATCTAAAAATGTACTAAAGTTCATATATGAGATTTATAATTCTCCTTTGCGTCCTTATTTTATTTAATTGTGAAGATAAACAAACTTCGAAACAAAATACCAAGGTCGTTACTAATACTACTCCTGAAAAAAAAGCTCCTGAAAAAAAGAAAAAACCAGAGCGCGAGTATCCAAGATTAACTGATGATAATGCGATGCAATTCTTTTTGGAATACGATAAAAAACATAAGGAAAACAAAGTACGCATTGTTACCGATTTTGGAGATATAGATATTCTACTTTACGATAAAACAAAGTTTCATCGTGCCAATTTCATTTTCTTAGCAAAACAAGAGTATTTTAATTACACTCAGTTTTACCGTGTAGTACCAAACTTTGTAATACAAGGTGGAAGTAGCGATGGGATGAACATTGCAAAACGACGACGAAAGATTGGTCGCTATTTATTACCGCCAGATACCAAAAAAGGATATACACACAAACGTGGTGCGATATCTATGCCAAGCAGCGAGATTGAAAATCCCTATAAGTTGGCTTCTCCATATCAGTTTTTTATTGTTAATCGTAAAGGCGGTGCTCCATTCTTAGATGGTGATTATACGGTATTTGGAGAGGTCATTAGAGGTATGGATGTGGTCGATAAGATTAATGCTGTTGAAACTGATGACGGCGAATGGCCTATTGAAAGTGTTTATATCAAAACTGTTGAGATATTAGAATAAATTTAATAGTCTTCAAATTCTATTTTCATAATTTGCACTTGCAAACTAATAAATTCTCCTATATTATGATTTCTAAATCAATAAGAGCTATAACAATCTGTAGCTTAATATTAGTAACTAGTTGTAAAGAAGACACTAAAACTAATGACGAACTAATGACAGACAATCTATTACTTAAAGAATGGACTGGTCCATATGAAGGTGTTCCAGCTTTTGATAAAATGAAAGTTGAAGACGTAAAAGATGCTGTTGAAAAAGGCATGGAATTAAACTTGACAGAAATCGATGCCATCGCAAATAGTACAGATGCACCAACATTTGACAATACTATTAAGGCAATGGAAAGTGCTGGTAAAACCTTAAATCGTGTATTTACGTATTACGGAATTATGTCTAGTAATGTGTCTAGTCCTGAGTTTAGAGCAGTACAAGCAGAGCTAGCGCCTAAGCTTTCAGAGTTCAATTCTAAAATTACCCAGAACGAAAAGTTGTTTCAACGTATAAAGGCTGTTTATGAAGCATCTCAACAAACACCTTTAGAGGCAGAAGCACAACGTGTCGTTGAACTTACATATAAGAGCTTTGAAATGAATGGTGCTAATCTTGATGCTGAGAAGAAAAAGCGCTATGCCGACATAAATAAAGAACTCTCAACACTCTACACTAAATTTAGTAATAACGTTTTACACGATGAAGAAAATTATGTAACCTACTTAACCAAAGACCAGCTAGGTGGTTTGTCTGATGCATTTATAAATTCTGCTGCAAAAATTGCTACTGATAAAGGTGAAGACGGAAAGTATGCCATTGTGAATACGAGATCATCAATGGATCCATTCTTAACCTACTCAACAGAACGTGGGTTAAGAAAAACAGTTTGGGAAAATTATTATTCTCGAGGTGACAATGGCGATGACTATGACAATAACCAAATCATCGCAGATATTTTAAAGCTACGTAAAGAACGTGTGGGTTTACTCGGTTATGATAATTATGCTCAGTGGCGTTTACAAGATCGTATGGCAAAAACTCCTGAAAATGCAATGGATTTAATGACTAAAGTATGGCCAGCAGCTACAGCAAGAGTGAAAGAAGAAGTTGCAGATATGCAAGCTGTTGCTGACGAACTTGGAGATGACATAACGATTGAACCATGGGATTATAGATACTATGCAGAAAAAGTTCGCAAAAAGAAATACGACCTTGATAGTGATGAAGTAAAACAATACCTTCAGTTAGATAAATTACGTGAAGCTATGTTTTTTACTGCTAATGAGTTATTCAATTTTAAATTCACTCCTGTAGTTGAAGGTACAGTACCAGTATTTAACGAAGACGTAAAAGTTTGGGAAGTAACAGATAATGATTCTGGTAAACATGTTGGTTTATGGTATTTAGACACCTATGCAAGAGAAGGAAAGCGATCTGGTGCTTGGGCTACAACTTATAGAAGCTATACAAGTTTTGAAGGTGAGACAAATGTGCTTGCATCTAACAACAACAACTTTGTAAAACCTGCGCCTGGAGAAACCACATTAATCTCATGGGATGATGCTACTACACTATTCCATGAATTTGGACATGCATTGCACTTTTTCTCTGCCAATGTTAAGTATCCTACACTAAATGGTGGTGTAAGAGATTATACAGAATTTCAATCGCAATTACTTGAACGTTGGTTATCGACTGATAAGGTTATTAATCAGTTTTTAGTTCATCATGAAACAGGAGAACCTATACCAGCTGCTTTGGTAGACAAAATAAAAAAGGCATCGACCTTTAACCAAGGATTTGGTACCACAGAATATTTAGCATCAGCTCTAATGGACATGAAACTGCATTTAGCAGACCCAACAGATATAGACATTGATACCTTTGAGCGTGAAACTCTAACAGAACTAGGTATGCCTAAAGAATTACCTATGAGACATAGAACACCACACTTTGGTCATGTATTCTCTGGTGAAGGTTATGCAACTGCGTATTATGGTTACATGTGGGCAGATGTATTAACAAGTGATGCTTCTGAGGCGTTTAAAGAAGCACCTGATGGCTTTTATGATAAAGAATTAGCTGATAAGCTAGTTAAATATTTATTTGCTCCTCGAAATGCTATGGATCCAGCTGATGCATACCGATTGTTTAGAGGTAGAGATGCTAAAATTGAAGCTTTGATGAGAGATCGTGGCTTTCCTGTTGTAACAGAATAATATTCACTGATTTATTCAGTATTCTTATTTGCATAAAGACTTGGCAGTGTTACTTTAAATATCACTGCTAATAGTCTTGCTGCAATCACAACTATTCCTGAAACAAGGAATATAATATTTGAGTCTTCTATTATTGGCAATAACAAAAAGTAAACACAGCCACCTAATATACAGGCTGTAGCATAGACTTCTTTACGGAAAATCACAGGTATTTCATTACACAAAATATCTCTGATAACACCCCCAAAACAAGCAGACATAGTACCTAAAGTCACACATATTATTGGGTGTAAATCTACGGCAAGTCCTTTTTCTATACCTATTACAGTATACAATCCAATTCCTATTGTATCAAATAAGAATAATGAGCGTCGGAGATGTTTAATATAATTTCTAAATAAAACTGCAAAAACTGTAGCCAAAGAAATTACCAAGATAAAGGTCATATCGGTCATCCAAAATACAGGTGTAGCTCCGATTAAAATATCACGTAATGTTCCGCCGCCAACTGCAGTAACAAAAGCAATTATAAACACTCCAAAAGGATCCATTTTTTTGTTCATTGCCACTAATACACCAGATATAGCAAAAGCAATGGTTCCTAAAATATCTAAAACTTGAATGAACATGATTAATTAATTAAAAAGACACTTCGACAAGCTCAGTGTAAGCGATTCACACATATTTTTTTCAAAAATCTGGTTCACTGAAAGACACTTCGACAAGCTCAGTGTAAGCGATTCACACATATTTTTTTCAAAAATCTGGTTCACTGCTTACATGTTTTGAGTGTAATAGTTATAGTCTTTAATAACTTTCGCAACAAAATCTACAGGATTTTCTTTAGGCTCAACTTGCATTACTTTTTGTAGACGTGTACTAATATTCAAAATGATATTGTGGTTGCCCTTAAAAATAGCTTCATCGTAAAGATTTTTTACTGTTTGAATATCCGAATCGCTTAGTACGGTTACTTGACTATATGTAGGCACATAATCTAATGGAACTTCTTGAAGAATGGTATCATGAATCGTAATTTCTTCTTTTTCACTTATAACTGTAGTACCAGCAGCGATATCTCCAATACGTTGACCATTACCTCGAATTAAAATAGTCAATGTAGCTAAACCTCCAAACGTTAATACTACATCTACTATACGTAATATCCATCGCACAAAATAATTAGCGAAGCTTGGTTTAGAGCCATCGACTTTTACAACACGAGTTCGCATAGCTAATTTGCCTACAGTTTTTCCATTCCAAAACGTTTCAAGCAAAACATAATACAAAAAAGCTGGTAACGATATCAATAAATATACTGCCCACATATCGCCAAAATCCAAATCTAATGCACCAAGCAACAAAAATGTAGCTATCGTATAAATTAAGATTATTACACTATCTATAAGATAAGCCAACATACGATCACCAATGTGAGCGGCGTTTTGATTAATGCCTACATTTTGGGCCGTTTCTATTTGAAATTCATTCATATTTTCTTTTCTTTGGTAGTCTAAAGATTGACTACATGCGCGAGGCTGCTTTCGTGAAGCAAAATAAAGATAAATGGTTAGAATTTGAAACCATTCTTTCAAATAAAACTAATCTAGATCCAGATTTACTTTCGGATATATATATTGAGATTACTGACCACCTCAGCTACGCCAAAACATTTTACAAAAACAGTAATACAGAGCGCTATCTTAATCAGTTAGCTTCAAAAGCGCATCAGTTTATTTACAAAACCAAAAAAGAACCTAAGAATAGACTAATTTCTTTTTTTAAAACTGAATTTCCATTGATGTTTAGACAACATCACAGAGAATTACTAATCGCATTCTTAACCTTTTCGTTTTTTGTTTTTGTAGGTGCATATTCCACGGCCAATGATGATGACTTTGTAAGGACATTTGGTTTGAGTGACGGTTATGTAAACATGACTTTAGAGAACATTGAAAATGGTGACCCAATGGCCGTCTATAAAGAACAAGGCGAGTTCAATATGTTTTTAGGTATTACGATTAACAATATAAAAGTTGCGCTGTTTGCTTTTGGTTATGGTATACTATTTGGGGTTGGTAGCCTCTATATAATGATGCGCAACGGTATTATGCTTGGAAGCTTTCAGTATTTCTTTTTTCAACAAGGCTTACTTTGGGAATCTGCCAGAACGATATGGATTCATGGTACTATTGAAATCTCCGTTATTATAATTGCTGGCTGTGCTGGTTTAGTATTGGGCAACGGATTATTATTTACTGGCACTTATACACGTCTTGAGGCTTTTAAGCGTGGTGTAAAAAATGGATTAAAGATCTTAATAAGCACAATTCCTTTTTTTATAATAGCTGGTTTTCTTGAAGGCTTTGTAACAAGACATACCGAAATGCCTGATTGGCTAGCCATATTAATTATAGGTGGTTCGCTTGCATCGATACTATTCTACTATATAATTTACCCTATACGACTACATAAAAAATTAGCAGAACAAGACGCTAATAGAAACGAAATTTTATTACAACTTATAGATTAACACTGATGACCAGACCTTATATCGAATTTAGAAAACAACGTGACTTTGGGTTATTACTTTCTGATACGTTTGCATTTTTAAGAACAGAATTTAAGCCTTTTTTAAAAACCATTTTTACAATTTCTGCGCCTGCATTGATTCTCTTTGTCATATCCATGGCTTTCTATACGTATGTGGTTGGAGACGTTTTTAATATTGACACTTATGGCGGTACTGAGCTAGACTCTTCCAACCCAATTATAATTATACTTACGGCATTGATTTATATTCTGAGTATGGTTTTTGCGTTGATATTTGTTAGTTCATCGTCGCTCCATTATATAAAATCGTATATAGAAAATAAAGGTATTGTTGAAGTTCAGGATGTAAGAAGAAATGTGTCAAAAACATTTTGGGGCTACTTAGGACTTGGATTTTTAAAATACTTATCACTCTTTTTTGCCGCTGTACTATGCATACTTCCTGTGTTTTATGTTATGGTCCCGATGTTTATAGTGTACTGTATTTATGTTTTTGAAAGTAGACGCGGGGCAACCGATTCTTTTAGTTATAGCTTTTATCTTATTAATGAAGACTTTTGGTTAGCTCTAGGAAGCATGATTGTGCTCTTTATTATAATGTATGTACTTAGTCTTGTTTTTTCTATACCAACAGCAATATATACCTATGCAAAAATGGGTATATTTTCTGGAGAGATTGACCCAGCTGGGATGGATATATTTACGGACCCTATTTATATTTTAATGAATGTAATATCTACGCTTTTTTCAATATTACTTAATCTCATAACCATTGTAGCAAGCGCATTTGTCTATTTTCACCTCAACGAAAAACGAAACTTCACTGGGACTTACGAACGCATTAGTAACATTGGAAAAATAGAAGAGTAAATGCGTAACGTAATACTAGTCTGCTTATTTCTAGGATTTGGCTTTTTTGCTTTTGCGCAAGAAGAAAAGCGACCAGACTATTATGACGATTCTGTTATCGAAAAACAAACGATCTCTGAAGAGGACATAGAAACTTATAAGTCTGACGAAGATTTTGATTATACCGAAGCAAAAAAAGAAGAGAACTTCTTAGACCGGTTTGTACGCTGGTTAAGAAATATTTTGACGCAATTTTGGGAAGCAATTTTTGGCGTAGGCACAGCCTCAGGATTTATATATTTTGTATTTAGAATACTACCTTATATACTATTAGCAGTGTTAATATATCTACTAGTTAGGTTCTTCCTTAAGGTTAATTCTAATGCCATTATGGGCAATACTCAAGGTAAAGGTGAAGTTATTTACTCCGAAGAAGAACAGATTATAAAAAATGAAGATGTCAATGCTTTAATAAAAGAAGCTGTTAGGCAAAAGAACTTTAGACTGGCTATTAGATACTACTATCTATTGTCGCTCAAGTACTTAACCGAAGCTAAAAGCATTGAGTGGCAACCGCAAAAAACAAATGAAGATTATATAAAAGAACTTAAATCTACAGACTTAAGGTTTGATTTCGAAAATATTACCAAAATCTACGATTACGTTTGGTATGGCGAATTTGCTGTTAATGAAGTGAGATTTGAAAGCCTTAAACTTCCGTTTGAATCATTACATAAATCGATTAAAAATTGAGTAAAAAAGGCAAAATATATATCGGACTATTGGTAATGACTATTCTCGCTCTAGTAGTTATAGAGATGAATAAGCCTAAAGAGATTAATTGGTTTCCATCGTATGCAACCCATCACAAGATTCCTTTTGGTAGTTACGTTTTTGATCAGCAATTAAAACGTATTTCAGACTCTGTTATGCCTATCGAAAGACCTCCATACGAGTATCTGAAAAAGAACACTATAAACGGAACTTATATGTTTTACAATGGTGGTATAACCTTTGGCGAAGCAGAGCTAGAAAGTCTTTTGGATTGGGCTTATGCAGGAAATACGCTTGTTGTATCTGCAATAGACTTTGAACAGCGTCTACTCGACACCTTAAACCTAGAAACCGAGTCTGTAAATATTTTTAATAATTTCGAGAATAGATTCCAGCTAAAATTAGTTAATAGCAGACTAGAAAAAACCTTATATAAATTTGATAAAGCGTCTACCCTATTTCATTTCTCAGCAATAGATACACTCCAAACAAAAGTTATTGGATTAATTGATAAGCTCGAAGCTGAGCAAGACTCATCTAACACGTCATTAATAAACGTTATTAAACAACCTTTTGGTAATGGAGAAATCATTCTGAGTACTTTTCCACAAGCATTTACAAACTATTTTATTCTACAATCACCAAATCAAGATTATACGGCGGGCTTATTATCGTACCTAGATACATCCCAACCAATTTATATCGATAAGCATTATAAATCAGGTAAAAAGTTTTATACATCACCAATGTATTTGTTTTTAAACACTAAAGAATTAAAATGGGCATATTACCTGATTCTAATTGGTGTTGTATTCTACATCATTTTTGAAGGAAAACGCAAACAACGTGCTATTCCAATTGTAAAACCATTAAAAAATCAAACTGTAGATTTTACAAGGACAATTGCTAACATGTATTACGAAAGCAGTAAACATAAAGAGATTGCACAACATAAAATTCAGCATTTCCTGGATTTTATAAGGCGCCAATTGTATCTGAGTACATCTGAAATAAATTCAGACTTTTTGAAAAACCTTGCTGCAAGAAGCAATAATACATTAGAAGATACAACGAGTCTTTTCAATTATATTGGGCAGATTAATAAGCTCAACGCAATAAATAATATTCAATTAGAACGATTAAATACTTTAATAGAAACATTTAAATCCAATAATCAATGGAACACCAAGACATAAATGAAGAACAAGAAAATAGCAATCTAGATTTTAACAACAGGATACCACTTGAGGATTTAAAAAATGCTGTAGATGCTATAAAACAAGAGTTAAGAAAAGTAATTGTTGGGCAAGATAATTTTGTTGAGTTGCTTATTGTTGCACTTTTAGCCGATGGGCACGTATTAATAGAAGGCGTTCCGGGTATTGCCAAAACAGTCACTGCCAAACTCTTTGCAAAAGCCTTGAAAACCGATTTTAGTCGTATTCAGTTTACCCCAGATTTAATGCCAAGTGATGTTTTAGGAACATCGGTTTTAAACATGAAATCTTCAGAATTCGAATTCAAAAAAGGACCTATTTTTTCGAATGTTGTTCTTATTGATGAAATTAATCGTGCTCCAGCAAAAACACAGGCTGCGCTTTTTGAAACAATGGAGGAACGTCAAGCTACAATAGACGGAACTACTTATAAATTTGATCCGCCTTTTATGGTATTGGCAACACAGAACCCAATTGAGCAAGAAGGAACTTATGCGCTACCCGAAGCTCAATTAGATCGTTTCATTTTTAAGATAAAGGTAGATTATCCGTCATTAGAAGATGAAGTAAAAATTATAGCATCTCATCACGAACGCAAAGGCGAAGCACCTCAAGCATCGATTGAATCTGTATTAGATATGACATCACTCGCAGATTATAAATCCAAAACTCAAGAGGTAATAGTTGAGCCTAAGATTATACAATACATAGCGGAAATTGTGACTAAAACTCGTAATCATCCTCATCTGTATTTAGGTGGTTCTCCAAGAGCATCTATTGCCATATTAAATACCGCAAAGGCATTTGCAGCAATTAATGGCCGTGATTTTGTAATTCCAGAAGACATTAAAAAGTCACTTAATCCGGTATTAAATCATAGAATAATACTTACGCCAGAGCGTGAAATGGAAGGCATGACTACCGAGAATGTTATTGAGATGATTGTACAATCTGTAGAAGTACCGAGATAATAAGATTTAGTTTTGAAATTCTTTAGGTCGTTATACATACACGGACAATTCTACACTTATATTGCTATAGGTGCACTTTGCTTTGTGCTTAGCTTTTGGTTTCAAGTATTTTATAGTATAGCATGGATTTTTACTACTGCTCTAGCAGTTTTATTATTTATAGATATTCTTACACTTTATCAACCTAAACATGGCATTAGTGCAAGAAGAATACTTCCTGATAAGTTTTCTAATAGTGATAACAATCCGGTTTCAATAACCCTCATTAACAACTATAAAATAAAATCAATTATTGATGTTATTGATGAATTGCCTGTACAGTTTCAGAAAAGAGATTTTTCGTATAAAATAGATTTACAACCAAAACAAATCCATGATTTTGAATATTATGTCAGACCCATTGAACGTGGCGAATATTATTTTGGGCATTTAAATATCTACGTATCTTCAATATTAAAGATTGTAAAACGTAAATATCAATTTCAGAATGAGCAAATGGTAATGGTATATCCATCTATCATTCAGATGCAGAAGTACGACTTTTTAGCAATTAGTAACAGACTTACAGAAATTGGTTTAAAGAAAATTAGACGTATTGGTCATACATCAGAATTTGAGCAAATAAAAGAATACGTTAGAGGTGATGATTTTAGAACTGTTAATTGGAAAGCCACAGCAAAGCATGCTCACTTAATGGTAAATCAGTATCAAGATGAAAAGTCGCAACCCATTTATTCTGTTGTCGACACAGGACGTGTAATGAAAATGCCATTTAATGGTTTAAAATTACTGGACTATGCTATAAATTCTACATTAGCTTTTAGCAATGTTGCGCTAAAAAAGCAGGATAAAGTAGGTATGCTTTCGTTCTCAAAACAGATTGAATCATTTTTGCCTGCCGTGAATAAACTCACGTATCTCAACCGGATATTAGAATCACTTTACAATATAGACACGCAGTTTACAGATAGTGATTATGGCTTGTTGTATGCGCAACTAAAACGAAAAGTGACCCATAGAAGTCTTATACTACTTTACACAAACTTTGAACATTTAAGTGCACTAAAACGACAAATGGCTTATCTGCAGGCAATCTCTAAAAAGCACATGCTTGTAGTAATTCTTTTTGAAAATACGGAGCTGGAAGAAATCATACGAGAAAATGCTGAAGACTTACAATCTATTTATCACAAAACTATTGCAGATAAATTTGCTTTTGAAAAGCGTCTAATGGTTAAAGAACTTCAAAAACATGGTATACAGAGCATTTTAACACCTCCAGAAAAATTGACAATAAACACTATTAATAAATATCTAGAGATTAAAGCTCGTGGATTATTATAAAAAAATTCCTGGAGGGTTCGTTATTTAAATACATCTCTAAACCAAAAGATTACATTTCAACTCGTTTTATCTACAATTCAGTAAGTCTTATTAGAATTAATAATGATAGGATTGGATATTTGTACCATCAATAACAAAATACAATCATCATGAAAAATTTAATCGTATCAGTTTGCTTAGTAATCGTATCCTTTATGTCTTTTGCACAAGAAGGAGTGACCATAACAGTAACCATTGACAATGTACCAAACAACGAAGGTGTAGTTGCCTTAGCATTACATAAAGAAAGTACATTTATGAAAGCAGCACCTATTATGGCAAAGACGTCAAAAATTGAAGGTAATAAAGTTGTAATTACCTTTGAAGATGTTACTGCTGGAGAATATGCTATTCTTGGAAACCATGATGCTAATGAAAATGGAAGAATGGATTTCAGAGAAAATGGGATGCCTATCGAAGCCTATGGTGCATCTAATAATGTCATGAACTTTGGACCACCACAGTTCTCAGATGCCAAGTTTATAGTTAAAGATTCAAATATTAGCTTAAACATTAGATTCTAAAAAAACTTTATTCATCAATCAATCAATTAAAGACTTCAATAATTTTGAGGTCTTTTTTTCTGTCGTATAGTATAGATAAAACATATAGTTTTATTAATTTTGATAGACTAAATAAATACTTATGACTATCACTCAGCTTAAATATGTTTTAGCAATTGCAGAACATAAGAACTTTACTAAAGCCGCAGAGAAATGTTTTGTAACACAGCCAACATTAAGTACACAGATTCAAAAGTTGGAGGATGATCTTGATGTCATCATTTTTGATAGAGCTAAAAAGCCCATTGAGTTAACTGAAGTTGGGCGCAAAATTGTGTATCAAGCTCGCAATATAGTCGATGAAGCCGATCGTATTCAAGATATTGTAGACCAACAAAAAGGGTTTATTGGTGGTGAATTTAGGTTAGGAATTATACCAACCGTAATGCCAACATTACTTCCAATGTTTCTTAAAAACTTTATAAAGAAATACCCAAAAGTGAAACTCAAAATTGAAGAATTGACCACTGAAGAAGTTTTATCTCGAATAAGTGATGGACACCTAGATGCGGCGATTGCAGCTACACCATTAGAAAATGATAATATAAAAGAACGTGTACTTTATTACGAGCCTTTTATGGCTTATGTTCCAGAAAACCATAGACTAAAAGACAAAAAAACAATTGAGGTAAATGATCTAGATATTGAAGATATGTTATTATTAGAAGATGGTCATTGCTTCAGAGATGGTGTTATTAATTTGTGTAAAAGTTTAAAACAAGCTGAAGATGATCATTTTCAATTAGAAAGTGGAAGTATAGAAACCTTGATTAAATTATCTAATGAAGGTTTAGGAATGACTCTATTGCCATATCTCCATACACTAGACTTTAGAGAAAAGCTAAGCCATAATCTTAGACATTTTAAAGAACCATCGCCTGCTCGCGAGGTAAGTATTATTTATCATAAAAGTGAATTGAAAATGCAAATCATTAATGCAATGTATAATGAAATATCTGGAATTATACGAGGTGCTATTGCATTTCAGAATGTCGAAATTATTAGCCCTTTACCAAAATAAAAAAAGCGACTATTAAGTCGCTTTTTTTATGCTTTTAAATACACCAAACATTGATTTAATTCTGGATTTTGATGTATCAATCTTTTAATAAATATTTTTAATTCTTCTAATTCATGAGGTAGTAAACGTTTAACAGCTTTTTGAACTTCTTTACAAAAAAGTGTCGCGTCGAAACTTACCTTACTGAGTATGGTCTTAGTATACTCAAACATTGCTCTCGCCATCTTTAATACAGGGGTTTTTTTAGTTAAACGAAAGGTAGTTTTTAATCTATAGGCAATTAATTAGTTGACCCTAAGTTACCAAAAAAATATTTAGTAGATTTTTATAGCCTAAAAAATTAACAGGCTATTATGTTAAAAATTCACGACAAACGGTAATAAACCTAGACCATATAACGATAAAAGCGGAAAACCTTATTTCAGAAATTCCGCTTTACTTTATTAATTGAAAACTAAGTATCCTTTTTAATAACCTGGATTTTGTTGCTCTCCAATACCAGGATTAGCATTAATCTCTACAATAGGAATTGGTAATGTAAACCTAAAATCACTAGCAGCTAATGTACATGCTCCACTTTGGATATTACAAGCT
>NZ_RHLG01000001.1 GCF_003712105.1 Winogradskyella sp.
CTATCTCTGGTGTTGAATCTAAACTCGCGTATAAACCTAGAACACCTAACTGTAAATCTTCAAGATTTGTAAAAGCATTCGCTGCAGCAAGCCTTCCTGGTTGAGCGATTTCTATCGCATCGTTACAACCCATTAAAAATGTCAAGGCTGCAACTAGTGTTATTTTAAATATATTCTTCATATCAATTTTTTTTTATAATCCTAATTCTACTCCAAATGAAATTGTTCTCGGAGTTGGGTATATTCTAGAACCATTACTTCTCGCTTCTGCATCAAATCCTCTCCATTCTGTGAAGGTAAATAAGTTTTCTCCATTTAAGAAAACTCTTGCACTAGATATTCCAGTGTTCTCTAACGCACTTTGTGGGAAGTTATATCCAAAACTAGCAAAACGTAATCTTAAATAAGAAGCGTCTCTTAAGAATCTATCAGAATTACCAAAAGTAAATAAGTTAGATGCTGTAAAGCTAGGAATATCAGTAATATCTCCAGGTTGTTGCCATCTTCTTAATACATCTGTCGATAAATTAAACTGGCTTAAGCCTGAAATATCTATTAAATCAGCATAATCATTATCGAAACGATCAACACCTAGTACATAGTTCCATTGTGTAGTTAGGAAAAATCCTTTATAATCGATATTTAAGTTAATACTACCATTCCAATCAGGAATAATATTCTTACCAATCCACTCACGGTCTGTATCTGCATTTGGATTTTCAGTAACATTATTATTAGAATCTAAGTATAATAGATTACCATTTGCTGGGTTAACACCTACATAACGTAATGTAAAGTATTCACCTAATGGACCTCCATTTCTACCTACACCAATTAATTCGCCATTACCAGATAAGTTTGTAATTTCATTCTCGTTATAGTTACCAACTACTCCTAATGTCATTGCAAAGTCACCTTCTGATTTAGCTCTAAAAATATCATAATTAACTTCAAAGTCAACACCTCTGTTGAATAATTCAATTTCAGTATTAGCAGGAAGTGATGTAAATCCTGTAACTGCTGATAAAGGAATATTGTTATATAAGTCTAATGTTTGTCTTTCATATACATCAATAGAACCTCTTAACCTGTTATTCCAAACTCCGAAATCAATACCAATATTTGCTTGTGCAATTGTTTCCCACTGTAAACTTCTATCACCAATTTGAGAAAATAAGATTGAATTCACATTACCATAACCTGCACCAGTTGCAAAGAAATCTAATGTACGATCTGGAGCAGAGAATGGTCCACCTCCAACGATGTCTTGGTTACCAGCAGTACCATAAGAAGCTCTTAACTTTAAGTTGTTAATGTCAGATCCATCCATAAATGGTTCATTAGAAATATTCCAACGACCAGAAACAGACCAGAATGTCGCCCAACGGTTAGACTGAGCAAATCTATATGATGCATCTCTACGAACTGTAGCTCCTAAACCATACTTTTCATCATAGTCATAATTTAAAGACCCAAAATATGAGAATAAACCAGCGTTTCTAATTGTTGCATTTGCAGTATCAATAAATGAATCATCTGCAGCGTTATCAGGTATAAAACCAGCACCATCACCAGGGAAGAATGTTCTAGGGTCTAGACCTAATTGTCTAAATCCAAAGTCTCTTAAGTGTGCTTTAAAATACTCAGTGTAAAGCCCTAAATCAAAATTATGCTTACCAAATGTTTTATTTGCATTTAACGATGTTACTTGGTTATAAGTAAACACACGAGTAGTTTGTTGGAATACACGTTGGTTGTTTGCTCCAAATAACAAAGCATTAAATGATAGTGGATCTTGAGCCTGAGTTAAAATTTCGTTTTGGTAATCACCACCCATAACTACATTAGCAGACAACCAATCTGTTAATTGATAATTAAAATTGGCACTACCTACTAATTTTACTTCCTCTTCTACTCTCGTAAAAGTTAATAATCTATCTAAAAGGAATAAAGGCGTATTTGTAAAAGATAATGGTGCTAATAAAGCTGCCCCATCAACATAATCATCAGCAGTAACATAAGGTACAGAAATGTATGCACCTAATACAAAGTTTCTGTTAATTGCTCCTGATCCAATACTACTTGGCTCATTATTTTTAGAATAGTTAACTGTTAAGTTAGACCCATATGTAAACTTACCATTTTTAGATTTTCCAGATACATTAGATCTGATATTAAATCTCTGTAAGTCAGAATCAACTAGAATACCTTCTGTATTTGAGAAACCAAAAGATGTAAATTGCGATGCATTTTCACCACCACTAGATAATGATACCGTATGGTTTTGTGTTACAGCAGTACGGAAGAAAAAATCTGTCCAGCTAAAATTCGGCGCTGCTGCAATTTGAGCATCTGTTAATGGAGAACCATTTCCAGGGTTAAAAGCACCAGTTGAGTTACCAGCACCAGCACCATTTCCTAGTTCTCTTTCTAATCTTAATAATTCTTGTGAAGACATTGGGTTGTAATCAGCATCTTGTAGAGTACTATATGATACAAAACCATTATAGTTTACTTTAAGTCCTTGATTAAAATTACCTTGTCTCGTCTTAATTACAATTACACCATTCGCACCTCTATTACCATAAATTGCAGTAGCACCTGCATCCTTAAGTACATCAATAGATTGAATGTCTTGAGGGTTTAACGAACGGAAGTTATCTTCATCAACTGGAGTACCATCAATAATGAATAAAGGTTCCGTATTACCATTAATAGAACCTACACCACGTAATTGAACTAATGAGTTACCACCAGGTTGACCTGTACTTGTTGTAATATTCAAACCTGGAACTTGACCAGAAAGTGTTTGAACAAAACTTGCATTAGGTCTGTTCTCTATCGTTTCGCTAGAGACTCTAACAGAAGCAACGTTAGATTTTGCCTTTGCAGTGGTTTTGTATCCAGTAACGACAACCTCATCAAGAGAGGCAACATCATCAGCCATTGCCAAATCTATAACATTACTAGAACCTACTGTTTGTTCGGTCGTTTTCATACTAACGAACGAGAAGACTAAAATATCTCCCTGATTTGCCTTGATAGAATATTTTCCATCAAAGTCTGTTTGCGTACCTCTCGCGGTACCTTTAACAATTACATTAACTCCAGGCAATGGTAAACCATCAGAAGCTGCAGTAACTGTACCCGTAATGTCTTTCTCTTGTCCAAAAGAAAGCTGCATTACAAACGCCATAAATAGCGTTAATAACCATGTTAACTTTAATTTCATAAAACAATTATTTGAGTTAGTCTTCCGCAAACATCATAATAAAATATTAAAAATCCAAGGGAAAGCCATAAAAAAATGTTAAAGGAAGTCGCATAAAATTTAATAATGCGGCAATATCTGATTTAATACTTTGAGGAATAAAAAAATCAACACCTCTGATATTGTTTTTTTAATAATTGGACGTATTTTTCAATTTGAAAATTTATGGATTTAACAATTAGGTACTCAAAAGAGAAAATAGAGTGTGGCACAGACGAAGCTGGTCGTGGTTGTCTGGCTGGTCCGGTTACTGCTGCAGCGGTAATTTTAAAGGATAATTTTGAGAATAAAATTTTGAATGATTCCAAACAATTATCAGAAAAAAAGCGCTTCTTACTTAAACCAGTTATTGAGTCCAATGCTCTATCATATGGTGTAGCACATATATTTCAAGAAGAAATCGATGACATAAATATTTTAAACGCTTCAATAAAAGCAATGCACAATTCTATAAAACAATTGCAACCGCAACCCAAATTTATTATTGTTGATGGTAACAAATTTAAACCTTATAATAAGACGCCTTTCAAAACAATCATTAAAGGCGATAGTAAATTCTTAAGTATTGCAGCGGCGTCTGTCCTTGCAAAAACATATAGAGACCTATATATGGATACCATTCATGAAGAGTATCCAATGTACAATTGGAAACAAAATAAAGGCTATCCAACAAAAGAACATAGAGAGGCCATTAAAAAATATGGCATTACAAAATACCATCGTAAATCCTTTCGTTTAATTCCTGAACAATACAAATTAGATTTATAGGTCTTAATCTATCTTTGTAGAAGATTCATAGCTGATGAAAAATCCCTTTCTTTATTTAGTTTTTGTTTTATTCTTTTGCACGTGCTCTAAACGCTACAGTAAAAAGACTGAAGTTTCTGATTTTATTCCTCAATCTTTCGAAACTGTACTAAAGATTAATTCATTATCGGAGTTTAAAACACTTTCTAACTTAAACACTCCTTTTAATGACAATACAACAGATGCGATTCTTAATATATACGAGCATATAGAACCAAAGTATCCTTTATATATAGTTAATACCGATTCTAGTTATTATCTATTTACCAAATATCATGACGAACTTTTAAAATCTGACGCTCCTTCTACACCAATTAATACCTCTTATACATCTGATATCGTAATCACTTCAAATGCTCATGGCACAATATATCATAAAGTCATTGATAGTGTCTTTATGACTTCTACTGATCTTAAATTGATTAAGGGCATCGAAAAAAATGAAAACCTACAATTACAAAATGTAATTAGCACCTCAAATAACAAAGCTGTAGCATCAATTATATATAATACCACTGATGAAACACCTGTTTTATTGAATAAGTTGAATGCCAGAAGTTCATCTTCATATCATATATTGGATGTAGCAATGGATAAAGATGACATTATATTTAATGGTATTTCTGTGAGCAACGATAGTCTTTACTTTATTAATACTTTTAAAAATACTAGACCGCAACAATTTAAATTAGCTGAAATAATTCCTAATGATGTTACCTCAGTGACTAGAATTGGATATAATGATTTTGGTGCCCTATTAAATAATTTAAAAGAATTAAATGAAATTTCAACAGATAGTATTTCTGAATTTATAGAGTTTTCAAACGAAGCTGCATTAATCGAAACTAACATTAGTGATGCAATAGTTATAGGAGCATTAGATGGAAATCTTCTAAAAGAGTCTTTAGAGTCTCAAACAATTGAAGAAACTTTTAAGGGTATTCCCATTTTTAAATATGATCAACAAAATACATTTAAACATATTTTTTCTCCTTTTATATCAGTAGATAACGTCTCATTCTTTTTTAGTTATGAAACATTTGTAGTGTTTTCTAACGACATTGAAACATTACAAAACATAATTACTAACAAACTTAACAATCAAGTATTATCAAACTTTGATAAGTTTAATGCTATTAGCAATCAGCTTTCAAACGAATCTTCTTACCTAGTGTATAAAAATAAAAAGGGTCTTGAGGATTTTTTATCCGGAGATAGTCATGGTTACAATGCTAATGCAGTACAATATGTATACGACTCAGACTTTGCACACATTAATGGTGTATTTTCAAAGTATAAAAAAAGACAAAATACAAATACTATTACTGAAGACTTTTCAGTACAAATACCGTCAGACATTTTGTCTTCACCGCAAACAGTAACGAATCATCGTAATGGCACTAAAGAAATTATGGTTCAAGACATTAATAATGTGGTCTATCTTATATCTAATAGCGGAAAAATTCTTTGGAAAAAACAGCTAAATGGAGCTATCCTAGGAAAAATAGAACAAATAGATATTTATAAAAACAAAAGACTTCAACTGGCTTTTGCAACACCAAATCGTGTATATGTAATTGATAGAAATGGAAAAGACGTAGGACCATTTCCTTTAAAATTTAATGACGCCATTACTCAGCCGTTGTCCGTTTTTGATTACGACAACAGAAAGAATTACCGATTGCTCGTTACCCAAGGCAGATCACTATTAATGTACGATGCCAAAGCAAAACGCGTTAATGGCTTTAGGTATAGTAACGCACAAAACACAATTAGTAGTCAGCCGAAGCATTTTAGAATTGCATCAAAAGATTACATTGTGTTTTCTCATGGAGAGAAACTTGAAATCCTTAATCGTCAAGGTCAAGAACGTATTAAAGTTCAAGGAGATATCTCATTTTCTAATAACTCTATCTTTAAATACAAAAACACCTTCACAACGCTCAACAAAAATGGAGCACTCGTGCAAGTAGATACTCGAGGCAGAATCTCTAATAAAAATATTGGATTAGAAGGTGATTCTAAATTAAACACGACAAGTAAAACTCTTGTTGCGCTAGATGAAAATAGGCTTAAAATTAAAAGTAATATTATCGATTTAGATTTTGGTAATTACACTGACCCAAATCTATTTTATCTGAATGACAAAATATATGTCTCAGTTACAGATCTGCAATCTAAAAAAGTATTCCTTTACGATAGTCAAAGCAAGCCAATTAAAAATTTTCCTGTCTTTGGAGTAGCTAGCGCAGAGTTGGTTGATTTAGATAATAAAAAGAAATTAAAACTCATTACTCAAACCGATAGTAAAACCATATTGGTTTATAATCTAAATTAGTTTTATAATTTAACATCAAATAATTAATGCTCAATAACGAGTAATGGCAAAACAAAACTCAGAAAAATATAATGACTTTGGCTTAGGTGAAAAATCTTCGTCCAATGGATATCGTGCTCTGAATAAGGATGGAACATTCAATATTACGAAGGCTAATATTCCTTTTATTGAGCGTCAAAATTTTTTCCACACATTAGTAACTATGAAATGGTCACATTTCTTCGGATTTATTATTCTGGGTTATTTTATAGTTAATCTAATTTTTGCCTCTATTTATAGCTTGATTGGAGTTGAAAATTTAACTGGCACTCAAGGAATGAATCCTTTTGAACAGTTTATGGAAGCTTTCTTTTTCAGTGCACAAACGATTACAACTTTGGGGTATGGACGTGTGGCTCCCTTGGGCTTACCAGCTAATATCGTGGCAGCTATTGAGTCCTTATTAGGATTGCTGTTTTTTGCATTGGCTACTGGTTTACTTTACGGGCGATTTTCTAAACCAAATACAACGATTAAATACAGTAATAAGGCTGTGATTGCACCTTATCATGATATTAATGGTTTTATGTTTAGAATCGTTAATCCTAAAGAGAACCAATTGCTTGAAGTTGAAATAGATGTTAGTCTTTCTGTTAAGCGCGATAATTCTGAATTAAGGAACTTTTACAGTCTTAAATTAGAACGAAAAAAAGTGATGTTTTTTCCGGCGATGTGGACTATAGTTCATCCAATAAATGAAGAAAGTCCAATACATCAATTATCTCAGCAAGATTTATTAGAAAAGGATGCCGAATTTATTGTAATGCTCAAGGCTTTTGATGAGTCTTCTTCTTTACCTGTATATTCTAGAAGTTCTTACAAAGCTGACGAGCTATTTTGGGGTGAAAAATTTATTTATGCTGTAAGTCGAAATAATGGTAGACTAATTGTAGATGTTAGCAAAATTGATGATACTGAAAAAGCCGAATTGAATTAGAGCAAAATATTAAGTATGGCCAAGGATTATCAAATCGATTATAAATCAATTTTTGCCTTTATTTTAGCTTCAGTGATATTAGTTCTTGTATGGAGAACATATTATGGTTACTACATTTTATATCCCTTTACCATTCTGGGAACTTGGTTTCACGAAATGGGGCATGGAATTATGTCCATGGTGGTTGGAGGTAGTTTTAATAAACTAGAAATATTCTCCAATGGATCTGGTCTTGCTCACAGTAGTTATTTCGATTCTGATTTTTACTTCAATAAAAATATTGCTTTAGGTTTAGTATCTGCTTCAGGACTGTTTGGGCCACCTATTATTGGGTCTATTTTAATAATCATGAGTAAAACAGAAAAGCGTTCAAAAATAATGCTGTACTTGCTTTCAATAGTAATGCTAATATCTGTTATTATATGGGTTAGGACTACCGTTGGAATTGTTGTTATAATATCTTTAGGGAGCATACTTCTTTATGTTGCAATAAAAGGAAACGAAACATTACAACAATTAGTAGTACAGTTTTTAGGTGTAATAGCCATTATAGACACCTACAAACAAATTGATTATTTATATACAAAAAGCTTTATAAGTAATGGTGTTGAAAAACTATCAGATACTGGAGCTATGGCAGAGCGTATCGGTTTAACTTATAATTTCTGGGCAACTGTTATTCTTATTCTGAGTTTTACCTTGTTGCTATACAGCTTATACATTAGAAGCAAAAAACGTCCTGCTCATTAATTTGTCATTTCAGCCTCAAAAAGCTTAGCGAAATGCTTTAAAAGTTTTGACTTAACATCTTGGTCATCTACTTTTTCTAAACCTAATTCAACATTAAGTGATGTCACAGCTTTACCTCTAATGCCGCAAGGGATAATATTATCAAAATAGCCTAAATCAGCATTTACATTAAGCGCAAAACCATGCATAGTAACCCAACGACTTGCACGTACACCCATGGCACAAATTTTCCGAGCAAATGGCGTACCAACATCAAGCCAAACACCAGTCTCACCGGGACTACGATCAGTTTTAAGTCCATATTCTTCAAGTGTAAGAATAATGACTTCTTCTAAGAATCGTAGGTATTTATGGATATCAGTAAAAAAATTATCAAGGTCTAGAATTGGATATCCAACAATTTGTCCAGGACCATGATATGTAATATCTCCACCTCTATTTATTTTGTAAAATGACGCTCCTTTTTCTGCCAGTTGTTCTTCTGAAAGTAACAAATTAGATAAGTCGCCACTTTTACCCAAAGTATACACATGTGGATGCTCAACAAATAGAAAATGGTTGTTAGTTTCCAAACCGGCATCTTCTCGTCTATTCTTTATTTTAGTATCTAAAATAGCTTTGAAAAGCTGCTCCTGATAATCCCAAGTAGCCTTAAAATCTTTGGTACCTAAGTCTTCTAATTTTACAATCTTATTCATAGAATTTTACATCTACGTCGAGTGTTTTCGGATTCTTTATATAATCAAGCCAAGACGTTTTGTAAGTTAAAGTCTTACCATCATCAGAAATTTGAGCATCTTCTATTGTAGTCGATTTAATGCGCTTAGGAAAGACCAATTTTACAGTGTAATACGAGGCTTTAAAATAGTCCATAAACTCCTTATCACTTTCACTGGTATTATTAAAAAGTGCGTTCATTTCATTGTATTCTTCCTCAGATAAATCTGGCATTGCAGTTGAACGCGTAAAACCACTTGTCGTGTAGTTATAAGCTACATTTCCGTCATTATCTCCCATAAACTTACCCATAGGAGAACCATCTCGCATAGCATCAATTTGCTTGTTTTCATCACCTAAACTTTGTGCCTTTTTTATTTTCTTTTGGATATCCTTTAAATCATTTATAGAGTTAAATTTCATTCCAATACCCATATTCATTTTTGCTTTTTCTTCATCAACATGCATGGTCATATACATATCCTTAACATATTCTATGGCTAGACGTTGCTCTTCAGGTAAAGCAGCAATACTATCCTTATGATTCTCCATAATTTCAGCAAAAACCATAGTTGTATCCATAACCTCTTTGCCTTCTTTTTTCTCAGAAGAATCTGTATTCATACCCAATTCCTTCATTTGCGACATCATCTGCGTCATATCGTAAGTCACTAAAAAATCTCCTGAGCCATCTTCAGTAAACACAATAGTTTCAGTAACATTACAACTCGACAAAAAGCCTAATAACACAAGGACGCCTAACAATTTCTTCATGATATAATTATTGATTTAAAATTGGAAAGCAAAGATACGAATTTATCGCTCAGGATTGTTTAAAATTACTAATGCTGCAATTACACCTGGAACCCAACCGCATAGCCAAAGTAAAAAGACGATAAAAATAGAACCGCAACCCTTACCTATAACTGATAGTGGCGGAAAAATAATAGCGAGAAGTACTCTCCAAAAACTCATAATTTTATGTTTTGATTTGATGTAACTATGTGACGTACAGCTTAAAGAATTGTTACAGATGATTTAAATAAGTTTTAATTCTGAAAAATTGATTAGTTTCGTTTTATGAGATTAATGTACGCCATCGTTCTTTTGCTTTTGAGCCTCTTTAGTTATGGGCAATATTCATTCTCCGGATATATAGATTCAGATGAATGGAATAGTACCGTCTATTTGTCCCTTGTTGAAGATTATAGAAAACTATCTGGCGTATATGCAGAGCAGATTATTGCAAAAACTACGGCTGACGAAAATGGCTTCTTTGAGTTTAACGGAAACATACTCGATGAAAAGAACAAAATATACCGCATTCATGTAGATAAGTGCTCAGAAGATAAGCAAGAAGTTAATCATTTTAATGGGCATTGTACCGATAGTAAAACCTTAATATTTATTGCAAATAATAATGATAATATAGAACTGCCTTTTTCTTTTGAAAATGAAGTGTTTTGCAATATAATTTCTACCAATCCAAAGTCTAACGCCTTTGTAAAAATAGATTCTTTAAAGGCCGATATGCGTTTTGCCTATGGCGAATTTAGAAGCGAAGCAAACAGGAAACTCAATAATAAAAAATGGTTTAAAACACTACAAGATTATGGCAAATCTTTAAACGAACCACTTGCCGAATTATATATTTATGCTTACCTGTCTGATAGGGCCAGTGATTTTCATAGCTATTACATTAAAGACTTAAGACAAAATGATTATTACGATAATCTCAAAACGAGATTAACTGAAAAATATCCCGTTTCATTGTATACAAATCAATATGATAATGAATTAGCAGCCGATAAGTTTATGCTTGAATCATCAGCGGAAAATGAAGCAACTTTTAAATGGCAATGGCTTATTTATTTATTGCTAATAGCTTCACTTTTACTTAATGTGTTTTTTATATTTCAAAAGCGAAAAGCCAAGCAGTCATCAACCAAAAAATTGAAAGAACGGTTATCCAAACAAGAACTTGTCGTTTTAGATTTAATCTTACAAAACAAAAGCAACAAAGAGATTGCCGAGACACTCTTTTTAAGCGTTAGCACCATAAAAACGCATACAAATAACATTTTCAAAAAGCTAGAGGTAAATTCCAGAGACGAAACTAAGTCTCTGTTTTTTAGTTAGTTAAAAAATTCAACCTAGGTACTAGTACCATTTTCAAACCTTATTTGCACTTAACTAATAGCTATAATAGTGATGTTTGTTTCATTATTAATTACAAAATTATTTATCATGAAACGAACGGTTAAATTTCTTTTTCTTCTTACATTATCTATTGGTTTTTTTAGTAGTGCACCAGCAGAATTAGAATTCGAAACTCACAGCAGTAAGATCGCCGTAATAAAATTTACAACTACAGTAATTGACTACGGTATTATAAAGCAAAACTCTGATGGTATGCGTCTTTTTACGTTTACAAATGAAGGTAATGCTCCATTAGTAATAACTCAGGTAAAAACAAGCTGTGGATGCACGGTCCCAAATTATTCAAAAGCACCTATTCTACCTGGTGAATCAGGTGAAATTCAAATTAAGTATGATACTAAAAGACTCGGCAATTTCACCAAAACAGTAACTGTTATTTCTAATGCCGAAGGCGGTAATAAAATTCTGAAAATAAAAGGAAAAATTGTTACACCTTAATATCCTTAAACGATTCTTACTGCTCTTTTGAGCGTAATCAAAATCACCAGATTACGCTCAAATAAATCAATCAATATTTAAAACAATTATTATGAAAACAAAGATGTTGTATAGCACAATAGCATTTTTAACATGCTTGTTTATGAGTGCGCAAACCCTTAATAATGAAATCACAGAAAACACAAAATCCCCTTACCTTTTAGGAAAGATAGACAAGTCTGGATTGGAAAATGGAAACTACCAATGGTTTACAAAAAACTATCAAAATTATAATCCAGATAGCACTACAATTAATGAAATATCTGATCTTTTAAGTGAATACAATATCATATTATTTATGGGTACATGGTGTGGTGATAGTAAGCGTGAAGTTCCTAAAATATACAAAATATTAGAAGCGGCTAATTTTCCTATGGAACAACTAACGACAGTTGCAGTAGGACGCACAAAACCACTTTATAAAAAAAGCCCTCAGCACGAGGAAGAAGGACTTAACATTCATCGTGTACCTACCCTTATTTTAAGTAAAAAAGGTAAAGAACATAACCGTATTGTTGAACATCCTGTCGAGAGTTTTGAAAAGGATATTCAAACTATTATTACGAATAATAACTATGAATCAAACTATGCCATAGTTACTACGGTGAATACTATTCTTGATAAAAAAGGAATTAAAGGCTTAAAAAAGAAAACTGATAAGCTTATTAACACATATAAAGAAAAAGTATTAAGCATGTACGAATTAAACACGTATGCAAGAGTTCTTCTCGGTTCAGAAGAAAACGAAAAAGCAATTGCAGTATTAAAGCTTAACACAAAGTTTTTTCCAGATAACCCAAAAGCACACATTTCACTTTCAAAGGCATTGAATACTATTGGCAATAAAGATGAGGCAATTAAAACGTTAGAAAATGCGCTAACAAAATTACCCGATAATACAGATATCAAAAAAAATCTTGAAGCAATTAAAACTAAGTAAACAAGGCTTTCGCTAATTTTTTGAAATAGTGTAATTTTGCATTTTTAAAATAAGAAAAATGCAGCTTTCAGAACAAGAATTAGTAAGACGCGAAAAACTAGAAAAATTAAGAGCTCTGGGTATTAATCCTTACCCAGCAGATTTATATCCTGCAGACCATTTATCTAAGGACATAAAAGAAAATTTTTCTGAAGGTAAACAGGTAGTTATAGCTGGCCGTTTAATGTCTAGACGAATTCAAGGTAAAGCATCTTTTGCAGAACTTCAAGATAGTGAAGGTCGTATTCAAGTGTATTTTAACAGAGATGAAATCTGTACTGGAGATGACAAATCCTTATACAACGATGTCTACAAAAAACTCCTTGACATAGGTGATTTTATTGGTATCGAAGGCGAACTATTTACAACACAAGTTGGCGAAAAAACTGTTATGGTAAAGAACTTTACATTGTTAAGTAAAGCTCTGAAACCATTACCAATGCCTCGAGTAGATGCTGATGGCAATGTATTCGATGCGTTTACCGATCCAGAACAGCGGTACCGACAACGTTACGCAGATTTAGCGGTAAATCCGCATGTCAAAGATGTTTTTGTTAAGCGTACAAAACTATTTAATGCTATGCGGCAGTTTTTTAATGACGCAGGTTATTTTGAAGTTGAAACACCAATATTACAGCCAATTCCTGGTGGTGCAGCAGCACGACCATTTATTACGCATCACAATAGTTTAGATATTCCATTGTACATGAGAATTGCTAATGAACTCTATCTAAAACGTCTTATTGTTGGTGGTTTTGAAGGCGTGTATGAGTTTTCTAAAAACTTCCGAAACGAAGGTATGGATAGGACGCATAATCCTGAGTTTACTGCTATGGAAATCTATGTCGCTTACAAAGACTACAATTGGATGATGGATTTTTGTGAGAAGCTTCTAGAACATTGCGCAATTGCTGTTAATGGTACAACTGAAGCAACATTTGGCGAATACAACGTAGATTTTAAAGCACCATACAAGCGTATCACAATGCGTGATTCAATATTAGAATTTACAGGTTTTGATATTAATGATAAATCTGAAGATGAGATACGCCAAGCTTGCAAAGACATGAATATTGAAGTTGATGAAACCATGGGTAAAGGCAAGCTTATTGATGAAATATTTGGAGAAAAATGTGAGGGTAATTACATCCAACCAACCTTTATAACTGATTATCCAAAAGAAATGAGCCCATTGTGCAAGGAGCATCGTGATAATCCTGAATTAACCGAGCGTTTTGAATTAATGGTTTGCGGTAAAGAAATTGCAAATGCATACTCCGAGCTTAACGACCCAATTGATCAAAGAGAACGTTTTGAACATCAGCTTAAATTAGCTCAAAAAGGTGATGATGAAGCTACTGAGTTTATAGATTTCGATTTCCTAAGAGCTCTAGAATACGGTATGCCTCCAACCTCAGGTATGGGTATTGGTATGGATAGATTAATTATGTTCTTAACCAATAATCAGAGTATTCAAGAAGTGTTATTCTTCCCGCAAATGAAACCAGAGAAAAAAGCCATTGAGATGAGCGATAATGAGAAAGCCATCTTCGAGGTTTTAAAGTCTGAAAATCGTATGGATTTAAATGAGCTAAAATCTAAATCTGGCTTAAGTAATAAAGCTTGGGATAAAGGCATTAAAGGTTTAGGTAAATTAGGAGTTACCAAGGTCGAAAAAACTGACGATGGTCTTTTTGTTGAACTCATTTAAATACTAAAAATATTGCAATAAAAAAGGCGAAAAAGAATAATTCTTTTTCGCCTTTTTTCAATATTAAACTCAACTTATCTTTTCTTTTTCTTAGGTTTTGCAGCTTTTACAAAAATGTCGTTTTCCCAAACGCCATCTTTAAGTAAATTACCATCTTTATCATACAGCTGGCCTTTACCATTCTTTTTATTGTTCTTCCATTTACCATAATGACGTGTACCGTCTAAATAGTACATTGTACCTTTTCCATGACGCATATTATTTCTAAAACTACCTTCGTAGCGTTCTTTGTTTGGCCATATATAAGTTCCTTTTCCAGAAATGTTGTAACCGCTAAACGTACCAGAATATCGCGAATCGTCAAACCAAATCACATTACCTTCAGTTAAACGTTCTTCTTTTACTCCAACATCAAATTTTGCGCCTTGAAATCTGAACTTGTGCCATCCATCAGGAATTTGTTTAGCAGTACCTGGAACTACAATATTTAATTCTTGAGCGTTTAGTGTAGC
The DNA here is from genome assembly GCF_003712105.1 of Winogradskyella sp. Lineage (GTDB taxonomy): Bacteria > Bacteroidota > Bacteroidia > Flavobacteriales > Flavobacteriaceae > Winogradskyella. Next base: position 14,759 of record NZ_RHLG01000001.1, read on the forward strand.
TCCAAACAAAACCCCAAACAGAATACATATATTTAGATATTTCATAATTAAAATAATTTCAAGCTTCAGTCGAAGGGATATTAGGAAAGCTTACAAATCATACCAAACAAGTTAAAAAAATACTAATTAACATGATAGTAAGTGATTTGATTATGTAATTTCACCGGAATTAATAAAACCAACTAACCGTGAAATATTTTAAGATTAAAATTCTCTTCATCGCATGTGCACTTTTGGCGTTCTCTTGCGATACGGCTAAAAAGGCAAGTAAATCAAAAAAAGCAACTGCTGCGGCCGCAAAACCACCAGCCAAAAAACCTGGTAAAAACGATATTAAACCTTATAGCAAGGTTATTACCAAAAAAGCAAAAACCGACAAAGGATTATTCGACGTACACAAAATAGATGAAAAATTCTATTACGAAATTCCAGACACTCTTTTTGAAAGAGAAATGCTAATGGTAACTCGTATTGCAAAAACTGCAAACGGTATTGGATTTGGTGGTGGAAAACAAAATACGCAAGTATTACGCTGGCAAAAGAAAGATAAAAAAGTACTATTAAGAGTTGTATCTCACCAAGTTGTTGCTGCGGATTCTTTACCGGTACACGAAGCGGTAGTGAATTCTAATTTTGAGCCAGTACTGTACACGTTCCCAATTAAGGCATTTAGTAAAGATTCTACCAAAACGGTAATTGACGTTACACCAATGTTTTCTAAGGATGTAAAAGCATTAGGATTCCCTCAAGGAAGAAGACAGCAATATAGAATTACAAGACTGGATAGTGAAAAATCATTTATAGAATCATTAAAAAGTTACCCAGAAAATATTGAAGCACGACACGTAAAAACTTACGCTGCTGGTCGTCCGCCTTCAAATTCAAGCACAGGAACAATTTCTTTAGAGATCAATAACTCAATGATTTTATTACCTAAAGTACCTATGAAGCGTCGTTATTTTGACCAACGCGTAGGATGGTTTGCAAGAGGTCAAACAGATTATGGATTAGATGCTCAAGAAAGTAAAACTGTACGTTACCTTGACAGATGGCGTTTAGAGGTTAAGGATGAAGATATTGAAAAATTTAAACGTGGTGAATTAGTAGAACCTAAAAAACCTATTGTATACTATATTGATAGAGCAACACCTGAGCAATGGCGAAAGTACATCAAACAAGGAATCGAAGATTGGCAAGTTGCTTTTGAAGCTGCGGGCTTTAAAAATGCTATCATCGCAAAAGATCCACCAACTGTCGAAGAAGACCCAGAATGGTCACCTGAAGATGTGCGTTATTCTGTTGTAAGATATTTGGCTTCACCAATACCAAATGCAAATGGACCTCATGTAAGTGACCCACGTTCTGGAGAGATTTTAGAAAGTGATATTAACTGGTATCATAATGTAATGACTTTATTACGTAACTGGTTCTTTGTGCAAACAGCAGCTATAAATCCTGATGCTCAAGGCGTAGCTTTTAAAGACGAGGTTATGGGACGACTTATAAGATTTGTATCTGCTCATGAGGTTGGTCATACTTTAGGATTACCACATAACATGGGTAGTAGTGTTGCATATCCTGTAGAAAAATTACGTGATGCGTCATTTACTCAAAAATATGGTACTGCGCCATCAATTATGGATTATGCGCGATTTAACTATGTAGCACAGCCTGGAGATGAAGGTGTTGCTTTAATGCCAAATATAGGACCTTATGATAAGCATTCTATTAATTGGGGCTATAGACCAATTCTTGATGCTAAAACAGCCGAAGATGAAAAGAAAACATTAGACAAATGGATTCTAGAAAAAGCTGATGATCCAATGTACCGTTTTGGAAGACAGCAATTTGGTGTTATCGACCCAAGTTCTCAAACTGAAGACTTAGGAGACGATGCCGTATTAGCTAGTGACTATGGTATTAAAAACTTGAAGCGTATTGTTCCAAACCTTATCAAGTGGACAGCTGAAGATGGTAAAAATTATGATGACCTAGGTACAATGTATGGTCAGGTATTAAGCCAATTTAACCGTTACATGGGGCACGTATCATCAAATATTGGTGGTGTCTATGAGTACTACAAAACCTATGATCAAGATGGTGCTGTATACACTCATGTTGCAACCGATCATCAGAAAAAAGCAATGCAGTTTTTACAAGACCAGTTATTTACAACTCCAGATTGGATGTTAGATAATAACATATTTAATAAAATTGAAAGTGCAGGTCATATAGAACGAGTTAGAGGTATCCAGACTAGAACATTGAACAATATGATGGATTTTGGACGAATGCAACGCCTTTTAGAAAATGAGTCCATAAACGGTTCGGATGCTTATGGTTTATATGATATGATGAAAGACATACGAAGTGGACTATTTAGCGAACTACGTACAGGAAGAAAAATAGATATTTACAGACGTAACTTGCAACGTGCTTATATAGAGCGTATGGAATTCATTATGAAGAATGAACAACCACAAGTTCCAGCTGCATTTAGACGATTCGTTAGAGGTACAAATGTAAATGTTAGCCAATCAGATATCAGAGCAATTGTAAGAGCTGAATTAAAATCTTTACGTTCGCAGTTAAGAAATGCTCGTGGTGGTGATACCATGAGCAGAATACATATTTCTGACGCTTTAGAACGTGTAAATGATATTTTAGACCCTAAGTAACTATATATACTAACTGATTTTAAAAAGGTTTCAAATAGTATTTGAAACCTTTTTTTGTAGTCTTATTTCAAATAGTATTTTTGCGTCATGCAAAAACACCTGCTAATTCTTTTTTTCGCAATTCCATTTATAAACTTTGCACAGTCCAATGACAGCATTGTTTTTAAGAATGGAATCGATAATCCAAACATGCAGACCACACATCATTTCGGGATTTTTAGCTCAAGGATTCAGCAAAATTTTAAAAGAGAACCTAATCGACAAACGCTACTATCATTAAATTATGCAAGCGGTAATAATTTTCAACCTTTTGTTGAAACGCATTTACCAAGTGATCCCGATGTTAGGGAAGAACTTAGTCAGCTTATTTGGTTTCAGAGGCAGTTTGAGTTTATAGATCAAGAGACCACACCAGCAGAATATTACAATATTGTTATCGATGCTGTAATAAAAGAATTTAGAGTTGACCTCACGTTTCCGATTGCAAAAAAGCACGAATTGGGAATTAACTTAAGGTCTTATTTAATAACTGACGGAAGTTACCCGTTTTCGTTTTTTACAAGTGATAAAACGATTGAATGGTTTCACAGCAATATTGCTGGTGGCGAAGACCCATTTGGTAGACGTTTTTATGGTTTAAATCAAGTTGATTTTAGATACGAAGATCGAAATGGAAATGTCCTGAAACTTGATAAAAATGATTTCTTCATTGGTGGATTAGAGCTTAACCATCACTATTACCCAACTTTTGGTTTTAACGAGACTAGGAATCTCTATTTTAATTTTGGAAGCCACCTTGGCATAAACCTTTCTAAGTTTAATCCATCCGTAGATATCGGTGTCTCTATAAACGCTCTAAAACAGTTTAAATTTAAAAACAACAATGAGTTAGATGTTGCGGCAGGTGCGAGTGTTTTAAGAAAAAATGTAATTGACTTTGACGAGGTTATAGACCTAGGTAATAATCCATTTTTAGCAACCTTTGAGGCCGATGTCGAATTTACAAAATACACCCAAAAAGGGAATTACAATGCCTTTGGCCTTAATTATCAAATCCAATCGCGATATAATAAAAAAGTCGAAACTGAATATTATAGACTTCTTGGTAATTTTAGAGATATCAACGCAGGTTGGCACAATGGAGTTTCGCGCTTGTATGTTCCGTTATCTAATTGGTCTCTTATCTATACATATGGTCGAGAACGTTATAAGCTATCGCTATATGTTAAACAAGACTTCTCAGTAAATAACGCTCCAGATATTCAAACAGGAATAAACTTTAAGATTCCTGTAGGCAACTAAAAATACTTCAAGAAAACATCTGCAAAAGGATCTTGCCCTACAACAGTATAATAGAATAAGGCACCTAGCCAACCATGGAACAATCCTAGCATATAAATATTTTTAGATTTTAAATAGACATAGCCATAAAACAATGCTAAAATAAAAGTCCCTAACATTAACCATGGATTAGGATAATGAACACTAGAAAAGAATATTGCTGTTAACAGAATAATCAAAAAAGTATTGATTTCTACGCCTTTAAGTTCTTTTAAATTACCAGCAAGTAACCCAATTGTTAAGAATTGCTGAATGCATCCCCATAAAGGATATGTGATTAATAAAGGAATAATGTGCCACGTTACATTAATAGTACCTCGCAAATACCCAACTACTAAAAAAGCAATTATTGCAACTAGGACAAAAGGTAACATCAACTTTAAAACCTTATGAGTGTTATCTAACCTAAAACCCCAATCTTTTAATACATTTTTATCTTTCTTATAGCGATACATAACATAACTAGACCAGGTCAAAATTGCTACGATTACAAATGGTAATCGCCAATTTAAATAATCCATAAAAATGAACTTACCAACACCAGTTAGTACTACGCCAATTATTTCTATTAGTCTTACCCTATTAGAAATTGGTCTTATCAATTTTAAATCTGAAAAATCACTTAGATATTTTGTTAATCTCTGTCTCATAACTTTTGGTTTAAAACCCCAGAATCATGAATGACTCTGAGGTTTTAGGTTACATGCAAACCAATCATTAAAACTAATTTTAATTGTCTTTAGATTGTGCTCTATTGTCAATGTATGCAACATCTCTAGTGTTTTTCTGAACAGCTATAGCTCCAAAAAGACTTAGTGTAAATGACATAGCGTAAAATCCTTTTTCGCTTAATTCTATGTCGGCATGCCATAGGCCTATAACCAATAATAAAATTGAAATTATTGTTGTAAACCAGCTAATACTATGATACATGTTCGTTACCTGAATATCCTCGAGTTTATCTCTTACAGCCTTTTGAACAGATATTACAGAGAAGAGTCCAAAGAGTAATATTGTAAAATAATATCCCTTCTCATTGAGTTCCATATAGGCATTCCATAACCCAATGCAATAAGATACCACACCAATAAATACCGCAGCCCAAGATGCACCAATAAATGCAGGAGTAGGTTTTTGATCATAAATTTTTTTCTCTTTCTTTTTTGTTTTAGTATTCTCTTCTTTTAGAGATACTGTTGTTTGATAATTCATAACATAGTGTTTTAATGATTACACCACAAAAATGTGCTTTAAACGATATCTATAAAAACTTAAATTGAAACAAACCTTACGATATTTTTTAAACATAAAAATTAAATACTCCATTTATACTTATATTTAACATATAAAAACTTATGATTAAATGTTAAATATTAATTCCATAATAAACAGTTTTAATATCAACGAGCAGCAAAAGTTTATTAGTTACTTAAAGCAGAAAAACAAAAGAAAAGACACTAAAAACATTCAGTTGTTTGCGTTATTAGCACAAGGCGAAACTAATTCTGAAGTTATTTGCAATAAACTTTACAGTGGCGATAACAAAAATGCATATCACGCCTTACGTAAACGCTTAGTTGACGCTTTAATAGATTACACTGCTAACAAAAATTTAGCAGATGAGAATTCTGTTGACATGAAAATAATTAAGTATCTCTTGGCATCACGCACCTTTTTACTTCAAAAAAATTATGAGCTAGCTTATAAACTCCTAGATAGAGCAGAACACTTAGCAGATGAACATTCATTATTTCCAATACTTAATGAGATTTACCATACTAAAATTCAGTACGCACCAGATTATCCCACAATAGATTTAAACTTGTTGATTAAGAAACAAATCGAAAATCAAAAAAGACATCAACTTGAAGATCAGTTAAACATATTGTATTCAAAATTAAAACTGGCTTTGAATACAATTAACTACAAAGCACAAGACTTAGATTTTGAAACCGTATTAAATAAAAGCCTTAACGATATTAACTTAAAACTAGATGAATCTTTATCCTTTAAATCTCTATACCAAATTTTAGCCGTAAGTAATATTTCGGCTTTTGTAACCACTAAATATTACGAAATTGAGCCGTTTGTATTAAAGAGCTATGATATAGTAAAGCGCAAAAAAGAAACAGACAAACAATTATTTTATCAAATCCATATTGTATATATAATTGCTAATACATTGTTTAGAAACAGAAAATTTAGCGCATCATTAAACTATATTGATGAGATGGAGCAACTTATGCGTTCTAAAAAAGAGGTGCATTATAATGATTTTGTTTTAAAGCACACCTTAGTAAAAGCACTAAACCTTAATTATAATAATAGTCCCGATAAAGCCATATCCCTTGTTGAATTAATCATCAACAAAAAGCATAACGATATTGAAGCCATACTTGATTTACACCTAAGCTTACTTATGTTTTATTTTCAGCAAGAAAATTATAAAAAGGCTAAATCTATATTAGCTAAGTTTTACCACACAGATCAATGGTACATTGAAAAAGCAGGTATAGATTGGATTTTGAAGAAAAATATAGCAGAATTACTACTATATATTGAACTTAAAGAAGAAAATTTATTCTATTCTAGATTGCGAAGTTTCAAAAAACGATATAAGAAATATCTCGCCGACAACAATAAAATGCAAGTTTTAGATTTTTTAAAAATTGCTGAAATGGTGTATTTAAATATCGATAATAAGGCAGAACTTGGAAAGCTTAAAATAATGAAACAACTCAATAACAGAAACAATGACATTTTTGTTACCAGCATCTATGCATGGTTAAAAAGCAAACAAGAAAACACACCACTTTACCAAACTACATTGCGCCTGCTTAAATAATGTTAATTCCAAAACTTATGTTAAAAAAAGTAGTATTTTTAAACGCTTTATACTTTATCAAGTCTTACAAGAGAATTTAGATAAGCGTGAATGATTTTAAATTTAAAACCATTCCCATCAATTAAAAAACTATAAAAATTTAGAACATGAAAAAATTATTGATTTTAGCCTTGAGTTTATATACGCTTGGAGGTTTTGCACAAGAAAAAAGTGAAGAGAAGAAAAAAACGTTAATGGAACGGTTAACAAAAAACCCTAAATCACCTGAACAGCGTGCCGAAGTAGCAACAAAACATCTTACTCTAAAATTAGACTTGACCAAGGATCAACAATCCAAAGTTCAAGAGCTATTATCAGCTGCATATACTGAAGGTAAAAATAAAATGGATGCTAAAAAGAGTAAAGGAAAGGAATTGACTGAAGCTGAACGCCATAATATGCAAGTTGAAAGACTTGATGCCCAAATTGCGTTAAAAGAAAAAATGAAAGGCATTCTAAACGCGGAGCAATATGCTAAATACTCAGAGATGATGGATCGAAAAATGAAGCGAAGAAAACAACGCAGAAAAAGAAGGTAATTCTTATAAAGAAAAAGAGCGCTCTTAGCGCTCTTTTTTAGTTTTGTATCCTTGCAAACTCTTCAACTGCCGAGATAGTTTCATCCAAATCTTTATATGATAACGCATCGGTTATAAACCAGGTTTCAAATGCACTCGGTGCAATATATATTCCTTTTTTGAGCATATGATGAAAAAATGCTTTAAACGTATCATTGTTACCATTTGCCGCAGTTTTAAAATCATAAACAGGATGTTCGTCAAAATGAACAGAAATCATTGATCCAACTCTATTAATAGTATGCTTAACTTGAAATTTATGTAACGCATCAGCAATCCCCAAATGAAGATATTTGGTTTTCTCACTTAACCTATTAAACAACTCTAAGTCCTCATTAATTGCTTTTAACATAGCTAAACCAGCAGCCATTGCTAATGGGTTACCGCTTAAAGTTCCTGCTTGATATACAGGTCCTAAAGGCGCAAGATGATTCATAATTTCATCTCTTGCAGCAAATGCACCTACAGGTAATCCACCACCAACAACCTTACCGAAGCAAACTATATCTGCATTGATAGTGTATAACTCTTGTGCACCACCTTTTGCCAATCTAAAACCAGTCATTACCTCATCAAAAATAAGTAAGATATTGTTTTCATAACACAACATCCTAAGGCCTTCCAAAAATCCTTCTTTAGGTGGAATACATCCCATATTACCAGCAACAGGCTCTATAATTATAGCAGCAATTTCATTTTCGTTAGCAGCAATTAGATCTTTTACATCTTCTAGATTGTTATAGTCTGCCAACAAGGTATCCTTTGCTGTACCCTGAGTAACACCTGGGCTATTTGGCGTACCAAATGTAGCACCACCACTACCCGCTGCAATTAAAAATGCATCACTATGTCCATGATAACAGCCCGAAAATTTTATAATCTTGTCTTTACCTGTATAACCACGTGCTAACCTAATAGCACTCATACATGCTTCAGTACCAGAATTAACAAATCGAATTTTATCGATATTTGGAACCATAGACACTGCTAGTTCTGCAATCTCTGTTTCAATCACTGTTGGCATACCAAATGAAGTCCCTGATTCAGCTTTTGTCTTCACTGCATTTACAACTGCTTCATAAGCATGTCCAAGTAACATTGGCCCCCAAGAGTTTATGTAATCAATAAAACGATTTCCATCTTCATCATAGACATAAGCACCTTTGGCAGACTTGGCAAAAATTGGAGTGCCTCCTACGCCTTTAAATGCTCTTACGGGAGAATTTACACCTCCTGGAATTACAGTTTGTGCTTCTTTAAAAAGCGCACTACTTCTTTGGTATAGCATTAATTATTAGATTTTATTAGAAGTACTTGACCTAGAGATAAAGTATTAGAATTAAGATTATTAGTAGACTTAATCGTGTCGACTGCTAAGCCATATCTTTTACTCAAAGAATATAAGGTATCCCCTTTTACTACTATATGTTTTATAGCAGTTACTTCAGTATCAACTTTAACATCAGTTTTAGCACCTAGAACTTGCTGGTCGTACTTATAGAGCTCGTAGCGTTCAATAAGACTAATCAACTTTTGAGGATATTTTCTATCCGTAGCATATCCTGCAACTTTTAAGCCTCTTGCCCATCCTTTATAATCCGTTGGTTTCAGCTTAAACAGACCTGCATAGCGTTTTCTTCCAGTTAAAAATTCCGAATGATCTTTGTAAGATGTTGCTGCAGCTTTGTATTTTCTGAAACATTCTTGCCTACGGTCGTCATCATGGTAAATCTTCTGGCCTTTCCATCCATGACATTTAATTCCAAAATGATTATTTGCTTCTTTAGCCAATCGTCCATTTCCCGAACCCGATTCTAAAATGCCTTGAGCAAGCGTAATACTAGCAGGTATTTTTGATGTTCGCATTTCATCCATTGCAATTGCTGCATAAGTATCGATGTAATTATCTACTGAAGTTCGTTTCTTTACTGGTTTTTCTTTAGGTTTCGAAGTTGGTTCTGGAGTCTTTTCTGTTTCCTTTTTAACAGCTTCGATTTCAGTCTTTTCTTTTGAGTTCTTTTTTTTGGTAACCACACCCTTTTTAGGACCACATCCTAGAATAAAACATGAAATTATTACGATAAGAATTCTAATTTTCATTACACCTTAATTTGGGGCATTGATTTGGCTTTCAGTCTTTGGTTCATTCCTAAAATTCCTTGCAAACCACCTGTGTGAATTGCAAGTATTTTTGAGTTTTCTTCAAATTGGTTTAAGGCAATCATATCCAAAATTCCAAACATCATTTTCCCTGTATAAATAGGGTCTAATGAAATATTATACATTGACTTAAAATCATTAATAAACGTAATTAATTCAGTATTTATTTTTGCGTAACCTCCAAAATTATAACCCGGAATTAACTGCCAATTAGTTTTAGTTGCAAATTTAGTGATTTCTTTACTCAAAAAGGCGCCTTTAAGTGCAGGAAAACCTAATATTTTTTGATGTGTTTCCGATGCATTTATAATACCAGAAATAGTTCCTCCAGTTCCAACTGATGTGCATATATAATTGAACTTTTTGGTGCTATCATCCAAAATATCTTCACATCCTTTAACAGCTAATGTATTTGTACCACCTTCAGGGATTAGATAAAAATCACCATACTTTTCATATAATTGATTAAGGATATCGGGATCCTCCTTTTTTCTATAAGCTTCACGTGACATAAAATAAAATATCATACCACATTCTTGAGCAAAACTTAACGTAGGGTTAGTTGAAATCTTGGACTTTAATTCTTCTCCTCTAATAACCCCAATGGTTCTAAGTCCATTTAACTTTCCCGCATAAGCTGAAGCCGCAATATGATTAGAAAAGGCCCCTCCAAAGGTCAATAATGTATCTTTTCCTTTTTGCTTTGCTTCCTGTAAATTATACTTTAATTTTCTATACTTATTTCCTGAAATATGAGGATGAAGTAAATCTTCACGCTTTATATAAAGCTGAATATTAGCATCGTTTTTAATATGAATTTCCTCTAGTGGCGATGTCATTGAAAATCAAAAATAATGGATAAAATTCCAAAACGGACGTTTCTTTAAAAACTTTAAGTCAGAGTCATTCTCATAAGCTTCACGTTCAAAAGAAATGGCTCTATAAGCAGCTTGCCAATTTCTTAACTTGATAAACCGAAAAATAAATTCGAAAAAATAAACCACATAAAATGGTATTACCAATAACTCTAATTGTTGGCGCAGATGAATTTTTTCATGATTCAGAAGCACTTGATTTTGTCTTAATTCCTTTCTATTTAAAAAAATAAAAGGAAACACTGTCAAACCAAAATAACCCTTAGGAACAATATATTTTGAAATAATTACCATACTACAAGATATTCAAAAATCAATCCAAAATCAGTTATCTTTGTTAAGTATGAAGAAATATGTCCCGATTGAAGATGGTGATTATTATTTAACACCTGAAGGATATCGTTGTTTTACCGAACAATATCATCTAAAACGAGGATACTGCTGTGAAAGTGGTTGCAGACATTGTCCATATGGTTTTAATAAAAAAAAGCAAAACACAAACTAATGCAAATTACGAGCTTGTCATTTAAGGAGCAGATTTTAGAAGGAATTCCTGATGAACTTCCACAACCTAAGCCTTATGAGGATGCCATAAATCATGCCCCAATAAGAAAAGATATTCTTTCCCTAGAAGAGAAAAAACTTGCACTCAGTAATGCCTTGCGTTATTTTGACAAAAAGCATCATAGTATCTTAATAGAAGAGTTTAAAAATGAGCTCGAAACCTATGGTCGTATTTACATGTATCGGTTTAGGCCTGATTACAAAATGTATGCGAGACCAATAGAAGACTATCCTGCAAAATCTAAGCAAGCTGCAGCAATAATGTTGATGATTCAGAATAACTTAGATTATGCTGTTGCACAACACCCTCATGAGCTAATTACTTATGGTGGTAATGGTGGTGTGTTTTCGAACTGGGCACAATATAGACTTACCATGAAATATTTGGCCGAAATGAATGATGAACAGACGCTTGTTATGTATTCTGGACATCCAATGGGTCTATTTCCTAGCCATAAAGACGCTCCAAGAGTTGTAGTAACTAATGGCATGATGATCCCTAATTATTCCAAACAAGATGATTGGGAAAAATTTAATGCACTTGGCGTTACCCAATATGGGCAAATGACAGCAGGTAGTTATATGTATATTGGTCCTCAAGGTATTGTACATGGTACAACTATTACCGTGCTTAATGGTTTTAGAAAAATTGGAAAATCGCCAAAAGGAAATCTTTTTGTGACTTCTGGTTTAGGTGGTATGTCTGGCGCACAACCTAAAGCAGGTAATATTGCAGGTTGTATCACCGTATGTGCCGAGGTCAATCCAAAAATTACACAAGTACGTCTAGAGCAAGGTTGGATCGACGAAAAAATATTAGACTTAGACGAGCTTGTATTGCGCGTTAAACATGCTAAAGCAAACAAAGAGACAGTTTCTATTGCTTATTTAGGAAATATAGTAGATGTATGGGAGAAGTTTAACGAAGCAGGTATTTACATTGATTTAGGAAGTGATCAAACATCTCTTCATAATCCTTGGGCAGGCGGTTATTATCCTGTTGGCTTATCTTTTGAAACCTCTAATGATATGATGGCAAATGCGCCCGAAAAATTTAAAGAAAAGGTCCAAGAGAGCTTAAGACGACATGCAGATGCTATAAATAAACACACAGCAAAAGGCACTTACTTCTTTGATTATGGTAATGCATTTTTATTAGAAGCCTCACGAGCTGGTGCAGATATCATGTCTAAAAATAAAACATTAGGACGTGAATTTAAATATCCAAGTTATGTACAAGATATTATGGGACCAATGTGCTTTGATTATGGTTTTGGACCATTCCGTTGGGTGTGTGCATCAGGTAAAGCCGAAGATTTAGCCAAAACTGATGAGATCGCATGTAAAGTATTAGAAGATATTAAGCAAAACTCTCCTGAGGAAATCCAACAACAAATGTCTGACAATATTCAGTGGATTAAAGGCGCTCAAGAGAACAAACTTGTCGTCGGTTCTCAAGCAAGAATATTATATGCTGATGCAGAAGGACGACTAAAAATTGCCGAAGCTTTTAATCAAGCTATTTCAAAAGGAGAAATAGGCTATGTAGTTCTTGGCCGTGATCACCACGATGTTTCGGGTACAGACTCACCGTATAGAGAAACTAGTAACATTTATGATGGTTCAAGATTTACTGCAGACATGGCAATCCATAATGTTATTGGTGATAGTTTTAGAGGTGCAACTTGGGTAAGTATTCACAATGGTGGTGGTGTTGGTTGGGGCGAAGTAATTAATGGTGGTTTCGGCATGGTTCTTGATGGTACTAAGGAAGCATCTAAGCGTCTGAAACAGATGTTGTTTTGGGACGTAAACAATGGAATTTCTAGACGAAGTTGGGCTAAAAATGAAGGTGCCGTTTTTGCAATAAAACGTGCTATGGAAAGTGAACCAAACCTAAAAGTTACATTGCCAAATTATGTAGATGGTGAATTATTAAAAACACTCGAACTCAAATAAATTCTACGTTATGAAAAAGACTATTAAATTTTTACCGCTGCTATTAATAGCATTAGTATTAAGCTCGTGTAGCTCTGTGCGTGTGGCATCAGATTATAATAAAGACACACAATTTAATAATTACAAGACCTTTGCATTTTTCAAGCCAGGTATCGATAAAGCTGAAATCAGTGATTTAGATAAGCGAAGAATTCTAAAAGCAATCGAAGCAGAACTTATGGCTAAAGGTATGACCAAATCTGAAAACCCTGATATGCTTGTTAGCATTTTTACAAAATCGAATCAACGTGTCGATGTATACAATAACGCCTGGGGCGTTGGCGCTTGGGGCTGGGGTGGTTTCAACCGATGGGGTTGGGGCTGGGGCCCAGGATTTTGGGGTCAAGGTTGGGGTGGAAATAATGTCTCTACCAGAACTGAAGGTATCTTATTTATCGACTTTATAGATACCGCAAAAAAAGAATTAATTTGGCAAGGCTCTGGAACTGGATACCTAGTAACCAAAAACGTTGATAAAAAAGAAGAACGAATTAAAAAGTTTGTCGCTAAAACCATAGAGCAATATCCTCCAACTACGAAATAAATAATAGTATTCACGACTATTTCCTAAGAGCATTCGCACCAATTGAATGCTCTTTTTTATTCTCACGACTTTTCGTATACACTAAAAGTTTATCTTTGCCGACTTTTAAAAGAATTGCGTTATGATTTTAGGACATACTACTCGAAAAAACTTCACTCAAAACCCTAAGAATGATATTCTTTCCGGATTAACTGTAGCTTTAGCATTGGTGCCAGAAGCTGTGGCTTTTGCTTTTATTGCAGAAATACCTCCAATAGTTGGACTTTATGGGGCGTTTATGATGGGAATTGTTACTGCACTTTTTGGTGGAAGACCTGGCATGATTTCGGGTGCAACTGGTGCAATGGCAGTAGTTATGGTAAACCTCATTCGAAAAGGAAATGAAATAGGTTCTGGATTAGAAACACCTATCGAAAACTTAGGGCTACAATGGTTATTTATAACACTTTTAGTTGTAGGTGGTATTCAAATCTTAGCAGGTATTTTTAAGTTAGGAAAATTTGTTCGTTTAATACCTCATCCAGTAATGATGGGGTTTGTTAATGGGTTAGCCATTGTAATTTTTATAGCACAGCTTGGTTTGTTTAAGGAACAAATTAATGGAGAATTACAATATATGACTGGACAAAATTTATGGATTATGCTAGGGCTAATTGCATTAACCATGGGGATTATGTTTGGATTACCTAAACTTACTAAAAAAGTTCCAGCAGCACTTGTCGCAATAATTGTCATTGCTTGTATTACGATATTTGGTGACATCGATGTAAGTACGGTTGGATCTTTTATTGCAGATAGAGGTGGAAAAGATGGCTTACAAGGAAGTTTACCCACTTTTCAAGACCAAATCTTTGGGCTATTTGGCACTCTAGACGGACATCTTTTAAGCACGATTTTACCAACAGCTTTTATTCTAGCTGCAGTTGGTCTAATAGAATCATTAATGACCTTAAATCTCGTTGACGACATTACCGAAACACGAGGAAGTGGAAATAGAGAATGTATTGCTCAAGGTGGTGCAAATATTTTGAATGGACTATTTGGCGGAATGGGTGGTTGCGCTATGATTGGTCAGTCTATAATTAATGTAGATTCTGGTGGAAGAGGTCGTCTATCTGGCGCAGTAGCAGCCATTGCTTTACTATGTTTTGTACTATTTGGTGCACCACTAATAGAACAAATACCTATTGCAGCTTTGGTTGGTGTTATGTTTATGGTTGTAATAGGGACTTTTGCTTGGTCTAGTTTCAGGATTATTAGAAAAATTCCTTTGTCTGATGCCATAGTATTAATTACTGTATCAGCAATCACAGTTTGGAAAGATTTAGCCATTGCTGTAGTTGCCGGTGTTATTATTTCGGCATTAGTATTTGCATGGAAAAATGCTACTATGATTAGAGCACGTAAACGTATGCAGCCAGACGGAACTAAAACATATGAAATCTGGGGTCCACTATTTTTTGGTTCTATCCAAAACTTTAATGCAAAATTCGATGTGAAAAATGACCCTCAAAATGTTGAAATCGATTTTGTTGAATCTAGAGTAAGTGACCATTCGGCTTTAGAGGCAATTTTCAATTTAGTGAATAAATACGAAGCTGCCGGAAAATCCATCAAACTGAAACATTTAAGTAGAGATTGTAAAAATTTAATGTATAAAGCGAGTCCAAAATTTAAGGAAGTTATTATTGAGGATATTAACGACCCGAGGTATCATTTGGCAGCAAATCCTGAAAAGTATACAAAACCACTTTCAGAATATAGTATATAATAAAAAAGGCTTTCAACTATTCGAAAGCCTTTTTCTATTTTACATTACAATATCATTTTTCCATTCGTAAGGTTCAGGGATATCTGTATCGTCTATTAATTGTCTTATATCAATCTCAATTCCTCGACTCATGTTGGTAATCGGTACATCGTTAGGACCACCTTCAAATGGGTTTTCAGTGTTTTCTCCTATGGCTTCCATAGTATGGAAAACCCAAGCTAATAAGGCACTAAAAGGAATTGAAAACCACACAAAATGCGTAGCGATAAATTCTTGAATTAAATGCCCCCAAGTTGTCCTTGATTGATGGACCGTTAATTCATTAAGAATATGTTGACCTATCGATTCAAACTCCTCCATAATACCATAAGGTAGCATTAGTATAAACAACCAGACAAATATATAATTCATAGTAGCATATTGCCTTGGGTAAGGAAAGTTCTTAATCCGTTCACTTTTTCCTTGCAGGGTATAAAACTCTACCAGTATATTTTCCATTTCCATATGTCTGAAATCATCAATAAGGCCTGATGATTTTAGCTCTTTTAAACGTCTAGATTGTATTCCTAAAATCTGAGATGCTTGATTTCCCTTTGCGAACAATTCATCATATTCTTGTTCAGTAATGTAAGGACTTATCGCTTCTTTTATGGGGATGGTGTCTTCACAAACTAAATATTGAGACTCACGAAATTCTTTATTAGATTTTGTGTTTTTTAAATGCATTTCCCACGGCTTGTCTTTACGTAATTGATAGCGTAAGGCTGTAAGCCAAGCCACGTGTCTGTGTACCAACTCCCTGTGAATGGTTTTAAGTTCTTCGTTACTTATCTTTTTATCAGCATACTCATTAGTTATAAAATCTTTCACTTGTATGGTCCAAGAACGAGACGCATTAACAATACCGCCCCATATTTTACGTGCTTCCCATAGCCTATCATAAGATGCATTGTTTTTAAAACTCACCAAAAAAGCTACAGCAGTACCTAAAACACCAAGTGGCAACCATGGTACATGAAGCCATTTCAAACCCACTATATCAAATAGTATTACGGGAACAGTTGCGAGAATTAAAAATAAAAATATGCGACGCCTTGTCCATTTGATGACGCCTTTTACAGGGAATATCCGTCTTGTATACATGAAATAAATTTATTCCATGTAATATACAAAAGACTAGTAATTAAGCAAAGCTTCAATTTTAGCTTTTACCTTTTCAGTTGAAGGAATCATAGTTTGCTCCAAAGTAGAATTTAAAGGAATTGCAGGCATATTTTCGCTACCAATAGTCATCACTGGAGCATCCAAATACTTGAAACATTCTTCCTGAATCTTTCCTGCTAAAGCTCTTGCAAAACTATTGTTTGAAGGTTCTTCAGTAACCACCAAACACTTACCTGTTTTCTTAACCGATTTCATAATTGTTTCCTCATCTAAAGGATACAATGTTCTTAAATCGATAATTTCTATTTGGTCTCGCATACCTAATTCACCTGACGCATTGTATGCCCAATGAACTCCCATTCCGTAGGTAACAATAGTACAGGTTTCAACACGCTCTTGTTTCCATATTTCTTGAAGCAACCAAGCCTTACCAAATGGTAACACGTAATCTTCACTAGGTTCTACAGAAGTAGCACCTTGCGTTCCTGGAACTTTGGACCAATACAAGCCTTTATGTTCTAAAATCACAACTGGATTTGAGTCATGATATGCTGCTTTCATTAAGCCTTTTAAATCTGCTCCATTACTTGGATAAGCTATTTTTATTCCTCTGATATTAGTAACTACACTTTCTACTGAAGACGAGTGATAAGGTCCACCACTACCATACGCTCCAATCGGCACACGAAGAATCATACTTACTGGCCATTTTCCGTTAGATAAGTAACAACTTCTACTTACCTCAGTAAATAATTGATTTAATCCTGGCCAGATGTAATCTGCAAATTGCACCTCAACAATTGGCTTTAGACCTACTGCAGACATACCAACTGTAGAACCTACTATAAATGCTTCTTGAATAGGTGTATTAAACACTCTATCATCACCAAATTTTTGCGCTAAGGTTGCCGCTTCTCTAAATACACCACCTAGTCGTCCACCAACATCTTGACCATACAACAAACATTCTTTATGTGCTCTCATTAACTCTTCGACCGCAAATAGTGCGCAATCTACCATCACTACTTTTTCTGCACCTTCAGGTTCACGTGTACCCTTTTCTTCAGTTATTGGCGTTGGTGCAAAATCGTGAGTAAATAAATCCTCAGGTTTTGGATCTTCAGCTTTTAAGGCCTTTTCAAAATCTGATGCTACTTTGTCTTTTGCTTCAGTTTCTATAGTATCAACTTCAGCTTCAGAAAATCCGTTATCTAATAACTGTTGTCTAAGTACTGGATATGGATCTCTAGAACGTGCTTCATCCAAATCATCTCGATACCATTCCATACGAACACCAGATGTATGATGATTTAAAAGTGGCACTTTTGCATGAACCAAAAATGGGCGTCGTTCTTTACGTATTGTTGCTATTACTTTTTCGATAGCTTCATAGCTTTCTATAAAATTAGCACCATCAATACTTATGGCCTCCAGACCATGAAATCCTGCTGCATATTCAGCCGCATTCTGCGCTCTGGTTTCTGCTTCATTAGCTGAAATATCCCAACCATTATCTTGAACCAAATAGAGTATAGGCATTTGTTTTAAAGCCGCCATTTGAAAGGCCTCAGCAATTTCTCCTTCTGTAACTGAAGCATCGCCTAATGAACATACAGTAATTGGATTTTCTTGAGACGTTTCGACTGCGCTCAACGTGACAGGATTTTTTAAACCTTGTTTTTCGATATACTGCATACCCATCGCCACGCCAGTAGCAGGAATAGCTTGCATACCTGTTGCTGAAGACTGATGTGGAATTTTTGGCTTGTCGTCGTCTTTTAAACTAGGATGAGAATAATAAGTTCTGCCGCCTGAAAATGGGTCATCTTTTTTTGCCAATAATTGCAGCATCACATCATAAGGCTCTAAACCAAATGACAACAACATGGCATCATCTCGATAATACGGAAATGCATAGTCTTGAGGTAATAATTGCATTCCTAAAGCCACTTGTATGGCTTCATGGCCACGAGAAGTAGCATGTACATATTTTGAAACTTGCTTAAAATTTTCTTCATACAACTCTGCCATTGCTTTTGCCGTGCAAAGTTTTGAAAACCCTTTTTTTAAGATGTCTTTATCCATTTAAGCTAGCTCTTTTCTGGTTTTTAGCATCCAGCCAAATTTGTCTTCTTGCTTTCCGGTTTTAATAGCATCTAAAGTGTTATTAATCTCTAATCCAACAGGGCTTTCGTCGGAGACATGAATAGTTTCCCCTTCTAAACCAATCTCTTGAATATAAGCAATACCAACTGCTGTTCCTGCACCGAAGGCTTCTTCTAGAGTTCCGTTTTGTGACGCTTCTTTTATCTCTTTTAAAGTGATTAAGCGCTCAGTTACCTCAAATCCTTTGTCTCTTAATACGTCAATAACACTTTTTCGTGTAATACCATCCAATACAGAACCATCTAATTTTGGGGTAATAAAAGCACCATTAATCTTGAAGAAGATATTCATCGTACCTACTTCTTGGATGTATTTATGTTCTGCAGCATCTAACCACAATACTTGATCATAACCTTTTGCTTTAGCCAATTCAGTAGGACGAATTGCTGCAGCATAATTTCCGGCAGCTTTAGCTTCACCTGTTCCGCCGTGAGCAGCTCTTATAAATTGTTTTTCAGCCCAAAGTTTAATGCGCTTACTAAAAAATGGACCGGCTGGTGATGCCATGATAATAAATTTATAATGTGTGGCCGCACGCATCCCAATAAAAGGTTCATCGGCATACATAAAAGGTCTTAGGTACAAAGCACTACCATCTTTTGGTGGGATCCAGTTATGTTCTAAACTGACTAATTCTTTTAATCCTTCTACAAACAAATCTTCAGGAAAATATGGCATACCCATGCGATCAGCACTCGTGTTTAATCGCTTAGCATTTTGGTCTGGTCTAAACAGCATTGGCTCACCTTGAGCGTCTTTATAAGCTTTCATACCTTCGAATATTGCTTGTCCGTAATGTAATGCCATTGCTGCAGGGTGCGTTGGAATCATTCCCATTGGGACAATTCTAGGATTCACCCATACACCATTTTCGTAATCACAAATAAACATGTGGTCCGTGAAGGTGGTTCCTAATGGTATATTGTCGAAATCTAAAGCATCTACTTTAGACTGTTCTACTTTGGTAATATTTATATTATAACTCATAATCTATTTTTTAAAATTCTATGAAACCACGAACTATTGGTTTTTTTAATCTCAGGCTTTATACCTTTTTCAAGATACCCTAACACCTCAGGAGTTACTCTATGCTTATTATCTTCTATAACTCGTTTATATTTATCAACTAATTGTTCTGAATCCGTTTTTGCATTAATTAGAAAGTAATGATATTCTAGTATTCTTAAAACTTGTATCTCTTCTTCACTAATCCCCTTTAAAATTACTTTATGCCAATTTCCATTTCGCATATCGTACATAGTTGCAAACTCATCATAATATTTCCAAAAGGCTTTGAGTTTAACAATTCCAATGACGTCCATTATATCACTCTATTGATATCAAATTGTTCAAAATAATCCGCAACGCGACGTACAAAACTTCCGCCTAAGAAGCCATCAACGACGCGATGGTCAAAGGACAACGACAAGTACATCATGCTTCTTATAGCGATTTCATCACCATGTTCAGTTTCAATAACTTCAGGTCGTTTTTTAATAATTCCTAAAGCTAAAATGGCTACTTCTGGTTGATTGATAATTGGTGTTCCCATAACACTTCCAAAAGTCCCCACATTAGAAATCGTAAACGTGCTGCCTTTAATATCATCTCCAGCCAATTTATTTTCTCTAGCTTTTGCTGCTAAATCATTAACGTCTGCAGCTAAGGTTTTTAAATCCTTGGCATCTGCATTTTTTACTACAGGAACAATTAAGTTTCCGCTTGGTAAAGCAGTAGCCATACCAATATTGATATCGTCTTTTACAATGATATTGGTGCCGTCAACTGAGGCATTAATATTTGGAAAATCTTTAACTGCTTTTGCAACAGCTTCAACAAATAAAGGTGTGAATGTTAATCGCTCGCCGTATTTGTCTTGAAATGCTTTTTTGTTCGCATTTCGCCATTGTACCATATTGGTTAAATCCGCCTCAACATAAGCCGTAACATGAGGCGAAGTGTGTTTAGAATAAACCATATGGTCAGCAATCATCTGACGCATACGGTCCATTTCTATAATTTTCCCTTTTCCTTTATCAAATGTTAATTGTGGTATTCTATAAGCTGTTGGGTCTTGAGTTACTGGCTGCGCAAATTTGTATGGTCGTCCATCTTCGATATACTGAAAAACATCGCTTTTACGAAGACGTCCTTCGTTTCCAGTAGCTGGGATTCTAGCTAATTCTTCAAAACTAATATGTTCGGCTTTTGCTATCTCTAATACTAATGGCGAAAAAAACGTATTGCTATTAGAGACACTAAAGTTATTAGACTGTACAGGAGCCTGAACTGGTTTTACACGTTTAGTTTTTTCTTTCTTCTTCTCTGAATTAGGGGTATCAACCTTTTCAACTTTTGGCTCTTTTTTAGAGCTAACTTCACCTGAAACTTCTAAAAGGGCAATCACCTCACCAACTGGAACCACATCTTTTGCCTTAAAAAGTGTTTGAATCATAGTTCCTGAAGATGGCGCTGGCACTTCATTATCTACTTTATCTGTTGCCACTTCAAGAATAATATCACCTTCATTAAACGTATCACCTTCGTCAACTAACCAATTTATTATGGTGCCTTCAGTAATACTTTCGCCCATTTTGGGCATT
This sequence comes from Winogradskyella sp., assembly GCF_003712105.1. Classification (GTDB taxonomy): domain Bacteria; phylum Bacteroidota; class Bacteroidia; order Flavobacteriales; family Flavobacteriaceae; genus Winogradskyella. The sequence goes on from NZ_RHLG01000001.1 coordinate 36,085, forward strand.
TTTAATTCAAATTTGCTCAAATCTTAACCTTTTTAAGTCAGCATCAAAACTAATAAATTGCTGTATTTTAAATTGTTAATAACTTATAAATTAAATTTTAACAGGATAATTTTCTTTAATTTTTAAAATAAAAAGTATTTAATTCTTTTTATATTTGAAATATTAAAAAGCGAAAGGATAATTTTCTATGGCATATGCATTAGACAGTATTGACACCAAAATTTTAGACATGCTTCAGAATAATAGCAACCGCACAACAAAAAGCATTGCGGAGGCATTAGGCATGACAACATCACCTGTTTTTGAACGCATAAAAAAACTAGAAAAAGAAGGCTATATCAAGAAATATGTCGCTGTATTGGACAATAAAAAAATAGGATTAAAACTTACTGTATTTATTGGCATTACACTTCAAGGCCATACCAGAAGTTATCTCGAAAAATTTGTAAAGGAAATCAATAATTTTCCTGAGATAATTGAGTGTCATCGTGTTAGTGGAAACTTTGATTATTTACTAAAACTTGTAGTTGAAGATATTGAAGCCTATGAAACATTCATTATTTCAAAATTGACACTTCTACCTTATTTGGGGAATGTTCAAAGTTTAATTACACTTTCTACTGGGAAAGAAACCAATGAGATTGATTTAAGCCGAGTTTAAATCACTTCTTTTTAAAAGTCTCTCGAAGTGTTTTATAGACATCGTCTTGAAGTTTTCTATTTTCTGGTACTTCTCGCAAAGGCTCTACTTCTTTTAGAGAATCGTGACATTCTTTAGGCAATTGCTGATACAATTCTGTGCCTTTTGTTTTCCAAGCAATCATCTCGTCAGTAACTTCTTTAATTATTTTAGCAGGATTACCAACAACCAAGCTACGCTTCGGGATTTTGGTTTCGGCTTTTACAAACGCCATAGCACCTACAATAGATTCATCGCCAATTTCGGCATCATCCATTATTACCGAGTTCATACCAATTAAACAATTTCTACCCAAATTAGCACCATGAATAATTGCACCATGACCCACATGAGCGCTTTCTTTTAACACTATAGATTTCCCAGGAAACATATGAATAGTGCAATTCTCTTGAACATTGACTCCATCTTCTAATACGATTTGTCCCCAATCACCTCTAATTGCAGCACCTGGACCAATGTAACAGTTTTTCCCGATGATTACATTACCAGTAACAGCAGCCAATGGATGCACAAAACTGCTTTGATGAACTATGGGTATATATCCTTGAAACTCGTAAATCATTTTAAAAATTCTCTATTTAAAATTAAAAATTTATTCTAAAGACTACATTGGCAGTCGTATTTAATCCAATACTATTTTCTTGAATTAAAGTTGGTGGCGAATTGTCTTCATCTAACGAAAACAATCTATCTATATCATTTTCTCTATTAAATACATTTATAACTGAAGCGCCAACTCTTCCCTTAAGCTTTCGTTTTTCATTAAAATAAAAATCATAGATAACACTTGCATCAAGTCTTTGATAACTAGGTAAACGCCCACCATTTTGCTCATTATAATCAATCCTAAAATCAGTTTGGTTCATGTCATTTGTAAATTCCTCAACTGAACTCGCATCACTAAAAGGAATTCCTGTAGCATATTGCCAACCAAGAGACAACTGTAATCTTTTATAATTATAAGTGCTAGACAATGAAAGTACGTGTCGTTGATCGAAGTTTCCAGGGAATTTAGTGTCTTGGATTTCGGGAAAATTGAACTCATTTTTACTTAAAGAATAACCTAACCAAAAATTAAATCTTTGAATTCGTTTTTTTACTAATACATCTAAACCATAAATAGTATTAGTACCCGAAGTAAAAGTATCGTTAGTAGCATTTAAATTAAATCCTCTTGTAAAGGATGATAACCCATTTAATCTTTTATGGTAAGCTTCAATATCGAGTTTCCAACCATTGTTATTGAATAAAATTCCAGTTGTGAATTGCGTGTTCGATAGTATAGGAATGTCTTCATTGGTTAATGCCCAAACTTCATTACCTAGCCCTAAATCATTGACATCAAAGTCTACAAGTTGACTAATAATTTGATAACGTTTTTCGGCTGAAAGTTTTACTTTAAAATTATTACCTAAATGATACTCTGAATACAATCTTGGCTCAAAATTTATAAGGTCTAAATCCGAAAAGTTATTTACCCTCAAACCACCACGAACATACCATTTATTTGAAGCGTAATTGTATTCTGAAAACAAGGTATGCCTATTTTGTTTTGTATTAGAGCGTTGGCTAAATGTATCACCGTCTTGATTCTCTAAAATTTCTAAAAACACATCATAATTTGAAAAATCATAGCCTATAGATAGCTCATGTTTATCGGATGGTTTATAATATGCTATAGCAGATAGACCAAAATCTTTTATTCTGTTATTTCTTGTGAATACATCCTCTGATGCTTCATCAAATTGTCGGGTAAAATTTTCTGAAATGTAATCAGAATAATAAAGTTTAAATAGCGAACGCCATTGTTTTTTGTAGGTTCCATTCCAATTTAAACTAAAGCCATCATTTTTTAGTTTTAAATTATCGGCTGAACCTTCTTGATCTAAATCTTGACTCACATGGTTTAAATCGTTAGTTACAAATATGCCACTCAAACTAAAGCTGTGATTTTCTGTTGGATTGTAAATAGCCTTAGCAAATACATCCGAAAAATTCAGAGTATTATCTAAAACCGAAAGTTCTTCTTCGGTTTGAATATTATTGATTTCTTCAATCTTGGTGTTTTGAAATATTTTATCACTATAATTTCTGAAGGTAAATGAATCCCAAATATCTGTTAGCGCACGTCTTCCTGCCACAATAATACCAAGTTTATCTTTAATAATTGGAGCGCTAATATTAATATCTGATTGAATGGTGTTTGTCCCTAAACTCCCTTTTATGTTATCCGGAATTTCATTAATTGTTTTAATATTCACAACACCAGCAACGCGCTTACCATATTCTGCACTAGCACCACTTCTAAGGACCTCAATTTGCTCAGTTACGTACGGATTAAAAGGTGAAATCATACCAAAAAGGTGACCGTCGTGATACATCGTAATACCATCAAAAAGAATGAGATTTTGGTCTGGTGTTCCGCCTCGAATATGCAATCGAGAAGCCGATTCGGTTGGGCTAGTAACACCCGGTAAAGACTGTAAACTTTGCAATACATCTGGCTCTACAAGTCCTGGTAAGACAGAAAGTTTGTTAGGGCTAACGGTTATAGCACCTGTCTTTTTATTGAGGTCAAAACCTGAGGTCAAATACTCTGACACCACAACAACTTCATCTAATAGATTTAAATCTTTAATCGATGTTTCATCTGATTTTATAATGACAAAATTATCTGAATCAATTTGCTGAATTTTAACTTGAGTCTGACTCTCGATAAGATTAATAAATGCATCTAAGACCATTGTCCCAGAATATGTTATAAACTGATTTTGAAGTGCTTTTATATTAAACGAAAAACGAACCTGAAATCGGCTCTCAATATCACGAACCACATCCTCTAATGGCTCGTTATTATAATCTAAATTTTGCTCTTGTGCACGAATTAACATTCCAACCAAAAGCAAAACGCACAGAAGTACTTTCCTCATTTAATACTTTAAAATCTCTATACCATTTTCTGATAACCTATAAGGTATATCCATTGCTGTGAAGATAGTTAATGCAGCTTGATTTAGGTTATTATGCGTAAATCTTCCTGAAAATTGTGCAGGTTTCAATAGTGCTTTTCCTCTTACTTCTATATTGTATTGGCGCTCTAACTCATTAATAACTTCAGTAATATCAACACCTGTAAATGAACTTTCGTCTGTAATCCAACTAGGTTCACTTTCGCTAAAATTGTACTGAATAGTAGTACCACCTTGTACATTTATAGCCATACCTTGAGTTAAAATTACAGATTTTTCTTCATTAGTTGAAACACGTACTTTACCTTCAAAACATTGTACACCAAAAAACTTAGGTCTTGATATTACTGTAAACTCAGTACCAAGCACGGTAATAATTCCTTTATTGGTGTTTACTGTAAATGTTTCACCTTTGTTTACTTTAAAATAGGCTTCACCTTCTAGACTTAATTCACGATTAGCTTTCCATCCAAATGTTTTAAAATCGAGCTGAGAATCTGCATTTAATATGGCTTCGGAACCATCTGGAAGCATTACTACTTGTTGTTGGGCAAAATCAGTAGTGTACTCTGTTTGCTGAAAAAATGAAGTATACCCAATAACTAAAAGTACACAGGCTGCAGCAACAGTATATACCCAAAGCGGTATTATTCGCTTTGTACTTGACTCTTTATTGTCAACTGAATTATTTTGCGTTTTAATCTTAGTCTGGAAGCCTTCATAATTTCTTGACAAGTTCGAAGTTGGTAATTCGGCAGAATCAACTGTATCAATTATTGCCTTGTAGGCGTCATAATCTTCAGATGTTTTAAAAGCTTCTAATTCAGATTCTGAAAGCTCACCTGCTAGCCATCGTGCTAAAAAATTGTCTGAGTAATTTTGCTCCATACATAAGGTATTAATTAAAGCTTTCTATAATCTTTATTCTTCTAAAACATCTATTAATATATTATAATAACGTTGTGCTACAAAATTAGCTCCTGCTTCGTTATAATGAACAGCGTCGGCGAGCAAATCATCCGTAAATCCTGTAAACATATCTACCGGAATCACCTTAGAGTTAGCTGTAGTTTTGGCAGCAGATATCTGTAGCACTTGACTATTTAGTTGATTGAAATAAGTCGTTAACTCTGGTGTCATCTCTGAGCTTTTCGCCGGTGCCATTTGTTCTATAATTATTGTAATATTTGGATTAGCAGTTTGTAAAATATCTATTATTGTATTTATGTTATTTATTGCGTTATCAAAGGACAATCCAATCAACGCATCATTTCCTCCTGGTGAGCTAAACAACACAATATCAGGTATACCTGCTTGATTTAGCCAGCCTTCAATTCCATTTAAGATTTGCCCTGAAGTCCATCCACCTCTTCCTTCATGATTAATATCAAAAGATATATTATTATAATTTGGATATGTTCCTTCATCATCAACAGTACCTATATAATCGAATGTGTAGTTGCCATCAATTAGATCTTTCCAAAGTTCATACCTATAACTTTCATAAGCGGGTCTATTTCCTTGCACTCTTGATGCTCCCAAAGGCATTATTTTGTTAATTGAATTATTAGGTTGTTCATCATTATTTTGAGCAAAACCGTCATCTGAAGAACAACCAGACAACCAAAAAGTAATACCTAAAAGTAAGAGCGCTTTTTTTAATTTAATAATCATAATCTAAAAATTAATATCACATATTTTAGATACTAACCGTTATATAAAACATTACCCTATGTTAAAATTTATAATTTTTTATATTTCTTCTCAATTGTTCTAATGCGCGTTGCATTCTTGTTTCAACAGATTTTACTGATATATCTAATAACTCAGCAATTTCTCTGTATTTTTTCTTTTCTATCCTGTTAAGTAAAAATACTTCGCGCTGTTTGTCTGACAATTGATTAATGGCATCATTAAGTTGAATATGAAATTCTTTTTCGCGCATTAAAAATTCTGGATCTTCAATATTAGCTGAATCCCTTTTAATAGACTTATATTTCAGTACTACTTTTTGATGCTCGAAAGCATTAAAAAATGCGTTTTTTGTTATCGTAAACAAATAGGATACAGCCTTTTCTTTGGTAACTTTTTTACAGTTATTCCAAAGTTTCACAAAAGCATCTTGTGTTAAATCATCGGCCTGAGCTTCATCTTTACACTTTATATAGATAAAATTTCGAACTGTTTGAAAATGGGTGTCAAACACCTTTTTAAATACAGCTTCGTCACAAACATGACTCAAAACAGAATTGCTCATAGTGTAAAGTTAGCACTACAAACATAACGTATTTTCTAAAACATCATTAGGTAGTTTTTCAAACCAATCAAAAAAAATTAAAAATACATATAGGGTAAAATTTTCTCATCCTGTTTTTAATGCAACAATCGCAAATTAAAAACAATGCAGAGCCTTATTCTTTTAATCATTATTACCTCGATACTTGTGACTTATGGAATGATTGAGTACAAACTTCATCAAAACAACTTAAAAGCTATACCTACAAGAATTCACATTAATGGTACGCGAGGTAAATCTAGTGTCACCAGATTAGTAGGCGCTGGCCTGCGCGCAGGTGGTTACAAGACTATTACCAAAGTTACTGGTACGTTTCCAAGACTTATTCTTAGTGATGGTACTGAAGCTGTTGTACACAGAAAAGAAAAAGCCAACATATTAGAGCAATTAGATATTATCGATTATTGCTCAAAACAAAATGCTGATGTGTTAATAATAGAGTGCATGGCATTACAACCTATATATCAAAAAATCACTGAACATCAAATGGTAAAAGCTGACATAGGTGTAATCACAAACATAAGATTAGATCATCTAGATGTCATGGGACCTACACTTAATGATGTTGCTAAGGCTATTTGTGGTACTATTCCGAAAGGAACACGATTGTTTACTGCTGAAGACCGTTATATCCATTATATGTCGGCGATAGCAAAAAGGCGTAAAACCAAAATTCATCAAAGTAAAGCTGAAACCATTAGCAATGAAGACCTAGAAGGATTCACATACATAGAACATAAAGAAAATGTAGCCTTAGCATTAGATATCTGTACCCAAATGGGTGTGAATAGAAATGTTGCATTAGCCGAAATGAAAATGGCAATACCGGACGAAGGTGTCTTACGTCGATTTACAGTTCATGAAAATGAAAAACGCATTCACTTTTACAATGCATTAGCCGCAAATGACCCGGAATCTACCATAATGATTTGGGACGCTATTAAAGTACAATCAGGTAAAGATGAGCATTTCATGTTCTTGCTAAATACCAGACAAGACCGCCAAGACAGAGCAGTACGACTTGTAGATATGATGAGTCAGTTAGACTATTCAAGCATAGCCTTGGTTGGTGAGTCTTTAGATATGGTAGTACAAATGTGTAAAGAGAAAAATATCTCGACCGAACAGATTCATGCTATTGGCTCAAAACCTACTATTGAACAATACAATGATTTAGTTACTGCTTCAGCCTCAAAAACTACCATCATTGCTATAGGTAATATGGGTGCTGGCGGTGCCGAATTATCCAAACATTTTGAACTTATTCACCAAAACACAAATGCTTAAAACCAAATACTAATTATGATAGAACTTTCAGTAACACTTGGTATCGTTATCAGTTTATTCTTTATTGAAAAATTCGGACTAGCATCAGGCGGTATCATTGTACCAGGATATATTGCATTGCAGCTCACTAATATAGATCGCTTAATAGGTCTAGTGATTATTTCTTTAGCCACATTTGGGTTAATAAAACTGATTTCAAAATTCACTTTTTTATTTGGGAGACGCCAAATGGTAGTCGCATTACTTATTGGCACCATCTTGTCCATTATATCACATCATCTATTTATTGTAGAAACGCAAACTACGACTATAGAACTCAGTGCTATTGGTTGGGTAATCCCTGGATTAATAGCGCATACAGCAGCAAAACAAGGTTATATAAAAACCATGGCCATGTTGTCTATCTCATCTGTGATTGTTAGACTATTGGTCATCCTTATTTTTTCTGGCAAACTTTTTCCAGAATTGTATTAACACTTCAAAATTTCAACACATGAAAAATATATCTATAAGGTCAACAGCTGTATTATCTGTGATAGCTATAATTACCATAATTGCATTAGTAGTGGTAGAGAACTTGAAAAGCTATAAAAAACAGAAGTATTACTATGAAAAAATTGACGCCGCTCATCTTAACAGAAAACTTCAAAAGCATCTGAAACAAAAATTTTTTAAGGATGAAATCATCGTCAATAATATTAACGATCCAAATAATACGGGGCTTATAGGGCAACAATTTACCGAAATCACATCTGGTCGTGGATCTTTACCCATAAAGTTATCTACTTTAAATCCTAATTTTTCGGCCATGGTTGTTCAGCAGATAAAAGATGCAGGGCTAAAAAAAGGAGATAAAGTTGCTATGTGTTTCACTGGCTCATTCCCAGCACTTAATATGGCAGTTATTGCCGCTATAGAAACTTTAGAGCTTGAGCCTGTATTAATTACATCAGTTACCTCATCGTCTTGGGGCGCAAATGATGCTAACTTAACATGGATAGATATGCAAAATGAATTGCATAAAAGCAAACTTATATCATTTATGCCTATCGCATCTTCAATTGGCGGAAATCAGGACATCGGTGTTACGCTTAGCAAAGACGGAAGACAAAAAGCAATAAACGCTATTATGCGCCATAATATTCCACTAATAAAAGGCAACACCCTTGAAGATAATATTGCTGAACGCATGGCACTTTTTAACGCAGAAAGAGGTATTAAACTTTTCATTAATGTTGGTGGCGGAGTGGCTAGTTTAGGCAGTCACAATAACTCCAAAAAATTACCATCTGGCTTGAGAGATAATTTAAAGCATGTCAATTTCGCAGACAAGCAAGGTATTGTCTATGAGATGGTAAAGCAGGATATACCAATAATTAACCTTTTGAATATCGACAGGCTTTTAAAACGCTATCAATTACCTAGAGATCCATTACCCTTACCTAAACCTGGAGAAGGCACTTTGTACAATACCTATAAATACGATCTCCTAACTGTTGGTATCGCGATATCACTACTTATTAGTTTGTTGATTATTGCAATGTATTACGATAAGAAACAAAATGCTTTAGGCACACAAATCATTAAAACTCAAGACGCATAAAACCTATTCAAAATGAAAGTACTATTTAATCTATTAAGTCTATTTCTATTAGTAAACTTAACTTTTGCTCAACAAAAAATAGTTCCAAAAACGGAGAACTCTAAAACTATAGTTTCCACTGGAAAAACGAATTCAACTTATTATAACCTTTCAAAATATAAACCTGTTACAGTTACTGTTGAAGGTCCTGGCGAGCTTATCATTTATAACAGAACTGTTGTAACAACTAATAGAACACAATCCATTCCGTTTATTTTGAAATATAATGTCGATGGAAAACAAATACGAACTCAAAAAATTCCTAAGAAGCAAAAATCGAAACGTTCTAGATTAAAGAATAACACAGATAAAGCTACAACTAAAGCACATAAGATTAAAATTAAAGTTCCTGATGGAAAACACAGCTATTCGTTTTACAGACAAACCACAAAACAGCAAGTTTTATCAAGGTTTGCATTTGTAAAAAATACCAAATTAACTTGGAATGAACTAAAATCAAACTCCGCAAAACAGGTGCTACTTAAAGATGTCAAGCGCAATAAAGAAGTGACTTATTTTCAGATTAGTAAAAAAGAAGCTTTTGCATTTAAGACTGATAAAAACACTAACAACGTGCGATTGTTTTTCCGAGCAAACTTTGATTATAAAATGTTAGAAGATTGTGTAAATCGACTACAAATAAAAATTGATGGAAAGCCTACCGTTTTTAAGATTGTAAGTAAAAAATCTTCCAGGCTTGAGAACTTAACTCATCCTAAATTAATACCTGGTGCACTAGAGAAAATCTATATAGATATTCCTCTAAATGGTGTTCATAATATAGAAGTCTCATTAAAGGACGAGGATACCACAGCACTTATCAGAGTATTTGCAACAGCTACTAACCTACTTAACACAAACATCAATGAAAAATTTGCTTTCTCTTATTAGTTTAAGTAGCATCTTACTGTGCCATGCTCAAATAGAGACCAGTGCAACTATTGAAACCAATACTGGTTTTGAACATAATATTTTTAAATTCCCAAATACTTATGTAGATAGTGACGGTAATACCATAACGGGTAGTGACGCACTTGCAAGTAGTTTCTACCAAAGATTTTATGCGCGATTAGCTGCAAAACGCACTTGGCGAAAATCGGAATTAAGCCTATCATTTAGCCCACAAGCTCGAGTGTATTATTCCGAATCGGACGCAAGCTATTCGGAATTCTTTACAAAGCTTCAATATGATTATGACTTAAGAGAACACACCAAATTAAGAACAGCCATTTGGTATAGATTAAAAGATAGAGAAGGTTTAAATGCTGATGCCAGTGATTTAGCATTTCCGTTAGGCTATACCCATTATGGCATTTACTCGAGATTAGATTTTAGATTGCATGAAAATAACCGTTCGCAATTAAGGATAAGCTTCAACTCTAAAAACTATGATGCTACCCAGACTTCAGAATTATCCTATAATGCCTTTGCTGGGAAGTACGCTTTTAAAAATATTTTCAAACGTCGAATGGGTTATCATCATTATGGTTTTGAGCTGAATTATAACACTAAAGCCTTTACTAGGATACAAAACTCAGGAACCGATAATTTTACATGGCAAGATGCTAGTGTTCAATTATTTTACAAATATCCAATTAGCAAACCTATAGACATTAAAGCTATGCTAGCTTATAAAATAAGAAAAGACAATAATGACGATGCTTTCTCTTTTAAGGAAATAAGCCCGGCTTTACATTTGAGGTATAACACCAAATCATGGGATGCTAATTTTACCACAAGTTATACGCTTAGAAATTATGACACTATCGAAGCTACAAATTCTAATGATGAGTTTTTAGGTGAGCTTGAATACAAATACATTCGCTTTAACTTGAATATCGAAAAAGAAATCAATGATAAATGGACTGTGTTTCTTAATGGAAATTTCACAAATAGAAACTCAAACAGAACCAACATCAACTCCGTTTTCTTTAGAAGCTATGATTATAGTGATGTGTCTTTGGGTGTAAAATTTAGGTTTTGATTACTTAAACCTCTTCAGAGTCTCTTTTGTGAAATCACTTAATACTAAACGCCCACTTATTTGAGCGCGTTCGGCTAACAAATTATCCCAGTCTTCTGTTCCTTTCCAAAACATTTGCTTCATTTCTTTCATGGCCTCTGTATTGTAATTACAGAGGTTTTCTGCAAACGCTTTAACAGCATCATCAAGGTCTTCTGTCGATTCAAAAACTTGTGTGAATAAGCCTTTTTGTTTTGCCCATTCGGCAGGATAAAAACTATTAGCATCAATAGCAATTTGAGACATTCCGCTTAATCCAAGTTTACGCTCAACTGCTGGACCAACTACAAATGGCCCAATACCAACATTAAGCTCACTTAACTTTATTGCGGCAAATTTTGTAGCCATACAATAATCAGTTGCCGAAGCTAAGCCAACTCCACCACCAACAGTTTTACCTTGAACGCGTCCAATAATAAACTTTGGACACTTGCGCATCGCATTAATCACATTAGCAAACCCTGAAAAGAACACACGACCAGTTTCAGCGTCATTAATATTAATCAATTCTTTAAAACTAGCCCCAGCACAAAAGGTTCTATCGCCTCCACTTTTTAAAACAATAACTTTTATATCATCGTTGTTCCCAGCATCAGTTATAGTTTGTGCCAATTCTGCTAAAATATGTCCTGGTAGTGAATTATGTGCAGGGTGAAAAAATTCTATATATCCTACACCATTTTCAATGGTTTGCTTTACGTAAGGTTGTGTCATGTTTACTTTCCGCGAAAGCGGTAATCTTATTAAATAATATTCAATTTATAATTCTTCATACAAATCCTTCCAATAAGGATTTGATTTTTCTATTAGTTCTATCTTCCAAGCTCTATTCCATTTTTTCATTCTCTTTTCTCTTAATTTGGTTTCATCTTCAGTGTCAGACTCTTCAAAATAAACTAATTTGTCCAAATTATATCTTGCTGAAAATGTCTTTAGATGAGCTTTATTTTTATGTTGATATATTCTTGCTTTTAATCGTTTAGTTTTTCCTATGTATAAAACACCATCCCTTTTGTTTGTGATGATATATATGCAGTGTCACATATTCTAGAACTTAATCTTAGATTCCCACTTTCGTGGGAACTTTGAACAATTCGATCTGTTATAACAGATCGAATTGTTCAAAGTGATGATTCAGATGTTTTCTTTCCATCAAATACCACTCGTATCTATTCAATTCACCAAATACCATATTAGATAATGTCGCATCTGGGTTGTCTTTAAAAAAATCTAAATATTTTTGACGTTGAGATTTAAAACTTTCAACAGCTGTGACAAAATCGGGATGCTTAAGTTCATCTAAAGTATCTTTTTCCAGTAAAGGAAATTGACTGTTTTTTGGAAACTTTCTGTAATTATATAGACTGTTCTTAACTTTTTCTAAAATCTTTTCTGGTGTAGAGATTTCAAAATCCTGAATTTCTCCTGCAGCAATTTTATACGTATACTCTAAATGCTCTAGCATATGTTGTGGCGTCATAATTCCCCATAAAGGTTTTGCATCTTCAGAAAGTTTAGCTAAACATTCATCAATCTTATCATCATTTATTTCAACAAAAGTTTCTTGCTTTTTCTGCACCATTGTTAACACCGTTGCCAATGCCACTAATTCATCGTCGGCATCAAAAATTTCGGCAAACCATTTTACAATACCGCTAGGATGTTCAGCAGAGGCCACATCTCTATCTACTTTTTGCTTACATGTTAATCGCACATAAATGGTATCGTTGTGATAAAGAGGCCGTAAAAATCGGCATTCTTCTAATCCATAATTTGCAGACACAGGGCCTTTATTTGGATACACGAATAATCCCGCAGCAGCAGATATTATGAAATAGCCATGAGCAGTGCGCTTTTCGAAAATACTACCATCTAAAGACGTAATATCTGTATGTGCATAAAAATGGTCCCATGTAAGATTCGAGAAATTAATAATATCCGAATCTGTTATAGTACGTTTGTGCGTCTTCATTGACATTCCTGGCTGAATATCTTCCCAATGGTATTTAAATGGATGCTGCTCTGCTTCCTTATATTTTGCCTTCTGCTGATAAATGCCTGTGATTTCGGTAATAGTTGTAGGTGAACCTTGAATTGCCGTACGCTGTAAGTAATGTTTAATCCCGCGCATGCCTCCCATTTCTTCACCACCACCAGCACGTCCTGGACCACCATGAACCAAATATGGTAATGGCGAACCATGACCTGTACTTTCTTTTGCCATTTCACGATTAATAACCAAAATACGCCCATGATGACTTGCAGCATTGACTACGTATTCTGATGCAATTTTATCATCGAACGTTGCTATTGAAGACACTAATGAGCCTTTACCCATTTGTGCCAATTGTACAGCCTCATCCAAACTCTTATAGGGCATAATTGTACTTACTGGCCCAAAAGCTTCTCGTTCGTGAATAACAGTATTTTTGAAAGGATGGTCTGCTCGTAATAAAATAGGACTTATAAATGCACCTTTTTTAGCGTCAGCTCCGATAGTTTCTATTTTATCTAAATCTCCATATACAATTTGAGCTTCTTTAGCCAAATCGTTAACCGAATCTTTAACAGCCTGTACTTGTTGACGACTCACTAATGCGCCCATTCTAACCTCTTTTAAACGAGGATCACCAATCGTAACTTTATCAAGTGCTTTCCCTAATGCAATTTGTACATCTTCAACTAAATTATCAGGGACTATGATTCGTCTAATGGCTGTACATTTCTGACCAGCTTTGACAGTCATTTCTTTTCTGACTTCCTTGATAAACAAATCAAATTCTGGTGTACCAGGAACAGCATCTTCTCCTAAAATTGATGCGTTTAAAGAATCTGCTTCCATTGTAAATGGTACAGATTCTTGTATTAATCTTGGGTGTGCTTTTAATAATCTACCTGTTTGAGCAGAACCCGTAAATGTTACTACATCTTGAGATTCAACAGTGTCTAAAATTGATTTTACCGTTCCGTTAATAATTTGCAATGCACCTTCTGGCAGTATACCCGAATCGATAATAGTTCTCGCAACAGCTTCTGCTAAATATGATGATGAAGGCGCAGGTAAAACCACAGCTGGCATTCCTGCCATCCAATTCACAGCGCATTTTTCTAGCATTCCCCAAACTGGAAAATTAAAGGCATTAATATGAACGGCAACGCCTTTTTTTGGCACCATAATATGATGTGCCATAAAACGTCCGCCACGAGATAAATCTACAGGGTCACCTTCTACATGAAACGGTTGATTTGGGAACAACTTTCTTAATGAGGCATTTGCAAATAAGTTACCAAAACCTCCTTCAATATCTATCCAACTATCCACTTTAGTTGCTCCTGTTCTATAACTTAAATCATAAAAAGCATCCTTACGTTTTGTAAGATATAATGCCAATTTCTTAAGCATATTACCTCGTTCTTGAAAGGTCATTTTCCGAAGTTGTTCTCCGCCTTTAGTTCGTCCGTAATGTAGTATTTCAGGAATATCTAATCCTTCTATGGCAACACTTGTGAAAGCTTCGCCAGTGATTGCATCATGAACTGGTGTTCCATCTTCTGTACCTGTTGTCCATTGTCCTTGGACGTAATGTTGTATTTTTTCCATAACCATGCCTGCGAAAGCAGTTATCTTATTAATAATTTCTTCTAAATCTTCTTGTGCCTAAATTCCAATTCAAACTTAAATCCGACCAACTTGGATTCATCTCTTCAATCAACTTAATTTTCTCATCTCTTTTCCACTTTTTAAACCGAACTTCTCAAATTAATGCTTCATCTGCATTTTCTAACTCTTCAAAATAAACTAATTTATCACAATTATATCTTGCAGTAAAAGCTTTAGGATATACTTTTAGTTTATGCTCTTTAACTCTTTCATCAATATTATCGGTTAAACCAATATAAATTACGCCGTTAGCCTTATTTGTCATTATATAGACATACCAAGTTTCATTCACTTTTATAAAGAGATTCCTGCCTTCGCAGGAATTTATGCCATTATTCTTAAAATTCTTCCTGTAATTTTCCCTTCAATAGATTTGACATAACCATCTACAATTTTATGCATTGGTACAGGTGTATTTCCCGGGAAATAATCTTTATATTTTTCAAATGAGTCTTCTACCAAATCTGAGCATACTACATTAATACGCTTTCCATCTTCTAATTCTAGAGCAACTGCTTTTGCAAAACTATTAATTGCACCATTCACTAATGCAGCACTTGTTGTCATATTAACAGGATCATCTGCTAATATCCCAGTGGATAGAGTGATTGAGCCACCTGAATTTAAATAATCCTTACCTATTCTTACGACATTTACCTGACCCATCATTTTACTCTTAATACCAATGGAAAAATCCTCCTCAGAGAGATTGTCTAATTTATCCCATTTAGCATCACCAGCAATTGCTACTATAGCATCAATACTGCCAACATTTTCAAACATTGACTTAATAGATTGAGCATCTGTAAAATCGACAGTAACATTTCCGGAATTTCGACCTGCTACGAGTACTTCATGTTTTTGGGCTAAGCGCTCGCTTACTTTTTTGCCGATGGTACCGTTTCCGCCTATGACTAATATTTTCATTTCTAATGCTCTCCTTTAGTTATTTTTAAAGTTAGATTAACACCCCGAAAGTCCCCTCAAGGGGACAAAATTCAACTTAATATTCTAATCTATAAATTAGTGTTTTCTAAAATTGCAGCATAACCTTGTCCTACCCCTATACACATTGTGACTAATGCGTACTTTTTATTCTGCTCATGTAATTCTAATGCTGCTGAATATGCAATTCTTGCACCGGTTACACCTAATGGATGACCAATAGCAATAGATCCTCCATTTGGGTTTAATCTTGGGTCATCATCTGCCAATCCCCAAGCTCGAGTACATGCTAAAGCCTGTGCTGCGAATGCTTCGTTAAGCTCAATCACATCTATATCACCCATGGTTAAACCTGCTTTTTCTAATGCTTTATTTGAAGCTCGCACAGGTCCAATTCCCATAATTCTCGGCTCTACACCTACAACTGCTGAACTTACAATTCTTGCTAGTGGTTTTAGGTTATATTTTTTTATTGCATCTTCTGATGCAATTATAGTTGCAGCGGCGCCATCATTTAAACCAGAGGCATTTCCGGCAGTGACACTGCCACCTTCTTTTTTAAATGCTGTTCTTAATTTTCCTAAAACTTCTAATGATGTATTTGGTTTGACAAATTCATCTTTAGAAAATTGAATAGGGTCTCTTTTACGTTGAGGGATTTCGACAGTTACAATTTCTTTTGCCAAACGCCCATTCTGTTGCGCTTTTGATGCTTTCATTTGACTCCAGTAGGCAAACTTATCTTGGTCTTCTCGAGATATGTTATACTTCTCTACTAAGTTCTCAGCTGTCATTCCCATTCCATCTGTACCATACATCTCATGCATTTTTGGATTGATAAATCGCCATCCAAAACTAGAGTCGTACATTTTAGAATCATTTCCAAAAGCACTTGACGGTTTAGCAATCACATACGGTCCGCGAGTCATGTTTTCTACGCCACCCGAAATAAATACCTCACCATCACCAGCTTTAATAGCGCGATTTGCATGTATAATTGCAGATAATCCTGAGCTACATAGTCTATTTACTGTTTCACCAGGCACCGTGAATGGTAATCCAGCTAGTAACGAGGCCATACGTGCCACATTTCGATTGTCTTCTCCGGCTTGATTAGCACAACCCATAATGACATCATCATATGCCTCTTTTGGAATGTTTGGATTTCGTTTTACAATTTCTGAAATCACTAATGCTCCTAAATCATCTGTTCGAACGGCTGATAAGGTTCCTTTATAATTTCCTATTGGTGTACGAACACCATCTATAATATATGCTTCTTTCATTTGTATGAGATAGATGTATTGAATTCGAATTTACCTCTTAAACGCTTTCGAAATAACTTTAACTAATTCTTTATTATCTTTTTTAAACATATCCGTATCTCTTACGGAGTACTTACGTTTCATTAATATTCGATTTGTGTTAGATTCAACAAGAATAAGATAGAAATCATAAAAATATTCAGGCATACGGTTATCATAAAGCACAACATTGCCATTTTTAGTAGTTGGCTGAGACATTTCATAATCTCCGGCTAACACAACGCATATAGCATTAAAATCAGAATTATTGAACTTTAAGTCTAATTCATCAAAAGACGTAATACTTTTTGGAAGGCTTGCATTTCTCTTATATCGGAAAACATTATTATTGTCGCTTTTATTCAATCGCTTATCAAGTTTTTTAAATAACGACCTGTAATTGTCTTCTAAAGAGAAGTTTCCTCCGGTATACCAAAGAATTTTTTTAGGCATTTTAAAATCTGGACTAGTATACTTTTCTACTAATTGAATTCTTCTTGAAACTTTCTCTTTTTTATTTTGCGCAAATCCTATTGTACACGTAAATACAAGAGTAAAAATTATAATTTTTTTCATTCCCATTCTTTATTTGTTCTATATACCACACCTTTAAATAGTGCTACTAATTGATTATTACGTTTAACTTCGACTATATTAAATCCTAATTTATTGTTTACTTTTTCGATAATACATTCTGCTACTAAATAATCGCCTTCATTTAATGCTTCAATATGATTTATACTTGTTTCTATAGATACGGCATACTTACCATGCGTATTTGATGTAAACCCGAATGCTGTATCGGCTAATGTATAACTAATACCGCCGTGTGCATAATTCATACTATTAAGCATTTCTCTACGAATAGTCATTCCTATTTTAACACGACCTACCTGAGACTCTATGATCTCAATTCCCATCCAAGAGCTAAATGCATCTTGACTCAACATTTTGTATGGAATGTCTTCTCCTTTCATGTTCACTTCCCACGAAATAGGGAATTTTATTTTGAGAGCCCTTTCGACTGCACTTCGACATCGCTCAGTGACCACGCTCAAGGTGACATCTCTATTATATTTATAATCTAATTAAAAAATGTTCTACCTTCTTTATTCATTTTACGAAGCAAAGGACTGCAACGGTATCTATCTTCATGATATTCATTATATAAATCATCAAGCAAATCTACACACCAAACAATACCTTTTTCATCTGCCCAAGCCAATAAGCCTTTTGGATAATTTACACCTTTGGTCATGGCATTGTCAATATCTTCAGCAGAGGCAATATTTAAAAACAAGGCATCTGCAGCTTCGTTAATTAACATAACTAAAACACGATTGAAAATCTGTTCAGCTAAAGCTTTGTCTTCTTTTGGCTTAGGTTTGACTGCATCATCAGAGTAGTCATAATAGCCTTTTCCAGATTTTCTACCCAAGTAACCTGCTTCTGCAAAGCGCTTTTGTGTGAATGCTGGTTTGTATCTTGGATCGAAATAAAATGCTGTAAACACGGTTTCTGTAACTGTATAGTTGATGTCGTTCCCAATAAAGTCCATGAGTTCAAATGGTCCCATTCTGAAACCGCCAAGTGTTTTTAAGCTCCAGTCTATGGTCGCAAAATCTGCGATACCTTCTTCGTAAATACGTAGTGATTCTCCATAAAATGGTCGAGCAACGCGATTAACAATAAATCCAGGTGTATCCTTAGCTACAGCAACGACTTTGTTCCAATCTGAAATGATCTTCACTGAACGCTCCAAAATCTCATGAGATGTTTGAATTGAAGGAATTACCTCGACCAATTTCATTAATGGCGCTGGATTGAAAAAATGAATACCAATACAACGTTCAGGTTTTTGCAAGGATGCGGCAATAGATGCAATTGATAAACTAGAGGTATTTGACGCTATAATGCAATCATCAGAAACATAACTTTCAAGCTCAGTAAATACGTTTTGTTTAATCTCAAGATTTTCGATGATGGCTTCGATTGTAAGATTTGAATCTCTCAAATCATTTAAGCTATCAACATAGGTTATATTGGATTGAATTCGGGTTTTTTCTCTAGTATCAATTTTTCCTTTTTGAATTAGACGATTCAATATTTTGTCGAGACTTGCCTTTGCTTTATCTAAAGCAGCTTGATTTGTATCGTATAATTTAACTGTACAACCAGCAGTAGCAGCAACTTGCGCTATACCACTACCCATTGTTCCAGAACCTATAATTCCTACGTTCATATTTATATATTAAAACGGTAGATTTTTTACATCTACATTTCCGCCAGATAAAATAATTCCGACGTTTTTATTTTTGAATTCTTCTTTATTCTTTAATACTGCAGCAAAAGGAACAGCACATGAAGGCTCAATAATTATTTTCATTCGTTCCCAAATGATTTGCATTGCTTTTATAATTTCATCTTCCTCAACACGAATAATTTTCTCAACATATTTTTTTATAATTGGAAAATTACGGTCGCCTAAATGAGTTCTTAACCCATCTGCGACGGTATGAAAGCTATCGTTAGTTTCTATTTTACCAGAAATTAAAGATCGATATGCATCATCTGCTTCCATGGGCTCGCCACCTATAACTTTACATTTTTTAGAAAAATTATGTACAGCTAAGGCTGTTCCTGCAATTAATCCGCCACCGCCAACTGGTGTTAAAATTACATCTAATTCTGGACATTCTTCAAGTAATTCTATCGCCGCTGTACTGTTACCATAGATTACCTCATCTTGATTTGACGGATGCAAGAAAGAGGCACCTTTTTCTTCCTTTATTTTATTTGCAGTTGCTTCTCTTGCTTGAGGTGTAGATTCGCATTCTATAATCTCACCTTTATATGTTTTTACACCATTCTTTTTTACTTGTGGCGCATTTTCTGGCATCACAATATAAGCCTTGACATCTAATTTCTGGGCAGCTAGTGATACCGCTTGTGCAAAGTTTCCTGATGAGTGTGTTACGACGCCTCGATTTCTTTCTTCTTCAGATAAAGACAATATAGCATTAGCTGCACCGCGCATTTTAAAGGCACCCATTTTCTGGAAGTTTTCACATTTAAATACAATATCGGCGCCAACCATTTTATTAATTAAGCTAGAACTTAAAACTGGTGTTTTATGAATAAAGGGTTTTATTCGATCGTGAACTTCTATGAGGGTAGTTTTATCCAAATTAATTTCCTTTAAAATTTGGTTTACGTTTTTCTATAAATGCTGCAACACCTTCTGCATAGTCATTACTACTTGCGGCTTCTATTTGCAATTTAGACTCCAGAGCTAACTGATCTTCTAAAGTATTCGTCATTGATTGATTAAACAATTCTTTAATAAAACCTAATGCCATAGTAGGCATGTGAGCAAGTTTAATAGCTAGTTGATGTATAGTTTCTTCGAATTCTTCGAATGACACCGATTTATATATCATTCCCATTTTTTCTGCTTCTTCAGCCGAAACTTTATCACCTAACATTGCCAATGCTTGTGCTTTCTGAAAACCTATTAAACGTGGTAAAAAGAAGGTACCAGCACTATCTGGTACCAAACCAATTAAACTAAACGCCTGAATAAAACTCACCTTTTCATGAGCCACTACTATATCGCATGCCAAAGCAATATTAGCTCCTGCACCTGCGGCAACACCATTGACTGCAGCAATAATAGGCTTCTTAATTGCCCGTAATCTTGTTATTATTGGATTATAGTGTTCTTCAAGTATCTTTTTAAATCCCGGATTCAACTCTGGAGATGTAACCTCTTTTAAATCTTGACCCGCACAAAACGCTTTACCATTCCCTGTTAGCACAATTGCTCTGACTTCATCGTTAGATTCACAATCATCTAATATTGATTGTAGCCGTAACGCCATTTCGCGATTGAAGCTATTAAATACTTCAGGTCTATTAAGTGTTATATACGCTACCTTATTTTCTATTGTTAATTCTATTGAATTCATATCTTTTTATTTCTTTCTGTTCATTTTTGTCATGACACAAAAACCCTTCGACTGCGCTCAGGGTAAACCAAGCCAAAAAAAGTCAAATTGAAAATCAAAAATAAAATCTAAATTCAGTCCAAGGCTTCCTGAATTCTTAACGATTTGATTTTTATATTCTGCATTTCAACATTTATTTCAATGCTTCGCATTGATAATATCTATAAGCGAAGCGGTCTATTCTCTATTTTCTATTTAAGACATTTAAAATAATCAAATGGCTCATGACAATCTTCACATTGAAATTGTGCTTTACAAGCTGTTGAACCAAATTGACTTACTAATCGTGTATTTTTAGAACCACAATTGGTACATTTTACGAGTTTTTTTCCATCAAGCAATACTGCCTTGTCGGCTTCAGATTCTAAAGGTGCTGCAATACCATAATCTTCTAGTGCTTTTCGACCTCTAGATGTAATCCAATCCGTAGTCCAAGCAGGAAACAATATAAGATCAACTTCTGCACTATAACCTGCCACATGCAACGCTGCTTTAATATCATCACCAATAACATCCATAGCAGGACAACCACTATATGTTGGTGTAATTTCGACTTTAACCTTATTATTTATGATTACAGCAGAACGTACAACTCCCATATCCATTATTGATAACACTGGAATCTCAGGGTCTGACACCTTTTCTAAGATTGGTATTAATCTCTTATCAATATTTTGTTCTGTTGCTGTCATTCTATTTAAACCCCTCAACTGCACTTCGACTTCGCTCAGTGACCACGCTTAAGGTGACATCTATTTTTAATTAATGAGATACTGAAACACGTTCAGCATAACAAATCAAGAACTTGCTACCATTCCATATTTGGATAGGTTCTTTGCATGTATTGTAAATCGGCTAGCAAATAACCTAAATGCTCAGTATGGATGCCTATTTTACCACCTTTTTGAAACCATTTCGATTCTGGAGTGTTTAATCTTGCTTTATTTAACAGCTCGCCAACTGATTTATAATAGTTGTCTTTTAGTTTAGTAACATCAACTCCGACACCATCTTCAACCATAACCTTATCAGCTTCAGTTTGATGAAATAATTCATCTGTGTACGTCCATAAGTCATTTATTGCTTCTTGCATCTTCTGATTGCTTTCTTCGGTTCCGTCACCTAATCGCTTTACCCAATCTGAAGAAAAGCGTTCATGATAACTCACTTCTTTAATACATTTATTAGCTATTGCAGAAAGTGTCAAATCTGAACTTTTTTGCAGCTCGTTAAGAAAAGAGAAATGGTATACATCAAATAAAAAATGTCGCGCAATTGTATATGCAAAATTTGTATTTGGCTGCTCTGCTAATAAAACATTTTTATACTCGCGCTCTTTGCGAAGCATTGCAATATCATCTTCTGTTCTGCCATCACCAGCAATTTTTGCCGCATATTGAAAATAGCTGCGTACTTGCCCGAATAAATCTAGTGAGATGTTTGTACAGGCAATATCAGTTTCTAAAGTTGGTCCATGGCCGCAAAGCTCACCCATTCGCTGTCCTAGAATAAGACTATTGTCGGCAATGCCAAGTATATAATTATATAAATTTTCGTTTTTCATGTTTACTTTCCACGAAAGTGGAAATCCTTTTAATTAAACATTCACTTAATTTTTTGAGTTTCCCATTTTCATGGGAAACGTAAATTGAAAAAATTCAATTTACATATGTTTTACTTCGTCTGGTAAATCGTAAAATGTTGGGTGACGATATACTTTATCTTGGGCGGGTTCAAATAATTCGCCATTATTTTCAGGATTAGAGGCTGTAATATGCTTTGATTCTACAACCCAAATACTTACACCTTCGTTTCGTCTTGTATAAACATCACGAGCATTCTCTAGTGCCATTTCAGCATCTGATGCATGAAGACTACCACAATGTCTGTGCTCTAATCCATTTTTACTTCTTACGAAGATTTCCCAAAGTGGCCAGTTTTTTGTTGACATAATTTTAGCGCCTGCTTAAGCAGGATATCTTATTAATTAAATTTTTTTATATTATTTAAACTGCTTGTTTTTGCTTTCTTTCTTCTTTCTTTTCTGCATGAGCCATTGCTGCATCTCTAACCCATTGACCACGTTCCCATGCGCCAACTCTTGCTTTCATTCTAGCTTTGTTCATAGGTCCATGACCCTTAACCACTTGCCAAAATTCATCCCAATCAATTTCTCCAAAATCATAGCTTCCTCGCTCTTCATTCCATTTTAAATCTGGGTCGGGTACTGTTAATCCTATTAAGTCTGCTTGAGGCACTGTTTGGTCTATGAACTGTTGACGTAACTCGTCATTAGTTTTACGTTTAAGTTTCCATTTCATAGATTGTGCAGTATGCACTGACTTATCATCTGTCGGCCCAAGCATCATTAGACTTGGCCACCACCAACGATTTAATGCATCTTGAGCCATTTCTTTTTGCTCAGGTGTACCATTTGCCAACTTAATCATGATCTCATAGCCTTGACGTTGGTGGAAACTTTCCTCCTTACATACACGAATCATAGCTCTTGCATAAGGTCCATATGAGGTATTACATAAAGGTACTTGATTGATAATGGCTGCACCATCTACTAACCAACCAATAGCTCCCATATCTGCCCAAGTTAAGGTAGGATAATTGAAGATACTCGAGTATTTAGCCTTACCGGTATGTAATTGCTCATACATTTGGTCCCGTGAAATACCAAGAGTTTCCGTCGCAGAATACAAGTATAAACCATGACCTGCTTCATCTTGAACCTTAGCCAGTAGTGCTACCTTACGCCTAAGTGAAGGTGCTCTTGTAATCCAGTTTCCTTCGGGAAGCATTCCTATTATTTCAGAATGCGCATGCTGAGACATTTGTCTTATATGCGTCTGACGATACTTTTCGGGCATCCAATCTTTAGGTTCAATTTTTTCGTCGCGGGCTATACGGGCTTCGAATTCTTTTTCTAGGTTTTTAATTTGATCTTCACTCATAATCTTTAACTTTTTCTCTTTTTCAATATATCATTGGATTCCTGCATGCCGCAGGAATGACAAATCATTTGATTTACACATCAAAATCAACCACTACCTTATCCGTTGTAGGTACGGCTTGACAACTTAGTACCAAATTTTGCGACACTTCTTTGTCATCAAGTGCATAATTAATCATCATTTCAACTTGGCCTTCTTTGACTTCGCACTTACACGTACTGCACACTCCACCTTTACATGCAAATGGTAAATCGGCTCCTGCACCTAAAGCGGCATCTAATATGTTATTATACTCTTTGGTCATGGTAAATAAGAATTCTTTTCCTCCATCTACTATAACCACTTCAGTACCTTCTAAATTTTGCTTTGATAAGCGTTCCGCACGTTTAATGTCTTCTTCTGACAAACCCGTTACAAACAACTCGTAATGAATCAACTCCTTGGGCAAACCCGCATTCACCAAATAATCGCTAACGAAATTTATCATTTGCTCCGGCCCACATAAAAAGACGTCGTTAGTATCTGGGATATCGATAAACGTCTTGGTTAGTATTTCCATTTTCTCATCGTCAAAACGACCATTAAATAACTCAATATCTCGTCGTTCTTTAGTTAAGAAATAATAAATCTCGAGCCTCCCAAAATATGTATTGCGTAACTGCTCTAGCACTTCTTTAAAGATAATGGATTTAGCAGTTTTATTTACATAAAATAATTTACAGGTTGAGTTTGGCTCAACTGATAAATGTGCTTTTATCATCGATAATATTGGCGTAATTCCGCTGCCTGCAGCAAAAAATAGATAGTTCTTAGAGGCTTCTGGGTTTACTTCAATACCAAAATGACCACTTGGTGCCATCACTTCCATTATATCTCCAACAGTTACAGACTGATTAATAAAGGTTGAAAATTTTCCGCCAGGAATCTCTTTTACAGCTACTTGCCACTTTCCGTCATTTGGGCCCGAGCACAATGAATATGAACGACGCACATCTTCCCCATCAATATCAGCTTTAAGGGTTAAATGTTGTCCTTGCCTAAAACTAAACTCTTGTTTTAATTCTTCAGGAATATTAAAAGTCACTACAGATGTATCCGAAGTTTCTTTATAAATATCTTCAACTTTTAAATCGTGAAATTCTGCCATATCTTATATAAAACACAAACTAACAATTGTTAGTTTGCTCCACAAAGATATGAAATTTAATTCGGATTTAAATATTGATACCTTCTATTAGAATCAGAGAGAGTGCATTAGACAATTCTTCTTGGTTAATTGCCCCTTTTTTAGGTATCCATAGATATAATGAGCGTAAAGTAGATAACATAGAAAACATTAACACATCAGGATTTATTTGCTTAATTTCATTATTATCGATCCCCTTATTTATGACAGACAAAAAGTTTGATTCATAGTTCTGTCTTAATTCTAAATAATAATCTAGTTTATTTTCAAGATGCATCCAGTCAGAATTTAATGCTGCGAGACCATCTGCATTGTCTATTGCTATCCTTACATGAAGACCAATAATTTGTTTTAATCGCTCAATTGTATTAGCATCGTTGCGGATAATTTCGTTCATACCTTGGGTAAACTCTTCAGCAATAGCAATGATAATTTCCTGTAAAATCGTTTGCTTCGAGGTAATATGATTGTAAAGACTAGCAGCCTTAATCCCCATTTCGGCAGCTAAATCTCTCATAGTAACTGCACTATAACCCTTATCTTTAAAGAGCTTAGCAGCTACTCTAATTATTTCTTCCTTACGTGTTTCGGTTTTTGTACTCAAAGCTTAAAATCTATAATCTGTAAATCTTTGGAACTTGTAATTGGTTTGGCGTTGTATTTTAACGTCCACCCGAGTGAATTGGTAAGAATCAGAAATTTTGAAAGCTCACTAATTAATCTGTTTTGCGCATTAGATTTTAACTCTGACGCTTCAATCTTTTTCATTAGTGATGCCTTAACTGTGTTTTTAATTTCGTTATAGTCATTAGCCTCGAACTGATTTAAGAAATCTTCCTGTATATCATAGTATTCAAAATCTGGGCTGATTTTTATTTCTTCTTCCGGAATCTTTAAAATTTCTAAGGTTTTACTAACCTCATCTATTTTATAGTTAATCTTACTTAAGTCGTAACCTACCGTAACATCTGCATTTACTATTACAATAGCTTGCTTTTTTGCTTCTAATAAATCGGCGAAAATCGCTTTTGAATTTTTATAGGTAAACACTTCACTAAAGTGACCTTCCGTTACAACTAACTTCCCAACATTGTTAATCTGCTCTTGTATAAGCGCAGCATTTTCTTTTAAAGTAATTGTGCTTTCTTCTTTATCACCACAATATTTAAAAGTGAATAAAACAATAAGGGTTATTATAACTCCAAATAGAATTTTGCGCATGCCCGAATTTAACTATGTTTCTATAATTAACAAAATCCACATTAGTTGCAACGTTGAAATTGCAACTAATTTGCAATTCGTCTAGGAATATTACTGTATAGCTTTTTACTAAAAATTTATCATAAAATGATTGTATATTTATACTCTAGCTGTTAATTAATCCAAACCGTATAAATGGTCAGATTTTTGTCTTTTCTGTCACTTATATTTATATCCTATTTTGTTCAAGCTCAGAAGACTACATTAATTCAAAATGTAAACTTTAGAGCCAAAGAATTAAAGCATCATTTATCTGAAGATCTAGACAGCCTTATCCTTAAGGGCGAACGCACAATTTACACCGTTAACATCTTTAGTAAAGACTACGATACTTCAGTAACAGTATACGACAAGGAAGTTTCAATACCTCTTTATGACTTAGGCATAGGACGATATGTAGTTGAAGTTATGTTATATGATAAACGCATCATTATTACACTATTTAGAAATGAATCTTACGTGGTTCCTTTACCAGACGAGGAACAGCTTTTAACTATTGCGGAAGACAATGCAGAGCCCAACCTTAACTTAGAGGAATTAGAAATTAATAATAGAGCAACGCCCAAATATTTTAATAACCGTAGTATAAGTGATTTACTCAATTACAGAAGACCAAAAAAAGAAAAGGTTGTCGTTAAGAAAAAGAAGAAAGTTGCTAAGTACAATTTTTGGGTTATAAACATTGTAAATAGTAGTCAGTCTTCAAGAGTTACAAGGAAAATGGCTACATTAAAAGAGGTTGAGCGTTTAATTGAATTAAACCAGTTAGAGATAAAAACTTTTAAGGGACAATCTAATGTCCTTGTAATATGGCAAGTTTATGATTCTAACAAGTTTTTAAGGCAACTAAATAATGATGAGCGTTATCTAAAAACAGATTCACCATATTTTAATAAGACGCCTTACTATACTACAGATAGTTATGGCTTAGCACTAAAAAGCCGTTAAATTAGAAAACACTTCTAATACTTTTTATTTAAGATTTTCATCTTTTTTATAATCTACTTACTTAGTCCTCATTTTTTGCAGTACATCGATTGTTGGAGCGTTTTGTCTAATAATTAAGTAAATAGTCTTAATTATTATTTGGCAAGAAATTTGTGTAAGTACCTTTGTATCAATTAATCACCCAATCCATATACTCAAATAGAAAAATTCTATTTGTTAAACAAACCTACTATTATGAAAACTATTTTTTTTAGTATAGTTCTGTGTATGACCCTATGTCTTCAGGGTCAGAATTCTACATTGCTACAAAATATTAATCCTAGGGCAAAAGAACTTAAGCACAGTCTTAATACAACAGGTGATAGCATTTTATTATCATCTGATAAAATGATTTACAAAGTGGATATTTTTAACTCTGAATATGAAAAGAGTTTCTCTGGTAACAAATATCAATTAAAAATACCATTGCATGATATCCCTTTAGGTAGATTTGTAGTCTTAGCTAAGCTTGATGCTAAACTTATTGCTATTAGCTTATTAAGAAACAGACCTTACGAAGAACCTAGGCAAGCGCTAACAATGTCTCGCCCAAGTATTGAATCAAATCCTGGTAAAAGCTCTATTCAACCCGTAAAAATTAAAAAGGCAATTAAAGGGTATTGGATTGTAAAAATCATTAATGGTAGGCTAGGTTCTAAAAGAATTCGACAAATGGCAAATAAGGCAGAGGTTGAAAAGTTTATTTCAGTTAATGAAAAAGAGCAAAATACTAGGTCTGGACAACATAATAAACTAACTGTTTGGGAAGTGTATAATGTAGATGAGTTTAAAAAAGAAATTCACTCAAACAAAGATTATACAAAAAGCATATCTTCTGTAAACTTCAATGTCATACCATATTACGATACTACAGTTGGAAGAACAAGCGCATTATAGATCATAATTACGCCAATAGAACTTTACTTTTTTAACTCTAGCTTTTCTGCAAAGTAATCGCAAAAATCCTTCATTGTTGCTGTCATTTTTTCATCTTGAGTTGCTCTCAAAAAGGTATCACTCATTGTCACCAGAGTTTGATGAAAAAACTTCTTCATTTCATCCACTGGCATATCTTTGGTCCATAAATCTATACGCAATGTTTCTTGAACCTTACTATCCCAAACAGATAACATAATCGCCTTGGCTTCTTCATTTTGGATACCGCCATCTTGGGCTGTCCAACTCAATTTTTCTGGCACCCGATTTTCGTCAAGTTCAACATTTAATTCAATCTTAGATTTTATAGTGTTACTCATTATAGCTTAGGTTTGTATTTTGATTTATTAAAAATGACATCTGCTTCCGTTCTCATAATTTCGATGATATCTGCTTCCGTTCTATCTGCATAAGCTCTTACAATTTGCCAGCCAATAAACTGACCCAATCTACCAGGAGATTCGTTGTCTAGCTCTAAATAGAATTTCGAAAAAGGTGCTGGCGTAGTAAACCGTGAAAAAAGTTTTGGATCCGTACTAAAAAGTAATTCTTTCTCCACAAAATAACTCCATATCATAGGCTCGTTCTCTTGAGCCCATTTAATATCATTAGTTGAATATCCAATTCGGTCCTCTACAGAAGAATTAGGTATCATAATATCCTTAAAGTATAAGAGCTTACCATGATAAATAATTTCATCCAAAAATGTCTTTCGTTGATTCTGATATGCATAACGCATTGCATACTTACCACACACATCTGGTATAATTTGAGCGGAAGTCATATTCTCGGCAAAATATCTAGGCGTATTTTGATAAAACTCATGTGTTTCGCCCAAATAATTTGTAAGATTTATAATCAATAAATCGGATTCCAATACAAGTTTAGTTCTATAATCTACGAAATCTGTAACCGTAATTACACGTGGAATTGTAAATCCTTTATCGTAGTACTTAAGGTGCTGAAAAAGATTTCTTAACCCATCTTCTTGGGGTGTAAAATTTTGATACTCTTTATTAACCTCAGCAAACATTTGTTTCTGCAAATCATCATTAACGCGATTAATCCATACAGAATCGGACACTTCTTTAGGAAATAAAAATGGGTAATTATTTTTTAATTGCCCTAAGTTTGTCGCATCAACTTTTGAAAACTCGCTATCAAAACGTTCGGCTTTAAAACTAATATCAACTTCTGCAATTTCTTTTTGCAGCTTTGATTCTTCATTGCAGTTGTAAAGCAGCAGAAATAAGGCAAAACATGGAAAAAAATTAAGTTTCACTTTCATTATATAAAATTTTCAAACCTAAAATCAATGCATTATTTTTGTTGCAAAGGTACACTTCTTACCCCAAAAACTCTAGAATAATGCAAACAGAAAAAGTAATAGATTATATTGTCAATTGGTTAACAGAATATGCTAATAACGCTAAAGTAAATGGATTTGTTGTTGGTGTTTCTGGTGGTATTGATTCGGCAGTTACGTCTACTCTTTGTGCAAAAACTGGCCTAGATGTATTGTGTATAGAAATGCCTATTCACCAAGCTGAAAGCCATGTCTCTAGAGCCCATGAACATATAGCACAATTAAAAGAACGCTTTAGCAATGTAAGTGACACTAGAGTTGATTTAACTCCTGTTTTTGAAGAGTTTAAAACCGAAGTAAGTTTGGATGGTAAACAGGCTACTGTAGATATGGCGTTGGCCAATACAAGGGCTAGGCTTCGAATGACTACCTTATACTATCATGCTGGTTTATTAGGACGATTAGTAGCAGGTACCGGCAACAAAGTTGAAGATTTCGGTGTTGGTTTTTACACAAAATATGGTGATGGTGGTGTGGATTTAAGTCCAATTGCAGATTTATTAAAATCTGAAGTTTATGCTATTGGAGAAGCTCTTAAGGTTCCAGATTCTATAATGAAAGCAGCGCCAAGCGATGGCCTTTTTGGTGATGCTAGAAGTGATGAAGATCAAATTGGAGCATCTTATCCAGAACTTGAATGGGCGATGCAAATGCAGGATGAAGGTAAAACTGAAGATGATTTTGAAGGAAGACAAAAAGACGTATTCAGAATATACATGAGCTACAATAGAAGAAATCAGCACAAAATGATTCCTATACCAATTTGCGAAATTCCTAAAAATTTAAAGTAAATATTAATTTATTTATAATTTTTTTAAAAAATAGCTACATTTTTTCTCAATATATCAATTGATTTCTTATTTTTGTGTAAGAAGGATTAATTATTCCCCATAACTAGCTAAAGACTTAAACTTTGAAAAACTAAAAAAACTAGCCATGGCTAAAATTTTGTTGGTTGACAGCCATCCTGTTGTTCGGGAAGGTCTGAAACACACCCTAACCAATCACACAGAATATGAAGTCATCGGAAGCTTAAGTAGTGGCGTTGAAATCTTTGAATTTATCAGAGAAAATGATGTTGACATTATAGTTTCTGAGATTGACTTACCCGAACTAAATGGAATTACAGCTCTTAGAGCTATTAAAAAAGAGCATAAGTCCATTAGAATACTTATGTTTAGCCATCAACCAGAAGAAATCTATGCCATTAGCACCTTAAAAGCAGGTGCATCTGGATATCTCTCAAAAAATGCGGGTACAGATAAAATTATTGATGCTCTTGACTCAATACGACAAGGCAAAGTGTATCTAAGTGAAAAAATGGATAAACACCATCGGTATACGGATACTGCAAAAAGCAAAGCTCGGTTATTCAAAAAATTATCTACACGTGAAGTCGAAGTACTTAAACTTTTATCTATTGGCAAGAAGAATAAGCATATTGCAGAAGAATTAGATATTAACGAAAAAACGGTAAGTACGTACAAAGCACGTCTTTTTAAAAAACTAAATGTGGATAATATTGTAGACTTACTGCATCAGGCTAAGCATCATGATTTGACTTAACCGCCAATAACTTTACCGAGTTTTCTGGACAATAACATTTTAAGACCAAGATAGTCTTTTACGTCTTCCATTATGCTCTTACTATCCACGTTTTCGTGTTGCGTTTCATTTTTAAAAACAGCTACTTTTTGATCTATTAAAAAACAACGTAAGCTCAAAATGGTTTGATTAACCAATTGCGGTATGGTATGTTCTTTACCTTTAGGAATTATGTTATTTCGTTCCCAATCATGCAAAGCATATTTCTCATCATCCATTAATATACCTGTAATCATTGGTGCAATTTCAGGGTTAAGCTCTTGCATAAAGGTTTTTGTCGAAAACGTTTCGTTTTGGTTAAGCTTATCGATAATTGAATAGTATAATAGTTTAAAATCTTGATTACTGAATTGCATTTCGTCTTCTTGCAAGTCTAAATAAATCTTCTCAAAGACTTTTGCTTCATGAATAACAGGTTCTAAAATTAAATCTCCTGATACTTCATCTTCTTTTAAAACTAAATCTTCAAAATTCTCAGTTTTATCACCATAAAGCAGTAAAATTTCAATAATCTTTCGCTCTAACTCATATTGAATATCAACTTTTTTGACACTTTTAGGTTCAGACTTTATAACATCAAAAGCTTTCTGCTCTTGCTTATACTTTTTGTTTATGTCCTGAAACTCCTTCTTATTAATTTGTGCTAGCGTACTAAACAAAACAGACTCACTTATATCCATAATACGAGCGCACTCCTGTATGTATACTTCTTTCTTAATCTGATCTGGAATCTTGGCAATACTATTTACAATATCCCGAATGGTTTCTGCCTTTTTAATAGGATCGTTTTTAGTGTCTTCAAATAAGAGCGAAGCTTTAAACTGAATAAAATCTTTAGAATTGTTATCAAGGAATTCCGTTAACTCAGATAAGGAATTATTCTTTGCGAAACTATCAGGATCTTCACCGTCTGGAAACGAGCAAACGCGGACGTTCATGCCTTGTTCTAAAATTAAATCTATACCACGAATAGAAGCGCGCATACCGGCCGCATCACCATCAAATAATACTGTAATATTATTAGTGAGACGTTTTATTAATCGAATTTGTTCTGAAGTTAATGCAGTACCAGAAGAAGACACCACATTCTGTATACCGCGCTGGTAAAACTGAATAACATCGGTGTAACCTTCTACTAAATAGCAATTATCTTCTTTAGCTATGGCTTGTTTTGCAAAGTAAAGCCCATATAGTACTTTACTTTTATGGTAAATTTCACTTTCTGGTGAATTAAGGTATTTTGCAGCTTTTTTATCATTACCTAAAATTCTTCCTCCAAATCCTAGTACACGGCCACTCATGCTATGTATAGGAAACATTACTCGACCTTTAAACCTATCGAAATGCTTTTCAGGCTTTACTATTGTTAATCCTGTACCTTCGAGAAATTCAATTTTATAACCGTCTTTTAAAGCTTCGTCAGTAAAAGCTTGCCACTCATCTAACGCATATCCTAATTGAAACTTCTTTATAGTCTCATCTGTAAAACCTCGTTCTTTAAAATAACTAAGTCCTATAGATTTGCCTTGATCTGTCTTGTGTAATATTCTCTGAAAATACGTATTGGCGTAATCACTTACTAGATATAAACTTTCTCTAGTATTTGCCTTTTCTTTCTCCTCATCTGTACGCTCAGTTTCTTCAACTTCAATATTGTACTTTTTGGCCAAATACTTAATTGCTTCGGGATACGTAAAATGTTCATGCTCCATTAAAAAGGTAACTGCATTTCCACCTTTTCCAGTGGAAAAATCTTTCCAGATTTGTTTTACTGGAGACACCATAAAACTTGGTGTACGCTCGTCACTAAAAGGGCTGAGACCCTTAAAATTACTACCTGCTTTTTTCAATTGCACAAAATCGCCAATAACTTCCTCAACTCGGGCAGTTTCAAAAACTTGTGCTATCGTATTTTGTGAAATCAATGGTGTAATGTAATGGAAACGTAAATCTACTAAAAATATAGAATTTAGTCACTAGCAAAACACTAAAGCATTTTAAGTGTATTTACTTCTTGCTGGGTTAAATGCTTCCAATGACCACGAGGAATGTCTTTTTTGGTAAGATGCGCTATTGCAACACAATCAATTTTTACGAGGTCGTAACGAAGTTCGTCAAAAATGGTTCTTAGAATTGTGTTGCCCGTATTTTTAATTTTAATACCAACTTTATTTTTAGATTCTCCTTCGATATAGCTTATATCTTCAACTGAAATTAGTTTTCCTTTAACTTTAAAACCTTCTTTTATCTTTTTTAAGTCTTCGAATTTGAGGTTTTTATCCAATTCTAATTGAAATAATCGAGCAACCCCATTTTTAGAGTTGGTAAACTTCTGCATGATTTCGTCATCATTAGTAAACAACAAAAGCCCTAACGAGTTACGACCTAAACGCCCGATTGGTTTTATTCTAGCACTTGTAGAATTAGCTACTAAATCCATTACGGTTCTGCCTTTACCTTCTGCTGTGGTAGTAGCAAACCCTTTAGGTTTATTTAGTAACACATAGGTTTTAGGCTCAGGATTAATTCTGCGGCCATCAAATTTTACTTCGTCAGTTGACTTAACCTTATAACCCATTTCGGTAATGACCTTGCCGTTAACTGTCACTAAACCAATAGCAATATTTTCGTCAGCTTCACGACGTGAACACATACCAGAATTGGCAATGTATTTATTTAATCTAATATCGCCAGAATTTGTTTTTTTTGATGGTTGAGATTTACCCTTAACATTTCTGGTGTTATTTCTTGACGGTTTTCCTTTGCTATGACCTTGATTCCTACTCATGCTCTAATTTTTTGCAAAGGTAAGAGAATACTTTACATGTACTACTTTATTTCTATGGTAGATTGTCGATCTCTATTAACAACAAGCTTGGTAACATCTGGTCTTGAATAATGACCAACTGGGTCAAAATTTTGACGTTCTTCAAAAACGCGTTTAAAATCGATAGATTGAATGATTAAACCTTCTTTGTGTAATACAGGAGCAACAATCCATTCGCCATCTGGTCCAGCAATACAACTACCACCATTTGCTAAAGTATCTGGAGCATCTTTTAAAATCTTATCAAAAAATGGTGTGTCGTCAGGAAAATCAGTCTTAGACATTAAACTAGATACCGAAACTACAAACGAACGAGATTCTCTAGCAATAAATCGAGTAATATCTTTTGTGTTATGATCACTTCCTGGCCAAACAGCAATATGTAGATTTTCTCCTAAACCATAAAGTGCAGCTCTAGGCAAAGGCATCCAGTTTTCCCAACAATTAAGGCCACCAACGGTAAACGCTTTTAGTGGATGTACTTGCAATCCATTTCCATCTCCTGGAGCCCATGTTAATCGTTCATCGTATGTAGGTTGAAGTTTTCTGTGTACAGACTGTATTTCTCCATTTTCGTTGATGTAAACCAAAGATGCATATATGCTATGGCCACCACGATCTAAAGGACGTTCCATAATACCCAAATACACTGCCATTTTGTGTGCTTTGGCAAGTTCACAGACACTATCTAATTCCCCTTTTTCTATACAAATTGAATTAGACACATAATGCGCATGAATGGCTTTATTGCTATCGGTATTCCACTCTGCTCCACCAGCTAAGGCTAACCAAAATGGATATCCTGGTAATAAGGCTTCACCAAAGACAATGAGTTCAACATCTTCATTAGAGGCTTCAACTATTGCATTTTCAATCTTTATTAGTGTCGCTTTTTTATCTAGCCATACTGGTGCAATTTGAGCCATTGCTATTTTTAAACTTGTGTCCATTTATAATCTATTTAATAATATAGAACTATCTATTAAAACTATTGAAAACACGCCTGCAACAATAATGAGCTTTAGAATGTTATGCAATAATAGATAATGTGTTTTTTTATTTGACTTCCAGAGTATAAGTAGAAATACTAGTAATAACATTACACTAGCATAAAAGAAATAATACATATGCCCAATTCTAAAATAGAATATTAATAAAAAGGCAGATATACACGTAATTATTACGGCTCCGATTAACAAATATTTTGCTGTTTTTTCGCCATAAACCACTGGTATCGTTCTGTAGTTAAGTGCTAAATCTCCTTTTAAATTCTCTAAATCCTTAGTTAGTTCACGCATAGAAACAAGCATAAAAAGATACAAGGCATGCATAAATACGACCAATTCAAAATTTCTATAATAAATGAAGATTGCAAAAAAAGGAGTTACCGTTAGTATGGCCGAAACTAAATTGCCAGTAATAGGAAGTTTTTTGAGCTTATGTGAGTAAAACCAAATGGCAAAAATATATATTGAAAAAAACAGTACTGCTCTAAATGACACATAACTAGCACATATTATTGCCAAAAAATTAAGCACAAAATAAATAGACAATTTTGTGTTCTGACTCACCAAGCGGTCGAGCATTGTTTTTCTAGGTCTATTAATTAAATCCTTTTCAGAATCATAAAAATTATTAATGATGTAACCTGAAGCTATAGTTGCTGAAGATGCTAAAACTAACATCAACAAACTTACATCTAGAAGCACGTCTTTAACATGCAAATATGGAGCAAAAATATAGATAGATGCTAGATACTGAGCAATAATAACCACTAGGATATTATAACCTCTAACGACAGAAAAAAGACTAAAAATCTTAAGAAGAAAGTGTTTTTGTGTTCTGGAGAACATGAACTTAGAAGTTATAAACTACTTCTAGCTTTTGTCCTTTTAAAGCTGCTTTTGCTTTATCAATATTTTCGGTAAAACCTAATATGTATCCGCCACCACCAGAACCACATAGCTTTAAGTAGTAATCATTTGTTTCAAGACCTTTTTTCCAAAGCTCATGAAATTGCTTCGGAATCATTGGTTTAAAATGATTCAGAACAACTTTGGACAATTGTTTTGTATTTCGAAATAGTGATTTAATATCGCCTTTTAAGAAATCTTCAACACATGCATCTGTATGTTTTATAAACTGCTCTTTAAGCATATTACGGAAACCTTCATTTTTCATGTTTTCCATAAAGATACTTACCATGGGAGCAGTTTCACCAACAATTCCACTGTCTAATAAAAATACTGCGCCTGTACCTTCACTCTTTTGAGATGGAATTCCAGTGGCTTCAATATTATCTTGAGAGTTTATAAGAATTGGCAAACTGAGATAACTATTTAATGGGTCAAGACCAGAAGATTTACCATGGAAAAAAGATTCCATAGCAGAGAAAATAGCTTTTAACTTTAAGAGTTTCTCTCTAGTTAAGTTTTCTAAAACAGTAATCTTTTCCGACACATACTTATCATAAATTGCAGCCACTAACGCGCCACTACTTCCAACACCATATCCTTGAGGTATTGATGAATCGAAATACATACCAGCTTCTACATCGTTTTGAAGTTTATCGAAATCAAATTTCACAAGGTCACTATCTAGATCTTTAAGATAATTAGCAAATTGTCTTAAACTCTGATTAGAGTTAATTGCTTCTTCGGAAGAATTATCATCTAACTTTAATGCGCCATTGTAAAAATTATACGGAATGGATAACCCTTTAGAGTCTTTAATGATTCCATATTCTCCGAATAGAAGAATTTTAGAATAAAATAATGGTCCTTTCATAGCCTATTGATTGGGAGAATTAGAGCTTTATGGCACCTTTTCCTACTATATCACAAATATAGTGACCGTTTTGACAAAATGCAACTAACTCACTATTAATGAAATCATAAACTTTTTCTTGTTCCGCCTTTGGAAACAGCACATGAACATTGGCTCCAGCATCTAAAGTGAAACAAATATTAGAATTGTTTTGTTGCCTATACGACCAAATTCTATTAATAATTTCAAGCGTATTTGGCTTCATTAAAATAAAATAAGGCATACTTGTCATCATCATAGCATGTAAGGTCAAGGCTTCACTCTCCACAATTTCTACAAATCGTTTGAGGTCACCATTTTTAAGAACCTCTTTCATTTCAGAAAGATTATCATGTGCCTGCTTAAAACGATTTTCAGAAAAAGGATGTCCTAACATGAGCTTATGACCAACTGTACTACTTACTTGTTTTTCGCCTTTATCTACAAGTAAAATAGCGTCTTGGTATTCGTGAAAATTTGGATGAACTGTATCTTCAAACTTAACGCCAAATAAATCTGAACTTTTGGATACACTTTCATTTTTTCCCCAAACCACAAGTTCTCCTTCAATACTTCTACATGCACTTCCTGAGCCTAAACGTGCTAAAAAAGATGCTTTTCTGTTAAAATACGATTCACTCTCTTCGGCACCACTCAGAGACCGTTCAATACTCATCAAACACAACGCCAAAGCGCTCATACCTGATGCTGAAGAAGCTATACCAGAACTATGAGGAAATGTATTAGAGGTTTCAATCTTAAAATGATAATCTCTTATGAATGGAACATAAGATTCAATTCGCTCAAAGAAGGTTTGGATTTTAGGTCTGAAAGCTTCGTTTTTTTCGCCTTCAAAGTATACATCAAAACTAAATTCTTTGCCTTCTTTTTTAGAAAAAGACATCTCGGTTATCGTTTTGCAATTACTCAATGTAAAACTTATTGAAGGGTTAGCAGGAATTTGATTTTCTTTTTTACCCCAATATTTTATTAGTGCTATATTACTTGGAGAAGACCATTTAACCGATCCTTTTTCGAGATCTGAATTATAGGATTCAAGAATAAAATCTTGTACTGTCATACTCATTAATTTCTGTTGCAAAAATAATGAAAAACAATGGTCTGTTTTAGTTTTCTGAAGACATAGCTAATAACTTCTCCATTGTTTTATAATTGCGCGATGTTGCGTTTACTTTTAAATTTCGTTCGAAATAATTAAGACTAAATTTTGCCTTACCATATCCATTAGCACAATACAGATAAAGGCAATCATCTATGATTTTATATTCTTCATTTTCATAGACTTTTTTTGAAGCTTCCGCGACTAAATCAGCATCAGGAATATCTGATAACATCGCAAAATAACTGTCTTTCTTTATTTCTTCTGAAAAAGGGCATGAATTAAAATTAGATTCTAGATGTGATCGTGTTCTTATCATTACTGCAACTTCAAACCCAAAATAATCAAGTATTGCCTTTTTAATCTTGTTCTCTAATGCCTTAGCATCTTTTTTTGTAGACTGAAATACCACATTTCCGGTTTGAATATATGTTGTTACATTTTCTAATCCAGATTTGGTAAGTAATTCTCTAAGTTCAGCCATTGGGACTTTTTTATGTCCTCCAACATTAATTCCTCTTAAAAGTGCAATGTATGTTCCCATAAGTTTTTAAATAGATCGTGACACGATGTACGCTCCTGTCCAAGCATTTTGAAAATTAAAACCACCTGTAACCGCATCAACATTTATAACTTCGCCAGCAAAATAAAGGTTTGGAACGAGTTTACTTTCAAAAGTTTTAAAGTTAATTTCTTTAAGGTCAACTCCTCCAGCGGTAACAAATTCTTCTTTAAAAGTACTTTTGCCCGTTACATGAAATTGTGCCCTGGTTAATTGACTCGCCAAATCTTCAAGCTGCATTTTATTTATATCTGCAAAACGTTCTTTCTCTTTAATATTAGATGCCAAAACCAGTTGGTTCCAAAGACGCTTAGGTAAATCGAAAAGTGCAGAATTTACTACTTGCTTCTTGGCCAACTCTAACTTGGAAGCCCTAAGAGCATCTAAGCCAGATTCAAAATCTTGCTGGATAAAATTAACCTCAATCTTAAAGTTGTAATTACGTTCTGCTAATTCTATAGCTCCAAAAGCAGATAGTTTTAAAATCGCTGGCGCACTCATACCAACATGAGTAATGAGTAATGGCCCATCGGACTCTAAATCCGTTCCGATAACTTTTACCCTTGCATGCTTTGCCACAACTCCAGGAATATCTGCAATACGTTTATCCTTAATATCGAAGGTAAATAATGATGGTACAGGTTTTACAATTGCATGGCCTAAGCCTTCTAATAACTTCCAAATTTTAGGATTACTTCCTGTTGCTACGAGGAGTTTATCGCATTCAAAATCAGCCTGAGAAGTTTCAACTAAAAACTTCTGCTCTTCATTTTTAATAGTTTTTACTAAATGTCCATACAAGACCAAAACATTATACTTTTTAGCTTCGCTTAAAAAACAATCTATTATAGTTTGAGAAGAATCTGTGACAGGAAACATTCTACCATCGTCTTCAATTTTTAATTCTACTCCACGTTCTTCAAACCATGCTATTGTATCTCCAGTCATAAAGGTGTGAAACGGACCAAGTAGCTCTTTTTTACCTCTTGGATAATTTTCGATTAACTCAGATGGAATAAATTCGGCATGGGTAACATTACAGCGTCCACCTCCAGATATTTTTACTTTTTGTAGGCCTTGTTTACCTTTTTCTAATATGGCAACAGAAAGATTTGGATTCCTTTCTGCAATATTAATTGCGGCAAAAAATCCGGCAGCACCACCGCCAATAATTATAATATCTTTACGTTTATGCAATTGTATTTCTTTAAAAGCCTAAAATTACAATGTTAAAAGCCAAAAGACTAATAATCCTAGCACTACTTGTAACCAATTGTGATACTGGAAATCTAACAACTATAATCGATTTACCTATTATATTAAATGAAGTATCTGGTGTTGAGACCGATGCTGAAAATAGTGTGTTTTGGATGGTTAATGATAGTGGTAACAAACCAATTCTTTATGGCTTAGATAGTAATGGTAATATTATAAAATCGATAAAAATAAAAGCTAAAAATAGAGATTGGGAAGACCTTACTACTGACCCAAGAGGTAATGTGTATATTGGTAATTTTGGCAATAACAGTAATGATAGCAAAGAACTTTCGATATTAAAAATAAGTATCGACTCTATCGTTGCTGATAAAACATTTATAACTCCTGAGGTTATAAAATTTAAGTATCCTGAGCAGAAAAAATTTCCACCGAAGAAAAGTAAACGCCATTTTGATTGTGAGGCTTTTTTCTATTTCAACGATTCACTATATCTCTTTACAAAAAGTCGACAACCTAAAAAACCAGGTAAAACAAAACTCTACAAGCTTCCTGTAACAAAAGGAACATACAAAGCTGAATACATTGACACCTTCAATACCTGTGATGATTCTGAATGTTGGGTAACCTCAGCTGACATTAATGCTAAAGGCAATAAGCTTGCGCTTCTGACTGAAAATTCTGTGTTCGTTTTCTCTAATCTTAAGTCTAGTGCCTTTTTTAAATCTGATCTAAAACGCTACGTTTTTGACTATAAATCTCAGAAAGAAAGTGTTGCTTTTAAAAATGATAGCACACTCTACATTGCCGATGAATATCTAGGTGTTGATGGTGGTAATCTATATGAATTTAAAATAGATTAAAAGCCGAATCCTAGCCTAAATGCTACTCGTAAACCATCATCACTGGAAAAGGCAGATACATTAGCAGTAACTAAGCTATAAGCGCTTATAAATATTCCGCCACCTACAGAGGTGTTCCAAGTATCGGCATTAGGGTTTGGATTTAATAACGTCGGCATTGTACGGCTATCATCAATCCACACGCGCCCATAATCAAATCCACCATAGAATCCCCAATTAAATGGCAAGAAGCTCGAAGACTGACGTCTTAAGTTAACTCTAATATCTGTGCTCTGAGAAAAGGATTGCTTACCAGAAAAACGCTCTCTTCGGAACCCTCTTAAACCTTCTGAATCACCAAGAGTAGCAGCCTGATAGAACTCAAAATCGTCTCCAAGGTTAATCTGGCTTCGTAATTTAGTTGCAAATACGACTGTACCTTGATGCGTTATTTTATAATCAAATCCTAATTCTGGAATTATATAACCAAATCCTCTTGATGTACTAACATTATTTTTATAACCTGCTTCAACTGAAAATAACATTCCTAAAGTTGGGAAAACAGAGTTGTCTTTTACATCATATAAAAATTTAGCATGTGCCCCAAAGAAGTCTTGTTTATCAAAAACAGGGTCATTAGCCGCGATACTTTCTATAAAGCGTCCAGCAGTACGCTCTACTTCATTGGACTCGTAGCTTGCACCTATTTGAAAAGATGACCCATATTGGCTTTTCCAAACTAGAGATGGTGCTACACTAAGTGTTCTTATTTTTACACGATGGAAATCTAAATCTATATTATCATTATCAGGTTCTGGGTTTGGTGTGCTGTTACCGAAACCAAAGAAGTTACGTGCAAAATTTGGACTTGTAAACCTTGCATCTATTTTCAAATTTCCTTGTCCTACAATATTCGCAAACTCACCACTGTATGCTAAATCAAAACCGCTTGTTGCAAAAAAGTATCCTGCTGCTATTGTATGCTGAGATGAAAATGGATTTCTCTCAAAGGCATAATTAGTATGTGTGCTAGAGAATCCTATTTTGAACCCATCATCTGGATTAAAACCAATAGCAGGAACTGTTTGAGTTATATTATTTTTCAGCTTCTTATAGTTATAGACATTGGTCTCATAATCGTCAGTCAGCTTCTTTTTTCCTTTATTAGTAACAATGGTATTTTTCTTCGATTTGTAATCATAAAACTTAAGTTTTTTACCATTTTTAATATCATAAGTATCATTATTCTGACCACCAATTAATCTAATCTTTATTAGGTTATCGCCTTCACCAAAAACATTAAATACATCGTCATCATCTAAGCCATAAATCCAAATTTCTTTTGTACGATTTCTATTAAATGTTCTTTCATGAAATATATCAGTCTTTTTACCGTCTTTTATTCTATATGCGGTGACTTTAGTTTCACCA
Source organism: Winogradskyella sp. (assembly GCF_003712105.1). GTDB lineage: Bacteria > Bacteroidota > Bacteroidia > Flavobacteriales > Flavobacteriaceae > Winogradskyella. The sequence continues at coordinate 78,024 of NZ_RHLG01000001.1, forward strand.
TTTGGCATACGCTCAATATCAAACCAATCGTCTTTATTTGTTCCTTTAATTACGGCAAACCTGTTGACTACATCAAAATAGCGGTCTGATATTTTCTGAAGGTTTCCTCGTCTTGCACGAAGTAGTCTTTTAATTTCCTCAACATCAGCATCTCTAATTTCCTCTGGCATATTTAAAAATGCGTTCTCAATAACCTCATCAGTTATATTTTTTTGGATAAGTGCTACTTGCTCGTCCCAAACATCTTTTCCTGAGTCTTGTATTAACTCCATATCTAAAGGATACGGTTCAACATTTATTTGTTTCACCTTAACTAAATCTTCACTATATGCTCTAAGTAAACCAGCTGTAGGCACTAGTTTGGTGGCGGTGGTAAGTAAAAATCCATCACTCATTTTAGAGAACGCTTGATCACGATCTCTTGGCATAGGTCTGTATACTTTTTTACCATTTTCTTTAAACTCTATCCAACGCCATTGGTCTTCGTGTCTATCCCAATCACCAATTAACATATCAAACAAACGCGCTTTTATATAGGCCGCTTCATCAATAACTAAATCTTCATCTTTATGAATCTTTTTCATCATATCTGCGGTACTCAAAAGCTCATTTTGAAAGCCAAAACTTGCCTTGTCGTCATGACCTTCAGAGGTATGCTCTTCAATCATATATAATTCATCTCCAAAGTCAGCATTAAAATTTCCTAAGGCGTTTTGTTTTGGTACATAATATAATACTGGATTGGTATGATATACACCTATTGCATCTGCCAAATCACCTACAACGAATGGTGCATAAGGATGTGCCCCTGTAAATACGTCGAGTAATAACTCTGATGCAAAACTATCGTCAAGTTTATCGCCTATATACTTATCCTTAAATATTATAGCTTGAAGATATTGCGACGCTTGTTTCCGCAATGCACGCATCACATATTGTCGTCCTTTTTTATCCTCTAATCTTAACGATTTAGATTGATTACCACCACCTTTTCTAACTGGCACTAGACCACCAAACAAGGTGTCCAAATTTACGGTAGGTGCTTTTACCTCTTTTCCGAATTGCTCACGGTATCTATCACCCCATAAAAACTTATGGAATCCTGATTTTTCAATTTCTTCTTTAGAATAAATTGATGCTACCTTTTCATTAGGGAAATCTCCTGGGTAGTTTTCATCCAAATCATCTTCATTTGGTTTTAAAACTTGTGTCTGAAACACAGGCTCTGAGTTTCCAACTTCATAAAAACGAACAAATGAAGAACCATCCTTAAAGACATCTAATCTGGCATATCCATTTGCACCATAAGCAAATTGACCATCGCCTATTAATCTTGCAGCAGTCGTTTTTGAGCCTGACCCACTTATAATCTGCGGCAAGCCTTTGTTAACCAAATATTGAAGGCTATGCTCGTGCCCAGAAACAAAAATCGTTTTATCATTTTGTCTTGCTAAAGCAATTACTCTTTTCTTAAGTTCGGTATACATTACATTTTGAGCATCAACATCTATAACACCTCCAGCTTTTCGGGCTACATTTTTTAAAGTTCCAATTACTGGTAAAGGCTTCATATGACTACCAAATGAAAACTGTCCATTATGAGCTCCATTGTTATAAATTGGATGATGTAGTGCTATTAATGTTGTTTTACCTCTAGCTTTTTTAATCTCACTTCCTAGTTCATTCAAAAACCCAGCTCTTGTCTTAATCTCACAATCGTCATTAATGGTTGGATGCTTATCCCAATCGGTTATATACCATTGAGAATCTATGATTATCAATACAACATCGTCGGATATCTTTACTCTTTCTATTGGGCATCCATTTTCTGGCAGAAATGTATCTTTTCCTAAAGCGTCTTCTACTTCTTTTTCTTGTTTTTTAAGACCTTTTAATTGACTATACCAATCGTGATTACCAGGAATAAAAACAGTATTACCCTTAAAGTTTTTTGCAGCATCCGTCTGCACTTTAAGTTTGTGCTTAGAGGATTCTTCATTCTCATTAGAACTTGTGTCGTAACCCTTAGGATAGACATTATCTCCTAAAAATATTGCCGTACTATTACTCGTGGCTTTATTAAGAGCTTCACCAAATTCTAGAATCGCTGGATCGGTTTCACCTGCTTCAGAATTTCCGGCATCGCCGATAAGATAAAAAGAGTGTATAATTTCTTTATTTGCAGGGTAATTTGAAGTTTTTGATTGATCTACTTGCAAATCTAGGGTAGCACAAGCATTTAATAAAAGAAAGAATAGGGCAACGAGACTAAACTTGCAAAGTGTCTTCATTTAATAAGAGTTAGTTGATTAATTGTACCCGAAGATACTTAAAATTTTAATCACTTCTCCCAGAGGCTGTCAGTAAAGAGATGTTTGCAATCCAGAAAATTCGTGTTGACTTTAAAATTTGAACGTTGGGCCAAATCATTAATCTCATCAAAATCGAACTTCTTCGATAATTCCGTCCATATGAGCTCATTATATTCAAAATCGATTATTTTATTGAGCTTTTTAATATGTACCTTCTGATGTCTTAAACTTACTATATAGCTCTTCACTTCGCCATTATCAGGGTTGTAGTGGCAATAAAAATCGAAATCATCAATTTTAAAATCTGCATCAAGCTCTCGATTTATTCGTAATAATAAATTAAGGTTGAAACGCTTGGTAATACCATGTTTATCGTAATATGCATTGTGTATCGTAATTGGGTTTTTCTTTAAGTCAATGCCTATAAGCAGCTTGTCACCAAGCTTCATATTGTCATTAAATAGTTTAAGAAGTTCTATTATCTGATCTGTTTTATAATTCCCAATATTAGAACCTAAAAACAATAACAAGCTAGGCGAATCACTATCCTTAATATCTGAAAGCACTTCAAAATAATCTCCAACTCTTGGTTCTACTTTTAGTTCTGGTAAGCGCTGATTAAGCGTATTGGATAGGATATCTATTGCCTCTTGAGAAATATCAATGGGTAAATACTTAAAATCTACTTTCTGATTTACTAAATACTCTAAAAGTTTATATGTTTTAAACCCGTCTCCAGGACCAAGCTCAATAATATTGAATGGCTTTGAAAACTTTAAAGCTTCAAAGATTTGTTTTGATTGCATGGAAAGTATTTCGAACTCAGCATCGGTGAGGTAATACTCAGGCATTTTCATAATTTCCTGAAAAATTCTACTGCCATTATCATCATAAAAGTACTTAGATGATAAATGCTTATACTCTGCTGTAAGGCCTACGAGCACGTCTTTTGCGAAATTATCATTCATATTATTTCGCTAATCTAATTCCAGAGAAATGCCATCTCGTATCTGGCGTGAAGAAATTACGATATGTTGGTCTGGCATGATGCTTTGGTGTAGCTATTGAAGCTCCTCGCATCACCATAGTATTAATCATAAATTTACCGTTATATTCGCCCAAAGCACCTTCTTCCTTTTGATAGTTAGGATAAGGCAAATATGCACTATTCGTCCATTCCCATAATTGTCCATAATCAAGTTGTTTTGATGCAACTTCCCATTCGAATTCTGTTGGTAAGCGCATACCTTTCCATTCTGCATAGGCCCAAGCCTCGTAAAAACTTATATGATTAACTGGCAGGTCTAAATCTACATCCACAAGACCATTTAGTGTATAGTGTTTCCATTTACCATTGACCTTATGCCAATATAATGGTGAAGTAATCTCATCAGTCTTAACCCAATCCCAACCATCGGCATGCCATAAGTTAAAATTTTGATATCCTCCAGCTTCGATAAACTCAATATACTCTAAATTAGTTACAAGTGATTTAGAAATTTTACAATCTTGAATGTAAACTTTATGCACTCCCAATTCATTATCAAAACAAAAGTCTTTGCCTTTGTAACCAATATCATACACACCTTCAGTAATATCTAAAAACCCATTACTAGTGTTTGGTTTCAAAGAAATATCTAAATCTAAAGTTGGAAAAACAGGCTGATTACCATAAATATATTTTATGTCATACACTAAGAGTTCTTGATGCTGTTGCTCATGTTGTAGTCCTATCTCAACAGTTTGGCAAATGGTTTCATCTAAATCATTCTCTAAAAATTCTGAAAGATGTTTGTTAATGTAACTTCTATACTCAAAAACCTCATCGATTGTTGGTCGTGTCATATTACCTCTGTTGACTCTCAGGATTCTATCACCAACATTATTATAGTAGCTATTAAAGCAATACGCAAAATCCTCACAAAAGAGTTTGTAATCTTCTTTATAAATAGATAACACAAACTGTTCAAAAAACCATGTTGTATGCCCTAAATGCCATTTGGGCGGAGACACATAATCTATAGGTTGTACAGAAAAATCATCTTTCTCAAGAGACTTACATATGCGTTCTGTTCGCTGTCTTATTTCTAAAAATTTGTCTTTTATATGCTGTTGTTTGTCAACTAGTACTTCCAAGGTTAGGTATGTATTACTTTAGTATCGAAAATAACTTCGCTAGCTATAGTTTTGTGCACGGGACAACGCGATGCTATTTCTTTTAATCTTTCTTTTTGCTGGTCATCTAAGTTACCAACAAATTTTAATTTTTTACTTATATGATCTAAATATTTTGGCCTATCTACATCAATATTTAAATCGTCACTATGAATTCTAGAATGGGAGATATAAACAAAGACTTCTTTTAAATCCCAATTTTTACGTTCTGCATACATTTTTAGCGTCATAACTGTACACGCTGCTAATGCTGCATTGAGATACTCATAAGGTGATGGCCCAAAATCATTACCACCAACACTTAGTGGCTCGTCTGCAATAAGTGTATGATTTTTGGTCTGTATTGATGTTGTGAAATTATCCTCTATAATATTTAGATGACCTACTAACTGCTCGCCTTCTGTACTCAACATTTCATTTTCTATATTAGGAAAATAACGCTTGGCCCATGTCCCTATTACGTCACCAACATATCTGCTATCGTTTTCATTTATTAATAAATGGTCCGCATCATCTAGAGACACAAAACTCTTGGGATGCATCGCATTCTTATATATAATTTTGGCATTTTCAATACCTACAATTCTATCTGTAGGAGAATGCATTACCAACAATGGTTTGCGCAGTTGCTTAATAACTTCAGGCAAATCAGTTTTATCAAAAGCTTCAACAAAATCTCTGTTAATTTTAAATGGCCTACCTCCAATATTAATTTCTACTTCACCTTTTTCTTTAACAGCTTCGATACCATGAGAGAAATGATGCTTTACATGGTCTACATGAGCAGGTGCTCCAATTGTTGCAACTGCTTTTACTGCCTTTAATTTTGAAGCTGCAACTAAAACAGCTGCTCCACCTAGAGAATGACCAACCAGTAGTGTAGGTATATCAAAATTTTCGGACATATAACTATGTACATCTAATAAGTCTTCAACATTTGCAGAAAAATGACTATCTGCAAAATCGCCTTCGCTTTTACCTAAACCTGTAAAATCGAAACGCAACACCGCAAAGCCTTCTTTAGTAAGGGCTCTACTTATATGGCGAACTGCACTGAGACTACTGCTACACGTAAAACAATGTGCAAAAATGGCGTAGTAATTTGGTTTTTGATTTGCGGGCAACTCAAGTATCGCATTCAAGAGTAGCCCTTTTCGGTTTTCTATTTTAAGTTTTTGGCTTTTCATTTACCTAGTCTTCAATAATTACACCTTTCCAAAAAGCCACTCTATTTTTTATGCCTTTTGCAAGTTCTGAAACTTCAGGATAAAACCAAGCAGCATCATTATTTTGTTTACCATCGACCTCAATGGAGTAATAAGATGCTGTACCTTTCCACGGACAAACAGTATGCGTATTACTAGGTTTAAAATAGATTGATTTAATACTATCGTGAGGAAAATAGTGATTGCCTTCTATCACTACTGTATCATCGCTTTCTGCGATTATTGTATTATTCCAAGTTGCTTTCATTTTTTTAATTTTTAATAACACCCCAAATACGCTTTTCGCTTTTTTCGTTATAGACAATTTTTAGCATATCGTCTATAGCACAATAAATTATTTGACTGCTATTTTTAGTTTTAACCATAACATCTTGAATATATATTACGTTAGATGCCAAAATAAGCATGAAAAGGGTTACGGAAAGTATTTTTATTTTGGTTAGCATAAGTTACTTATTTCCGTCGAAATATAGTTTGAATCCTTTCATAAAAAGGAATTCTCTTGTAAGTTAGAAGAACCCAATATTTATTGCTCATAAATAATTCTTAAATTCGTCAATAATTTTTTTCTATGGAAACAGTAGTTTTAGAAGCTGAACGTTTTGTAACACAGTATTTAAATGACAATTTAGATTCTAATTTTGTTTATCACAATTTGGCTCATACTCAAAGAGTAGTTGAGAAAGTAAAAGAGCTTACTGAAGAAAGTACAATTTCTGAAGAAGAGAAACAGCACTTAATTCTTGCGGCTTGGTTTCATGATACTGGTTTTACCAAGACTATAAAAAATCATGAAAAAGAAAGTGTAAAGATCGCTACTGAGTTTCTAAAGTCTAACAATGTTTCTGAAGACGCTATTGCTACAATTAGTAAAATAATAATGGCAACTGAGATGACTTGCCAGCCAAAAACTGAACTTGAAGGCTTAATACGAGATGCTGATTCTGCACATATATCGAGTAAAAACTATGATAGCTATGCAGCACTATTAAGAAAAGAATGGGAGCTAACTCTAAACAAGAAATTTTCTAAAACGGAATGGATAGATGAAAATGTAAAATTCTTGACTAAGCATAGTTTTTATTCAGCACAAGCTGCGAGCAAATGGGACAATAGAAAAGGTAAAAATTTAGCTAATCTTATACAAAGCCAGAATAAGACTAAAGAAGACAGCGAGAAGTTTAAGCACAAAAAAGCTGAGCTGAAATTTAAGAAAGAAAAGAGAGATTTACCAGACCGTGGTATTGAGACCATGTTCCGTGTTGCACTAAGAAATCATATTACGCTTAGTGATATTGCTGATACCAAAGCAAACATTTTACTATCAGTAAATGCTATTATTATTTCGGTAGCATTATCTAACTTATTACCAAAGCTAGACAACCCATCAAACTCATACCTTATATACCCAACACTGATATTTTTGACATTCACCGTTATTTGTATAGTATTATCAGTAATGGCTACAAGACCAAACGTTACAAAAGGGAAATTCACAAAAGAAGATGTGGCAAATCAAAAAGTTAACCTATTATTCTTTGGTAATTTCCACCAAATGAGTTTGGGCGAGTTCGAATGGGCTATGGACGAAATGATGCAAGACAAAGCCTACCTTTATGGCTCATTAACTAAAGACTTATACTTCCTGGGATTGGTTCTTAATAGAAAATACAACCTCCTTAGAACAACCTACAGTGTATTTATGGTTGGTATAGTAATTAGTGTTTTAGCTTTTGGTATTTCTTTTATGATGGCCGAAACTGGAACGACATTTTAAGAACTAATTTCCTTCATTAAATCATCATAAGTGTAGTACGCTTTGTCATTATCGCTTTTATGATAAAGTACACTTACTCTAATTGCTTTTAAGCCAGTAACAGCTTGTAAATCCTGAAGTTCAACTATTTCTACATCATTATCTAAGTAGTTCTTAGATTGTAAGAATTTAATATATCGTAAATATTCTCTCTCATCACTACGTTGAGAATATACTATAGATATTTTACCTTTTTGTGTAACCCGTTCTGTTGTACCTTTAATAAATGCTTTATCAACTCGCTTTTTAACAATTTCATATCGTGCATTATAAGTTCCATCAACATCAAATTGTTTCTCATCCATTCTAAAACTAATAGAAAGTGGTTGATTGAACACTAAAATCATTGAAGCCACGTCTAAATGCACAGGAAACTTAGACTCGGTTTGCATCTGGTAGTATGTGTTCTCCATCTCACACATTATCTGTAACTGCCAAAGCCTTAAGTTGTATAAATAAATAGGGTTAAAGCTATTCTCTTTGGTAATAGATTCACCTATGTACATGTTATGCTCAACACCATCCGTTTTGTATCGCTCAAAGTAATGCGGATACATAGCCTGGGCTTCGGTTTGTTTTTGGTCTATGAGATAGGCCATTTCTCTATTTATGATGGTAATTGTATCATCATATTTTTTTCTGAAATGATATACCGAATCTGTTTGATCATTAATAGAATCAAAGTAATTGTTTATAAGATCCTTTAACTCATCATTATCTTTTAAATGTTCTAATATAGGCTCGATATCATCCTTAATAAAAGAGGATATTCTTTGCTCACTATCAACTTGAAAGTTATTATTTAAACTGTTTAAAAACTCAGTAGCCTGATAAATATACTGCTCATAAATTGGTAAATTATTTAATCTTGCTGCTTCTGATACTATATCTTTAATTGCGTTTAATTGTAATGTTAAATCTTTCTGTGTTGCAGAGTTTCTAGCTTCAGAAGATCCTTTAATATCTATTTGTCCGTAAAGCGGATAGACATTTTCAAAAACTATCTCATGGAAGTTAGGCTCAAGCCCATTAAACTGGTCTTTAATATATTGCCTTGCTTCTTTTTCAAAACGCCAATGTACACTCGAGTGAATAGATGTACATTCTTTTTGGATAATAGCTTCAATAAGGTTTTCTTCTTCGCTCTTGCTTCTTTCTACCGCAGATACGATGTAAGGCATTACATCAATAAGCTTATTTGCATTAATACTATTTAATACTCTTGGCTTTTCAGAAACAATTTCTAAAATACCCATTAATCCTTCTTCGTTTGCTATTGGCGCAAAAATGGCGCTCTGTATACCTTGATTATGGAGTATTTCAATATGTGGTGCATTTTTTCCAGATTTATTATAATACTTATTTACATCCGAAATTGAAAAATACTTATTCTCTTTAAGCAGCCTATTATAAGACCAATCACATAAAGAGTCTGAGCAATTCTTTGTTTCAATGTTATCTAATAAGTAACTGTTTATTCCAACACCATATACACGCTCGAAAGTATCTTCATCATCATTGTATATAGAAAAACCAACCTTAACATCCTTTAAGCCTAAAAGTGATCTGAAAATTTCATGGAAGTTTTCCATGAAGCCTTCATCTTTACGCTTATCTTCTCCAATTAAAGACGATTTTATATTAGAAATAGATTGGTCATCAGTAACATCGAATATGTTAGAAATGATAAACCCTTTAAACTCATATGTGTTTGGCGGGAATTTTTCTTTCCATAAATCAATATTTTCAAAATTATCTAAAAGCTCTTCAAAGTCCTTTTCAGTAATTTTAGGTGCATTTCTTTTTGGAAGAATTTCAACAAAATCTGCATTATAAAGTATTTTGTAATAACGCATTATACCATTAGCATCTGGTATTTCGTATAAGAAAGGTCTTTTAAAATTTAGATTAAAACCATAGCAAAAGTTCATAATTATTGTACAGGCAATAATATATGTCTGGTCTAATGGCATGTTTTTAATCTCAAGCTCAAAATCTTTACCAGCAGTTTTAAGAATTGATTTAAAACGTTCAGAAGCATTAAAAACAAAACTATGGAAAGGCATCGTAGCTACTTTAATCTCATTATTTGTTAATAATGGACTAAATGAATCTTGAAGAATACCTTCAATTTCGTTCTCGTATTTTTTAAAATATGATATATCGCTAAACCCATCTCTAAGTATAGGGTTTTCCTCAGCAATTTTTAAGACACGATTTGCATTTGCAGAAATGAAATCATTATCTGAGTCTATGAGTTTTTCGTATTGATTAATCAGCTGATTGAAACTGACTTTCATTACAAAAGGAGATTCTATATGTTGATTGATGTCCATAACGTAATCCTTTATGAATGACAAAGTTACAAATAATTAATATTAGTCGTTTATTAATAGACTACCTTACATGCAATTTGTTACCAAAAATTTACATTATTTTTTGTGCAGACTTATAGCAAATCCTCCACCTTGAGCAAGATGTATTTTAAGTTTTGAGGTGACATTTACATCATAATTTGCAATATCTATGTCCAATGGATTATTATCCCAATGTGCATCTTTGCCGTCTTTATAGATGCGGGCTTCGTAATTTTGGTTGTCTTCTAAAAAGCTAAAATCAACTTCAATATCTCTAGCATTTTCATCTGTAATTCCACCTATAAACCAATTGCCCGTTTCACGCTCTTTCCTAGCAATAGTCACAAAATCACCAATTTCACCATTTAATACTATAGATTCTTCCCAATCTACTCCTACATCTTTTATAAATTGTAATGGCTCTGGATTTGCTTCATAATGTTCTACTAAATCAGCTGCCATCTGCACTGGTCCATATATCACTACATAAAGCGCTAATTGTTGTGCTATAGTGGTATTAACCTGATTATCTTCTCGGTATTCATCAAACTTGATATTGAAAATCCCAGGTGTAAAATCAATTGGTCCGGCCAACATTCTAGTAAAAGCCACAATAGATAAATGTTCTGGCGGATTTCCACCATCGCCTGACCATGCGTTAAATTCTTGGCCTCGTAAACCTTCTCGAGAAATTATATTTGGATAAGTGCGTCGTAAACCTGTTGCTTTTATTGGCTCATGAGCATTAACTGCCACTTCGTATTCAGCTGCTTTTATTGCTGCATTGTTATACTGATTAACCATATACTGCCCATGATGGTATTCTCCTTTAGGAATTATCTTGCCTACATAGCCAGACTTAACTGCATGCATACCATACTTCTGCATTAAAGCATAAGCAGTATCTTGCTGTTTCTCGTATGTTTGGGTTGCCGCAGAAGTCTCATGATGCATAATAATTTCGACACCTTTTTCTTTAGCATAGCTAGTAACTTCATCTAAATCATAATCTGGGTATGTTGTTACAAAATCGAAAACACCTTCACGGTCTTCGAAACCAATCCATCGTTCCCAGCCTGTATTCCAACCTTCAACCAAAACTCCGCCAATATTATTTTTAGCAGAAAAATCAATGAAATTCTTTACATTTTCAGTGGTTGCACCATGTTTGCCATGCGCTTTTCCGGTATCCGTCCATTTTCCTTCAACCATTTCCATACCATAATCCCAAGAAGATTTCCCAAGATGCATTTCCCACCAAACTCCAGTATATTTCATTGGCTTAAACCAAGAAACGTCACCTAATTTATTTGGCTCGTTTAGATTAACTATGAGGTTAGAGTTAATTAAATCAGGTGCGTTCTCTGTAATTTGAATAGTACGCCAAGGCGTGTTGAATGGCAAACTTCGTTTTACTTTATACTCTGTATTTTCTGAACCTACTAGATTGCTTTTCAGGCTTAGATTTAAAGAATCTACTTTTAAAGTCATCCCAGAATAATCTACTAAAGCTGCTTCATGAAAACTGAGATGTGTTCCGTCTTTGCCAACCATTGTAACAGGTGTGTTCACAGCATTTTCAGGAATATAAGATTGTGCTAGATTAGTTTTAGGGATATAAGACCGAGCATCAATTTCTGATAATTTAGTTGTGCTATATAAATGTTCATAAATATCCCAATCACCAGGAATCCAAAATGTTTTATAATCTTCTGTTAGATTAAATTGGGTATGCTCATCTTTAATTAAAGCTTCTACCCAGTTTTCCTGTTCAGGAAATTCATATCTAAAGCCTATACCATCATTATAAACTTTAAAAACAACTGAAAACTTTCGATTCGGCGCTACAGTTTCTTCAAAATCTACTTCAATAAATTTGTAATTGTTTTCAACCAAACGTTGTTCGCCCCAAGGCATTTCCCAAGTTTCGCTATAGCTATCAGTTTTTACATGTATTACTTTTAAGTTATCCTTAATTGGCTTTGCATTGGTAAACTCAAACCCAAAATATGATGTATCTATAATAGTCTTATTATTTGACTTTACTGTATAATATGGTTCACCAGATGCATTCAAATTTAATTCTACATTCAACTTACCATCGGGAGAACTAGTCGATAAATTATCTTTATTATCATTGCTACTCTTACAAGAAAAGAGGCCAAACAAAATTCCGAATGCAACTAACCTAAGCTTCATAACTACTTATTTTCTAACAGAACAATATTATAAGGTGAATCTATATTTACAAGACCATCTTTAACTTCAATTTCTTTACCTGAATACGCATCTTTTAAAACTTTTCCATTCTCAAAAATTGATGAAACTTCTATTGATTTTTCTCCTTCCGGAAGTTCTATTCCGACAATTACTTTATCGTTTCCTCTAACTCTAGAAAAGACTAAACCTTCGTCCTCAGAAATAAGGCTATGTTGCCCTGCACCAACTGCTGGATGATTAGCCTTAAACGTTCCTAATTTTTGCCAGTGAGATAAGATATTAGCCGTCTCAGTATTGGTATTTGCTTTCTCCCAATCCATTGGTGAACGTAAATTGGCATCACCAGTTGCACCTTCAACATCCAGTTCTCTGGCTATTTCATCACCATAATAAATCTGTGATGTTCCTGGTGTTAAAAACAATAGGTCTGCCGTTTTATAAGGCATTTTTCGTTCTTTATCAAATGGTTGACCATCATCATGAGAAGACATGTAATTAAGAACACCAAAGCCTTTTAAGTCGCCTTGAAGCATTGCATTGTATTTTTCAAATACTTCTTTAGCAGGCATTTGCTTTGCATTCCACTTAAATTCAAAATTTATCTGACTAGTAAATTTATCATCATAATAATTGACCTTTTTATCGCCAAAATCGAATAGCTTGCCGCTGCTTATACCATAATTGTAAATTTCACCTACCAAATAAAAATCGGTATTGTCCATGGCTTTATCAGGATTATTCTTTTTGAATTGTGCAAAAGCATAATCGCATTCTGTTTTAAACTCCTGCCATACATAAGGTTCTGTATGTTTTACAGTATCTGCTCTATAGCCATCAATACCAAATTCTGTAATATAGTCTGTTAGCCATTTCATGATATAAAAACGCGGAGCACGTGGATGACCTGTACGTTCAAAAAACGCATCTAACTCCTTTACTTCTTGCTCATAACGACCTTCTGCCTTCCACTTTGCAACTAATTGTGGTGGTAATTCTACATTTTCGTTACTATCTGTTCTAACATCTGGTAAATTCTTAACTAATGTACATGTCACCGTATTCTCATAATTAGTGTATTGACATTGAGGTTCTGTACGTACCCAGTCTGATGGCCAAACTGGATCTTGATCTGTAACTGGACCTGTATGATTAATAACCGCATCTAAAACAACTCTAATGCCTTTACTATGCGCTGCATCAACTAATTCTTGTAAATCTTCCTTAGTTCCTAAATTAGCATCAATTGCTGTCCAATCTTTAGCCCAATATCCGTGGAAACCATAGCTCATACCTGTACCTTCGTCGGTGCCTGCATGAATATTCTCAACTATAGGTGTCATCCAAATAGCATTTATACCTAAGTCTGTAAAATAGCCTTCATTAATTTTCTGAGTAACACCTTTTAAGTCGCCACCCATATAACCTCTCAACTTTGCTGCATCACCTTTTCTCCCATACATTAGATCGTTTGAAGAATCGGCATTGTTAAATCTATCGGTCAATAAAAAATAAATATTTGCAGCATCCCATGGGAATACATCTTCACTTATAACTTCATCGCTTTGAATGGAAGTTTTATTTTCTGTCTCTTCTACTTCTTTTTTAGAATTATTACAACTAAAGGCTATCAATAAGGCTAAAACTGGAACTATTTTTTTCATTGAACTACTTCTTTATTTTTAATATAAATGACTCTAATGGTTTAATATCAACACGTACTTTTGCTGTGCCGTTACTAACGTTTAACACAGACGTGTATTTGCCGTACAACTGGTCTTTGACTTGGTATTCGCCATTTGATAGTTTTAATTTTGAAACTAAATCTTCAGGCAATTGCAATTCGAAACCATAGGTGTTTTCTGAATTGAAATTAGATATAACGATCAACTGTTCTTCGTCTGACCAACGCACAAAACTCAATACTTTATCGTTATACCATTCAGTATTTTGTTGGTTATATAAATGAATATCTTGATAATCGCCCATCAAGGCCGAACTGTTAATTGTGAAATTGAGTAATCTCTTATAAAAATCACGAAGCTCTAATTCTTCTTTTGAAGATTGACCGCCATCAAAATTCTTATCATTTACCCAACGTACCATACTCGGCACCGAACCATAATCAAAAATTGATGTGCGTGTTGGATCACCAAAACCTAAATCCTCAGCACCTGGTTCACCAAACTCCTGCCCAAAATATACCATAGTAGGTGCAGTAGTTGATGTTGCTGAAACTACCATTGCAGGTTTTCCTTTTAATGCATTACCTGCAAAATCTGGGCTCGCAATACGCTGCTCATCGTGGTTTTCTAAGAAGTGAAGCATGTGGTGTTCGATATCGCTCAAATCATCTAAAATTGGAGGAATATTATCGGTCTTACCGTGGCCTTGCATTACATGCTTTAACGTATCGTATAACTGCACCTTATCGTACAAATAATCCATTTTTCCTTTTTTAATGTAATCGCGGTACAAGTGAGGTTGGTATACCTCTGCTAATAAAAAGGCATCTGGATTTTTCATTTTGATATGCGAATTCATATAACTCCAAAATTCAACAGGCACCATTTCTGCCATATCAAATCGGAAGCCATCAACACCTTTAGATGTCCAATACAAAGCAATATCTTTGAACTTTACCCAAGAACTTGGAATTGTTTTATCACTCCAAAAGTCAAAGTGTTTCTTGTAATTTTCGTTGTCATAACCTTCTGGCAACTCGTCAAAATTTTTCTTACCATCGGGACTAACTCCATAATTAACTTTTACCGTTTCGTACCAATCGTACATATTTGGTTGTGAAGCACGAGAACCATTGCCGGTCCATTTTGCTGGCACTTCTTTAAACTTACTATCTGCCATAGGATGATTTTCACCACCTAGAGGTTTGTAATCGTTTTGCCATGCAGGTACTGTAAACGCTTCACCTGGATTGTAATAAAAGTTATTATTAACATTATATGCTACACTTGTATCATCTTCAGCACCAAAATCTGAAGTACCTTCCGGGTTCGTTAAGCTTTGATAATTACGTGCCACATGGTTTGGAACAATATCAATTATAAGTTTTAGTCCTGCTTTGTGCGTTCTTTCAATTAAGGCTTCGAACTCTTGCAAACGATTCTCTACGTTTTCTGCCAAATCTGGATTTACATTGTAGTAATCCTTTACTGCATAGGGCGAACCTGCACGTCCTTTTACAATATCTGGGTCGTCATTAGAAATGCCATACTTTGTATAATCTGTTATGACATCATGATGTGGTACACCTGTATACCAAATGTGTGTAACACCTAAATCTTTAATTTCATTTAAAGCCTTATCTGTAAAATCATTAAACTTACCTACACCATTTTCTTCAAGTGTTCCCCAAGCTTTATTAGTTGTATTTGTATTTCCAAATAATCTGGTAAAGACCTGGTAAACAACTTCCTTTTTCTTCATCTTTGACTTAATTTCTTCTGTTTTTACACTATCGATAGCTTCTTCCTTTTTGGCATCAGACTTGCATCCAAGCACACTCAAAAAAGCAGTTATTAATATGGCAAGTTTGTAATACTTCATCTTTAATTATTTACTGAATTTAACTCGAATGTTCTGTTTTTTTGAAGTATCCCAAACCACATTCAGCGTTAATGTTTTATACTTTGAATTGTACTTTCCTTTGACGTTCTTTTTTCCAACTTTTATACGCTTTGGTTCTTTTTGAATGTTATGTAAGGTCAATTCAATTGTTTTTGTTTCAGCAGAATAATTTCTCCCTGTTTCTGCTTCAAATGCTATGTCTATCCTGCGTCTTTTAATTTCAGCTTCAAATTCTAAAATTTGAAATTTTCCTTTTTCGATAGCATCTACAGTTTTTCCGTCATCAGAATAGAACTGACGTTCAGATTTTAAAACCTCATCACTATGATAGTATTGAAGTTGAAAATTACTATCATCATAATCCTTGGTAGATTGCATAGACTTTGCAAGTGGAATAAATGCACCTGCTCTTACATAAGTTGGAA
This sequence comes from Winogradskyella sp., assembly GCF_003712105.1. Classification (GTDB taxonomy): domain Bacteria; phylum Bacteroidota; class Bacteroidia; order Flavobacteriales; family Flavobacteriaceae; genus Winogradskyella. The sequence continues at coordinate 94,140 of NZ_RHLG01000001.1, forward strand.
TATACGCTGGATGTGTAGCTACGGATTTGGTTTGACCACCTTCTATAATTTCATCGGTTTCTATATTAAACCAATTAGATGTACTTGGGAAGTACACATTTTGCTCTGTTTTACCAGCTTCTAAAACTGGTGCAACCAAAATATCATTGCCCCATAAATAGGTTTCTGAATAGTCAAATAGTTTTGAGTTATCTGGTTCTTCGAAAAATAAAGGTCGCATTAGCGGTTTGCCATACTTATGATTTTGATACATTAGGTTATAGTTATATGGCAACATACGGTAACGCATTTCTATAGCATAACGGGCAAAATTCTTTGCTTTATCACTTCTAAAAACAGGCTCGCTAGGTACATCTTCTTGTGCATGAGGTCTAAAAATAGGTTGAAAAACACCATATTGTAACCAACGTGCATATAGCTCATCATCAAGGTTTGCTCCTGCAAATCCACCTAAATCACTGTGCATGAAACTAACCCCTTGCATACCCATTTGTAGAGCTATTTCTGGTTGTGATTGTAAGCCACCCCAAGTACGATTAACATCGCCAGACCATGGTACCATTCCGTAACGTTGTGAACCTGAATATCCGGCACGCATTAAGATAAATGGTCTTAGATTTGGATTTGATTCTAAACTCGACTCGTATACTAATTTTGCCCAATCATGGCCATAAATATTATGTACTTCTCCTGATGAACCCGTGGCATGTTGCACCCAATCTGGGTGCACTTCTGGTTCACCTAAATCGCCCCAAAAACCAGTTACTCCTTTTTGCGATAAGTCTTTATAAATATCCTTGAACCATCTATTACCATTATCACTGTATATGTCTATAATTCCTGTATTGCCAAAATAAAAATCATATCTAGCAGGATTACCTAAAGAATCTTTAGCAAGGATATTTTTGTTAACGGCTTCGTTCCAGCGATTTGATGTGGTCAATACAAATGGTTCAGTGATTAAAATAGTCTCCACATTTTTGGACTGTAAATCCTTAATCATTTGCTCTGGGTTTGGAAAAGAATCTCGAAAGAATTTTAGATTACCCATTGTACCTTTTACTTCCTTACCAAACCAATACAAATCTAAGATTATAGCGTCTACAGGTATGTCTTCTTCTTGAAATTTATTAATGGTTTCAATAGTTTCTTTCTGAGAATGGTAACCAAATCGGCTTGAAAAATTACCTAAAGCCCAACGCGGTAACATTGGTTGTTTGCCAGTTAGTTTTGTATAATTTCCAATAATGTCGTACCAAGACTCTCCAGCTATGATTTGATAGGTTTTACGACCTGAAATTGTTTCGTAGGTTAAGGTATTATCATTTTTGCTATCAAAATCTAAATAGCCAATTGGAGCATTATCAAAATGAATCATATACTTATTTGATGACATTACAATTGGCATAGTGTAATTCATAAGTTTTGATTCAGACTCATAACCGTAATGTGCTCTATTAAATAATGGCAAACGGTTTCCACGACGGTTCATACCTAAAGCTCTTGCGCCACCACCATATAAAGCTTCTTCTTTAGTAAGGTTGAACTCAATCTTCTCTGTTTCATCAGCAACTATGTTACCCTTTACCATTTCCATTGGTTGGTGAGCACTTTTAAAATAGCCACGTTTTTCAGATATCATTTCTTTACCTTTATAACTGTATGAAATCCGGAAAGGTTGAGTAGTTATGGTAACAGCAATTGCATCACTGCTATAAGTTATTTTATTTCCACTGTAATCATAGGTCGTTTTTACATTCTGTGGAGTCATGATTACAGCATGACTTTCAGGTTTTAGGTTTTCACCTTTTGGAATAAAAGAAGTTTCAACCACATCCTCGGAGTAGAACTGAAAATTATAATCACCATCATTTGTAACTACAGTCAATAAGCCATTCTCTTCATTATGCGATTTGTAAATACGATTTTTATTTTGCGCACCAATTTGAATGGTTACAAATAAGGTTAATATGCCAAAAATGATATGTTTCATATTGTCTGTAAAATAGATTGCGCATCACACTTCGATTACTTTCAGTGAGACAGTGCTGAATAACAAACTAGTTAGTTTACTTATTCATTAAAAATAATAGTGGAATATCTAGACGACTATTCCATGAATTTTCTGAATGGTCTGTGCCTTCAAAAAACAAGTTCTTAGAATTTTCGTCAGTATATCCTTTTGCTTTTAATATGTCGTCAACTCTAGATGCATATTGTGGGTAATGTTGGTCTAAAGTTTTGTTTCCGTAGTCAAAATACAGCTTATGTATTCCTGCTACGGGTAAATTTTCTTTCATATAACCAAAAATTGCATCAGGAAAAGGATTGTCTTCCTTAGGCATGGCACCCGGCCAATGTGTTGAGATACAACCAGCACCACCAAAAACATCAGGATATTCAGATATGGCATACATGGACATTAAGCCACCCATGCTAGAACCCATAACGAAAGTATGTTCCTTATCAGTGTAAACAGAATAGTTTGAGTCTATATTTGGTTTTAATTCTTCGGTAATAAATTTTAGATAGTTATCACCATTAAGTTTAAAGTTAGTTCTACCGCTAATGTCTTTTAAAGAATCTTTGGCAGTTGCTTCCATAAATTCAAATGCCTTTTCTGGAAATAAATCTTGCCAACGGATTTGAGGAATATTATGAATGGCTACTACTATAAATTCTTTTACCTTTTTCTCATTCATTAATTGACTTGCCCATTCGTCAACTTTCCATTCTTGTTTATTCCATGTCGTTGTACTATCGAATAACATTTGCCCATCATGCATATACAACACACTGTACTTCTTATCTTTTGAATAGTTTTCTGGCAACCAAATATCAACAGGTCTTGGCGTAATGAATTTTGATGGAAAGCTGTCTATCCGCACTAACTTTCCTGCATATAATTTTGCACTATCAACTGCTTTAAACTGAAGCAATGTTGAAACATCATCTGAAGTATTATCATTTAAACCAACTTCCTTTTTATCCTTACAAGAAACTGCAACAATTACAATTAAGAGTATATACAACAGATTTTTCACTTTTATAGTTTTGTAGTTAATAGTGTTACTCCTTTTTCTTTAAGCTCTATAACATCGCCCCACAATTTAGATTCGCCAGTAATAATATTTTTAAGGGTTTTACCTTTCAATCCCATTTCTGATTGATAATTTAAATCGATAGCAATAGGCTCTTCATTTTTATTTAAAATTAAAACTACCGTTTCATCTTCAAATGTTCGGTATAGAAAATATGTTCCTGCAAAAGGTGCAAAATGAACCGTTTTACCATCATGGATGGCTTTACTATTTTTTCTATAATTAAAAAGCTGCTTTACAAAATTTTGCATCTCCTTTTGAGCGTCTGTGAGTCCTTCTCCGGTGAATGCATTTACGGTATCACCTTGCCAACCACCTGGGAAATCTGTACGAATCAGACCATGATCACCTGGTTTATCAAAATCGTTCATTAATATTTCTGTGCCATAATACATTTGAACTATCCTTGGCATGGTAGCGTAAGTTGCTAATGCCATTTTGGTATTAGCTTCGTCACCATCCATTTGAGTGAAAATGCGACTCATGTCGTGATTATCAGGAAATACCATAATATCTTTAGGACTTGGGTAATGAAAATCGTTGGCCAAACCTTCGTATATTTTCACCAAACCTTTATCCCAAGATTCTTCTTCCTTTATACCATCAACTACTTTCTGTTGCATGGCAAAATCCATAGTTGATTTTAGGTTAGAATCGTAGCCATCTTTATTCTTAGCACCTTCTTGCCAGTAACCAATAAGTAAAGGATTATAACTCCATTCTTCTCCTACAATACTAAAGTTTGGATACTCAGTCATAATAGCACCAGCCCAATCACTCATAAAGTCTTTATCTGGATAAGGATATGTATCTTGACGAATACCACCTAATTGGGCTGTTTCTATCCACCAAATACTATTCTGAATAATGTACTTTGCCATGTACGGATTACGTTGGTTTAAGTCTGGCATGGTTGCAACAAACCAACCTTCGTTATTACCCTTTTTATCGGCTTGAGAGGCGTAAGTATCTTGATTAGTAGTTCTTCTATGATTAGAGCGTTTTGTTACTTTCCAATCCCAATTATCAATATTATACTCAAAGTTATCTTGGTGATTTACCCAATCCTTAAATGGTAGGTCTTTCATCCACCAGTGCTGCAATCCACAATGATTAGCTACCTGATCCATTACTAACTTCATATTATTTTCACGAAGTTTTTTTGATAATGTTTTATACTCATCTAGAGTACCGAATCTAGGGTCTATTTGATATAAGTCTGTTACAGCATAACCGTGATATGAGCCTTCGTACATATCATTAGTAAGCATGGGCTGTGGCCAAATGGCTGTAAAACCCATGTCTTTGATATAATCAATATGATTTATAACACCTTGAATATCTCCACCGTGTCTTGCATAGTCATTACTACGATCAATTGTTTTTTCTAGCATAAACGCTTGACCTTCGGCACCTAACGGTACATCGTTAATTTCGTTTCCATTAACAAAGCGATCTGGTGTTATTAAGTAAATAGCATCACTACTGCTAAAACCGATATAGTCTTCTGCTGGTTTAAGCCTATCTTCTAGACTGTATGTGGCAATTAGTTCGTCTTCTTCATTACTAAATTTTATATTGAATTTTCCTGCTTTAGCCTTAGAAATGTCTAAATCAATAAAAAGATAGTTATTACTATTATTTCCCTTTGAAACGTTTTTTATTGATATACTCTTATTAGATACTGAAGGTTCATAATTAGCTATATCAATATGATGTACTAAAAGTTGAAGACTATCACTTTTAAAACCTACCCACCAATGAGGTGGCTCAATACGCTGGATATCATTTCTATCTACAACTTCATAAGAAGTATTATCAGTTGTATTATCCTCTTTATTATTATTACATGAAGCCATAAGACTTAATGCAAAAAACAATAGTATAAGCTTACATGTTTTCATAATACATTTATTTATAGATGTCTAAAAAATGAATCGGACTTATCTTAAACAGTAACTAGATTATTTGGTGTAATTTTCACTAATTCTCCATTTACTATAATCTCTAGGTCATCATCACCTTCTAATTCAAAGTGTGTATGACCAATACATGCATTAACTCTGAGAATTTGATTTCTAAAGTTTACTTTAAAAGAAAACGACTCCCATTGCTTTGGTATTTTAGGTTCAAAAGACAGCTTGTTGTCAACGACTCTCATACCACCAAAACCTTCAACAATACTCATCCAAGTACCAGCCATTGATGTAATATGTAATCCTTCTTCAACTTCATGATTATAGTCGTCTAAATCTAATCTTGAAGTTCTTAAATAGAACTCATAGGCTTGATCCATACGGTTCAATTTTGCAGCTTGAATACTATGTACACATGGAGACAAAGAACTTTCGTGAACCGTAAAAGGCTCGTAAAAATCAAAATGTCGTTCAAGTTCATCTAGAGTGAATTGATCTTCGAAAAAATAAAATCCTTGTAATGTATCTGCTTGCTTAATGTATGGTGAACGTAATATTTTATCCCAAGACCATTTTTGATTAATTGGTCTTTGAGATTTTGGTAAATCTGACACGGTAATCAGTTCTTTATCTAAAAAGCCATCTTGCTGTAAGTAGACGTTTCGCTTTTCATCAAATGGAAAATACATGTTTCCAGAAACAGCTTTCCATTTTTTAATTTCGTCAGTTGAGAGGTCTACTTTAGTCATGATTCTATCATAATCACTAGCGTAGTCTGCTCTAACTTTATCTATGTTTTCTATCGCATAATCAATACACCATTTAGCGATGTAATTTGTGTACCAATTATTATTAACGTTGTTCTCGTACTCGTTTGGACCAGTGACACCTAATATTACATACTGATTTTTATCTGCTGAAAAATTAGAACGCTGATGCCAAAAACGTGCTATACCTATAAGTACTTCTAATCCTTTTTCTACAGTATAGCTATAATCATTAGTGAAGCGATGGTAATTAAATATTGCAAAAGCTATGGCCCCATTTCTATGAATCTCTTCAAAGGTAATCTCCCATTCGTTATGGCATTCTTCGCCATTCATAGTAACCATAGGATACAGCGCAGCTCCATTAGTAAAACCTAATTTTTCTGCATTTTTTATGGCCTTATCTAAGTGATTATAACGATATTCGAGTAAGCTTTTTGCAACCTCTTGGTTTTTGGTAGCCATGTAAAATGGCAAACAATAGGCTTCGGTATCCCAATAGGTACTACCGCCATATTTCTCGCCAGTAAATCCTTTTGGACCAATATTTAAACGTGCATCTTTACCTAAATACGTCTGGTTAAGTTGGAAAATATTAAAGCGAATACCTTGTTGTGCTTCAACATCTCCATTAATTGTGATATCTGACATATTCCAGATATCTGCCCAAGCTAATTTTTGTTGGTTTAATAATGCTTGAAAACCTAAATTAGAAACATGCGATAAGGTTTTCTTTGCTATATTAATTAAATTGTTTCTGTGGTGGTTTCTGTCTGAATTGTATCCACCATACTTGGTAATTGTATAGGTTTGGTTTTTGGCTACGTTTTGAGCGTAACTAAAAGATATCTTGTCTTTGAAAGCATCTACTTCAGGCTGAAGATTAACAGTTTCAGAATTGAGTGACAATTCTGTTTGCATGTAAGTACATACATAAAAATCGGTTTTCATGGTGCGCGAAACAATGAAAGCCTGATTATCAACATACTCAACACTTAAAATATCCCAAAACTTATCATCCCAGTTAGAGTCTTCATTGGTAATGCCGTTATCTAAATATGGATGAAACACAATTGTTGCGTCACCATTTGTAGGTGTTACATTATACTCAATAGCTCCAACCTCATCAATTTCCAAACTTAGAAAACGTTTAGTTTCGACTTTTACAGTTGTATCGTTGTCTAATGTAGCATCAAAACTACGAGACAACCAGCCTTCTTTCATGTTGAGTTCTCTTCGAAAGTTTTTGATTGCTTTGCAATTTGCTAGATCTAATTGTTCACCATTAACTTCAACATTAATTCCTATCCAATTAGGGGCATTTAATACTTTGGCAAAATATTCTGGATATCCATTTTTCCACCATCCAACTCTTGTCTTATCTGGATAATAAACTCCAGCTATGTAACTACCTTGAAATGTGTCTCCAGTGTATGTTTCTTCAAAATTTGCGCGTTGACCCATAGCTCCATTACCTAAGCTCATTAGGCTTTCGGAAGATTTTACTCTTGAAGCATCAAAACCTTGTTCGATTATAGACCAAGGGTTGGGTTGTATATATTTGTTATTCATTAATTCAATTTTTTGAAAACAGTATACTACTGTATTATTTGATTGACTTTAGAAATTTTACCTGAAATTATTTCATCTATAAACTGGGTAGACATCTCGGTAAAATCTTTAAAAATATAATCTGCTTCGTGCAGCACGTGTTTTTCTCCAATACCAATAGATATCATATTGGCACGATTAGCAGCTTGAACTCCTGCTACTGAGTCTTCAAATACCACACAATTATGTGGCTCCATATCTAAAAGTTCGGCACCTTTTAAAAATACTTCTGGGTTTGGTTTGGCTTCAGAGACATCATTACCATCAACAATAGCATGGAACTTATTTAGTAATTCTACTCTTTCTAATATTGGCCTTGCATTTTTACTAGCCGAACCCAAAGAGATACCTTGTTGTCGTTCTTCTAAAAAGTTTAGAACTTTTAAAACATCAGGAAGCACCTCATTAGCATCCATTTTATTGATGTGGCTTAAATACTCTTCATTTTTAGTAGCCATTAAACTCGTAAACTCATCTTGAGAAAGTGTTTTGTTTCCCCATTCTAGTATTTTTTCCAATGAGCGTACTCTGCTAACGCCTTTTAGTTGTTCGTTTTCTTCCTCTGTAAAATCTATACCTAAAGAATTTGCCAATTGTCGCCAAGCTAAAAAGTGATACTTTGCTGTATCTACAACTACACCATCAAGGTCGAATATGAATCCTTTTTTATTCATCTGCTTTAACTTGTTTTACTTCTGAGATATCATTTACTTTCATTGCTAAAGCAGCTGCAATTAAAAATGAAACTCCTGCTATTACAAGAGCAAATACAGCCTTCCCATCGTAAACATACTTTACGATTGGTCCGCCAATTAATGCGTTAATAATCTGCGGAATAACAATAAAAAAGTTAAAAATACCCATGTAAACTCCCATCTTCTTTGGATGTATAGCTCCAGCTAGCATAGCATAGGGCATAGAGAGAATACTAGCCCAAGCGACTCCAACGGCTATCATTGAACCAATTAAGAAGTATTTATCGCCAGCAAAATAAACAGAAATTAGTCCTAATCCTCCAATAATTAATGCTATTGAATGTGTTTGTTTTCTACCAATCTTGTTTGCTATAGTTGGTAAAAAGAAAGCCATTATAGCAGAAACTAAATTGTAAACACCAAAAATAATACCTACCCAATCACCTGCATCATTAAATAGCTGTGAGTGTGTATCATCTGAAGCTAAACCATAGATATGTTGTGCTATTGCAGGCGTGGTAAAAACCCACATCCCAAAAAGACCAAACCAAGAGAAAAATTGAACCCATGCCAGCTGTCGCATAGTCGTTGGCATATTTTTAAAATCTCTAAAGATTGAAGATAATCCAGATTTTTCCTCGTCGACCTCTATAGCCTTGAGATGAGCTTTTTCATCTGCAAACTGATCAAGTTCTTCTGGTGAGTATTCTTTAGTCGTAAATACCGTAATAAGAATGGATACTATAAGAATTACCGCGCCTATTATAAAAGAAAGGATAAGACTTGTTGGTACAGCTCCATCAGATTGGTCGGAAACTCCAAACCAATTCGTCAAAGCATATGGTAGCCATGAACCAACTACAGCACCAATTCCAATTAAGACAGTTTGAATACTAAATCCTACTGTTTTTTGGTCGTCTCTTAAATTATCTCCTACTAAAGCCCTGAAAGGTTCCATAGCGATGTTGAACGACGCATCCATTATCATCAGCATTCCAGCACCTACCCATAATGCAGGGAGAACTGCAATAAATAAATCTGCCTGAGGCATTAAAACTAATCCAATAGATGCCAAAATAGCTCCGGCCAAAAAATAGGGTCTTCTACGACCTAATCTTGTCCAAGTATTATCACTGTAATGACCAATTATTGGCTGAACTATTAAACCCATTAATGGCGCAATAATCCAAAACCATGAAAGTTCGTGGACATCCGCACCAAATGTTTGTAAAATTCGACTAGCATTAGCATTCTGTAGAGCAAAACCCATCTGAATTCCTAGAAAACCGAAACTCATGTTCCATATTTCCCAGAAACTTAACCGACGCTTTTTCATAAATAGTATGATTTAGTTAATACTATTCTGATAAGCTTTTCTTATCAAAACATATTTTAATTGAGAAGTAAAAATTTAGTTTTGATAGGCTACAAAGTTATAAAAGAATATTAAACCGCCAAATCTGTTAACATTACATTGTTGATTCGCGCTCAACAAGTTCGGATGCAATTATCTGAGTTTGGAAGCTTTCTTCATCTTCGTCATTTTCAAGTTTATCTATTAGTAAAGCTGCTGCTTTTTCGCCCATTAGCTGGGCATGCTGACTTACAGTTGACAAACTAGGAGTAGCATGTTTAGACAATACTCCGTCTGTAAAACCAATGACCTGAATATCATCCGGGATTTTATAATTTAGTCGTGTAGCAACACGCATTGCTGTTAATGCATAAAGCTCGTTAACGGCAAAAATACCGTCAATCTCTTTTGAAGATTTAAACAACGATTCTATTTCGTTCTCTAAAGCATCGAGATTATCTTCATAATCAATGTTATCATCCAGCTTAAGGATCAACTCGGATTTTAAATCTTTATTATGATTTTTTAGAGCTTCCAAATAACCCTGGGTTCTGAGTCTACCAACACTTACATAATCTTTAGTAGTTATTAAGGCTATATTTTCGCAATTGTTTTGAATGAGTTTTTCTACTGCGTTTTTAGCCCCTTCAAAATCATCAACTATAACTTTATCGCATTGAATTTCGTTAACTACTCTATCAAACATTACGATTGGCATACCTTGATTTATTGTTTCATTAAAATGATGATAATCCTGTAGTTGCAAGGTTTCTTTAGATAATGAAATGATAAACCCGTCTATACTGCCGTTAGCCAACATATCCATATTAATAACTTCCTTATCAAAGGATTCGTTAGACAAACCCACAATAACATTGTACCCTCGTTGGTTTGCTACAAGCTCAACACCTCTAATTACTTTTGAAAAAAAGTGATGAACAATCTCTGGTATTATAATCCCTATAGTATTGGTTTTCCTATTTTTAAGACTTAACGCAATATTATTTGGTTTATAGTTATAGAGTTTTGCGAAAGCCTGAACTTTTTGCTTTGTGTCTTCGCTAATTTCAACGCTATTTCGTAATGCTTTAGAAACCGTCGAAATTGACACATCTAACTCTTTTGCAATTTGCTTTAGAGTAACCTTTCTTTTCATAAAATAATTGGTTAATTAGGATATTTTAGTAAATATAACATTTTGCTCAAGATAACAACTTCATAATTTAAGACACTAACTACTGATATATCCTTATTTTTAGGGCTATAAATGTTAAAAATCCATTTTTATTAAAAAGTTTTTAACACGAAAACGTTTTCGAAACATTCTTAAAAAGTGTTAACGTAAATCGCACCTTAATTTTACATAGATTTAACCCGAGAAGTAAAAATTTTAGTTGAAAATAACTAATACAATTAACTTAAAAATATTTTATGAAGACACTTTTTAATGCCATTTTGTTATGTGTGTTTCTAGTTCCCGCAACCTTGCTTGGACAAACTACAGTTTCAGGAACAGTAACAGATGGTTCTAGCTCATTACCGCTACCTGGTGTAAATGTAATTGTCAAAGGAACAACTACTGGTACATCATCAGATTTTGACGGTAAGTTCTCTATTGATTTGAATAATGGCGATGTTGTCGTTTTTTCTTATGTTGGTTTTGTAACACAAGAAATTACATACAATGGTCAAGCTACTATTGATGTAGTTATGCTTGAAGACGCTGCCCAACTCGATGAAATTGTACTGATTGGTTATGGTACTACTACTGTAAAAGATGCGACAGGTTCTGTAGAATCTGTAACTGCAAAAGATTTTACAAGAGGTAATATTGTAACTCCAGACAATTTATTAAGTGGTCGAGTTGCTGGTGTAAATATCACGACTGATGGAGGTGCACCAGGATCTGGTGCGACCATAAGAATTCGTGGTGGTTCATCTATTAATGCGTCTAATGACCCACTTATTGTAATTGATGGCCTACCTATTACTAATGATATTGTAGGTGGTTCACGTGGAGTATTATCTACAATTAACCCTAATGACATTGAATCATTTTCAGTATTGAAGGATGCGTCTGCAACGGCGATTTATGGTTCTCGTGGGTCTAATGGTGTAATCATCATTGTTACTAAAAAGGGTCGTGATACCTTTAGTGCAGAAATTGACACACAATATACATTTGGTGAAATAGATAATACAATTGATGTTTTATCTGCTGATGCGTTCAGAAATTTAGTAAACTCTCAGCCTATCAACGGAACTACTTTAGACACAAGTTTACTTGGCAATGCTAGTACAGACTGGCAAGATGAAATCTATAGAGAAACCGTATCTGCTATACACAATGTAACACTTAGAGGTCAATTATTTAAGAGAATACCGACACGTTTCTCTTTTGGTGTAACTAGACAAGAAGGAACTTTAATTACTTCGTTAACCGAAAGACGTAATTTATCACTAGCGTTGAATCCAACGTTTTTTGACGATCACTTAAAGGTTAGTGTAAATGCTAATTTAGCCTATGCAGATAATAGATTCGCTGACCGAGGTCAAATAGGTGCAGCTTTACGCTACGACCCAACACAACCAGTTATGGATGGTAATCCAAATTTTGGTGGTTTTTACCAGCATGTTGATGGCAGTGGATTGATACAAAATGGTACTACCAACCCAGTATTTAACCTTGCTAATAGAGTCAACCTTGGAGATGTTAATAGAACATTTGGTAATATTAATTTAGACTACAAATTTCACTTTTTACCAGAGTTAAAGGCTGTTGTTAACTTAGGTTACGACTATACTGAATCTTCGACTTCAGTTGAAGCAACATTTGCTACACAAGACGTAATAACAGGTGAAACATCATTTAGCAATCAACAACGTGTTAACCGCTCTTTTGACGGTTACTTCCTTTATAGTAATGGTAATGACAAAATTAACTACGATGTAACTGCTGGTTACTCTTACCAAGTATTTACTAACGATGGTGGTTTTACAGGAAACCTTCAAGACCCACAGAGTTTTGGTGATACATTTGCCGATCCGGATGTTGTATTAGTTGGTTTCTTTGGCCGTGCTAACATAGGATTTTTAGATAAATATTTGTTAACACTTAACTATAGACGCGATGGTACGTCTCGTTTTAGCGAAGACAACCAATTTGGTGATTTTGGTGGAGCTGCATTGGCATGGCGTGTAAGTGATGAAGATTTCTTAAAAGATTCTAACACTATATCTAATTTAAAATTAAGAGCTAGTGTGGGATGGAATGGACAACAAGATATAGGCCCTAGAGATATCTTTTTAAGCCGAGTAAACCTTGGTAATCCAGGATCAATTTTCCAGTTTGGTAACCAACCTGTTCAGACTTTACAACCAGCAGCTATTAACCCAGATTTAAAATGGGAAGAAACTAGAACCATAGAATTTGGTGTAGATTACGGTCTTTTCGATAATAGAATAAATGGTACATTAGGTGTGTTCCAAAAAGATTCTGAAGATTTATTATTTGGAGCGAATGTTCCTGATGGAAGTAACTTTACAAATAATATCGTTCAAAATATTGGTAATTTAAGAATACAAGGTTTAGAATTTAGTCTTAATGCTGATGTTATCCGTAATGACAATTTGAATTGGAATCTTAATTTCAATACAACGTTGTTAGATAGAGAAATTACAGAATTAGCATTTGGACAAGATATAACTACTGGTGGTATTTCTGGAGGTACTGGTAACTTTATTCAATTACATCGTGAAGGTGAAGCTCCTAATTCCTTCTACGTATTTAAACAGCTTTTTGATGCTGCTGGTAACCCTATTGAGGGTGCTTTTGCAGATTTAAATGGTGATAATATCATTAATGACGATGATAGATACATAAAAGAAAACCCTGGGGCAAATGCTATATTCGGTTTTCAATCGAATCTTGAGTATAAAGGCTTTGACTTTTCTTTCAATATGAGAGCTAGTTTGGGTGGATATGTTTACAACAACGTTAACTCTTCTAGAGCACAATTAGAATTATTACAAGATAATGCTGTATTAGGTAACATTCCTTCTTCAGTGTTTGATACTAATTTCCAAAGAACATCAGATGTGATTATTTCAGATTTATACATTGAAAATGCATCGTTCTTAAGAATGGATAATATTACGCTAGGTTATACTTTTTCCGATTTATCGAAATTTGTAAAAAGTATAAGAATTTGGGGTGGTGTACAAAATGTATTTGTAATTACAGACTATTCTGGTCTTGACCCTGAAGTTGGTGAAAGTGGTATTGATAATACTATTTTCCCAAGATCTAGAAACTTTTTAGTGGGAGCTAACTTTAAATTTTAAAAAACTATGAAAAGAAAATTAAAACAATTAAAGAAAGTTAGTGTCTTCTTATTTGCTGTGTTGTTTATGGTTTCATGTACTGATGACCTGAACATCACACCGAACGATGATGACACTTTACTAACAGATGATGCTTTTGCTGACGAAGCCGCATATCGTCAACTATTAGCTGGTGTTTACGCAAATTTAACTTTAACTGGAACTAATGGCCCAGGAAGTTCAAATATTGCTGGTATTGATGCAGGAACTAGTCAGTTTGGTCGCGTATTACTTTACATGCAAACATTATCTGCAGATCAAATGATTTGGTCTTATGAAAATGATCCAGGAACCCGCGAAATACAGCGAAATATATGGACTGCTCAAAATCCATTAATTCTTGGAATGTTTAGTAGAACACACTTAACGATAGCGTTTGCAAACAACTTCTTAAGAGAAACTACTGACGAAAAGTTAGATAGCAGAGGTGTTTCGCAAAGTACAAGAGATGAGATCGTTGCTTTTAGAGCAGAAGCAAGATTATTAAGAGCAATGTCTTATTACTATATGATGGACTTATTTGGAAAAGCAAATTTCGGAACAGAAGCAGATCCAATTAATGCCGTTTTACCAGTTGCAAACAGAGCCGAATTATTTCAGTTTATTGAAGACGAGCTTATTGCAATAAATAGTGATTTAATAGATGCTAACCAAAACGAATATGGACGCGCTGATAAAGGTGTTGCTGCAATGATATTAGCAAAACTATATCTAAATGCCGAAGTTTATATTGGACAAAACAGATATGCAGATTGTATTACACAATGCCAGACGCTTTTAAACTCTGGTTATTCATTAGCAACATCATATCTAGAAAATTTTATGGCAGACAACAATACTAATTCTGCTACTAGCGAAATTATTTTCCCACTTGTTACTGATGGTAATACTACGCAAAACTTTGGTCCTACAACAGTTGCTATTAATGGTTCTGTGGGTAGTTTAGAAGTCAATGGTGCAGAAGTTGGTGTTACTCCAGGTGGTTGGGGTGGCGCTCTAAGAGTACGCAGACAATTTGCTGATTTATTCGATGGTGGTTTATTTGCCTTAGATGATAGAAATACTTTAATTACTAACAATAGACCAATAGATATCGTAGATATTTCTGATAGAGATACTGGTTTTATCATTCAAAAATATTCTAATGCGACATCTACTGGAGGATTTGGTGTTGATCAAACATTTGTTGATACAGATTTCCCATTATTTAGACTTGCAGATGTACATTTAATGTATGCTGAAGCACACCTAAGAGGTGGTGGTGGTGCATTAAACACTGCTGTAGATTTAGTAAATGATTTAAGAACGAGAGCTAATAATCCAAATCTTATCTCATCTGCAGAATTAACATTAGACTTTGTCTTAGATGAAAGATCTAGAGAGTTACATTGGGAAGCACATAGACGTCAAGATTTAATTCGTTACAATAGATATACTGGTGGTAACTATAACTGGGCATGGAAAGGAAATGGAAGTAATGGAATATCAATTCCGTCTAACTTTAACATTTTCCCGATTCCAAGTTTGAGTTTATCATCTAACCCTAACCTTACTCAAAATCCTGGGTACTAATTTTAACACAACATGAATATGAAAAATAAAATATCACTTCTATTATCTTCACTATTCGTTCTGTTTTTATTTACAGGATGTGAGGATGATTCGGAAATTTTTACAGTTGCTGAGACAAGTCCGATTAACCTAGCGGAATTAGCTATCTCGGATATACAATTAGATGCTGTAAATACGAATAACCCAGCTGTTACATTTAGCTGGACAGTTGCAGATTATGGACAACCTGCTGCAGAAAGATATGATTTAGAGCTTTCTTCGGATAATGCTTTTACAAATCCAATAGTAGCAAGTTCTATAGTTGGTAATAATTCTATAACATTGTCAGTAGGCGAGTTAAACTCAGCTGCAGGTAATGCTGGATTACCACCATTTGTCTCTAGTACTATTTATGCAAGAGTGATTTCTTCTTTAGGAACACAAAACGGTTTACCGGTTGCTTCAAATGTTATAAGTTTTCAAGTAACGCCTTTCTTTAACTATCCGTTTATGGATTTTTTCCTAGTAGGTAATGCAACAGCAGCTGATTGGAATAATAACAATAACAACCCTGCATTATTTAGAGATGGAGACAACCCTAACTTATATACATATACTGGCTTTTTCAACCCAGGTCAGTTTAAAGTGTTAGAAATAAAAGGATTATGGCAACCACAATGGGGAACTAATGATGGTTCAAGTATCGATGTTAACCCTGGTGATACAAGTGATCCAAATACTTTCCCTAACAATGGTTCTGATATTTCTGCTGCTGGTTTTTATACGTTTACGATAAATTTCAGCTCTAATAATTTCTCATTTGCTGCATTTGACACCACTGGTGCAACAGACTATACAAGTATAGAAGTACAAGGATCGGCGACAAGTACAATTGCTTTAACGAGATTATCAGCTTCAGATTCACATGTTTGGTTTGCAAACAATGTTACGCTTACTACTGGTGATGTAGCCTTTGTAACAAACACAGGAGATAGCTGGGGAAGTGATAGTTCCTTCTCTGGTAAAGCCACTAACGGAGGTGCAAATGTACCTGTTATTGTAGGAGATGAATATGACATTTGGTTTAATGACCTTACAGGTGATTATATCCTGATTCCTTTAAACTTATAAAAAAATAGCTATGAAATTAATCTTTAACAAATTTAGCGGTCTTATACTCATTTTCGCTTTGCTTTTTACTGCTTGTGAGAATGAAGAGACTATAACAATTACTGAACCTGATGCTGCTTTTGAATTATTGCAACCAGGAATTAGTAATATACTTTTAAACTTTGGTTTACAGAGTAACGCAGCGTTTACTGTGACATGGAATGATGATGTTACAGGAAGCTCTTCTTATACCATTCAAATGGCAATTACTGATGATTTTGCTAACCCTATAACGTTAGGAAACTCGTCTACTAATTCGTTCACAATAAGCGTAACTGACTTAAACATGGCAATTAATTCTGCTAATCCAGCAAATTTAGTTGATGTCCCTGTTTTTGTTAGAGTTGATGCTGGTGCAGCGTTAAGTAATTCAGTGTTATTCTTTGTTACTGCTTACCCTGAGAATCCAGCTGAAATTACAAGCCCAGCTGCCAATGATACTTTTGTATTATCGCTTGCCACTTCTGGTGACATTGCAATGACGGTTGCTTGGGAAGATGAAGGATTAACTGGTCCAGATGCTGTTGAGTACACTATTGAAGCCGCACTTGGCGGAACAGATTTTGCTAACCCTGTTGTTTTAGGTACCACAAGTAATGGTATTACAACATTAGACATTACTCATGCCGACTTAAATGCTGCTGCTCTAGGATTAGGTGCTGCTGCAGATGTTGCTGCAGATGTTGATATTAGAATTGTAGCGCGATCTACAAATGCTAATGAAAATACTTTAGAGCGTATTTCTGATAGTGTAACTGTTAGTATAACACCATATTCTGTAACATTCCCATTCTTATATTTAGTGGGCGATGCTACTACTCCTGGTTGGAATAACAACAATAATAATACTGCAATCTTTAGAAATCAAGATGTGCCTAACAATTATATCTACACTGGATATTTTAATGCTGGTGCATTTAAATTGTTGGAAGTATTAGGACAATGGCAACCACAATGGGGAACTAATGATGGTTCTACATTGGCTGTTAATCCAGGCGGTGGTTCTGACCCAGGTGTGTTTAGCGTTGGATCTGCTGGATATTACACATACAGTTTTACCACAGTAGGTGAAGGCGGTTCTTTTACCGTGCAATCTTACGATGCATCTAGTGCACCAACTTATAATAGAATTGGTCTGATTGGTCAAGCTATAGGTGGTTGGGGTGATGCAGACGAAATTGACTTAACTCAAGACCCTAACAACCCACATTTATGGTCTGCATCAAATATTACATTTACTAATAATGATGAATTCTTAATCAGACCAAATGACGATTGGAATAATGGTCTGTGGAGATATACAGGCTCAAGCGAACTTTGGGGACAATCTAACTTTGCGACGTCTGGAAACAACTTCGTATTTAACGGGCCGTCAGGTTCATACGATGTATGGTTCAATGACTTAGATGGAAGTTATGTATTTATCCCAAATTAATTGTTGATTTAACATCTAAAAGGCTGTTTTGAGTAAAACAGCCTTTTTATTTTAAAAATTAATTTATGAAAAAGATTACTTTTTACATAGCGATTCTTGCTGGTGTATTGGCATTTTCACAACAGCAAAATGTTGCCTATGAGATATCGCCTTGTACATTTCAAGAAGATGAAGAAATCACCATTATTATTGATGGTACAACTATCGATGAAAGTGCTTGGAACGTAACTAATAATGAACTTTATCTATGGTCTTGGTCCTTTGATTTAACTTTCGCTAATCTTCAAGACTCACCTTTTAATGGTACTTGGACAAGCTCAAATGCTGCGAGTATATTTACATATGATTCAGTTAATGATGAATATAGAAAAACAATAATTCCGGATAGTTATTTTCAAAGAAATGATATTGGGAGATTAGGGTTTTTAATAAAAGCTCAGGATGGTAGTGGAGATAAAAAATCTCAAGACATTTTGGCCGATGTTGGTGCTTCGTCATTTAATGTAAACTTATCTGCTCCAACCGAAAATACAGTTCTTTTAACTTCTGGTGATAATCTTACTATTACAGCCACTAATAGCTGTGGTACGGCTCAATATGTTCTAAGTGCTAACGGTAGTGTCATTTCTACGCAAAACGGTGAATCATTTACCTATACAGATAACAACATTACTCAAAATCAAGCATATACGCTAGAAGTTACACTTGGTCCAGATGTACGATCTATTCCAATTACTGCAATATTAAACCCAAATGCAGGAAGTCAAGCGATGCCTTCAGGTCTTAAAGAAGGCATAAACTATGACACATCAGATCCTACTAAAGCGACTTTGGTAATAGATGCACCTAACAAAGACTATATTTATGTCGCAGGTAGTTTCAATGACGACAGTTATCAACCAAAATTTTCGGACGCGATGCTGCGGGACAGTAATGCAAATTCGGATAAATTTTTCATTGAACTAACTGGTCTTACACCAGGCGAAGTATATACCTATCAGTATTGGGTTGTTGACGAAACACCAATATCTGGTTCTCCAAGTTTAGTAAAAACAGCAGATCCATATTCTACTTTAGTATTGTCACCTTTCGATGACCCATTTATTCCAGCGGCTACGTATCCTAACTTACCTACCTATCCAGATGGGCAAGAAAGAGAAGTTACAGTATTGCAGACCAACCAAACAGAATACAATTGGGTGGTAGATAATTTTGACAAACCCAAAAAGGAGGATTTAATAATCTATGAAGTATTAGTTAGAGATTTTGAAAGTAATAGAAATTATCAAGACTTAATTGACCGTATTGATTATTTCAAAGAATTAAACATTAACGCTATTCAACTTATGCCAGTAATGGAATTTGAAGGTAATGAAAGCTGGGGTTATAACACATCATTTCATATGGCCTTAGATAAATTCTATGGAACGGAGAATAAGTTTAAAGAATTTATTGACTTATGCCATCAAAACGGAATTGCCGTAATATTAGATATCGCTTTAAATCATGCTTTTGGTAGAAACCCCTTAGTACGTATGTGGATGAATGACCCAGATGGTAATGGTTGGGGCGACCCAAGTACAGAAAACCCCTATTTTAATGTTAACGCACAACATAGTTTTAATGTTGGTTATGATTTTAGTCATACCGAAGAGTTACCTAACACACCAGGAGCAAGTTCAAATGATGATACGAACCCAATAACCAATCATTATGTAGAACGTGTTATTGAGCATTGGATTACAGAATTCAAAATTGATGGATTTAGATGGGATTTAACAAAAGGGTTTACTCAAAATTGTACAGGTGGAGATGATTTCTGTACTAATGCTTATCAACAAGATCGCGTGGATATTCTTCAAGATTATGCAGATTATTCATGGTCTTTAGATCCAACACATTATGTGATATTCGAACACTTAGGTACAGATGGCGAGGAACAACAGTGGGCCAATTATAGGCTTACAGGAGAAGCTGACGGTATTCCAAAAGGCATTATGATGTGGGGCAAGATGACTGCTGAATTCAATGAATTAACGATGGGACAAGATGGTAATAAAAATATCAATAGAGCAGGACACTTATCTAGAGGATTTAGTGAGCCTAGATTAATTGGATATCCCGAAAGCCATGATGAAGAGCGATTAATGTACAATAATTTACAGTTTGGTAAAAATCTAAATGGCTATGATATCACCGATTTAGATACTGCTTTAGGCCGTATGTCTGCTCTAGGAGCGGTATCTGTAATGCTGCCTGGTCCTAAAATGATATGGCATTTTGGTGGTTTAGGAATGGAACAATCTATTTTTACGTGTACTAATGGAACTGTAAATACCGAAAACGATGCCACAGCTGGTGATTGTAAATTAGACACAAAACCGCAGCCTCAATGGCCGTGGTATGATACAGCAAATCCAACTGGCACTATTGCCTTAAGACAACAGATATTTAATGATTGGGCAAGGTTGCATGAATTAAAAATAAATGAAGCAGTTTTTGAAGGAGATTATACGATCACATCAGATGCTGGAAGTTTTACGCCTCGTATTGATATCTTCGATTCTAGCATTCCACTGACGGAATTAAGAAATGTAATTATACTTTCAAATTTTGACGTTGTAAATCAAGATATTTCGTTCAGTTTCCCTTCTGGTGTTACTGATACGTGGTACGATTTAATGGATCCGACAGGAGCAACTACTTTCCCAGATGAACGTAGAGGTACAATTAATCTTGCTCCAGGAGAATTTAAAGTCTTAGGCAATAAGAATGCGCAAGCGTTAAGTACTACTGATTTCGATTTGGATAAGTTTAGAATTTTTCCAAATCCTGCAACTACTGAATTTATGATAAACGTAAGAGTTTCGGATATAAATATTGTAGATATTACGGGTAAAACTGTAAAAACATTTAACGGTAGCTTTAATAGAAATTCAAGCTTTAATATTGAAGATTTAAATCCTGGGATTTATATTGTAAAGACGATTTCAGAAAATAATCAGATAAATACGACCAAACTCATTAAACTTTAATTTCAACCACAAATAATTCTAAATAAAAAAGCTCTCAAACATTTGAGAGCTTTTTTTGTGCGGGCGGGGAGACTCGAACTCCCACGCCGTGAAGCACTAGATCCTAAGTCTAGCGTGTCTACCAATTCCACCACGCCCGCAATTCAGATTTGGTTTTATTAGTTTGGGGTGCAAATATAAACAATGTTTTCAATATTCAAATAAGATTAAAACAATTAATAATCACTAACCTTTTTGCTATTTTTGTTAGTATCCAAAATCAAAAAAATGTCGAATATTCAAACTTATATTTCTGAAAATAAAGAACGGTTTTTAAACGAGCTTATAGAGCTGCTTAAAATCCCTTCTATTAGTGCTGATTCAGCTTATAAAAATGATGTTTTAAACACAGCTGATGCTATAAAATCTAGTCTTTTAAAAGCTGGTTGTGATACTGTTGAAATCTGTGAAACTGATGGATACCCAATTGTATATGGAGAAAAAATAATTAACCCTAATCTCCCAACGGTATTGGTTTACGGTCATTACGATGTACAACCACCAGACCCATTAGACTTATGGGATTCTCCACCATTTGAACCTGTTATTAAAGCCACAGAATTACATCCTGAAGGGGCAATATTCGCCAGAGGTGCTTGTGATGATAAAGGACAGATGTACATGCATGTAAAAGCGCTTGAGTATATGACAGCGCATGATGAGTTACCTTGCAATGTGAAATTCATGATTGAGGGCGAAGAAGAAGTTGGTAGCGAAAACTTAGGTGTATTTGTTAAGGCGAATAAAGAAAAGTTACAGAACGATGTTATTCTAATCTCCGACACAGGAATGATTGCAAATGATGTGCCTTCTATTACTACTGGTTTACGTGGTTTAAGCTATGTTGAAGTTGAAGTTACAGGTCCTAATCGCGATTTACATTCTGGGCTTTATGGTGGCGCTGTTGCTAACCCAATTAATATCTTAACAAAAATGATTGCATCACTCCATGATGAAAACAATCATATTACAATACCAGGATTTTACGATAAGGTAGAAAATCTTTCGGATGAAGAAAGAGCAGAAATGGCTAAAGCACCTTTTTCATTAGAGAAGTATAAAAATGCCTTAGATATTGATGCTGTGTATGGTGAAGAAGGCTATACTACTAACGAGCGTAATTCTATCAGACCAACATTAGATGTTAATGGTGTTTGGGGTGGCTATATTGGTGAAGGTGCAAAAACAGTTATTGCTAGTAAAGCCTATGCCAAAATTTCAATGCGTTTGGTACCTAACCAAGATTGGGAAGAAATTACACAATTATTTAAGACGCATTTTGAAAGCATAGCGCCTAAGGCTGTAAAAGTAAAAGTTACACCGCATCATGGAGGTCAAGGTTATGTTACACCAATAGATAGTATTGGCTACAAAGCAGCTTCAAAAGCGTATGAGCACACTTTTGGAAAAACACCAATACCACAACGAAGCGGCGGAAGTATACCTATTGTTTCATTATTTGAACAAGAATTAAAAAGTAAGACTATTTTAATGGGATTTGGATTAGATAGCGATGCAATTCACTCACCAAATGAGCATTTCGGGATTTGGAATTATTTAAAAGGTATTGAGACTATTCCACATTTTTACAAACATTTTGTTGAATTGAAAAATAAATGATTTTAGACCAGACATACAAAGAAAACTGGAGCTCTTTAAGTAAACTTATATTCCGGTTTATTTTCACTTACTTCTCGTTATATATTCTATTAATGTTTACCAGTGCATTATTGGAGACACCTTTTAGGTGGATTGGTAAAACTTTTTTAGGACTCAATTACGAATATGATGTAAGTGGTTATGGTAGTGGTGATAATACTTTTGCCTACATCACCCTTTTTGTAAACTTTGCTCTAAGTATTATTATTACTTTGATATGGTCTTTGGTAGATAAAAAGAGACCATCTTATAACAGGGGTTTTTATTGGTTTTTAGTTGTTATCCGTGTATTCATCATTCTGGCCATGTTACTGTATGGTTTTGTGAAGGTATTTCAGATTCAATTTCAACCAGCGTCGTTTGTAAAACTACTTCAACCTTTAGGCGAATTTTCACCTATGGGATTAGCTTGGCAGTACATGGGCTATTCTAAAGGATTTGGAATGTTTGCCGGATTTATGGAAATTATTGGAGGTCTGCTTTTAATCTGGCGTCGTACATCAACTTTAGGAGCTTTTATAGTGATGGGTGTAATGACACAGGTTGCTATGATGAATTTAATGTTCGATATCCCAGTAAAAATATTCTCGATTCATTTAATATTAATGGCAGGTGTTATTTTCGTAACGGACATTAAGCGTTTTGTTTCTGTATTTTTCAAGAATAAAGCTGTTGAAAGTTACGACTATTACTATCCTGTAACATCTAAAAGCTACTATAAAACTATTGGTATTCTTAAAAAAATACTTCTATCTGTCGCAATAATTGCTGGATGCGTTTTAGGTTATTTAGCACAATTAAATATAAGCGATGTCAATCATAGACCTAAACTTTATGGCATCTGGGAAACTCAAACTTACATTAAGAACAATGATACAATACCTCCAATGTTAACTGATTCTGAAAGATGGCGTTATCTATTAATTGAACGTAAAGATAGAGCAATTGTAAAGACAATGACAGACGATTTAATTGCTTACACTTTTGTAACAGATTCTATTGAAAACAAAATCACAGTGTATAATGAAGACTCTGAAAAAGATAGCTTTTTTGATTTTGAACTCGTAGATTCTGACGTCTTAAAACTATGGGGAACACTAGAAAATGATAGTCTTGCTGTTATTTTTAAACGAAAAGAACTTAATGACTTCACTTTAAAATCTCGTAAGTTTAATTGGATTAACGAGCGTCCTTATAATAATTAAATCCCTTCTGATCATAATTAAGTTGCTTCAACATTTGATTTTCAAAAAATAATTATTCTACGTTTGTAGAATTAAAATTTTATTTCTACATTTGTAGAGTTAATTCTAAACTTGTAGAAATGAATCTGTCAAAAACCGAAGAGCAACTCATGCAACACCTATGGAAATTAGAGAAAGCATATATGAAAGATTTGCTAGATGCTTACCCTGAACCTAAACCAGCCACTACAACTATTGCAACATTATTAAAACGCATGACTGATAAAGGTTTTGTTGCTTATAACACCTTTGGAAAATCTAGAGAGTATTATGCTTTGGTTAAGAAAGAAGATTATTTCTCGAAACATGTTAACGGATTAATTAAGCACTTTTTTAATAACAGTGCATCACAGTTTGCTTCATTTTTTACAACCAAAACAGATTTATCAAAATCGGAATTGGAAGAATTAAAAACTTTGATTGATAAAGAAATACAAAAAAAGTAGCTATGGGACTTCTTCTTTTAAAATCTGCAGCGTGTCTGGCCATACTTATGGTATTTTATAAAATTGTTCTTGAAAAACAATCCTATCACCAATTCAAACGGTTTTATTTGCTTTTTGCACTTTTGGTTTCTGGTATTATACCATTTATAACTTTTATAGAGTACATAGAACCCGTATTAGATTTTGGTACTTTTAATCCAGAGTCAATAAATACACCTCCATATTTTCCGGCTGAAACTCCTGTGGAAATCAATGAGGGAATCAACTACGTCTTAATAAGTTTATGGTTTATTTATGGTTTAGGTGTACTATTCTTTGCAACAAGATTTGGCATCAATCTATCAAGGCTAATCGTAAAAATTAAGCAAAACGAAAAACGAACCAATGGTAGTTTTATTCATGTCCTATTGCAAAAATTAGAGCCACCACATACGTTTTTTAATTATTTGTTCTTTAATAAAACTAAGATTGAAACTCAAGGGATTCCTAATGAAGTTATCCTTCATGAAGAAACGCATGCAAAACAAAAGCACAGTTTAGACATACTAATAGTCGAGATTTTACAGGTTGTTTTTTGGTTTAACCCTCTAATATACCTCATTAAAAAAGATATAAAATTAAATCACGAATTCTTAGCAGATGCTTCAGTCTTACACAATGGTATCTCTCCAAAGATTTACCAAAATACATTACTAGAATTTTCTAATCCTCATCAAGATTTTATTCTAGCTAATGCAATAAATTATTCATCATTCAAAAAACGATTTACAGTTATGAAAACAAAAACATCAAAAAAGAAGCTGTGGTTAAGCAGCT
The DNA here is from genome assembly GCF_003712105.1 of Winogradskyella sp. Lineage (GTDB taxonomy): Bacteria > Bacteroidota > Bacteroidia > Flavobacteriales > Flavobacteriaceae > Winogradskyella. Next base: position 119,362 of record NZ_RHLG01000001.1, read on the forward strand.
TACTATTACTACCAATATTAGGTATACTACTTTACAGTTTTAGCTCAAGGGAACTAATTGAAAAGCCTCTTGAACCTATAATTGATGTTGCACAAAATGTAAATTCTTCTGAAGAATTTAAAATTGGGGCAACCGATAAAAACATGAGAGAATATAGGGCTTTTATCAAGAAATATAATGAGACTAAAATCATTTATGGAGGCACTTATGAACGTGCAATAATTATTTACGACAAGTTAATGTCGGCAGAGCAACGTGCATCGGTAGAGAAATATCCACCACGATTAATCCCTATGCCCAATTTGTCTAAAACCACACCTCGAAAACTAACAAATTCAATATTCGAAGATTTTAAAAATGAAGATAAATACGCTATTTGGATAGATGGAAAACATATTGCCAATTCAATATTAGATAATTACTCCGCGTCAGATTTTGTTCATTATTCGGGTTCTAAAGTTGCTAAAAATGCACGAAGCAAAAAATTCCCACAACCAAATCAATACCATCTTTACACAAAAGAAGGGTTTAAACACACTTATAAAGACTCACAGCTAAGACGTTATGAGAAAGCAATAAAATTATATTCGGATGAAATTGCTAAATTCTTAAAAGGTCCTAGAACTGATAATTCTGAGTTATGGATTTTATATGAAAAAGCCTATAAGATATATTCCACTTTTTCTCAAGAAGAATTAAAGACCAGTAACATTAAAATGCCTCCACCTGTTCCAGCTAAGAAAACATCTCATACAGCTAGAAGTATTAGCATAAAAGTCTTAGACAATGGAACGTATGACGTAAACGGTATAAAGGCCAATAAAGCATCGTTGGTGTCAACCGTAAATAAATTTCATCAAGACATTTCATCAGAAGTACGTAATAAGATCATAAATATTCATCTGACCTTTGCAGATAAGGAAACCGATGAAGAAGTTTGGTTTGTATATGATGCGCTTTTAGATTACGGTTTTCATCGTTTAGTTACAAAAAAACAAGAAGTTGTGAGGAGCAAAGGAAATACACCGTTCAGAAGTGCTAAGAATGACACCTCAATTCTGTTAAATGGTAAAAATTGTGACCCTTGTGAACTCACTAAAGAGGAACTTATTAATATGAAATTAACTTCAAGCTCAGGAAATGAAGTTAATAGTTTCGCTGTAAAATTTAAAGGCTATCCAACACAAGGTAACCAAGGAAACAAATTAAATAAAAAAACCAGAGCTATTGTTTCTCAGTATAATGGCAATTCACCTGCTCAAATTTTAAATATAAAGCTATTAGGTAGTAAGAAGAATTACAGCAAATTGATTCTTATTAAACAGCAAAAACTTGTTACCGAACAAGAAGTTAAAGCATATGATGCTTGGGCTAAAAAAACGAAAGCTGAGTTCAAAAAAAGACCAAAGTCTGAAACTGTATTAGGCCGTCCATACATTATCAACGACGAAACCTTTAGATACTATAACGATATCTATGATCGAATGTCATCTCAACAGAAGAATGGTGCAGAATCTTTACCCGAAGCCGTTTTAGTCACTGAGTGGCCAATGCCTACGGCAACAAATATCCGCTATTTACCTAAATCAAATCAACAAGAACCTGCAACCAAAAAAGAAATTTCTGAATATAACACTTGGGCAAAAAAAATGAATGCATCTCTTAATTCGGCTAGATCTAATTCAAAAAAGGCTTACCCAATTGTTAGAGAGAATGACGTATTAAAATACAAAAGTATTTATAGCAGAATGACTTATGCGCAACGTGAAAACGCCGTACCTTGGCCAAACTTTCCGCCACCGCCACCCCCACCACCTGCACCAGAAAATGCTACTCCTGAAGTAAAAGCAAAATACAAGAAATTGAACGACGAGTATGAAAGAAAATACTCTGAAAAAAAGAAAAAAGCAGCGAAGGCTCGTAAGGCCGATGAAATTGATACTCCTATTCCTCCGCCACCGCCACCACCGAAAGCATCAAAAAAACAAGTAGCAGCATATAATGCGTGGGCAAAGAAAATAAACGACAAAAACAATGCTGCCGAGGCCAATAATACTAACGATTATGCTATTATAAAACTTAAAGAGGTAAAAGCCTATAAAGCGATCTACAATAGCATGACAGATGAACAGCGTAAAAAAGCACAACCGTTTCCTGATGCACCACCACCGCCGCCACCTCATCCTGGGTATAATAAAAAAGAAAAAGGCGGGCCAAATGCTAACAATCAAAGTGGTGAACGCAATAGAGATTTAAACATTAGGGAGATTATATTACTTGCAAGTAAAAAACAAACTAAACAATTACTTTACAAGATAGATAATGAAATAAGTGACTTAAATACCGTTGAAGCGTATATTAAAAAACATCAAGATGCTGACATTTTCTTTATTGAAGGGGAAACAAATATTCTAAAATTTTCTAAAAGTAAAAGTGAAAAAATGAGTTTAGCTGAATTACAAAAAGTCTACACTAAAGTCTTTAAAAATTATCAAAAAACTAACGGAACGAAAATTCTTCACAGTAAAGTAAAGCATTAATAAGCTTTACCATCTTAATGTTCATTATGTTTCGGGTCTAGAATCTTAATGAAGATAAGAAAACTCGAAAAAACTAAAAGCTATTGTTAAATTTATCTAAAGCCTCGAAATTTCGGGGCTTTTTTGATACGGAATTGTAACAAAACCAAAGTTTTAGCGTTCTAATAGTTTAATCAATCAAAATAGTGCCATGTTAAAACAATTCTTTATTATCTGCTCTGGTGCGGATACAGATATACTCAAAGATTGCTCTATTGGTGAGCAGAATAAATTTGCCGGTATAGGCGCAACTGTATTTTTTACTGCTGTAATGGCAACCATAGCTTCGAGTTATGCACTTTACACAGTTTTTGATAATCTATTTACTTCAATATTTTTTGGTCTTATATGGGGTTTACTGATTTTTAATTTAGATAGATATATTGTTTCTACCATTAAAAAAAGTGACAATGTTATCGATGAAATTATTCAGGCTACACCGCGTATTTTATTAGCAATCATTATTGCCATAGTAATTTCTAAACCTTTAGAATTAAAGATTTTTGAAAAAGAAATTAATCAAGTTCTATTAGAGCAAAAAAATGACTTAACCTTAGCTAATCAAAATCAAATTGCTGAGCAGTATACTCCCAAAATTGCAGAGTTAGAAAACTCTATTTTAGCCTTACAGTCTGAAATAGATACTAAAGAAGCAGAGGTAAATGCGCTTTATGATGTTTATATTGGTGAAGCCGAAGGCACATCGGGCACTAATCTTTTAGGTAAAGGTCCTGTGTATAAAGAAAAGCGTGAAAAACACGATGCGGCATTAGCCGAATTACAGCAACTTAAAACAGATAATAGAACTAAGATTGCCAATATTGAAACTGAGATTGCTACACTACAAACACAGCAAAAAACTAATGTTGCCGAATCGCAACCTATAATAGATAATTTTGATGGTTTAATGGCTCGTGTTAACGCTCTTGGTGAGTTACCATGGTTACCATCATTTTTTATATTTCTACTGTTCTTAGCTATTGAGACCTCACCTATTTTTGCTAAGCTTCTTTCACCAAAAGGTGAATACGATTTCCGTTTACAAGACCAGGAAACTATCGTAAAGACTTGGACAATGCAACAAGTTAATGAGCGTAAATTACTACTTAAAACGGATAATGATGTCAACAATAGAGTTTATGACGATATTGCTGATGAAGAAGAAGTCATCAATTACAAACGGAAGAAAGCTAGAGAGCTAATGCAAATACAAGCCGATGCTTTTTTCAAGAACCAAAAAGGAGTGCTTTAAAATTTAGTTGTAATTTTAGGTTGAATAAATAATCAACCTATGAAAAAATTTCTTTTAATCTTTAGCGTATCATTATTGACCTATGCATGTATTAGTGTAAGAGCAGATGTCACTAATAGTAACACTATAGCTGAAAAAACCACCAATTATAATGATGCTAAATCGGCTATTCTCAAAGTAATGAGAGACCAAGAGATAGCATGGAACAATGGTGACCTAGAGGGTTTTATGCAAGGCTATTGGAAAAGTGATTCACTTAAATTTTATGGCAGAAATGGACTTACCAAAGGTTGGCAAAATACCTTAGATAATTACAAACGTGGTTACCCTTCTAAAGCCCAAACAGGAACTTTAAATTTTGTGATTAAGGATATTTCTCAAATTGAAGGAACTAATTATTGGGTAATGGGCGAATATCATCTTAAACGTGAAATTGGTGATGCTGACGGTGTATTTATTATTGTATTCAAGAAAATTAATGGTGAATGGAAAATTGTGGCAGATATGAGTTGTTGATGGGCGTTTTTTAGCATTAAAATAGTTTATATCGAAGCAAAAATCACATACACATTCTCTGCAAAAATTTGGAAACACAATAGTGATGGTGGTTGGCATTTTGTATCGCTTCCAAAACTAATATCTGAAGAAATAAGAACTCATCTTAAGTGGCAAGAAGAAGGTTGGGGAAGACTTAAAGTTATTGCTCAAGTTGAAGATTTGCAATGGGAAACTGCTATTTGGTTCGACACAAAAGCCGATACGTATTTACTTCCTATAAAAGCAAATATTAGAAAAAAGCTAAGCCTTGAAATAGATACTATAATTGATGTTTTATTATTAGTCTAATGTTTCATTAAAATCGTCTTTGAGGATTAAAAGCATCTAAGCTCATAGACTTCTTTTCGTTATTAATTATTTCGGACACTAACTTACCTGTAGCTGGTCCCATACTCCAACCCATCATAGCGTGACCAGCAGCCACAGTTGCATTTTTAATTTTTGACAACCTTCCTATATACGGCAATCCATCGGGTGAAACAGGACGTAAACCGCATTGCGCACTATCTTTTTCGTGTTGTTGGATTTGTAAACCATTATAATATCTTTCTCCTGCATTCGCTATAGCATTTACCCGAATAGGGTTAATATCATGATTAATACCTCCTATTTCCATCGTTCCGGCAAAACGTGTAAATCCATCCATAGGCGTAACGGCAGCTTTGGCTTCCATTAAAATTGCTGGTATGGTAATACCTGTTTCTCTTTCAACATTAATTCTATAACCCTTACCTGCCTGAAGAGAAATTTTAGTATTTAATTTCTTAGCAAAGTTTTGTGTCCAAGAACCTGTAGCTAAAACAAACTCATCAGCAGTCAATTCTCTACTTGACGTTTTTATAGACGTGATTTTTTCATCTGAAACAAGAACATCTCGCACTTCTTCATTGGCTAATATCGAAACACCTTGTTGCTCTAAAAAGAGCTTCATTTGTTGCATAAAATTATTAGGAGTCATATGTGCATCAGAATGATAATAAACAGCGCCTTTAATATTCAAATCTGCATTAGGCTCTAACTTCTGAACTTCATTTTTAGAGAGATTTTCAACTTTTAAACCTAAATCAATAGCTTTCTTTCCTGTAGTCCATTCTTCCTCTCCAGCTTTATCCGTTTGATATAACATGAGCAATCCTTTACGCTCATAATGAAAATTAAAATCGTTCGAAGATTTTAGTTCTTCATACAACGTTCTACTCAAAATATTAATATCCTTTATAACCGGAATTGCCTTTTCTACTTTTGATTTTGTGGCCGATTTTTTAAACTGCCAAGCCCATTTTAAAAAATCCAACTCTAAACGTGGTTTTACATAGAACGGACTCGATGTATCAAACATCCACTTTAAGCCTTTCGTAATGATTCCTGGAGCAGCTAGAGAAATGATATGACTTGGTGTAATATAACCCGCATTAACATAAGAAGCACCAGAAGTGAAATCAGATTTATCGACAACCGTAACCCTATGTCCTGCTTGGTGCAAATAGTATGCTGAACATAAGCCTATAATTCCTCCGCCAATTATTACACAATGTTTCATTTAATTAATGACCTAATGAATCAATTTTTATTACTAACATTCTTTCTTGCTCTCGAAACGATTTTAAGTATTTCCAAAGCCTCATCCTTGAAAGGTTTTAACTCCAATTGGGAAGCAAAATTTGATTCTTCTAATAATTCTAACCAAAATAAAGTCTCATCAGCTTCCTCAACTACAATTGACATTTTTGAGAAAAATTCTTTCTGAGAACGTGCAATACAAGCAGCTCTATAATTAGCTGCAGTTGAAGTTACTGATCGGATTAATTGCCTTCCTATAATTCTAATAGCATCGGTCTTATTAACTTTATCATAAAATAAAATAATATCTACAGCTAATTTTTTTGTTCTATTTTTTAATTGCTCTATAAACTCAGATTTATCCATAATTTAATTCATTAATTCATTCAACATTATATAATCAATTAAATCACTTGAAATCCATGTGCGTATGGATCGTCTTCATCATCAATAATGATGGTATTATAACCATACACTTTTGCCCAACCTTTAATACTAGGTACAATGGCTTTTTTATTACCTAAAGCTACTTCTTCTTCGACGGTCCCTATAAACTTACTCCCAATAAAACTCTCATGAATAAAAGGTTCTCCAATTTTTAGTTGTCCTTTAGCATAAAGCTGTGCTAGCCTAGCGGAAGTTCCCGTTCCACAAGGACTTCGATCTATGGCTTTATCACCATAAAATACTGCATTTCTACCAGAAGACGTTGTATCTATTGGATTCCCTGTCCAAAGCACATGAGACACGTCTCTAATGGTATCATTCTCTGGGTGAATAAATTCATCAGAGTACTTTTCATTGATCCTTTCTCTTATAATTTGTGAATACTGAACAATCTTTGATGCCGTAAAATCTTGAATCCCAGAAAAATGCTCTTGCTGGTCTATTATGGCGTAAAAATTACCGCCATAAGCAACATCAAAATTAATTTCACCTAATTCTGGGCATTGGACCATTAAATTTTCAGCTGCCAAATAACTTTTTACATTGGTTAATTTTACCCAATCTACTTTATTATTAGTTTGTTGATAGTCTATTTCAACTAATCCTGCAGGTGTTTCCATTCTAATTTTCCCTGGAACTTTTGGATATATTAATCTTTCTTCAATTGCGATAGTAATTGTACCAATAGTACCATGACCACACATTGGCAAACAACCCGAAGTTTCAATAAATAAGATTGCAAAATCATTTTCTGGGTTGTGTGGAGGATACAAAATTGAGCCACTCATCATATCATGACCACGAGGTTCGAACATCAATCCTTTTCTAATCCAATCGTATTCTTTTAAAAAATGCTGCCGTTTTTCGCTCATGTTTTCACCCATTAAATCTGGTCCGCCTTTTTTTACGACTCTAACCGGATTCCCGCAGGTATGTGCATCTATACATTCAAAAACTGACCTCATATTTGAGCTGAAGTTTGTTCACCATTTACTAATCGCGAAATATCTAGAGGATTTTCATTTTTTAACTCGTCTGGAAGCAGCGTATTTGGCCACTGCTGATAGCTAAATGGTCTTACCCAACGTTTAATAGAATGAATACCAACTGCTGTGAATCTGCTATCTGTAGATGATGGATATGGACCACCATGTACCATAGAAGGACAGACCTCAACACCAGTTGGAACGCCATTAAAAATGATGCGTCCTACTCTATTTTGCAAAGCTGAAATGATCTTAGGATAATCAGCTACTTCATTACCATCAGAAATTACAGTTCCGGTAAGTTGGCCTTCTAATTGCGAAATAATTTGCTCTAACTGGTTTTCATTTTCGCATTGTACAACCAATGAAAATGGTCCGAAAACTTCTTGATGTAAGGTCGAATTTTCTAAAAACGTTTTGCCTTCAACAGTTGTTATGGCCTGTTTTGCATAGTTTGTTTGCACATTTCTACCATAATCAGCTGTCACCGATAAGTTAGTTTGAGCAAGTGCATGTTGTTTATTTGTTTCATAAGCACCGATAATGTTTGGATGCAACATACACGATGGCTCAATCTTTACAATTTCGTCTGATAAATTTTGAATAAAGTCGGCTAACGATTTACTCTTTATGCCGAGTATTAAACCAGGATTAGTACAGAATTGTCCTGTTCCTAAAGTAATAGAGCTTGCATAAGTTTTTGCTATACTTTCGTTTCTGTTTTGTAATGCATTTGGAAGAATAACAACAGGATTTATACTTCCCATTTCTGCAAAAACAGGGATTGGTTCGTCACGTTTTGCTGCTAAATCTAATAAAGCTCTACCACCATGAATACTGCCAGTAAATCCTACTGCTTTAACCTCAGGATGTGATACTAGTTGTTGTCCAACTTCTATACCGCTTGAATTTAAGTTTGAAAACACACCATTTGGCATTCCAGTTTTTTCAGCTGCTTTCACAATTGCCGAGGCTACTAATTCTCCTGTTCCGGCATGCATGGGATGTGATTTTATAATCACCGGGCAACCGGCAGCAAGTGCTGCTGCTGTGTCACCACCTGCAGTAGAATATGCTAATGGAAAATTACTAGCTCCAAAAACAACTACAGGACCTAGTGGAATATTCATTTTACGGATATCTGGTTTAGGTTGTGGCTTGCGCTTTGGTTGCGATGTATCAATTGTTGCTTCGACCCAGGAACCTTCTTCAACTAAATTGGCAAAACTTCGTAATTGCCCAATGGTACGTCCGCGTTCACCTCTAGCACGTCCTTCTGGTAATCCAGTCTCTGAACAATAGGTTGTTATTAACTTATCATCTAGTGCTAAAATTTCATCTGCTATTGCATTCAAAAATTCTGCTTTTCGTTTACCTGATATGTTTCGAAAGCTTTTAAACGCTGAAGTCGCTATAGTAACTGCTTGGTTAATTTCTTCAGAATTTGCCTCAATAAACACAGATTCATTTTCAATATTTAGCTGTGGATTAAACGTTTTATATGTAATACTACCTTTAGCAGATAATTGATTTCCTAAATAATTTTTTCCTGTAATCATCTGTTCTTAATTCTTTTTAGGTGTGCTTCAACATTGACGGGTTTATGAACTATTGTTGTTGAAACAGGATATTTTTCTAATAAATGTTTAGGTCTAATGGGGCGTTTTTCGAAACCACCGCCACAATTTGGACATACTTCTAACAATACATTTTCTGCACAATTACTACAAAATGTACATTCGAATGTGCAGATCATTGCCTCTTCGGAATCGAAGGGTAAGTCTTTATTGCAATGCTCACATGTGGGTCTAATCTCTAACACTTTACAAGTTTTTATAATCTGGTAATTCAGGTCTATTTTTTATACCTGTTTCAATAATGTTTAAAACATGTTTACGCTCTTCACCATGCAATGGCAAACGCGGCGCACGAACGTTTTCTGTACCTATTCCTGTGGCGACTTCAGCCAATTTAATGTTCTGAACTAATTTAGGGTTTATATCTAACTCTAACAATGGCAAAAACCATCTGTAAATCTCTAATGCTTCTTGTATCCTACCTGCTTTTTGTAACTCATAAATCGCTACTGTTTCATTCGGAAACGCACATACCAAACCTGCGATCCAACCATCTGCACCCATTAATAAACTCTCCAATGCAAGCGTATCAACTCCTGTCATAATTTTAAGACGATCTCCAAAACGATTTCTAATTCGTGTAACATTAGAAATATCTCTCGTTGATTCTTTAACAGCTTCTATATTATCGCATTTTAAAAGTTCTTCGAACATGTCTAGAGTTACTTCTACTTTATAATCTACAGGATTGTTATATACCATTATTGGTAGAGATGTACTATTGGCAACTGACTTAAAATACTCAACAGTTTCTCTATCGCCCGATTTGTAGCGCATTGGTGGCAACATCATCAGACCTTTTGCACCATCTTCTTCGGCTTTTTGAGCAGCACTAATTGCACCTTTTGTGGTTTGCTCAGCTACATTCATTAAAACGGGCACTTTGCCTTTAACAATATCTACAGTAGCTCTAGTAAGTACACGTTTATCATCTTCACTTAATGTACTTGCTTCCCCTAGTGTACCGCCAAGAACAATTCCATGCACACCGGCTTCTAATTGCGCTTCAATATTGTGTTCAAACATGTGCAAGTCTAAAGTATCATTATCTGTAAACTTAGTTGTTACTGCAGGCATTACACCTTTCCATTGAATACTCATAATATTAATTTTGATATGCTAAAATTACATTAGATCCCAAGGATAGAGTGTTCTTAATTTATCCAATACTAATACTATATTATCCTAATTATTACTATTTTATCTTTAAATGAATAGTATTTGTGTATTTTTGTTATAATGAAAGTCCTTCCGTTTAAGATACCTAAACCAGAATTTGACGCTTTAATCTTTCAAGAAGATAATGCCATTACCTTTTTTGATAAGTTGCACCAACATGAAGAAATCCAGGTAAGTCTAATTCTTGAAGGAGATGGTACACTTATAGTAGGCGATACAATTAACTATTATAAATCAAATGATGTTTTGGTTATTGGCAGCAACTTACCGCATGTATTTAAAAATGATATTAATGCTAGCCGAAACTCACACATGCTCACACTTTTCTTCACTAAAAATTCCTTTGGGAAAGATTTCTTTGACTTAGAAGAACTAAAAGAAACATCTATTTTTTTTAAACGCTCAACGCATGGTTTTAGAGTGACATCACATAAAAAGAAAATCAAAGATTTATTCCTTCAACTCAAAGAAGCATCGAAATTAAAACGCTTCATTTTGCTTTTAGAGTTACTACAAATAATAAGTAAGGCTAATTATCATAGTCTATCATCATTTATTTATAATAAAACTTACACGGATATTGAAGGTACTCGAATGCGTAATGTATTTGAGTATACCATGGAAAATTACAACAGCACCATATATTTAGAGACCATTGCCGAAGTAGCAAATATGACCAAAAATGCCTTTTGTAAATATTTTAAAAGGAGAACTAACAAAACCTATATTCAATTTTTAAATGAATTGCGCATTGAGCATGCTTGTAAACTTCTATTATCTCAAAGAGACTTACCAATTATTGAAATTGCTGAACAAACAGGTTTTAATAACTTATCCAATTTTAATAGGCAGTTTAAAAAACTAAAAAATTTGAGTCCCTTAGAGTTTAAAAAATCATAAACTGTCTCTAAGTTTTTTTGGTAAGCCTTTTACAACTTGTTCGTAAGAATGATCTATGAGCTGAAGAATGAGCTTTACAGTTACATCTGAATTATGTATGCTTACGCTATTCCATAATCGCTTATGCATATGATAACCTGGTGTAACACCATCGTAAGCTTCTCTGAGCTCTTCTGCATATTCTGGGTCGCATTTAAGATTTATAAACCCATTGCCTTCTTCCCACTTTTTTAATGAAGCTAAAGCAAACATTTTATTACAAACCTTAAAGACTAACACGTCTTCATCAAATGGAAAGTGCTCAGTCACCTCTTTTTTTGCAATACAATAATTTCTGTAATCTTCTATAGTCATACCTAAATTTAGGCATAAATTTCAAAAAAATACAATCTGCTACAGCTCTTCTTTAGAGTTCGAAGTTCTTGATGATTGGTTAGTCTCTTTTTGCAGTTTTATCGGCGGAATATCTAAACTAACTAGTATGTTATTGATTTGGCTTATTAACCAACTCATAGTCTTAAAATATTGTTTTGTATTAGTTAGACCTCATTTAATGCTAAATGTCACATTTTACTCTGAAATTTTTTTTTGGCTCAGGTGCTGTATCTATTTCTAAAGCTGTATAATCTAGTGTCCAACCAATGGTTTCTACTATAGATTCTATTAACTGAATTGCAGCAAGAGCTTCACCTCTAGCGACATTAAACAAGCCACTTTCAGGAATTTTCTCTTCAATATGTGTTTTGGCATTTGCATTTAATTCTGTTAAATCTGAAGCTTCAAACTTATTGAACACGCCATCTTGCTTATCGTAATAATTCATATTAGTCTCAATCGATAAAACTTCAGGCTGAGGAAAATGAGTTAATACGACTCGCTTGGTTGCTGGGTTAGCATCCATTTTGAGTTTATTCAAATCAAACCCAACATGAGCTTTAGCATTGATAACCACAAGTGCTTTCTTTTTACTTGAAATAAGTTTTAAAAACTTTTCTTTCACATCCTCATAATGATAGATTTCAGCAAAATCACCTTCAACGGTAATGAACTTGCACACGCGCTTTATTTTATCTAGTAAAATTACCGACTGTGCTTTTCGTCTAATTCTTCTTCGAAATTGCTTGTAAACCGTAACTAAACCTAAGGTTACTAGAATACTAATTATAACAATTAAAAATGTATCCATTACTCCAAGGTTTTATATAAAATAGGCTTACTAGGTGTAGCATCATTATCAAAAGGCGCTATCTGTAAATTGAGCATATAGCATCCATCTTCTATTTTATTAGACACATATATAAACTCGGTAATTGTAGCATCGGTTCTTAATTTACCTGACGTATTCCAAAACGCATTGTGTGATAAGAGCTCACCATCATCCTTCTCTTTATCAACACTTGGCAAATCGATCAATAAATGTTTTACGCCTTTATCTCGCAAATAAATTGCTGCTTCTTCGAGCATGTAAGTAGGATTTGTATTAGAGTACTGATAGGTTTTCTTATACTTTGCGTTAGGCAAAGTTCTAATGACCACGGCATCTCTTTTTTTGTTTCCTAATGCAAACTGAAGCTGTTTTTTTGAAATCACATAATCTTCATCTTGTTTTTCCGGTGGTATTGTTATCACCTCAGCTAAAAAGAAGAATTGTTTTAATTGCTTATTTATAGAATGTTTTCCGTCTACAATATGGCCAACAGTTTCGGTATGTGTGCCGTGAGAATGTGGGTTAAAAGTTATGGTGTTAAAATTGACTACAGCACCTTCCGAAACACTAATAATATCACCATCAAAAACTTCAGGTTGAATTTTTGGTGGTCCAATATACCATGCATTTACATTTTTTTCTCCATCACGAATAGGAATAGAAATATCTAAAGGTTTGGACAAATCAATCTTAATTTTTTTTGAATTATACTGAACGGTTGTAATCAAGATAAATTGAGTTTAAATAATTCAGAGGCAATTCCGTCGCTTAAAAATTGCCCTTTTTTGGTTACTCGCAAATGCTCCTCATCAATATACAACAAATGTTGGTTAATGTATGCATTTGCGTGCTCCAAAAGATAATCCTTAAAAACTGTGCCAAAATCTTTCTCAACTTTAGCAATTGAAATTCCCCACATGGTACGTAATCCTATCATTACATATTCGTTATAGCGGTCAGTCTTTGTCAATGTTTCTAGCTCAATAGGTAATTCCCCATTTTGAATTGCCTTTATATATTTTGAATTATTACGCACATTCCATCCACGTTGTTTACCATTAAATGAATGTGCTGAAGGTCCAATACCTATATAGGATTTACCTTGCCAATAGGCCGAATTATTACGGCTAAAAAAGCCCTCTTTCCCAAAGTTTGACAATTCATAATGCACAAAACCTTTATTTTCTAGAGTCTCTTTTAGAATATAAAATTGCTCTTGCGCTTTTTCGTCATTAACATCATCAATAATACCCTTTTTTATAAACGAAGCCAAAGCTGTATTGGGCTCAACAGTTAGTGCGTAACAAGATATATGAGGTATATTATAGCTCAATGCAGTTTCTATATTCTGAATCCATTGCGTATTGGTCGCATTTTGAATCCCATAAATTAGATCTACCGAAATATTATCGAAATGCTGAGTTGCCACTAATAAGCAGTTTTTTGCCTCTTCAGAATTATGAGCACGATTCATCAATTTTAAATCTTCATCAAAAAAAGACTGAATACCAATAGATAATCTGTTGATTTGTGTATGCGTTAAATTTTGTATGCGTTCAGGTGATAAATCATCAGGATTGGCTTCTAATGTAATTTCAGGATTATCAGAAACCTTATAATTTTTATAGACCGATTCAATTAAAAACTGTAATTCTTTAATCGATAATACTGAAGGTGTGCCGCCGCCAAAATAAATCGTTTCAATAGTTACCCCATTAAACTCATCTTTTCTAAGCTCTAATTCTTTAGCTAGAGCACCGACCATTTCATCACGCTTTTTTAGTGATGTCGAAAAATGAAAATCGCAATAATGACATGCTTGTTTACAAAATGGAATATGGATGTAGATGCCTGACATTTATTTCTTCACTCTACCCTCATTTTGCTTTACAAAACTTGCCCAACCAGAATAACTTTTGCCCACTTGTAATCTACCTTGATTGTAAAAATGACAAACGGCGGCTGCCAAACCATCCGTAGAATCTAGATTTTTCGGTAACTCTTTTAACCCTAGCAAGCTTTGTAGCATTTTTGCCACTTGTTCTTTTGAGGCATTACCATTACCTGTGATGGCCATTTTAATTTTTTTAGGTGAATATTCGGTAATTGGGATTTCGCGCGATAAGCCTGCTGCCATAGCCACACCTTGAGCGCGACCTAACTTTAGCATACTTTGTACATTCTTGCCAAAAAAAGGTGCTTCGATAGCAATTGCGTCTGGGTGATAGGTGTCAATTAGTTCTATTGTGCGTTCAAAAATAAGTTTGAGTTTTAGGTAATGGTCATTATACTTTTTAAGTTGTAACTCATTAAGTTGTAAAAACTCCATCTTTTTACCCACAACTTTTATAAGCCCAAAACCCATTACTGTAGTTCCTGGGTCAATACCTAATATTATTTGTTCTGAAGCCATAAATTAATCACAATAATAACAGCCACTTAAAGCTATTGATACTCCAAAAGTTACATTAAATACATTACCATTAAACGCACCTAAGCCCAATATTTCGGGGTTATAATCATCTAAACTTGTAAAGCCATAGATATACGAAATGTCACTGTACAAAGCTATTTTTCTATTAATTGAATAATGCACTTCAAAGCCAAGAATAAAATTTAGATACGATTGTTTATTATCGCCCAAATTTCCTAAAGGCTTTGCATTTGAATACCCTGGACCTGCATGTAAAACCACTTGAAAATGCTCTGGTAAAAAGGTTAAAGACTGCGATGGATTATACACCAATTGTGCATTAATACGTGAATAATTTACCTTGAACTCTTGCATGCCATCTTCACTAGCAAAGCGATTAAACCCATAATCTAATTTTGCACCTAAAGTTCTACTAAACATACGTTGTATGCCTAAATTTACTGTTGGGAAATTTAAACCTTTAGCAGGTGCACTATCTATAAAGCCTGATTTTGACGGAGAATTAACACCAAGAGATATTTGCGCTTTCCAAGTGCTATTATCTATGCGTTGAGCATATGTAATGCTTAAGAAAAATAGAAGGTTTGTAACTAGCAGGTATTTTGCAAACTTATGTCGCATAGTCTTATAATTTGGTTTAATTTGTAGCGTGTTTGAAAGCATTCCATACAAAACTAAGCAATTCTTAATTGCCATTATTAAACTAAGTATAATAGTTGGAGCCACATATTATATCTACAATAAGTTACTTAGCAACCCAAAACTCAATTTTAGTGAATTTGCTTCATTTTTAGTGAAAAATGATACTTTTTCAGTTAAAAACGTTCTTTTTTTACTCTTTTTATCCATTTTTAATTGGTTTTTCGAAATTCTGAAATGGCAAAAATTAGTTAATTCTATTAAAAAAATTACTTTTTTTGAAGCCTTAGAGCAAAGTCTCGGTGGCCATACAGCTTCATTAATTACACCTAACAGAATTGGAGACTATGGCGCAAAATCTGCTTACTATTCAAGGACTCACAGAAAACAAATTGTACTGCTCAATCTACTTGCCAATATGAATCAAATGGCGGTAACTACACTATTTGGAATCTTAGGTTTAGTGACATTCTATAAAACATATGAGATGGAACTAAACTACTATAAAATATCAAGATTCCTTATAATTATTTGTGCTGTCGGTCTATTCACAATATTTGGCGTTAAACAATCAAAAGTTAAAATCAAAGGATTTTCCATTGAGCGCGTCATAAATTACCTTAAAAATATACCCTATAAAATTCATAGGCATACGTTTTTACTTTCAGTATTTAGGTACGCTACTTTTTCCTTTCAATTTTATCTTTTGTTGCAAATATTTGGTGTAGATATTGACTATTATACTGCTATGGTCGCCATAAGCAGCATGTATTTTTTAAGTTCGATTATTCCAACATTAGCGGCTTTTGATGTCCTAATAAAAACAAGTGCAGCTGTATTTTTATTTAGTTTCTTAGATATAGATGAGTTAACTATTTTGAGTGTATCGACGACCATGTGGCTTCTTAATTTTATTTTACCTAGTGTTTTTGGAAGTTACTTCGTCATTAATTTTCAACTTCCTAAAACAGAAGATTAGATGTTATTTGGTATTTGTTTCAGTATTATATGCCTCTACCTAGCATTAATTGCTTGGTTTAATTGGGGATTTAATAAAGTTGAAGAATTTCAACTTCAAGATTTAAAACCGAAGACTCAATTTACCGTAATTATTCCGTTTAGAAACGAAGCTAAAAATCTCCCAGTACTACTTAACGCAATTAGCAATCTACATTATCCTAAATCACACTATGAAATTATTTTAGTTAATGATGCTTCTGAAGACAATTCCGTTGAAATTATTACTGGTTTCTTAGGCAAGAACCTATCAGAATTTAATGTGAGCATAATTGAGAATCATAGAACATCAAATTCGCCTAAAAAAGATGCCATTAATACCGCAATATATAAAGCAAAACATGATTGGATTATAACGACAGATGCCGATTGTTTGCTGCCAAAATATTGGCTAGACAGTTATGATGAATACATCCAAAAAAATGAAATTATTGCAATTGCCGGACCTGTAAGGTTTGTTGGCTTATCGTCTTTTTTTAATCGCTTTCAAATATTGGATACCTTGAGCCTTCAAGGTGTAACTATAGCTGGTTTTGGTTTGAAACATCCTTTTATGTGCAACGGAGCAAATTTTGCATATTCAAAAACTGCTTTTAACACTGTTAATGGTTTTGAAGGCAACCACATAATAGCTAGTGGTGACGATGTTTTTTTGCTTCAAAAATTCAAAAAAGAATACCCTAAAAAAGTGGACTTTATAAAGTCCGAAAAAGCTACGGTACAGGCAAAAGTTGCTGACTCCTTTGAATCATACATTCAACAGAGAATACGTTGGGCATCTAAAACTAAAAGCTATGATTCTGCCATAACTAAGGGTATTGGCCTTTTGGTTTTCTTAGCAAATCTTATCATGGTAATATTAATTCCACTTTGGGCATTTAATTTGCTAAGTCTGAAAACAATTGGGATGTTCTACCTCATAAAATCGAGCATAGATCTACTCATTATTTTTAAAACTGCACGCTTTTACCAACAAGAACCTGTGCTATTATCGTATGTGTTTTCTAGTCTCTTATACCCATTTATAACTACATATATTATCATTGTTGCGCCATTTTCGTCATATAAATGGAAAGGCAGAATATTTAAAAATTAAAGTTTTTTTGGTAGCTTTAACCAAATCGAAGACTTTAAACCCAAATCTAAACACAACTCATCATGAAAAATGCTATTCTATTTTGCTTATTTCTGATATGTATATCATTATCACATGCCCAACAACTTTATAAAGTTGGAGATGAAACCCTAGAACTAAAAACTGAAGTTGAAGGCGAATTAGATTTATTATGGACTATTACCGATGGGAATTATCGGTTTTTTATAAAAACAAAAGATGATAAAATTATTGAACTAAAAAACAATAAAACATCTGGTAGAGCTTATGACAATGCCTACATCCAAACCCTTAATGAATTAACTACTGGTAGCGGACTTTCTGCAGAAAAGGTAAAACTAACAACAGGAAGTCTAAAGCGTTTTTTAGATAAGTATAATAAAAGTGTGAATATCGATTATAATGCGGTTGATAGAGATAGTCGAGTAAACTTTAGACTAGGCTTTTTTGGTGGTATTACGAATCATCCATTAGTAGAAAGTATTGATAATAATTCTGCTTTTCAGTTGGCTGCAGAATTAGAAATATTTGGAGACACCAATAACCCAAGACACTCTGGCTTATTGCAAGCTAGACAAACTTTTGGCTCTAGTGGCGACTATAAAACCACAGAGTTTTCTTTAGCATACAGACTGCGTGTTATTAAAAAGGAAAACTTCAATATTTATGTACAAAACAACTTTGCTACGGTCAATATTTTCTCAGTAGATAGACTTATAAATACTACGACAGTTAACCAAGATGAAACGGAATTTGATGTGCCTTTTAGTTTTGGTATTGGTGCGGATTTTAAAATCTCTGACAATAGCTATATTTCAATTGTTTATGATAGATTATTTGCTGTAAATCTTGACAACAGAGGAGATTTCCCAACAGATATTTTGGTCGGTTATAAATTCAACTTATAATAGATGAGTATTCGGAATTCTAGTACTTCTAACCCTATTTTTAATGACTACTTTTGGGACGACGGTAGAGATTCGTCTAAAAAAATGACCGTATTTGGCATTTTTGTAAAATCGTTTGTGGGCATTATAGTCATAGCTGCTATTACATCTTATATCTGGAAATTAAGCACAGAAGGTGTTGATACTGGTTGGTTTACTTTAGGTGGCATGTTAGCCTCGATTGTAATAAGTATCATTATTTCGTTAAGAACACAATGGGCTGGTTTCTTGGTACCATTATATATTATAGCAAAAGGGGTTTTCCTTGGCGGATTTTCTGCTTATGCGCACAAAAATTACCCAGAATTACCATATCAAGCCATTGGTGTAACAATCGTTACTTTTTTTGTTATGCTCTTACTATATCAAACTCGAATTATTGTAGTGACAAAAAAACTAAGAAGTGTGATTATTACAGCAACTATAAGTATTATGGTTGTTTATCTAGTCTCCTGGATTCTTGGTTTTTTCGGAATTAAAACGTTTATATGGGGCACGTCTTGGTTAGCAATTGGGTTCAATATTTTAGCTGCTATAGTAGCATCTTTTGCATTGCTTTTAGACTTCGATTATATAGAGCGTTATAAAAATAAGGCACCTAAACAAAAGGAATGGCTAGCCACTTGGGGCTTATTAGCGACATTAATTTGGCTGTATGTTGAAGCACTAAGGTTACTTCAAAAATTTGCTATTAAGTTTAGATAATAAAATTTATATCCGATTGAGTACTTCGGTCAAGCTCAATATAAACTGAAGTCGACACCTATTTAAAGAACTACATTTTGAAGACCTTTCGACTACACTTCGACTTCGCTCACTGACCACGCTCAAGGTGACAAGACTCTATTTGATTGAAATAATTACTGGTAACACAAACTCAGTGTTGACTTGTTGGCCTCGTTTTAAAGCTGGATATATTTTAGGTAATTGTTCTATACTCCCATTAAGAAGGTCATTTATATCAGGAATTATTTCTAGAGTTTTTGGTTGTGTTTTTATATCTAAGACCGAAATTTTACCAATACTATCTATTCTTAATTTCATTGATATCGTATCGCTGATATCTTGCGAAACAACAATATTCTGTGAAGACAAGTAATCATTAACATGTTGTAAAATTACAGTTTCAAAACATAATTTTCTAGGTTGTTTTCCTGAAACAGTATCGCATGCCGAAAAACTAGGGTATTCGTCAACAGTATTCCAATCAATAGTTTCTAACTCTTGCTCAGCTATATCATCAGCTTTAACTTTTTTAGTTTCAAAATAGTTGCAAGAGACTAAAAGAAGAACAATACAGATTACTAATCGCTTCATTTACATAATTCTGAAACCGAAAAGTACAACATTTTTGGGTTTTAGTTTTTATCCATAAAGTTTTCCTCACGAAGTTCTTTTAAGCGATATTCAGCCAAT
Source organism: Winogradskyella sp. (assembly GCF_003712105.1). GTDB lineage: Bacteria > Bacteroidota > Bacteroidia > Flavobacteriales > Flavobacteriaceae > Winogradskyella. The sequence goes on from NZ_RHLG01000001.1 coordinate 139,234, forward strand.
CTTTTAAACATCTCTTCTTTGTTATTTTTTATGAAGTCTTCGTACAATTTTATAACAGCTTTTCTATCGGAATAATATTCGTCCTTTGTCCGTATAATTCGGAATTTGGTAAACGTATCTTTAGGATCTTCTTTTAAAGCTTTTTGGAAGGCTTTAATTGCTTGCGGATACTTTTTCTGGCGATTTAAAACCACTCCTAATTGCGAATACTCTTTACTTAATGGTGTATCCATTAGCTTTAATGACTTCGTTATATACTCTTCAGCTTTTTCAAAATTATTAAGTCGTTCGTAATAGGTGCCGATGAGATACATAGATGTTGCATCATAAGGATTGAATTGTAATACTTTTTTTCTATGAAAAATAGCATCTTCATAATCAGAATTTTTACCATAAGTGATACTCAATTTTTCATGAATAAACTCTGAAGATTCACCCAAATCAATAAGCCTTTTGAACCAAGTTATGGTTTCTTCCATATAATCTTGATAATAATAATTTTGCGCTTTTAAGCTTATAAGCTCTACATTATCAGGATAGCTTTCCAGGCCTTTATTGATATACTTATGAGAAATTGTATGATTGCGTTTTATAAGATGATGTTTCGCAATTTTAAATATTGCTTTTTGGTGGGTCTTATCTAAGTCGTATGCTGACATAAACCGATTTAAAGCTGTTGAATCATTAAGCTTTTCTAAAACAACGCCTTTTTGATAATGGTAATTAGGGTTTTTATAATCTGAATAGATCAAGTCTTCAAATAGTTTTGACGCTTCCTCGTACTTCTTTGAACGGGATAGTAATTGTGCGTATTCAAATTTGAGAAGAGAATTCTTAGGGTTAGATTCTACACCTTTTTTATAGGCCTCTAGAGCCTTACCAAAATTCCCTATGGCGATATAAGCTTTGGCTATTTTACCATAAACCTCAGTTTTGTTATTGTATGTATTATAGGATTCTATGGCCATAGAATATTTTCCGTAAGCATATAAACTATCTCCAACTTGTAATGCCGAAGACTGAGCTTCGGCATTAACTTGACTAATTAAAAGAAGTAAAAGAATTACTTTTCTCATATCTTAATTTTCGGGCTGGATTTGAAACATAATAGGCAATGAGTAAGGCACAATTACCTTTTCTCCATTGTGCTCGCCAGGTATCATTTGTGGTAATAATTCTATAACTCTTACTGATTCTTCCTCCAAACCTGGATGTGGTGCTCTAGCTTTTATATCAATGACATTACCATCTTTGTCTATTTTAAAGAATACTGAGATGCGTTGCTTACCAACTAAGCCAAGATTAGATGCCTTTTCTATATTAAAGTTTTTATTTACAAACTTGGCCACCTTTTGAGAAGTGCATTTCTTCTTTTCTTCTTCATCTGTTAATTGTGAACACTCTTCAAATGTCGGTGCTTTATCTATTACCGCATACGGTACCTCGGTTTTTCCGTCAAAATCCCTTGGATCAAGCTTTTCAGTTTCTGTAACGCTCTTGCCTTTAGAAGCAAAGAAATCAAAAGGGTTCTTAAAGTTAATATACATTTTATAGGTTTCCCCATCTTTATTACCAACTTCTGCTTCAGTAAATTCTCCTGAAAGTTCTTCATCTTTATGATGAATTGAATACCTAATTTCTTTAGTTTCGTGATTTATTACCGCCCAGCTCACATAATTGCTATTGTTAAAAAGAAAATCCTCATACTTTTCATGAATTTTCTTTGTTTCATCATCCATATTACGACTTAAGGACATTGAGTAAGAGTATTGTTCTAAATCTAATGCTTGTTCAGATTCAAATTCTGAAACTCCTTTTTCGCATGACACATATAGAAGCATAGAAAAAACTGCTGGAAATAAAAGTAAATACTTGATAAGCGCTATTTGCTTTGATTTTGATTTTTGTAACATATCTATTCGTTTTTTAATTAAAGATGATTTAAAAAAAGTATTGGTAAAAGACAATTGCTGAGTGTCAAACACTTGGTTGAGCAATTGAACATAATACTGCCTTTTACCATTTTGTTCTATAGCACTGGCATCTGCAATATATTCATGTAGTGCTTTAATTCTACTTTGGTACATGTAAACTAATGGATTAAACCAAAGTACGATTCGCATAATTTCGAATACTAAAAGGTCTATACTATGCCATTGCTTAACATGCACCAACTCGTGATTAAGTATCGTAGACTTTTCGTTAATAGAGATTTTTTCACCCAAGAAAACCGTATTAAAAAATGAAAACGCTGCGTTACTCCTCATTAGATTTACAATGAGCACATTGCCTTTCCATCGTTTAGGGTTTTTATGCCTTAGCCAATAAAGTTTTAACAATTTATAAGTAAATAATAACAGTGCTGTCATTACCCCAAAACCTAAAACTATTTGCCAAATTGGTATGCCTGGATTATTTAGTTCAATCCCTGTTTGCAATGCTATTTGTTGGTCAAGCTCAGATACGGGCGTAATGTTACCTATAACTACTTCTGGTAATACAACAATAAAGTTGTCAGGCTGTAAAGCCTTAAATAAATCGAGCTTTACAAATGGCAAAACAAAAGACAAAATAGATGTCGTTAGCAGATAAAATCTATTGTAGGTAAAGAATGTTTCACGTTTAAGAAATACATCGTAGACTACTAAGAATACGAGTTGAAATATGACAATTTGTAAAATATAATGTAGCATCTCTATTCTGGTTTGTTAATTTCTTTAAGCAGTGCTTCAATATCTTGGATATTGACATCATTCTTTTTTACAAAAAAGGAAACCATGCTCTTAAATGACCCTTGAAAGTAATTATCGACCAATTTATTGATGGATTGATTACTATACGATTCTTTTGCAACAATAGGAAAGTAAATATGCCCTTTACCTTGCTTTTCATAATCTACAAAGCCTTTAGATTCTAAAATCCTTACTATAGTAGATACCGTATTATATGCTGGTTTAGGATCTGGCAATGTATCAATAATCGATTTTACGTTAGCATTTTTAAGTTGCCATAAAGCTTGCATTATTTCTTCTTCGGCCTTAGTTAACTGCTTCATATATATGTATTGAAATTTATTTTGAGAATACAAATATAACTAATTTTTTAGTTTCAACTAACTTTTTAGTTGAAATGTAACATTTCAGGTTACTTAGCGTCAAACCAGTTGAATTAATTTACGATATGGAAATTGTTATAATTATTGGAGCTTTATTACTAATGTTATTAGGATTAGCCGGAAGTTTTTTACCTGTTTTACCTGGACCACTTACTAGCTGGCTAGGCCTATTTGTATTAAGTTATGCTGACTCCGTTGATATCAGCTCAACCTTTTTAATCGTAACTTTTAGTATTGCATTGCTCATATTTATATTGGACTACATTATACCTGCAGTGGGCACCAAACGCTTTGGCGGTAGCAAATCTGGAATGATAGGAACATCGATTGGCTTAGTTATAGGTCTATTATCTCCTATTCCTTTTGGGATAATTATTGGTCCTTTTGTTGGTGCATTAATCGGTGAACTTATGCATAAAAATGATATGAACAGAGCAACAAAAGCTGCATTTGGCTCTTTTATAGGATTTATTACTTCAACATTTTTGAAGTTTATTGTTGCTGTAATTTACTTTGGACTTTTTATATCGAAACTAGTAGGAAATACCTCAATTGTATAATTCTTATACAAATAGAAAACCTAGCAAAATATCATCGGTCGACATTCTACTAGGTTTAAAAGCTATTAATTCAACAATTGCTTAAGAGGGATTAATTAAATTCTTGTTGACCCTTCAAAGGTAAATAAGCGATTTATCATTTTGCTGCTTGAAAACCGTAGACTTGATGCGGAAAAACCGTAGTTTTCATTATTCATAGTACTTACAAGCGTTTTTTAGAAAGCCGATAAACGGCTTTTTTTTAAAGAAATCCCTTTTCTTTAGCCAAAGCAAGCAAAGTTTCGTCCTTTCCGTCTTCAACTGAGAACAATAATTTCAGCTGTTTCTTGCGTTTTTCGATAGCACTCATAGACAACGAAATGTGCTCTAAAAGGCTTTTGGTTTTAATACCTTGAGATAACAGATACAGTATTTTTCTGTTGATATCATCAACATAAATTTCACTAGTTAAAGTCTGCCTCACATAGTTATGTACGGTGCTACTATAATATGGTGGTGATTTTAAAATGTGCTGAAATGCATCTGCCAATTCCATCGATGTTAAATCACTCTTAATAAGAAACCCATCGGGATTAATCTCTCTTATGATATTATGAATTCGGAATGATTCGTTAAACATTGTAAGGATGATAATTTTAGCAGCTGGTAGCATGGTTTTTGCCAATTTGGCAAGATCTTCTCCAGAGGTATATCTTCCATCTTGAGAAGGTGGCAAACTAATATCAAAAAAGCAAACATCGTAATGTATACCTTTAGCAGCTCTGTTAATCATAATCTCTGCCATATCACAGTTATTAGCTGTATCTATGATAAGATTTTGATTATCAGTTTTGGTTGCCATGAGGACGTTCATGTATCCTTCGATAATAATAGGATGATCGTCCACCATTAAAATTTTTAAGTCTTCCATTGGTTAGGGTTAGGGTTACAGATTACTTAAACTGAATAGGGGATTTTTACTTCTACAGTAGTACCTCTTGAAAGTTCTGAAAAAAACTGAATCTTACCGTTAATATCAGAAACTCTTGAGGTCATATTTTTTAGACCAATACCTTTTTTGGCTTTTGTGGTATCGAATCCTTTGCCGTTATCTACAATATACAGAATAATATCGTCATTTTCTCTTAAAACTTTAATTTTAACATGCTGAGCTTCAGCATGTTTATAAATATTCTGCATGGATTCTTGTATAATTCTATAGATGTTGATCTTGGATTTGTTAGGAACAAAATCCCAACTTATATCATCTGTAAAATCAAAATCGTAGGTATAGCCATAGGCTCTAGCTTGGTTATCTACAAGCTCGGACACAATTTCTTTAAAACCTGATCCTGCCACAAAATCGGTATTCATTTCATGGGAGATTTTACGGATATCATCTTCTATGGTTTTAAGCTGACCAATATAATTGGCACGATTCATCATTGCTTCTTTACCTTCAGAAAAATTAAGGCTATCTAAACTTAAACGTGCACCAAACAGGCGCCCCAAAACACCATCGTGTAATTCTTTAGATACTCTAATTTTTTCTTGAGAGCGCGCCTCTTCAACTTTATCTTGCTGATTGAGCATTAGGTTATAAATTTGCTCATTAACCTCTTGTTGGTCTTGTATATATTTGAGCTCTTTGTTTTTAGCACGTTGTGAGATTAGGACATATACCAAAATCCCAGTAAGTAATAAGCCGGCAGAAAGTAATAATAGGTAGAAGTTTTCTTTTGAGATTTGCTCGTTTTTGGCTTCGATTTGGTCAGTTTCTAATTCTATTCGGGCAAATTTATTCGACACATTTCGTTCAACTTGCAACAAACTATCAGTTAATTTTATATGTTCAATTAAATAAGCTTTTCCTTCTTCTCCCTCTTTTAACCCTGAAAGCAACACCATTGATTCTAAGAGAATGTCATTTGAAGAAATACGCTTAGATAAATTATAGGCTTTTTCAGCATACTTTAAAGTAGAGTCTTTCAGTTCCAATTTTTTATAAAATTTAGAAAGATCAATAGTTACTGCTAGTTTAGTAACATCATCGTCTAGTTTTTCGCTTAAGTTATAAGCTTCATAAAACATCTTACTTATTACATCATTATCACTATGTCCAGCTGCAACTTTAGTATAAGCTATATTATCAATAATAAGAGGGTAAAATGTAGGGTCATACCCTTCATAAATATTTCGTAATGGGATTAAACTATTATAAAGTTCTAGAGCTTTTTCGTAATTTTTTAATTTTCTATATACCCCTGCTTGATTGTTAATAGTGATAGTCTTGTTATAATCACCATTTTTCATTTTTGAAGCAATTTTATATGCCTTTTCATGATATTCAAGAGACTTCTCATTTCTTCTTAAGTTTTGCGAGGTCACACCAAGAAGGTTATTCAAACTCCATAAATTTTCTAGATTCTGCTCATTTACAGGAAGTAAATTAATTAATTCAATTGCTAGAACCGCATTTTCTTCACTTCCTATATAGTCTTTCTCAGTATCTTGAATATCTGCGATAGCCATTAAAGTGTTAATACGACCATAAGTATCATCAATAAAATCATATGCCTTTAACGCTTTGGAATAATAAAAATATGCACTATCCGTCTTGAGATAATTAAATTCGAATACTCCTCCAAGGTTAAAACTAGCGGCAGCGATACCTGAGGTATCAGATAATCTTGTGGATAATTCTAAATTGAATCTATTAATACTCTCATATTTTTCATTCATTTCTGCCGAATAATACAATAATGATAACTCTCTATTATTTTTAAGGAGTAATGAATCTAGCTTCAATCTAGACGCTATAGAGCTTGCTTTCTCAGCAAAAGCTATTTGTTCATTTAAAGTATAATTCTGATTTTTAGAAGAATTACGAAAGTAATCAAGACTATCTATTAATTCTTTAGATATTTGAGAGTTAATTAGAAGAGGAAATAAAGCAAGAGCTAATAAAATAAAATACTTTTTTAGCATTATTTATTTTTGAATACTTGCTAAAGTTAATAAAATACCTTGTAGGTACAAGTCAAAAAGGCCGATATAGTTATATCAGCCAAAGAAATTTTTATATCATTAAACTATCCTGCAGTTACAGAACCTCTCTTCTTTTTTGCATGTACTATTGGGTTGTATGTAGTATTGGCTTTTTTCACATTTGTGATTTCATCCTGTGTTGCATTTTCCTTTGTTACAACAGACACAGTTAATACTACTAAAGCAACTAATACTAGGGAGATTTTTAAAGCTTTCATAAGTTCTTATTTAGATCGTTATTATTGGTTTTTTTATTAACAGTACTAAATAAGAAAAGCCTCTACGTACTCGAAGAAGCGTCAATGGATAATTAAAATATCTTTAAATAAGTATTTAGGGCTTATTTTAAGAGAGACCAAAGTAACAAAAAGCTAAGCCTTATACATCTTTTAATCGTTTAAATGTACTATTTTATCGTTTAAACGTTGAAATTCAATAAAAAATAATAGAAAACAGCCAAATAGTTGGATCTAATTATTGGCCCAATAGTAGCCGATCAGCACCTCTAAAACATGCCAAATAAATATCTGGCTTACCATCGTTATTAAAGTCTGCAACTTCAATATCTACAATTATGGCATTAAATGGTGTAACGTAAGTATCTGTTTGTTCTGTAAAATAACCTCGCCCGTCATTAAGACCTATTGTAAGCCCATCAAGCTTACCAACCAATAAATCTTGATCACCGTCATTATCAATATCAAAAAAATCTGCATCAAGTGCACCACTTATGCCGTTAAATTTTAAGCGCTCATTAGATACGTCAGTAAATTTTCCATTATTATTTATTAATAATCTCTGAATTGGTGTTTTAGGTGTAAACATTCTGATATTGGCAAAATAAATATCTAAATCACCGTCATTATCGATGTCTGTAAAATCTGCTTCTCGCGTTTCTTCAGAAATTCCAGAAGTAAAAACTGTTTTGCTTACATCAGTAAATATGCCTTTGCCGTTGTTTTGCAAGAGACGGTTATCATCTTCATTTCCTATCAATACATCCAAGTCCCCATCATTATCATAGTCCCCAACTTCGACATCTTGAGTGACATCGTCCACTTTTGGTAATCTGTTATCGGTTTGGTCAATTAAGTTTCCATTGTCATTTTTTAAGTAGTTGTTCTGCCCATTATTCCCAACAATAAAATCTTCCCAACCATCATTGTCAAAATCTGCTTTTATTAAAGCATTGGAGATATTACCAATGGGAAAACTGTCTGACATGTCTTTAAAAGTTCCATCTTTTTGTTGCAGATAAAGTTCATTGGTTTTATCGTCTTCAGTTACAAATACAATATCTAATAGCATGTCCTTATTAATATCTTCTATCATTACATCTTCAGAGTCGTGATATGGATAATATTGATATGGTTTTGGTGACTGTTTGGCTATTTTGTTGGGCAGCAAAAACGAGCCATCCTTAAAACTACCATCGCCATTATTTAAAAGAATAACATTTTTATGAAACTCAACAGCAATAACGATATCTAAGTCACCATCAGCATCTATATCACTAATATTAGCATCCATGGAATTAAAGGGCACCTTTACTATGTCTGGTAAATGCGATGACGACACATCTTTGAGAGTTTGGCCATGAACCTTAATAGCCATAATACATATTAGAGTAACTATAAAATATTTCATTACATTAAATTTTTACTAATAGACTAAAAGTATAGCAAAAAAAAGTGGCAATTATTGCTTATGTATGTTTTTAAGCTCTGAAGGTGTTAAGCCATAATGTTTTTTAAATAATTTTGACAAGGTCCTATAATCTGTAAAATTTACTTCATTTGCAGCTTCAGCAACACTCATGCCTGATAGGATTAACTGCTTTGCTTCTTCCAATCTCAATTTTTGAATTTTCTGATAAGGAGAAATCTTGTTGATTTTTTGATAGCATCTAATTGCATGATACTTAGACAACGCACTTAACCTAGACAATTGCTCTATTGATATATCATTTTTATAGTTATCGCAAATAAAGTCGTTGATAACAGATACTCTGCGGTAAATCTCTTCGCGAGTAGAAAACTTTGCTTGAGGAAGTCTTTTGATATCTGAATATATTTTTTGTTGTTGTTCTATAAGTAGCTCGCCTAAAGTGATGTAAAATTGCTCTTCTTCATAGTTGTCTTTTATGTTATTACAAAGCACATCATTTTTAATCGCGGACACAATAGAGCTCAACTTATCGTTACAGATGCGACTTTTCTTTGTTATAAAACTTATTGGTGTTTTATTATTAAAAGGGTTTTCTAATCCTTCTTCGAGTTTCTGGTTATAAGAACCTGCCAAGTTGAACATAAACTCTTCACTAAACCCAATACAAATGCCTAATACTGGATTTTTACTTTTAACATCGGCAGTAATATGTTGACTCGCATTAGTAACGATATAACTCAATTTATCTAACTTATATCTTTTATTATCTACAGAATAATTTTCTACGCCTGTTATGGGAAATTTTAATGAAAAGTGAGATTCGGAAAGTTTACCATTAAAGTCTTTTACGCTTGAGAAAAAAGCTCTATTAACTTTTAGTTTTTCGTTGTAGTTAACAGTTTTATAACCTTTAAATTCGTTAATCTCTAATGGTTTCATAAACTAAATTGAGCAATAATTACCACTTCTTTATTGTACTAAAAAATTAGCTTCACTTTTATTTGACGAATTATTTCAGATTTGTTACAACAAGATTAATAAACTAATCATGAAAGGAAAACACACTTTTTTTATTATTGCTTTTTTATGTTATCATTTTTTAGCTTCTCAAACAAACGAAGAACGTTTTGTGCAATCTATGGCATATGGAGATTCTAAATCTGCACTTGAGTACTTTAATCACATTGAAAACAAAGAATCCTTAAAATCAGACATACACTACTATGCTTCAATTGCATATGCCAAAGCCAACGACCTTAATAATGCATTAGAGCAATTAAATATTGCTACTGATAAAGGCTTAGCTAATATTGAAATCTTTAATGATGGTACTTTAGATACTTTAAAAACAATATCTGAATATGCTAAGATAGAATCTAAACTAGTTTCTAATAAAGAAATGGCCATGCAAGAGTTAAGCAAATTACATGATAAACTGATATATAAATATAACTCTGACCCAAGCTCTTCAAAGGTAGAGCTTGAAATGACACCTGCTAAGCATCAGGGAAACAGAAATACTTGTAGTGCTTTTGCTGCCACATCAATTGCAGAATATATTCTGAAAGATGAATTAGGAGATACAATTGACCTATCAGAATCTTACAATTACTACATATCTAAGAAAAAAGCATTATCAAATTCTTTTCTTAAAAAAGCATACGAGCCTGTTGATGGATTAGCAGGTTACCTTGCTCTAGAAGGTTATAAGTATGGTACTGCCCAAGAAACCAAATGGAATTATGAACAAAATAATTGGCTAAATACTAACGATGAAAAATGCAAAAAGAACCAAGGTGTTCCAAATGTTGAATGTTTCACAGGCATGCCTCCAGATGGTTTTAAGCCCATGTCTAAAACTTTTAAGACCATTTTTATACCATTTAAAGATATAGGTGATTTTTTACTCAGTGAAAAAAAACCAGTATTAGTCAATATTTGGCTTTACCGTAATGGTATTGACATGGAAACCGGAGAACTCCGTATACCTCCAAAAGACAATGAACAACTCATGGGAGGTCATGTAATAGTTATAACTGGATACGACTCAGAAAAACAAGAATATACTTTTAAAAATAGTTGGGGTAGCTCTTGGGGAACAAACGGTTTTGGCACTATGCCAAAAGCCTATTTAGAGAACCATTACGAAGCTTCAAAATCTCTGCCATTTAACCTGGATGCTAGTATCGAAGAAAAAGAATACTTGGCCAAAGTGTCATTAGGCTCAAGCCTTATTTTAGAATGAAACATTTTAAAACCCATATATGAAAATCAATCTCACAGCAATAGTTTTAGTATTGGTATTAGCAATAGTAAATGCACAGAATACTAATTTAGCACCCATTTTATTAGATAAATCAGTATTATCTGGTGTTGGTTTGCAAAAAATTGAACTAAAAGCAGAGCCCGAGAAAGACTTTTATCAGAAACAATTATATCAAGGTGAAGATATAAGTATTTATGTTGTATCAACAGAAACATGGAATAATGATTTTAAGAACTTTTGGTTTGATGAGTTTATATACATGTATCATGGAGAGGCAATTATTAAACCTCAAAAGGGTAGAACCCAATTGTTTCATTCTGGAGATTATTTTTTTGCACCAAAAGGCTACACCGGCGAATGGGAAATAAAAGCAGGTAATCATTTGCACTACGAGCTTTCCGTTATCACTACCAGAAGAGCAGATTCAACGATTAAATCCAAAAATTTAGAACATCTACTGTTTCATAAATCCTTACTATCTGGCGCGCAAATAGAACTTGATAGTAACGGAAAATACATTAAAACTTTAAAGCAAGGTGTAGAACTCACAATTAACCTTAAAGCCGAAAAACCGTCTACACAGGACTTAAAATCTTCAAAAGACACACTCGTTCAATTACTATCTGGCCAAATAACAATTACAGCAATTGATGGCACAAAACAAACATTTTATAGTAATGATTTTTTTGTACTACCTAAAGGTTTATTGGGTTCGTGGAAATCTGATGGCCATGGTTTAGTGAAATATCTAACCATCGAAAAAACATAACTAACACTAATAAATATGATTCGTAAAACTACATTTCTAATAACTTTATTTGCTATAAACTTGACTATAGCTCAGGTATTCTACACTGAAGATTTTGAAACAGATGGTAATGGCACTCGATACTTTCCTGAAGTCGAAAACATTGATGGGCAAAATGATTTCTTTGCTCGAGTACAAGACGCCGACCACACCGCAAATTTTACGGACGATTACCTAGGTGAATCTGGCACATTCTACTGGGCTGGAGAAGACCACGATGACCCCCAAGTTGGAGGCTCTGGAAACCAAGAACTAGAGTTACTTATTAATGATATCAATATTTCTGGCCGAACAAACATCTTTTTTTCTGCCTTATTTGGCGGAAATGCTCTTTCATTAGCATATGAAACTGCTGATTATGTCATTGTTGAATACCGAATAGATAATGGTGCTTGGGTGCCAGGAATATCATTCCTGGAAAATGGTAATGGTCAGTTAGCACAAGATACTAATGCCGATAATTTAGGCGATGGGTTTATACTTAATGGCACTATGGAAAAGCTTGAGTTCTCAATTTCAGCCACAGGTAGCGAGGTAGACATCCGTATTAGAGCTGCTAGTAATTCCTCTGGCGAAGAATGGGCAATTGACCTTATTGAATTGTCTGAAGGATCAACCCTAAGCAATTCTAATGTTCAATTGAATGACGAAGTAGAACTATATAGAACAAATAGAAAAGGGGTTTTTAGAGTTAAGTCTTCTAATGCTTTAATAAAATCTATAGAAGTATTTGATTTATCTGGAAAACTTGTAATAGAGATAAAACTTCAAAATACTACATCTGAGTTTACAATAAACTTAAGCAAGTTAGAAACCTCAATATATGTCATGAAAATAAACACAAACCACACATTCTTTATTAAGAAGATTTACAAAAACTGAATTTATTTGTCAAGTTACATGATGCATAAACATATGTTTTTTAAAATTTATTTAGCGAGTATAACCTGTATACTATCTCTTGCTAAGGACGTTTACAAAATCATATATCAATATGAAGAATTCAAAGTTTTGATAACTAACAAAATAATTAGTCTCATAGAGATAATATAACCACATATGGTTCTTAATATAAAGAATATAATTAACTCAAAACGCTGGGATTACTTTATTTTAGTAATTAGATGTTTGCTAGCCTATATCTTTTTTCAATATGGATATTCAAAGCTTACAGGTGGTCAATTTGGATTAAAAGAAGTTGAGCTAAATACACCTATCAAAGACTTATCCTTGTTTAGAATTTCATGGTATTTATTTGATCATCAACCTTTCAAATTCATTGTAGGACTTTCTCAAATAATCTGCGCTTTATTGTTAATGATAAACAGAACGGTAATACTAGGAGCATTTATGTTCCTTCCAATAGTTGCAACTATTTTAATAATTGATATTTCTTTTATGTCTCCACAATTCGCATATGCGTTTTTATGGCGGCTATCTATCTATATCCTATTAGACATATTAATATTGATACACTACAAAGGCAAAATGCTCACTATATGGAAGGCCATTTGGGATAATAAAACTATAAAATATAAGCACTCTATCTGGGGCTTTATATTAATACCTGTATTTGCAATTATCTTGGAATTTGCAATTGCTTTACCCAAAGCTATAGTGCACTTCTTTATTGATTTACTATAGCTATAAATGAAAACATATTATCAATTAATTAAAAACTAAAATCATGGCACTATCATTATTACTATCAATCTTATTACAACTAGGCATTATAAACAGTGTTTCTGATTTCGATGAATCAAAAACTGCCGATTACATTAACCATATAGAAAATACTCAAGGTATTATTATTGATGACCCCACTGTTTTCTAAAAAACTCTCAGTATTCTCAAAGCAATTGTTTAACTAAATTAAAAAACGCAATAATGAAAAAAACTACAAACAATCTATTCTATTACTTGCTATTAATCCCACTTACTTTATTTGCTCAACAAGAACAATCCAATATATCAAGATTTAATATAGAAGGAAATACATCTTTAATATTAATAAAATCGGATGTAGGGTTCGGATTTGGAGGTGGTTTTGGTTATCAAGTGTCAAAACGCATAGGTATTAACCTTGGTTATTTGAATGGGACAATTGAAGGCGATTTAATTAATGATAAATATGGAATTAATAAATACAGCTTCAATATAGATTATAGACTCAATTCCCATAAATCAAAATATGGAATCGAATCAATAATAGGTTTTTCATATATATCTTTTGATGATAAATTAAACTTAAATGATGGTAATGGTTTTGGATATGACCTGGGCGTCAACGCTACCTTAACGGACAATAAGTGGAAATATGGTCTTAAAATTGTTTCAACCTATAATAGTCGATCTCCAGGTGCCTTTTTAGAAATCGGTACTAACATAAAATACACCTTTTAATAATAACTAAATGTAAATACGCATTAAATAAATTTCAATGACTTCAAAAAACACATATTGGAGTAATTTCTTTTTTGGCTTTGCTATCGTAACAGTCTTAAGTGGTATTTACTTAATAGTTGAAAAACACATCATAATAGGAATCTCTGGAATTTTTACAGGACTGTTTTTATTTTTTTTTACCAAAAAAAATAATACTAAAGGCTAGTGAAAAACAAATGTCCTTATAAAGAAACATATAACAATCAATAAAAACTAAAATTATGGCACTATCATTATTAATTTCAATTTTATTTCAGATTGGCATCATCAACAGCCTTGCTGATTTTGATGAAGCCAAAACTGATAAATACATTAATCAAATAGAGAGCATAGAAGGTGTTATTCAAGATGACCCAACTGTTTTCTAAAAAATATTACCATAAAAAATCTTTAACTGATTTATGAAAAAAATAGTATTATTATCAATATTTGGAATTCTTCTCGTAAACTGTAACAGTAATAAAAAAATCTCTGAACAAGATAAAGTGCAGATATTATTGGAGTTGAACGCAATTAGAACACTTGATCAAGAATATGCAGGAATGCCTCCCGAGAATTTAAGGGAAAAATATGGCAATAAAAAGGCTTGGGAAATTTTTGAATTACAACAGGATAGTGTTGATCTTATAAACCAAGAAAAGATTAAGTCTTTATATATGAAATATGGTTATTTGGGTGAGAAAAAAATTGGTGAAGATGCTGCATCAGACTTTTGGCTACCCATACAACATGCAGACAATGATGTTGCTTTTCAAAAAAAAATGCTAAAGGCTATAAAAAAGGAAATTGAAAACGGTAGTAAAGATAAGTACCGTTATGCGATGCTCGAAGATAGAATTAATGTAAATTTAAATAGACCTCAGCGTTTTGGTAGCCAATTAACATATAATGAAAAAGGGCAAGCGATACCAAGGTTTGGATTAATTGACTCTACTGTTGTCGATAGTTTAAGAAAAGCATATTCAATGCCTAGCTTTAAAGAATATTATAATGATATGACGATAATGCATTTTGAATTGAATAAAAAATATTTAGCAGAGCAAGGAATTACCGAACCTCAATTGTATGAATAAAAGTGCCCATTGTTCTATGTAGTTCAAATAGAACCGGCTTTTTACAAAACAAAAAAGCATCCCGATTTTTACTGAGTAAAAAAAGGAAAGCCTTTCATTGATAAATCTCCAAATTATTTTGGAGGTCTACTTGTCTCAGATATACATCTGAGCACAACACAACGTGGCAAATTTAGAAACTGCCACAGATATATACAAACATTGCACTGTTTTTATTATTTCATTTCCGTCTTTATGGCTATGAGTTAAAGTTGATTTAAGCTATTAATTATTTAAGCACAATAACTACTGTTTATGCGTTTCTTAGTACCTGTGACATTTTCGGTAGAAGAAAAATATGATAATTATCATAGAAATTCAATGCAAGTACAGATACCTTAGGGTAATCAAAATAATGGTTTTTTCTTATGAAAGTACTAGTGTTTAGTTCTAAAGATTTCGAAGTACCTTTTTTAAAAGTGGCTAATAGAGGTAAACACAAACTTAAATTTATCAAAGATTCTTTATCTACACACACAGCAATGAAGGCTGTGGGTTATGATGCAGTGTCTATATTTTCAGCAGACGAGGCGTGTTTTCTGACCATAGAAAAACTCAAGGATTTTGGTGTAAAATATATTACACTCAGATCTGCAGGTTACGACAATGTAAATTTAAGGGCCGCTTCAAGATTAGGAATGAAAGTGGCTAATGTGCCAGCGTACTCGCCTTACTCTATAGCCGAACATGCCGTAAGCATGTTAATGGCACTCAACAGAAAACTCATAGAATCTAACCGTCGGGTAAAGCAATACAACTTTGATCTAAATAACTTAATTGGTTTTGACTTAAATGAAAAAACAGTTGGAATTATAGGCACCGGTAAAATAGGTGCTATTATGGCCAAAATCATGAATGGTTATGGTTGCAAGTTGTTCGGGTATGATAAAATGCAAAATCAAGAGCTGATTGATAATTACGGTCTGGAGTATGTTGAACTTAATTCGCTCTGCGAACAGTCAGACATTATATCGCTTCATGTTCCTCTTAACTCAGAAACGCACCACCTTATAAACGAAGATTTAATTTCACAAATGAAAGATGGTGTTATCATTATTAACACTGCAAGAGGTGCTGTAATACATACTGATGGTGTCATTAAAGGTTTAATAAATGGTAAGATTGGTGCCTTAGGTATAGATGTATATGAAAATGAAAGAGGTTTATTTTTTAAAGATCATTCAGACAAAATCCCAAATGACGATATGTTAATGAAGCTCAATGCAATAACTAATGTACTTATTACTGGTCATCACGCGTTTTTAACTCACGAAGCATTAACCAATATCTCAAACACTACTATTTATAATCTAGATTGTTGGGAAAATGGAAATAACACTGAAAACGAATTAACCAAATAGACATCGAGTTTCACTATTATCTAATGCGCTCCTTTCCGGTTATATCTTCAATTAAAATCTTAAATACAATTGGAATTTCGCCTTTGTAAATCTTGCTCGAGAATTCACTAATAAAATTGAGTTCTCTTTGCTCGTTTTTAATGATAAGGTCTTTTACTCCGAGTGAAAACCCATGAAGTTCTGCTTTAGCCGTACTTCCTTTTAGCTCTTCGTATTGCCCGTGCACTAAAACCGAACGCCAATTATTCACTGAATTAATTTCTGAAACTTCTAACGCAACATTATTATTTTTTCTTAGCGCGTTGATTTTATGACCTTCACCAGAATAACATATAATTGTAGTGTTCTTTTCATCATAGTAATACGTAATAGGCACAACAAATGGTTTGCCTAAATACGTATATGCCAAATGACCTATGTAGTGACTTTTTAATACGTATGAAATTTCTTGTTTTGTGAGATTTTTAATCATTATTACTGCAATTAACGAAACCAATATACCCGGTTGAATGATCAAAAAACATGACTAAAATCATTAAAACAAGAATTGACTTCTAATTATTTATTTAAAGTGTACCCAGAGCAATTTCGACCATTGTATTAAATGTGCTTTCGCGTTCATCTGAGGTCGTTCTTTCTGATGTTACTAATGAGTCCGAAATTGTTAATATAGCCAGCGCCTTTACATTATGCTTAGCCGCTATAGTATATAGCCCTGCAGCTTCCATTTCAACACAAAGCACACCAAATTCTGCCCATTTTTTATAAGAATTGAAATCGTCCTCATAAAATTCGTCTGCTGATAATACATTACCAGCTTTGATAGGAATATTATGCGTTTTGGCATACAAAGCCGCTTTCATAAACAACTCAAAATTTGCCGTCGGGGAATAATCGGCATTGATAAAGCGAGAATTATTTATACCTGAAGTTGACGATGCTGCCATAGCAATAACAATATCCCGGAGTTTAATGTCTTTTTGATATGAACCTGCTGATCCAACACGAATTAAGTTCTTCACACCATAGTCATTAATAAGTTCGTGACAATAAATAAGCGCCGATGGTATACCCATACCAGTACCTTGCACTGAAACGCACTTGCCTTTGTAATAACCTGTATAGCCCAACATCCCACGGACATCATTATAACATTTTGGGTGTTCTAAAAATGTTTCAGCAATCCACTTAGCTCGCATGGGGTCTCCAGGTAATAAAACGGTCTCTGCTATGTCTCCTTTTTTGGCTTCTATATGTGTACTCATAAATGGGTTTTAATAAGCATTCAAAATCTAGTAGACACCTGATTTAAAAGTACCCAACCAAACATTTCGGGTATTATTAATCTGCATGTTGCTTTTTTAATTCAAGATTTAGTTTAGCCAACATAATCAACTCCGACTTATTCTGGCCAGAAAAACTAGAGGAAATTTTGCCTGCTATCTTCATGATAACGGAATTAATTTCATTACTAAATAGCGCTCTGTTCTCATCTAAAAAAGACACAAAGCTATTGTAACAAGCTTCAGCGTTATATTCATTGTCGTTATCAAGCCATACAAACGTATTTATGATTGCATTTTGGGCATCTGCTTTAGACTCGGCATTTACAATGTGGCTTGTTAACAGATCATTCTCTATTAACTCTTGCAATTTGGTAAGCTCTTCGGCTTTAACTACTTTATCTGCCGCTGCGATGGCGTAAAACAGCTTACCTAAATTTTGATAAAAACTTATGTTATATTTTAGATATTCACTCATAGCAAATCCTTTAGATGGTAAATCTAGAGCTCCAATATTTCTTTCGCCATGATATAAATCAGTTATCTCAATAAATTATTAGGTTAATTAAAATTTATAGGTACTTTTAATCTTGGTAAACCACTGATCATGTTTCAACAAAATCAAGATATTTTTAAAGTTCTTTTGGGTTCAGTTTCCGAGGGAGTTATCATCGTAGACGAAAAGCAGATTATTGTTGAGGCTAATGAGGCTGCCAATACGATGTTTGGGTATGCAGAAGGCGAACTTATAAAGCAGTCTCTTAATGTGCTCATTCCGCAAAATTATCATGCGGGTCATGGTAAACATTTTGACGGCTTTATGAAAAAAAAAGAGCGCCGTCAAATGGGTCAAGGGCGCGATATTTTTGGTGCTCACAAAGACGGTAGTACTTTCCCAGTAGAGGCAGGTTTAAACCCCTTTTCTATCTATGGTAAAAATTATGTTATGGCTCTGGTTATTGATGTGTCAATCAGAAAAGCTCAAGAACAAAAAATCCAGGAATTAAACTCCGAATTAGAAGAAAAGGTTAAGGCCCGAACCAAAGAATTGGGTGAAACAATAACTGAGCTTAAACAAGAAAATAAAAAACGTCTTGAAGCAGAAGAAGACGCTAAAGAAGCCTTAAAAAAAGAAAAAGAGCTCAATGAGCTTAAAACTAAGTTTCTATCTATGGTTTCTCATGAGTTTAAAACACCTTTAAGTGGTATTTTGACCTCAACAATGCTGTTAAGCAAGTATAAGTTAACAGAACAACAAGAAAAAAGAGATAAGCACATTAAAACCATTTCTAATAAAGTGCATTATCTCAATAATATTCTTAATGATTTTTTATCAGTAGAAAAACTCGAAAAAGGAAAAGTCTTGTACAAGCCCACAATGTTTAAACTTAGTAAAGTGGTGAATGAAGTGGTATACAATGCTAATATGCTTCTCAAAGATGGGCAACGAATTAATTACCCTGAAGATATAGATAATATATCCTTATATCAGGATGAAAAAATAGTGGAATTGGCTCTTTCTAACCTTGTGCACAATGCTATTAAATACTCATCTGAAAATACCGTAATTGATATTTCTATTTCTCAAAACAAAAACATAACACAGTTTAAGGTTAAAGACAACGGTATTGGTATCCCAAAAAAGGACCAGAAAAATATATTTAACCGTTATTTTAGAGCGGAAAATGCATTGCTTACTCAGGGCACAGGAATTGGGTTAAATATTGTTAAAGATCATCTTGAAAATTTAAAAGGACGGATTTATTTTGAAAGCGAACCAGAGAAAGAAACTATCTTTACAATTGAAATCCCTAACCGTGCTGAACAATGAAAAAAGTACTACTAATTGAAGATGATGCGATTTTAAGAGAAAACACCGCCGAACTTTTAGAGCTTTCCGGATATGATATTATTGCAGCACCAAATGGAAAAATAGGTGTAGAAAAAGCAAAGTCAGTTTTGCCAGATATTATAATAAGCGACATCATGATGCCTGAGTTAGATGGCTATGGTGTGCTAGAAAGCTTATCTAAAAATGAGACTACAAAATTCATCCCATTTATCTTTCTTTCTGCAAAAACCGAACGCCAAGATGTGCGTAAAGGCATGGATCTTGGTGCTGACGACTATATCACCAAACCTTTTACTGAAGATGAGCTTATTAGTGCTATAGAAAGCAGAATTGCTAAAGCAGCTATCCTTAAAGATCAACGAGAAGACCATTCAAAAACCATAAAAGAAGTCGAGAACGGAAACGAATTAAGAAATCTTAATGATTTAAAAAACTTCTTTGACGATAATGGCAGTGCCTTTGATTATAAGAAAAATGATATTATTTATCACGAAGGGCTTAACTCTAACTTTATATATCTTATAGTGTCTGGACTTGTAAAATGCTATAAGCTAGACGAGCAAGGTAAAGAATTAACGACCGCATTGCATAAAGAAGATGACCTGTTCGGCTATACATCATTCACACAGAATATTCCATATCAAGAAACCGCTAAAGCGCTTGAAAACACTAAATTGGTAGGTTTATCTAAAAGCGAGCTTAAAACTGTTTTAAACCAAAATCATAAAGTAACATTAGACATTATTAGCATGCTAACAGACGACTTGTCTGGTGTTAAAAATCAACTACTTCAAATGGCATATAGTTCTGTTCATAAAAAAACAGCAGATACAATTTTAAAATTTGCCGAGAAGTTAAATCGTAAGCCCGAAGAACCTATAAAAATATCCCGTAACGACTTGGCTAGTGTTGCTGGTATAGCTACAGAAACCCTAATACGGGCTATGTCTAATCTAAAAAAAGACGGCGTTATTGAGATTGAAGGCAGAAATATTAAGATTTTAGACCTTAAGAAACTTCAGGATATTTATTAGTCTATTTTAAGAATGTTCAAATTATGATAGATATCATATTTTGAAAAAATCCTTCCGTTTAGATTTGTTTTTAATAAAGAGGGATTTAAATGAAGACTATTTTATTGCCGACAGATTTTTCCGAAAACTCATGGAACGCGATAGCTTACGCCATCAACTTTTTAGAGGATTATAAATGTACATTTTACGTGTTACATGTTAATCGCATGAAAAATATCATAGACAACGAAAGCCTTTATTTAGATGTGCATAAATCAATAGAAGAAGCTTACACAGAATCTTCAAAAAGACGATTAAAGAGAACTTTAAAGCGGATTTCAAAGGAGTTTCCTAATAACGATAATCATAAATTCTACACGATTACTGACTATAATTTCTTTGTAGAATCTATTCGTAATTACGTTAGGCAAAAGAGCGTAGACCTTATTGTTATGGGTACTAAAGGTGCTTCTGGGCTTAAAGAGTACATCATTGGTAGTAATACAGGTGATATAATTACCAAGGTTAAGTGCACAACATTAGTTGTACCAGAACATGCAAAATTTAAGCCATTAAAAGAGATGGCGTTTCCTACAGATTATGCATTAAATTATGATATATCAGTATTACAGCCCATGTCTGATATTTTAGAAAAAACGGAAGCTGCCCTGCGACTATTACACATCAATAAAAATGGTGAGCAATTAAATACAGAACAACAATCTAACAAAGACCTTTTAGATGATTTTTTTGATGCTTCTGAGCGTAGTTTTCATTTTTTAACTAATAAAAAAGTAGAAGATGCTGTGCAATGTTTTGTAGAAAGTAGAGACGTTGATATTATTGCTATGATTGCTAAAAATCTTAACTACTTTCAACAGATTTTATTCCACTCTAGAGTAGAGAAAATTAGTTATCATACAAAAGTTCCTTTTCTGGTATTGCATGAGTAAAATGCATTTTCTTCTTAAACCTGATATATATCATTCTCTCTCTCATATTACTTATGTACATTAGTCTTACTATTCAGAAGCGTTCATTGAAATAAAAGCAAAGACCTATAAATCGTAAGACTTTATAGGTTATAATCAGAGTGTAAAACTATTGTTTATTTATCACGGTTGGGTAGCTTTATGCGTAGGGTTATTTTTAGATTGAGAAAGTAGATAATGTTATTAAACTCTAAACCAGAAACAGGAAGTTTCGGCTTCCTGTTTCTTTAATACAACTTTATGTTTAGCAGATAAAGTTTTTAAGGGGAATTAAGATGTTGAGTTGATTTTAATTATAGCAACTCAATTTCTTAGAAAACGGGAAGTTAATCACTTCCCGTTTTTTTGTTTAAGCTCCTATTTTTATTGCTTAAACCCAGCTATTGCTCTGTTTTCCAACTGATTTATATCATAGTTTCTCTTTGTAGATAACCCTAATTTTAGGCCTCTTTTATTTAGTTAGACATGAGAAAAATATTAATCACTACTGATTTTTCAGATAACGCAATGAACGCGCTTAAGTATGCTGTTGAATTGTTTAAATACGACATAAGTGAGTTCTTTATAATGCATGCCTATATGGACGATATCTATACAGACAAAAACTTATTGTCTAAAGAGAATATGCCAAAAGTCACTAAAATAATAAGTGAAAAATCTGAAAGTCAACTAAATCAAGTATTTACGGATATTAAGAAGATTTCTCCCAATCCTAGGCATAAGTATCATATTATTTCAGCTAATAACATGCTTGTTGACGAAGCCAACAAAATTGTAGATAAAGAAAATATTGACATTATTGTTATGGGCACTAAGGGTAAAACCAATAATAGTAAAATAACCTTTGGAAGTCACACACTTCAAGTATTAAAATATGTGCAATGCCCAGTATTATCTATTCCTGAAAACTACAGTCATATTCAACCTAGGTGTATTCTTTTCCCTACTAATTATTTAATACCATACAAACGACGAGAATTAAAACTGTTATGTGAACTAGCTTCACCATATAGGGCTAGTATTGATGTGCTTTACATTTCTAAATCAACCAAACTTTCATTGCGTCAAATCGATAATCAGAGTTTTATCCGTGAAACTTTAGGTAAAAATCATTTGAATTTTAAAACCGTATATGACAAAAAAATAACTAACGCAATTTACACTTATATAAAAGAAAACAACGTCGATATGTTGGTGATGGTAAATACAAGGCATTCGTTTTTAGAAAGCATATTATTTCAATCTACAATTGACGAAATGAGTCTCTACTTAGACATTCCGTTTTTAGCATTACAAAATATAAGACGCTATTAATAATATAATATTATGAAGAAAATACTTTTACCAACAGACTTTTCAGATAATGCTTGGAATGCCATAACGTATGCATTAGAACTATTTAAAAATAAAACATGCTGCTTTACTTTGCTCAATACATATACACCAATGATATATCAAGTTGAGCACTTACAGTCTAGTAGTGTTCCGCTTCAGGTCTTGGATGCCGTTAAACAAACGTCCAAAAAAAAATTGGAGAACCTCCAACAAAAAATAACAACAGAGTTTAATAATCCAAAACATACATTTGTGCAACTTTCCTCTTTTAACACTTTAGTTGCGGAAATAGACGAACTCTATAGAAATAACGCTATCGATATAATAGTCATGGGCACAAAAGGTGCTACTGGATTAAAAGAAGTACTCTTTGGCTCAAATACTGTGCATGTAATAAAAAAGGCAAAATGTCCTGTCCTGGCCATACCAAGTAATTTTACTTTTGAGGCACCGCATGAAATTTTGTTTCCTTCAGATTATCACATCGAATTTCAAGATAAACACCTTGAATCTATTCTCGATATTGCAGATGATTATGGTGCAAGAGTGCATTTCTTAAATGTCGTATACGATAATAGTCGTTCTGAATTTCAAGAGGAAAACAAACGAAAATTAGTAACTTATTTTAAGTCGATTACACATTTGTTTCATGATGTAAAAAACAAAAAAGTACAAGAAGCTATAAATGATTTTCAAATAAAACTGAAAATCAACTTACTGGTAATGCTTCATAATAAACACTCATTCGTAGAGGATATTTTCTTCAAGTCTAACATTAAGCAAATAGGGTTTCATCTCAATGTTCCCTTTTTAGTAATACCATCTGAATTTTAACATTATAGCTATACGAATCTAAATACAAAACCCATCAAAACGCCTTATTTTGATGAGTTCTATTTTCCTATTTAAGTTGATTTTATTCTAGAATTGCTTCAATAAATATTGTATTAAATCTGTCGTGGTTACAATACCCATTAGGGTATTTTTATCGACTACAGGTAACGCATGAAATTCTTTTTCTGCCAATAATTCTGCAACTTCTTTAATCGTGGTGCTTGTATTTACGCTTACTAAGTTTTTAGCCATAACCTGATCTATGGTAAACATATTGTACACAACTGCATCGACATATTCTTCGTCGTCATAGATAGCATCTGCAAAACTAATTCGTAATAAATCTGTATGACTTAACATACCGATAATTTTATTTCCCGAAACAACAGGTATATGACGGATATTATGTTTTTTGAACAAAGCCTCTGCTGTTTCAAGACTATCCGTACGGTTTAGAGTAATAACGTCTTTGGTCATTATAGCCGAAATAGGTGTTCTTTTTTTCATGATTTTAAGGATTAAATTCTTTAATAAAGATAGCTTCAGACCTAATGATATCATATGACGAATATCATAGTTATAGTAAAATGTGGATACTAGTTTTATACAAGCTTATTAAAACTTACGTCATGGCAAAAAATATATTATTACCTACAGATTTTTCGGATAATGCATGGTCTGCAGCAGTTTATGCTCTAAAGCTATATGCGGACGAAGAGTGCACATTTTACTTTTTACATTCATCAAAAATCAAAGCATCTGCCATGTCTAACATAACCAATCGGTTGTTACGGGTTATGACAGAAAACGCTAAAAGAGACCTGGCAGAACTTAAGGAAATGGCAGAAAAGGCCAATACTAACGCCAGTCATAATTTTGAAACAATATTGAGTAGTGAAGATTTGCATGATTCAATAAAAAGAACAATCGCTCAGTTTAATATAGACTTAGTGGTTATGGGAACAAAAGGTGCTACAAAAGCTAAAGAAATATTATTTGGAAGCAACACGGTTAATGTCTTTAAGAAAATAAAAGAGTGTCCTGTTTTAGTGGTGCCAGATGAGTATGATTTTGAAACACCAAAACAAATTGTGTTCCCAACTGATTTTAACCGTTTTTATGGCGAAGAGCTAATCTCTCTAAAACGATTGGCAGAGTTGCACAATTCTAAAATTAAAATTCTTCACATCAATGAGGAAAACAACCTTTCTGATATTCAGAACTATAACTTCTCCATGCTAAAAGCCTACTTGGAAGATTACCCGCATACCTTTCACTGGATGCCAGATTATGCTAAAAAATCGCAGGCAATAAATGAATTTATTGAAGAGCTCGGCATCAATATCCTTGCTATAATTAATTACAAACATAGTTTTATAGAAAACATTATAAAGGAACCAGTTTTAAAGAAAATTGGCTTTCATCCTACTGTTCCATTTCTGGTAATTCCTGGCTCGGAATGATATAAATTAAAGATTATGAAACGAAAGATTTTATTACCTACAGATTTCTCAGAGAATGCATGGCATGCTATTAATTATGCCGTAGAGTTATATAAGGATGAGGTTTGTGATTTTTATATTCTTAATGTGTTTTCTGCTACTGGGAATATCATGGAAAGCCTTATGAATCTTGAACCCGGTAGTGGTTTGTATGAAACTAAAAAAAAGAATTCCGAAGAGGGTTTAAATGAAACACTACAAGAGCTCATATTAAATGACAAAAGCGACCCAAAACACAGTTTTAAAACTATCTCTGTATTTAATAACCCGATAGAAGCCATTAAAAACTTAGTAGAGCAGAAAGATATAGAGATGATAGTCATGGGGACTAAAGGAGAAACATCTTCTTCAGAAGCCGCTTTTGGAAGCACAGCTATATATGTTATGGAAAAGGTTCGTAATTGTCCCGTCATGGTGATTCCGCAAAATGCAGATTTAGCAATGCCAAAAGAGATTGTGTTTCCGACGGGTTACAAAACACATTACAAAAAAAGAGAGTTAAGCTACCTAATCAATATTGCTAAAAAATGTAGTGCTACAATAGCCGTGCTTCATGTGTCACAAAACAAGGAACTAAGTAAAAAACAGCAAGAAAGCCGAGAGTTACTTGAGGAAATATTTGAAGATATTAATTATGAAATTCACAATCTATCATATGCCTCTATTGAAACGGCTGTTAGTATTTTTATACAGAGTAGAAAAAGTGGCATGTTGGCGTTTATTAACAAAAAGCATGAATTCTTCGGGAGTATCCTTACAAACCCAATGGTTAAGAATATCACGTTTCATGTAAATGTTCCCATATTAACACTTCACGATTTAAGAAACTAAAAAAACAATTGCCATGAAAAAAACAGGAATTTGGTTAGATAAAGACAAAGCAATTATTGTGACTATAGAACATGAAAACGAATCTTTAGAGCAAGTGCCATCCAACATAGAGCATTTTCATATACATGGTGGATCAGGCACTAGATTTAAAGGTGGTCCGCAAGATGTTGTACAAGACAAAAAATATCTTGAACGAGAAAAAAATCAAATAAAAGCATACTTTAAAACTATAGTGTCCAAGGTCAACGACACAGACGCGCTTGTAATTTTTGGCCCAGCTGAAATGAATGAAAAGCTCAACAAAGAGTTAAAAGACAATTTCAAAGATTTAGGCGCTAAGGTAAAGGATGTAAAAAAAGTAGATAGCATGACCGATAACCAAATAAAAGCTTGGGTGAGAGACTTTTTTAGGTCGGCTTAAAATTCAATGTGTTATTAGTTAGGTTAAGACCGTCAAAGTCATTAATATTTTGACGGTTTTTATATATCAGGTAAGGTTTTTCAGCGTTTATAACCGCATTCTTATTAAGCTGACATATATCATTTTAAAACTCACATATCATATATAATTTAGTAAAAGGAAAAATTAAAAACACTAAAACTATATGCTATGTCACTTATTAAATTTAACAACAGAGATAGGTTGTTTCCGTCATGGTCAAGTAACAGCTTAAAAGACTTTTTCAATACTAATGATTTCTTTAACTCAGACTTTTTTGAAGAAGATAGTTTAATGCCCGCAATGAATGTAAAAGAGCATGAAAACGATTTTGAAATTGAGTTTGCAGCACCAGGTTTTTCTAAAGAAGACTTTAAAGTCACTATTGACGAAAATGTACTTAATGTTTGTGGTGAAAAGAAGAAAAAATCTGAAGACAAGGACGACGACTACACACGTAAAGAGTTTAGTTACAGTTCTTTTAAAAGGTCCTTAAGTTTGCCCAAATCCGTAAACACAGACCAAGATGTAAAAGCAACTTACAAGAATGGTATTTTAAAGCTTAATCTTAAAAAGAAAGAAGAAGCTAAAGAACAACCTAAAAAAGTAATCGAAGTGCTTTAATAAAAAAGCAGGAAGTATTCAAAGTTACTTCCTGCTTTTTAATTTAAATAGTTAATTATGGAAACAATACAAGCCAAATATATAGAATGGTTAAGTGCAGAAGAAATGCACAAAGGTTCTCAACTATGGTTGTCAGAATTAGAGTTTATAAAAGATGAACATCTGTTTTTTGAACATCTTATAAAATCACACACATTGCAATTGATTGATCCAGAGAAATTCTCGCATAATACCCAAGTTATTGATGCCGTTAACACATCTCAACGACAAACAATTCAATTAATAGATCTGGTTAAACAGCACGAAAACGCGCTTGGAATTATGGTTGATGATGTCGACCAACCAAATGAAGAAGAAGTTTATAAAAAAGAACACAGAACACTTATCAATAAAATTAATGAGTTCAAAAAACACTACCAATGCCTTAAAAAGCAATTGTTTGGCATTGTAAAAGACATCAAAAAACAAGAAAAACAAAGACGTTTATTGGACACTAAAACACCCTTTTAATTATGAAACGTTTATCATTATTAGCCCTTCTATTTATGCTGCTTGGTTGCGGCACAGCACGGCTCGTTGAAGACTGGAAAAACCCAGATATAACCACTTACGCGCCAACGAAAGTTTTAGTTGTAGGGATGACTTCTGATATAGAAGCAAGAGAACATTTTGAAAACCTTTTAAATACTGAGTTAGAATACCGAGGCGCAGAGACTATTATGAGTTTAGAACGTTTCGCTCCAGAGTTAACAACTGAAAAAATGACTGATGAAGAACTAAAAACTATAGAGAATAGTCTAATTGATGACGGTTTTGATACCATTTTATTTACTAAGGTGGTAGGAGTAGAAGACAAAATCGAATACAAAAAGGCATATGATGGTTTTGATGAAACATATAGAAAATTCAAGGATGAGTTTTTGATGTATCAAGACATTTATTACAATCCTGATTATTATAATGAATACACTGTTTATCATGCTGAAACTTCCATGTACTGCATTTGTCCAACCAAAGACAGAGAACTTATTTGGAAAGGGTATATTGATGTCGTAGACCCTGTAAACATAGAGAAAACAATCAGCGAATATGTTAATACTGTAATAGCTGTTTTAGAAGAGCGTCAACTCATAGAACCAAAAATTGTTGCTAGAGAGAAACCCGATAACACCATAATTAACCAATAATCTACAAGATGAGAACGGCTACGATTATATTAACCTTGTTTTTACTTTCGAGTTGTTCTTCAACAAAACTTACAAGCAGCTGGAAAAATCCAGAATTCACTGGTTTTAAGCCTAAAAAAATATTGGTTATTGGTGTAACTTCTAACGCTGAAGTCCGAAATACTTTTGAACGAGCGTTAAAAAATGAACTAAACAAACGGCAAATAAATGCTCTGAAAAGCAATGTAGTATTTGAGAAGTCATTTAATGACTCTACCTATACCCAACAAGAGATAGAAAGCCAATTAAATACACTTACAAAAGCAGGATATGATACGGTCTTAGTTTCATTAGTAAAAGACATAAATAATAATACATTTTACAACGGAATCCCGCCAAAACTTAACTACAGATTACCAAAACTTTTGGTGCTATATCTATCCTATCCTAATATAAATACGCGTCAAAACTATCAACAAAGAAAATTTCAAATTTTTGAAATTGAGAGTTCTTTGTATAGTCTTTGTGCAGAATCAGGTAAGACACTTGTTTGGTCTGGTAATTATCACATTATTGACCCTAAAAATACTCAAAGAACTATTGTTAATTACGTCAAAAAAGTATTAAAATCATTAGAAAAGGAAGCATTAATTTCTAAAAAGGGTATGTAATTATATGGTAATAATTTTTTCAAGTAAATCACCAACGTAATACGATACACCAGCCGCAAGTATTCCTAATAATAATGTTTCTAAAATCCCTTTTATCTTGCTTGTCTGAGTAACATAAGTCTTTAAAAGACCAATGAAAATAAACCCAATTGAAGTAAGAATACCTGTCCATAAAAACAAATTCCCTGGAAAAGCTACAATATAATCCCACACATAAATAACTAACGGAATAAGCCCTATAAGGATAAATGAAATATAGGTAACGAAGCCTGTCATTAAAGAAGATTTGGTTTCTTTTGCCAGCATTAAGCCATCTTTCATTATTACATCAACCCAACTATCTCTGTCTTCAGTAATCGTATTCACAACTTTTTGCAAAAGCTCTCCTTCAAACCCTTTGTTCTGATAAATCTGTTTAACTTTTTCTTTTTTTCTCTCTGGGTTGTTTTCTATTCCAAAACGTGCTATTGCTCTATGTTTGTTGTAATTGTCTTTCGTTGATTTTATAGAAAGATATGCACCGATAGACATGGCAAAACCATCTGCCAATAAATTTGCAAATCCCAGTATAATAATTACTTTATTATTTAATCCAGCTCCGACAGCACCAGAAACGACTGCGAATGTGGTCACTGCGCCATCAATGCCTCCGTAAACAAACTCTCCCAAATACTTTTGATATTTATTTAGCCAGCTTTTTGATGAATTGAGATAAGTTTTTGTCATGAGCAATTGTTAAATTCATGATTTAATATTATGAATGAAAAACTAGTAAAGGTGTTTTTAGTCTATTACTAATTTTTGATGTTTTAGAATTAGCGAAAAAGCGTTCGAATAGACTTTCTTTTTCAACTATTAATGCTGTGAAATTAATGTTGTGAGTCTGAGTATAACAACTAACTGCATGATGAATAGGCACATGTTTTATAGAGTGATACTCGTAATCTATATCTTTTAAGAAATAACTAATGTGGTCTTTATATTTTTTAGCTTCTTTGGAGGTTTCATTAGTGTGCTTCACCCTAAGTAAGTGTATTTTTTTGCCAAACTGTTGAATAAATTTTAGAATATCTATAAATGCGCTTTCACTAATTGAGTCTGCAGAGTCCAATGGTAAGAGTACTTCTTCTGGTCTTGTATAAGAGAATCCTTCTGGAACAACCAATGTTGGGTAGTCAACCTTGCGTATTACATTAATTGTATTGCTGCCAAAAATAACTTCTTTAGCTCCGGTAACCCCATTTGTTCCCATAACAACTAAATCAATATTTTTAGATTGAATAACTTGGTTTACAGCATCTGTTAATGAATCATAGTCAACTAATATTTGGTAATTAAACTTGTCGTTTTTAAATTCATTTTTGAGTTTTACGATAAGTTTTACTATTCTATGTTTATACTTGTCTATCAGAGCATGATGTATGCTTTTATTACTAGTATGCATCAAATCATCAGAAATATAATTTGATGAACTATGTACATGCATTACGAAAAAATTACATAAATCGTCTTCAAATAGTTGCAGTGAATATCGAATAGCATTAATCGAATTCTCAGAAAAATCGGTAAGTAAAAGTATAGTTTTCACATACTAAAAATATCTAAGAATCAGCTTATTAAATATGATATAAATCATAAAAAATAACCCGTAACAATTGATAGATTTGAAGCTTCTAAATGATAAGTGCTATGAGTTAAATTAACATTTAGTATCTGAATTATCTCTACATAAACACTAAGACACAATTTAAGTTATACTTGCACAACACTTTATTTGAAGCGTGTTCTAAATCATGCCATTAGAGATTAACAGAACTATAGTATTTCTCTGTTTCATTATAATAATATTTTCATCCAAGAATAGATTTAAACTGAAGAACATAATCAAAAAATAGCCTAGATAACTTTTATATAAGATTCTTTCTTTAATAAGCATTAAAACAAAAAAACCTCTCATTTCTGAGAGGCCTTTAGCAATTTTTTGCGGTCTGGACGGGACTCGAACCCGCGACCCCCTGCGTGACAGGCAGATATTCTAACCAACTGAACTACCAGACCGTTGCATTATTGCGAGGGCAAATATACATTGCATTTTTAATTTGGCAAACAAATAACCAAAAAATATTTGTTAGGTGAATTTTTGACGTTCTATCATGTAAGTGGTCAATATAGAATTAAATCCAGCATTGATATCTGCTTCTACATACTTAATTCTATATTGCCCACATTTTAGTCGTATATCCTCAAAATATTGCTTTACAGCTTTGTTGTAATTCTCTTTGATATTATCCGCATATAAATCGATAAAATCACCTGTTTCAACATCTATAAAGCGCTTTGGACGATTATCAAAACCAAAGGTTAACTCCTTAGATTTATCAAACACATGAAACAAGACAACTTCGTGTTTATTATGCTTTAAGTGCCTTAAAGCTTCAAAAAGTTTCTCATCATTTTCAGAAGTCTGAAACATATCAGTAAACACAAAAATAAGCGACCTGCGATGTATTTTCTCCGCTATTTGGTGCAGATACTTATATGTTTCGGTAGTATCACTTTCTTTCTTAGATAATACGGATTCACTCAACTTACTAAGAAGCATATGATGATGACGCTCACTACCTTTTTCAGGAGCATAAAAATCATAAGTATCACTATAAATACTTAACCCAACAGCATCGCGCTGCTTTTTAAGAATATGCATTAAACTGGCGCAAGCCAATGCAGAAAACGCAATTTTATTGAGGTCACCAATGGTCATCTTTGCCAACTCTGGGTAATGCATTGATGCACTATTATCTAGGATAAGATGACATCTTAAATTAGTTTCTTCATCGTAACGCTTGGTGTACAAACGGTCCGTTTTGGCATATAATTTCCAATCAATATGTTTAGTACTTTCTCCTTGATTATAAATTTTATGCTCAGCAAATTCTGCCGAAAATCCATGGAAAGGACTTTTATGCATTCCGGCAATAAAACCTTCGACCACTTGTTTTGCCAATAGGTCTAGGTTTTTAAATCCACCTGCTTTATTTAATTCTAACTGTAAATCCATGAATTACCGAAACTAAAAAAGGTTTGCCATTTTGACAAACCTTTTATCTTTTCTTTTAGAATGTATCTTATAAAAGCGAATCTAAAGCCTCAGCATAAGTGTTTTTTGGAGCAACACCTACTTGACGACCTACAACTTCACCATTTTGGAAAACTAATACTGTAGGTATATTTCTTACACCGTATTTAGCAGCAAACTCCTGGTTTGCATCAACGTCTACTTTACCTACAACAGCTTTACCGTCGTATTCATTACTGATTTCATCGATGATTGGTCCTACCATACGACATGGTCCACACCAAGCTGCCCAGAAATCAACCATTACTGGTTTATCGCTTTTTAATACTGTTTCTTCAAAATTTGCATCTGTTATTTCTAATGCCATGATATATTTATTTAATCGAATTTTACTTCTGTTAATTATGCAATATTAGTCAAAAAAAGCACCAAACCTTACAGCCATAGTATTCGATTTGACTATGTAGCCATTGGCTAAATATATATCCTTTTTGTTGGTGCACAAACCGGGCTATCACTACTCGCTCTCTTCGAGGAGCTCAAACAAATAGTTCAATCCCTTGCGCGGGTCAATACAATTAATGCAACTAAAAAGTTGCGTATTAAAATTATTTACGTAAATTAGCAACCATAAAGTTGCGTATTAATCAAAAAACGAATATCATGACTAAAACAATCACAAAAGAAAAAGTTTTTAATCATCCCATAGATCAGATATGGAATGCCATTACAAAAGCTGAAGAAATTTCAACATGGTTTCTACAAGCTGATTTTAAAGCTGAAGCTGGTTATAAGTACACCTTTAAGTCTACTGGCGAAAACTGCTCTCCTATTATTGGTGAAGTTCTAGAAGCTAATCCATACAAATTAGTATACACATGGATTGTTAAGGATACACCGGCAACAACTACTGTAACCTGGAAACTTGAAAATTTAGGGGCATCTACAAAACTATACCTCGAACACTCGGGAATTGAAAATTATGCTGGAGAAACCGCTATAGAAATGTTCAATAGTTTTAATGGTGGTTGGGATAATTGCATTAATGGCTTATCGAGCTACTTAAAAGAGATGGTCAATGCAGAGTAACATAAACATGCTATTTAAGGCTATTGCAGACCCTACACGGCGTGAAATTTTTCACGCCTTAGTCCTTACAACTTCTGCACTTTCAATTACTCAAATTTCAACACAATTTGATATGAGTCGCCAAGGCGTAACTAAACATATTAAAATACTTAATGATGCCGGTTTGGTAAAAATTACCGAAGACGGTCGTAATCGTTTTTGTTTTGCCGATCCAAAACCACTTAAAGAAGTAAATAAGTGGATGGCATTTTACTCACAATACTGGGATGATTCTTTAGATAAATTAGACGATTATTTAAACACTACTAAAAAAGCTTAGTGCTAATTCAATTTATACATTACATCCAATTCTTGTAACTCATGCAGTAGCTCTTGTGATATTTTGACCTTTTGTTTTCTGCTAAGCATTTGTAGCTTAAGTTTTTCGCTATTATCATAAACCACAAAATTTAAGGCATGGTTGCCTTTATGCAACTTAAATAAATCTTCAAGATCTTCAATTTTATCTTTCTCAATATCTTCAATCTGCAATTGAACGGATAGTTTCTTAGCATAAGCATCCATCACGTCATGCAGTAATTGGAAATTATTAAACTGAATTCTAGGCTCTCCTTTTTTACCTGTTTCACGATTAGTCCAACCTTCTTTTATATATGCTCTCACATAAACAAAAGAATTCTGCACCAAGAAATGTCTAAATTTTAAGTAGTCCTCTCCAAAGATTCTAAACTCAAAACTATCGGTGTAATCTTCTATAGTAAATGCAGCCCAACCTTTACCTTGTTTACTAACGCGATGTTGCACATCTGTTACAACACCTCCAAAAGTTACTTCTCTATTAATGATAGCT
The DNA here is from genome assembly GCF_003712105.1 of Winogradskyella sp. Lineage (GTDB taxonomy): Bacteria > Bacteroidota > Bacteroidia > Flavobacteriales > Flavobacteriaceae > Winogradskyella. The sequence goes on from NZ_RHLG01000001.1 coordinate 173,153, forward strand.
TCTAAATCATTGAAAACCGAAATGGTGCCATTGCAAAAGGTTTTCATTTCAATTTTAAAATCATCCAATGGATGGCCAGAAATATAAATCCCCACAACTTCCTTTTCGCGTGAAAGCTTTTCCATAGTACCCCAATCTTCACATGGTGGCACTTGAGGTTCTGCAATTTGTACTTCGCTCGAATCTCCAAACAAACTTACCTGCGCTGAATTTTCGTTTTCTTGATGCCTAGCACCATAACGAATTGCTTTCTCTAAAAACGTAATATTATCACCTTCATGCGCAAAATATTGTGCACGATGAGTATTAGCAAAACAGTCAAATCCACCAGCATTAGCAAGGCCTTCAAACGATTTTTTATTAGCTGCTCTTAAATCTATACGTTTGGCTAAATCGAAAATAGACGTGTAGTTTCCATCCTTTTTTCGATTTTCGACTATGGTTTTTACAGCACCATGACCAACGCCTTTAATAGCTCCCATTCCAAAACGCACGGCGTTATCTTTATTTACTGAAAACTTGTAATAACTCTCATTTACATCTGGACCTAAAACCGGTAAGCGCATTCGCATACACTCTTCCATAAAGAATGTCACCGATTTAATATCATTCATGTTATTAGACAGTACAGCTGCCATATATTCTGCAGGATAATGGGCTTTTAAATAGGCCGTTTGGTAGGCAATCCAAGCATAACATGTTGAATGTGATTTATTAAAAGCATAACTCGCAAAAGCTTCCCAATCTTTCCAAATCTTCTCAAGCTTTTCTTTATCCATACCTTTAGCTGCAGCTTGCTCTATAAACTTAGGCTTCATTTTGTCAAGAACCGCTTTCTGCTTTTTACCCATTGCTTTTCTAAGCACATCGGCTTCACCTTTGGTAAAATCTGCAAGCTTCTGAGACAATAACATCACTTGCTCCTGATAAACCGTAATACCATAGGTTTCCTTAAGGTATTCTTCCATTTCTGGTAAATCGTAAACAATATCTTCTTTACCGTGCTTACGATTAATAAAGCTCGGAATGTATTCCATAGGCCCTGGACGGTAAAGCGCATTCATAGCAATAAGATCATCAAAAACGGTAGGTTTTAGATGCTTCATGTGTTTTTGCATTCCAGGTGATTCGTACTGAAAAATCCCAACGGTTTCTCCGCGCTGAAACAATGCATATGTTTCTTCATCATCTAGTGGAAAATTTTCTGGATCTAACGCAATACCATGCTTTGCCTTTACAATCTTAACGGTATCTTTTATTAAGGTAAGTGTCTTTAAACCCAAGAAATCCATCTTCAACAACCCTGCGCTTTCAACGACAGAGTTATCAAACTGCGTCACATATAAATCAGAATCCTTAGCTGTTGCTATAGGCACATAATTTGTAATATCTCCTGGTGTAATAATCACACCACAGGCATGAATACCAGTATTTCTTACAGAGCCCTCTAATACTCGAGCTTGATTTACAGTTTCGGCTTGTAAATCTTCTCCATCAGAAATATTAAGCAACTGATTTACTTTTTCTAATTCTTCCTGTCTAAATTTTTGGGCTAACTCTTTTTCACTTTTCCCAAATATTTTTCCAAGCTTGGACATATTAGGAATCAACTTTGCAATATGATCTGCTTCATTTAATGGTAAGTCCAAAACACGCGCTGTATCCCTAATCGAAGACTTAGCGGCCATTGTACCATAGGTGATTATCTGTGCCACTTGATTGGCTCCGTATTTATCAATTACATATTGCATGACACGCCCACGACCTTCATCATCAAAATCGATATCAATATCAGGCATACTCACACGATCTGGATTAAGAAAACGCTCAAAAAGTAAATCGTACTTAATGGGGTCAATATTAGTAATCCATAAGCAATAAGCAACTACAGAACCAGCAGCAGATCCACGACCTGGACCAACCGAAACATCCATGTTTCGTGCTTCACGAATAAAATCTTCAACAATCAAGAAGTAACCCGGATAACCAGTGTTTTCAATAACACTCAGCTCAAAATCGAGACGCTCTTTTATTTCTGGAGTAATGTCTCCATAACGCTTTTTTGCGCCTTCGAATGTAAGATGTTTTAGGTAAGCATTTTCTCCTCGTTTACCACCATCCTCTTTATCCATTTCATCTTTAAACGCATTTGGTATATCAAATGCAGGTAAAAGAACATCGCGAGCAAGCTCAAAAGGCTCAATCTTATCAACAACATCTTGAATGTTTACAATTGCTTCAGGAACATCTCTAAATAAACCCTTCATTTCTTCTGAAGACTTAAAATAATATTCTTGATTTGGTAAACCATAACGATAACCACGACCACGACCAATTGGCGTAGCTTGTTTTTCGCCATCTTTTACACATAACAAAATATCATGTGCGTTGGCGTTTTCTTGCTCAACATAATACGTGTTGTTTGTTGCAACAAGTTTTATATTATGTTTTTTTGCAAACTGAATTAATACTTGGTTTACGCGGTTTTCATCTTCTTGGTTATGACGCATCAATTCGATATACAAATCGTCGCCAAAACTTTCTTTCCACCATAGTAAAGCTTCTTCAGCCTGATTTTCACCAATATTTAAAACCTTACTGGGCACTTCACCATAAAGGTTTCCTGTAAGACAAATCAGATTGTCTTTATACTGTTGAATTAATGCCTTGTCAATTCGAGGTACATAATAAAACCCATCAGTAAACGCTAGTGAAGACAATTTTGCTAAGTTGTGATAGCCTTTTTTGTTTTTGGCAAGTAATACAATTTGGTAACCGTTATCTTTTCTGGTTTTGTCGGTATGGTTTTCACAAACAAAAAACTCACATCCTACTATAGGTTTAATCAACTTGCCTTGTTTCTCTTCATTCGCTTCTTCTGCTTGGGCATTCTGGGCTTTTATAGTTCTATTATGATTTGAAACTGCTTGTACAAAATGAAAAGCACCCATCATGTTACCATGATCGGTTAATGCTACCGCAGGCATATTTTCTTTAGCCGCCGCCGCTACCAAATCTTTAACACTTATTGTTGATTGAAGGATTGAAAACTGAGAATGATTATGTAAATGCACAAAATCTACCTCAGCTAATTTTGATACTGCTTCTTTATTAGTTTCAGTAGGAACTGCTTCTATTTGTTCTTTCTGAAGTCGTTCATTAATCTTAGCGCTTTCACGTTTTAGATTGATGTGTTTTAATCCTATAAGCGCAATAGTCTTAGGATTTGCTTCTGAAAACTGTTCGAAATAATCAGGTTGCACATCAAGCTGCTCTTTGGTATATTCTCTTCGCCTTACTAATTCTAAAAAACATCTCGTAGTAGCTTCAACATCTGCAGTTGCGTTATGAGCTTCTGCAAAAGGTTGATTGAATAAAAACTGATGTAGCTCTGTAAGTGTTGGTAATTTAAACTTTCCTCCACGACCTCCAGGAATTTGACACAAAACAGCTGTATGCTCGGTACACGTATCCAAAACTGGCAATTCTTGTAATGGGTTAGCAATGTCTCCTCGAACAAACTCAGCACCCATAATATTTAAATCGAACTTTACATTTTGCCCAACAATAAATTTAGCTTTGGATAATACGGCATTAAATTTCTCTAAAACTTCATTTAGTGGCACACCTTGCTCTTGAGCAAGTTCAGTCGATATACCGTGCACCTTTTCTGCATCATAAGGAATATTGAAGCCTTTGGGTTGTATTAAATAATCTTGATGCTCAATACAATGTCCCATAGCATCATGTAATTGCCATGCAATTTGAATTGCTCTTGGCCAATTATCAACATCTGTTATTGGTGCATCCCAACGCTTAGGTAAACCTGTAGTTTCGGTATCAAAAATTAAGTACATAAAAATCTTTTGCTGTAAAAAATCGGAATTTTAAAAGTAAGAAATATGAGGACTTTAATAAACTAAAGTTATAAACAGTTGTAAACAAAAACGCCACTCAATTTGAGTGGCGTGCTAGATATTAGGTCGTCAAATATTAGTTCTGTAAGTAGTCTGGTACACCATCCATGTCTGTATCTTGAGCATCATCAGGATTGCCATCACCGTTTGGATCTGGGTTTTCATTAATAGTTAATATACCATCTCCATCATCATCAGCATCAACAAAGTCAAACAAAAGGTCACCATCTGTATTTTGAGATGCGTTAGCACCTTCAAAAATACTTAGTATTCCATCATTATCATCATCCATATCCAAATAATCTGGTATACCATCTTCATCTGAATCACCGCGCATATTTTCAAAGTTTGTAAGAACACCATCGCCGTCATCGTCATTATCTAAATAGTTAGGAATACCATCCATATCTGCATCGTCATTATCAAGATTTCCATCCATGTTTACATCTTCAAACGAATTTGGTAGTCCATCACCATCATCATCATTACAATCTAAATTGTTAATTAGACTTTGAATCATGCCATCACTATCATCACAAGCAAGCAATTGGATTGCGAGCGCGTTTTGATAAGCTTCACAAGATTGCAAACTAGGTACCGACATAAATTGACCCAGTAAATCAGTAACATCTGCAGTAGCCGTATCGCAAGTTGTTCCTCCTGTTACTTCAAGAATATTTTGACGAATAGGCACTTGAAAAAATACACCGGAGCTAAAGTTGATACTATTTAAACCATCTTCAGTAAAGGCATTAAACCAAAATGTACCTGTAGCTAAATTATTTGCAGCATCAACAATTTCAATATCGATTACACCATCAGAAGGGAATACTTGAACCGATGGATCCGGGGCATTAAGCGTTGAGTATACCACTCCATTTGCGTCTCTAAATCTTGCTTCGTTCTGATTATTACCGCCAAGTTGATACTCACCTGTATCAGTTCTTGTCGTAAATAAAAGTAAAACTTCCGAGCCACGAATTGCTCTAATTACTAGACCACCATCTTTAATTGCTGCCGTCTCCGCAGTTGCTATCCAAGATTGACCTTCGTTGTTAGCTTGTACAGCTGGATTATTGAATTCAATGGTATCAGAGCATCCAAAAAGTAGGGCTATAATACAAACGACAAGTATATTTTTATTCATTACAATTAATTTGGGAAACGTAAATTTAATAACGTTTGTTAAATGCCAAAAGTATATTTTTTTTTTGAAATTGTTTAATGTTCGTTAAGGCATTGAAAATTAAAAAAATATATTATCTTTGCGCCCTCATTAATAACCGAGGTCGAGAACCTCAACTAATTAATTATTATGCCTGTAAAAATTAGATTACAAAGACACGGTAAAAAAGGAAAACCTTTTTATTGGATTGTTGCGGCGGATGCACGCGCAAAAAGAGATGGTAGATACCTTGACAAATTAGGAATTTACAATCCCAACACTAACCCAGCTACTATTGAATTAAACGTTGATGGTGCTGTAAAATGGTTAGAAAACGGAGCACAACCTACGGATACTGCGAGAGCAATTTTATCTTACAAAGGTGCTTTATTAAAAAAGCATTTAGCTGGTGGCGTTAAAAAAGGTGCTTTAACTGAAGAACAAGCAGAAGCAAAATTTAATGCTTGGTTAGAAGAAAAAGCAGCTAAAATTCAAGCCAAAGCAGATGGCTTATCAAAAGCCAGTGCTGATGCTAAAGCAAAAGCTTTAGAGGCAGAAAAAGCGGTGAACGAAGCTCGTGTTGCTGCAGCTGCGCCAGAAGTTGAAGAAGAAGTAGCTGAAGATACTTCTGCTTCTAACGAAGAAGAATAAAAACTATATTTTTATACTTTTAAACCCAGACCATATAGTCTGGGTTTTTTGTTTTATTCCAATGAAAAAAGACGCATGTTTTTATTTAGGTAAGATTGTAAAAAAATACAGTTTCAAGGGTGAACTTTTGGCAAAGTTAGACACCGACGAACCAGAATTGTACGCAAATCTTGATGCAATTTTTATAGACTTAAGAGGAAATTTAGTACCCTTTTTTATAGAATCTTCTCAACTTCATAAGTCTGATTTATTACGCATAAAATTTGAAGATGTAGATTCTGAAAATGATGCTGAAGCACTTCTTAAATCTGATTTGTATTTACCACTAAACTTATTGCCAAATTTAGAGGGTAACAAATTTTATTTTCACGAAGTTATTGGCTTTACAATTACAGATCAAAACTTTGGTGAAGTAGGCATCATCACATCTATTAACGATAGTACTGCACAGGCACTATTTGTAATTGACAGAAACGGGACTGAGATACTTATCCCTATGAATGATGAGTTTATTATAAAAGTGGATAGAGCTCATAAAACTATTGAAGTAAACACGCCTAAAGGATTGATAGATTTGTATATTGACTAATAATGCAATTATATCAAATAGATTCCCGCTTTCTCAGGATTGACAGTTATGAGCAACCCATTTAAATTTAAGCAATTTTCAGTACTACAGGATAGATGCGCTATGAAAATTGGTACCGATGGTGTTATACTTGGTGCATGGACTTCTGTAGATAATAATCCATATTCAATATTAGACATAGGTACTGGTACGGGTATATTATCCTTAATGTTAGCACAACGCTCAGAAGCACCATTAATTGAAGCTATAGAAATTGATGCGGAGGCATTTGAACAGTGTTCTGAAAACTTCGAAAACTCGCCTTGGAATGATCGTCTATTTTGCTATCATGCTTCATTATTAGAGTTTGTAGAAGAAGTCGATGATAAATATGATATCATTATTTGTAACCCACCTTTTTATTCCGAAAATTATAAAACTAAAAACGCATCAAGAAACCTAGCGCGATTTGAAGACGCACTTCCTTTTGAGCATTTAGTATATGCCGTTTCAAAACTAATGTCAGAACATGGACTGTTTTCTGTTGTTATTCCTTTTAAAGAAGAAATTAGGTTCTTGAATCTAGCTCAAAAAGCAAAGCTATTTCCAATACGCATTTTACATGTTAAGGGCAATTCTGAATCGCAAATAAAACGAAGCTTAATAGAATTTGGTTTCATAAAAAAAGATACAACATCAAATCCTATAAAAACTGAACTAATAATTGAAAACGGGAGACATAATTACACTGAAGATTATATAAGCCTCACTAAAGATTTTTATTTGAAAATGTAAGTTTTGCATTGGGTAAAGAAAACGTTTTCGTTACTTTTGACCCATAATGGGTTTTTGGCAAAAAATCAAAATTTCTAAAGACCATCTAATTGAAAAAATATATATAATGAAACCAGATTTATTCGAAGCTCCCGATTACTATAATCTTGATGATTTATTATCCGAAGAACACAAACTTGTCCGCGATGCTGCCCGTGAATGGGTAAAAAGAGACGTTTCTCCAATAATAGAAGAAGCTGCACAAAAAGCAGAGTTTCCAAAGTCAATTATTAATGGTTTAGCTGAGATTGGTGCTTTCGGCCCATATATTCCTGAGGAATACGGTGGTGCTGGATTAGATCAAATTTCTTATGGTCTTATAATGCAAGAGATAGAACGAGGTGATTCTGGTGTACGTAGTACTGCTTCTGTACAATCGTCTTTAGTAATGTATCCTATTTGGAAATATGGTACTGAAGAACAACGCCAAAAATATTTACCAAAATTAGCATCTGGTGAATGGATGGGTTCTTTTGGACTTACAGAACCTGATCATGGTAGTAATCCTGGTGGAATGACAACAAACTTTAAGGATATGGGAGACCATTATCTTCTAAATGGTGCAAAACTTTGGATTAGTAATTCTCCTTTTTGTGATGTTGCCGTCGTTTGGGCAAAAAATGAAGAAGGACGAATTCACGGCCTAGTTGTAGAGCGTGGCATGGAAGGTTTTTCTACTCCTGAAACCCATAATAAATGGTCTCTGAGAGCCAGTGCTACAGGCGAGTTAATCTTTCAAGATGTAAAGGTACCCAAAGAAAATCTATTACCTAATAAATCTGGTCTTGGCGCACCTCTTGGTTGCTTAGATTCTGCAAGATATGGCATCTCTTGGGGTGCTATTGGAGCGGCGATGGATTGTTATGATACCGCTTTACGATATTCAAAAGAACGCATTCAATTTGGCAAACCTATAGGAGCATTTCAGTTACAGCAAAAAAAATTGGCCGAAATGATTACCGAGATCACTAAGGCACAATTATTAGCTTTCAGATTAGGACAGTTAAAGAATGAAGGACGTGCAAGTTCTGCACAAATTTCTATGGCTAAGCGCAACAATGTTGAAATGGCAATAAAAATTGCTAGAGAATCTCGACAAATGTTAGGTGGAATGGGCATAACCGGCGAGTATCCTATTATGCGCCATATGATGAACCTTGAAAGTGTAATTACTTATGAAGGTACACATGATATACACCTACTAATAACAGGGTTAGATGTTACTGGTTTAAATGCTTTTAAATAAGAAGCTACGGCACATATTGCCATCTAATCAAATCCATATATTTATTAAATGCTTTCCAAATTACGGGAAGCATTTTTTAATTACTTTTACTTCATGTTTTCAGCGAAAAAGAGATTAGACAAAGCTTATAGAGAAGCATCTCAGGTTACATTTAATGACAATTCAAAGTTTATTTTGTTTAGTGATTGTCATCGTGGCGATAATAGCTTTGCTGATGATTTTGCAAAAAACAGAAATATCTACTTCCACGCTTTAAATCACTATTACAAAGAAGGCTTTAATTACATTGAACTTGGAGATGGTGATGAACTTTGGGAAAACCTTTCTTTTGAATCCTTATTACATGCACACAAAAATGTGTACATGCTCATGAAACAATTTCATGATGAAGGCCGACTACATATGATATGGGGAAATCATGATATGGTATACCGAAATAATAGTTATGTAAAAAAACATCTCAACACTTTTTTCGACCCCAAAACTGGAGAAGAAGAAGATTTATTTTGTGATATTGTATACCATGAAGGTTTAGTTTTAGAACATTCGGACACTAAACAAAAATTATTTTTATGCCATGGGCATCAAGCAGATTGGTGGAATTATTTGTTTTGGAAATGGAGTCGTTTTATGGTGAGAGTGCTTTGGAAACCATTAAATGTTATGGGTATTGCTGACCCAACAAGCCCGGCAAAAAATTACAAAGAACTCATAAAAGTTGAACGCCGAACAAAAAAATGGATAATAGATAATGATAATTTAATTACTATTGCTGGTCATACGCATAGACCACGCTTTCCAGAACCTGGAGATATCGCGTTTTTTAATGATGGTAGTTGTGTACATCCAAGAAGTATTACTGGTTTAGAAATTGAGAATGGGGAAATTTCTCTAATTAAATGGGAGATTGCTACTGCAGAAGATGGCACACTTAAAATTGTAAGAATGCTACTTGAAGGCCCAACAAAATTGATAGATTATAAAACTTCTTAGGGTTACCAATTATTCCTTTTCTTTTGTTAAGTAGACTTTGACCTCGTCTTTTTCGATTACTAACGAATCATCTGTGAGTTCTAATACTAGGTAATCTCCATCGCCACCTCTTCCACCTTCTTTTTTAGAATCAAAGGTTAGGATTTTTCTGGCTTCGTCATAAGCCCATTCACCAAACTTCGTTGCTTCCTTTCCTATTTGTCCACCTCGCATACTACCATCTTCGAGAAGCTCAATAAATTTGATGCCTTCAGTTATGGTTTCATCTTCAGTGACGATTTTTTCCACATTCCATTTGCCAATAAGCTTGTCAGTACTCACATAAAAGATAAATGAACTAACTGCAAAAACTAAAAAAATAAACCTACTCATAATTATCAAATATTAACTTTCTGGTGCTATCTCTACCACTAAACCTTCCATTTCTGGCACAATTTGAATTTGGCAGCCTAAACGTGAATTATCTTTTACATAAAATGCTTCGGATAGCATTGCTTCCTCATCATCTTGCATTTCTGGTAATTCGGTATTACTCAACACATAGCATTGGCATGAAGCACACATTGCCATGCCACCACAAACACCAATGGTACCTTCTGGTGCCAGCTCGTAAGAGCGAATAACCTCCATAAGATTCATCGCCATATCCGTTGGCGCTTCAACCTCATGTGTAACTCCATCTCGGTCTGTGATGGTTATGTTAATGTCTAAAGATTCCATATAAGCCTGTGAAACTTCATGATTTAAAGGGAAAGTACTAAATATTTTTATTATTGAATGGCTTTTACAACAGCTTTTGGCGCTTCCTTACGTGATCCATCAAACCCATCTACCCCAGCAACTGTGGTATACTTTAATACATATCGTTTACCTGGGTTAATAATTTTATAAGCAGCCTGACACATTAAAGTAGCCTCATGAAAACCGCACAAAATTAGTTTGAGCTTACCCGGATATGTATTACCATCACCAATGGCAAAAATTCCAGGAACATTGGTTTGGTAATCTAATGCATTATTAACTTTTATAGCATTTTTTTCGATCTCTAAGCCCCAATTTGCTATTGGCCCAAGTTTAGGAGATAATCCAAACAACGGAATTAAATGGTCTGTTTCAACCATATAAGGCTCTTCTCCTTTTTTGGTAATTTCTATTCGCTCAAGTTTACCTTCACCTTCAATAGCTGTAATTTCTGCAGGTGTGATAAGGTTAATTTTACCTTGATTTTTTAGTTGCTGAACTTTTTCTACAGAATCTAAATGTCCTCTAAACTCATTTCTTCTATGAACTAGTGTAACACTTGATGCGATATCTGCAAGAAAAATACTCCAATCTAAGGCAGAATCTCCACCACCAGCAATTACTACGGTTTTATCTCTGTACATTTCTGGCTCTTTTACCATATATTCGACACCTTTATCTTCATATTGAGATAAGTTTTCGATTAATGGTTTGCGAGGTTCAAAACTACCGAGACCACTTGCTATTGCTACAACAGGTGCTTTGTGTTTTGTGCCTTTATTGGTTGTAACGACAAAACTACCGTCGTCTTGTTTTTCTACTAAATCCGCGCGTTCTCCTAAGGTAAATCCAGGTTCGAACTGCTTGCATTGTTCAAGGAGATTCTTTGTAAGGTCGTCCGCTAAAATTTCTGGAAAACCAGGAATATCGTATATAGGTTTTTTAGGATACAACTCAGAACATTGTCCTCCAGGTTGCGGTAAGGCATCAATAAGGTGACATTTTAGTTTTAATAAACCAGCTTCGAATACAGCAAAAAGTCCAGTTGGACCAGCACCTATTATAATTATATCTGTTTCAATCATAAAATTGAACTATAGAAATGCAATAAATGCTTTAAACTTAATCAACATTAATAACTTGTTCTATCTGAGGCGCGTATTTTTTAATGGTCATTTCAACCCCAGATTTTAAGGTCATCTGGTTTACGCTACATGAGGTACAAGCACCTTGAAGTTGTACTTTTACCAATTTATCATCTTCGATAGAAAGCAAAGAAATATCACCTCCATCACTCTGTAAGAAAGGACGTATTTCATCTAAGGCCTTTTCAACATTAAGTTTAATTTGTTCACTTGACATAATAATCTTTTTTATTGTGTTCACGAAGCTGACGCTTTCTTCTGTGCTTATTTATTTCTTTTTTACGGCAGAACATCCTGCCATTGTTGTAATCTTTATTGCTTCTGTTTCTGGTAAATTTTCGTTTCTAAAAACAACCTGCTCAGCAACATTCTTTGTAATCTCTTCAAACGCTTCTTCAATTGGAGTAGCTGTTTGTAAAGCAGCTGGTCTCCCAATATCTCCTGCTTCTCTTATACTTTGTACTAAAGGCACTTCTCCCAAGAAAGGTACTTCTAAATCTTCTGCGAGATATTTAGCGCCTTGTTTTCCAAAGATATAATATTTATTTTCTGGAAGTTCAGCTGGTGTGAAATACGCCATATTCTCTATAATACCTAAAACAGGAACATTAATGCTTTCTTGTTGAAACATTGCAACACCTTTCTTAGCATCCGCAAGAGCAACATTCTGTGGTGTACTCACAACAACTGCGCCAGTTATTGGTAATGCTTGCATGATACTTAAATGGATATCTCCAGTACCTGGTGGTAAATCCAACAATAAAAAGTCTAATTCGCCCCAAGCGGCATCAAAAATCATTTGATTTAATGCTTTACTTGCCATTGGCCCACGCCAAATTACTGCCTGATCAGGCTTAGTAAAAAAGCCAATTGAAAGCACTTTTACACCATAGTTTTCTATAGGCTTCATTTTAGATTTTCCCTCAACATTAATTGACAATGGTCTCTCATCGGCGACATCGAACATAATTGGGATTGATGGCCCATAGATATCAGCATCCAAAACACCTACCTTGAACCCCATTTTAGCTAAGGTTACAGCTAAATTTGCTGTTACAGTAGATTTACCTACACCTCCTTTTCCTGATGCAACAGCTACTATATTAGAAATCCCTGGAATGGGTTTTCCTTTAATTTCGTTTACAGTTGGCTTCTGAGGTGCATCAACTTTAATATTGACTTTTATTTTTGCCTTTTCATAGACTTCTTTATGGATAGTCTGCAGAATTTCTACTTCCGTTTTCTTTCTTGCTTGAAGACTCGGATTTTTAATAGTAATATCTACAATAACTTCGTCAGCAAAAGTAACAACATTGGTTACAGCACCACTGTCTATCATGTTTTCAGCTTCTCCTGGTACCGTAATGGATTTTAAGGCTTTTAATATGTCTTGTTTATTCAGTTTCACGCAATTATCTAGATTAATTCTAAATGCAAAGATACTGCAAAACCTTTTATTTTTTAGTTAATAAAATTGAAATGAAATATACCTTAATAAAGCTTATGAATAGCTTTTATTAAAGTTCTTTCGAAGGATTCCAAAATATAGATTCTAAATTTTGAATTTGATTATCAATTACCACTATTCCTTCGTTTTCAAGTAATTGTTGCATAAGGTTAGTCCCTTCAAAATGGTGTTTACCTGTAAGAAGTCCTTTTCTATTTACAACGCGGTGAGCTGGTACATCTTTTCCTGTAGAACCATTCATTGCATAACCAACAATTCTGGCACTTCTTGCAGCTCCGAGGTATTTTGCAATAGCTCCATAGCTTGTAACTCTTCCATAAGGAATGCGTCTTGCAACCTCATAAACACGCTCAAAGAAGCTTTCGGTTTCTGGTTTCATCTAAAGTTCTCTTAGAATATTGATAAATGTAACTAACGAAACTAAGCCAGTAACACTACCTATAATGTAATTCATGTTTTTTTGAGACGTAAAGGCTTTGTTTTTTATTTTATCGAAAAAGAATATATATACATACAACATTACAAAGGTACCCATAGCAGCTCCCGTAACATAAGTTATTATGCTTAACCTTTCGAAATCCATAATTCCAAAAGATGCTAAAGTTATGGTCATGTATGCTTGATATGGAATAGGAAAAACATTTAATGCTGACAAAAACATCCCATGAAAAAAACGACTCTTCTTACTCCTAACATCTACCTCATCTACGGCTTGTTCTTCATGTTTTTGCTTTGATGCTAAAACTAAAAAATAAACTGTGATAAGCACAAAAATTACGAAGGCTACACGTTGTAATATTTCAACAACATCTGGTCTATTGCTAAGGTACTTTGAGAAAATAGATGCAATATAAGTTTGAATAAATACAACAAGACAAACGCCAGTTGAAAACATAATACCTCTACCAGCACCTTCTTTAAGGCTGATTTTTGCTGCAGTCATATTAAGTAATCCAGGAGGAATTACACCAATTAATGCCACAAATAATCCTAAAAAGAATATTATGGTTATGCTCAAGATTGATTGATTTTGAATCTAATATACGTAATTGGTTTGTCTTCTTCTAAATATTGATTCTCATAAAATGTTTGAATTCTCGTAACTTCTTCAGGACTTCCTTCGAGCTTATAGACATTATGATTTGCATAAAGCACTTCGTGACCCGCTCCATGAAGTAATCCAAGTGTATAGCCATGCATAAACTCGCTATCTGTTTTTAAGTGCATGAGACCATCTGGTTTTAGTACTTTTTTATAACGTTCTAAAAAAGCTAGATTTGTCATTCTGTGTTTTGTACGCTTATATTTTATTTGCGGATCAGGAAAAGTTATCCATATTTCATCTACTTCATTTTCAGCAAAAATATATTCAATAAGTTCGATTTGAGCTCTTAAAAACTTGGCATTAGACATGTTATCTTCTAAAGCCGTTTTTGCACCTCTCCAAAAACGTGCGCCTTTTATATCTATGCCAATGAAATTTTTATTGGGATACTTTTTTGCAAGGCCTACAGTATATTCGCCCTTACCACAGCCTAATTCTAAGACTATTTTATTGTGATTTTTAAAAACCTTCTCATTCCAATTGCCCTTCAACTCAAATTTACCTTCAATTAGTTCATCTCTTTTAGGCTGAAATACATTTTCGAAGGTTTCGTTTTCTTTGAAACGTTTTAATTTATTTTTACTTCCCACAATTATTTACTCGATAATCGAGATTTTAAATTATTATTCTTACTAGCTAGAAATTGCGACTCTATTCGATAGGTTATAGATATCTGCTAACATCATTTATTCAATAAGCAAAATTAAGGAAACATTTTAGGTTTATCTTTGTTAGGATGAAACGAATTTTAGTAGCACCATTACATTGGGGATTAGGTCATGCAACACGATGCATTCCTTTAATAAATGCGCTTATTGAACACAATTTTGAGCCTATAATTGCTTCTGATGGTAGTGCTTTGGAGCTATTAAAAAAAGAGTTTCCAAATTTATTAGCTTTTGAGTTGCCATCGTACGATATTTCTTATTCTAAAAAACCTGGTAGGTTTAAACTAAAGCTTTTGAAAACATCACCTCATATTTTAAGAACTATTCGAAGAGAGAAATCCGTTATAAAACAATTGGTTAAAAAAGAGTCAATTAGTGGTGTTATTTCTGATAATCGATTTGGAGTTAGAGACAAGTCTATCCCATCAGTATACATTACGCATCAACTTAATGTTTTAAGCGGGCGAACCACATGGATTAGTAGTAAATTACATCAAAATATTATCAAGAAATTTGATCAATGCTGGGTGCCAGACTTAGATAGTAACACAAATCTTAGTGGAGATTTAGGTCGCCCAAAACAAAAAATAAAGAATGTAAAATATATTGGTACATTAAGCCGGTTTGAAAAAGAAAAGTTAGATAAAACCATTGACATTCTTGTTGTATTGTCTGGCCCTGAACCACAACGAACTCAACTCGAAAAAAAGCTATTATTAGAGCTCAAGAACAAAAAAGAAAATATTGTTTTTATTAGGGGTATGGTCGAGGACAAGCAGAAAATAACCTATTTAGGAAACATTACGCTTTATAATTACATGACTAGCAAAAAACTTGAACATGCTATAAATTCAAGTAATCTTATTATTTCGCGCTCCGGTTATACAACTATTATGGATTTGGCTAAGTTGGGCAAAAAAGCTGTGTTTATTCCTACACCAGGACAGTTTGAACAACTTTATCTTGCAGAAAAACTAAATGAAAATTTAATTGCACCTTCTTTCGAACAAGATACTATTACAAGTTCAGATTTAAAAGTACATCCTAATTACTCAGGATTTGAGACATTGAATTCTGAAATAAATTTTAAGGAATTATTTAGCCTTTTCTAATGTAAAAGAAAACTCACTACCAACACCAGGCTCACTTTCTATATAAATTTTTTCGTTATGAGCTTCTATAATATGCTTTACTATAGATAATCCTAAACCAGAACCACCTTCTTTTCTTGACCCACTTTTGTCAACACGGTAGAAGCGTTCAAAAAGTCGACTAAGATGTTCTTTCTCGATACCTTCACCGTTATCGGTAACGCGGATTATAACTTTATTTTTTATTAAGTTTTCTATACTAACTTCAGTAGTACCTCTTTCTAAACCATATTTTATAGAATTAACTATTAGGTTTCCCAATACTTGCTGAATACGTTCTTTATCAGCAAAAACATAAACCGGTTGTGTATAATCTGTATCGAATGTTAACGTAATTTTCTTTTTGTTAGCTTTCATCTCAAAAAGATCAAAAACGTTTTGTACTAATTCTATAATATCAAAATTTTCGCGATTAAGGCTTAAATCACCAACCTCTAATTTGGTAATCATATCCAAATCTTTAAGTATATAGGTTAATCGTTCAACACCTTTGCTAGCTCTGTTCAAGTATTTTTTTCGAATTTTTTCATCGTTCATAGCGCCATCAAGAAGTGTTTCTATATAACCTTGAACAGTAAACAAGGGTGTTTTTAACTCGTGCGACACGTTTCCCAGAAACTCTTTACGGTATTCTTCACGCACCTTAAGTGTTTCAATCTCTATTTTCTTATCATTAGCATATCTGTCTATTTCGCGAGTTAATGTAGACATGTCCGTGGTAATTGGTTGTTGCCTTAAGTCTGTAGATTCCAATAAAGTTAAATCGTCGTATATCTGCTTAACACGTCGATAGATAAAACGTTCAACTCTAAACTGAATAACTACAAAACAAACAACATAGCATGCAAATGGAAAGATGGCAAACTCCCAATCTATACTATGAAAAATATAAAGAAACAGCGCCATCAAAACTGAAGCTACAGTAGTGACATAAGCGGCTGTCCTAAGCGCAAATCTGTAAGATTTTTTAAGCGTTTTTTGCATTAGTCTACAAACTTGTAACCAACACCTTTAACGGTTTTAAAAGATTTATCGCCTATTTTTTCTCTGAGTTTACGAATATGTACATCAATGGTACGACCACCAACAACAACTTCATTGCCCCAGACTTTATCGAGGATTTCTTCGCGTTTAAAAACTTTACCTGGCTTGGTTGCCAATAAAGATAGTAATTCAAACTCTTTTCTTGGTAAAATAATCTCTTCACCTTTGTTAGTAATCTTATACTCTTCTCTATTGATAACAAGTTGCCCTATGGTGATAATTTCGTCACTTGGCTTTTCGGAATTTTTTAAGCGTCTCAGTAAGGCCTTAACCTTACTTACTAGTACCTTAGGCTTAATGGGTTTGGTAATATAATCATCGGCACCTGCATCAAAACCGGCAACTTGAGAGTAATCTTCGCCTCTAGCAGTTAGGAAGGTTATCATAACATTACTTAACTCAGGAATTTCTCTTAGTCTTTCACAGGCTTCGATCCCATCCATTTCTGGCATCATTACATCCAAAATAATAAGATGTGGTTTGTGCTTTTTGGCTTTCTCTATGGCTTCAACACCATTTTTTGCTGTAACAACTTGGTACCCTTCAGAAGATAAATTGTAGCCTACAATTTCTAAAATATCGGCCTCATCATCGACCAATAAAATTTTAATATCCCTTTTTTTCAAAATAAGCAATGATTATTAACGCATTGTAAAGATAATTATATCTGTACAATTTTTAAGTTAAGGTGCAATTGATAACAATTACCTAACATTAATCGGTCAAAGTCTTTATTTTATCGACAAATGGATACTGATATTAAATAATTATAAAATGATCTCTAATTACTTAGTATCACTTATTTAGAGCCAATAATCTTAGTATATTTGTAGCTCTAAAAACTAATATTTTTAATATGAAAAAACTTTACTTTTTACTTTTTACAATTTTAATATCTACTGCTTCTTTTGGGCAGACTACTGTTTTTATTAATGAGATTCATTATGATAATGCAAGTAGTGATGTTAATGAAGGTGTTGAAATAGCAGGACCAGCTGGCACTGATTTATCAACGTATACAATTACGCTCTACAATGGAAGTAATGGTAGCTCTTATGATACCGAAACACTCTCAGGTACAATTCCTGACGAAGGTGGTTCTGGTTTTGGTGCTGTTTGGTTTCCGATAGCAGGGATGCAAAATGGTGCACCCGATGGAATTGCGTTAGATAATAACGGTACATTAATCCAATTTTTAAGCTATGAAGGGTCATTTATGGCTTCTGGTGGCCCTGCAGATGGTATTACTTCAACAGATATTGGCGTATCTGAAGGTGGTGGTACTGCGGTTGGAGATTCATTACAGCTTACTGGTTCAGGAACTACCTATGAAAATTTCACATGGTCTGGACCATCAGCTTCAAGTGCTGGAACCATTAATACTGGCCAATCATTCGGTGCTGCAACTCCTACAATAGCTATTACATCTCCTGCTGATATGGCAATGCTTCCTTCTGGTTCAACACCAGTTAATTTGGAGTGGACTACTAATAATCTATCTGGTTCAGAAACAGTTAACGTTATTGTTAATGGAGTAACTTCAATGGATCAAATGAGCCCATTCGAAATTACAACTACAGACGGAACTACTTATAATGTAGAGGTTCAATTAGTAGATGGTGGTTTATTGGATTCTGACGCTATATCCTTTACAGTAGAATTTCCTTGTGACTTAGTACTAGAAACTCCTATAGTTACATGTGATGCAAATACTGCAGGTGCCGATACTTACACTACAAGAATTGATTTTACAGGTGGAGGAACTTCTAATTACACCGTAGATACTGGCGGTATAGGTACTCTAGATGTAAGTAATGGAAACCCAACCGTTGATGCGAGTGGCTACATGCTTATTACATCAGTTCTTGAGGGTACAGATTTTACATTTAATATTACGGGCGATGCAACTAGTAGCTGTGATCTCACCGAAAATATAACTAGCCCTGCTTGTGTACCATCTGTATGTGCAAATCCAGGTGATATTATTATATCTGAAATTATGCGTAATCCAGGTGCTGTAAGTGATGCTAATGGTGAATATTTTGAAGTATATAATAACACAGGGTCTGACATAGATATGTTAGGATGGGTAATAAGAGATGAAGATATTAACTCAAGTTTCGAAACACCTCATACTATAACATTACCTACGGTAGTACCAGCTGGTGGATATTTTGTTTTTGTAATTAATGGAGATAGCATGGCAAATGGAGGTATTACAGGAGCTTACTCTTATAATGGAGATATTTCATTAAGTAATAGTGGTTCTAGCTCAGATGGAATTGTAATTGAGTGTCAAGGTAGTATTATTGATCAAGTTATTTGGGATGGTACTTTTCCTCCGGCAACATCAGGTAATGCTATGGAGTTATCAAACACTTTATTAGCAAGGAATAACCTAGATAATGACCTTGGAACAAATTGGGGACTAGTTCCTCCTGGTTTCACATATGGTGATGGTGATTTAGGAACTCCTGGTTCTGCCAATGCATTTGCTTTATCAACCAATGATTTTGATTTAAACAGATTCTCAATGTATCCTAACCCAACTAATACTGGTGAAGTCACTATTTCTAGTATTAACGCTTCTCCAATTGATGTTAAGGTGTTTGATATTTTAGGAAAACAAGTAAAAGCAGAAACTATTACTAACACATTAGATGTTTCTAATTTAAAATCTGGTATTTACTTACTTAATCTTACACAAGATGGTGCAACTAGCACTAAAAAGTTAGTAATTAAGTAAGCTTAATAATATAAGGATCTTAAAGCGCTACCCATTGGTAGCGCTTTTTATTTTCATTAATTTTACGAGATAATCGAGATTTATATTTCAAGGACTTGTCCTAATTATAGACTTCTTTTCAATTTACAATTCATAAATACCCTACGAGTAGTAATTTAATGATAAAAACGAGTGACATTTTTAATATTTCGTCTGAGGCTGAATTTAACCGTTTAGCATTAGAGGTGTTTCGTTTTCAGTTCGAAAATAATCCTGTGTATCGGTCATTCTGTGATTTATTATACAAGCATCCTGCAGATATAAAAACTGTTGAAGATATTCCGTTTTTACCCATTCAATTTTTTAAAAGTCATGCTGTTTTATCTACTAAAAATTCAATAGAAAAAACATTTACAAGCTCAGGAACCACTGGTATAACTACTAGTAAACACCATGTTACTGATTTAGCTATTTATGTAGAAAGCTTCAGAAAGGGTTTTCAGCATTTTTATGGAAACATTGAAGACTATACTATATTAGCTTTATTACCATCGTATTTAGAGCGTGATGGATCTTCATTAATCTATATGGTAGACCATTTAATTAAGTCTTCTAATAAACCAGATAGCGGTTTCTATTTAGACAACTTATCTCAACTAGCTCAAAACCTTAATGAACTTGATTCTCAAGGGCAAAAAACACTATTAATAGGTGTTTCATTTGCGTTATTAGATTTGGTTGAAACCTTTCAATTTAACCTTGAGCAGACGATTATTATGGAAACTGGCGGCATGAAAGGTCGACGTAAAGAGCTTATAAGAGCAGAACTACATGCCATTTTAAAACAAGGTTTTGGTGTTGAATTCATACATAGCGAATATGGTATGACAGAACTTTTGAGCCAAGCTTATTCTATGGGAAACGGCATTTTTGAATGTCCACCATGGATGAAAATTTTAATCCGTGATACCGAAGATGCGCTTAGCATTCAAAACACTAATAAAACTGGAGGTATTAATGTTATTGATTTGGCTAATATCAATTCTTGCTCATTTATAGCAACACAAGATTTAGGAAAAGTCCATAACAACACATTCGAGATTCTTGGGCGTTTCGACAATTCAGATATTCGCGGTTGTAATCTTATGGTCTTGTAAGAAAGTAAAAACAAGTTCGACATAGCTAAAAACATTTTTACTATGAGATTTTTATTCTTTCTATTTTTAATAACTACTACTTTTCTATCTGCACAGTCTATTGACTATAATCTAAAAAAAGGATTTATTGCCAATGGTTACGATGTTGTAGAATACTTTGATAATAATGCCGTTGAAGGCAAAAAGAATTTCACTACCAAATACGATGGCGTGAAATTTAAGTTTAGCTCTCAAGAAAATTTAGACACCTTTTTAAAAGCTCCAGAAAAGTACGTACCTCAATATGGTGGTTATTGCGCATATGCTGTAGCTGTTGATTCTAAAAAGGTTAGCATCAATCCTGAGACCTTCGAAATTAGAGATAATAAGCTTTATTTATTCTATAATTCTTGGGGTGTAAACACGCTAAAAAAATGGCAAAAAAATAATGTGAAAGGTTTACAGAAAAAAGCCGACCAAAATTGGGAGGCTATTAAAAATTAATATTTTCTATGAAAAAGAAAAATTAATTAATAGTTGAAAGTTGATTGATTGGTTGGAAGCGCCCAGAGACATCTGGGCGTTTTTTTATGCTACCTTAATAATAAATGTGCTACGCTTTCCTCTATTCAGAATCACGTATTTATCATTAATTAAATCCTCTGAGGTGATTTTATAATCCTCTTTTACTTTTTCTTTATTTACAGAAATAGAATTTTCTTTTAGTGCGCGTCTTGCTTCTCCATTAGAACTTAAAAAAGATGTCTTTGCAGACAACGCTGCAATCATGTCAAGACCTTCAGCAATTTCAGATTTTGAAATCTCTGCTTGTGGTACACCATCAAAAACATCTAAAAAGGTATCTTCATCAATAGTAGCAATATCAGCTTTAAAAGATTTACTAAACAAAACATTCGAAGCTTTTTCAGCATTGATAAAATCCTCTTCAGAATGAACCATAGTCGTGATCTCCTGTGCTAATCGTTTTTGCAACACCCTTAAATGTGGTGCTTGTTTATGGTTAGCAACAATAGTTTCAATTTCTTCTTGTTCTAAAAATGTAAAAATTCTGATATACTTTTCAGCATCTTCGTCACTAGAGTTTAACCAGTATTGGTAAAATTTATAAGGTGATGTTCTATTAGGATCTAACCAAACATTACCACCTTCAGATTTTCCAAATTTTGAACCATCACTTTTAGTAATTAATGGGCATGTAATGGCAAATCCTTTACCATTACCAATACGTCTTATTAACTCTGTACCGGTAGTAATATTCCCCCATTGGTCACTACCGCCCATTTGAATGGTGCAATTTTCAGACTTATATAAATGCAGAAAGTCATAACCTTGAACTAACTGATATGTAAACTCCGTAAAACTCATTCCGTCATTAGATGATTCTCCAGAAATTCTGTTCTTTACCGAATCTTTTGCCATCATATAATTTACAGTGATATGTTTACCGACATCACGAATAAATTCTAGGAACGAAAAGTTTTTCATCCAATCGTAATTATTTACCAATTTTGCAGCATTTGGTGCATTGCTTTCAAAATCTAGAAAATGTGCTAATTGGTTTTTTATGGCTTCTTGATTGTGCCGTAACGTAGATTCGTCCAAAAGGTTACGTTCACTCGATTTTCCTGATGGATCGCCAATCATACCTGTGGCACCACCAACCAAAGCTACTGGTTGATGTCCACAACGCTGGTAATGTGCCAATAGCATTATTGGCACTAAATTTCCTATATGCAAAGAATCTGCTGTTGGGTCAAAACCAATATATGCACTACGCATTTCTTCCTTAAGATGGTCTTCTACTCCAGGCATGCTATCATGTAGCATTCCTCTCCATTTTAACTCTTCAAGAAAATTCTTTTCCATGAGGTAACTTTAATCTAAAATTAGTTTGGCAAAGATATGTTTCCGCTTTAAAACACAAAAGTCAAATGCAAAAAACACTACCTTTACTTCGGCTACACTCAGTAACCGACCTTTTTAACACAAAGCACTTTTTATGATTTTAGTCACTGGTGGTACTGGCTTAGTTGGTTCGCACTTACTTTACAACTTAATTACAAAAGGTAAAAATATACGCGCTACATATCGTAGAAAGCATAAGTTAGATACTGTAAAACATGTGTTTTCTTATTATACTGATGATTACGAAAACTTGTTTAATTCTATTGAATGGGTCGATGCAGATATTACTAATATACCAAACCTAACTGATGCTTTTAAAGGTATAACACACGTATACCATTGTGCAGCTTTTGTGTCTTTTGAGCCCGATAAATACAGAACTCTTCGAAAAATAAATATAGAAGGCACTGCAAACATTGTTAATCTGAGCATAAAGCACAATGTAAAAAAGCTTTGTTATGTTAGCTCAATCGCTGCTGCAGGGCAAACCAATAATCCAGACACTCTTATAAATGAAACTACTGAATGGAATACCGAACTTGACCATAGTGTATATGCCATTACAAAACACGGCGCAGAATTAGAAGTTTGGCGAGGTACACAAGAAAATCTAAACGCTGTAATTGTTAATCCTGGTATTATTTTAGGTCCAGGTTATTGGCATGGTGGTGGTAGCGGAAGCTTGTTTAAACAAATACATAACGGTTTATCATTTTATACCAAAGGGAGTTCTGCATATATTGATGTTTGGGATACAGTTGACATTATGGTGCAACTCATGGATAGCGATATAAAAAATGAGGGTTTTATTCTTATTGCTGAAAATATACCATTCCAAGATTTTAATATTAAAACAGCAAAAGCTCTAGGTGTCTCCAAAAAAACGAAGGAAATTAAGGCTTGGCAACTGGCCTTCTTATGGCGATTAGATTGGTTGAGCCACAAACTATTAGGCAAACGCAGAACGTTATCTAAGCAACTTGCTAAAACTTTAACTTCAGTGACAAAGCACGATAATTCTAAAATAAAAACTACTTTAAATTACAACTTTACACCAATCGATGTCTCTATAAAAAAGGTTTCGGAGTTGTACTTAAAAGATCTAAAGCACTAGTCATTTTGCTTAACTCTTGATGGTGAGTTTTTGTATTTAGGATCTTTTTTTTGAGTCTCTAGCAATTGTTTTAAAGAGTCTTTTTTTCTTTTATTCTTCTCTTTTTCATCTTTTTCAATAGCTTCAAACTTAGTTTTTTCTGCAGTTAGCTTAGCTTTAACATCTTCTATCATTGCATTGTAGAGTTCAACATTGTGGGCATAGTAATCATTACTTAAAGCAAATTGCAGACTGTCAATTTCATACTTTTTTAGAATATATGTTTCTGGATCTATTCCTTTTGCTTCAAATTTTATGCGACTTACACCTTTTGCAGAACTGGCTATAAACATATCGTACAGCACATTAGTCATTTTTTCCTGTGGAATTAGATTATCAGGTTTATTAGGCTGAAACCGTTGCTCACAGCTCATAAGAATACTTGAAATAAAAATTAAAGAAAGAAGATGCTTCATTATTTATCTTTCAAAAGTTAAACGCATTCCTGCTTTAACGTCTAGGACATTAAAGTTATTATATGCTAATTGGCCATTAACAAAGGTATGCGTAATTCTACTCTTAAAGGTATTACCCTCAAATGGAGACCAGGCACATTTGTAAAGTATATTGTCTTTAGTAACCGTCCATGGATTATTTAAGTCTACAATAACTAAATCTGCAAAGTAACCTTCCTTAATATAGCCCCTTTTTTCAACATCAAAAAGTATTGCTGGATTATGAGCAGTTTTTTGAGCAATAAGCTCTAGAGAAATTTTTTGGTTATGGTATGCTTCTAACAAGGCAACAAATGCATGTTGTACCAATGGACCACCAGAAGGTGCACTTGTATATGGGTTACTCTTTTCTTCAATAGTGTGTGGTGCATGGTCAGTAGCAATTACATCTATACGTCCATCAAGCAATGCTTTCCAAAGTCCATCTCTATCTTCGCTTGTTTTAACAGCCGGGTTCCATTTTATATGGCTTCCTTTGGCCTTGTAATCTTCATCAGAAAACCATAAATGATGAATACAAACCTCAGCCGTTATCTTTTTATCTTTTAAAGGAATTTTATTGGTAAATAATTCTGTCTCTTTTGCAGTAGATAAATGAAACACATGCAATCGTGCTCCAGTTTTTTTAGCGAGTTTTATAGCTGTTGAAGAGGATAAATAACATGCCTCTTCACTTCTAATCACCGGATGCATTTCCATTGGAATATCATCACCGTATTTTGTTTTAAAGTTGGCTAAATTTCCTCTAATTGTTTCTTCATCTTCACAATGTACAGAAATGACCATATCTGTACTAGAAAATATTTTTTCGAGCACATCAGGATTATCAACCAACATATTTCCAGTAGAAGATCCTAAAAATAGTTTAAGCCCAGCTACAGTTTTGGTATCGACTTTTAAAATCTCTTCGAGATTATCATTAGTACCGCCAAACATAAAAGAATAATTGGCGTAAGATGATTTTGCAGCTATGTCAAACTTCTCCTCAAGTTTCTCAACCGTTGTTGTCTGAGGCTTAGTATTTGGCATTTCTATAAACGATGTAATACCTCCAGCAACTGCGGCTTTAGATTCGGTTTCAATATTGGCTTTATGTGTAAGTCCTGGTTCTCTAAAATGAACCTGATCATCTATCATTCCTGGGAATACATAATTACCTTCTACATCAATTACCTTAACATCTGCTGATTTGGCACTAATAAAATCGTTTATTTCTTTAATTGTTTTACCTTCAATAAGTATATCGCCTTCAATAATTTCACCTTCATTTACAATTTTGGCGTTTTTTATCAACGTTTGGTTCTTCATCTTAGTCTTTTTTAAATAGGCTGTTCCATTTCATTGAAATAACCCCAAATATTGCCTCGGAAATTATACCTCCAGACATTTTCGATTTGCCTCTAATTCGATCTGTAAAGATAATGGGAATCTCAATAATCTTAAAGCCTTTTTTGTAAGCTTTAAATTTCATTTCAATCTGAAATGCATACCCTATAAATTTTATTTTATCGAGATTTATTTCCTCTAAAACTTCTCGTCTATAACAAACAAATCCTGCAGTTGGATCTTGCACACGCATGCCAGTAATTAACTTTACATATAAGGATGCACCATAAGATAAAAGAATTCGCATCAGAGGCCAATTAACAACATTAACGCCTTTGATATATCTCGATCCTATAACTACATCTGCATTATCTTGTGCAGCAGCCTCGTAAAGTTTAATCAAATCAATTGGGTTATGAGAAAAATCAGCATCCATCTCAAAAATGAATTTATAGTGCTTTGCTAAACACCACTTAAAACCTTCAATGTAGGCCGTTCCTAAACCATTTTTCTCTTTTCGTTGTATGAGATGCACTTTATTTTGCGAGTTCTTTTGTAATGTTTTTACAATCTGGGCTGTACCGTCTGGTGAATTATCATCAACCACTAAAACATGAAAATCTTCTGGTAAAGAAAACACTACTTCAATGATTTCTTTAATATTCTCCTTCTCGTTATAGGTTGGTATGATGACTATAGCATCAGTCATAGAATTACTAGCTTTTAGCAAATGTAAAGTTTTTGAACAATTATAAGTGCTATTATTTTACTAATAAATATACCTTTCATCTTTGACTATTCTTTATAAATTAGCAGCATGCTTAGAGATTATTTATCACAAGATTTTTTTACCATACTAATTGCGGTATGTCTAATTCTTGTGGTTGTTGCAAGATATTTGTCTAACTCGCGCTTCTACGATTTTATTTCTGTCATTTGGAACGACAGATACTTAAAACTATATACCAAGGAGCATAAAAAGATAGATTTCTTTAATAGTATCTTATTAATTAATTTTATGTTGTCCGCAGGTTGTTTTATTTATTTTACCTATAAGTATTTTAATCAATCAACATTTAATACAACGGAGTTCATTCCTCTACTTCTGTTATTGTCTGCCATTGTGGTTTTTGTGCTAGCTAAAAACGGATTAGAACTTTTAATGGGTTATATTTTTGAAATATCGGGCATTATTAGAGCCAACTTATTCCAAAAAACGACTTATAGAAACATTTCTGGACTAATTTTAGTCGTATTCAATATATTACTATTATTCAGTAATCTAGACCAAAAAATTGTCATATATTTAGCTATTAGCGTGTTCTTTTTAATTAATATCAGTGGTTTCTTCAGATTTTTGTTACTCTATCAAAAATTGATTATTCCGCATTTTTTCTATTTTTTATTGTATCTTTGCGCTCTCGAAATCGGACCTTATGTTATTTTGTATAAGGTACTTAACGACAAAATCGTTTAAAAGCGTAACCTATGAAAGTAAAAACGATATTGGTTTCACAGCCAGAACCTAAAATTGAAAACTCTCCTTATTTTGATTTGCAAGAGCGTCAGAAGGTTAAAGTAGATTTTAGACCGTTTATACATGTTGAAGGTGTTGAAGCCAAAGAAATAAGATTACAAAAAATTGACCTTACAAAATTTACTGCTATTATACTTACTAGTAGAAATTCTGTAGATCATTTTTTTAGAGTAGCTGAAGAAATGCGTTTCAAGGTACCAGATACTATGAAATATTTTTGTCAATCTGAAGCTGTTGCTTATTACCTTCAAAAATATGTAGTCTACAGAAAGCGCAAGATTTATGTTGGTAAACGTAACTTTGAGGATTTATCACCCTTAATTAAAAAGTATAAAGACGAAAAGTTTTTGCTACCTACAACAGATAAAGTAAAGCCAGTTATCCCTGGTACTTTAGATAATCTTGGTGTTAATTGGACTCAAGCTACATTTTACAAAACTGTGATTAGTGACTTATCTGATTTAGCAGATGTTTATTACGATATTTTAGTTTTCTTTAGTCCTTCTGGTATAGAATCATTATTCCATAATTTTCCAGATTTTAAGCAAAATGACACTCGTATTGCAGTTTTTGGAAACACAACAATTAAAGCTGTTGAAGCAAAAGGATTACGCGTAGATATTGCTGCTCCAACTCCTGAAACACCTTCAATGACTATGGCGCTAAAAAAATATATAGATCAAGTAAATAAAGGGAAGTAATTCTCTAATTCAACATAGTATAAAAAAAGCGATTCAAAATTGAATCGCTTTTTTTATTACCTAATATGCATAACGTTGTGGACCGCCACGTCTTATTTCTTCAGAAGCATACGCTTCAAATTGCTTAAAGTTTTCTCTAAAGGCATTAGAAAGTTTAAATGCCATCTTATAATAAGCTTCATCATCATTCCAAGTTGCCCTAGGGCTTAATATATCAGATGGCACTCCAGGACAAGATCTAGGTTGTGCAACACCAAAAACCGAATGTATATGGTATTCATCATAATTGTATAATCCTAAATGACCCTCAAGAACCGCAGTAATCATGGCTCTGGTATATTTTAATTTCATACGTTTACCTATGCCATAAGGTCCACCACTCCAACCAGTGTTAATTAGCCATACATTAACACCAGCCTCTTTCATTTTTGTGCTTAGCATCTCCGCGTATTTTGCAGGGTGCAATGGCATAAAGGGCGCGCCAAAACATGCTGAAAAAGATGGTTGCGGCTCTACTACTCCTGCTTCTGTTCCAGCAACCTTAGCTGTATATCCTGAGATAAAATGATATGCAGCTTGTGCAGGTGTCAACTTAGAAATAGGAGGTAAAACGCCAAATGCATCAGCTGTTAAAAAGAAAATATTCTTCGGGTTATGACCAATTGATGGTGTCTTAATATTATCGATATGATAAATTGGGTAGCTTACTCTTGTATTTTGGGTTATAGAAGTGTCTTCAAAATCCACATTACCTTGATCGTCAATTATAACATTTTCAAGAATTGCACCTTTCTTTATAGCATTATATATCTCTGGTTCTTGTTCTTTTGACAAATTAATTGCCTTGGCATAACAACCGCCTTCAAAATTAAATACAGAATTTTCATTCGTCCAACCGTGTTCATCGTCACCAATTAAACTGCGGTCAGGATCAGTTGAAAGTGTAGTTTTACCCGTTCCTGAAAGTCCAAAGAAAATTGCAGTATCACCGTCTTTACCAACATTTGCGCTACAGTGCATAGGTAATGTGTTTTTAAACACAGGTAATAAAAAGTTAAGTGCCGAGAAAATACCTTTCTTAATTTCTCCTGTATATCCCGTACCTCCAATAAGGGCAATCTTTCTGGTAAAATCTAAAATAGCAAAGTTATGTTGTCGTGTACCGTCTACTTCAGCATTTGCCATAAACCCTGGCGCATTTACAACTGTCCATTCAGGAGAAAAAGCGTCTAACTCGTCCTCAGTAGGACGTAAAAACATGTTATAAGCAAACATATTGCTCCATGGATACTCATTAATAACCCTAATATTAAGTTTATAATTTGCATCCGCACAGGCGTAACTATCTCTAACATATACTTCCTTGTCAGATAAGTAATCCACTACTTTATCGTATAACTTCTGAAATTTATCACTATCAAACGGAATATTAATGTCGCCCCACCAAATTCTGTCTTTAGTGATATCATCTTTAACAATAAACCTATCCTGAGGTGAACGGCCTGTGAACTCACCGGTATTTACTGCTAAAGCACCAGAAGCTGTAGCAATACCTTGTCCTTTTTGTATTGTTGCTTCCTGTAATTCACTTGGAGGTAATTGATAGTGAACCGTAGCATTTTTAATACCATATTTTTCTAACGAAATCGTTTTCGTAGATTGGTCTGAATTTACCATATTTTATGTATTGTATTACTGCGCAAAAATATAACTTTATTATTAAATACTAACCCTAAAAGTTACTAAAGCGTCTTACTTTTTAAGATATTAATCAACATCACAATCCAAGCCAAAATTAAGAGCAAACCTCCGATTGGGGTAATAAAAGCAACTGTTTTAAAATCAAAACTTGTAAGGCCATTAGTAGCTAAACCGTATATTGAAAATGAAAAGAAAACAACACCTACTATAACTAATATATAGATTGCTGATTTTGCTTTATTAGTGAGAAAAGAAGTGGCGCCTATAAATAATAGCAAAAAGGCATGATATATCTGATAACGCACCCCTGTTTTAAATGAATCTATTGCACTTTCATCGACCAACTCTTCTAATCCATGAGCTGCGAATGCACCTAAAATTATACCTAAAATTCCAAGAATAGAACCTGTTACCAACAACTTTTTATTCATAACAAAAGTGATTTAATTTATCTAAAATCCATCGAGGATTTACTACATTCGTGGTCAACAAAATTAATCATATAAAGTCATTATGCGAAAGATTTTAATCATCGGAGCAGGAAAGTCTTCATCATACCTCATTAAGTATTTAGTTGAAAAGTCTAAGTCAGAACGACTTGAGATTACAATAGGTGACCTTAATATCAATAACGCTAAAAAGCTAGTTGATAATAATCCTGAAGTTTCGGTAATTCATCTTGATGTTTTTAATTCGGAGTCAAGAGTTGAAGCTATAAAGCATTCTGATATTGTGATTTCTATGTTACCTGCTCGTTTTCATATTGAAGTTGCAAAAGATTGTATTACCTACAAAAAGCATATGGTGACAGCTTCTTATGTAAGTCAAGAAATGCAAGCTCTTAACCATAAAGCAAAAGAGCACAATCTTGTATTTATGAATGAAATCGGTGTTGACCCAGGCATCGACCATATGAGCGCTATGCAAGTCATTGATAAGATTAGAGATGACGGTGGAAAACTTATCTTATTCGAATCCTTTACAGGTGGTTTAGTTGCCCCAGAAAGTGATGATAATTTATGGAACTATAAGTTTACTTGGAATCCCAGAAATGTTGTTGTAGCAGGTCAAGGTGGTGCGGCAAAATTTTTACAAGAAAGCCAGTTTAAGTATATCCCTTATCATAGATTATTTAGAAGAACAGAATTTTTAGAAGTTGAAGGTTATGGCCGTTTTGAAGCCTATGCCAATAGAGATTCTTTAAAATATCAGTCGGTTTATGGCCTTGATGACGTAAAAACATTATATCGAGGCACAATGCGACGTGTAGGTTTTAGCCGTGCATGGAATGTTTTTGTCCAACTCGGAATGACTGATGATAGCTACACTATAGATGATAGTGAAAATATGAGTTATCGCGATTTTGTGAATGCTTTTTTACCATACAGCCCAACAGATTCTGTTGAATTGAAGTTTAGGCATGCTCTAAAAATTGATCAAGATGATATCGTTTGGGACAAATTTGTTGAATTAGACATTTTTAGCGACACCAAAAAAGTAGAGCTTAAAAAAGCAACACCAGCTCAAATTTTGCAGAAAATATTAATGGATAGCTGGACCTTGAGTTCTGAAGACACAGATATGATAGTGATGTATCACAAATTTGGTTACGAGCTTAAAGGCAAACGACATCAAATTGATGCGACGATGGTGGCATTAGGTGAAGATCAAACTTATACGGCAATGGCTAAAACTGTTGGTTTACCTGTCGCTATAGCAACTTTAGCTATTCTCAACGGTAAAATAAAAACACCAGGAGTACAAATCCCAATTACAAAAGAAGTTTATACTCCAATACTAGAAGAATTAAAAGAATTTGGTGTGGAATTTTCTGAAAAAGAAGTCCCTTATTTGGGTTATAATCCTCTTAATATTTAAGGCTAAAATTATAATAGAATAAGACTCTAAAGCCCCGATTTAATTATAATTTACTACATTACATATCGGCTTATCCCAAATTAAGCCGACAAAACCCTAATTATAAACCTGAAAAACAATGACCTTATAAGTCATTTTTTTCGAAAAAAACCTACTTATGAGAAACTTACACTTCTTTCGAATTGTAATTATCACTCTTTTTATTTTTTCTTGTGAAAGTGATGATAACACAGGTAATCCAATTGCTGAAAACCCAGGTGTCAATGCCGTCATAAATGGTGGCACATTCAATAATTTTGAGTTTTCTGATAGTATTTATCAGGTTACAAAACAGGCAACTAACAATACAATCACTATAGATGCAGGTGATACAAATGGCAACCAGATAACTATTTTCTTAAATAGTTCTGGCGGATTCGATTCTGGCACAATTAAAACCATGGGCGATATTGATGTCAATAATTTTGTCACTTATGTGTTGATTAGACAGAGTAATCCTCAAATGAGTTATTACTCTTCGATTGGGAATGTTACAATTACAGACAATATAACTCACCCGACAGAATCAGGAATACGCCTATTATCAGGGAATTTTGAAATTACCGCAAACCCCATTAATGATCCAACATCAACAACAATGACGGGTACATTTATTGAACTAGAGTATGAAGATTAATTAAAACTAAATCCTTTCAAAAACTTTCAATTTGAAATTGATTCACTATTTTTAACTTTCAATTTTAATCATTTTGAATAATGAAGGTTAATGACAAAGGTGTTTTTATTGATGGTATAGATAAAAAGATACTTAGAGCCTTAATGGAAGATGCTCGAACACCAATATTAGAAATTGCTAGAAATGTTGGTATTTCTGGTGCTGCAATACACCAAAGACTTAGAAAGCTTGAGAAATCTGGTCTACTAGCTGGTTCAAAATTTATTGTTAATCCTAAAGTTTTGGGTTATACAACAATGGCTTATGTTGGTATTTACTTAGATAAGGCCGTAAGTAATCCTGAAGCTGTAAAGCAACTGAAACGGATTCCCGAAGTCATAGAATGTCATTATACCACGGGTCACTGGAGCATTTTTATTAAAATCTTGTCTAAAGATAATGAACACTTAATGCATGTTTTAAATACCCAAATACAAAGTATCACTGGAGTTTCAAGAACCGAAACGTTTATATCATTGCAACAGCAGATTAACCGACAAATTAAGATCTAAAAAAAAGGCTCTGAAAATCCAGAGCCTTTAATTTTTTAAATTTATTGATACTAATCTCTTGACATTAGAATTTGAAGTACATACCAAAATAATAACATCACTGAAGCAAAAATTCCTAAAGCAGCACCAACATACTGGTCGCCTGTATATTCGTATTTTACTTTAGATGTTTGATATAATATTGCTGCTCCAGCAAAAACTACCATTGCAACTGAGAACCATAGTCCTAAATCAAAGCCAAAAATTGAGCCTGCTACAATTAGGCCTACAGCAATAAATGTACCTATTACCAATCCTGTTTTAAGAAAAGAGAAATTCTGATTTGACATAAAAACTACTGCCGTTAAACCTCCAAAAAGGCATAGTGTAATTATAGTAGCTTGAGTCAACATAGCTGTTCCTGAAGAATGATACGCTGCTAAATATATCATTGGAAGGAAGATGATAGCTTCAAGTAAAACATAAAGACCTAAGCCCATATACTGTGTTTGCCTTGAAGGGTCATGAGCCAGTTTATCTGCCATTGTACTTCCAACCCAAAAAAGACCTAAAACAATTAACCACGAAAAACTATTTGCAAACATGAGGTTAATGATAGAGACAACAGTCTCTTCAAACATACCGATAAAGATATATTCAAGTAGCATAAATCCTAAAATTGCAAATGCTACATGTGTGTAGGTTTTACGATAAAAAGTAGCTTTTTCACTTTCCTCTAAATGACCTACCATTATTGGTCCTTGAATTTGGTTTTCCATAAACTGATTGATTTTTAATTTTCATAAATGTAAACATAAATTACAGAAAACAAAAAGCTCTGATTTCTCAGAGCTCATTCATATTTAAAGAAAAGTTATTAGTCTCGACCACCAAAAACTTGTAGTGCCCAATATAATAGAGATGCCAAGGCACCAATAGCAGCTACTAAATAGGTTCTTGCTGCCCATTTTAGAGCATCTTCAGCACCTTCGTATTCTTGCTGTGATACCATGTTTTTGTTCTTTAACCATGCTAATGCACGGTTACTAGCATCGTACTCAACAGGCAATGTAATAAAGCTAAATAAGGTTGCGAATGCCATAAACACTAATCCAGCAACAGCAATCCAATATCCCATTCCTATACCAGCTGCTGCTCCCATTATTAGGCCGCCAATAACTAACCACTGCGACATACCAGAAGTAATACTTACAATTGGCACTAGTGATGAACGCATTTGCAATGCGCCATAAGCAGTAGCATGTTGCACTGCGTGCCCAACTTCGTGAGCAGCTACTGCTGCAGCTGCAGCATTGCGTTGATTATATACAGCCTCACTAAGATTTACAGTTTTATTTTTTGGGTTGTAATGATCTGTTAATTGACCTCTAACTGAAATAACTTCTACATCAAATATGCCATTATCAGCCAACATTTTTTCTGCTATTTCTTTACCTGACATTCCATTCTGGAGCTGACGCTTTGAGTAAAATGCAAACTTTTGCTTCAACTTATTGCTTACTAACCAGCTTACAAGAGCTATTGCTCCGATTAAAATATAATATCCAAACATAATTTCCTTCTTTTATTGAATTATAAATTTACTAGATATTAAGCAAAAAGTAAGCCAAATCAATGTTAAGAAATTTTGTCAGTTTATTGCTTTATAAGCTTGGCACGTTGACTAACACTTATTGGATATGAAAATACGCTAGGTACATTATTTTGCTCACCACCAGACTCAGTTTTCTCATTAGCTTTAGAAAAAATAATCTGAAATATCATGTGGTCATCGTAGAATTCTTCTATTGTAAATAACAGATTTCCTTGAACTTCAAAAACACTATATAATCTATTATCATAAACTTTGGCAGATAATAAAATACCATTGTTTTCGTCAACAACAAATTCACCTTTACTTGCATCCATAGTTATTAAACTATAATTACGTTCTTGCCGATTACCATCCATAATATATACAATTTGGTAATCGTATTTGCCAACTGAATCTGTTGCTTTAATATGAAACTCCATACCAATTATCTGCTCACCTTTGGCATTTTTAATGATTAAATCACCTTTATAACTTCCAAGAATATTATCAGGAAAACGCTGGTCATTTATTGGCTCTACTGTTTCTTGTTTAGAAGATGTATCTCGCTGTTTTTGAGCACTACAATTAGTAATGACAATTGCTAATAGAAAATACTTTATAAATTTCATGCTTTAGTATTTTCAATAAAGATAGAGAAATGTATGCGCTATGCCATTGCCTCAACAGACCAATTAAAGGCTTCTGCTATTTCTTCGTATACTATTTTACCATCAACAATATTAAGCCCTTTTGCTAGTGATTTATCCTTAGCACAAGCATTTCGCCAACCTAATTCTGCCAGTTTTAAAACATAAGGTAAGGTAACATTAGTTAAAGCCAATGTCGAGGTATAAGGCACAGCACCAGGCATATTTGCCACACAGTAGTGTACAACATCATCAATAATATATGTAGGATCTTCGTGAGTCGTTGCTTTCGTAGTTTCTATACAACCGCCTTGATCCACTGCAACATCAACAATTACAGTACCTGGCCGCATGTCTTTAAGCATATCTTTTGTGATTAGCTTCGGTGCTTTTGCACCTTTTATAAGTACGCCACCAACTATTAAGTCATGGTTTTTAATACGCTTTCTTATATTGAATTCACTCGAAAATTCAGTTACAACATGGTTAGGCATAACATCATTAACATAACGCAATTGTTTCATGTTTATATCCATGATTGTCACATGCGCACCTAAACCTGCTGCCATTTTAGCGGCTTGTATACCAACAGTACCTGCACCTAATACCAATACTTTCCCTGGTGGAACTCCTGGTACGCCACCTAGTAATACACCACGTCCTTTAATCGGCTTTTCTAAGTATTTAGCACCTTGTTGAATAGCCATTCGTCCTGCAACTTCTGACATTGGTGTTAGTAATGGTAATGAACCATCTTCATCTTCGACCGTCTCATAGGCTATGCAAACTGCTTTGCTATTTATCATAGCCCTAGTTAAAGGTTCACTCGATGCAAAATGAAAATAAGTAAACACCACATGATGTGGTTTAATTAAATCGTATTCCTGAGCAATTGGTTCCTTTACTTTTACAATCATTTCACTTGATGCATAAACCTCTTCGATGGTGTCTAATAGTTTAGCACCAACCTCTTGGTAATCTTTATCAAAAAAGCCACTTCCTAAACCAGCGTCTTTTTGTACAAATACAGTGTGATTTTTTCTAGTAAGTTCAAAAACTCCGGCAGGTGTCATGCCTACTCGGTTTTCGTTGTTTTTAATTTCTTTGGGAATTCCAATTTTCATCTACGGCAGATATTGTGATTAATAATTGGACTCGAATTTAGCTCTAATTCATGAAATTAAATAGTTAAAAATGAGATATTTATTATTATTACGAATATTTCAATTTTTGACGAAAAAACTGAAAATTCTATAATAGGTAATCTAAAATCAATCTATCGCTTTGCTCAATTTTACTACCGTGTCATTTTCAAAGGTGATTAATAAATATTGAGGATCAGAATCGAAAAAACTTGGTGGGTCACCTAACTCATATACAAAATAATCACCTTCAGAAATTAGAGTTTTATCTGGTTCGCCTAAAATTGAAATGACGTCTTGCTTAGTCTTACCAATTAGAAATTTATTCTCAAGAATATCATCAAGCATTTTGTAGCGTTCCTCTGGAGCAGTATGCCAGATCTCTTGATTAAAACGCTCTTCGAAAAATTGCATCAATAATATGCTAACAACTACAGCTAAGAAGAAAAATAATACTAACCTACCTTTTCTTTTTAGCTTAAACTTCATTTTTTTATTCTGAATCGTGAGATTTCTCGACTACGCTCGAAATGACATTTTTTTATTAAGGGATTAACCTACAATGTTTACAATTTTACCTGGCACAACAATTACCTTTTTAGGTGTACGACCTTGTAATTGTTCTTGTGTTTTTTCGTAAGCCAAAACTGTTTTTTCAATATCATCTTTGCTCATATCTAATGGTAGCTCAAGTGTAAAACGCATTTTACCATTAAACGAGATTGGATAGTTTTTAGAGCTTTCTACCAAATGACTCGCTTCAAATTTTGGAAAAGGAGCAGATGAAATAGATTCTGTATGACCTAATTGCTCCCATAATTCTTCTGAAATATGTGGCGCATACGGTGAAATCAAAATCAATAATGGTTCGAGAATGGCTCTACTCGTGCACTTTTGAGCTGTTAATTCATTTACAGCAATCATAAATGTTGATACCGAGGTATTGAAAGAGAAGTTCTCTATATCTTCTTCAACCTTTTTTATGGTTTTATGAAGTGTTTTTAAGTTGTCTTTTGTTGGCTCCACTTCGGCTCCGCTCAGTGACCCATCTATAAAAGGAAGATAGAGCTTCCAAAGCTTTTTAAGGAAGCTATGCACACCTGTAATCCCAGCAGTATTCCATGGTTTGTATTGCTCTAATGGTCCAAGAAACATTTCGTAAAGACGTAAACTGTCTGCTCCGTATTGCTCGCAAATATTATCTGGATTTACAACATTGTATTTGGACTTAGACATTTTTTCGACATCGCGTTGTACCTTAAAAGTCCCATCTTCTTCAGTAATGAAAACAGCATCTTTAAATTCTGGTCTCCAGTTTTTAAAAGCTTTAACATCTAATTCGTCTGATGAATTAACAAAAGACACATCAGCATGAATTTCTTGCACCTTGATATTTCCGACCGAACCTTTAGAATAAAAATTACTAGTACCTTCTTCTCTATAAACGAAAGCACTAGTCCCCAAAATCATCCCTTGGTTAATCAGCTTTTTAAAAGGTTCATCGACACCTACAAAACCTCTATCGTATAAAAACTTTACCCAAAAACGCGAGTATAACAAGTGTCCTGTAGCATGCTCACTACCACCAATATATAAGTCTACATTTTCCCAATATTTTAACGCGTCTTCAGTAGCAAAAGCACCATCTCTATTCGCTACTTCTTCCATATATCTAAAGAAATACCACGAGCTTCCTGCCCAACCTGGCATAGTGTTTAGTTCAAGTGGGAAAATAGTCTTGTTCTCGACTGCGCTCGAACTGACAACTTTATTGTTTTTTGTATCCCAAGCCCAAACATCAGCACGACCTAAAGGTGGTTCGCCTTCTTCTGTAGGTAAATATTTTTCAACTTCTGGTAACGTTAGTGGTAAATGCTCTGTAGCTATCATCTGCGGCATACCATCAACATAATATACTGGGAAAGGTTCACCCCAATAACGTTGACGAGAAAATACAGCATCGCGTAAACGGTAATTAGTTTTGCCTTGTCCATGCTTAATTTGCTCCAATTCGTAAATGGCACGTTTTGAGGCTTTTTTATAATTTAAACCATCTAAGAAATCGCTATTCGCAATTTTTACATTGTCTTTTGATGCAAAAGCTTCTTCAGAAATATCAATGCCATCAAAAATATTAGGTATCGGAATATCAAAGTGTTTTGCAAAATCGTAATCGCGCTGGTCACCACAAGGTACAGCCATAACTGCACCTGTACCATAACTTGCTAAAACGTAATCACCAATCCAAATAGGAATTGGTTCTTTAGTGAATGGATGCTCAGCATAGGCACCTGTAAACACACCAGAAATGGTTTTTACATCTGCCATTCTATCACGTTCAGAACGTTTTGAAGTAGCTTCTACATAAGCTTCAACCTCAGCTTTTTGAGCTTCAGTTGTAATTTGTGATACCAATTCGTGCTCTGGTGCAAGCGTCATAAAACTTACGCCGAAAATAGTATCTGGTCGTGTTGTAAATACTTCGATTTGGTGATTGAGCGTAGTCGAAATCACATCTTGGTTGCTTCGACTCCGCACGGCGTCCATTACATTAAATGTAACCGAAGCACCAACCGACTTGCCAATCCAATTACGTTGGCTTTCTTTAAGTGAATCTGTCCAATCAATCGTATCTAACCCTTGAAGCAATCGTTCGGCATATGCAGAAATACGCATGCTCCATTGGGTCATTTTTTTACGAACTACAGGATGACCACCACGTTCTGAAACGCCGTTTATAATTTCGTCATTAGCCAAAACAGTTCCTAAAGCAGGACACCAATTTACTTCGGTCTCTGCTAAATAAGTTAATCTATATTTTAGCAGAACTTCTTGTTTTTCAACTTCCGAAAATGCATTCCATTGGTCAGCAGTAAAGCTCGGTATATCTTCATCACAAATAGCATCTACATTTTGATTTCCATCTGTTTCAAACACATTAATCAAACTGCTTATCTGCTCTGCTTTATCAGAAACATTGTTATACCAAGAATCAAATAGTTGAATAAAAATCCACTGTGTCCATTTGTAATACTCTGGATTACTGGTTCTTACTTCTCTACTCCAATCGAAAGAAAATCCTATTTGGTCTAGCTGACGTCGATACGTTTTAATATTTGCCTCAGTAGTCACTGCTGGATGCTGACCAGTTTGAATTGCGTATTGCTCAGCTGGCAAACCAAAACTATCATAACCTTGAGGATGTAATACGTTAAATCCTTTATGACGTTTGTAACGCGCATAGATATCACTGGCAATATAACCTAATGGATGACCAACATGTAAACCTGCACCACTTGGATAAGGAAACATATCCAAAACATAATATTTAGGTTTGTCCGAATTATTTTCGGCCTTAAAGGTTTGGTTTTTGGCCCAATAGTCTTGCCACTTCTTTTCTATTGCGTTGAAATTGTATTTCATCCTAGTATTTCCTTCAAATAAGCTGCAAATTTAGTGGTATTACAACACATTTAAAAACTAAACGTTGTAATACTCTAGATAACTAAATTCTTTTTTATTTTTACAGCATTAATCCTATTCAATGGCCTCATCTTTTGACAAATACCAAAAGCGAAAATTAATTTCCTCTTACATTTCTGTAGTAATAAGTATAGCATTGGTATTGTTTTTATTAGGATGCCTTGGACTATTGGTCCTAAATTCTAAAAAAGTAGCTGACCATTTTAAAGAACAAGTGGTGATGACCATCTACCTCAATGATACTGCAAAAGAGGTTGAAGTCAAACAACTTGAAAAGAGTTTGATAATGGCAGATTACTCCAAAGAAGCCGTTTATGTTTCTAAAGAAGAAGCTGCAGAATTTATGAAAGCAGATACAGGCGAAGACTTTATGGATTTTGTGGGGTACAATCCTTTAAAAAATTCCATAGATGTCTATTTAAAAGCAGATTACGTTACTACTGAAAAACTCACTGAAATAAGTGAAGGTTTGTCTGAAAAATCATTTATCGAAGAAATTCGCTATGATAATGATCTTGTTGAATTGATGAATGACAACGTTAAAAAGATATCGCTTTGGGTATTAATTATCAGTGGTCTTTTTACATTAATTGCTGTTTTATTGATTAACAGTTCTATCCGCTTGGCAGTATACTCCAAACGCTTTATTATTAAAACTATGCAAATGGTTGGTGCTACCAAAACCTTTATTAGAAGACCATTTGTTTGGCAAAGTGTAAAGCTTGGGATTATTGGCGCTGTCATTGCTTTGATAGGCATGGGCGTTGTTTTATACTATTTAGACATTAGTTTCCCTGAGTTGCGTCTTCTTGAAAATATGATTCTTGTTATTGCTCTATTCGCAGGTGTTTTCTTATTAGGTATTGTCATTACTTGGATAAGCACTTTTATTGCTACGCAACGCTTCCTAAACTTAAAGACAGACCAGCTTTATTATTAAGACTATTTTATTCAAACTTTAACAGCTTTTAACTCAAACCATTACAATAATGGAATAAAAGTTGAGTTATCTATTACCTAATCTTAAACTAAAATTAATGACTTAATTATACGCCAACCTAAGAGAAGTTTAACTTAAAATCTTGGATTATGAATCGTATATTGTTTGTGGGCTTATGCCTCGTCGGAATTATGGTTTTTGCATTCAGTGAATCCAATGCAAAACAGAAAGAAGCACAAAAAACAAAAGTTGTTACAAAACATACTAAAGCAGGGTATTATTAAAAAATAGAACAAGGCCCACACTAATAGATGCTCAACGCTGAATGTAAATTTTCGGTGCTGAGCATTTATTTTTTTGATAGCCTTAACTTATCTATCCTAAAAATATGCTTACTTTGCAGCACCTATAACTATTAGCATGGGCGAACAAAAACGAAAACAAGCAACCAAGGGCGAATTTATCTTCGGGAAAAGGAATTACAAATGGCTTTTTATTGGTCTTGCTTTTATTGCCATTGGCTTTATAATGATGGCCGGCGGTGGCAGTGATGATCCAAATGTTTTTGATGAGTCTATCTTTAATTGGAGACGTATCCGTTTAGCACCAACACTTGTATTAATTGGCTTTGGCATTCAGGTATATGCTATATTACTGAATCCAGATAAGAAAAAAGACTAGCTAATTATTTCCAATTATTCTATTTTAATACTTTTGCCTCATGGATACAATTGATGCAATTTTACTTGGTATTATTCAAGGTTTAACTGAGTTTTTACCTGTGTCTTCTAGTGGGCATTTGGAGTTAGGTAAGGCAATTTTAGGAGATAATTCAATCCCAAAAGAAAGCTTATTATTTACTGTTGTACTACATTTTGCTACAGCATTAAGTACCATTGTTGTCTTTAGAAAAGATATTATTGAAATCGTTAAAGGTATTTTTAAATTTCAATGGAATGATGACCTCAAGTTTATATCAAAAATTGCAATATCAATGCTACCTGCTGTAATTGTTGGGTTATTTTTTGAAGAACAATTAGAAGCACTTTTTGGAGGGAATATTTTATTAGTGGGTTGCATGCTTATAGTTACTGCTATCTTACTTTTTCTAGCTGATAAAGCTAAAGACACTCGCAAAAATGTAAGTTTTAGTAATGCCTTTATAATAGGTATTTCACAAGCCGTGGCGATGTTACCAGGCATTTCGAGGTCAGGTGCAACTATTTCTACATCTGTTTTACTTGGAAATGACAAAACTAAAGCTGCTCGTTTTTCATTTTTAATGGTTGTACCATTGATTTTTGGAAAGATTGCTAAAGATATACTTGGAGGTGAGTTAACTTACGACTCAGCAAATTTTACAGTATTAGGAGTTGGCTTTTTAGCTGCATTTATTACTGGTATTGTTGCTTGTACATGGATGATTTCACTAGTAAAGAAAAGTAAGCTCTCGTACTTTGCAATCTACTGTATAGTTGTTGGACTTATTGCTATTGGATTCTCGTTATTTTTTAGCTAATATGAAAGCCCATAATGGGCATTTGGCAAAAAAAATCGTTTGTGTTCATCGAAATGATTAAGCATCTAAACCATAGCTCGTAACAAAAATTTAAATAGATGAATAACGAAGAAGACTATAAAAACGGTCAAATTTTATTGATAGATAAGCCACTAAAGTGGACATCTTTTCAAGCGGTAAATAAATTACGTTGGGCAATTCGTAAAGCCTTTGGGATTAAAAAAATTAAAGTTGGCCATGCTGGCACATTAGATCCATTAGCAACAGGTCTACTAGTGATATGTACTGGTAAAATGACTAAACAGATTAACACCTATCAAGGCCAAGAAAAAGAATACACCGGCACTTTTGTGTTAGGCAGTACAACACCATCATACGACCTAGAAACCGAAATCAATGAAAGGTTTCCTACTGAGCATATTACTGAAGAATTAATTCATAAAGCTACATCTCAATTTATCGGTGAGATTGAACAGTTTCCACCTGTATTCTCTGCGATAAAAAAAGATGGTAAACGCTTATATGAGTTTGCTCGTGCAGGCGAAGATGTAGAAATTAAATCTCGAAAAATCACCATTTCAGAATTCGAAATTACGGGGATTTCATTACCAGAAGTAAACTTTAAAGTTACTTGCAGTAAAGGTACTTATATTAGGTCTTTGGCTCACGATTTTGGTAAGGCTTTAAACTCAGGAGCGTATTTATCTGTTTTGCGACGCACGCGTATTGGTGATTTTAGAGTTGAAGATGGAATGACTCCAGAAGAATTTATAAAGACATTGCCAAAAAAATAAAGCATGCTTATTCCTGGTTTTTAATCTAATTTGTCAGTAATAACGTATATGCTTTAGGTACAATTTTTGAAGACTATTAAAAAATGAGCTTTATTGAACAATACAAAGCAGCTTTAATTACAACTCTTATTACCGGAGTTGTCACGTTCGGTATGTTTAGTTTTCAATTAAAACAATCTTCAAGTGAAATGGCTGAAACGTTCTACGATATAGAACCTGAGATTGAAGAAGAAATCATTAAAGAGATTGAAGAATCTCAAAAAGCTACAACCAACAAAGCATTTAATGAAGATGAGGAGTTTAAAAATATGATGAAAAACTTTAAATCTGTAAGTGCAAATGATTTTGAAAAAACCACAAAGCAATTAGAGCAAAATAAAGCGGAAAAGGAGACTGAAATTGAAGAATCTGCAGTTTCAAACTACGATGCAGGGAAAGCCTATGCTTTAAAACAAAATGAAACAGAATCTTACGAAAAGCTCAAAGATGTTCTTAACAAAAAACAACATACAATAGCTGAGCATGCATCTGGTAATAGTACATTGACGTATTCTCTTAAAGGTCGACGCCTTTTAAGTTATGATACGCCTAGATACCTATGCGAACGTTCAGGTAAAATTGTAGTTTCAATAACTGTTGATGCCAGTGGTAACGTTATTGAAGCTGCTATCAATGGTTCATCTAATAGCAATAACGAGTGTTTAATTGAACATGCTATTGAGTATGCTCAGTCAGTGCAG
Source organism: Winogradskyella sp. (assembly GCF_003712105.1). Lineage (GTDB taxonomy): Bacteria > Bacteroidota > Bacteroidia > Flavobacteriales > Flavobacteriaceae > Winogradskyella. Next base: position 216,452 of record NZ_RHLG01000001.1, read on the forward strand.
TTTAATTCATCTAACCGCGCAAATCAAATTGGCTCAATAACATTTTATTTTAAGGGTAAAAATTAGCTTAAAAGCGCTACGAAATCTTCAATAGTAGTTTGGCCTTTATCTTTGTTGTACCAACGTTGTAAATCTTCTTTAAACTCTGGAGTTAATCCTCCATGTTGTGCTTTAAAATCATTTACAAGATTAGTTGCAGTAGAAGGTCGAGGTCCAAATGTGTTTACAACTTCGTTAGTTTCATTATCAATCATAATAAGCTTTGGTATAGCCTTACCACCATTAGTTAAAAACTGATTCATTAAAGCTTCATTCTCGTCTCGTAAAACGACTTTATAATCAATATTGTCATTAAGCTCAGCCACCTTGTTTATTACAGGCATTAAATGTGCTGCATCGCCACACCAGCTTTCTGTGAGTACAACCCATGTCATTTTTCGGTTTGAGTTTTCAAATACTTCTTTTGCTTCATCCGAAACTTTAACAGTTTTGTCCCAACGCTTCATTCGTCTATCGTTTAACATTGTATAATTAATCAACGCATCTGTTTTTTCTGGTCCCGTGGTAGAATTGTTAGCGGTTAATTCAGATACCAAATCTCTATATTCAGAATAAGACATGCTCTTTTCTAGGCTGTCTGATAGTATATTTTTTAAAGTCATATGTTCTAAAACTTCCATAGTACAAATTTAAGTTTCTATTATCAATATTGTGAAACAGTTGTTACATTAGTAGTGGAATTATTTAAACCTTACAAAATGACTAAGCACAGATGCGGTTGGTGTGTTGGCGATCCATTGTATGAAGCCTATCATGATGAAGAATGGGGCGTCCCTGTTTATGATGATGATACTTTATTCGAATTTTTAATTCTGGAAACATTTCAGGCGGGACTAAGTTGGATAACAGTATTGCGTAAGCGTGAAAATTTTAGAAAAGCTTTTGACAATTTTGATTACAAGATAATTGCAACTTATGACGACGATAAATATGAAAAACTCCTTCAGGATTCAGGAATAATTAGAAACAAATTGAAACTAAAAGCTACCATATCTAATGCTCAAGCTTTTATAAAAATACAAGAAGAATTTGGGTCTTTTTCTAAGTATATATGGGGTTTTGTTGATGAAAAACCCATAAAAAATAAATTTAAAAACTACAAAGATGCTCCAGCAAATACACCTCTAAGTGACACCATAAGTAAAGACTTAAAAAAACGAGGCTTTAAGTTTGTTGGTACTACTGTGGTTTATGCCCATATGCAAGCAACAGGAATGGTCAATGACCATGAAACATTATGTTTTAGATACAATGAAGTTTAGATTAGTAATATTAGTTTTTATCGCTTTAGGTATAACTGCTAACGATGCTTTTGGACAACCCAAACAAGAGCGCGAATTTTCAATTCAAAAAAAGGTATTGCCTATAACAGTTATTCAATTTGTCGACAAACTTCCTAAAACTATAAAACGACTTCGATTTTATAAAGAAATTGATGGTAACAAAGAGAGCTATGAAGTGAAGTTCAAATACCAAAAACAACACTTTAGCTGTGAGTTCAGTATAGAAGGTGTTCTAGAAGATATTGAAGTCATTGAGAAACAAAAGTATCTTTCTGAAAGTATAAAAACTTATTTCAAATCTAATTTTAAGAAAGCAAAACTGCTTAAAATTCAGAAACAATATGTAAATGATTCTAAAGTAAACCCTAATTCTTTCTTATCATCTATTATATCCTCATCCAACACATTGACCATCAATTATGAAATTATTGCTGAAGTCACAGAAAATAGCAAGCGATACCTGAGAGAATTTACGTTTAGCAGCAATGGCGAATTTATTGGCTTTCGTAATGTAGCACCTTCATCTTACGGCCATGTACTCTATTAGACTATTGATAATTATGTGTCTTTTGACATGTGGAAAAAGCTATGGCCAAAATGATTTTGAAACATTAGGCGAATCTTCATTTGCAATAAACCACAAGGTCTCAGAAACCTACAGAATTAATTTTTCTGCTAAAGCACGCTATTTTTTATATCGAGATAATGACTTCGAATTTGAAAACCGGCAAGTAGATATTGTTCACTTTTCAACCTACAAATTAGATTACACCAATAGTATCAGTTTTGGCATTCAATATCGCCTAAGAGAAAACTTTGATGGTGGCAGCAATGAATTACGATTAACACAACAATATAATTTTACCAAACAAAATCTTGCAACCCGCTTTGGACACCGGTTTAGGTTTGAACAACGTTTTATAAGAGACATTACCATTTTTAGATACCGCTATCGATTTGCTTTAGATTTTCCTTTAAATGGCGATAAGCTTGATATTGGTGAAAGTTACCTTGTAAGTTCTATGGAAGCACTCTTAAGTCACGGTAAAACTATTAAGCCTGAAACAGACCATAGAACTACTATACAAATCGGTTGGTTAATGAAAGAAAAATTGAAATTACAAGCAGGATTAGAGTATAGATTTGAAGCCTTTAATATGGCTACTGAACAAAAGCTATTCTTATTAACCTCAGCGATTTTAAAGTTATAAGTACTTCAGAAACTCAATACGAGAAATGTGTTTGCCGCCTAAGCTTTCTAAATGGTTGGTATGTAACTGGCAGTCTATTAGATTGTACTTCGATTTACGAACAAATTCTATAAACCCATATTTACTGGCATTACTTGTTTTAGTAAACATGCTTTCGCCACAAAACACTTTATTGCCCATATCTATACCATATAAGCCACCAACTAATTCTTTTTTATCCCATACCTCAACGGATATAGCATAACCTAACTGGTGCAATTTTGTATATGCTTCTATCATATTATCCGTAATCCAAGTTCCTTTTTGATCATGACGCTTTATTGAAGAACAATGTCTAATTACGGCTTCAAAGTCTTTATTTATGGTAACCTTAAACCTTTTTTTAGTAAGCAATTGATTCATGCTTTTTGAAATTTTCAAATCTTCTGGAAAAAGAACAAACCTAGGGTCTGGAGACCACCATAAGATAGGTTCATCATCTTCAAACCAAGGAAATATCCCATGTGCATATGCATGAAGTAAACGTTCGACAGATAGATCGCCTCCGATAGCTAATAATCCGTCTGCCGATGCTTCAGTTACTCTTGGAAATTCAATTTTCTTGTTTAAGAAATGCATTTTTTTGCTCAACTATAACGTTGTAGTAAGTTTTAGATGTGTTAAATCAGCTCAATATCTTGGGTAAATTAGCTTTTTTTCTCATATTTGAAATAACCTTTATGCTACGAATTTTGTTCATCATTGCTTTTTTTTGAGTTTGTTCGTAAGGGTTAAACCTAAAACCACAATATTAAGTCCTGATTTATTCAGGACTTTTTTTATAAAAACAATAAAGCCCATTGAAACAAATGGGCTTTTAATTATCTTACATTTTTGTAGTCTTAAAATGGCAAATCGTCGTGTTCATCGGTATTTAAATCTGTTGCTGGCTCGAATGCAGTTGCTGGAGGCACCGGTGGCATATCTGATGGCGCAGAATCGGCCTGAAGCGCTTCTATACGCCAACCCTGAATAGAATTAAAATACTTTGTCTCGCCTTGTGGATTTACCCATTCACGGCCACGTAGATTAATATTTATTTTCACTTGTTGCCCAACTTGATAATTATTGAGCAAGTCTGTTTTGTCTTGTATAAACTCAATCATTATATGCTGTGGATACTGTTCTTCAGTAGTAACTACAATTTCACGCTTTCTAAAACCATTGCTTCCAAAGGTTTGCGTTTCACCAATTACCTTTATTCTTCCTTGTACTTCCATTGACTTTATTTTTGTGTATTATTGATTTAATTAATGAGCTACGAAAGTAATAACTTCCACGCAGAATCAACGTCTCCGTAGCTTAAATAATTTTGTGCCTTTCTATGTTTTTCGTCTTCGGTCATTGTAATAAGATCAGGATGATTTTTTAAAGCATCATTAATAAAATGCTTTACATCATCTTGAGTAGGTAAAGACTCAACATTGGCTAGCATTCCTAAATCATTACCTGTCAAAATAGTACTCTCTTTAATACTTTCAGGTAAATTATCGACGCCAATGCCAAGAGTTTTTAATGGCTTCGGAATTTCGAAAAACCCATCTTTAGCTCGACTGTAATAACTACCTCCAGCTCTAGCTACTAAATCTAATTTTTCTTGATTTATACTTCCGTTTTCATCTATAATATCTTCAGCCAAATGAAGTTTTAAAACTTCGCATACAATTAAGTTACCTGCACCACCTTCCGTTCCAAGTTTTACAATGTCATTTACCTTACATTCTAACTGAATAGGTGACTCAGCAACTCTAAAGGGTTTAACTCTATCTGATTGTAACATTGTTAATCCAGCTTTTTCAAACTCATTAACACCTTCAGGGTACTCAGTACTGCTTAAAGACATTTGCTGAACGATATCAAAGTTTACCACATTAATAACAACTTCCTTCACAACTTCAACATTTTCTAAAGTATGTTTTGTTGTATTATCTCTAACGCGACGTGCTGGAGAAAATATTAAAATTGGTGGGTTAGCACTAAAAACATTAAAAAAACTAAATGGCGATAGATTAGGGTTACCATTTTCATCTATTGTACTTGCAAAAGCAATTGGTCTAGGTGCTACAGCACTTAATAAATATCCATGTAGTTTGGGTGTAGTTAAGTCTTTTGGCTGGAAAGAAACCATATAAAAATCATTTTCACCAAAGATAACCATATTACCAACGAAACAATATTATTCATAGAATTACATTATATTTAAAACCATTAACTAATCTAATTTAATGCGTCTACAGATTAATAGAAATGTAATCCGATGGATTATAATAATTTCTTCTTTTGTGATTGTTTCATTAATTCTATGGAACACTTATATCTTTTTTCAGCATTTTAAGTCTGAAGAACGCTCCAAAATGAAAAGTTGGACATTTGCATATACGGAATATGCAAAAGATGCTTTAGAGAATTATGATAATATTGAGGATTTTGAAGTTAATGTCGTTGCACAATACATCGTTATAGACTCTACACTCAATACTCCAATGTTGCTTATTGATGAGAAAAAGAATATCATTAGTCATAGAAATATATTTGGCAAACCTCATCTAAAGGAAAAAAACGAATTAGCCAGGGTTTTTAATGATAGTATAGATAATGTTTATGTTGAAGCCAATAAAGATTGGTTGATTTCTAAATTTCAAAAGGAAAACAGGCCGCTTGAAATGAGTGATTTAGGCCAAACTCTTTATTATGGCAATTCATCACTCATTAATAAGTTAAAATATTATCCATTAGCCTTGCTCTTAATTATTTTTCTGTTCGCTGCAGTCGTTTACTTCTTTTATAGAAGTACTAAAAACGCAGAACAAAATAAACTGTGGACAGGAATGGCAAAAGAAACCGCGCATCAAATTGGCACACCATTATCGTCTTTAGTGGGTTGGACAGAATTATTAAAGTCTGAAAACGTAAACCCCGATTATATTTCTGAAATGGAAAAAGACGTCGATCGACTTAATACCATTACTGAACGTTTTAGTAAGATTGGTTCTATACCAGAACTCATTACAACTGATGTCGTCGTTGAAACTAAAAAATCATTCAATTATTTAGAGTCAAGAGCGTCTAAACTTGTAGATTTTAATATCGACATTCCTGAAACTGAAATACCCGTTAAACTTAATAAGCAATTATATAGTTGGACTATAGAGAATTTAGTTAAGAATGCTATTGATGCTATGAAGGGGAAAGGCCAACTGACGCTAAGTATAAAAGAGATCGAAAAACACGTTTTAATCCATGTAAAAGATACAGGAAAAGGCATACCAAAAAATCAATGGTATACAATTTTTAGTCCAGGTTATACTACCAAAAAACGTGGTTGGGGATTAGGGTTATCTTTATCCAAACGAATTATTGAGGATTATCACAACGGAAAAATAAGAGTACTCGAATCCGAAATTGGTAAAGGCACAACATTCCAGGTTACTTTAAAAAAATCTACATAAATTTTTCTGAAATAGCATTAGCAATAGCCTTGAATTCATCATCAACTAATTTCGCCTTTGTTCTAAAACGTGCATCTTCCATAGTATGTAACGGGATAAGGTGCACATGCGCATGTGGCACTTCTAATCCTATTACTGACATACCTATTCGCTCACAGGGTATAACACTTTCCATAGCTTTTGCAACACGACGAGAAAATGCCATTAAACCGATATAAGTAGACTCGTCTAAATCAAATATTTTATCGACTTCTGTCTTTGGTATGCATAGTGTATGACCCTTGCTATTAGGGTTAATATCTAAAAAAGCATAAAAATCTTCCGTCTCGGCAATCTTATACGAAGGTATATCGCCATTAACTATTTTAGTAAATATAGAAGCCATGTTAAGGAGAAATTGATAGTATAAATATAAAAAGATTCCTGTTCAAAGGCTTGAACAGGAATCTTTTTTAAATGGTTTTATGTCTTTTTATTCTAAATAAGCAATTTTATCACCTATCTTATATCTCAAATGATAACTCTTTAATTCAGATGCTCTTTCAATTGTTCCTCCCTTAAATCTTACTTTATATGCTCCTGAAATTATCACTTCATTAGAAACTTTGTTAATTAGAATCTTATCTGCATCTTGAAATTCAAATACGTCAGTCTTTAAATTTGCATTCCCTGTAAGGGTTATTGTCTGCTTTTGAGCATCTAGCTCTACAACCCCTTCACAAGAATATGATAACTCATCTTTACTTTGAGTTTCTTTTTGAGCGTAACAATTTGCTCCAGTTATAAAAGCAAAAGACACGATGTATATAAATTTTTTCATGGTTTCTATTGTTTACATTACAATATAGAGATTTTTATCTTGAAATCTCTAAGATATCAAACTTCATAATTCCATTAGGCACCTGTATCTCGGCTACATCACCAACTGATTTCCCTAATAAACCTTTTCCAATAGGTGAGTTAACTGATATCTTACCTGACGCTAAGTCTGCTTCGCTTTCTGCAACCAATGTATAGGTCATTTCCATACCATTAGCCTGATTTTTGATTTTTACTATTGACAAGGCCAAAACTTTAGACGTATCTAACTGTGACTCATCAATTACTCGAGCATTAGCTAAGGTTTCTTCCATTTTAGAAATTTTCATTTCTAACATACCTTGTGCTTCTTTTGCAGCATCGTATTCTGCATTTTCGCTTAAATCACCCTTGTCTCTTGCTTCTGCAATAGCTTGAGACGCTTTTGGACGCTCAATATCTTTTAAGTGATTTAGTTCATCTCTTAATTTTTTTAATCCCTCTGCTGTGTAATAAGATACTTTACTCATAACTCATGCGTTTTAAAATAAAAAGCTGTTATCTACCTGCGTAGGAACAGCATAAAAAAATCTCGCTTTCACGAGATAACAATACAAAGATATAAAATATTTATTGATGTATTAATTGTTTGTAAATTGCGAAAAAGAAAAAATTAAAAACTATTCCGAATAATGCTATGAAAAAAATCTTGATTTTAGTCCTGAGTATTTTCATTTTTAGTTGCAGCAGTGATAATACTATTAATAACTGTAATTTCTTGTTAAATGTTAGTGTTAATGCAACTATCAACCTAAACTTACCTCAATTTAGTCAACTTATTAATATTGGAAATCCTGTGCGTTTAGAAGGCCAAGGTAATGGAGGTATCATCATTATACGTACTGGCAGTCAAACTTTAAGAGCATGGGATGGTGCTGATCCTAGTCGCCAATTTAGCAGTTGTTCTATATTAAGCATAGTGGGAGTTAATGCCGTAAGCGGTTGCGGAGAAGATATAGAGTACAACCTTATAACGGGGCAATCTATTGGCGAAAACCAACAACCCTGTACGCTATTACCATACAGGGTTGAGTCTATTGGAAATAACCAATTTTTGATTACAAACTAAAAATTGAGTGTTGCTCCTAGCAAAAAGTTTGTTGTGGCTTGCGGATAAAATCCTGCGCCTTCAATAGTTGTAATTGTACCTGGATTAGAAAAATCATCATCAAACGTGAAGAAGTATCCATTTGAGATATATCTTTCGTTAAAAATGTTATTTACTAACAACGAAATGTCGACACTGTCGATAAATGAGTTTACTTTCCAGTTATAAGTAGCATTAAAATCATTAACAAAGAAAGCTTCTAGTAATGATGTTTCACTTTCTATATTGCTCATAAATTGGTCTCCAACATATTTAGATAACAGTGCTATGTATAAATTCTCAGTAGGTCTATACGCTATGGTATTACCTATTATAACATTTGGAGAAAACGAAATATCTGTATTTCCTAAGTTGGTTAGCACACCATCACGCTGAAAGAAAAAATCTCGATTCTTATTAGCACTTAGGGCTACATTAGGTTGTATGTTAAGTTTCGAACTAAGTGCAACATTTGCATCAATCTCAATTCCTAATCGATAACTGCTACCACTATTGGCACGTATTGGCGCTCCTGAACCATCTAAAGCGCCAGTGAGAACTAATTGGTCTACATAATCCATATAGTAACCGTTGACATTTAATTTAAGTTTTTCAGAATTGTATCTCCATCCAAACTCAATATCATCTAATCGTTCAGGTCTTGGAGTGATATCATTGTTTTCAAATTCATTTCTACTAGGTTCTCTATTAGCTCTAGCAAATGATGCATAAAATTGATTTTTACTATCTAATTTAAAACTCGCTCCAAATTTTGGGTTAAAGAAATTATACTGTTCATCTACTATAAAATCTACAACGTCAGAACTCTGACCACTAGTTGAATAATCGACAAACCTACCTTGAAGGTCTAAATAAAATTGCCATTTATCATTTAGTCTATAATCGGCTTTTGCAAAGGCTGAAAACTCATTCTTTTGACCAACACCAAAATAATAACGGTCTCCTAGTTCTGAATCACTTGCAAAACGTGACCAGATTACCTCTCCAAAATGATCACCTTCGTAGGTGCTAAAAAATAAGCCCGAGTTAACATCAAATTGGTTGTCTTTGTAGTTAACATTTCCGGATAATACATAGAAATCATTGTCAAGCCAACGTCTTCTAACAATGTCAGAAGTTGTAATAGTTTCGCCTCCAATCTGCACTGGTAATAATCCATAAAAAGCTAAATCATCATCATTTTCATATTCTTCAAAAAAGCCTCGCCCATAGGTGTAATTGAAGCTTACATTAGAGCTCCAATTGTTATTGTAGCGTTGCGCCCAATGTAACTGATAGTGATCTTGTTTGTAATCATCAACTTGATTATCATGAAATCCAACGATATTTCCTTGATCATCTAAAATAGCACCAGCAGGATTAAAGGTAGGATTGTTAATTGCAGTATCTCTATCGACACCAAACCATGATTGGTATGTTACTTCGCTTCCCGCAAAATGAATAGCTTTAACTAATGTATTATCATCCTTATATGAGCCTTGAAGGTAATACGATTTTAAATCTGAAGACGCTCTATCTATGTAACCATCTGAAGTAATTTGTGACAAACGCCCTGAAAAAATAAAATGGTCATTTAACAATCCTGTACTAAACTTAACATTATGGCGTCTTGTATTAAATGAACCTATTGAATGTGATGTGCTCGCACTTGCCTCATCAGTATCAACATTAGTCAAAATATTTAAACTGGCACCAAAAGCTGCTTGTCCATTTGTAGACGTCCCAACACCTCGTTGCAACTGAAGGTTTTCAACAGAAGATGTAAAATCTTGAAGATTCACAAAAAATGTAGTGGCACTTTCAGCATCGTTATATGGAATACCATTAATTGTTACATTAATCCCTTGATTTGCCGTACCACGAACTCTAAAGCCAGTATAACCAATTCCTGCACCAGCATCAGAAGTTGTAACAACCGACGGTAAAAACTTAAGTTGTGTTGCTATATCTTGACCTAAGTTACGCTTGGCCAATTCTTTTTTGCTTAGGTTGCTATGCGTTATTGGCGATATGGCATTAACACGTACAGCCTTTACCAAGACCTCATCGAGTTGTTCCGTCTTCGTTGAATCTTTTTCCTTTTCTTGTCCATATACTGAACACAAGCTGACTAAAAAAATAAAAATTGTTAATCTCTGTCGATCTAATTTTGAGAGATTTCTGAATAAGTTTTTCATTACGATTAAAAATATAATCGAATAAAAAGAGGTAATTATTCTTGGTTAATAATTAATATTTCGAACGCATTACTAATACAATTAAGTTCATATTGATTTCATTGAGAATCCTATAAAAGTAAATTTGTATCCACTAGTAAGATTCAGAATTTAAACCTACATTGATAACCTAATCGCACTCGCTAAAAACATCTACTAGATGTTTTGTTTACGCTCGCTTCCCTAAACAGCATTACCTGTTCTAGGTTCAATGGGTATGATCTCAGCCAAAATTGGCACCCCTTTTTGAGAACGCCACAAAGATAAATCACAAAAAAATAATCACAGCTATTTATTGAGAAATTCTTTTAGTCAATATTCGGTTTTTTGCGATTGGCTTTCTTTTCAGAATTTCTACGCTTATTGTTTAGGCGTTTTTGCTTTACAGCACGAGGAATTTTAGTAGGAACGCGTTCTTTTTCTTCTTTTAAACCTTCAGTTACTAATTGAATAAAACGTCTGGTAACTATGGTTTTATTTTTAAGTTGGCTTCTGGTTTCTGAACAACTTAAAATTAAGACACCGTTTCTGTTAAGTCTACTACTTAAAGCAACTTTCAGCCTTTCTTTCTCTTCATAACTAAAGAAACTTGAAGTTTGAATATTAAAATACAACTCCATCTTGGTGGCCACTTTATTAACATGTTGCCCGCCGCTACCAGAGCTCCTTACTGCTCGGTATTTAACCTCATGTAATAATCTTGAAAAATCCACTTTAATTTAGTTGGTGCGTAGGCTTAAGCAAGTCGTTAACCGTTTTCACTGGATTAAACGTATTAATTGGCACTTCTACAAAAATAGTGTTCCAATACGCCATACTACCATTCCATAAACCTGGTAATTCTAGTGCTTTTATATCTTTTCCAACCTTAGTTTTCATAGTTATAAACGCCGCTTTATGATCTACATATTCTTGCAAATCAAAAGTATCGCCTTTATAATCTTTAATAGAGCATACAATATCTACAGGATTAAAATGTGTAGCAGTTTCTAATATGCGTTTCTGCTCTTTATCTTTTTTATTGACTTGAGCTGACTCTACAATTTGAAGCGATAATCTTCCCGATTCATCTTTTACCCAAAATGGGCCGCCTCCTGGTTCGCCTTCATTTTTTACCATACCACAAACACGAATTGGACGATTAAGAGCTTCGAATAAATATTCAATTTTATATTTATGCGAATACTTTTCAAACTCTTCTGAAATTGAAAAATTAAGTTTTTTTGATAAAAAATCACCAATTTCGTTTAAAGCATCTTCATGTAATTCTTTTTCCTTAAGTTGATTTATATAGTAGAACACTTTATCTCTAGTCTTTACTAATAATGCAGCCAAAACCTTTTTATACTTAGCAACTTCAGCCTTATAATGCTTGACTACGACATTATCTATATTACTTATAAAGATCAAATCTGCATCAATTGCATTAAGATTTTTTAATAATGCACCGTGACCTGCTGGTCTAAAATGCAGGCGACCATCTTCATCTCTAAATGGCTCATTCTTTGTTGTTAATGCAATTGTATCAGTAGATTGATGCTGGTAAGAAAACGATATATCGTAGGCAAAACCTGTGATATCCTCAACCCGTTCTTCAATACGCTTAAACTCTTTTGTAAACTTATCCCTATGAACCTCAGATATTGTAAAATGTAATTTTAATGGTCCTTTTTTAGACCCATAAAATGCCATCTCGAACAAGTGTTCTTCAAAAGCTGTAGAAATATCATTGTTGTATTTATGAAATGGAAATAATCCTTTTGGAAAACTTCCAAAATTAAGCTGAGTTTCTTCTAGCATTGCATTAACAAATACCTGTGCCTTTTGGTTAGGGTTTAAACTACTGTATTCTATTCCGTTAGATTTAATTTGCTCTAAAACGGTATTATAAAATGGAAATTTTTCTAATGCTATTAAAAATAAGGGTAAATCCTTTAAGCTATTTCTATTGATATACGCATTCAATGACTGTATTACCGGATTGTATTCTTTTAAAAACTGAAACAGAAACTTAAACATGCGTGTCGCTGCTCCAGATGCTGGTACAAATTTTACTATAGATAAACTGTCTTTTTCTTGATCAAAGAATTTTACATATTCATCTACTTCGAGATATGTAGGTACAATAATGCCATCATCTATAGTCGCTACAGAAGAAATGTTGGAGTAATTAACGCCTTGTTTAAACTGTTCAATCTGTTGTTTAATAGCACTAACTGTTAAACCGTGAGCTTCAATTTGTTTTATATCTTTTTCTGTAAAATCCAAGTTACTTTTTTAATAATTTATCGATTTCAATAATTGCTTTTTCTAATCGCTCTTCTTTACGTCCTTTTAATACCTTATATGGTCTGTTGTTTGATTTTAAGGCATTTTCAAATGCTTTGAACATTGCTTCCCTTTCGTTAGGTTTGTCCCGTAAATCATCTTTTTCCCATGGGATATCAATATAAGTTAAAAAATACAAGTCGTAAGTATTTAACAGTGCATGTTTATCTAATATGGGGTCACATGTACCTGAATAATAGGTTTCGCTGTAAACTTTAGTTTCTAATAAGTCTGTATCACAAATTAAAAGCGAATCTACTTTTTGAGCAAACTCGTTCTCAGATTTCATCTGACCTAGTGCTATTGGTAATAGATCTTTAGGCTCACAAGTTTTCTGTTCTCTATCCCATTTGTCTTGCAAATACTCTCGCGCATACTCAGGAACCCAAAGTGTGTTATAATGTGCTGCCAACTGTTTAGAAAGTGTTGTTTTACCTGTAGATTCAGGACCAAACAAAACAATTTTTATGCAGTTTGAAGGTTGTTGTTTAAGTGCTTCTTCCATGCTAAATAACCATAAATGGCAATTATAGTAAAACCTAAATATTGAAAACTTGTAAAAGAGAATCCTTTATAAAGATACAAAGGTATTGATATGATGTCACCTATTATCCAGAAAATCCAATTTTCAATTTTACGCCTAGCCATAAGCCACATACCCACAAAAAAGATTGCAGTTGTAAGTGTATCTGCATAGGCAACCCAACTCGTCCATTTATCGAAAGTCGTGTATACAATATAAACAAAAACAAGGGTAGCTATAAAAATAAAAACACTTATTCGTTGTTCTTTTAATCCAGTTACAGAAATTGGAGTTACATGTGTTTCGTCTACTTTTCTCGTCCAGATATACCATCCATAAACGCTCATTATAAAATAGTAACCATTAATCATCATATCACCAAGCAATTCCCATTTTAGTAATAAGTATACAAATATGGCTGTGCTTATCATTCCTGTTGGGAAAACCAGAACCTTGTTTTGTTTCGAAAACCAAACAGACAAAAACCCAAACACAACCGCTACTATTTCTAAAACAATATCAATGGTTTCGGATTCAGCGTACTGACCAAAGAGAACATCAAAAATCTGGCTCATAATCACTTCTATTGGTTTTTACAATTTTCATGTTTAAAACTGCTAAATCTATATTTAAAAACGACTGCTTTATTTCTTGAGTTAAAAATGACATAAGCTTATCATAATCACCATAAATCTGAGTACTTAATGGGTTTTCTAAAACTTTGAATTCTGATGCTCTTAATTGTTTTATAAATGCAATGATATGCGATTCGTAATCGTCCATCAATGGTGTTAGTGTTAACTCTATAGAAATTTCCATATTATTTTTTTAGTTCGTTAAAGAAATTCTCATCTTCCTCAAAAGCGGTACCAATAACTACTAAATCTGCACCTGCATCATAAGCTGAATTTAGTGCTTCAACAGATCGAATTCCTCCACCTACAATAAGTGGAATATCTAGTTCATTCTTCACCTTAGAAATTATTTCAGATTCGATGGGATGTGTAGCTCCGCTACCTGCTTCCAAATAGATGAGTTTCATTCCTAAAAGCTCTCCTGCTATGGCTGTATTGGTAATTATTTGAATTTCATGTCTTGGAATAGGTTTTGTTTTGCTTACACGTTCTACCGAAGTTACTTTTCCGTTTTCAATCAAAATATAACCTGTAGGAATCACTTCTAAGTTAGTATCTTGAATCTTAGTGATAGCTTCAACGTGTTTCCCTATCAAATACTCTGAATTTCTCCCTGAAATTAATGACAAAAACAACAGTCCATCAGCTCTATCCGTAATCTGAATCACATCACCAGGAAATAAAATCACAGGTAAGGCTGTATGTTTTTTTATCTCCTCTACTAAATTATCTGTTAAGGTTTCAGCGACTTCACTACCACCAACAAAAATATGAGTTGCAACGCTTTGATTTACTTTTGATATAAACTCTGAAACTGCTTCTAATCTCATCTTATCCGGATCGATTAGCACCGCTAAGAATTTCTTACCTGTAGACTTCAGTATGTTTTGATACAGATTAGTCATTTGGCACTACATATGCACAGGTGAATCCTTCAAACTCTTCAAAGGCTGTATTATACCTAAATTTCTTATCATTGTAATCTATCCATGCTACTGTCTCTCTATCTTCAAGCATAAAAGGAATGACTAAAAAATGGTCTTTAAATAGCATACCAGGTGTTGCAAACAACTTGTATAGCGATTCTTTTACACCCCAAATTACAGTGAGTTTTCTAATATAATCTTCAGCTTTAGTATCAAGGTAATTAAATTCGTAATCAACAAATTTCTTAGCAATTATGGCAATTTTATCACGCTGCTTTTCTATATCAATACCTACTGGATTATCACTCACTATTACTCCAGAAAATGTAAAAGAATGCGTGATAGAAATATACTTTCCGTCTTTAAGGTGCGGCTTTCCATAGCTATCATAAAACAAATCCTGATCTGTATATCCAAAATCCCTTAGTAGATGGCGTACACTTAAAAATCCTCTTTGATGCAAATCACTTTTCATACTCAAAACGCGATCTATACTCACTTGTTTTAAGTCTAATGGCTGTAATAAATCGTCATAAGACTCTTCAATCTTCCATATTTTAACAGTAGTTTGTGAATTAACAGTAATGGATTTATACAGTGGCATTTAATATTCTGAAAGCTATTGATTACCTTTGCACCGCCTTAGGCAAATTTGGTATTTATTAGTGGACGAATTTAACCATTTCAATGCTAAACCCAAAGGCTGATAAAATATAAAAAAACACTAAAAGATATGAGTGAAAAAACTGTAGCCTATACACCTTATAAGGTTAAAGACATGTCGCTTGCGGCTTGGGGAAGAAAAGAGATAGAATTAGCCGAAGCAGAAATGCCAGGTTTAATGAGCCTTCGTAAAGAATATGCAGACGAGCAACCCTTAAAAGGCGCACGTATTGCAGGTTGTTTACATATGACTATTCAAACTGCGGTTTTAATAGAAACATTACAGGCACTAGGAGCTGAAGTTACTTGGAGTTCTTGTAACATATTCTCTACACAAGATCAGGCTGCTGCCGCTATCGCTGATGCTGGTACAGCTGTTTATGCATGGAAAGGCATGAACGAAGAGGAGTTTGATTGGTGTATTGAACAAACTTTATTCTTTGGAGAAGACAGACAACCGCTAAATATGATATTAGATGATGGTGGTGATTTAACTAATATGGTGTTAGATAAATACCCAGAATTAGTATCTGGTATCAAAGGCTTATCTGAAGAAACTACTACTGGTGTTCATAGATTATATGAGCGCATGGAAAATGGCACATTACCATTACCTGCAATCAACGTTAATGATTCAGTAACTAAATCTAAATTCGATAATAAATACGGTTGTAAAGAATCTGCTGTAGATGCTGTACGTCGTGCTACAGATATTATGTTGGCTGGTAAGCGTGTGGTTGTATGTGGTTACGGTGATGTTGGTAAAGGTACTGCTGCGTCGTTTAGAGGTGCAGGTAGTATTGTAACAATTACTGAAATTGATCCTATTTGTGCACTACAAGCTGCTATGGATGGTTTTGAAGTAAAACGCTTAGAAACTGTTATCGGTAATGCTGATATTGTAATCACAACTACTGGAAATAAGGATATTGTCCAAGGTCAACATTTTGAAGCTTTAAAAGACAAAGCTATTGTATGTAACATTGGTCACTTTGATAATGAAATTGACATGGCTTGGTTAAACGATAACCACGGTTCTACTAAAGTAGAGATTAAACCTCAAGTTGATAAGTATACCGTGAACGGTAAGGACATTATCATCTTAGCTGAAGGTCGTTTGGTAAATCTTGGATGTGCAACAGGACACCCAAGTTTTGTAATGAGTAACTCATTTACAAACCAAACACTAGCGCAAATTGAGCTTTGGAACCATACTGACAGATACGAAAACAAAGTGTATATGTTACCTAAGCATTTAGATGAAAAAGTAGCAAAACTTCACTTAGAAAAAATTGGTGTTGAACTTACTGAATTAAGAAAAGATCAAGCTGATTATATTGGTGTAAAAGTTGAAGGACCATTTAAGCCTGAATATTATAGATATTAACTTCTATAGGAATCTTATCATATATCAAAGAAGCCCTTGCAGAAATGCGAGGGTTTTTTTGTTACATATCCAACCACTTTTTAAAATTGGTGGTGCGTTCTCTTGAAACAATGATTTGTTCTTCTTGATTAGGATTTAATTTTAGAAGTAATCTAGAATTAAAATAACTATGAATCTCTTCTACTGCATTTACTGAGACCATATATTTTCTATTAATTCTAAAAAATTGAATTGGGTCTAAAATTTCTTCGAGTTGATCAATGGTATATTCAATTGGGCACTTTTGGCCTTTGTTTGTATATAAGAATATCACGCCATCTTCAGCCATAAAATAGGCAATATCTTCTACGTTATAGGTGCTAAACTGATTTCCTATTTTTACCATAAAACGCTTCTTATACTCTTTGGTAAACAACTGTCTTATAGAATCAATATCGGCACTATTATTTTGTCGGGTATCTACAATGCTGGTATACTTTTCTAAAGCCTTTTTTAATTCATTCTTATCTATTGGTTTCAATAAATAATCTATTCCGTTATACTTAAAACCTCGTATGGCATATTCATTATAGGCGGTGGTAAATACAATTGGCGGATGTTTTGGTAACTGATCAATGATATCAAAACCATAACCATCGTTAAGTTGAATGTCTAGAAAAATGAGGTCTGGTAATTGATTTTCAGCAAACCATTTTAATCCACTTTCAACTGAAGAAATTTGAGTTAATATCTCACATTCAGGTGCTAACTCCTCGATTAGGTGTCTTAATCTTCTTGATGCTATATCTTCGTCTTCAACTATTACAGCCTTCATTATACTAAGCTACGGTTAAGTCTTTAATATTAATTTTATCTTTATTCAATAGCGGTAAACTCACTTTAAACACCTCGTTTTCTTCGTCTATAATCACATCTTTAATGGTGTAAAATGCATAGCGTTTTTTAATGTTAGCCAATCCCAATTTTGTAGATGTTTCGGAGTCTATACGTTTTCTAATGTTATTTTTTACGACTAATCGATTATCTCTAACACTAATATCAATAGTAATTGGTTGTTCTTTGGAATAGTAATTATGCTTTAACGCATTTTCTACTAACATCTGTAAAGATAAAGTAGGAATAACTACAGTGCTTGGCTTCACATTAATATCGGTATTGATATAGATGGCACCATCGTGTCGTACTTTCATCATAAAAATAAACGAATCTAAAAATTGCAGTTCTTTATCTAAACTTACCATATCTTCTTCTCTATTATCTAAAATATAACGGTAACAAGATGCCAAACGTGTTACGAAATCTGACGCTAAGTCTCTGTCTTCGTACATTAACGATGTTAGGGTATTAAGGCTATTAAATAAAAAATGTGGACTTATCTGACTTTTCAATGAGCTATACTTTGATGTCATCATTTCTTTTTTCAACTCTAATAAAGACAATTCTAGACTTCTTTTGTCTTTATAAACCCAATAAAATTGGTTAAATACGGAAAACACTGACGCTAATCCTAGGGCTCTAAACATATCAGTTTTAAAGGTACTCCATGGCGCATCGGTTTCTATCTGACAAATAGATTGAAGTTCAAAAATGCCCAAATAATATATAATCGCAGCTAGAGAAAGTACAAATGAAATTGTAATACCAAAAATTGCAATATTAGTTATAAGTTCATTCTTACTCGTAAAGTTCTTGCTCTTCGTTATTAGCCAATCATTCATTTCCCAGGTGGCCATAAAAAGAACAAAAGTTGAAAAGTAATAGAACAGCGTTGTGTTGTTAAGATAACTGTCATTAGGATCTTTTTCAACAAATAGTTTAATCGTCAAAAACACAATATTAATGACGAGAAATCGTAACCCTAACTTCTTTAAATAACTTTTACTTTTCATTGTATTTAGTGCAAAAACCACATATAATGTATTCAAATATACTATACTTCAAGGTCAGAACGTATTTTGAATTATTGGATTGTTAAAAATCCTGTTCAATTGTTAAGATTCAACATTCAATTGTCTTGCGACAGAAATTATCATCGAATTTACTTTTCAGTTGTCGATACTAACACTTCAACACAAAAATCAACAATTAAAAACTATTGCTTTTCAACTTCACTTTTATATGTAGAGTTTTGAGTAAATAAATCATAAAAGACATGAAAAAAGTTTTCTTTCTCTTTGCATTGTTCAGCGCATTTGGTTTTGCGCAAACAGGAATAATAAAAGGTAGAGTTATTGACAAACAATCTGAAACTCCTTTACCCGGAGCTACTGTTGAATTACTAAATACTGAAGTTGCTACTGGTGTAGTAACCGATGAAAATGGTTATTACATTTTAGAAGATGTTGCTATTGGAAGGCAATTTATAAGAATAAGCTTTATTGGTTTTGAAACGATTACTATACCAAATATTGTAGTTACAACTGGTAAAGAAGCAGTTGTAAATATTAATCTTATTGAATCTTTCAACCAATTAGATGCTATTATAATTACACCTGAGACTAATAAAGACAAATCCAGAAATAAGTTAGCAACAGTTTCTGCGAGGCAGTTTAGTTTAGAAGAAGTGAATAGGTTTTCAGGCGGAAGAAGTGATGTCGGAAGATTAGCTGCAAACTTTGCAGGTGTTTCTGCTCCTAATGATAGTAGAAATGATATTGTCGTGAGAGGAAATTCTCCAACGGGATTATTATGGCGTTTAGAAGGCATTCCTATTCCGAGTCCAAATCACTATTCTACTTTCGGAACTACAGGTGGTCCAGTTTCGGCACTTAACACAAACATGCTTAAAAATTCAGATTTCTTAACCTCAGCATTCCCATCAGAATATGGTAATGCCTTAGGTGGTGTTTTTGATTTAGGGTTTCGAAAAGGAAATAAAGACACTTACGAGTTTACGGCTCAAACAGGTATATTTACTGGAGTTGAAGCCATGGCCGAAGGTCCGCTTGGTAAAAAGAATGGCTCATTTCTAGTAGCGGCAAGATATTCTCTAGTAGGTTTACTCGGTGTTGGTGCTGGTGGAACAGCTGCAACTCCTAATTACAGTGACATTTCGTTTAATATTGATTTTGGAAGTGGTAAAGCCGGAAACCTAAGTTTGTTTGGAATAATTGGAGATTCGGATATAGAATTTTTAGGCGATGATATTGATGAAGATGATTTGTTTGCTGCTGAAGACGAAAACACTTTTGTAACATCAGGTTTTGGTGTTGTAGGTTTAAATCATAAAATTAATATAGGTTCTAAAAGTTATTTAAAATCTACTGTTGCAGTCTCTACGTCTAGTAATACATTTGAAGCAGATCGGTTTATTGATAAAGACACACCTCAAGAACGCATTATTAGATATACTGAGGCAGACGACACACAAAATAGGTTTACATTTTCTACACTTTTTAATAGTAAAATCAATCGAAAAACAACATTTAGAGCAGGCGTTTTATATGAAAGTTTTGGTATAGAATCTCTCCTTAGGGACCGTGAGGAACAAGCAGATACTAACAATGATGGTGACCCAGATTTGTTCACATTTAGAGATACGGATGAGACTTTCAATCTCATTCAACCTTACTTTCAAGGGCAATTTAGACTAACTGAAAAACTCACTTTAAATGCTGGTTTACATTCACAATATAGCGACCTGAACGAGCAATTTGTTGTAGAGCCAAGGGCTGGTGTTAACTATAAAATTTCTCCAAAAGGCACTTTAAGTGTTGGTTACGGTCTTCATTACCAAAACGCACCTTTACCATTACTATTTTTAAATGAAGAGGTTAATGGACAAGCTGTTCAAACCAACAGAGAATTGGATTTTGTGAAGAGTAATCACTATGTAATAGGTTACGATTTAAAGATAGCAGATAATTGGCGCGGAAAATTAGAAGTGTATTACCAAGATATAAGCAATGCTGCTGTAGAAGCTTTTCCATCAAGTTATTCATCTTTAACAGAAGGTACTGATTTTGAGTTTGATAATGATAGGGTTTCGTTAGTTAATGAAGGTACTGGATTTAACCAAGGTATTGAATTAACAGTTGAAAAATTCTTTAGTGATGGTTACTATGGTCTCTTAACGACATCTATTTTCGAGAGTAAATATGAAGGCAGTGATGGTATTGAGCGTAATACACCTTTTAATAATGGATATGTAGTAAACCTACTTGCCGGTCGTGAATTTGACATAGGAAAATCTGGTCGAAATCAGTTGTTTTTTGACACCAGAATATCCTTTGCTGGTGGTCGCTACTTTACTCCTGTAGACTTACAAGCATCACAACAAGCAGGGTTTGAAATCTTACAAGAAGATATTGCCTTTAGTCAACAATACGACGACTATTTCCGTTGGGATTTTAAGTTTGGCTTAAAAATTAATAGCAAGAGTAAAAAAGTATCTCATCAGTTTTATTTAGACATACAAAACCTTACCAATAATGAGAATGTATTTGTAAGACGTTTTAATAGGTTAACAAATGAAGTAAATCAGGTAGATCAGATTGGGTTTTTCCCAGACTTTGGATATAGATTTCAGTTCTAGATTTAGTTAAGATTGATTGCTAGTAAAATTCCTCTATTTAATAACTGAAATCATAAGCCCCACAAAATGTGGGGCTTCAACCTATACAAAAATTAATATTATGAGAAGAAAAATTGCAATAACTTTACTCGCATTAGCTTTTATAATCTTTTATTCCGATTTAAAAATGAATCAAAACAATCCAGAAGTGTTACATGGCTTACTCGATAGCGTAGAAAATTATATTGAATACCGAGACGAAATCAACACTGATGTTTCAACAGTAGATGTCGCTTGGCAACTGGATCATATTCTAAAGGTTATGAACCGAATTACTGAAGCTTTAGAAAAATCAAAGCCAGAAAATTATTCTAGTTCTGTAAATGTTATGAGAGTTATGTCTTTAACCTGTAATTACATACCCAGAGGTCGAGCACAATCGCCAGAGATTGTTAAACCACCAGATGTAATACATACTGAAGATATATATACTCAGCTCGAAGAAGCACGTAATAATATCATTAAACTCAAATCCCTAAATGATAATTCTTACTTCAAACATTTTGTGTTTGGAAAACTCAACAAAGCACAGACTATTAGGTTTATTGAGGTACACACCAATCATCATTTAAAGATTGTTAAGGATATTATTGGTAAATAAACGATTATCTAATCGTTACTGCGAGTGGTTTTCGATAGAAAACTGTATCGAGAAGTTATATCATTAATTATAAAGTTATCAAAAAAAAGAAACTGAAGTGCTAACTGGTTCTCGATACAAAATTCTTTACAATAATTTCACTCGAACTGACGCCTGTAAATTAATTTATAATTAGTTCTTTGGGTGCACCAACTTCATCTCTGCAATTAAGTGCTTGGCACCTGCAAACTTATCAATAATAAAAAGCACATAACGTAAATCTACCATTATATTTCTGCATATCTCAGGGTCGTAATTCATATCGCTCATGGTGCCTTCCCAAACACGATCAAAATTAAGTCCAACTAAATTACCAGTAGCATCAATTGCAGGACTACCAGAGTTTCCGCCAGTGGTATGATTGGTACCCAAGAAGCAAACAGGCACCTTTCCGTTACTATCTGCATAAGGTCCGTAATCTTTGGCATTGTACAAATCGCGTAATTTCTGAGGCACATCGAACTCATAATCTCCTGGCACATATTTTTCAATAACGCCATCTAAATAGCTTACAGGTTTATAATACACGGCATCTCTTGGCGAGTATCCTCTAACTTGACCATAGGTAACACGTAGCGTACTATTAGCATCAGGGAAATAACGCGCATTAGGTAAAGTCTTCATTAAAGCGGTCATATACTGAGTTTGTAATGCAGTTATAGGTCCATTTTTTTGTTGATACTCTGCATCTAGTGTATTGATGAATTCTTCAATAATAGGTTTTGCATACGCATAAGCTGGGTCATTATTTAAATTTTTAATAATGTCATCAGCATTACCTTCAAGCAATTTTAAAGCCGAATCCAAGTCAGTAAAGGCAGTTTTATCATAAATAGAAGCGTCTGTTTTTTTACCATATAAAGGCATTACATTAAGATAAACACCTTTATCTACATCGACATCATAATTTTTATGAATGCCTTTTAATCGACCTACTAAGCCAGCTTTAGCTCTGTTTAAACTATTAGGATTAGACAAAAGTGCTCGCTCAACTTGATACGCTCTAAAAGTCATCTGCATCAACTCATTCGTTACTAAAAAGACTTCAATAAAGTTTCGTCGCTTTATATTTATTGGTGCAAAATCTTTGTATAGTTTATCAAACTCTGGAAGTATATCTCCATATTTGTCTTCCCAGCCTTTTTCTTTCAAAGCCTTAGTAAATGTGGCTTCGAATGCTCTTCGTTTTTCTACAGCATTACTTTTATCTATTCCTAGGTTTTCACCAATCCATTTTTTCCAGGCATTTGCAATACGTGCTTGTTTAGATGCATATTTGATTCGTACGGCATCACTTTCTTTCATTTTTTGATCAATGACCTTAAGTGCTGCCTCTCTAATTGCAATATTAGTTGGGTTATATTCTTTGGTTATGTGTTCAATAGCAACTGCCGGCAAGTACTCATTAGTACGGCCTGGAAAACCAAAAACCATTGTAAAATCTCCTTCTTCAACACCATCTAACGAAATCGGCAAAAAGTGTTTGGGTTGATACGGCTTGTTGTCTTTACTATATTTTGCTGGTCTATTATTAGCATCTGCATAAATACGGAATAACGAAAAATCACCTGTATGCCTTGGAAAAACCCAATTATCAGTATCACTTCCAAACTTACCAATACTACTTGGTGGCGCTCCAACCAATCGAATATCCTCAAAACGTTCAGTTACAAAAAGAAAATATTGGTTGCCTTTATAAAATGATTTTACCTTTACATCTTGCCAAGCTTCTTTAGACCAAGTTTTCATGGCTTCATTACTATTCTTGGTAATTTGCGATTCCTTTTCCTTTTCGGTCATAGCATCAGCCACACCATTTAAAACTGTATCTGTTACATCATGTATGCTTACTATAAATTCAACAAATAAGCCTTTATTTGGTAATTCTTCTTCCATAGACATCGCCCAA
This sequence comes from Winogradskyella sp., assembly GCF_003712105.1. Classification (GTDB taxonomy): domain Bacteria; phylum Bacteroidota; class Bacteroidia; order Flavobacteriales; family Flavobacteriaceae; genus Winogradskyella. Next base: position 240,260 of record NZ_RHLG01000001.1, read on the forward strand.
AAACCATCTTTTAAATAATCATTTTCTAACGTAGAATGAGATTGTATCTGACCAAATCCACAATGATGATTGGTAAGGATTAAGCCCTTATCCGAAATTACTTCACTTGTACAACCGCCATTAAAATGACCAATTGCATCTTTAAGACTCGAATTGTTAACATCATAGATGTCTTTTGCAGTTAATTTACTTCCTAAGCTTTGCATTTCATCTTCATTCATTCCTTCTAAGAGTGAAGGAATCCACATACCACCTTGTTGAGCAGAAACTTGAAAAACGACAAAGAACAATACTATTTTTAATAAACGCATGACTATTTTTTTTGAATTTTGGTAAAGATAAAAAAAGGGGTTTTATATCTTTAGATTTTTAGCATATTAAGCAGCAGCTTATTTTATGAAAACGATCTCCAAATTGCCAAATGTTGGCACAACTATTTTTACTGTGATGAGTGCATTAGCAAAGCAGCATAATGCAATTAATTTATCTCAAGGGTTTCCAAATTACCAAAGTGATCAAAGGCTTTCAGACTTGGTTAGTAAAGCCATGAATTCTGGTTATAATCAATATGCGCCAATGGCAGGCAGCTTGGATTTAAGATTAGCTGTTTCAAATAAGTATGAGTTGTTATACCAATCTACCTATCATCCTGAAGATGAGATCACCATTACTGCTGGAGCTACACAAGCTATTTATACAATTATATCTGCTTTTGTAAGACAAGATGACGAAGTGATTATTTTTAAACCAGCTTACGACTGCTACCAACCAGCAATTGAAGTTAACGGTGGAAAAGCAATCTCTGTGCAGCTTTCGGCTCCAAGTTATAAAGTAAACTGGCAAGAGGTTGCTTCAAAAATTTCATCCAAAACAAAGATGATCATCATTAATTCTCCACACAATCCAAGTGGAACAATTTGGTCTGAAGACGATATGCTTCAACTTCAGAAAATTACTAATAATACTAACATCATTGTACTGAGTGACGAAGTGTATGAGCATATTATATTTGATAAAGAAGAACACCAAAGCGTTAGTTTATTCAAAGCGTTAAAACAACGTAGTTTTATAACAGCTTCTTTCGGAAAAACGTTTCATAATACAGGTTGGAAAATAGGCTATTGTTGCGCTCCAAAAGCATTGATGCAAGAGTTTAGAAAAGTGCATCAATTTAATGTGTTTTCTGTGCATCACCCATCACAAAAAGGCATAGCAGATTATATGAAAGATGCCAACACTTATTTGGGATTAAACCTCTTTTTTCAGAAAAAGCGCGACCTATTTTTGAGTTTAATTAAAGATTCTCGATTTAAGTTTTTACCATCAAAAGGCACCTATTTTCAGGTTCTTGATTATTCTGAAATAACTGACCAGTACGATGTGGATTTTGCAAAGCGATTAACTAAAGACTATAAAATAGCCTCAATTCCGCTATCGGTATTTAATGACGACAATAAAGACGATAAGGTGTTACGATTTTGTTTTGCTAAAACCGATGAGACCATCTTAAAAGCTACCGAAATATTAAATAAGATTTAATTCAGAGTTTTCGTGAGTTTTTGCATAAACTCTCCAATTTTAGATGGTTCTAACCATCGTGTTACTACAACAATATTGTGCGGTCTGTCTACTACAATAAAGTTACCTCCAAAACCTGCGGCATAATATACATCTTCAGAAACGCCTTCCCAATGCCTAGGCCCTTTTTTGTTTAACCACCACATATAGCCATAATTTACGTTAGGCTTTGATGGGGTTATTGCACGTTCTATCCATGCATTACTGACAAGTTGATTGTCTTTCCACTTACCGTTATTAAGAAATAATAGGCCAAATTTTGCCATATCTTCAGCAGAAATAAAAATACCACCACCAGAATGACCGCCGCCAGTAACAGACTTCATTTGTAGTCCATCTATAGTAGTCCATGCATTATCATAACCAAACCAACGCCAAGTTGTAGATGCACCTATCTTATCCATTACATGTTCTTTTAAAACTTGAGGTAATGGTTTTCGCCAAACATGCAAAGCGGAATATGCCAAAACATTTACACGCACATCATTATACTCCATAAAAGTGCCTGGTTCTTTATAGGTTCTATTTTTCCAATCGTCAAGATCGCCTTTTCGTGGTGGTCTATCTGCCCAATCCTTTCCGCCCCAAAGTTCACCAGACCAATCAGAATTTTGCTGTAATAAATGCTGCCAAGTTATTTTAGAATTATGATCACCGTTGAAGGTGCCATCCCATAAATAATCCTTCACAAAATCTGTTTCATTAGTAATCAAACCTTTATCTACTGCTAAGCCTGTAACTGTAGATAAGAAACTTTTGGTAACACTAAAGGTCATATCTACGCGCTTAGTATCGCCCCATTTTGCAATAATATATCCGTCTTTAATAATTAATCCCGCAGGTCCACCACGCTTTTTTGTAGGTCCTAAAATCTCATGAAAGGGTTCACGAGCAAAGCCTTTTAAAATTGCAATACGTAAATCTCTGGAACCAGAATATTCATTTGCCTCTGCAAATTCAACAACCTCGTTTAACAGTGCTGAATCTATATTAACATCGGCTGGTGTTCTCTCTTCCCACGTGAGATTTCTTTCAGGAAAATAATTAGTTTGCGAATTAGCACAGCAACTAAAAGATAGGAAAACGAATAGGGTAATTTTAAAAAGACGATACATGCAAAACTTTTTTATAAGCCTTGTAAATTTACTAATTTTAGTTCATGCAAAAAGAACTTAAAATTGCGTTGATTCAATCTGATTTGGATTGGGAAAACCCAAAGCAAAACCGTGAGAATTTCAATGAAAAAATAAATAGTATTTCAAATGAGGTAGATCTCATTGTATTACCAGAGATGTTTACATCAGGGTTTACAATGAATGCTGAGTCTGTAGCAGAATCTGTCGATGGTGAAACAATAACATGGTTAATTAATCTAGCTACTGAAAAACAATCTGCAATAGTAGGAAGCTTGGTTATTAATGAAAATGATAATTATTATAATCGACTCGTTTTTGTGTACCCAACTGGTGAAATTAAAAGCTACAATAAGAAACATACATTTACGCTTGCAGGGGAACATAAGGTATATACAGCAGGAGAAGAGCGTGTTCTCTTGGAGTATAAAGGTTGGAAAATATGTCCGCTAATATGCTACGATTTACGCTTCCCAGTTTGGGCGCGTAATACCGATGATTATGATCTTTTACTATATGTTGCTAACTGGCCAAAACCAAGAATAAATGCTTGGGATGCATTACTAAAAGCTCGTGCAATTGAAAACATGAGTTACTGTATTGGTGTTAACCGTGTAGGTGTTGATGGTACTGGGCATGAATATCCAGGTCACTCCGCTTGCTATGATGTTTTAGGCAAAAAAATAAGTAATCTAGAACCTAATAAAGAGCAAATAGATATTATAACTCTTGAAAAAAGCGCCATCACTAAATACAGGAATACGCTTAATTTTTTAAAGGATAGGGATCGTTTTAATCTTCTAAAGTAAGTGTTTCGTTGTAATCAAAATTTGCTCTTACATCGATAATATCTGGGTGATAGCTTACACGTTCTGGCTTGATTTTCTTTAAGAAATTACCAGAATCGAATCTTTTATTTTTATTAGCATCAAACACCACTCTTATCTGATATTTGCGAGTCTCAATATCTGTAAAGTCTACTACAGGATATTCGTCCGCATATGCTTCGTACTTAACGTTTCCTTGTTCATCAAGCAATTGCACTATATGAGGCAGTTTAGCGTTAATAAGACTTACACGTATATTACCATAATCGGACTTTAGTCGCGTCCTAAAACTGAAGTTTAAAGTATCATTAACTTCGCCATAAAAATCGGTCAAAGCAGATGGTAATAATTGCATTTTATACTGTTCAGATTCCTTTACTTCAAACTTAAACTTGTATCGATTATAAAGTTGATCAAGCTCAAATTCGTAAGGGACTTTTACCGAATCTTTATCAATAAAATTAATTTTTGATGTATCAATTTTTACAAAAGGTGTAGAAGCTTCAAGCTCAAAAGCATCACCAAAGGCTAATGTACCTGACTTTAAAGGGTTAACCTGTAATGAGTCTTTCTCAGCCTTTCTAAACTTATATTTAAATGTATTAGAAAATGAGGTGCTCGTTACTTCAATCAAAGCCGAATCAACTTCAATTTTCGGTTTATACCAGTAGTATAAACTATCGGTAGTTTTGTCCCTTATAATTCTGTATTCAAGATTTTTTATAGAATCTGAGAGCACTTTTATATCAACATCTTCAAGTGTACCTTCAAAAGGAAATTGTATGCGTTGCTCAGCAACTTGGCTTGGTTTTAAAACCTTAAAATCTATAGCTTCTTTAAAAAGGGTGATGTTGTACAGCGAATCAGTAGGTACAGTTACTACACCTTCATAAAATCCTATTTTATCTTGTTTTGGCTGAAATGTGAAGTTACCGTTTTCATCTTTTAATGCTACCAATTTATATTTTCCGGCTTTGATATTATCAATGCTGAAGGTTTTTAAACTATCGAGCGTATTGGTAACATATTTGGGCTTTTCTTTAAACACAATAGAGTCCGTATAAGTACTATCTAGCTCATAAAGCATTACTGAAATAAATGGTTCTGCATTTCGTAATTCAGCATCAAAAACTGCACCTTTTACAGATAGTGAATCTATGGTTTCACCGGTTGAAAAAACATACCTGTAATACTGAAATGGATTGTCTTCATTATTATCTACAATGCTTTGTCCAAAATTAAATGCATAGGTCGTATTTGCCTTTAATGTGTCAAGAATCTTAATCTTTATTTGTCTACTTGCAGAACCTACAGGTGTAATTATTGGCTGATTTTCCATAGGTGGAGAAATAATCAACTGCTTCTGTAAGTCTTTAATTTTTACAAACTCATTGAATGTAATTCTAATCTCATCACTATTAAAATTGGTCGAGTAATTTTTTGGCGACTCACTTATAATCTCTGGTGGTGCTTCGTCTTTTGGTCCGCCAGATGGTCTTCCACGACTAGCACAACCTAAGGCTAGAAATATTAGGACGGCAATTCCAAGAAGTACACGAGCTATTTTTATAGACATTTATTTCAAAAAAGTTTAAGCAAAGTAACAACTTAATTCTATTAATAACGAATAATCTACTCTGCAATTGCCATAGTGGCAAGACTAATTTTTACTCCTGAAATGGATTTTAAAAGCGATGCACATTCTTCAATTGTAGCACCAGTTGTTATAATATCATCTACCAGTAAAATATGTTTTCGTTTTAGATGCTCAATATTACCAAGTTTAAAACGCGCATTTGCTGTGTCACTGCGTGTGAGTCTGTCTTTAAACACTTGGGTTTTAGTTTGCTTGATTTTAACTAATGCGTCTTCTTCATAGTCCACTTGCAATGCTTGTGCAATCCTCATCCCAAACTTTGTAACCTGATTATAACCACGTTCTCTACGTTTGGATTGATGCATCGGAACCGCCACAACAATATCAATACGCTTGTAAGCCTCGATGGTTTTTAATTCGGCTCCTAACCAGTTTCCAAAAAAATCACCGACTTGTTCGTGCCCGCGATACTTAAGATTATGTAGCATTTCTTGTACTAATCCTTTCTTCGAAAAATGAAGTAATGCTGTGCCATTTTCAAGCTTTACACGTCCGTAAAGTATGTTCTTAATGGCGTCGTTATTTTCAAAATGAAAATTTGTTATTGGCAACTCATGCCTACAACTTGTACAAATCACTTTTTCATTATCACTCAATACTGTTCTGCACGCTTCACAAACATGAGGAAAGAATAGGTCAATTAAATTTTGGAACACCTTAATTTATCTAAAATAAATACAGCTAAATAGCCTTCAATTCGAAATCTAATATTTATTTTTGGACACTTTATAACTCAATGCTAACAGAACCGTTAAACGGTTATTTACATTTGTGGTATGGCAAATAATGACGATAAATTTAAGAAGGTAATCTCTCACGCTAAGGAATATGGTTACGTGTTTCAGAGTAGTGAAGTCTATGATGGTTTAAGTGCAGTTTATGATTACGCTCAAAACGGCGTAGAATTAAAGAAAAATATAAGAGACTATTGGTGGCGTGCCATGGTGCAAATGAATGATAATATTGTTGGTATCGATGCTGCTATTTTTATGCACCCAACAACTTGGAAGGCTTCAGGTCACGTTGATGCGTTTAATGACCCATTGATAGATAATAAAGATTCTAAAAAGCGCTATCGCGCTGATGTTCTTATAGAAGATTACTGTGCTAAGATCGAAGCCAAAATTGAAAAGGAAGTTAAAAAAGCCCAAAAACGTTTTGGTGATGCTTTTAATAAAGCCGAATTTGTCTCTACTAATGGCCGTGTATTAGGCTATCAAGAAAAAATTGATACTATTCTATCTCGTATGGGAAAATCTTTAGAGAATGAAGATTTAGCGGATGTAAAAGCGTTGATAGAAGAGCTTGAAATTGCAGATCCATTATCTGGAAGTAAAAACTGGACTGATGTTAAGCAGTTTAATCTTATGTTTGGGACTAAGCTTGGTGCATCTGCAGATACCGCCATGGATTTGTATCTAAGGCCAGAAACTGCACAGGGTATTTTTGTGAATTTTTTAAATGTGCAAAAAACAGGTCGTATGAAAATTCCGTTTGGTATTGCACAAACAGGAAAGGCCTTTAGAAACGAAATCGTAGCGCGTCAATTTATTTTTAGAATGCGTGAGTTTGAACAAATGGAAATGCAATTTTTCATCAAGCCCGGCACCCAAAAAGAATGGTTTGACTATTGGAAAGACGCACGACTTAAATGGCACAAATCACTTGGACTAGGTGAAGATAATTACCGTTTTCATGACCATGAAAAATTAGCGCATTACGCTGATGCGGCAACAGATATTGAGTTTAAGTTCCCGTTTGGATTTAAGGAACTTGAAGGTATACACTCACGTACTGACTTTGACTTAAAACAGCATGAGGAATACTCAGGTAAAAAACTACAGTATTTTGACCACGAGGAAAATACAAACTATACACCTTATGTTTTAGAAACTTCTATTGGTCTTGACCGTATGTTTTTAGCGGTGTTCTCTAATGCGCTTACTGAAGAAGAATTGGATAACAACACTACGCGTACCGTATTAAAACTACCAGCAGTATTAGCACCAGTAAAAGCGGCTATTTTGCCATTAGTACGTAAGGACGACGCTTTAGTGCAATTATCTAAAGACATTATCGAAGACTTAAAATGGGAGTTTAGTGTGGCTTATGACGAAAAGGACGCTGTTGGCCGTCGTTACAGACGTCAAGATGCTAACGGAACACCATTTTGTATTACAGTTGATGGTGAAAGTTTAGAGAATAATACCGTAACCATACGCCATAGAGATACTATGGAGCAACAACGTGTAGCCATCTCTGATTTAAAAGCCATTATTAAAAAAGAGGTCGACGTGAAAGAATGGTTGATGCGGATGTAAATCATCTTAATCTTGTTTTACAAACACATAAAAACCATCTGGTATTGCTAATCTAGAGGTTTCAGATGCTGCCATTGAGCTTTCATCTAATAAACAAACTTCTAGCTTTTCAATGCCATTTTCAATAATATGACGTAAAATAAGACGCCCTTCAGTAAAGCTATCATTTGGGTCTTCTATTTGTACTTCTATTTTTATTTCTTGAGATGTACTATTATCATTACAATATGAAGGTAAGCGTCTTAAATAAGCACCACCATTAATTTTATGATATCGACCGTTGATTGAGGTATTATCAAGGTTAGAAAGTGTATTTATTATTTCAACACCATTTTCTATAAATTGGTATTCACCCACTAATAAATCTCTGAAATAGTTAAAAGGTGTTTGGTACTGTACTTCTTTTTTTAGTCTTAATACAAAAACAGAATTACCATTTTGATATTTCCACTCTCCAATGAATTTATCAAATTCATTACTAGAATCTTTAAGATAATAGTTTTGACTATGCTCAATATTTTGTCCACTACCCATTGGTATGATTATAGATTGCGATTTGCAATTAAAAAGCATACAAAGTGCGATTAAAAAAATAATATGTCTCATCTATTGCTTAATCAAAGTGTACTCTCCAAACGGTATGGAAAAGCCTTGGCATTGCGGTTCTAAACCATAAACATTACCTCTATATGGCCCACTCATAAATAAACAGTCTAATTTTTCAACACCATCTTCTATATAATATCTGAATCTCATTTTTGGATTGGATGGAATATCACATTCGGGTTCTTTATAACTGCACCTTATGATAATATTTCCTGTTTCACAATTAGAACAACTTCTATCCCCAAATTTACTAATTACATCTCCTATCAAATTATATTTATATGGGTCGGCATAATTATTGTTAAGGTTTTCAAGAGTGTTTATTTTTTCTATCCCATTTTCTATATATACATATTCGCCAATAATGGCATCTGTATAATAATTAGTATTACCGTACTGAATATTTTTATTTTCTTTTTTCTGTAAAGTAACGATGAGCGAAGTATTACCATTTTCATATTTCCATGTACCATTAAAATTATTCAAGTCATTATTTAAGTCTTTATAGTAATATCCCGTTGTACCATAATTTTCAGGGTTATGTAGATTTGTTATAGTTTGGGCTTTACAGTTAAAAAACAAACAACATGCAATTAAAACAATTATATGTCTCATCTATTGCTTAATCAAAGTATAATACCCATAAGGTATTGCAAACCCTTGACATTGAGGCTCTAAACCTAATGGATTGCCACGATATGTAGAGCTCATTAGTAAAAAACTTAATTTTTCCATGTTGTTTTCAACATAATATCGCACTATGATTTTTGGAGTTGATGGAATATCACAATCTGGTTGACTAAATTTTCCTTTTATTGTAATATTTCCCGGTTGACAATCTACACAACTTAAGTCTCCATATTTATAGATTACATCAGCTAAAAGATTATAATCATATGGATTGTAGTGATTATTATCAAGGTTTTCAAGTGTATTGATTTTTTCTAGTCCATTTTCTACATACTTATACTCACCGATAATTGCGTCTATATAGTAATTAGTATTATCATATTGTATATTTTTATTTTGTTGTTTTTCGAAAATAATAGTCAAAGAATCATTACCGTTAGTATAAAGCCATGTACCTTCAAAATTGTTCAAATCATTATTCAAATCTTTATAATAATATCCGCTAGTACCATATTTTTGAGGTTTATGTAAATTTGTTACAATTTGAGCCTTACAGTTAAAAAGCATACAAAATGTAACTAAAAAAAATATATATTTCATAATAGTTTATCTTTAGTTATTACAATCGGTTTCTGTTATTATATTAACGAGTGGGTTATAATTCTGTTTTTTCCAACTCGTTAGATTTGTATCTACAGCTCTGTAGATATCAAAGGCATCTAACGGTATTTCTTCTTCTAAATATTCAAACAATTCTTGCAAATAATTTTGTGTGACATTTCCACCATTATTCTCATTAATATCATTATATCTTTGATTCAACTTTTTATTCAATTCTTCTTGTTTAGCACCAAAAGAATTAGTGAATGCCGTTAAACTAAAATAGTTATTTACTTTTAAGACAAAGGTTTCTGGCCCACTATCACCTCTTACTGTTAATGAAAAGAACACTTTACTAAAATCACTATTGGGCTGATTGTTGTATGTAATGGCAGCAACGCCTAAATTGTAAATATCATCCATAGAAAACATAGGGTATACAACTTGTCCACCGTATGATTTGGATGGGTGTGTATGCGACATTCCATAAATCTCATTACCAAATTGTGGTTTTACATGCAGCGGGTCTCCATCAAACAAAGGTAATTCCACAGGGTTTTGACCTTCTGTAAATTTATATCCAAATTCCCTTTGTACAGTTTGGTCATTGACTTTATTTTTTAAATCATCAAAAGATTGTTTTATAGGCAGCGTATTCCCTAAAACAGATAATTCCTCACAGTTTTTTTCATCAACAGATAGTTCATTCACTGGTCTACATCCATCATCTCCTGTTGTAATACCAATACTACCATCATTTTCACAAGGTTCAGATGTGTTTGGGTTAGTAACCACGTCGTCATCATCTATTGTGCTTCCTCCGCCACCACCACTAGGACCAGCATCTATGTTTGGGTCTTCTGGTACATCTATACATACTGCACCACACGATTGGTAGGAGTAAGCCCCCAAAGAGCCTCCATGATAAATACAAGACGTATCTCCGGGCTGATGCTCAGCGCCTCCAGGATCTTGGCATGGTACATTAATAGTCTCACAGACTCTATAACAACTACTTCTATTTGAGATTAAATCTATAAAACCATCTCCATTTATTTCACTTATGATAAATTCAGTAGTTTCTGGGACTTCGCCACCATTATGTATGTTAACATACGCTTCTGCTGTGACATCATATTGTACAAGATAACTATCATAGTCTAATGTTTCATTATTGTAATGCAATATGACATTTTCAATATAATATTCAGGGTTAGGACTTATTAATGTAAATGTATAAGTATGTGTTTCAGAGTACGTCATTTCAATAATTGCATCTGTTTCAACATAACTCGTATCAACCTCGGTTGTTCTGCTGAGTATAGTATTTGTTTTCTTTAATCCTAAGGCTTCAATTTTTAAATCTACAGCATTCATATTTGGTATTTCAGAAAGAGATACCACTCTACTTTTCACTATCCTCTCTGTAGCTATTATATTATTGTCATCGTCTTTCTGACAACTTTTAAGGGTTAATAACATACTTACTACTAGGCATAAGACCCTAGAATTTTTCAAATTAAAACTCATATTTTTCAGCTTTAATTTGTAAAATAGTGTAAACCCTTTGAATGAAAATGCCCTATTGCTTTATCGGTAGATACTATTTGTTTAACGGTTACAATTTTGGGCTTTTTAAGGATTTTAAGGCTTAAAAATAAGCCTTCAATTGCACCGTTCCCGTATGTATGGTACGCGATGTTTCTGTTTTTCGGCCAAAGTAGTTAAGGTTTAAATCTAAAAACTTGGTTAATTTTTTCTGAGCGATAAGGCTCCACGTAAAATTTCTGCCGGGTTGCAATCCTTCTAAAATTTGGAAGCCTACAGGTGTATTGGCATTACCTGTGTAATCATTCTGAAAATAATTAAACTCACCGGTTAAGGCTATTTTTTGAGCATTGTTATATGTGAAAGAAAACCCGTAATTATTCTGCATTAACGTCTCATTATCTCCAATTGTATTTTCCTTATTTGTGTATTGGTAAAAGACATCGAATTGTGCATTTTCGTTAAAAATATAAGACAATTTGGGTTGAAACTGTACCTCGTCTATTTCAAAATTACGTGTCGGAAAACTCTCGTTGGTACTCTCATTAGTACCAAAACTACCATCGGTAGTTATCAGCCAACTTTTGGCAAACTTATGGTTAAAATTAAATTGATGACTTCGTAACCTGTTTTGCTGCGCGCCAATAGATAATAAGCTTTGATTTTTGTTGGTTAAAAAAGTGTATGAGGTTGTATATCGCTGTTTTCCGCGATTGTAGAACAGCACATTTCTAAAACTAAAATTTAACCCTAAACGATTGGGGTCATTGTCATTAGTACTACTTAAGGCTTCAAATGGGTTAAGGTTAAAATCACTACCATCTCGTCGCAATTTATTATCTGCTAAAAATGAGGTTTGATTATAAAAATGCGACCAAAATTTCTTCGATTTATCCTCTGAAACATTCCACTGCTGTGGATTAAAGGTTACGGTTTGGCTAAACCTGTTTTGATGTGTTTGTACAAATACCTGATTTGGTAATAGCACACGGATGTAATTGCCCTGATCTGCAAATTGCGCCGTTTCAAACTCACCTAATTCTTGAACTCCGTTGTTGTTATAATCTATCCACGTAAAATTACCTTGACCTGCTTCGACCTCAACAAACGTAAAGTCTTGCTGTGGTAATGTCCCAGAATTAGTTTCATAGCTTGTATTTAAAATAAGGATATTATTAAATAAGCGTTGGCTATAATTTAACCTACTGTTTAAAGATTGTTCGTCTTGTGATAAATCGTCTTCGGCCTTTAACGTTCTATAGTTAATAAACAGTTGAAGGTTGGATGTTTTATTTTGTATTAACCTTGACTTTAAATAATACGTATTCGATGTATTTACACGTTCTACGGAACCTGTACTGAGCGGCGTCGAAGTATTGTTTCTTAAACTATCATTACGTCTGTGAATAGCACCCAATTCTACAAACACTTTTGTGCTATCTCCTACACCTACAAATGCTTCATAAGAGGTGAATTTTTGACTTAAAGCTGTTAGGTTTCCGGTGGCTTTTTCAGTTTGCTCGTTATCCTCTAAAGCTATTTTTGCACCGGCCCATTTATTCTTTTTACCATAAACTACACGATTAAAAGATCTTGTAAATTTTGAAGTGTTTACTGTAGCATCACTTTGCAAAGTGCTCGATTGCGAAAAAATAGTGAAGTTGCCTAACCTAAGGTTAGCAATTAAATTATGGCGATTACCATTAAAAGCCTCACTGTAATTTAAATGTTCAAAATTATAAGCTATTCTTCCTTTTTTATGGTGAAATACTTGTAGTCCGGAGTTTACCAAAAATTGAGTTCCTAAACTTACATTTCCTTGACTAGCATTAGAATTATCTAAGTTCCAATCTCTTGCAAATTCTGGTCTGTACAAACGTTGTACGGTTCTAAAATTATCTTGCAAATAATCCACATCTGCAAGTGCAGATAAATTCCAGGTGCTGTCTTTTTTTATAAGTTTTTGGTTAATTTTTAATTTACCAGCAAAACCATCATTATCATCGTCATCTATACTTGAAAATAAGTTGAGGTCGTTTTTACTACCAGCGAGCTCAAAAAACACATCTGTTTTTTCTGTTGGATTATAGGTGCCATTTAATGTTGCTATTTGTAATCGCTCAGGCGCAATGAGTTGAATTATGGGTTCAAAGTTTCCTTGTGGCACACCATTTACTGGTGCTACATACTCGTAAATATTAGCTATGGTATTGTCATTACTTAATACATAATTGCCCTGATTATCACCAACCAAAGTAAACCGCACATTAAAAAGCTGGTCGTTTGGATCATTAGAGAAGACAAATATTTCTTCTGTACCAACAAGCTCTCTTCGGTATAAGATTCTATTTTCTGAGAATTCTTCTTCAACTGCTGAAGGTGCGGTCATTAAACTTCTATCATCTCCAGCATTAGATAAAACATCGACTTGGTCCGAGGTTAAATTCTGCTGTAGCGGTTGATTTTTAGCATCACTTTCTGAATATACCGATAAATTTAGTTTCAACTTATCGGTTTCATATTGTCCGCCTCCATAGACCGTAAATCTAGAAAAATTACGGTCTGTAAACTGATAATCGACAGTAATACGCATTTCGGAAGTAATCGGAAATGTAGAATTAAATATAATCTCACCAGCATTATAGTCAATAATGTAATCTTTATTTTCACCGCGTTGTAACGGTACGCCATTAACATAAACCGTTTCACTACCAGAAACGACCAATACAAATAATTCCCCATTAGGCCCTCGTAATTTGTATGGTCCTTGATTACCTTCTTGAGCTGTAAATACGCTTGTGGTAAATTGCCCACGAACTAAGGCGCCAGATGCAAAAACGGTTGTTTTCTCACTCAAATTAGCCGATACTAAAAGGCCTTGCACACGTTTACTAAACCCATTGAAGTAGCTTCTGGTATTTCCTAAATCGATATCTCCGGCACGTATGCGCCAATCTTTACTGAAAATTTCTATAAAAATTTGATCGAATTCATCGAGGCGTTGCGAGAACCCGCTTTCTTGTAACGGAATGTTAGCATCTTGTATAGAAGCTCTTAACGACACTTTCTCACTGAGTTTACCAGAAATCTGGAGATCTAACTCACTGTTTAAAACAGAATTTTGATTGTTACCAATAGTGACACCTCTAGAAATACTTCCTGATGTTGTTAAACCATCAAAAGGTGTGAAATTAGTTTTGCGTCTCGTATTCTGAATCTGAAATAGACGTTGTCTTGCGGCTGTGTTTTTAACAATAATATTATCATCTAGTTGTTTGTAGGTCTTAGTGATGAACTTTGGATACCGAAGGTATTCAACAATAATACTATCGGTTTCTAATTGAGATTTAAACTTCAACAATGATTTTGCAAAATCTATGCTGTACAAGCTTGTATCAATAAGCACATTCTGTTTTGTTTTAACTCTAAATGTACTTGGATTAATACTAAAAGAGTCTATCTGAATCGAATCTCTAACCTTTAATTTTTTTGTGCGATAATTACTAGTCTTATCCTGTCCTAAAACAGCAAAAGAAAATAGTAAGCAAAAAAAAGTAATGGTTATTCGCATATAGAACAGTAACGCCTTTATTTAAGACATATTTCACAATTAAATGCATTGTAAAAGTACAGTATTATTTATTGTAGTTATTTGTAATAAGTGCAACCCTTAAACATTTCTTCAATAGAAAAATCAAAATAATCTGAGATTTTACAAAAAGTAGAGAAACAAATATCTCTGTTAGCTTGTTCTATTTTTCCAAAGTGAATCTGTGGCTTAAAACCTCTTTTTGTCTTTGCAGATATCGGACTATTTCACTGTATCATAGCCGTTGAGTACTTAATGTATGGAGCTATAGGTTGCTAATCGTAATGTAGAAAATAATTACCCCGATACTTTATGAAATGACCCATGCCAAATCTTGAATAATAACCACTTATACACTTTTACTACCATCTGTTACATTAAGGTAGGAAGATTAATCTGTTTTCTTTTTCTTACAAAAAAAGTCAAGATGACTTTTGCATTTAAATTCTAATAAATCAATACAAATAACTATGAGGAAATTATTTTTATTATCACTGGCCAGCTTATTATTATCTTTTTCATGTGAAACATCAAGTACAGAAGAAATGAATGACTTAAATATTGATTTAAGTAAAGTCGAAAACTTGAGGGTTATGAAGCATAATGAACAAAGAATTGCTTATCGTCTTTTAAATAAGGATGAAAAATTCAAATTATGGGATGACAGATTATCATCATTAATAGCTTTGCCTAGTACAACTGAAATTCAAAAAAAATCAATAATAAATCTTTCAAAAATTTTAGAAACAGAGTTTTTTAGCTCTAACAATGAAAAAGGTGTTTCTATTAATGAAGAAATAAAAGGCTGGATAATTGAAAATGAATCAAAATTCTCCAGAGAAAAATTCATATTGTATTTTACTACATTAAATGAAGTTCAATCGGATAATGGCGCCAGGGATGATTTAGTGTTAGATCCTGGAGAAGATATAGAAGACTGTGAATGTAATGAACTAGAAGATTATTGTATAGGAATTAGTTTTGAATGTCATAAAACAAAATGTGATGATTCATATAAAGGATGTGGTTTTCTATGGAATTCATCATGTAATGGTGAATGCGAACATAAAGACGCTTAATAAATTTTGAACAAGAAAAATAGTTATTTAGTTTCTATAATAGTAATAACTACACTTATATCAATATTGAGTGGAGCTATTAACTGGATGTTTCAAGTTACAATTACTTTGATTCTATTCTTTTTGTCTTCAATACTTATAAAAAAGACCTTTAGTAAAGGAATAACTATAAAATTAATTGCATTAGTAACCCCTTTTGTTGTGCTTTATGGTTACGGCATTATTTCCTCAATGCAACCATTAAACATGAAGCTAAGAGTAGTCCCTGTTTTAATAGCTCCAATATTAGGGTTGACTTTCAGTTTTTTAAGTAACTACAATCTTAAAAACTTTATAATTTATGGGCTTTTTAGTTCTATTATTGGATATCTATTCATGCCTAATTGGATTGAATATGTTACTGATTCAGAAAATCCAATAAATAAAGAATTTCCAAAACTATCAATTTTAGACATAGACGATAAACCATTCAAATTCCCTAAGAACAAAACAATAATTATGGATTTATGGTCTTCTAACTGTGGAGTTTGTATTAAAAAATTTCCTGAATTTGAAAACTTAAAAAATAAATATAAAGAAAATGAAAAAATTGAATTTTATTCTTTAAACCTTCCGTTAAAAAAAGACAGTTTAAAAAATGTCAAAAGAATTGTGAGAAATTATCAATTTACTTCTCTTTTTGCTCAAAACATAGATGCCTGGAAAAAGCTAAATAATTCAACTGTCCCTAAAATACTTATTATTAACGCATCAAATAAAATAGTTTACAAAGGAAATTTAAATGATAAATGGTATCTCCTCTATAATGACATCAACAAACTTATTAAAAAGAATACTAAGAATTAATATTTATATTTTTTCAATTTTATATGCAATTACAAGTTGTAATTCTATAGATAAATACGTTTCGACAATTAAAATTAATAAAGACATAAATCTTGGAATTATTAACATAAATGACACAGTAGAAAAAACGTTATTCATAAAAAATATGAGTAGTGTAAAATTAAAGATAAACTCAATTGCTTCAAGCTGTGAATGCACTTTAATTTCATTTGATAATTCTTTAATTAAAAAAAACGATTCAGCATATATTAGGTTTCAATACATCCCAGAAAGTAGAGGGAAATTTACAAAACAAATAATCATTGATGCAAATACTAAAGACCCTTTTACTTCAATCAATTTGACTGGTGAAGTATATTAACAATTCTTTATTTTCCTTTTGCTGAATGTGTCTTGAGACATATTTCACAATTAAATGCATTGTAAAAGTACAGTATTATTTATTTTTGAGCTATTGTCTGTTCGAGCGCAGTCAAGAACTAAAATTATTTTCATTAATAGGTTTCGACTGCGCTCAACCTGACATCTATTTTTCACTTAAATTATTGAATTAATTCTTAAACATGAAAATAGCATCATACAACGTTAATGGTATAAGAGCTGCCTTAAAAAAAGGATTTATAGATTGGTTAAAAGCTACCAATCCAGATGTGATATGCCTTCAAGAAATTAAAGCGCAAGAAGACCAACTAGATTTAGACCTGTTTGCTGAAGCTGGCTATAGCTACAATTACTGGTTTAGTGCTCAAAAAAAAGGTTATAGTGGTGTCGCAATTTTATGCAAAACAGAACCTAATCATGTAGAGTTTGGTACGGGTATAGCATCTATGGATTTTGAAGGCAGAAACCTTAGAGTTGATTATGACGATGTTTCTATAATGAGTCTGTATTTACCATCTGGAACTAACGATGCTCGACTGAGTTTTAAGTTTAATTATATGGATGAATTTCAAGACTATATTAATGAGTTACGTAAAACGGTTCCAAAACTTGTAATCTGTGGTGATTATAATATTTGCCATGAAGAAATAGATATACACAATCCAAAAATGAAAGGTGTATCGGGCTTTTTACCAGAAGAACGCGAGTGGCTCGGTAATTTTATTAATAGTGGATTAATAGATTCATTCCGATATTTAAACCCTGATTCTCAAGAATATACATGGTGGAGTTACAGAGCCAATGCTAGAGCCAATAATAAAGGTTGGCGATTAGATTATGCGATGGCAACTTTACCTTTACAAGAAAATTTAAAACGAAGCGTTATACTCTCTCAAGCAGTGCATAGTGACCATTGTCCTATACTGTTAGAATTAGAATTTTAAAATCATCAATTCATACCCAAATACAGAACCCATGTTAAAAAAAACAACTCTTTTAGTCTTAAGTTTAGTGCTATTTTCATCGTGTGTATCAAAAAAAATTTACACTGATTTAGAAGATAAATATGCAAATCTTAAAAAAGAACACCGTCAACTATCTGATGAAAATCAAAATTTATCTGATGCAAAAACGAAACTCGAAAATGATTTAGATAGACTTCAGAAAGCTTATGACGACGCCGTTAAAGACAGAGACCAATTAACCACAGAACTTGCAGCTACAAAAAGCAACTTAGATAACCTTAAGGCATCGTATAAAGCGTTAGAAGAGCAAAGTTCAGCATCTATTGCTGCAAACTCTAAAAAGAATAGAGAATTGCTTGCACAACTTGAAGCCAAAGAACAAGCTTTAGCCGCAGAAAGTGATCGCCTAAATAAATTGCAAAGCGAGTTAGATAGTCGCTCAAAACGTGTTGCCGAATTAGAAAATGTTATTGCTTCAAAAGATGCCGCAATGTCTCAATTAAAAAATGCTATTTCTAAAGCACTAACTAATTTTGAAGGTAAAGGACTTACTGTAGAACAACGTGATGGTAAGGTATATGTATCTATGGAAAACAAATTGCTATTTAATTCAGGCAGTTGGTCAGTAGGAAGCGAAGGTCGTAAAGCTGTAGAACAGTTAGGAACTGTTTTAGCAGATAATCCTGATATTGCTATTTTAATTGAAGGCCATACCGATAATGTACCATACAAAGGTAATGCACAACTAAGCGGCAACTGGGATTTATCTACAAAGCGCGCAACTGCAATCGTGAATATTTTAAGAGAAAATACAAGTATCAATCCTGAAAGTTTAACAGCTGCTGGGCGAGGTGAATATGCGCCTATTGCCAGTAACGAAACGACCGAAGGTAAAGCTAAAAATAGACGTATCGAGGTAATACTCTCACCAAAATTAGATGAAATTTCTAAGCTTTTGAATGATATTTAAAGCATTTGAGCCTATTCAAAATATATAAAATCAAAAGTCCAAATTTCTGGTATGCATTGAGTATAGTGTTGTATATAATCTCATTAACTCAAAACTGTTTATTTATTGAAAATGAAGAACAATCATATTACGGATTTTCGCTTCTAATTTTTGGATTTTACGCTGTTTTTGATTCTGGGTTCTCATGGTTAGCCAATATACTTATAGTTTTATCTTGGGGATTGAGGCATAAAAAATATTCGATTTATATAAGCTTATTAGCGTTAGTCTTAGCTATTTCATTCTTGTTCTGTAAGGAAATAGTTATGGGTACAAATAATACATATGGTACAATTACTGGTTACGATGTAGGATACTATTTGTGGGCATTAAGTTTTCTGGCTATGTTAATTGCCGGAATCCTAAAACATAGAACTCAGAATAGCGATTAATTAAAATTTGGAAACTTAACATAGATTTAGACCTTTTGGGTTTTACAAACCTAAACCATCTTCTTATTTTTGTTATGAGTATGATGGATTGATGCATTTCAATTATCATAGTTGAACTGTCACCTCGAGCGCAGTCGAGAGGTCTTAAAATTTGTTTAACCATTAAAATAGATTCCTGCCTTCGCAGGAAATGAATATGAAGTACACCAACCTACCACACACAGATATTAAAGTCAGTAAAATTTGTTTAGGCACCATGACGTGGGGCAACCAAAACACGCAAGATGAAGGTTTTGCACAAATGGATTTAGCACTGGATAAAGGCGTTAATTTCTTTGATGTTGCAGAGTTATATCCGGTACCAGCAACTGCTGAAACCTATGCTGAAACCGAACGTATTATTGGTAATTGGTTTACAAAAACTGGCAATAGAGACAAGGTAGTTTTGGCTACAAAAATTGCTGGCCCAGGAGATTATACAGCACATATTCGTACTACCGGGTTTAGTAAAGCGGCACTTAATGAAGCAGTAGATAATAGTCTTAAACGCTTACAAACAGATTATATAGATTTATACCAACTGCACTGGCCAGAGCGAGAAACTTTACTTTTTGGAACAAGAGATTATGTTCATAATCCTAATGATCCTTGGCAAGATAATTTTAACGAAATACTGCATAATCTCGATGAGATTATAAAATCTGGAAAGGTAAGGCATGTTGGTATTTCTAACGAAGGTGCTTGGGGAACCATGCGTTATCTAGAAGAAGCTAAATACAATGACTTACCTCGAATGATTACAATACAAAATGCATATTCCTTATTGTGTAGACCATTTGAGGGTGCATTGGCTGAAATTGCGCATCGTGAAGATATTGGTCTACTGGCTTATTCACCTATGGCTTTTGGTGTATTGTCTGGTAAATACATTAAAGGCACAGCTGCTGATAATGCTAGGCTAAAACTATTCCCTCGTTTTGCGAGATATAGTGGTCCACAAGCCACTGAAGCCACAAAACGTTATCTTAAAATTGCAGAAGACAATGGTCTAAGTTTAGCACAAATGGCATTAGCTTTTGTGAATAACAGACCGTTTTTAACGAGTAATATTATTGGCGCTACAAACCTTGAGCAACTCGAAGAAAATATTGACAGTATAAACATTACGTTAGGCGACGATGTCATGAAAGCTATTGAAGCAGTGCATGCTGAAATACCAAACCCTGCGCCTTAAGGATATATTTAGCTTACCATCGTGTTACATTTATTTCCTTTCTGATTTATGGAAAAACACTACGAATTTACAGATGATGAGTTCGAACAAGCCTTTATTAGCTGTTCATTGAATCCATCTTGTTTTTCTCATGAAGCTCATTTAAGACTTGCATGGATAAATATTCGTAAATACGGAATTGAAAACGCACTTAAAAACATTCAGAATCAACTACAAAGATTTGTTGAATTTGTTGGAGCAAAAGACAAGTATAATAAGACATTGACTATCGCTGCTACACTAGCTGTAAATCATTTCATGAATACCGCTGATGCTAAAAGCTTCAAAGTATTTATAACTCAATTCCCGAGATTGAAAACTAACTTTAAAGAATTAATGGCTTTTCACTATAGTTTTGATATCTACAATTCTGATAGAGCTAAAACCAAATTCTTAGAGCCAGATTTAGAACCCTTTGACTCAGCTATCAATCTACAACAAATGTAATTCGCCTTTAGTTTCCATAGCTTTTAGGTCTTTTACCAAGTCTAAAGCATCAGGCACAACATCACTGCACAAAATAATCAAAGAGCCATCAACAGCATTTCGCACAGCGTGTTTTATAGCCTCTTGCTCAGATGGTATAATCGTAGTTTTCTTCTTTGGGTCTTTCATTTTTATACCGTCATCAAGCATTTTAATTAATTGCTCTTCACTCTTACCACGTAAATGCTTATCCTGACGGATAATGATTTCATCAAACATTTCGGCTGCAATCATACCCATGGCATTATTATCTTCTTCTCGCCTATCACCAATACCTGCAATAATACCGACTCTTACGGTAGCATCTAATTCATCTGTAAACTTTTTCAAGGCTTGCATACCTGCTTTGTTATGCGCATAATCTAACAGAATATTAAACTTATCGAACTTAAATAAATTTAATCGTCCTGGTGTTTGTGAAGCTGAAGGCACAAACGTTTCAAGACCTGCTTTAATATCTTCATTACTTATACCTTGAACATGAGCTGCAAGTATAGCTGCCAATACGTTTTGTATCATAAATTTAGCTTTACCACCATATGTTAATGGTATGTGCTCAGCTTTCATTAGACGCATTTTCCATTCGCCACGGCAAATGGTGACGTATCCATTTTCGTACACAGCAGTTATACCATTTAAGCGCTGTAATGCTTTTATTCTTGGATTATTTTCGTCCATAGAAAATAGAGCTACATTACAATCTACACTGCGGCGCATATCGTAAACCAAATCATCATCAGCGTTTAAAACGGTGTAACCATCTGGTAATACTGTTTCTGGTATTACACCTTTTACTTTGGCTAGTTGCTCAATAGTATTTATACCTTTTAACCCTAAATGGTCAGCAGCAACATTAGTAACTACACCAACATCACACTTTTTAAAGCCAAGACCAGCACGTAGTAAACCACCACGAGCACATTCTAATACTGCAAAATTTACAGTTGGGTCTTTAAGTACAAACTCGGCACTTGATGGACCAGTACAATCACCTGTCATTAACAAACGGTTTTGGATGTACACACCATCACTTGTTGTGTAGCCTACGCGATAACCTTTCATTTTTGCAATATGCGCAATCAATCTCGATGTTGTGGTTTTACCATTAGTTCCGGTTATAGCAATAATTGGAATGCGGCCTGTATCGCCTTTTATTGGGAATAGCTTATCAATAACTGGTGCAGCTACATTGCGCGGTAATCCTGTTGTTGGCGCTAAGTGCATTCTAAATCCAGGACCAGCATTTACTTCGAGTACTGCGCCACCAGTTTCAGACAAAGGTTTAGAAATATCTGTTGTCATTATATCAATACCACAAATATCTAAATCTATAATCTTAGAAATACGCTCTGCCATTGAGATATTAGCAGGATGAATAATGTCTGTTATATCTTCAGCTGTTCCGCCAGTACTAAGGTTTGCAGTATCTTTCAATACTAATTTTTCGCCTTCAGCTAAAACTGAATCTACAGTATAACCAGCATCTTTTATAATGGTTTGAGTTAACTCATTAATTGTAATTTGTGTCAATACTTTTTCGTGTCCGTAACCACGACGAGGATCACTATTGACCTCATCTACCAACTCTTGAATAGTAGATTTCCCATCACCAATAACATGAGCTGGTGAGCGCAATGCTCCTGCTACGAGTTCATTATTAATAACAAGAAGTCGATAATCTTCTCCGACTATATATTTTTCGACAATAATAGAACCGCTACGCGAACTGTTCTTTGCATGTCTAAACGCTTCTAAAGCTTCATCATAATTTTGAATATTCACTGTAATTCCCCGACCATGATTTCCGTCGATAGGTTTTATAACTAATGGATAGCCCACATAACGGCAAGCATCTTCTAAACTGCGCTCGCGTCTAATAATATCTCCTCTTGGAACTTCGACTTCAGCTTGTTCTAACAGATATTTGGTATCTTCTTTATCACATGCCAATTCTACACCAATAGATGATGTTTCAGAAGTAACTGTAGCTTGAATACGTTTTTGATTTGCACCATATCCTAACTGACAAAGCGAATATTTATTGAGTCTTATCCATGGAATACCTCGTGCTTCAGCTTCTGCCACAATAGAGCCTGTACTTGGACCCAAGCGGTCATCTTCACGAAGCTCTCGCATGCGTTGAATGTCATCTTCTAAATCATATTCATCACCAGAGATTAATGCTTCACAAATACGAACTGCCGCTTTAGCAGCATAACGCCCAACAGATTCTTCCATATAAGAAAACACCACATTATATACGCCATACTCACCATATCCTCTTGTGCGCCCAAAACCTGTATCCATACCTGCAAGTGTTTGGATTTCTAAAGCAATGTGCTCAATAATATGCCCCATCCAAGTACCTTCTTCAACGCGCTGAAAAAATCCTCCTGGTTCTCCAACAGAACACCTGTGCGAATACATGCTTGGAAACATTGTGGTTAATCGCTCATAAAAACCATCAACTTTATCCGATGGTCTTTCTTCCATTTCTTGTAAGTCCAAGACCATTACAATTAATTTGTGTCTTCTAACTGACCAATAATTTGGTCCTCGCATTGCATTAATACTACGTATTTCCATGTGGGTTGATTTTTTAGTAAGAGCATTAAATATAGAACTTTCAATAGAAAAATTAATTTATTTTTGCAGAATATTTTTTAGAACCATAAACTATGCAAAAGGTAAAGGGAACATTAATTCCTATTGGCGGAAATGAGGATAAGGGAATTGAGGAAGATGAAATCTATACATTGGAGTTTATAGAAGAAGGTATTTTAGCTCATGTTGTTAAGGAAGCTGGAGGTATTGATGCTAAAATTGTTGTGATACCAACTGCATCAAGCATTCCCGTAGAGGTTGGTAAAAGTTACCTTACTGCCTTCTCAACTTTGGGCTGTAAAAATGTAGACGTATTAGACATCCGTTCTAAAGAAGATTCTGAAACAGAACATGCTATTTCTCTTATAAAAAATGCCAACTGTATTATGTTTTCTGGAGGTAACCAATCTAAGATTACCGATAAGATTGGTGGTACAACAATTCATAAAATTTTAGCCAAACGCTATAAAAATGAAAAAGGGTTTGTTATCGCAGGAACAAGTGCAGGTGCAATGGTAATGGCTAATGAAATGATTGCTGGTGGTAGTGCTTCTGAATCTTTTATAAAGGGTGCTGTGAAGATGTACAAAGGATTAAGCTTAATTCCTGAGTTAATTATAGATACGCATTTTATAAGACGTGGCCGTTTTGGAAGAGTTTCTGAAGCTGTGGCGCAATTTCCAAAATTAGTTGGTCTTGGCTTAGCTGAAGACACCGGAATTATTATAAAAAACAACACCTTTGAAGTGATTGGCTCAGGTATGGTGATTGTTTTTGATGGTCGAAAAATAAAGCATAACAATCACAAAATTCTAGAAGAAGGTACAGCAATGTCTTTGACAAATCTTAGGACTCACATTTTGTCTAATGGAGACCGATTTAATATCAAAAAGAAAAAAGTAGAGGTGTTACCTATAGATGCCCCTTTTATTTAGTATTTAATTCTAACATCTATTTCTACAATATCGCCTATTAAGCTATTCATAGACCCAAATTCTAGATTAAATTTTTTTCTACTTATTTGAGTAGATAAACTGATTATGCGTTTGGATTTTGATATTTGCAATGACAATACTATTGGTCTGGTTTCATTCTTAATGGTTAAACCGCCCGACACCTTATTAGAAGATGCTTCAATTTTATCTGATTTAAACTCTATTTTAGGATAAGTATCTACATCGAGGTAAGATTCACTTCTCAATGTTTTGTCACGAGACTTATCATCAGAAAAAATACTTTGAGTGCTAATTACTGCTCGTATGGCACTCAAAGTATTTTCTTTAAAATCTAGTTCACCTTCAAAGTCTTTAAATGAGCCTTGGACATTTAAAACACCTAAATGCGATACGTTAAAACTTACGCCTGAGGCATTGATGTCTATAACATAAGTTTTAGTTTGTGCATCAGATGTTTGAGCGCAAACAAAGAAAAAGAAAAGTATCTTAAGAGACCTTTTCATATTATTCTGCTATCGCTAAAATTGACAGCGTGATTTCTACATCATTTCCTACTAAGCTAGTACCGTTAGGTAATTTTCTATCGAATGCAATTCCGTAGTCCTGACGATTAATTGTGATTGATGCATTAAAAGCAATCGATTGCTTTTGAGTAGGTAAATCTAGTAGTGGTCCTTTTATAGAGAACGGTAATTCAATAGTTTTCGTTACACCATGAATCGTTAATGCTCCAATGAGGTACATCTTACCTTCTTTTTCAATAGCTTTAGAACCTATAAATGTAATCTTAGGAAATCCTTCAGCATCTAGAAATGCCTTACTCTTAACCGCTTGTTCGCCTCCAATATTATTAGCATCGTAACTATCAACTTTTATCGCGGCATTTGCGTTGGTTTTGGATGCATCTGCCTTGTTGTAATAAATTTTGCCTTCAACAGCTTTAAAACGTCCTGAAACATTTACGACACCAAAGCGTTCCACACTTATTTGAACATTGCTATGACTAGCATCGATATTATAATTTTGAGCGTTGACTGTAGTACTGCACAAAAACAGTACTACTAAAGAAGTAAAAAGAATTTTCATAAATATTGATTTTAAGATTAATACCGTAATAGTAATAGTCTTAAGCAGCAATCACGACAATCTTTATAAAGGTTGCTCTCTTTTATGAAAATATTAAATTGAAATTCTATCCCTGTACTTGGAAGGTGTAATGCTGTCAAATTTTTTAAACGCATTTACAAAGGACGTTTTATTATTAAACCCAGAATCAAAAGCCACTTGAAGCAAGGTATATTCTGGATGGTTAGTAATAATAGTTTTGGCTTCATTAATTCTATGCTGATTAACAAAATCGAAAAAAGAAACACCATAATGTTGATTAATTATTTGTGACAAATGATGCTTACTTATGTCAAGTTTTTCAGCAAAATCATGGAGACGCAAATTTGGTTCGAGATATAATTTTTTGTCAATCATTAAATTATCTATCGCTTTTTTATA
Source organism: Winogradskyella sp. (assembly GCF_003712105.1). Taxonomy (GTDB): domain Bacteria; phylum Bacteroidota; class Bacteroidia; order Flavobacteriales; family Flavobacteriaceae; genus Winogradskyella. Next base: position 266,246 of record NZ_RHLG01000001.1, read on the forward strand.
TTCCGTAATCTTATCAGCTTTAAGTGTGCTACCTGAATACTTTGTCATGGTTTCTACCTCTTCCCATTCTGTACGAAAAAATTTGAAACTAATAAAGTAAAACAAAATTCCTATAGGAAGTACATAAATGTAATCGAGGTGTCTTCTGTATATATCTGTCACCAATAATATATATAAGAATATGGCCGAAAGCAGCAATACCACAAGCATTATGAGATTGAAATATTTTAGCCATTTTATTTTGGTATTAATAACCGAATACTCTTTCTGTAATCCTTTTGAGTATAATCTAACTAGACTTAAATTTTTAAACAGAAAGAATGCTAGATGTACAAACTGTAGGACAAACACAATAGAATATATCCACTGAATTATTGCCAATTGTTTCTCTCTATGGTCAAAGACAGATAGCATTCCATAGTCAATTTGTCTGTTATTTAAAGCCTTGTAAGAAATTAAGGGAATTAGAATTACAAAAACGATGAAAGGCAAAAAATGAAGCAGCTGCTTTCTAGTAAATCTCCAGTCTGAGTTTGTAATCGATTTAAAATAAAAATAGGTCAATGGCCCTAACAAAAACCATGAGCCATATCGCGTTCCATAGAATATATTAAGCTTAAAATTTACCTTATTTCTTATGCAGAAAAATTCAACCAAGAACCAAATGAGCACAACAACAATCCAAACTAAAAACGTATTTTCTCGTTTTATTCGAATCTTGCGATTAGACAAAATCATTAATAACAAGAACAATCCTTGAAAAGCTATAACTATAATTAATATGGACCAAATGTCTAATTTCATATTATAACTTTAAGTGGTTTTATTTGTTATTTATAGATAGAAACCTCTTCTATTCCATCAGAAGATTTGCTAGCTCTATACATGCCTTCGGTATTAAATGGCATGGCAATATTTCCTTGAGCATCAACAGCAATTAATCCACCATCACCATTGATTTCTAAAATACGTTTGTAGATCACTTCATTCGAAGCTTCTTCTAGAGACAAACCTTTGTGTTCCATTAAACAAGAGACATCATAAGCGACTACACCACGAATAAAAAACTCACCACTACCAGTGCAGCTTACTGCACAAGTAGAATTATTAGCATAATTACCAGCACCTATCATTGGGCTATCGCCAACACGACCCCATTTTTTATTGGTCATTCCACCAGTAGACGTAGCTGCAGCTATGCTTCCATTTTGATCACATGCCACTGCGCCAACAGTGCCAAATTTTGAATCTTTCTTTACACTGTGGTCTAATTGAAAACTATCTGTGTCTCTAATTTCTAACCATTGCTGATGACGAAAATCGTCATGAAAATATTCAGCATCTTCAAGTTTGTATTTCAATTGATTTGCAAACTGCATTGCGCCTTCACCTGCTAAAAATACATGCTCACTTTTTTCCATAACATCTTTAGCTAAATGCACTGGGTTTTTAATTCCTGTGACTAGCGAAACAGCACCAGCATTTAAGGTTTTACCATCCATAATAGCTGCATCCATTTCGTGTGTGCCTTCAGCAGTAAAAACAGAACCCTTGCCAGCATTAAACAAAGGAGAATCTTCTAGCAACCGTACTGCTTCAGTAACCGCATCAATGGCCGAATGGCCCTTTTTTAACACCTTAAAGCCTTCATTCAAAGCTAATTTTAAAGCAGATTTATAGTTTGCCTCAAGCTCAGGAGTCATCATTCCTTTTACTAATGTTCCAGCACCACCATGTATGGCAATTGAATAGGTTTGCATACTTTATATTTGATTGCCGAAAATTACAAATTGATTTTAAATAAACTCTTAAGTTTTTGTAGATTTATAGACTTCAAAATTAGTTTTCATGTCAGACCAAAAACGTCTTTTTCTCGTTGATGCATATGCATTAATTTTTCGTGGCTATTATGCTTTTATAAAGAATCCTAGAATCAATTCTAAAGGGGAAGATACCTCAGCCATAATGGGTTTTATGAACTCGCTTTTAGATGTGATAAAGCGCGAACGTCCGGATCATTTGGCGGTTTGCTTTGATAAAGGCGGTAGTGTTGACCGTGTAGAGATGTACGGCGAATACAAAGCCAATCGTGATGAAACACCTGAAGGTATAAAAACGGCTGTGCCATATATCTATGAGATTTTAAAAGCAATGCATATTCCTATTATTTTCAAAGAAGGTTATGAAGCAGATGATGTTATTGGCACACTGTCTAGACAAGCAGAAAAGGAAGGCTTTAAAACTTTTATGGTAACACCAGACAAGGATTTTGCACAGTTGGTTACCCATAATATTTTTATGTACAGACCTGTGTTCGGAGGCGGTTATGAAACATGGGGAATTCCTGAAGTGCAAAAGAAATTTGAAGTAGAAGACCCAATGCAAGTCATTGACTTTTTAGGTATGATGGGCGACTCGTCCGATAATATACCAGGGCTTCCTGGAGTGGGCGAAAAAACAGCTAAGAAATTCATCAACCAATTTGGCAGCATGGAAGGTTTATTGGCAAATACTGACCAGCTTAAAGGGAAAATGAAAGAAAAAGTTGAAGCTAATGGTGAACTTGGTTTATTATCAAAGAAACTAGCAACTATAATGCTAGATGTCCCTGTGGAATTTGATGCTAAAGATTTTGAACTCTCTGAGCCTGATATTGAAAAAGTAAAGCAAATTTTTCAGGACTTAGAGTTTAGACGTCTTACTGAAAACTTTATAAAAACATTTGCACCTCAAGAAGAAAGCTCCGATACCTCAACTGTCGAAAAATCTTCGTCACCTAAACCAACACCAAAAGCTAAACAAGCAGCAGGCGCAGGACAGTTTTCACTTTTTGGCGGAGATACAACTGATACTGCAAATGCAGAAACCACATCTACTTATACAAGAAAAACAGCAGAAACTACATCTCATTTTTACCAAAGTGTAGCTTCTGGCATGGCAACTAAACTATTTGTCAAAAATTTAATGAATCAGACTTCAGTGTGTTTTGATACAGAAACCACAAGCATTAATCCATTAGTTGCTGAGTTGGTGGGTATTGCATTCTCTTGGGAAACTGGAAAAGGATTTTACATTCCGTTCCCTGAAGATAGAGATGAAGCACAATCACTTATTGAAGAACTTCGCCCATTTTTTGAAAATGAAGCTATTGAAAAAATTGGTCAGAACTTAAAATATGACATTAAGGTCTTAGCTAAATATAATATTCAGGTTAAAGGAAAGCTGTTCGATACCATGTTAGCACATTACCTAATTAACCCTGATATGCGTCATAATATGGATGTATTGGCAGAAACTTATCTCAATTATACACCAATATCTATTACAGAATTGATTGGTAAAAAAGGGAAAAATCAATTGTCTATGCGCCAAGTACCTTTAGATAAGCAAACTGAATATGCGGTTGAAGATGCAGACATTACGCTCCAGTTGAAAGAACATTTTGAAAAAGAACTAGGCGAAGCCAATACCAAAAAGCTCTTTGACGATATCGAAGTGCCATTACTTAGGGTATTGGCAGATATGGAATTAGAAGGTATAAATCTTGATAAAGGATTTTTAAACTCACTTTCTGATGAATTAACTGCCGATATTGCTAATCTTGAAAAAAGTATTTATAACACTGCAGGAGAAGAATTCAATATTGCTTCACCAAAACAATTAGGCGTGATTTTGTTTGAAAAAATGAAACTCGTTGACAAACCTAAAAAAACTAAAACTGGTCAATATTCAACGGCTGAAGATGTGCTAAGCTATTTGGCAAAAGACCATGAAATTATTCAGAATATTTTAGAATTTAGGGGTTTATCTAAACTAAAAAGTACCTATGTCGATGCATTACCTGAGCAAGTTAATACCACGACCAACAGAGTACATACAGATTACATGCAAACTGTTGCAGCTACCGGACGCTTAAGTAGTAATAACCCTAACTTACAGAATATTCCAATACGTACAGAACGCGGTCGCCAAGTTCGAAAAGCATTCGTACCGCGTGATGCAGATTACACATTGCTAGCTGCGGATTATTCGCAAATAGAGTTACGTATCATTGCCGCTTTAAGTGAGGAAGAAACCATGATTTCGGCTTTTAAAAATGGAGAAGATATTCATGCATCTACGGCTTCAAAAGTATTTAATGTACCTATTTCTGAAGTTACAAGAGAGCAACGTAGTAATGCCAAAACGGTAAACTTCGGGATTATCTATGGTGTTTCGGCTTTTGGATTAAGCAATCAGACGAATTTAACACGTTCAGAATCTAAAGAACTAATTGACACTTACTATGCAACATACCCGAAGTTACGTAATTATATTCAAGACCAAGTTGATTTTGCAAGAGACAATGGTTATGTACAAACTGTTTTAGGTCGCCGTCGTTATTTAAAAGATATCAACTCCCGTAATGCTGTGGTTCGGGGCGCAGCAGAGCGAAATGCAGTTAATGCACCAATTCAGGGTAGCGCTGCTGATATCATTAAAATTGCAATGATTAATATTCACAAGAAACTACAAGCTTCGGATTTTAAATCTAAAATGCTATTGCAAGTACATGACGAATTGGTATTTGATGTATATAAACCCGAGCTAGAGTCTATGAAATCACTCATTAAAACCGAAATGGAAAACGCCTATCAGTTATCTGTTCCTTTAGATGTTGATCTCGATATAGGCGATAATTGGTTAGAGGCACATTAACCATTCATTTTTTTGAAGTAATATTGCATCATAAGTAATATGAGTATTATTTCAAAAGACATATCAAAAGCAGTCGCTATTCTTAATCAAGATGAGCTTGTGGCCATCCCGACCGAAACAGTTTACGGATTGGCAGGCAATATCTATTCTGAAAAGGCGATTAAATTGATTTTTGAAACCAAACAACGCCCGCTTTTTAATCCGTTAATTGTACATATTTCATCAGCTGATTATTTAAAAAACATTGTAGCTCATGTGCCAGAAAAGGCCAAACTATTAGCAGATGCTTTTTGGCCTGGTCCAATTACGCTAGTGCTTAAAAAGAAAGCTATTATACCAGATTTAATAACTGCAGGTAAAGATACCGTAGCCGTAAGAATGCCCAATCATCCGTTGACTTTAGAGCTTTTAAATCAGTTAGATTTTCCCTTAGCAGCACCAAGCGCAAACCCTTTTAATAGAATAAGTCCAACCAAACCAGAACATGTTGAGCAGTACTTTAAAAATCAGCTGAAAATAGTTTTAGATGGTGGCGCATGTAAAAGTGGCATTGAGTCAACTATTATTGGTTTTGAAAATGATGAACCTATTGTCTATCGTTTAGGCTCAACATCTCTTGAAGCCATTGAACAAGTCGTTGGTGAAATAGAAGTAAAAAACAGGAAAGAAGAAGCCCCAAATGCGCCAGGCATGTTAGCAAGACACTATGCCCCTAAAACCAAGACGATTCTTTCAAATAATCTCGAAGAAACTATTCTTAAAAATAAAGGACAACGGATTGGTGTATTGGCCTTTAAAAATATGGCTTCTAGTAATGATATTGCATTTCAAATTGTACTATCTAAAACAGGTAATTTTGCTGAAGCTGCATCTAAACTATATGATGCGCTTCATAAGTTAGACGACCAAAATCTAGATCTTATAATTGCTGAAAAACTTCCTAATAAAAACCTCGGGAAATCTATAAACGATCGTCTTCAACGCGCAACAAAGTAATTAGCAGGTTCCTTAAAGTTCTCATCCTACAAAAAATCTTGTATTTTTATAAGGCTAAATATTTATGAATCACACCGAATTTAGAAATACCTTTTTCAAACTACCTAAAGCAGATGTGCATAGCCATTTGCATTTAGCAGGCTCACAAAAGCGCTTTTTCGAAAAATACCCTAATGCTAATCTCACTTTCCCAAAAACCTATGATGGTCTTACCGGAATGATAGACTTTATCTACGGCCATTTAAACACCATCATGGTTAAAGGCGAAGACGTAATAAACTTTATGGAAATAGCGATTGAGAGTGCAATTGATGACAATGTAACGCTTCTCGAAGCCAGTGTAGATTTAAACTTAGCACGTTTTTTTGATGATTCAATAGAGCGTGTTATTGAGATTACTAAAACACTAAAGGACAAGTATAAATCCGATATAGACTTTAAACCTGACTTAGGCGTGAACAAGGATTTGGAGATAGAAAAAGTATATACAAACGGCCTAAAATGCTTAGAGAGTGGTGCATTTCATGGTGTAGATTTGTACGGCCAAGAAGTTGGTAAAGACCTGAATCCTTTTGTTAAGTTTTACGATATAGCAAAAGATATGGGCTTAAAAACTAAGGTTCACATCGGTGAGTTTTCGGATACCGAAAGTATAGAGCATACCATTAATCTATTAGCTCCAGATGAGTTGCAACATGGCATTCGAGCTGTTGAGTCTGAAAAAACTGTAGCCCTAATTAGAGATAATAACATACGGCTTAACATATGTCCAACAAGTAATGTTATGCTAGGTGCTGTTGATAGTTTGAAGGCACATCCCATCCGTCAATTATTAGACAATAACATAAAAGTATGTATCAATACCGATGATCTAATTCTATTTAATGCCAATGTCACAGATGAGTTTGTAAAACTCTTTGAAACAGGACTTTTTACTTCTGATGAATTAGATAGGATTAGGCTTAATGCATTTTGAGGTAAGTGCCTTTGCTTTATATGATAAGTAGAATAAAAACAGTTGGTAGTAATTTGAAAAAAGACTGAAAAACTAACATTGCATCCATTTAGAAAATACATATTAAACTATAATACGCTTAACGAAGACGAATGGCAACTGATTGAAAAATGTCTTAGTAGAAAGCACTATAAAAAAGGTGATGTTATCCTTGAAAGCGGCAAAATTTGTCGAAAACTGTACTTTTTAGAAGAAGGCTTTTTAAAATTCTATGTATTTCGAGATGGAGAAAAAGTGTCTAAATTTTTCACGGAAGCACCATATTGTTTTACATCTCAAAGAAGCTTCACAACTGATACTCCGACAAATGATAATATTGAAGCATTACAAGACTCCGTAGTTTGGGAAATGTCAAAAGAAAAGGCATTTCAATTATTAGAGCTTCCTCATTGGAGCGAGTTTGTACGGAAACTAATTCAAGAAGTGCAATTCTATACCGAACAGATTTTAGAAGAGGCTCAAAATAATACAGCCGAAGAACGATATAAGAAGTTAGTGGAAGAGAAAAGCTCTATACTAGAAAACGCTCCGCTAAAAGATATTGCTAGCTACCTTGGCATAGCACCACAATCTTTAAGTAGAATTCGAAAAAAATATTGGACTGACCAACGGAAGTTAACATAGGTGCAGTGTATAAGAGCTGTTAATCATGACATTTGCAAAAAAAGAACTATGCGATTAACAATTTTTATTCTTATGACCACTATTGCCACAGCACTCAATGCTCAAAACAAAGTGCCAACTAATAAGCATTTTTGGCTTTCTATGGAGACTTCTGCCTCACCTGAAGCTATCTGGAACATTTGGACAGATGTACCTAATTGGAAAGCTTGGGATACAGGCTTAAAAAATGCTTCAATTAAAGATGATTTTCATCTTGGGGCTAAAGGAATTATCATTTCTTTAGAAGGCCGTAAATCCAAATTTAAAGTGGTAGAATATGACGAGGGACAGTCATATACTTACAAAACTAAACTACCATTAGGAAGCCTCTACGTAAAACGGTATCTATCTTCAAAAAACGGGAAAACCATATTCACGCACGAAGTTTGGTTTAAAGGGCTTACAGGTGGCATTTTTGCAAAAGCGTTTGGAGATAAATTCAGAAATATGCTTCCAGATGTGCTTGGTAAAATTAAAGAAATTGCTGAGTCGAGATGAAGCTAATGTACCTCGCTAACATAGTTGTTGCAGGAGTTATAAGTCTTACAAGTTTATTTTATCCTAAAACAGCTCAAAGAACTGTTTTCACTGGAGCTTTTCAATACTCAGAAGCCATACGATTAGTTGGAGCTTTGTGGTTAGCAATTTTTCTGCTATCAATTGTTGGTTTGTTTTATCCTAAACAAATGAGTTTAGTATTTGTATTTCAGCTTATCTACAAATCAAGCTGGTTATTGATCGTAGCACTACCTGCTTTTCTGAATAACCAACAATATCCAAAAGCAATGGCGCTATTTTTTATGGTGTGGGTTGTACTATTACCTTTTGTAATTCCATGGAAATCCCTCATAAATTAAAAACTACGTTTTAAAACCCAAAAAACATTATTAGTTGCATTCCATTGGCATTCACTAATTGTAAGCACAAAATTACCTTCACCCAATACTTTATAGTTTTTGGTGTATTTAAGGACAATTTTTACGCAGTCCACGTTCTAATAAAAAATCTTTAGCTCATAATGTCTATGATTAATACCGATCTCACCGAATATTAGACTACCCGACCACTTATTACATTACTCTTGTTTCTTACAAGAACAATTATTTAAATTCATTAGTAGAAATCATAGCAAAGACCGTTACCTACAATTTGAAAAACATATGGGTCAAAATAGACTGACGATCTAAGAATGATTGAAAATGCACCTCATAAAACATAAAATCATGAAAAATTTAAAACGCCTATTGTTGACTTTTTTGATAACAGTATCATTCTCTAATTGTACTGAACAAACAAAATCTACTATTGAACAAGAAAACATTTCTGAGCATTTTGAAAAAGTTCAAAATGAACTTAGGATTGAATTAGACTCAAAAAATAATCCAGCATTAGACATATGTAATGAATTCGCTAAATCATCTAATATTGAGAAATCTATTTTACAACGGGATATGACATTAAGCTATGAAAAGATTAAAGAGCGAAGTAAATTAGTTGCATTAGGGAAATTATCTAATGAGGAATACTTCAATGATGTAAATGGTTCTATGGACGAGCATAATGGGTTTAAGACAGAATTAGGTAAATTAATATCTAATTATTACAAACAAAAACATAAAAGCAAGGCGTTCATCGAAACACTTGCCTACGAAAAATTTAAAGAAGCTCAGGAACTAAATTCAGAATTAAAAAAATATGATAAAGAATAAAAAAAAATTATCAATAGCATTGACTATGATATTTGGTATATCATTTAGTCAACAATTTCAAAATAATTATTGTGATTTGGACTGTTTGGAAGAAGCCTTTGAACTTTCTGAAGGTATAATTGAGGGTTATGGCGGACACCAACAAGCCTATGAACATTTTGAAATTATTTATGATATGTGTACTGCTATTTTTTGTAACCAAGATGGAAGCTATAGTAATGAGTCTGACAATCCTCGTAACTAATAACTGCACATAACACTGCGTATAAAGCATTGCAATTGGCCCCGATGCCAATAGCTCTTGGGACTAATTGGAATTCCGGGTCTTTTTACTAAATTTATAGTTAAGACAAGAATAATCTTGCGGATTTTTCCGAATCCTACCATACACAAACCCATTGTAAAACATGACCAGACAAGAATTTATAAAAATGTGTGGCTTGCTAGGAATTAGCATTCCTTTTCAATCTGTATTAACATCTTATAAGTCTTCCGAAGAAACTAGCAAATCTAACTTTAAAGGGAACGTATTGATTATTGGAGCTGGTGCTGCTGGTCTTACTGCTGGGCATTTATTACGTCAAAAAGGAATTGAGTTCCAAATCTTAGAAGCCTCTTCTGTATACGGCGGTAGAATGAAAAGAACATTAGATTTTGTAGACTTCCCTATTCCATTAGGTGGCGAATGGCTACATGTAGAAAAAGGCGTTTTAAGTGAAATTATAAATGACCCATCCGTACCAATTAATGTTAAAACCAAACCTTATGATATGGATGTGGATTATGCCTTATATGAAGGAGAAGAAGTCTATTTAAAAGATATAGGCTTTAAAATTGACCAGAAGTTCATAAATTCCTCGTGGTTTGATTTTTTTGAGCAATACGTTGTCCCATCTGTACAAAATAATATATTGTTTAATGCGGTTGTTAAGTCTATTGACTACTCTAAGGATAAGATATTTGTAAACACATCAAATGGTGAATTTACAGCAGATAAGATTATAATCACTACACCTGTAAAACTATTACAAACGGGTTCTATTGCATTTACACCTCAACTACCCGAACACAAAAGAGAAGCTATAAATGACGTGACTGTTTGGGATGGCTTTAAAGCATTTATAGAGTTTTCAGAAAAGTTTTATCCTGCTGCAATTGGCTTCGATATTGGCTCCGATAGAGATGGCGAAAAACTATATTATGATGCGGCTTATGGGCAGAATTCCAATAGACATGTTTTAGGTTTATTCACCGTTGGTTCAGGTACGCTTCCGTACAGAGAATTATCCGATAAAGAACTCATTGAATATATGTTAAACGAGTTGGACGAGATTTTTGATAATAAGGCATCATCGAATTACATAAAACATACATCGCAGAATTGGAACAAAGAGCCTTTTGCTAAAGGTGCTTATGTGTATAATTACGAAAATTGGAGACGCGTACGAACACTTGGTAAATCTGTGAGCGATAAGCTTTATTTTGCAGGAACATCTTACACCACAGGAGAAGATTGGGGCAGCGTACATACGGCTGCACGATCTGCAATTAGAGCTGTAAATGAGATAACATGAGGCTATGAAAATTTATGGTTTTGATATAAAAAAAGGGATATACGACTTCGAGTTCAATGAGCTGAATACAGAAAGCCATTCGCATCCTGTTGTCGAAATCATAAATGCAACTGACGGCTCTTTTGCATTAATATCCAATGAACTTACTCATGAGAACTTAGTTTTTGCTATTATCGAATCAAACACAAAGCATAAGATTATTGCAAAAAACTGTTCTGTCAAGATTTTAATGATAGAGAGTTATAACTATTATTTACACAAGTTCTTAAAAAGCAAAGGAATTATATTTCAAAACGGTGCTTTTCTTAAAACTTCGTTTTTATCAAAAAACCAGTTGTTTTCAGAAATTAAAGATCTCGCTACTTCAAGTGATTTAAAAACACCTGCGGATCAGCGAATAATTGATTGTATAAAATTCATTGAAGAGAATGAACTTGAATATAAAAATCTCATTTCAGAATTAACGTCTAGAGTGTTTCTATCTGACAGTAGGCTTTCACATCTTTTTAAAGAGCATATCGGAGTTTCAATTAAAAAATACCTCGTTTGGAACAAATTACGACAAGCAATAAACTTATACCTAAACAACTCTACTAATTTAACAGAGGTCTCTTTACAAAGTGGATTTTTTGACCAAGCGCATCTAAGCAATTCCTTTAAAAAAGTTTTAGGAGTAAATCCTTCAAGCGCATACAATAGCAGAATCTTACAATCATAACTTTTACACAAGTTTTAATTTTGCCCTTAAAACTTAGAAAATGATAAGAAAAATTGAAAAGGGAGATATTACTGAATTAAAAAAGGTATTAGATTCAAGTGAATTGTTCCCATCATACTTATTAGATGATATGATTAGTGATTATTTGAATAACAAAAATTCAACAGACATATGGTTTACAACAATACGCCATGGAAAACCTATCTCAATTGTGTACTGTGCGCCTGAAAGATTAACTAATGGAACCTACAACCTTTATGCGATTGCTGTGCACAAAGACCAACAAGGAAACGGTGTTGGAAAGAAAATGATGGAATACATTGAAAATACGTTACGTGAAAATGGCAACCGAATTTTAATCGTAGAAACATCAGGAAAAGCTGAGTTTGAATTAACAAGAGATTTTTACATTAAATGCAACTATATTAAGCAAGCAGTAATCCCTGAATTTTACGAAGAAGATGATGACAAAGTGGTTTTTTGGAAAAAATTGACTGAGTAGAAGTTGATATAGGTGTGTATTAATCCTCGCAACCCAAATACATTAATCGGAGTTCTTCATAATTTACTATCTTTCGGTTACTACTAAAAACCATAATATTACTTTAAACCATTAAGGCCTCATTGAAAGATTACGAAAACATATTAAATAACATAAAGAGATACGTTTCTTTAAATGAAGATGATGAAAAACAGTTTACCTCAATTGTTAGAACTACAAAAGTCAAAAGAAGGCAATTTATTGTTCAGCCAAATTTTGTTTGTTCCCATCAAACCTATGTTTTAAAAGGTGCTTTCCGAAGCTATTTTGTAAATGATGTAGGTATTGAGTATACAATTCAATTTGCAATTGAAGACTGGTTTATTAGTGATTTTAATAGTTACATAAATCAAACTCCAGCTTCAATTTTTGTAGAGGCATTAGAGGATTCAATAGTACAGCAAATTTCTTTTCAAGATGTTGAAAAACTCTGTAGTGACAACCCTAAGTTTGAGAGATTTTTTAGACTAGTTGCTCAAAAATCATTTGCTTTTTCTCAAAGACGCATACTTTCTAATTTGGGTAAATCTGCTGAGGAACGCTACCTAGAATTTCAAAATCTATATCCTTCTATAGTGCGTCGTGTTCCTCAATATACTTTAGCCTCTTATCTAGGCATGTCACCAGAATTTTTAAGTAAAATCCGCAAACGATTGGCCACAAAATCTTGAACTAGTTCAAGAAGATTTCCTAAAGTAGTTCATTTTATAGCATATACAGGTTACTCAACTTTGTAGTGTCGATTTTGACATAATTTAAAACAAAGAAAAATGAGTACACAAACACAAATACCTTCTTACTCAGTAGGTCTTAAAGAATTACAAGACAATTTAGGAAGTATGTTACCTAAAGAGGCTCTAGCTGTTTTTGAAGCAGATGCAAACAAATTAAAAGAAACGCACAAGTCTATTCTTAAGCTTAAAGAAGGTGACAAAGCACCTAACTTTTCATTATCAAATGCAATGGGTCAATCTGTAAGTTTAAAGTCGCTCTTAGAACAAGGCAAAATTGTCCTAACGTTTTACCGAGGTACTTGGTGCCCGTATTGTAACCTTCAACTCAACCAGTACCAACAAGTATTGGAAGACATCAAGTCATTGGGAGCCAATTTAGTTGCTATTTCTCCACAAACACCAGATGAATCTTTGAATATACAGGAGAAGAATGATTTACAATTCGAAGTTTTAAGCGATAACGGAAATATTGTTGCACAACAGTTTACAACCGTATTTAAAAATGACGCTGCTCCTCTTGAAGCAATGACCTCTCTAGGAATTGATTTTGACAGTCATTACGGTGATGATTCTAAAGAATTACCTGTCCCAGCTGTTTTCATTATAGAACCAGACTTTACGATTTCATTTGCCAAAGCCATTGATGGTGATTACAGAAATAGAGTTGAAGCTTCTGAAATTATTAACGCATTAAAAAACTAATATTATGAACAAGACAATTCAACATATAATCGGTGGTCTACTAGGACTATTAATGGTCATTTTTGGTCTAAACAAATTTCTAGGGTTTATTCCTGTTGAACCACCATCAGACCCAATTGCTCAAAAATTTATGGGCGCGATGTTCTCAACCTACCTCTTTAAAGTAGTTGCCATAGCAGAAATTATTGGTGGTATTCTATTAGTAATACCTAAAACCAAATTCATTGGTTGGTTAATTTTAGTTCCAATAGTTTTTAATATCGTGGCGTTTCATGTAGCCCATGATTTTATTGGAAATGGAATATGGCTCTTACCTACTTTACTCTTTATTGTTATAAGTTACTTTGAAAGGGAACACATTTCCTCATTAGTAAAATAAAACCTATAGATTATTAAATTATTTTAGGCGGATTTGGTCAATATTTGTCTTAATCCGCTTTGTAATTTATAGCAAAAAATTTAGATAGTATCCTAATAAAATTCCTAACTTTATTGAATTGCCGATTAGCAATTTGAATGAAAGAAATCGAATCTTATATCGAAAATTATTTTGGAATAAAAGGCAAAAACCTGTCTTCGATTGCGCGATTGTTTAATAATACAGAACTTCAAAAAAATGATTACCTCTTAAAAATTAACCAATATGCAAAACGTATCCATTTTGTAAAAACAGGTTACTTAAGGGTGTTTGCATACAATGCTACTGGTGAAAAGGAAATAACACAATGGATTTCTAATGAAGGCATGTTTTTAACAGATTTGTCAAGCTTTATGTTCAATACACCTTCAAGGTGGAACATTCAAGCCATATCGGATTGTGAGTTATATACCATTTCAAAAGAAGATTACAATTCAATCGGTAATTATATTGATAACTGGAGCGAGTTAGAAAAATTATTTATTGCCAAATGTTTTGTTACCATAGAAAATAGAGTTTTTGGTCAACTTTCAATGACAGCAGATGAAAAGGTACAGCATCTTTTAGAAATTAACCCCAAGATTTTTTTACAAGTACCACTCCAATATATTGCATCAATGCTTGGAATGACTCCCGAAACTTTAAGTAGAGTAAGACGAAAACTGATTTCTTGATTTAAGTCAAGCGAAGCTGTTTTAGATTGACGGTACTTTGCATAGAATAAAACAATAAAACTATGCACAAGTTAATCGTAACCGTTTTTCTAACATCTTTAACAATGACAATTATGGCACAAAAAGAAATTAAGACTTCAATAGATATCTCTGCATCACCTCAAGTAATATGGAACGTACTTACCAATTTTACTGAGTACGAAAAATGGAATCCTTTTCTTAAATCTGTAGAAGGCGACTTTAAAGTTGGAGAAAAAGTAAAAATTAATGCTGGCGGCATGAAATTTAGACCAAAAGTATTAGCTTACAACGAGAATAAAGAAATACGTTGGTTAGGCAAATTTATATTTAAAGGGCTTTTTGACGGCGAACATAAATTTATAATCATTGATAACGGCGATGGCACCTCTACTTTTAAACAAGAAGAAAAGTTTAGTGGCATTTTAGTCGGACTATTTAAAAAGAAATTAGAAACAGAAACGAAATCTGGGTTTGAGGAAATGAATAAGAAATTAAAAGAATTAGCAGAAAATTTAAAAGATGAAATTTAGAAAAGCTACTAACAATGATATCCCAAAAATTGTGGGAATGATTGCGGATGATGAACTCGGGAAAACTAGAGAAAATTTTCAAACGCCATTACCCGAAGAATATCACACAGCTTTTCAAAATATAAATGCTGACCAAAATCAAGAATTAATAGTTGTAGAAGACGAAAATTCTGAAATCATAGGCACTTTACAATTGTCATTTATTCAATACCTCACATACCGTGGCGGAATTAGAGCACAAATTGAAGCAGTACGAATACGAAAAGACAAAAGAGGACTTGGAATTGGGCAGACAATGTTTCAATGGGCAATTAATAGAGCAAAAGAGCGAAATGCACACTTGCTGCAATTAACTACCGACAAAAAACGACCTAACGCCATTAAATTCTACGAAGATTTAGGATTTAAAAGCACTCACGAAGGAATGAAAATGCATTTTAAATGAAAATTCTTTTATTTGGAGCTTCTGGCTCCGGAACCACAACTTTAGGTAAAGAAATAGAGAAAAAATCTGATTTTAAGCATTTAGATGCTGACGATTACTATTGGAAAAAGACATCGCAGCCATTTCAAGAAAAAATACCCTTAAGTGAACGAAACCAAAATCTTAAGGCCGATTTCGAAAAGCATGAAAACATCATTTTAAGCGGCTCTATGGTAAGTTGGGGAAAAGAATGGGAAACTGCTTTTGACTTAGCTGTTTTTATTCATCTCGAAAATAATGAAAGAATGAATAGACTAAAAAAACGCGAAGCTGAACGTTACGGTGAAAGCCTTCAAACTAACAAAAAAATAAAAGAGAATTCTGAAGCTTTTTTAGAATGGGCTAACCAATACGAAAACCCAAACTTTGATGGCAGGTCGCTCAAAATTCATAATAACTGGATTCAATTACTAAACTGTAAAGTTTTAAGGTTAGACGGACAACTAGAGTTGTCAAAAAAAGCAGACATAGTTTTAATGGAAATAAAAGATTTAAATAACCATATATAATCTTAAACTTACAAAGCCATTTTAATAGGTATCTACTTATAAATTTTATTGCTTTTCACTTTACTGATTTTCAGCATAAAAAAACCGTCTTACAGGTTTGTCAATCCAATAAGTTGTCGTAAATTTGCAAACTCTTTTTCGGAAGAGGAATGTTTAATCAAGTATACCAAAGTGGTATGCAATAAATCAAATTAGTGTGGATACATTAAGCTACAAAACAGTTTCAGCTAACAAAGCTACCGTTAATAAGGAGTGGGTTTTAGTTGATGCTGATGGACAAACTTTAGGTCGTTTAGCTTCAAAAGTAGCAATACTTTTAAGAGGTAAGCACAAACCTAATTTTACGCCACACGTTGATTGCGGTGATAACGTAATAGTTATAAACGCTGAAAAAATCAACTTAACAGGTAACAAGTGGTCAGATAAAAGTTATATCCGACACACAGGTTATCCAGGTGGTCAAAGAAGTCTGACTGCTACTGAGATGTTTGAGAAAGACCCAACCAGATTAGTAGAGAAGTCAGTAAAAGGAATGTTGCCAAAAAACAAATTGGGAGCTGTTCTTTTTAGAAACCTAACAGTTGTTACTGGTGCTGAGCACGCTCACGAAGCTCAAAAGCCAAAGACAATTAATTTAAAAGAATTTAACTAATGGAAGTAATTCACAAAATTGGCCGTAGAAAGACGGCTGTTGCCCGTGTGTACGTTGCTAAAGGAAAAGGTAACATCACGGTGAACAAAAAAGACATGGCGGATTATTTTACTACTGCAACATTACAGTATAAAGTAAACCAACCTTTAGTCATGACTAACAATGATGGCAACTTTGATATTACTGTTAACGTATATGGAGGTGGCATCACCGGCCAGGCAGAAGCAATACGTTTAGCTTTATCTCGCGCAATGTGCGAATTAGATGCTGAAAACAGAGCAATATTAAAGCCAGAAGGTCTATTAACTAGAGATCCAAGAATGGTAGAGCGTAAGAAATTCGGTCAGAAGAAAGCGCGTAAGAAATTCCAGTTCTCTAAACGTTAATATCCAACACAAATTATGTCATGCTGAGCGCAGTCGAAGCATTTTTATATTTCTATTGCGCTCAATTGACATTAAACACGCCACGAGTTGGCATTTTATTGAAATCGCTGAAAAGTTCAGCAAAATTAAAACCAGTTATTGTTGCCCATGACATAAAAGTCAGGGTTTAGTCTAGCATCTAAATGCTAAAGGCCTTTAGAAAAAGCCACTTTAGCATTGCTAATTCAACAGAACGTAAACTATTACAAAAATGGAAAAAGTAGAAGTAAAAGAACTACTAGAAGCAGGTGTACACTTTGGTCACCTAACACGTAAGTGGGATCCAAACATGGCTCCTTACATCTATATGGAGCGTAACGGTATCCATATTATCAACCTTTACAAAACAGCAGCTAAGATTAACGAAACTGCAGAAGCAATGAAAAAAATCGCTGCTTCTGGAAAGAAAATCTTATTTGTTGCAACAAAAAAGCAAGCTAAAGATATCGTTGCTGATAAAGCTAGCGCTGTAAACCAACCTTACATCACTGAAAGATGGCCAGGTGGAATGTTAACCAACTTCGTAACTATCAGAAAAGCTGTTAAGAAAATGGCTGCAATTGATAGAATGAAGAAAGATGGTACGTTTAACTCTTTATCTAAAAAAGAGCGTTTACAAGTAGACCGTCAGCGTGCTAAATTAGAAAAGAACTTAGGTTCTATCTCTGACATGACACGTTTACCAGGTGCATTATTTGTGGTTGATATTAAGCGTGAGCACATTGCAATTAAGGAAGCTCAAAAATTAAACATCCCAATCTTTGCAATGGTAGACACCAACTCTGACCCACGTCAGGTTGATTATGTCATCCCTGCAAATGATGATGCTTCTAAGTCTATTGATAAAGTATTATCTATCGTAACTTCTGCTGTTGCAGATGGTTTAAGCGAAAGAAAAGCTGAGCGTACAGAGAAAGAGGCTAAAGCTGCTGCTCCTAAAGCAGAAGCAAAAGCAGCGCCTGCACCTGTAGTTGCGACTCAAGAAGAAGAATAAATAACAATTACACAATATGTAAAAGTCGTTTAATTCTTTTCTTTAAGAAACATGGATTAAACGACTTTTCAAATTTATAAACATACTATGGAAAACACAGTAAAAATTACTGCAGCAGAAGTAAATAAGCTAAGAAAAGCTACTGGTGCAGGTATGATGGATTGTAAAAAAGCACTAGTTGAAGCTGGTGGTGATTTTGACAAAGCAATCGAAGTTTTACGTAAAAAAGGACAAAAAGTTGCTGCAAAAAGAGCTGACAGAGAGTCTTCTGAAGGTGCTGCTGTAGCAAAAATAAATGCAGATAACACTAAAGGTATTGCACTAGTATTAGGTTGTGAAACTGATTTCGTAGGTAAAAATGAAAACTTCTTAAAATTAGCTAGTGACTTTGGTGACATTGCACTTAACTATACTACTAAAGAAGAATTCTTAGCTGCTGATTTCGGCGGAATGACTGTAGCAGATAAATTGGTTGAGCAAACTGGAGTAATTGGTGAGAAGTTAGACATCAATGCATTTGAGGTTGTTGAAGCTGCTTACGTAGGTTCTTATGTTCACATTAACAAAATTGCTGCTGTTGTAGGTTTCTCTGCTAAAGTTGATAATATTGAAACTTTAGCTAAAGATGTTGCTATGCAGGTTGCTTCTATGGGAGCGACAACATTATCTTACAAAGATTTTGATCCAGCTTATGTTGCTTCTGAAACTGAAGCACGTATCGCTGCTATCGAAAAAGAGAATGAAGAATTAGCGCGTTTAGGAAAAACATTAAAAAATGTTCCTAAATACATCTCTATGTCTCAATTAACTGATGCCGTTTTAGCACAAGCTGAAGAAGATGCAAAAGCAGAACTTAAAGCTGAAGGTAAGCCTGAGCAAATTTGGGACAGAATCTTACCTGGTAAAATGGACCGTTTTATATCTGATAACACAACATTAGATAAAGAACAATGTCTATTAGACCAAAGTTTTATTAAAGACGAAAAGTCAAACGTAGCTAAATATGTTTCTTCTTACGGAGAAGTAGAAGTAACAGGTTTTAAACGTGCTACAGTAGGTTAATTAAATAACCATATAACATATAAAAAAGCCTTCAGAAATCTGAAGGCTTTTTTTGTATTACAACATTAACAGAAGATATAAATACACAAAGGGTTTCACTTTTAATCCTAATAATAATTGTTTAGTTTTGCGTAACCTTCAAAATAACAAATGAAATTTAAACGCGTACTACTTAAACTTTCTGGTGAAGCCCTAATGGGAGATCGTCAATACGGTATTGACCCACAACGCCTTGCAGAATATGCTCAGGATATTAAAACCATTACAGATAAAGGTGTCGAAGTGGCCATTGTAATTGGTGGTGGAAATATTTTTAGAGGTGTTGCTGGAGCAAGTAATGGTATGGATCGTGTACAAGGTGACCATATGGGTATGCTAGCAACCGTAATAAATGGTTTGGCTTTACAAAGTGCACTTGAAGACGCTGATATACCAACACGATTGCAAACCGCTATAAAAATCAATGAAGTTGCTGAGCCTTTTATTCGTCGTAAAGCTTTGCGACACCTAGAAAAAGGACGTGTTGTAATTTTTGGAGGCGGAACAGGAAATCCTTATTTCACTACAGATTCTGCAGCAGTATTAAGAGCCATCGAAATTGAAGCAGATGTAATACTAAAAGGTACTCGAGTTGATGGCATTTATAATGCCGATCCTGAGAAAGATACAAATGCCATAAAATTTGACCATATAAGCTTTGACGATGTTTTACGTAAAGGACTAAAGGTTATGGACACAACTGCATTTACATTAAGTCAAGAAAACAAGTTACCAATCATTGTTTTTGATATGAATAAAAAAGGAAATCTACTAAAAGTGGTTTCTGGAGAAAATATTGGTACTAAGGTTAACTTATAAGTTTTGGCTTAACTTTTGATAATTGTCAGTTAAAAAATTAAAGATTATGAACGAAGAGATTCAATTTATTATAGACACAGCTCAGGAAGCTATGGATTCTGCCATTAAGCATCTAGAGAAGCAATTGTCAAATATTAGAGCTGGTAAAGCTAGCCCTTCAATGTTAGGCAGTGTTATGGTAGACTATTACGGTTCACAAACACCATTAAATCAAGTAGCAAATGTAAATACGCCAGATGGTCGTACAATTACAGTACAACCATGGGAAAAATCAATGTTACAAGAAATAGAGCGTGGTATCATGGTCGCTAACCTTGGTTTTAACCCAATGAATAATGGCGAATCGATAATAATTAATGTTCCACCATTAACGGAAGAACGTCGAAGAGATTTAGCTAAACAATCTAAAGCTGAATCTGAAGATGCAAAAGTTGGTATACGTAATGCACGTAAAGATGCCAATAATGATGTTAAAAAAGTTGACGTATCTGAGGATGTGCAGAAAAATGCGGAAATAGACATACAAGAACTTACTGACAAATACGTTAGTAAAGTAGATCAAATATTTGGAGCGAAAGAAAAAGAAATTATGACAGTATAATTGTTTTAATTTCCCTCTTTCAATAATCCATTAACTACAAACTATCTTTAATGCTAAAGCACCTATTTGCTACAATTTTGTTATGCATTTCATCTTATGCTTTAGCTTTTCAAGAACCAAAAGAAGACACTGAGAAACAAAAAGATTCTGTAAAGAAAAGTGTCTTTTTAGAAAATCTAGGGTTAGGGTATCTCCCTACAAAGTATTTCAATTTTGATTTAAGATATCTGGTAAAGTACAACCAATTCGAAGGTTTGAGAACTGGTCTTGGTGGTATTACGAGTGAAAAATTCTCTGAAAAATATCGAATCAATGGTTACATTGTTTATGGCTTTCAGGATGAACGCTATAAATATAGTATAGGCGGAGGTTTTAGAATAAATGAATCTACAGATACCTGGGTGAACCTAACTTATACTGATGATTTGCAAGAAACCGGAAGTTCAAAATTCTTAACCGATAAGCGGTTTTTTTCTTTTTTTGAACCACGACTACTTAACATCGATTTGTTCCACCGTCACGTTACCAAATCGATTTCTTTACAACATAAAATTTCTAACAACTTACTCTCTGAAGCACAACTCGCCATAAGTCGTGTTGATCCAACATACAACTACACTTTTTTAAGTCAAGGGCAAGCGTTTACGCTATTTAATTTTAGCACGGCACAGTTAAGTCTGCAATGGAGTCCGTTTAGCAAGTTTGAATTTGTCGATAATAAAATTGAAGAAACAATCGATGGTTATCCAAAATTTACTGCGCAAGTAACTCAAGGTATCTCGGATGTATTTAATAGTGATTTTAATTTTACTAAAATAGATTTTAGAACCATTCATCAAATAAATCATGCCAACGAATCTATGTCGGAGGTAACACTCGTTGCTGGGTTAGCCTCAGGTGAAACACCTATAACGCAGTTATATCATTCCTACCCTAACAACATTAATAAAGAGACTATTTTACAGCGTTTTTCAGTGGCAGGTTTAAAAAGTTTTGAAACTATGTTTTTTAATGAATTTTTCAGCGATAGGTTTACCACTTTACAGCTAAAGCATTTTTTTAAGCCTTTTAAAATTTCGAACAGATGGAAACCGCAATTGGTCTTAATATCGAGATACGCATTAGGCAATATGAGAAGTATTGATCAACATCAAGGTATAACGTTTAACACTTTAGACAAGTTATACTCAGAATCTGGTATCGAAATTAATAAGCTCATTTTCGGTTTTGGCTTAAGTTTCGCTTACCGTTACGGTGGCTACCATCTACCATCTCTTGGCGATAATTTTGCAGCTAAGTTTACATTTAATATTTCTCTCTAGTTAATCTTGAGATTCAGTGACTTTATATTCTAAGGTTTTATAACCAATTTGTCCATTGTCTGTTATTGATTCTATTATAATTACAAAATCTCCGACGTTGTCAGAATGACTATAACTTAATTTTATAGGTTTTGAGCTTGTAGTTTCTACATTAGGTTTCCAAAAAATAGTAGACCTAAAATCTGGTTCCTTAAACTTTTTTGAGATTTCATCTGAGTAATTTGGAATATAAAACTCTTTTTTGGTTGAAAAAACAGGTATTTTATTTAGTCTAATATCTTTTTTGATATCTAATGCGCCATATAAGCCTTTACCTGATTTTGTGTAAATTGAAATAATACTGCCAGGAAAATATCCCGATGGTACATTGGTATTTAACACCTGTGCGTACAACTGTCTAAACCCTGGTGGATTATCAATAATTTCAAAACTTGTTATTTCATCAGGAATCATTCTCTCAATTAAAAAATAATCAGATTGGCTCACAGGTATTGCATCTATTAGAACTAATGTAGTATGGCCTTTTCCTCCTTTTGCGGTACTTGCATTTAACCTTCCTGTTGAGTCTCTAAATATGGTTACTCTATCCTGAAAAGCCATCATAACACTATATAATCCTCTAGAGTTTTTTGCTTTCTTTGCCATAATTTCCTTATCATCAATAACGACATCAGGTTTACCATATTTCTCAAACATTTTTTTTCGTTTTGGAGTCATTTTATAGGCATCAATAACAACCTCGTCTAATTCATTTATCCCATCCAAATTAGTGTAGTATTCATTTTTTATTAGATTTTGAAGTCGTATTTCATTTATTTTATTTTGGTAAGCACTATCGGTAATATTGTGATACATTAATTTATTTGGAGCAAACTTAGGTTTCAATTTTTTAGTTTTAGATAAGGTAATTGTGTAATTCTTACGCTCATTTTCCGATATACCAAAAGGTTTTAAAATCATTTCTTTGTAATCTCCGTATAAATCTTCTATTGGAAAATTAAAACTTCCTGGTGCATTTATTTGTCCTGTGTAAATTGAAGCATCATTTCCAAAAGTCAATAATGTGACTGGCAGGTTTTTTACACTCATTTTCCTTTGCTTTGTATTCACTGTTCCTCTTATACTTAAGCCTCGTTCCATTCGGAAATTTAAATTTTTCCTGGAGTCTGTATACTTGTAATTTCTCCAGCCTTGAGTTAACATCAAATTGTCAATATTTAAACTTTTATTTTTAGAAAAATATGCCCCTGGATTTTCTATATGGCCTTTAATATCAGAGCTTAATAATAAATATGATAAAATATTATCTCTCTCAGTTAAAATATTAGTTTCAGATTTTTTATTAAAAACTAATATAGAACTACTACTCTTGATAAGTGAATCTTCTTTTTTTGTAACACTAAGGTCTAGATTAATTACATCTCGTTTTTTAAAAATACTATCGTGTAGCCTAACGTTGACATCTAATCTCTTATCATCACTTCGGTCATTAAAAAATAACCGTTCTGCTTTTGGTTGATTTAAATTATTAAACGCAGTAAAAATTATTACACCTTCCGGAAACGTGGTCTTAGGTATTGTAAATATATATTTTCCGTTTATTAAATTTAGTTCCTTGTTGAAGTAATCCTTTCCTCTGACTGAAGCACTTAGAGAAATTTTTTCGGTAGAATTTTCGTTAGTTCTCAATGTTGCAACTATATACTTATTTCGCTCAACAATAGATAATACAAAAGCATTTTGATAAACATTAGGCAAGTTATAAACTTCATTATTGCCATAAAGTTTTGCTGAATATTCTTCGTTAACATCAACTTTATCAATTACAAAGTGTCCTAAACCTACTTCGTTACTTTCAAAAAAAGAAATGACGTTTCCGTCTGAATTTAAAATTTCGCCTTTCCCTTTAATACCTTTTCCTATGAAATTTGTTATTTTAAATCCAATTTTACTAGGTAACCCAGCAACCATTTTACCACTTTCAGGATAAAAATTTAGCTTAGTGTCGTTAGAACTTATAGAAGATTGGTTGACACTATTTTTTTTTAGATATTCTTTATTTAAGGATGTTTCTTTATTTTCAATAGAAAATATCTTGAAATATTTTTCGGTAATAAAGTCATTTTTAAAGTTTTTATTCCACTCGGTATAGACTCTTATTAAATACACTCCTTGCGAATACTCTTTATCCAAATCAAAAAAACCATTTCCTATACCAGCCTGAACCTTGATTATTTTAGAATCGATGATTTTTTCTTTATTATTTATGAGATCTACATAGACTACACCACTCGTTATTCCCAAATTATGAGTGCCCGCGTTTGCTAAGATTAATTTGAACCAAACTGTTGTGTCAGTAGCATAAGCCTCGTTATCTAGCTGTACATAAATTTTCTCTGCTAAAGAATTATGTTTAAAATTTTCCTGCCCTTGAGAATATAAAGCAATCGATAAAAAAAAGAAAAAATTAAGCGCCTTATAGTAGTGAAATTTCATGTATTACTATGTTTTTAATTCTTGAAAGCAACAAAAATTATACCATTAAAAATAATTTGCATTTATCGAAACACTAGACGTTCAATTAAATGTAATTTTAACTGACAATACTTTTGCTTTTTCCTACCTTTGCCGCTCATTAGAAAAATGTATGCTTAAACTTCTTACAGCTCGATTTTGGGAAACAGTTGCGCGACTAATATTGCGTAACAAAATTGCCATTCTCATCACTGTAATCTTGTATACTATTTTCTTTAGTATGCAATGGAAGCATATGAGGTTCACCTATACTGAAGCGAACCTTTTACCCGATGAGCATGAGGTTAATATTACCTACAATAATTTTCTAGAAATATTTGGTGAAGAAGGTAACCTTATTGTATTAGGTGTTAAGGATTCTACACTTTTTAATGTTGAAAAACTCAATGCTTGGAATCAACTATCTGAAGACTTTAAAGCCTTTGATGAAGTTGAGACCGTTGTATCTATTAAAGATTTACAAAAGCTTGTAAAAAACAACAAGGAAGAAAAGTTTGATTTAGAACCTTTTATAAAAGATTCTATTACGTCGATAGAAGAAATAGACAAGCTTCAAAAAGACCTTTTTGAAAAATATCCGTTTTATGACAATTTCCTGTTTAACAAAGAGACTAGGACGATACGAACTGCCATCTATTTAAAAAAGGATATTGTAAATACACCTGTTAGAAAAGACTTTGTAATATATACATTAAAGGATAAAATTGATGCGTTTGAGACTAAAACAAGCCTAGATGTCCGTATATCTGGGATGCCTTATATAAGGACACTAAACTCTCAAAATATTGTTGACGAGATCAGTCTTTTTATTGGTGCAGCTTTAGCAGTAACATCATTTATATTTTTTCTATTCTTTAGATCTTTTAGAGCTACGTTTATATCTCTAATTGTAGTATGTATTGGAGTGATGTGGACCTTCGGTATTATTGGTTTACTTAATTATGAAATTACTGTACTTACAGCCTTAATTCCGCCTTTAATAATTGTTATAGGCATTCCTAATTGTATTTTCTTAATAAATAAATATCAGCATGAGGTACGTTTGCATGGCAATAAAGTAAAGTCTTTACAGCGCGTAATTACTAAAGTAGGTAACGCTACTCTTATGACTAACGTAACTACTGCCTCTGGTTTTGCAACATTTATTTTAACCGAAAGTCAATTACTAAAGGAGTTTGGTATTGTGGCATCGTTGAGCATTCTTGCTATTTTTATTCTTTGCCTACTGATTATTCCAATTCTATATACCTTTTTACCATATCCTAAACCAAGGCATTTAGAACATTTAAATAAGCGTTGGATAAATGGTTTTGTAGATTGGATGGAGCGCATGGTAAAGCACAAAAAGATTACCATATACGTTACGGCTTTAGTCTTACTTATTGCCAGCTTGCTCGGTATAAATAAGATTATTATTTCTGGAAGTCTCATTGAAGATATGCCTAAGAATACTGAGTTTTTTAATGATATTCGGTTTTTTGAATCTGAGTTCAATGGTATTATGCCATTAGAAATTATGGTAAATACCAAACGCAAAAAAGGCGTTATGAAATTAGCTACCATAAAACGCATGAATAGACTTGAGGAGTTTATTGATGAAACTCCTGAACTCTCAAGACCAATATCGGTAGTTAGCTTGGTTAAGTATGCTAAACAGGCTTATACCAACGGAAATCCTAAATATTACCAACTA
Organism: Winogradskyella sp.; assembly: GCF_003712105.1. Classification (GTDB taxonomy): domain Bacteria; phylum Bacteroidota; class Bacteroidia; order Flavobacteriales; family Flavobacteriaceae; genus Winogradskyella. Next base: position 292,374 of record NZ_RHLG01000001.1, read on the forward strand.
CCTACTAGTCAAGAAAATCTATTTATAAGTTCTTATGTAAAAAAATCATCTACGGATGTTGATTTACTTAAAAACTTTGTCGATAGTACTGGCCAATATGCGCGTATAACAACCTTTATGAAAGACATTGGCACTGATAAAATGGAGCGCATTGAAGAAGATTTACAACATGAAATAGACAAGATTTTCCCAAAAGAACGCTATGAAGTTACCATGACTGGTAAAGCTTTAGTTTTTCAGAAAGGCACAAAGTACTTAGTTCGTAATCTTGTTATTTCACTATCATTAGCTATTTTTCTTATTTCTATTTTCATGGCTTATATGTTTAGGTCAGCAAGAATGATTGTGGTATCATTAGTACCAAATTTATTACCACTATTAGTTACTGCAGGACTAATGGGTTATTTAGGTGTGCCTATCAAGCCTTCGACGATATTGGTATTTAGTATAGCCTTTGGTATATCTGTAGATGACACCATTCATTTCCTAGCAAAATACAGGCAAGAGCTACAAGCAAACCATTGGAAAATCCGTAAATCAGTATATGCTGCTTTGCGCGAAACTGGCGTAAGTATGTTTTACACATCTATAGTATTATTCTTTGGGTTTTCGGTATTTACCATTTCCAGTTTTGGTGGTACAGTGGCATTAGGTGGTTTAGTATCAGCAACTTTATTATTTGCCATGTTATCTAATTTATTATTATTGCCATCGTTATTGTTATCTCTTGAAAGAAGCATTGCTAATAAAGCAGTATTAAAAGAACCTTCAATTAATATTATACCCGAAGACGATAACGATAAAACTATAGAAGAAATTGATTAAGTTTTAAACGAGATTATAAAATGAATACAACAAAAACCGTAACAGAACTATTATCAGAAGACATTACATTACAACACGTAAGCGTAAAAGGTTGGGTAAGAACCTTCAGGGCAAATAGATTTATTGCTCTAAATGATGGCTCAACTATAAATAATATTCAGTGCGTTGTAGATTTTGAAAATTTTGACGAGTCTCTTTTAAAGCGAATTACTACAGGTGCAGCTCTACATATTACTGGTGAACTTGTAGAAAGTCAAGGTAAAGGACAAAAGGTTGAAATCATTGTTTCAACTATTGAAGTTTTGGGTGATTCTGATCCTGAAACCTATCCGATTCAGCCTAAAAAACACTCTTTTGAATTCTTAAGAGAAAATGCGCACTTACGCACAAGAACCAGTACATTTAGCGCCATAATGCGTATAAAATCTTCTTTGTCATTTGCAGTACATAAGTTTTTTACAGAGAATGGATTTTACAATATGCATACCCCAATGATTACTGGCAGTGATGCGGAAGGCGCAGGAGAAATGTTTAGAGTGACAACTTTAGACCCAAAAAATCCGCCATTAGATGACAATGGTGAGGTTGACTTTAAGCAAGATTTCTTTGGTAAAGAAGCTAATTTAACGGTTTCAGGACAATTAGAGGCTGAAACTTATGCTATGTCTTTAGGTAAGGTCTATACGTTTGGACCTACATTTAGAGCAGAAAATTCTAATACATCTCGTCATTTGGCTGAGTTTTGGATGATTGAGCCAGAAGTTGCATTCATGGATTTGGATGGTAATATGGACTTAGCTGAAGACTTTATTAAAAGTGTTGTCAGCTATGTTTTAGAACACAATCAAGAAGACTTAGAGTTTTTAGACAATCGTTTATTTAATGAGGAAAAAACTAAACCTCAAAACGAGCGTAGCCCTATGCGTCTTATTGAACGCTTAAAGTTTGTTACTGATAATAACTTTAAGCGCGTAAGCTATACCGAAGCCATAGATATTCTTAGAAATAGTAAACCAAATAAAAAGAAAAAGTTCAAATACTTAATTAATGAATGGGGTGCAGATTTACAGTCGGAGCACGAACGTTTTCTTGTTGAAAAGCACTTTAAATGCCCGGTAATTTTATTCGATTATCCAGCAAATATAAAGGCCTTTTATATGCGATTAAATGATGACGGGAAAACCGTTAGGGCCATGGATGTTCTTTTCCCTGGTATTGGCGAAATTATTGGTGGCTCGCAACGTGAAGAGCGTTTGGATGTATTAAAAGAAAAAATGGCAGCTCTTGATATTCCTGAAGAAGAATTATGGTGGTATTTAGACCTTAGAAAGTTTGGTACTGCAGTGCATTCAGGCTTTGGATTAGGTTTCGAGCGTCTGGTTATGTTCTCAACTGGCATGACAAATATTAGAGATGTTATTCCTTATCCAAGAACACCCCAAAACGCAGAATTTTAAAAAAATTTAAAATTTTTATAAAACAATCTAATTACGGTACGGTTTTAGATTGTTTTCATATTTTTAACTCGATAATCGAGTTTTATGCTAGTAATAGCATGTTTCAAAATTCTTTAACCAACAGATGCTAAAACAGTACTTACAATTTAAGTTATCACAAAAGTTATCTCCGCAACAAATTCAGTTGATGAAACTAATTCAGTTGCCTACTCAAGCTTTTGAACAACGCTTAAAACAGGAGCTCGAGGAAAATCCTGCATTAGATACTGGTAAAGAAAGTGATGCAAAGGAGAATGAGTTTGACGAGTTCGATAATTCACAAGACGAGTACAATGATAACGAAACTATAGATGCTGGAGATATTAATGTTGATGAGTATTTAAGCGATGATGAGATACCTGATTATAGAACCCACGCAAACAATTACAGTGCTGATGATGATGAAAAGTCTGTGCCTTATGCTTCGGGAACATCATTTACACAGCACCTAATCAATCAATTAAATACATTTAGACTAGATGACCAAGAGTATGAAATTGCGCAATTCTTGGTTGGTAGTGTTGATGAAAGTGGTTATATAAGACGCTCTTTATCAGATATTACAGATGATCTTGCTTTTACTCAGAATGTGTATACAACTGAAGAAGAAGTTGAAAAAGTTTTAGGTGTAGTTCATCAATTAGATCCAGCTGGTGTTGGTGCAAGAAATTTGCAAGAATGTTTAAGTATTCAACTTAATAGAAAAGAGCAGCATCCAGATGTTGAATTGGCAACAAAGATTATAGATAAAGCCTTTGAGCAGTTTACAAAAAAGCATTACAAGAAATTACTTCAGAAATTTAGTATTACAGAAGAAGAACTTAAAAATGCTATCGAAGAAGTTGAGCAACTTAATCCTAAACCAGGTGGCTCTTACTCTGGGAACAATCGTATTATAGAGCATATCGTTCCTGATTTTGCAATTAAAATTATTGATGGTGAATTGGAGTTGACCCTTAATGGTAGAAATGCCCCTGAACTGCATGTTTCAAGAACCTATAACAATATGCTAAAAGGATATAAGGAATCTAAAGAGAAAACAAAATCTCAAAAAGATGCCGTATTGTTTATTAAGCAAAAGCTAGATGCAGCAAAGTGGTTTATTGAAGCAGTGAAACAAAGGCAACAAACCCTTTTTGTAACGATGAGCGCCATTATGCATTATCAAAAAGATTACTTCTTATCTGGTGACGAGCGCATGCTTAAACCAATGATCCTTAAAGATATTGCGGACGAAATTGATATGGATGTATCCACAGTATCTCGCGTTGCAAATAGTAAATATGTCGATACACCATACGGAACAAAACTCATTAAAGAGTTCTTTTCTGAATCTATGACTAACGACAAAGGTGAAGAAGTATCTACTCGAGAGATTAAAAAAATACTCGAGACAGTCATTGAAGAAGAGGATAAAAAGAAACCGCTTACCGATGATAAATTAGCTGGTATATTAAAAGAAAAAGGCTATCCTATAGCAAGACGTACTGTTGCTAAATACCGCGAACAATTAGACATACCTGTTGCTCGTCTGCGCAAGAAAATTTAATCGACACAATTTTCGCAATAATTTGCCCTGAGATAATCATCTTTTAATAATTGAAAGGTGACACCATCTTTTTCAGGAGAATTAAACAATTGGCAAAATCTTTCTTTATTTAAGTTTACGGCATTTAACATAATGGTTCTATACTCATCTGTTTGTGTGAGTTCTTGATTAATTAATGTAAGATTTAAATAATAAAAGAGTAAATTTTCATCGACATCAATTTGCCTTGCTTTATTAGTTAATAACTCAGCTGCAGCATCAACATTTGCGTAATACGATAAAAACTGAGCTAAACTGAAATAGTCAAAATCGGTCAATGGCATTTTTTCGTACTTAGCTTTTATGAAGTTTACCGATTTATCTTTCTTCGAATAATCTCTTTTTCTATAAAAATTTTCACTTTGGATAATATGGTAATTAACCATCATTCTATCAATAAGAGATGTATCGATATTGTATTTTTCAAGATTATAAATTTCATTTTTAAAAGTAGATGGATTTACTTCTTCAAACTTATATCGCCAAATTTTAAACTTAATAGCCGTTAAGTTATACTTAATCTTAGGATTTTTAGGATCTAGTTCTTGTAGTGCTTCAAGCTCATTTCTAACAATTATTATCTGTCTTTCATCTAACTGATATTTTATAGCACTATTCTTATTGAGCAGATTAATAAAATTTACTTGCTTTGGAACTTCGAGTTGTTTTAATATATCAGGTGATACTTCACTATTTTTTAGTTTTTCAAATAATGTGTTTTGTATGGCTGTTGCCTTATCAATATCTTCATCTTTAACTGATGCGTTAAACTGTGAAATTAATTGCTCTGTTGGCATCGTCTTATAAACATCTTTTTTCTCTAATTCTAGAGTAACAAGCGCTTTTCTATGATTTTGCAAAATAGGTTCCATTTCTTCAGAAAATGCACCAACCAGTTTTTGTTTTACTTGAGATTTACTCAGTTTTTTTAAATCTTCGTAAGTTGTTCCTTCTATATCATTTAAAAATTCAACCCAGTTTTCTGACGAAGAAACCGTTGTTTTTATATCCGGTTTTTGATACGTCTGTATGGCCTTTGCTATACTATTAGCTCTTGCTTCTTGAAGCTCTATATTTCTTGATAAGCTACCTTCTACAGAAGCGTAGGCTTTAATATTAATGGTTTTAATATTAAAGTCTGTAAGATTTAATGAATCGTACATTGGCTTAATGTCCTCTGGTGAATAGACAGATTTATTCTTCTCAAAGGGAATTTTGAATTTCAATGTTTTGTAACGTAGCCTCACATTTTCTTCACCTTGACCAATGACTTTTTGTTTCCTAAAACTTATGGAGTCTAAATACATTCCCATGTCTAACAAATCCCAGTTATAGGCTTTTAGGTTGTATATAATTTGATATCTGCATAAAGTTTTATGTCCTAAAAACAGAATGTTATATTCCAGTTCTTTTCCTTTTAATTCAGTTGGTACTTTACCTAGTAGAACCCTGAAGAGATCATCGCCATTAGGTTTTAAACCGCTTTTAAGACGTTGTGCATAAACTGGTTTTAAGAGTACTCCACTAATCTGTTTTTCCTCTATTTGTGCAACATCACAATTGTATAAGTCTTTTGCAACAACATCGAGCGCTAAGCCATCAGAAGCATTTTTAAAAAGTTTATTAAACCACTTCTTGTCATTAGTTTGAAAATATAAGTTGTCATTTTCATTTACTATTGAAAAACGCACCTCTTTAGGTTTTTGCCGAAATGTATTAAAGCAGTTTGTACAAGCTTTGTTACGCTCGGCCTCAGTTTGAGGGAATATTATTCTATAGTTATCATTCTGAGAAAACGAAACGTTAACCGTTAAAAGAAGTATTGTTATGTAAATTAAAAATTGGCTTTTCATTTTATATCAAATAAGATTCCTAAATTAATAATATGATTTAACTCTTAAATACTATACCTGTATTATTTTAGATTTAAACACTTACATTTGTTTCAGAATTTATGGACTTTTTTTTTAAGAGTATATCGTACGTATTGCATCCTCTTATAATGCCTTTACTTGGTGTGTTTTTTTATTTTCATAAAACACCAAGGTTTATTCCGGAGCCTATTGTTAACGCCAAATTATTTTCTACAGCACTACTAACACTCTTACTGCCAATTTTAGTGTATTACCTTTTAAAAACACTTAATAAGGTAAATAGTATATACCTTAAGTCAACTCAAGAGCGTAAACTACCTTTGTTGATTAACTCGGTCATTATTACGTTAGTTGTTACGAGAATATTTCCTGTTAATGAGATTGAGGAACTGTTTTACTTTTTTGTTGGTATTTTATTTTCTACACTGCTTTGTTTTATATGTGCTTTATTAAAAATTAAAGCAAGTATACATATGTTGGCTGCATCTGGTTTTTTTATGTTTGCCATTGCATTAAGTATCCATTTTAAAATAAATATTAATGGTACTATAGCATTGATGCTTATATTACTAGGAGCAATAGCGAGTTCAAGGTTACACCTTAAAGCACATAATTTTGTAGAATTAATTGTAGGAAGTATTATTGGTTTTGCACCTCAGCTTTTTCTATTTGTCTACGGTTACAGTATGTAAAATATAATACCCACTCTAACTGCTCGTGAATCAATGGCATTAGCATTTAATTGAGCTGAATCATCAAAAATTGGGTTTAGACCATAATACAATTGAAAATTCCAAGTACCATAGCCTGCACTTAATGTAATACCATATTGCAGAGTATTAAAATCATCATTATTAGAGATTTTATTATTCAACACATCACTTCTTAGCTTTGAAGAATTAAATAGGACATAGCTAATTTTAAACCCAGGATATATTCTCCAGAATTTATATGTCGATGGTGTTGATGTGCGCCAGCGTAGCTCAAAAGGGATATCAATAAGGTAGGTTGTAAATTTATTTTTTGAGACATTTCCCAAAGATAAATCATCTTCTAAATCATAATTTACTCCTGAAACACCTTCAGTAATGACAAGGTTTTGATTATACGAGTTTGATGAAATTCCCAGACCCAAACCTATTGCCCAGTTGCGTCGTTTATTGATTGGCATGTCTCTTATGACACCAAAGTGAAAACCCGTTGAGAAATTACTCTGTGATACACCAGCTGGATTATCGGTCAATAGATTATATGTTATCGATGCATAGAATTGATCTTCTCGATATCGGTTGTCTTCTTCAACGGTAAGACTATCTTGTGCATTAGAAACGACACAAGACATTAAAAGAATAATATATATATACTGACGCATCCGTAAATCTAATAAATATTACATGTTAAACATAAAAAAAGCGCTATGACATAATCATAACGCTTTTAAAAAATTAAGATTTTAATTTATTCGTCTTGTTTTTGAGCAGTTACATACATTATTTTTAATGCATTTGCTTCTCTTAGTTCTTGCTTAACGTCAGATACAAGACCTGCGTTGGTGCCTTCATCAACCTTAAGGCCAACAACTATTCTATCTTTCAATTCTTCAGGTAACGTTGCGATATATTCAAATACTGCTGGCTGTACAGATTCTAATCCAACAAATGAGTCATTGATTTGAAGACGTCCTTCTTTACCGTAAGTACTCTTGTATTGATCACTTGGCTTACCAGCATAAATAAACATTGTTCTGTCTTTTTTAAGCTTCTCTATCTGATTTGCAGCAGGAAGAGTATTTTCTACCATTGTAGTATTATCTCTCATTACAGTAGCAACCATAAAAAAGAATAATAACATAAATACAATGTCTGGTAAAGATGCCGTCGAAATCGCCGGTAAATCACCACCTTTTTTCTTCTTAAACTTAGACATATCTATTAACTTTTATCAGGCTCAGCCTCAGATAATTTTAAAGGATACATTTCCTTAATTCTCTGAATATCGGCATTAAGCTTTTCGTCTTTATTAAACTGATTTTTCTCTTTTTCATCAAGCATAGCTTGGAATACATTGTCTACATTTGGATATCTATTTCCAAATAAACGCTGTGCTTCTCTATTTCTTAAGAAATTATACGCAGCAACTAATTCGTTTTGCACTTCGATATACCTTCCATAAGAAGTCTCTCTATCATGCTTTAAAGTAATAATTGCTTTATCTGGATGATCTGAAGATGCTGGGTCTTTCTTACCCTGACAATAATCACAAGATTCACCTTCAGCATTTACACCGCCTCCATTATCTAGAAAATCGATAGCTGCTTCTCTTAAATCCTTTATATCCATATCCTCTTCTTCAACAAACAAACGATCTTGTCTATTTACTAAGATTGTAAATAGGTTCTTTTGTTTAATGATTGGAGGTTCTACTTCAGAGTCATCAATTGGTGGTAAACTTCTTAAAATACCTTTATCCTTTTCAATCGTGGTTGTCACCAAGAAAAAAATCAATAGTAAGAAAGCAATGTCAGCCATTGAACCTGCGTTAACTTCTGGTGCTGCTCTTTTTGCCATAATCTACTATTTACTTAATATTTTTTTTACTCCTGAGAAAATCATTGCAATTGCAGCAACTGCCAATAGTATATAAAATGCTACCAGTCCAGTTCCTACCATGTGCGATTGACCATCCGTTGCAAAACCATCTTGCAATTTATATTGGGTAGGGTCTCCTCCAGATACTAAATAAGAAATTAGTATTACTGCAGCAAAAGCTCCCAATCCAATAAGTGTGTTTTTTAAGCCTGCTGTATTTGTAATTAAGTTTTTAACTACAAAGAATACAACAAAGGCTAAAACTAATCCTAAAATGGCATACGCTATAAACGCCATAGGATCTACCAAGCCTGCAGACTCACCACTCTTGATTGCGTCATCACCAGCAGAAATAATTCTAACTAGCGATACAATACCAAGAACACCAAGTAAGGCTGCTACTATTTTTAATATTTTGTGCATATCCTATTCTTATTTTTTGTGTCTTACTAATAAGTCCATCAATGTGATAGATGAATCCTCCATGTCGTTTACTATACTATCAATCTTAGCAATAATATAGTTGTAGAAAATTTGAAGAATAATAGCCACAATAAGACCGAATACCGTTGTTAAAAGTGCCACTTTAATACCACCTGCTACTAAAGAAGGTTGCATATCACCAGCAGCTTCAATTTTATCGAATGCTTGAATCATACCAATTACCGTACCCATGAAACCAAGCATAGGTGCTAAAGCGATAAATAACGATATCCAAGATACATTCTTTTCTAACTGTCCCATTTGTACACCACCGTAAGCAACAACAGCTTTTTCGGCAGCATCTATGTCCTCATCCGCTCTGTCTAATCCTTGGTAGAAAATTGACGCAACAGGACCTTTAGTATTTCTACAAACTTCCTTTGCAGCTTCAATGCCTCCAGAGGCAAGCGCATCTTCAACATTTTGAGTTAATTTTTTCGTATTTGTTGTAGAGAGATTTAAAAAGATAATTCTTTCAATAGCTATAGCTAAACCAAGAATTAAACATAATAAAACGATACCCATAAATCCAGGTCCACCTTCTATAAATCTCTTTTTTAATTCTTGATGAAACCCTTCACTTTCAGCTGCATCGTCAGTTGAATCTTGGGCTACGTTTACAACAGCTGTTGTAGCTGCTACTGTTGTTGTTGCATTTGCATTAACAGTTCCAATAACCATTAAACACGTAATGGCAAGGATAGAAAATAATCTTTTCATTGTCTTGAATCTTAATTTTATTAGTTAAAGTGTTAAAGATAAAAAAAATATGTAATTAATGAAGGAAAACATGAGCAGAGAGGAAGGGATTCGAACCCTCGAAACGCTTTTGACGTTTACACACTTTCCAGGCGTGCGCCTTCGACCACTCGGCCACCTCTCTGTAAGCCTTATTAGAATTACAGAACGCCAAATAACAAAAAAAACTTTAAACACTAAAATTTGATGCGTTAATTTTGGATTATTATAACTAGATAGGCGCTTATCGGGCTTTTAAAGGATCATAAGATTTGGCAATATAGCTCTAGTCTAGGACATTTCTCCTCGCAACGCTGTTTCAAAAATTGTTTTAAATTCTGATGGCTCAATTTCTTGACCAATAAGATACATAAGCTTAGTCACAGCAGCTTCGGTGGTTATATCTTTACCAGAAATGAGACCAATATCTTTTAATTGGGAACTTGTTTCGTATTGACCCATAAAAACGCTTCCACCAGCACATTGTGTTACATTAATAATATGTACTCCTCGAGATATAGCCTCACTTAAAAGGGTTATAAACCAATCTTCAGTAGTAGCATTTCCAGACCCATAAGTTTCTAGCACTACGCCTTTAATATCTTTAGACGATAATACTGTTTTTAGAATAAGCTCTGATATACCAGGAAAAAGTTTAATGACTACAACATTAGTATCTAACTGTTTATTTACGATTAACTTTGAACTTTGGTTGGGTTTTAGAAGTAAAGATGTACTGACATTAAGATGAACACCTGATTCTGCTATGTGCGGAAAATTTAGAGAAGCAAATGCTTCGAAGTGCTCTGCATTAATTTTAGTGGTTCTGTTGCCACGATAGAGTTTATATTCAAAATATAATCCTACTTCTCTAATTATTGGAACGCCATTATCTTGAAGTGATGCTAACTGAATCGAAGTGATTAAGTTCTCTTTGGCATCTGTGCGCAAATCCCCAATTGGTAATTGCGACCCAGTAAAAATGACTGGCTTACAAAGGTTCTCTAACATGAAACTTAATGCAGAAGCTGAGTAGCTCATTGTATCACTTCCGTGCAGCACCACAAAGCCGTCAAAGTCTTTGTAATTAGTTTCAATACTATCGGCAATCATCCCCCAATACTTAGGACTCATGTTAGAAGAATCTATAGGTTCATTGAAAGAGATAGTTTCAATGTTACAATCTAACAAACGTAATTCGGGAATTCGTTTTAATAAATTATTAAAATCAAATGCTTTTAAGGCTCCAGAATCAGGGTTTTTAACCATTCCAATTGTTCCGCCTGTATAGATAAGAAGTATGTTTGGTTTACTCATAGCTAAATTCCAAATATTGTTTTTGAATTTTCAGTGGTAATCATGGCGATCTCGTCAACAGAAATTCTGTAAAGTTCTGATAGTTTTTCAACTACATTAATAATATAACTACTTTCATTACGCTTACCTCTATATGGTTTTGGAGCTAAATAAGGTGAATCTGTTTCTAAGACAATATGCTCAAGACCTATTTGATTTATAAACTGATCTATTTTACCATTCTTAAATGTAACTACACCGCCAATACCTAATTTCATGTTATAAGATATAGCCTGCTTTGCTTGATCCAAATTTCCGGTAAAGCAATGAAATATTCCAAATACATCCTCACTCTTTTCATCCTCTAAAACTTGAAAAATTTCGTCGAATGCTTCTCGGCAATGTATTACTATTGGTAACTTATATTTTTTTGCCAGATTAATTTGATATTTAAACGCTTCAATTTGAATATCTAATGTACTCTTATCCCAATATAAGTCAATACCTATTTCACCTACTGCATGAAAACTCCTTTTTTGGAATTGTGCTTCAACATGGGCTAACTCATCTTTAAAATTTGCTTTAACAGATGTTGGATGTAAACCCATCATTAAAAACACTTGATTTGGAAAATCGTCTTCTAACTTATACATCGCATTTGTATAGCTAGAATCAATTGCAGGGATAAAAAACCGCTGTACACCTTTGCTAATGGCCCTATTTATCATTTCATGCCTGTCATTATCAAAAGCTTCACTATATAAATGTGTATGTGTATCGGTTAAAATCATGGTGCAAAAATAATCCTTTATAAACTATATTTGTACAAATTGCTACAATGGATACACTTAAAGATTTTTTAACTATTAAAGGATATTCTAAGGTAAAACTCAAGCTTACTAAAACTAATCATTTTGAGATTAAAGCGTTAATTAATGGCGTTAAAGGTCGATTTATTTTAGATACTGGAGCATCAAGTAGTTGTGTTGGGTTTGAGGCCATAGATCAATTTAATCTTAAAGTGGAGGATTCTGAAATAAAAGCTGTTGGTGCAGGTGCTTCTGATATGGCCACTAAACTATCAAAATACAATACTATTAAAATAGGTAAATGGCAAAAAGGACGTGTTGCTATAGTACTTTTTAATCTCACTCATGTTAATCAGGGTTTAGCCAATCATAATGCGAATAAAGTTGATGGTATTATTGGTGCAGATATCTTAAAAAAAGCGAAAGGAATTATTGATTACGATAAAAAATACCTTTATCTAAAACTCGATTAATCTATTTCTTCTGGATTACATAAAATTATAGTTTTTATCTATTATTATTATTATTTCAATAGAAAAAAACAATTTTTACCCCAAAAAATTACGTATTTCTACGTATAAATAAACCAAATTATATTCTGAACTTTACGCTATCTAATAATCAATCATTTTATATCTGAGAGACTGCTTTAATGAAGAACAACAACAGTAAAATATTTGTGTTATTATTAATTGTAAGTACTGTTGCTATCATTACAGCAAATATCTCAGTGATTTTTTTTAGTTAATTTTAGTTTAGTTAGCTTTAGATATGTAAGGGTATCTAAATAACAAAAAGCGCAATTTGGGGGAATTGCGCTTTTTTTCGTTATGAGTATTTATTAGGACTACATCTCTAGAGCCTTTTTAATGTCATTATCCATAAGTAATTCTACTGGATTTTCTAAAGCTTCTTTTACAGCAACTAAAAAGCCTACTGACTCTTTACCATCAATGATTCTATGATCATAAGATAAAGCCACATACATAATAGGTCTTATTTCAACATTTCCATTAACCGCCACTGGGCGTTCAACTATATTATGCATTCCCAAAATGCCACTTTGAGGTGGGTTTATAATTGGTGTTGATAGCATGCTTCCGAAAACGCCACCGTTAGAAATTGTAAACGTACCACCAGTCATTTCATCTACAGTGATTTGTCCGTCACGAGCTCTTAATGCCAAACGTTTAACCTCAGACTCTACGCCTCTAAATGATAGATTTTCAGCATTTCTAATAACGGGAACCATTAATCCTTTTGGTCCAGATACAGCAATACTAATATCTACAAAATCGTAAGAAATCATTTCTTTACCATCTATCATAGAGTTTACAGCTGGATATAATTTTAACGCTCTAACAACAGCTAATGTGAAGAAGCTCATAAACCCAAGACCTACACCATGTTTTGCCTTGAAATCTTCTTTATATTGTTTTCGTAAATCAAAAATTGGTGACATATCAACCTCATTAAATGTGGTTAACATAGCCGTAGTATTCTTTGCTTCAACTAAACGCTCTGCTACTTTACGACGTAACATTGACATTTTGCTTCGTGAAGTACCTCTGTTCCCGCCTGTTGGTGTTCCCATAGATGGAACTGCATTAACAGCATCATCTTTTGTGATACGTCCATCTTTTCCTGAACCCTTGACTGTGTTCGCATCTATACCTTTTTCGTCTAGTATCTTTTTAGCAGCAGGACTTGGAGTACCTGTAGCATAAGTTTTTGTTTCAGCAGGTGCAACAGGCTTAGGTTCTTCTTTTTTAGGCGTGTCTTCTTTTGTCTCTTTTTTAGGTGCAGCGTCTCCTTCTGGCTTAGCAGCGCTTGTATCAATTAAACAAACCACTGCTCCTACAGTGACGGCATCACCTTCTTCGTATCTATGACCACTCGAATCAGCCAAGGTTATGATACCACTTGCTTCAGCAGGAAGCTCTAATGTAGCTTTATCACTATCTACTTCGGCAATGGCTTGGTCTTTTTCTACGAAATCTCCATCTTGTACTAACCATTCTGCAATTTCAACTTCTGTAATTGATTCGCCTGGTGAAGGCACTTTCATTTCTAAAATCATTGTTCTCTTAATTTATTTTAGCTTTGATTTGAGTGTTTTATTTATTTTCCTCGCTGATTGTTTTTTGTGTTGTCGAAAACGTAATCGATAACTTCTTGATGACGTATCTTAGATCGCATAGAACTACCTGCTGATGGCGCTCCGTAAGGCCTTCTACTCGCTGCTCTCCAATTTTTAGCGTCATCAAAATGCATTAACATGTGGCTGTAAGCTCCCATGTTTCTTGGTTCTTCTTGAGCCCAAACAATATCGTCTGCATTTTTATATTTCTTTAAAACAGATTTAATTTCATCTACAGGTAAAGGAAATAACTGTTCTATTCTTACTAATGCAACATCTTCTCTACCTAATTTTTCTTGCTCATCTAATAAATCGTAGTAAAACTTACCTGTTACAAAAACTAATGTCTTAACCTTTGTAGCTTTAGCATTCGCATCATCAATAAGCATTTGGAAACTTCCGTTTGCAAACTCATCTACGGTAGAAATTACTTTTGGATGACGTAACAAACTTTTTGGTGTAAATACTATTAATGGTTTTCTGTAATTGGCTTTCATTTGCTTACGCAACAAATGAAACATGTTTGCAGGTGTTGTACAATCTGCAACAAACATATTATCCTTAGCGCATACTTGCAAGTAACGTTCCATCCGACCAGAAGAGTGCTCTGCACCTTGACCTTCATACCCATGCGGCAATAACATTACTAATCCGTTTTGAGTTTTCCATTTATCTTCACCAGATGAAATGTACTGATCAATCATAATTTGTGCGCCGTTACTAAAGTCTCCAAATTGTGCTTCCCAAATGGTTAATGTTTCTGGGCTTGCCATAGCATAACCATAATCAAAACCTACAACACCATATTCAGACAATAACGAATTGTATATATTAAACTGTCCTTGGTCTTTAGATACATTTTTAAGAAGTATAATTTCTTCTTCACTATCTTCAACTTTAACAACAGCATGTCTATGAGAGAATGTACCGCGCTCTACATCTTGACCAGAAATCCTAACATTAAACCCTTCAGATAAAAGCGTTCCATATGCCAAATGTTCTGCCATCGCCCAATCTAATCTATCTTCGTCAAACATTTTCTGACGCTCATTAATTAGGCGTGAAATTTTACGTATAAACTTTTTATCTTCAGGAAGCGTTGATATTACCTTAGTTATATCTTTAAGAAGCTTTTTTGACACCTTAGTATTAATAGGTTGTATCATTTCTTTTTCATCTACACGAACATAACCTTCCCATTGTTCTTGCATAAATCCAGAAATCTTTGTCTTCTTAACTTTGCGTGAATCTTCAAGTTTTTCTTCTAACTTATCTTTATAATCCCGTTCTATCTTTTTTACATATCCTTCGTCTATAATACCTTCAGCTATAAGACGTTCAGCATAAATATCCCTAGGGTTTTTATGTTTAGCTATAGCTTTGTATAATAACGGTTGTGTAAATTTTGGTTCATCGCCTTCATTATGTCCATATTTTCTATATCCTAAAAGATCTATAAAAACATCGCGATGGAACCTCATTCTAAATTCTAAAGCAAATAATGTGGCATGGACTACTGCTTCTGCGTCGTCTGCATTAACATGCATAACAGGAGATAAAGTTACTTTACCAACATCTGTACAATAGGTACTAGAGCGTGCATCTAAATAATTAGTTGTAAAACCAATTTGATTATTTACAACTATATGCAAAGTACCATAGGTTTTGTAACCATCTAATCGTGCCATTTGCACAACCTCATATACTAATCCTTGTCCAGCAATTGCTGCATCTCCATGCACTACAATTGGTAATACTTGTGCCGGATCTTCGATTTCGCTTCTATCTTGCTTAGCCCTAACAATACCTTCTACAACTGCTCCCACCGTTTCAAGGTGTGATGGGTTAGGTGCTATACTCAAGTTGATTTTTTTACCAGAATCCGTTTCGCGATCACTGGTCCAACCCATATGATATTTTACATCGCCATCAAATACTTTCTCTTCATAATCTTTACCATCAAACTCACTGAAAATATCCTTTGCCGATTTACCAAAAATATTTGTAAGTGTACTTAAACGCCCACGGTGTGCCATACCCATTACAAACTCTTTTACGCCATGTTCGGCAGCGCTTTCAATAACAGCATCCAAAGCTGGAATCAACGATTCGTTTCCTTCAAGGGAGAATCTTTTCTGACCGACATATTTGGTATGTAAAAAGGTTTCAAAGGAAACGGCTTCGTTTAGTTTTTCTAGAATATGTATTTTTTCTTCTTTAGAGAAATTAGGATGATTGTCGTTAATGTTCAATCTATTTTGAATCCAATTTACCTTCTCTGGCTGACGGATATACATATATTCTACACCAATAGAATCGCAATAAATGCGTTCTAGATGATCAATTATTTGTTGTAAAGTAGCTTGACCTAAACCTAAAATATCTCCTGCAGAAAATTTTGTAGATAAATCGTCTTTTGATAACCCAAAGTTTTCAATCTCTAAAGTTGGTGCATATTTACGTCTTGCACGGACAGGATTAGTTCGAGTAAATAAATGTCCTCTACTTCTGTAACCATCAATTAATTTTACAACCTGAAACTCTTTTTGTACATGCTCAGGTATTTGTGTTGAAACTCCATCTACTATTTCACCATCAAAACCATAATTTTCTGAACCAAAATCGTAACCTTGAAAAAAGGCTCTCCAACTTGGTTCTAGAGAATCAGGATTGTTAAGATATTGATCGTATAAATCAGCGAAATATGCTGTATGCGCTGCGTTTAGAAAGGAATATTTGTCCATTATTTTTTTTTAGACGTTTTCGCTTCAGTAAATTTAAGCAAAAGTACAACTTTTAGCGTTTTGTAGTACACATTTACTATATTTATAACCATTGCATTGTTAAATTATATATATGAAGACTTTTTTTGCTACTCTAGCCTTTATTTTCGTTTGCACAATAGGCTTTTCTCAAGAGGATCAAACTTCTAATTTTTGGGGTAATGTAAGAGTTGGTGGTGGAGTTGGCCTTAACTTTGGAGATGGTTTTTTTAACGGTACACTCGCTCCAATAGCCATCTATGATTTTAATCCCTATTTTTCTGCTGGAGTTGGTCTCACAGGGAGTTATAGTAGTCAAAGAAATGTTTTCAAATCCACAATTCTGGGTGGTAGTTTAATTGCTTTAACAAATCCTTTCCCAGAAGTTCAAGTATCTGCAGAATTCGAACAAGTTAATGTAAACACCAATTTCGACTCACGGTTTGTTACAAATGCTGATGATAACTTTTGGGCAAATGCATTGTTTTTAGGCGTAGGTTACAGAACAGGTAATGTTGTTGTTGGTATTAGATATGATGTGTTATATGATGAAGATGAAAGCATCTATGCTGACCCTTGGCTGCCCTTTGTAAGATTTTGGTTTTAACTATACATTGCTTTGTAATATACCTTCTGCCACTCGCGCTGCAGTATTAAAAAGCAAATATCTTCAGATAATTTTACCACATCATTCCCGTCAAGTGCCTTAACTTTTACTTCTGTTACATCAACTATGTAAAGCAGATTAAGGTATTCTGAAAATTTATTCTGAATAAGATCATAGAGTTCTTCCTGTAGAACCAGTTTTAAACTTGTTGGCAAAACGTCTTCATTAAACTCTAAATCTATATTGGCTAGACTCAAATCTTTATTGAGCTGACGTACTAGCTTTTTGTATAGTTTTAAATCTTGAGATTCAGCTATTAATTCTTCGAAAGTCTTAGGCAACTGCATTATACATTTCTGGTCATAAGACCTAAACCAAACTGTTTTAGAACACGTTTTTTATCTTCTGAGATATTAAGGAGTTTTAATACTGAAAATGCTTTTTCAGTATACACTTCAACTGCCGCTTTTGTCGCATCTTTCGCACCAGTATCTGTAAAAATTTGTTTTACACGATTTACTTTTTCCTCAGTATTTTCAGGCTTTGCGTTAAACAATTCTATTAATTCTGTTTTATCAGAACTAGAAGCAAACTCTAAAGCTTTTAGATACAAATATGTTTTTTTGTTTTCTATAATGTCGCCTCCAACTTGTTTACCAAAAGTATCAGGATTACCAAAAGCATCGAGGTAATCATCTTGAAGCTGAAATGCAATGCCCAAAAAACGTCCAAAATCATATATTCCGTTTTGATTATCTTCAGAAGCTTCTGCTACTATAGCACCCATTTTCATAGCACCACCAACTAATACAGCGGTTTTGTATTCAATCATTTTAAGATATTCATCTATGGTAACATCGTTTCGGGTTTCGAAATCAACATCATACTGTTGACCCTCACAAACTTCAATAGCTGTTTTACTAAAAAGTTTAGCTAATGACTGAAACGTTTCAGGATTGTAATTTTCAAATAACTGATACGCCATAATTAGCATTGCATCTCCAGATAAAATCCCAGTATTAATATCCCATTTTTCATGAACCGTTTCTTTGCCTCTACGCAGAGGTGCGTCGTCCATAATATCGTCATGCACTAATGAAAAGTTATGAAACACCTCAACACTAAGAGCTGCATCTAAGGCTTTATGATAATCTGCTCCAAAGCAATCACAAGCCATAAGCGTAAGCACAGGACGTAGCCGTTTACCTCCAATATTAAGAATATAGTTTACAGGATCGTAGAGATTTCTCGGTTCTCGATCCTTAATATAATTCTCTAAGTATTTTATAAATGATTCTTGATATTCTATAATACTATCCATGACACAAAAATAAGTTTTTAAACATACTTAAGCTTAGTGTTTCCAATGTTAAAAAAACATTAAAACTTAGGAAACTTTTATTGTTTTTAAAGTTTCCTAGTGTACATTTGTACTCATTTTTAAGATTAGGTATTGCATTTCTAGGTGCACAAATAATGAGAGACAAAATAATATATAAATCTTCTGAGCTTTTTCTAAATCTTGGTTTTAAGAGTGTTACCATGGATGATATTGCATCAGAAATGGGCATATCCAAAAAAACAATCTATGTGCATTTTAGTAATAAAACCAAATTAGTAGAAGCTGTAACTTTTCATTTGTTTGACACAATTAGTTGCGGTATCGATGACATTTGTGAAAATGCTCCTAACCCTATTGAAGAACTTTACTCTATTAAGATGTATGTGATGCATCATCTTAAAAATGAAAAAACATCACCACAATACCAGTTAAAAAAATATTATCCTTCAATACACGATGCACTTAAGTTGAAACAGTTTGATAAAATGCATGAATCTGTTTCTGATAGTTTAAAAAACGGAATTGAAACTGAAGTTTTTAGATCTAATATTGATGTCGAATTTATTGCCAGATTATACTTTAATGGTATGACTGGAATTAAAGACGAATCTATTTTCCCAAGATCTAAGTTTGATATGAATTACCTCATGGAAAATTTTCTGGAGTATCATTTACGTGCTATCGTTACTGAAAAAGGATTCAAAATATTAAATCAATTTATTAACAATCAATCGAAGTCTTAATGAAACATTCTCTTTTCTTCTGTTTTTTAATGCTAATATCTTTTGGTTACGCTCAAGATATTCCAAGTAGTTTTAGCTTACAAGAGGCCATAGATTATGCCTTAGAGAACAATAGACAAGCAAAAAATGCAGCTAGAGATATAGATGCTGCTAGAAAACAAAAATGGGAAACCACGGCAACAGGTTTACCTCAACTAGACGCTAATATTAGTTATCAAAACAATTTAAAGCAACAAATTTCTTTGGTTCCTGCAGAATTTTTTGGCGGTAATCCTGGAGAATTTCAAGAAGTTATATTTGGTGTACAGCACAATGTGAACGCTACAGCAACTTTAAATCAGCTGTTATTTGATGGCTCTTATCTGGTAGGATTACAATCGGCAAAGGTATTTCTTGAAATATCTCAAAATGCAAAAGAAAAGACCGATTTAGAAATTCGAAAAAACGTAATTAATGCATACGGCAATGTATTGTTATCTGAAGAAAGTGTAAAAATTCTAGAAAACAATGTTGCAGTTTTAGAAAAAAATCTAAGTGAAACCACAAAGATTTATGAAAATGGATTGGAAGAGCAGGAAAGTGTAGAACAATTGCAGATTACATTATCTAATTTACGTAGTAACCTAAATAACGCTAATAGACTAAAAGGCATTGCTTATCAATTATTTAATATCACCTTAGGCATTGAATACAATGCTGCTACTGCATTAACAGAGAATTTAGAAGACTTAGCTCTAAAGAACATTACTCTAGAATCTTTAAATGATGAAGAAGATGTTACTTCGACTATAGATTACCGCATTGCCGCAAATGATAAAAAATCTAAAGAGTTATTATTAAAACTTGAAAAATCTAAAGCACTACCACAACTAAGCGCATTTTTAAATGGTGGTTATTTAGGTTTTGGAAATGAATTCACATTCTTTGATAGAGACCAAGAATGGGCTGGGTTTTCAACTTTGGGATTAAATCTTAGTGTTCCGCTTTTCAGTTCTGGTCAACGAAGCGCTGCAACACAACGTGCAAAAATTAACTTAGAAAAATCTCAAGAAGAATTAACTGAAACAGAGCAAAGGTTAAATCTTCAAATAGAGACGGCGAAAAGCAACTATAGATTTGCAGTTGAAGACTATGATAATAAAAAGCAAAATCTCGCCCTTGCGGAACGTATTGAAAACAAAAATCAAATTAAATTTTTCGAAGGTATTGCTTCTAGCTTTGAGTTAAGACAAGCACAAACACAATTATATACTGCTCAGCAAGAATTTCTTCAAACCATGCTTGATGTAATTAATAGCAAAGCAGAATTAGAAACAATCACTAATAAAATTCCTACTAACTAATCATTCAAAAAAAACATTGACAACATGAGACATATATTTTCATTATTAGTCCTAACAATTCTTTTCGCTTCATGTAGTGGTGATAAGAGCACAGATTCTGTTGCAACTGTAATCGCAGAAGGTGATTTAACCAAAATGAAAAGCAAAAGAGATGAAGTTTTAAAGAGCTATGATAGTATTGGCAAAGTATTAGGCACTTTGGAAACTGCTATATCAGAAAAAGACACTCTAAAGCGTCTTCCTTTAGTAACTTCTTATAAAGTTGTGGATTCTACATTTAAGCATTTTATTGATATACAAGGTGATGTTGATACCAAAGAAAACCTCCTTGTGTATCCAGAATATGCAGGAACACTTACTAATATATACGTAAAAGAAGGTCAAAAAGTTTCTAAAGGACAACTTTTAGCGCGGATTGATGATGGTGGTTTAGGTAATCAGTTAGCACAAATGCAAACACAATATGATCTAGCAAAAACGACCTTTGATCGTCAAGAGCGTCTTTGGAAACAAAAAATAGGAAGTGAGATTCAATATCTTCAAGCAAAAGCTAATAAAGAAGGATTAGAAAACTCTGTCAAGCAAATGCAATCACAGCTTGGAAAAACAAGAGTTAGAGCTCCTTTTTCTGGTATAATAGATGAAATCATTACTGACCAAGGACAAGTTGTTGCGCCTGGAGCTAATCAACTAATGCGTATTGTAAGTTTAAAAAATATGTATGTAAAAGCTTCTATTCCTGAAACCTATTTAGGTACAATAAATAAAGGTACTTATGTTAGTGTAGAATTCCCATCACTTGGCAAACAAATAGATGGAACCGTTAGACAAGTTGGTAACTTTATTAATCCAAGTAATAGAACTTTTGAAATTGAGATTTCAATTCCGAATAAAGACCAATTGATAAAGCCGAATCTTGTTGCTAATCTAGAGATTAACGATTATGCTAATGAACATGCAATAATAATCCCTGATAATGTTATACAAGAAAATGCTAGAGGCGAGAAGTTTGTTTATATCATTTCCGACTTGAAAGATTCTGAAGCAACCGTTACTAAAACACTTGTAAATCTTGGGTTGGCATATGATGGCTATGTAGAAGTGTTAGATGGATTAAAGCCTGAAGACCTTATTGTTAAAGATGGAGCTATTACAATGAGAGATGGCTTAGCAGTAAAAGTTCAATAACGTAGATAATCACCAATTATGGAAAATACTAAAGTTAAATATTTCGGATTATCCTCTTGGTCAATTGACAATAGGAAAACAGTCTTCGTTATAATTGCCATTATTCTTTTTGGTGGATTATTAAGTTATTCAAGCTTACCAAGAGAGTCATTTCCTGAAATTATTGAGTCAAAAATTTATGTCAGCTCAATATACCCTGGTAATGCTGCTGAGGATGTAGAGAAATTAATTACAAAACCGCTAGAAGAAGAGTTTGATGACATCACTGGTGTTACTAAAATTACGTCAACTTCGGTTCAGGATTATTCTTCTATTCAAGTCGAATTTCAAGAAGATATTACTCCAGAAGAAGCTAAGGTTAAGATAAAGGACAAAATAGATAATGTAAAGGCTCAGCAAGATTGGCCTACCATTGATGGTGGTGTAAAGGTAGAACCTAATGCTTTTGACCTTAATATTTCTGAAGTTACACCTATTGCTAACATAAATATTACAGGTGATTTTACTTCAGAGCAATTAAAAGATTTTGCAGAATTACTTCAAGATGAAATAGAAGAATTAGGTGAAATTAAAGAAGCTCAAATTTTAGGTGCCGAGGATAAAGAAGTTGAAGTCGCTGTAGATGTTTTTAAAATGAATGCATCAAACCTAAGCTTCAATGATATTATTGGTGCTATTCAGTCTGAAAATGTGACTATCTCTGGAGGTAATGTTATTCAAAATGGCATGCAACGTAATATCCGCGTTTTAGGTGAAATCGAAGATCCACAAGAATTACAAAATGTGGTTGTTAAAAATGATGGTGGTAGAATTTTATTAAGAGATGTCGCAAAGGTTAATTTTAGAGAAAAGGACAGAACGACCTATGCAAGAGAATACACTGAGCCAGTTGTAATGCTTAGTATAATGAAGAAAAGTGGCGAAAATATGATTACTGCCATTGAAAAAATTAAAGTCATTTTGGACGAAGCGGTTGGTACCTATATTCCTGAAAATTTGAATATCTCTATAACCAATGACCAATCTACCAGAACTGAAGCTCAGGTATCTGAATTAGAGAATAGTATCATTTTTGGTGTACTATTAGTGGTTGGTGTATTAATGTTTTTCCTCGGTTTCAGAAATGCCATTTTTGTGGGTATAGCTATACCACTTTCTATTATGATGTCGTTCTTAATTCTTCCAATTTTTGGAGGATTTATAGGTATAAATATTACCCTAAACACAATGGTACTTTTTGCGACTGTAATGGGATTAGGAATGTTAGTAGATAATGGTATTGTGGTAGTCGAAAACGTATATCGCCTTATGGACGAAGGTGTGCCTAGATTTGAAGCTGCTAAACAAGGAGTAGGAGAAATTGCATGGCCAATTATTGCCTCTACAGCGACAACCTTAGCGGCCTTTTTACCTTTAGGATTCTGGCCAGGAATAATGGGTAAATTTATGATATACTTCCCATTAACCTTAGCTACTGTACTTGGGTCTTCGTTATTTGTGGCCTTGATTATTAATTCAATGTTGACTTCAGTATTTATGAAAACTGAAGAAGCTAAAATGGAGAGAAATGCACTTATTAGAATAAGTTTAGGGCTATTCATTTTTGGTGCATTATTGACAATTTCTGGTTTGTTTAAAACCAATATCATTTTCTCTATAATTGGTCCAATCGCATTATTAGTTGGGCTAATCATGGCAATAACAGGTTGGCTTAACAGAGCTAAAACAAAACGATTAAAAAATGGGCTAGCATTATTTGGAGCTGGCGTATTACTGTCTATAATTGGTTTTATCGGCGGACCAAAAGCATTTTTAGGGTTTGGTAATTTGTTTATTCTATTAGCTGGTTTATTATGGTTTCATAAATATGCACTTCTTCCACTCTCTGAGAAGTTTCAGTATAAGTGGTTACCTGCACTAGAGAATAGATATAAAGGATTTTTAGATTTTGCCCTTAGAGGTAGCAATGCTTATAGATTTTTCTTTGGCACATTTGGGTTGCTACTATTGTCCTTTGTCGTTTTTGGTGCATCTTCAATAAACACACTTTTCTTTCCAGAGAATGAAGCAAATCAAGCTATTGTTTACATAGAATATCCTGAAGGAACCGATATTGCTAAGACCAATGAAATTACAGAAGACATCGAAGCAAAAGTTATCGAGACCTTAGACCAATTCACCTATACAAAAGATGGAAATCCATATAACTTTATGGCTGAATCTATTATTTCTCAGGTAGGTGAAGGCGCTGGTAATCCTCAGACTGATGGTGGCTCTCAAGCCGAAATGCCACATAAAGGTAAAGTAACTGTACTTTTCAGAGAGTATAAGTATCGTGTGGACGCCAATGGAGATAAAGTAAGCAGTAACGATGTTTTAACTAAAATCCGTAAAGCTGTTCAGGGTTATCCAGGTGTTTCGGTAATAGTAGATAAAGACCAAAATGGTCCTCCTGCAGGATATGCAATAAATATGGAGGTCAAAGGTGAAGATTACAATGAACTTTTAGCTGAAGCAGAAAATATTCAGCAGTTTATTAATGAGGCTAATATCCCTGGTATTGAAGAGTTGAAGATCGATGTGAATCAAAACAAACCAGAAATGGAAGTTTTTGTTGACAGAAAAAAAGCTGGTGAATTAGGCGTTAGTACTACTATGGTTGGACGCACATTACGTCAAGCAATATATGGTTTTGACGCGTCTACTTATAAAGAAGGAGAAGATGATTACGATATTTATGTTCGTTTCAATAACGAGAATAGATATAATGAAAGTGCATTATTTAATCAGTCTGTAACATTTAGAGATAATAATGGAAAACTGAAGAAAATACCAATTTCCTCTGTTGTTAATAAGCGTAATATCGCAACCTTTAGTTCTATAAAACGTAAAGATTTAAAACGTGTTATTACGGTTTACTCAAATGTATTAGAAGGTTATAACGCCACTGAAATAGTTGGTAAGATTACTAATCTTATGACTAACTACAAGTTACCGAGAGGTATTAATTACGACTTTACTGGTGAGCAAGAAGAGCAAGCAAAAAACATGGCATTTTTAAGTAAAGCATTAGTCATTGCTTTAGCATTAATCTTATTAGTAATTGTAGCACAATTTAATTCTATCAGTAAACCAGTAATTATTTTTGGTGCAATTATTCTCAGTTTTATAGGAGTACTTTTCGGAATGGTAATTTTCGGTGATGATTTTGTAATAATCATGACCATGATGGGAATTATTGCCTTAGCAGGTATTGTGGTTAATAATGCGATTGTATTAATAGATTATACACAACTTTTAATCGATAGAAAAAAGATTGAACTTGGTCTTGATGAAGATAGCTTATTAAGTAGAGAAGATTATAGAGATGCTATTATAGAAGGTGGTCGTGCACGTTTAAGACCTGTATTGCTTACAGCAATTACCACAATCTTAGGCCTTTTACCTCTTGCGGTAGGTTTCAATATTGACTTTTTCTCTCTATTTACAGAGTTTGACCCTCATATTTATTTTGGTGGCGACAATACTATTTTCTGGAAACCCATGTCCTTAACAATTATATATGGATTAGTATTTGCAACATTTTTAACATTGGTAATTGTACCTGTAATGTTTTACTTGTTGAACAGGGCCAAAATACGATTTGCATCATAATAGAATTAACAATAACATTCAATTAGCTTTAGATAAGTAAGTAAGATTTTTTATTAGAAAGACGATTGAGTATGTATTAGTTAAGAAAAACCGCAACATTTGTTGCGGTTTTTAATTTATAGAATCATTCAACTTCACTAAATTTGCGGACTTAACTTTTTGAAATGTATAGAAGTCATACTTGTGGCGAATTAAGAGCCGCACACAACAATACAGAGGTTACCCTAAGTGGTTGGGTACAAGGTGTTAGAGACAAAGGTTTTATGGTTTACGTAGATTTACGTGACCGTTACGGTATAACACAGTTGTACTTTGATGAAGAGCAAACCGAGGCATCTATCCTTGAGAATGCTCAAAAACTAGGTAGAGAATTTGTTGTTCAGGTAAAAGGAAAAGTACAGGAACGTGCTTCTAAAAACCCTAATATTCCAACTGGAGATATAGAGGTTTTGGTTTCCGAGTTGACTGTATTAAATAATTCTATTACGCCACCATTTACTATTGAAGATGAAACTGATGGTGGTGATGACTTGCGTATGAAATATCGCTATTTAGATATTAGACGTAATCCAGTTAAGAATAGCTTAATCTTTAGACATAAAGTAGCGCAAGCGGTTAGAAACTATTTATCTACTGATGGTTTTATTGAAGTAGAAACACCATATTTAATTAAATCAACTCCTGAAGGAGCTCGTGATTTTGTTGTGCCTTCTCGTATGAATGAAGGGCAATTCTATGCACTTCCACAATCACCACAAACATTTAAGCAGCTGTTAATGGTTGGTGGCATGGATAAATACTTTCAGATTGTGAAGTGTTTTAGAGATGAAGATTTACGTGCCGATAGACAACCTGAGTTTACGCAAATAGACTGCGAAATGGCATTTGTGGAACAAGAAGATATCTTAAATACTTTCGAAGGTTTAACACGTCATTTGTTGAAAGTAATCAATGATGTGGATGTGGATAAATTCCCAAGAATGCTTTACGATGATGCGATGCGTCTGTATGGTAATGATAAACCAGACATTCGTTTTGGCATGCAGTTCGGTGAGTTAAATGAGGTTGCGCAACATAAAGATTTTAATGTATTCAATAGTGCTGAACTAGTTGTTGGTATTGCTGTGCCAGGAGGAAATGCATATACAAGAAAAGAAATAGATAAACTTATTGATTGGGTTAAGCGCCCACAAGTTGGAGCATTAGGTATGGTATATTGCCGTTGCAATGATGATGGCACTTATAAATCATCGGTTGATAAGTTCTATGACCAAGATGACTTAGCCAAATGGGCAGAAGTTACTGGTGCTAAAGCAGGTGATTTAATTTGTGTGCTTTCTGGAGAAACTAATAAAGTAAGAGCACAACTAAGTGCGTTACGTATGGAATTAGCTGAACGTTTAGGACTTAGAAAACCTGACGAATTTGCACCGCTTTGGGTTATGGATTTTCCATTGTTAGAATGGGACGAGGACACTGAGCGTTATCATGCTATGCATCACCCATTTACTTCACCAAAACCAGGTCAGTTAGAATTATTAGATTCTAAACCAGGTGAAGTAAAAGCAAATGCTTACGATTTAGTTTTAAACGGAAACGAAATTGGTGGCGGCTCTATTCGTATTCACGATAAAGCTACCCAAGCTATAATGTTGAAACATTTAGGATTTTCTGAAGAAGAAGCTAGAGCACAATTCGGATTTTTAATGGATGCTTTTGAATATGGTGCACCACCACATGGCGGTATTGCTTTTGGTCTTGATAGATTGGTTGCAATCTTGGGTGGGCAAGAAACCATTAGAGATTTTATTGCATTCCCAAAAAATAATTCAGGTCGTGATGTTATGATAGATGCACCTGCACCAATCGACAAAGAACAACTGGATGAATTGAATTTGAAGTTGACTGATTAACTAAGAAGTCAACTTCTTGATGGGAAAATGCCATTTACACAAATGACATATCTTATCACGGTATAAGGTTGCATATTTGTAGATGTAGAATCGCTGTATGTTCCATTTTCATCTGGTTTTACAGCTTTTTGTGTGCCATTTTCCACACCACCTTTTTCACCTTGTCGTCTTGTTGTTAATCCTGGCGCGCTGCCTTGACCAACAGGCACTCGACCACGCAAATCAGGTAAAGCAAAGGTCGTACGACCATCACCGCCATATTGTGTTCCTAATAATGCGAATAAAGCATTGTGATCAGAAATTTTTAATAGTCTCCCATCACATTCCATCCAGCCGCGTTGATCAAAATTTACAGCGGTTAACTTAATGTCACCAAGATAAGATTCTTGTGCATTTCCCATGTTGCAGATTGCCAACAAAGCTATTAACGATAAGAAAAAGGTTGCTCTTTTCATGATTAGAGTTTTAGTTTAAAATTGTTTTTTAACAAGTTACAAAATTCTTAAATTGGAGCCATAACTTTAGAATTCCTTAGATATCAAAAGTCTAAAGGTTTCATCTTATGCCAACTAAAACCAGTTTTTTCAGACGATTACTTATTTGGAGATACAAATACATCTCTGAAAAAAACTTTGTTTTTCTACTCAGTATTTTAATAGGTTTATTAGCCGGAATAGTATCTGTTGTAATCAAAAACATCACTTTTGCGATACAAGCAGTTTTAGAAAAAGGAATCATTTTATCTGAAAACAGTATATATTTTATATTACCAATACTAGGGCTTCTATTTGTTTATCTATTTGTGAAATACGTCTCTAAAAAACCTAGTGAACATGCAATCCCTTCTATTCTATATGCTTTATCAAAACGCGATGGAATTTTAAGTAAACGAAAAATATATTTACCACTAATCACTGCACCCTTAACTGTTGGGTTTGGAGGTTCGGTAGGATTACTAGGTCCAGCAATTGCATCTGCTTCTGCTTTAAGTTCTAATCTTGGACGATTATTTCATATTGACAGAAAAACTAGGAGTTTACTCATTGCTTGTGCGGCTGCTGGTGCAATTGCATCTATTTTTAAATCCCCAATTGCTGCGGTTATTTTTGCTATCGAAGTATTCAGCTTGGACTTAACATTTGCTTCATTATTACCTCTACTTATTGCATCTGTGTCCTCGGTGATTACGAGTTATTTTTTCCTTGGAGATACTGTACTTTTCGATTTTAATGTGGTTGATAAATTTGAAATTAATGACACGCTCTTTTATATTCTATTAGGTATCGGCACTGGAATTGCTTCTATATATTTTTCAAAAATATATTTTGGGATTACTTCCTTTTTTAATCGGTTTAAATCGGCAAGACACAAATTGATAATTGGTGGTTTGACTATTGGGGTTATGCTATTTTTTATTCCGCCACTATATGGAGAAGGTTTTAGTTTTATCAATAATCTAATGATAGGTAACGATATCGAAGCACTTGGCAACACACCCTTTGATAAATACATCGACAATATATGGATAGTGATTGGTTTACTATTTGGTATCACTATTTTTAAAGCTATTGCCATGACAACTACCTTCGCCGCTGGTGGTTCTGGAGGAATAATAATCCCAACTTTAGTTATGGGAAGCGCTCTTGGTAATGTTGTGGCAAAAGTGGTTAATAATTGTGGCTTAGGATTCAATGTTTCTGAAGCTAACTTTACATTAATAGGTATGGCCGGCTTAATTGCAGGAGTGCTTCATGCACCACTAACTGCAATATTTTTAATAGCCGAAATTACCGGAGGTTACGAACTGTTTGTGCCTCTAATGATTACCGCATCAATGTCTTTTATAATTAACAAAAACGGTTTAGATCATACCATATACACAAAAGAATTATTAGAAAAAGGAGCGCTTTTAACTCAGAATAAGGATAAAAATGTACTTACTGTAATGAAGTTAGATTCGGTGGTAGAACAAAATTTCATTCCGCTTCAGCCTGAAATGACTCTAGGTGAAATGCTTAAAGTCGGTGTTTCAAAATCAAATAGAAATTTGTTTCCTGTAACTGATGAAGACTCTAATTTTATTGGAATACTACTATTAGATGATATCCGTTCAGTTATGTTTGATCAAAGTCTGTATAGCTCTACATCCGTTGAAACTTTTATGCAAAAGCCACCAGATGTTATAAATTACGACAATGATTCTATGGAAGAAGTCATGAGAAAATTTCAGAGCTCAGGTGCATGGAATCTTCCAGTAATTAGAGACACTAAATACTATGGCTTTGTTTCAAAATCAAAACTCTTAACCGCATACAGAAAAGAACTTATCAATTTTACATCCTAACTATGAAAATATTAAAAGTGATAACATTTATAGCATTAATTGCTTCAATTACGAGTATTATTATTGGCTATACGATGGAATTATCATATTCAAAAAAACTTATTGGCTTTGGTGTTGTTGGGATTTTCTTTATCGTTTTTCCTATATTTTCATATTATCGCTGGAAAGATAAAGACCCTAAAGATTACATGATTACTAAGGAGAATATCGATAAAATGCGAGAAAATCAAAAAAAGTATAAATATTAGATCCTGTATTAAGAAATTGTAACTTTTTGAAATAAAATGAGTTATTTTCACTCTATATTATAAATAGCCGTACCTTTGCCCTTTAATTTTTATTTATTTATAATGACTGGAACAGTTAAATTTTTTAATGATTCAAAAGGATTTGGATTCATTACCAACGACGAAACAGGAAAAGACATTTTTGTTCACGTATCTAATCTTAATGGATTAGAAATCCGTGAAGGTGATAATGTAGAGTACACAGAAGAAGAAGGAAGAAAAGGAATGGTTGCTGCTAATATCAGCATTCTTTAAGAGATATACTTTATTTTAGTTTCAGCGCTCAGCTTTTAGCTGGGCGTTTTTGTTTTAATTAAGATTTCGTTTTTCTATAAAAAAACGCTTCATAAGTTCTGAAGCTTCATCTGCAAGAACACCACTAACAACTTTTGTCTTTGGATGTAGTTTTGTTCCCATAACCTTATAACCACGCTGATCATCACTTGCGCCATAAACTACTTTAGACACTTGGCTCCAATACAATGCACCGGCACACATCTGACATGGTTCTAATGTGACATACAATGTACAGTTAGTTAGATATTTTCCTCCTAAAAAATTTGCCGCAGCAGTAATGGCTTGCATCTCGGCATGGGCAGTAACATCATTAAGCAACTCCGTAAGATTATGCGAGCGCGCAATAATTTTGTCATTGATAACCACGACAGCACCTACAGGAATTTCGCCTTTTTCAAAAGCAATCTCTGCTTCCTGAAGCGCTTTCTTCATAAAATAAGTATCGTCAAAAGGGTTTATCATAGCCGTAAATGTACAGCTTAGTATTATAGAATCAAATACGGCGAGGAAATTGATGCTTTTATGCTAAACTTTCAATTGTGCCATCTTATTATAAACTTTTCATTTCCTAAGCCTTGCCATGAAAATTGGTAAGAAATGACTCCAATTATAAAGACAATATTAATCTTTAAAAGGATCTTCTTCATCTAATAGGTCTTTCAGATGAAGAAAAGCTTTGTATAATCTTTTAGATTTCTCAATATTAGAAGGGTTAACCAATCTATAATTAGTTAATCTTGTTATTTCACTTGAATAATTAAATGTTGTTTGAACACATTTACCAATCTTACAATTAAAGTAAATATTACCTTTATAATTGGAGTCATTATATGCAATATCAATGGAGTTTATATTAAACTTCGATTTAATTTCTAATTTCTTTCCATTAGATTTAACACTGTCCCAAAAAATAAAATCTCCATTGTCGTAAATGCTTAACATAATATTATCTGTAATTACAGAACCATCTCTAGAAATAGTCTCAAAATTTGAGAGGTTCTTTTTTATATATTGATATGTTTCAGCTTTTGTTGCATTTTGTGCAAGAATACAATAGCTTGTTAGAAATGCTAAGCAAAAAGTAAATACAGCTTTCTTCATGGTTTTAATTTTAATGTTAAGCAAATAAAAGTTGTAAAGTAAAGTCAGACAATACCCGATTTTAGGTATTCCTATTAAATAATAGAATTCTCTCATACTAATAAGCTTAAAATTATATAGCATACATAAGCTATTGTGTAAATGTTTCATTGTCGTTACTTATAACCTTGATGACTAATTGTGAATCGCATTCAGAAAAGTTTAGATTCTTTTCGTCTTATTTCTCTTATTTTTGCTTTGTGCAAAATTCACTTTTAAAGCATATTAATTACCCTAAAGACTTAAGGCAATTATCAGAAGATAAATTGCCACAACTTGCTCAAGATTTACGTGAGTTTATTATTAATATAGTCGCGACCAAAGAAGGCCATTTGGGCGCAAGTTTAGGTGTTGTTGAACTGACTATTGCGCTTCACTATGTGTTTAATACACCTGAAGATTTATTGATTTGGGATGTTGGTCACCAAGCATACGGCCATAAAATACTAACAGGCCGAAAAGATATTTTTGAGACCAATAGACAGCTAGGTGGTATAAGTGGATTTCCTAAACGTAGCGAAAGCGAATACGACACCTTTGGTGTTGGGCATTCGTCAACCTCAATATCAGCAGCTCTTGGAATGGCAATTGCCTCTCAACTATATGGCGAAGACAAACACCACGTCGCTATAATCGGTGATGCCTCAATAGCTAGCGGAATGGCTTTTGAGGGTCTAAATCACGCCGGTGTTACAGACGCCAACTTATTGGTTATTCTTAATGATAATGCCATTGGTATTGACCCAAGTGTTGGTGCGCTTAAACAATATCTAACCAATGTAAAAAAGGGCACACAAAAGCAAGATAACATTTTTGAAGCCTTAAATTTTGATTACTCTGGCCCAATTGATGGTCATGATTTAACCGCTTTAATTTCAGAATTACAACGATTAAAAACAGTAAAAGGACCAAAGTTCTTACACGTTATTACTACCAAAGGTAAAGGCTTAAAACAAGCAGAAGAAAATCAAGTGAAGTATCATGCACCTGGTAAGTTTGATGCCAAGACTGGAGAATTAATTCCAAAATCTGGCTCTAGCCTACCTCCAAAGTTTCAAGATGTTTTTGGAGAAACTATAGTTGAACTTGCTCAAGAGAATGAAAAAATTATTGGCATTACTCCTGCTATGCCTACTGGCAGTTCCCTTAAATACATGATGGAAGCTATTCCTAAGCGTGCATTTGATGTTGGTATTGCCGAACAACATGCAGTGACTTTAGCTGCGGGAATGGCAACACAAGGCTTAATACCATTTTGTAATATATACTCTACGTTTTTGCAACGCGCTTATGACCAGGTTATTCATGACGTGGCGTTGCAAAATTTACCAGTAGTTTTTTGCCTAGATCGTTCTGGTTTGGTGGGTGAAGACGGCGCTACACATCATGGCGTTTTTGATTTGGCTTGCTTACGTTGTATTCCTAACATGGTGATTTTTGCACCTAGAAATGCCATTGATCTTCGAAACATTATGTACACGGTACAATTAGGTATAGACTTCCCGATTGCTATTCGTTATCCGAGAGGTAGAGATGTAATTACTGATTGGAAATTACCTTTTAAAAACATTGAGATTGGAAAAGGTATTTGTTTAAATGAAGGAGAAAATATTGCTATACTATCTATTGGCTCAACCAGCACAATTGTAACTAATGTTTTAAGTAGTAACGAAAAATATAAAACTATAGGTCACTACGACATGCGCTTTGTTAAACCTTTGGATGAAGATTTACTTAATATTTTATTTAATAAATATAAAGTAATAATTAGCATAGAAGATGGGACTATAGTTGGTGGTTTTGGCAGTGCTATCTTAGAATTTGCAAATACAATGAATTACAAATCTAAGGTTGAAATCATGGGTGTTATGGACGCTTTTACAGAGCATGGCAAAGTCAACGAGCTAAAAAATAGTAACGGGTTTGATGAATCTGGTTTACAGAAAAAACTTGATGAATTAATCCTCAGTATCTAAATCTAAAGTGGCCAGATTTTCGTTCCCGCTATTATTAATTTGATTTTGGACTTCTAAATTGTCTTGTTGAGAAATACCATTAGAATGAGATAAGTCGTCAATGATAAGTAAACATGCCAACACAGCAAAAAATACTACGAAAGCGCTAAGTACATTATTTTTCATTTGTGATAGGTTTGGGGTTTAGCTTAACAAATAACAACAATTAATCGTTAAAAAACAAATTTAATCGATGAAATGCATATTTAAATTATTTCTAATTTAAAATTCAAGTGCTTAATTATATAGAATTTCCATTAATTCTATGATACATCATCATGGCATTAGTATCCGATAATTTTGATATATAGAGGCAAACTGCCATGATATTATCGTACAGCGACGATTGCGATAAATCTATAGTTTCGGGTAAAGTATTTAATATAAGCTTATCATAGTCCGAAAGCCTATCATTATAGACATTACCAGCAAGGTTTACATAAACAGAAAGCAAACCAGACAGTACTTTATAGCCAGCAATTTCTTTATTAATAACCTCCGAAGATTGATACACATTTTTAACGCTTATATCAATAATATCTTTCATCTGAGCTTTATAATTGCTAATATCTAAAAGTCCTGTTTTAAAATCACCAGATAAAATGGCTTCTTCATTCGTCATAAAAATAGAAACTGCTTCATTTATTAGTGTTCCTATGGCTAACGCTCTCAGATAACTTACTCTATCTTGTATAGTATTTAGAGCACTATATTTTTCAGTATTAATTGTGTTTTTCACGAGCTTAATGAGGTATTCGAGAGCGTATTCTTCTTCAATCAGCCCCAAGTTTATTCCATCTTCAAAATCAATAATCGTATAACAAATATCGTCAGCAGCTTCTACGAGATATGCCAATGGATGTCTTGCATAAGTATCATTTTTAGAGTCTCGCTTTACAAGTCCTAACTCGTTTACAACTTCGTTAAAGATTACTGCTTCACTCTGAAAATATCCATATTTCTTATCCGCAATATGCGATGTTGGTTTCTTAGGTAAAGATGCTTTAGGGTATTTCATAAAAGTACCTAAAGTCGCATAACTCAACCGTAAACCGCCTTCTCTACCAGCTCTACTTTCGGTTAAAATCTTTAAACCATTTGCATTGCCCTCAAAATCACATAAATCTTGGTATTGTTTATCTGTGAGTTGGTTAGCATATGTCTTTCCTGCTCCATTTTTAAAAAAAGAACCTATGGCTTTTTCGCCTGAGTGCCCAAAAGGTGGATTACCAATATCATGCGCTAATGCTGCGGCAGCAACTATAGCTCCAAAATCATTTATTTGGTAACCATGTACGGTTTGTAAATGTGGGTGTTTTTCTAGGACTAATCTACCAACTTGCCTACCTAATGAGCGTCCAACAACACTAACCTCAAGGCTATGCGTTAATCTAGTATGAACAAAATCAGTTTTAGACAGTGGTACTACTTGAGTCTTGTCTTGCAAGCTTCTAAATTCTGAAGAAAATATAATACGGTCGTAATCCACCTCAAATCCAAGACGTGTTTCATCTTGCTCTTGCCGTAACCGTTTATTCGTATCGCCAAATCGTCTTAAAGACAATAATTGCTCCCAATTCATACATTAAAAATTTACTCGATAATAGAGATTTAGATATTCCGTATTTGACTTCAAAAATTTTAGTTCATCTCTTTTAATACCTGCTTGTTAAAACCAAGGTAATTTGCTGGAACAAGATATACAAATTGATAAATAAGATTTAGAGTTTTGAAATAAAAGTAGTAACAATTTTAACCCACATTACTGAATAGAACTTCGTTATGAAAGGTGTAAACACAATAAAATCAAGTGCTTTCTCAATTTTAGCATAGCGATGCTATGGTTAAATTTAAAAGTATAATAAAATGATTGATTTTGAAGTGTTTTCGGCTTGTAATAGATTTCCTTTTGAGTAATGCGGGTTTGATGTTAAGAAATTGTTTTGTCATTAGCTGTGCTATTAATACTAAGCTAACTTTTGTGTAACGTTTTTATTACCAATGATTAATTTTTGATTAACCTAAAAACATTTGTTAGGTGGTTTCTTTGCATCATCAAATTAGGAATAAACTGATGAGACATATAACTATATTATTCACAATACTTTTTACTGCAATATCTTTTGCTCAAGATACTGGTTCTGTCTACGGTACATTAACAGATAAGGAGTTTAACAACGAACCTCTTGCCTTCGCCAATGTTCTAATTAAAGGTACTACTACTGGTGTTACATCTGATATTGATGGTGTATATAGATTAGATAATCTAGACCCAGGAACTTATACTATTCAATTTAGTTTTGTTGGTTACGAAACAATTGAAAAACAAGTTGTTGTTGAAGCTGGTAAAGAAATCAAACTTGATATTATCATGTTTGCAAGTGCGGCCTCCCTTGATGAAGTTGTTATTAAGACTACTGCAAAAAAGGAAACAGAAACTGCGCTCCTTTTAGATCAGAAAAAAGCAACTACTATTAAGCAAAGTATTGGTGCTGTAGAACTTTCACGTAAAGGTGTTAGTGATGCTGCTGGAGCTGTCACTAAAATATCTGGTATTTCGAAACAAGAAGGTGGAGGAAATGTTTACGTTCGTGGTCTTGGTGATCGTTACCTTAACACAACATATAACGGACTTACTTTACCTGCTAATAATATTGAAAAGAAGAACATGGATCTTAATCTTTTTTCTTCTGACGTTATACAAAATGTAGGTGTAAGTAAAACTTATGCAGCTAATTTTTATGGTGATTTCGCAGCTGGAAATGTAGACATCGTTGCTAAAGAACATACAGGTGATTTTTTCTTGGATGTAAATTTAGGTTCGAACTTTAACACAAATGCAATAGGCAAGAACTTTGTGAAAAGTGAAGGAACTGGTTATTTCGGGTTTTATAACCGTTATCGTAACAATCCATTCGCTGTAATTTTATCACATGGTGTAGATCCACAAGGTATTGACGGTTCTCTTGGTGTAGAAGGAAATTTTTCAAGCGGTAAATCTTGGGAAATTGGTGAAGAATCTCGATTAAGTCTTTTTACAACAGCTGCGTTTGGTAGTAGTTTTGAATATAGAAGAGGACAATTTGCTAACGTCACAGCAGCAGCAAATACTATTTTCCAAGATGCTGAAGAATTCGAATTTACTCGTAATACAACAGCAATGGCTAATGTTGTATACCGAATTAATAGTGATCACAAAATTAAGTTTAACTCATTATTCATTAATGATGCTACTGACGAAGTAGGACGCTTTGGTATAGATGGTCGTGGTTATAACCGTAATACAATTGCCGATAACGATGATTTTGGGTTCTTTACTCAAAATGTACAGTTTGAACAGGATATGATTTTTGTTAATCAAATCTTAGGAACAAGTACATTGAGCGAAAAATTAAAGTTAGACTATGGCTTAGGTTACAACAAAGTATTAGCTCGCCAACCAGACCGTAAACGTATTGCACTTGAGCGTTTTGAAAATACTCTGGATAACGATCCAAATACTAATGCTATTTTCTTTAGAAACGTAGAATTTGATAACCAGCGTTATTTTCAGAATATTGAAGATAGTGAATTCAATGCTCGTGTTAACTTAAGCTATGAGCAATCCGAAACTCTAAAATTCAACTTTGGTTACAATGGACGTACAAAAGAGCGTACATTCGACAACCAACGTTATGGATATGATATCATTAATCCTCTTACAGAGATTGAAGACGTTAATAATTTTGATGCTTTCTTTACAAGAGAAAATCAAGGTGTTTTATACAATACAAGTGTATTCCGTCCTTTAGATCCAGCAAACGGTTTAGGAAGAGAAAACTTACCTGGGCAACTAGAAAACACTTATGAAGGTAACCTTGATGTACATGCAGTTTATGCTGATGCAGTATACAAAATAGGAGAAAAATGGACTCTTGTTCCTGGTGTAAGAGTTGAAAGTTTTAATCAAGAGATTAGCTACGATGTAATTAATCTTTCTTTTAACAACCCTGGAAGTAACGAAGCTAAAGAAACGTTCTTCTTACCTAGTTTAAATGTTAAATACGCACTTACTGAAGATCAAAATCTTCGTTTTTCGGCAAGTAGAACGGTTTCAAATCCAGAGTTTAAAGAAGTTGCTCCATTTGTTTACGAGAATGTAACTGACCGTATTGGTGGTAATCCAGACTTATTAAACGACCCTGCGTTTTCTACTATTATCAACTTAGACTTAAAGTACGAGTGGTTTATAGATAGTGGCGAAATATTCTCTATTGGTCTTTTTAATAAAACTATAAATGACCCTGTAAACTTGGTTTCTGCTAATGATGCAACAGGTACACAACGTTTCTTTAGAACTGGTGACCGCGCTGATGTTTTCGGAATAGAGCTTGAAGTTAGAAAGAGACTTCTTGAGGATGAAGATGAAAATAGCATTTTATCAGCAGGTATGAATATTACTTATACCTCAACAACGCAAGACCTTAAAACAGTTTCAGGAACATTCAATACTAACTTTAACAGAGATTCTGACGAGCTTCAAGGTGCATCACCAATTCTTATTAATGCTGATATAAGTTACAGCCCAACTTTTGGTGAGTATAAGCCAGTTGCTAACCTTGTTTTCTCTTATTTCTCAGATCGTATAGATGCATTAGGTTCTGGTCAATTAGGAAATATTATTGAAAAAGGAGTTCCGACACTAGATTTCGTATGGAAAAACACAATCAACAAAAACTTTGAGATTAATGCGAGTGTTAAAAACATATTAGACCCTACAATAGAGCGTGTACGTGAAAACGTATCCTTTGATGCAGCATTAGCAAATGACTTGGGAATAAATCCTAACCTTTCTGAGTTTGCGCTATCGAGTTACAAAAGAGGTATTAACGCTAGCATTCAATTCAAGTATAAATTTTAAATCAACCGAAAACGAATATTAAATAAATTCAAACAAAATGAAAACAAACAAGTTTATTTTAGGATTATTTACAGCATTAACACTTTTAGTTGTGGGCTGCGCAGCAGACGATACAGCAGATGTCACCATAAATTTAGATAACGGAGGATCTAACCCAACAAATCCTTCTGACCTTGAAATTGGAGGAACACTTACTTCTGATCTTACACTTACAACTGGTACAGAGTATGATTTAACAAGTGCTCTTATTGTACCAGATGGTATTACACTAACAATTGATCCAGGTGTAGTTGTTAGAGCTACTACAGGTTCTGATGTTTATGTTGCAGTTCAACAAGGTGGTGTGATTATGGCAGAAGGAACATCTTCTAACCCAATTGTATTTACATCTAACTCAGCAACACCTAATCCTGGTGATTGGGGTGGACTTATCGTATTAGGTCGTGCTCCAATAAATTCTGTGGTAGGTGGAGATGCAACATCTACATCTGAAATTGGAGGTTTACCTTACGGCGGAAGTAATGCTTCTGATAGTTCTGGAATTATAAGATATGTACGTATAGAATATTCTGGTGGAGCTGCTGATGCGGCTTCAGAAAATAATGGATTTTCTTTTTATGGTGTAGGTAGCGGAACAACTATCGATTTTATTCAAGCGTTTGAAGGTGCAGATGATGGTGTTGAATTTTTTGGAGGAACAGTAAATGCTTCTCACATATCTGTAGTAGGTGCTCAAGATGATTCTGTAGATTGGACAGAAGGTTTTACAGGTACGCTTACAGATGTATATATTGAGCACAGACAGTCTCATGACAAAGGTATTGAAGGTGATGGTTTTAATACTGATATAGGTAATAACTCTAACCCTGTTTTTTGGAGTGCACCAACCGTAAATAATATTACTATTAATGGTTTAGGTTCAAGTAACGGCAATGAAGCAATCCGATTAAGAGCAGGTACTCGAGCTATGTTTAATAATGTTTTAATTCAAGGCTTTGAAGAAGGATACGATCTTGATGATGAAGAAACAGGAGTTGGTGTACTTGCTAACGAGACAGGTGTAACTGATATTACTTTTAGCGATGTTATGCTTAATTTAAAGAATGACACAAATGGTGCTTTTGACGCTGACACATTCTTTAGTGGTATTGGTAATGGAACTGGAGCAAATTATGACTCTTGGAATTCTGGATGGACAAGAAACTAATACGTATTAATTAGTTCTACTATATACATAAAAAAAGAGCAGCTGAATAGCTGCTCTTTTTGTTTATTTAAAGTGTATAAATTAATTGGATGCGACAGCACTATTCTGTACCCATTCATTTACACTTGCTATTTTATTATTTGTATAGTCTACTTCTTTTAACTTATCACCTGACCAATAGAACCATTTCCCAACTTTTTGGCCATTATCATATTTAGCTGAAACAATTTTGTTACCCTTATGGCAATAGTTATACCACTCACCATGTAACTTACCGTCTTTTGTGTAATAACCTGTTTGGCTTACTTGTCCGTTATCATGGTAATAAGTAACCTCTATTAAATCTTTTTCTTTATTAAGAGTTAATGTTCTATCTTTTTGAGCGTAGGTAAAACCAACACATAACATTACTAATACTACAACTATCTTTTTCATCAGATGATATGTTTTTATTAATGATTGCATTACAAACATAACATTAATTTTACTTTTAAACAATATTTACATAACATTAAATTAACATTAATCATTTAAGTAACTGATTATTAAATTCTTAAATGTTATTAAATCTGTAAAATCTATGTTTTGAGATAGATTTCATCATTATCGAAGTAAAAACAGTAGTTGCCCAATTTTACACTAGCCAAAGAACATAACATTTACATAACATTAGCATCAATATAAAATGTGACATTTGCGATGATTTATTACGCAGTTTTTTAATGGAAAACATTTACCTCTACATGCTAGCTGCGCTAGCATTCTTGGCAATAGCAGATTTAATTGTTGGTGTAAGTAATGATGCTGTTAACTTCTTAAACTCAGCAATAGGTTCTAAAGCTGTTTCTTTCAAAACCATAATGATTGTTGCCAGTATTGGTGTTGCGGTTGGTGCATTGACCTCAAGTGGTATGATGGAAGTCGCACGTAAAGGTATCTTCAATCCAGGTGAGTTTATGTTTAATGAAATCATGGTCATCTTTATGGCTGTTATGCTTACAGATATACTGTTGCTCGATTTCTTCAACACTTTAGGACTGCCTACATCAACCACAGTCTCTATTGTTTTTGAGCTCTTAGGCGCTTCCGTAGCTGTTGCGCTCATAAAAATATATGCTGACGATGCGCAATCAATTACAGATATAACTAATTACATTAATAACTCTAAAGCCATAGAAATAATACTAGGTATACTCTTATCTGTTGTTGTAGCATTTACTATTGGCGCCATCATTCAATATATATCTAGAGTTTTATTGTCCTTTAAGTTTGAAGAAAAACCAATTTGGTATAGTGCAATTTTTAGTGGCTTTGCGGTAACTTCTATCATGTACTTTATTATTGTCAAAGGTCTTAAGAATGCCACATTTATGCCGCCTGCTGTTAAGGAGTTTTTAAGCACAAACCCAATTGCGTTTATTGGATTAAGCTTTGCTGTATTTACTTTACTTTCTTACCTAGCTGTAAAATTATTAGATGCTAAAATATATACTATAATTATTGTCATAGGTACTTTTGCCTTAGCAGTAGCTTTTGCAGGAAATGATTTAGTGAACTTTATTGGTGTACCGATTGCTGCCTATAACTCTTATGAAGTGTGGTCGATAAGTGGTGAAGCTGCATCACAATTTGCGATGATTGATTTATCAAAACCTGTACAAACCGAACCTTACCTACTACTTATTGCCGGATTGGTTATGGTATTAACATTATGGTTTTCTAGTAAAGCAAAAGCCGTTGTTAAAACCTCTGTAGACCTTTCGCGACAAGATGAAGGTAGTGAGCGTTTTAAACCAAATTTCTTATCTCGAAATATTGTAAGATTATCCATTGGTCTTTCTGAAAGAATAGATAGTATTCTACCAGAAGCTTACAAGAATTGGACTAATAACCAATATATAAAACCAATTTCTTTAGTAAAAGCGCAAGATGCTCCTGCTTTCGACTTGGTCCGTGCAGCTGTAAACCTCATGGTTGCCAGTGTACTTATTTCTATCGCAACTTCAATGAAGCTACCACTTTCAACAACATATGTAACCTTTATGGTTGCTATGGGAACTTCTTTAGCTGATCGCGCATGGGGTAGCGAAAGTGCTGTATATCGTGTCGCTGGTGTACTTAATGTTATTGGTGGTTGGTTTTTTACAGCTTTCAGTGCTTTTGTTGCTGCTGCACTTATGGCTATAGTTCTTTATTATGGTGGTGGTTATGCGCTAACAGGTTTACTAGTTCTTGCCATGGTTTTACTGGTTAAAAACTACATGTCTCACAGAAAAAAATCGCAAGTAATGCGAGAAGAAGACCAATTAGAAAAGGCAGAAAGCAGTTCTACTCAAGGTGTTATTCAAGAGAGTGCTTCTACAATTGCGAATGTGGTTAAACGTGGCAATCGTATTTACACTTCAGCAATAAATGGTTTAGCGACGCAAAACTTACAATTACTTAAAAAGAATAAAAAGCAGATTCTAAAGCTCTCTGATGAGATAGATGCGCTACGAGATAATATCTTCTACTTTATAAAAAATCTTGAAGAACCAAGTTTATCTGCTAGTAACTTCTACATAAATATTCTTGGGTATTTGCAAGACATGACTCAGTCTTTAGAATATATCTCTAAAGTTAGTCTCAAGCACGTTAATAATAATCATAAGAAGTTAAAGTTTAGTCAAATAAAAGAGTTAAAAGACTTAGATGAACAACTAGAGAATTTGTTCTTATCTACTCAAAATGCTTTCGAGTCGCGTTCGTTTGAAGAAATTGGTGCCATTTTAACCAACAAACCTCAAATATTTGAGGTTGTCAGAGATAAGATTCAGAAGCAGGTTGAGCGTACACGTAATGAAGAATCAAGTCCTAAAAACACAACGCTATATTTTGCCTTACTTCTAGAGACTAAAGATTTACTTACTGCAACTATGAACTTACTAGAAGAGTATTTTAATTCTCATGACAGTTCAGTTGAACCAGCAACAATC
The DNA here is from genome assembly GCF_003712105.1 of Winogradskyella sp. GTDB lineage: Bacteria > Bacteroidota > Bacteroidia > Flavobacteriales > Flavobacteriaceae > Winogradskyella. Next base: position 334,928 of record NZ_RHLG01000001.1, read on the forward strand.
CCAGAAGGTGAATAATTGCAATAACATAAAGGCTTACTTTATAGTATTACTAGCTCTGATGAGCACTAACATTTATAGTCAAAATCTAACAGCTGAAGAGTTACTAGACAAAGCCATAACCTATCACGACCCAAATGGCAATTGGAGTACCTTCAAAGGTGATTTTAAAGTTACCATGACAACACCAAATAATAGTGATAGAGTAAGTGATATCAACATTAATTTGCCTGCAGAGTTTTTTAGTGTAACAGCAACTAGAGATACCATTACAACAAATTATACTATGAGTAAAAGTAATTGTTCAATGTTTTACAATGGAAAACAAATTGACGCTACTCTAGCCAAAGAAAAGAACATGTCATGCGATAGGGCTTTACTATATAAAAACTACTACACCTATCTCTACGGTCTACCAATGAAGTTAAAAGATAAGGGTACAAATATTAACCCTAAGGTTCAAAAGAAACAGTTTAAAGGAAAAGACTATTTAGTTTTAAATGTTACTTATGACGCTTCAGTTGGTAGCGATGTATGGTATTTCTACTTCGACCCAAAGACTTATGCCATGGAAATTTATCAGTTTTATAAAATAGACGAAAACGGCAAGGTAAAAGCTGACTCTGGCGAGTATATTTTATTGACCGAAGAACAATTGGTTACTGAAATTAAAATGCCAAAAATTAGAGCTTGGTATTACAACAAAGATGATAAGTATCTTGGGACAGATACATTAGGAAACTAAAAACTAATTTCCTTATCAAAATCTTCCATCACTTTTAAACTTTTTATCTAAAGTTTACTTCCATTAGACTTTTTGGTCATATAAATTTTAAAATATTACAGGTCTTTTTTTGTTAAAAAAGGTCTTTTTTTGAGCTTAAAAAAATTTTTTTTGAAGCTAAAGTCTTTAAACATCGAGTATTAAATTAATGTTAATAAAAATGTTGAGAACCAATTTTAGGTCGGTTGAAATTTAGACAGAAAAAATCCAATCTTTACAACTCTAAGGTTTACTCCAAATTTTATAATTATGACAAAAATTGATTTCGTAGTCAAGAGGGACTTCTCGACTAAAAAATTTGAGCTTGATAAAATAACCACTGCCATTTTCAAAGCAATGAGTGCTGTTGGAGAAGGTACTCAAGATGATGCTCAAAATGTTGCTATTGAGGTGTTTACGGCATTATCTGAGCGTAAAAAAGTAGATGCAGACTATATACCAACCATTGAAGAAATACAAGATTTTGTTGAGACAAAATTAATGGAGTCTGGCGCCTTAAAAGCAGCTAAAGCCTACATTATCTACAGGGACCAACAAGCTCAAAAACGTAAATCAGACATTTTTGAAAAACGTATAAATTTAAAGCCATATGAGTATCCACAATTGTATGAATATGTACCTGCGATTAGACACTCATATTGGATACATTCGGAGTTTAGTTTTACGAGCGATATACAAGATTACAAATCAGGTCTAAACAAAGCTGAAAAATCTGCTATCAAAAATACAATGCTCGCGATTTCACAAATCGAAGTTGCAGTAAAAAGTTTTTGGGGAGATATTTATCAACGCATGCCTAAGCCAGAAATAGGATCTGTTGGAGCTACTTTTGCTGAGAGTGAGGTACGTCATGCAGATGCTTATTCTCACCTACTGGAAATTTTAGGCCTTAATAGTGAGTTTGAAGAACTCAAACGCAAGCCTGTAATTATGAAACGTGTGCAATACTTAGAAAAAGCATTACGCAATAGTAAAAGTCAGGAATTACAGGAATTCTCAGAATCAGTTTTATTATTCTCAGTATTTATTGAGCATGTGTCGCTGTTTTCTCAATTCCTAATCATTATGGCATTTAATAAGCATAAAAATATGCTTAAAGGAATTTCTAATGTTGTAGAAGCTACATCGAAGGAAGAACAAATCCATGGTGATTTTGGAATAGACCTTATTAAAATTTTACAAACTGAAAGACCAGAGTGGTTTACAGCAGAGTTTAATGAAGCCATAAAAGCAATGTGCTTGGATGCAATGGAAGCAGAAAGCGAAATAGTAGACTGGATTTTTGAAGATGGTGAGCTTGATTTCCTTCCTAAAGATGTTGTGATAGAATTTATAAAAAATAGATTCAACCGCTCATTAGAAAGCATCGGTGTAGAAAAAATCTTTAATATCGATGAGTCTCTAGTTGCACAAACCGAGTGGTTTGATGATGAAATCATCGGAACCAAACATGGTGATTTCTTTGTTAAGCGCTCAATAAACTACAGTAAAAAAACCCAAAGTTTCTCAGGAGACGACCTTTTTTAATCCATTAACTACCTAACTTATAAAAACCCATGCAAGAAAAAACCATCCATGAAAATCAAATAAAAGAAACTAACGCAGATACTTTAAGTCAAGCCCGAAAGACTGCTTTAAAACAAAATAAGCAATTACCTCTAGGTAACTTTGATTGGCTTAATGAAAATAGTAGAAAATTTTTAGGCGCTGGATACCTGATTGAGGGCGTATCAGCAGAAGAACGTATTCGCGAAGTCGCAGATCGTGCGGAGCAGATTCTTAAAATTCCTGGTTTTTCAGACAAGTTTTACACTTATATGTCTCATGGTTTTTATTCATTAGCATCTCCTGTGTGGTCAAATTTTGGTAAGGAGCGTGGTTTACCAATTAGTTGTTTTGGATCACATATCGATGACGATATGGGCAACATACTCTACACTCAATCAGAAGTAGGAATGATGTCTAAACTTGGTGGTGGAACCTCTGGATATTTTGGAAAAATTAGACATAGAGGTGCTGCTGTTAAAAACAACGGTGAAGCTTCAGGTGCTGTACACATTATGCAGTTATTTGAGTCTATGGTAGATGTTGTAAGTCAGGGTTCTGTAAGACGTGGACGTTTTTCTCCTTATTTACCTATTGAGCATCCAGATATCGAAGAATTCTTAGAGATAGGAACAGAAGGTAATCCAATACAACAATTAACACATGGTGTAACTGTTGGTAATCAATGGATGCAAGAAATGATTGATGGTGACGCAAAGAAGCGTAGTCTTTGGGCAAAGGTACTACAACGTCGAGGAGAAATGGGTTACCCTTATATTTTCTTTAATGACAATGCTAATAATGGTGCTGCGGATGTATATCAAGATAAAAAGCATAAAATTCATGCCAGTAATCTGTGTACAGAAATAATGTTGCCATCAAATGACGAATGGTCTTTTGTTTGTGTATTATCTAGCATCAATTTACTGCATTTTGATAAATGGAAAGACACTGATGCAGTAGAAACTATGATTTATTTCTTAGATGCTGTTATTACTGAGTTCTTAGAAAAATTAGAAGCTTATCGTGACTCTGATGATAGAGAAGACAGACAAACATTCTTATTTATGGAGCGTGCGTATAACTTTGCGAAAGAAAACAGAGCTCTTGGAATGGGTGTATTAGGATGGCATTCACTTTTACAATCAAAAATGCATGCTTTTAACAGTCAAGAAGCGTATAACTTAAACAGCGAGATTTTTAAAACAATAAGAGAGCGTTCGCTTGATGCATCAGAGCAATTAGCACAGAAGTTCGGAGAACCAAAAGTACTTCAAGGATACAGTCGTCGTAATGCAACACTTAATGCTATAGCACCAACAACGTCATCTGCATTTATATTAGGTCAAGTTTCTCAAGGTATAGAGCCAATTTGGTCTAATATTTATGTGAAAGATATTGCTAAGTTAAAAACGACGATTAAAAATCCTTTCTTACAAGAACTATTAGAAGAAAAAGGGAAAGATACCACAGAAGTGTGGCATAGTATACGTGATCGCGACGGTTCTGTACAGCATTTAGACTTCTTAAGTGAAGATGAAAAAGCAGTATTTAGAACTTACCCTGAGATTGATCAAATGGATATAATCTATCAAGCCGCTAACAGACAAAATCATATAGACCAAGGACAATCGCTAAACATCATTGTGCACCCAGATATGCCAGTAAAAGATATTAATAAAATTCATGTAACTGCATGGAAGTTAGGCCTTAAATCGCTATACTACCAGCACAGTATGAATGCTGCTCAGAAATTTAAGCAGAAGAAAAGTTGTGAGAGTTGTGAGGGATAATTAATCAACTCTCTATTAATTAACGAGCCTATTTTCAATAGGCTCGTTTTTTGTTATGGGTGTTTAGTTTTTGCTACTTTTTCTAATTCAGCATACCAGTCTTCGCCAAACTTTCTTATAAGTGCTTCTTTTACAAATTTATAGATTGGTACTTGAAGTTCTTTCCCTAAAGTGCATGCGTCATCACAAATTTCCCATTTATCGTAATTAACAGCAGAGAATTCTGAATATGCTTTAACTCTAACCGGATACAAATGGCATGACACAGGTTTTTTCCAATCTATTTCACCTTGGTTATAAGCTTCTTCAATACCACAAAGTGCGGTCTTTTTATCGTCAAAAATTACATAAGCGCAATCAGCACCATTAATTAATGGTGTTTCTAAATCGCCAAAGACTGTGGTTATAGATGTCCCTTGTTGCTCAATAGCCTCAATACCTTCTTTACGAAGAAAAGGCTTTACTTTTGGGTATATCTCTTCTAGTATTTCTACTTCTTCTTTATCAAGGGGTGCACCAGCATCGCCATCAATACAGCAGGCACCTTTGCAAGCTGAAAGATTACACACAAAGTCCTTTTCTATTATATCCTCTGAAACTATTGTTTTGCCTAACTGAAACATGGTGTAAAAATAATTAAACTTTAATCGATAATTACGATTGAAACACATCTTATTATCACTTCTATTTCTGGATTATATCTCGATAGTTTATTGTAAATTAATATTGAAAATCAATAATTTAATCGCACCTTTGCGGCGAAAATTAAACCTAACTATCATGGAGCTAAATTTTAAGGAAATCTTTACTGCTTTTATGGTTTTATTTGCGGTAATAGATATTATTGGAAACATTCCTATTATAATTGATTTACGAAAAAAAGTTGGTCATATTCAAAGCGAAAAAGCATCACTTATCGCTGGTGTAATAATGATTGTGTTCTTATTTGTTGGGGAACGCTTGTTGAGCTTTATAGGTGTTGACGTCAATTCATTCGCAGTTGCCGGTGCTTTTATTTTATTTTTTATCGCCTTAGAAATGATACTTGGCATTACGCTATACAAGGAAGAAGAAAGTAACGCCATAACGGCATCAGTTTTTCCATTAGCATTCCCTTTAATTGCAGGTCCCGGTAGTTTAACAACACTTTTATCGTTAAGAGCAGAATTTGCCTTAGAGAATATTATTTGTGCGGTAATTGTAAATGTTCTTGTTATTTTTATAGTGCTAAAGACATCCTCACGAATTGAACGCTTAATAGGCCCAAATGGAATTAGGATAATCCGAAAAGTATTTGGTGTTATACTATTAGCAATCGCCGTGAAGTTATTTACTGCTAATATAAAAGCCTTATTAGTTTAGCTTATGAAAGCCCATAATGGGCATTAATGAAAACTATTAATGCCTAAACCATTTTGGTTTCTAACTGATTAATAGTTTTTTTAAAATATTTAATAAATGAAATTTTACATACCCATTGCTTCAGTTATTGCAATTGCCCTCATAATTTATAATGCGACAAAACTGAATTTTGATGCGCTTTTTGTAGGTGACAGCTTTACTGCAATCATCACAATTATCGCAGCATTATGTGCATTAGTATTACTTCAGATTTTAAGAATTTCGAAAAAAATAGAACGTCTCCAAAAGGGTAAAAAATGAGTTTTGACGCACTAATTATTGGAGCTGGTGCAGCAGGTATGTCTTGTGCACTTGTACTTGGTTCTGCAAAACCTAAAGCGTTTGCTAGCGATAAAGTTATAGGACTCATTACGCATCAAAAAACGTCTCACCTGCAAAATGCATTATTTAATAATGTACTAGGTCTAGCTCCTGGGACTTTAGGGAAAGATATTTTAGAGCAAGGCAAAAAACAGCTTAATGACTTATATCCTCATGTACAACAAATTGTTAAAGAGAAGGTTAAGGCAGTAAAAAAAATAGGTGATTTTTTTGAAGTCGAAACCAACAAAGCAACCTATCAAAGCACTATAGTAGTTATTGCTGTTGGATATACCGATCTAATTACAATACGTGGTCTTGAGAATTATATTGAATCTCATCCAAGGGCTGCTAAAGAAAAAAATAGAATTTGGTTACGAAATACAGATCATCGTATTATTGAGAATCTTTATGTGGCCGGTACTCTTGCTGGATGGCGAAGTCAATTTGCTATAGCAAGTGGAAGTGGAGCCCATGTAGCAACCGATATTTTGACACTATGGAATAATGGAAAACACGCTAAAGTGCATGATAAAATTTAGTCCTGATAATTCTCCTGGCTTAATAAAATAACCTCATCTATCATGATATCATCTCTATTAACGATTTCTTCAAAGGCATTATCATCATAAAGTTGCCTAGCCAATGTTGCTTTAATAAGACGTTTAACAACTTCATTTAATGCTACAAAGCTAATTTTGGTTCGTTCAACTTTGTTTACATAATCTTGAAAACGCACTACAATATCATCACTTACTGTAAAGTTTTCAATAAAATCCCTTTTCGAAACACCATTATAGATTGCTCTATTTTTATCTAGTTCTTCAAAAACAAAATAGCCAAAATGTCCAGATCGTCTTAGGTAGTTTATGGTTTCATTCTCATAAGAACGATCTATCGGCACAAAAATATCAGGGATAATTCCGCCGCCACCATAGACTATTTTCCCATCAGGCGTCACAAACTTTAGTGAGTCATCTATTTGTATATTTTCAGAATCTACAAGTTCACCGCTTCTCAATCGTTTATAGTAATCATTAAAGTAAGCTTTGTTTTTTCCGTTACTGTAAGGTTTTTGAATGGATCTACCGGTAGGTGTATAATATCTTGAAACCGTTAGCCTTACAGCACTGCCATCGCCAAGAGCCATTTCACGCTGTACTAATCCTTTACCATATGATCGCCTACCTACTATAACACCTTTATCGTTATCCTGCAATGCACCTGCAATGACCTCACTGGCCGAAGCAGAACTTTCATTAATTAAAATATACACATCGCCTTCTTCGAAATCACCTCTACTAGTAGCATAGGTGTTTTCACGCCTTCCTTTTTTGTTTTTAGTAAATAATATGAGTTTATCATCTTCCAAAAACTCATCGGCAATACGCTCAGCAATACCTAAAAACCCACCTGGATTGTCCCTTAAATCAAGTGCTAATTTAGTAGCGCCTCTTTCTTGTAATTGATTAAGAGCTCTTTTAAATTCTTTGTAAGTAGATTCAGCAAATCGATTAATTTTTATATAACCAAGATTGTTAGTTAACATATAAGCGGCATCAACACTCTTAATTGGTATATCGTTGCGTTTTACAATGACATCTAGAAACTCTTTAGTTTCTGGTCTATACACTTTTAGTTTAACTCTTGTTCCCTTTTTACCTTTTAATTTTTTGCTTATTAAATCTGTGTCAAACTTATCGCCTATTATAGTATCTCCATCGGCCATTATAATACGATCTCCACCCTTAATGCCTGCTCGTCTGCTGGGTCCACCTTCTGTTGGTCTAATAACCGCTAATGTATCTTTATAGGGGTAATAGTTAATACCAATACCTACAAAATCACCACGCATATTTTCGGTGACTTGTTCCAAATCTTTTTTTGGAATATAAGTTGAATGCGGGTCTAAATTATCTAGAATACCATTTACTGTAACATCGACTATACTATCTGTATTAATCTCTTCAACATATTCATAATCGATATAGTCTATAAGTCGATTAAGCTTATCTTTTTTACTATTTGTGGTGAACAGTCGGTCTGAAGTATCGGAAAAATTCAACTTACCACCAATAAAAACACCCATTGCTGCTGCAATGCCTACTATTAATGGTATGAACTTTTTTGATTTAGACATATTATATGGTTAATTCATTTATATAATCTAGTTTAACACCTGCTTTTTCTAAAAATCTTAATCCGGAATCGTCCTTGTAAGCTTGTGAATAAACAACTCTTACGATTCCTGATTGATGAATTAACTTACTGCATTCTTTACATGGAGAAAGTGTAATATATAAGGTCGCTCCCGTGCATGATTGGGTTGATGCAGCAACTTTTAAAATTGCGTTTGCTTCAGCATGTAATACATACCATTTTGTATAACCCTCATCATCTTCACAATAATTTTCAAAACCAGTAGGTGTACCATTATAACCGTCTGAAATAATCATTCGGTCTTTTACGATAATGGCTCCAACCTGTTTTCGTTTACAATGAGATAGTTTACCCCATTCTTTTGCCATGCGTAGGTAAGCTTTGTCATAACGAAGTTGTTTTGCGTCTTTGGCCATTACATAAGATTATACTATTTGTAGTTAACGAATATAGTCGCTTAGTATTTTATAACCAATGGTCTCTCAGTTAAAGTTTTATAAAACTTTATGTATTTAAAATATATTATTTGAAACAAGAATAGGTATAACTAAGCCAATTACTATAGAAGACAAAACCATTACCCAGTCGCGTCTTGAAAAACGGAAGATAGTTTGAAAAAGAAACCCAAAAAATAAAACAAGAAATACAATAATAATTTGAGCAATTTCAATTCCTAAAGCAAACTCTAATAAGGCCAAAACCTTATTATTTGCGTCACCAAAAACCATGGCGAATTCTCTGGCAAAACCTAACCCATGTATTAATCCAAAAAATAAAGCTGCGAAAAATAGCAACCCTATTCGCTTGTTCTTATCATTTTTCCCAGCAGTAAAAACATTATAAACTGCAGCTATGAGTATTGTCACAGGAATCAAAAATTCAACTAGTTTGCCATTGACAGAAACTACATCGTATGCCGCTAAAACTAATGAAAGCGTATGACCAATTGTAAACAACGATACTAAGAGTAAGACGCGTTTCCAATCTTTAAAAATATATGGAACCGCTAAAACCATTAAGAATAAAACATGATCATAACCATTAATGTCTAAAACATGATTAATTCCGTATTTTACATTAAACCAAAACTCGTTCATAATATGGGGGAATTTGAATTTGGGGTTTAAATTAATTCTATTTTTTTACAAAACGAATTATTTGGCTCACCGAATTATCTTTTACAGTGACTTTTAAGAAATAGACTCCAGGTTTTAAGAAAGAAATATTAAGCTTATTCGTATCTGATTCTTTCGTTGTTATTTTTTGACCAAGTAGGTTATGAATCTGAACACTTCGAACATCCACATTAGTTGATACTTCTATAAAATCTTCAGCAGGGTTAGGAAATATTGATATGGCTTCTAATACATCTTCATTAGTACTAAGTGCATTATCATTTGTGATTGTTACTACTTGATTTGCGTCAACATCATTCACTAAAGTGACCGTATTATCTGGCCATTCAATACGCACTTCATCAACAGATGTATTGTCTGCTAAACCAAAAAATGCCTCTGCAGGTTCTTGCCCAAAAAAACTTGTGCCTGCAGTTATTAAGCGCATGCCTGTTGTTCCATTGTCATAATCAATTTTAACTACTGCGCCTATGGCATAATGGTTATTCCCATTCATTCTTGGTTTTATCACTAGGTAATTGTTAGCATTAGTAGTAGATGAGTAATTATTTTGTAATAGTCTTAATGGTATCAAATTATTACCTCTCACTTTAATAGTTTGGAGTAAATCTAAATCGCCATCTCTTTCCATATCAAACGCCACTAATGATGCAGCCATCTCATAATCATTAAATCCAGAAGTGCTTGAAATATCAGAAAACGTTAACCCTTCTACACTTAACCAAAGTTTTGATTGATCAGGCGACCAGCCTTCGAGATCATAACCATTTGTTGTAGCCAAATCTAACCAACCATCATTATTAGCATCAAAAAAAGTAGTGCCCCAATCCCATCCACTTTGGTCAATTCCCAAAATATCTGATTCTTCGCTAAATCCTAGACTATTGTTCTGGACCCAATCATTTTTTAATAAAATATTATGTCTTTCACTACCATCTGTTGGGTCTAATCTTGTAATGTTTGTAGCATACATATCAAAATCGCCGTCATTATCATAATCACCTAATGTTAAACCCATTTCATTAAACGCATTTGCACATCCTATATCGCCTCCAATTTCTTCAAACACATTATTTCCTTGATTATGCCAAAACTCATTGGCTGTGAAATCTATGCTTATATAAATATCTATTAATCCATCATTATCAAAATCATGGAAAATGGGTTGAAATCTCGATACGTCATTGTGATTAGGAAAGCTTATATCGGTAATATCCGTGAAACTAACACCATTATTATTTAAAAACATTGTCATTTCTGCACCATCAACACTATTGTTCCAAGCAGTAACCAATAAATCTAGCCACCCATCATTATTTATGTCGCCAGCAGCAATACCGCCAATCAACATAACTTCACGTACATTAGGTAAGCTGTATTTTTCACCAAAATCAAGACCACTGTTATTGACCTGTTCAAAATTTCCATTAGCGAGTTGCTTATATAAAGTTATATCCGCTCTATCTACACAACTATTATCAAAACCTCTACAATCTCCTACCAATACAATATCATATAATTCATCCCCATTATAATCAAACCAAAGTGCTGCGCGATTTCTATATGTAGATGTTATTCCTAACGATTGGGCCACCTCTGAAAATTGTCCATTGCCAAGATTTTCATAGATTCGATTAGTTAATCCAAACTCAGTACCTATAAAAAAGTCTAAATCGCCGTCATTATCAAAATCTACAATAGAAGCACCACTTCCAAATGTGTCTGTCATGGCGCTTACAGGACTAATTCCAATAGATTCAGTTATATCAGAAAACACTTGACATACAGCAGTATTCAGAGTGAAAAAGAAAATAGCAATAATTTGTAGTGACAGGCTTTTCATAGCAAAAGCTAATATAATCAAAAAAGGTAAATTTAACTGTTGTCAATTCTCCCTGTTTAAGACTAAAATAGTAACCTTTAAGCAAACTAATGAATACGTCAAATTCATATGGGCTACATTAGAGTAGTTTAAATTAATTAACTAGAGCTCTTAAGTTGCAATACATGTTAGTTTTAGTTAGCCTACAATTTTATACAAAACATAAAAATGTTTTGTTTACTTAAATTGCAGTTGAATACATCTAACGGTTGAGAAGAGAGCGTTTAAAGTACTATGACCGTTATAAATGTAAATACAGCCACTATAACTGCTATCTCCCAATAATATATTGAGATTCTCCATGTAAATCTAATATTGTCGCGTTCAAATTTCATATCGATACCTATTATTTGAGTTTAAAGTATTAATACCCGATAATGAAAACTAAAGCAATGTAATAAGTGTAGACATAGAGTAATAAATGTTTGGAGTTACTCTTTAGAATGTGGATATGTTAACTTTAACACTTATGTAGATTTGGATTAGAACCAAAAAAAAGGCAAATCTTAAAAATTTGATTTGCCTTATAAGTACTCAAGGTGGGAATCGAACCCACACTTCCGAAGAAACTGGATTTTGAATCCAGCGCGTCTACCAATTCCGCCACTTGAGCTTGTCTAACAGACAATAAATTGGGGTGCAAAAATAGAAAATTATTTCTGTGAATCAATGAAAAATACTCCTATTTATGTTTTTAGCTAGGCAAATATTTTTCTAAATTTGGCTCAAATAAATTCAACATCGACTAACTTTATAATTCACTAATAATCATGCCTTACGAAGCAACTGAAGCAAAAATTTTTACATGTAGTCAAAGCAAATATTTAGCTGAAAAAATAGCAAACGCTTATGGTGCAAAACTTGGCAATGTTATTACTTCCAGATATAGTGATGGTGAGTTTCAACCTTCTTACGAAGAGTCTATAAGAGGAACAAGAATTTTTATCATTGGTTCTACGCATCCTGGTCCAGAAAATCTCATGGAAATGCTACTAATGATTGATGCTGCCAAAAGAGCTTCTGCTAGACATATAACAGCTGTTTTGCCTTACTTTGGATGGGCAAGACAAGATCGAAAAGATAAGCCAAGAGTTCCTATTGCCGCTAAGTTAGTTGCTAAAATGCTAGAAGCTGCAGGAGCTACGCGTATTATAACCATGGACTTGCATGCCGATCAGATTCAAGGCTTTTTTGAAAAACCCGTGGACCATTTATTTGCTTCTACCATTTTCCTACCGTATTTAAAATCTTTAAATCTAGATAATTTAACCATCGCATCACCAGATATGGGCGGTTCTAAAAGAGCTTATGCTTATTCTAAAGCATTAGAAAGTGATGTTGTCATTTGCTATAAACAACGAGCAAAGGCCAATGTAATTTCGCATATGGAGCTTATTGGCGATGTTACAGGCAAAAATGTAGTTTTAGTAGATGACATGGTTGATACCGCAGGAACCCTTACCAAAGCTGCAGATGTTATGATAGAACGTGGTGCTTTGAGTGTAAGAGCAATATGTACTCATCCTATTCTTTCTGGGAGTGCTTATGAAAGACTAGAAAATTCGAAACTTGAAGAGCTTATAGTTACAGATACAATTCCGTTAAAACAAGAAAGTAGTAAAATTCGTGTTTTGAGTTGTGCTAATCTATTTGCTGAAGTCATGCAAAATGTACATCAAAACAAATCAATTAGTTCAAAATTTGTGATGTAATTGTGTTTAGCACATGCTTTAACTGAAAATATATCAAAAAAAGAGTTTATATAATTTCAGAATTTTAATTTATTATTTACATTTGCAGCCCTCAAAATGAGGTAATTAAATAATACATTAAATTTTTAAAATGAAATCAATTACAATTAATGGATCTCAAAGAGAAAGCGTGGGCAAAACGTCAACTAAAGCCTTACGTAATGCTGGTCAGGTTCCTTGCGTAGTATACGGAGGTGATAAGCCATTGCATTTCTCTGCACCAGAATTGGCATTTTCAAAACTTGTATACACTCCAGACGCGCATACAGTTGTGATTGCCTTAGATAATGGAGAAACTTATAATGCTATCATGCAAGATATTCAGTTTCATCCTGTGACAGATAGAATTCTTCACATAGACTTCTACCAAATATTTGAAGACAAGGAAATATCAATGAATATTCCAGTTCATGTTATTGGTACATCAAAAGGTGTATTAAATGGTGGTGTTTTAAGAAGAAATCAACGTAAATTAAGAGTGAAAGCTTTACCACAAAATCTACCAGATTTTATAGAAGCTGATATTACACCTCTTAAAATTGGAAGTAAATTATACATCACTGCTTTAGAAAATGATGCTTATAAATTTCTTCATCCAGACAATACAGTTGTTTGCCAGGTAAGACGTTCTAGAGCTTCTATGAATGTTGAAGAAGAGGAAGAAGAAGAAGAAGAAGAAACAACTCCTGCAGCTGAAGGTGCTACTGAAGCTCCAGCAGCTGAAGCTTAAAAATTAATTTAAGTTTTATATCTTGAAAAGCATCCTGATAAGCAGGATGCTTTTTATTTTTTAAAAAAACTATATGATTAAATGGCTCATTAACCTTTTTAAGGCCAAAGAAAAGATTGACCCAATGAAAAAATTTTTAATAGTTGGTTTAGGTAATATTGGAGAAAAATACGAAAGCACAAGACACAATATTGGATTTAAAATATTAGATGCTTATGCTAAGAATAATGATTTTACTTTCAATACAGCTAAACTTGGTGACATAGCTACATATAAAATTAAAGGAAGAAGTCTGTTGTTTCTAAAGCCTAGCACTTATATGAATCTAAGCGGCAAGGCAATAAAATATTGGCTAACCAAAGAAAAAATACCAATAGAAAATCTTTTGGTAATTACAGATGATCTTAATTTACCATTTGGCACCATACGCTTAAAATCTAAAGGAAGTGATGGCGGACATAATGGATTAAAAGATACTCAAGACAAATTACAAACTACAAACTACAATAGGTTTCGATTTGGTATAAGCAACAACTTTTCTAAAGGTCGACAAATAGATTATGTTTTAGGTAAATGGTCTGAAGAAGAGCTCGAAGCTTTAAACGAAAGGTTAAAGTTGAGTATTAATGCTATCAATTCATTTGCACTTTCAGGCATCAAAGAAACAATGAATAATTATAACGGAAAATAAAAAAGCCTTTCGTAACTGAAAGGCTTTTCTATACTTATATAATCTGATTATTATTCTTCAGAATCGTCATCATCATTATTTTTATTTCCAAATGTAAAACGAACTAAAATTTCGTGAGTTCCATCATTTGTGTTATTTAAAACTTCTCGAGAAGATCCTTCATAAGCATAACCTAAATCCATCCAGTCAGATAAATTTAAAAGCATTGTTCCTGCCCATCCTCCATCAGTTCTATACATAGGTGCCACTTCAAATCGTTGATTATATCTAAATGCGGCAGTTAAATCAGCAGAAACCGGAGATCCGCTAACGGCTCTAACCATTGCTGAAGGTCTAAATTCCCAATCACTAGATAAATCAAAGTTATAACCACCTGATAAGTAAAAATGCGTTTTTTCATTTACGGTGGTAACTAAACCTGTATTATTAAAATCAACTCTTTCATCTAATAGTATTGAGGGAATTGAAAATGATAAAAAGTACTTGTCATGTACTAAGTATGCTCCTGCTCCAACTATTGGTCTAAATCCATTATCAATAGTATTGATTGCAGGATCAACTGGGAAAGCGGTTTGAGCTAAGTCACTTGAGATAAAATTATAGATGCTTCCTCCACCTTTTAATCCAAGAAATAAATCAGTGGTCTCACTCAATTGTAGTTTATATGAAAAATCAATTGTAAAAATCGTATTCTGGTTTGCGAAAACATCGTCGTTAATGATGCTTAAACCTAAACCTACTTTATCATTTAAAGACGTTTCATAAAACAGAGTTTGTGTTTCAGGTGCATCTTCAACACTCACCCATTGAGATCTAAAATTTGCTGTTAGTCTTGACACACCATCAGCCCCTGCATATGCAGGGTTGATAGCGTTCATTGTGTATCTATATAGTGCATAATTTGGCTGTTGTTGAGCGAAAGTAATTCCAAAGAACAACAGAGCACCTATTTTTATTGAGTTTTTAAGAAAATTCATTGTATTGATTTAAATTAATTTTTAAGCCTACTAGAAAATTATTGCCATCCATCCAGTAATAATCGTATCGCCAGTACCACCTTGATCTAAAATAAAATAATATGCTCCAGCTGGTAAAACATTTCCACCAGGTCCTGTTCCTCCCCAATCATTTTGGTAATTTGAAGATTTGAAAACTTCATTACCCCATCTATTGAAAACAGTAACAACTGTACCTGGGAATCTTTCAATACTTCTTATCTCCCATGTATCATTAATAGAATCTCCATTTGGTGAAAGAACATCATTGGCAAAAATATTGTCACAAACATCACCAATACCATTGAAATCAACATCTACTTGGTCAGAGTTAACTGTAAATTGACAGTTATCATTAACATCTAAGATACCATCATTATCATCATCAGGATCACATGCATCACCTTCTCCATCACCATCATTATCAGCTTGGTCGGCATTTGCTACAAATTGACAGTTATCATCTTCGTCGAGCACTCCATCATTATCATCATCTGGGTCACACAAATCGCCATCGCCATCGCCATCATTATCAGCTTGATCTGGATTGTATACTAATAAACAATTGTCGTCTTCATTTAAAACTCCATCACCATCATAATCAGTTAAATCTCTAAGTCCACATATTTCAATAGTAAAATCATTTATCGAACCACCATCTGCATCCACCATATCAACTACTGCCAATGTCCATGTACCTCTTGAGAATGTTCCATTGAAAGTTGATAATGGTTCATCAGGTGCAAATACACCACTAAATGGTCCTGTGCCACTAGCTATCGGTTCTGTTGCGTCATCATCAAATACTGTACCTGTGTAATTATCAGAAGAACCACCATTTTCGAAAGACAGCCAAATAAAATCTGCTCCACTAGGTTCTATTAATGCAATTCTTAAATCACTATTCCAAGAATGCGTAATATCGACTTGAACATTAATATCCTCTATTATAAAATTATCTTCAATGAATAACTCTGTAAAATATACCTGTGGTTCGTCTTGTTCTTCAAGTATTGTAATAGGTAAGTCCTCAGCTCTACCAAAATTACATATTTCATCACAGGCTTCACCAATACCATTATTATCTAAATCTGCTTGGTCTGCATTAGCTGTACTTGGACAATTATCATCATCATTCAACACACCATCATTATCTATATCCTCATCACAAACATCTCCCAGGCCGTCTCCATCTACATCAGATTGATCTGTGTTTGGTGTATCCGGACAGTTATCATCAGCATCTGCAACTAAATCTCCATCTACATCTGGCAGTGGAATTCCACATACTTCAATTGACCAACTATCTATTGCTCCTGTATCACCACTAACAAAATCTTGTGCTGTTAATAGCCATTCACCAGGTGATGTTTCACCGTTTAAAATCGATAAATCTCCGTCAGGTGCAAATGTTCCTGTAAAAGTTCCTGAACCAGAACTTATTGGGTCTGGAGCATCGCTATCAAATATGGTATTAACATAAGAAGAACCTTGACCTCCATTTCTATTACTTAGCACTACATTTGTTCCACTTGGGCTTGTAAGTGTTATAATTAAGTCATCACCCCAAGTATGAGACACATTTATTGTTACATTAACATCGTTAATTTCAATCAATTCAGTCACTTGAATTGCAGAAGATACTGGATCCCCTGGTCCTCCAAAAAATACAGCATCTGGAATTGGAACTGGCGCTCCAGTAGAATTAAAGACCTCACATTGAACATTACCAGTAGTAAAACTAGCTTCTGCGTAGTTCCCAATTCCACAGTCATTCACAGCTCTAACTCTCCAGAAATATTGAGTATTAGACATTAACATTGCTTCAAACTCTGGACGATCTACTACACCAGCAGCAACTATGTTAGTGAAACCTGAATCAGTTGCAACATCTACCTCATAATTATCGGCGTTGTTATCTTCAGTCCATTCAATTGTTGCATTAGGATTAGCATCAATAGATCCATCTGCCGGAGTAACCGCAGTAAGTGTTGCAAATGTTGCATTAAAAACGCTTAATGACGTCGCTGTTGGAACAACGTCATTACCATCAGTAGCTTCGATAGTAATCGCATATGTGTCTACTACAGCCCCACCTAGATTGCTTATGGTTAGTGTTATAACATCTCCATCAGCTGAAGGCGATGTAGGACTAAATGTTGCTGTTGCTCCTGCTGGTAATCCTGAAGCAGAAAATGTAACAGAACTTGTATCTGCAAAATCTGGATCATTTAAGTTGTAAGTAAAGTCAATTGTGGCATCATCTGTAGTACACACATCTTGATCTTGACTACCTGCATTTACCGCTAATAGAAACGGAAATGGTGGTTGAACTAAAGCATCTCTCGGACCTCCTGGTTCAAGCGTTGCTCGCATTCTGTTCTTTTGACCCTCTGTAAATAATCCCATACAGGCATCATCACTGTAATCCATATAATTTTCAACCATGTCAACCGAGCCACATGACATTGAGCCTGCTTGACATCCGCCATTAGAAGCGTCAGATTCTGGCGTATCTGCAACAAAATCATCTTGTCCACAAGGCCCATCTCCCCAAATATGTCTTAAATTTAAGAAGTGACCAATTTCATGTGTTGTTGTTCGACCTTTATCAAACGGTGCAGATAAAACAAAACTTCCATCATCATCATCAGATGATCCAAAAAAGTTATAACCCATTACGATGCCGTCTGTATCTGGAGAACCACCTGGAAATTGAGCAAATCCTAAAAGTCCTCCTGAAAAGTTTACAGTCCAGAAGTTAAAATAAAGACTCGTATCCCATGGATCTTGACCACCATCCGCAGTACTTTTCATAGTTTCCTCAAAACCAAAAGAGCTAATGCTAGTTTGCGTTCGAGTAATACCATTTGTAGGATTGCCGTCAGGATCAACTTGAGCTAAGTAAAACTCAATCTCCATATCAGCCGCTTGTGGCCAAATATTCTGTTGGATATTATCGAACTCAACGTTAAGGCCTCTAAAATCCTTATTGATAACATCGATTTGAGATTGAATTTGGGCATCACTGATATTTTGAGCATCAGTATTGTACACTACGTGCACAACACAAGGAATATACAAAACATTAGCATTTCGTTGAATGCTTGGATTTGTTGCACGTTGTCTTGTAAGCTCCTCTAACCTCGACAGGGTTTCAGCCTGACCAGGATTTTGTTGTAATTGCAATTCAAGATTTTCTGCAGCCGCACAAGTACGCTCTTGTGCAACCAATGATACAGAAATCATGAAAAACGCAGCTACCAAAAAGTAAAATTTTCTTTTCATTTGAAGTGAGTTTAATTAATGTATATTTTGATATAATCAGCCGTCATAAACTACAATGAATTAGCCGAAAGAAACACGCCTTTTAATGATGTGTTAAAAAAAGATTTAAAATGTTTTGATAAGAATTTTAAGTGTAGTTTTATTCTCATGGATTAATTAAATAAATTTACGGTTAGTTAAGATTATTAAATTAGCACCAAATTTATACTTTTTTTTTACATTTTCTTAACAAAACCCGAATATTTCTTTCAATGTCAAAAAATACAGGTTGTTTTTCTAAAATTTTAACTATTGGAACATTTGATGGTGTACATATTGGACATCAAAAAATTTTATCTAAAGTGTCCAAAATAGCCACTGAAAAAAATTTAATCCCTTGTGTTTTAACATTTTTTCCGCATCCTAGGATGATCTTAAACCCCAATCAACCTTTTAAAATGCTCAGCACAATTGAGGAACGAAAATTTTTATTAGAAAAATTTGGTATTAAGCTAGTTTGTGTGAAAACCTTTACAAGAGAATTTGCAAATATGTCGGCTAGAGATTATGTAGAAGAAATTTTGATTAATGAGCTAAATGCTAAAAAAATTGTTATTGGTTATGACCATCACTTCGGGAAAAACAGAAGTGCTAATATTGAAGATTTAAAACAGTTTGCCAAAGAATTTAAATTTGGAATTGAAGAAATCTCGGCTAAAGATGTAGATGAGGTTACAGTAAGCTCTACAAAAATTAGAAATGCTCTCAATAATGGTGATGTTGCTCTAGCCAATAAATACTTAGGATATAATTATTTTTTGACTGGTAAAGTAATTAAAGGGCAAAAGTTAGGGCGTACTATCAACTTCCCAACGGCTAATATTTACATCGAAGAAGATTATAAACTAGTGCCTAAAGATGGTGTATATGTTGTAAAGACGGTGATTGATAACGCAACTTTTTACGGCATGATGAATATTGGTTATAATCCAACAGTAAACAATAAATCACGCACCATAGAAGTTCATTTTTTTGAATTTGACAAAGATATCTATGGAGAACAAATTGTAATCGAAATACTTATTAGGTTAAGAGATGAGCAAAAATTTGATTCTATAGATACTCTTAAAAAGCAATTAGCAGAGGATAAAAAGGTGTCTTTAAATTACATTTATTCCCAATGATTAACGCATTCCTGTACAAGCAAATTGACAACTCCTCTTTAGTTGTTTTTAGGATAATTTTTGGGTTACTCTGTTTTTTAGAATCTGTAGGTGCAATCTTTACTGGTTGGGTGAAAAAAACTTTAATAGAGCCAGAATTCACATTCACATTTTTAGGGTTCGAATGGCTACAACCACTTCCCGGTAATTGGATGTATGCTTATTATGTTGTAATGGGTGTTTTTGGCCTTTTAATTATGCTTGGGTACAAATACAGATTAGGCGTATTAGGTTTTGCTATAATGTGGAGTGCAACGTACTTCATGCAAAAAACATCGTACAATAATCATTATTATTTACTTTTTCTACTCAGTTTTATAATGGTTCTATTGCCTGCCAATAGATACGCATCATTAGATGCAAAGTTAAATCCCAAAATAAAAAGTATATCTATGCCCAATTGGTGTCGCTGGGTGTTTATTTTACAATTATTAATTGTTTATACTTATGCGTCTATTGCAAAGATTTATCCAGATTGGCTCGATGCTTCGGTTATAAAATTGTTGATGCAAAGCAAATCTCATTTCCCAATAGTTGGTGAGTTGCTTCAAAACAGCAGCCTTCACTATTTCATTGCATACTCAGGGATTTTATTCGACGGGTTAGTTATTCCACTTTTACTATTTAAGCCAACCCGGAAATTGATGTTTTTCGCTTCTATATTCTTTCATCTTTTTAACTCATTTATATTTCATATAGGTATATTTCCTTACCTGTCATTAGCGTTTTGCCTCTTCTTTTTCGATGCTAAAACCATTAGAAACATTTTTCTTAAAAAGAAAGCGCTTTATACAGAGGGTGACGTAATTACGCCCAGCTATAGTAACATTTTAAAGGTGACCTTTGGGGTATATTTTCTCATTCAAATTGCACTTCCGCTACGGCATCATTTTATTACCGATAATGTACTTTGGACCGAAGAAGGTCATCGCCTATCTTGGCGTATGATGCTTAGAGCTAAAAGTGGAAGTATTCGATTTAAAGTGGTAGATAATGACTCAAATCAATTTATTCCTATAAAACTTAGCGATTATCTAACCGCCAAACAACGACGACATTTAAGTACAAAACCCGATTTCATTTGGCAATTTGTACAGCGCCTTAAGAAACAATTTGATGAAGAAGGTAAAAATATCTCAATCTATGCAACTTGTTATGTAAGTGTTAATGGTAAACCTTTAAAACGTTTTATAAATCCTGAAGTGGATTTAGCTAAAGTAGATTGGAATTACTTTGAACACAATGATTGGCTGTTACCCTCAAAATAGAATTCATTTTATTTCTCTAGCCATAAAATCTTTTTACTTTTGCCCTTTGGAATATCAACTGCATATTGCAGTAACCACCTTAACCTATGCGTACAAGGTGTTTGTAGAAAAATAATTTTTGATTTCGAGATAAGATTTTAAGCATTTTAATCTCGATTATCGAGTAATAAAGAGTAACAATGTTACAAGTTTCTTACATCAGAGAACATAAGGAAGAGATTATTAAACGTCTGGCTATTAGAAACCTAGACTCTAAAGCACTAATTGAAAACGTTTTAACTTTTGACGAGGAACGCCGTCAGTTACAAACCAAGTTAGATTCTGCAAAAGCTGAAATGAATACCATATCTAAAGAAATTGGTAACCTTTTCAAATCTGGAGAGGTCGAAAAAGCGAATACCCTTAAGTCAAAGACATCTGAATTAAAGGAAACTATAAAAACACTAGAGGAAGGACTTAGCGAAAAGGCTGAAGGATTAAAAATAGAGTTATACAAAATTCCTAATGTGCCAAATCCACTTGTGCCAAAGGGGAATTCTGATGAGGATAATTTAGAAACTTTACGTGAAGGAGAAATTCCTACATTACATAAAGATGCGTTACCTCATTGGGAATTAGCTAAAAAATATGACCTTATAGATTTTGAGCTAGGTAATAAAATAACTGGTGCTGGTTTTCCTGTATACAAAGGTAAAGGTGCGCGATTACAACGTGCCTTAATTGCATACTTTTTAGACAAAAATACCTCAGCCGGATATACCGAATATCAGTTACCTCATTTGGTAAATGAAGCGTCAGGATTTGGAACAGGTCAACTACCAGATAAAGAAGGACAAATGTACCATGTTACAGGTGACAACTTATACCTAATACCAACTGCCGAAGTACCTGGAACCAATATTTTTAGAGATGTAATTCTTAATGAAAATGAGTTGCCAATTGGAGTGACTGGCTACACACCTTGTTTTAGACGTGAAGCTGGTAGTTATGGTGCACATGTTAGAGGTCTTAATCGTTTACATCAATTTGACAAGGTCGAAATTATAAGGGTAGAGCATCCTTCAAAATCTTATGAGGCATTAGATGGAATGGTTGGTCATGTGCAAAATATTTTAAAAGAGCTAAAATTACCTTATCGTATTTTAAGACTTTGTGGCGGGGACTTAACATTTGCCTCAGCATTAACTTATGATTTTGAGGTATTTTCAGCGGCGCAAGAACGTTGGTTAGAAGTGTCATCAGTGTCTAATTTTGAAACGTTCCAGTCTAATCGATTAAAGCTGCGTTTTAAAAATGGAGAAGGTAAAAATCAATTAGCGCATACACTAAACGGTAGTGCTCTTGCATTACCAAGAATTTTAGCAAGCATACTTGAAAACTACCAAACTGAAGATGGTATTAACGTTCCTGATATATTAATACCTTATACTGGTTTTGATAAAATAGATTAATGCAACGATACATATTGACCTAAATGCCCAACAATTGTTGGGCATTTTTTATGATACTATTTACAATAAGTAATGGCCTCATTTGTTATATTTACCACTTATGAAGTATCTAAAACTCACACTATTTTATTTAGCCTTTTTAGGTTTTGCTCATGTAGGTTCTCAAACTATTGATAGAACCCAGTTAGACCTAGCTAACAATTACTACAAAAACGGTGAGTTTAAAAAGGCGTTAATTGTATACAAAAAACTCCATGCAGAAAAACCTTATTCATACAATTATCTATACTATTTAGTAGATACGCATCAACAACTTGAGCAGTATTCTGATGCTCAAAACGTATTAGAAAATAGAATTGTCAAAACTCGAATTCCTGTTATGCTTATTGAGCTTGGCTACAACTATCAATTAATGGACAGTATTGCCAAGGCAGAAGCCTTGTATAATGAAGCCATTAGTTCAATCGAGGAACGTCCTAATAATGTGTATGGTGTTGGGCAACGTTTTGAGAAACACTCTCTTTTGCCGCAAGCAATTACAAGTTATACACGAGCCAATGAACTTTTACCCGATAAAAACTTCAGTGCCCAACTTGCACGGATTTACGGTGACTTAGGCGATTTAGAGAACATGTTCTCGAGTTATATAGACTATGTGGCTTATAAACCTACTGCATTAAATAATATTAAGCGAAACTTTAGTCAATTTATCTCAGAAAACAAGGACAATGAAAACAATAAGATTTTGAGAGTGCTCTTGTTAAAACGTCTTCAGTCTAGTCCGGATGCCTATTGGTATGAATTGTTGAGTTGGCTATATGTTCAAGAGAAACAATACACTAAGTCTTTTGTTCAGGAAAAGGCACTCTACAAAAGAAATTTAGAAAGCTTAGACAGAATTATTGATCTTGCGATGACTGCAATAGATGATAATGATTCTGAGACCGCAACAACTATTTTTAACTACATATTAGAAACCACACAAGAAAAAGATATTATTCTTTTAGCTCATCAGTCATTGCTAGAAATAGAAACTGAAAACGCTTCAAAAAAAGAACTTGAGGACATCAATTCAAAGTATTTGTCGCTCTTTGAAACCTATAATAGATTTGAGTCTACCTTACCACTGCAACTATCTTATGCTCAGTTTTTAGCATTTCACTTTAATAAGCCAGAAGCCGCTTCGGCATTTTTAAAAGAATCTTACAAATTAGATATATCTCCTTACCAAGAAGCTTTAGTTAAATTAAAATTGGCTGACATTTTAGTGCTTCAAGAGAAGTTTAACGAAGCGCTAATTTTCTACACACAAATAAAAGCTAATCTTAAAAATAGCACCATTGCCCAAGAAGCAGCATTCAAAATTGCAAAAACAAGTTATTATAAAGGTGACTTTGATTGGGCAGAATCTCAACTAAAGGTCTTAAAAGCTGCTACCTCGCAGTTGATTGCTAATGATGCACTTGATTTGAAATTATTAATCTCGGATAACAAGTGGGACGACTCAACACAAACCGCTCTAAAATATTATGCAAAAGCAGATTTGCTGGCGTTTCAGAATAAAATTAGTCCAGCAATTAAACTACTTGATAAAGTATTAACTGAGCATAACGGCGAAGCCATAACTGACGAAGCCTTATATGCTCAAGCAAAACTTTTTGAAAAACAAAAACAATACGAAAAGGCTGAGGCAAACTATCAAAAATTAATTAGTGATTATCGCGAGGACATCTTAGTAGACGATGCCTATTATTCATTAGCTGAGCTTTACAACAATTATCTAGCAAAACCAGAAGAAGCAAAAGCGCTCTACGAAAAAATCCTTTTTGAACATGAAGATAGTATTTACTTTGTCGAGGCTCGGAAAAAGTTTAGAATGCTGCGTGGCGATAGTATTAACTAATAGTAACCATGATAATTTCTGAAACCAAAAGACTTATCTTATCAAAAATAACTATCGACGACGCGCCATTTATTCTAGAGTTAATGAACTCACCTGGTTGGTTAAAATACATTGGTGATCGAAATGTAAAGACTATTGCTGAAGCTAAAGATCATATTAAAAACAATCAATTAAAATGCTACGAAGATTTTGGATTTGGGTACTACAAAATCCTATTAAAATCTGAAAATTCGAAGTCTATCGGCACCTCAGGTCTATTAAAAAGAGCTACTCTAGAAGACATAGATATTGGGTTTTCATTATTACCAGAATATCATGGGAAAGGTTATGGTTTTGAAGCTTCAAGTGCTATATTAGAACTTGCAAAAAAAGAGTTTAAAATTACAACAGTTTGTGCAATTACTTTACCTCACAATAAAGCTTCAATAGGGCTTTTAGAAAAATTAGGTATGGAAAAACAAGCAATCGTATCTCCATTTGAAAACGATGAAAAGCTTTTACTTTATAAAAAGAATTTGTAAACATGATAATATATAACGTTACTATAAATGTAGATGATTCTGTCCATGATGAATGGCTAATTTGGATTAAAGAACATATTCCTCAAGTACTTGCAACCGGCAAATTCTCCGGAGCAAAGCTTACTAAAGTTTTAGTGGAAGAAGAAATGGGAGGACAAACATATTCTGTGCAATACCAAGCTATTTCAAGAGAATCATTAGACGCGTATTATGCAAATGATGCAGAACGATTGCGAGGTGATGGATTAAAGCGATTTGCAGACAAATCTCTCGCATTTAGAACTGAGCTTGAAGTCATTGATGAGTATGCGGTAAATTTCAACTAAATGACTGTAAAAGCAAAAAAACACCTAGGACAACACTTTTTAAAAGATGAAAATATTGCTAAAAAAATAGCAGATACTTTATCTTTAAAAGATTACGACCATGTTTTAGAGATTGGCCCTGGTATGGGTGTTTTAACTAAGTATTTGCTTCAAAAAAATACAACCACACATGTTATAGAAATCGACACCGAGTCTGTGGACTACCTTAAAAATAACTATCTCAATCTAGCCAATAGAATCTATGAGAAGGACTTCCTTAAATACGATTTAACCCAAATTTTTAATAGCGAGCCTTTTGCAGTTATTGGCAATTTTCCATATAACATATCGTCTCAAATTGTTTTTAAAACCTTAGCTATGAGGCATCAAATCCCTGAGTTTTCGGGAATGTTTCAAAAGGAAGTTGCACAACGAATTTGTTCTAAAGAAGGTTCAAAAGTTTATGGCATTCTTTCTGTATTAACTCAAGCATTTTACAATGCTGAGTATCTATTTACAGTGCCGCCAAGTGTTTTTAATCCACCACCAAAAGTAGATTCAGGTGTGTTATTATTACGCAGAAAAGACGATTACAAATTACCATGTGATGAGGCCTTATTCTTTAAAGTAGTAAAAACTAGTTTTCAGCAACGTCGAAAAACATTACGTAATAGCTTAAAAATTTTCAATCTTTCCGATAATTTAAAAGCAAATACTATCTTTGGGCAGCGACCAGAGCAGCTTAGTGTTTCAGAATTTATTGAGTTGACTGGGTTAATAGAAAATGATAAAAATTAAAGCTTTTGTCATTTTGATTAATTTCAAAATTCTATTTTGAAATTGTATCGCGAAATTTAAAATCATCAACCAAAGTGGAAGAAATTCAAGAAAATATCCAATTTCAGCTTACGGATGAGCTTATTGAAAAGGTTGAGATTCTTGTCGAAGATGAAAAAGACAAGGAACTCAAAGACCTTCTTAATGAGTTTCACTACGCCGACATTGCTGAAATTCTGGATGAGCTTGACTTAGATGACGCCATTTATGTTATAAAACTTCTTGATTCTGAAACCACATCAGATATTCTTACAGAATTAGATGAAGATATCAGAGAAAAAATCCTCGAAAACCTATCAGCTAAAGAGATTGCTGAAGAAGTTGAAGAGCTAGACACCGATGATGCAGCTGATATCATTGCGGAACTTCCGGAAGAGCGACAAGAGGCCGTAATTTCTCAGATTGAAGATCAGGAGCATAAAGCCGAAATACAAGAGCTCTTAACTTATGATGAAGACACTGCTGGTGCCTTAATGGCAAAAGAGCTGGTAAAAGTCTACGAAACTTGGACCGTTGCTGGCTGTTTACGGCGTATTAGAGGACAAGCTAAAGAAGTCAAACGTGTACACTCAATCTATGTCGTCGATAAAGAAGAAAAACTTATTGGTCGGCTTTCGCTAAAAGATTTAATCGTTGCAAAAAGTGATCAGAAAATAGCTGAAATATCTAAGGATAATGTGGATTGGGTTAATGTTAATGATGACCCCGAAGATGTCGCAAAAGTGATGGCAAAATACGATTTGGAAGCCATCCCAGTTGTAGATGAAGAACAAACCTTATTAGGTAGAATTACCATTGACGATATTGTAGATGTCTTAAAAGAAGAAGCTGAAAAAGATTATCAATTAGCTGCAGGTCTTACTGGAGATGTTGAAGCAGACGATAGTATTTTAGAGCTTACAAGAGCACGATTACCTTGGTTATTTTTAGGTCTTATTGGTGGTATTGGTGCATTTATTATTATGGAAGGGTTCCAAAAAGCATTTGACACTTATAAAGTCTTGTTCTTTTTTACACCTTTAATCGCTGCAATGGCAGGAAATGTTGGCGTACAATCTAGTGCTATTATTGTGCAAGGGTTAGCTAATGATGACGTAAAAGGAAGTATTAATAATCGATTGATAAAGGAAATGCTATTAGCTGCTTTAAACGGAATTATTTTAGCTGTATTTTTATTCTTCTTTGTTTGGGGTTGGGAAAGAGATTATCAGACTGCGCTTGCAATTTCTATATCATTAATAGCTGTAATTATTGTTGCTGGTCTCATCGGTACGTTCATTCCTTTATTCTTAGATAAGCGTGGCATTGACCCAGCTATCGCCACGGGGCCTTTTATTACCACAAGTAACGATATACTTGGGATTTTGCTTTATTTCTGGATAGCAAAATTGATTCTATTTTAAATACCTAAACAAGTTTTGCTTTCGTAACTTTATTGCATGAAAGCAATAAATATTAAAGACAAACATGCCATGTTTTCAAAGCAATGGCACCCGCATCGAATAGCCACAGTTGACAATATGCAAGTTATTCTTGCAAAAATTAAAGGCGAATTTGTTTGGCATAGTCATGACAATGAAGACGAACTATTTCAGGTAATAAAAGGCACATTATACATGCAATTTAGAGACCGCACAGAAATTGTAAAAGAAGGTGAGCTTATTGTAGTCCCTAAAGGCGTAGAACACAATCCATCAACCAGAAATGATGAAGAAGTTCATCTTCTTTTATTTGAAAAATTAGACACTGCTCATACTGGTGATGTTGAACACGAAATGACACAGACTGAATATCCTTGGATATAATAACCTAATAAATTAGTTATGCTGAATTTATTTAGCTTCGATGAATCTTCGATATCAGCATTTCATAACTTTACCAAAAGATTCTGAAACAAGTACAGAATGACAATGATGACTATTTTACACTTAGATAAAAATCACGACTTACTTATAAATCAACTCAACGATTTAGGCTTTACCAATCATGAAGATTATTCGTCTTCAAAAGAAGCTATTGAAGCCAAAATTTCAGATTTTGATGGTCTAATTATCAGAAGTCGTTTCAAAATAGATAAGCAGTTTTTAGATGCTGCGACAAATCTAAAATTCATTGGTCGTGTGGGTGCAGGACTTGAAAATATTGATACTGATTATGCTGAAAAAAAGGATGTAACACTTTTTAATGCTCCTGAAGGCAACCGAAATGCAGTTGGAGAGCATACTTTAGGCATGCTATTGGCATTATTTAATAAGCTCAATAAAGCCAATAGAGAAGTCCGACATGGAAAATGGCTTCGTGAAAACAACCGAGGTATTGAACTCGATGGAAAAACAGTTGGTCTTATTGGTTATGGTAATATGGGTAAGGCTTTTGCGAAAAAATTAAAAGGTTTTGATGTTGAAGTATTGTGTTATGATATAAAGTCAAATGTTGGAAATGAAAATTGTAAACAAGTAACATTAAAAGAGCTTCAAGAAAAAGCAGATGTATTGAGTTTACATACACCACAAACTGAGTTAACCATTAATATGGTGAATGCTTTATTTATTAATAATTTCAGAAAACCATTTTGGCTAATTAATACTGCTCGTGGTAAAAGTGTCGTGACCGACGATTTAGTTTCGGCGTTAAAATCTGGAAAAATATTAGGTGCCGGATTAGATGTATTAGAATACGAAAAATCATCTTTTGAGTCATTATTCAATTCAAACTTACCAGCTTCATTTCAGTATTTAGTAAATGCTGACAATGTCATACTTACACCTCATGTTGCTGGCTGGACAATTGAAAGCAAGGAGAAATTAGCACAATCGATTGTGGACAAAATCAAAGCAAAATTTTGCTAACTTTCTGACATGAAGAAAACCATTTTAGTTTTTGGATTGCTTATTCTGTCGTTGCTTTTATTATTTCAATTGGGCAAGTATGCTTTTATTTCTGGTGATTTAGAGATAGAACTTTTCATAGCTGCTATTGCTGTAGTTTTTTTCTTTGTTGGCGTATACCTTAATAAAAAATCACTTCATAAAGACCCTCGACCACCTCATGAAATTGATAATCGCAAGATTGAAGATTTAGAAATTAGTAAACGAGAATATGAGGTGCTTCAACTAATTTCGAAAGGACTATCGAATAAAGAGATAGGCGAAAAATTATTTGTATCAGAAAGCACTATAAAAACACACGTGTCCAATCTCTTGGTGAAACTCAACGCTAAAAGAAGAACACAAGCCGTTCAAATAGCAAAGCAACTCAATATCTTATAAAATATTTACTTTTAGACTAAAGTACTATAGGTTTGGTACTTTAGTATGACTCCAAAATTTACCTCAGTATTTACTTTTGAAGCATTATTAATAAAAACCTTTTACACATGAAAAGTACAGTATTAAAATATGGTTTATATGCCATGATAAGTGGATTTGTATTCTTTGGATTACCATTTCTTTTTGGTATGGAAATGGATTATGATTATGGTGAAGCAATCGGTTATACCGCAATTGTTTTGTCGCTACTTTTTATCTTTTTTGGTATAAAATATTTTAGAGATAAAGAAAATAATGGCAAGGTATCATTTCTAAAAGCACTTGGAATTGGTATGATAATCGCACTATTTTCTGCAGCTGGTGTGGCATTAATGGACTTAATTTACACTACTCTTATCAATCCTGATTTTGCAGCAGATTATTCTGTCTACTACTTAGAAAAATTACAAAACAGTGGTATTTCGGCTGAAGAATTTAAAACTGAGAGTGCGAAATTTAAGCAACAAATGCAAGACTATGGAAGTCCAGGTTTTATGGCTGGATTAATGTTTGTAACGGTGATGCTCATTGGATTTATTATATCTTTAGTCTCAGGCTTAATTTTACAACGTAAATAAACTAAATCACTCAAATTATGCAATATAAAGCTGACTCACCCGAAGACTATATAAGTCAATTACCAGAGGAGCGCAAAGCGCCGATGACAAAACTCCATAACTTAATAAAAGATAATATGCCTAAAGGTTTAGAATCTGGCATGGGTTATGGCATGCCAGCCTATTTTGTGCCAAAATCAATTTATCCACCAGGCTATCATTGTAAACCTTTTCCGCCTTTACCATTTATAAATATTGCGTCACAAAAAAACTTTATCGCACTATATCATTCTGGTTTATACGCTAAAAAAGAATTATACAATTGGTTTGTTGATGAATACCCGAAGCATTCAAAATACAAATTAGACATGGGGAAAAGTTGTGTGCGTTTTAAAAAGGTAGATGATATTCCTTATGATTTAATTGAAGAATTATTGGGAAAAATGACAGTTGACGAATGGATAGATATATACGAAACAGCTTTAAAAAAATAATTATGAAAAAACGTGTTACAGGAATTGGTGGTTTATTTTTTAAAACCAAAGACCCTAAGGCCACAAAAGATTGGTACAATAAACATTTAGGTTTTAATACCGATGATTATGGCTGCACCTTTTGGTGGAAAGATAAAGATGGTAATGATTGCTCAACGCAATGGAGTCCTTTTGCAGAAGATACAAAATACTATGAGCCTTCAAAAAAAGACTTCATGTTTAACTATCGTGTTGAGGATTTAGAAACCTTACTAGCAACTTTAAAAGAAGAAGGTGTTACAGTAATAGGAGAAATGGAAGAATACAGCTATGGTAAATTTGGTTGGATACTCGATAATGATGGTAACAAAATAGAACTTTGGGAACCTATTGACAAAGCATTCTTATAATCTTGAGTTTAGCACTAAACTATTAAATCTGGATTAACGCGTAACTATTTTATCTTAAGGCATACTAATACATTAAAACACTATTATGATTGAAGAACATAAAAATTCCGAAGAAGATATAAATAATGAAGAAACAGAACATACTTCTGATACAATCTCAGATAGTGTAAACACTGTAAAAGAGAAAGCTACTGAACTGGCAGGTGAAGCCAAGGAAGTATTTGATACCGTAAAAGAAAAAACAAAAGATTTTATTAATGAAGATGCTAAGGAGATATTAGGTAATGCCAAAGAAAAGGCAGCTGGTTTTGCCAGTGAAGCTGGCGAAAAGTTTGACGAACTATCAGACTTGGCTAAAGAAAAAGCTATAAAACTTGCCCAAGAGGCAAAAGAGTTTACCAATGAAGCTGGAGAAAAACTTGAAAATTTAACTGAAATAGCTGAAGATAAATTAGAGGAATTGGCAGAAGATGCCAAAGAAAATTTTACAGAAGCTAAGGAGAAAACAAAAGGGTTTTTCAATAAGTTATTTGGAAATAAATAGCTTTGATGATGGCTTTTTTTTATTAATTTTAAACACTAACTAGTATTAACCTTAAAAACTATTACAATGTCTGAAGACAATAAAAATTTAAGCGACGACCTTGATGATATGATAGGAGACGTTAAAGAGGGTGCTAAAAAAGCAGCTGATAAAGCCAGTGAACTAGCGGGAGAAGCAAAAGAAAAAGCTGCTGAGTTTGCCGAAGATGCTAAAGAAACAGCAAATGAGTTTGTTGATAATGCCAAGGAGGCTTTTAATAGTTCCTCTGGTGATAATAAAAAAATATTAGCAGGAATACTGGCAATTATATTTGGTGCTTTTGGTATTCATAAATTTATTCTAGGTTACCAAAAAGAAGGTGCTATCATGTTAGGTATAACCCTTATTGGAATTGTACTTTCTTGTGTTGGCGTTGGTGTGTTTTTGGTGTGGATTATGAGTATAATAGGGTTAATTGAAGGAATTATTTATCTCACAAAAAGCGATCAAGAATTTATTAGTATGTATCAATCCGGTAAAAAACCTTGGTTTTAATAAAACCTTACTAAGCTAAAAACTAAAAGCTCGAGACACCTCGGGCTTTTTTTAATTCTCCAATGCATAATCTAATGGAAGCGCATCTCCAAGACGTTGGCTTCCTAAATATCCACCAAACAATACTTGCGGAATTGGTGCATAATTACCGTACTTATCGATCACAAATTGCTGGTTATCTATCGTCTGAATCGTAGACTCTATAACATCCTTATAAAAAATATCAAGCCTTCTTTTTAGACTTATAGTTTTAATCCCTTGATCATTAGCTTCAGAAATTAAAAAATAGTCATATGGCTTTACAACAAATCCTTTAACACCAAAAACATAACCTTCTTCATTTAATTGCTTACTGTAAAGTGATCGCATAAAATGCTGAACAGAACCTTTATACGCTTTTTCTCTATTCCTCTCTACCTTCTTTTTCTTTTTAGTATTTAGGTCTTTATAAAATGATGTTCCAGTATATATTACAGATTGCGCTTTCCAATTGCCAATTACAATTTCAAAATCTACAATATCAAAACTAACTTCATAAAGTAGACTTTTGTTTTTAATTACAACCGGAACATCAGACCATGCCATAAGTAATCGAGATGGCTTATCGTATCTAAATTTTAGATCTTTTTCATTTAATATTTTACAAGACTTGCCGTATTCAGAATTGCCTAAAAACTCTTTTCTAAACCACCGTAATTTTTCTGCTCTTGGCATTCCGTCGTCAGCATTAATAACAACTTCATCAAGTTGAGCAACTGCTTCTTTTAGTTCAATGACACTATTGTCTTTTGAGCGGTAATCCGTTATGAAATATTTATCATACCCTAAAAATGAAATAACCAAAGTAGACTGAACGACATCTGTGTAATCTATTGAAAATTCGCCATTTGCATTTGTTGTTGTTCCTATTGTAGTGTTATCAAAATATACAGAAACGGCTTCTAATGGTTCTTTGGTTTTGGTGTCAATAACCTTTCCCTTTAAGGTTTGGGCGTTTAAAGAAAAGAGAGAGACAATAAGTAAAATGGTGGTTACTTTACTTATCATTATTTGTCATGAATTTTCGTTCTAATTCAGCTTGGAATTCTTCCATTACAGGTCGTACTGTGCTTTCGGGTAAGTCAGCAATTTTAATATACATTAATCCATCAACAGCATTATTAAATAATGGATCTACATTAAATGCTACTAGTTTAGCATTCTGTTTTATGTATTTTTTTAATAGCACAGGAAGTCTTAATGCTCCTGGTTCGACCTCATCGATAATTTTATCAAATTTATTTAAGTCGGCTTCGGTAGCATCAAACACAAAGTCTTTATCCGCATCTTTTAATCGTACCTTAAATTCTTTTTTAGGATGCACATACTGGGCCACATAAGGATCATAATAGTGCGATTTCATAAACTCAATCATCAAGCTCTTAGAGAAGTTTGAAAACTGATTACTTATACTTACACCACCAATTAAGAACTTGTGTTCTGGATGTCGTAATGTAGTGTGTACAATGCCTTTCCATAGCAAGAATAATGGCATTGGTTTTTGTTGGTATTCTTTAATAATAAAAGCACGACCCATCTCAATAGATTGGCTCATCATCTTATATAATTCTGGTTCGAAACGGAATAAATCTTGAAGATAAAAACCATCAATACCAAAACGCTCATAAATCTTAGAACCTAATCCCATTCTGTAAGCTCCAGCAAGAATATTTTTGTCATTATCCCATAAAAACATATGGTGGTAATAGGTATCGAAAGTATCCAAATCAATAGCTTCATTAGTACCTTCACCAACTTCTCTAAAGGTTATCTCTCGAAGTCTTCCTATTTCTCTGAGAATATTAGGAATGTCCTTAGCTGATGCTAAATACACCTCATAATTTTTACTCACTAACAATCTATGATCATTCTTTCTCAGATGCTCGACTTCATTTATCATAACATCAGATGCTACTGGTGTTACTATATTTTTCGGTGATTTTGGGACTTTTACAGTCGATTTTATATTTTCTAAAATCTTTGATTTCTCCTCAAAAGCATTAGAAAGCATATAAGTTTTTCGTCTTAAAAAATCGGAAAACTCAGGAAGTGAACTATGCTCATTTTGGTCTTTCACAGAAATTGGTTTCCCTACACGTACTTTAATCACACGACGCTTTTGAGTGAGCAATTCTGAAGGTAATTTTGCCGTTCTTAGCGTGTCGCTAATTTTTGATAATCTATAAAATAAGCGACTGTTTTTTGCATGGAAATAGATAGGTACAACTGGTACTTCTGCCTTTTTAATTAGTTTCATTGCCGCCTCTTCCCATGGTTTGTCTACAACTAATTTTCCGTCTCTATATGTCGACACTTCACCTGCTGGAAACACACCGAGCGGATGACCGTCTCTTAAGTGCTTAATTGCATTTTTAAAACCCGTTATACTACTTGCTGCATCCTTTCGGTCTTCAAAAGGATTTACAGGCATTATATAAGGTTTTAGTGGTTCAATACGGTGTAATAAAAAATTGGCTATAATTTTAAAGTCACTACGCTGTTCTATCATCAACTTTAAAAGTAAAATACCATCAATACCGCCTAACGGATGATTAGAAATTGTAATATAAGGTCCATCTTTAGGAAGGCGCTTCATGTCTTCTTCAGGAATTTCGAACTTAATCTGAAAATCATCTAAAAGCGCATTTAAAAACTTTAAATCAGAATGATGCTTATTGCGATTATAAATTTTATTAAGTGTAGAAATCTTTAAGGTTTTCATCAATATCCAACCGATAAAAGTTCCTAAAAAGCCATACTTATCAACGTTTATAGCTTTTGCAACTTCTTTAGCAGTGACTAAACCGGTATCTGATGATTTGCCCATAAAACAAATGTAGTAAATGTTATTTTGTTACAATTTGCATTGTCTCTTGAGTTAACTGCTTTAATAATAGGGTCTTATCTTTTTCTAGTTCTTTAACCGCTGCACTATTGTAATGTCTTATGGTATATAGACTCACATTTTCATGACATGTTACATTAAATTTAGCCTTAAGATGTTGTAATAACTTTTCTAGATTATCGTACAAGTTATCGATACACACTGAAAAACTAATTGCTGAATTCTGAATAACATCAACTTTCATTTTATACAGGTGTAATAAATTGAATATATCACTGATGTTTTCCTCAACGATATATGAAAAGTCAAGAGAAGATAATGAAATCAATGTCTGATTTTTCTTTACAATAAAACAAGGTACTTCTGGCTCTAAAGTTTTTCCTTTACTTACACTTGTGCCATCTGCTTTTGGATTTAAAAACGACTTTACATGCAGCGGAATTTCTTTACGCTGTAACGGCTGTAACGTCTTTGGATGAATAACTGAAGCTCCATAAAATGCAAGCTCTATCGCTTCTCTGTAGGATATCTGGTGCAGAAGTTGCGCGTTTTCAAAATGTCTTGGATCGGCATTTAACACACCTGGCACATCTTTCCAAATTGTTACACTGGTGGCATTAAGACAATACGCAAAAATTGCTGCGGTATAGTCACTTCCTTCACGACCTAGTGAGGTTGTAAAATTATTAGCATCACTTCCTAAAAATCCTTGGGTAATATTTAATTTAGAGGTGTCAAACCTAGACGTAATATGTTCTTGAGTTAACTCCCAATTTACGTTAGCACGCCTGTAGTAATTATCTGTTTTAATATATTCTCTAACATCAATCCAATTGTTCTTAAGACCAATTTCATTAAGATAATAGCTTATTATTGTCGTAGAAACTAATTCTCCAAAACCTATTGTTTGGTCATACACAAAATTGTAATCTGGAGATTTATTGTTTTTTAAAAATAGGTTAAGCTCATCGAATAAGCTTTTTACGGTCTTAAAAACCTGATGCCTGTCGTTATCAAACAAGTCTAATAATATCTCATTGTGATACTTAATAACCTCGTGAACAGAACTTTGCAGCTCACCTTTATTTTCAAAGTAATTTTTAATAACGAGCTCCATTGCATTAGTAGTTTTACCCATTGCAGATACTACCACCAAAGTATTATCATAACCTGTAGTTTTTAAAACACTGGCTAAATTTTTAACACCGTTAGCATCTTTTACAGATGCACCACCAAATTTATAAACACGCATCAAATTGCTTTTAAATAGTTTTCTATTCCTTTTTCATCCAATTGAACCACATCCCAATCTCTCATGACATTTGCACCCTTACTCTCATAAAATTGTATTGCAGGGTCGTTCCAATCCAAAACTTCCCAACTTATACGTCTTACACCAAGTTCCTTTCCGTACTTTACTACCTCATCAAGCAATAAGGTACCATATCCTTTACCACGAGACGCCTTACTCACAATTAAATCTTCAAGATGTAAAACTTCACCTTTCCAGGTAGAATATCTTGTAAACACTAAGGCAATACCTTCAATCTTATTTTGGTCTTCCAAAACGAAACATTTAAACTTAGGATTATCGCCAAAACCATCTTTGATTAAATCGTCAACGGTAACAACTACCGCTTCTGGTTCTTTTTCAAAAACAGCAAGTTCATTAATGAGCTCTAAAACTCTTGACATGTCTTCCTTTGTTGCTAATCTTGGTCTGTTCATAATTAGAGAAATAAGAGTGTCAAATATAGCTGAAAACTACCTTTGATTAGCAAAATATATATTTACCTAACGAAAACGATATAGTTTGTTAAAAAACACGATATTTGCTCTAACAAATCAATTATGATATTTCAATGTCGAAACGTAATCAAACTCTAGGTGAGTTTATTATTGAAAATCAATCTTCTTTTAAGTATACATCAGGCGAACTTTCAAGGCTCATTAACTCCATTAGGCTTGCAGCAAAGGTTGTTAATCATGAGGTGAACAAAGCTGGTTTAGTTGATATTATTGGTGCTGTTGGAGATACTAATATTCAAGGTGAAGATCAGCAGAAGCTAGATGTTTATGCTAATGATAAATTTATTCAAACTTTGACCAATAGAAATATTGTTTGTGGTATTGCCAGTGAAGAAGAAGACGATTTTATTGCTATAAATAGTCAAGACGAAAAAAACCAGAATAAATACGTTGTATTAATTGACCCATTAGATGGTTCATCTAATATAGATGTAAATGTTTCTGTTGGGACTATTTTTTCGGTTTTTAGACGTGTTACTCCCGTTGGAACTAAAGTAACTTTAGAAGATTTTCTTCAAAAAGGGAATCAACAAGTAGCTGCAGGTTATGTTGTTTATGGCACATCAACTATGTTAGTTTATACCACTGGTGATGGTGTTAATGGTTTTACTCTAAACCCTGCAATTGGTACATTTTACTTATCGCATCCCAATATGCAATTCCCTGAAACTGGTAGAATTTATTCTGTAAATGAAGGGAACTATATTCATTTTCCGCAAGGGATAAAAGATTATATTAAATATTGCCAGATGGAAGAAGGCGATAGACCATATACGAGTAGATATATTGGGTCCTTAGTTTCAGACTTTCATAGAAATATGATAAAAGGCGGTATTTACATGTATCCTAAAAGCTCAAAGAATGCTAAAGGAAAATTGCGTTTGCTTTACGAGTGTAATCCTATGGCCTTTTTAGCCGAACAAGCTAATGGAAAGGCAAGTGATGGGTTTACACGTATATTAGATATTGAACCTACTGAGTTGCACGAGCGCGTTCCTTTTATATGCGGAAGTAGAAACATGGTAGAAAAAGCAGAGGAATTTATGCGTAAGGCATAAAAAAAGCGAACATTTCTGTTCGCTTATTCTTTTTTTTATGAAGTTTTTACTGATTCATTTTTTTCATTCTATCGCTAAACTCGTCTTGGTCAACTCCATAGTAAACTAAGCTTAATGCCTTGTCTGCGATGTATTTAACATTTTCATGATTAAATCCTAAACCAACACTAAGTTTTTCTAATAAAGCTACTTGGTTAGGACCTTCAATATCGTCTGCTCTTACCATACGTGCTAAATCGTAAAGTCGTTCTAATC
The DNA here is from genome assembly GCF_003712105.1 of Winogradskyella sp. Lineage (GTDB taxonomy): Bacteria > Bacteroidota > Bacteroidia > Flavobacteriales > Flavobacteriaceae > Winogradskyella. Next base: position 372,721 of record NZ_RHLG01000001.1, read on the forward strand.
TTGTATCGTAAGACATTGGTGGATTTATTGAGTGGCTTTTATAATCCTTAAGTATAGCCTTGTACTCATCTTCGCTAACGTCTAATTTAGCTGCTAAACGATCAAGAAAAGCCTTTTCATCATCATTAATTACACCGTCACTCATAGCTACTCTTACTATAGAAGCAAAATGACCACGATTGCGTTTTAAAAAACCGCTTTCAAAAAAATCTGAAGTTGACATATATTCTATTTTTTTAAGTCGTGCAAATATAGGTATTACTAAGATGTTTTTAAATTAAAAACTGATGGAATTTCATTAAAATAAATTACTTAAAAAGAAACTGTAAATTTGAATAGGCAACACTTCAAAATTATATTAACTTCAAATGAACAACTATAAAATTCCATCTCAAACCCAAATAGGTCATATACATTTAAAAGTGTCCGATTTACAACGTGCATTAGATTTTTACTGTGGTCTACTTGGGTTTGAACTCATGACTCGTATGGGTGAACAGGCTGCCTTTATTTCTGCTGGTGGTTACCATCATCATATCGGGCTAAACACCTGGCATAGTAAAGGAGAACCAAATGCTCCAAAACACCAAGTAGGCCTGTTTCATACAGCTATTTTATATCCTACGCGTAAAGACTTGGCTAACATATATAGTCGTTTAAAAGAACATGATTATCCTTTTACCGGCTTTGCTGATCACGGTGTGTCTGAAGCTTTATATTTAGATGACCCAGATGGTAATGGTGTTGAACTCTATTATGATAGACCAAAAGAAGAATGGCCTTTAAATAGTGACGGTAATCTTAACATGTACACAAGACCACTAAATTTAAAGGAATTACTCTTAGAACTTGAATAATAGATAATACAAAATATGTAACTTATTACGTTTTATTATCTACTACAGAATCACCCCAATTAGCAATACTATTCAATAAAGGAATTAATGTTTTTCCTAGCTTAGTTAAATTATATTCCACTTTTAAAGGTGGCTTACTAGTATAAACTTTTCTGTTAATTATACCATCTTCTTCTAGAGCCTTAAGTTGCAGACTCAAGGTGCGCTCAGTAGCTGCTGGTATTTTTTTCCGAAGTTCATTATAACGTAAGGGACCATCTATCAGGTAATATAAAATTACTGTTTTCCATTTTCCACCGATTACACCCATTGTAAGACTTGTACAACAGGGATATTCTTTTCCTCGAAACTTATGCATCAATGTTAATTTTAACTAAAAATGGGTACTATCATTTTTGACCGTTATTGTCTTAACACAAAACTATACTTATTTTTGCTACTATAAAAATTATAGTATATGAAAATACCAAATATTTCTAAAGAAGATGTTCTAAATGCATTTCAATACAGACATGCTTGTAAGGAGTTCGATACAAGTAAAAAAGTATCAGAAGAAGATATAAACTTCATTTTAAAAACAGGGAATTTATCGCCAAGTTCTTTCGGTTTTGAGCCATGGCATTTTGTAGTGGTACAAGATGAAGAATTACGAGAACTATTAAAGCCTGTAGCTTGGGGAGCCCCACTAAAATTAGATACAGCAAGTCATTTCGTTTTAGGTTTAAGTATGAAAGCTCCTATGACCAAATGGGATTCTGATTACATAATGCACATGATGGAAGATGTAAAACAATTCCCTAAAGATGTTATTGAAATGTATTCAAAGTTCTACAGAGAATTTCAAGAACGTGATTTCGATTTAGATACAGAAAAAAAATTATTCGATTGGGCTTCTAAACAAACTTATATAGCCTTAGCAAACATGATGACATCTGCTGCATTAGTAGGTATAGACAGTTGTCCGATTGAAGGGTTCCATCAAGTAAAAACCGAAGCAGTGCTTCAAGAAAAATTTGGTATAGATACTACTAAATATGGTCTTTCGTACATGGTGGCATTTGGATATAGAAAAGCCGAGCCTCCACATGCAAAGTCGAGAAGAGATTTTAGTGAAATTATCACTTGGAAATAAACCAAAACAACGGCTTACAGTTATAGCTAGAAAAAACACTAAAAATCTAAACTGATAGATTGGCTAAAAAACAGTATCTGAAATTTGATAACATACTATTTTTAATAGTTTAAATATTGACTAGTATATAGTTATAAAAGCAGTACTTACATACTGCTTTTTTATTTTTGTAATGTAAAAGACTAATTACTTATGAAAATACATCATATCCGTAATGCGACAATGATTATTGAAACTGGTGAGCACGTTATTCTTATAGATCCAATGCTAGGTAAAAAAGGTACTGCCGGACCACCATTTACTTTATTAAGATATAAACCTAGGCGCAATCCTATTGTAGATTTACCAGATAATTGTCAAGCTATTTTAGATAGAGTAACACATTGTTTAATAACTCATAAACATCCCGATCACATTGATAAAGCTGCTGAAATATTTTTGAAAGAAAAGAACATTCCTATTACATGTAGTGTTTTGGATGAAGCATTATTTAAAAAAAAGGAACTTAATGTTGTACAAACCATAGACTATTGGAATCGTGTTGATTTCTTAAACGGACAAATTGAAGGTATCCCGGCACGTCATGGTTATGGTTATGTGGCAAAACCTATGGGAAATGTTATGGGGTTTTATCTGGAGTTTCCTAATGAGCCAAGTGTATATTTAAGCAGTGATACCATTTATACAGACGATGTTGAAAAGGTGCTTAAAGACTATAAACCAGATGTTTCTGTAGTGGCTTCTGGTACTGCTAGACTAGATGTTTTTCAACCGTTATTAATGCGTGTAGATGATATTTTGAAGTTTGCCAAAACAGCTCCAGGTAAGGTTATTGCTAATCATTTAGAAGCAGTTAATCATTGTCCGACCAAACGTGAAGACTTAAGAGCAAAGTTTGAAAAAGAAGAGCTTTCTGAAAAGACTTTCATTCCTAAAGATGGTGAACTATTAGAATTCTAATTATCAAGTATAAATAAGTATCTTGTCCTTATGAATTCGACCTACATTAAAGACACTTTTTATTTTGATTACAACAGTTCTCAAATTCAGGATTTAATTGAAGACTTTGGTGATCTAAGTTCAGAAAAAGAAAAAATAAAACAACTTTATCTTAAAGTAAGAGATGGTTGGCGCTATAGTCCTTTTGTGATTGGTTTAACTGAAGGACATTATGTCGCAAGCTCAATTTACAATAAAAATGAAGCGCACTGTATTGATAAAGCAATACTTCTTATTGCTGGATTACGTGCTTTAAATATTCCTTCTAGGCTACATCTAGCAAAAGTTTCTAACCATATCGCTACTGAACGACTTGAAGAAAAACTTGGCACTAATGAGTTGGCACCTCATGGTTTGGTAGATGTTTTTTATGATGGACATTGGCGTAAATGCTCACCGGCATTTAATAAGGAGCTTTGCGATATGTACAATGTTGATGTTTTAGATTTTGACGGTACCGCAGATTCTATCCTTCAAGAATATAATAGGGATAGCAAAAAATTTATGCAATATCTTGATGATTATGGCCATTTCGAAGATGTACCACTAGATTATATTAAATCTATATTTAAGGATAACTACCCAGAACTATACAACGACTACAAAAACAAAAAGGAGCTTAATTTTTAATTCATTTTTTGTTAAACATACTTATATTTGCACCCTTATTTAAAGGCAAAAGTTAGTGAGCAAAACTATAATCTCGCAGACCTTTTCACAGACTTTGCAAATGCAAAATCTGCAGAATTCTATTGCCAATTCTCAAGAAAAACTGCATTTAAAAGGGCTTGTAGGTTCTTCGTTTTCATTCGCTGTAGCTTCAACTTTTAACAATGCCAACAATCCTTTTTTACTTGTATTTAACGATAAAGAAGAAGCGGCATATTATCTCAACGATTTAGAGCAATTACTTGATGCTAAACATGTATTGTTCTACCCAGGTAGCTATAGAAGACCTTATCAAATTGAAGAAACCGATAATGCTAATGTATTATTACGAGCAGAGGTATTAAACCGTATCAACTCACGCAAAAAGCCTGCAGTTATTGTTACTTATCCTGATGCTTTATTCGAAAAAGTAGTCACACGACGTGAGTTAGAAAAAAACACACTTAAAATAGCACTCAATGATAAGCTTTCTATCGATTTTGTAAACGAAGTGTTGTTCGATTATAACTTTAAACGTGTTGATTTTGTTACTGAACCTGGTGAGTTTTCGGTGCGCGGTGGGATTGTAGATGTGTTTTCGTTCTCTAACGATGAGCCTTATAGAATTGAATTTTTTGGCGATGAAGTAGATAGTATTAGAACTTTTGATGTAGAAACTCAATTATCAACTGAGCAAATCAAAAAGATTAATATCATTCCAAATGTGGCGAACAAGTTTTTGGAAGAAAGCAGACAAAGCTTTTTAAAGTACGTTGCTCAAAAAACGGTTGTTTTTGTTAAAAATGTTGAACTTTTATCTTCAAGAGTAGATTCGTTATTCGAAAAAGCATCCGAAACATTTCTGACGCTTTCAAAAGAGTTAAAACATTCAGAACCTGAAGAGTTGTTTTGCAGTTCAGAATTACTAAAACGTCAGCTTTTAGATTTTAATTTAGTCGAGTTTGGTACTGATAGTTATTTTAGTAACACTGAGGGCAGTAAAAGTGCTGATAATGTGATTCTGAAACAAGTTCAGAATGACAAATCCATAAACTTCAACATTAAACCTCAGCCTTCATTTAACAAGCAATTCAATCTATTAATTGAAGATTTAAACGATAACCATGCTAACGGTTATACCAATTATATTGCATGTGTAAGTGAACAACAGGCCAAACGTTTTCATGATATTTTTGAAGATCACGAATCAGAGGTTAATTATAAAACTATAGTGCTTTCACTTTACCAAGGCTTTATAGATACTGAGCAAAAAATTGCGGTTTACACAGATCATCAAATCTTTGACCGCTATCATAAATTTCATCTTAAAAATGGTTACGCCAAAAAGCAAGCCATTACCTTAAAAGAACTCACAAATCTTGAAATTGGTGATTATGTAACTCATATAGACCATGGTATTGGTAGGTTTGGTGGGCTTCAAAAAATAAATGTCGAAGGCAAAAAACAAGAAGCTATAAAATTAGTATATGGTGAGCGCGATGTGCTATATCTAAGCATACATTCGCTTCATAAAATCACCAAGTTTAATGGTAAAGATGGCAAACCACCTAAAATCTACAAATTAGGAAGTAAAGCTTGGAAAACCCTTAAGCAGAAGACTAAATCTAGAGTTAAAGAAATTGCGTTCAACCTTATAAAACTCTATGCAAAACGTAAAATGCGAAAAGGCTTTCAATATGCTCCAGATAGCTATATGCAACACGAGCTTGAAGCATCATTTATATACGAAGACACACCAGACCAGATGACGTCTACTGCAGATATAAAAGCAGATATGGAAAGTGAGCGACCAATGGACCGTTTGGTTTGTGGTGACGTAGGTTTTGGAAAAACTGAAGTTGCAATTCGTGCTGCGTTTAAAGCTGTTGACAATGGCAAACAAGTTGCTATTTTAGTGCCAACTACTATTTTGGCGTATCAGCATTACCGTACATTTAAAGAGCGGTTAAAAGACTTTCCGGTTACAGTAGATTATGTAAACCGTTTTAGAACTGCCAAAGAAAAACGACTAACACTCGAAGGCATAGAAAAAGGAAGTGTAGACATTATAATTGGTACGCACCAACTGGTTAATAAAGCTGTAAAATTTAAAGATTTAGGTTTACTTATTGTTGACGAGGAACAGAAATTTGGAGTTGCAGTAAAAGAAAAACTAAAAACCATTAAAGACAACGTAGATGTTTTAACCTTAACGGCGACGCCAATACCTAGGACACTTCAATTTAGTTTAATGGCTGCACGCGATTTGTCTGTTATTACCACACCACCACCTAATCGCTATCCTATTGAAAGTCGCGTAATTAGATTTAGTGAGGACATTATTCGAGATGCTGTGAGTTACGAGATTCAGCGTGGTGGGCAAATATTTTTTATTCATAACCGCATTGAAAATATTAAAGAAGTCACGGGTATGATTCAGCGTTTAGTGCCTGATGCTAAGATTGCTATTGGTCATGGGCAAATGGAAGGCAAGAAGTTAGAACAATTGATGCTCGCATTTATGAATGGTGAATTTGATGTATTAGTAAGCACAACAATTGTTGAAAGCGGCCTAGACGTCCCTAATGCCAATACCATTTTTATAAACAATGCCAATAATTTTGGATTAAGCGATTTGCACCAAATGCGAGGACGCGTAGGACGCAGTAATAAAAAGGCATTTTGCTACTTTATTACACCTGAGTATTCAGCCATGACCACAGACGCCAGAAAGCGTATTCAGGCACTTGAACAATTTACAGAGCTCGGAAGCGGATTTAATATTGCAATGAAGGATTTAGAAATCCGTGGTGCTGGTGATTTACTTGGTGGCGAACAAAGTGGATTTATAAACGATATTGGTTTTGACACCTATCAGAAAATCTTAAACGAAGCTATTGAAGAGCTCAAAGAATCCGAATTCTCAGACTTGTACAAAGATGATGGCAAACCAAAACAATACGTTAAGGATATTACCATCGACACCGATTTTGAGTTGCTTTTCCCAGACGATTATGTCAACAATATAGCTGAAAGATTAAATCTGTACACCAAGCTCAATGAGATAAAAGATGAGGCTGCACTGCAAAAATTCGAATCTGAAATCATTGACCGTTTTGGAGAATTACCAACTCAAGTTTCGGACTTGTTTGATAGTGTAAGATTAAAATGGGTTGCTACAATTATGGGTATTGAAAAACTTATTATGAAGCAAAACAAATTGATTGGGTACTTTGTACAAGACCAGCAAAGCAAGTTCTACCAAAGTGAAGCTTTTACAAGAGTATTACAATTTGTGCAAATGAATGCCTCCAAATGTAAAATGAAAGAGAAGCAGACCAGAAATGGTTTACGTTTACTTATCACTTTTGAGAATGTAAAATCAACAAGGCAAGCATTTAATCTTCTTTCTGAAATGAGATAAAAATTCTTTGTTAATAGTAAATCATTAGAAATAATATTACTTTACAACCTAAATCAACCTTAAAAAACTTTTTAATGCTAAAATTTTATGAGCCTTCGGGCAATTTCTCACCTGTTTCATTTCTCTATTTTCTTTTAACCTCAATTATTGTTTTACCTCTTTTAGCACTTATATATACCTACCTTATTTGGTATATTCCTTTTGTATATGTCAATCTTTTTATAACCATCGGGTTCGGGTTTGCTGTAGGTTTTGCAATTAATTTCATGGTTATAAAACTAGGCAAGGTTCGGAATAAAACGTTGGCAACAATTTTTGGAGTGCTCTCAGGGCTAATCGCTCTTTACTTTTCTTGGGCCGTTTGGGTTGATTTAGTTTTTAATGTCGGCGAAGTCTATGGAACTTCAAGAATTGGAATTGCAACGAGTAATATTAAGTTTTTTCAAGTCGTTCAATTAGCGCTTCATCCTAAAGAACTATTCCTGATTATTATGGAAATAAACGAGAGTGGTACTTGGGGATTTGGCTCTACTACTGTAAGTGGTATATTCTTAGCTATTATTTGGATTATTGAAGCTTTAATTGTTTTAGTCCTATCTGTATTAGCTCCTATAGGTCAATCAACAATTCCTTTTTGCGAGCATGATAACAAGTGGTTTAAAGAAAATGAATTGCCGGCTTTTAATCTTATAAGTAATCCAAATGAGTTTATTGGGTATATCGAAAACCATAACTCAGATGCTTTTAAAGAATTGACTAAAGTTCCGAATTCTGGAGAATCAGATCATAGTATTTTCACTTTATATTCTTCTAAAAAGGGTGAAAACTATCTTAGTATAGAAAATAAAAAAATGAAGAAAAACAGCAAAGGTGAAACTGAGTTTGATGGTAATGAATTTATAACGTATGCTATGATTACTAGTGATTTTAAGCAAATTTTACTTGAAAAATAACCCGTATAACCAATCCCAAATTTGTTTTTTGAATTGAAACAAAATCTAAATTTGAGATGTTATGAAACAAAGTTCGCACTTACAACATATCTTCTGGCTTACCCTTGCTACCCTTTTCATAAGTACATCCGGGCCGCTAGGTAAGTATATAGATATGCCAACGCCAGTTATTGTATGGTGGCGTTCTGCTTTAGCAGCAGTTTTTTTATTGGTGTTTTGTTTATATAAAGGCATCAATCTTAAAATCAAAAACAATAAAGATAGAAGGACATTTATTTTTGCTGCCATTTTTATGGGTGCACACTGGATTACCTATTTCTATGCGTTAAAGCTATCTAATGTTGCTATTGGTATGTTGTCTCTATTTACTTTTCCAGTAATCACAGCCTTACTAGAACCGCTATTTACGAAATCAAAATTCGACCCAATGTATATTATTCTTGGGCTTATGGTTTTGGTCGGTATATATATTTTAGCTCCGGAATTTAATCTTGAAAGCAGTCAATTACAAGGTGTATTATTTGGTATGCTATCTGCAGTGTGCTACGCTTTGAGAATTCTAATTTTAAAAAAAGAAGTTTCAAAATATAACGGCACCATGTTAATGTTTTACCAAGTAGTATTACTGAGCATTTTTCTGGCTCCAGCTTTATATGTTATGGACACTTCAAATATTAGTGTCCAATACCCTTATGTTATTATATTAGCATTAGTCACCACAGCCTTAGGACATACATTATTTATAAATAGCTTGAACTATTTTACAGCAAGTACCGCTAGTATTATTGGAAGTGCACAACCTGTCTTTGGAATTATTATTGCCTATCTTTTCTTGAATGAAATCCCAACAATACATACTTTTGCTGGAGGCGCTTTAATTTTAGCAACAGTAGTTATAGAAAGTATGCGCTCTAAAAACAAATAGTGGCGTGATTATTGGATACTATTCCATCATGTATTACATAATTTTGTCACATTGAGCACAGTCGAAATGTCTTACATTTGAAATTAGATTTCTCGACCGAGCTCGAAATGACAGAAATAGTAAACTTTATTGATTCAAATAGAAAATTCATAAAATGAAAAAAATAGTATTTGCATTTTTACTCTTCCCATTTATTGTAATGGCCCAGCACAACATTGGTGGTACATTTTCTCCTGCAGAAGACTATACCTACGCCTTTTTGTACGAAGCTACACCAGAAGGTGCCAATTATATTAATCGTGCGGAATTAGATAGTTTAGGTAATTTTTCTATTACACTAGATGAAAATGCTAAAGCAGGTATTTACAAGATTGTATATGCAATACCACCTGAAGAAAACAACTTTGATATTATTTATAATGGTAAAGAAGATGTGAAGTTTACATTTAGTCAAGACTACGGCGTAAATTTCACTGAGTCATCTGAAAACAAATTGTGGGCTTCATACCTTAATAGTATGGATATGGTTAACCAAACCATAACCAATTTTTACAGTAAAGATGGCACTGATACAAACGCATTTGAATCTATTTTTAAAACTGCAAAAGACACACAACAACAATATGAAGACTTAGCAGAGGGAAAATTAGCTGAAGCCTTTATTAAAGCTAATAAACCTCATCTGCCTGAAGATTACGAAGATTTGGAAACGTATTCAAAAAATGTAAAGTCATCATTTTTTGATCATATAGATTTCAATAATAATTTATTACGAAGCTCAAGTTTAATCACTGACCGTATAAGTGGCTTTGTTTTTGGTCTATCAGCGAAACCAAACAATAGCACCTATATGGCAAATGTAGATGTTGTGGCTAATGCTTTAAAAAATACAGATAGTGTTACTCAACTATCTTTATTAGAACTCCTTTGGCAAGAATTTAAACGTCGTGAAAATCATGATTTGGCCAATTATATCTCGGATAAATACTTATTAAAATTGGCAAAAGCTACAGGAAACAAAATCTTAGAGCAGCAATTAATAAGTTATAAAAATACCTCTATTGGTGCCATAGCGCCAGATTTTGAAATACAAACAGAACCGTCTTTAAAACTATCTGAGCTTAAAGGCGATACGCATTATGTGCTTATTTTTTGGAGCAGTGGTTGTGGGCACTGTTTAAACGAACTTCCTAAAGTAAAAGCACTGATGTCAACAATATCAAATGCGAAAGTTGTTGCCTTTGGTTTAGAAAATGATACTGTTAATTGGGCAGAAGAAATCAAAAAATACCCTAATTTTGTGCATGGTATTGGTTTGGGTAAATGGGAAAATCCTTTGGTACAAACCTATGCCGTTGCTGCTACGCCAACTTACTTTGTGCTAGACTCAGATAAAACAATTATTGCAAAACCATACGATTTTGAAAGTTTAAGAGCATTCTTCAAGAAGTGAATTGTATCTTTAAAGAATGTGGGCAATTTATCTATCAATAATTGTAATAGGGTTAATTCTTGTAATATATGGTATTACGTTACTTATCAAGGAATTAAAATTAAAAGACATTGTTGAATTTGATGTGTCCGATATACCTAAATCTGTTAACTTCATGGATACAGGTTTGCACTCTATTTGCCTAATAGGAATAGGTCATAAATATAGGTTTCAAATTAAAAAAATATTTAATCTATCTATTACAGCACCTGATGGAAAGTCTATAATTACTTATACTCCAAATTACAAAAGTCACTTTATTCGAAAAGGTGTGATTTGTATGGAAATTGCCGGGTTTAATATCGTGAAAAGTGGCCATCATAGTTTTGATTTTATAGGCCTTTCAGATGTAATAAAACATAAGTCTACTATAACGTCTGATGAGGTTTTTATAAACAGAGAATTTGAGATACATCAATTAAAAGTTTTAATCAAAGAATCAGTACCGTATAAAAACCACTTCCTTAAAATTTTTTCACTCATAATAGGCTCAATAAGTGTTGTTTTAGGCATGATATTGCTTCTATCATAAACAATATTGCTAAACCTTGTAATTTTGAAAGTTAGAGGCTTTTTAAGAAATCTGAATAATGACTAAACCAATAAATATTACTTCGACTAAATCTCAAGTAGACTTATATTATGGCATGTTTGGGGTTTATGTTTTAGGTGGCTGGGATATAGATGTAAATGATTTTTCTATTATACTAAAACATACTAAATCAAATAAGGTTATAATTGCTGAGAACACTCATTGGCGTATACAATCCCATGAATTAGGTCAAAAAGCAAAGAAGATTATGTCTCTAGATGTCACACAGAGCGGAATCTATGATATAGAATTCAAAAATCAAGACAGTCTTAAAGTTTGGGATTCTAACTTTCAATATATATTCAGATTCTTCAAAAAATCAATTAAGAAAGAATATATTCAAATACTTATAAAATAAGAAAAACGCCCAACCAACAGATGTCAGCTGAGCGTTTTGAAACTAAATAACCAACCAAAATTTAGCTTCGTGTGTGCTTTTCTATTTTATCTAAATGTCACACGGAACATCTAGATTCATTTTATTTTCGATTCATCTTTATGTTTAGATGTTTCGTGTATTTGTTCTTGGGTTATCTTTCTTAACCGTTTTTTGCTTACGTTTTTTAGGCATGTTTTCTTGCTGTATCATTCTACCTTCTGCATTTTCTGTTCGCAAGAACTCTATATAACCTCGACCTCTAAACTCGTACACTGTGCCAGAAGCTTCGTGTAATAATTCAATGGTACTATCATCTATAACGTTAAGATTAAAGAATTCATTGTCAAAGAAGTCATAATCTAGTGTTAATGTTTTTAGATAGAAATCACCAGGCACATCATTTACACCATAAACACCAGTGTAATCCCAAAAGATATTATTCGGGTTTATGATGTTCTCATCCTGAGAGCTTCTAAACTCAGAGTCATTACCAGCCGATAAAAACTGTAAGTAGTTTTCGTTATCAAACTCATTTAGAGCACCAAAATTACTTGTATAGGTTTTTTCCCAAGCTTCATACTCTTGTAAGAAATAATGAATATTGTCATAGAACACAAAATCATAATCAAAATTAGAGCGCTGATACCCATCCAAAAAGTAAGATGTATCTGTAAATGGGTTATATAATTCTATAGTGTTATTATCTATTTGAAATACATCAAAAGAGTCAAAACCATCAATGTCATGATCAACATCCAACACCATATTATAGGTATTATAATTTCCTACCGGAATTCCGAATCCGTTGCCTTGGCTTCCAATACCAACAAGGTTATTATTCGCATAAAGCACACCATTTCTAAAGGACACTGTAAATGCTATCTGTAAAAATGGTACTTCACCGAATCCTTGGGTAGAATTAATATCTACGTACCATAATTCGTAGCTGTTTAATAGCTGATTTAAGGATATTTGTTGAGGCGGATTATTATCTACAATAACCACGTCATCAACAACACACGATGTAAAAAGCGTTGCGCTCAATACTAATCCTAAGAGTAATTTTAATGTCTTCATAGTCTAACGTTTTAAGGGTTATTACTTAGAGAATTTCAAAACGCATGCCAAACTCAAAAATGCTTATAAATGCTAGGTTTGTAGAGCCTTTTATTTTATGTATTTTTGATACTGAAAGATGAATCATATCTATGGACAACACTACTAAATATGCTGTTTTTGGTTCTGGAAGCTGGGCAACAGCTATTGTAAAAATGCTCTGCGAAAATTTGGACCAAGTTGGCTGGTATATGCGAAGTGAACACACTAAAGCGCATTTACAAAAAGAACAGCACAACCCAAGTTATTTAAGCTCGGTAGAGTTTAATATTGAGCAACTAAAACTTAGTAATGCTATTAATGAGATAGCAGATTGGGCAGACGTTCTCATATTTGTAATTCCTTCGGCTTTTATCCATTCGGAATTAGAAAAACTTAAAGTTGATATTAGTAACAAAGTTGTGGTATCTGCCGTAAAAGGAATTATCCCAGAAAGCGGTCTTTTAGTTGGTGAACATTTTCATGATATTTACAATATTTCTTTTGAAAACATTGCCGTTATTGCTGGTCCTTGCCATGCTGAAGAAGTTGCACTAGAGCGTTTGTCTTATCTCACTATATCTTGTGCCGATCCTACAAAAGCCCAAGCCATAGCAAATGCTTTATCTAGCAACTATATTAAAACCAAAATAAGTGACGATATTATTGGTACAGAATACGCTGTAATGCTCAAAAATATTTACGCCATTGCTGCCGGAATTGCCCATGGTTTAGGATATGGTGATAATTTTCAGAGTGTACTGATGAGTAACGCCATTCGAGAAATGAAGCGTTTTATTAAAAAAATGCACAAGATGAAACGCAACATTAATAACTCAGCATATTTAGGCGACTTGTTAGTTACGGGCTATTCTGTATTTTCTCGTAATCGTATGTTTGGTAATATGATTGGTAAAGGCTATACCGTAAAATCTGCACAGCTCGAAATGAATATGGTGGCCGAAGGTTATTATGCAGCAAAAAGTGCTTTTGAGCTTAATAAAAAGAACAAACGCAAAACCCGACTACCAATAATTAATGCTGTTTACGATATCTTATATCAGAATAAAAACCCTAAGAAAGTATTTAAGAGATTGACTGAAAAGTTGGATTAAAATAGACACTCTACTTCACCAAAACACCTCTTACATCCATTAAAGGAATTGGTTGTAAAGCCTTTTCATTAATAGTATTCTTTCTAAAAGTGTAGGTTTTATCAAACATACTATTTCCTTCAAAAAAAGACACTTTAAATTGGTTATTTAAGGCAAACAAAGCCTCTTGAAGTAATTCTATTTTGGCGTAGCTTTTCTTTGGTAACTTATCAATTTTTTTACGAAAAGTGGAAGTGATTTTAGTCTCATTAAAGCCATTAGTTACTATAATAACCATCTCTAAATCCACATCTTTGTCATTGATGATGTAGGCGTTCCAATCTTCAGTTTTATAAGTAGTGTTATACTCTTTTACAACTGCTATGTAAACATCATTTACCTCAGGAATTTGAATGTCTTTTTTCATTGTTTATGATTCCTGCGAATGCAGGTATCCATTTGTATTATTTATTATGAGATTCCTGCCATCACAGGAATGACATTATAAAGCACTCTTAAACTGCTCTAAAAAGCGAACATCGTTTTCACTCAATAAACGGATATCACTAATCTGGTGCAATAGTAATGCAATACGATCAATACCCATACCAAACGCGAACCCAGAATATTCTTTAGAATCTATGCCGCAATTATCAAGCACATTAGGGTCAACCATTCCACAGCCCATTATCTCTAACCAACCTGTACCTTTGGTCATTTTATAATCGGTTTCGGTTTCTAATCCCCAATACACATCGACCTCAGCACTTGGTTCTGTAAAAGGAAAATACGATGGTCGTAATCTAATTTTAGATTTCCCAAACATTTCGGTAGTAAAGTATTGTAACGTCTGTTTTAAGTCTGCAAAACTCACATCCTTATCAATATATAATCCTTCAACTTGGTGGAAAAAACAGTGCGAACGAGCTGATATTGCTTCGTTTCTATATACTCTACCAGGCGAAATTGTACGGATTGGAGGCTTATTATTTTCCATATACCTTACTTGTACAGAACTAGTGTGTGTACGCAATAAGATATCTGGATCAGTCTGAATAAAGAACGTATCCTGCATATCTCTTGCAGGGTGATATTCTGGTAAGTTTAAAGCTGTGAAGTTATGCCAGTCGTCTTCAATTTCTGGACCTTCACTCACATTAAATCCAATACGAGAAAATATATCTATAATCTGATTCTTAACAATAGAAATAGGATGGCGAGCACCAAGAGTTACTGGTTCTCCAGGACGTGTTAAATCTCCATAAACACCTTTATCTTCTTCTTGATTTTCTAAGGCCTCTTTAAGTAAGTTCACTTTATCTTCAGCTGTTTTTTTAAGCTGATTTATAGTTTGACCAAATTCCTTTTTTTGTTCATTTGCAACATTTTTAAACTCGGCAAAATATTGCTTTAAAAGTCCTTTAGACCCAAGATATTTTATTCTGAATGCTTCAACTTCATCTTTAGACTGAGCAGTAAATGCTTCAGCTTCAGCTATGAGTTCTTTTAACTTATCAATCATCTTTTAATCCATTGAGACCGCAAATTTAAAAATTCTTAGTCGATATACTCTGTTTCAACAAAATAGTTTACAATAGCTTCTTTCATTAATACACTTTGCTCACCTGATTTAAGATGAGGCAATTGCGCTTTTACTTTATAATGTGGCCAACCTTCTTTATCTACAAAATCAAGCTCATAAAACCCATAAGGTTCTAAAAGTTTACAAATAGCAATATGCATTAAATCTAGCTTGTGGTCTTTTTTATAATCACGATGTATTTGACCTAGCTCTTGTAGACCTATTAAATATATAATTGAATCTAAATCCAGAATTTCTCCATCAGCAAATTGCTTAGATAATTTTTCAACTACTAAATCCCAGCGTTCTTTTAATTTTTCGTCTCTTGCCATAGTGTATTTAGAAATGCAAATTTATAAGGATTAAATCAAAAACATTGATAATTATAGCTTAAAAACAATACATTAGGTAATTGTCCGTTTTACATATACCTAACAACTAAAATCAATTTTATGGTCGTACACTACATTTAACATTTAGGGAAATCCTATACATTTGTAGAAATCTTGGTTTGTATGACAATTATTGATATCATTTTGGGCGCACTCTTGTTATTTGGTCTTGTGCGTGGACTTTTTAAAGGACTTTTTGTTGAAGTTGCTTCTTTGCTAGCTCTTGTTTTGGGAATATATGGCGCTAAGCACTTTAGTTATTTTGTTGCTAATCTTCTTGAACCTAAAGTAGATTGGAATGAAAAAACCTTAAATATTGTAGCATTTGCAGTAACTTTTGTGATCATCGTATTCGCTATTAGCTTAGCTGGAAAAGCACTTACAAAATTAGCTGACTTTGCAGCACTTGGTATATTAAATAAGTTACTTGGTGGTATTTTTGGGGCGTTAAAAATAGGGTTAATATTAAGTGTTCTGCTTATTCTCTTTAATAAACTTAATAGTACTTTACCATTTTTAGATGATGAAGATTTAGAAGAAAGTGTACTCTACGAGCCTGTTAAGTCTATTGCGCCAATAGTGTTTCCTTCGCTTATAAAAAGTGGAGAAGAGGTGCCTCAAAAGGAAGAAGAAGACAATAATGAAGCATAAAAAAAGTCGCCAATTGGCGACTTTTATGTTTTAGTTATTTAGATTATAGCATATTAACTTTTCCTGTCGAAAGGCTGTATACGCCACCAACAATTTTTATTTCACCGTTATCCTCCATTTCTTGTAAAATTTGACTTCTTTCACGGATACGGTCTATAGTTAATCTCACATTATTCTCTACTGTTTTTGCCACAAATGCTTTGTTAGATGAGTTTGCCTCACCTTCAACTTCAATAGCCGATTTTTCTACGGCAGGCATTATCTTGGATAACATATCAGTAATGTTACCAAGCTCAACGCCATCACAAGCAGCTTTTACAGCACCACAGCTTTCATGTCCTAAAACCAGAATTAATTTACTTCCTGCAACATTGCAAGAGTATTCTAAGCTTCCTAAGATATCAACGTTTTCAAAGTTACCTGCAACTCTGGCCACAAAAATATCTCCAATGGCCTGGTCCAAAACAGTTTCTACTGGAACTCGCGAATCTATGCAAGACAAAACTACTGCCTTTGGGAATTGTCCTCCAGTAGTTTGGTTCACCAATGCGGCATTATCTGCACCTTCAAGATTGTTATTTACAAATCTTTGATTTCCATCTAATAAATCTTGCAACACACTATCTGGAGTTAGTGCATCTTGCATATCTTTTGTTATTGCTATTGTTTTCATATGTATCTTATATTTTTAAACTATTCTGTTAATTTTTTTAGTTTGAAAAACTCTATAAAACTATCTGGATTTTCAACTATACCTCGTTCAGAAATCAATTTTATAGTGACATTTCGTTCTTTGGCCTTTGTTGCAAAATCTTCTAAAATTTCTATAATATCACTATCAAGATATCTTGTTTTTCTTACATCTAATTCTAGGTAAGAATTTTCAGGTAAACTGTCTAATTCTTTTAATATCGCGCCTTTGTTAAAAAATGTTACTTCCTCTGCCAAAGTCATTTTTATTTTACCATCATCAACATCTTGACCTTCTTTATGTAGGAAATGTGAGTTTTTAAAACTCTTATATAACACAATGAATATACCTACCGCAAGGCCCATTCCAATACCTTTTAGTAAGTCTAAGAAGACAATACCAAGTACAGTAATAATAAATGGAACAAACTGTGTCCAACCACCATTATACATAGCTTTAAATGTTGAAGGCTTGGCTAACTTATAACCAACAATGAATAATATTGCCGCTAAAACAGATAATGGTATTAGATTTAGAACTGTTGGTATTGTAATTATAGATATCAAAAGGAAAAACCCATGAATAATTGCACTTGCTTTTGATCGTCCTCCAGATTGAATATTTGCAGAACTACGCACAATTACTTGGGTTACTGGTAATCCTCCGATTAAACCCGATACAATATTACCTGAGCCTTGAGCAAATAATTCTCTGTTTGTAGGCGTAACATTTTTATGTGGATCTAATTTATCAGTGGCCTCTACACACAATAGCGTTTCTAATGATGCCACCAAACCAATAGTAAAGGCTGCAATTAAAACTTGAGGATTTGTGATTGCCGAAAAATTAGGGAATGTAAGCAGGTCCTTTAAACCTGATAAATCTTCTGGCACAGGCACAGCAACCAAGTGATCTTTTGTAAGCTGTAAATTAGTGTCTTTAGTTAATAAATAGAACACTATCCCTACAACAACCGCAACTAAAGGGCCTTGAATAAGCTGAAATATTTTGGACTTCTTAGTTAATACATTACTCCATAATAAGAGTATAGCCATACCAACTAATGCAATAATTGTAGCTCCATAATCAAAATTACCGCTTATAAGCGCATTAATTACATTCAATAATTCTGTTAGAGTGTTTTCTCCATCAACTTGCAAAAATGCAAAATCACCTTCAGGATTTTTATCTATTCCAAAAAAGTAAGGAATTTCTTTGAGAATAATTACTACACCAATACCCGTAAGCATTCCTTTAATTACTGATGAAGGAAAATAATAGCCAATAATTCCTAATTTAAATACTCCAAATAGTATTTGTAATACACCACCTAATACAACGGCTACAAGAAAATTTTCATATCCAAGAGTTCCAATAGCTGTCGCTACAATAACGGCTAATCCAGCCGCTGGACCACTCACACCTATTTTTGAACCAGAAGCGAAACCTACAACGATTCCACCAACAATACCTGCAATAAGACCCGTAATTGGTTCTGCTCCTGAGGCTACAGAAATACCTAAACATAGGGGTAAAGCAACGAAGAATACGACAATACTCGCAGGTATGTCATTTTTTAATGTTTTAAACATATATATATTTTAAAGTTTTAGATAAAAATCTAAATGAGTTAATTAGAGTTTAACCAAATAATTTGGTTGTTTTGATTAGTTAATCTGAAGAATTATTAACTAAAATCTGGTGGAGGAAAAATAAGATTCAATTCAGGCTTTGAGTAATTTTTAAATGTATAACTGTCGATATTAGAATTGAATGTTTTTACAATGACTTTTTCAGCATCAACCGATGAAGTTTCAAATAATAACTTTAAATTTTCTGTTTCTTCTTCCTCATTTTCACCAAAGAAAAACGTAACATCTACGTTATCATCAACAGACAAAATTACTGCTGGTGCAGTAACAATAATCATAAACAAAATCGCAAATATCATTGCGCCTTTATGTCTGAAATCTGGATTCATCGAAACTAAGATAACATTTAATGATGAACTTGAATAAATTTATTTAGAAAGTTTAAGTAATCGAATATCTTCTGAAGGAATCCAACCCGCAGTTTTATCTGATATTTCTATCTTATACCAATCATTATATTCTTCTAATACCTGAAGTTTAGTGCCTTCGTGTAACCTAAATAATTCCTCGCTCGTTTTGTTTGGATCTGCTTTAACTCTACTTTCTTGAGCAAACACTATAGCAGGATTGTCTTTGTTTTCAAAACTTCGTTTTTGAAATGCCATCAGCAATGCAAAAAGGGACAAAAACAAGCCTAAAAAACTAAGCACAAAAGCAATTCGCTTTTGTGATGTGCCATATGCAAAATGATAAAATAAAAAGAGAAGCACAAATCCAAAGACACTTCCAATTGCAAGTATGGACCAAGTATCGGCAGAAAACGTATTTATAATATTCTTGAAAATTCTAGAAAAACCAACTTCTGGGACATTATCTATCGCATCGATTGTCATGTTTTGAGCAAAACCTAAGTTGTTTTTAATATCCTTATCATCTGGGCTTAACTGCAAAGCCTTCTCGTAGTAATATATAGTTGGCGCCACATTATTTAACTTATAATGGGCATTTGCCAAATTATAATATAATGCTGCTGAATGCTCATCTGAATCTAGGATGGTTTCATACACAGTTATAGCTTCAGCGTACTTTCCTTGATTATAAAGTTCATTCCCCTGCCTGAAAGACGTGTCGTTTTGGGCAATCGTAAAACTACCTAGACAACATAATATTAAAACAAAAAATATGCGCATCCTATCTTATCTGTTTATCTATTTCTCCAATGGTTTTTACGGATTTGTCATAATCGTTTTGCATTGTTACCTGTGCAATAGGAGTGTAGCGTGCTAATTCGCAATTTTCTAAAATAGAAATAAACTCGCTAACAGTTGATGCTTCAACACTTCGTTCTACTAATAAATCTTTGATAGTATCTTTATTAAACTCACTTGTTTCGATCTGCAACTTTGCCTTAAGATAATTATGGAACGCTTTTTCTAAAGCAATATAAAATGCTTCTTTCTGACCTAGTGTTTTCTTTGCTTCACTCAAATACTTTTTGGCCATTTTATCTGCCTTACGTCTTCGATTTCCTGCAACGTCTGCATTTCGTCTTTCTCTATCTCTTCGGAGAAAAATGGCTAAAGGTATTCCTAAAAATGGCGTTAATAATAAAGACCAAAACATTTTAGATTTAAAAAACGGTTCTTCTTTTTTTGGTAACCAATTAGAACTTGTTTTTATAAATGCAAATGTATTTGTATTGGCATCAACCGTTTGTTTTACTACAGCAGAACTCGAATCTGGTTCTGCACTAACAGAAGAAGGTCCATTAACGACATCAATTACAATTTCATCCGAGGTTAATCTTTTATAGGTTTTTGATTTTACATCAAAATAAGAGAAGGATATTTCAGGTAATGGGTATTTACCTTTGTATTGCGGTACCATTGTATATAAGTCCGAAATGCGTCCTTGCATTCCTCCTAAATTGGTTCTTACATTTTCCTTATGTTCTGGCTCATAAACCTCTAATGAACTAGGTACAGTTAGTTTAGGTAATTCAAACAACTTGAGGTTTCCTTTTCCTGAAACTTCTATTTTTGCTTGAAGCGATTCACCAGCATCTAAGCTTATTTTCGAGGTAGTAACTTTAAAATCAAAATTACCAACAGCGCCATTAAAATCAGTTGGTTTACCTTCTTCGGGTAATGGCTTTACGTTAATTGTTCTACTGCCAGAGCTAACACTTTGTGGTACTTTTCTAACAATTCTATTTCCAAAAATATCGTATCGACTAGTTGGTACTTCAACATTTAAATCTAAAACATAAGACTCTAAATTAAGCTTACCGGTTTTTTGTGGATATAGAACTACTTTCTTTAGAACAACATATCTATAATCTTCGCCTTTGAAAGTTCCGTTTTCTGGTCTAAAGGCAGTGACCTCTATATTCTGATTCCAAAAATCTTTGTATTGTGGAGTTTGCTTATCACCAACAATACTTGCTGCAATCTCTGGAGCAACATACAATTTATAAACAACAGTAATAGCCTCATTTAAGTAAGGTTTAGAATTAGAAACCTCAGCGATAAGATGTATTTTTTCTGAAGCAATGTAAGAAGGATCGTTCGGGTTTTTAGGCTTCTCAATAGCTTTTGTGACTTTTACAGTAACAGGAAACGTTTTATAAATTTCTCCGTCAATTTCAATTTGCGCTTGCTTTATGGTAAAACTTCCTTGCTTATTGGGAGCTAAAAAGTAGCTGTAGGTTTTGGTATATGAACGTTTACCATTTACCCAATAGTTACTTACAGAGGTGTTAGGACCGCCAACGACGGTAAAATCCTTAAAACTAGGTGGTACAAAATTGTCACCATCCTTGTTCATTTCAAAGTCAATTCTTAGACGTTCGTTTACACCAAGCTTAGTTTTACTCAACTTAGCCTCAAACTTAACCTGTGACATTGATGTAACAGATACAAGTGAAAGAATTACTATAAATATGCCTTTTCTCAATCCCATTAGAAATAAAAAGATTACCAATCTTTTTCAGTTCTTACTTTAGCGCCTTTTTGCTTTTTAGCATTAATTTTTTCTTGAACCTTTTGCTCTTGATTGTTCATGGCTTCAAGAATATTTTTTATTTGTTGTGGAGACATTTTTCCAGGTTGTGGTTTTTGCTTTTGCTTCTGCTTGTCTTTTTCACCATTACCTTTATCGTTTTTATCATCTTTAGGCTTACCGTCTTCATCTTTTTGGTCATCGCCTTTTTTCTTATCCTTGTCGCCTTCTTCGTCTTTTTTATCTTTTTCTTCGTCTCCTTCGTCTTTCTTTTTATCTTTTTCCTTTTGATCTTCTTTTTTATCGTCTTTCTTTTCATCTTCACCACCGCCATCTTGATCTTGCTGCTCTGCACAATCTTTAGCTAGCGCAAAATTGTAACGTGTTTCTTCGTCATTTGGATTGTTTCTTAACGCGTTTTTAAAAGCCTCAACTGCTTCTTTACACTTTTTGTTTTGCATTAAAATATTACCAATATTATGATATGCTTTGTGTCTTTCAGTCTTTGTAGTGGCATTTTTTGCAGCTTCTTGACTTCGGAATAATGCCTCATTAAAATTCCCTTTTTTATAGTAAGAATGTGCAAGATTATAAGTGCCCGCTACACTTTTCTCTTTTTGTGATATGGCTTTACGGTATTCCATTTCGGCAGAAACAAACTCCTCCTTATCAATAAGTTCATTTGCTTCGTAAATAAAGTCATTTGCCTTACGCTCTGCTTTTTGTCTTTCCTTTTCAAAATTCTGTGAAAAAGAAGAAGCGCCTACAAATAGACATATCATAATTACAATGTAACGTTTCATCATTAATCCCTTATTCTTTTAATTTAAAAGTCGTCTGTAAATATACAGCTTCCCATTTATTACCATTATAGCTTCCTACGGTATACTTATATGTTGCATCATCAATATATTCCCAACAATCTGTAACTATGGATTCTCCATATTTATATTGGTAATACAAATCCCTATCTTTAACTTCTACAGTGCCACTAGTTAAACCTCCAAACACATCAAATTCCCAAAATTCTATTTTTTTCTCTTTGGCATTATACTTTCTTATACCGTGGTTTCTGTCACCATATTCAGTCTGTGACTCATTAGTAAATCCTTTAGATTTGGCAATGACAATAGACTTATCTAAGTCGTAACTGTAGGTTACTTCTTGTTTAAACTTATTTCCACTAGACCATGATCCATTAGCTTCCCATGTTTTATCTACCAAATGATCAAATGCTTCTAACTCATTATTTTGGGCAAAGGCTAGAGCAGATAAAAAGTAAACTAATAATGGTACAATTTTGAAATTCATATTTTAAAAATAATAAACCCTAAAGGACTTAGCGTTAAATAAAATTTAAAACTGTTCATTGAACAAGTTCAGTTTTTTCAACCATTCGGTTTTTCGCTCTAGTAGAAATATGTCAATGGCTAAAAAGAAAATGCCAAAACCCAGAAACCATTGGAACTGGTCTTTAAAATCAGCGATTTGTTTAGATTCAAATTCTTTTTTGTCCATTTTCTCTAATAAATCTTTAATTGTATCTACCACTTTCGAGGTGCTAGAGCCATTGATATAAACACCGTTAGCTTCCTCTGCTATTTCTTTTAATGTATCTTCATTTAGTTTTGTGATAACGGTTTCTCCTTTATTATCCTTCTTATAATTTAGTACAATGCCATTACGCTTAATTGGTATTGGCCCTCCATTAGTTTTACCTACACCTATTGTAAAAATGCGTATACCTTGCTCATTGGCTTCTTCCGCTATTTCAGCGGCATCGCCCTCATGGTCTTCTCCATCAGAAATAATAACTAATATTCTGTTTGTTTGTTCCTCATCATCATAATAGGTTTTTGCAAGTTCAATAGCTTCACGGATTGCAGTACCTTGAGAGGTCATCATATCCGTATTCATGTTTTGCAAAAACATTTTTGATGCTGCATAATCTGTAGTAATCGGAAGTTGAGGAAATGCTTTCCCTGCATAAGCAATGATACCAACCCTATCACTTGCCAAATTATTAATGATTTGGGTAACTAGTTGTTTGGATTTTTCAATTCTATTTGGCGCAATATCTTCGGCTAGCATACTTTTAGAAACATCAACTGCAAATACAATATCTACACCTTGGCTTCTCACTGTTTCCATCTTTGTCCCAATTTTAGGGTTGACCAAGGCTAAGGATAAACAGGCAAAAGCTGCACATAGTATAAGTACTTTTAGTATACTTTTAAATAGCGACTGATTAGGGCTTAATCGTTTTAATAAAGCAGTATCTGCGAATTTTTTTTGGACAGATTTTTTCCATAATTGTACAGCAATGAACAATAGAATAATAACCGGAATAACCAGTAACATCCAAAACCATATTTTCTCGTCGAGTCTAAACAAAGCTTCTAAAAATTGTATGTCGTAAAATATATTCCAGCAATAACAATACCAATGCAAGAATTACAAATGGTCTATATTTTTCTTCGTAATTGTAATATTTTCGTTCTTCTACTTCTGTAGTCTCTAGCTTATTAATTTCAGCATAGATTTCGGCTAGTTTCTTATTATTGGTTGCTCTAAAATATTTGCCTCCTGTTTTATCCGCAATTTCTTTTAAAAGTGCTTCATCAATTTCAACCTGTGCTCTTCCGTATCTGAATGTACCATTTGGTCTAATGGAAACAGGAGATAATGCCATACCATTAGTTCCTAACCCAATAGTGTAGGTTTTAATGCCATATTCTACTGCTAGTTCGCTGGCTGTTTTTGGGTCAATAAACCCACCATTATTAACTCCATCAGTTAAAAGAATAATAACCTTACTTTTTGCCTTACTATCTTTAAGTCGATTAACTGCGGTTGCCAATCCCATACCTATTGCAGTTCCTTGTTGAATAATAGTATTGTATTTTATATCTCTTAGAGAGCGCAATACAATATTTTTGTCACTAGTAATTGGTGTTTTCGTAAATGCTTCGCCCGCATATTCTACCAAACCAATACGATCATTAGGCCTACCGTTTATAAAATCTGCAGCAACTTTTTTTAGAGCTTCTAATCTGTCTGGTTTTAAATCCTTTGCTAACATACTTGCAGAAACATCTATCGCCATTACAATATCAATTCCTCGAGTAGTTTTGGTCTTTGTTGATATATCAACTGTTCTAGGTCTAGCAAGTGCAGTAATTAGCAATGCAAGGGCAATTAAACGAAACACAAATAACAAATGTTTAAGGTTTGTCCATATAGAACCTGATATTTTAAAGCCCTGAACAGAAGCCATTTTTAATTCAGCTGTTTGCCGTTTATATTTAAAAATGTACCAAGCCAATGCTAAAGGTAGAACCAATAATAGCCAGAAAAATTCCTTATTTAAAAACTCTATGTTATTCAGCATTATTCACGTTCTTCTTCTTGTTTAACATTAGGGTTTAATTCTATAGAATCAACAACGCGTTTTACAATATCTTGTGCGTATGTATCATTCTGTTTCCATACAATCGTTATTTGTTGTACAACTTGCTCTGTTGTAAAACTCAATAACATATATTCTGCCTTGTAAAAATCTTCTTGTCCTTCTTCTGGGAACTCTGCTGTACCATAAGTTTTTATGCCTTGAGCTTCATTTGGTGTAAAAAAATCTTCATTCTGAGTAACTATATTTCTAACACCTTGGGTCTCCCAAGTTTTCAAATTATTTTCAATTATAGAGTTTAAATTTATTGCCTTTTGTTTATCTGCATCTTGTTCTTGCGGTTGACCAATAATTGTCGTTTGAGTAGCAATACTAAAATTGTCGTTTGGACTTAAATAATTAAAAATTGTAGTACTAACCTTTCCTTCAGTACCTTCTGGCAGTTTAACTTCTTGACGCTCTAAGACCTGAGGTGTTTCGATATATATTGGCGGAAAACCGTAAGCACTTTTTACCCATTCTCCTTCTAATAATTCCATACTAGTGTGACCAAGAACCTTGTCTTTAACATATCCAAAACCATACGCTGCACCAAAACCAATAAATGTTCCAATAATTAAAAACAAAGAAATTGCAACTGTAATAATTATTTTCTTGCGCTTTTGTTTTCGTTCTTGTGCTTCTTTGTATTGCTGATTTAATAACTTCTCTTCCTCACTAGGCTCGGGTAATGTTGCTTTAACAGCATCTAACTCTTTACTTATAGTTTGTTTATCTAATTCTGCCAATGCAACATCTGGCGTTGACTTGGCAAATTTTACCAAATCGGCACGTTTAAAAATGGTCTCAATATTAGAAATCGTGTCTTTATGAAACTTAAACTGATTACCATCTTTTAAAAGCTGAAGACGTGCAATTAACTCATCGGTTGTGCTCTCAAGAGAACGCTCATATACTTTTTCATCTAAAAACTTTCGGATAATATAAGTCAGCTCAGAGTAAAAGCTTTTAAAGTCCGAACGCTCCAAGTATGTTTCTTCTCCTAACTTAGACATAGCTAATTTTGCACGTTCGTATGGTGGTAACATTGCAATTTCTTCTTCCTCAGTCAAAGGTTTTTTACGCCAAATAAACCAATAGAGCAAAAATGCAACTAAAGCTATTATGGCCAGAAGTAATAGTATATATAACCAACCTTTGCTTGGGCTTTTTTCTACTGTAATTATTGGTTTAATATCGTAAAGTCCTTGTTTTGTAGTATCTACCTCAATGGTATTAACATCTACTTTGAGTGAATCTGTAAAAAAAGGTGTATCGCCTACTATTACTTTTTGTCTAGGAATGTAATACGAACCTGAATCGAATTGTGTTAGCTTATACTCACGAAGTAATTGAATTTTTGAATCTTGCTTGGTTGTATCTACTTTTAATGCTTCAACTAGTTCTAATGGTAAGAAGGTTTGCCCTTCCGGAAAAACAACACTATTCGTAGAATCGGTTTCTACTTTGATTTTATATGAAATTTGTTCACCAATTCTGATACTACTTGTATCTATTTCGGTCTTAACTTGGCTGAAAGACCATAATGACATCAAACAAGAAACAAAAAACAAGGTCACTTGCTTCTTTCTAAAAGGAACTATTATATCTAAATTATTACTTTTCACTGTCAACGTTCTACTCACTATTTATCCTCTTCGTTTAAAGTATCCTAAAAGTTTTTTTACGTAACTCTCATCCACTCTGCAATCAATAGTACCAGATCCAGATTTAGTAAAAGTGTCTTTAAAGTAATTCACTCTTTCGGCATGAAATTTACTGTAGTTGTGTCTTACTTTTTTTGATGTGGTGTTTACTAATAATAACTCTCCTGTTTCTTCATCGAGCATTTGTACCATACCAATATTAGGAATCATCTCTTCATGTTTATCAAAAATTCGTATTCCTGTTATATCGTGCTTCCCTGCTGTAATTTTTAATGTTTGCTTGTAATCGTCGGCGATAAAATCCGAAAGCATAAAAACAATTGCTTTCTTTTTCATAACATTAGATAAGAATCTTAAAGCTTCTGAAATATTCGTTTTTTTACTTTTTGGCTTAAACTCTAGCAATTCACGAATAATTCTTAAAACATGAGAACGCCCTTTTTTAGGCGGAATATATAGTTCCACTTCATCAGAGAATAGTATTAATCCTATTTTGTCATTGTTTTGAGTAGCAGAAAAGGCCAGCGTTGCAGCAATCTCAGTAACAATCTCATCCTTAAATTGATTTTTTGTACCAAATAATTTGCTTCCAGAAACATCAGCCATGAGCATCATGGTGAGTTCGCGTTCTTCTTCAAAAACCTTTACATAAGGCTCGTTATAACGAGCAGTAACGTTCCAATCTATATTTCTGACATCATCTCCAAACTGATACTGCCGAACCTCAGAAAAGGTCATCCCACGACCTTTAAAAGTCGAATGGTATTCACCACCAAAAATATGATCAGACAAACGGCGCGTCTTGATCTCTATTTTTCGTACTTTTTTAAGAAGTTCTTTGGTATCCATTGTATTCGCTTTCGCTAATTAAGTATTTAGGTAACATGGAAAATTGTCACTAACGCCTTAGTTCCTATGAATGATGCTCAACACCTATTTATGGTACTTCGATGACGTTTACAATCTTATTAATAATGTCTTCCGAAGTAATATTCTCTGCTTCAGCTTCGTAAGTAATACCTATTCTGTGGCGTAACACATCATGGACAACAGCTCTTACATCTTCTGGTATTACATAACCGCGACGTTTAATAAATGCATAACATTTTGCTGCTGTTGCTAGGTTAATACTTCCTCGAGGTGAAGCTCCGAATGATATTAATGCTTTTAAGTCTGAAAGATTATAGTTTTCTGGGTAACGTGTTGCAAAAATGATATCAAGGATGTATTTCTCAATTTTTTCGTCCATATAAACATCACGAACAGCACTTTGTGCAGTTAAGATCTGTTCTACAGATACCACAGGATTTACTTTGTCCCATGTCCCTTTAAGATTGGCGCGCATAATTAATTGCTCCTCCTCTTGTTTTGGGTAATCGATAACAGTTTTTAACATAAAACGGTCAACCTGTGCTTCTGGTAACGGGTATGTCCCTTCTTGTTCTACAGGATTTTGTGTTGCCATAACTAAAAATGGTCTGTCTAAAATAAAAGTCTCATCACCAATGGTTACTTGCTTTTCTTGCATAGCTTCAAGAAGTGCCGATTGTACCTTGGCAGGAGCTCTGTTAATCTCATCAGCCAAAACAAAATTGGCAAAAATCGGTCCTTTTTTAATTGAGAAATCGTTCTCTTTTATGTTGTATATAAGCGTACCTACAACATCTGCTGGTAATAAATCTGGTGTAAATTGTATACGGCTAAAACTTCCTGAAACCGCTTTGGATAGTGTGTTAATGGCTAATGTCTTTGCTAAACCCGGCACACCTTCTAAAAGAATATGACCTTGCCCTAACAAACCAATTAGCAGGCGTTCTACCATTTGCTTTTGCCCTACAATCACCTTATTTATTTCAAGGGTTAAAAGGTCTACAAATGCACTTTCCTTTTCTATCTTTTCATTGATTGCTTTTATATCAACTGTTCCTATTTCTTCCATGGTTATCGCTATGTTTTAAGCTATTTTGTTCTTGACAAATTCAGTTTTGCAAATTGTTAAAATTATTTTTGTCATCTTGTTAATGATTGGTTAAAAATACTACTCTTTTTTATAATTAGTGTTAACCTGTTTTTGGGTGTTTTTTGATATTTTTATGCTATAAAAATTTAACCGAAACAGTGTCAAAATATTCAGAAATAATTAGTGGAGCTATGACTTGGGGTTCTTGGGGAAAACAATTCTCAGAATCTGAAATGAGCGATATGATAACTCATTGTGTATCAATAGGTATATCGACCTTTGACCATGCTGATATATATGGTGGCTACACTACCGAAGCGCAATTTGGCAAAGCACTTACTGCTTCAAAAATTAATCGAGACGATATTCAATTAATTTCAAAATGTGGTATACAATATCTTAGTGAAAACCGAAATAATAAGGTTAAACATTACGATTACAGTAAAGATTATATCATCTGGTCAGTTGAAGAATCGCTTAAAAACTTAGAAACTGAGTATCTAGATTTGTTCTTATTGCACAGGCCAAGCCCATTAATGCATCCTGATGAGATTGCTGAAGCTATTACCATTTTAAAATCAGACGGAAAGATTAGAGATTTTGGGGTTTCTAACTTTACGCCTTCTCAAATGGAGATGCTAAGCTTACGTGTTGATATAGACGTTAACCAAATAGAGTTTTCTTTAACAGCAAGAGATGCCATGCATGATGGTACATTAGACTATATGTTGACCAATGGAATTAAACCCATGGCTTGGTCACCTTTAGGTAGTGTATTTAAAGAAGATACTGAACAAACACGTCGTATCCACAAACAGTTGGGCGAATTATTAGACAAATATAGTGCTACTGAAGACCAGCTTCTATTATCGTGGTCTTTAAAACATCCTTCAAGAATAATACCTGTAGTTGGTACAACTAATAAGAAACGATTACAACAAGCTATAAATGCTGCGCAAATAGAATTAGAATTAGAGGATTGGTTTTTAATTTTAGTAGCGGCTCAAGGTCATAAAGTACCTTGATTAGTAACACATTTTAGATGAAAAAAACGGCATTAATTACTGGAGCAACAAGCGGAATCGGCCGTGCTACGGCTCACGAATTTGCAAAGCATGGCATTAATTTAGTGCTATGTGGTAGACGACAACAACGGTTAGATAGTGTAAAAAAAGCATTGTCTCGAGAAACTGATGTCTATACTTTAAATTTTGATGTTAGAGACAAACAGAACACCTTTGAAGCAATAGATAGCCTTCCAGAGCAATTCCGAAACATTGACATCCTAATCAATAATGCTGGTAACGCTCATGGACTCGACCCAATAGAAAATGGAAGCATCGAAGATTGGGACGCAATGATGGATATCAACGTAAAAGGCTTACTGTATGTTAGTAAAGCTATTATTCCCGGTATGACTGAACGTAAACTAGGTCATATTATTAATATAGGGTCTTCTGCAGGTAAAGAGGTCTACCCAAAAGGAAATGTGTATTGTGCCAGTAAGCATGCTGTTTTAGCCATAACGGAAGGAATGCGTATTGATCTTAATCCATATGGTATAAAAGTTAGTGCTATAAATCCTGGTCTTGTTGAAACTGAATTCTCTCAAGTGCGTTTTAAAGGTGGCTCACAAGCAGATAATGTATATAAAGGTTATAAAGCTCTACAACCTGAAGATGTTGCTGAAGCCATTTATTTTGCTGTAAGTAGACCTCCGCACGTTAATATTGCAGATATTTTAATGTTTTGTACAGCTCAGGCTAATTCTACCATAGTTAAAAAATCATAACTTTAGATTTTTAGATTCCATGGATTGAGAATTATGATTAACAAACGTCTTTTAATTAAAAACCTTCTCGCTCACAATGATGAGAACAGTTTTTATGACAAAAAACGAAAGTTAAATCTCAGCTATAAAGAAGGTAAAGCAAAGTTTTTAAAACATATCTGTGCTTTATCTAATAGCAACCCTAAAAACAACTCGTACATAGTTATTGGTGTAGACGATAAGGAAAACAAAATAATAGGTGTTGATTTCTTTGATGATAGTAAAATTCAAAACCTCATCAATGCCTACTTAACACATCCTCCAATTGTTCAGTACGAAAACATCCCTTTTCCACATTTACCAGATAATAAAGTTGTAGGTCTTGTAACCATAAGATCTAATAATGAAATCACTTCTTTAAGAAAGAACATTTGGAAATACTATGGCGGCTCGGTCTTTTTTAGAGACGGAAGCATGAGTATGCCTAAAGTATTTGATATTGAAATAAAAGACGTCAATTCTAGGATCGTAGCTACAATAGAACAACATGCGCGTAACAATATTCAATTGACATTAGATGGTGTTTTTGATTTTATGCAGAAGCGTGCTGACTTCAATCCAAACTATAAGGTCTTTAAAGAATACTTTGTACTGTGTTGGGCTGGGCAACGCAAAGAGGTAAAAGATGAAGTATTTTACTCACGTGTGGATATAGAATTAATAAACGAACAGAAAAGGCTATTTTATTCTGCTTTAGATGAAGTCTCAATTTCTTATAATGACGAAAATTTTACTATCGTTGAGTATGTAAAGCTTGGTTTGCATAATAACTATAACTATTACAAACTGGAAGAAACGATCATCACATTTGAAAATAATGGCAATTATTCGATTAATACTAAATTATTATTCGAACCTCCTCAATTTGACAAAAAAGTGTTGCATCATATCTATAACATTAATAACTCATTAATCGAAAAGTTACAAAAACAATTACCTCTAAACCCTAATGAATTTGCTGACTTAAAAAACCTATCTGCGACTTATCTTATATGCTATTTAAATGGTTTTGAAACAGCACTTAGCAAACTTGAAGAAGCAAAACCCCTATTAAAAACTTTCGATAAAAATATCTACGAGTCGTATAAACTTACTTTACGGATACTCAGAAAGGTGAAATATAATTAGGCATAGCGCTTTTTCATCGGATATTTTTGCATTAAAAATCTAATGCTCTGATTTTATGACAATTAATCTATAAAATTCTGTTTTACGCATCAATAGAGGTATTTTTATCCTGCTATTATAACTACATATAGTTAAGACCTTTTTTCTCCCAGCAAAGACCTGGCATTGAATAAGGGTCTTTTTTTTACACTTTAATAACTTTTAAATTTTTTAAATAAAATCTAACTGTGAAAAAGATCTATTTAAGATTAACTCGTCATTTACATTAAGCCATTTGTCTAATATTGTAGCGTAAATTTGCCTAAAATCAATTTCATAAATTAAATCTCCATTATCGTCAAGGTTTTTTAAATCTGGTATTTTATTATAAAACCCTTGTTTCTTTAAATTATTACCAATCAAAAATACTTGATTCGCTGTACCATGATCAGTCCCATCACTAAAATTTTGTTTTACGCGTCTACCAAATTCCGAAAATGTTAATATCAAAGTATCTTTATAGGTGTTATTTTTCTTTAAATCATAAACAAAGGATTGGACTGCTTCACTATATTTTTTTAATAAATTTTCTTGTTTTTTAACTTGTGAAGCATGTGTGTCAAAACCACTTAATGATGTATAAAACACTGTAGTGTCAATTCTCGAATTAATTAATTGACCAACAACTCTTAATTGATTTGACAATGTTGATTTTTTGGGATAATTATCTGACAATTTTGAACTCAGGGAATTTTCATACAAATATCTTGCAGAAGATTTGCAATCAATCATGGTTTGATACAAATAACCAAGATTATGCTCACTCAAGTGGTTTTTATCGTAATGAGATAAAATGATATTAAAATCTGATTCTTGTAAAGATTTAAATAATTGCTTTGCATTTTTAGTCGCTATACCATTCTTCTTAGTTCCTCGTAGGGCAAGACTTAAATGCTCATCAATATGAATAGCATTATAGGGTTTATGTCCATAATTATCAAGGTATCGTCCTATCCAACCTGAATTTAATATATTTTTATGGTCACTGGCAGTATTCCAAATATCTGTAGACGTGAAGTGAGATCTGCTAGGATTAGGATAACCTACATTGTTTATTATACTGAGCTCTCCTTGGTCATAAAAACGCTTTAGCGGCATTAAACTCTTATGCAATCCTATCTCGTTAGTTATTTTTATAGTTTGATTCTTTTTTAAAGCAATCTTTGGCCTTAAATTATAATAGATGTCATTAGTAACAGGGACAATTGTGTTAAGCCCATCATTTCCTCCTTTAAGGTGTATTATTACCAGTTTTTTGTTATTAAATGTATCCGGAATATAACCTTCAAATGCTTTAAGAAAATTTGGAACTAGAGCTAAACTAGTTGCTAATGCCGAATTTTTTATAAACTTTCTTCTTTCCACTTTGGTAAATTTTAAATAACCATATTAGTTAACACATTTGATATTCTGGTAAAGACATTAAATTAACTAGATTTTTTTTACTTGGTCTTCTCCCAAATTTTGAGATATATCTTTTTGTACCATCATTAATTTCACATAAAATAAGAGCACTTTTTAACTCACTCAAAGTAAGTTTTTTCATTCGTTTCTTATAAACCTTCCAATCAACATAAACAGATAATTTTTGTTGGTATTTATTCTTAACTGGTACTATTCTAAAATTTCTGAAGTTCCCTTTGGTTTTATATGAATAGCTTTCTTCTTCTAACATCATTGACGGCAACTTTATTCGTAACACCAAACTATTAGATGTAATCCAATCTTTTCCACCTTTCCATCCAGCAACATTTGGTGGGTCAAGTAAATACTGGTCCAGCAAGCGCTGTAACCTTAATAATTCTTCATCTTTAGTAAAATAAACTGGTATCAGTCTCTGAATTCCAATAATTAATTCAACTGGAGATTTAATCTTAACGCCTATGTTTTCCTTACCATAAAACCAATCAGTACTAAAAATATAACGCATCAATTCTTCAATTTCGTAATTTTTATAAAACACAGAAACCAGTTCTTCTAAATAGGATTCATTAATTTTTTCATTGATAAAATACCTGTATATTTTTTTGCATATATGCCGTGCACATTGTTTTTGTTTTAATATGATATCAATAACATCATCGCCGTTAAAATTTCCTTCTTCACCAAAAAAACTTTTATGCCCATAATCATGCTGAAACCTTCGCAATATAAACTCGCCTTCAAAGTTGTGATTGTAACCTGTAAAAGCTCTAGAGCATTCTTTAATATCATCTTCAGTATAGTTACCCTCACCTAAAGTAAATAACTCTAATAATTCTCTTGCAAAATTTTCATTTGGGTTGTCCTTCTTATTTAAGTTTAAATTCAGGTATTTTATCATAGAAGCTTCTCTCGTAATTGCTTTAAGAAAATCTCTAAAATTACCAAGAGCATGAGTCCGTAAAACGTTATTATATTTTAAAATAAATTTGGTTGCCATATCCCTACAAACAAAATGATTAGCCCAAAATAATGTCATACGTTCTCTTAAAATATTATCCGTTTTAGCTAGTCGCTTTAACCAAATAATATTTAATTTTTTAGTTTCATCAGCGTTTTTTCTAGCAAGCTCTATACGCTTTTCTCTATTGTCTTTTAGAATTGATTTTGGATAATTTTTTAAATAGGATAAATCCTTCTCAAGGGGTATTATTGGTTTTGATTTTTCAAACAAATCGTCAATAATTTCTTGTTTATTTTTTATAGCTAACTCCTGTAATTGTTTTGGTTGAAGCCCAAACCCTGCTCGCCAATATAAATGAAGTATTTCTTTATTTCCCATATTACTATGACTAGAAAATTACTGAATTGTTTAAAGTTAATAAATAAAGAAGCCGCACCTATTAAAGAAACGGCTTTTATTTAAATGTATTATTCGATAATTTTTTGATTTAAAAACTATCAATACCTCTATTAAGCATTTCTATATTTAGGAAACTCACCAAATAAAAAAGTCACACCTAACGATGTGACTCAATTATATTAATCCGATAAAATTATGTTATCACTATAAATCAAACTTTATACCCTGAGCTAAGGGTAACTCAGTAGTATAATTAATTGTATTGGTTTGACGACGCATGTATATTTTCCAAGCATCAGAACCAGATTCTCTACCGCCGCCAGTTTCTTTTTCACCTCCAAAAGCGCCACCAATTTCTGCTCCAGAAGTACCAATATTTACATTAGCAATACCACAGTCAGAACCTCCATGAGATAAGAAACGTTCAGCTTCACGAAGATTATTAGTCATAATTGCAGATGACAATCCTTGTGCAACACTATTCTGAATGTCGATCGCATTTGTAACATCGCCTGAATATTTTAATAAATACAATACCGGTGCAAAAGTTTCATGTTGTACAATTTCATATGAATTTTCAGCCTCAGCAATTGCTGGTTTTACGTAACATCCAGATTCATATCCTGCGCCAGACAATACTTCGCCTTCTACGATGATATTTCCGCCTTCTTCAACTACCTTTTGTAAAGCAGCTTCATACATTTTAACTGCATCCGTATCGATTAATGGCCCAACATGATTACTTTCATCTAAAGGATTACCAATACGTAATTGCTTATATGCATCAACTACCGCGTTTTTCACTTTATCGTAAATCGATTCATGAATAATTAAACGACGTGTGCTTGTACAACGTTGTCCACATGTACCAACAGCACCAAAAACAGCACCAATAACTGTCATTTTTATATCCGCATCTGGTGTAACTATAATGGCGTTATTACCACCAAGTTCTAGCAAGGATTTCCCTAATCTTCCTGCAACTTCTTTAGCAACAATTTTACCCATTCTTGTAGAACCTGTAGCAGATACTAAAGGTACTCGGGTGTCTTTAGTCATCATTTCACCAACACGGTAATCACCATTGATTAAGCAAGAAATACCTTCAGGAAGGTTGTTTTCTTTTAAAACCTCTGCAATAATATTTTGACAAGCCACACCACAAACAGGTGTTTTTTCAGAAGGCTTCCAAATACAAGTGTCTCCACAAATCCAAGCTAAAGCTGTATTCCATGACCAAACAGCAACTGGGAAGTTAAAAGCCGAAATGATTCCGACCACACCAAGTGGATGGTATTGCTCGTACATGCGATGTCCAGGGCGTTCGGAGTGCATCGTTAAACCATGCAGTTGACGTGATAAACCAACAGCAAAATCACAGATGTCTATCATTTCTTGTACTTCGCCTAAACCTTCTTGGTAAGATTTTCCCATTTCATAAGACACGAGTTTACCCAGTGCTTCCTTCTTTTCTCTTAATTTCTCTCCAAACTGGCGCACTATCTCACCACGTTGTGGTGCTGGCATTACACGCCAAGTTTTAAATGCTTCTGTTGCAGCTGTCATAGCTTTTTCATAATCTTCTTTTGTAGACGATTTTACCTTGGCAATTAACTGCCCATCTACTGGAGAATACGATTCAAGTAGCTCTCCATTAGAAAAATTTTCCGAACCTGTTGAAGTTCCTTCATTAATAGCTTTAACACCTAATTGTTCTAAAGCTTCTTTTATTCCGAAATCCGTAGCAACTGCTTGCATATATGATTGTTTTTTGTGAATTATTAAATTTTGTCGCGAAGTTAGTAATAAATTGTCAGTTTTACTTGAGGCTTCACATCTAAAAATGTAACTTTAAAGCAAGTATAAAAAACACTTTCGCTATGAAAAAAATCTTTCTATTGGTTACCCTAATCAGTTTATGTTTCTCTTGTAAAAACGAAGCTAGCAACGAAGAAATTGCTGAGGCAAACAATGCCATTGAGACACCTGCTGAAAAACCTGAATTTGCAATCATCATTCATGGTGGTGCTGGCACAATTCTTAAAAAGAATATGACTCCAGAAAAAGAAGCAGCTTACAAAGCAAAATTAGAAGAGGCCATCAGAGTTGGCTATGATATTTTAAAAAATGGCGGAAGCAGCATAGATGCTGTTGAAAAAACCATAAATGTTATGGAAGATTCACCATTGTTTAATGCTGGTAAAGGTGCCGTATTTACAAACGCTGAAACCAACGAGTTAGACGCATCAATTATGGATGGTAAAACCTTAAATGCCGGTGCTTCTGCAGGTACAACTACAGTAAGAAACCCTATTAACTTAGCAAGAGCTGTGATGGAAAAATCCAAACATGTAATGCTTTCGGGCAATGGAGCAGAAGTTTTTGCAGAAGAACAGGGATTAACTCTAGTAGACCCATCTTATTTTCATACCGATAGACGATTAGAATCTTTAAAGCGCGTTAAAGAACGTGAAGCTAAAGCTTCGACAAGCTCAGCTACCAAGACAGGGAAAGTAGATACCGAATCTGCTTATTTAAATTTCTATGATGCAGATATTAAAAACGCAAAGTTTGGAACTGTAGGCTGTGCAGCTTTAGATAAAAACGGAAATTTAGCTGCAGGAACCTCAACTGGCGGTATGACTAATAAGCGCTATGGTCGTGTTGGTGATGCGCCTATTATAGGTTCTGGTACGTATGCCAACAATGCTACATGTGCAGTTTCGAGTACTGGTTGGGGCGAATATTTTATTAGAGCTCAAGTTGCGCATGATATTTCGGCATTAATGGATTATAAAGGTTTAAGCTTAAAAGAAGCCGCAAAAATTGTACTCGATAAAGTAAAAGACTTAGGCGGAGATGGTGGCATCGTTGCCGTTGATAAAGACGGAAATATGGTTGCTGATTTCAATACAGCTGGTATGTATAGAGCTACCATGAATGATAAAGGCGAGTTAACTATTGGTATTTACAATGATTGAAAGTCTGTAACAATTTAATATCTTTAAATACAAATAGTTAACCAACCTCAAGACTACCATCAACTCTATCTGCTTGTTTACACTAACAAGTGACCACGCTTTTTATACCGTTTTATTAATTCTAAATGTTCAGAATATGAAATTCAATATTTTATGTTTAACAGGTTTTTTATGTCTAATGTTATCTTGTGAAAAGCACCAGCATAAAGAAGAACATACAATTACAAAAACTAAAATCATTGATTTAAGCCATACCTTTTCTGAAGAAACCGTCTATTGGGTAACTGCAAAAGAATTTAAGCTAGATGTGGTTGCTAAAGGTGATACTGAGAAAGGGTTTTTCTATGCTGCCAATAATTTTGAAACTGCAGAACATGGCGGTACTCATATTGATGCACCAATTCACTTTTCAAAAGGCAAGCAATCAGTAGAAGAAATCCCATTAGAAAAACTTGTAGGTCATGCCATTAAAATAGATGTCAGTGCAAATGCAAAAGGCAACCCAGATTACTTGGTAAGTGTAAATGATTTTATCGATTGGGAAAACACAAACGGTAACATTCCTGATGGCGCTATTGTGCTTTTAGAAACCGGACATTCTAAACATTATCCTGATAAGCTTAAATATCTTGGCACAGACCAACGCGGGCCAGATGCTATTAAGCTCTTACATTTCCCAGGGCTTTCGCCAGAAGCAGCAACTTGGCTAGTAGAGAACAGAAGTATAAATGCTATTGGTATAGATACGCCAAGTATTGATTATGGCCAATCAGAGTATTTTAAAAGCCATGTCATTTTACTCTCTGAAAATATACCTGCTTTTGAGAATATCACCAACCTAGACCAATTACCTGCCAAAGATTTTGAAGTGATAGCACTACCCATGAAAATTAAAGATGGTAGTGGCGCTCCATTACGAATTATTGCTAAAGTTAAGGATGAGAGATGATTAAATTCTTCCGTAAAATACGACAACGCTTATTGTCTGAAAATAAATTCAGTAAATACCTTATTTATGCTTTTGGGGAAATTATTTTAGTAGTCATTGGTATTCTTCTTGCCTTACAGATTAATAATTGGAACCAAGAACGTACGCAACAAAAAGCAGTTAAAACAGCTTTAGAACAGATTCAAAATGAGCTGTTGAACGATTTAACCCAAAGCTATAATCTTACCGCTTATCTAGAACGTAAGGACAGTATTATTGAACGCGTGTTAAAAGACGAGGTTACTGAAAACGACTATAAAACCTATGGTAATTTACGCTATTTGATAAGAAATACCAGAGTATTCACATTAAACAGAGATGGTTATACAAGTTTAATGAACATCATTGATGAGTCTAAGTTTAGTAACCCTGAGCTTTTAAGTGCATTAAAAAATCTTTACGTTGACCGTAACAAAAATCATGAGCGCGTTAATGGATGGTTTAGCGATTTCGTACATGAATACAATAATGAACTGACTAACAATTATTTATGGCATTCTTCAACCGATGCACTTATTGATAGCCTTACTCAATCTGAAATAGACTATCTACTGTATGACCCGTTATATAAAAACAAAGTAGCACGGTATAGAAATTTGGGTATAGGAAATCTTAATAATGATAATTATGGGCTACAAGTAGTAATGGCTCACCTATATAATTCTATTTCAGAAGTAACAGAAAAAGGAATTGACAATAACATCATTGCCTCCTATTTTAAAAGTCCTACAGACTCTATTTCTGCTCCATTTTTAGGAACCTATACTTATGATGGTGATGAGAGTTTCAAGTTATTTCAAGAGCAGGATTCTCTTAAAATACAAATTTTTCCCTCTGACCAAGTTTTTCATTTAGTGGGTGGCCAACGCAATCGCTTTCAAATTTATAATTCTTCTTTTCAATTTGTGATTGTAAATGATTCTACGCTTCGCGATGTTTCGACGTGGCGCGTAAGATATAATAAGGTTAAGGACAATTAAATTATGATTAAATTCTTTAGACATATCCGCAAATCACTTTTAGAACAAAACAAAATGGGTAACTACTTTAAATACGCCATTGGAGAAATACTACTTGTCGTAATTGGAATCCTCATTGCTTTACAGATAAATAATTGGAACGAGAATAGAAAGAAAATAGATCAAGGACAAGTCTTAATGCAAGAACTCATAGAAGAGTTTAAACTTCATATAGATGCATTTGACTATGGTTTAGAAAATCAGATTGAAAGTTTCGAAAGACAACGGGCAATCTTTGAAATTAAAGATTTAGAAAAGGTTAGAGTTGATAGCTTAGCATACATTGTTGGTGTTGCGAATATCGATATAAATATTTCATCCAACACTTATGAAAAAATCAAAAATCAAGGCATTGGAAAACTAACTGATAATGACTCTTTGAACAAAGCTATTAATTACCACTTAATGGAAAGAATAGGATTATATAACAGACGTATTGACTATTATTTAGAACGCAATAAAGCAAGAATTGACTACATCAATGAATCAAATATCCTGTATCGGAATAATTTAATCAAAGGATTACCAAAGGTAAATGATGAGGATATTAAAAAAAGTGTTTTGAATTTTCTTAACGAGAAACGGACTAAAGGTATGATAGTAACTTCCTACTATGACAAAATCAGTGCTATTAATTACCTCATAGAAAAGAAGAAAGCTTGGATAGAGCTCATGCAAGCTATACACAAGGAGTTGTCCTTATCAAAGCCATATATAGAGCCATTACCAATTTTCGATAACTATTTAGACTATAAAATAGAGCAATGATTAAATTCTTTAGACATATTCGTAAAAGACTGCTATCCGAAAACCGATTTAGCAAATACCTTATTTATGCTATTGGTGAGATTATATTGGTAGTCATTGGTATTGTAATAGCCTTACAGCTTAATATCTCTTACACCAATAAGCAATCTCAAAATACTATCCGTAAGTATCTGAGTGAACTTAAAAAGGAAATCGGTCAGAATGGAGGTATTGTTAATGGTTGGATTGGTGAATTGAATAGAAATATTGAAGTATCCAACAGATACCTAAAAATCATAAATACCCAAACACCGAATACTGTACAGGATTCCACACTGATAAATATGATTGGTGAACTTGGGCCGACAAATTTGTATCCATTAGCCAATTCAGTGTTCGATGATTTCAATTCTTCAGGATTAATCAATTCAATAAAAAACGACTCTTTAAAGCGTGCTGTTATTCTTATTGAAACACGTATTAATTCATACAACTTTGCAAAAGAGGAACTGGTAGAATCTTGGAACAAACAACTTCTACCGTATTATACAAAATACGCCAATTTAATGCAGGTTTTTGACTCTATTCAGTCAGAGAAAATTCCTCCAAGTTATATCAAGTTAGACCGAGTTGACTTTATAAATAATAAAGAGTTCAATAATGTAATTATGAGCCGTATGATTACTTCATCCAATTCTTTGTATCGCTTAGAAAGAATCAAAACACGTTTCGAAGCGTTGCAAAACGATATCGATAAATACTTAGAGACCAATGATTAAATTTTTCCGTCGCATACGCCAAAAATTAGTGGTTGAAAACCGCTTTAGCAAATACCTCATCTATGCTCTTGGTGAGATTGTACTTGTTGTCATTGGAATTTTAATTGCCCTTCAGATTAATAACTGGAATGAAAACAATAAAATAGAAAAGGATATTAATGGTTCTTTACGCGCCATGATAGATGAGCTCAACGAAAATGAGACGTATTTCAAGTATGCCAGTAATCATGCTCAAACCCGAAAAGATGGTATTCAAAAGATTCTCGACGGGAAGGCGTCAAATGATGACAAAAGGTTAATCTTAAACAAATTTGGTCAAAGTGTTAATTCAAAACCATTCAACAAAATATTCGAATTGTTGAAGGATGAGAAAAAACTACAGTTAATAAAAGACAAAGCGCTAATTAAAAACATTAATAAATTTTATGAGTATAATTTACTTGGTTTAGATGATTTGGCAGATTGGCATAAGGGTTTTGTAGGCGACAATATAGATCCTTTCATCATCGAAAACATACCATCAAATGACTTTTTGGTAGAACCAGAAATTGTGGATGACTTATTACAAAAAGTAAAGTTTAGAAATATTCTGTCCTATCAAGAAGTAATGTATGAAGCTTATTTACAAGAAGCATCATATGCGCTGGAGAATGCGCAAAGTCTCAGAACTGATATTGAAAAGTACTTAGAAGTTAATGATTAAGTTTTTCAGACATATTCGTAAATCCTTATTAGAAAAAAATCAAATGGGAAAATACTTTAAATACGCTATTGGAGAAATACTACTTGTAGTTATTGGAATTTTGATTGCTTTACAGATTAATAATTGGAAAGACGCTAAAGAGAATAAAAAAATCGAATTTAATTAT
This sequence comes from Winogradskyella sp., assembly GCF_003712105.1. GTDB lineage: Bacteria > Bacteroidota > Bacteroidia > Flavobacteriales > Flavobacteriaceae > Winogradskyella. The sequence continues at coordinate 414,460 of NZ_RHLG01000001.1, forward strand.
TTAAAAGGCATCGTTTCTAACCTCAATGATGATATTGATGAGCTAGAAGAATTACTAGCTAATGACTCACTCACCATCAACGCCTATACACATATCCTGAGGCCTTTTCAAGGTAATGAGATCAATCTATATAGCAGGGCTTTTCTAACAAGTTTAGGATATGTACAATTAACCCCTAAATTTGATGGTAACAGTATCGTTTTTGAAGACATGAAATCTTCAGGAAAAATTAACTTTATCCAATCTGATGCACTTCGTTTTGCTTTGTTTGAATACTACAACTTGAGTCAAAAAAATAATGAGGTTCACAAAAAGAATAATGTTCTTATCAATAATCTAATTGCAAAAGCTTTTACTAACAACTTGGATATAAATTCTTTAGTTGAAGGGTTTTTGTTTCGCGATAATTGGAGTGCACAATTAGACCCGCTAGACTTATCATTCTTTCTAAAAGACAAACAGAATGTCGAAGTAAAAGCCTTTGCTAATAGAGTCTCTACAATGAAAGGGTTAAGAAAAATGAATCACAATTCTAGTTTTAATACCAACCAAAGAGCTAGAAAATTAAAGGCGCTTATTGAAAATTATTTAGATGGAAAAGAAATTGACTTTACAACAAAAGTCTCACCCAAAATCTTACTAGCAATACAAAATGACGATGCAGAAAAGCTCACTAAGCTTATCTCTAAAGAAGACCTCCATACATGTTTTGAAATTCAGGCAAATTACCCCATTAATTTACTAGCATTAAGTATTGAATCTAACGCTTTGCAATGTGCAAAATTGTTAATTGACAAGGACACCGATTTAGAACAAGCATGCTATGATAAGACTGCTCTTATGTATGCCGTTAAATATGGACACTTGGATTTGGTAAAATATCTATTAAAAAAAGGAGCTGACATTAATAAAATTTCAGTTGAAGGTAATACAGCTATGTATTATGCCAAACGATACGATCATCCCGAAATTGAGCAATTTTTGATTAATTACAAAACAGCAAATGATTAAATTAACAGAACCTAAATACTATTAATAACCCTGAAATAATGAAAGCATTAAAACTTTTGACAATCTGCTTGCTATTTATAGCAGTAGATGGCTACGCACAAAAACGAAAGAAAAAAACAACTACGCCAGCTATTAAACTAGCAGACTCTATGTTTCATGGCCTCAAATGGCGTAACATTGGTCCTTTTCGTGGTGGACGTAGTGTTGCCTCTACTGGCGTTATTGGGCAACCGCAAACCTATTATATGGGTTCTACAGGTGGTGGTGTTTATAAAACTACAGATGCAGGTATTACATGGAAAAATATTTCGGATGGACAGTTCAAAACAGGCTCTGTTGGTGCCATTGCAGTCTCAGAAAGTGACACAAACATCGTAGTGGTTGGTATGGGCGAACATGCTGCTCGTGGTGTCATGACCTCTATGGGAGATGGCGTTTACAAATCCATGGACGCAGGAAAAACATGGGTGCATATAGGTTTAGAAAATACGCGTCATATTTCGGATGTGATTATTCATCCTACAAATCCAGATATTATTTATATCAGTGCTCAAGGGGCACAATATGCTCCAACCAAAGAACGCGGTATTTACAAAACAATCGATGGCGGAAAAACTTGGGAACAAATACTGTTTGTAAACACAACCACAGGGGCATCATCAGTATCAATGGATATGACTAATCCACGAATTCTTTACGCATCCATGTGGCAACACCGTCGCTATCCGTGGTTAATAGAATCTGGTGGAGAAGATTCAGGTTTATACAAATCTATTGATGCGGGAAACACTTGGGAAAAATTAGAAAAAGGCTTACCAAAAGAATTCGGGAAGTCTGGTATTTCGGTATCTAGAGCAAATCCAGAACGTGTATTTGCAGTTATTGAAGCAGAAGGTAAAAAAGGTGGTGTGTATCGTTCTGACAATGCCGGAAAAACATGGAAACAGGTTAATGGCAATCGTGTAAATATTGCACGCTCTTGGTATTACATGGAAATATTTGCTGATCCTCAAAACGAAAATGTGGTTTATGTTTTAAATGCGCCAGTAATGAAATCAATTGATGGCGGAAAAAGCTTTGCTAATATTCCTGTGCCACATGGAGATAATCACCATTTATGGATTAATCCTTACGACAATACAAACCTCATTAACTCTAATGATGGTGGTGCTAATATTTCGTTTAATAGCGGAAAAAGTTGGAGCACGCAACAAAATCAACCTACATCGCAATTCTATCGTGTTATTACGGATAATTTAGTGCCTTACAATGTGTACGGTGGCCAACAAGACAATTCGGCCATTGCCATTGCCAGTCGCACAAATGATGCTGGTATCGACTGGAAAGATTGGTACTCAGTTGCTGGTGGCGAAAGTGCATTTATTGCTTTTGACCCTGATAATCCAGAAACGGTATATGGCGGAACATACCAAGGTAATATTAGCAAATGGACAAAATCGTCTCGAGAGCAAAAGTCTATTAAAGAATACCCAGAACTTGGGCTCAGTATTGCCCCTAAAGATTCAAAATACCGCTATAATTGGAATGCACCAATTATTACTTCACCACATAATAGATCAACCATTTATCATGCAGGGAATGTGGTGTTTAAAACCACAGATGGTGGTACAAACTGGACAACTGTTAGCCCTGATTTAACCAAAAACGAAAAAGACAAACACGGACCTGGTGGAGCGCCTTTTACTAATGAAGCTGCTGGCGGCGAAAATTATAATACCATCACAGTATTAGTAGAATCACAGCATGAAGAAGGAGTGCTCTATGCTGGTACAGATGATGGCTTATTACATGTTACCAAAAATGGCGGTACGGATTGGGAAAATATTACACCAAAAGGTATCGAGGATGGCATCATAAATAGTATAGATGTATCTGAGCATGATGCTAGTACAGCTTATGTGGTAATTATGCGCTATAAATCTCAAGACCTTAAATCTTACATTTTTAAAACTACAGACTATGGTCAAACTTGGACTAAAATTGTAAACGGCTTAGATGACCCTAATGGCTTTGCAAGGGTTGTTAGAGCCGATAAAAAACAAAAAGGATTATTGTACGCAGGTACCGAAACAGGATTATATATCTCTAACGATGACGGTGCACATTGGCAACGTCTCAACTTAGGATTACCAGTGGTTGCTATTAATGATTTAACCATACAAGATAATGACTTAGTTGCGGCAACTTCTGGTCGTGGCTTCTGGATTTTAGACGACTTAGGCGCATTACAACAAATGGGAACTTCGCAAAAATCCGTTGAAATATTTAAGCCTAAACCTAGCTATCGCATTTTTGGTGGTGTGTCTAAAGCTACAGGTCAAGGTCAAAACCCAAAATCTGGTGTTACTTTCGATTATTACTTAGATAAGGATGCAGATACGTTAGACCTTAAGCTCGAAATCTTACAAGGTTCAAAAGTGATTAGAGCCTACACAAACAAAACCCCAAAAGGTTTTAAATCTTGGCCTGGTGGACCAAGCAAACCACAAATATTACCAGCAAAAAAAGGGTATAACCGATTTACTTGGGACTTTAATAGAGACGCATTACCATCTATAAATAAAGTTTTTGTGTTTGGCGGACATGGAGGCTCTAGTGTAGCTCCTGGAGATTATAAATTAAGATTGACTTTAGATGGTGAAGCTGTGGAAACCATGGCTGCTATTCTTCCAAATCCAGCAATTAATTCAACTTCTAGTGATTTTGCTGAACAACAAGATATACTAGTAGCTATTGAAAATACGGTGAGAGATATGCACCAATCTGTAAACCAGATGCGCTCTGCAAAAGCTCAGCTTAATAGCTACGCCAAACTTTTAAAAGGTAATGACAATGCCAAAGCCTTGATTGAAAAAGGTAAAGCCTTAACAAAGCGCATTAATAGTTGGGAAGAAAATCTTATTCAAGCTAAGCAAAAAACCTTTCAGGATGTGATTAATTTTAATAACAAACTCAATGCACAACTCATTAATTTAAAAGGCTATATAGACCAAGCAAACCCTAAAGTTACAAGTGGCGCTAAAGAACGTTTTAAGGACTTAATGCAAGATTGGAACGTTTATAAAAACGAACGTGATGCTATTATAAATACAGAGATGAGCGCTTATAACGACTTGTATAAATCTCTCAATTTACCAGCACTTATTCTTAAAAAGAATGACTAATGATTAAATTCTTTAGACATATTCGCCGTTCACTAATCCAAGAAAATAAAATGGGAAAATACTTTAAATACGCTATTGGTGAGATTGTACTTGTGGTTATTGGAATCCTCATTGCTTTACAGATTAATAATTGGAATGAGAACCGAAAAGACAGAGCTGAAGAACTCAAAATACTAAAGAGTCTACATAAAGAAGTTAAATCTAATATTGCAGCTTTTGATTTCGACTACACAATTCAGCAGAGAAATATGAAGGCGATTCAAAATGTAGTCATATTAAGACCATCATTATATACTCTGGGGCAATTAGATTCCATATTTTCATCTACAAGACCACATAGTTATAACGCCTCTTTTGGCATCTTAAATAGTATTGTTAGCACAGGAAAAATAGAATTAATTACTAATGACTCTCTAAAAGAAAGTATCTCTGAGCTTAAGGACTATATTATAGATTATAGAGAAGATGAAGACAAAACTCTAGACATGGGCACTTACATCACCAAACTCTGGGTAGAAGACGAGTTTTATATAGATAATGAGATATTAATGGGTGTAAGACCAAGAACAGCATTAGAAGAGCAACAAGACAAACAAAAGTATATTGCACTTTATAATTCACCTAAAATTAAAAAAGCCTTTTTATCAATGCTTACTCTTAATGCTGGTGTTATAGAAGAAGGTGGACGATTAAAGCACCGCTTTACGAGATTATTAGAAACTATCGAGAGTGAAATTCAACGATTAGGTAATGATTAAATTCTTTAGACATATAAGGAAATCATTGTTAGAACAAAGCAAAATGGGAAAATACTTTAAATATGCTATTGGCGAAATTATTTTGGTAGTCATTGGAATTTTGATTGCGCTTCAAGTAAATAATTGGAATGAAAATAGAAAGTTGATAAAACAACAGAAAGGATTAACGGCATCAATTAAGAAAGACTTAAAAGCAGATATTACCTATTTGAATGAATACATAGAGAAGCTCCGAAGAGACTATGAAATTCTACAAGACCAATCAATAAAAGTTAACCGCATATCCTACAGTAAAGATTCTCTCATACATTTTTTAAAAAAAGAAATCTATATTTTTTCGGTAACCTTTGAAGGATTTAATAACAACTCTTATGAATCTATAAAAACATCCGGTAAACTGGACATTTTAGATGAAGCACTAAAACAGCCCTTATATGAGCTTTCTATTTTACAGAGCGTCAACTATGATAAAAATCAAGGCTTGGCAAATGATTATTATGATGAAATAGAAAATCTTGTTAGGTATTATCCAATACAAGTGCCTTTTGCCTTTATCAAAGATACTTCTCAAAATGATTTTGTTTGGAAGAATATGAATAAGAAAGACATGATACTAAACCTTAATTCTTGGGGAACCGTGAAAGCAAACTATTTAAGAGTTACTCTTGGAGATTTTATTAAGATTTTAGAAAAAACAAAGGTTGTTTTAAAACTATTAGAATAATGATATGATTAAATTCTTTAGACATATTCGTAAATCCTTAATTGAAGACAACAAAATGGGAAAATATTTTAAGTATGCTATTGGTGAAATATTACTCGTAGTTATCGGCATTCTATTAGCGCTACAAATAAATACATGGAAAGAGTCAAGAGCCAATCGTCAGTTAGAGATACGCTATTTAACCAATATGCTAGGAGAATTAAGAACCGACTCTGTTGGTATTAATAACAAGCTTAACCAAGTTATGAGACAAGCCCAGACTAAAAATCAATTTTTAGATATGGTCAAAGGCAAAACAGAGGTAGATTCGTTATTTGAATACTTTAAGATTCAATGGGCACCTATTTTTCCTTATAAAACTTTAAATGCCACATATAGTGAAATGACCAGTAGCGGACATCTCGCTATCATTAGAAATGACCCTTTACGAGAGCAGATAATAAAAACGTATAATCAGTTTGATGATTTAAAAGAAAATGAGGCATTTTTTATAGATTTTTATTCTGAGCAAATAACTACTATGAGCGCTTATTTTCGTGATATGTACAACCCAACTTATGATGAGATAATAAATATTGGCCAACATGGAGAATTAACTAATAGCATTAGACTTAATGGTGCCAACTCGCGAGCAGAATTTTATAAAAAAGCAATGTTAGGCTGTGAAGAATTAATAAAAAGTATCAACGATTATAAACAAAACATTGAATGATTAAATTCTTTAGACATATTAGAAAATCATTGTTAGAAAAAAATCAAATGGGAAAGTACTTTAAATATGCTATTGGTGAGATACTACTTGTAGTTATCGGGATTTTAATTGCATTACAAATTAATAATTGGAATGAAAATAGAAAAGAAAGAATCTATGAAACTAAAATTTTATCTGAAATCAGAAAGGACCTCTTGTTAGACTCCATATACTTTAATGCTTTAAAAAGTAGAGCCAAAATTACACTACGTGGTGTAAATGAATTGAGAGCAATAAATACAAGTGGGGATTTTATTTCTGACTCAATATGTAGTTCATACTCAAGGCTAGGAATTGGTGTTAATTATAGCTACCGCAACGGATCTTATGAATCTCTAAAATCTGTTGGATTAGATAGAATATCAAATGATTCTTTACGAAATCAAATTTCTAAAATTTATGACTTTACTTTTCCAAGGAATAAAGAACTAGTTTACAATATTCAAAACAGTAGAGATGATAAATACTTGAAAACTTTTGAGGAATTCTTTTATTATGATATTAACACCAAAGGTAATGTTATAACTAAACCTAAATTAAAAATATCTGGAGAAGATATTTATAGAAGTTTAAGCTTTACCACTACGATAGTATTTACAGAATCTTATGCAGAAGAACTTTTAATACGCTTAAATATAGTTCTAGGTCATATTAGTGATTTACTCTTAAATCTAGATAAAGAATTAAATAGTAATGATTAAATTCTTCAGACATATTCGCCGCTCACTTTTAAATGAAAATCGTATGGGAAAATACTTTAAATATGCCTTTGGTGAAATATTGCTTGTAGTAATCGGAATCCTTATTGCATTGCAGATTAATAATTGGAATGAATCTAACAAAGCCAAAAAAACAGAAGTTTATGTGTTAACCGAAATCCTAAATAACCTTGAAGAAGATAGTGATATACTTAAACATATGATACAAAAAAGAGAGAAGGCAAAAACTTCTGTATCGAAAATGATATCTTATTTAGAAGAATCGAGTATTTCGCAGGATACCTTAGAGGCCGATTTACTAAATATGCTAACTTTTGAACGTTATTTCCCAATAAACAATGGTTATGAAATATGTAAATCAAAAGGATTAGAGCTTTCAAACAACTTACTAATTTCAAAAATATCACGCTACTACAATTATGAGCAACCCAAGGCAAACAAAAGCATTATCGATGTGGAAAATGCTATTTTGGAAATCCTTGAAGACACAAAAAGTATAAGTCGGTTTATTGAAGTATTAACGCTTAACGAAGAAATAAAACTCACAAATTACCAAGACGAGCAGTTCTTGGCGGAACTTAAAACAGAAACTGTAGCCTTTAAAAACAATAACGTAGGAACATTGTCTGTCATAAAAGATTTATATGACATTAATAAATCATTGAGAAATGAAATTAGAGATGAAATAGGGCATGATTAAATTCTTTCGCCACATACGTCGTTCACTAATTAACCAAAATCAAATGGGAAAATATTTTAAATACGCTATTGGTGAAATACTGCTTGTAGTAATCGGAATCCTAATAGCATTGCAGATTAATAATTGGAATGAGAATCGAAAAAACAGGGCTCAGGAGCAAGAAATCTTAACTCAATTATTTTCAGAGTACGGTAGTAATTTAGAACAAATTGAAAGTAAAATAAGTTTAAGGGACGATGTAATAAAATCATGCATAAAACTGCTAAGCTATACTCAAAACCCTCCTGAGAATCTTTCTCCTGATAGTATAGATTATCATTTATCACGCGTTGTTCTCAGACCAACTTTCGATCCGCAATTGGGTGTAAGTAATGAACTCATTAACTCTGGAAAGCTTTATCTATTGAGTAATCCTCAGTTGCGAAATAGCATTTCGTCATATCCAAGTTTTTTAAAAGAACTAAATGAAGAAGAAATGAATATTTTTAGGATTACGGAAGAACAATTATTTCCATTTCTTGTAGCTAACTATCAAATTGGTGGTTTGAGCACGCAATTTTTATTTGATGAAGAGCTTAGATTACGCTTTACAATAGGAAAAGAACTAAGCGATTTCTCAGATTTAGAAGACCTTATTCCTAAAGCCGATTTCACCAATCTGCTCAGCCATCCAGACTTCGAAGACCATATTGCCCGGATTCTTGGTATGACGCCATACACTAATGAACAGTCTATTGGTGTTAGAACCAAAACACAAGAGATTTTAGAATTGATAACTTCTTCTCAAAAGCAAAGAGATGATTAAATTCTTTAGACATATTCGTCATTCACTAATCCAGAAAAATCAAATGGGAAAATATTTTAAATACGCTATTGGTGAAATTCTGCTTGTAGTAATCGGAATCCTAATAGCATTGCAGATTAATAATTGGAGTGATAAATCGAAGCTCATGGAGCAAGAAAAAGTATACTTAAAACAGTTACTCCATGATTTCATGGCTAATAAAGAAGGAATAAGTTATTTTAAAAAAGCCTATGAGGGAGAACTAAAACATCTAGACGTGATACTTAGGCACACTGGGCCAAATGTTGAAATACCTTCTGATAAAATTTTTGATTCTATTCAAAATTTAAACACGCCAAATGTTGAATTATTATATGCTACGACTGAAACTCAGACCGATTTAAATTTAGATTTAATATCAAATAACAATTTAAAACAAACAATTAAACGGTTTCCTATAACCTATAAATTCTACGACGGTAATGAAAGAGGTTTGGATGAATTGGTGATAGAACAAAGAAAAATTCACCAACAGTATATACCTCTAATAATAAATGAAAATAAAAACTATGGTCAGGAATTCCATCCTATCGATACTGTTGGATTTTTAAGAAATAAAGAATTCCAAAATATAACTGTAGACCGTTTATGGGTGACCCGGACGGCTATAAATAGATTAAAAAGTGTAGAACAACATAATGACTCTATAGTAAAACTTATAGAAATAGAATTGAGCAAGCATGATTAAATTCTTCCGTCATATACGTCGCTCACTAATCCAAGAAAACAAAATGGGAAAATACTTTAAATACGCTATTGGTGAAATTGTTCTTGTAATGATCGGAATTTTATTGGCATTACAGATTAACAACTGGAATCAGAATCGTCTTAATACAGACTTAGAATCTTTATACTATAAACGACTTTTAGATGATGTAAGAGAAGAAGAACAAATTCTTGAGGCTATTATTAATTATTCTAATCAAGTTACTTTTCATGCAAAAAGGGCAATAGCAGTTTTCGAAAATTCTTCAAAGGCTGCCGATAATCCTGTTGAAAATATAATAGATATGTATCAGGCAAGTCAATTTACAGATTCATATTCAGCAGAATCAACTTTTAAAGAATTAATTGCTTCTGGTCAAATAAATCTCCTACAAAATGACAGTATAAAAACTGCATTAATTAGATATTATGATGCTGAATGGGCTGAATCTGGAACCTTTACATTTAAAAATAAGTATAGAGAGAATCTAAGAGGAAAAATGCCAGATGATATTCAAACACAGATTCGAATGAATTGTGGCGATATATATCTAAAAAAAGGAAACAGTTATCTCATAAGCTTACCTGACAAATGCAATATTGATCTGGATATTAATATTGCAAAATCTGTAATAGATGAGTTACGCACGGACGAGAGTTTAAAAAAAGATTTAAGGTATCTAATCGGTAATGAGGAAGGAAAAATGAATGATTTAAAACCAATAAAGAAGCAACTGAATAACCTTATTTCACTTTTAGAAGAAATTAATAATGAAAATCAATGATTAAATTCTTCCGTCATATCCGTCGCACACTAATCCAAGAAAACAAAATGGGAAAATACTTTAAATATGCTATTGGCGAGATTATTCTTGTAATGATTGGTATTCTATTAGCACTCCAAATTAATAATTGGAATGATCATAGAAAATCAGTATCCGACTCCAAAATACTCATCAACGAAATGATTAATGATTTGGCTTCAGACACACTCTATTTAGAAAATGCTGAAACCAAATTAAAACGAAGATTAAAACTTGAAGAATGGATATTATTCAAAACCTCTTACACGCTTAAAGACATGGATTCTATTAAGATGGCTATAGATGGTGGTTATTTCGATTTCTATATCAATGACCGTACGTTTCAAAAAATTCAAAATTCGGCACAATCAAAATTAATTGGGTTTGATAATCTTTATAAAGCAATTGCCGATTATTATACCATTACCAAAAAACGTATCGAAAAAAATACCGAATACGAAATTCGAGAAACTACCAGAAAGGACATCGGTATCTGGGACAAGTTTGCAAAAGAGATTGAAATAGATGCGGTTTTTAATACCGATTATACGGGTCGTGCATTAGATGTCACTTTCCCTAAAATTAAATCTACGGATGAGCAAAACCAGAAGATTATTGACCTCATCTCTACAATTGAAGCTCGTAATTACCTTAAACAAAACTATGGGCGTCATCTATTTCTGTTTGTCTATTTTAGAGATACTAATAAAAAGGCTAAAGCTCTAATTTCCGATATACAAAAGGCTTTAGAAGACGATTAAATTCTTCAGAAATAGTCACTGTTAATTAATACAAAAAAATAAAACTGTTTGTCATTCCTGCGTAGGCAGGAATCCACAAATTAATTCAAAAGCACTATAAACAGTCACCTTCTTCAACTTTAAGAACAATTTAACAAGACCTCAAAATCTAAATGTTAAAACTCACGCGTATCTCTTTTAACAAGAATAGGCCTACATCTTGATTTTAAAGTTCTCATTCAACTGAGAACAAGTATTAATTTAAAATCCACACATTATGTTTTTAAGAGTTTTAGTAGTGGCATGTTTTGCACTAAGTGTTGCATCTGCCCAAGATATCCAGTATGTATTTGCAGAAAACGGATTAGTAATAAGAGAACAACCAAATCAAGGTGCTACCAAAATTGGCATATTAGATTACGGTACAGCAGTAGAAGTTATTGAGTATACAGATTTGTCTTTAGATGTTAAGGACAAAAATAAAAAAGTGTCAGGGCAATGGGTAAAAATAAAAGGTCCTGAAGCTGGCGAGTACTTTAGAGAAGGCTACATTTTTAATGGTTACCTAACCGAAAGCAAAATAGAAAGTCCGCTTAAAGTGTACTCAGATGCTTTCACTGTTTTTATAGATGAATTAGGTAGAGATGCAGAATTAAAAACAGTTAATGATACATCAACTTTATTCAGTATTAAACAAGGTATATCACTAGAAGATAGATACCTTAAAGTAAAGCATCATCAAGAGTATAGAACTATCGAAGTGTTTCAAAGCTACAGAAATAGTATTGCAACGAAATCTAAAGATGGAGATGTTGAGGTTATAGATTTTCAACACTACAATTCAAGCTGGAAGCCTCTAAAGATGTTACCGTCTTCAGATAATGTATTTAAAACCAAAGTGCTTTCTAAAAAAGATAGCAAACGATTCGGAACCATTGACGACGCTAAGCTAAAAGCACACTTAGAAACTAATGATGATGTGTCTTTTAATATAGTACCGAGCCAGATAAAGCTTAAAGTTCTTATGACAGATATTGATGGCTATAAGACTGAAAAAATTATCATTTTTGAGTTACCTTTAAAGGCGTAGCAGTATTTTTTAACAACAACAGTATCACAGTAATATTCTAAATCATGCAAATCAGAAAGTTATTTACTGCCCTTGCCATCCTTGTGCTAGTTGCGGCCTGTAAAGAAAAAGTAGACACAGATAACATTTTTAAGTTTAGGGATTATATAAGTTACACAACGTCTGGTGTGGTTTCAGTCGCTAGCCCAATTAAAATTGTTCTTGCAGATGAGGTCGAATCCTGGGAAATGGGGCAAGATTTAGATACTGATTTGGTTAAAATAAAACCTTATGTTCAGGGTAAATTACAAGCCCTAAATAAAACCACTCTTTTATTTACACCAGATGAATCGCTTGATTCTGATACTGAATATACCGTTACTGTACAAATCGGAAAGGTTTTTAATAAGATTCCGAAAGAGTTTAAATCTTATACCTTTCAGTTTAAAACCATAACACCGAGTTTTAATATTAATACTGCCGATTTGCAATCGTATAGCAAAGATTGGCAATATGTACTAGCACAATTACGCTCGGCTGATGTTATTACATTAGAAGATGCTAAAAAATTAGTGTCTGCTTCCCAAAAGGGAAAAAACTTAAAGCTGGTTTGGAATGAAGCTTCAGATGTTTCAAAATATTTCGAATTTAAAATAGATAGCGTACAACGCTTTGTAGAAGATAGTAAAATTGATGTATCCTGGAATGGTAGTGCTATCGATGCCGAAAATAAAGGCGAAAATTCTATTACCATTCCAGGTAAAAACAACTTTACTATTGTAGATACGGAAGTATTTCAGTCTCCAGAACAGTATCTATCTATCAACTTTTCGGACCCATTAAAAAAACAACAAAATTTTGCGGGTTTAGTTACAATCCAAAAATCCAAAAATCCAAAATATGTTGTGGATGGTAATGTACTTAAAGTCTATCCAGATGTCAAACTTGTTGGTGATATACAAGTTGATGTCTTTACGGGAATTATTAATACTGATGGTTTTAAGTTGAAAAGCAACTTCTCTGAGCGTTTAACTTTTGAGTCGCTTAAACCTCAGGTACGACTTCTTGGTAACGGTACTATTTTACCAAATTCTAAAGACTTAAAGTTCAATTTTGAAGCAGTAAACCTTAGTAAGGTCGATGTGAGAGTCATCAAGATTTTTGAAGATAACGTTCTACAGTTTTTACAAAACAACAACATAAATAGTAACGACCGTTATGGTATTCGCAATGTTGGACGTCGTATTGCTAAAGAAACCATAACACTTGTTGAAGATGAAACTCAAAACACAGGTAAATGGAAGTCTTATAGTATAGATTTATCACGATTTTTTACAGCAGATGTTGGTGCAATTTATAGAGTAGAATTAAGTTTTAAACGCGACTATTCGTTATACGATTGTAAGGCAAATGTTTCGGAATCTTCAGAAGAGGATTATTATGATGACTATTATGACGATGATTACTATGCTTCGGAAGACATTACGGAAGAGCAGCAAAATCAGTTAGAAGAAGATTATTGGGATAACATTAATTACAATTATCGTAATACTAACTACAGGTGGCGCGATAAGGATAATCCATGTACAGATTCTTATTACAACTACTCCAGTAGAATTGTTTCTCAAAATCTCATTGCTTCAAACTTAGGTGTAGTTGCTAAAAAAGGTACTGCAAACAAATATTTATTTGCCGTTACAGATATTTTATCTACCGATCCAGAAACAGGTGTAAGCGTAAGTCTATATAATTACCAGCAGCAACTACTAGTAAAAGGCATTACCAATCTAGATGGTATCACAGAAATAGAGTCCGACAAGCGCGCGGCTTTCGCTATTGCTAAAAAGGGTGCAAATACGAGCTATGTGAAATTAATGGATGGTAATTCTTTATCCTTAAGTAAGTTTAATGTGTCAGGTAAAAAATTACAACGCGGACTTAAGGGCTATATTTATGGCGAACGTGGTGTTTGGCGACCAGGCGACAGTCTATTTCTAACATTTGTGCTTAATGATAATGCCAATAAATTACCGCAACGCCACCCAGTAAAATTAGAAATTACTGATCCAGTTGGTAAGCTAGTACATCGTCATGTATCCGTAGATAATGTAAATCATTTTTACGATTTTAAAGTACCTACAACTGCAGAATACAAAACAGGAAACTACTACGCTAAAGTATCTGTTGGAGGTGCGACATTTTCTAAAACACTTAAAATTGAAACGGTAAAGCCTAATCGATTAAAAATCAAAATAGATTTTGAAAATGAAGTCTTAACAAACAATTTACCACTTAAAGGTGATTTGAATGTAGCTTGGTTGCATGGTGCGCCTGCCAAAAATATTAAGGCTGAAGTTAAAGCAAAATTCACATCAAGAAGCACAAGTTTTGAAGGGTATAAGGATTATATATTTTCTGACCCAACACGAAGATTTTCAACCGAAGAAACTATTGTGTTCGAAGGAAATCTAGATGCTAATGGTAACACTAAAATTAATCGCAAACTCAATATTGGCAAAAACGCACCTGGAATGCTTAATGCACAGTTTTTGGTCAGAGCCTTTGAAAATGGCGGTGACTTTTCGTTAGATGCATTTACCATGCCTTATGCGCCGTACGATAGTTTTGTAGGATTAAAATCACCTGAAGGCACTAATTACGGGTCGTATTATACTGATGAAAACCACACGTTCGATATTGCTACTGTAAACTCTGATGGTAAACCTCAATCAAGAAAAGGATTAGAAATTAAAGTATATAAAATTGAGTGGCGTTGGTGGTGGAACTCATCTTACGATAACCTATCGCGTTATGTGTCTAGCACATATCACAGACCTATTCAGCAATTCACTATAGATACCGACAGTAAAGGAAAAGCAAACTTCAAGCTTAATATCCCTGAAAGAGATCGTGGTCGCTACCTCATTAGAGTTTTAGACCCTAAGAGTGGTCATGCTACTGGCCGTACCGTTTATTTCTATAAAAACTGGTGGCAAACAACACCTTCGGCAGATAAAGATGCTGCGAAAATGTTGGTCTTCTCTACAGATAAAGATAATTACGACGTTGGTGAAACGGCAAAACTAACATTCCCATCTGGAAGTGAAGGTCGCGCATTAGTTAGTATCGAAAACGGCAGTGAAGTGATCGATTACAAATGGGTAGAAACAAAACCTGGAGAGACTACAATAGACATTCCTGTAACTGCAGCCATGGCACCGAATGTGTTTTTAAATATTTCCTTGCTTCAGCCGCATGATGTAACAACTAACGATTTACCAATTCGTTTATATGGTGTTATCCCAATGTTGGTTGAAAATCCTGGAACACGATTATCTCCACAAATTAGTATGCCTGATAAGATTCGTCCAGAAAGTGACTATGAGATCAAAGTTTCAGAAAAAGATAACAAAGCAATGACATACACCATTGCTGTTGTAGAAGAAGGTCTGTTAGATTTGACTAGATATAAAACACCAAATGTTTGGGATAGTTTCTACGCTCGTGAAGCTTTGGGTGTAAAAACCTGGGATATTTTTGATGATGTAATTGGGGCATATTCTGGAAGCATTGATCAAGTATTTGCTATTGGCGGTGACGGTAGTGCTGCTAAGGCTAAAAACAAAAAGGCAAACAGATTTAAACCCGTAGTGACTTACCTAGGTCCATTTACTTTAGATCGAGACCAAACCAACACACATAAGCTTAAAATGCCAAACTATGTAGGTGCTGTTAGAACCATGGTTATCGCAGGAAATAATACTGCTGAAGCTTATGGTAATGCTGAAAAATCAGTTCAGGTAAAACAACCCTTAATGGTATTGGCAACTCTTCCTAGAAAGTTAAGTCCGGGTGAAAAAGTAACACTACCTGTGACTGTTTTTGCAATGGAAAACAAAGTGAAGAACGTTAATCTTCAACTAAAACTCAGTGATGGCATTTCTGTAAAGGGTGAGGCTTCACAGACCTTAAAATTTAATAATCCTGATGAAAAAATGGCTTATTTTGAGTTAGATGTATCTAAAGCAAAAGGCATAAATACTATTGAAGTTGTTGCATCTGGTCACGGTGAAAAATCGACTTATAACGTTGAGATAGATGTAGAAAATCCTAATCCAATAACTTCAAAAATTATTGATAAGGAACTTCAAGCAAATGCCACGCAAGATGTATCATTTACAACTTTTGGAGTCTCAGGAACAAACTCTGCAACAGTAGAATTTTCAACATTACCGCCAATGGATTTCAATAAACGATTAGCATATCTCATACGTTATCCTCATGGCTGTGTTGAGCAAACCACTTCGAGTGTGTTTCCACAATTGTTCTTAGAAGACATTTTTGATTTAACCCTTAATAAGAAAAAAGACATCCAAGAGAACATTAAAAGTGGTATTAATAGATTATCTAATTTTCAACAACCTAATGGTGGATTAAGTTATTGGATTGGAGAAAACAGTGCTAACGATTGGGGCACTAGTTATGCAGGACATTTTATGCTCGAAGCAGAGAAAAAGGGTTATGTACTACCTCTAACTTTTAAAAGCAATTGGATACGTTACCAAAAACAAGCTGCTAGAGATTGGAGACCAAGTTATAGATACTATCGTAATGATTTAGCCCAAGCCTACAGATTGTATACCTTGGCTCTTGCAGGCAGTCCTGATTTAGGAAGTATGAATCGACTTAGAGAGTTCACAGAACTGTCTAATGACGCCAAATGGCGATTAGCAGCTGCTTATGCTTTAGCAGGACAAAAAGAGGCTAGTGATGCAATCTCTAAAACAGCAAATATAGATTTTGCTCCTCCAAAATCTAATTACTACACCTATGGTTCGTTGGATAGAAACAGAGCTATGGCTCTAGAAACAATGCTGATAACAAATAACCCTAAGGCAGCTGATATGGCAAAATCAATTGGTAAATCATTGTCTAGCGACCAATGGATGAGTACACAAACTACCGCATATTGTTTGCTTTCGATTGGAAAGTTAATAACCAAAAATGGCGGTAAGGATTTAAGTCTAAGCTATTCTATAAACGGAAAAACGGAAACCATATCGAGCAAAAAAGGTATTGCTCAACGCGAAATACCTGTAGTTGATGGCAGCAACAATATTACGATTGAAAATAAAGATGGTAATGTGATTTATGTACGAGTATTAAACTCTGGAAAATTGAAGTTAGGAGAAGAATTACCCGTAAAACGTGGCTTCTCTATTTCTACAATATTTAGAGATTTGCAAGGCAATAGAATTGATGTTTCAAAATTACAGCAAGGACAAGATTTTACAGCTACAGTAAGTATTACCAACCTCAATAATGAAACAGTTAAAGATGTAGCTTTAACTCAAATTTTCCCATCGGGTTGGGATATCGTAAACACGCGTTTTACCGACTTTGGAGATACTACAGTTAGCAAGGCTCGATATACAGATATTAGAGACGATCGTGTCAATTTTTACTTCGATATGAAGCCTAAAGGAAAATATGGTACTAAAACCTTTACCGTATTACTTAATGCGTCTTATTTAGGAACTTATTATCTTCCTGGAGCACAAGCAGAAGCTATGTACGACAATGATTATTTAGTAAGAAATAAAGGCCGTTGGGTCACTGTTGAAAAGTAAATGATGAATAAAAACAAATCTTATTACGCCGTGATTTTCTCCTCAACACATGGAGAAATCATAGAGGGTTACTCTGAAATGGCACAGAAAATGGAAGATTTAGCAAAAACACAAGATGGGTATTTGGGCTTTGAAAGTGCTAAAGGCTCTATAGGTATCTCGATTAGTTATTGGGAAAGCTTAGATGCCATTAAACAATGGAAAGCTAATTCTGAGCATCTTTTGGCACAACAAAAAGGACGCGAGCAATGGTACAATTGGTACAAAGTTAGAATTTGTAAAGTTGAGCGTGAATATGACTATAAACGCTGAGGTAAAGACTATCGCTTTAATGTAAAATGCCCAGTAAATTTTTGGTTGTCTAAAACTATATAATACCAATAATCTGAAGTAGGTAGGTTTTGTCCATTATATGTGCCATCCCAATTGGCGTCTGTATTTACGGCTGAGTACAATAATTTTCCATATCGGTCAAATATATATACTTCAGTAGATGAAAAATGCGTATCTAAGTTTAATGAGAAGAAATCATTTCGCCCATCGCCATTTGGCGTTATAAACTTTTGTATATATAAATGAAAATACTCTTGTGTAACACTAAAGTTGCAATCGTCAAACCTAACATATATTGTATAAAGACCTGTGGTAACATTACTAAATATATTGCTTGATTGATAGTTTATACCATCTAAAGAATATTGGTAGATGCCACTGCCAGAAACATTCACAGTAATGGAACTTTGATTAGAAACAATACTATCTATAACAGGAACTTCGATTGCACTGACATTAAAAATAATTATGTCTGTTAAGCAACCATCTGTTACTTCTACTTGATAAATACCACTTGTATCAACAGAAATAGACTGTGTCATTTCACCCGAATCCCACAAATATTGAGGATTAGAAATAGATGAATTAGCAACTAGAGGTAAATCATCTCCTTCACACAGACTTACAAACTCTTCTGTCGTTTGAATTGGTTGTGTGCCTGTAACTTCCCACATACAACTCACAGTATTGAAAGTTGCCGTTTCCCAACACTCCAAGCCTGTTGGTGCTAATGGTTGTGTGCCTGTAACTTCCCACATGCAGCTGACATCATTAAAGGTTGCTGTTTCCCAACATTCCAAGCCTGTCGGTGCTGTTGGTTGTGTGCCTGTAACTTCCCACATGCAACTTACAGTATTGAAAGTTGCCGTTTCCCAACACTCCAAGCCTGTTGGTGCTAATGGTTGTGTGCCTGTAACTTCCCACATACAACTTACAGTATTGAAAGTTGCCGTTTCCCAACATTCCAAGCCTGTTGGTGCTAATGGTTGTGTGCCTGTAACTTCCCACATGCAACTCATAGTATTAAACGTGGCTGTTTCCCAACACTCCAAGCCTGTTGGTGCTGTTGGTTGTGTACCTGTAACTTCCCACATGCAGCTGACATCATTAAAGGTTGCTGTTTCCCAACATTCCAAGCCAGTTGGTGCTGTTGGTTGTGTACCTGTAACTTCCCACATGCAACTCATAGTATTAAGCGTGGCCGTTTCCCAACATTCTAATCCTGTCGGCGCTACAGGAGTTGTGTCGGTGATCGTAACGGTGACTGTTATGGTGTATTGATGACTAATATGCCCGTTGCTAACAGGATTACAACCAGGGTCTGAAACTGGAATTATGTCAATACTCAAATTATCACCAAAATCTGGCTGAATACCAGAATTAAGCGGGCTACCCAATGGATTTCCATAATTAAAAGTAGGAGGATTTACATTTACAGGGTAATTAGGTTCTGCAATCAAATTTGTAGCAGGTAAACATGTAGCACCACCAACGTAAGTTGTACACCCATAAAACATATTGAAATAGGTTAGATAATGCGGACATACATTATTATTAGAGTAACCTGTAAAGTTTATTTCTATACTTATACTTGAGATCTCCTCACAAGGGTTTGCGCTTGATGGTAATGTAAAATCATGGGCATAACCGTCACTATGTTGAGTTATATTGCCTAAGCCATTCCATGCTTTTCTATCAATACCAATTGTTGCATCATTATGGGTTTGTGTTAAAATAACTTGACCAAAGGATATACCTGTTAGTAAGATTAAAAACAATGCTATATTATACCTGAGCATTTTACTTTTTTTCTATATGCTGAAAAACGTTAGAAATATCTTAAAAAATAAAGCTATTAAAGTCTGAATGACGATTTCGCACGTTTAAATATATAGATTAATTTGTCGAAATTGTGACGGTTAAAAACAGAAAAAACAATTATTACTAGTTTGTATAGTTGATGTATAGGTTAAAAACATTTTTCAAGAGAAATAAGCTAAAATCATTGATAAGTTTGGCTCTTATTGTTGTGTACTATTTCTGTTTACCAAAGCAATTATTTAAAGACCCGACAGCAACAGTCATCACCAGTAACTCTAATGAGTTACTTGGAGCATTAATAGCTGATGATGGTCAGTGGCGATTTCCTCAAAGTGATAGTATTCCTGAAAAATTTAAAACCTGTATTCTTTTGTTTGAAGACGATTACTTTTACAAACATCCTGGATTTAATCCTATTTCAATAGTTAAAGCATTAAAGCAAAATATAAGTTCAGGGGAAATAAAACGAGGCGGCAGCACCATTACTCAACAAGTTATTCGTCTATCTAGAAAGGGCAAAAAACGTACTTATTTAGAAAAATTCAAGGAACTAATTCTTGCCACAAGATTGGAATTAAGGCATTCAAAAGAAGACATTTTAAAACTCTATGTGAGTCATGCACCTTTTGGCGGAAACGTCGTAGGAATAGACGCAGCAGCATGGCGGTACTTTAATCGTAATGCGTCTGATTTATCGTGGGCAGAAAGTGCAACATTGGCTGTTTTACCAAATGCACCTAGTTTAATTTACCCTGGAAAAAACCAAGAACGATTACTAAAAAAAAGGAATCGACTCTTGAAAAAGCTTTTTGAGAATGGCACCATTGGTGAACTCACTTATAATTTATCTATAGTTGAAGTATTACCTCAAAAGCCATATCCTTTACCTCAAATTGCACCACACTTACTTCAAAAAATTGCTAAAAAAGATAAGGGTAAGCGTGTTGAAACTTCGATTAACATTCGTCTTCAAGAACAAGCTAATACAATTGTAAAGCAACATTACAATCAATTAAAACAAAACGAAATTCATAATATTTCGGTATTAGTTCTCGATGTGAAAACCCGTAAAGTACTTAGTTATATTGGTAATTCTCCGACAGACAAAAAACATCAAAATCATGTAGATATTATTAATAAGCCTAGAAGTACTGGAAGCATTCTTAAACCCTTTTTATACGCATCTATGTTAGATGCTGGAGATATCTTACCAAATACTTTGGTACCTGATGTTCCAACTCAATTTGGGAGTTATCAGCCCGAAAATTTTAATAAAGAATTCGATGGTGCTGTACCAGCAGATCTAGCACTTTCACGTTCCTTAAATGTTCCGGCTGTACGACTATTACAAAGCTTTGGCTTGGACCGCTTTTATCAATACTTAAAACAATTAAACCTTAAGGACGTAAAATATAATGCCAATCATTATGGGTTGTCCTTAATTCTTGGTGGTGCAGAAAGTAACTTGTGGGACTTATGTAAAAGTTATAGTGCAATGGCTTCAACTATAAATCACTTTAATGCTAATTCTAGTCAGTATTATTCAAATGAATTTTGTGAGCCTACATTGTCAAATAGTGCCGTAATTGATTTTGGGCAATTAAATTCTGAAAAAACTATTTTTGATGCCGCATCTATTTATCACACTTTTGAGAGTATGAAGCAAGTAAATCGCCCTGAAGAAGATGATAGCTGGGAATACTATGACTCCTCACAAGACATCGCTTGGAAAACTGGAACTAGTTTTGGTTTTAGAGATGCATGGGCAATTGGTGTAACACAAGATTATGTAGTTGGTGTTTGGGTTGGTAATGCAGATGGTGAAGGCCGACCTGGTTTAGTAGGTGTACAAACAGCTGCTCCAATATTGTTTGATGTGTTTGATCTATTACCAAAAAGTGATTGGTTTGGCAAACCTTATGATGAAATGCTTGAAGTCGATATCTGTACTAAAAGCGGTTATCGCGCATCTTCAATTTGTGATGAAACCTCCAAATCTTTTATTCAGCTTAGTGGTAAAAAGACTTCACCTTGTCCATTTCATAAACTTATACATTTAGATAATTCGGAACAATTTCAAGTTAATGCTTCATGCGAAGCTGTTTCAAATATTAAGAGTAAGGCTTGGTTTACATTACCACCACTACAAGCACATTATTACAAAACCAAAAATCCTTTTTATAAAGAACCTCCACCATTCCGAAGTGATTGTGAAGAACAGTCAACGGCTAAAATGGAATTTATATATCCATCACAGCAAAGCACTATTTTTTTACCGAAAGATTTTGATGGTAAAACCAATGACTTAATCCTAAAGATTGCACACTCAAAACCTGAGTTAGAATTGTTTTGGTATGTAGATGAAACATATGTTGGGAAGACAAAAGATATTCATGACATGGCAATTTTACCAAGAGTCGGAGAGCATACCATTACAGTTGTTGATGCATTGGGCAACGAATTAAAACATAAAATTACTATTTCGGAATAATGGTTTCTATAATTCTGAATGTGTATTTTTGCCATGTAATATAAAAATACACTTATGGAAGTTCTTCAGTTTATTCATTCGTATTGGGCCTATTTAGTTTTGGTAGTTTTGGTATTAGCTACTATTAATGCACTTCTCAAATTTTTTGGCGATAAAGAATTTGATGCTAAAGATTTTAGAATATCATTGTTTGCATTAATAACAATGCATATTCAACTACTAATAGGAATCATTTTCTGGTTTACTAGAGGTTATTTTGATGAAATGTCTGTTGGAGAAGTCATGAAAAATGGTGCTATTAGAAAATTAGCCGTTGAGCACCCAACTACAATGATTATAGCTGTTGCATTAGTAACTATAGGCTATTCTAAACATAAAAAGAAATTGGTTTCAAAACCAAAATTTAAGGTATTATCGATTTTTTATACGTTAGCCCTAATTTTAGTTCTGAGTATGATACCCTGGAATCAATGGTTCTAAGACATGAAATTAAAAAAGGCTTCAAAATTAATTTGAGGCCTTTAATTTTTATAGTAAGTATTCTTTATTCTACTTCCTTAATTACATACACATATACCGGAAAGTGATCACTAAATCCGCCCGTGTATCCACCATCGGCAAAGCTTCTAAACGGATAACCTTTCCATCGTCCCCTTTTATTGGTAAGGTATTGTTTATTGTATATACCAGCCTTGTAATATCTAAAAGATGAATAATCTTTATCTAAAAGTGGTTTAGTAACCATAATCTGGTCAAATAAACTCCAAGCATCTCTATAGGCAGTAGTGCCAAAACCTTTGTCTCTAAACATACTTTCGTAAGGGTTGTAGATTCCTTTTAGTGGTACTCTTTTTTTCTTTTTATAAGCTTTTAAGACATCTTTTACACTTGCATTTGTTGGGTCGTCATTTAAATCTCCCATGACAAATACTTTAGCATATGGGTCAATAGATTGTAAAGAGTCTACTAATCGTTTACTCACTTTTGCAGCCGCTACACGTTTTGGTCTACTTCTTGCCTCACCACCACTTCGAGATGGCCAGTGATTGACAATAACGTGTATTAAATCACCTTCAAGCTCACCACTAACTAATAATTGATCTCTAGTGTATTTACGCTTCTTGGTCTGGTCATCAAATATCTTTAACTCGTGAGAACTTGTATTTATAGGTCGAAATAATTCTTTTTGATATAACAATGCTACATCGATACTTCTTGCATCAGGACCTTCAAAATGAATAATTCCATAGTCTTTACCTAAGAGTAAAGGATCATTAACAATATCCTCTAAAACTTTTCGGTTTTCAATCTCACAAACACCAATAATTGCTGGAGAATTTTTACTTTGACTACGTCCAATATCTGCTATAACACGAGCCATTCCTTTAACTTTTTTCTTGTATATCTCGCTTCTATTAGAAGCACTCATCTCCATAATTGGACTCGCTTCATCATTCTTTAATGGGTCGTTTATGGTATCAAAAAGATTCTCTAAATTGTAGAACGCTATGGTATGTATTTTAAAACGTTTTTCTTTTTGGGCTACTACATTTAATGTTAAAGAAAATGTAATTAAAATTAGAAGTATTTTTATTGGTTTCATTGTTTATGTTATCTAATTGTAAAGCTTATAGCAATTTGCTTGCCAAAAGTATGTAATTATAATAAATAATGTAACTTTGTCCGCCTTTAAAAAATCGTTAAGGGTTTCTTAAATTAAATCAATTATTAAAATTTAGGCATGAAAAAAAGTTTTTTATTCTTTCTATTTGGAATGGCTTTTTCATTAGTGAGTTTTGCTCAACAGACACTAATTAAAGGTAGCGTTTTAGATGGAACTACAGGAGAACCTATTCCTGATGTGACTGTTACCATTGAAGGTACAACTTTTGCTGTAACAACGGATTCTAATGGCGAATTCAGCTTTACATCAAACGTCCCTTTAGGTGAACAAGTTCTTAAAATTGAAAAAGTAGGTTACACTGCCAAACGCTATCCTATTGTTGTAAATGAGGGTCAGACCGTTGATATTTCTGGTATGACGTTAGATTTTGATCCTACAGACAAAAAGGATTTGTACACTATTTCTATTTCTGACGATAACCTCAACAGTGAAGATGATGGTCTTACAGATAATGTCTCTGGGCTTTTACAAGCATCAAGAGATGTGTTTTTAAGTGCTGCAGCTTTTGATTTTAGTGCTACATTCTTTAGACCAAGAGGTTTGGATAATGCTAATGGTAAAGTCCTTATCAATGGTGTTGAAATGAACAAACAGTTTAACGGGCGTCCGCAATGGGGGAATTGGGGTGGTTTAAACGATGTACAGCGTAACCAAGAATTTACAATGGGCATGTCTGCTAATGATTACAACTTTGGTGATTTAGCGGGTACAAATAACATTGTAATGCGTGCTTCTAAATACAGAAAAGGTGGTCGTCTATCTTACGCCTCGGCGAACAGAAGTTATCAAGGACGTGTTATGGCTAGTTATAGTTCTGGACTGCTAGATGATGGTTGGTCTTATTCAGTACTATTATCTAGACGTTTTGGTAATCAAGGCTATATAGACGGTACATTATATGATGCTAATTCTTTCTTCGGTTCTGTAGAGAAACGAATTAATGATAAACACAGTATTAACTTTACGAGTATATACGCTCAAAATAGACGTGGGCGATCTACGGCTATTACACAAGAGGTTTTTGACCTTAAAGGAAGACAGTATAATCCGTTTTGGGGTGAAATTAATGGTGAGCAACGTAACTCTAGAATAAGAGAGATAGAAGAGCCAATTATTATGCTTAACCACTTCTGGGATATCTCAGACAAGGTGCGTCTTAATACAAATGTCGCTCATCAATTTGGTGAAATAGCCAATACAAGAATAGATAATAATGGTACTCGACTCATTCAAACTAACGGACAAACAACATTTAATGGTGCAGCCAGAAATCCTACTCCAGAATATTGGCAGAGCCTACCTAGTTTCTTTTTACAAGACGCCAACCCATCAGCTTTAGATTATCAGCAAGCGTTCTTAGCACAACAGAAGTTTGTTAACGATGGTCAATTAGATTGGAATCGTCTATATCAAGGTAATGCAGCTGCAGGCTATTCGGTTTACGCGCTTCAATCTGATGTGATTAAAGACACACAATGGACATTTAATACAATACTTGATGCGGATCTTGCTGATAATATTCGTTTAAACGCTGCGGTAAATTATCGCATATTAAATAGTGAAAACTTTGCTAGAATAGAAGATTTACTTGGAGGAACTGGTTATCTTGACGTAGATGCCTTTAATGAAGATGCTCAGCAAATTGGGACTGTTGGTACTGCACAAAGTAATGTGAGAACACCAAATAGAATTGTTGGTGAGAATGATATCTATCGATATCACTATGACATAAACGCCGATGTAGCTAGTGCTTTTGTTCAAGCTCAATTTAAATATAATAAAATAGATTTTTATTTAGGTGGTAATGTTTCGAGAACCACCTATCAAAGAGAAGGATTTTTTGAAAACGGTTACTTCCAAGATGGAAATTCTTTTGGAGTAAGTTCTTTCGGTAAAAGTGAAAAACTAGAGTTTGATAATTTTGGTGTAAAAGGCGGTTTTACATACAAAATTACTGGTCGTCACCTATTCGATGTTAATGGAAGTTATTTTACCAAAGCACCGAGTATAAGAAGCTCATTTGGTAATGCTAGACAAAATAATTTAACAGTAAACGGCTTAGAAAGTGAAACTATTCAATCTGTTGATGCAAGTTATATCTTTAGATCTCCTATTGTAAGGGCAAGATTAACAGGATACTATTCAAATTTTACTGACGGAACAGAAGTAAACTTTTTCTTCTCTGAAGCTGGAAACGGCTTATTACAAGAAATTATAACCGATGTTGAGAGACGTAATATAGGAATGGAGCTGGGTATTGAAGCACAAGTAACACCCACAATTAAACTTAAAGGTGTAGCTTCAATAGGACAATTCACTTTTACCAATAACCCTGATGTATATTATTCTACAAATTTATATACGGATTTATCATTTGGAAATGGAAAAACAAATTTGAAAGATTTACGAGTATCTAGTGGTCCTGAACGCGCATTTCAATTAGGTTTTGAATATAGAGATCCTGATTTTTGGAATATAGGTGTAACAAGTAATTTCTTTTCTCATGCATATGTAGATGCCAGTGCTTTAAAACGTTCTGAATTTTTTAGTCAAGATCCAAGTGCCTATGATTTGGAACAGATCATAGAGAATGACACTAGTGGCGTAATAAATGTTAGCGGTTATGGTGTATCAAATTTTGATGAAGATGTTGCAAGAGATATTCTGAGACAAGAACGCTTTGATGATTATATGTTAGTAAACATTGTTGGTGGTAAATCCTGGAAAGTAGGTGACTATTTCTTAGGATTCTTTGCAACCATTAACAATGTATTTAATCAAGACTATAGAACTGGTGGCTTTGAACAATCAAGGCGAATTGACTACCTTAGTCAAATAGATGAACAAAACAATACTGGTGGTCCAGTGTTTGGAAATCGTTACTTTTTTGGTAACGGTACTACATACTATCTCAATGTATATGTAAGATTTTAATTAAAAACACGATATAAAAAATAAAATAAGAAAATGAAAACTTTAAAAATCAATAAATTAATCCTTCTACTAATTGGGCTAGTTGTATTTAATGGCTGCGTAGAAGATGATGATTTTGCTATTCCTAACACTAATATCATAGAACCTACATTTAATAATGGAGAATTAATTATTCCTATAAGTTCTGTGGCTGGCGACTTAGCTCAAGAGCAAGGCGGTGGACAACTGGATTATAATGATGACGATACACTTTTTGCTTTTCCTACAGATGGCAATGATATATTTGTCGAAGGATATGTAATATCTTCTGATGAAGGTGGAAATTATTTTGAAGAATTAGTGCTTCAAAATTCTCCTGAAAACCCTACACTAGGTATTCGTGTTCTTATAGATGTTAATCCTTTATTTACACGTTATGAAGTTGGACGAAAAGTATTTATAAAATTAAATGGTTTAGTTGCTGGTATCTCTAATGGCGTGCTTACAATTGGCCCACAAGATGGTGACCGCATAGGTAAGATTGCTTTCCCAGATGAATTAAATTTCATTTTACGTTCTTCTGAATTAGCGACAATTGTTCCTTTACCAATGACTATTTCTGATTTTACTGATGATAAAACCAACTTATTAATCCAGTTAGAAGATGTACAGTTTAATAAAAATGAAGCTTTAGGTACAGATACATCTGGCCCACTATCTTTTGCTTCTGAGCAATTTGATCAGTTTGATGGAGAACGAACTTTAGAGGATTGTATTTCGGGTTCTTCAGCTGTATTTGCAACAAGTACTTTTGCAGATTTTAAAGGCTTAACATTACCTGCAGGTAGAGGTAGTGTCACGGCTGTATTACAAAAGAATTTCTTTGGTGACGAATTCAATGTAGTGATTAATACTCCTGAGGATATCAATTTTAATAATGACGATCGTTGCGACCCAGCTGAGTTTATTATTGGTACTCCTGTAGATTGCGATGATACTCCTGTAAACGGTGCTACAACAATTTTTGAGGAAGACTTTGAGAGTTTTAGCAATGCTGGTGATTTAACTGCTGCAGGCTGGACATTAATTAACATCAGTGGTGGTTCGTACACTTGGGGTATTAGTGGTTTTGGAGGAAACACTTACGCTATTGGTAACGCGTTTAATACTGATGAATTCGGTATTGATACATGGTTAATTTCACCAGAAATTGATTTAGACGGCACAACTGAAGATGTATTAAACTTCGATGTACAAACTAACTTCAATGGTGGAGAAGTAATGTCTGTATACATTTCTACAGATTTCGTGGACACGACTACAGATTCTAACTGGTCATTATTAGATGATGTTACAATTCCTAATGGTCCTTCGAACGGTTTTGGATCTTTCCAAGCTGCTGGTCCAGTAAACTTAAGCTGTGTAACAGGTACTGTAAGAATTGCGTTTAGATACACTGGTTCTGATCCTGGTATTACTACGAGATACCACGTTGACAATGTTGAAGTAACAGGTAACTAATTGTACTGTTTAAATAAATTAAAAACCACGTCATTTACAGACGTGGTTTTTTTATATATTGACTTAATGTTCGATAGTTTTTACATTTCGTTTTTAAACCATATTAAACCAAAGATTGGCAGGAAGTCAATGCCATTAGCATTTCATTATGTCTCAATAGTAGAGTTCTTATTCTACCTACTTTTAGGAACGTTCTTTTCGGCATTTTCAAGTCAACTCAATCTTGGGAGAATATCTTCTTCTAAAGCTATTACAATCATAGTTATAGCTATAATACTGGTGTACATAAAAAACTGGATGCGCTATAATGGTAAAAGAAGATTAGTGTTAAATGCAAAATATAAAAAGAAGACTATTCAGGCTTGGAAAATGGTCGTAGTGCCAATTATTCTTGTAGTACTAATTGCTGTTTTTTATCAAGCTATTTAATAAAAAACGCCATTCTTAAAGAATGGCGCGAATATTATGATTTGATTTCTATTTAGGTTTCGTAAACCTTTTAGTGATTACTTTGTCCAGTAGAAAACTCGTCTACAGTTTTCATCTCTTGAACTTCATAAATTTTGCTAACCTTGGCAATGGTTTCTTTAAGAGAAGAATGATTTACTTTAGCTTCATCGTACTCTACCATAGCCAATTTTTTGTCAAAATCTACCTTAGCAGATTTTACGCCTTCCATTTTAGCCATTTTCTTCTCGATCGTTTTAGCGCATCCAACAGCACAAGTCATGCCTTCAATATTAAACTCTACTTTAGCGTAGGTGGCATTTGGGTCTAATGCCGTCTTCACATCTTTATTTACAACCTCTACAGTTTTTAATTCTGGCTCTACATTGTCTTTACACGCAACAAACAAAAGTGCTACTACTCCAAGTATTATGATACTTTTTAAATTTTTCATCACAAGATTTATTCTTAACTGGAAACAAATCTAATAAATACAAGGTTTCTTGGAAAATAATTAACGAATTTTGTGACCGCAACGAAAGTTTTATGAAAAACGTTAACACCAAATGGATATATCTCATCATTTTATCGATAATTTGGGGCAGTTCATTTATTCTGATCAAAAAAGCACTTCTCGGTTTAACACCTTATCAGATAGGTAGTTTGCGTAATGTGCTAACAGGTATAATATTATTAGCGTTTGGATTTAACGGTTTAAAAACGATTAAAAAATCGCAATGGAAATGGTTGTGTATATCTGGGTTTTTAGGGTCATTTTTTCCTGCGTTTTTATTTGCAATTGCCGAAACTGAAATCGATAGTTCAATCACTTCAATTTTAAACTCTCTTGTGCCTTTAAATACCATTTTAATGGGAGCTGCAATATTTAAAATTGCATCAACTAAACGTCAATTTATTGGTGTAATTATAGGTTTTATTGGTACAGCAATTTTGATACTAAAAGGATCTGAAATCAACCCAAATCAAAATTATTTTTACGCGAGTTTTATTATAATTTCGACTTTGATGTATGCCGCCAATGTGAACATAATTAAGCGTTACCTACAAAATGTGAAACCTTTAACAATAGCAGCTGGGAATTACGTCTTTATTATGTTGCCTGCGTTTATTGTATTAGTATTTACGGACTTTTTTTCTGAAAGCACGTATACTTCTGATTTGTTTTGGAATGCTTTTTTATGCGTGCTTATCCTATCTGTTTTTGGAACAGCCTTGGCAAAAGTTTTGTTTAATAAAGTGATTCAAATTTCAACACCAGTATTTGCTACTTCAGTAACGTATTTAATGCCAATTGTAGCTCTAATTTGGGGGTTATTAGATGGTGAAGCTTTTACACTTATTCAGGGTATTGCTTCAATAATAATTTTAGCAGGTGTTTATATTGCAAATAAAAAGAAGGCATAAAAAAACCGAAGCTATTACACTTCGGTTTGTATAAGTTGAACGTTGTAATTAATTGCCGAAATCTGCTTCAGTTACGCCTTCATTAATTTTCACTTCCTTAAGTTTAAACTCAACAGATTGCCCCATCATAGTAGCTGCTCTAGTTTCTGGAAACTTAATACCGCTATACTCCGTATAATCTTTTAATAAAGCTTCTTGAGTTTGACTGCGCCCTTGCATATTTGTTGTTTGAATTTCTTTAACCTTTAGCCCAGATTCTACATCGTAATAAAGCGTCCAAGAAACTACTTCACCAGGAACATTAACAACATAGGCATCTTTGCCATCCACCTTTTCAGTTCCAGATAATTTCGCCGTGTTTGAATCCAAAAGATTTCTTTCCATAAATAATCCTGCATAAGGTTTCATATCATTAGTCATATTTTCTGGAAGCGGCTGGTTATTAGCAGTGGCACTTTCTTGAGTCATTACCATTGTAACCATTTTATTACCGCCTACATACATGCTTTGATTTGTTTTACCGTCAATACGCTTTTCTTCTTGTACAATAGCACCCATCGGTGTTGTAGCTTCATACTGCGTCATAATAGATTTAATATTATTCATATTATCCAACGCTCCAGTAGCTTTAAGATAGTTACTCATTATAGATTTTACAGTTATCCCTTCAGGCAAAGCTTTATTAAATTCTGGCTTTTCTGTTGCATTGGCATACTTGTCGTAATACTTGATTGGCAATCCAACTTTCTCAAGATTTTCAATCACATCACTACCTTTACCAACGATTACAACTCTAGCATTATCTAACTTGAAGTATTTGTTTGCTACTCGCTGAACGTCTTCAATAGATACTTTGTTGATGTTCTCTAGGTAATTAGCATAAAAGTCTTCTGGTAATTTATTTCTCTTAATATTTAGAGCATAATTAGCAATAGTCTGTGGACGCTCTAGAGCCATAACAAAATTTCCAACATACTTTGCTTTTGCATTTTTTAAAGTCTGAGCTTCTACTGGTTCTGTTCTTATACGCTTAATCTCTTTTAAGAACTCAACCACAGCACTATCTGTTACAGCATTACGCACTTTTGCACTAGCATTAAAACGAGAAACACCATATCTGCTTGCTCCTAAACTTGAATAAGCTCCGTATGTATAGCCTTTATCTTCACGAAGGTTTTTGAACAGGTAACCTTCTCCACCACCACCAAGTATGTTATTTGCCATTAAAGCAGCGAAATAATCATCATCACTTTGCTTTAAGTCTACATTGTTAGTGATAGAAATACTAGATTGTGTAGCATTAGGTAAGTCTACAAAGTTAATCTGTGCATTTGATGCATTAGCAGTTAATTCTGGTGCAGGGATTTCAGTTAAATCTACTTTCTCCCACTTACCAAAATATTTGTTCATTTGCTTTTTTACCGTTTTTATATCGATATCTCCAACAACAACGATATACGCATTGTTAGGTGCAAAACGAATTTTATATAAATCTAATACATCCTGAAAATCAACATTATTTACGGTCTCTTGTGTCGTGAATTCTCCAAAAACATGGTCTTTACCGTAAGATAAAGCACCACCAACTCTTCCAGAAACTGCATCTAAGCTTTTCTCTCCAGTTTTTAAGTTTTCGATTAACTTATCTTTTTCTTTAAGAAATTCTTCCTCAGTTAATAAGGGATTAATCGTTGCGTCAGCCATTAGTTCTACAATACGATCAGCATATTTAACTAATCCGCTTCCAAAACCTCCACTAGATCCAAAATTAATGTTAGCTCCTAAAAAGTCTACTTCTTCGTTAAACTCATCCTTAGAAATTGATGTCGTTCCGTTTCCTAACATAGATGATAGGATACTTGCAACACCGGCTTTATCACCTTCTTTGTATGGTTTATTGTCAATACTTAACTGATACGATACTCTAGGTAGTTTATTGTTTTCAACTACCATTACAGTAATACCATTTTTAAGCTTAAACTCATTAGGCTTTTCTAAATTAAT
This sequence comes from Winogradskyella sp., assembly GCF_003712105.1. Taxonomy (GTDB): domain Bacteria; phylum Bacteroidota; class Bacteroidia; order Flavobacteriales; family Flavobacteriaceae; genus Winogradskyella. Next base: position 446,738 of record NZ_RHLG01000001.1, read on the forward strand.
AGTAGGTTCTGGTCCTGCTTTAGGCATCTGAGACCTATCTAATTGGGCATTAACACCAAAAGTTACTAATGCTAAACCTATAAATGCGGCTATTTTTAGTTTTAATGTCTTCATCTTATTTCTCATCTTTTTTAGGTAAGTACTGAATTTCAACTCTTTGATTTGGGCTTAAGTATTTTTTAGCCACATCTCTAATTTCTTCTCTGGTAATTGAGCGGTATAAATCTAACTGTGTATTAATTAAGTTTACATCTCCATACAATAGATAGTATGTTGCTAAAGAACTTGCAATACCTGCCACACTTGAGTTAGAGTTTACAAACTGATTCTCAAACTGGTTCATTAATTTTTGGTAATCGCGCTCAGAGATAAGATCTGTTTGCATTTTTGCAATCTCTTCGTCCATTTCACCTAATAAATCATCAAGTGATACATCACCTTGTGGTAATGCAAACAATGCAAAAATATTATGGTCTACTTGACCTAAATTAACCGCAGCTACCTGAAGTGCTTGTTTTTGCTCATCTACAATCTTCTTATATAGTACTGAACTCTTTCCGCCACTTAAATATGTAGAAATCATATCTAATACATAAGCATCTCTTGTAGCTTGACCTGGTAATCTGTATGCTGCAATAATTGCAGGGATTTGAATATTTGGATCGTAAGCCGTTACCTTTTTAGTCTCTGTAATCGGAGTTTCTTTAGGGAAGTTTCTAACAAAATCAGGTCTGCTCTTAACTTCACTAAAATAGTCTCTAATCATATCTTTAGTCTTCTCAGTATCTATGTCACCAGCAACGATTAATACGGCATTGTTTGGTCCATAATATTTATCGAAATACGCATTAAACTCTTCTAATGTAGAAGCGTCAAGGTCTTTCATGTATCCAATATTTGGGTGCTTATATGGATGATTTTCGAATAAATTTTCACCGATAACCTCTAATATTCTACCATAAGGACTATCGTAACGCTGACGTTTTTCTTCTTTTACAACCTCGTTTTGAGTATCAACACCAACTTGATCAATAACAGGGTGAAGCATGCGCTCTGACTCTAGCCATAAACCTAACTCTAGTTTATTAGATGGGAAAATCTCATAATAATACGTTCTATCTTGCGATGTGTTGGCGTTGAACGTTCCACCATTAGCAGGTATAATTTTCATAAACTCACCACGCTCAATATTTTCTGAACCTTCAAATAAAAGGTGCTCAAAAAAGTGAGCAAAACCAGTTCTTAAACCAGTTTCAGACTTTCCTCCAAAGTCTTTTCCACCAACATCGTACATTACAGAAGTAATGACTACTGGCGCCGTATTATCTTGATGTAAAATAACGTGCAAGCCGTTATCCAAATCAAATTCTTCAAACTCTACCTTTTGTGCTGTGGCTGCATGGCCTATAAGCATCAAAAGTGCTAGACTTAATACCCTTTTTTTCATTTTTTGTTTTTTATTTTAAAATAAGTTTCAAGTGTTTGTCTTACTTGTAAACTAGTTGTTACAGCAATAGCTGCAAAAATAGAGAACTATTTTCCTTTTTATTCTAAATAAAATGTGAAATAATGATTAGTTTAAGTAATCAAAACCAATAGATTACAAAAGGCTTAAAACGTTTGTGAATTAGGAATTTAAGCGTATATTTGCATCCGCTTTCTGAGAAAAGCAAAGTATTAGTAATTAAACAGAATAATAAAAACGTTACGCTATGTACGCAATTGTAGAGATAGCAGGGCATCAATTTAAAGTTGAAAAAGACCAAAAAGTTTTTGTTAACCGTTTAGCAACAGAAGAAGGTAAGAAAGTAGATTTCGATAACGTTCTTTTAATTGGTGATGGTGACAATGTAACTGTAGGCGCCCCAGCTATAGACGGAGCACAAGTAAGTGCAAAAGTCTTAAAACACTTTAAAGGTGATAAGGTTATAGTTTTCAAAAAGAAAAGACGTAAAGGTTACCGTGTTAAAAATGGTCACCGTCAAGCACTTTCTGAAATTGTAATCGAAGGAATTAAAGCTTCTGGTGCTAAAAAAGCAGCGCCAAAGAAAGAAGCTAAGAAAGCTGAACCTAAAAAATCAGAAGCAGTTGAAGCAACTCAAGATTTGAGTAAAATGACTGTAGCAGAATTAAAAGAGATGGCTAAAGCAAAAGGTATTACAGGTATTTCTTCTATGAAGAAAGCTGATTTAATTGCTGCTTTAAGCTAATTAATAACAATATAAACCCTTAAGACAATGGCTCACAAAAAAGGAGTTGGTAGTTCTAAAAACGGTAGAGAATCAGAATCGAAACGCCTTGGTGTTAAGATTTTTGGAGGACAAGCTGCTATCGCTGGAAATATCCTAGTAAGACAAAGAGGTAATACACATCACCCAGGTGAAAACGTATACCAAGGAAAAGACCACACTTTACATGCTAAAGTTGATGGTATCGTAAAATTCACAAAGAAGAAAGACAATAAGTCTTATGTTTCTATAGAGCCTTTTCAGGCTTAAGAATTTTACTTTTAAAATTTAGATTAAACCCTTTCTGTTTCAGAAAGGGTTTTTTGTTTACACTATATCCATCTTCTTCAGCAAGAAACTTGCATTCATGTTTTGGCAAATGCCCGGCTTTAACTTATAATCAAAAAAGAGTTCATCATTAACAATTTTGGCATCAAAGAAGTAGTTTTTTACAGAATTTGCGGTCGCTGAGCCTGTCGAAGCAATTTCAGTGAGACTTAAATCATGTGTAGCAATGATTCCTGTGGCTTTTAGTTTTACCAATTTCTCTACAAATTTTCTTGAGCCTATTGCTTTATCTGTAGAGTTTGTGCCTTTTAATATTTCGTCTAAAATCACAAAATAGTTTGTATCATTTTCAATAGTATCGACTACAAATTTTAATCGGGTTAACTCACTAAAAAAGTACGAGCTATCATCAGTAAGTGAGTCAGTAGTCCGCATACTTGTAATCAATTTAATAGGCTTGTATTTGCTTTCCTTTGCGCAAATAGGCAATCCAACATTTGCCATAACAATATGTAAAGCCACTGTTCTTAAAAAGGTACTCTTACCTGCCATATTAGCCCCTGTAACTATAAAGAACTGTTCTTGGTTTAGCTCTAAATCACTATCGATACGCTTTTCTGCATTTAATAATGGATGCCCTAAATCTTTAGCAGAAATTGTAGTTTTATTCTCTACAATCTCTGGATACACAAAGTCTTGATGATTAAAGGCGTAATTGCCCAAACTATTAAACGCATCAAAGAACGTCACCACTTCGAACCAATGGTCTACTTTATTTGCATAAGTAGTTATCCATTGTTCTACATAATAGGATTGGCGTATATCCCATAAAAAATAGCCATTGCCAAATATTGCAGATAACAGATTGTTGCGATTATCGAGTGCATCTAAAACCTTTGAGAATTTTAGAAATATTTGTGAGGCTTTTAGGTTTTCAGATTGAATCTTAGCCTGTTTTTCCTTTAATAATTCTGATTCAAAATTCTGTGTTTCAATTTGAGCTAAGAGCAAAGCATATTGTCTAAATGTATCTTTAGCTTTTTCTGTGTTTTGAGATAGTACATTTATTTGCTTTAGAAATTTCCCAGTTAGTGCTAAACCTAAAAAGAGCCAATAGCCTATATACTGTATTGGAATGGTATCAAGGATTCCTAAAGCTATAATTGCTACTGAAGCGAGACTAAAACCAATTGTTATTCTGTACCATGTTTTATTTAGAAATGGCTTGTAGTTTTTTAGCCAAGTAATAATTGATTTTGCTGAATGTTCGACCTTTACACCTTGCGCAATTCCAGAATACAATTGTCGCCATTCTGGCAATGTAGATAGTTCTTTTATGGCGTCTTGACGTTTTTCAATATCCAAAATATCATTAGCCAACAAATACTTCACTAAAACATTTGTACCTTCATTAATAGTTGTTCTATTGGTATATTGAAAGAAAGAACCTCTGCCAAACAAATCTATATCTAAGCTGTAAAAGTGTTCCGGATTTTGGTACTTATTACCATCTGCTCTCTGATGAAAATCACCCGAAGCTATTTTTAATTCTTCTTTATTGATTTTAACCAGACGCTTATGTAGTGCGCGTTTGGCCTTTAAATCTGTATACTTAGAAAGTAAAAACAAAAAAACACCTATTCCAAATAACCCAATAATTAGAGCTACTTTCCATTGATTAATCATGGTATAAACCCCAACTGCAGTAATTATAAAAACCGAAAGCCTCAAAACACTATAAAGGCTTAATGTTTTATAAAGTTGTTTGGCTTCTGCCTTATGCTTTTTAGACTGAAGTGTGTAAAATTCTGTTGGGTTTTGCATGATATTCTAACAAAGTAGAAATATAAGAAAACTAGAATCCTAACTGCGCCTTATTATGAATATTATCTTTTAATTGAGGTAAATTCATTTCACTAACAGGATAATAACTCACAGCTATTTCTTTTTCGCCTCTTAAAACGGTGAATTCTGCTTTGTAGTCAATAGCGTTTCTAAAATAACTTATGCTTTTAAAAGCATCGCCTTCTCTTAAGCCAGCTTTGTATGCCTCAGAACTATTATCAATTTCAGCAATACTTTTTCGGTCTTCCGAAAATTTAAAACCTAAATCATACACTTTTGTTTTTGAATCGAATTCAAAGCCAAAGGATTGATATATCTCTTCTAAATTGAAGAGTTGACCTTTTTCAATATGCTGATCAAAAAATGATTTTAGGTCTTCTTTTAAATACTTATTGGCTGTTTTTACAAAATATTCATGATCTATTTTTTGTCCAGTTTTGAGTGCATCTTCTTTAAAGTTTAGCAATAAATCGTCTAAGCTTTTTTCACCATTTGTGTCTTTTTTAATCTTATTGTCCAAATAGAAAGCAAATAATGCACCTCTTCTATACGGTAGTTTTTGAATACCTTCTTTTCCACTCCAGAAATTATCATAAGTCATTTCGCTATTAGGCATCTCTTTAACTGGAGATGTATACAATTCTTTGATAAACTGGTTGAATTCTTTTATAAAATTGCTTTCGTCTAAACCATAAATATTCGCCTTTGCAATATTCTTTAAGGTGTAATATTCTGTAAATCCTTCGCTGAACCAGTATTGTTTTTCTTCATCATCATTTTTAATAATATGTCCTGTCCAATTATGCTGCAACTCATGATTAAACAGATAGACTAAACCTTCAACTTCCAAATATTCATTATTAGAGGCATTTGTAGCAAATGAATTTGTAAGTCCAGAACCTTGAAACGAACTACCTCTTTCTTGAACCGTAGGAATCATAGTTACTGCAAAATAATCTTGCGAGTGGTCTTGCCAAAAATCGCGTTGCGCACCAACTGTTGCCTTTAATACATTTACGATTGTTGAATCTTGAAACACTTCCCATTCGCCTCTGATGATAAATGCAACATCGTTACCCTTAACATCAATGTTGTGAACCCTAAAATCTCCGCCAACAAAAACAGCCGTGTGAAACTCTTCTTCTGAAACATTATTTATAACTTGAATATGTTGATTACTTCCAAAACTATTAGCAATTTTATAGTCATCAGGAAAATTGTACCAAGAAAGGTTAACATTAAAATTATCTTCAGAATCTTTAATGATATGCTTTGGTAGCATAAAGAAGTTATGAGAAAACAAGTGAAAATAGTCTTCCTGTATAATTGGTCTGTACGTATTTCTAGTTGTTAATTCGCCTTCGGTGTCTTGGGAAATAGTATATTCAACTTCTAATACATCAAGATTTTTAGGATGTGTAATACTATACCAACCACTATCTCTATTGACCTCAATCTTTCCGTTTTCGGATGCTAATTTTATGTCTTTAATAACATTGTGTAAGCTGTCTTGACCCCAAGCCTTGTCTTGAAATAATAATATGGTTTCCCCTGTAGAATTTGGTTGAAAAGATGTTTTAACCTTTAATGCATTAGCACTTTCGTGAATTGACGGACTAACAGCATAACTTATGTTATAATTATTCTCTTTATTACAAGAAAAGAAAAGTACGCAAAGGCAAAATACGGTGATGAGTCGTTTCATTTTTTGATTGGTTTTTAGTTTTCAACTAAAAGACGAATCAGATAAATAAATGTGACAGCTTATTATAAGCCTTTAGCATCTATATCATTAAACATGGCAATTATCATCGCTACAGCATTTTTATAAAAGTCTGGAGTAATCTCTTCAAAATCGTCTGTTGGCTTATGATATGCTGCGTGGTCTTCGTTACCAAAGTATAAAAACGGGATTCCTTCTTGGTGAAAAGGTGCATGGTCGGATGCATACGTCCAGTCTTGTTTGCCATCAGTACCATCATGTCCAACCAACAGTTTAGAAGTCGTTGGGTTTTTAAAATCGTTTACAATAGCTGAAAGCTTTTCATTATATCTTGAGCCAACAACATACAATTCGTCTTTAGAGCTTCGGCTAATCATATCCATATTAATATTAGCAATAATTGTAGAATCTTTTACCTTACTAACAAAATGCTTTGCTCCCATAAGCCCCATTTCTTCGGCATCAAAAGCAGCCAAAACCACCGAGTGCTTTGGTGGATTAGTCCTTAGATGCTCAACAAAACTAAATAATGCTGAAACTCCAGAAGCGTCATCATCTGCACCATTATATATCTCTCCATTTTCTCCTATGCCAAGATGATCGTAATGCGCACTGATTACTATATAAGCATTAGGATTTTCAGTTCCCTTAATAAGCCCTAAAACATTATTAGCTACTAATGTGTCATTACCTCTATTGAATACAAACGGTTGCTCATATTCTGGATAAAATGACTTTACACCTTGTTGCAGTAACTCCTTAACGATATAGGCTCTAGCCAAATCATTACCTTTTTCTCCAGTACGTCTCCCTTCAAATTTATCTGAGCTTAACTCTTTAACGCGCTGTAATAACTTTTCTTGATTAAAAGTAACATCATGAGCATTCGGTTTTTGCTCGCAGCGTGTATTAAATAATAGAATAGCTACGAATAGTGTAATTAGTTTGATCTTCATGTTAGGGATTTGAAATCAAATAAAAGAAAAAATCCTAAGATAAAATTTATCTTAGGATAAGAAACGTCAATGTTTATATTTTAGACTAAAGGTCTTGATTAACCTTTTAAACTTGCCGATAAATATTCACGATTCATACGTGCAATATTCTCTAAAGAAATGCCTTTAGGGCATTCTACTTCACAAGCTCCGGTATTCGTACAATTTCCAAATCCTTCTTCGTCCATTTGCTTTACCATATTCATTACGCGGTCAGCCGCTTCAACTTGTCCTTGAGGTAATAGTGCAAACTGAGATACTTTTGCACCAACAAACAACATGGCCGAGGAGTTTTTACAACTTGCCACGCATGCGCCACAACCAATACAAGTTGCAGCAGAGAACGCGTCATCAGCATCGTGTTTATTTACTGGAATAGCATTTGCATCAATGGTATTACCAGATGTGTTTACAGAAATAAATCCACCTGCATGTTGAATACGATCGAATGCACTACGGTCAACGACTAAATCTTTTATTACTGGAAATGCTGTTGCTCTCCAAGGTTCAATATAGATCGTATCACCATCTTTAAACTTACGCATGTGTAGCTGACACGTTGTTACGCCTCTATCTGGGCCGTGAGCTTCTCCATTGATATACAACGAACACATTCCGCAAATGCCTTCTCTACAATCATGGTCAAATGCTACTGGTTCATCACCACTTTCAATAAGTTGTGTGTTTAACACATCTAGCATTTCAAGGAAAGACATATCTGGCGATACATTACTAATAGGATAATCGACCATTTTCCCGTTATCATTGGCATCCTTTTGACGCCATATTTTTAATGTTAAATTCATAATTCTTTCCTTATTTATATGAACGTTCTTTTACTTCAATGTTTTCGTAAGCTAACTCTTCTTTATGTAATACCGCATCTTTTGGCTCGCCTTTATATTCCCATGCCGAAACATATTGAAATTCTTTACGACGCTTAGCTTCACCTTCAGGTGTTTGATACTCTTCTCTAAAATGACCTCCAGCTGATTCTTCGCGTTGTAATGCATCTTTAGCAAACAACTCACCTAATTCTAAGAAATCAGCAACACGACCAGCTTTTGCCAGTTCTTCATTTAATTCGTTTGCGGTGCCTGGAACACGGACATCGTTCCAAAATTCCTCGCGCAATGTTCTAATATCTTCTATAGCTTGTTTTAGACCTTCCTCATTACGCGCCATTCCACATTCGTTCCACATAATCTTGCCTAAACGCTTATGGAAATAATCTACTGATTTGGTACCATTATTATTAATAAGCTTATCAATACTATCACGCACATGCTTTTCAGCGTCTTCAAATTCTTTGGTATCTGTTGAAATTGGACCAGTACGAATATCATCCGCTAAATAATCACCAATTGTATACGGTAAAACAAAGTAACCATCAGCTAACCCTTGCATTAATGCAGAAGCACCTAAACGGTTAGCGCCATGATCTGAAAAATTAGCTTCACCAATGGCGTATAGTCCAGGAATTGTGGTCATCAAATTATAGTCTACCCAAATGCCGCCCATTGTGTAATGTACAGCTGGATATATCATCATTGGTGTTTCGTATGGATTTTGGTCAACGATTTTTTCGTACATCTGGAATAAGTTGCCATACTTCGTTTTAACCACTTCTTTTCCTAATTTTTGAACTAGAGCCTTATCGTTAGTATCTAAACCTTTCACTATTGCCTGCTCCTTTCCGTAACGCTCTATTGCCGCAGCAAAGTCTAGGTAAACGGCTTCACCAGTAGCATTAACACCATAACCAGCATCGGCACGTTCTTTAGCGGCTCGTGAGGCAACGTCTCTAGGCACTAGGTTTCCGAAAGCAGGATAACGACGCTCTAAATAGTAATCGCGTTCTTCTTCAGATAAATCTGTTGGTTTTTTACGTCCTTCTCTAATGGCAATTACATCATCCAAGTTTTTCGGCACCCAAATACGTCCGTCATTTCGAAGTGACTCAGACATCAAGGTTAATTTTGATTGATGATCTCCAGAAACTGGAATACATGTTGGGTGAATTTGTGTGTAGCATGGGTTTGCAAAATATGCGCCACGTTTATGTGCTTTCCATGCTGCGGTAACATTACTGCCCATAGCATTAGTCGATAAGAAAAATACATTACCGTAACCACCAGTGCCTAAAACAACTGCGTGCGCAGAATGGCGTTCAATTTCGCCAGTTACTAGATTACGTGCTATGATTCCTCTTGCTTTGCCATCTACGATAACTACATCTAGCATTTCGTGACGGTTATACATTTTTATTTTTCCACGACCAATCTGACGATTCATTGCAGAATATGCCCCTAATAATAATTGCTGACCTGTTTGTCCAGCGGCATAAAATGTACGTGACACCAAAACACCCCCAAAAGAACGGTTATCTAATAAGCCACCATATTCACGTGCAAATGGTACACCTTGAGCTACACATTGGTCAATAATATTGGCAGATACCTCAGCCAATCGATAAACATTTGCTTCTCTAGAACGGTAATCACCACCTTTTACAGTATCGTAAAATAGGCGATAAGTAGAATCGCCATCACCTTGATAGTTCTTCGCAGCATTAATTCCACCTTGCGCAGCAATGGAGTGCGCACGTCTTGGAGAATCTTGAAAACAAAATGCTTTGACGTTATAACCGAGCTCTGCTAAAGTAGCTGCAGCAGAACCACCAGCTAAACCAGTACCAACAACAATAACATCTATTAAACGCTTGTTTGCTGGATTTACTAAGTCGATTTTATTTTTATGATTAGTCCACTTATCGGCAAGTGGTCCTTGTGGTATTTTAGAATCTAAAGCCATATTAGATGTTGTTTAATGTCCAGTAAAATGATGAAACAATGCAATAAAAATGAACCCTAACGGAATGCCAATTGCGTAAACTTTAGCAAACTTTTTAAGACCTTCTGTATACTTATTGTTAGCACCAACTGATTGAAAAGCAGAACTAAATCCGTGAAGTAAGTGCAACGCTAAAAACACAAAAGCAACTACATAAGCTGTTACACGTATTGGACTATGAAATTTTTCAACAAGTTCATGAAAATATCTCAACTCTCCATTGTGCATACCACTCATATCACCCAAGATATATTTTGTATTAATTTCTGGAATCCAAAAATCAATGAAATGCAAAATAATGAATGCTAAAATTGCAGCACCACTCCAAATCATATTTCTACTCATCCAAGTAGAATTTGCGCCACCGTTGTTTTTGGCGTAACTAATTTTACGTGCGCGGCTATTTTTAATTTCTAAAACAAATCCCATTACAAAATGAAATATCACACCGAAAATCAAGATGGGTTGCAGTAAATATTGAACTGCCCAAAATGTCCCCATAAAATGTGATGCTGTGTTAAAAGCGTCAGCACTGAAAACGGATAGTATGTTAATTGCAAAATGTTGTAGTAGAAAAACCATTAGGAAGAGTGCAGAGAGCGCCATGGCAAACTTTCTTCCAATTGAAGAATTTAAAATTCCCATTATAGAATCAATCTTTTTTGTTCGTTGAACAAAGATACTGCTCAATTGCCGTTTTGACAACTTGGAGAATATCGGAAACAGTTATTTAGAATGGTTTTAATTAAAAATCGAATCGTGGATTTACAACCGTATTATAAATAGACCCAAAAGCATAGCTAAACCCTGCACTTACAAAATAATCAAAGCCAGATTGCAGTTGCTGCTGCTGTAATAATAATTCTTCAACCGTAAGGTCTCCTCCAGGGATATTTATTTGATTTCGAGTAATAGAATAGCTGCCACTTACATTAAAATTGAAGCCTTTAAACAGTCGTACACTTGTGCCTAAGAAAAAATTAACGGAATTCAAACTCGTGTCTTGCAAGAATTGGTTAAACGAAATTTCAGCATTTGCACTTCCCCATTCTTGATTGATACGTCCACCCACTTGAACGCCATGTTCCCAGAGATATTCATCGGTTTCATTAAATACTGTTCGCTCTATGTAATCGTTGTATCTAATACCGTTTCTATATGAAATGGTTAACTGTTTTTTTGCTGATTGCGCATAATCAAAAAAGCTATATTCAATGGCTGGTCTAAAGGTCCAAAACAAATCAAAATTGCTAAAGGTAGATGTACCTATACTTCCAAAAAAACCGTAAGACCAATGATCGTTAATGCTTAACACATCATTTATGTTTAAACGCTTTCTATTGTTAAATGCTACAATATCTTCACCATCAAAGGTAAAGGTCGACCTATTTTCTCCATATCGCATAAAGAGATTAAACTTATTTTTTTCTGTAACACGTCTTGCAGAAATATTGAAATTAATATTACTGCTGCTGCTCTGTTCCTGACCGTTAAAAAATCCATTAGCACCAACTCTAAACAACCAATAATTCCATGGGTCATCTTCCTTGACCTCTTCTTTTTCCTCTTCAGGTATCGGGACATTAACTGTGACCTGATCAGTGGTACCTTTTGCAATCCAGAACCGCACCAACCCTAATTTTAGTTGCTGTAATACAAGTTGACGGACTTCATCTCTAGTCATATTGCCATCGGTAGAAAACAGTAACTTATAGTTTATGGCTTCAAAATCTTTTTTCCCTATAAAATCTGCTTCGTAACTGCGTCCACCAGCACCGTTTCGTTGGGTTACGATAAACACATGCACATCACCTAAAAATTGGTCGCGTACAAATTGTACATTACCGAGATTTTGACGGATGTATTGATTATCACAAACATTACAATCTAAAAAAATACTGAGCTGCTCTGTAATATTGGTTTGTGCAAGGCTATTAATTGAAACTATTAAGAATAGTATAATGGAGATTCTTCTGAACATGGTTGATGACTAAATTTCATTAGCAGCGCTAATGTAGTTCTAGTCAGAACGACCCGACAAATATTTTAGTTTAATTTAACTATTATTTTATCTCTAAAACGTTGCTCTCGCCATCTATTTGTAGCGTATATTTCCCTTTAGGCAAATAGTATTTACCGTTATTCGCTTTATTAATATCGATGCTCGTGTTTTCTTTCATTAAAACTTTTCTACCTTTTTCGGTAAGCGTTAAATCATACTCTAAATAATTAAATCCTCTGTCAATATCTGCTGAAATTTGATTCAATTCTTTTCCACCTTCAGAAAGTATTTTTAATGTCTTTTTACCTGCTGAATTGCTATAAAACGAAACAGTAGTTGATGGCTCAAAAGCGTCAAACCATTTACTCCATGAACTTCCCCAACGACTCGAATGTCTTACTGGTTTTATATCGAAAAATGTAATTGGCTTATTTTTAAATTTAGGATTCAATAATTGTAATGCAGAAATATCTGCTTGATAAATACTTCGGCCGTGTGTTCCAAGCAATACGTGTTTTGCTTCAGGCTGAATAACGATATCATGCACAGCTACATTTGGTAAGCCGTGAGTAAATACTTCCCAAGATGCTCCCATATCAAATGATACATAAGCGCCATTATCTGTGCCTAAATACAGAATGTTTTCGTTTTCAGTATCTTCTTTAATTACATTTACTGGTGAGGCTGGAATATTACTACTAATATTTTTCCATGTTTGTCCATAATTGTCACTCATATATACATAAACCGAAAAGTCATCCCAACGATACCCATTTAAAGTTACATACACACGTTCTTTTTTATGCTGAGACGCCACAACACGACTTACCCATAAGTCCTTTGGTAATCCTGTTAAGTTATTCCAATTGCCGCCACCATTCTGCGTATACTGTACCAAACCATCATCACTTCCTGTATATATCAATCCAAATTTAAAAGGACTTTCACTTATTGAGGTTATAGTTCCGTAAGCTACATTTCCTTTTTTACCACCTTTAGTGAGATCACCACTTATAGCTTCCCAGTCGTCACCTTGATTCATGGAACGCATTAATTTATTACCTCCTAAATACAAGATATCTTGGTTATGCGGTGATAATAAAATTGGTGTTTGCCAATTAAAGCGATACGGGTTTTCTCCCAAGGTATGTTTGGGCTGAATGTATTTTTGGTTTCTAGAGTCTAAATCTAATCTGAAATAATTCCCGAATTGATAACCAGTATAAACAATGTTCGAGTTTCTACTATCAATCTGAATTTGCATACCATCGCCGCCCATTATAGATTTCCAAGGGTATTGTCCTTGTTGATGCCATGCTTTATTTTCTCTTGAGTTGTTTGCACCTTTCCAAACACCATTATCTTGTAATCCACCATACACATTATATGGTTTTTCGTTATCTATATTAATGGCATAAAACTGTCCTACAGAAGGCGAATTGTTTTTTATCCAGTTCGCTCCATCATCATAAGTGATGTTAACTCCACCATCATTTCCATCAATAAGGTGATTAGGATTTTTAGGGTTAATCCATAACGCATGATGATCTGCATGAACGTTTTCCGCACTTATCGACGTCCAGTTTTTACCACCATCTTTAGACTTTATAATTGGCACACCATAGATATAAATATCGTCTTCATTTGTGGGTGACACATGAATGTGCCCAAAATAGTAGCCATAACTAAAGTACACGCCATCTAAATAATCGTCGTGAGTTTTCTTCCACGTTTTACCGCCATCTGTACTCTTATAAACCTCAGCACCGATAACAGGTGTATCGAACAATAATGAATTTGCATCTTCAAGATATTTAGCCAAATCTATTGGTTTAACGTTTCCAGAACGCACCATTTGCTTTACATTCTCAGCTCTATATTTCTCTTGAAAACCATTCGTCTTTAAAAAGGTATTTAGTTTTTTGTCTTCTAATGCTAAAAACTCTGAAGTCGACATGGATTTAAAATCCTCTTTTGTCAAACTTTTTTCGGTTGCTGAGCTTGTCGAAGCATCGTCTGGTCTTCTAAATTGGCTGTCATGTACAGCATAAACCACATTATCATTAAACACAGCCACACCAATACGACCTACACCTTCACCTGTTGGGAAACCGCTAGCTTCAGTTGAGATTCTAGTCCATGTTTCACCAGCATCAGTACTTTTATATATAGCCGAATTCGTTCCATTTCCAGTAAAATTCCATGCCTTTCGATCTTTGGTCCAAGACGACGCATACATAACATTGTAATTTTTTGGACTATGCTGTAAATCAATGATACCACTCATATCATCCACAAATAAGGTTTGCTTCCAGGTCTTTCCGCCATCAGTAGTTTTATAGATACCGCGTTCACTATTTGAAGAATACAAATGTCCCGTAACACCAACAGTAACGACATCTGGATTATCTGGGTGAATTAAAATTGGTGCAAAATGATGCGCATCCATCAACCCAACATTAGTCCATGTTTTGCCATTGTCTGTAGATTTCAAAATTCCAATCCCTGCATATGACGAACGAGACGAATTATTCTCACCTGTACCTACGTATATAGTACGTGTTGGCCAATGTACCGCAATGTCACCTACGTTTTGAGTGTCAGAACTATCTAAAACAGGTGTAAACGTAGTCCCATTATTAGTAGTGTGCCACACACCGCCAGATGCATAACCGACATAAAATTCTGAAGGCTGATCTGGGTTCACATCCAAATCAACGACACGACCACTCATAATTGTTGGTCCTATATTTTTGAATGGTACATTTTTTACAATTGAGCTTTCTGCCATACTACGTTTTTGCTCTAAAGCTTGTTTAACTGTTTCTGCAGATGTGGCTGGTTGTTGAGCAAAGGTGACTAGAGAAAAGGCGCCGAATAAAACGGATAGAATTTTAAGATATCGCATGTGTGGTTAGTTTTAAGGAAATGAAATTAATCATAATCAATAGGCACTCAAAATTTGATAACAAAGTTTAACAGATTCTCGTACCTTTAGGCTTCAAAAATTAGTGAGATTTCCACTTTCGTGGAAATGAAAATAAATTTTCAATGAAATACGATTTAATAGACCGCAACCTTTTTATAAAAAACCGTAACAACTTCATGGCACAAATGAAGCCTAATAGTTTGGCGGTATTTAACTCTAACGATATCTATCCGGTTAGTGCAGATAGTACCTTGCCATTTGCCCAGCATAGAGATATCTTTTATTTAAGCGGTGTAGATCAAGAGGAAAGTATTTTAGTGGTATTTCCGGATTGCCCTAAAGAAAAGCATCGTGAACTATTATTTTTAAGAGAAACTAACGAGCATATTGCGGTTTGGGAAGGCGAAAAACTAACCAAGGAAAAAGCATATGAAACCTCTGGTATAAAAACCGTGTATTGGCTTCAGGATATGGAGAAGGTCATGTTTGAGCTGATGACCCAATGCGATACGGTTTATATTAATACTAACGAACATTACCGTGCTAATGTTGAAACTGAAACTCGTGAAGACCGCTATAGCAAATGGTTAAAAGGAAAATACCCAGCACATAATGTTGCTAAAAGCAATCCTATTTTGCAACGCTTGCGCTCAGTAAAAGACCCTATAGAATTGGCCTTAATGCAAAAGGCTTGTAATATTACAGAAAAAGGCTTTAGACGTGTGCTCAACTTTGTAGAACCTGATGTTTGGGAATACAATATTGAAGCCGAATACATGCACGAGTTTTTAAATAATCGTTCTAAAGGCTTTGCATATACACCAATTGTAGCTTCTGGTAATAATGCCAATGTGCTTCATTATATCGAAAATAATCAACAATGTAAAGCTGGTGACCTTATACTTATGGATGTTGGTGCCGAATACGCCAATTACTCTAGTGATATGACACGTACCATTCCCGTTTCAGGGAAGTTTACCGACAGACAAAAAGCAGTGTATAATGCTGTAAATCGTGTTAAAGATGAAGCGACTAAAATGCTTGTGCCTGGAACCATTTGGGCAGATTACCATGTTGAAGTCGGAAAAATCATGACATCAGAACTACTAGGTTTAGGTCTACTCGATAAAGCCGATTTACAAAACGAAAACCCAGATTGGCCAGCTTATAAAACATACTTTATGCATGGTACGAGTCATCATATAGGATTGGACACACACGATTACGGTTTGCTACATGAACCAATGCAAGCCAATATGGTGTTTACTGTTGAACCTGGTATCTATATCCCGGATGAAGGTTTTGGAATTAGACTCGAAGATGACGTGGTTATCCAAGAGACTGGTGAGCCATTTAACTTAATGCGAAATATCCCAATTGAAGCTGAAGAGATTGAAGATATTATGAACTCCTAATGGCTACCGAAAACAAAACATCTTGGGCAAAGGCGCTTCTTGAAATTTTTCAAGTGATTTTAAAAGCCTTTAGTAAATCTAATACCAAACGTACTTGGCATCAGCATGTAGTTCCGTACGAAGATGGTTGGGCTGTTCGCCGCGAAGGCAATAAGCGTATTACTTCTAAGCATCGTAAGCAAAGTACCGCCATAAACAAAGCCAAGAGTATTGCAAAACGCATACTTCGGCGACGCTCAGTAACCAAGGTCGATGTTATTATCCATAGAGAAAGTGGTGGTATTAGAGACCGTATAAGTTTTAAGGACTAGGCTTGCATTTGTAAGAAATTATTTATAATTTCAATACAGCTATTTAATTCACAGAGACTTACAAATTAATAATTGTTGGTACACTATAAAATATACCCAGTATTGGGTATACGTTGCCATAGTGTGTGCTATTACTTTTAACCCTAACCAAAAACCAACAATTATGAAACGTTTTACCCTAGCTATTTGTTTAGCATTTGCATTATTTACTAATACTACTTTTTCTCAAAATTTAGATTGTTTAAAACTGCTTGAAAACTTAAAAAAAGAAATTAATGAAGCAAGGCCGATTGTGAATGAAAAAGAAGAGGAGTTTAAGAGTTTAAAAGATCAGTTGACCGTATCTGAAATCAAGGATAGTGATGTCGAAAAACTCAAGGAAATACAAAAAAGTATTGGCGATTTAAAAAAGGATATTAATAAGAAAATTAACGATTTTAAGAGCCTAAAAGACGTTTGTAGTTCTAATAATGCAATCAGTGAAGATGAAGCAAATAAGTTGATGGAGGATTTAGATTTAACACCCTTCAGTGAAGATAAGTCTAAAGAAGTACCTACTGAAAATCAGACTTATATATATTTTAATAAAAATCAAATTATTAAAGAAGATGTAATAAAAAATGATGGTGTCGAGGGTAAGATATTAAATGATATCATTAGTCAAACTAACCAGGAAACTTATTTGGGTGATGTTACCATACCAAAAGATGGTGAAGAGTTTTATTTCTATAAATTTATTACAAGAGGAGAAAAGAAAGAGGTTAAAGAAGAAGAAGAAGAAAACAAACAGGAAATAAAGGAGAAAATCAAAAAAGGAGATACTCCTGACTTACAAGAATCACTGAAGCAATCTGAAGCTATTTTGAAGGAAATTGAAAAAGATGCAAGTGCTGAATTTCAAAGAACAGAAAAAAAGTATAAATTCAAGGGTATAGACATCCAGATTAAAGATGGAAATTTCTTTGATATCAGATTGACTGTTGAGTTTAAAGGACAACCCTATTTATTTGAAAATCAAAAATCAGTGAGTTTTTTCAGATTTAACAGAATGGCTAGAGATAATTACTTATCATATGCCAATAAACAACCTTTTAGCATAGAAGATGATATCTCCGAAATTGAAAACTATCGTATTAGATTAAGTGATGTTCTGTACTATGAATATAAAGTCGGTAATAATTATATCCCTAACGATTTAGTATTAGAATTACCTCAAAAAGATACTGAAGGAAAACAAACCAATCTTGAAGGGCCAGCTACGTTTCAAATAAAAGAAGACACTTATCTAGATAAAATAATTGAATTAAGGGCTTACACTGATTTTTTTGCAATATTTGGTGAAGCTAACAACGGATTATTACAAGTTGAGGGTAGTGCAAAATTGTACTTATTTCCTTACGCGAGACCTTTCTTCAGAACCACAGGACAATATGAATTTCTAAAATCACTTACTCCATATGTTAATTATGCACGCTTCGAAGATGATAATAGATTAGTACAAGCAACACCTGACACTAACATGCCTACAATGGGAATTTTTGACCAACCTCTCGATATTATTGAGAAACGCTTTTTAACAATGGGAGTCAATTTAAATGTCTTTGAAATTTATAATAAAAAATACCCTGTTAAAGGTTCTCTTTTTGCATCTGCAGACTATAATATTACAGAAGCACAATTCGGTATGGCAGATCCTGAAAATATCAGATCATTTGGTTATGGCTTTGGTATTAACATTGCTTCTAAACGATTTAATAATTTTGGATTTAATTATAATATGGAGTTTAAATGGTTTGATTTAGAGAGTTTTAATTCTACGGAGAGTTTTAATACTGAGCTAATAGTACCAGTATTTAAGAATGAAGCAGAAGTCTACTATCATCCAACAGATAATCCAAATCAAGCTATTTTTATAAGATTGCGAACATTTAATTATAAAGGAGATACTAGTAATGAAGCATTTTATCAATTTCAGTTTGGCTATAAGTTCTCCCTAGGTTCGAGGTCTGTTAAAAAAAGTATTTAATCTTTAAATCAAATAGAAAAATTGAACCCAATTAATCATGATACAACAAGATTTACAACACTCCGACTATCGCATTCGTAAACTCATCGGCACATTGGGTTTACTCTTACCTCTAACCTTACCTTTAGCCAAAGGTGAGGTTTTGGCGTCTATAAGCCATTACTATTACAGCACACTTTCGTCGCTGATATTTATAATTGTATTAGCAGCGTTTGGATTGTTTTTACTGTCTTACAAAGGCTATAAAATTGATAAAACCACCGAAACCATTAGTGATGATTTATTAACCAATATTGGTGGCTTAGCAGCATTAATTGTAGTCTTTATACCAACCATATGCTGTGATAGTTCTAGTGACAGTATCCAAACGTTATGTAAAGATGGTCCGCTACCACTTTTTGGGCATAAAAACGAAACTCTCAACTTAGTACATTTGGTAGCCGCAGGCATTTTTATTTTGTGTATGGGTTGGATGTCGCGGTATAAGTTTACACGTGGCTCAGATGATGGTAATCATGGTTTGTACAAATGGTGTGGCAATCTCGTTTTTATTTCTGTTGGGTTAATTATTGTGTTTATTATCCTAGAGAAATTAGAGGTCAACTTTCCATTAAAAGATTACTACGTTTTTATTTTTGAAACCACAGCCGTTATCCCATTTGGGATCTCATGGCTCATAAAAGGTAGAGCCATTGATGATGTTAAGATGATGAGTAGACGTATGTTTGGTATTGGTAATGACAATTAAAAGTTATGAGTTTGTGAAAAGACCACTTAAAATTGACCATAGGTTTGAGTCAAAAGATGATTTTGGAAATTATTTATCAAATCAATATGACAAAGGAGAATTTTCCGGAACGAATGTAGTTGAACTAAATAATATTTCATTTGACTTTTCAGTTGTAATACCATTTAATTTTGCTGGATATCCTTTTAATTCTAATCTGAGTAATTTGTTAATGACTGGTGAATACATCATAAATAATTGTGAGTTTTTGTCACCAGTGAAATTGGAAAACTCAAAAAGAGAAATAAATTTTGATGGCCAATGTTGGTTTAATGATTCACTTAGAATTCAATCTAGAAAAACAAATCTTACTTTTAAAAATTGTGAAATTAATGACTTAGATGTTTCTGAAAGTATCTTTGGGGATGAAAATAGTAAGCTTGGAAAACTTAGGGTAAAAAGCTGTGATGTTTACAAGACAAAATTTAAAAATGCTACCTTTCACGGACTCGTAGATTTTTATAATACAACCTTCAAGGAAAATGTTATATTCTATAAAACTGACTTCTTAAATATAGTCGTATTATCAGCTACTAGATTTAATCAAAATATATTATTCACTTACACTTTGTTAAATGATAAGGTCATAATGCGATCTACTATATTTGACAAAGGCTTTGATTTTTCTCTAGCTGTTCTTAAGGGAGAATTAACAATATTTGATTTATCTCATTCATATGATAAATACTATTCTGAAAATGGAATTACTAAGGAATTTGAATATGAAAGAGCAGTTTCAAAAAGTGGTGTTATTCCAATCCAAAATAAACTCGAGACTTATCGACTGTTAAAGCTAGAATTTGAGAAGCAGAAGAATATTCCTGAATATTTAAACTTCAAACTTTTTGAAAAAAAAACTTATAAACAAATATTGGCTAATAAGGAATGGTCATTCAACAATTGGTTTGATAAAGCCACTCTTTGGTTAAATGGTATATCAAATAATCATGGTAACTCTTATTTCAGAGCATTTCTTTTTATCATTATTGTTGGGTGGTTCTTTTTTTATCTATCATTCATTAGTACAGAAAACTACGAATTCACACTTAATATTTCTCTATGGGAGTTTAATAAAGGCTTAAGTTCATTCGTGCAATTTTTAATTCCAACACATAAATTTAATTATTTAGGAGAGGAAATAAATCTAACTCCATGCTATTACGTATTCGATTTTTTGGGTAGAATTTTTGTTGGTTATGGAATTTATCAATTCATTCAAGCATTTAGGAAATTTAAATAACTCTTTTCGCTTTTTCATTTACTTAATAATTACTAAAAATTAATCTCTTATAATTAACTATTCTTATTATATTTACACATTCTGTTAATTATATAACATTATGAAAACTATTGCATCTTGTGTTGAAGATATACTAATCAAGCAGCCTTTTTTAGAAGAAGCCTTATTCAGAGAAATCATAAATTTTTCGGCATTATCAGAGGAGTTACAGAAGCCTATTAGTGACATGCTTGGTAAGCCTGTAAAAACAGGTGCTATTATGATGGCGTTGCGTCGTTATGGTGCACCTGTACATCTACGTCAATCGCATCAGCTTAAGGCGGTGTTACGAGAATTGGGTGATATTACCGTGCGCTCAAACCTTATTGATTATACGTTTCAAAATTCGGATACGCTGATTAAAAGTCATGCTAAAGTTTTGGACAATCTCGACCCACAATCGTTTTATGGATTCTCGCGTGGAATTTACGAGAGTAATATTGTGGTATCCGCTTCAGATCAAAAAATGGTGCTTGACGCTTTTAGTTCAGAAAAGATGATTGATTCTCAAGATAACTTATCAGCAATTAGTATTCGTTTGCCAAAAAACAACTCTCGTATTTCAGGGTTGTATTATCAAATTTTTAAGCGTTTTGCTTGGCATGGTATTGCATTGCACGAAGTGATTTCGACCACTAATGAATTTACCGTTTTGGTAGAAAGTCATTTGGTAGATCAAGCATTTTCGGCTATTAAAAACCTTAATGCGAACTAGGTTTTTGGATAAGATTCACCAAAACAAATGTTATTATAGCGGGCAACACCCAACCCAAACTATGGGTAGCTAAAGGAATATAGCTGATTATATGTTCTAAACTTTCAGATGGACTAATAAAACCTATAACATCTGGTATGCTAAATATAAATGTTGCAATAACCACCACTCTAAACACTAATGGCGTTGTAAATCGTTCAGGTAGTACATTCAGAATGATAAGTATAATAGTTATTGGATAAATGAATAACAATATGGGGTACGCAATAACGATAATCGAATGAAAATCTAATTGCCCAACACCAATACCTGCAAGGCAACCAACGATTGCGGTAATGGTATATACCATCTGCGAATTACCAAACAAGCCTTTAAAATAATCGGCTGTACCGGCAACAATACCAACCGCTGTAGTGAAGCACGCTAGCGAAATTAAAACACTCAACACGGCATTACCCAAAGTGCCTAATGCAGCAATACTGATACCTCGCAGTAAATTGGCACGTTGCATATCATTACTCAAGGTCGTATCTACATTAATTTCTGAACCAAAATAGGCGCCAACTGCAATGAGTCCCGCATAAATAATAAATAATCCTGAGCCGGCAATAACTCCTGATTTCCGAATGAGTTTACGCTTAGATTCAAACTTACTGACTTGCATGTTATCAAAATTGAGAGACACAATAATTACTGCGCCTACAACAACTGCTCCGATAGCATCAAAGGTTTGGTAGCCTTCTAAAATTCCTGATACCATTGGTGTTTCGAAGACTGAATTTCCTGTTGTAAACCCTGAAGACGATAAGCCAATAACAATAACCGCCAAAAGCATGATTACAATAAATGGCGTTAAAAACTTACCGATTAAATTCAAAATTTTTGAACGGTTCAATACAAACACTAAAACCAAAACAAAGTAAATGGTGCTAGTCAACAATGGACTTGTTCCAAACGAAGGATGAATTGCAATTTCGTGAGTTGCAGATGCTGTACGTGGTGACGGTATTGCAATCGAAATCATATAAACGATAATACAATAGATGGAGCTAAACCACGGCGCTACCTTCTTTCCAAAATCGTACATCGTACCTTGTAATTTGGAATGTGCTACAATCCCAAGGATCGGAATAAGCACTGCGGTAATCATAAAACCGATGCATACCAAAAGCCAATTTTCACCAGCGTTATACCCTAATAATGGTGGAAGTAACAAGTTGCCAGCACCAAAAAACAAAGAGAATAACGCAAAACTTGTGACTAAAAGTTCTTTCCGTTTTATGTTCATCTAATTGGTCTTTATCAATTCTAAATCTCCAAAATCGAAACTAAAATCGGTGATTGGTGCTATGTACTCCATGGTTGCAGATTGTGCTTTTCCATCTTTATCAAAGGTAAACTTCACAAAGACATCAGCATCATAGCTGCGATTATTCCATTTAGCAACATATGTGGTGGCATTGTACGGCAATAGTTCGCCATATAAAGTGGAGGATCGTTTGCTTTTAATAGTATATACACTGCCGTCATGAGAAATCGTCACATCACCAAACCAAGCATCGGTGTAAGTGCCTACAATTTGGGACGGTTTTGGTAGTGCATTACTAGTTTTCATTTTATCTATTTGATTATAGACCGCCACTTTAATACTATCATTATATTGAATGTATCTCGCATTACGTTCACCATAATTTTTAAGCCAACCTCTATCTTCATAGCCTAAATACGCATCTTTTATAGTATTGGTAATTGTATTAAATGCTGAACCATTCATTTGATTAGTTAAAACTACAATAGCCAAATCTAAATCTGGTATCATCGTAAATTGTGTGACTGTTCCTAATAAACCACCGGTATGATATACTTGCTTATGGCCACCTTTAACATCAGTAACAAACCATCCTAAACCATAGCCTCTAAAATTTGAACCGTACCAATCGCCAGGTCTAACTTTTAATGGTGTTTGAAGCTGCCATAATTCGTGAAATTGCGCTTTACTTAATAGGCGTTCTCCTCCTAATGTAACTGCGTCATTCATTAAAAACTTTGCCCAAGTCAACATGTCCGGAACATTACTCATAATACCGCCAGCAGCATTGGCGGTTTCGCTCCAATCATGTGGAATCTGGATAACCTTGCCTTCAGTTCTGGTATGGGCATCTATAATGTTAGAACGATCAGTGACGCGATTATAAGATGCTTTACTATTGACCATGCCAACAGGTTTCATAATCTTGGTTTCAATAAATTCTTCCCAAGTTAAGCCACTGACACGTTTTAAAACTTCGCCAGCAATAATAAACATGTTGTTGTTATATCTAAAATCTGTTCGGAATTTACTCTGCGGTTTAATATGTTTCTGGTTGTCTATAATATCTTGAATGGTGAAATCACTGCCTTCAGGAAAAAACATTAAATCTCCTGTACCTAAACCTAAACCACTACGATGTGTTACTAAATCTCTAACCGTAAAATGCTCAGTTGCCCACGAATCGTATAATTGAAACTCAGGAATATACTTACGTACCTTATCGTCCCAATGTAATTTCCCTTCATCAATTAACATGGCCAAAGCAAAACATGTAAAGCCTTTACTGTTCGATGCAACACCAACAAGGGTGTTTTCGTTCATATCCTTTTTATTGGTCAACGACCTCACGCCATGACCTTTGGCATAAACAATTTCTCCGTCTTTAAGTATCCCTACTGAAATACCAGGAACATCGAAAGTGGTTAATGTTTCTTGAACGAGTTTATCGAGTTTGACTTCTTCAATTTGAGCAAAAAGTACAAATGAAAAAAGACAGCTTAAGAGCGTAATTGAGCGTTTAAAATTCATAATAGATGTTATTACTGAGATTATGATAGTGCCTCAAATATAATGAATTGTTGGTCTAAGATGTAGCTAAGTGTGTTTATCTTTGCGCTTATGTTTATGACGTACAAAAATTGTAAAATTCACTATACATCTCAAGGCGAAGGTGAGACCTTAGTATTACTCCATGGGTTTTTAGAAACCTTAAACATGTGGGACGATTTTGTGGATGACATTTCTGAAAACAGGCATGTACTATGTATTGATTTACTTGGGCATGGTAAAACCGAAAGCATAGGATACATTCATAGTATGGAGCAAATGGCTGAAGCTGTTTTTGCAGTACTTAAGCATTTAAACATAAAAGAGATAAGCTGCGTTGGGCATTCTATGGGTGGCTATGTGGCTTTAGCTTTAGCAGAACAACAGCCTGATTTGGTTAAAGATTTATGCTTAATGAACTCAACGTTTGAAGCTGATAACCATGAGCGAAAAGTGTTGAGAGCTCGAGCTGCTCAAATGGCAACCTCTAATTATGAGAATCTTGTGAGAATGTCATTTACAAACTTGTTTGCTGAAACTAGCCGAAAACTTTTTGAAAACAACTTTAAAGCTGCACTAAAAGTTGCATTGAATACAACAGTTCAAGGTTTTATTGCTGGTCATAAAGGTATGGCGATTAGGCCAAACCGACTCAATGCTTTTAAATCCATTACTGGTAAAAAGGCTATTGTAATTGGCGAAAAAGATTGGATCGTTGATAAAGAATTGCTAATCGAAAAAACAAAAGATACCGCAACTGAAATTGCTGTATTCTCAGAAGGACATATGAGTCATATTGAGAATAAATCAGAATTATCTTACTTTTTATTGCGTTTTAGCGAAAAATAATACGTTTTAGCGTTTTTAGTTTGTTTTTTTTCTAGATTTAGACTTCCCAAATCTCATGACTGATGAAAAAATCTACCTTCCTAACCAACTCTAAGAGACTGTATTGTGACGTTTTTGGTCACAATTATAAACTGTCTAAACAAATTACTTATCACGTTAAAGAATACAAATGTTCTTGTTGTGGTAAAGAAGTTACTACGAACAGCAACGGTTATTTAACTGAATTAACACCTAAATTTAGAGATATAAATGCCGCACTATCAAAAATTTATGCTAATAAATTAGCACGAATGAAACGACAGCGCATTAATACATCTGCGGCTTAGTTATTCGGAATCGGTTTCGTTAAAATTTTTCCAGCCTTTGGCGATAATAGGTACTTTAGTTTCTGCACGTGTGATTAAATGCATACCTCGTTCCGCTTCTGTTATATAACCAATAACCGATAAATTAGGATTTGCTTTTATTTTAGGATAATCTTCTTGAGAAATTGTCATTAACAATTCATAATCCTCACCACCATTAAGTGCAATTGTGGTACTATCAATATTAAACTCCTCACAAGTACTTATCACTTGTGGATCTAAAGGAATTTTATTTTCATACAAATCAACACCTACATTGCTTTGTTTACATAGATGAATAATTTCAGAAGATAATCCATCGCTAATATCAATCATACTCGTAGGCTTTACCTCTAGTTGTTCTAAAAGCTCAACAATATCTTTACGAGCCTCAGGTTTAAGTTGCCGTTCAACAATATATGTATACATTGATAAATCTGGTTGATTTTGAGGGTTTACTTTAAAGACCTCTTTCTCGCGTTCCAATACCTGAAGTCCCATATACGCACCACCTAAATCACCAGTAACAACTAATAAATCGTTAGGCTTAGCTCCTGAGCGTTTTACTACTTTATCGTCTTCGACTTCTCCTATTGCAGTAATAGAAATAATAAGTCCAGAAGTAGAAGATGTTGTATCTCCACCAACCACATCAACATTATAAATACGTGCAGCAGTTTCTATGCCTGCATACAATTCTTCTAAAGCTTCTAATGGAAATCTATTTGATACAGCTATAGAAACCGTAATCTGAGTTGCAGTAGCGTTCATTGCGTAAACATCAGATAAATTTACCATTACAGCTTTATAGCCTAAATGTTTAAGAGGCACATAACTTAAATCGAAATGCACACCTTCTACCAATACATCGGTAGTAACTACAATACTTTTCTTGGCTGGCGTTAATATTGCGGCATCATCACCGATACCAAGTATGGTCGACTTATGATTTATTTTAAACTGATGGGTTAAGTGTTCAATAAGTTTGAACTCTCCAAGCTCACTTAATGAAGTGCGCTGAGGGTTTTTATCTTCTAACATGATGCAAAGGTACAGCGAATGATTATATTTTGACAATACTCAAACGACAATTAATTCAATTTATATATTATCTTTAACTAATTTATGAATAAAAAATCTACACCTACTTATGAAAAAAAATCTACGCTTACTTATTGTATTTTGTGTCACCTTTTCATTTAGTCAAACACCTTGTGAAAGTGGTTTCGCTGGTATTTATCCATGTAATGATTACGATCTATTATCTACAATTCCGGTTTCAGTTTTAGCCAACTCAAATGGCACCCCTGAAGGTAGTGATATTTGGGGTTGGACAGACCCAAGTACAGGTAAAGAATATGCGCTATGCGCTATGACAAATAGTACCGCTTTTGTAGACATTTCTGACCCAGTGAACCCTATTTTTCTTGGACGTTTAGACAGCAGTGCTGGTAATAATTTTTGGCGTGATGTCAAGGTTTATAACAACCACGCTTTTATTGTGGCAGATAATGTTGGTGCTCACGGCATGCAAGTGTTCGATTTAACACGTTTGAGAAATGTTACAAATCCTCCTGTTACGTTTAGTGCCGATGCTATATATGTTGGATTTTTGGGTATAGGTAGTTGCCATAATATTGTAATTAATGAAGATACGGCCATCGCTTATTTAGTAGGTTGTGATAGAGTTAGTGGAGGTCCTATTTTTATAGATATTTCTAACCCCACAAGTCCAGTTGGTCTAGGAAGCTATTCTGACGAAGGCTATTCGCATGATGCACAAGTTGTAACTTATAATGGTCCAGATACTAATTATATAGGTCGAGAAATCTATGTAGGCAGTAACGAAAATGAAATCGTCATTTTAGATGTAACCGACAAAAGTAATGTTGTAAAGCTTTCAGAATTATCATATTTACAACTGGGTTACACACATCAAGGATGGTTTACTGATGATCACAGGTATTTTATTTTAGGAGACGAGCAAGATGAAATTGATTTTGGAATTAACTCCAAGACTTTGGTATTTGATATGTCAGACTTAACTAATCCATCATTGTCTTCAACTTATCTAGGCCCAACTGGTGCAATAGACCATAACGGATATGTTCTTGGTAATAAATACTACCTGGCTAATTATACCGCTGGTATGCGTGTCTTAGACATTACAAACATATCTGCAGCATCAAATTCAATGACTGAAATAGGCTTTTTTGACACAAGACCTGAAAACGACAATACTTCATTTAACGGCGCATGGAGTGTTTATCCTTACTTTAGTAGTGGTAATATTGTAATAAACGATATAGAACGTGGCTTATTTGTAGTAGGTAAAATTAGCACTTTACCAGTTAACACTAATGCCATAAGTTCATTTTCAATTTATCCGAATCCAGCAACAACTAATCCTAAAATTAAATCTCCTGAAAACACGATTATAAATTCTGTAGAAGTGTTTAACCTATTAGGTCAAAGCATTTATAATAAACAAGATATAAATGAAGCGGTTTTTACATTACCATTATTGCAAAATGCTAAAGGAATATATATGGTTAAAATTAATAATCGTGTGGTACAAAAAGTTATCTTAAAATAATATCACTTAAACTCGCGTTAACCTATTTATAATTAAATGGTTAAATTGCAGAAAAATAACCCCATGAAATTTTTTAAACTTACAATT
The DNA here is from genome assembly GCF_003712105.1 of Winogradskyella sp. GTDB lineage: Bacteria > Bacteroidota > Bacteroidia > Flavobacteriales > Flavobacteriaceae > Winogradskyella. The sequence goes on from NZ_RHLG01000001.1 coordinate 474,867, forward strand.
TACGTCCTACTATGTGTTTTATTTAGTATCACCATTAGTTGCGATAACGACGACACATCTCCACCACCACCTACTAGCATTGACAGCGATAATGATGGTATTAATGATGATGATGATAATTGTCCTAACACTGATAATCTAGACCAATTAGATACTGATAATGATGGAGAAGGTGATGTTTGCGATGAGGATGATGATGATGATGGGGTCCTAGATGTCGACGATAATTGTCCCTTAACTCCTAACCCTGACCAGTCCGATGCTGATAACGATGGCATTGGCGATGCTTGTGATAATACTTTAGATCCATTATTTAGATGCGAAAATGGAATGGCTGGACCATATCCTTGTAATGGTATAGATATTTTATCCATGATAGATGTTGCAACACTTAGTGGATCTCCGACTGCAGAAGGAAGTGATATTTGGGGCTGGACCGATTCAACTTCAAACAAAGAATATGCTATTGTTGGCCTTACTAATAGTACCGCCTTTGTCGATGTAACTGATCCACTAAACCCTATATTCTTAGGAAGATTAAACTCTAATGCTGGCAGCAATTTTTGGAGAGATATTAAAACCTACAATGATTACGCATTTATAGTTGCAGATAATGTAGGTAATCATGGTATGCAAGTGTTTGATTTAACTCGTCTTAGAAATGTGACAAATCCACCAGAAACTTTTACTGCTGATACCGTTTATAATGGTGTAGGAAGTTGTCATAATATTGTCATTAATGAAAGTGAAGCTATTGCCTATCTCGTAGGTTGCTCCTCTACAAATGGTGGCGGACCAATATTTGTAGATATCTCTAATCCAATGAACCCAACTTTTATTGCTGATTTCATTGGTGTAGGGTATTCACATGATGCGCAAGTTGTAACTTATAATGGTCCAGATTCGGACTATACTGGTCAAGAAATTTATGTAGGTAGCAATGAAAATGAAGTTGTTGTATTAGATGTTACAGACAAACTAAATGTAACCATAATTTCAAGATTTTCGTACCCTCAATTAGGATATACACATCAAGGATGGTTTACTGAGGACCAAAGGTATTTTATTTTAGGAGACGAAACTGACGAACAAGGATTTGGCTTTAATACAAAAACATTAATCTTTGATTTCTCTGATTTAGATAATCCTGCACTATTCTCAACCTATTTTGGACCAACTGCTGCTATTGACCATAATGGTTATGTGTTAGGTAACGATTATTTTTTATCTAACTATAGAGCAGGAATGCGAATTATTGATATATCTAACATTAACAATTCAAGTAACCCAATGACTGAAACACACTTTTTGGACACCTTCCCTAGTAGTGATGGTGCTGCTTTTAATGGTGTTTGGAGTGTTTACCCTTATTTTCCAAGCGGTAATATTGTGATAGGAGATATTGAAAGTGGTTTGTTTGTCGTACAGAAAAGTCAATAATTTATTCAAAACCGTGATTGCCAAAAGCCCCTATATTTTAAATCTATGTATTGTACTGCTTTTTTTTAATTGCAGTAACCCTGAACAATTAAACATCACAGCACCTGTAAGTTCATCGGTAGGTGATATTGAATTTATTACAACTTTAGGCGGTAGTGCAAACGAGAGCGCTCAATCTATAACATCAACAAATGATGGCGGTTACGCTATATTAGGATTTACGCAAAGCAATGATGGAGATATTACTGATAAACAAGATTCGAGCTTTGACTATTGGTTACTTAAATATGATGCTAATAACAACCTACAATGGCAAAAAACATACGGAGGAACCAATGATGATAGAGGAAGCGAAATTATTCAAACTCAAGATGGTGGCTTTGCCATTATTGGCTCAAGCCAAAGCAACGATGTTGACGTCTCCTTAAATAATGGCTCAGAAGATTTCTGGATCGCTAAACTAGATAGTCAAGGTACTATTATATGGGAAAAATCGCTAGGCTTTCAAGGTAATGACAATGGGGTTTCTGTAATACAAACTTCAGATTTAGGTTATTTATTAATTGGTGTTTTAGACGTCACAGCTTCTGGTGGTCAAGGCAATACAACTCGTGTTGCTACACGCCATGCAGGTGGTGATTATTGGGCAGTAAAATTAGATACTAACGGAGAATTACAGTGGAGTAAATTTTTTGGAGGCCTTTTTACAGATACTCCTGAAGGTGTAGTTCAAACACCAGATGGAGGTTTTATTATTGCAGGTGGTTCTGATAGTGCCGATACCGATATAACCAATAATAAAGGATCTTACGATTTTTGGGTGGTTCGAATTGATGCTAATGGTATCCTTGTATGGGAAAAATCTTTTGGTGGTGATGAAATTGATCAAGCCAGAGCAATCGTAAAAACTAATGATGGCAATTATGTAATCGCTGGAGATACAAGAAGCAATAATACTGATGTGTCTTCAAATAATGGTGCTGCCGACTTATGGTTAATTCAAATCTCAATTGAAGGCAATCTTATTTGGGAAAAGACAATTGGCGGCACTAATTTTGATGTTGCAAGAGCTATTAAAACCACTCAAGACAATGGTTTTATTTTATCTGGCAGTTCGAGAAGTAGCGATGGCGATGTGTCAGAAAACAAAGGACAAAATGATGCTTGGGCTATAAAAGTTGATAGTAATGGAGATTTACAATGGGAAGCATCTGTTGGAGGAAGCAATATTGATTTTGCTTATGGCGTTACAGAATTAAATGACAGGTCTATAATTGTTGTCGGTGATACAACAAGCAATGACGGTGATATTGATGATAATAGAGGTTTTACTGACCTACTACTTTTTAAAATAAATTAAAGCAATTATGAAGAAATTTTTAACGTTACTGTTAGTTGTATTTGTATGCACTAATTGTAGTGATGATGTTGACGATATTGTAAATGCAACACAAATTAATCCTGTGTTTTCCTTTACCCATAATTGGGAAGGCATCCCAGTTACAAATGCCAATTTTAATTCGGTACAATACACTAACGCAAATGGTGAGATGTTAAGTATTGAGCGTTTGCGTTACGTAATATCTGATATAGTATTTACTACAACTTCTAATGAAGTGTTAGAGTTGGATGCCTATAATTTAGTGGATGTTACTAACAACAATAACTTAGTTTTTCAAGTACCATTTACTATTCCAATAGGCAATTACAATAATGTGTCTTTCACTTTTGGATTTGACAATGAAGACAACTCTGAAAATTATGCCGATTTAAACTCTGCATCTTTCAATGTGCCAGATATGTTAGGAGGCGGTTACCATTATATGCAATTTGATGGTAAATATTTAGACGCAAGTAATTCTGAAGCGCCTTTTAATTATCATGCCATTCGGGCTGTAGATAACCCCGGTATGTCTCCAACGTTTCCTCAAGACACCTTCTTTACTGTTAATTTAGGTGCCGTAAATATTACGGGTGAAACTACTTTTAATATTGAAGTAAATCTTGCTGAATGGTTTCAAAATCCTAATACCTGGGACTTAAACCAATTAAATACTGTGCTTATGCCTAACTCAGCTGCTCAGATACAAATGTTTCAAAATGGGCAAAGTGTATTTAGCTTAGGTTCTGTTTCGCAACAATGAATTTTTGAAAAAGATTTGTTACATATTATGTATCGTTCTATTTATTGTATCCTGCTCTAGTAGTGACAATGAAGGTTACACACCTGTAGCTGTAGATTTAGAAATTCCTGAGATTTTTTCAAGCAATATATTGCCACCGGTAATACCAAACACCAATCCACTTACTGAAGAAGGAATTGCTCTAGGAAAACGATTGTTTTTTGATAGGATTTTATCTGCTGATGAAACCATATCATGTGCTAGTTGCCATTCGCCTCAAAATGCGTTTTCGGATAATTCAGCTACTAGTGTAGGTGTTGATGGTTTAAGTGGAACTAGAAACTCAATGCCACTATTTAATTTGGCATGGAATTATAACGAACGCTTTGCTTGGGATGGAAAAGAACTAAGCTTAGAAAGACAAGTAATTGAACCCGTTCAAAATCCGCTTGAAATGCACAGCGATTGGGACGATGTTATTAATAAGCTACAAGGGCATCCGGAATACCCGGAGTTATTTTCAAGAGCATTTAATACATCGACAATTACACAAGATTTAGTGACTAAAGCCATAGCACAATTTGAACGCACCATGATTTCGGCCAACTCAAAATTCGATAGATATTCGCTTGGGCAAGCCACTTTAACTCCTCAAGAACTTAATGGCTTGGATGTTTTTCTTCGTGAAGACAAAGGAGATTGCTTTCATTGTCATGGTAATCCAAATAACCCTTTGTGGACAGATAATGACTTTCACAACAATGGCCTTGATGCTACATTTACCGATTTAGGATTAGGAGCAGTGTCAGGTGACCCCAATGACAATGGTAAGTTTAGGTCACCATCATTAAGGAATTTGGTTTATACGGCACCATACATGCATGACGGTCGTTTTCAGACTCTTGATGACGTTATAGATTTTTACAGTGAGGGTTTACAAAATTCTCCAACCATCGATCCATTAATGAAAAATATAGATCAAGGTGGCGCTCAACTTTCGCCAGAAGACAAAGCAGACTTAAAAGCGTTTCTGTTAACCTTATCAGACCCGTCATTTCTTACAAATCCTGCATTTCAAAACTAAGATTTTTCAACAAAATGTTATAGTTTTGTGTATTTCATCGAAAAAAAGAGCATTTCAGCTTAAAAAGTGTTTTGATTCCCTATATTGCTTTTCCCAAATCACTATTAATGAAACCTACCAATACAGATAATATATCTTGTATCGTTTTTGGTCATAATTTCTACAAGCCTGAAGATGGCAAGGGTGACCAGTTACTTTGCAAAAATTGTAGCGCAAAAGTTACTATAGACGATCACGGTGACTTCAATTCTAGTGGCGCAACAGATAAAATATTCGAAGTTGCACTTCGCAAACTATTCTTACTTAAGCGAAAGGTTGCATAGCCATTCACTACTACTTAGTTCTCTAGACAAAGATTTGCATAACTAATTCCTATTTGGTCATATCATAATATAATGTTAGTTATTGTTGGCAAAAGCCTGTTATGTCGTATCTTTGCACTCTATTTAGATAAAATCTAATTAAGAATTATGATTAAAGTATCTGATACTGCAAAAAAGAAAGTCGTTGAGCTTATGAGTGACGATGGCTTTGATGTGTCTAAAGACTTCATCAGAGTTGGCGTTAAGAGCGGTGGATGTTCTGGACTTTCTTATGATTTAAAATTTGATAATACTAAAGCCGAAGAAGACAAAGTTTTTGAGGATAACGGCGTACGTATTATAGTTGATAAAAAAAGCTTCTTGTACCTAATAGGAACTACTTTAGAATATTCTGGAGGACTAAACGGTACTGGCTTTGTGTTTAATAATCCTAATGCCAACAGAACTTGTGGTTGTGGCGAATCTTTTTCACTTTAAGTAAATAGGCTATGTCAAAATATACTGAAGACGATTTAAGGGAAGAGTTAAAAACCAAAGAATATGAGTATGGTTTTTACACAGACATTGAGTCTGAAACGTTTCCCAATGGGTTAAACGAAGATATCGTAAGAGCGATTTCTAAGAAAAAGAATGAGCCTGAATGGATGACCAATTGGCGATTAGAAGCCTTTAAGGTGTGGAAAGAAATGACTGAGCCTGAATGGGCTAACGTTCATTACGAAAAGCCAGACTTTCAGGCTATATCCTATTATTCAGCGCCAAACAGCAAACCTAAATATGATAGCTTAGATGAGGTTGACCCAGAACTATTGGCGACGTTCGAAAAATTAGGAATCTCACTTGATGAGCAAAAGAAATTAGCCGGTGTAGCTATGGATGTTGTTGTAGACTCAGTTTCAGTTGCTACTACATTCAAAAAGACGCTTGCTGAAAAGGGTATCATTTTTATGAGTATTTCTGAGGCTATTCAAGAATACCCAGAATTGGTTAAAAAATATATTGGTACGGTTGTACCACAGAAAGACAACTTCTATGCGGCATTAAACTCAGCTGTGTTTAGTGATGGTAGTTTTTGCTATATCCCAAAAGGTGTAAGATGCCCAATGGAGCTTTCTACGTATTTTAGAATAAATCAAGCCGGAACTGGGCAATTTGAAAGAACACTCGTTATTGCCGACGAAGGCAGTTACGTCTCGTACCTTGAAGGTTGTACAGCTCCAAGTCGAGACGAAAATCAATTGCATGCCGCAGTGGTAGAATTAATAGCTATGGAAGATGCAGAGATTAAATACAGTACTGTTCAAAATTGGTTCCCTGGAAATGCTGAAGGTAAAGGTGGTGTTTACAACTTTGTTACCAAAAGAGGACTTTGCGAAAAGAATGCAAAAATCTCTTGGACTCAGGTTGAAACAGGAAGTGCTGTAACTTGGAAGTATCCATCTTGTGTGCTTAAAGGAGATAATTCAATTGGTGAGTTTTACTCTATAGCTGTTACTAATAATTATCAGCAAGCAGATACGGGTACAAAAATGATTCATTTAGGTAAGAATACTAAATCTACAATCATATCCAAAGGTATTTCAGCTGGTAAGTCTCAAAACTCATATAGAGGTTTAGTGCAAATTAGTTCTAGAGCTGAGAATGCCCGAAATTTTTCACAATGTGATAGCTTATTAATGGGTAACGAATGCGGTGCACATACATTTCCATATATCGAAGCAAAAAATAAATCCGCTCAAATAGAACACGAAGCTACAACGAGTAAAATTGGTGAAGACCAAATCTTTTACTGTAACCAACGTGGTATTGATACTGAAAAAGCAATTGCACTTATTGTAAATGGTTTCAGTAAAGAAGTATTAAACAAATTACCTATGGAATTTGCTGTTGAAGCACAAAAACTTCTTGAAATCAGCTTAGAAGGTTCTGTAGGATAAACAATCAATAAGACTCACAATGAAGAGAATAATCATTTTATTACTAATCGTTTCTGGTATTACATCATGTAAAAATGATGGAAAAACCGACACTGATCAGGTGAATACTTCAAATTCTTATGACCAAAACGATGGTTTAATCACACTAAGAGGTGATTTTATTTACGATGAAAATCAAAATGCTGCAGTGATCCAAACCGCAAGTTCAATATATGGGGTTGTTATAGATGATAACATGAAAGCTTTAAACGAAAAAGTCAAAGCTTACAAAAAAGAGTCTACAGATATGGTGCCAGTTACTGTTAGAGCAAAACGTTTTGAAAGCAACGATGAAAACACTTGGGAGTTCTTTATAGAAATAAAAGAAACTATTAAGATCGAAGCACCAGACCCAACCAAAAATGATATTATAAAAGTAGAAAACTAAGACTATGTTAAGGATAAATAACTTGCACGCAAGTGTAGAAGATAAGCCAATTTTAAAAGGCATTAACTTAGAAGTTAAACCTGGAGAAGTCCACGCAATCATGGGACCAAATGGTTCGGGTAAAAGCACTTTAGCTTCTGTTATTGCAGGTAAGGAAGATTATGAAGTAGATGAAGGTGAGATTATTTTAGAAGGAGAAGACTTAGAAGAGTTAGGTCCGGAAGAACGTGCTCACAAAGGTATTTTCATGTCGTTTCAATATCCTGTAGAAATTCCTGGAGTTACCGTGACTAATTTCATGAAAACTGCTATTAACGAAACTCGAAAAGCTAAAGGCCTAGAAGAAATGCCCGCTAACCAAATGCTGAAGCTTATCCGTGAAAAATCAGAGCTTTTAGAAATAGACCGAAAGTTTTTATCACGTTCACTTAACGAAGGCTTTTCTGGTGGTGAGAAAAAACGTAATGAGATTTTTCAAATGGCAATGTTAGAGCCAAAATTGGCTATTCTTGACGAAACAGATTCTGGCTTAGACATCGATGCATTGCGAATTGTTGCGAACGGTGTTAACAAGCTAAAATCAAAAGACAATGCTGTAGTTGTAATTACACATTACCAAAGACTTTTAGACCATATTGTTCCTGATTATGTACATGTATTATACAACGGACGCATTGTAAAGTCTGGAACTGCCGAATTAGCTCATGAGCTTGAAGCTAAAGGCTACGATTGGATTAAAGAAGAAGTAAACGCTTAATTATTAAGCCTTATGGAATTAAAAGAAAAACTAATATCATCTTTCATGGCATTCGAAAATACAGTGAATGTAGATTCGCCTATACATGATATTAGAATTAACGCTATTAAGAGATTTGAAACTCAAGGTTTCCCAACAAAAAAGCAGGAAGCTTGGAAATACACCTCTCTAAATTCAGTTTTAAAAACAGATTTTAGTGTCTTCCCAAAAGACATTGAAGCATTAGACTATAAGACAGTTAAGAAGTATTTAATTGATGAAATCGACTCATACAAAATTGTATTTGTTGATGGGCAATATGCTTCTCACCTATCTGAAACCACACACGATGATATTGATGTTTGCTTAATGTCATCTGCACTTACTAAGGCGAAATATAAACCTGTAATTGACAATTATTTCAACAAAATTGCGACTACCGATGGTTTAACGTCTTTGAATACTGCATTTTCTGCTGAAGGTGCATACATCTATATTCCTAGACATAAAGCGATAAAGAAGCCTATACAAATTGTTCATTTTTCTACAGGTAATGAAGCGGCTTTAATGTTACAGCCAAGAAACCTAATTGTTGTTGAAGAAAACGCTTACGTGCAGGTTATAGAACGCCATCAAAGCCTTACTGATAACCCAACACTTACCAATAGCGTTACTGAAATTTTTGCAGATAAACGCGCTATCGTAGATTATTACAAAATCCAAAATGATAAGCAATCTGCTACTTTAATAGACAACACGTTTATTAATCAGAAGAATGATAGTAATGCTAAAGTGCATACGTTTTCGTTTGGTGGAAAATTAACGCGTAATAATTTAAATTTCTATCAAAATGGTGAGCATATAGACTCTACAATGAAAGGTGTTACCATCATTGGAGATAAACAGCATGTAGATCACAATACCTTAGTACATCATATTGAGCCTAATTGTGAAAGTCATCAAGATTACAAAGGTATTTTTGATGAAAACTCAACAGGTGTTTTTAACGGAAAAGTTGTTGTAGAAAAGGAAGCCCAAAAGACTAATGCATTTCAAGCAAATAACAACATTTTAATAAACGATAAGGCAACTATAAACACAAAACCTCAGCTCGAAATTTTTGCTGATGATGTACGTTGCTCTCACGGTTGTACCATTGGCCAATTAGATGAGAGTGCTTTATTCTATTTACGTTCTCGTGGTATTCCAGAAAAAGAAGCTCGAGGATTATTGATGTATGCATTTAGTAATACGGTATTAGATTCAGTAAAAATCCCTGAGTTAAAAAACAGAATTACTAAGATAATTGCCAATAAACTAGGAGTTAATATTGGGTTTGATTTATAGATGAGTAACACTCAAAATCATACTGGTTTTAATGTTGAAATTATTCGTCAGGATTTTCCAATTCTCAACCGAAAAGTTAATGGCAAGCCATTAATCTATTTCGATAATGCAGCTACTTCGCAAACACCTCAGCAAGTCATTGATGTCATTGTAGATTACTACACCAATTACAATGCTAATATACATCGTGGTGTCCACGCTTTAAGCCAAGAAGCTACTGATGCTTACGAAGAAGCACGTATTAAAATTCAAAATCATTTTAATGCAAAACATAGCCATGAGATCATTTATACTTCAGGTACAACTCATGGTATTAATTTAGTAGCTAATGGATTTTCTTCAGTTCTAAAAAAAGGAGATGAAGTTATAGTTTCTGCTTTAGAACATCATAGCAATATTGTACCCTGGCAAATGCTCTGTGAACGCACAGGCGCTTCACTTAGAGTAATTCCTATGAACGAAAATGGTGAATTAATCTTATCTGAATTCGATTCACTTTTAAATGATAATACAAAACTTGTTTTTGTAAATCACATTTCTAACGCTCTAGGAACCATAAATCCTATTGAAAGCATTATTAAAAAAGCACATAGTGTTGGTGCTGCTGTTTTAGTGGATGGTGCACAATCTTGCCCACATATCAAGCCAGATGTTCAAGCTCTAGATGTTGACTTTTATGTGTGTTCGGCTCACAAAATATGCGGCCCTACTGGTGTTGGAATGCTTTATGGTAAAGAAGAATGGCTAAATAAATTACCACCTTACCAAGGTGGTGGCGAAATGATTGCTGAAGTCTCTTTTGAGAAAACCACTTATGCCAACTTACCGCACAAATTTGAGGCAGGCACACCAAATGTTTGTGGTGGTATTGCTTTTGGTGCAGCATTAGATTATATGAATAGTGTTGGTTTTGATGCTATTGCCAACTATGAACATGAGCTTCTAAATTATGCTACTCAACAGATGCTTCAAATTGAAGATCTAAAGATTTATGGTACAGCAAAGCATAAAACCTCTGTTATTTCTTTTAATGTTGGTGATATTCACCCTTACGATATAGGTACCATCTTAGACAAAATGGGCATTGCTGTCCGCACTGGGCATCATTGTGCACAACCTATAATGGACTTTTATAAAATACCAGGCACCATCAGAGCTTCTTTTATGTTTTACAATACTAAAGAAGAAATTGACACCTTTATCTCTGCTTTAAAAAAAGCAGTAATGATGCTTTCTTAAAAGACGAAAGATCCAAACTTTAGATTTGGCATAATTCCTGTTATCCTCAATTTGTAATATATTTATATAAAATCTGAGAACTCATGAAATTTTTATTCAGCATTATAGCAGTGGTTATGTTAACCGAATCTTGCAATTCTTCAAAAGAAGCAGCTTCAGATTCTAAGAAAGCAGTTGTTGAAAACGTAGAAATGAAGAAAGAAGTGGCTACGAATACAGAGCCAAAGAAACAAGACATAAAAAAGACAGAAACAAAGTCTAACAAAAATACATTTGATAAAAACCTGCTTACAGATAAAGAAAAAGCTGTACAGAAAAACTACGGTACAGCTATAATTTATGAAGCTATATCAAGAGGATTTGCAAAGTATGTTTACATTACTGAAGATAAAGTCTTACTATCTACAGATCGAAGTCTTCAAAAAATGGACGAATACAAATGTGACGCTAATGACTGGCAAACTATACAATCACTTATAAAAAAGTTAGACACCAAAGCCATGGGTTCTTTAAAGGCACCTACGGACAAACGTCTATATGATGGTGCAGCTCATGCAACATTGACCCTTAAACAAGGAGATTTAGCTTATATAACACCAACTTTTGACGATGGATTTCCTCCAGAAGAAATCAAAGAACTCGTTAATAAAGTGTTATCAGTAGGAGAAAAAGTTAAAAAACAGTAGTACTTTTGTTGTCAAATATGTGGCAATGACAATACAAGAGATTCAGAACGAAATTATTGATGAGTTTTCCATGTTTGATGATTGGGAAGAACGTTATCAATACATGATAGATTTGGGCAAAACATTACCTCTTATTGATGCAGCCCATAAAACTGATAATAATATCATTAAAGGTTGTCAGAGTAAAGTATGGGTGCATGCTAATATGGAAGATGATAAGGTAGTTTTTACTGCAGATAGTGACGCCATAATTACTAAAGGAATTATAGCTATACTAATCCGAGTATTCTCAAATCAACATCCAACTTCCATTATAGAAGCAAATACAGATTTTATTGATGACATTGGGCTTAAAGAGCATTTATCACCTACAAGAGCAAACGGCTTAGTAAGTATGATAAAACAACTTAAAATGTATGCCATTGCCTACCAAACACAATTAAATTAATATGAGCGATACCACAATAGATACAAATGTACTCGGTGAAAAAATTGTTCGTGTATTAAAGACAATTTACGACCCTGAAATCCCTGTTGATATTTACGAATTGGGTTTAATATATGACGTTTTTGTAAATGAAGATTTTGATGTGAAAATATTGATGACCTTAACATCTCCTAATTGCCCAGTTGCAGAATCACTACCACTCGAGGTTGAAGAGAAAGTGAAATCTATCAACGAAGTAAAAGATGCTGAAGTTGAAATTACTTTCGATCCACCTTGGTCTCAAGATCTAATGAGTGAAGAAGCAAAATTAGAGTTAGGAATGTTATAAAAGCCTGATATTATGAAAACTGGAATTGATGCTATAGCATTTTATGTGCCCCAACTATACGTTTCAATGGAACATCTTGCCCATGCAAGAGGAATCCCTGCTGAGAAACTTAAAAGAGGATTAGGTTTAGAAAAAATGGCCGTCCCAAATATTGGTGAAGATGCTGCGACTTTTGCTGCAAATGCCCTTTTAAACTTAATTGTTCAAAATAATATTAACCCTAGAGAAATAGGTCGCGTTTATCTTGGTACCGAAAGTGCAGTTGATGGATCTAAACCAACTGCTACTTACGCAGTTGAAATTGTTGAAAAGGAACTTGAGAAACAACATGGTCTTCGCAGTTTTAAAAACTGTGATGTTTTAGATATGACGTTTGCCTGTGTAGGTGCTGTAGATGCATTACACAATAGTTTAGATTGGGTAAAGCAAGACTCGTCAAGAAAAGCAGTAGTTATTGCATCTGATTTGTCTAAGTACGATATTAATTCTACTGGTGAATATACCCAAGGTGCTGGTGCAGTTGCTGTTTTGGTAAGTCACAATCCTTCTATTTTATCAATACATGATACTTGGGGCGTAGCCTCCAAGAGCGAAGGTGATTTTTTTAAACCTAGACGCACCTACAAAAAGCAAGACTTATTAAAAACCGTTCTCGAAGAGTTTAATGTTGAAGCTTCAGAAGATGCTATAGATACATTTATTCAGTCTACATCATCTCAATTTTGGTCAGACAGTAACTCTGTTGTCGAAGTATTCAAAGAAGAGCCTGTATTTGATGGACAATTTTCTAACGCCTGTTATAATGACAGAATAACGGAAGCACTTGAGCATTTTGGTGAGCAAAAGCAAACTGATTTCTTAAAGGATTGGAGTCAGTTTATTTTTCATTTGCCATACGCGTTTCATGGTCGTAGAATCATTTTCGACAACTGGTTAAATTGGTTAAAACAAACTGAAAACTATAATGCTTTAATAGATACTATTGGCAATCCTGAAAATACGGACCAAAAAGCATGGCAGAAAGCTGCTTATAAATCAGAACTTTATAACACTTTCATTAATGAAAAAATAAACTCAGGTGAGTTAGCCTCATCAGAAATAGGCAACATGTATACGGCTTCCATATTTATGTCTTTACTAAGTTACCTATCACATAACCATAATCAATCAATAGATATTACTAATAAAACTATTGGGTTTATTGGTTATGGCAGTGGTTCAAAATCTAAGGTCTTTGAAGGTACTATTCAAAAAAATTGGACTTCAAGATTAAATAACATTAACCTGTTTGATTATTTAAACAACAGAACATCAATAGATGTTGAAACTTACGAAAAAATACACACCTCAAAAGTTGATTCGCCTGTTTTAGATGGTAGTAAAATTGCTCTAAAGTTTATAGAAAAAGAAGACACCAACTATGGGCTTAGAAGATATAATGTAAAGCGTTAATGGCTGAAGAAATTGTAAATAGAGTTGCAAACAGCAAACTTAAGGTCATAGATTTAGAGGATTTTTATCCTGAAGGACGCCGTATTCTTTTTGATATAAAAGATTGGCTTCTTGAAGGTCTTGTGCTGCGCGAAAAAGAATTTAGGGCGTATGTATCAGACCATGATTGGACCCAATATCAAGACACCTATGTTGCCTTGCATTGTTCTACCGAGGCTATTGTACCAGATTGGGCATATATGCTTATTTCTATTCAGCTTCAAAATATTGCAAAACTCTCTATTGTCGGAAATTTAGAGCAATTAGAGTCAATCATATACACCGATATTATTTCAAATTTAGAGGTAGCCTCTTACGAGGATTTACCTGTGATTATTAAAGGTTGCTCTAATAAACCTGTACCCGCAAACGCTTTGATACTTCTTTCACAAAAACTAAAACCAATTGCTAAATCCATAATGTTTGGTGAGGCATGTTCTGCAGTTCCTTTATATAAAAAGAAAAGAAAGTGACTTTTTGCCATATAATGCATCTAAGATGCAATAAGTGAACAATTTATACGGAAACCCCATATATTTGTACAAACAACAATCAACATAAACACTATAAACAATGAAAACAAGAATTCTTTTATCACTTGCATTTGTGTTTTGCGTAAGTTTAAGCTTTGCACAAACAAAAGAAGAATTAGAACAGCAAAAGGCTGAAAAACAAGCCGAGGCTGATAAATATCAGGCTGAAGCTAACGAAATTCAAGCTCAAATTGATGCCTTACCAGGATGGCGCGTTGGAGCTTTTGGAACTATTGGTGGCAGTTTATCTAATTTTAACAACTGGTTTGCACAAGGCGCACCTAACAACTCTTCTGGTACTATTGGCTTAACTGTAAATGGTTTTGCCAACAAAATTGAAGAAAAATATTTCTGGAGAAATAGCTTAAATCTTAACCTTAATTGGACAAAGTTAGACGACAAAGACAATCCATTAGATAGTGATGATTTTGAACCAACAGTAGATGTATTTAACATTACATCACTTTATGGTCATAGATTAAGTGATAAATGGGCAGTTTCTGGATTATTAGAATACAGAACAACAATACTCAGCAACTTTAATGATCCTGGTTATTTAGACCTTGGCATTGGTTTTACTTGGACTCCAGTTACAGATTTAGTAGTTGTTATTCATCCAGCCAACTACAACTTTGTATTTGCTGATGACGATACTATTTTTAACTCATCTGCTGGTGCTAAAATAGTTGCTGACTATACAAAAAAGCTAGGTAAAGTAAACTTCAAGACTAATCTTTCTGCTTTTGCAAGCTATGAAGATAGTGATTACTCTAACTGGACATGGATTAACTCTTTTAGCTATACGCTTTGGAAAGGCATTGGGCTAGGTTTTGATTTTGGTTTACGTAGCAACAAGCAAGAGGCACTTAACTACCAAGTAAATACACTAGGTAATACAATGGCAACTTTTGATAATGTAGATAACGATTTACAAAGCTATTATACATTTGGTATTAGCTACAATTTCTAAATAAAAGAAACAGCATAAAAAAAGAGGTCTTGATTAGACCTCTTTTTTTATTGTATATCTTCAACATCGGGATATAAAAAGTGATTATACGGAAATCTTGTGATGTGTATTTCTCTTACCTCTTTATATACACGCTTTCTGAACTCATCTAAATTTTCCTTATTCAGTGCAGAAATGAATAAGGCATTATCGCCTATTTTGGACATCCACGTTTGTTTCCACTCGTCTATAGAATAATTGGCCTTGGTGCGTTCAACAACTAAATCTTCATCATCGTAAGGTTGGGCTTGGTATGCATCAATCTTATTAAATACCATAATTGTTGGTTTGCCCTTACTTTCTATCTCATCCAAAATTTGGTTTACAGATTCAATATGTTCTTCAAAATTAGAATGTGATATATCTACAACATGAAGTAGTAAATCTGCTTCTCTTACTTCATCTAAAGTACTTTTAAAAGACTCTACCAATTGTGTAGGCAACTTTCTTATAAACCCTACGGTATCACTAACTAAAAACGGCAGATTACCAATAACCACTTTGCGTACGGTAGTATCTAGAGTAGCAAAAAGTTTATTCTCTGCAAATACTTGCGACTTGCTAATAACGTTCATTAGTGTAGACTTACCAACATTGGTGTAACCAACTAACGCAACACGAACTAATTTACCTCGGTTACCACGCTGAACAGCCATCTGCTTATCAATGGTTTTTATTTTTGCTTTTAGTAATGAGATTTTATCACGTACAATACGTCTATCGGTTTCGATCTCTGTTTCACCTGGACCGCGCATTCCAATACCACCTTTTTGTCGTTCAAGGTGTGTCCACATTCCTTTAAGTCGAGGTAATAAATACTGACATTGAGCTAACTCTACCTGTGTACGCGCATAGCTTGTTTGAGCACGTTGCGCAAAAATATCGAGAATAAGGTTCGTTCTATCTAAAATTTTACAATTCAGTATTTTACTTATGTTTCGTTCTTGAGCAGGCGATAATTCGTCATCAAAAATTACGGTGCCAACGTCATATTCCTTTACATACTCTTGTACATCATGCATCTTCCCAGTACCAATAAAAGTTTTAGGATTAGGCATATCTAGCTTTTGGGTAAAACGTTTTACCACATCACCACCAGCAGTATAGGTCAAAAACTCAAGCTCATCGAGATACTCTTTTGATGTAGCCTCGTCCTGATTTTTGGTAACGATACCTATAAGTATAACCTTTTCTAAATTGATGTCTTTTTTTTCAAGCATAAAATCTGTTCTGAACTATTCAGAGGAAAACAAAGCGCAAATTTAGGCATTTGTATCATATCTCATTATGTATAATAATTATATCTTTAGCCTTATGAGTATTAAACACACTATTGCATTTTATAATATCGAAAATCTCTTTGATACTAAAGATGATATTCATACTAATGATGATGACTTTTTGCCAACCTCAGCAAAACGATGGACAGAAAAACGGTATAACAAAAAGTTGAGAAAATTAAGTAAAGTTATGTCGCAAATTGGTGAAGATAATGTGGATTTACCACCTGCTATTATTGGAGTTGCTGAAGTCGAAAACAGAACAGTTGTTGAGGACTTAATTAATAGTAAGCACCTTAAGCATTATAATTATGATATTGTGCATTACGATTCATTAGACGAGCGAGGTATTGATGTAGCTCTAATTTACAATACAGATGTGTTTGAAGTTTCTAATTCTGAAACCTTCTCTGTATATCTTACTAAAGAAGATGGCACAAGAGATTACACTAGAGACGTTTTACTAGTTTCAGGACGACTCAATGATGAGCAAATTCACTTTATTGTTAACCATTGGTCTTCGAGACGACAAGGCCAAAAAGAAACTGAGTACAAACGGATGGCTGCAGCAGAAACTGTAAATAGAGTGATTGAGGTTTTAAACTCTAACTACGACGACCCAAAAGTTATTGTTATGGGCGATTTTAATGATTCGCCACAAAACAATAGCCTATTATCTATTGAAGAAAAGTCTCACCTATATAATCCCTTTAAAAAAATATCTACGAGTCAAAAGGGTAGTCTAAACCATGATTTTGAGTGGTTTATATTCGATCAAATATTAATCTCTACAAACTTTTTTAATGTCACTTCAACAAAGTTTAACTTATCTAAAGCTGATGTTTATAATTCTAAGTTTCTGACTCAATATCGCGGAAAATATCAAGGACAACCTTTTAGAACTTACGTAGGCAAACGCTATAAAGGTGGCTATAGTGATCATTTCCCCGTTTACATTGAATTGAAAGAAGATAGCTAAAACCCAACTATTTATCGGAGAAAGTAGTTAATTCGTCCATTATCTTTGAGATTCTTATTAAAATTTAGTTAAAAATCTAATTTTGTGATTCAACTAACTAACTAATTTATGAGACTAAAGCTACTTCTGTTAGTGCTTTCGTATCTTCTTTTTTCTGCCGGAGATATAGTAGCGCAAACAACCATAAATGTTGACTGTGATGCTGGGACAGAGACCTTGAATTACTGTTATGTCAATAACGAAACCGAAACTTTTACCTTTACGTCTACTTCTGGTTTTCCTGTAATTATTGAATTCATTAATGGCCCAATAGAAAGCTGTTGTGATGATATCACTATTTATGATGGACCAGATAATACTGGAACTGTATTATTTCAAGGTAATAATAGTGGCAACTTAGCTGGAATTATAGCTGAATCCACAGGAGACAGTCTTTTTCTAGAAATCGATAGCGATCCCAGTATAAGTTGCGATGACAGCACCACTTTAACACCATGGGAGATTGAGTACAGGTGTCTTACCTGTATTCCTGCTACTGTAGAATATGATATTATTAGCAACTGCGATCAAGGCAATCTGTTTTCTGTTGAAGTTAATATTACAGATACAGGTGATGCCGCATCAATTAATATTGATGATAATATTGGCTTCCCAACACAAACAATTACAGAAGCGGGAATATATATGTTTGGACCTTATGGAAATGGTACAGATGTAGTGATTACAGTTAGTGATGCCGATGATATTAACTGTACATTACAAAGCGGAATTTTGAATCAAGCCTTTTGTCCGCAATTAGATTGTGAGATGATTAATGCTGGTAGTGATGTGAGTACTGGTTGCACCAATACTGATGAAGTAATGCTTTCGGCTACGTTTGCTACTAGCGCTTTGACTAGCGACACAAGTGAGTATAATATAAATCCTTTTCAATGTCCTTTAGAAGACTTGTCAGGTACGCCTACAGGATTAAATATAGATGATAGGTGGTCTGAAGCTATTGACCTAGGTTTTAATTTTGAGTTCTTTGGGCAAACGTATAGTCAAGTCGTTATAGGAGCTAATGGCCTCGTTAGCTTTGATATAAGTGAAGCCGGCGAGTTTTGTCCATGGAGTTTTGAACCAGATGAGCTCATTCCAACTTCTGATTTGCCAACTAACGCAATACATGGTGCTTATCACGATATAGATCCTAGTGAAGGTGGCGATATAGAATATACAACTGTTGGTGAAGCACCTAACAGACAATTTAAAGTGAGCTTTGTACACATCCCACATTTTAGTTGTAATGAGTTACTTACCACACAACAAATTATTTTATATGAAGCAACAAACATTATAGACGTTGTGGTCCTTGAAAAACCAACCTGTCAATCTTGGAATGATGGATTAGCTGTTATTGGCATCCAAAATGCATCAGGTACTGTTGGCTATACACCTCCGGGAAGAAATACTGGTAATTGGTCAGTAACAGAGCAAGAGCTTTGGCGTTTTGTCCCAGAAGGAGACCCAAATTACGTGTTTGAGTGGTTTGACCAAGACGGTAACTCCCTTGGTAATGACACTACTATTGTTGTAGATCCCGACCAAACAACTACATATACTGCAACTGTAACTTACACAGCTAGTGATAACAGTACGAGTACACTTTCAGATGATGTAACCGTATTTGTGTTAGATGAAAGCCCAATGTCAGGTGTATTGCAACCACTCGTAAATTGCGCTAATGCTGTTGGTACAGCAGTATTTAATTTAAGAGATCAAGACACATCAATACTAGACGGTCAAACAGGTTTAAACATTTCGTACTATGAAACTTTTGACGATGCAGATAATGCTGTAAATGAAATTCAAAATCCTGAATCCTACGAAAATTCCTCCAACCCGCAGACTGTATATTTTAGGCTGGAACAAGACATAAGTTCGGCCTGCTATTCAGTAGGAAATTTTAGCTTAGTTGTTACTGATTTTGACACCAATTTAATTGGTGTAGAACAAGGTTGTATGGGCAATGACTATGCTATAACAATAATGCCAATAGATAATAGTTTTAACCCACAAACTGTTACCTACCAATGGTTTGGTCCTGTTGGTGCAGATTTAAGCAATAATACCTCTGAAACATTTGTAGCTACTGTAGATGGTGTATATACTGTAGAAATAACAACAGATTTAGGATGTGTATACAGTAAAGATGTAGAAGTAAGTAATGCTATGTGTGTGTTCCCTCAAGGCTTGTCTCCAAATAATGACAGTAAGAATGATGTATTTGATTTATCTGCATTTAACGTTTTAGAGATAGAGATATTTAATAGACAAGGGCGCTCCGTTTACCAAAAATCAAATTACACAAATGAATGGGTAGGACAATCTTCCAGTGATGGAGAGTTGCCTGTAGGTACATATTTTTATATTGCTCGATTAGAAAATGATGAAACCCGTGATGGGTGGATTTACCTTCAACGTTAATTTTGACTTAACCCATTAAACTAACTAAAACTAATTTCTCCCCATGAAAAAACTCATCATATTAGCCATTTTTCTTCTAGCAATAGACACATATGGCCAACAAGACCCTCAGTATACACAGTACATGTATAATATGAATATTATTAATCCTGCCTATGCTGGGTCAAGAGATGGATTGTCTTTTGGTTTAGTTTATAGAAATCAATGGAGTGAAATTGATGGTGCACCTGAAACTGGTACATTTTATGGTCATTCACCAATAGGAAATAATCTGGGCTTAGGATTA
This sequence comes from Winogradskyella sp., assembly GCF_003712105.1. Taxonomy (GTDB): domain Bacteria; phylum Bacteroidota; class Bacteroidia; order Flavobacteriales; family Flavobacteriaceae; genus Winogradskyella. The sequence continues at coordinate 495,032 of NZ_RHLG01000001.1, forward strand.
TCTGTTATTGCAGATCAACTTGGTCCTGTAAAAGAAACTAACGCCTATGTTGATGTGTCTTATACTTTACAACTTGGTGATGACCACAATCTGGCATTTGGGATAAAAGCTGGAGCCACCTTTCATGATATTGGCCTAGCGAATATTGCTTTAATTAATCCTAATGATCCATTTTTTCAAAACATAAATGAAACAACGCCGAATATTGGTGCTGGTCTCTTTTATTACACAAACAAATACTATTTTTCGGTGTCTGTACCTAATATGCTTTCGTCAGTACATTTAAGTCAAAACGGAAATAATATTGGTTCAGAAACTCAGCACTATTTTGTCTCTGGTGGATATGTATTTGACCTTTCAGAAAATACAGAATTAAAACCTTCCTTTTTGGTGAAATCAGCATTTGATGCACCTACATCTTTCGATGTCAATCTTAATGCGCGCTTTTTTAAGAAGTTTGAGATTGGAGCATCTTACAGGTTGGACGACTCGTTCTCTGGACTTGTAAATTTTGCAATTACACCAACATTAAGAATAGGATACGCTTATGATGCCGTATCATCAGACATCAATGCATTTGCTCCTGCATCACACGAAGTGCTCCTTCTATTCGATTTAAACTTTTCAAAACGTGCATCACGTTCACCAAGATATTTTTAATCAGTTAAGCTAAACAATTATGAGAATTTTAAAATCATTAGTTATAATCACATTATTGAGTAGTTTAAGCTTAACTGCTCAAAATTCTAAAACCAAAAAAGCAGATAAGCAATTCAATCAATTTCAATTTGTAAAAGCTGCAAAAAGCTATGAAAAACTAATTGAAAACGGCAATGGTGATACTTATGTTTACACTCAGCTTGCCGATTGCTATTACAATATGTTTAATACCGCTGATGCTGAAAAATGGTATGCTAAAGCATTGGAGTCTTCAGATAATCCTGAGTTAGTATACAAATATTCAGAAATGTTGAAAGCTAACGGTAAGTACGAAGCCTCAAATGAGCAGATGAAGCGTTTTGCATCAATGCGTCCGGCGGATATGAGAGCTATTGCATTTAAAGAAAACCCTGACTATCTGCCAAAAATTTTAGAAAAAACGGAAAAGTTTAATCTTCAAAACGTAGAATTTAATTCGCCTGTATCTGATTTTGGCGGTACAGTCAATGGAAGCAACATTTATTTTGCCTCTGCCAGAAATGATAACAGAAAGACGTACAAGTGGAATGATGAACCATTCTTAGATATGTACGCTGTTCAGAAAAATACAGATGGTGGTTACCTAGATGCGGTAAAACTAAATAACGATATTAACACCAAATATCACGAAGGATTAGCAGCATTTTCACCAGATGGTAATACTATGTATTTTACAAGGGAAAGCTATTTTGAAAAGGTATATGAAAAAGATTCTTTAACACGTATAAAGTATAGCCAACTGTATCTTTTTAAGGCCACAAAAACTGGTGCTGATTGGGATACTGTAGAAGCTCTAGATATTAACAGCAAGGATTACTCGATAAAAAACCCTTCTGTGAGCCAAGACGGGAAGACCATTTATTTCGCATCTAATAAACCAGGAGGTTACGGTAACTACGATATTTATAAAGCTGCTATCAATGCTGATGGTAGTGTCGGTGCGCCAGAGAATTTAGGGCAAAAAGTAAATACCGAAGGTCAAGAAATGTTCCCATTTATAAGTAGCGACCAAACACTTTACTTTTCTTCTAATGGCCATATGGGTCTTGGCGGTTTAGACGTGTTTTATACTAAAGAAATTGATGGTAAAATTGCACCTGTACGTAATATTGGCGTGCCTATTAATAGCAATGCTGACGACTTTGCATTTACGATTAGTAGTGATAACGAATCTGGATATGTATCCTCTAATAGAGCAGGCGGAAAAGGTAGCGATGATATTTATGAGTTTAAAAAATTACAACCGCTATGTGATGTCATTGTGATTGCTGAAGTTTTAGATGACGAAACTAGATTACCTCTTCAAGGTGCAACCGTAACTCTAGTTGATGATCAAGGTAACAGGGTTGTTTCAAAAAATACTGACGCTTCAGGACATGTGGAATTTTTAGTAGAATGTGAAAGCACATCTGAACTAGAAGTGGTTATGGATGGTTACGATAGTAAAAAAGTTACGGTTAAAACTACTAGAGACGAAGAAGAAAATGTGAGAATCTCTTTAGACCCAATTGAAAAAATAATAGTTGAAGATAAGATTGAGCTTGCTCCAATTTATTTTGATTTCGATAAATCTAATATCACTGCAAAAGCTGCGTTTGAACTAGATAAACTCGTTCAGATAATGAACAAATACCCCGATTTGGTTGTTAAAGCTACATCACATACCGATTATATAGGGTCTAATGCCTACAACTTAAGATTATCAGACAGAAGAGCTAAAACGACGGTTCAGTATGTAATTTCTAAAGGCATAAATGCCTCTAGGATCTCGGGCGAAGGAAAAGGCGAAACAGAACCAAAAATTAAGTGTGGTACAAATTGTACAGATGAAGAACGCCAAACAAACAGACGTTCTGAGTTCCTTATTGTAAGCGGAGGACCATCATCTGAAGAATAATAGTATAAATCTCTATAAGTCATTTAAAAAGCACAAGTTGACCTTGTGCTTTTTTTATGTCCAAGTTTTATAAGGGTGCTTTGCTAATTGAGCGTTATAATATTTTACTTGCCCTGTAACTTCTTTTCCTAACCATTTGGGTTTTTTAAAGGCTTCATTTTTGGATGACAACTCTATTTCGGCAACAATTAAACCCTTATTATCACCAAAAAATTCATCTACCTCAAATACATGATTATCTAATTTAACTTCGTAACGCGTTTTATCTATAATTCCAGGTTCGCATAGCAGCAATAATGCTTCAGCGTCTTCAAGAGTAATTTCTTTTTCCCATTCAAAACGAGACAAACCATCATCAGAAGACAATCCTTTAATCGTTAAAAAACCATTGTCTTTTTTAACCCTAACTCTAACGGTGCGTTCTTTATCACTATTTAAAAAGCCTTGCTTTATTACATAAGTTTTAAAAGCTTCTTCCTTAAAAGCATCAGATGTTACTAGAAATTTTCGTTCTATTTCAATCATTGAACTAAATTGAGTATTAGTCTTTCTTACAATTGTTGTTATAGTAGTTTACTATTTTTGTTAAATCGTATTCAAATTCCAAAGCCTTTATTTTCTGTTTTAAATCGCTACAATCGGAAAAAAATCTTGCAAGCATCTCAATAAAAAACCGCTTTGTTCTTTTGTGACCTGTGAAGGTTGTGAGATACTCTATATCTGAATCCGTTTTCTCTTTTACGAAATAGTCAATAATCATATAAGACCCACCCAATGTTCCAGAAAATGTAGAAGGTTCTCCTAAACTATAAAATGAAGGACTTCCACCTCCATAAGAGGTTTGGCTAAATAGAGTAATATTGCCGGCAGCAAGTTCAATTAAAAGAATCCTTTCCTTCTCATCTTCTGGATTTTTAAAAAACTCATAATTCCCAGATTGTTTACCCTCATAAATTTCTATTCTCTTAATAAAATCCTTTTTAAATTCTTTACCGCTTTCTCGTTTTGTTTCTCTAAACAAAATATTACCATTGGCCATAATCTTGACATACCCATCAAAACTTAAACTCTTTTTTTCCTCAATGAGCGTGATCTTTCCTTTGCGCTTTTGGGCATAGCTATTGAAAATTGTTAGAATACTTAATAACGCAAATATTATCTGTAATTTAATTTTCATTAATTATTTTTCTTCGATTAACTGATGTAAAAATATTCATTATACTAATTAAACAGCGTATTATGCTTTAAAAGCACAAGATAATACCAAAACATACGATGTATTTCAATTATAAAGCTGTAATAATTAGTTTAAATTTAAACCTATTTTTCATTCATTAAAAACATAAAACAGTTTATCTTTCAACTCAAATACTGATATCTATGAGTAAAAAAATACTAGTACTTTTTTTGGGCCTTTTATTCCAAGTTTCTGTGGCACAAGAAAACGTAACTTCTTCTGGGAAAAGCAGTCAATCTGCTAGTGGAAAATCAGCGTATTCGGTTGGTTTAATACACTATAAACCCTCAGAAGGCCCAGGCGGAAGTTCTTCAACTGGCTCCCAAGTTTCGTTTGAAGTTTTAACCTCATTAAGCTTAGATACGGAAGAGTTAATCTCTTTAAATATTTTTCCAAATCCAACTTCAGATTATATCATGATTAATCTAAGAGAGATGTCTCAACTTTCCTATCAAATTTATGATATAACCGGAAAACAATTATTAAAAGGAAAAATTGAAAACACGGATACAAAAATCAACCTTAAACCTATAACGTCTTCTATATGTATCTTAAATATTTATAAAGACAATACCCTATTCGAATCCCATAAAATAATTAAAAAATAATCTACCAATATGAAAAAAGTTTACACTGTTTTAGCTGCATTACTGTTCACCTTTACTATTAATGCTCAAGCACCAGAATTAATGAGTTATCAAGCAATTATAAGAGCTGCTGACGATGCATTAATTATAAATAGTCCTATTGGTATTAGAATAAGTATTCTAGAAGGTTCAGCAACAGGAACTACGGTTTACTCGGAGACTCATACAGCATCTACTAATGATAACGGTTTGGTTGTATTAGAGATTGGCTCTGGAGCTACAACAGACAATTTTGCCTCGATAGATTGGGGTAACGGAACCTACTTTATTAAGTCTGAAACTGACCCAAATGGTGGTACCACATATTCTATAGAAGGTACAAGTCAATTATTAAGTGTGCCTTATGCATTATATGCATCGCGAACAACTACCGTAGAAACTGGTGCAGATGGATTATCTGATGTGCAAATACCAACTACAAATGTGGTTTCGTCAACAAATTTCATTGTTGATGATGATAGCATTATTTACAATTACAACCCTAATACTGGTACATGGACGTCGCAAAACGTATCTTCTTTTGTTGGAAGCTCTAACGTTATTACATCTAACGGAAATTTTTTAGTCTCAGATGATGAAGTAATGTATGGCTATTCTGCGGTAAATGACTCATGGTCTTCACAAAGCGTATCGTCTTTTGTAGGTAACTCTAATGTCATTAGTTCTGACGGCAATTTTTTAGTTTCTGATGACAGCGTTATGTATGCTTTTAATGGCAATACTGGCACATGGTCTTCGCAGAGTGTATCGTCTTTTGTAGGCAACTCCAATGTGATTAGTTCTAGCGGAAATTTTTTAGTTTCTGACGATAGTATTATGTATGCTTTTAATACAAAAACCAATAATTGGTCTTCGCAAAGCGTATCATCTTTTGTAGGTAACTCTAATGTAGTTGCTTCTAATGGGACTTTTCTTGTTAGTGATGATAGCGTGATATATGCCTTTAGTGCTGTTATTGGCACATGGTCTTCGCAAAGTGTGTCGTCTTTTGTTGGTACATCAAATATATCGCAATCAAGTAACTAAGGTTTATCTCAACCTTAGTGATTGATTTTATTTAGCCTCTCTTTGTGTGACTAATAAGCATTACATTTACTTTATGCTTGAAGGTTTACCAATAAGAAAGATAATTCACGTAGATATGGATGCATTTTATGCTTCCGTAGAACAGATGGATAATCCTGAACTTAAAGGAAAAGCGCTAGCTGTTGGTGGTGGCGGAAAGCGTGGTGTCATTAGTGCTGCCAGTTACGAGGCTAGAAAGTTTGGTGTAAAAAGTGCTATGTCTGGTAGATTGGCCGAAAAGCTTTGCCCGCATTTAATCTTTGTAAGACCACGTTTTGATAGATATAGCGAAATTTCTAAAAAAATAAAACGCATTTTCTTAGATTATACAGATTTGGTCGAACCATTATCCCTAGACGAAGCATATCTAGACGTCACCGAAAATAAAATTGGTTTGCCAAGCGCTACATTAATTGCTCAAAAGATACGAGAACGTATTTATAATGAAGTTGGCTTAACAGCATCCGCAGGCATTTCTATTAATAAATTTATCGCCAAAGTTGCTAGCGATTACAATAAGCCTAACGGGCAAAAAACGGTTAACCCTGAAGATGTTAATCAGTTTTTAGAAGATTTAGACATCCGAAAATTCTACGGCGTTGGTAAAGTCACTGCAGAAAAAATGTACCAAAAAGGCATCTTTACAGGGAAAGAATTAAAATCTAAAAGTCTAGAATATTTAGATAAAAACTTCGGAAAATCTGGTCGTTACTATTATTATGTGGTTAGGGGTATCCATAATAGCGAAGTAAAGCCAAACCGCATTAGAAAATCTCTAGCTGCTGAGCGAACATTTAGTGAAAACTTATCATCTGAAGTCTTTATGCTAGAAAAATTAGAGCATATTGCTGAAGAAGTGTCTAAACGCTTACAAAGGAGTAAAGTTGCAGGAAAAACAATAACTCTCAAAATAAAATATAGTGACTTTACCTTACAAACGAGGAGCAAAACTTTAGCATATTATATTAGTGACAAATCTATCATTCTTGAAACTGCCAAAGATTTACTTTATCAAGAAAAACTGAATAATTCCGTACGGCTACTCGGTATTTCGTTATCTAATCTCAATACCGAAAACAAGGAAAAAAAGTCAGTAGATGTCGAAAAAAAAACCGTTAGCGTACAGTTAAAGTTCGATTTTTAGAAGATTTAGTAAGCTTTTCTTTATAAATTAAAACCTATTAAAAGTTAACAAATGAAAACAAAGCTTTTGGGTGTTACACCCGTTTTACCTAGTCAAGATATTGATAGAGATATCGCTTGGTATGAAAAACACGTTGGCTTTAGGTTAATGTATAAAGACAGTATGTACGCAGTAATGTTTAGAGAAAGTATTTGCATGCACCTTCAATGGCATGCAGATACGGAAGACGATCCTTTACTTGGCGGCTCAGTTATGAAGATTTTTGTAGATAATATTGAGCCTATCTTTAAGGAGTTTTTAGAGCGTCAAACGGTTACGTCAGATAAGCTTAGACGCAACACAGCTTGGGGCACTCACGAGTTTGGGTTTTATGACCTTAATAATAATGCTGTTTTTATTGTCCAAGACGTGTAGAAAGCACATTTTAAACTAAAATATCAATCATGAAACCACTTAGACTAATCACTTCCATTATCGCTTTTACTTTAATCCTATCTTGTAATGAAAAGGTGGAAACACCAGATGTAGTTGATTACGAAATTGATCAAAATGAAGCTGTAAAAGATGGTGTCCAGCCGTTTGCTGAGCATATCTTTTCAAAATTCGCCAATGTTAGAGATTTCACCATGAACACAGATGAAACTGAAGCCTATTTTTCATTACAAAGTCCAGCAAGAGAGTTGTCTGTAATCATGAAAATTGAAAAAATAAATGACGCTTGGCAAGATCCAGTAATCAGTCGTTTTTCTGGACGCTATACAGATTTAGAGCCTTTTTTATCTCCAGATAATTTAAAACTTTTCTTTGTGTCTAATCGTCCAATATCAAGAGACAGTTCAACTACAAAAGACATGGATATCTGGTACGTAGAACGTGCTTCAAAAACAGATGCTTGGTCAGAACCAAAAAATATTGGAGCACCGATAAACACAGATGGTGATGAGTTTTATCCTGCAGTAGCCGGTAATGGTAATCTTTACTTTACAGCTATAAAAAAAGAATTAGAATCTGCTGATGATATTTTTATGAGTACATGGGAAAATAACGCATATTCAGAACCCGAAATTTTAGGCCCAGGTGTTAATACCAAAGGCGCCGAATACAATGCATTTATAGCACCCGATGAATCTTATATTATTTTCGGTGGTTGGCGACGTGCAGACGGTTTAGGTTCTGGCGATATGTATATGAGTAAAAATAATAATGGCGAGTGGACAACAGCAGAAAACCTTGGAGAAATAATAAACTCAAAACACATGGAGTTTTGTCCATTTGTAAACAACCAAACCTTATACTTTACTAGCCGTAGAAGTAGTGTTGCACAAAAAGAAAATGGCTATTCCACTACAAAAGAACTCATATCGGAGCTTAATAAGTACGATAATGGGTTTAGTCGTATCTATAAAGTAGATTTTGACAGCACTCAATAAGGATTAATATTGGCATTGTAAAAAATTTGACCGAAATTCGCCAATGCTTAATTTTAAGCGTAAGTAGACATATAGTATTGAAGTTTATCAGCTAATAAAAAATGAATACCACAGGGAAGTTTATAATTTCATTAGATTTTGAATTATTATGGGGCGTGAGAGATAAGAAAACACCTGACTCCTATGGCGAAAACATAATGGGTGTATGGGAAGCTATACCCAAAATGCTTGAAGCTTTCGAAAAACATAACGTAAAAGGAACCTGGGCAACTGTCGGGTTTTTATTTGCTTCTTCCAAAAAAGAACTTCTTGAATTTTTTCCTTCGCGCAAACCTAATTATTTAAATAAAAATCTTTCTCCATATAATGGCCATTTTGAATTATTAGATGATATAGAAGAAAAAAACAAATACCACTTTGCCTCTAGCTTAATTGATCTAATACTTAAATATCCTAAACAGGAAATAGCAACTCATACATTTTCTCACTATTACTGCCTTGAGCCTGGTCAAACAAAGGAAGATTTTAAAGACGATACGTTGGCCGCTCTCCAAATTGCTAAGAAAAAAAATATTACGTTAAGGAGTCTGGTTTTCCCAAGAAATCAATTTAATGATGAATACTTAGAAATAATAAAGGATCTAGGTATAACTTCTTACAGAGGAAATGAAAGGGTTTGGTTTTATGATGCTGCAAACGCAAAAGATGAAAATTTAAGAAAAAGGGTCTTTAGACTTTTAGATACTTATATAAATATTTCTGGCCATAATTGTTATTCTTTGAAAGAAATAGCAAAAAAAGAACCTTACGATATCCCTTCGAGCAGGTTTTTGAGACCGTATTCACAAAAATTAAAACAATTTGAAAAATTAAGGTTGAGAAGAATACTAAAGAGTATGACACACGCCGCTAAAAGAGGGGAAGTATTTCACCTTTGGTGGCATCCGCATAATTTTGGAATTAATCAAAAAGAAAATCTTAATTTTTTGAATGATGTTCTTACACATTATGCTTTTCTAAATGAAAAATATGGTTTTGAAAGTGTGTCCATGGAGGATTTGTCAACAATTTTACAACAAATAGATATAAATGAATAAGAAGATATTTATGCTTACAGGAAAAGGTAAGTCTTCGACCTTTATGTATAATGGCCTAAAGGATTCCTTTCATATATCAAAAGTAATTATAGAAGAAAAACCCGATAGAAAGAAATTCTTGAAAAGGAGAATAAAACGATTAGGGTATTTTCAGGTTATTGGGCAAATCCTGTTTCAGTTGACAATACCAAAAGTACTGGAACGCATTTCTCAAAAAAGGATTCAAGAAATAAAACGTCATTATAACCTTGATTCAAAACCCATTCCTGAAAGCACCATTCATAATGTCAATTCGGTAAATTCGGTCGAGTGTATTGAACTTATTAAAAGAGAAAATCCCGATTTAATTATCGTAAATGGAACACGAATTATATCAAAAAAAATGTTGAATTGTAGTGATGCTACTTTTATAAATACACATGCCGGGATTACTCCAAAATATAGAGGAGTCTATGGCGGATATTGGGCATTGGCAAACGAAGATAAAGACAACTGTGGTGTGACTGTTCATCTTGTTGATAGTGGAATTGATACTGGTGGTATTTTATTTCAGCAAAATATATTGACGACCGCAAAGGATAATTTTGTGACATATACCTATCTCCAAATAGGAGTAGGAATTTTAATTATGAAGAAGGCAATAACAGATTTTATTAATAATAAGTTAGAAGAAGTTAGCCCAAATATTTCTGAGAGTAAACTATGGTATCATCCAACCTTATGGTTTTACCTTTACAAAAGAATAATAAAAGGGGTAAAATAAAAAGATAATGCCTTAACCAATAAAGCAGAATTGACCATAGGCTTTAATCTACTACTTATCTCAAGGTATTAAAAACTACAACTCTCAATCTCAGTAACTCGTAGTGTATTTACCATACCTTTAGCTTGTATTGGCATTGCCGCTAAACTAATAAGCATATCACCAACATCTAGATACCCTTTTTTGCAAGCAATGGCATTTACATCTTCTATTGTCTCATCTGTACTTACAAAGCGATCATAGTGGAAGGCTGTAACACCCCAAAGTAAACTCAATTGGGTTAGTATACGAAGGTTAGACGTAAATACCAGTATATGCGCTGATGGTCGCCATGCTGAAATTTGAAATGCAGTATAACCACTATTAGTTAGTGTAGAAATGGCTTTGGCGTTAATCTCATTAGCCATATGAGCCGCATGGTAACAAATAGATTTTGTGATATAACGTTTTGTACGAATATGCGGTGGTGATTGAGGTACTTCAATAAGAGAGGAATCTTCCACGCTTTTAATAATATTCGACATCTGACGAATCACCTGAACAGGATATTGTCCTACAGAAGTTTCGCCTGACAGCATTACCGCATCAGCCCCATCCATAACGGAATTCGCAACATCATTAACTTCAGCACGAGTTGGTGTAAGGCTAGATATCATAGTTTCCATCATCTGAGTTGCAATAATAACGGGAATTCTTGCACGCTTTGCACGCTGCACCAATTGCTTTTGTACTAATGGTACTTCTTCAGCGGGTATCTCAACGCCTAAATCTCCCCGAGCTACCATTAGACCATCACAATATGCTACAATCTTATCAATATTGGCAACAGCTTCAGGTTTTTCAATCTTAGCTACGATCGGAATTTTATGGTCACTATGGTCATTTATCAGCTTCTGAAGTTGTATTAAATCTTCAGCATGTCTCACAAAAGATAATGCTATCCAATCTACTTTTTGTCCAATCGCAAAAATGGCATCTTCTATATCTTTTTCAGTTAGTGCGGGTTGAGAAATATTAGTGTTTGGAAGGTTTACACCTTTTTTAGACTTTAATGGCCCGCCTTGAATAACCTTAGCTTTCACCTCAGATTTTCCGTCAGTAGACACCACTTCGAAAATCAACTTCCCATCATCTAATAAGATGCGCTCACCTGGTTTAGCATCTTGAGGGAATCTATCGTAGGTCATGTACACACGCTCTTTTGTGCCTTCAAAGCGCTCACCAGTAGCAAAAACAATTTCATCACCCGGATTAACAACAGCATCTTCTTTCATCGTTCCGACTCGCAATTTTGGACCTTGTAAATCTGCCAAAATTGCGGCGTTGAATCCATGCTCATCATTGAGCTCTCGAATCATTTTAATGCGCTCTTTTACACCTTCGAAATCTGCATGTGAAAAATTAATTCTAAATACATTAACACCTTCTTCAAGCATCTGTTTTAAAATCTCTTTATTACTTGTGGCGGGTCCTAGAGTCGCTACTATTTTAGTTTTCTTATTTACCATGTATTCTAAAATATTAAATGGTCGGTTGATTTTAATGTTTTCAAATCTACTGTATAGCTCGTCACTATTTGAGGTATACTTTGCAATTTGCTTATTATTAGCTTTTCATTTAACTGTTGCGTATCATTAGTGATTTTTATAAAAAAATCAACCTGTTTTAACTCTGGCAACAGATTGTATGTTTTCGTTATTTTTTTATCATCATTAAAAAGCACACCACTACTAGATATGCCTTCTTCTTCTCGTCTACAAATGTTTGCAATAAGATTCCATTGGGCTTGCTTTTCGGCATCATACCAATCATATATAGCATACGATGATGAGGTATAATTTAAGTCTAGATCTTTAGCATTTCTAGTTAAATTAATTCCAAAATACTTATTGACCAAATAAGCCAATCTATAGTCTTCTAAGTTACAATGTACAGCTATTAGCACATAGGTTTCATCGTAAAAATCATCTACTAAGAGCTTATGCAGTGCCATATCTTACTCAAAATTTCGAGTAAATATAACTATATAAAAGCAGTTGGTTTATTAAGTTTATACGAAACTTGTCCTTACGGTGCTACTATAACGTTTTCGGAAACGGTATTTAATAAAAATTTAATACAAATGTCTCGACATCTTACCTTGAAATGCAAAAAATGCGCGTTTTGATGCTATTTCTTCAGCTTTTTTCTTTGAAGTTGCTCTACCTTTAGAGACCACTTTATCGGCAATACTTAGTTTAACCGAAAAATGCTTTAATGCGTCTTTACCAGTGTCTTCGTAAACGTCATAATTGAAGGTTTTTTTCTCCTTCTGACACCATTCAATAAGAAGACTTTTATAGCTAATTACTTTGCCTTCGAGACGTTCTATATCGACATGTGGATCAATGATTCTATTGTAGATAAACCGTTCACAAATCTTATAACCTTTATCAAGATAGATTGCGCCTACTAGAGCTTCAAAAAGATTTCCGTGAATATTATTTCCGAAGTTGTTTTTAGGAATTCTACTATTAACTAAGTCAATGAGGTTGAGCTCTTTACCTAATTCATTAAGATGCTCTCTACTTACTACTTTAGAGCGCATTTTGGTAAGGTAACCTTCATCACCATGCGGAACCTGATTGTAAAGATATGATGCTATTACAGAACTTAACATTGCGTCGCCAACAAACTCTAATCGCTCGTAGTTGATTGGATTGCCTTTTTTGTCTCTAAGATTCATCGAACGATGCGTAAAGGCCTTAATGTAATAGTGTTTCTTTTTAGGTTTAAACCCAAGTATTTGTTGAAGTTCTAAAAAAAAATTCCCGTCTTTACCAGAACGGGAATTTTTTAATATGTTACGAATGAAACTCACTCGGGATTTAGTCTATTTTTTTGAATAATACACAAGCGTTATGACCGCCAAATCCAAATGTATTACTCATTGCTACTTTGATGTCTCGTTTCTGAGCTTTATTTAGCGTTAGATTTAATTCTGAATCTATGTTTTCATCAACTGTTTCATGGTTAATTGTAGGTGGAATAATACCATGCTCTAATGCCAGTATCGAAGCAATAGCTTCAATAGCACCAGCAGCTCCTAGCAAATGACCAGTCATAGATTTTGTAGAATTAATATTGATATTTTTAGCATGGCTGCCAAATACTTCAGATATAGCTTTAAGTTCGGCAACATCACCTAGTGGAGTTGATGTTCCGTGTGTATTAATATGATCTACATCTTCAGGATTTAAGCCTGCATTTTCTAAACAATTTTTCATCACCGCAACAACACCAATTCCATCAGGATGTGGTGCCGTCATATGATATGCGTCTGATGATAAACCTCCACCAACGACTTCAGCATATATTTTTGCGCCTCTTGCTTTTGCATGCTCATACTCTTCTAAGACAATAGCTCCTGCTCCTTCGCCCAATACAAAACCATCTCGATTTGCATCGAATGGTCTTGAAGCTGTTTCAGGACTATCATTTCGAGTACTCATTGCGTGCATTGCATTAAAACCACCCATACCAGCAATTGTAACTGCAGCCTCACTTCCTCCAGTAATTACAACATCACAATGTCCTAAACGAATATTGTTTAGAGCATCAATCATTGAATTTGCCGAGGAAGCACAAGCAGAAACTGTGGTATAGTTAGGTCCCATAAATCCGTGTTTAATGGAAATATTACCCGGTGCTATATCTGCAATCATTTTTGGAATAAAGAATGGGTTAAAACGTGGTGTGCCATCACCTTTAGCAAAGTTCAACACTTCTTCCTGAAATGTTTCTAAACCACCTATTCCGGCACCCCAAATAACACCAACTCTGTACTTGTTTAATGTATCAAGGTCAAGTTTTGCATCTGCAATAGCTTCATCAGAAGCCACCATTGCATATTGCGAAAACTTATCCATCTTACGCGCTAACTTTCTGTCAATAAAGTCAGTAACGTTGAAATCTTTTATTTCACAAGCAAATTGCGTTTTGAACTTCTCAGCATCAAAATGCGTTATAGTGGCAGCACCACTTTTTCCATTGACAAGACCATTCCAATAATCGTCTTTAGTATTGCCAATTGGAGTAAGTGCACCTAAACCAGTAACTACAACTCGCTTTAATTCCATAAAATTTTAATTCTTATTTTGCTTCTTCTATGTAAGAGATAGCTTGACCAACTGTTGCAATGTTTTCAGCTTGATCATCTGGAATTTGGATATCAAATTCTTTTTCGAACTCCATGATTAACTCTACTGTGTCTAATGAATCTGCTCCTAGATCGTTAGTGAAGCTAGCTTCAGTTACAACTTCGTTTTCATCAACACCTAATTTGTCCACGATAATCGCTTTTACTCTTGATGCAATGTCTGACATAATGTTTAGTTTTTAAGTTTTAATTAGACCGCAAAAATAAAAAACTTTATTTTAAAAAATACTTTTACCAATAAAATGTGGTCTTTACAGTAAAAATATAAACAAGTATTTAAAATATGAGCCTAATTGTAAATTATTATTCTTTTTTTTGTCTGAATATTACAAACTTGATAACTGTTTATGAAACGTATTGTAATTTTTGCGTCCGGCTCGGGAAGTAATGCTGAAAATTTGATAAGGTTTTTTCAAAACAGTGACCTTGGGTCTGTTACTCAAGTGTTGACCAACAATCCCCATGCCAAAGTATTAGATCGTTGCAAACGGCTCGATATCCCTGCGTTTTCGTTTAATCGCCAAGCGTTTTCAAAGTCTGAAAATGTCCTTAATCTTTTAAAAATAGCCCAACCAGACCTAATTGTACTGGCAGGTTTTTTGTGGAAATTTCCAGAGTTTATTTTAAAAGAATTTGAAAATAAAGTCATAAATATTCATCCTGCTTTACTACCAAAATATGGCGGGAAAGGCATGTATGGCATGCATGTACATAATGCAGTTGTGGAAAATAAAGAGTCTGAAACAGGTATAACTATACATTATGTAAATGAAAACTACGATGAAGGTGCTATAATTTTTCAGGCAAAATGTAGCATACTACCATCAGATTCTGCAGAAGATGTTGCGTCAAAAATTCACCAATTAGAGTTTGAGCATTTTCCAAAGGTGGTTGAAAAATTATTGGGCACCGAGGCTCTCGAAGTCCCTTTAAAATACTAAAATGGCTAGAGAACCTCAGCCACCAAATGAGACATGTCTAAAAAGAAAAAGAAATATTACACGGTTTGGAAAGGTCATCATACTGGGGTTTTTGAGACTTGGGATGACTGCAAAGCTCAAATAAAAGATTTTAAAGGCGCACAATACAAATCCTTTTCGTCTTTTGAAGCCGCTAAAAAGGCGCTTAAAGATGGTCCAAAAGATTACATTGGGAAATCAAAAACTTTTAAAAGTGAACTCTCAGAAGAACAACTCAAAAAAATAGGCCAACCAAATTACAACTCCATAGCGGTTGATGCAGCTTCTAGTGGTAATCCTGGTAAAATGGAGTATCGCGGTGTAGACACTAAAACAAAAAAACAATTATTTATTCAAGGGCCTTTTGATGAAGGTACAAATAATATTGGCGAATTTTTAGCAATAGTCCATGGCTTAGCATTGCTAAAACAACAAAATAGCAATCGTATTATATATACAGATTCCAAAACTGCAATGAGCTGGGTACGTAAAAAAAACTGTAATTCTAAGTTAGAACGTAATGAAAAAAATAAGCCTGTTTTTGACTTAGTCGATAGAGCTGTAACATGGCTTAAGAAAAATACTTATGCTACAACAATTGTAAAATGGGAAACTAAAGCATGGGGAGAAATACCTGCCGACTTTGGACGAAAATAAATTTAACACTCAAAAAATGTAATGAATTGCATCTTGAAACAACAAAAGCTGTAAATGTTTTAAGTTGCAATGAAAAAAATATTCATTTTAATAGCAGTTTTTTCAGTCTTCTCTAATGCCCAAACCGACTGGAAACTAAAAAAGGACTCCAACGAGATAAAAATTTTTACTAGGTCTTTATTAAACGAAAGCTTTGATGAATACAAAGCTGTGACTACTGTTAATGTTCCGATAAAAAAGGTGGTTGAAGAATTACTTACAGCTCCAGAATATTTTGATGAATGCAAATCTGGTATTAGCTATTATTTAAAGAAAAAAAGCGAAGACGAACATCTATTTTACGCCCGTAAAGACTTACCTTGGCCAGTAAAGGATAGAGATATTATAACACTTCTAACTGTTATTAAAATCAATGATTATAAATACAAATTAAAGCTAGAATCCTTACCAGATGCAATTCCTGAAAAGAACAAAACATTACGAGTAAAAAAACTTATGGGCTTTTGGCTTTTAGAAGAAAAAGACCGCAAGACTAAAATAACACAACAATTACTAGTTAACCCTGAAGGTTCATTACCAAAATTTGTTGTCAATAAACTACTAATAAAAGGACCTTTCAAAACATTTTCGGACTTAAGAGAAAAGTTTAGTGATACAACAGAACTCCTTTTAAGCAAATAAAGTATGAGTTTGTTATTAATCACATTATATTTGCACTGAAATTTCAAATTTAATCCATGGGTAAACTTGTGATTGTTGGTACTGTAGCGTTTGATGCTATTGAAACACCTTTTGGTAAAACCGACAAAATTTTAGGTGGTGCAGCTACATTCATAGGCCTTGCGGCTTCTCAATTTAAAGTTGATTCTACTGTAGTTTCTGTTGTTGGTGGTGATTTTCCTCAAGAGTATTTAGACTTATTAAGTGATCGTAATATTGATATCTCTGGAATAGAAATTGTAAAAGACGGTAAAACCTTCTTTTGGAGCGGTAAATATCACAACGATATGAATTCGCGAGATACCCTAGTAACAGAACTAAATACACTAGCAGATTTTAACCCAATTGTACCGGATACTTATAAAGATGCCGAAGTTGTGATGTTGGGTAATTTGCATCCATCTGTTCAGATGAGTGTTTTAAATCAAATGGATAAAAAACCAAAGCTAGTGGTTTTAGACACTATGAACTTTTGGATGGACAGCGCTTTGGACGAACTGCTTGAAACTATAAAACATATAGATGTTATTACTATTAATGATGAGGAAGCAAGACAACTTACTGGAGAATATTCTTTGGTTGTGGCTGCAAGAAAGATTCATGAAATGGGACCAAAGTATGTTGTTATCAAAAAAGGAGAGCATGGTGCATTGCTGTTTCATGACGATAATATTTTCTATGCTCCAGCTTTACCATTAGAAGAAGTCTTTGACCCAACAGGTGCAGGAGATACATTTGCTGGTGGGTTTTCAGGGTTTTTAGCAAGAACAAATAATTTCTCTTTTGAGAACATGAAACAAGCCGTCATTTACGGTTCGGCGTTAGCGTCGTTTTGTGTCGAAAAATTTGGCACGCAACGTATGGTAAATCTAAAAGCAGATGAAGTAAAGAAACGCCTGAAGCAGTTTCAAGATTTGACACAATTTGAAATAAAACTAACATAATCTATAACGCGCTCAAATTTGAGCGCGTTTTTGTTTTCATTAATTTGAAAATAAAACAACTAATAAACTCAAAATGAGTGACGCTTTAAAACATGAATGTGGTATAGCACTTATAAGGCTATTAAAACCTTTAGATTATTACAAAGAAAAATACGGTAGTGCATTTTATGGTGTAAATAAAATGTACCTCATGATGGAAAAACAGCATAATCGCGGACAAGATGGTGCTGGTTTTGCAAGTATTAAGTTAGATACAAACCCTGGTGAGCGCTATATAAGTCGTGTACGTTCTGTTGCTCAACAACCTATACAAGATATTTTTGCACAGATTAATGAGCGTATTAATACTGAATTAACTCAAAATCCAGAATATCAAAACGATGTATCGCTTCAAAAAAAGAACATTCCATACGTTGGTGAGTTGTTATTAGGGCATGTGCGTTATGGTACGTTTGGTAAAAATAGTGTTGAGAGTGTGCATCCGTTTTTAAGACAAAATAATTGGATGCATAGAAACCTTATTGTTGCTGGTAACTTTAATATGACCAATGTAAGCCAGCTATTTAATAATTTGGTGAAACTTGGGCAGCATCCAAAAGAAAAAGCAGACACCATTACCATAATGGAAAAAATTGGTCACTTTTTGGATGACGCCGTTTCTAAAATATATAAAGACCTGAAAAAAGAAGGCTTCAGTAAAGCAGAATGCTCTCCTATTATTGCTGAGCGTTTAAACATTGCTAAAATTCTGAAAAAAGCCTCAAGAGATTGGGATGGTGGTTATGCTATGGCTGGCCTATTAGGTCATGGAGATTCTTTTGTGCTTCGTGATCCTGCAGGTATTCGCCCGGCGTATTATTACAAAGATGACGAGGTTGTAGTTGTTGCTTCAGAGCGCCCTGTAATACAAACGGTTTTTAATGTTGCGTTTAATGATGTCATTGAGTTAATGCCAGGCCACGCAATAATTACAAAAAAGTCTGGCGAAACCAATATTAAAAAAATTATTGAGCCTTTAGAAAGAAAAGCTTGTTCTTTTGAGCGCATTTATTTTTCAAGAGGTAGTGATGCAGAAATATATCAAGAGCGTAAAGAATTAGGTAGATTACTAATGCCTAAAGTTCTTGAAGCTATTGATAATGATACTAGAAATACGGTTTTTTCATTTATACCTAATACTGCAGAAACTTCCTTTTTTGGAATGATAGATACTGTAGAGGAGTTTTTAAACCAGAGAAAGACTAAAGCTATCCTTAGTGGAAAGAGGTCCATTTCTGCAGAACAAGTGGAAGAGATTTTATCTGAAAGACCTCGAATAGAAAAAATAGCCATTAAGGATGTTAAGCTTAGGACATTTATTACCGAAGATAGTAGTAGAGACGATTTGGTGGCTCATGTATATGATGTTACTTATGGTGTTATAAAACCTTCGGATAACCTTGTTATTATAGACGACAGCATTGTCCGTGGCACCACATTAAAAAAGAGCATCATTAAAATGATGGATCGTCTTAACCCCAAAAAAATTGTCATAGTATCATCTGCACCACAAATACGATATCCTGATTGTTATGGCATTGATATGGCAAACCTTGAGAGTTTAGTCGCCTTTAGAGCAGCTTTAGCACTTTTAAAAGACCATAATAAATATGACATTGTAGAAGACGTATATAAAAAATGTAAGGCTCAGGTTAACTTAAAAGATAATGAGGTTAAAAATTTTGTAAAGAACATTTATGCCAATTTTTCTGATGAGGAAATTTCAGATAAGATTTCGGAATTGTTAAGTGATAAAGACGTTAAAGCAGAGGTGAAAATTATCTTTCAACCTGTGGCGAATTTACACAAAGCTTGTCCTAAAAATTTAGGCGATTGGTATTTTACTGGTAACTATCCAACTGTTGGAGGAAATAGAGTTGTAAATAGAGCTTTCATCAATTTTTATGAGGGAAATAAAGAAAGAGCTTATTAATATATTGTGAATTAGAACATTAGGCTTTTTTGTGTTTAATCCGATAAAACTGTATTTAATCTAATATTTGTCTGAGATTAACAATTAGAAAATTATATTAGTGTATACCATAACATAAGTAGGTTAAGTTCATGGTAGATTTGGGGCAAAAAAGGGCGATTTCTTATCGCCTTTTTTTATTGGACAAAACCCCAGCTATTTCTTCTATTAGTCCAAAATCCACACAAAATAAATCTCTTAAACTGATATTTGTGTGTTTCGTCTATGTTATTCTAGTAAATTACTCTGCTTGAGATATCTTTGATGTCACCATAACATAAGTAGGTTAAGTTTATGGTAGATTTGGGGCAAAAAGGGTGAACTTCTGTTTACCCTTTTTCATTTTTTAAAAAACAGAAAACCCAAACCTTTCGGTTTGGGTTTTTATAGTCTTTTTGAGGATGCTTTTTACTTTGCCTCAGCGTATCTTCTTTCTACTTCGTTCCAGTTTACCACATTAAAAAATGCACTAATATAATCTGGTCTTCTATTTTGGTAGTTAAGATAATAAGCATGTTCCCATACATCTAATCCTAATATAGGAGTGCCTCCACAACCAATGCCAGGCATCATAGGGTTGTCTTGGTTTGGCGTAGAGCATACCTCAACTTTTCCTCCTTTATGAACACATAACCATGCCCAACCAGAACCAAAGCGTGTTGCAGCAGCTTTACTAAAAGCTTCTATAAATGCTTCTTTAGACCCAAACTCCGCCTCAATAGCATCTCTTAATTCACCGGATAAATAACCTCTGTCTTCAGGGTTCATAACATCCCAAAATAACGAATGGTTATAAAAACCTCCACCGTTATTTCTAACTCCAGAATTAGACATGTCAAGGTTGGTTAAAATATCTTCAATAGATTTTCCATCTAAATCAGTGCCTTCAATAGCAGCGTTTAACTTGTTTGTATATCCGTTATGGTGCTTTGAATGATGAATCTCCATCGTTCTTGCATCAATATGAGGCTCAAGAGCATCGTAAGCGTATTTTAATTTTGGTAATTCAAAAGCCATAGTTTTTAAATTTTCTGTATTAATTATTAGATTTTAACAAATTTACGATTTTGACAAGTAGTATTTCTAAATTAAATATTAAGATTACCTATTTTGGTATAAAATTAATCTTTAGTTGAGTTCAACTTTTAAAATATATAATTCTTCTGCAGGCAGCGGTAAGACCTATGCACTGGCAAAATCTTACATAAAATTACTCATCAACGCCAAACGACCTGAGCATTTTAAAAAAATACTGGCTCTAACATTTACCAACAAAGCCGTTGGTGAAATGAAAGAGCGTATTATTAGTATGCTCAAGCTGTTTTCTTCAAAAAAGAATACGAATAATCCACATCCTATGTTCTTTGATATTTGCACCGAGCTAAATATTTCTGATGACGTTCTCCGAAAAAAATCCAAAACTGTTTTAAACGAAATTATACATAATTACGGGGCATTCGACATCTCAACTATAGACGGTTTTAAACACAGAATCATTAGAACATTTGCCTATGATTTAAAACTTCCTGTAAATTTTGAAGTAGAATTAGATGAAGATTACCTACTAACCAAAGCAATTGACGCCTTAATTTCAAAAACAGGAGAAGATAAAACCCTTACAAAAACACTAATCGATTTTGCAATAGAAAAGGCCGATGATGACAAAAGTTGGAATATTGCTTACGATTTTAAAAAAATTGGCACACTATTACTTAATGAAAACGATAAAACCCATCTCACAGGTTTTAAAGAAAAAACACTTAATGATTTCAGTAATCTTAAATCGAGGCTTGCTAAAAAAATAGAAGCTACCCAAGACCATATAATTGATGCAGCCTCGCTTGTTTTACAACTTTTAGAACAAGCAGGTTTAGAGTTTGATGATTTCAATCGTAAATCATTACCTAATTATTTTTTAAACCTAAAGCTTGGAAAGTTTAATGTAAAATTTGGCGCAGCTTGGCAAAACGATTTGTTAGAAGATTCTAAGTTATATCCAAACCGCGTAACGCAACATATAGCATCAGTGATAGATGAGCTTCAACCAGAACTCAAGGACGCTTTTGTTAAAACCAAGACACTAGTATTTAATTTAAAATTTAATAACGCTGTTTACAAGCATGTAACACCACTTTCGGTTTTAAACGAAATTCAAAAAGAACTCGACACATTAAAATTAGAAGAAAACAAGTTGCTTATATCAGAGTTTAACTCAATAATAAGTGATGAAATTAAAACTCAACCAACACCTTTTATATATGAACGCTTAGGTGAAAAGTATAAGCATTATTTTATTGATGAATTTCAAGACACTTCAAAAATGCAATGGCAAAACCTAATCCCATTAATAGATAATGCACTTTCATCTACTGATGGTGATCTCATGCTGGTCGGTGATGCAAAACAAGCTATATATAGTTGGCGCGGTGGAGATGCACAACAATTCATTAATTTATATGAAGACATTGAAAACCCTTTTCAAATTCAACCAGAAATAAATAACCTTACTACTAATTACAGAAGCACGCGCACGATCGTAGATTTCAATAATTCTTTCTTTGGCTTTATTTCTGAATCATTTTTTAATCAAAACTATTACAAGACTTTATATCTTGGTTCTAAGCAACAAGCCCATAATCTCAAAGATGGTTATGTCAATCTTTCGTTTTTAGACTTTACCACTAATGAAGAACGCTTTGAGCTTTATACAAAAAGAACATTAGATATTATTAGCTCATGCCTTGAGAATGGATATCAACCAAAAGACATCTGTGTTATAGTTAGAAAAAAGAAGGAAGGCATTGCTGTTTCAGACTATTTAACTGATAATGGAATGCGAGTGCTATCTTCCGAGACACTATTACTAATAAACTCTCCGAATGTATTATTGCTTAATTCAATATTAGAGTTACTAGTTAATCCTACTGACCAAAAATTAAAGCTAGAGTTGCTTAATAGCATTTCTAAACTTTATCCTATAAAAGACAAGCACGAGTTTTTTGCCAAATACATCAACCTCAATGTGAAACATTTTTTTAGTGAGTTAAATGAATTTGGAATAGAATTAAATTATAATCAACTGGTGCAGATGCCAATTTATGAAGTGGTTGAAAGTCTGGTTAGGTGTTTTGGTTTTTGTAAAACTTCAACTGATGCTTATGTACAATCATATCTCGACATTGTATTTGATTATGAAAACAAGTACAAATCAGATATACTAACGTTTTTAGAGTTTTTTGAATCAAAAAAAGACAAGCTTAGTATTGCCGTGCCTGGTGCAATTGATGCCGTTTCTGTAATGACCATACATAAGTCCAAGGGACTAGAGTTTCCAATTGTTATTTTTCCTTTTGCAGATTTAAATATTTACAGAGAAGTAGACCCAAAAGTATGGTTCCCATTAGATATCGAAAATTATGAAGGGTTTAATTCAACACTGGTAAATTATACAAATGACCTTGAGAATTATAGTACTATCGGGAAAGACATTCATGAAAAACACAAATCATCTTTAGAGCTTGAAAACATCAATTTACTCTACGTGACTTTAACCAGAGCAATTGAGCAACTATACATTATATCTAAAAAAGAAATAGATAAAAATGGCCGGATTAATGATAAAACCTATTCCGGATTATTTATAAAATACCTTTTATCTATAAAGAAATGGGCTGATGATAAAAACAATTACGAAATAGGTGTAATTCCGAAAAACAGTAATAAAGACAATAGATCTGAAAAAGAAAATCAATTTCAATTTATATCAAATTCAAAAGAATCTCACAATTTAAAAGTAATAACTAGGTCTGGATTATTATGGAATACTGACCAAGAAAGGGCAATTGAGCACGGAAATATAATTCACCTTTTAATGGCCATGATTAAAACTAAACATGATATAGATTTAGCAATTAATTCAATGGTTAAGTCTGGACAACTAAAAATGTCTCAAATTAACAGTTTTAAAAATACAATTATTGAAATAATTGAGCATCCTAAATTAGCTGAATACTTTGAAACTGATTATGAGATTTTAAATGAAAAAAGTATCCTAACAAACACCGGTGATTTTTTAAGACCAGATAGGGTTGCTATTAAAAATAATAAAGCAACACTTATAGACTACAAAACAGGTAAAGCTTATCCCAAATATCACAAGCAGTTAAACGCCTATGCAAATGCCTTAAAAAACATGGGATATCAAATTGAAAAAAAACTATTAATCTATATGAACACTCAGCTCATAATTGAAGAAGTAAAATAGTATCTTTGGGTAACTAAAAAAATTATAAATGTACGGTGCAATAAAAGAACATCTCAGTAAAGAAATTGAAAACATAAAAGAGGCTGGTTTATTTAAAACAGAACGTATTATTGCTTCTGCTCAAGGTCCAGAAATTACTCTTGATAATGGTCAGAAAGTATTAAACTTTTGTGCTAATAATTACTTAGGCTTATCATCACATCCTGAAGTCATAAAAGCTGCCCAAAACACTATGGATACTCATGGTTTTGGAATGTCTTCGGTAAGATTTATTTGCGGAACTCAAGATATTCATAAACAACTTGAGCAGAAGATTGCTGAGTTTTATGGTACAGAAGACACAATATTATATGCTGCAGCATTTGACGCAAATGGTGGTGTTTTTGAACCCTTATTAGGCAAAGAAGACGCAATTATTTCCGATTCGCTAAATCATGCTTCAATCATTGATGGCGTTAGATTATGTAAAGCCTCCAGATACCGTTACCAGAATAATGATATGGCAGACCTCGAAGCCAAACTTATTGAAGCTAATGCTAATAATGCTCGCCATAAGCTTATAGTAACAGATGGTGTGTTCTCTATGGATGGATTAGTGGCGCCATTAGACGAAATTTGCGATTTAGCAGATACATACGATGCAATGGTCATGATTGACGAGTGCCATGCTACAGGATTTATTGGTGATAATGGTATCGGAACACTTGAAGCCAAAGGCGTTCTTGGCCGTATCGATATTATTACTGGTACGCTTGGTAAAGCATTGGGCGGAGCTATGGGCGGCTACACAACTGCAAAAAAAGAAATTATCGAAATTTTGAGGCAACGGTCAAGGCCATACCTGTTCTCTAATTCATTAGCCCCTGCCATTGTTGGTGCTTCATTAAAGGTTTTTGAGCTTTTGTCTAAAGATAATTCGTTAAGGGATAAGCTCGAATGGAATGTTAACTACTTTAAAACAGGTTTGAAAAATGCAGGTTTTGATATTATTGACGGTGATTCAGCTATCGTGCCTGTTATGCTTTATGATGCTAAACTATCTCAAACAATGGCAAATATGCTTTTAGAGAAAGATATTTATGTTATTGGGTTTTTCTTTCCTGTAGTCCCTAAAGAAAAAGCCAGAATACGAGTTCAGCTTTCTGCGGCACACGAAAAAGAACATTTAGACAAAGCTATAGAAGCTTTTGTTAACGTCGGAAAACAATTAGAAATAATATAAATTTCTTAGAATCTCTTTATTTAAAGGCGTTATATCAATATTTTTATATATTTGTCTTTGTTAATAATATTTAACAACTTACATTTGCTAACAATTAACACTTAAAATTAAATTATTTAGAATATGAAAAATCTTAGCAGATTATTATTTGTAGCTGTGCTTCTAGCGAGCTTTAGCACTGCTAATGCTCAGGATAAGAATAATCCATGGGCTTTTGGTCTCGGAATAAACGCAGTTGATTTCTGGCCAGTTGGCGAGTCTCTTCCTCAAGGTGAATTCTTAGATGAATTTGCTAATGTTACAGATCACTATAATGTAATTCCGTTTTTATCAAGGATTACTATTTCGAGATATTTAGATGACGGGTTCACTTTTACAGTGGCTGGGAGTCTTAACAGAATAAACAAAATAGGAGAAGTTCCAGTACCAGGAGGTTTTGGAGCAACTCAGGTAAATCGTGCACCAGATTTAACATATTTTGCTGTTGATGGAACTGTATCTTACAGCTTCATGGACTTAATAGGTTCTAATACTATTGACCCATATTTAGGTGTTGGTGGTGGTTACACATGGCTTGATGATGTTGGAGCAGGTACTTTAAATGGTACACTTGGTCTTGACTACTGGGTTTCAGATAAGGTAGCTTTAAATCTACAAACATCATACAAACACTCTTTTGAAGACCAATTACTTACGCATTTCCAACATGCTTTTGGTGTTAAATTTAAGTTTGGTGGATCTGATACTGATGGTGATGGTATTTACGATCACGAAGATGCTTGCCCAGAAGAAGCTGGTTTAGCTGCATTTAATGGTTGTCCAGATTCTGATAACGATGGCATTGAAGATTCTAAAGATGACTGTCCTAACGAAGCTGGTTTAGCTGAATTTAACGGTTGTCCTGATGCTGATGGTGATGGCATCGTTGACGGTAAAGATGATTGTCCAACTGTTGCAGGTCTTAAAGCTTTAAATGGTTGTCCTGATGCAGATAACGATGGTATTAAAGATTCTGATGATAACTGTCCTAACGAAGCTGGTCCTTCTGCAAATAATGGATGTCCATGGCCTGATACAGATGGTGATGGTGTTTTAGATAAAGACGATAAATGTCCTAATGTAGCAGGAACTGTAGCAAACGATGGTTGTCCTGAGATCACTGAACAAGAAAAAGATCAGTTAAACGAATATGCTAAAACAATCTTATTTGATACAGGTAAGTCTTCTATCAAAGATGAATCTAAACAAGTTTTAGCTGATATTATTGCTATTTTAAATAAGTATCCAGATGCGAAGTTTACTGTTGAAGGACATACTGACAGTGTTGGTTCTGCAAAGAGAAACATGTCATTGTCTGAAGCTAGAGCTTCTTCTGTGAAAGATTACTTAGTTGCTAATGGAGTTGATCAATTCAGATTATCATCTAAAGGTTATGGTGAAGATAAGCCAATAGCAGATAATAAAACTAGATCTGGTAGAAAGCAAAACAGAAGAGTTGAAATTAATTTAGCCAACTAATAAACTGTTTTTAAACTAAAATAATTACCAAAGAACGCTTCGATTCATTCGAAGCGTTTTTTTATTATATATTTAGCGCTATCAATCTTTGTTTCAAAAACTTACAGTAAAAATTATGAAAAAGCTATTAAAAATAATTTTTATGTATGTATTGTTATTTAGTTACAATACTGCGATATCACAAGACCAAGACAATCCTTGGGCCATTAGCCTAGGTATAAATGCTGTCGATTATTGGCCTGTTGGTCAACCAGATCCTCAAGGCGATCTTTTCGATGAGTTTTTCAATGTTAACGACCATTGGAATATTTTTCCTTTTATATCTAGAATTGAAATTTCTCGAAGTTTTGGGCGTAATTTGTCATTTTCAGTAATTGGTTCTTTAAATCGAATTGATAAATTTGGTGACTTACGTACTGGTCCTAATGGGAGTTTACAAACTAATAGAGTACCTGATTTAACCTATTATGGTATAGACGGAGCAATAAATTATAGTTTTACAAATTCTGGTAAAATAGAACCCTTCATCAGTGGTGGCGGTGGTTATACTTGGCTTGACAAAATTGGTTCAGGAACTTTAAATGGATCTATTGGAGTAAAATATTGGTTTGCTCCTAAATTTGCTTTCCAGCTCCAAAGCACATATAAGCACGTTTTTGAGGTCTATGGCTTTAGACATTTTCAACATTCAGTATCTATCTCTCACAAGTTTGGTGGAGATAAAGACACAGATAGAGATGGTATCCCTGATGAAGAAGATAATTGCCCTGATACGCCTGGTTTATATGCATTTAATGGTTGCCCTGATACTGATAATGATGGCGTCGCTGACCCAGATGATGCTTGCCCTAAAGTAAAGGGTTTAGAGGCTTTTAATGGTTGTCCAGATTCTGATAATGATGGTGTAGAAGATAAAAGCGATAGATGCCCTGATGTTCCAGGGTTGACAACTCTTTTTGGTTGCCCTGATAGTGATGGAGATAACATTACTGATTCTAGAGATAAGTGCCCAAATGTTTCTGGACCCAATGAAAATAATGGTTGCCCATGGCCTGATGCTGATGGTGATGGCACTATTGACAGATATGATAAGTGTCCAAATACTAAGGGGCTAGTTGAAAACAACGGATGTCCTAAGTTAAGTGAGCAAGACAAGACATTAATAAATGATTATGCTAAAACCCTACTTTTTTCACCAGGAAGATCAGAAATTAAAGACGAGTCGAAACTTGTGTTGTTAGATATTCTTAGGCTTTTAAATACGAATCCAAATGCCAAATTCAATATCATTGGGCACACCGATAGTATTGGAGACAGTAAATTTAATCAGCAACTCTCTGAAGAAAGAGCATCTGCAGTACGAGATTATTTAATTTTAAGCGGAATTGATAGATCAAGACTATCATCTGCTGGTTATGGAGAAGATAAGCCAATAGCAGATAATAGAACACCTGATGGAAGAAAACAAAACAGGCGTGTAGAAATTATTCTCGTAAATTAAGCCTTATTTTATTTAATAAGATATACTTTTAAAACACTTTGGATTTCCAAAGTGTTTTTTATTTTTAGCAATGCCTATTTTCATAAACGATGTTCTAAATGATTTAAAGTCTAAAGACTTAGACTTTTCACAGTTAGTATTTATACTTCCAAGTAAAAGAGCAGGCGTTTTTTTAAGGAGTGAGCTCCATAAATATATTAACAAAACTTCTTTTGCTCCAGATATCATTAGCATAGAAGATTTTGTTCAGTATTTATCTCAATTAACCCAAATTAGTGGTGTAGAGCTTTTGTTTAAGTTTTATGAAGTCTATAAAGTTGAAACCAATCCAGCCCAATTAGAACCCTTCGAAAGTTTTTCAAAATGGGCAAATATAGTGCTTCAAGATTTTAACGAAATTGATCGCTACTTAATACCTACTAACAATATATTTGATTATCTATCTGCTGTTCAAGAGTTAAATCACTGGTCATTTCAAGAAGAACAAACAGAGTTAACCAAAAAATTTCTTGATTTTTGGAAAAACCTCAAAGAATATTACAATAAGCTAAGTGAGCATCTGCTGATAGACGATTTTGCCTATCAAGGTTTAATATATAGAGAAGCAATAGAGCATTTAGAGTCTTATATTCAAAACACGACTAAGATTCACGTTTTTCTTGGTTTTAATGCGCTAAACAAATCTGAAGAACATATCATCCAAGAGCTTCTTCAAAATAATTTAGGGCTAATTTATTGGAATATTGACACCTCTTTTATTAATAACCCCATCCATAGTGCTGGTTTTTTTACAAGCCAATACAAATCCAATTGGCGCTATTTTGAACAAAATAATTTTAATTGGATTGTAGATAATTATGCAACTAAGAAATCCATAAACATAGTTGGTTGTCCCAAAGCTATCGGGCAAAGTAAATATGTAGGTCATCTAATACATACGCTTATACAAGACTCTAAAAGCTTAAATAATACAGCTATAGTCTTAGGAGATGAACTTCTATTAACTCCTATATTAAATTCTTTACCCAAAACTGTTGGCCCTATAAATGTTACAATGGGTCTAAAACTAAGCAGCGTTCCGTTAGCATCGTTATTCGATGATTTATTCAGAATACATAAGCTTCCTTCAAGTAGATTTTACTATAAAGATGTCATTAAGATATTATCGCATCAAATGCTTAATTATGTGCTAAAGTCAAGAACCGCCATCATACAAGCACTACACAAAAACAACATCACATATCTTACTAAAGATAACTTATTAGAGTTTTCTGAAGATACTGACACAGTATTATTAAACTTACTTTTTAGTAATTGGGGAGAATCTATATCTAAAAGTATCGATACCTGCTTAAAATTGATTTATACAATTAAAGAAGGTATTGGAGACACATTCAAACCTCTTGAGCTCGAATATCTATACCGCTTTAATGTTTTGTTTAATGAGATATCCAATCTTAATACGAAATATAAATATATCTCAAGCATCTCAACTTTACATAGTATATACAAAGAACTTTTAAGTACTGAAACACTAGATTTTCAAGGAGAGCCTTTAGATGGTTTGCAAATTATGGGTATGCTTGAGTCAAGAGTTCTAGATTTTGAAACAGTTATTATTACTTCTGTAAATGAAGGTATCTTACCTAGTGGTAAAACAAACAATTCCTTTATTCCTTTTGATATAAAAATTGAAAATAATCTTCCTACATACAAAGAAAAAGATGCGGTTTATACCTATCACTTTTATAGTCTAATTCAAAGAGCAAAAAACGTTTACCTTATTTATAACACAGAAGTGGATGCACTAAAAGGTGGTGAAAAAAGTCGGTTTATTACTCAACTCGAAGTTGAAGGGATTCACAACCTTAATCATCAAGTAGTGTCTCCCAATATCCCAAAAACAAAAAAACAACTTACAGTAATTCAAAAAAGTTCTGAGGTCTTAGAAAAACTCAAAGAGTTTTCAGAAAAGGGGTTTTCGCCTTCATCCTTAACGAATTATATGAGAAACCCCGTAGATTTTTACTTTGAAAAGATTCTTGGTGTTAAAAACCCTGAGGAAGTTGAAGAAACTGTCGCTGCTAATACTTTAGGAACAATTATACATCATACTCTGGAAGATTTCTATAAGCCATTAGAAGGTGAGATTTTAAAAATTGATGATCTCAATAAAATGAAATCTTCCATCCATAAAAGCGTTACCCAAAATTTTAAAATAGAGTTTAAAAAAGGTGATTTCACAAAAGGTAAAAACCTTATAATCTTTGAAATTGCTAAACGCTATATTTCAAACTTCATAAATTCTGAAATTGAAGCTCTTAAAGCAGGTAATGAAATAAAAATTTTGGCAATTGAAGCCGAAGAAACTACTCCTATTACTATTGAAGGCTTAAATTTTAATGTTAATCTTACAGGAAAAATCGACCGCATTGATGAGTTTAATGGCATCACCAGAATAATAGATTATAAATCTGGGAAAGTAGAACAAAACAAGGTTGAAGTTGTGGAATGGGATGATTTAATAACCGATTATAATAAATACAGTAAATCCTTTCAAGTGTTATGCTACACCTATATGCTGCAAAAACAAAATAAAGTACAGCTCCCGGTTGAGGCCGGAATTATTTCCTTTAAAAATCTAAAGCAAGGATTTTTAAAATTTGGTAAAAAAGAAACTGCTACAAGTAGATCTAAAAACCAAATAATTACAGAAGATATATTACATGCCTTTGAAACTCAACTAAAAACCCTAATAACCGAAATTTGCAATTCTGATATAGATTTTATTGAAAAAGAAATAGACTAATGCTTATTGAAAAGAATATCATTTTAGAACGTACAAACAAAAAACCAATATTAATTGATGTGTTTTCAACCCAAAACGGTAATCATCGTCCTATTGTGGTTTTTTGCCATGGTTATAAAGGGTTTAAAGATTGGGGTGCATGGAATCTAATGGCGAAAACCATAGCTGAAGCTGGCTTCTGCTTTATAAAGTTTAATTTCTCGCATAATGGTGGTACAGTAGACAATCCGATTGATTTTCCAGATTTAGAGGCTTTTGGTAACAACAACTATACTAAAGAGCTAGATGACTTAAACGATGTTATTAATTGGGTTCAAAGTACTTTTGAAGATGACACAAATGTAGATGAAACCAATATTAATTTACTTGGTCATAGTCGTGGTGGTGGAATTACAATCTTAAAAGCATCCGAAGATTCTAGAGTTAAAAAGCTAATTACCTTAGCTAGTGTTTGCGATTTTGGGAAAAGAACTGCGACTATTGGCGATTTAAAAACTTGGAAAGAAAGTGGAGTCAAGTACGTTCTTAATGGTAGAACAAAGCAGCAAATGCCGCATTATTACCAATTCTACGAAGATTTTAAAGCAAATGAAGCCCGATTACATATAGAATCTGCTGAAAAGCGATTAAAAATCCCGCATTTAATCATACATGGAGACAACGATACTTCTGTTTTAATAGATGAAGCATATGCCTTAAACAAATGGAACCCTGTAAGCCAATTAGAAATTATAAAAAACGCTGACCACGTGTTTAATGTAAAACAGCCTTGGGAAAAAGATACACTTTCACCTGAGCTTCAGATTGTCACAAAATCAGTAATCGATTTTTTTGTCTTGAAAAATCCTTGAATAAAATATAAACTGTAAATAGTGGAGCATATCGGAGTCGAACCGATGACCTCTACGCTGCCAGCGTAGCGCTCTAGCCAGCTGAGCTAATGCCCCATTATTTTAATCCGCTTAATACCAGTACTGGTGTTTCAGTACTATGGAAGTCTCTTTTTAAAATTACATCATCTTCCCAAAGTTTAGAGAAAAACCCTCTTTGTCGTCTTACAACACAAAGCATATCTGGGTAATTAGATTGATGATGCTGTAAAACGGCCTGAAACGTAGTTGGGCTTTCGGCTTCAGTGATGTTAGTTATTATGGTGTCTAGTTCATCATTAACCGCAAAGTCGCCTTCTTCATAGGATGTTGTCTTTACTAATAACAGGTTTACAATAGCTTTAAATTGGTCCTTAATAGCTGTCAAAGGCTTTAAAGCACCTTCTTTATTTATCACTGCAGATTTTGTAGCCATCAAAATCTTAACAATTGGTTTATAGTGGTAGCCCTCAGGTACAATTAATGCTGGTATTTGTGTTCGCTTTACAATCTTTCCAGATGTTTTACCCAAATAAACCTCATCTTTTATAGAGTTGGTTCTTGGCTCAAGGATTACTAAATCAATATTTAAATCTTCCGCGACTTTTTCGATGGTGTCAACTAGTTTTCCTTTAAAAGTTCTTGTAATAACTTCTACATCTTTCGTGTCAATAGACGATACGTGAGATTCTAAAAAGGTTTTGGACTCTCGTTCTATAATATGATCTACTTTAATCATGGTTCCTGCTTTGGTATAAACGTTATATATTTGAACCACATATAACTTAGCGCCAAATGCTTTAGCAAAATCTACAGCAAATTGTAAGTGAGATTTTGCATTTTTTGATGACCCAACAGGAACTAAAATATTTTTCATGATAGTCTTATTTAAACCACAAAAGTACACATTCTAAATGATTCGGAAAGCTATAAAAGAAGATGTAGATGCAATATTAAATATGACAAAAGCTTGCGCTAAAGCCATGATTGCTAATGGTATTTTTCAATGGAATGACTATTATCCTTCTCGAGCGGCTTTTGAAAATGACATTAAACGAGATGAACTTTATGTACTAGAATTAAATAATATAGTCAAAGGCACGATTGTTATTTCTACGTACATGGATGATGAATATATTCCTATAACATGGCTTACAGATAACGAAAACAACATTTACATACATCGTTTAGCAATTCACCCAGAATTGCAAGGGCAGGGTTATGCGCGGCAATTCATGAATTTTGCTGAACAATATGCCATAGATAATAACTATACCTCGATTAGATTAGATACCTTTTCGCAGAACAAAAGAAACCAAAAGTTTTACGAACTTCGTGGCTATAAAAAGTTAGGCGATATTTTCTTTCCAAAACAAAGTGAATATCCTTTTCACTGTTACGAATTGGTACTTTGAGTTCAAAAATAACCCTTAAACAAATAAATAAATTAGCAATACCGGCACTAATCTCTGGTGTTTCTGAACCTATATTATCTTTAACTGATGCAGCGATCATTGGCAATATGGATCTTAATGCCACCGAGTCTCTTGCAGCTGTTGGTATTGTAACGACATTTTTGTCTATGCTTATTTGGGTTTTAGGGCAAACACGTAGTGCAATTTCATCTATTGTATCACAATATTTAGGAGCCGACAAATTAGAAGCAGTAAAAAATCTCCCTGCTCAAGCTATTTTTTTAATAACAAGTTTAAGTATTCTCATCATACTGTTTACATACCCATTTGCAAACCAAATATTTAAACTTTATAATGCTTCGGATTTAATATTAGATTACAGTGTTGATTACTATAAAATAAGAGTGTTTGGATTTCCTTTTACTCTATTTACAATTGCGGTTTTTGGGACCTTTAGAGGGTTACAAAACACCTATTATCCAATGTTAATTGCAATTTCAGGAGCCGTGATCAATATCATTCTAGATGTGGTCTTGGTGTATGGAATTGAAGGTATAGTCCCTGCAATGCATATTAGTGGTGCGGCTTATGCAAGTGTTGCGGCCCAGCTAGTTATGGGTGGCTTATCTGCTTATTATTTGCTTAAGAAAACAGATATCTCGTTACGTTTAAAGCTGCCTTTCAATCCTGAAATTGAGCGATTTATTCTCATGATTTTGAATTTATTTGTGCGAACCATTGCTTTGAATGTAGCCTTATATTTTGGAACAAGCTTCGCTACAAAATATGGCGCAACATACATTGCAGCATACACAATTGGGATTAACTTATGGTTTTTAGGAGCATTCCTTATTGATGGTTATGCAAGCGCCGGAAATATTTTATCTGGAAAACTTTTAGGTGCAAAAGATTATAAGACTCTACTAGACCTTAGCTCTAAGCTTATTAAATATGGTATTGTTATAGGAATGATATTAGCGTTAACTGGGGCTTTACTTTACGACCCTATTGGACGCCTTTTTACTAATGATGAGTTAGTGCTTAAAGAATTTTACAAAGTCTTTTGGATAGTACTAGCCATGCAACCCTTATGTGCTTTAGCCTTTATTTTTGATGGCGTTTTTAAAGGTATGGGTAGAATGAAATATTTAAGAAATGTATTATTGTTTTCAACCCTATTAGTCTTCATCCCAATTTTATACCTGTGTGATTATAACAATCTTAAGCTCTATGGTATTTTTATAGCCTTTACCTTTTGGATTATTGCACGTGGCATTCCATTAATTATAAAATTCAGAAAAATTGTTACGTTACCAGTACAAAACACTTAAATTTGATTGATAATCAATATTAAAGAGCATTTATGGATATTCTTAACTTTTTAGGTGGAAACGGATTATTTCTAATTTTAGGATTAGTGCTTATTGTAATTTATTTTTACAACCGAAACAAAAAACGTTAATGAGCAACATTCGTATTACAAAACAGTTTTCTTTTGAAGCCGGTCATGCGCTTTATGGTTATGATGGTAAGTGTAAAAACCTTCATGGGCATAGCTACCACTTATTTGTCACGGTAATTGGTGAACCTATATTAGACACATCGAATGTAAAGCATGGTATGGTAATAGACTTTGGTGACCTCAAAAGAATTGTAAATGAAGAGATCGTAGATGTTTTTGACCACTCTATGATATTTAATAAAAACACACCTCATCTAGAGTTAGCAAAAGAACTAATGGATAGAGAGCATCATATATTATTAGTTGACTATCAACCAACTACTGAAATGATGGTTATTGACTTTGCTAAAAAGATTAAAAAACGCTTACCAGAAAACATAAAACTTCATAGTTTAAAGCTACAAGAAACAGCTACCAGTTATGCTGAATGGTATGCTTCAGATAATGGATAACCCTCATCACATAGAAATTCTAAACGGTAAAAGCGTTTATTTTGCTTCAGACAATCACCTTGGTGCTCCAACATTAGAAGCTTCACGTCCGCGTGAAAAGAAATTTGTGGCTTGGCTAGATGAGGTTAAACAAGATGCGGCAGCCATCTTTCTGCTTGGTGATTTATTCGATTTTTGGTTCGAATATAAAACGGTAATCCCAAAAGGTTTTACAAGAGTTTTAGGTAAGCTTGCCGAAATTAGCGATTCTGGGATTCCTATATATTACTTTGTTGGTAATCATGATTTATGGATGAATGGTTATTTTGAAGAAGAACTCAATATTCCTGTGTTTCATAAACCCCAAGAATTTACTTTTAATACCACTACTTTCTTTATCGGCCACGGTGATGGATTAGGTCCTGGAGATAAGGGTTATAAGCGCATGAAAAAGGTGTTTAAAAGTCCATTTTTTAATTGGTTGTTTCGTTGGGGTCATCCAGATATAGGTATGCGAATAGCGCAATACTTTTCGGTCAAAAACAAACTCATTTCTGGAGATGATGATGCCAAGTTTCTAGGAGAAGAGAATGAGTGGTTAGTGCAATACAGCAAGAAAAAATTAGAAGAAAAACACAGAGACCATTTTGTGTTTGGTCATCGCCACCTGCCTTTAGAAATTGATCTAAGTGAAACTTCAAAATATACTAATCTTGGTGACTGGATTCAGTACTTTACCTATGGAGTATTTGACGGCGAAACTATGAGTTTAGAAACTTATAAATAGTCTACTTATCCAATAAAGCCTCTAAGTCCATTCTATCTAATAACCCATCAGGAAACAGATTGTTTTTAGCTTCAAAATCTTTAAGCGCGTCTGAAGTTATATTTCTAAAAACACCATCAATGGGCATCTCATATCCCTGAGCTTTTAGTAGCTTTTGAACCTCATAGATATAAGCGCTTTTTTGACCTATTCTTATAGTAAGACTAGGGAAGTTGTCTAACATCTTGGTCTTAAAAGTGTTGTGCTGTTTTTCCTTTTTGTAAGCTTCAATTGTAGTGTTTGTATGTTCTAAGTGCTTTATGTCTTCATTGTTCAAGCCCTTATCTTTAAAGTCTTTTGAGGCTTTTAGCTTGGCTTCATAAAATTTAACTTTAGCCAACTTCTTTGCATATTCATTAACTACGACTTTAGTTTGTTCATCTTCATCTTCTGGGTGTACTGCATCGATGCTATTTGCTGACCATTGCATTGTTCTGTAACTATTTAAGCTTTCTACAGCTTCGTAATACTTGAAAAGCAGTTCTTGATTGTGATAATTGATGTCAATCGCTTCACTTATATTATAATTAGTACTTTCAGGATGATAACGTTTATAATCATCGTATTTGTTGTATGCGAACAAAAGGAGGATTACTACAAGAATAAAAATCAATAGCTTTTTCATATTGAGGGAAGATTTTAGTGGAATAAATATAAAGTTTCCTCAATAAATAAAGTAGAAAGTATTTCAGAATTTCTATGACTGGTGGTTCTCAATGTCATCTTGTAAGTCTAACCTTCTAAGTTGTTTGTTTTTAATACTCATTACAATAACAGTAATAAGTGTTACAGTGCCTCCAAGCATTACAGCTAATGGTGCACCAAAAATTCGTGCAGCTATTCCGCTTTCAAGAGCACCTAGTTCATTTGAAGAACCCACAAACATAGAATTAACAGCACCAACTCTACCTCGCATTTCATCAGGTGTTTTTAATTGTAAAATGGTTTGTCGCACTACCATAGAGATTCCGTCGAAAACACCAGAAAAAAATAAGGCTAAAACGCTAAGCCACATTAATTTTGAAGCCCCAAAAATTATCATACAAATACCAAAGCCAAATACCGAAACCAATAGCTTCTTACCTGTGCTTTTTGTAATAGGAATATAGGTCGTAGCTAGCATGGTAATAATACTACCCGAAGATAATGCCGCATTTAATATACCAAATCCTTTAGGTCCTGCATCTAAAATATCTTTTGCAAATACAGCAAATATGGCTACAGCACCACCAAACAAAACAGCAATCATATCTAGAGTTAAAGCACCTAAAACCACTTTATCGTTAAACACAAATCTTAATCCAACTTTTAAACTCTCTTTTACAGACTCATTGGTTTTTTTGTTTAAAATAGGTTTTATGCCAATTCTAAAAACAAGCAATAATGCAATGACAACTAACAAAAAGATAATTCCAAGTGTATAATTAACACCTATCCATGCAATTAAAAACCCACCACACAATGCACCAAAAACGGCTGCACCTTTCCATGTACTGCTACTCCATGTTGCGGCATTAGGATAAGCGCTTTTTGGAACTAAAAGCGCGATAAGCGAAAATATAGTTGGGCCGAAAAATGCTCTTAATACACCACCAAAAAAGACTAATCCATAAATACCAAATAAAATAGTATTAGTCTCCCATGAAGACTCAACACTGTTTGAAGTCAACCAAAACAACCCGAAACTTATTAGAGAAAATAGTGAGATACAGGTTAAAAAGAGGTTTCGCTTTTCTTTTCGATCTGCAATATGCCCAGCAAAAGGCGCTAGGAAAAACGCAGGAATAAACTCGCAAAGACCTATAATACCAAGACTTAATTCGTCATTAGTCATAGCATACACTTGCCATTCAATAACTACAAATTGCATAGACCAACCAAATACTAAAGCAAAGCGTGCCAACAAAAAAATCTTAAACTCTTTGAATCTAAGCGCTGCATATGGGTCGTTTTTCTGCAAAATACTAAGCTTTTAAATCTTTTAATTTTAATTGTAAACTCACATTACCATTCCAATGGTTTTCGTCAATAGTATAAGCTATATCAAACGGTTTTTGGTTTTTAACAAGGTCTATTTTTTTTCCCAAACCAAAGGCTATAGACACAATATTTTCTGTGCCTGTTTGTGTAGCAGTAAATCGTAAATGCTTATCATCTTCACCAACACATTTCCCCCAACCAGTGTCTTTTACGTTTTGGGTCATAAATACTGGTGTCATATTACCAGGTCCAAAAGGTGCAAATTGACGAATGATTCGATATAACCTATTGTCAATTCTATTAAGGTTAATTTCTAAATCTACGCTAATTTCTGGGGTCAATAATTTAGATTCAATTGTATCCTTAACAACCTCTTCAAATTTTGCCTTAAAAGCCTTATAGTTTTCAGGTAATAATGTTAATCCAGCCGCATACTTGTGCCCACCAAATTGTTCGATATATTCACTACAAGCTTCGAGAGCATTATACACATCAAATCCTTTTACAGAGCGTGCAGAAGCTGCTAACTTGTCTCCACTTTTAGTAAATACTAAAGTTGGCCTATAATAGGTTTCTGTAAGTCGCGACGCTACAATGCCAATAACACCTTTGTGCCATTCTTCATCATAAACTACGGTTGTAAATCTATCTTGCTCGTTTTTTTCTTCAATTTGTAGTAAAGCCTCCTCTGTAATGCGCTTATCGGCTTCTCTTCTATCTGTGTTGTACTGATTAATATCAATAGCATATTCGGCAGCGAGATTAAAATCGGTTTCAGTTAAAAGGGTCACGGCATGATTACCATGTTTCATTCTACCAGCAGCATTAATTCTTGGCGCAAGAATAAATACTACATCTGTAATGCTTAGCTCATCTTTTTTTACCTCAGTAATGATTGCTTTCATTCCTGGTCTAGGATTAGCGTTGATAACTTGCAAACCAAAGTAAGCCAGTACTCTATTTTCGCCTGTCATGGGAACGATATCTGCACCTATAGCCGTAGCAACCAAATCGAGATACTCAACTAATTCCTCAACACTTTGTTCTTCTTTTGATGCTAAAGCCGAAATTAATTTAAACCCAACACCACATCCACAAAGCTCTTTATAAGGATATTCACAGTCTTCGCGTTTAGGGTCTAAAATAGCTATTGCATCAGGAAGTTCCTCTCCTGGTCTATGGTGGTCGCAGACTATAAAATCAATGCCTTTTTCTGTTGCATAAGCAATTTTATCGACCGCTTTAACACCACAATCTAAAGCAATAATTAATGAGAAGTCATTATCGTGAGCAAAGTCAATGCCTTTATAAGAAATCCCATAACCTTCATCATATCGGTCTGGAATGTAAGTCGCTACAGAATCAATTCTTGTTTTTAAATACGATGACATTAACGCCACTGATGTTGTGCCATCAACATCATAATCGCCATAAACCAAAATGTTTTCGCCTTTTGAAATAGCAGTTTCAATTCGTGTTACAGCCTTATCCATATCTTTCATTAAGAATGGATCGTGCAAATGGTCTAAACTAGGTCTGAAAAATGTTTTTGCGGCATCATAAGTTTCAATGCCACGTTGCAATAATAAAATAGCAACAATATCGTCAACTTGAAGTGCTTCTTTTAAGGCCTCAATTTTTGAAGTCTCTGGTTTTGGTTTAAGCGTCCAACGCATATATTTATTTACTATCTCTTTGTGGCAATATGATAAAATATGCTTGTTTCTATCTTAGCAAATTGTCTAAACATTTCCATAACACCGCAGTACTTTTCTACTGATAGATTTACAGCACGTTCGCACTTCTTTTTATTTAAATCCGAACCATAAAAATGATATTCTACAACAACTGAATGGTAGTATCTTGGATGCTCATCCGTCAACTCACCCGAAACTTCGATTTTAAAATCATCAATTTCCTCATTCATTTTATCCAAAATTGAAATAACATCTAAAGCGGAGCAACCTGCTAAAGAAGATAGCATCATAGCCTTTGGCGAAAGACCAAAACGTTCATCTTGCCCTTCAATATTAGTGTCCATGACAACGGTTTTTCCACTTGGGTTATCTGATTCAAAGGTTAAACCGCCTTTCCAGTGCGTAGTGATTTTATCTGCCATTTCTTTAAAGTTAATACGTTATGAGTGCCTAAAGTTACTAAGTAAAAATGGATAAAAACGTATTAAAGTTTAGTTTGTAATGCCGAAGGACTTTAATTAATTTAGACACTTGAAATTTTAAGTATTTTTAGACTATGGCATTAGTAACTCCGTTATCTCCGGAACATGATTTAGAAACCAAAAAACTAGCAGAATTCTTTAACGAGACTCTTGGGTTTTGTCCAAATTCTGTACTTACAATGCAACGCAGACCTGCAATTAGTAAAGCATTTATCAACTTAAATAAAGCCGTTATGGCTAATGAAGGTCGCGTAACTTCTGCATTAAAACGTATGATTGCTTGGGTAAGTAGTAATGCTACTGGTTGTCGTTATTGCCAGGCTCATGCTATTAGAGCTGCTGAGCGTTATGGTGCAGAACAAGAACAACTAGATAACATTTGGGAATACAAAACACATCCCGCATTTTCTGATGCTGAACGCGCTGCTTTAGACTTTAGTTTAGCTGCATCCTTAGTGCCAAATGCTGTAGATGCTGATATTAAAAAACGCCTGTACGAGCATTGGGATGAAGGCGAGATTGTTGAGATGCTTGGTGTAATTTCTTTATTTGGTTACCTCAATCGATGGAACGATAGTATGGGAACTGATATTGAAACCGGTGCTGTTGAAAGTGCTGACCAATACCTTGGTAAACACGGTTGGGAAAGCGGAAAGCATGATGGAAGTAAGTATTAAATTGTCATTCCTGTGAAAACAGGAATCTAAATTATAAGATAAACCTCATCAGAAATGGTGAGGTTTTTATATGATTTCTTTTATTCTTTCTTTCAACTCAGGTACTACCAATTCTTCAAACCAGGGGTTTTTTGCACGCCAAAATCGATTTGTAGGTGACGGATGTGGAATAGGAAAATACATGGGCAAATAGCTTTTATATTCGCCAACAGTTTCAGTTAATGTTCTTTTAGCTTTGTCTTTTAAATAGTGCTTCTGTGCATAAGTGCCAATTAAAATAATAAGGGCAACATTAGGCATTTCTTTAAGCAGTAAATCGTGCCATTGAGGTGCGCATTCTGGTCGTGGTGGTAAATCGCCTGTTTTGGCTTTGCCCGGGTAACAAAAACCCATTGGTACAATAGCAAAATTCTCGGTATTGTAAAATTGCGCGTTAGTAACACCTAGCCATTCTTTAAGTTTTTTGCCACTTTGGTCATCCCAAGGTATTCCTGAAGCATGTACTTTAGTACCTGGCGCTTGACCTATAATTATAATTTTAGATTTTATATGCCCAGTAACAACTGGCCTTGGACCTAAAGGCAAATGGTCTTTACAAATAGTACATTGGCTGATATTGTGGAGTAACTCTTTCACTTAAACTTTTACAGACATAACCCTAGATAAATTGAACTTGGTTAGACACAAATTACATTAGTTCTCACTAATCGCTTCGTGTTAATTCGAGAAATTCGTGTCAATTTTTACCACCAACCACTATAACAATCTCGCCTTTTGGCGGCTTATTGGTGTAATGTTCTAAAACCTCCTTAGCTGTACCTCGAATCGTTTCTTCATATAGCTTTGTAAGCTCTCTAGACACTGATACTTTTCGGTCTTCGCCAAAATATTCACAAAAATTGGTAAGTGTTTTTATAAGCTTATGTGGGCTTTCGTAAAACATCATCGTACGTGTTTCTTCAGCCAATAACTTTAAGCGGGTTTGGCGCCCTTTCTTTACGGGTAAAAAGCCTTCGAAAACAAATTTATCGTTTGGTAAGCCACTATTTACAAGTGCTGGAACAAATGCTGTTGCACCTGGCAAGCACTCTACATCAATATGATGCTCAACACAAGCTCTAACCAACAAAAATCCAGGATCTGATATTGCAGGTGTTCCGGCATCGCTAATAACTGCTATAGACACTCCTGACTTTAGTTTTTCAACTAAACCATCAACTGTTTTATGCTCATTGTGCATGTGATGACTTTGCATTTGTGTTGAAATTTCGAAATGCTTAAGAAGTTTGCCTGATGTACGTGTGTCTTCGGCTAAGATTAAATCAACCTCATTTAAAACCTCGATAGCCCTGAAGGTGATATCTTTTAGATTCCCGATTGGTGTTGGTACAAGGTAGAGTTTACTCATGCTTACTTTCCGCGAAAGCGGTAATCTTTTAATTCGTATCTAATCTCTAATATGCTTTCCTAAAAAGTACGATGGAAGTATCACAATTAAGCCATAAAGCGAAAACCCAATAAGGTCATGACCCGCATGATAATGTGCTGCTGTTGCTAAAACCAAGTCAAAAAAGAAACCTGCATAAGCCCATTCTGTTAACCATTTGCTCTGTCTCCATAAAATCATGACTATACCTAATACTTTTAAAACAGCTAACGGAATGACGATATAAGTAGGGTAATTAAAACTTTCAAAAAAGCCTTTTACCATTTCTGTTTTTGTAAAATACATCGAAGCAGAAAACAGCATTATTCCACACAAGACTAGGGTTGTAATCCAATAAATAACTTGTTTTACACGCATGTATTAATTGAATTTCCCTTCAACAATTTCAAGAAAACGCTCTTCGTATTCTTCTTTGCCGTCCCAATTGTTATAATCTGGTTTTACTAATTGATGAATAAAATCTTGCGCTTCTTGCAAACTTGTAGCGGTATTTACTTGAGAGATTACGCGCTCATAATCTTCGGTCTTTCCATCAAACAGGTGCTTAACAAATGCTATTTTATCATTAAGCCCTATTTGTAATCCTCCAGATTTTAGTTTATCATTTAAAGATTTCACCTTTTGCTCAGCTTCTCTTTTTTGCGCTTCTTCTATAGGTTCAAATTCTGGTAAATCTTTAAAATCTTGAGTTATGGTTTCAAATTCTATCGTTTTAGCTTGCCCGTTCGATGCTGCTTTAACTTCTTTTGTTTCTTCAGCCTCAGTCTCCTCAGGCATAAAAGCAACCATGTCTTTAATCTTATTCATCACTGGCTCGATAATGCCATCATCTTCACGCTCGTCAAGGTTAACATAAACTTTATTTTCCACCTCTATGTTGTCACTAATCTTATTGTTGAAAGCAGTGTCTAGCATTTCAAAAAACGACGAATCGTTACCAATAGTTGGTAAATTCTCTTCAAAGTTTTCTTGAGCAAATTTTAAAACCGTTAACTTTTCGTATAACGCCGCAACTTCTTCGTGCATACGATTAACGTCTTCTTTACCGGTTAACTTTAGAATCCTATGAGCTATACTAATTAATTCTGATTCTAATTTCTTTTTCATCTATTCTAAATTTTTAGTAGTAAAAGAAGAAACTAAAAATTTCTTCATATTCAGGAATTGATATAAAAAACTATATCACAACACTTCAATTTGTTGAGATAATTTCTTTATGTTCATTTCATCAATTTTACTTTTGATTTTTAATTTTTTTGATTGACCTTTATACAAACGAATTATGACTACGTTTTAGTGCTAAAATTACGAAATGTTTCTTGAAAATACAGTAAATCATAAAGAACAATTTGGGTGGATTGAGGTGATTTGTGGGTCGATGTTCTCTGGGAAAACTGAGGAACTTATTCGCAGATTAAAACGCGCTCAATTTGCCAGACAAAAAGTTGAAATTTTTAAACCGGCCGTAGATGTGCGTTACGATGAAGATAAAGTTGTATCGCATGATGCTAACGAAATTAGATCTACGCCAGTACCTGCAGCGGCCAACATACCTATATTAGCAGATGGTTGTGATGTGGTCGGTATAGATGAAGCTCAGTTTTTTGATGACGAAATTGTAAGTGTTTGTAATGACTTAGCGAACAAAGGTGTTCGTGTTATTGTTGCCGGTCTAGATATGGATTTTAAAGGCAACCCATTTGGTCCAATGCCTTATTTAATGGCAACTGCAGAATATGTTACTAAAGTACATGCGGTGTGCACAAAAACAGGAAATCTAGCACAATACAGCTACAGAAAAGCTAAAAGTGACGACCTTGTATTACTTGGTGAAGTCGATGAATACGAGCCTCTGAGCCGAGCTGCGTTTTATAAGTGTATGCTTCGCGAAAAATTACGACAGATGAAGGTTAAAGATGCTGAAGAAGTATCTACAAAACAAAAGAATTCTGATGCCTAAAGCGCAAGAAACCATCTTAGAACTTGATCTAAATGCGCTTACGCATAACTATAACTATTTAAAATCTAAATTAAAGCCTGAAACCAAATTTTTGGCTGTTGTCAAGGCTTTTGCTTATGGTAGTGATTCTGAAATAATCGCCACACACCTCCAATCTCTTGAGGTAGATTATTTTGCCGTAGCTTACACTAAAGAAGGTGTAAACCTCAGAGATGCCGGAATTACAAAACCCATATTAGTACTTCACCCTCAAGTTGCGAACTTTAAAACCATAATTGAACGCTGTTTAGAACCTAGCTTGTACAGTCCAAGAATTCTAAAAGAGTTTGTAAAGACTGCTGAGCAAGAAAAACAAAACGATTATCCTGTTCATATTAAATTTAATACCGGACTTAACCGTTTAGGCTTTTGGCATAATGATGTTGATTTTATAAGTTCCCAATTAGAAAGTACTACGGCTATAAAAGTTAAATCATTGTTTTCACATTTGGCTGCTAGTGAGGATGAGAAAGAACGCGATTTTACATTAATACAGATAGAGGATTTCAATAAGATTTCTAATGACTTTGAATCTAAAATGGGTTATAAGCCGTGGTTACATATGTGTAATACCTCTGGTGTTATAAACTATCCTCAAGCCCATTTTGATATGGTGCGATGCGGTATTGGGTTGTATGGTTTTGGAAACTCAGCAAAAGAAGACAAAAACCTCAAGCCAATGGCAAGTTTAAAATCTATCATTTCTCAAATTCATTTAATAGAAAAGGACGAATCCGTTGGTTATAATAGAGCTTACAAGGCCAAAGGATTTGAAAAAACGGCGACGATCCCTATTGGTCATGCTGATGGTGTGTCTAGAAGCTACGG
Organism: Winogradskyella sp.; assembly: GCF_003712105.1. GTDB lineage: Bacteria > Bacteroidota > Bacteroidia > Flavobacteriales > Flavobacteriaceae > Winogradskyella. The sequence continues at coordinate 539,927 of NZ_RHLG01000001.1, forward strand.
AAACGAAAATGGCTATGTCATCGTTAATGGCCAAAAAGCACCAATAATAGGTAATGTGTGTATGGACATGATAATGATAAATATCACCAACATAGATTGTAAAGAAGGTGATGAAGTTATAGTGTTCGATGATAATTTTAAAGCATCAGATTTAGCAGAATCTGCAAATACTATTTCCTACGAAATATTAACGGCTATTTCTCAAAGGGTAAGTCGAGTTGTCAGTAAATAAATGGGTTTCAAATTTTTAAGTGTGACTATTTTGAGTAAATTAGTGTCTCACTAACGTAATACTAACTATAAAAAACCCTTTACAATGTTAAAAGAATTTAAGGAATTTGCAATGAAAGGCAATCTCGTAGATATTGCTGTTGCATTTGTTATGGGTGCCGCTTTCAATAAGGTTGTGACGGCATTTACCGGAGGTATCGTTTCTCCGCTTATCGGTTTAATTTTCGACACTAACTTTAAAGATCTTAAGTGGATCGTTAAAGAGGGTGCGCTAAATGATGCTGGTGAAAAAGTTGGCGAAGTAGCAGTCCTTTATGGTGATTTTATCACTAATTTATTAGACTTCATCATTGTTGCTTTTGTAATGTTTATGCTTATCAAGGGCATCAACAAAATGAAGAAAAAAGAAGAGCCTGCTCCTGAAGCTCCAGCAGGACCATCTGAAATCGATTTATTAACCGAAATCAGAGATGCATTAAAAAAATAATATAGCTACCGCTACATTACATATTTTTAACAAAACCGCTTCAATGTGTGAAGCGGTTCTTTTTTTGTAATTTTTTTAATTCTTCAATGACATAAATACCTACATTTGAAGTCAAATTTTTAATAGAAGAAGATGAAGATAGCTATTGTTGGCGCTACTGGACTTGTTGGCACAGTAATGCTTAAAGTTTTAGAAGAACGTAATTTTCAACACGACGAGCTACTATTGGTAGCCTCTGAGCGATCAGTTGGTAAGGAAATTAAATATAAAGATGGTGTTATTAAAGTCATTAGTATACCTGATGCCATATCCCAAAAACCTGATATCGCTTTGTTTTCTGCAGGTGGAAGCACATCTCTAGAATGGGCGCCAAAATTTGCAGAAGCTGGTACTACAGTTATTGATAATTCGTCTGCTTGGCGAATGGATCAAAATAAAAAATTAGTAGTCCCAGAAATTAACGCAAATCAGCTCACAAGGAGTGATAAAATTATTGCTAATCCAAACTGTTCTACCATACAAATGGTAATGGCATTAGCACCACTACATAAAGAATATAAAATAAAACGTATCGTAGTTTCTACCTACCAATCCGTTTCAGGAACTGGTGTTAAAGCTGTAGAGCAATTAGAAAATGAGATTGCTGGTAGAGATGGCGAAATGGCATACCCGTATCCAATTGCTAAAAATGCAATACCTCATTGTGACATTTTTGAAGAGAATGGCTATACAAAGGAAGAAATGAAACTCGTTCGTGAGACACAAAAAATCCTGGATGATAGAACCATTGCGGTAACCGCAACTGCTGTTCGTATCCCAACTGCTGGCGGTCATAGTGAAGCTGTAAATATTGAATTCGAAAATGATTTTGAATTGGACAGAGTTAGAGAATTATTAAGCAATACCGATGGTGTTGTGCTTCAAGATAATTTAGAAACAAACTCTTACCCTATGCCAATGTATGCCAACGGAAAAGACGACGTTTTTGTTGGACGAATTCGTCGCGACGGATCACAACCAAACTCGCTTAATATGTGGATTGTAAGTGACAACTTAAGAAAAGGTGCTGCTACAAATACAGTACAAATTGCCGAGTATCTTGTGGCTAATAATTTAGTCTAGCTTTTTGAGTGTTTTAACAACGTCAAAAAAATCTTAAAAAAGCACCTTTATTAACTCTAAAGGTGCTTTTTTATTTAATTTTAGGCGAATTAATTATAGCCTAAACCATGAAACGTATACCGTACCTAGTATTAGCAATCGTATTATTTATGTCTTGTGAAAACGAAAAAAAAGAAAATATAATAAAAGTAAATTACCCCGAAACTGCACAAATTGAACATTCTGACACCTATTTTGGAGAAGAAGTTAAAGACCCTTATCGTTGGCTCGAAGACGATAGAAGTGCCGAAACAGAAGCTTGGGTAAAAACTCAAAATGGTGTTACTGGTGAATACTTGGATAATATTCCTTATCGTGAAAAATTAAAAGAACGTTTATCTAAACTTTGGAATTACGAAAAAGTAGGAGCGCCTTTTATCGAAGGTGATTATACATATTTCTATAAAAACGATGGTCTTCAAAATCAGTATGTGATTTACAGATATAAAACTAATGCTGACCCAGAAACTGCTGAAGTATTCATCGATCCAAATACATTTACAGAAGATGGCACAATCTCTCTAGGCGGTACTAGTTTTTCAAAAAATGGAAAAATCCTTGCATATTCTATTTCTGAAGGTGGAAGTGATTGGCGTAAAATCTTAATCATGGATACCGAGTCTAAAGAAATTATTGAAGATACTTTAGTAGATATTAAATTTAGTGGCATGTCTTGGTATAAAAATGAAGGCTTTTATTATTCAAGTTATGACAAACCAAAAGGCAGTGAGCTATCTGCTAAAACAGACCAGCATAAGGTTTACTACCATGAGCTGGGCACCAAGCAATCTAACGATAAATTAGTCTATGGTGGCACACCTGAAGAAAAACATCGCTATATCTATGGTGGCGTTACTGAAGACGATAGATATCTTATCATCACACCAAGAGTTTCAACTTCAGGAAACAAAATGATGATAAAAGATTTAACTAAGCCTAATTCAGAATTTATAACCATTTTAGACCATACAGATAGTGATTCATATATTATAGAGAATGTTGGTTCTAAGCTATATATCGTTACTAACTTAAATGCACCTAATCAGAAAATTGTTACTGTTGATGCTGAAAATCCTAGTCCTGAAAATTGGGTTGATTTTATTCCAGAAACTGAAAACGTATTAAGTCCATCAACCGGTGGTGGCAACTTCTTTGCTGAATATATGGTTGATGCGGTTTCTAAAGTTTTACAGTACGATTATGACGGTAAACTTATAAGAGAAGTTGAACTACCTGGTGTTGGTTCTGCTGGTGGGTTTGGTGCAAAAAAAGAAGATACAGAATTATACTACTCATTTACTAATTATGTAACTCCAGGAAGCATCTATAAGTTTAATATTAAAAATGGGACATCAGACCTGTTTCGTAAGCCAGATATTGATTTTAATCCTGAGGCATACGAAAGCACTCAGGTATTTTACAATTCAAAAGATGGTACAAAAGTGCCAATGATAATTACACACAAAAAAGGCTTAGAACTAAACGGTAAAAACCCAACAATTCTCTATGGTTATGGTGGATTCAATATCAGCTTAACGCCTAGCTTTAGTATCACTAATGCCATTTGGATGGAGCAAGGTGGTATTTATGCAGTACCAAATCTTCGTGGTGGTGGCGAGTACGGTAAAGCTTGGCATGATGCAGGAACCCAAATGCAAAAACAAAATGTATTCGATGACTTCATTGCAGCTGCCGAATATCTTATAGCAAGTAATTATACCTCTTCAGATTACCTTGCTATTCGTGGAGGATCTAATGGTGGTTTATTAGTTGGAGCAACTATGACGCAACGTCCAGAATTAATGAAAGTAGCCTTACCTGCAGTAGGTGTATTAGATATGTTAAGATACCATACCTTTACTGCCGGCGCTGGTTGGGCATACGATTACGGAACAGCTGAAGACAGTAAAGAAATGTTCGATTACCTAAAAGGATATTCTCCTGTACATAATGTAAAGTCAGGTGTTGAATACCCAGCCACTATGGTGACCACGGGTGATCATGATGACCGTGTTGTGCCTGCGCATAGTTTTAAGTTTGCTGCCGAATTACAAGCAAAACAAACAGGCGACAATCCAACATTGATTCGTATTGAAACCGATGCTGGTCACGGTGCCGGTACTCCAGTAAGTAAAACCATTGAACAGTATGCAGACATTTTTGGGTTCACACTATTCAATATGGGCTTCAAAGCGCTTCCAAATGAAGATTTTAAAGATTAAATCTCAATATATAAAAACCTAAATTCATAACTGTCTGTTTATTAAAAAGCAGACAGTTTTTTAATGGTATTTTTGCAGTATGCTTCAAGTAAAACATATCGATTTTGCGTACGATAAGACTATTGTTTTAAACGACATTTCCTTCGTTGTTCAAAAAGGCGAAAATCTTGCTATTATTGGCGAAAGCGGTTCAGGAAAAAGCACATTACTAAAACTTATTTATGGTGAGTATGATTTAGATAAAGGTGAAATATATTGGAAAGACCTTCAAATTCTTGGTCCTAAATTCAACTTGGTTATTGGCTATGATTTTATGAAATCCGTTACACAAGAATTTGACCTAATGCCTTACATTACAGTTGAAGAAAATATCGGAAAATTCTTGTCGCGCTTTTATCTCGAAGAACGTCAAAGCCGTATTGATGAACTAGTAAAAGTTGTAGAACTTGAAGCTTTTGCCAAAACCAAAGTACAATACCTAAGCGGTGGTCAAAAGCAGCGTGTTGCCATTGCAAGAGCTTTAGCAAAAGCTCCCGAACTTTTATTGTTAGATGAGCCGTTTAGTCATATCGATAATTTTAAAAAGCAGTCTTTAAGACGTAATGTTTTTAAATATCTAAAAGAAAATAATATCACCTGTATTGTAGCGTCTCACGACAAAAACGACGTCCTTGGTTTTGCTGACAATATGTTGGTGTTAGACCAGGCAAAAATCATTGCTGAAGATAAACCTGAAGTACTTTATAATAACCCTAAATTACCTCTTATAGCTTCCTTTTTTGGAGAGTATAATGTTATCGATAGAAACATTTATTATGCCCATCAATTAAAAATAGTTGAATCCTCCGAATTAAAAGCCATAGTTAAGACCTCATACTTTAATGGAAATCATTGGTTAATTGAAGTAGAATTTAAAGGTGCTTCTATTTTTATCGAACATAAACAAGCTATTAAACCAGGGGTTAAAATTCAGTTTTCTATTAGCTCTTAATTGCATTAATAACCTCTGGTTTCAAAAAATAATTTTGAAAATTGAAAAATTAATCCCAATATTTGTACGCATTATAAGAATTAAAAACACACCTATATGAATCTATTTATAGCACATAATAAGGACGCAAATCTGCGCTGTTGTAGATATTTGTAGTGTAGATAAAACGATAAAATCTAACTAAAGCGTCCAAATAAATAATTTTGGACGCTTTTTTTATAAAAATTTTTCAATGCCTAAATGATGTGGCTTGATTAACTACATATCAGACCGTCAAGGACTTACAAATCTGAAGTAATTCGGACAGGCTTTCTATTGTCTAAAATTAGTGTAACTATTTGTTTTTCAGGTAATTAATTCTTATTTCTGTTTGGAAATTTCAAAAAATACATTTTATATTTGCATCGCATTATTGCAACAAAACAAGTATTAAAACGAAGTAAAATGTTTAATCTATATGTAAACAAAAGTATGTTAAGAGAACTAGGTTCTTTAGCATACATGCTTCGCGACGTCTTTCCTGATAGATAGAGTTCTATTTTCATCATACAAAGAGTCCGAAGCCCAATCGTTTCGGACTTTTTTGTATGCCTGTACTTCAAAACGTTTTGGCTCAAAACATCCGAAGAAATTTAACTATAACAAATTAAAATGAGAACTAAACAATTCCGAAACCTCTAAACAGATTTCGGTAAACATTAAAAAACGTGAGTGTCGAAATCGACTGAATAATGATTTAAAAATCAAAAACAAATAGTCGTGAAACCACCACACATAAAGAAACAAAGACAAAAAGAAGTCCGTCGCCTCATTTCAAGGCGTTGGGAAATAAGCCTACTTAATCGTGAACTTGGCTATATAAAATTAGACAAGCCAATACGTCACGGTTGGTACAAAGAAATTGTAATAACAAGAAATGTAGAGCGCTATAAAAACAAAGATGCTATTCAGGAGGTCTTCGATAAAATCGAAAGGTATTATTGGGGAAGAACAAAAGAAGAGGCAGATAAATTATGGTTTAAATATGTTTCTAATTATTATATCTATCGCGATTTCCCAACATTGAGCAAACGACAATACAATAGACTGAGTTATAAAGCTCAAAAGTTATGTACACCCTACAGATACAGAGTCTGTAGTAAAAAATGGCGAACAAGATTTTATATACGTATACCAAAAAACGCCTATAAAATCAAATTCACCAGAGCTTACATAACGCATAGAAAACGTATAGATCCAAACTTAGTTAGTGAGTCTGCTAATATAGAAAAGCAACTTCTAAGATCTGGTTATTACAATGTTAATGAAGCATTATACCCACATAAAGACTATTGGAATGAGAATGAACACAGGCAAGAAAAATTAAAAACAGAAAGACACCTCAAAGCACTAAAGAAATATGCTATAAACGATGTCATTAAAGACCATATATCATGGGAAAGAAACTAAGCGGAAAAGATCTAATCAAATTAGGCTTTCCAAAAAACAACAGTATTAATGTGACATTAGGTCAGATTAATCGCTATCAAAAACGAGTAAAAAAAGAGAAAATATTAACTGAAGCAAAAAAAGTATTGCAAAATCCTGAAGCCTATAAAGGTGATGGTGTTTGGGGAAAAATTGCCGAGAGTTTATTAGACCCTGTTTATGTAGTTAAGCAAAAGCTAAATACGCATCGAGCACCATTTCAAATTTATGGCGAAAATGAAATTGATGATCAGGCCAAATACCAATTGTATGATGCTTTAAAACTACCTATAGCTGTTGCTGGTGCTTTATTGCCAGATGCACATGTAGGTTACGGTTTGCCCATTGGTGGTGTTTTAGCAACAAAAGGTGCTGTTATCCCTTATGGAGTTGGTGTTGACATCGGCTGTAGAATGTGTTTAACCATTTACCCTGTAAATGCTTCTTATCTAAAAGGTAAAAAGCATCAATTGGAAAACATCTTATCTGAGCATACCAAATTTGGAATGTACGAAACTCATAAAACTAAACACGACCATGAAATTTTTAGCCGTGATGAGTTTAAAAATATTCCACTTGTAAAGCGCTTTAAAGATAAAGCATACAAACAATTAGGTACTTCTGGAGGTGGAAATCATTTTGTGGAATTTGGAATCATTAGCATTTTGGATATCAATAACGAATGGGATTTGCCATTAGGGGATTACTTAGGCGTATTGTCTCATAGTGGGTCACGCGGATTGGGAGCAAACATTGCAAAGCATTATACCTATTTAGCAACAAAGCAATGTCCGTTACCAAAACACGTACAGCATTTAGCTTGGTTAGATTTAAATACGCACGATGGTCAAGAATATTGGTTAGCTATGAATTTGGCTGGTGATTATGCAAAAGCTTGTCATGATGATATCCATAGACGTATTGCTAAACGCCTTGGCGTAAGACCAATTGCGAAAATCGACAATCATCACAATTTTGCTTGGAAGCAAGAAGTCAATGGACAAGAATGTATCGTGCATCGTAAAGGGGCAACCCCTGCTAAAAAAGGAGAGTTAGGCATTATTCCAGGATCAATGACGGCGCCAGGTTTTATCGTAAGAGGGTTAGGGAATACTGAAAGTTTACAATCAGCATCTCACGGAGCAGGTCGTGTATTATCTAGGCGCCAATGCAAAATGACATTAACACAAAGTGCTATAAAAAAAGAATTACAAAAGTACGATGTCTCCTTAATTGGCGGTGGTATAGATGAAGCTCCAATGGCTTATAAAAACATCGAGACAGTGATGAAAAACCAAAAAGAATTGGTAGAAATCATTGGGAAATTTACACCAAAAATTGTGAGAATGGATACGTAGAATTTTTGTTAAATAAAAAAGAACGCAATGGGAGCAAATCATAATATTAAACGCTACGGAGAACAATGGCCAAGCTATAGAATAGAGCATGGTTTGGCCATATTGAATAAACTAAAATATTGGGTAGTTATCTCAGGAGGATGGGCTTGGCATTTTATGTCACGTCAAAATCACAAAGAGTATAAACACGCCCATGATCATAAGGATATAGACATTTTTGTACATCCTAAAAATGTTGCTAAAGTGATGGTTATATTACAACATGAAGGCTTTAAAAAAGTATGGACACGTTACGACCATATACCAAGTAATGAAAATTTTAGACGCTATGAAAAAATCGATTGGCTAGATTCTGGCAAACAAATAAGAGTTACCATAGATTTTTTTGAATCGTCAACAGTAGAAACAATATTAGTTAACGACTGGTCATTAGTTGAGCCTAAAACATTATTGAGCTACTACTCTAATATTCATTCTAGTGATAAATGTTGGGCTGTAAAAGCAGCAATACAATTGATTGCTACAGGTGAAAGCCCTGTTGGAAATGCGTTACTATCTAAAAATCCTTTAGAAAAAGTATAACCAATGGAAACTAAAATTATACAAATAACCTCAGGTCGTGGCCCAGCAGAATGCTGTTGGGTCGTGGCTCAGGTTCTAAAATTATTTATAACGGCTTTAAAAGAAAAGGAATTCATTTATGCCATTCTTGAAAAAGAACCTGGACCAGAAAACCGAACCATCCGGTCAGTGACGATTCAAATAGGTGGAGAAAGTCTTAATCTATTTTTAGAATCTTGGGAAGGTACTATAAAGTGGATTGGTAAGTCAAAATCGAGAGTGTCCCATAAAAGAAAAAATTGGTTTGTAGGCATCTATGAAATTGAAATGAACCAACCTAATCAAATTGATGACAAGGACATTATGTATCAGGCAATCAAAAGCTCTGGGCCAGGTGGTCAACATGCTAACAAGGTAAGTTCAGCTATTCGGGCTATTCACATACCAAGTAATAGTCAAGTATTAGTAATGGACAGTAGATCGCAGTATCAAAACAAGAAAATTGCAAGAAAACGTTTGCAAGATAAAGTTGCACAAATGCAGTTGCAGGGTTTGGAAAATTGCTATAAACGCCATTGGGAAAATCATTTAAAATTAGAACGTGGTAATCCCGTAAGAGTGTTTAAGGGTTCTGACTTCAAAAATCAGAAAAAAAAGAAAAATTACAAATCAAAACGTCATCAGCTAAAAGCTGATTTACGTAAACAAATAGAATAATGACATTAGTAAACAATTATATTTTTAAAGCATTAGACGCATATCCTTATGAGTTAGAAGAAGCTATCGAAGCATTAAACTATGCGTTGTCTTATGACGAGAAAAACACAATGGCTTTGTGTTTAATGGGGCGTATTTATGCCGAGACTTTACACGACTATGAAAAGGCTAAGACTGTTTATTCCGAAGCTCTTACAGAAAATGTTAATGCATTTCATATCTATCCACATTACATAAATCTTTTGCTGTGGAATGAGGACTATGAAGAAGCAGAACGGTTTATTGATTTTGCTTTAACCGTAAAGGGTTCTGATAAAGCGGTTTTATATTACAAAAAAGCTATATTTTATGAACAACAAACACGTTATAAAGAAGCTTTATTGCAACTAAAGTTAGCAAAGCGTTACACTTATAATGGGAGTTTTATGAGTGATATTAGCGCAGCTAAATCGCGTATTAAAGATAAAATGCCACAAAAGAAAACGGCCAAAAAGAAAACGAAAAAAGCAGATTAACTTCGATTAGTCTGCTTTTTTATTTATCAAACCGCTTCAACAACGCGGGTAAATAAAAGATGTCTGTAATTAACGCAATGGCTACTGTAACTGCGCAAAGCAAACCAAAATCTCTTACAGATGGCACTGCGCTTGAGGCAATAATTAAAAACCCCGAAACTAAAGCAACTGTAGTAGAAAACAATGCACTACCTGTGTAATGCATAGCATTATCCATACGCGTTTCTGACGAGCCTTGGACACGTTTACTCTTACGGTATTTATGTACTAAATGAATGGTGTCGTCCATTGCAATACCCAGCATTATCGGTGTAATCATGGCTGTAGATACATCTAGTGGAATATCTAATAAGCTCATAAAAATAGCCAGAATGGCAAGTGGTAATATATTCGGAATCAGTACTAAAATCGTAGTCCTAATGCTTTTTATAAAAAACCAAAGACACAAAAATGCAACAAAAAATGCTGCAAAAAACGATTTGAATTGCGTTTGTAAAATAAAGTCGTTTAACTGCGAAAACACTACCGAAAACCCATTGATTTTTAAATCATACTTATCTGTTTCAAACGTATTCTTAAACGCAATTTTTATATCGGACAATACTTTTTCAAGTTCAGAGGTTTTAATTTCTCTTACACCTAATGTTATTCCCGCAGTAGTATAATCTTCAGAAAATAATTTGAAAAAGTCATCACTATTATCGCCAATTTCAGACAGTGTGGCATCGATCTTTTCTTTGGAAATATTGGATTGAAATAACAATGGTGAGCGTTGCTCTAAAAAACGTTTCACATTTATTACAGAAACTGGCGCTGATAATAACGCATTTTTACTCAATGCATCTTGCAGTCTTTCTAGCTTTTTAAGAGCATCACGCTCCAGCATCGTTCCGTTTTTGGCAGTGATGTTAAGCTGTAATCTTGAGCTGCTATTGAGTTTACTTTCTACTAAACGCAAATCTTCCTTTGCTTGTCCTTCGGCTAAAAGGTCTAACGAATTGGTGTCGATTTTCACCATAAAAATTGAATACAGCCCAAACAGCAAAATCAACGTTGATATTACAATAATGCTGTTTTTGTATTGTGAGGTAAAACGGTTTAACCAATTAATCGTCTTGGTTTGACTAAAAGCAGTTAGCTTTAAAATTGGCTTAGCTGCTTTAAAATCTAAATTCATAAAACTGAAGCCAATTATAGTTACTACATATACTAAAACAAAGGCAAGCACTAAGCCAATACATGTAAAAACACCCATGTTTTTAAAAGCTGGTAAGGGCGATAAGTACAATGCAAAATAACCAACAAACGTAGTCAAGGTAGTGTAGAAGCATGGAGTAACACTCTTTCTGACCGCAAGAGTTAATAAGTCTAACTTTTCAAGATTCTCGTTTTCAAGGCCTTCTTTATGGTATATATTAATAATATGCACCGCATCACTAACACTATACACCATAAGTATGGTAGGTATCAGCATAGAAATCATATTCAGTGCAAAACCAAACGACGTAATAATCCCGAATAAAATAGAAATTGGTATCGCCACACATAACAATGACACTATTAAATAGCGTTTGCTTGGTAGTAAAAACAATAGCATTGTAGTGATAACCAAAACGGTTAAAATCCCAAATACTAAACTCTCTTTGTAAATGCCTTTGCTATAAGCTTCATTAAGTACAGGTGCACCAGAAAGGTGGTAGTCATCATAATAGTTTTCTATTACAGCTCTAATCTCGCCCGCAATAACTTCTCGTTTTTCCTCAATAGTAGGTGTTGGGTTTAACTGAATGTAAAAGAATAGGTTTTTATAATCGTCAGTAACGAGTCGTTGGGTAATGTTGGGCAACTTTTTAAACAGATTTTTTAATCCTCTTTCGCTACGTTTGGGGTTGTATAAGTCATCAAACAATAGCTTTTTATTAGTGTAAATAGGATACTTGGCCGTTGCTAAACTAAATGAGGTTTTTACGTACCATAACGAATCTATACCTGAGTGTAATTGTTTAAGCTGGTTGATGTTGGATTCTGCGAGTGCATTTTCAACAGGTAGCATTCCAACAAAAATTTCGTCAGACCCAAAACGCTCCTGATAATCAATATAGGCTCTATAACTTGGATCGTCTTCTAAAAACCAAATACCTAAAGAATTATCAACGCTGAGCTTATTCATAGTTTGATAACTAGAAAATCCCATCAACAAAGCAAGAACTACAATAATTGCGATTCTGAACTTAATAATTGTTGCTATAATTCGTCTTAATCGTTCCATTAGGCTATTGCAAAAGCTCCGTATTTACCATGATGTGTCATACTTATTCTAATATGCTTTGAATTAAAATAAACACTTGGGGTTCCGTATTCATTTTTCTTTAAAGTTAATTCTTCTGAAATATCATATTTGTTAGATACAGCATTTAAGAGACTTTGTCTTAATTCTATGCTGTTAGTTTGAATTGCTTCACTGCCAAATTCCACTATTTCGGAATTAAATATTTTTGGTTGAAGTCTGGCTTCGGAAATTATATAATTCGACGATGTTTTAGTTTCAACATAACACTTGAAATCTTTAAATAAAACTTCACCTGAATCACCTTTTATAAAACACTCAAATCCTTTTGGATTGTAAAATCGGCTCGGGTAGAGTTGTGTATAGAGCTTATACGCTGCTTCTTTCATACTCCACAAGCGCCAAACCATTAAAAATGGGGTTTTGGAATTATAAATACGATCTCGCTCTCTTTGAGAAAACAGTTTTTCTAAAAATCGAGGCCTTTGCCAGTTAGACTGTTGTTGAGCAAGGTTAATATCTACAATATCGTTGCCGACCATTAAGCGCTGAGTTTTTCTTTAACTATGGCCATTGCAGACTTTACATCGAGCATTTTTTCCATGTCTTCATTTTCAAGACGAATATCAAATTCATCTTCTATGTCGAGAATAATATCGACCAAATTGGCTGAATTGATTTTTAAGTCTTTTATGAAATCCGTGTCTTCATTTAACACTTTGAAAGCGTCTTCGTCTTGCACATAAGGCGAAACAATTGCCTTGAGCTTTGCTATTAAGTCTTGGTTAGTAGTCATAGCGATTTTTATATGTAAAGTTACGCTATATATCTTTTAAATAAAACACAAGCATTGACATCACCAAAACCAAAACTTGCTTTCGCAATAATATCAAAATTAAAATCTATTTTTTCGGTTGGCACTTTATCTGAAGTTATTAATGCTTCGATTTCAGGATGCAAATCTTCACAATTTATATTAGGTGCTACAAACTGCTCTTTAAGCTGAATCACGCTTGCCACACATTCTATAGCACCTGCGGCGGCCAAACAATGCCCGATTGTAGATTTAGTAGAGTTAATAAAAGGAAAATTGCTCTTGTTTCTGTTTAAGGCTTTTGTCCAATTTTCAATTTCTAAGACATCTTTTGTGGTTGCTGTCAAATGCCCATTTATAACCTGAATGGCATTTGCAACAACTCCCGAATTTTCAATTGCCTTTTCTATACAGCGTTGCACTGCTTCAGCATTTGGTGCTGTTAAGGTTCCGCCTTTGCGTTGTCCTCCAGAATTTACTTCACCACCTAAAACCTCAGCATATATTTTAGTATTGCGCTCTAATGCGCTTTCTAACGATTCCAAAACCAAAGCGCCTGCACCACTTCCAGGCACGAAGCCAGAAGCACTTTCACTCATTGGTCTTGAACCATTTTGTGGATTATCATTATGCTTGTAAGTCATAACGCGCATGGCATCAAATCCGCCCCAAACGTATGGACCATGATCACTACAACTACCTACGAGCATGCGTTTTGCTTTTCCGTTTTGGATTCGCTCAAAACCCATAAGTAAAGCTTCAGTTCCTGTACTACAGGCCGAAGAATTGGTTGTGACTTGATTGCCCAAACCTAATATGCCACCTAGATATGCACTTATACCACTAGCCATAGTTTGTAGAACAATTGTGCTTCCAAGTCTACGCACATTACCTTCGTCTAATTTGTAAATGGCTTCGCGAAATTTTTCAACTCCAGAAGTTCCTGTGCCAAAAATTAAACCCGTATCGTAATCCAATTCGCTTTCGGAAGTTTTATCAAAACCCGCATCTTTCCAGGCATCAATACCTGCAATGCAACCGTACAAAATACCCGAGCTATTAAAACCTCGTAGCTGTAAATCGGTAAAATATTCTGATGTTAATTCGTCAGAAACCCTTGGGATTCCTCCTATTTGGCATGAAAAATTTAAGTCCTTAAGTTCTTGATGAAACGAAATGCCTGAAGTGCCATTTTTTAGCGCTTTAGTGAATTCTGAAACACCAACTCCATTTGGCGCTACAACTCCTAATCCTGTTATGACAACTCTATTTTTCATCCTTTCAGCATTCCTGAAATTGTACCTCGTGCAACCAACTCGCCTTTAGTGTTCAACATCTTTACTTTGCACTTTAATTTATGGAAACGAAACACGTCTTTTTCTGAAACTACAGTTACCTTTTCTTCAGGTAAAACTGGCAAATAAAAATCTATACTATTCGATGTTAAGGCTATTTGAGGTTTGTTTTCACTTTCTAATTCGGTGCTTAATAAATATATGCCTAAGCAGACCAAGCCTATTTGCGCCATGCATTCCGTAAGGATAACTCCGGGAGTTATGGGGTTATCTTTAAAGTGTCCTTCATAAAACGACTCGTCTTGTTTAAAGGTGTAATGGCCTGTAATTCCATCTTCTGAAATCACATCAATGCCATCTACAAACAAAAAGGGTTTTTGATACGGTAAAAGTGCTATGATTTGTTTTTTATTCATTTTTGTCATTCCTGCGCAGGCAGGAATCTCTACTTTTTTTAACTCAAATGTTCTCCGCCATCAACAGGAATTATTGTTCCTGTTATCCAAGCAGCTTCGTCTTTACTTAACAAATAAACTGCATTAGCTACATCTTCTGGTAATGTTAAGCGTTTATTTGGGTTGCGTTTTAAGGTATGCTTTATTATTTTTTCGCTTCCTGGAATCATTCGCAATGAAGATGTATCTGTTACACCTGCTTGTATGCAATTTGCTTTAATTCCATACGATGCAAACTCTAAAGCAATACTTCTAGTTATGGCTTCTAATGTGACTTTTGCTGCAGATACTGCTGCGTAGCTTTGCCAAGCTTTAGAATTGCCTTCACTAGTGAAACTTAGTATTCTTGCATCACTTGTAAAAAGTTTAGCTTCAAATAGTGCTTTAGTCCAATCGTATAAACTAATTCCCATGGCATTTATAGTTAAGGCAAAATCATCATGCTTTAACGTTGATTTATCATCAGATACCATAGGTTTTAAATTTCCTTTGGCAACACTATGAACCAATGTTCTGATTTTTTCTGATGTACTGAATTCAGTTGTTAATGCTTCAACAATTTCAGTTCGCTTTTCAGATTTAAACGCATCAGAATTGAATGTTTTAAGCTTAACACCTTCTTGTTTTATGGTTTCAAATTCTTTTTGAATCGTGTCTTCTTGCGCTTTAGAGCTGCGATATACTATGCATATATTCATGCCGTGCATGGCGAGTTTTTTGGCCGTTGCTAAACCTAATCCGCTGCTACCGCCTAAAATTAAAGCCCAATAATTTTTATTTTGAAATACTTTCATATTCACCATTCTAATAAAATACGCTGAGCAGAAAAGCCTGGCCCAAAACTCAGCATTATTCCTTTATCGCCTTGTGGCAAATCTCTATCCATAAATCGTTCTAAAACGTAAAGCACAGTTGCACTACTCATGTTGCCATACAGTCGTAATACTTCTTTTGTGTCGTCTATGTTTTTGCCTAAATCTCCAAATAATTCTTCTACGGTTTGTACTATTTTTTTGCCACCTGGATGAAAAACCAAATGGTCGATGTCCTTAATTGTTAAATTGTTTTGCTCCAAAAATGGGTGAATGATTTTTGGAAAATGCTCCGCAATAGTTTCTGGCACAGATTGGTCTAATACCATCTGAAGCCCTGAATTTACCAATTTAAAACCCATCATATGGCTAGCATCATAAAAATGATACATGGCTTCGTCTTTAATTTCTGGTCCCTTTTCATTCTCATATGATGATAGAATAACACTTGCACATCCATCTCCAAAAATTGCTGCACTAACAATATTTACCATCGAATAATCCTCTAGTTGAAACGTTGCCGTAGGTGATTCAACAGCAATGACGACAGCTCGTTTATTTGGATTGGCTTTCAAGAAGTTTTTGGCATAAATAATCCCCGAAACACCAGCTGCGCATCCCATTTCAGTTACTGGTAATCGCACAATATCTTGTTTCATCTTTAGGCTATTGATTAAATAGGCATCTAGAGATGGAATCATAATACCTGTGCAGCTTACTGTAATGATAAAGTCAATATCAGTAGATTTTAAATTCGCTTTTTCGAGTGCTTTTATAAGACTTTGTTCCGCGAGTTTTATACTTTCTTTGACGTAGATATTGTTCTTTTCTTCAAAAGATGTTTTTAAAAAAACATCTTCGGCATCCATTATAGAATAACGCTTATCTACTGCTGCATTTTCAAAAATCTTTAAAACCTTTCGCTTAAAACGTTCTTCTTGTCCTTCTAACCACAATTCGACATAAGGTAAAATATCCTTTGTTTCACGTGTATATTGAGGTAGCTGCTTGGCTACAGATGTAATGCGAACTGCCATTAACTTGTAGTATTAATTAGCCATTGGTAGCGGAAAGCCCATTTCCAATGTATTTGTGATTTGAGACCAAGTTGATCACTTAACTGTTCTAAATCTTCTCTTTTAAATGCTCGTAAAATAGAGGTTAATCCATCTTGAACTATCATATGATTTGAAATCCCTAGACTTAATATTTTGAATAATCCATACGCAATTGCGTTGCGATGCAGATCGTTTATAACAATTCCTATTTTAGTTTTTAAGGTTAGTGTTTTCAGTAGGCCTTTTATTTCTTCTTCTTTGAAATGATGCAAAAACAAAGTCGCCAAGACGATATCATATTCACGCTGAATGAAATCTTCAGAAAATATGTCCTCATTTATAAATGATAGCTCGTTATAATCACCCGATAATTCGTTGGCATAATCTATAGCATCCTGATTTGCATCAACGCCGATAAGCTTAAACTTATAACCATTTTTACGCCCATAATCTGCAACTAACCGCAACAAATCACCATGTCCGCAGCCCAAATCTATAATCGTATATGTTTTGCCTTTAGGTTTGTTTTTTAGCAATTGTGTTATGCCATTAATGGTGATGCGATTGCCACCAAGCCATTTGTTAATGTTACCCAGTTTATCTAAAGTATCGCGCAACAAATCGCCTTTCATGGAAAAATCATCCATGATTTCTTGAGCATCACTTCGATATGTAGTGTCTACGAATAACGCCATTATAATTGCATCGGTTTTCCGTGGGTCATTTTAATAATTCGCGGCACCAAAAATGGAAACCACTTTAAGAATGTCAACAATCTTGGCGCCAACCAATCCTGCCGAAATAAAAAGGCAATCGTGTGTCCAACTTTCAACCTAAAACCAAATGTTTGCTGCCACTGCTTTTTGTAAAGTGTTTCCATTTGCTCTCGGGATGTTATTTTTCCTTCAAGGTAATCAATAATTACTTTCGATGCTAATTGAGCACCTCGTATCGCCATACCCATACCGTTGCCACATAATGGGTGAATCATGCCTGCTGAATCTCCACACATAAGCATGTGATTTTCTACTGGTGATTTTGTTTCAAACGAAATCTGACTTATAGTTAATGGCTTGTCAAATTCTTGGATAGTGCTTTGAAAAATTGTCTTTAAGTCTTTATTCTGAAACATTACAGCATCTTGAAAAGCTTCTATGGATTTATATTTTTTGAACGATTTGTAGCTTGTAATATAGCATAGATTGATGTGATCATTCTCCACTTTTGAAACACCACAATAACCGCCTTTAAAATTGTGAAGCGCAACTGTATCTTCAGGAAAATTACCAGACACATGTGTTTTAACTCCTAAATAAGGTGACTTTTTCTTGATGAATTTTCTTTGAAATTTTACATCTAGGGTTGAACGTTTACCAAATGCACCAATAACAATTTCAGACTCCAAATTGTGATTAGATTTTGTTTGAATCGTGAATGAATTGTCTGAAAAGCTTACATCCAAAACAGTATCGGTCATTACCTCAATGCCATGTCCTAATGCGAGCTTATACAATTCAAAATCTAAAGTATAACGGCTTATTCCAAATCCGCCAAGTGGTAATTTGGCTTTAATTGTTTTGTTATTGTGCGTTGTGAGTTGAAATTCTGAAATGTGTTTTGCTCCGTAATCAAACGGATTGAATCCTAAAAACTTCAAATAAGGTAAAACTTCATTAGATACATATTCGCCACAAACCTTATGTTTTGGGTAGGTGTTTTTTTCAATTAAAGCAACATAAAACCCGTGTTTAGATAAATGTATGGCGCTGGTTAACCCAGCCAAACCGCCACCAATTATTACAACATCTGTTTTGGTTTTATGCATTATATGCTTTCGATATGAACAACTTTAATTTTAACCGTTTTACCCATTACTAAACTACCGCCACCGACATCAAAATCCCTACGATTAATTTCGAATTCTGAACTAATTTTCCGTTTGCTATTGGTTTTGGACACAGTAATCGGAATCGTAATAAGTTTTGTTTTCCCTTTTATCATCAAATTAGCTTTTACTGTATATGAGTTTGAAGACTTCTTATTTATGGTTTTGCTAATAAGTGTAATTTTCGGGTGGTTTTTAATGTTGAAATAATCCTCTTCTAACAGATGTTCATCTCTGCTGTTAATACCTGTTTCTATAGACTTAACAGTGATTTCACCACGTATAGATTCTAGGGTGTTTGAAGTGTCAAATTTTGAAGTAATTGAAAAGGTATTGAAATGCCCATCGACATTTACGCCCAGGTTTTTAATTATAAAATCTACCCGTGAGTTGTCTTGCGAAAACCCCCAATTAAAGGCAAATACAAGCAGGGCTAATAGTTGAATCTTCTTCATTTCTTTTTAGCCTCAAGGTACACAGAATTATACAATCTATTCTGCGTTTAACATATTTATAAAACTTGTTCTATTTTGAATGTTTGACCTCTAAACGAAATTGTATCGTTTACTTTTTTAGATATAAGCAGTTTTCCTATCGGAGTTGCTAACGAAATGGCATAAAAACTTTCGTCTTTAAATTTAATTTCTCCAGCACTTATAGCAATAAAGTAATTACCATTTGTTGTTTTTACAACACTTCCTAAAGCAACTACATCGTTCGTGGTTTTTGGGTTAATTCGTTGTAATAATTCAATTTGTTTTTGAAGCTCTGCTAGTTGCTGTCCTGCTTTTTCTCTTTCAAGCTGCAGCATTGCTCGACCTGTTTCATGTTTATCGCCAGCAGTACTTTTAGTTTCGGATTGTAATGCATTTTGAACATTTGCAATTGTTTTTTGAATAACCTTTAAGCGTTGGTTTAAAATATCTTGGCACTGATTGTATAATTGATTTTTTAATTCCATTGGTCAAAGCAAATTACCCAAATCTCTACCAACCAAGCTTCCAATAGCTACTCCCATGCCGCCTAAACGCACACCACAGTATACATTGTTGCTTAACTGTTTTAGAATAGGTTTCTTTTGAGTGCCAACACCCATTATGCCAGACCAGTAATGATCTATTTTAACATCATGATTTGGTAAAATTGTAGTTGCCAAAAGCTCTTTTAGTTTGTTTTTTACAATTTCGGTTTGTCCAAAATCGGTGGTTTCTTCGGTCTTAAAATCTAGGTTTCGCCCACCACCAAGCAAAATTCTATTATCGATATTTCTGAAATAATAATAGCCTCTATCTAAATGAAACGTTCCTTTTATATTTAAGTTTTCAATAGGTTCCGTTATGAGAACTTGTGCTCGTGCAGGTTTTACATTTTCATCTAATAACTTTGATGCAAAACCATTAGTGGCAATCAATAATTTTGCTGTTGTAAATTCGAATTCTCTTGTTTTGAGTTTAACGGAATTTACATCTTCAGAAAATGATTCAACTTCGATTGCATTTAAGATTTTGATGTTATTGTCTTGAACTAATTTAATCAGAGACAGCATCATTTTTCCTGTATCTAGTTGGCCTTCAAACTGATTAAAACTGATTTTAGAATTCACATTTTGAAAACCAAAGCTGTTATCCTTAAAGTGAAAAACATCAGAGTTGAAAATAGGTTGCAGCAGCTTATTTATATAGTCCTTTTTATGCACACATTCTTTATAAAGCACTTCATCTTCCTCCGAAAACAATTCATAACCACCAAGTTCGTGATAGACAATTGATGTGTCTCCCAAGGTTTCTCGCAATAAATTTAACCCATCAATACGTTGCTTTACTAATTGAATAACTTCATCTTCCGAATGCGATTTTAAGTCCTCAATTATTTCACTCAAACTGCCAAAGCATGCAAAACCAGCATTTTTAGTACTTGCGCCTTGAGGTAAAACCCCTTTTTCTAGAACAAGGATTTTAGATTTAGGGAATCGTTGTTTGAGATGAAGTGCGCAACTAAGCCCAACTATACCACTACCAACTATCGTAAAATCGACATTAGTTAACCAAGATTTTATTTCCCAATAGGATAGGTTCATAGGATAAAAAAGGCTTTTAAATACAAACTTGAAATTATAAAAAATAAACTTAAAGATTGAGTTTATAATGTAAAAAGCTCGGTAATAAATACCGAGCCTTCTCCACTAGATTGGTCAGAAAATTTCCTAACCAATAAATTAATATTTTATAATCCTTCTGATAATACTTTGTCCTTGATTGTTTTCAGCTTTAACAAAATACACGCCTTTATTAAAATTCTCTATAGAGAATTCCCTATTCTGGGTTTCCATCATTAAACGTCCATTTATATCATACACCAAGACATTCATTATTGTATTATTATTAATGGTCAAATTACCTTTAGTTGGATTAGGAAAAATATTTATAGACAATAATTCATTATCAGATGTTGACAATGATTCGTCTGTAACGGTAAGAACTAGCTCTTCTGAATTGCGACATGTGATATCAAAATCATACACAAACCCATTGAAGGAAGCAGTTGTTGTGGCTGGTAAATTACAAAGGTCTATAGTATCACCAAATCCTGGCGTATTCAAAACAATAAATTCGTCATTAATTGATGGTGAAAAGCCTAATGTAATATTTATGCTTCCGTTTAAATTTGCATCGCCGTCAATTGTCAATAAATCATAATCTACGCCTTGTACAGCTCCATTTATTTCTATTTCTAAAACTGAAGATGGATTAGAATTATATTCATTTACAAAACTTAAGGTTCCTGGTGATGCCCCTGGTGAAAATGTTCCGTTATTGATAAAATTAGAAACATTTGACGAAACGGTTAAAGTTCCATTACCTTTTATAATCCCAGAATTTTCATTAGTCAAAACACCACTAAAACTGATTCCGTTTTGGATCACATCAATAACTCCAGAATTATTGACTTGTGCGCTAACCACTACTGTACCGCTTGCTGCATTAGCATTTAATGTTCCCATATTATTCAACATATTTGGTGCTAAACCGCTAGTTGAAATTCCACCAAAATTGTTAAGTAAATCTATAGTTCCTGAAGCGTTATTGTTTAAAACAGAGTCTGTTCCTATAAAAATATCTCCTCCGCTTGAAAATTCAATTAAACCATTATTATTGAGTACAGTTGAGCCAAAAATAAAAACGTTTGTAACAGTTTCTCGCTTAATAGTGACATTGTTGTTTAATGTTCCTCCACCAACGAGATTTCCTTGGTTCCATTTAACCACTGAGCCCGAAGAAAAATTAAATGTCACATTATTTGAAACGGTTATCTCATTATTCCAATTCAAGTCACCTGTTAATGTTCCTTCTAATTGTCCGTCAATAGAAAATGGAGATACCCAATTGAAAATTCCGCCTGCAAGCACATTATATGTTCCGCCATTTAAAACAATACTTGTGTTGCTGAAATTCAAAGTGCCAGAATTAACTTGAATAGTTCCGTTGTTGTTATTTAACGGCGCATTAATTGTACCTACATCACCTTGAGAAGATTGGTTGCTGCTTATAACTCCTAAGTTGTTGAAAAAATGCGGAGCGCTTCCGCTTGTAGCGATAGCGGAACCATTACCTTGAAAATCAATAACGCCCGAAATACTATTATTTAATGTTGAGTTTGTGCCGATGAAAATGTCGCCAGTACTGGTCATTTCTATTTGCCCTAAGTTGTCTAAAGTTGTGCCATTAAAAATAAAACCAATAGCGGTGTTTTTTTGAATCAAAGATTGATTAACGAGATTACCACCACCTTCAAGGTCTCCTGCATTCCAGATAATTTTTTGGTTTCCTGTAAATGCAAAAACTGCTGTAGTTGACGGAGAAACAACCACATCATTACTCCATGTTAAATCTCCTAGAATACTGCCTGAAACTGTTCCTAGAATAGTAGTTACTCCATTCCACTCTACGGCTGCTCCTGCGGCAATATTAAACGTGCCTCCATTTAAGTTTAGAGCGCTAGTGTTTAGTTCTAATGTTCCTGTATCAATTTGAAAAATTCCATCATGATTAATTAATTGACCGCTAATTTGAACCTCATCTGTTGGATTTGGAAGCGTTGTTTTAATAGTACCAAAGTTATTGAAGGCATTTGGCGGAGAACCAACTCCAACAATTTGAGTAGCTGAACCTTGAAAATCAATTATACCTGTTCCTGAATTGTTTAATACGCTATTATTTACAATTCCAATCCGTCCACTTCCTATGAGGTTAATTGTTCCAGGATTATTTAAAACCGCTGAACCACCAATATCAAAAGAACTAAACGACATATTAATAGTTCCGCTATTAAGCAGTATGCCTGGCCCAGATAAATCGCCCGATGACCAATTGACCACAACATTATCTTCAAATTCAGAATCGACTGCTATTATTAGAGATTCTGTAACATTCAGTGTAGAGTTTCCTTGAACTTCTATAGACCTAATATCTGCTGGTGTATCTAAGGTAACTGTGAATCCCGTTGGTATTAAAACATCCTCAGATGAGTCTGGCACATTTCCTGACCAGTTATCCGCATTAGACCATAGGTCGTCTATATTTCCAGTCCAAACATTTTGAGAGTTTGAATAAATAGAAATAAATAAAAAGATTGAGAAAAGTAATTTTGTTTTCATAGTGGAGAAATTTAAAATTCTCCTGTAAAGCTATGTGCTTAAAGGCATTGCTAAGATTAAAATGTGATAACTGACGCAAAAAACAACATAACTAACCGTTAGTGCTTTTCGATGTTGGATTTAAATGTTCTTGAAATTGGGATTTCGAAATTAGGGTGTAAAACTACTGATGTGCTGTTTTGGGATTTAATATGGTTTTTGTTAACCACATAAGAACGATGAACACGAACAAAGTTTGGTGGTAATTCTTCTAATACATCCTTGAGTTTATTTCTATCTATTATTGTTTTTCCTTCTGTAATAAACTCTAGATAATTACCATCGGATTTAATATAGACGAGTTGGTCTAAATATATCTTCGATTTGTTATTGAGTATTATTGAAACGCGCTCAACCTTTTTAGCAATTTGATATTTTTCTTTTTCTACTTCTTTTATTCTGGTACGATATTTTTTAAGACTCTGAAACAACTTAAACAACCCTATAATGCTTAATATGTAAATTACATATGCTGTGTTGGTCCTCCAAAAAGGAGGTTTTATTTTAATGGTTATTGTCTTTCCGTTACTATTATATAAACCATCATTATTTGCTGAAGTCACATTAAACTCATATGACCCAAAAGGTAGCTTAACATATCTAGCTGCTATCGGCTGATTATTAACAACCCAGTCTGGATCATAACCTGCCATTTTGTATTTATAAGTGTTCTGTGAAGAATTTGTGAAGTTTAACCCAACATAAGATATTTCAATTGTATTGTACTTCCATGGTAGCGTTATGGGTTTTTCAAAATCTGTATATATAATAGAACTATCAGATGCAACAGCTTTGAGTTTGGTGATATGTACAAAAGGTGTGTTTGGATTCTCCTTTTTTATGTTTTTTGGGATAAATTTAGTAATCCCATTTGTGCCTCCAAACCATAAATCACCATCTTGAGTTTTTATGGCTGACTTTCTGTTAAACTCTAAGTTTTTTAATCCGTTTTTATTGGTGAAATATCGTGATATCTTATGTGTTGGATTATACAATTTTATTCCAGTGTCAGAACCCATCCAAAAATGACCATCATCGTCTTTGATAATGCTAAAAACGACCTGATTATCTTCTAATACAGGTGTAATCATCAAATCGTCTAGTGTAAGTTTGTAAAGACCCTGATTAGAGCCTATCCAAAGCGTGTCGTTATCTGCAAGAAGGTCCCAAATTGGAGCTTCAAATTGTTGTGGTAAATCATTTTGAGAAGCAACTTTTACTTTAATGGTTTTATGTGTTGTTTTATCCAATGCTAATAAGCCTTCGCCTTCAGTTGCAATAAAAATATAATTGCCTAAAGTTTCTAATTTCTGAATTCCAGAGTGTTCCATAAATTCATTAAGAGGAAAAGATTTAACAACGTCTCCGTTGCTTTTATTTACTTGGTGAATGGCTCTATAAGATGATATCCAGATAAAATTATCTTTAGTATTAAGAATAGAAAAGCTTATGTTTTTATCTAATTCTTGGATTGGCAATTCAATCATATCAAACTTTAAGTCTATTGGGTTAAAACATACCAATCCATTGTTCGTCGCCAACCAAATTGGAAGTTTACTTTCAGGAATTTCTTCTATATCCCAAACATATTTCACATGGTTTTTAATTGCTTCTGGGAACACTAACCGTTTTGATACTTCGGAATTATTTGAGATAAAATGAATACCATTACCAAATGTGTTGGCAAAAATCCCTGATTGGGAGCTATACAAACCCATTATTATATTCTCAGCGTCTTCTGCTTCAAGTTGTTTATGCCTAAAGTGTTTTCTGTTGATATCATAATGCATTACTCCGGAAAGTGTGCCAACCCAAATGCCGCCAAAGTTATCTTTGTAAAGGCTTCGTATTTGATTGGACAATGCCGATGTCCCTAGCTTTATTTTCTGAAGCGATTTGCCCTTATAATTATATTCAAAAAGCCCTTGGTTTGTGCCTAACCAAATGCTATGATCATTTAACTCAATTAAACTATTTGGCTCAGGGTTATCAGGTAAAACAGGCAGGTAATTAACGCGTATTGAATCTATACTTTTATTTACATGTTTTGGCAGCCATAAGCTTTTAGATCTTTTTCCGTAGTCTAAGTACTTTCGGATTAAATTAGTGTCATTAAATATTTGCTCACTTTTATTATTCTTAGTGTCGTAAGAGTAAAAATCACCATTATCATTTTTATAATACATCTTTCCTTTAATAATTACCATAAAAGGTGTCAAGACCGAACTATAAACAACTTTATATTCGTGTGTTTTAGAATTGAAGTAAATAATATCGTTTAGTGTATTCATCCAAATGTTACCTTCTTTATCAAGGCTCATATTCATGATTTCGAGGTTCATGATTTTTGACCTGTCAAAAACCGTAATTTGACTGAATTTATTTTCAGCACGATTATAAAGATTTAACCCATTTTTTGTGCCTACCCAAAGATTTCCGCTGTTGTCCTCAATAATTGATCTTACTACACTTGAGGATAATCCTTCTTCTGAATTAGGAATATTAAAGAACTTCTTTACTATATATCCATCAAATTTGTTTAATCCATTATCAGTGCCAAACCATATGTAGCCATCTTTATCTTGTAAAATGTCGTAAATCACATTGTTAGACAAACCATGTTCTGTAGTTATGGTTTTAAACAAAAGTGTTTTTTCATTTACCTGAGAATACACTGCTAGGTAATTAAAAAAAACAAGAAGAATAATATGTTTTCTTTTAAACCTCAATTATAGATTTATAGGAGATGCTCTTAAGTTACTGAAGCTCTAAATTAAAAGAAAACTAAAAACGATAAAAGTAAATGTCTAATCTTTAAGCTTAATCATTAAGCTTTAACACTGCCATAAATGCTTGTTGCGGGATTTCTACATTACCTACTTGGCGCATACGCTTTTTACCTTTTTTCTGTTTTTCTAAAAGCTTACGCTTACGCGATATATCACCACCGTAACATTTGGCTGTTACATCTTTACGCAAAGCCTTAATAGTTTCCCTTGCAATAATTTTAGCGCCAATTGCGGCCTGTACAGGAATATCGAACTGTTGTCTTGGAATCAGCTCTTTAAGTTTTTCTGTCATCTTTTTACCAATGGTATAAGCGTTATCTGCATGAACAAGCGCAGATAAAGCATCTACCGTTTGACTATTTAATAGAATGTCTACACGCACAAGTTTTGAAGCCCTTAATCCAATTGGCGAATAATCGAAAGATGCATACCCTTTAGAAACTGTTTTTAATCTATCGTAAAAATCGAATACAATTTCGGCCAAAGGCATATCAAAACTCAACTCCACACGCTCAGTTGTTAAATAGGTTTGGTTGGTGATTTGCCCGCGTTTTTCGATACACAAACTCATAACTGGACCAACAAAATCGGCCTTAGTAATTATGGTAGCTTTAATATACGGTTCTTCTACCCTATTCAATGTTGACGGTTCGGGTAAGTCTGATGGATTATTAACAATAATAATATCATCTGGGTTCTTATTGGTAAAGGCATGATAACTAACGTTAGGTACCGTGGTAATTACAGTCATGTTAAATTCACGCTCCAAACGCTCTTGAATAATTTCTAAGTGTAACATTCCTAAGAACCCGCAGCGGAAGCCAAAGCCAAGTGCTGCTGAACTTTCAGGAGCAAAAACCAATGACGCATCATTAAGCTGAAGCTTTTCCATAGAAGCTCTAAGCTCTTCGTAATCTTCAGTATCTACTGGATAAATACCAGCAAAAACCATGGGCTTTACATCTTCAAAGCCTTCAACTGCATTTGTTGTTGGGTTTTTTGCATCCGTAATCGTGTCTCCTACTTTTACTTCTCTTGCATCTTTAATTCCTGTAATTAAGTAGCCAACATCTCCAGCTTTAATTTCGTTCTTTTTAACCTGATTTAATTTTAGCGTTCCTACTTCATCTGCAAAATAGGTTTTGCCAGTAGCAATAAACTTAATCTGCTGACCTTTTCTAATCGATCCATTTATTACTCTAAAATAAGTTTCTACACCTCGAAACGGATTATAGACAGAGTCGAATATTAAAGCCTGTAATGACTCATTGGGTTCGCCTTGTGGTGCTGGAATTCGTTCAATAATAGCTGTTAAAATGTCTTCAATTCCTATACCTGTTTTTGCGCTGGCCGGTATTACTTCTTCAGCGTCGCAACCTAACAAGTCAACAATATCGTCCGTTACCTCTTCTGGATTTGCACTTGGTAAATCTACCTTATTAAGAACAGGAATAATCTCTAAATCATTCTCTAGAGCTAAGTATAAGTTTGAAATGGTTTGCGCTTGAATGCTTTGTGCGGCATCCACAACTAATAATGCGCCCTCACAAGCGGCAATAGACCGTGACACTTCATAAGAAAAATCAACATGTCCAGGAGTGTCTATTAGATTCAAAATGTACTCTTGACCTTCATATGTATATTCCATTTGAATGGCGTGAGATTTAATAGTTATACCTCGTTCACGCTCCAAATCCATATTGTCTAATAACTGATCTTGCTTTTCTCTATCAGTAACAGAACCTGTAAAGTCTAATAATCGGTCAGCCAAGGTGCTCTTTCCGTGATCAATATGTGCAATAATGCAGAAATTCCTTATGTGCTTCATGTAATTCTCTTAAGCAATTTTGATTTGCAAATATAATTGATTTATAAGGCTATAACCTATCAAAACCTTGAAGAAAATTACGTTTAAACGCAGTTTTTACAGGATTTTAAGTGAAAAACAATTTATATATTGCAGATATCAATTAACTAAACACAACTAACTTGAAGCCCCTATTTACAGCAATACTTTTTGTATTGGCTTTTTTTGTTCATTCTCAGCAATTTACCCTGAAGGGGAAAGTTGTAGATGGGAGCCAACAACCTATGTCTTATGTGAACATTATTCTCAATAAACCTAATTCGGAAACTTTCCTAACAGGCACGAGCACTGATGACAATGGTGAATTTGAAATTAATGGTTTAACCCCAGAAACTTATATCTATAACATCAGTTTTATTGGGTTTGAAACTTTTACAGGCACAATTGATTTGTCTAAAAACACAACACTTCCGTTAATTATTTTAAAAGAAAGTTCTGAATCACTAGATCAAGTTACCGTAACCGCAAAACGTCCAACAATAATAAGAAAACCGGATAGATTGACCTTTAATGTCGAAAATACTGCTCTCACCGAAGGGTCTACACTTCAGGTTTTGAAAAGCACTCCAGGAATAATAGTTTCGGAAAACAGTATCAATATTAAAAGTGAGGCCGCTACTTTATTTATAAATAACCGAAGGGTTCAACTTACCTCAACTGAATTAATTCAACTGTTAGAAAGCGCTCCAGCAAATAGTATCAAGTCTGTTGATGTAATTACAAATCCTCCGGCTAGCTACGATGCTGATAGTGGCTCAGTGATTAATATTATTATGGGTAAAAACCTAATTACGGGCTATAGAGGAAGTGTTGCGGCTAACTATACTCAAGGTGTTTTTCCAAGGTATAATGGTGCGACAAGTCATTTTTTTAAAAACGATAAAATAAACCTTAACCTCAATTATAGCTACACAAACCAAAAAATAAATAGAGAAGAATCTACTGGTATTGATTTTTTTGATTCTGGTAATACTTTAGATCAACTATGGAGTTCACAAACAGACCGAAACACCCGATCAGAAACTCATAATGTCAACTTAAATTTTGACTATTATATAAGTGATAATACAACACTAAGCTTAACTTCAAATGGTCTGTATCTGCCTTATTTTAACTATAGATTAAATAATCGTACATCAATTAGCGGAGCTACTAATAATTTCTTGTCGCGTTTTACAGCTGACAACTTATCAAGAGATAATAAATTAAACATTGGTACTGACTTAAACCTGAATACCAACTTTAAAGACGGAAGCGCAATCTCTATAAACGGGCATTATACGACTTATGATTATGAACGAAATCAAAACCTATTTAGTAATTTCTTTAGTAACGCCAACGTCCTGACGAACTCTTCAGAATTTAATAGTATAGCCAATCAAAATACAGATATCATGACAGGAAAGTTTGATTATTCACTTCCTGTTAATGAGTCTTCTTCTTTTGAGACTGGGATTAAATTTTCTAATATTAAGACTGATAGTGATATAACTAGACTTGACATAATTAACGGTGTTGAGGTAGTTAATACTGCCAATAGCGATGCGTTTGATTACGACGAAAAAATATATGCGGCATATGCAAACTATTCAAAATCATGGGACAAATGGGATTTGATTTTAGGTCTTAGAGCCGAGCAAACAAATGTTGACGGTTTTTCAAGGACATTGCAGCAAACCAATACGCAAGATTATTTTGAGTGGTTCCCTAACGCCAGTATTTCGCATAATATTACGGACAATTTTAGTTTGTACGGGAATTATAAGAGAAGTATAACTCGGCCTAGCTATACCGATTTAAATCCGTTTACTTTCTTTTTAAACGAAAATACAATTGTTGAGGGAAACCCTAATCTTCAACCTACTTTTAAAGATCATTTTGTGATCGGAAGTAATTTCCTAGAGCATTTCAATGTAGAGGCCTACTATATAAATTATGATGGCGCAATTAATGAAGTGCCATTACAAGATAATGCTACAAATATTGTTGCCTATACGCCTTTGAATGTTGATAAAACTGTCGATTTTGGGTTTGACTTCGCCTTTGATTATAACCCAACAGACGACTGGAATATATATGCTGTAACTTCATTTTATAACATCACCGAAGAAAATAGCTTTAATAATCAAAACATTAGTTTAGAGCGATGGTCTAACTATAGCATATTAGCTAACAACTTTACTTTTTTAGAAGATAATAGCCTTAACCTAAACCTAACCTTAACATGGGTTGGTAGAAATCAGATTGCCTTACGAACAATAGATGACCAATTATTTTCAGAATTTACTATTACTAAGACATTGTTTAAGAAAAAAGGTGTTCTATCTCTTTCTGTTGAAGATATTTTCAATATGCAAGATCAAGAATATGTGCTGAGATACTTAAATCAATCAAGTAGAAGTCGTATAAACTTAGATAATAGATTTGTTAAAATCGGATTCCGTTATAAGTTTGGTAATACCAAACTAAATACTAACGAACGTACAACTGAATTAGATGAGCGCGCTAGAATTAAAGATTTTCAATAATTAATCTTGCCATTCTGCGATAAAGAGATTTGTATCTCTTCCTCCACCATTGTTTCTGTTTGATGAAAATGCCAAATATTTACCGTCATTAGAAAATACTGGGAACGCATCAAAAGTTTCACCATGAGTAACACGCTTTAAGTTTTTTCCATCTATATCAATCATATAAAGGTTAAAAGGAAAACCTCTTTCTGCTTCAAAATTTGATGAGAACAGCACCTTGTCTCCTGAGGGCAAGAAAAACGGACTCCAATTAGCATTACCTAAATCCGTAAGCTGTCTTAAGTCGCTTCCATCAGCGTTACATATATACAATTCCATATTTGTTGGCTCTACTAAACCTTCTGCTAAAAGGTCTTTGTACTCTTGTATTTCTTGTTCAGTTTTTGGTCTTGAAGAACGGAAAATGAGTTTTGATCCATCGGGTGAGAAAAACGCGCCGCCATCATAACCTAACTCATGGGTTATTTGTTTTACATCTGTACCATCTAGATTCATTGTGTACAACTCTAAGTCACCGCTTCTTGTGGATGTAAATACAATTTTATCACCTTTAGGTGAAACTGTTGGCTCAGCATCATAACCAACCTCATTAGTTAATTGCTTAACAATATTACCCTCTAGATCAGCAACAAAAATGTCGTAGCTGTCATAAATAGGCCAAATGTATTTACCGTTTTTGCGCAATGGCGTGTCTGGGCATTCATCTTGTTTAAGATGAGTAGACGCGTAAATAATGTGTTTGTTGTCTGGTAAAAAGTATGCACATGTTGTTCTTCCTTTACCAGTGCTTACCATTGGTGGCATTTTGTCTTTAAACGTTTCGTCTGCATTCATCAAAAACATTTGGTCACAACCGACATTCCAATCGGCATTGTTAGACTGAAACACCAATTGCTTGTCATCAAAGCTCCAATAGGCTTCAGCGTTATCACCTCCAAAAGTTACTTGTCTAATAGATTTAAAATGAGTTTCTTCAGGATAAATTAGTGGATTTTGCGCATCAGCTGTTTCCTCTTTTACACCTTCACTTTTATTGTCATCCTCTTTTGCGGCGTCGTTTTTACATGATAAAATCGAAATGCTAACAAAAAGAATAAAAAGTAACTTCTTCATATCTAAAATTTTAATACCTAATTTTGTGCAAAAGTAAGATAATACTATGAAAAAAATTGCCTTATTAAGTTTTGTATTTGTTCTCTTTTCGTGCAAGAAAGAGCCTAAAGTAGCTGAAAATAAAATTAAAGAAGACGTTGCTTATTTAGCTAGTGATGAACTTGAAGGACGACAAACAGGAACAAAAGGAGAAGTTTTAGCCGCGGAATACATTGCAAAACGATTTAAAGCAATGGGTCTAGAACCTAAGGGAACGGAAGATTATTTACAACCTTTTTCATTTAAACCAAAAACAGACCCACATAAAGAAGTAG
Source organism: Winogradskyella sp. (assembly GCF_003712105.1). Lineage (GTDB taxonomy): Bacteria > Bacteroidota > Bacteroidia > Flavobacteriales > Flavobacteriaceae > Winogradskyella. Next base: position 571,550 of record NZ_RHLG01000001.1, read on the forward strand.
AGTTTACCACAAATGCAGATAGCACAATTACTGGGCGAAATGTGATTGGTTTTATAGATAATAATGCTGATAGAACAATAATTATTGGAGCGCATTATGACCATTTGGGTTATGGTGGTGAAGGTTCGTTATATAGAGAACAAGATAAGGCCGTGCATAATGGTGCAGATGATAATGCTAGTGGCGTGTCTGTAATGTTAAACCTCGCCAGTAGATTGAAAGTAAAAAATGACACCACTGAAGTAAAGGATACTAATAACTATATGTTTATGGCGTTTTCTGGAGAAGAAATGGGATTGCTAGGTTCTAATTATTTCTCTAAAAACCCAACCATAGATGCTACGTCTGTAAACTATATGATTAATATGGATATGGTGGGGCGTTTAAAGGCAGATAGCACACTTGCAGTTTACGGTGTAGGTACTTCACCAATATTTAAACAGACCATAAAGTCTAATAATGATAAATTTAGGCTTGTTGAGAATGAAAGTGGCGTAGGGCCGAGTGATCACACATCGTTTTATTTAATTGATATCCCTGTGCTTCATTTTTTTACAGGCCAACATGAAGATTATCATAAGCCAGGAGATGACTCAGAGAAATTAAACTACGATGGTATGAACCTCATCTCAGATTATATACATACCATAATAAACGACTTGAATGATAATGGTAAGCTAGCCTTTAGGAAAACTAAAAATGAAAGTGATGCTGCGCCCCGATTTAAAGTTGGGCTCGGTGTAGTTCCTGATTATTTATTCGATGGTAAGGGTATGCGAATTGATGGTACTCGCGAAGATACGCCTGCTGTAAATGCTGGTCTTAAAAAAGGTGATATTGTAATTAAGCTTGGAGATAGTTTGGTTACAGACATGATGAGCTATATGCGTGCATTATCGGTTTTTGAAAAAGGTGATGAAGCCGAAATTAGTGTAAAACGAGGCGAAGAAATTATCGATACCAAAGTAAAATTCTAGTCTGAAAATAACACGGCAAAATATTCATATTTGGATTTCAATGCCTATTGTATTGGGTGCTGGTTTGTGCTATGGATTTTTCGCTGATGCATTTCTTGAAATTTCACCAAATACGGTTGACGAACATAATTTTAACAAAGCTATAATGGGCTTATATCTTGGTGCTGTTATACTTTGGTGTATTGGTTTGTTTAAACCTAGTTATTTTAAACTAGCGTTAATGAGTCATATCTTCTTTATGTTACCAATGGCATTAGGGCGTCTTTTAAGTATGGTATTGGATGGTGTTCCGTCAAACCTCTACCTATATGGAACGATTGGTGAATTTGTTTTAGGCGTTTATGGAATATGGGTATTAAGTATATATTATAAAAAGCTGTAATTTTGCTCAAAATTTCTTGAGATTGGTAAAGATTGGAGACATAGAATTGGGAGATTTTCCGTTGCTTTTAGCGCCGATGGAAGACGTCAGTGACCCACCGTTTCGCGCATTGTGCAAAGAACAAGGTGCAGATGTTGTGTATACGGAGTTTGTGTCTAGTGAAGGCTTGATTCGTAATGCAGCAAAAAGTGTTATGAAACTTGATATCTACGAAAAAGAGCGTCCTGTTGGTATTCAAATATTTGGTGCAAACATGGACAGCATGCTTCAAACGATTGATATCGTAGAAAAGTCCAATCCAGATATTATAGATATTAACTTTGGTTGCCCTGTAAAAAAGGTAGTAAGTAAAGGTGCAGGTGCAGGAATTTTGAAAGACATCTGTCTTATGGAAAAGCTTACTGCAGAAATGGTAAAACGCACCAACTTACCAGTAACCGTGAAAACCCGTTTGGGTTGGGACCACGATTCTATAAAAATTGTTGAGGTTGCTGAAAGACTTCAGGATGTTGGTATTAAATCTATTGCTATTCACGGACGAACACGAGCCCAAATGTATAAAGGCAATGCAGATTGGAAGCCGATTGCTGCTGTTAAGAATAATCCTCGTATGCATATTCCTGTGTTTGGAAATGGAGATGTTAACTCTCCTGAAAAAGCTGTAGAAATGCGAGATAGTTATGGTCTTGATGGTGCTATGATAGGTCGTGCTACCATTGGTAACCCTTGGTTTTTTAAACAGGTAAAGCATTACTTCAGTACTGGCGAACATTTGCCGCCAATTTCGCTTGCAGAACGTGTCGAAGCCGCACGACGTCACTTACAAATGTCTATTGACTGGAAAGGCGAAAAACTTGGTGTTTTTGAAACTAGACGCCATTATACCAATTACTTTAAAGGTATTCCAAACTTTAAAGAATATCGTATGAAAATGGTAACTAGTGACGACTCTAAAGACGTGTTTGCAGCGTTTGATGAGGTTATCGAAAAATTTGCTGATTACCAGTTCACCGCATAAGGAATTATTCAACGGTTTTTATTAAGTCTTTTGTAATACGTTGCGATGCTAGTTTGGCTGCAATAATTCCTAATCCAAAAATTGTAATCATTACAATAGCAATATTCATGACTTGTAGTTTTACAGGATAAGGAAAATCGGGCGTAAGCATTATCAATTCAAATTTTTTCTGAACGAAAATGATAAGTAAAGCGATAACAATTCCTATTAAACCACTTATTACAGTCATTAAAGAACCTTGTAAAAAGAATATATTTCTAATTTGAGATGGTTCTGCGCCCAAATTAAATAATGTATTGAGTGATTTCTTTCGGTCTAAAATCATCATAATTATCGCTCCTATAACATTAAATAGCGCGATGATTATCACTAATGTAAATATGAGATAAACCGCTAAGTTTTCGGTATTCAACATTTTAAACAATGCATCGTTTAGCTGTGCTCTGTTTTTGATTATAAATGTGTTTGGGAATTTTGCCTCTATGCCTGCCCTGACAAGATCTTCATCAGCTTCATTATCTAGTTTTATCTCTATGGCCGAAAACTGATGTTCTTCATAATTCAGTAAACTTTTTGCTAAACTAATATCAGAAAAAATATACTCATTATCTAAGTTTTCGTTCACACTAAAAAGGCCTACATTACTAACAATTTCAGAATTAAAGTAACTTCTAATAGAACTGCCTTGGCCTTTTCCAGGTTTGGGCACATAAAGCGTTAGTGGCTTTAAAAAATTAAATATTCCAAAAGACAAGTTGTTAGAAATTCCCCAGCCAGATACCACATCATTAGTGTTAGGTGTTATCCACTGTCCTTTGGTAATCATACTGTCTATTTGAGTCACACTCAGATAGTTTTCATCTACACCTTTTAATGTGGCTAATAGGTTTTTGTTTTCACTTTTTATTACTATGCGTTCCTCAATAATTTTAGAAAACGCAACAATACCATCTATTGTATTAAGTGAGTTTAAATCGCTCTCTGGAATCAAAAATGATTTACCTTCTACTGGCAGAAGTTTTAAATCTGGGTCTGTAAAGTTTGAAAAATCAAGACTAAATTCTTTCAATCCTGCAAATACCGAAAGAACAATTAATAAGGCTGTAGAAGCAATGATAACGCCAGCAGAAGCAATAATGCTCATAATGTTAATTGCATTGTTGCTGCTCTTAGAAAACAAATAGCGTTTAGCAATGTAAAATGACGTGTTCATGAACTAAAGAGTCTGCATAAAAGTAGACATAAAAGAATGGAGAACCTTAAATTTTAGGATGGTATTACGATTTTTTTCGCCTACCTAATAAATCTTCGTCTTTTATTGGATTGTCTTCACCTTTAAGAGAGCGCTCAATATTATCAATATATTCTAGCGAATCGTCGATAAAAAATTCAAGCTTAGGCATACGGCGCAGTTGATGACGCGTACGTTGAGCTAGTTCATGTCGGATTAAAGGTGTGTTCGATCTTATACCTTCTAAAAGTTGATTAGCTTCTTTATTTGGAAAAACACTTAAATAGACTTTTGCGATAGATAAATCTACCGTTACACTTACTTTAGTTACAGAAATAATAACGCCCTTAAGACCACCTTCTGAAGCTGCTCTCTGAAGTACCTCAGCTAAATCTTGCTGAATAATTCCGCCTATTTTTTTCTGTCTATTGCTTTCCATGGGGCAAAAGTAGAGGTTATTTAACGATTATAGTATTTTTGCACTACAAATTTGAAGCCATGATGAAAAAAATTGAGCACATTGGAATAGCCGTAAAAGATATTGAATCTTCAAATCAATTATTTAAAGCCTTATTTGGCGAAGAACACTATAAGACTGAATCTGTTGAATCTGAAGGTGTACTTACTTCATTTTTTGGTTGTGGCCCAAACAAAATTGAATTACTTCAAGCCACAAAACCCGACAGTCCTATTGCTAAATTCATTGAAAAAAAAGGTGAAGGTATTCATCATATCGCATTCGCGGTAGATGATATTGAAGCTGAAATTAATCGCTTAAAATATGACGGGTTTAAAATGATTCATGAAACGCCGAAAAAAGGTGCTGATAATAAGTTAATAGCATTTTTACATCCAAAATCTACAAATGGTGTTCTTATTGAGTTGTGCCAAGACATTAGAGATTAAAATCCTTGTAGAGTTTTAAAATATATAGTAATATTGCAGACTCTTTAGAAATAAAGAGATTGGTATTTACCAATAGGTCCTATAACTCAGTTGGTTAGAGTATCTGACTCATAATCAGAAAGTCCCTGGTTCGAGCCCAGGTGGGACCACTTTCAAAAAGCTATTTCAATTACTTGAAGTGGCTTTTTTAGTTTTTAATAGTTGATATTTTAAACTATTAACAATTTAATGCGGTTTAATGTTAATAGCTTTTGCTTTTATTAATATAAGACAACACTAATAATTATATTTTAGTGCTATAAAACGTTCACCTTATTTACTAAGTAAGAAAATTACTACTAAAGCTTATTTTTAAGCACAAAAACGGTCTTTTGTCGGATTTTTTTGCATTTTAAGGGAATGTTTTTTAGCTATTAATTTTGACAACATACTTTTTTTTTTACATTTGCGTTAATCTTTTGTTGACTATATGAAGATTGCCTCAATGATATTTAACCTAATGCTCTTGATTCAAGGGCCGTGTTCTGGGTGTCCAAGTGGCGTGCCTTGTGCCCCATGTTGCTCAGACCCAATGCCTTGCGGTGGTGGCCCACCTCCAGCTCCAGGTTTCCCGATAGATAATTATCTTCTAATACTATTCTTTGTAGCGCTTATATATGGTGTTTATACCATAAGAAAAAGGCAGGCTCAGCTAGGATCTTAAGTCGTTTAACCGTTTTACATATTTACCAATAACATCAAACTCTAAGTTGACCTTATCTCCTTCTTTTAGATTTTTGAATGTCGTGTGCTCGTAAGTATAAGGGATAATAGCCACGGAAAAACGATTATGTTTTGAGTTAACCACAGTAAGACTTACGCCATTTACCGTAATTGATCCTTTTTCAATTGTAATATTATTTAGGCTTGCGTCATATTCAAACGTAAATTGCCAACTTCCATTTTCTTCTTTTACACCAATACATTTAGCGGTTTGGTCAACGTGTCCCTGAACGATATGACCGTCTAAGCGATCTCCTAGTTTCATTGCGCGTTCCAGGTTTATAAGATCTTTTAATTTTAGTGAACCTATAGTTGTCTTGTCTAACGTCTCCTTAATAGCAGTAACAACATATTCACTATTTTCAATACTAACCACTGTAAGGCACACACCATTGTGAGCAACACTTTGGTCAATTTTTAATTCGTTGGTTATATTGCTTTTAATAGTTAAGTGTAAGTTGTCTTTATCTTTTTTTAAGGCTGTAACCTCTCCTAATTCCTCAATAATACCAGTAAACATTGTTCTTTTGTAATTAGTTAAATTTGCTGCGTAAAGTTACGGACAAAAAAAAGATGAAAAAAGAAGACATTATAAAAGTGGGTATCTCTATTGGTGACTTAAATGGCATTGGGTCTGAAATAATTTTAAAGACTTTTGAAGACCCACGAACTTTAGAACTATGTACACCTGTCGTTTTTGCATCTTCTAGAGTAATGAGCTTTATTAAAAAGCACTTTTCTAGTCAAATAAAACTTCATGAGGTTAACAACCTAAGTCAAATAAGCAGCGGAAAAGTAAATGTCTTCAACGTATGGAAAGAAGCTGTTAATGTAAATTTTGGGAAAGAGGATTCAAAAATTGGTGAATACGCAATTAAATCGCTTCAATCTGCGGTAAAAGCTTTAAAGCAGGATGCTATCGATGTGTTAGTTACAGCCCCAATAAATAAGCATAATATACAATCTGATGATTTTAAATTTCCGGGTCACACTAACTATTTAGAGCAAGAATTAGAAGGAAATAGCCTTATGTTTATGGTTTCGGAAGGCCTTAGAGTTGGTTTGTTAACAGACCATGTTCCTGTAAAAGATGTTCCCGAGAGTATAACAAAAGAATTAATTGTTCAAAAAATCTCTACAGTATCAAAATCTCTTAAACAAGATTTTGCAATTAGTAAACCTAAAATTGCCGTTTTAGCTATTAACCCTCACGCAGGTGACAATGGTGTAATTGGTAATGAAGATGATGCCGTATTAAAACCAACATTAGAGCAACTCAGAAAAGAAGGGAATTTGGTATATGGTCCCTATTCTGCAGACAGTTTTTTCGGTTCTAAAACGTATAAAAGCTTTGATGCAATCATTGCGTCTTATCACGATCAGGGCTTGATCCCCTTTAAGACAATTACATTTGGATCGGGAGTTAATTATACAGCTGGCCTCAATAAAATAAGAACTTCTCCAGATCATGGAACCGCATACGAAATTGCAGGAAAAGGTGTTGCCGATGAAAATTCATTTAAAAATGCTGTATTTAAAGCTATTGAAATTTACCGATGCCGTAAAAATCATCTTTTTTATGCTAAAAACCCACTTGAAAAATCTTCTAATTAGATATCAACAAAAAATGTTAATATCTAGGGTTGTGTAAACAAAAAAATATTATATTTGCACGCTCAAAATGAATGTGGTAATGAAAGAATTGAAAGCGTATACAATACCATTTGTAGGGCTAAAAGTAGGTAAACATCATTTTGATTATCATATTGATAATACGTTCTTTTTAGAGTTTGATTATGACGAATTTAATGGTGCCGATTTAGATGTTGATCTAATATTGGAAAAGAAAACAACTCTGTTAGAGTTAAACTTTCATGCTAAAGGTACAGTTCATATTAATTGTGATGTTACTAATGAGCCTTTTGATCAAGCCGTTGAAGACACTTTTAAGCTTGTTGTTAAATTTGGAGAACACTTTAATGATGATAATGAAGAAATTTTAATTCTTCCTCATGGTGAATATCAAATCAATATAGCTCAATATATATATGAGCTGATTGTTTTGGCCTTACCGGCCAAAAAAGTGCATCCAGGAATAGAAGATGGAACATTAAAGTCTGAAATACTTAACAAGTTAGAAGAATTAAGCCCTAAAGAACAAAAAACAGATGATACAGAGGAAACAGATCCTCGATGGGATATATTAAAAAAACTATTAACGGATAAATAACATTTAAAATGGCACATCCTAAACGTAAAATATCAAGAACGAGAAGAGACAAGAGAAGAACGCATTACAAAGCAACTGCTCCTCAAATAGCAACTTGCCCTACAACTGGTGAGCCACATTTATATCACAGAGCTCATTGGCATGAAGGAAAGCTTTACTACAGAGGTCAAGTTTTAGTAGATAACTCTGCTGGAGAAGAAAATTTAGCATAACTGCTATGCTTGCATAAAATAAAACGTCCATTATTGGGCGTTTTTTTTGTTTTATTGCTAAAAATCGCTCAAAAACCACTTAATTTGCATAATTATTTGCATAAAATTGCCGAAAATGGAATATTTAGCAGATTATATTTCATCATTTTTCGATATTTTTATCACACTAAACGCTAATAATGAGTAAAATCACAGCGGCTATTACAGCTGTAGGAGGCTATTTGCCAGATTTCGTCTTATCAAACCAGATTTTGGAAACTATGGTTGATACTAATGACGAATGGATAACTACACGTACCGGAATAAAAGAAAGACGCATCCTTAAAGACGAAGGAAAAGGATCTTCTTTTTTAGCTATAAAAGCAGCACAAAACCTAATCGATAAAAGTGGCTTAGACCCTAAAGACATCGATTTGGTTATTGTTGCAACAGCAACACCAGATATGAAGGCAGCTTCAACTTCTGCTTATACGGCAACACAAATTGGAGCAACTAACGCATTTTCTTACGACCTCGAAGCGGCTTGCTCGAGTTTCTTATTTGGGATGTCAACTGCGGCAGCCTACATAGAATCTGGGCGTTATAAGAAAGTCTTACTTATAGGTGCTGACAAAAATTCATCTTTTATAAATTACGAAGACAGAGCAACCTGTATCATCTTTGGAGATGGTGCTGGAGCTGTACTTTTCGAACCAAACCATGAAGGTCTTGGTTTACAGGATGAGTTATTAAGAAGTAATGGCGAAGGAAGAGAATTTCTTAGAGCTCAATATGGTGGGTCTTCATACCCAATAACAGCAGACACATTTAATGAAGGTTCTCATTATGTGTTTCAAGATGGAAAAACTGTGTTTAAAAATGCTGTGTTTAACATGGCTGATGTCGCTGAACGTATTTTAAAACGAAACAACCTTACAAATAGTGATGTGCAATGGTTAGCTGCACATCAAGCTAATAAACGAATTATTGACGCGACAGCGAACAGAATAAACCTTGAAGAGGAAAAAGTGTTGATGAACATACAAAAGTATGGCAATACCACTTCTGCAACCTTACCGCTTCTTTTACATGATTACGAATCACAACTTAAAAAAGGCGATACAATAATATTCGCCGCTTTCGGTGGTGGTTTTACCTGGGGCTCTATTTATTTTAAATGGGCTTATAATTCTTAAAAACTTACTAACTAATAACAAACTGAATATTATGGATTTAAAGGAAATTCAAAACTTAATCAAATTTGTAGCAAAATCTGGCGCAAGTGAGGTTAAGTTAGAAATGGACGATGTTAAAATTACCATTAAAACGGGATCGGAAAGCGAAACCACCATCGTTCAACAAATGCCGGTTGCTGCAGCACCTGTTGTTCAACCACAAGCACCTGTTGCTCCTGCTCCTGTAGCTGAAACTCCAGCTCCAGCAGCTACTCCAGCAGCATCTGACGATTCAAAATACGTTACTATAAAGTCGCCAATAATAGGAACTTTTTATCGCAAGCCTTCTCCAGACAAACCAGTGTTTGTTGAGGTAGGAACGGATATTAAAGAGGGCGATGTGCTTTGTGTTATAGAAGCAATGAAACTTTTTAATGAAATCGAATCTGAAATTTCAGGTAAGATTGTAAAAGTTTTAGTTGACGATTCTTCTCCTGTTGAGTTTGACCAACCTTTATTTTTGGTTGACCCATCATAATATAAATCTCAATTTTCAATTTCCGAATTTTAAAGCGAAATCGTATTAAAATTTAGTTTTTGACTATTGAAAATTCGAAGAGCTTATGTTTAAAAAAATATTAGTTGCCAATCGAGGTGAAATTGCTTTGCGTGTTATTAGAACTTGCAAAGAAATGGGGATAAAGAGTGTTGCGATATATTCTACAGCTGATGCGGATAGTTTACCTGTAAAGTTTGCTGACGAAGCTGTTTGTATTGGTCCTGCACCAAGCACCGAGTCTTACTTAAAAATGTCTAACATTATTGCAGCAGCAGAAATTACTAATGCTGATGCGATTCATCCAGGTTATGGGTTTTTATCCGAGAACGCTAAGTTTTCTAAGATTTGTGAAGAGCATGGTATCAAATTCATCGGAGCATCAGAAGAGATGATTTCGAAAATGGGTGATAAAGCTACGGCTAAAGCCACAATGAAAGCTGCTGGTGTACCTTGTGTTCCTGGTAGTGATGGTATTATTGCTGATTTTGAAGAATGTGAAAAACTAGCCGTTGAAGTAGGTTATCCTGTTATGCTGAAAGCTACCGCTGGTGGTGGAGGTAAAGGGATGCGCGCCGTTTGGAAGCCTGAAGATCTTAAACCTGCTTGGGATTCTGCAAGACAAGAATCAAAAGCGGCGTTTGGTAATGACGACATGTATATGGAAAAGCTTATTGAGGAGCCTCGCCATATAGAAATTCAAATTGTTGGTGATTCTACCGGTAGAGCCTGCCATTTATCTGAGCGCGATTGTTCTGTTCAGCGACGCCACCAAAAGCTTACAGAAGAAGTGCCTTCTCCTTTTATGACGGACAAACTTCGTAAAAAAATGGGAGCAGCAGCGGTAAAAGCAGCAGAGTATATTAATTACGAAGGCGCAGGAACAGTGGAGTTTCTTGTAGACAAACACCGTAATTTCTACTTCATGGAAATGAATACACGTATTCAGGTAGAGCATCCAATTACAGAGCAGGTAATTGATTTTGATTTAATTAGAGAACAAATTAAAGTTGCGGCTGGTGTTCCAATTTCCGGAAAACACTACACGCCTAACCTTCATTCAATAGAATGTAGAATAAATGCTGAAGACCCTTATAATGACTTTAGGCCTTCGCCAGGAAAAATAACAACACTTCATGCTCCAGGTGGCCATGGCGTTCGCTTAGATACTCATGTGTATGCAGGTTATAGTATTCCTCCTAATTACGACTCTATGATTGCCAAGTTAATAACAACCGCTCAAACAAGAGAAGAAGCTATTAACAAAATGAAGAGAGCTTTAGATGAGTTTGTTATTGAAGGAATCAAAACTACAATTCCATTTCATAGACAACTTATGGATCACCCTGATTACATTGCTGGTAATTATACCACAAAATTCATGGAAGACTTTGAAATGCCTGAAGAATAAAGCTAAAAAAAGCCCTCATAAAAATGAGGGCTTTTTCTTTTCGTTTTTACACTTCTTCAAGGGTTTTACCTAAATACACTAATTTCCAATTCTCTCCTACATCTTCCATTTCGTTATTATAAGACGAGATGATTTTTAAATCGTTTTGATCGTCCTTTAAGAAAATCGGGATAATATCTTTGTCGTTATTAGTTGTTTGTATCAGTTGCTGATAATGGTCATTATCCTTTATTTCTAATTCTTGAATGTTTGGGAATTTTTTACACACACTATTAAGCGAATCATAATCATCTGTATGTGAAAACAAACCTTCTCTTGGGTTGTTCTTGTTGTCTTTCATTTCATCTCTTGAAACCAATCTAAATGAACCGTTCTCACCAAATTGCCTGCTAAACTTTGTTATGGCATATTTATTAATATCAGGACTACCAGTAAGCGCCATAAGATAACCAACATCATTTAGTTCAATGTTGTCAGAAAGTGTGTTAGAATAAATATCAGTAGATATGGCTTCAAGACCTAGTTCCTTTGCCTCTTCTATGTTTCGCTTATTACTGTCTATTAAAACAACGTTTCTTCCATTCGATTTTAAATAGTCCCCTAATAGTCTTGAAACTTTTGACGCGCCAACTATTAAAATTCCGTCAGATTTTGTTAAGAACACACCAACAATCTTAGCAAAAAGACGAGCGGTGGTTGCATTTAACAATACTGTTCCTAAAACAATCATAAAAACTAGAGGTGTAATATATTCTGCGCCTTCCACGCCTTGCTTTATTAGCTTACTCCCAAAAAGAGACGCAATACCAGCGGCCACAATACCTCTTGGTCCAACCCAGCTTACAAAAAGGCGTTCATTGAACTTTAAACGAGATTTATGTGTACTTGCAAAAACCGCTAGTGGCCGTATGACTAGAACAACAATTAAAAACAGGGCTGCTGTTTTCCAGTTATAAAGTAATAATAGGTCTTCAATATTGATGTTGGCGGCAAGCAGAATAAATAAAATAGAAATTAACAAAACACTAAGTGACTCTTTGAAGTAAAGCAATTCTTTTAGGTTTTCGAGTTTTCCATTACCCAAAACCATTCCCATTACCACAACCGCAAGAAGTCCAGATTCGTGTGCAAAAATTTCTGACTCAACAAAAACAAGAAGCACCACAGATAATGAAACAACATTTAATAAGTAATGAGGAATTAGCTTTTTATTTATTGCAAATGCCAATCCATGAGCAAACGTAAATCCAAATGTAGTCCCAAAGAGAATAATCTTCCCAAACTCCATAAATGCTGTTTTAGTAAAACCACTATCACCCTCAACACTTATAAACTCAAAAACCAATACTGCTACCAGAGCTCCAATTGGGTCAATTAGAATACCTTCCCATTTTAAAACTGCAGAGACGTCTTTTTTTAGTGGAATATTCCTTAATATTGGTGTAATTACTGTTGGGCCGGTTACTATAATTAACCCAGAAAATAAAAATGATAACTCCCAACTTAAATTAAAAATGAAATGAGCGGCTATACCTGCCCCAAAAAATGTAACTGTAGCACCTAGAGTGATTAATTTCGTGATCACAGGCCCAACATTTTTTACTTCGTTGCGCTTTAATGTTAACCCACCTTCAAATAGAATGATACTTATGGCTAAGGAAACAAAATAATACAAGCCTTCACCGGGGAATAAGCCTTTTTTTCCGTCCCAAATAGGCTCTATCCATTTTGTGCCATCCTCGCTTAAAAATTCTGCAGCAATTGGCCCGACTAATAAACCTATTAGTATTAGTGGTAAAATTGCAGGGATTTTAAATTTCCATGCGGCCCACTGGGCAAGAATTCCTAAAATAATTATTCCTGCTAATTCAATCATTCGTCTTCTGTTTAATCTTGATAAAAAAGTAAAGTTAGTAAAGAAAAGGTTAAAACCTTTTAATTGTTTCTTATTGTTAACCGCAGCACCGAACACGCTGCGTTTTCTGTAAACCTGTCTTTACCAGTTCCAAATAATACGCTCGTCCAACTATCTTTTTGCGGGGCGCCTAAAATTAATAAATCGTAAGAAGCTGAGGTTATTGCAATAGTTTCAATAGAATCGTTTGACTTCATTACTAATAACTCTGCTTTTGATTTTGTGTTGCTTAACAACTCTTTGGATGTTGTTTCTAAATTGCTTAATTCTGTTTCAGAAATGTCCTCATTAACAACACGAAGTAACGAAAAATTCGCGCCATAAAATTGGCAAATCCTATCAGCCACCTCAATGACCTTTTTATCATTCCGGCCAGGTCTAAGCGCAATTAGAACTTTTCCTATATGCCTTACGCCTTTATCTTTAAAAAGCGCAAAGTTTGAGTTGATGTGGGTCATTAACCAACCTATTGGGTTGTGTATTAAAATACCTGTTCTTGCCCTACCATTCCAACCAAAAACCAACCAGTCACAATGTGTTTGATCACTTAACTCATAAATGGTATCGGAAATGTTATGTGTAACTAAAGACTCAAAATCTATGGGTATATTTTTAGATTGCCCTAACCTTGAAAAACGTCTGGCAAGCGAATTAATTCTTGGGTTCTCATCAACCATTGCTTCAAGAAATGTCTGGTTAGGAACTTCAGTAATATTAGCCACTTGTAGCTTTTCTTTGTTATTAAGCGCTGCTCCAATCTCAACTAGCATTTCTGGTGATGTTTCATTTCCTAAAAGAGGTACAACTACACCTGCATCATCCAAAATTTCTCCATCTAAAAAATCTGCGTTTAATTTTACGCCGTTCTTACCGTTAAGCTTTTCTCTGCGCTTCTTTTTATATAAAAGATAAAGTGCCGGGCGATGTCCATATTTTCTTAAAACACCTATTCTTGCTGTTTTTTTTCCAAATCGCAGATAAATTAAGAAGCCTAAAACTGTAATCAGTGCTATTGCTCCAAGGGGTAGAGGGCCTAGCAAAATGAGAAGAGCAATACCTGTTATAATTCCAAAAAGCTGAATATATGGGTAAAACGGTGACTTATATGGTGGATTGTACCATTGTGTTGCTGTTTCTCTTAAAATGATAACAGATGCATTAACCGAAACAAACATCATCACCATAAAGGCGCTGGCTAATTTTGCGATTTTTTCTACATCTAAGAATAAAATAACCAAGCCCATAACAACGCAGGTTAAAATAATTGTAACCACAGGTGTTAAATATTTGCTATGAATTTTGCTCATAAAATCAGGCAGTAGTTTATCCATTGCCATAGCAAAAGGAAAGCGTGATGCAGCCAAAACACCAGAGTTGGCCATAGACACAAGCGTGATTACACCCACAAGTGCTGCAGCATATCCTACATATGTTCCACCTAACAAGTTTGAAATCGTGTAAATTGGTTTTATGTCTTTACCAAGGATATTCATAGGTATATTACCGACCAAAACAAAAGCAACGGACACATAGATTATTGACATAATTACCAAAGACAACATCATCGCCCTTGGTAAATTAACGCTTGGGTTTTTAATTTCTCCGGCTATAGCGGCTATTTTAGTAACTCCTGCATAGGAAATATATACGAATGCAATTGTAGAGACTAAACCAAGATTTCCATTAGAAAAAACAGGCTCTAACAACTCCTGATTTACATTTGGAATTCCGAAAATTAAGATTGTGCTTAAGCTTAAAAGGCTTATAGTTACTATAATAATCTGAACTTTCCCTACTTTTTTAACCCCAAAAATATTTAGAAGTAAAATAACGAAGAGGAAAAATAAAGCAACATATTTAGTAAAACCCTCGTCAATACTAACCAAAACCGTTAGATAGGCTCCAAAACCAACTAAAGCAAAAGAGCTTTTTAGTAAAAGAGATAACCAAAGGCCAATACCAGCGATTGTTCCGAAAATTGGACCAAATGTGCGTTCTATGTAAACATACGTTCCTCCTGAAGAAGGCATCGCTGTGGCTAATTCGCTTTTTGAAAGCGCCGCAGGAAGTATACAAACCGCGGCTAGTAAATATGCTAACCAAATTGAAGACCCTGTTTTTGCCGCTGCTATTCCGGGAAGTACAAAAATACCACTACCCAACATACCACCAATACTTATGGCAACAGCTGAGGTAAGGCTTAAGCTTCTATTTAGTTTCTTCAAATTTTTAAATTATTCATCGAAAATAGGATTTTTTTTACAACTCAAAAAATCCCAATAAAATCTAAAAGGAACCGACTCTTACTTAGGTTTTTAGTATTTTCGTCATCTATGAATTTATACCCTATAAACGCGGGAAATTTTAAGCTTGATGGTGGTGCGATGTTTGGGGTTGTACCAAAGTCTCTTTGGGAAAGAACTAATCCTGCGGATAGTAACAATATGATTGATATTGCTGCACGTTGTTTGCTAATTGAAGACGGTAATAGGCTTATCTTAATTGATACTGGCATGGGTAATAAACAGTCAGATAAATTCTATGGGTACTACCATTTATGGGGTGATGATACAATTGACAAATCTCTAAAGAAATATGGTTTTCATAGAAATGATATAACCGATGTGTTTATGACGCATCTACATTTTGACCACTGTGGTGGAAGCATTCAATGGAATAAAGACAAAACGGGTTACGAACCTGCTTTTAAAAATGCAAATTTTTGGAGCAATGAAGACCATTGGTTGTGGGCAACCCAACCCAACCGGAGAGAAAAGGCTTCTTTTTTGAGAGAAAACATCATTCCGATGCAAGAAAGCGGTAGGCTTAAATTCACATCTTTACCTAAAAATTCTATTGTTGAAAGCACTGAATTAGGTTTTGGTATTTTTTTTGCTAATGGTCATACAGACAAGCAAATGATACCTATGATTAATTACAAAGGAAAAATGATTTGTTTTATGGCAGATTTGCTGCCAACAGTTGGTCATTTACCAATACCTTTTGTAATGGGGTATGACACAAGACCACTGTTAACACTCGACGAAAAAGAGCGCTTTTTAAAGCTTGCTGCGGACAATAATTATTACTTATTTTTAGAGCATGATGCTCACAATGAAATTATTACTGTAAAGCATACCGAAAAAGGTGTTAGATTAAACGAAACTTATACTTGTAAAGACATTTTTAATAATTAATATATGATGATACAAACAAAGAAAGGCGCTATAATTTGCGCGCTATTAGCTTTTATTTTAATGGGTTGTGGTGGTGCGCCACTCATATCGACACCAACAGAAAATATCGATACTTCACCATTAAAAGTCTCTGAGTTAACAAAAGAAGAAAAAGAAAATTGGGGGCATTTAGATTTAGAAAAAGACACCATCCCGGGAATGGGTGTAGACAGAGCCTACTCAGAAATTATTAAAGGTAAAAAAGGTAAAAAAGTAATAGTTGCAGTTATCGATTCAGGAATTGATATTGACCACGAAGACTTAGATGGTGTTATTTGGACCAATAAAAAAGAGACACCTAATAACGGAAAAGATGATGATGATAATGGATACGTTGATGATATCCACGGTTGGAATTTTCTAGGTGATTCTTATGACGAGCAGTTAGAATATACAAGGCTAGTGAAAAGCGGAAACACGTCTGATCCTAGATTTCAAGAAGCAAATGATTTATTAGAGAAAGAAAAGCAACAAGCCCTTACAACCAAAAATCGTTATGAACAAATTTTACAACAGCTTAAAGCTGCTGATGCTGCTTTTGCTGCACATTTTGGAACTAAAGATTATACCATGAAGCAGGTGTTGGAGTTAGACACACAAGACCAACAACTAAACCAATACAAAGGCATGGCTCAGCAAATGCAAGGGTTTGGTTTAGAGTCTGTACAAGAAGCAATTGAAGAAATTAATGGTGGTGTCGAATACTTTAGTGAGCGTCTAAACTATCATTTCAATGTGGACTTTGATGGTAGAAAAACTGGTGATAATCCTGATGTTTTTGATGACAAACCAGGTTATGGAAATGGTAATGTAAAACCAGTTAAAAAATCTGAAAGTCATGGAACACACGTTGCGGGAATTATTGCTGCTGAAAGAAATAATGGTAAGGGTGCAAACGGTGTGGCAAATAATGTTGAAATTATGTCCATTAGAGCCGTGCCTAATGGTGATGAATACGATAAAGATGTTGCAAAAGCCATTAGATATGCAGTAGATAATGGTGCCTCAATAATTAATGGCAGTTTTGGTAAGTCGTTTTCTCCTCATAGCGAATGGGTTAGAGATGCTATTAAATATGCAGCTCAAAACGATGTGTTAATTGTACACGCTGCCGGAAACGATAGTAAAGATATAGATGTTGAACCTAATTTCCCTGCAGATAACATAAACGGAAAAGAAGTTGCTGATAATTATATTTCTGTTGGTGCTCTTGCGCCTAAATATGGTAGCGGAATGGTTGCTGGATTTTCAAATTATGGTGACCAAAACGTAGATGTTTTTGCTCCCGGTGCTCAAGTGTATTCTACCACTCCAGAGAATGAATACGACACAAAAGGAGGAACCTCTATGGCGGCTCCTGCCGTTGCAGGCCTTGCCGCATTAATACGCTCTTATTATCCAAAACTAAGTGCTACTCAAGTAAAAGAGGTTATTTTAAACTCTGGTTTGCAGTTAACAACTAAAGTTGTTGTGGGTGGTGATGCTGAAGATGTTCAGCCTTTTTCTAACTTATCTAAAAGTGGACGAATCGCAAATGCTTACAACGCTTTAATAATGGCTTCAAAAATGCAATCATTATGAAACAACTTTTTTCAGCTATAGCAACCCTTGTTTTTTTAACGTCTTGCCATAGTGCTAATACAGTAATTACAGATAAAACATCAAATGCTGAAACGCCTTCTAATAGTGGCTACTGGCAGCAGCACGTAGATTATAAAATGAATATTGATATGGATGTTGAAACCTATCAATATAAAGGAGAACAAACGTTGGTTTACACCAATAATTCACCAGACGTTCTTAATAGAGTGTATTACCACTTATATTTTAATGCCTTCCAGCCAGGAAGTGAAATGGATGTAAGGTCAAGAACCATTAAAGACCCTGATCCACGCGTTGGTGATAGAATTAGTAAGTTAGAGCCAAATGAAATTGGTTACATAAAAGTTAATGCGCTTTCTCAAAATGGAACTGCTCTTAAATATGAAACTGTTGGTACCGTGCTAGAGGTTAAACTAGATAAGCCTATTCAACCAGGTGAAAAGGTGACTTTCAAGATGGTTTTTGATGCACAGGTACCTAAACAAATTCGTCGCTCAGGCAGAAATAACAAAGAAGGTGTGGCGCTGTCGATGACACAATGGTACCCTAAACTTGCAGAATATGATGATGAGGGTTGGCATGCTGACCCATATATTGGTAGAGAGTTTCACGGCGTTTGGGGAGATTTTGATGTGTCTTTAACAATAGATAAAAATTATGTTGTTGGTGGTACTGGCTATTTACAAGGTGAGCCATCAATAAATGGTTCTAAAAAAACGATGCGTTTTATTGCGCCTAAAGTTCATGATTTTACATGGGCTGCTGATCCGGACTATATTCATGACACTTATCAAGTAACAAATGGTCCACTATTACACTTTTACTACAAAAAAGATTTACCAGCAGAAAACTTACAATTCTGGAAAGACTTACAACCAGATACTGCGAAGTTAATGGAGTTCTTCTCAAATAGTGTTGGTAAATATCCTTACGACCAATATTCGGTTATACAAGGTGGTGATGGCGGTATGGAATACGCAATGTGTACGCTTATTACTGGTAAACGCAACTATGGC
The DNA here is from genome assembly GCF_003712105.1 of Winogradskyella sp. Lineage (GTDB taxonomy): Bacteria > Bacteroidota > Bacteroidia > Flavobacteriales > Flavobacteriaceae > Winogradskyella. The sequence goes on from NZ_RHLG01000001.1 coordinate 590,158, forward strand.
AGTTTACTTGGTGTTACTGCGCATGAATTGGCGCATACATGGTTTCAGTTTTTACTGGCTACAAATGAAGCTAAGCACGAGTGGATGGACGAAGGTTTTACAAGCTATATTTCTGCTTTAGCTATGAATGCATTAAGAGAAACACCTAGAGAAAATCCAACCTACGGTTCTTATTTAGGGTATTTAGGTTTAGCTAAATCTGGTATTGAGCAACCTTTAACAACCCATGCTGATCGATACCAATTTAATAGAGCATATGGTGCTTCGGCTTATAGTAAAGGTGCGGTTTTTATAGCACAATTAGGATACGTAATTGGAGAAGAAAACCTTAAAAAAACGCTTAAAAAGTACTTTAACGATTTTGCGTTTAAACACCCTAAACCAATGGATATAGTAAGAACGGCTGAGAAAATTACTGACTTTGAGCTAGATTGGTATTTAATAGATTTTGCACAAACAACCAATACTATTGATTACGGGGTAAAAGCTATTGATGGTTCTAAAATAACATTAGAACGTATTGGGCAAATGCCAATGCCTATTGACTTATCCGTTACTTACAAAGATGGTAGTAAAGAAGAATTTTATATTCCATTGCAGATGATGCGTGGTGAAAAGCCGACGTCTTCAACCGTTGTAGAGGATTGGGCTTGGGCTTATCCAACGTATACGTTTGATGTATCTAAGCCAGTTGCTAGTGTTGAGATTGACAGTTCAAAGATGATGGCAGATATCAATAGTGACAATAACACGTTGAAGTCTGAATAAAAAATCAGTTTCATTTAAAAATGTCCGCAACACTGCTAGTGTTGCGGACATTTTTTTATCGTAATGCTGCTAATATTTCGTTTGTATCAGCTCTTAACTTGTAGTCTTCTTCTATAAAATGGTAAATTATTTTACCTGAAGTATTAATAACATAGGTTCCTGATATGGGTAGTTCTCTGTTTGAATTACCTTGGCTTTTTTCTAAGTCTATACCAAACGTTTTATAGAGTTCTACTAAGTCTATCGGTAATTGATAAACAAGGTTTATTGATTTAGCAAAAGCATTATCCTTATCGGTTAGTACTTCAAAATCCAAATTGTTCTTTTCGATTGTTGTCAATGAATTATCTGGCTCTTCTGGGCTAATTGCTACCAATTGAACCCCTTTTGCTTTTAGTTCTGGCAAAATGCTTTGTAGCGCCTTCAATTCAATATTACAATATGGGCACCAACCGCCACGATAAAACGAAACTACTATTGGTCCATTTTTTAGAAGTGATTCTGAAGAAATAGTTGTCCCTTGTGGGTTTGGTAAATTAAAATTAGGAAAGACATCTCCGGTTCTTAATGCTTTATTTGTTAGCTGACTAGCAGTTAATTGATGTATTGCACCCTGCATAACTACCTTTGCTGTTTCAGGCAATTTAGCAGCTGATTGGGTGGCATATGCTTTTAATGATTCTGTTAACGACATTTTCAATAAATTTTTATTTAAGTTTTGGTTTGGTCTGAAAGAATTCAAAAAACTAACATTTAAACATAATGTTCATTGTATCGCAACTCTATTTGGCAAATATTGGGGCGGCTGAATAGGTTTTATAACTATAGTTTTTTAATACCACTTTTCGTTTTTATACATCTTCTTCTTCGAGACGCGCTCTCTATTATATAACAACATATGCGTTTGGTCCAACCTTTTGTTTCTGTAACCAAACAAGTGAAATACTGATTTGACCATAAACCTTGTTATGGAAAGATTAGCTCTTAATACGCCTTGTTTTTTATCATGCCAACATATTCCTGGTAATGCAGTTAGAAGTACATCTGCTCTTATTTTTCTGAGAAAGTTAGATAAGTGCAAAAAAACTTTTGGAATTGGTTTAATAATGAAAAAGCCGTCTTGGCCGGTGCTTTGGTATAACGGCATAAAAATTTTGGCTTTGTGTTTAGAGTATATTGGTTCTCCATTAGATGTTGCTAAAAGTGTTCCTTTTTTAATATTTTGAAAACTTTCAAACCCATCTTTCATTATAAAAAGTTCATTATGTTGAATGTGATACTTGAATATCACTTCAAAAAATGATGATTCGTTTAGAGTAGCTTTTTTTAGGATGTGCTCATACTTTGTATAATTACCCAATTCATTCTTTTTTAAATGCCCCGAATGTTTCAAGACAAGTGAAATAAATGCAACACAACTTTTTATCGATTGCTTATCTGTATGTTGTCCTGCCTCAAAGCCTAATGAGACAAAACCTAATTTGTTTAAATAACTCAGTAGTGGTCCCTCAAGATATTCTTCAATGCCTAGCACAATAGGAACTGGAAAACATTGAGAAAACTTCCTATTTATCATAGCATCATTAATAGTGATAAATGGATAACTTTTACTAGACGTTGTGTGAAGATCAATAAAATAAATTGGTGCTTTTGTTTTTTGTAATAGCCCATTAATAAGTTGAAATATCTCAAGCTGTTCTTGCTCTTCGCGTGAGTATTCAGTTTTACTATCAAGAACATTCAATTTTTCTGTGGTCCATAAGCGGTTTAGGTCTAAATCCAAATACCGTTTGTTCTTTTTAAGAGCTCCTATATTACCATAAATAGCATAAATTTGTCCATGTAAATCGGCTTCATTTACTGTATTTAATACTTCATTTAATGCGTCTATCCCAGCAAATTCATTACCGTGTATTCCGGCAAAAAAAACAACCGTCGCGCCTGGCTTTTCACCAATTAAATGATGAAAAACCCTGTTTATGTTGTGATTTATTTTTTTAGATTTTTTTAAAGCTATTTGCATCTTAAAAATCACTAGAGGTTATTATCCCTAAAATCTTTTTATTTCTCACTACCGGTAAGCAATTTATGTCATAAGTATTCATAAGGTGTTTTGCGTCTTCTAAAGGTGATTCTTGTGAAATAGTAATTAAATCCTTGGTCATAACATCTCTTACACATAGCTTAAGTTCCTTGTTGCCAAGCTTAATTAAATCTGTCCAAGTCAATAAACCAGTTAATTCTTTTTTCGTGTTTATTACAGGAACATGATGAATTTTTTTCCATTTCATAATATTACTAACCAACTCTAGGCTGTCGTTTTCATCAACTACCAGAATATTCGTATTCATATTGTGTTTTACAATTAGGTTAGTTTTATATTTTAGGTTTTTTTCTGCATTTAAATCTTCCCACGTATCAACAGTCGGCGTATTTAATTGGTGTTTATGCATATAAGCTGTTATGTCTTGAAGCGCTTCAAAATTTGTTTTTGTTTTTTGCATATTTCTATAATTCTTCACCATCCATTCTGCTCCATTATAAGAGTGTACTCTACGTTCTATGATCTGTAAATACTCTTCTATATCTTTTAAATCTACTCCTGCTTTTTCTAATCCTTGTTTTGATAATGGTAAGAGCTCATTTAATATTAATGCTTTCGGTGTAACTAGTTTGTTGTTCCATTTAAATTGAGTTTCCATGCCGTTACGAGCGGCTTTAAAGAAATTATTTTTCACATCCTTAAAGTCCATTTTAAGGTGGGTGTCTTTATACTTGTTGGGCTGACCTTTCATCAGGCCCACCCAAAAGACCATGTTGGCTATTTCGTCTTTTAATGTTGGTCCTGATGGTATATATCGACATTCTATTCTTAAGTGTGGCTTTCCACCGCCAACGCCATAACAGACCCTATTCCATTTATAAACAGTTCCATTATGCAGTTGTAATGCTCTTAGTTTTGGAATTTTTCCCTGTTCTAATAATTCTAAGCTATCATCGTATTCATTTGAGGTTAACAAACTTCTAAACCTAGAAATATGGTCTCTAAATATGTCGGCAACACTTCCTCGCTCCCAATCGGCACCAAAATTTACACGAGATTGCTTTTCGTTATGAATCAATGAATTTGCTCTTGTGTCTATACTTTGGGTGAACAACGCAATTCTGGTTTCTGCCCAAAGCTCTCTACCAAATAATACTGGTGAGTTAGCGCAAGTTGCCAATACTGGTGCTGCAATAGCTTGTGACCAATTGTACTTATCTACGAACTCTTTCGGGTGTATTTGTAAGTGGGTTTGAAAGCTTGTATTACAAGCCTCTAGCATTACACAATCGTGAATAAGGTTAAGCTCATCGACTCCTTTTATATGAATATTAAAGTGTTCTCTTCTTGTGTGCTTTAACGATTTATTCAATACATGATATCTTGGTTTGTCTGTCATATACTCTTCGCTAATATGCTTTAAGCGAAGCGTTGGTAGTATTCCGGTTAGTATAATTTTTGAATCTTTTTCCTTAGCGACGCTTTCCGCCTTGCTGAGTAAATCTTTAAGTTCTGAATGTAATTTTGAAAAACATTTTCCTTTTAAAACTAAGGGATCCGAGTTTATTTCTAAGTTGTATTTGCCTATTTCGGTTGTAAAATGTTCATCGTTGATTTCGTTTAATACCTCTACACTATTCTTATTTGGAAAATAATCCTCAGTGACAAGGCAAAATTCTTGCTCGGCGCCAATTCTTATAGGTTCTTCTTCAATCATTCCCTTTTTTAGCATTATATCTAAAACCTCGAGGTCTTTTACTAAATGATGAATGTATAATGCTTTATCTTTAGGGCTTTTAAGTTGCTTTACATCTAATTGTCCCATAATTAATAAGTGGTATTGATTAATCTTTGTAAGTTAACTTTAATTAAGAGGTAAAAACATGATTTTGGTCATGCGTTAGAGTTTAGATGTTTTAATAAGACAGGTCTTATTTTAGGCTTAATTATATAAAGTATGTCATTTAAATACAGTAAAAAAGATAAACTAAAGAGCAAAAAGCTTATCGAGCAATTATTTTCAGAAGGAAAAACAATCACGGTATTTCCTTTGCGTTTGGTTTATCTTAAAACCAAATTTCAAGATGATTCTATTTTAAAAACAGGTGTGTCTGTGAGTAAGCGATTGCATAAAAACGCAATTGATAGAAACAGAATTAAACGGTTAATAAGAGAAGCTTACAGACTAAATAAACTAAAATACTTTAACAAAAGTTCAACATCTTACGCCTTTATGATTTTGTACATTAGTAAAGATAAAGCGCGTTTTGAGGACCTAGATTCAAAAATGAATGTTTTGTTTGAGAAATTTTTAAAACATACGGAAAATGAAACGATTTCTAACTAAAAAAGTAATTCTTCCTGCGGCAATTATTGTTGTATTTCTGAGTAGTACGGCTTTCAATTCTAACTTCTTTGAAATTGCAAAGCAAATAGAAATTTTCACAACCATGTTTAAGGAATTAAACATGAACTATGTTGATGACACCAATCCTGGTGACCTTATGGATACAGCTATAAAAAGCATGTTAGATGAGCTTGATCCTTACACTCGTTTTTATAATGAGCAGGATGTACAAACCGCTAGAATTAATAATGCTGGTGATTATACTGGAATTGGTGCTAACGTAAGAACCCTTAAAGACAAGCTTGTTATTGTAGAACCTTACAAGGACTATGCTGCAGATAAAGCGGGTTTAAAAGCAGGAGATGAAATTATAAAAATAGACGGTGTGGATATTTCGGGTTTTAAAGAAGACGCTGGTAATCTGCTTCAAGGTGCTGCAGGAACCAATGTGAATCTTACATACAAAAGACAGGGTAAAACAAATACGATAACAGTTACGAGAGAATCTCTTGAAATTAATGCTGTACCACATTATTCTATGATTAATGATGACACTGGTTATATCGTTTTGAGAAAATTCAATAAAAAAGCCTCTTTACAGACTACAAAAGCTTTAAATTCTTTAAAAAATCTTGGTGCTAAAAAAATCATTCTCGACCTAAGAGGAAATCCTGGAGGTTTACTTAATGAAGCTGTAAATATTGTGAACATTTTTGTACCTAAAGAGCAATTAGTTGTTACAACAAAGTCTAAAGTAAAAAAGTACAACAAAACGTATTACACTAAAAGAGAACCTGTTGATTTGGAAATTCCGCTTGCAGTTTTAATTGATGGAAAATCTGCTTCAGCTAGTGAAATCGTTTCTGGCGCATTACAAGATTTGGATCGTGCTGTAGTTATTGGTGCTCGTAGTTTTGGTAAAGGTTTAGTACAAAGACCAAAACCACTAACTTATGGTACTCAGATGAAAATTACCATTTCAAGATACTATACACCTTCTGGTCGCTGTATTCAAGCCTTAGATTATTGGAATAGAGATGAAAAAGGAAATGCTACACGAACTAAAAAAGAAAACTACAATTCTTTCAAAACAAAAAAAGGAAGAATTGTTTTTGATGGTGGTGGTATTCAACCTGATATTGAAATTGAAGCATCTAAACAAACACCTATTACAAAAGCAATTGAAGCAGAAAATCTGATTTTTGACTTTGCCACTGATTATTTTTATAACAATAAAGTCTCAAATTTAGCCAGTTTTAAGTTTTCTGAATCTGATTTTTCGAGTTTTAAATCGTACTTAAAAACTAACAACTTTAATTTTGAAACACAAACAGAAAAAGCCCTTGCTGCATTAAATACTATTGCTGAAGATGAGGAGATTAATGATGATATTAATTCAGAATATAATCAATTAGTAACAGCCTTAAATACTTACAAATCTGCTGCAATAAATAAAAATAAAGAGAAGTTGTCTTTGCTTTTAAGAGATGAAATTATAAAGCGTTATTTCTATTCTGAAGGTCTTTATGATTACTATAAATCCAACAATACAGAGATAAAAAAGGCAATTGATATTCTTAACAATCCTAGTGAATACACTAAAATCCTAAACTAATTTTTATATATTTATAAGGTAATGTGTTTATAAATCTCTTGATTTATAAGAAAATTACCTTGTTATGAAACGGGTTGTTTTTCTATTGCTCTTATCGTTTCAGTTCACAGTATCACAGGTTGATATAAAGCATGTTGTTTACTTTGAAACGGATAAATATTCTATTCCTGAAACAGAATTACATCGCTTATTACTTTTTTTAGATAACATAGAATCTGTAGATATCAGTAAAGTTTCTATTTATGGTTTTTGTGATGACAGAGGAAGTCATTCTTACAATATGATTCTTTCGCAAAACCGCGCCAACTCTATTAAAGAAGTGTTTACTAATAATGAGTTTGATGAGTCTTTAATTACTAATATTGATGGTAAAGGCGAATTGTTATTGAAGATTGTAAAGGAAAATGAAATTCAGAAAATAAGAGGATTAAACCGAAAAGTAGAAATTATTGTTTCACCTATTTATCCGCCAAGAAGGAATAATTTTGATTCAAGTAAATTAGAACAAATTTTAAATGGTGAGTTAAAAGTTGGTGATAAAATTCTTCTTGAAAACTTACTTTTTGAAAGAGGTTATAGCTACCTCATCCCAGAATCAAGAGATATACTTGCACGGATAGCAAAAATTCTGGCAAAACGAAAAGATGTGCATTTTACTATTGTTGGTCATGTGTGCTGCACAAATGGTGAAAGAGATGCTATTGATGGGAATACAAAAAAAAGGAACTTGTCATTTGCTAGAGCAAAATATGTGTATGACTATTTGGCTAGTAAAGGTGTAAGAAAACGGCGTATGAAATACATTGGAATGAAACGAAAATTTCCGTTAGGTGGTCCACAACGTTTTGATCGTCGTGTAGAGTTGTTGGTAACTGAAGTTGGTAATTAGTCCTTTTCTCTCTTCATTTTAATATGAGGAATTCCATCTTCAAGGTACGTCTCTCCTACTTCATAAAATTCAAGATTATTGTAAAATTGTTTTAAATAGCACTGTGCAGACAATTCTATTAGAGTTGTATTATAATTGTCTTTTATTGCCTTTATCGAGGCATTCATAATAGAATATCCAAACTTATATTTTCTTGCATTTTCAGCAACCACTACTCTACCAATACTTGAATGTTTAAAATAATCACCTGGTTTAAAAAGCCGTGTGTAGGCCACTAACTTTTCATCTTTAAAGCCTAAAACATGAAGTGCTTTTTGATCTTTTCCATCAATATCTTGATATACGCAATCTTGTTCTACCACAAAAACTTCACTTCGTAATTGAAGTAAACTGTATAGCTCATCTTTAGATAAATCAGAATAAGATTTAACTTTAATTTTTAACAAGACATCGGAATTTTATCTACACGTCTTTGATGACGTCCACCTTCAAACTCTGTTTCTAAAAATGTATCAACCATTTTAATCGCTTGGGGAATAGCTGTAAATCTAGCCGGTATACATAAAATATTAGCGTTATTATGTTGGCGAATAAGCACTGTGATTTCTTTTACCCAACAAATTCCTGCTCTTACATTAGGATATTTATTTGCTGTCATTGCAACGCCATTTGCGCTACCACATATTAAAATACCAAAATCTACTTTTCCATCATTAACATCTTTTGCTACAGGATGTACAAAATCTGGGTAATCCACACTATCTAAGGTATCTGTACCGTAATTATTTACAGTAATACCTCTACTTTTTAGGTGCTCTACAATTGCTGTTTTATAGTCTGGTCCTGCATGATCATTACCTATTGAAATTGTCATTTTTAAAGTATTTAATACTCAATTTGGTTACTGAGCGTAGTCGAAGTACAAAATTACAACTATTTCTTCATCGTTAACAGTGTTTTTAATCACCTGTTAATAAGTGTTCAAAACTATTCGGAAATAAAATTTTAATTATTAAGAAAAAGTCGCAATTAAAATTATCCTTCTAAATTCAAAAAAAGATAGGTATTAGTTTTTATTGAGTTTTAAAATCTAAATCTACTTCTATTAACATTAAATCTACATTTAGTTATTAAAAAAATACTATTAATTACTGTTATAAACAGTTGTGGATAATGTTAATTTAATACTTGATTCTTAAATGTTTATGTATTTAAAAACATGTTGAAAGATATTAGTAAGTGATAAACACAAGAGATTATACAAAAAGTTATAGCAGTTACTAACAGACTATAATAACAATCATTTTTAATTTAAATTTTAAAAAGAAAATATTAGATAATTATATAAATGTGGATAAGTGATATTTACTTAAAATTAATATTAAGCTAAGTTTTAAAAATTAATACCTTAGCTTTGTACCGACTTAATATAAATACTTCGCCTACGTATTAAGTTTAAAATGAAGACTTCCTGACACTTATCAGGAACATGTAAAGATGAAAATATAAATGACAAGAAAGAAAAAAAGGAAATCCAAAAAAGGGATTTCAAACCTTACTAATACAATACTTAGTATTTTAAAAAAAGAGCGAAACAAATCCTTTAATTACAAACAAATAGCTGCTATTATTGGTGTAAATGATGCTAGTAGCCGAAATCAAATCATAAAAACTCTAGCAAGACTTGCTGCAAAACAAGAAATAGAACAAGTAGATAGAGGAAAGTTTAAAGCTATTGTTACAGCTGAATATTACTCAGGCATTTTAGATCTATCTGCAAAAGGAAATGGCTACGTTATTTCTGATGATTTTGAAGAGGACGTATTTATAGCTTCTAATAATATCAATAAAGCCTTAGATGGAGATGAAGTAGAATTCTATGCTTATAAACGCAGAAAACGCGGAAAATTAGAAGGAGAAATCACTAATATTTTAAGCAGAGCAAAAACAGAATATGTTGGCACAATTCAAATTCAAGACAATAAAAACTTCGCTTTTGTAATACCAGATAGTATTAAGATGTACAAAGATATTTTTGTACCAATAAATAAGATAAAAAAAGCCGAAGACGGAGATAAAGTTTTAGTAAAACTCGCTGACTGGCCAGAAAAAGCAGATTCTCCTTATGGTAAAATAATAAAGGTTTTAGGAAAACCAGGAGAGCACAGTACAGAGATCCATTCTATTTTAGCTGAGTATGGTTTACCGCATGAGTTTCCATACGAAGTTGAAGAATACGCTAATAATCTTGATATTTCTATAACAGAAGAAGAACTAAAAAAGCGTCGCGATATGCGCAAAGATTTAACCTTTACAATAGATCCAAAAGACGCAAAAGATTTTGATGATGCGCTTTCTTTTAAAGTTTTAGAAAATGGTTTATTCGAAATAGGAATTCATATAGCAGATGTGTCACATTATGTAAAACCAGATACAATTTTAGATGATGAAGCATACGAGCGCGCCACATCTATTTATCTTGTTGATAGAGTAGTACCTATGCTTCCAGAACGATTGTCTAACGGCGCTTGTTCTTTAAGACCGCACGAAGAAAAGTATACCTTTTCTGCAGTGTTTAAAATGAATGAAAAGGCAGAAATTAAAGGTCAATGGTTTGGTAGAACAGTAACATACTCAGATGCACGTTTCGCTTATGAAGAAGCACAAGCCATCATAGAAAATAACCCAACTGTCACGCTGAGCGCAGTCGAAGCGTCTCAAATAGATACAGAAATACCTCAAGACGTTTCTCTAACAGGACAAGTTTACCAAACTCAACCAGAAATCGCAGAAGCCGTTTTAGTGCTAGACCGATTAGCTAAAATAATGAGACGAAAACGCATGGGCGAAGGCGCAATTTCTTTTGATAAAGTTGAAGTTAAATTTAATCTTGATGAAGAAGCAAACCCAACAGGCGTGTTCTTTAAAACAAGTAAAGATGCTAATAAACTTATTGAGGAGTTTATGTTACTAGCAAATCGTAAAGTATCAGAGTTTATAGGAAAACAGCAACCAAAAAAGACGTTTGTATATAGAGTGCATGATGAACCGGATGAATCTAAATTAGCACAGCTACAAACAATAGTTGGAAGATTTGGACATAAGCTTAATTTTAAAGATAAAAACACGATAGCATCTTCATTAAATAACTTACTTAAAGATGTTGTGGGTAAAAAAGAGCAAAATCTAGTTGATACTTTGGCCGTTAGAACCATGGCAAAAGCAGAGTATACGACACAAAATATTGGACATTATGGTTTAGCATTTAATTACTACAGCCATTTCACTTCACCAATACGCCGTTATCCAGATGTGATGGCTCATCGTTTATTACAGCATTATTTAGATGGTGGTAAATCTGCTAATGAAGAGATTTACGAAGAGAAATGCAGACATAGTAGCGATATGGAAAATTTAGCCACAAAAGCAGAACGTGATTCAATAAAATACATGCAAATACGTTTTATGCAAGACCATCAAGATCAAGAGTTTCAAGGCGTCATTTCTGGTGTTACAGATTGGGGTATTTATGTAGAAATATCTTCAAATAAATGTGAAGGCATGGTAAGTGTTAGAGATTTAACGGACGATACCTATTATTTTGATCAGGATTATTATGCTATGATGGGTAAAAACACGCATAAAATGTATCAGTTAGGTGATGAGGTTATTGTTAAAGTAAAAAGTACTGATTTAGTAAAAAAACACCTCGACTTCTACATGATAGGAAAGGCAGAATAAGAATTTAAAATATTAACTTAAAACATAAATTTATACAGTATGATATTTACAACTACAAATTCAATAGAAGGCTTTAAGATTGCTGATTATTTAGGTATTGTTACGGGTGTAAGTATGAAAATGCGAGATGTTACAGCATTTGGTGGTAAAGAAAAACAATCTAAGCAAATGGAGATTGCTTTAAATGAACTTAAAGAAGAAGCATTTAAAGAACTAAAAATAAATGCCCAAGGACTAGGAGCAAATGCAGTAGTAGGTATTCATATAGATTTTGAACCTGTTGGAAACGGCTTCTATTTTGGTGTTTCTGTAACAGGAACAGCTGTAAAAGTTCTAGTTTAAGAATAAAATATAGTAACAAATCATCTTTTGCATAGTCTTTGTTAATATCAATAAAATTTAAAACCATTAAAATGAAAAAAACAATTCTTATCCTAACTTTAGTAATTGGCTTAACTAGTATTGCTCAAACACCAATTGAAAAAACAGTAGGAGAATTTAAAGAAGTAAAAGCTTTTGATTTGATTAATGTAACGATGATTAAATCAGATGAAAACAAAGTTGAAATCACAGGAAGAAATAGAAGAAATGTTGAAGTCATTAATAAAAACGGAAAGTTAAAAATCCGAATGGAACTAGAAGAATCCTATGATGGTAATGATACAAAAGTAAAATTATACTATACAAATGTTGAAACTATTGACGCTAATGAAGGTGCTAATATCAATGTTGAACAAACCATAGACCAATTCGAAATTAAATTAAAAGCCCAAGAAGGCGGAGAAATAACTGCAGATGTAAAAGCATCCTACACAGATGTAAGAGCAGTTACAGGTGGTGTAGTTAACCTTACGGGACAATCAAAAAATCAAGACATTTCTATATATACTGGTGGTATTTTTAATGGCGAGGAATTCAAGACGGAAAACACAGAAGTATCTATAAATGCAGCAGGAGAAGCAAAGATTAATGCCTCAGAATTTGTAGAGGTAAGAGTTAGAGCAGGAGGTGACGTTTACATTTATGGTGACCCAAAAGAAATAGATGAAAAACGAGTATTAGGTGGCCGAATTAAGCGCATGTAAACCCTATCTTTTTAGTACATTTGTGTAAACCACATCGCGTTTACATGATTGATGATATTTTAACAGCAATTCCTTTTGGAGTAATACTGGCATTTACAATTGGGCCAGTATTTTTTGTATTGCTCGAAACCAGTGCTACAAAAGGATTTACCTGTGCTTTAGTATTTGATTTGGGTGTAATTCTTGCTGATATTGTTTTCATATTAGTCGCATTTTTTAGTACAAACAGACTTGTCGAAAAAGTAAAAGATGACCCAAACTTTCTAATATTTGGCGGCGTATTGCTCGTGGTCTACGGTATTATTTCCTTTATAAAAACATCTAAGTCTTTTCGGTCTATTGTAAGAGAATATCATAAAGTTGAAATACAAAAAGACTATGGAAAGCTATTTATTAAAGGGTTTCTATTAAATTTTATAAACATTGGTGTCTTACTCGGTTGGTTAGGTTTTATTGTTATTGGTACATCTTTAACAACTTCAGAAAACGGAACCTTAGTATTTATTTCAACAATGCTAATCACCTATTTAGTTGTAGACCTTTTTAAAATTTATGCAGCCAAAGGTTTAAGAAATAAATTAACACCAAGGTTGATTTTTAAAACCAAAAAAATTATTGCTTTAGTAATTTTAGGCTTTGGAGTATTACTGCTTACGCAAGGATTATTCCCTGAAATGTACGAGAAAAGTAAGGAACAAATAGAGCGCATAAACCCAGTAAAGGAATAAAAAACAAAAAAGCCTTCAATTTTAATTGAAAGCTTATAAATATGTTGAGGTGTCGAGCGGATTCGAACCGCTGTAGATGGTGTTGCAGACCACTGCCTAGCCACTCGGCCACGACACCCAATAATTTGGACAGCAAATATAAAAATATTTACTCTTTTACGCTATTTACTGTGTTTTTTTCGTGTTTGAGACATTTTAATGGTTACCATTTCAACATCACCACCAATTGGAGGATTTATTTTACTTACACTAACTGTTGCTTTAGCAACTAATCGATCTTCAGAAAAAATTCTATCTAAAATGCGTTTTGCAACGGTTTCTAATAGCTTTGAAGGCTTTGACATTTCTTCTGTAACAACCTTATTTAAAAACACATAATCAACAGTATCATTAAGGTTATCTGTTGTTGCAGAAGTTTTTAAATCTGACTTTACCTCCAAATCTACCCTATAATCACTGCCAATCGCAGTTTCTTCTTTTAAACATCCGTGATAAGCGTATAATCGGATGTTTTCGAGTTTAATAATTCCCATAGAACAAATGTAACTCAAAAGCAGCTTAATAAAAAGGCATCCAATTTGTCTAACAACTCTAAGAGGTCTAAATTTACACTTTAATTTTTTGCAATGTCAGAAGAAGTAAAATCACTCAATTTTATTGAGCACATCATAGAAGAAGATTTAGAAAATGGCCTAGATAAAAACAAGCTGCGTTTTCGTTTCCCGCCTGAGCCAAACGGATATCTTCACATTGGGCACACTAAAGCAATAGGTATAAGTTTTGGACTAGGAGAGAAGTACAATGCGCCTGTTAATTTAAGATTTGACGACACCAACCCAGCAAAAGAGGAGCAAGAATATGTAGATGCTATAAAAAGAGACATTGCTTGGTTGGGTTATAAATGGGAAAATGAGCTGTACTCTTCTGACTATTTTCAAACCCTTTATGATTGGGCAGTCTTAATGATTAAAGACGGCAAAGCCTATGTAGATTCTCAATCTTCTGAAGCAATGGCAGAACAAAAAGGAACACCAACACAAGTGGGCACAAATAGCCCTTTCAGAGATAGAAGTGTTGAAGAAAACCTGGATCTGTTTCAGCGTATGAAAGCTGGCGAGTTTGAAGCTGGAACACACGTGTTGCGCGCCAAGATTGACATGGAAGACCCAAACATGTTAATGCGAGATCCTATTATGTATCGTATTCTATATGCACATCATCACAGAACAGGAGATGATTGGTGTATTTACCCAATGTACGATTGGACGCATGGCGAAAGCGATTATATAGAACAGATTTCACACTCATTATGTTCTTTAGAGTTTAAACCTCACAGAAAGCTTTATAATTGGTTTAGAGAACATGTTCATAATTATGCCAAGGAAGAGCTTCCAATGGTTCCAAAACAGCGAGAATTCGCCCGTTTAAACCTTAGTTACACCATTATGAGTAAGCGCAAGCTGCTTCGTTTGGTAAACGATGGTATTGTTAGTGGATGGGATGATCCAAGAATGCCAACAATATCTGGATTAAGACGACGTGGGTATACACCAAATGCTATACGGCAATTTGTGGAAAAAGTAGGTGTTGCTAAGCGCGAAAATGTCATTGATGTGTCGCTTTTAGAATTTTGTGTTCGAGAGGATTTAAATAAAACAGCAAATCGTGTCATGGCGGTTTTAAATCCTGTAAAAGTTATTATTACCAATTATCCGGAAGGAAAAGAAGAATGGCTTGATGCAGAAAATAATCCTGAAGATGCATCGGCCGGCTCTAGAAAAATACCTTTTTCAAGAGAAATTTATATTGAAAAGGAAGACTTTAAAGAAGAAGCTGGAAACAAGTTTTTTAGACTAAAATTAGGTGGAGAAGTCCGACTAAAGAATGCGTATATCATTCAAGCAAATGATGTAGTTAAAGACGACGATGGAAACATCCTAGAAATTCACTGTACGTATTCTACAGACACAGATAAAAAAGTTAAGGGAACGCTTCATTGGGTGTCTGCGTCTCATGCAATTACTGCAGAAATAAGAGAATACGATCGATTATTTATGCACGAAGCGCCAGATAGCGACAAGGATAAAGACTTTATGGAGTTTCTTAATCCAAATTCCTTGAAGGTTAAAAAAGGATATCTAGAACCGAGCCTATCAGAAGCCAAAATTGGAGAACGATTCCAGTTTCAACGATTAGGATATTTTAATGTGGATGAGGATTCAAAAACTGATAAATTGGTGTTTAATAAAACGGTTGGCTTAAGAGATAGTTGGGCAAAGCAAAGACCTCAGCAGAAGCAAAGTCAACCACAGAAACAGCCGCAACAAAAAAGAGCAGCAATAAGTGTTGTGCAGCAATTAGGAAAGAAGTATACAAACTTACCAGAGGATAAACAACAAAAAGTAAAAGCAGAAATACAATCGCTTTCTGTTGATATTACTTATGAAGAGTTAGAGCCGCTATTTGGCACTGCTGTTAAAAAAGCAGGAACTAGAATAGCCGTAACTTTAGTTTTGGGAGAGCTATTGAAAAATGGACAAGAACGAAACGATGCGATAGAGTCTTTTATAACCAAAGCCCTAGAAGACAAAAACGAATTATTGGTAAACGAAGCAAAAGCACTAAACAACTAATAGAAACCACCGTAAAACGAACCCCTAAGATAACCTTAGGGGTTTTTTTGTACATTTAAATCATACTAACTAAAAAATCAATAATATTATGGAATTAAATTTTATTGCTGTCGCGGTTTCTGCGTTAGTCCCAATGGTAATTGGCTTTATTTGGTACAATCCAAAAGTATTTGGCACAGCTTGGATGCAAGCATCAGGAATGACCGAAGAGAAAATTAAAAGTGGTAACATGGCCATTATTTTTGGTGTGTCATTGATACTATCTGTTTTACTAGCTCTTTCTGTTAACGGAATGGTGATTCATCAAGTAGCCGCAAGTCAAGTAGCATATCCAAACTTAGAGGCTGAAACATACAAAGCATTTATGGCAGAGTTTGGTGAAGTTCATCGCTCATTTAAGCATGGTGCATTACATGGCGCAATAGCAGGAATTTTTGTTGTGTTACCAATATTAGGAACAAATGCCCTTTTTGAAAGAAAAAGCTTTAAATACATCCTTGTTAATGTGGGTTATTGGACACTAACATTAGCGATAATGGGCGCAATATTATGCGGCTGGAACTAATAAAATAGAATTGAAAATAAAAGCCCTGACAAACAGGGCTTTTTTATTTTAAAGATTATTGGTTTTCACCATCCTTTTTTGCTTTTTTCATAGCTTCTCCAATCTGGTTACTTGCTGTAAAGCTAGCCACCATATCGTTTAGCATATTACTTCCTGCTTGTGGTGAATTAGGTAATAATATTAAATTACTATTAGTTTCTTGCCCTATAGACTGAAGCGTATCATAGTGTTGTGTAACTACAATAAGAGCAGATGCTTCTTGAGAATTAATACCAACTTTGTTTAACACTTCTACCGACTCTTCTAGACCTCGTGCAATTTCACGCCTTTGGTCAGCAATACCTTGACCTTGTAAACGCTTACTCTCAGCTTCAGCCTTCGCTTTTTCTACAATAAGAATACGCGCAGCATCACCTTCAAACTGTGCAGCGATTTTCTCACGCTCAGACGCATTAATTCTGTTCATAGCCGCTTTTACTTGAGAATCTGGATCAATGTCAGTAACTAATGTTTTAATAATATCATACCCATACTCAGACATGTATTCTTGAAGCTCACGCTTTACAGCAATAGCGATGTCATCTTTTTTCACAAAGACATCGTCAAGCTTCATCTTTGGAACCTCAGCACGTACAACGTCAAACACGAACGATGTAATTTGGTCATGAGGATACTCTAGCTTATAAAACGCGTCATATACTTTGTCTCTAATAACCTTATATTGTACAGAAACTTTTAATTTAACAAATACATCATCAAGCGTTTTAGTTTCTATGATAACATCAAGTTGTTGAATTTTTAAGCTTAGTCTTCCAGCAATACGATCTACTAATGGAATTTTCATCTGAAGACCAGAATGAGCTATGAACTGAAACCTTCCAAACCGTTCAACCACGGCAGCAGTTTGTTGTTTCACAATGAAGAATGCTGAAAACAAAACAATAATAGCTATAAAGGCAATCGGAATTAAATAATAAGGCATAATCTATATTTTTAATGGTTAAATACTAATTGAAACTAAATTTAAGTTATATTTTCTACTATAACTACTTAATTTTAGAATAAAGGCTTGAAATCTATAATTCTTTATTAGGTTTGTTTTATAAAACCCAAATCATGAGAACCAAGACCCCAATCTTATTAGTAGCAACCATACTACTTTTTGTTACATTTTCGCAAGCACAAAGATATCGCATACAAAACGGCATAGGTATTTATGGCGGCCTTACGCAATACGATTTAAATACAGATGACCTCATCACTAATTCAGGAAATGGCTGGCTGATTGGCTTAGCCGCAACAGTAGATTTACCGCACAAATGGTATAATTTAAGTTACAACATTCAACTTTCAGAAAATCAATTAGGTGTTTTAGGAGCACCGACGATTAACCAACAGCCAGAGTTTATAGACTACAAGTTGTTCGCAGCCCAAGTGGCCCTAATTGGTCACATAAAGGTCTTTAAAAACTATTTCACCATAGACGCTGGGCCAATGATACAATACAATGGCAATCTAGACTTAAAAGACGATTCGAAGGAGAATTACATTATCGAAGGTTTTAATACAATAACCGCAAATGATCTTTCAGAAATATCAAGGTTTAATGTTAACGGAACAATAGGAGCCGCTATAGGGTTTGATAATTTTAAACTAAGAGCTCAATATATCTATGGTTTTTTGAATTCGTTTAATAAAACAAATAGCCAAAACGTATCAGAAAACATAGACTTCAAAGGCAACCAAAGCATGTTGGTTTTTGGAGCAATGGTTGTATTTTAAATGCTATTAACTAAGGCGTCTATTCGCTTCACGGTTTCGTTTTTGCCAATTAAAAACATAATTTCAAAGACATCAGGACCCTGCAATGCGCCAACCAATGCAAGTCGTAAAGGCATCATGACTTTTCCAAAACCAATCTCGTTGTCGGTTATCCAACCTTTAAGTTTAGACTGAAGGTTTTGCACCGTAAACTCCCTTGTAGATGTTATAATCTCAATGGTTTTTTGCATTAAGTCAATCGTACCATCTTTTACAGCCTTTTTAAATGCTTTTTCATCGTATGTTTCTGGGGTCTTAAAAAAGTAGTGACTTAAGCTCCAAAATTCACTAATAAATGTGGCACGTTCTTTAATTAAACCAATAACAAGCGCAATATAATTCACGTCAATTTCAGTAAGCTCAGAATTCATCTCTTTAAATTCTTCAGCCAAATGCAAATCTAATTGCTGTTGCATGTAGTGATGGTTAAACCACTTGGTCTTATCCGGATCAAAACGCGCACCGGCTTTATTTACCCGCTCTAAATCGAAGTCATTAATCAATTCTTCCAAGCCAAAAAGTTCTTGCTCAGTCCCGGGATTCCAACCAAGAAATGCTAAAAAGTTAACAACAGCTTCTGGGAAATACCCATCTTCTTTATAACCTCTTGAGGTTTCGTTTGTTTTAGGGTCTTTCCATTCTAAAGGAAAAACAGGGAAGCCAAGCTTATCTCCGTCACGTTTACTTAATTTTCCTTTACCGGTTGGCTTAAGTATTAACGGCAGATGTGCAAATTGAGGTGCTTTCCAACCAAAAGCATTGTATAACAATTGGTGTAACGCCAATGACGGCAACCATTCTTCGCCACGAATAACATGAGAAATCTCCATTAAATGATCATCAACAATATTGGCGAGATGATAGGTTGGCATACCATCACTTTTAAATAATATCTTATCATCAAGTGTATTAGTATCAATCGAAATATCACCGCGAATAATATCTTTTAACTCTAATATTTCGTCTTGAGGTGATTTAAACCGAATCACGAAAGGTTCGCCAGTGTCTATTTTCTCTTGAGTTTCATCACTAGATAACACAAGAGAGTTGACAAGTCTACCTTTTTCACGATTATGCCAATTGTAAATAAAGGTTTTACCATTAGCCTCGTGGTCTTTTCTATGTGCATCAAGCTGCTCAGAGGTGTCAAAGGCATAGTATGCTTTTCCTTCTTTTATCAGCTGGTCAGCATATTGCTTATACAAATGCTTGCGCTCGCTTTGTCTATAAGGGCCAAACTTTTCATTTTTTCCTGGGCCTTCATCAAAAGGAATATTGCACCAATTTAAAGCGTCAACAATATAATTTTCAGCACCTTCAACATAACGATTTTGGTCAGTATCTTCTATACGAAGTAGAAATGAACCTCCATGTTTTTTTGCAAACAAATAATTGAATAAAGCTGTTCTTACACCACCAATATGTAATGGTCCTGTTGGACTTGGTGCAAAGCGAACACGAACATTTTTAGACATAGCTTAAAGTTAAAGTGCAAAGATAGTTTGATAAACGAAGCCTACAAAAAAAGCACCCAATAAAGGTGCTTTTGTGTTGTATATATGAATTGTAATTTAGCACCCAGAATCTACGATTAGCTCCAATATTGCAATCGTTATGCACCCACTTATGATATCAACAATTTCCACAGAGACAGTCCCAGAAGTTTCTGTGTAAGCTTGTAGATCTACTATTGGGTTATTTGCAGGGTCGATAAAGGTTATCTCAACATCGGAGTTTAATGCCAAAACCTCTTCTTCAGCTGTAGTTAAATCAAAAGTAGCAAAGCCATCACCATCACCATCACATTCTGTAATAGAAAAATCAACTGGCGAGACAGGTGGAGCAATAACCTCTAAAGTTAATAAAGCAATGTCAAAATTATTAGTGTTTATAGCTTCAGTTATTCTTACAAATAGAATCTCAGGGTTCGAAATGTTCTGATATAATATTGGTAAGGGGTTGATATTATTTACAGCATCTATTTCTGAAGAGTGATATGTTATTACATAGTCCACAGGGTTAGCGGTGCCGATAAAATGAGAGTTGTAAAGAGATAAATCAACAGTAGTAGAACCATCATTGTTGTCGTCACAAAGCTCTAGGTTAAGATCGTCTGGACTATTAATCGGAACGGCATTAGGGTCATTAGGATCATTGGGGTCACTCGTTCCTGAAGGGCTTAAATTAGAGCTTGGGTCATCTATACCTGTAATTTCCTCACAATCTGTTAAACCATCATTATCTGTGTCTAAATAATTTAAAAACAAAAACACGCCAGCAGTATCCGTTTGGCCCGTTATGGTACTTGTTGCCCTAACAAAGATTACTGGATTTAATACTGCTTCAGCAAACGGTAGCGTGTATGGTAATGTTAATGCATTAATCTCAGCCTCGGCATCTGCTTCAGTTTCGTAAAACACGTAGTCAGTATTGGGCACGTTAAACACATTAGCAAATAGCGCATCAAAATTATAGATAACTGGCTCACAGCCATCACCACCTGTTTCAGCAGCAGATAGATTGAGGTCATCATCATCTAAGTAATTTGGCAAACCATCACCATCTGTATCGTCATTAGTTGGGTCATTATCACCATCGTAATCTTCGTCTATAGTATTTATACCATCACCATCATCGTCTTCATCTAGATAATTAGGAACACCATCACCGTCAGTGTCATCATTCTCTAAATCACCATCTCCGTTAAAATCTTCAAAAATATCCAAAACACTATCTCCATCAGCGTCTTCAATCACGGTACAAGCATTAAAAGTACCTAAATCAATTGCCGATGTATTGTCATCTATTGTTCCTGAAATTACATTAGTAATTTCGCTATTTTCTACATCAATGCCTTGAAAAGCATAAGAAGTTGCCCCACAGTTTACTTGGGTAAAATTAACTTCTCCATCTGTAACAGGAATCGTCTGCGAGGTTTCGCCAACTGTTATTTGGACATAACCGTTGGTGACATTATCACCTTCACATGTGAGGAAGTTACCAGTAAATGTTATGTTGTCTTGAGATTCAACAACAATAGTAATATTTACATCAAAAGAGAAAGGACCAATGGTTGTGGTGAAAGCATCTCCAGGACAAATACCACCAAAAACAGTTACGGTTAGCTCTTCATCTGCAGGCACTAAACCACATTCAACACCATTGGCGTTAGTGAAGCCGTAAGTGCCAGTTACATTCAAAAGGCTTGAGTATAAGTCCAAAGCGGTATTAGGTAAGACATTACCGTTTTCGTCTCTAAGGGTTATGCATAGGTTGATTGGTGGGTAAGGAAAATCATAATTCCAAAACGTAAAATGACTAACTTCACCAACATAAGTGTTTCCTTGTAATGATGCCTGACCCTCTTCTTTCCAGTACCCATCGGCCTCATCAAAATACCATAAAGGAATACTACTTGGAGGATTAGAAGCGTTGTTAGGTAGCGGTATTGTTATAATAGAACGACTTCCTTGAGCCAATTGCAAAGGTTCACCACCTGTAGACTCTAATTCTACCGCAAGCATACCGTATGTTTCTAGAACAACCGCATTACCTTGAGTGTTTTGTGCATAAAGCATTCCCGGCATCATATCTGTCATACGGGAGTTATCAGGGCTTAAATGCTCGAAAATAACATTTACTAGGCCATTGTATGGTGTACCTTGAGCAGTAACAAAGTTGCCATCAAAACTAACCGACGAACCGTTTGGCAGGTTTACGGTCGAAGCTTGTCCGGAATCAATAGTTTCGACAATATCTTTTTCAATTAAAATGATTTTAATCTGATTAATTTCATTTTGAGCAGGAATCAATGTTCTGGAACCCGTTATGTAACCTTGTTTTTCCGCAGTGACGTATGCAAAATTTTCAAAAGCACTAGCACTATTTATTGAAAACACCCCAAAAGCATCGGTTGTGGCTGTTACATTGCCAATAGTAATGGTAACATTTTCAATCGGAGATTGATTTTCATCTACAACTTGGCCAAAAAAACCAGCGTTAATCTGACTTCCGAAGTTTTCAGTAAAATCTACCGCTACAGGATTTTCGTTTGAAGGTGGAACATAAGGAAAACTCTCGTCTTCACATGAAAATATAGTTATAAAAAGAAATAACAATAAGAGGTTGCAATAGCTTTTATACATGGTTTTTTTATATTGATTAACGATATATATTCAAAATTTAGAACCAGCAATATAGCTTTTTGATTCCATATAAGAATTTTCAGACATAAAATTTATTGAAGAACCATTTCTTTTGGCACGCGTTTATTCATGATTTTAAACCACAAAGGCGGTACCATTGCTAGTACCATAGATGTTGGATAGCCAAATGGCATTTGAGGACTTTCGTCGTGGCAGTCTAATACCTGATACTTTTTAGAAGATTTGTAATGGTGGTCGCTGTGCCGGGTTAATTCGTACAACACAATTCTGCCAATTACATGATTAGAATTCCAGGAATGCATCTCTTTAACGCGCTCATATCGCCCCGATTTAGCTTTTAAGCGCAAAAGGCCATAATGCTCGATATAGTTTACAGTTTCAAGTAAAATAAAGCCAACAACGCCAGACAGAATAGCAAATAATAAAACAGATTTACCAAACAAGAAGCCAAGAATAGACAGATACATTAATTGAATTATGATGTACCATAACATGTCATTTTTAATAGAAAAGAATGATAGTTTTTGGTTTTTTAATAATTTGTTTTGAATTCGCCAAGCACTAAAATACTGACGAAACGTAGAGGTTAACCAGAACGAATACACAGATTGGTTGTAACGAGCAGTAGCAGGGTCTTCAGGTGTGGCAGCATGCAAATGATGCCCATAATTATGCTCGATATAAAAATGCATATATAATGAAGGCAGCAGTAATGCCTTACCTATAAAGCGTTCATTTGTAGTTTGTCTATGTCCGAGTTCGTGACCAACATTTATACCATTTACACCCAAAACAATACCCAAAGAAAAAATAAGGCCAACAAATTCATTTGTACTTAAAACCGAATTAGAAACTACAGTCAGCGCATAGGCAATTAAGCCAAATACAATAGGAAGGTTGAGATAAAGTAGCCAATCGAATATTCGATTTTTAAGTTTGTTTTCAACAACATCAGGTGTGTCATTCTCTGTATCAACAGGGAAAATAAGTTCTAAAACAGGAATACAAACAAAAGCATAAATGGGAGTTGCCCAAACCCAAGAGCCTTTTAAATTAAGACCTATAAATGCACATATAGGAATAGAAAATGCCGCTAAATATTTAAGGTCCTTCATTTGTAAGGTGTTTTTTGAGTCGATTTAACAGTAAAACCCTCTAAATTAACAGAAAGTTATCAAATTTATGAAATCAACAATAAAATAATATTGTAGTTTAGTAAGTTGATGAAGTAGATATGAGCAATTTTAAGATTATACAGGCAAAGTTAGAGCAGTTTATTAAGAAGTTTTATTTAAATGAGCTACTTAAAGGCGCCATCCTGTTTTTTGCAATTGGGGTCTTGTATTTTATGGCAACATTGTTTATTGAATACATGTTGTGGTTAAATCCAACTGCGCGAACTTTCTTGTTTTGGGCGTTTGTTATTGTTGAGTTGTTACTTTTATCAAAGTTTATCTTTATTCCTCTTGCTAAACTATTCAAGCTTAGAAAAGGCATCAATCATGAAGAAGCGTCTAAATTAATAGGAAATCATTTTACAGAAGTAGACGATAAGCTTCTTAATGTACTTCAACTGAATCAGAACCCTCATCAATCAGACTTACTAATTGCAAGCATTGAACAAAAGTCAGCCGACTTAAAACCTATTCCGTTTCAAACCGCAGTTGAGTTTAAATCAAGTCTAAAATACTTAAAGTATGCTGCTATTCCGATACTAATTTTCTTGGTGTCGTTTGTTTCAGGACAGCTTAATTGGTTTAGCGACAGCTATGAGCGTGTTGTTAATTATCAGACCGCTTACGAGCCACCAGCACCATTTCAGTTTTTTGTAATTAATGATAAGCTTGAAGCTATCGAGAATAAGGATTTCACCCTTGTTGTTAAAACAGTTGGTGAAGTAATTCCAGATAAGGTTCAAATAAATTATAATGACCAAAGCTACTTTTTACAGCAAAACAACTCAGGGGAATTTCAATACACGTTTACCCAACCCAAAGAAACGATTTCATTTTCTTTATCGGCCAATGACATAAACTCTAAAGATTATAACCTTGAGGTGTTAAATGTCCCAAGCCTAGTTGGCTTTAATATGCTTTTAGATTACCCGAGTTACACTAATAAACGAGATGAAACACTAAAAAGCTCAGGCAGCGCCACAATACCAGAAGGCACAAAGGTGATCTGGAGTGTTAATACAAGAGCTACAACAGATGTCGTTATTTACAGTAATGACACACTGAATTTTGAACCCAAAGAGGTGAATGTTTTTACAGCTTCAAAACGATTATACAAAAACTACAGCTACAGTATCAACACGAGTAACAGTTCTTTAAAAGATTACGAAAGCTTATCGTATAATATTAACGTTGTAAAAGATGCTTACCCAGAACTAGATATAAAGGTTGAAAAGGACAGCTCAGATCAGCAAAGCTTATATTTTTACGGTCAAGCAAGTGATGACTATGGCATTAGAAAATTACAACTGGTGTATTACCCATCAGATAACGAAGCCGAAAAACAGGTTCTTCCAATTAATATTTCTAAATCTATTTTTTCTGAATTTGTAAGCGCGTTTCCAGACCAATTAAACATAAAAGAAGGTATTGCTTATGACTTATATTTTGAGCTCTTTGATAATGACGCAATTCACAATTTTAAAAGTGTAAAGAGTAGTGTTTTTAATTACAGAAAGCGAACCAAGACTGAAGAGGAAGCAAAACAGTTAAACGAGCAAAACGAAACCATTAAAAGTATTAGTAAAACATTTGAAAAGCTTAAAGAGCAAGATAAAAAATTAGAAGAGTTGTCTAAAACTCAAAAAGAAAAAGAAGCTCTAAACTTTAATGATAAAAAGAAATTCGAAAACTTTCTTAAACGTCAAAAACAACAAGAGCAATTAATGAAAAACTTCAACAAAAAATTGCAAGACAATTTAGAAGAGTTTCAGAAGGAGAATGATGAGAATGATGAGTTCAAAGAAGAATTAAAAGAACGCCTAAAAGAAAACGAAGAGCAACTAAAAAAAGATGAAAAACTTCTCGAGGAATTAGAAAAAATGACTGAGAAGATCAATAAAGAAGAGTTTAGTCAAAAGCTGGAAGAGTTAGCAAAGCAGAACAAAAACAAGCAACGAAGCATGCAACAACTTCTTGAATTGACAAAACGTTTTTATGTAACAAAGAAGTTAGAAAAAGTTCAGAAGCAGCTAGAAGACTTGTCAAAGGAACAAGAGCAACTTTCTGAAAAAGACTTGGATGAAAACAACAAAGAATCGCAAGACAAGCTGAACAAGAAGTTTGAAGACATACAGAAAGCAATTGACGAGCTTAAAAGTGAGAATAGAAAACTTAAGCAACCGGTAGATATAGAAAGAGATAAGCCAACAGAAGAAAGCATTAAGCAAGATCAAAAACAAGCTTCAGAAGAATTACAAAAAGGAGAGCAACAGCAAAATGCTCAGCCGCAGGAGATGAAGCAACAACAACAAAAAGCGCAAACAAAGCAAAAGAGCGCTGCAAAAAAAATGAAGCAATTGAGCGAACTGTTAAAGCAAGCGGCTCAATCTATGGGTGGAGGCGGAGATCAATTGCAAGAAGATGCTGAGATGTTACGCCAAATATTAGATAATTTGGTGTTGTTTTCTTTTGACCAAGAAGATTTAATGGACAAGTTTAATGCAATAGATGTAAACAATAATAATTATGGAAAATACATCATTAAGCAAAGCACCCTAAAAGAACACTTTGAACATGTTGATGATAGTTTGTTTGCGTTATCCTTAAGAAACCCTAAAATCTCAGAAAGGGTTAATTCAAAAATCACTGATGTTTATTTTAATATAGATAAAAGCTTAGGCCAATTAACCGAGAACAGAATTTATCAAGGCGTTTCTTCTCAACAATACACCATTACCGCTTCAAATGCACTCGCAAATATGTTAAGCAATATTTTGGACAACATGGAGATGTCTATGATGCCTCAACCCGGACAAGGGAAAGGCGAGATGCAATTGCCAGACATTATTATGAGCCAAGAAGAACTAAATAAGCAGATGCAAGAAGCAATGGAGAAGTTGGAGAAAGGCGAGAAATCTGAAGGAGAGAAAGAAGGCAGTGAAAAAGAAGGAGAGAAAGGAGAGAAAGGAGAGAAGGAGAAAGGTAAGGAAGGCGACAAGGGTAAAGAAGGAAATAATAAAGAGGGCGAAAATGGAGAAGGTGGAGAAAAAGGAGATGGAGAGCAAAATGGTGATGACGGCAGTCAAGGTGAAAAAGAAGGAGAAGACGGTAATAAAGACGGTTATGGAGAAGGTGGCAACGAGGAGCTTAATGGAGAACTATATAAAATATATCAGCAACAACAGCAATTAAGGCAGGCGCTCCAAGATAAAATTGGAAAAGAAGGTCCTCAAGGCACGGCGGGTGAATTAATCCAAAAAATGGAAGAGGTAGAACTAGATCTAATTAATAAGGGTTTCACCAACCAAACGCTGCAAAAAATGATGGACTTACAGCATCAATTATTGAAGTTGGAGAATGCAACATTTACTCAAGGTGAAGATGAAAAACGTGAGTCTAAAACAAATAGGAAAAACTATAACACTACATCTAAAAGTCAAATACCTACAGCTAGAGAATACTTTAATACTACTGAGATTTTAAATAGACAAGCATTACCTTTGCGGTCAACCTTTAAAAAGAAGGTTCAGGATTATTTTAAGTCTAATAATGATTAGCTTTAACTACGAAACAGATTTTAATCTTCAAGAAGAAACAGAATTCGCCAACTGGATCTCTAGTATAATTTCAGAGGAAAACAAAAAAGAAGGCGAGATAAATTACATCTTCTGCAGCGATGATTATTTGCACAAAATTAATGTCGAATATTTAAATCATGACACACTTACAGATATAATTAGTTTCGACTATTCTGTAGGAAAAGAATTACACGGCGATATATACATTTCTGTTGATAGGGTTCGTGATAATGCAAAAGATTTTGATGTGAGTTTCCTCAATGAATTATCAAGAGTAATGGCTCATGGCGTGTTGCATTACTGTGGCTATAAGGACAAAGAGAAGAAAGACATAGAGTTAATGCGCTCAAAGGAAGATTATTACATTAGTAAAAGACTGTAATTCTTCAATTTCAATGTATATTTGCAGACTTTTAAAAACGGCGTTCAAGATAATGTTCCACGTGGAACATAAAATTTAAAAACTATGTTTAGTGATGTGTATGATGTAATTGTTGTTGGAGCTGGCCACGCTGGAAGCGAGGCTGCAGCTGCAGCTGCTAATATGGGTAGTAAAACATTGCTAATTACAATGAATCTTCAAAACATTGCTCAAATGTCATGTAACCCAGCTATGGGTGGCATAGCAAAAGGGCAAATAGTGAGAGAGATTGATGCGCTTGGTGGTTATAGCGGAATCGTTTCTGATACCTCGGCAATACAGTTTAAGATGCTTAATAAATCTAAAGGTCCAGCAATGTGGAGCCCAAGAGTTCAAAGTGACAGAATGCGTTTTGCTGAAGACTGGAGATTGCTTTTAGAAAAAACACCTAACCTAGATTTTTATCAAGAAATGGTTTCGGGACTTGTCGTAGAAAACGGAAAAGTCGTTGGTGTAAAAACTTCATTAGGTATTGAAGTCAAATCAAAAACAGTGGTCTTAACCAATGGTACATTCCTAAATGGTTTAATACATATTGGGGAGAAAAATTTTGGTGGTGGTCGAGCTGGAGAAAGAGCTGCTACTGGAATTACAGAACAATTAATTGATTTGGGCTTTGACTCTGGTAGAATGAAAACAGGAACACCGCCTAGAGTTGATGGCAGATCCTTAGATTATTCAAAGATGATTGAACAACCTGGTGATGACAATCCAGATAAGTTCTCTTATTTAGACTCAACACAAAGTTTAAAAGAACAACGTTCTTGTCACATGACTTATACGAGTCAAGAGGTTCACGATTTGCTTAGAGAAGGTTTCGATCGCTCTCCTATGTTCAATGGAAGAATTAAAAGTGTTGGACCAAGATATTGTCCTTCTATAGAAGATAAGATAAATCGTTTTGCCGATAAAGAACGACACCAGTTATTCGTGGAGCCCGAAGGTTGGAATACAGTTGAGGTTTATGTAAATGGCTTTTCAACATCACTACCAGAAGATGTTCAGTTTAAAGCATTACGCTCTGTAGTTGGTTTTGAAAACGTAAAGTTTTTTAGACCCGGCTACGCTATTGAATATGATTATTTTCCTCCAACACAATTAAAGCACACACTTGAAACAAAGCTTGTGGACGGCTTGTTTTTTGCTGGACAAATTAACGGCACTACCGGATACGAAGAAGCTGCTTCTCAAGGGTTAATGGCAGGCATTAATGCAAGTTTAAAAGTTCAGGAAAAAGAGGCATTTACTTTACGCCGTGATGAAGCTTATATTGGTGTTTTAATTGACGACCTTATTACAAAAGGCACAGAAGAACCATACCGAATGTTTACCTCTAGAGCTGAATACAGAACATTATTACGACAAGATAATGCTGACTTTAGATTAACTCCAAAAGGTTATGAACTGGGATTAGCGTCTGAAAAACGCTTAAGAAGAATGGAGGAGAAGCAATCTAAGTCTGAAGCCTTTGTTCAATTTTTTAGAGAAACAAGCGTTAAGCCAGATGAAATTAATCCTATTTTAGAGGATAAGAATTCTGCAAAAGTTAAGCAGCAAGACAAAATGTTTAAGCTATTTGCTCGGCCAAATATTACCATTGATGACATGCGAAAAGTGTCGTCTGTTAATTCTTATGTGTTGCAAAACGACCTAGATAATGAGGTCTTAGAGCAAGCTGAAATTCAGGTTAAGTACGCGGGTTATATTGAGAAAGAAAAGAACAACGCAGACAAACTACATCGTTTAGAGAATGTAAAAATACCACTCAACTTTGATTACATGAAATTGCAATCAATGAGTCTGGAAGCGCGTGGAAAACTAACAGAAATACAACCAGTAACCGTGTCTCAGGCATCGAGAATAAGTGGTGTTTCTCCAGCAGACATATCTGTATTATTGGTTCATTTAGGAAGATAAAAAACAATGTTCCACGTGGAACAATAGTTCTAGCTGTTTAAAATAATGGGTAAAAAAACTCACCTTACAGTAAAAGATTATTCGGTTTCGAAAGAAACATTTGAACTTATTTTTAATAATGAGAAAGATATTCTAGAAACAATTCCTCGGCCCAAAAAAGAAGATTTAAGCAATTATTATAAAAGTGAAGATTATATATCTCACACAGATTCAAGAAGAAATCTTTTAGAGGTCGTTTATCATATCATTCGCAAAAAGGCCTTAAAGAATAAGTTGAGCTTAATTGCGTCTTTTCAACAACAAGAAAAAAACCTATTAGATGTTGGGTGTGGTACTGGAGATTTTTTGGAAACAGCTCTAAATGCGAATTGGAATGTTGTTGGTGTGGAACCTAATCAAGGCGCTCGTGATATTGCAAACAGCAAAACAAATAATAAGGTATATGATGTTGAATCCTTACCTAATTTAGAGCCTAATAGTTTTGACGTAATTACACTTTGGCATGTTCTTGAGCATTTACCAAATTTAGA
Organism: Winogradskyella sp.; assembly: GCF_003712105.1. Taxonomy (GTDB): domain Bacteria; phylum Bacteroidota; class Bacteroidia; order Flavobacteriales; family Flavobacteriaceae; genus Winogradskyella. Next base: position 620,181 of record NZ_RHLG01000001.1, read on the forward strand.
TGACCATATAAGCGTCTTTAAAAAGCTATTAAAACCCAACGGGAAAATTGTAGTAGCAGTTCCTAATTACAAAAGCTATGACGCGGCGTATTATAAATCATTTTGGGCGGCTTATGATGTGCCTAGACATCTTTGGCATTTTTCTCAAAAAGGTATTCAGCGAATATTTGAGGCCAAAAAGCTTTTACTGGAAAAAACTCAGCCAATGATTTTTGACGCCTATTATGTCAGTCTATTATCGGAAAAATATAAAAATGGTTTTATGAATCCGTTTAAGGCATTTTGGATAGGTTGGCGATCTAATCGTAAAGCAAAACACTCTAGAGAGTTCTCTTCTCTTATTTATGTGTTCAAAAACGCGTAAAACGAATTTTAAGGCGATTTAAGAACGCTTTAGCTATTAGCTTAATAAATCCTATTAAGCATTTTTAAAGCTAAAAGAATAGGCGCGATACAAGACTCTTTTTTATTGATAAAATTTATAGTCTTGACACTTTGTTATAAATTTTTTTAATAGTGAATAATTTGCATAAAATGCTAGTCAACTTTTATACATTTGCCAAAATTTAATTTTTATAAAAATCATGAAAAATATAATTGGACTTTTACTAATTGCTGTTTTATTTTCTTCATGCCAAGAGCAAAAGAAAATAGGCTTCATAAATAATGGAGATGTAATTAATGATTATCAAATGAAGATTGATATTGAAGCATCTTTTAAAGTTAAAAAAGAAGCTTTTGAAAAAAGAATGGACAGTATAAATAGAGACTTTCAAGTAGAGGTAAAGGCATTTCAATTGGCATCTAATAAAATGTCTCAGAAAAATGCGCAAGAAAAATATAATGAGTTAGGACAAAAAAATCAGCAACTAACACAACAGTTCCAAATAGAACAACAGGTTATGCAGCAAGCTTTTGCTTCAGAGATAGACTCAATTGTAAGTAAGGTTAATGATTTTGTTAGTGATTATGGCAAGAAAAATGGCTATGCTTTTATTCTTGGTCAAAATGAAGCGGGTAGCGTAATGTATGGAGAAGAGATAAGTGATTTAACCAAAATAATCACAGACGAGCTTAATGCTGCTTACAAACCAGATTCAAAGGAGTAAAACAGACTACAAACAAAATAAATCATTGATAGTCAGGCTTTTGATTGACTTTTTTTGTGGAGCAATCGCGTCAATTTTATAGATAAATCGGTAAGTATAATCTTGGAATTACCATTGCGTTCTATATGATAAATAGCATCTTGAAGCTCATTAGTAATCTCTAAAATATTGGTGTCATGAACAAAAGGTGCAAACTTTTCTAACTTAAAATCACTTGATTTAGATTCTAAATACACCAAATCATTAGCGCTATAATTTAGCAATAGTGCTTGTCTAAAGTAATTGATACAAAAGTGTAAAAATTGCTTTTGTGTTTCGCGTCCTGTTTTCGCAATCTCCTCGGACCACGCAATTAAATCTCTAATAGCAGACTTATTTCCTTTTGCTTTAAAAGCAGAGCGCACCCATATAATAAACCACTTTTCAAATTGAATATCCTCGCTATCTTGATAAACTAAATCGCAAGCCTTATTAAAATTACCGTTTGCTTGTTGTGCAATTTTGCTAGCAACACTTGTATCAATACTATACTTATCGACCAAAGCATCTGTAATAATGACTTCAGATAGTAGAGGAAAATGTAGAACTTGGCAGCGAGAGCGTATAGTGCTAATAATTTGCTCTTCATCCTCAGCAATAAGAATAAATATGGTTTTCTCTGGTGGCTCTTCAACAAGCTTCAAGAGTTTATTGGCGCAAGCAGTATTCATCTTTTCTGCCATCCAAATAATCATCACCTTGTAGCCGCCTTCATAAGATTTTAAGCTCAGAGATTTCACAATATCAAGCGCCTCGTCAACACCAATTTGTCCTTGCTTATTATCTACACCAAGAAGCTTATACCAATCAAAAAGGTTTCCATAAGGTTGTTGGTCAATAAGTTGCCGCCATTCTTCTAAAAAATGACTTGAAACAGGGTGGCGTTTTACCTTATCATTGGTTGTAACAGGAAAAGCAAAATGTAAATCTGGATGAGAAAGGTTGCTAAATTTTAAATTACAACTTTCATTACCATCAGTATTTTCAGAATTTTTATTGCTACATAAAATGTATTGCGCGTATGCAATTGCCATAGGTAAAGTCCCAGAACCTTCTGGTCCAACAAACAATTGCGCATGAGGAATTCTCCCAGCATCAGCACTTTTTGTGAGATGATTTTTTATATGGTTTTGCCCTAAAATTTCTGAGAATAGCATGCTGCAAAACTAGGTAATTTATTTATGAGTTTGTGTGCAATTGTATAAGGATAGCTTTAATTTAAACAATAAATAGAAACCAAAGGTTATTTGTTTTGCCTAATGAAAGCCATGACATTATATTTGCTACATAAATATGCTATAATGAAAACCATAAACGATTTCAATTTTAAAAATAAAAGAGCACTTATTCGTGTAGATTTTAATGTGCCTTTAGATGATAGTTTTAATGTTACTGACGACACAAGAATACAATCGGCTAAACCAACAATTACCAAAATTCTTGAAGATGGTGGAAGTTGTGTGTTAATGTCACATTTAGGCCGTCCAAAAGGGGTACAAAGTGAATTTTCTCTAAAACATATTGTAAATAATGTTGAAGACATTATTGGGGTCAAAGTTGCTTTTGCTGACAATTGTGTTGGTGAAGCAACCGAGAGTTTAGCAGAAAACCTTAAGCCGGGCCAAGTCCTTTTATTAGAGAATCTAAGATTTCATGAAGAAGAAAAGAAAGGTGATCAGGGGTTTTCTGAGCAACTATCTCGCCTTGGAGATATTTATATAAATGATGCCTTCGGTACTGCTCACAGAGCTCATGCCTCAACAACGGTTGTTGCTCAATTTTTTGAAAATACTAAATGTTTTGGCCATCTATTAGCCCAAGAAATAGACAGCATTAAAAAAGTCATGGAGACAGGAGAAAAGCCTGTTTTGGCAGTTTTAGGAGGCGCAAAAGTGTCTTCAAAAATTACAATTATTGAGAATATTTTAGATAAGGTAGATCACCTAATTATTGGCGGAGGTATGACGTTCACCTTTATTAAAGCTCAAGGAGGAAATATAGGAGATTCTATCTGCGAAGACGATAAAATGGAATTAGCGCTTGATATCCTTAAGCAAGCCAAGGCTAAAAATGTAAGTATACATTTACCTATTGACGTATTGGCTGCTGATGCATTTAGCAATGATGCAAATACAGAAGTGATGGATGTAATGCAAATAAAAGATGGATGGCAAGGGTTGGATGCTGGACCAAAATCTAAAGCAAACTTCCATGATGTTGTTATGAAATGTAAAACCATACTTTGGAATGGACCGTTAGGTGTGTTTGAGATGGAAAACTTTTCGAACGGTACAATAGAATTAGGAAACTCAATTGCTGGAGCTACTTCAAATGGTGCATTTTCTTTAGTTGGTGGAGGTGATTCTGTTGCAGCTGTTAAGCAATTTGGCTTTAAAGACAAAGTGAGTTATGTAAGTACTGGAGGTGGCGCAATGCTCGAAAGTTTAGAGGGGAAAACATTACCAGGAATCGCCGCGATATTAGACTAACATCTTAATTCTTTCTAAACACAAGTAAGATTTGCCCTGTGTTTACGTTAATTTAGCTAAAAAGACATACTAGGTATGATTAAAAAAAGTGCCCTTCTCGTAGTATTATTTTTTGTTGGCTGGATTGCCTTTGCTCAAGAAGAAACCTCTTCAAATACAAAAAAGCGAATCACAGAAAAGGAATTTATTAAGGGAAAAGTATATGCTATTGACACAATAATTCAAGGCGTAAAATACTATAAAGAACTTGTTTCTGGCAATGAGAAGAGTTCGAAAACGCCTTTAGTATCCAATAAAACTATAGACGGAAACCCAACTCAAGAACAGACAATACCTGCGGTACAGGACACTACTAAAATAAAAACATTAGAAGACAACTCGCTTGCGGCTGAGTATGATGAAAAATGGCTTGAGGACCTTTATGGAAACTCACTCTTTGACACGATTTACAAATCGGTTACTGAGCTAAGTTATGAGCCTGTTGACTACCCAGAATTATCAACAGACACGCTTAAAGCAAGATTAAATCGCCTTAATGCTAGAACCCCTTTTAATATAGAATACAACCCATCTTTAGAAAGTGTCATAAAGCGCTATTTAAAAACTCGAAGAACCTCAATGGAAAGATTGATGGGTTTAAGTCATTTTTACTTCCCTATGTTTGAGGAAGCGCTTGACAAAGAAGATATTCCGCTCGAAGTAAAATATCTAGCCATAGTAGAATCCGCACTAAAACCAAGAGCACGTTCAAGAGTTGGTGCCACTGGACTTTGGCAGTTTATGTTCGCAACAGGAAAAGAATATGAGCTTAACGTAAGCAGTTATGTAGATGAGCGTCGTGACCCAATAAAGTCTACTGAAGCTGCAGCAAAATACTTAGCAAGGCTATATAAAATATTTGGAGATTGGGACTTAGCATTGGCATCTTATAATTCTGGACCAGGAAATGTGTCTAAGGCAATTAGGCGTTCTGGCGGTTACACCAATTATTGGAATATAAGACCAAACCTTCCACGTGAAACAGCAGGATATTTACCAGCTTTTTTGGCCACGATGTATATTTTTGAATATGCCGAAGAGCATGGTTTTAAGCCAGAACGACCACAATATCAATATGTCGAAACTGACACGCTTCTTGTAAAGCAGATGATTACTTTAGATCAGGTTGCTGAGGTTACGGGAGTTAATATCGAGGCTTTACAATACCTAAACCCGTCGTATAAACTTGATATCATTCCGTATATAAAAGATGAGAATTATACGCTAAGATTGCCAAGAGAAGCGATCGGACCATTTGTGGCCAATGAAGATAAGATTTATGCTTTTGCAAAAGCCGAGTTTGATAAACGCGAAAAACCACTACCACAATTTTTTGAAAACGACACCAAAGTTAGATATCGAGTGCGCTCTGGAGATTATTTAGGTAAAATAGCCAGAAAGTATGGCGTGCGTGTAAGTCAAATAAAGCGATGGAATGGATTACGAAGCAATAACCTAAGTATTGGTCAACGACTAACAATTTATCCAAGAAATCCAGTTGCCAGTTCAAATACACCCACAAAAAGCACAACAAAAAAAGTCGTATCTACTGCTGGTAAAAAGACTTACAAAGTTAAATCGGGTGATTCTTTATGGAGTATTGCTCAAAAGTTTTCAGGCGTTTCTGTTCAGAATTTAAAAGATTGGAACGATATTAGTAGCAACAAACTCAAAATTGGTACAACTCTTGTTGTCTCTAAATAATCAAATTAAAACCAACATAAAACTCAAAAAGATGAAACATATATTCGCTTTTTTCAGCTTGTTATTAGTTCTTAGTTGCAATGGCAAAAAAGATAATGTTAGATACCTATCAGAATCATCAGGAAATATAAATACGATATCGGTTGTTGCAGATAATATACTTTGGGAAGATAGAGTTGGAGGCGCAATACGTGGTGTATTAGCCGCTCCGGCAAAAGGACTACCACAAGATGAGCCGATGTTTTCTTTAAGGCAAATACCAACTCAGGTATTTGATGGTTTCGCCACCAAAAGCAGAACGATTTTAAAAGTCGAGAAAACAGACACTACAGGTATACTCATAAAGAAAAATGTTTACGCTAAACCTCAAACAGTTGTTGTCGTAAAAGGAAAAACAGACCAGGAAATAATTGATTTAATCAAAAATGGCAAATCAAAAATAATAGACGCATTTACAAAGCAAGAGGTTTCTGAAAAGTTAAGACGTATCAACAAATCACTTCTTGAGGATGAGGCTATGGAAAACGCATTGGGTATTTCTATAGACATACCTTCTGTGTATAGAATTGCCAAATCTGATAACGATTTCTTTTGGGTAAGAAAGAGTTTAACAAACAGTATGACCATGGACCTACTGTTTTACAACTATCCTCTAGACGCTATCCGTGAAGGAGATAGTACTATTGTAGACATTATAAAGATGAGAGATAAAATTGCAGGAGAACGATTGCCTGTTGAAGATGATGATAAAATGATAACTGAAAACGCCTACACACCGTCACTTTTTGACGCTATTGTAGATAACAAGCCTGCATATGAAACCAGAGGTATTTGGAAGATTGATGACGAGAGAACCTTTATGGCTGGACCCTTTGTAAATTACGCTATTGAAGATAAGGTTAATAATAGATACCTTGTTGCTGAGGGTTATGTCTATGCACCTTCTATTGATAAAAGAGAACAAGTTTTTGAACTTGAAGCAATAATTAAATCGATTAAAATTAAGTAACAGAATTTTCAAACGGTATAAAAAAAGCCAACTCAAACGAGTTGGCTTTTCTAATATTTTAAAAGATAATTATTCTTTTTTATCCTCCGAAGAATCATCTTTGCTGGCATCTTTAAATTCTTTTATTCCACTTCCAAGCCCTTTCATTAATTCAGGTATTTTTTTACCACCAAACAATAAGATTATAGCTAAACCAATGATAACCCATTGCCAAGGACCAATAACTAATATAATAGACATTAAATACATAATAATATAATTAAAGAGCAAAGTTAGTAATTAAACTTTAATTAGCACGTTATTCAACTAACTTTAGGATTTAATAACATAGCAATACCCGTATTTTATATACTTTTGTCCTTGAATGGCTAAAAAGGAAAAAAATAACAAAGAGTTTAAGAAAAAACTGCTCCATAAGTATCGATTAGTTGTGTTAAACGAAGATACTTTTGAGGAGCGTTATGCTATTAAACTTAACAGACTTAATGTCTTTGTTTTAACAGCATTATCAGCAATTCTCTTAATAGGCTTTACAACAATCTTAATTGCTTATACACCTTTACGTGAGTACATTCCGGGTTACTCTTCTACAGCATTAAAAAAGAAAGCGACAACATTAACATACAAGGCCGATTCTTTACAGCAACAATTACTTATTAATGATAGGTATTATGCATCCATCCGAAAAGTATTAACTGGAGACGTAGCCGAAGTGAACTTTAATAGGGATTCAATTATCGAGGTGGCTCAAAACGAAGATATCGAAGATGTTTTTCCAAATAAACAAGACTCGTTGTTAAGAGAAAAGGCTGATAAAGAAGATAAATACAACCTATTTGATTCGGAAACTGAAGGATCAAGCTTTGTTCTATTTCCGCCGTTAAGCGGTACTATTTCTGAAGGTTATAATCTTGAAGAAAAGCATTACGCAGTAGATGTGGTAGTACCAGAAAACACACCAGTAAAAGCCACTACAGATGGCACAGTTATTTTTTCGGAATGGACAGTTTCAACAGGTTATGTTGTTATTTTAGAGCATCCAAATGAGCTTATATCTATATACAAGCACAACGCTTCAATAACTAAAAAACAGGGAGATTTAGTGAAAGCAGGCGAAGTTATTGCTATGTCTGGAAACACAGGAGATTTAAGCACGGGTCCACATTTACATTTTGAGCTATGGAGCAAAGGCTACCCTATTAACCCAACCAATTTTATTGATTTTCAGTAATGGCGTCAATTAAATCTTTACTGGCTAAACCATTTGCGAGAATTGTTGCTCGAAAAATCAAAAAATGGTCATTAAACCCTATACAAACTCAAGATGAAGTATTTCGTAAGCTAATTTCTGAAGCAACAGGTACAGTTTTTGGCAAAGATCATGACTTTATTAGCATAAACGCTTATGAAGATTTTGTAAAGAGAGTTCCGGTGAGAGATTATGAGGCGCTAAGACCTTATGTTGATAGAGTGGTTGAAGGAGAAGAAGATGTTCTTTGGAAAGGAAAACCATTATATTTTGCAAAAACATCTGGTACTACATCTGGCGCTAAATATATTCCTATCACAAAAGAAAGTATGCCCAGTCATGTAGAAGCTGCTAGGAATGCTATCCTCATGTATATTCATGAAACAGGAAAGACAGAGTTTGTTAATGGCAAAATGATATTTCTTCAAGGCAGCCCAACCTTAAATGAAAAAAACGGGGTGCAATTAGGGCGATTATCAGGCATAGTAGCGCATTATGTGCCTAAATATCTTCAGACTAACAGGCTGCCAAGTTGGGAGACCAATTGTATTGAAGACTGGGAAACAAAAGTGGATGCAATTGTAGATGAGACGTTACCTGAAAATATGACTGTCATTTCTGGAATTCCATCTTGGGTACAGATGTATTTTGAAAAACTCATCGAGAGAACAGATCAAAAGGTCGGAGAAATTTTCAAGAATTTTAATCTATTTATTTTCGGAGGTGTCAACTACGAGCCTTATCGAGCGAAGTTCGAAAATTTAATAGGGCGAAAAGTAGATAGTATAGAATTATATCCTGCTAGCGAAGGTTTTTTTGCCTTTCAGGATAAGCAAGGTGAAAAAGGAATGTTGTTGCAATTAAACTCAGGTATATTTTACGAGTTTATAAAAGCAGAAGAATTTTTTAACGATAACCCCAAACGAATAACCCTTAAAGATGTTGAAGTAGGCATAAACTACGTCATGCTAATTTCTACTAACGCTGGTCTCTGGTCATATAATATCGGTGATACTGTAGAGTTTACAAACATTAAACCTTATAAGGTAATTGTATCCGGAAGAATAAAACACTTTATCTCTGCCTTTGGGGAACACGTAATAGGTAAAGAAGTAGAACAGGCAATGCAACAAGCCTTATTAGAGCACAAGGTTAGCATAAATGAATTTACTGTTGCCCCAAAAATCAACACAAAAAACGGTTTACCTTATCACGAATGGTTTGTAGAGTTTGAAAACGAACCTGAAGATTTAGATAATTTTAGAGACATAATAGACAACGCTTTACAAAGCCAAAACAGCTATTATAAAGACTTAATTAAAGGTAAGGTGCTTAGGCCCTTAGAAATTTCTTTTGTTAAACTCGGAGGGTTTAACAACTATATGAAATCTGTCGGAAAATTAGGAGGACAAAATAAAATTCCTAGATTATCTAATGACCGAAAAATTGCTGATGCATTAATTTCAGAAGGCTTTGTGAAATAGTTTATATTTGCAGGTCAAAATATTAATGGATAAAATAAAAAAACATACACGGACAAGAGCACAAGAAAGCTCCAATGCAATAGAGCGCATGTATATTACAATGCGCCATCTTTTTAATCGAGGGTTTTATAAACCAATGGGAGTTTCGGGAGAAACGTTAAGAGAAGCATTGTTATTATTACGGCCAGAAATATATGGGTCAATTGCTGAAGAAAAAGCCGAACTTGAAGGGCTTTTGTATGTTGTAGATCGACTTCCCGAAGGCATTGAAGAGTGTTCTTACATTAACCTTACTAGTGATGAAGGTTATTCAGATTCGCATTTTAAAGTTATTGTCCCACCCAAAAGGAGGCGCAATTGTTATAGAATTGATGATGAGCAAATGAATATTGAAATTACAAGAGGGCGCTCAGAGATATACGATATTTTAACACATCTAACATTTTTATTTGTAGAGTCTCATAAGATAAGTAAGCGGGTTTTAATTGACGACGAAGGCACGACTATTAGAGATTGGGGAAAATTAGAATCTGCAGTTTTAAGACATAAGAAACTCACTCAAAAAGAACGCGAAATAGCAATTACTCATACAGCTAACATTCTTGGAAGAACCTTTAATGAAATATCAGAAGTTTATTCTGAGTTTTCAACAGAACACCAACCAGAACGATTTTTGAACATCGTTTATTGGCTTGGTAAGTTGGCAATAGAAGAGGTAGTTAAGGGTAATAAACGAACTGTAACCTTTAGTCCAGTTTTAAGAGAGCGCTTAGGGCATCATATTCACGGTGAAGAATGGGCCGAAAACATTAAAGCTGTTTTAAAAGATAATAACCTAATAAATCGTCCAATTCATATCATTAGTGCTAACATGCATAGTGTTATGAATTCATTATTTGCTGAGGCCGCATTAACAAGTTTAAAGAAGAAATCAACAGACATCTATTCTTTATATGAAGAATTAAGCCAACCCGAAAGTGACACATTGCGTAAAAAAGTAGAAGATCTTGCATTAAAAAATGGAATGATTTTTATTAAAGACACTTCAGGGACCAATATTAATGTTCAAATTTTTGATACCGATAAAATTGATTTTGCGAAAACAGGCTTTGATTATAAAGAAACAAATGCCCTTGATAAGTTAGTAATTATTGTAATGGATTATGCTTTTGGTGAACAGGCCTATGAAACAATGGATGAACTTCTCAAGCCCGTTCTTAACAAAAAGAACAAGATTCATTTAGATGTTGAATCGATATCTGTAATGGGTAAAGCAGGAATTTTACAAGGCGGAAAGGGCGATGTCATGATTCCATCAGCTCATATTTTTGAAGGAACGGCAGACAATTATCCTTTTAAAAATGAGTTATGTAAAAAAGATATGGTAGATTGCGGCGTAGATGTTTATGAAGGCTCTATGATTACTGTTTTAGGGACTTCTTTACAGAATAAAGAGATACTAAAATTCTTTAAAAACTCTACATGGAATGTAGTAGGACTCGAGATGGAAGGTGCGCATTATCAAAAAGCAATTCAAGCAGCCTCAAGAGTTAGAGGTAGTATTAATGAAAACGTAAAGGTTAGATATGCTTATTATGCTAGTGATAATCCTTTAGAAACAGGAAGCACTTTAGCTTCCGGTGGCCTAGGAGCAACAGGTGTTAAACCAACGTATGTAATAACAAAAAAAATATTAGAACAAATTTTTAATCCATAGACTATGAGTGAAAATACAAAACCAACACCTCAAAGTGAAGAAGTAGATTTAGGACAGCTTTTTTCCTATTTTGAGAGATTTTTTAAGAAAATAGGCTCATTAATAAAGAAATTCTTTGAATTTATTTTCATCATACTAAGGAAGATATTTGCATTTATTGTAATTATGCTTAATGTCTTTTATAAAAATTTTCTTGTTGTCACTTTAGCAGGTTTGATAGGATTCGCTATTCCTTTTACACTAGATATGTTGCATCCTGTTTCATACAATTCATCAATGTTGGTAAGACAAAATTATGACACAGGTAAGTTGCTTTATAATAATATAAAAGAATATGCAATATTAGCAGAACTCGGTGACTCGGTAAACTTAGGTAGGGAATTGAAAATTCCATCTTCTCAAGCGGCTAAAGTTTTAACTTTTAGTATTACAGATAATGTAAATGAGAACAGGTTAGTTGAAGAATATATAGAGCACACTAAAAGTTTAGATTCAATTGTAAACCCTTCATTTACGCAATTTACCGACAGATATCAATTTAATAATTTAAGTCTTCAAACTATTTTTGTGGAAACCTCAGATTCAACAGTTTTGAAGCACCTTTCGCAACCAATTATAGAGAACATAACTAAAAACAATTATTTTATAGACAAGAGAGATCGAAGCTTAGCTGCGATTGAAAATAAAATAAGAACATTAGAGAATCTTGTAAAAAAGACAGACACGTTGCAAGATGAATATGTTGCGCTTTTAAAAACATATTACAGCTCTGAATCTCAAGACACAGGTAAAGAGGGAGCGGTTACTGTTAATTTAGCCAGTACTAAAGAAAAAATAAACACAAAAGAATACAACCTTTATGAAAAACGGGCTGAATATGTTCTTCAAATTAATCAGTTAACCAATGAGTTAGAAGAGAAAAGAAACATAATCGATGTTGTCTATCAATTTAGCTCTCCGGTTAAAACTCAATCGCCATACGAGGAAATTAAAATATGGTCCGCACTAGGGTTTTTCTTAGCCGTTTTATTGTTTTTCACGTTTAAAGAACTACAATTAAACAGGTTGTTCAGTGTTGAGTCAATGAAAAAGGAACTTTTAAACAAAATCTAGAGTTTATACCTTACAAAAATGAACATTTTAATAACTGGTGGAGCGGGATTTATAGGGTCTCATGTAGTACGGCGATTTGTTAAAAAATACAAAGAATATAATATTTATAATCTTGATTTATTGACTTATGCAGGAAACTTAGAGAATTTAAAGGATATTGAAAATGAAGAGAATTATAGCTTTATAAAAGGAGATATAAATGACGAGAATTTTATTAACGCGCTATTTTTTAAGTATAAGTTTGACTGCGTAATTCATTTAGCTGCAGAATCGCATGTAGACAGGTCTATTATCGATCCTTTGGCATTTGTCAAAACAAATGTTTTTGGAACAATTAACTTGTTAAATGCGTTTAAAAAGCACAATCAAAATAAAGGTCAAAATAGGCGCTTTTATCATATTAGTACCGATGAGGTCTATGGGACACTAGGACAAACCGGCTTATTTACTGAAAGCACGGCATATTCTCCCAATTCTCCTTATTCTGCATCTAAGGCTAGTTCTGACCATTTTGTTAGAGCTTACGGTGAAACTTATGGAATTCCTTATGTCATTTCAAATTGTTCAAATAATTACGGGCCCAATCAGTTTCCCGAAAAATTAATTCCTCTTTTTATTAATAATATCATAAACAACAAGCCATTACCAGTATATGGAGACGGAAACTATACTCGAGACTGGCTGTATGTAATTGACCATGCTTTAGCTATAGACTTAATTTTTCACAAAGGTGAAAATCATGAAACTTACAATATTGGCGGTTTTAATGAGTGGAAAAACATTGATTTGGTTAAGCTATTATGCGCACAAATGGATGACAAATTAGAAAGAGAGCCTGGAACATCTGAAAAACTTATAACTTTTGTTAAAGACAGACCTGGGCATGACTTAAGGTATGCGATAGATGCAAGCAAGATAAATAAAAGCTTAGATTGGAAACCATCAGTAACATTCGAACAAGGATTATCAAAAACTATCGATTGGTACTTGTCAAATAAACTTTGGCTAGAAGGAGTAACTTCTGGGGCTTATAAAAACTATTATTTAAAACAATATAGTTAATATGAAAGGAATTGTACTTGCTGGAGGTTCTGGAACCAGATTACACCCATTGACACTTGCCATAAGCAAACAGCTTATGCCTATTTACGATAAGCCAATGATATATTACCCATTGTCTACTCTAATATGGTCTGGAATCAGAGAAATTTTGATTATATCTACACCACACGATTTACCTTTATTTCAACGGCTTTTAGGGGATGGGTCTAACATAGGATGCAAGTTTGAATATGAAGTTCAGGAAAACCCTAATGGCCTAGCTGAAGCGTTCATTATAGGCGAGAAATTCATAGGAAAAGACAAAGTAGCCTTAATTTTAGGAGACAACATATTTTATGGATCAGGGTTGTCAAAATTGCTGCAATCAAATAACAACCCAGATGGTGGGATAATTTATGCTTATCATGTGCATGATCCAGAACGATATGGTGTTGTAGAATTTGACAAGAATAATAAGGTAGTTTCTATTGAAGAGAAACCAAACAAGCCAAAATCTAATTTTGCAGTACCTGGTATTTATTTTTATGACAACGATGTTATTGAAATCGCAAAAAATATTAAGCCTAGCAAAAGAGGAGAACTTGAAATAACAGACGTCAATAAAGTGTACCTTGAGAAAGGTAAGTTAAACGTTAGTATTCTAGATCGAGGCACAGCCTGGCTAGATACAGGAACATTCAATTCTTTGATGCAAGCCTCACAATTTGTTCAAGTTATTGAAGAAAGACAAGGACTAAAAATAGGGGCTATTGAAGAGGCAGCATTTAGGATGGGTTTTATTGATAGAAGTCAGTTAAAACGAATAGCTTCTCCTTATTTAAAGAGCGGATATGGTAAAAATTTGTTAGAGCTGTAATAGGAATATTTTAATGAGGGCAATAGAAACAGAATTAAAAGGTTGCTTTATAATTGAACCGCCTTTTTTTAAAGATAATAGAGGGTATTTTTTTGAAAGCTTTAATCAAAAAAAGTTTAATGATGCAGTAGGCAATTCAACAGTATTTGTTCAAGACAACCAATCGTATTCAACAAAAGGTGTTATTAGGGGTTTGCATTTTCAAAAAGGTGATTTTGCTCAAGCAAAACTAGTACGGGTAACTCAAGGCAAAGTTATAGATGTAGCAGTAGATCTAAGAAGGCAATCATCCACTTATGGGAAGCATATTAGTATTGAACTTTCTGAAAACAACAAAAAACAGCTCTTTATCCCTAGAGGATTTGCACATGGCTTTGCTGTTTTAAGCGACTTCGCTGTATTTCAGTACAAATGTGACAATTATTATAATAAAGATGCCGAGGCCGGTTTAATTTATAATGACCAAGACCTAAATATTGATTGGATGCTTAACAAAAGTGAGATTATAGTTTCCGAAAAAGACCTAAAATTACAATCATTTAAATCGTTTAATAAGCTGTTTTGAAAAAAGTATTAATTACAGGAGCCAAAGGTCAATTAAGCAAATGCATAGAATCATCTCTTGTAAACTTTGAGAATGTTAAGGCCTTTTTTTTATCAGCGGACGATTTGGATATAACAAACTACGATAAAGCGTCGGAAGTTTTTAAAGACATTACTCCAGATTTTATAATTAATTGCGCAGCCTATACAGCGGTTGACAAGGCCGAAAGTGAAAAAGAATTAGCTTTTATGGTTAACTCTGAAGGCGTGGAGAATTTGGCAAAATTATGCACTGTATATAAGGCAAAACTAGTTCATATATCAACAGACTTTGTCTTTGATGGAAATTCCTGCGTGCCATACACAGAAGATAGCAACACGAACCCTTTAAGTGTATACGGAAAATCTAAACTCCGTGGAGAAGAGTTAATAAAGAAAGCAAAGTGTGATTTCTATATCTTTAGGACATCATGGCTTTATTCAGAATACGGGCACAACTTTTTAAAAACAATGCTTAGGTTGGGCACGCAGAAAGACCAAATCAAAGTCGTTTATGATCAGGTTGGCAGCCCTACTTATGCTAAAGATTTAGCCGAATTTGTCTTGAATTTTATTGTTAGTGATGAGAATTTTGAATATGGAATATATCATTACAGTAATGAAGGAGTTGCAAGCTGGTATGATTTTGCTGAAGCAATTTTTGATGAAAAAAATATTGAAATACATCTAGAACCAATATCTACTGAAGAGTATCCAACCCCTGCAATGAGACCCAATTACAGTGTGATGTCTAAGGATAAAATTAAAAGTGTCTTTAATATAAAAATTAACCACTGGAGGCAAAGTCTAAGAAAGTGCCTTAATAACGTGTAATTATGAAAAACAGACTACCAACTTTAGTTATTTTGCTTTTTATCATTACAACCGCATGTAAAGAAAAAAAGACAACAAGACCTCAGAAACCGGTCATGGAGATCATTGATAATAAAAACGAAGTTGAGACCAAAATTGTGGAAGGTGACAGCATATATCGAATTATCATATCCGGAGTCTTTCAAGAAGACGGAGTGCTCGCACTGAACTATATAGACGACCCCAACGAAAAGTATAATTCAAAGCAGACGATTGTTAAAAAATTCAAACAAAATATAGCACCACAGACATTAACTTTTGAGTTTCCAACAAACGCATTTATTGAACAATTTAGAATTAGGCCAAATTTTAAATCTCAAGAACCAAAAGACTTACGAGTTAATTCAATTATAGTTAGTTTTAACAGCAAAGAAATAAAGTTTGATGCTTCAAATTATACAGAATACTTTAGAGGAAATTCTTTTGTTAAAATCACAGAAGGAGATTCAGTATTTAGATTCAAAAAGAATGTAGTAAATGGCAAACTTACATACGATCCATTTATATTAAGCAAACCTGAGTATACGAATTTAGTTTTAGAAGAATTATAAAAATTAAAATGATTAAAGAAGAAAAAATCGCAATTATTGGACTGGGCTACGTCGGTTTACCGTTAGCAGTAGAATTTGCAAAAAAAGGGTTCAGTATTTTGGGATACGACATAAATCAGCACCGCATAAATCAACTAAAAGATGGCGTTGATATCACAGATGAAGTGTCTAAGGACGAATTAAACTCGATTGAAGGCTTACAATATTCCTCTAACGAAAGTGATTTGGCACAGAACCAAATCTATATTATAACAGTCCCAACACCAATAGATAAATTCAAGACACCAAACCTTAAGCCTTTAGAAAGTGCGAGTTCTTTGGTTGGAAAATATTTAAAGAAAGGTGATATTGTTATATATGAGTCCACAGTTTATCCTGGATGTACTGAAGAAGTTTGCGTACCAATACTTCAAAAAATCAGTGGATTGACATTTAATAAAGACTTTTACTGTGGGTATTCACCAGAGAGAATAAACCCAGGAGATAAAATACATAGAGTAAATACTATAATGAAAGTTACTTCTGGGAGTACACCAGAAATAGCAAGGAAAATAGATGACTTGTATGCTTCAATTATTGATGCAGGAACATATATGGCCACAAGCATAAAAGTGGCTGAAGCGGCGAAAGTTATTGAAAATACTCAAAGAGATCTTAATATCGCATTTGTAAATGAATTGGCCTTAATTTTCGAAAGGTTAAAAATAGACACTAAAGAAGTATTAGAAGCTGCTGGAACAAAGTGGAACTTTTTAAAGTTTACGCCAGGTTTAGTCGGAGGTCATTGCATTGGAGTTGACCCCTATTATTTAACACATAAGGCTCAAAGTATAGGTTATAACCCAGAGGTTATTTTGGCAGGAAGACGCATTAACGACAATATGGGAATGCAAGTGGTTAAGCGCTACATAAAACTATTACTGAAGCAAAGAAAACCTATTAGTAAATTTAAAACCTTAATATTAGGTTTTACATTCAAAGAGAATTGTCCTGACATCAGGAATACAAGGGTTATAGACATATACAACGAACTCACGGATTATGGTATTACTCCAGATATATATGACCCAATTGCAGATAAACAAGAAATAATGAAGGAGTACGGAATCGAGGTTAAATCGAACGAAATTACTACTTATGATGGGATAATTGTAGCTGTTGGGCATAACGAATTTTTAAATTACGATTGGCACAATATAGCCAGTAACAAAATTATCTTTGATATAAAGAGCATACTTCCAAAAGAGATAGTTTCTGATAGATTATAAAAAATGATTAAAGAAAAAACGGTTTTAGTAACTGGAGGAGCTGGGTTTATTGGATCCAACCTTATCAAAGCATTAGTAAAGCAAGACAATAAAGTAATATGTCTAGATAATTTTTCTACAGGTCACAAGTCTAATATTGCTGATTTTTTAGAGCTCAAAAACTTTAAGTTAATAGAAGGAGATATTAGAAACCTTGATACCTGTATGCTAGCAACTAAAGATGTTGATTATGTACTGCATCAGGCTGCCTTAGGATCTGTACCAAGATCAATAAACGACCCAATAACTTCAAATGATGTAAATATATCTGGGTTTTTAAATATGTTATGGGCAGTAAAGGAAAATAAAGTGAAGAGATTTGTTTATGCAGCAAGTTCTTCAACCTACGGAGACCATAAAGAATTGCCAAAAGTAGAGCATAAAATCGGAAACCCTTTATCTCCATATGCAATTACTAAATATGTTAATGAATTATACGCGAATGTTTTTGCATCAACATATGGAATAGAAACTATTGGTCTTAGATATTTTAATGTTTTTGGACCTAATCAAGACCCTAATGGAGCTTATGCAGCTGTAATCCCAAAATTCATTAACTTGCTAATGAATGAAAAATCTCCCACAATTAATGGAGATGGTCTTACTTCTCGTGACTTTACATATGTTGATAATGTGGTACAAATAAATCAGTTAGCTGCAATTTCAAACAATACCAAAGCAATAAACCAAGTATATAATGTTGCTTGTGGAGACAACACATCATTAAATCAATTGGTGGAAGTTATTAAGTCCTATCTGTCCGAGATCTATAAACCTAATATAAATGGCATTAGTATTAATTATGGACCGGAAAGAGCAGGTGATGTAAGACATTCATTAGCCAATATTGATAAAGCAAAACAAAGACTAAAATATAATCCAAAAGTATTATTCAACGAGGGAATAAAGAACACCATAGATTATTTTATAGCTACAAATAAAATATAAGCATGTATTTTTTTAGAACATTTGAACGTATTTTAATATATGTCTTAGTGATTTCTATTGTAGTTTTCCCATTTTCCTATTATGAAATTAAATTACCCATAATCTCATGGTTAATAATTAAATCGATTATTCTAATATTTCAGAGAGGAAAAATAGATTTACCCATATTAGTTTTTGGCTTTTTTTTGATATATGCTTTTTTAGGGCTTTTTTATATTTTTTATGGTATAATTACGGGTAACGCACATCCAGAAAGTTTCCCATATGTCTTCGCACTTTATGTGGTCTTTCCTATAGTTTATTTTTTAATATTAAACGGGATTCCCAAAAAAAGCAAGATAATTAAGTATGCCGATAAATATTTTATTCATGGTGCTATTGGTGTATCAATTGTGCTATTAATTGCGTTCTTAAATAAAAAATATGGCCTTCCAGAATATTTAAATTTTTTAGTCGAAACAATTAACGTTGATATAAGAACAACGGTGGACGTGGTTAAGATTAATTATAATGGAATTTCTTCTATATTATTTTTATTCCCATATTTTTTTACAAGCTTAATATTGATTAACCCCAAAAGAACCAAAAAGGAAAAAACCTGGCTTATAATTGGTGTATTAGTAACGTTTTTTGGAGTTTTTCTTACCGGTAGAAGAAGTGTAATAATATTGTACTTTTTTTCGATATTAATGACCTTTTTATTCAAACTAATAATAGAAAGAAAAAAAATTAAATTCAAAAAAAAGATATTAAAGTATGCGTTGATAATCTTTATTTCGCTATTACCTTTCACATATTATCTTAATATTGGAAGTATAATTAATTCTGCTACCTCAACAATTTCTTATGCATTAAAATTAGAATCTAAAGAGAAGGGCAAGTCTTTTTTAGAAAATGAACGCGTTAAACAAACCACGGAGTTTTCCAAGCATATTGTTATGCGACCAGTACTGGGATATGGCCATGGTGCGTACATGAAAACTATAATCAGATCTGAAGAGAAGCCCTGGAGATATGAAATATCTTATCTAGATTTAATTTTTCATACAGGCTTTCTAGGGTTCATCCTATATTCTATAGGCCCCGTATGGTTATTACTTTCTTTAATAAAAATAATGGCCTATAACAATGTTTATAGAGCAAGAGCATTAGGGCTAATTAATGCGTTAATTTGTGTGTTTATTGCCTATGCCACCAACCCCTATTTGAATGCATTTGACATTCAATGGATTCTTTTTTATCCAGTATTATTTATAATAATAATTAATAGACAAGGTTAGAATGAAAAAAAACAGATTCTTAGATTATGTTAATATCAGCGTTTTCGTCTTGCTATTAAACTTTCAGTTCTTTTTGTTCAATCAAGTTTTTCAAATATTATTAATTTGGATTGCAACTCTTATAATAATATTCAAGTCTCAATTACTTAAAAATATAGCAAACAATAAAAAGCTAATTTTCATTTCTGTCATATGGTTTTTACCGCTTTTAATATCATTAATCTACTCTTCAGACATACCAAATGCGTTAAACCAAATAAAAAAAGTAGCCTTAGTATTTGTATTCCCGGTAATAATATTAATGGTTCCACAATCGTATTCTAAGAAACTATTTAAGTTAAGTTGTATAATATTCCCAATATCAACTTTACTTTTCGTGATCTACATAGTTACGAGGCTTTTGTTTTTTTGGTACGATAATTATGTAATACAATATGGCGAACCCAATAGCATACTTCAATACATTCACTTTGTTTATAACCACAGGTTCAGTTATCTTTTAGAGTCTTCTGATATACAAATTGTGAGTCAATTTGTTCACAAAGCCTATTTGGGAATAAATATTTTAATTTCAATAGTTTTATTAGAGTTTTGGAAAACAAAATATCTTAAACTTTTATTGCAATTACTACTACTAGTTACTTTAGTAGTGTTCAAGGCTAAAGCCCAAATTATTGTTGGAATATTATTAGGAGCATACATTGCTTATAACCTCCTTAAAAAACAAAAATCAATTTTAGCCTTAGCAATTATAATTTTAGGTTTTGTAGCGGTATTAAACTTCAACAAAGTATACGGTAAAATAAAAAACTTAACATTGTCTTCTAGAGTAGAAATAGCTAAGTGTAGTTATGAGATTTCTAAAGAAAGTTTTTTATTTGGTATTGGCGTAGGAGACGTTAAAAATAGATTAAATGAGTGCTATCTTCAAAAAGAATGTAATGATTGCACAAACTTAAACTCCCATAATTATTATATGAATATTTTATTAAGCTCTGGAGTTCTGGGTTTGGCCTTATTCATTTTCTCGTATGCTAAGATTATTTTATATTCAAAAGGCACCAATAAAGAACTTCTAATGATACTTTTAATTATTCTATTCTCTATGCTATTTGAAAACATTTACTCTAGAATGTGGGGGTGTTTATCAGGTGGTCTTTTTATTAATCTGTTGTTGTCTCAAAAACTAATAAATAAAAATGAAAGTTTTATTTCTACCAAAATACAGTAAAAATGGAGCAAGTAGTCGGTATAGGACCTATCAATATATCGATTATTATAAGGAGATATATGACTGTGTTGTTGAGCCTTTTTTTGAAGAAAACTATAAACCTGCTAGTTACTTAAATCAGAAAACTAGTAGAATCTATTTGATAAAGAGATATATTAAAAGATTAAGTTTATTATTTTCTGCAAGAAAATATGATTTGATATTTGTTGAGAAAGAATTTTTGCCATACACACCATATTTTAAGCTTATGTTTAAATTATTTAAGATAAAATATGTTGTAGATTATGACGATGCAATATTTCACAGCTATGACGATAACAAGAATAAAATAACCCGCCTTTTTTTTAAAAATAAAATAAGAGATGTAGTAAGAAACGCTCAGTGGGTAGTTACGGGAAGTCCTTATTTAACTTCGTATGCACAACAATTTAATAAAAATGTCATAGAGATTCCTACGTCGATAGATTTTAGAAAATATGAAGCTAAACAAAGCCAAAATAAAAATAAGAACGACGTACCGATTATAGGTTGGATAGGATCAAAAACCACATGCTGGAATCTTCTTCCGCTTGTGCCTGTGTTTAAGAACTTACAACAAAAGGGTTTTAAATTTAAATTACACCTTATAGGTTTTGATGAAAGCCTAATCCATTTATTTGATGATGTATCGATAAAAATAATTCCATGGAACGAAAGTACTGAAGTTGATGAGATACGAAGGTTTGATGTAGGTTTAATGCCATTAGAAAACTCAAAATTTAATTTAGGTAAATGTGCATTTAAACTTATACAGTATATGGCCTGCGGGGTACCTACCATATCAACGCCGTTTGAATCTAATAAAAAAGTAGACCAAAATATTGGTAATCTCTTTGCCGAAAAAAATGAGGAGTGGGAAGCTGCTATAAAACAAGTTATTAATAACCCTGAAAAATTTAAAGGAATTGGCCAAAAAAACATTAAAAATGTAAGAGAAAACTATTCGATACAAGCAAATAAAGACTCTTATTTAAATCTTTTCAGGTCAATTATTAATCATCACCAAACAGTTTAAGATTCATTATTGAGTAAAATTAGAACAGTTTCTCGATAATTAAGACTACTACAAAACCATACAGTTTTGAGTTTTACAACCTATTAGAGCCTCTGGAGAATAATAAAAGTGTAGTTTTGCAGTCCAAAAAAAGAGAAAGATTAGCATTAACAGCTATAAATACTAAATAGATGGAAGATTTGAAAAGCATTGCTATAATAGCAGCTCTAGAAGCAGGCAAGGAGATCATGGAGGTATATAACTCTGAAATAAAAATAGAGTTAAAAGAAGACCAATCTCCTCTAACAGAAGCAGACCGCCGCGCAAATGATGTGATAAACAGATTTCTTATTGATACCAAATACCCTATAATAAGCGAAGAGAATAAACAAGTTGAATATACGCAAAGAAAACAATGGGATAATTATTGGGTAGTCGACCCATTAGATGGAACGAAAGAATTTATCAAGAGAAATGGAGAGTTCACTGTAAACATAGCTTTTGTTAAGAATAGAAAGCCAGTATTAGGAGTGATTTTTGCACCATTTCTAGAGATGCTTTATGTTGGAGATGTTGAAGAAAAAATAGCCTTCAAAACAAGTATTAAATCAGAAGACTTATCAATAAATAAGATTTTAGAACAAATAACTTTGTTAAAACCAACAAAGCGATTTGATAAAAGTATTAAAATAGTAGGAAGTCGTTCACACATGAACAGAGAGACTAGCGATTTTATAGAAAGCCTAAACCAGAACGGCTATAGTACAAGTATAGTATCAAAAGGCAGTTCGCTAAAATTTTGTCTTGTAGCTGAAGGTTCTGCAGATGTATATCCTCGATTTGCACCTACAATGGAATGGGATACAGCTGCAGGTCAAGCCATTTGTAATGCTGTTGGTATTGATGTCATTTCTCAAGAAACCAAACAATCCTTAAATTATAACAAACAAAACCTATTAAATCCTTGGTTTTTAGTTAGTAATATATGAAAGCATACAAGACCTCATCTCACCTTCGTAGTATATTAAAAGGCATTTCATGGCGGATAATAGCAACAGCAGATACCATTGTAATAGTTTTTTTAATAACCTGCTTGTTTGACAACTGTAATCTTGATAACGCTTTTAAGATTGGACTTTCGGAGTTTTTCTTTAAGTTATTTATATATTATTTGCATGAAAGGCTTTGGCTTAAAATATTAAAACATCAAGCTAAGAGCACTACTGAAATTTTAAAGAAGAGTATTTCATGGCGTTTTATAGCTACTTTAACCACTTTTATAATATCTGGAATTATCTTAGAATCATTTAATGAAATAGCGTTGTATATTGCATTAACTGAATTAATTACTAAATTTTTGCTTTATTATTTGCACGAAAAATTATGGCTTAAACTTCCACTTGGAAGAATCAGAAATTTTTTCTTACACAAAAGATAAATTATGAAGGGAAATATTATACAGCATAACTACAAAATAAGAATTAGTGACAGGCGTAACGCCCTAGATCAAAACTCATTTTTAATATGGTTTACGGGGTTGTCGGGCTCTGGCAAGTCAACCATAGCAAACCTTGTAGAGCAGAAATTGTTTAAAATGGGCGTGAAGACCTATATACTGGACGGCGATAATATTAGAAAAGGAATAAATAAAGACCTAACGTTTACACCAAAAGATAGAACAGAAAACATTAGAAGAATTGCAGAAGTAGCAAATTTAATGATAGATGCTGGTTTGGTGGTTTTGGCGGCATTTATTTCACCCTATAAAAAAGATAGAGAAGCTATAAAAAGTATCGTGAAAGATATTAACTTTGTCGAGATTTTTATAAACACGAGTATAGAAGAGTGTGAGAGACGCGATGTAAAGGGTCTTTACAAGAAAGCTAGATCAGGAGAAATAAAAAACATGACAGGCATCTCAGCTCCTTATGAGGTTCCAGAAAATCCAGACATTCAAATAAACACAGAGGGAGAATCAATTGAAGAAGCAGTTCAAAAAATTGTTGAATATATAAAGCCAAAGTTAAAGCTGAAAGATGAGTAAATATTATTTAAATTATTTAGATGAGTTAGAGAGCGAAGCTATTTTTATTTTAAGAGAAGTTTGGGCGCAGTTTCAAAACCCAGTAATTCTTTTTTCTGGCGGTAAAGATTCTATTTTAGTGACTCACCTTGCCAAAAAGGCGTTTTACCCATCTAAGATTCCTTTTGCTTTAATGCACGTAGACACAGGGCATAATTTCCCAGAGACCATTGATTTTAGAGATAATTTAATTAAAGACCTTGGGGCGCAATTAATTGTTGGATCAGTTCAAGAATCAATAGACCAGGGCAGAGTTGCTGAAGAAAAAGGAAAGAATGCCACCCGCAACGCTTTACAGATTACAACATTACTAGACGCCATTGAGCTAAATAAAATTGACTGTGCTATAGGTGGCGGCAGAAGAGATGAAGAAAAAGCAAGAGCTAAGGAACGTTTTTTTTCGCACAGAGATGACTTTGGGCAATGGGACCCAAAAAACCAAAGACCAGAATTATGGAATTTACTCAACGGGAAACACTTTGAAGGAGAACATTTTAGAGCCTTCCCAATAAGTAATTGGACAGAAATGGACGTGTGGAATTATATAAAAAGAGAGAATATTTCAATCCCTTCATTATATTTTGCTCACGAAAGAGAAGTCGTTTGGAGAAGTAATTCTTGGATTCCAAAGTCAGAATTTTTAATCCTCGAGGAAGGTGAAGAAGTTGTAAAAAAGAAAGTAAGATTTAGAACCCTTGGAGATATTACAATTACAGGAGGTATTGAATCTGAAGCTGATACGCTTGAAAAAATAGCAGTAGAGGTGTCAGCAATGCGTCAAACAGAGCGCGGAAATAGAACAGACGACAAACGTTCTGAATCAGCAATGGAAGACAGAAAACGTCAAGGATATTTTTAATTTTAAAGTAAAGGTGATTAATAATGTTAGATAATAATCAATTACTAAGATTTACAACAGCAGGGAGTGTTGATGATGGGAAAAGTACTTTAATAGGAAGGCTACTTTACGATTCAAAATCAATCTTTGAAGACCAATTAGAAGCTATTGAGAATACCAGTAAGAAGAAAGGACATGAAGGGGTGGACTTAGCTTTATTTACCGATGGTTTAAGAGATGAACGAGAGCAAGGTATTACAATTGATGTAGCATATAGGTATTTTACGACACCTAAACGCAAGTTTATTATAGCCGATACACCTGGCCATATTCAGTATACACGTAATATGGTTACTGGAGCCTCTACAGCTAATGTTGCAACAATTTTGATTGATGCTAGACACGGTGTAATAGAGCAAACAAAAAGACATGCCTTTATCGCATCACTATTACAGATACCACATGTGATTGTATGTGTTAATAAAATGGATTTGGTCGATTTTTCTGAAGATGTTTTTAATAAAATTGTAAATCAGTTTGAGAGCGTCTCCTCTAAAATGCTAGTAAAAGATGTGCGCTTTATACCAATTAGTGCATTGCATGGAGACAATGTAGTTAATCGATCAGAAAACATGCCATGGTATCAAGGAGCACCAATGCTTCATACTTTAGAGACAATGCACATTAGCAGTGACATTAATAAAGTAGATGCGCGTTTTCCTGTACAAACAATTTTAAGACCACAACGCGAAGGATTTATTGATTATAGAGGGTATGCGGGGAGAGTTGCAAGTGGGATCTTTAGACCGGGCGATGAAGTAACGGTAATGCCATCTGGTTTTAATTCAAAAATTAAAACCATCGACACTTCTAATGGACAGCTAGAAGAGGCACATGCGCCAATGTCAATATCTATTACATTAGAAGACGATATTGATATCAGCAGAGGAGATATGATTGTGAGGTCTAATAATAAGCCAGAAGCAACTCAAGACCTTGAAGTGATGCTTTGCTGGTTAAATAATAGCCCTGCAAAACCTAGAGCAAAATATACTATCAAGCATACCACTAATGACCAAAAGGCAATGATTAAAGAAGTTGTTTATAAAATTGATATAAACTCTTTAGATAGAATTAATGATGACGATAGTTTAAACATGAATGATATATGTAAGGTTAAATTAAGAACCACTAAACCTTTAATGATTGATTCTTACAGAGAAAATAGAACCACAGGAAGTATAATCTTAATTGATGATTCTACAAACGAAACAGTAGCAGCCGGAATGGTTGTATAGTTATTGTTCTATGTTAAGAAGAATATATTCTAATATTGGTGCATCAATAGTCTTTAGGTCTTTAGGTGTTGTATTTACGTTGTTTTTAAATTTCTTAATAGCTAAACTCTGCGGCTCCGAGGGGTATGGGTTGTTTTATCAAGGTCTCGCAGTTTTTACTGTGGCAACAGTTGTTTTTAGATTTGGTGTTGATAATTATTCTCTGATAAAGGTATCTGAATATCACTCAAAGAAGAAACATTTTAAAGCATCAACGCTGTTAAAAAAATCGTACAAGCTAATAATACCAACAATAATTTGTTTAACAATAATTCTGTTTTTGTCAGCCGATTTAATTGCAAAGTATTATTATAAAGACCCTAATCTTGCAACACCATTAAGACTTTTCAGTATAGCCTTTTTGCCATTTATATTACTTCAAATAAATAGTGAATTTCTTAAAGGACTGGCTAAAATTAAACTTTCATCATTTTACCAAGGGTTTTTGCCAAATGCAATTTCAGTAATACTTGGAACAATAGTATTCTATCTTTTTTTTGATGATGTTGTGGGGTTTATATGTTCATATGCAATTTCGTACTGGTTAGTTTTTATGTTCTCTTTTTTCTCATTAAAAAAAAGACTAGCATTTTTTTTAGGTAATAAGGACAAAGAAAAAGTTACAAGCAAAGGGTTATTAAGGTCCACCAAAACGTTTTGGACTATTGCCTCAGCTAGCGTTATATCTACTAACATTGTTGATATTGTTTTAGGGTTTTTTTTAGATTCTGGATCGGTTGGAGTATACGGAGCCGCAGTAAAAATTTCACTTATTATAAGTTTTATTTTACCATCAATAAATAGCGCTATGGCGCCGGAGTTTGTTGATAGTTATGTAAAAAAAGACATGAAAAGATTGGGTGAACTAGCTAAAAAAAGCTCTTTCTTAATGTTTATTGCGTCGACACCATTAATTCTCATTTTAACCTTTTATTCTACACCTATAATAACATTATTTGGAGATGATTTTTCGTCTGGTGGTCTTATCTTGACTATTTTAGCATGGGGTCAATTTTTTAAAGCTATTACAGGTTCTGTAGGGTTTATATTAATGTCTACCAAGCTTGAAAAATATTTATTATTGAGTTTAGTTTTATCATTATGTCTTGCATTAATATTAAGTATTATCTTAATCCCAAACTATGGCATAACTGGGGCAGCATTAGCGGTCGGAATTAGTATTGCTTTTCAAAACCTCTACTCAAGTTATATTTGTTATTCCAAGTTATCTATAGTACCATTATTTTTTATAAAAAATTCATTTAAAAATG
Source organism: Winogradskyella sp. (assembly GCF_003712105.1). Classification (GTDB taxonomy): domain Bacteria; phylum Bacteroidota; class Bacteroidia; order Flavobacteriales; family Flavobacteriaceae; genus Winogradskyella. The sequence goes on from NZ_RHLG01000001.1 coordinate 647,385, forward strand.
AATAGAGAACAAACACCAATTATAATTCTAGGAATGCATAGGTCAGGAACATCAATGTTGTCCGACCTGCTAAAAGAATTAGGATTAAATACAGGTAATAAATTGGGAAGCCATGGAGAAGCAGACTTTTTTTTAAAGTTAAATGATTGGTTGTTGGAACAAACGTCTTCTTCGTGGGACAACCCCTTTAATCTTGAAAAAATATATTTAAAAGAGAATAAGGAAGAATACGATTGTTTTTTATCCTATTTAAAGTCTGTATTAAAAAGCCCCTTAAAATTTAAATTTAGATTGTTCTCAAGACTTTTCAAACCAAATCAACATTGGGGGTTCAAAGATCCTGTTACTTGCCTAACATTACCATTTTGGCTTGATATTTACCCTAAGGCCAAAGTTATTTATATCACGAGGCACGGGTTGGACGTAGCAAGTAGCTTAATGGTTAGAAATGAGAAAAAGTTTAAAAAAGCAAAATCTAGATTACGAAACAAGAAACTCTACCCTTATTACTTAATGTATAAAAATTATATTGGTAGAGATAGGCGAAATAGAAGTTTTATTTCTAGTTTAGAATGTAAAAATTTAGATCATGGCGTTAAGCTTTGGGATTATTATAACAAGTCCTGTAAAGCGTTTATTAAACCTATTGAACCAAATAATCTTTATCAGATTAAATATGAGGATTTATTAGAGAAACCAGAATATTCGTTAAAGGAACTTGCTGAATTTATTGGCTTGAAATATAATGATGAATTAATAAAGAAAATTACGAAAGGAATTAATTCTGATAGAGCTTACTCGTATAGAAAATTTTTGGATTCAAATACCATAAACGACCATAATGACATTCTTAAAAACCATGATTATTAAATGTTTATGGAAATAAATTAGCCCTTGCTTTGAGAAAAAAAATATTGAGAATAACAACAGTTTCTGAGTCTTTAGAATTACTGCTAGGAAATCAAATTGATTTTATAAAAAAGCATTACGATGTTGTTATGATTTCTCAGAATAACGACAATGGCTTGGTTAGATTGGGAGAAGAAAAAAACCTTCCGGTTTACCCCGTAAATCTTACCAGAAAGATAACACCTTTTCAAGACCTATTAGCTCTTTTTCGATTAATAAAAATCATCAAAAAAGAAAAACCCGAAATCATTCATACTCATACTCCAAAGGCAGGATTAATAGGTATGTTGGCTGCTAGAATTTCAGGAACAAAGCACAGACTTCATACTGTAGCAGGAATGCCACTATTAGAAACATCAGGACTAAAATATTATTTGTTAACTTGGTTAGAACGATTAAATTATAAGTGTGCAACAAGAGTTTATTTTAACTCTAAAGGATTAATGAACATTGTTTTAGATCGAAAAATCTCTAATAATATCAAAAAGTTTCGGGTCATTGCCAAAGGCAGTACGAGTGGTGTTGACGCTGACCATTTCAACCCCAATGATTTTTCAGAAAATGACCTAATTAAAATCAGAGACCAACATAATATTAAAAAATCTGACACTGTATTATTATTTGTAGGTAGGATAGTAAAAGACAAAGGCGTTAATGAACTTATTTCAGCATTCAAATTATTGTCATCAGAAAGAAATGATGTTAAACTGCTATTATTGGGCAAATTCGAAAATGACTTAAACCCAATATCAAAAGAAGCATTCAGTGAAATAAAAGAGAACAAAAACATCTTATGCTTAGGGCACAAAAAAGATGTTAGACCTTATTTTGCCATTTCTAATTTCTTTGTATTCCCTAGTTATAGAGAAGGATTTCCAAATGTAGTATTACAAGCAGGTGCAATGGGGATACCATCAATTGTGTCTAATATAAACGGGAGTAATGAAATAATAATAGACAACTTAAACGGTAAGATAGTCCCCGTAAAAGACACAAAAGCCTTATATTTAGCAATGAAAGATTGGTACGAAAATCCTAATGATTTATCTAGGATGAGAAATAAATCACGTCAGATCATCATTGAGTCATATTCTCAAAAAGTTGTTTTTCACGAACTACTAAAAGAATATAATACGTTTCACTAATGTATAAGTTTTTTATTAAAAGAACTCTAGATATAATTATGTCCGTTTTTGGGCTTTTAATACTAAGCCCAATATTTCTTTTAATTCTTCTAAGTCTTTTTATATACAACAGTGGATCGCCACTTTTTTTTCAAAGCAGACCTGGTAAAAACGAGAAAATTTTTAAAGTAATCAAATTTAAAACCATGACCGATAAGAAAGGTCAAGATGGATTGCTTTTACCAGATGCAGAACGATTAACAAAAATCGGAACATTTATTCGAAAAACATCACTCGACGAAATACCTCAATTATTTAATGTTCTTATTGGAGATATGAGCATAATAGGCCCTAGACCCTTATTGCCAGAATATCTGGAGTTATATAATGATTTTCAGAAACGAAGACATAGTGTAAGACCTGGGATTACAGGTTGGGCTCAAGTAAATGGTCGAAATGCAATAAGCTGGGAAAAAAAATTTGAGTATGATGTATGGTATACAGAAAATCTATCTTTTATTCTAGATATAAAAATAGTATTTAAAACAATTTTGAAGGTAATAAAGTCTGAGGATATAAACTCTCAAACAGCCGTTACTACAACAAAATTTTTAGGCACAAAAACTAAGAAATGAATGAATATGAAAAAAACCTGGAAATTTGTATAAATAGATGTAATTATGCATACGAATTATACAAAGTGAATAAAAAATACTATCAAGCAAAAAGAATTTTTAAGGCAAATAAAAGGCTGTATGTTTTGCTAGAAGAGTATTTGTACATAAACACACAAGCTTTTCAGGAAATAATCGAGTTTATTTTTCATTTAGAAGATTGGTTTGAACAATTTTCAGAGCTCGAAAAAAGTTTAGGCAACACGCTACAATTGAATTCAGAATTCGTTTTTGAAAGACTTGACGAATCACCAGAGTTTCCTAAAAATTTTTTAATACAGATAAAGAAATGAAATATGCTTATGCAGGCGACAGAGAGATTAGTTGTAACATTTTAACCTATATCATCTCCAAAGGCTATAAACCATCTTTACTTTTAGTCAATGATAATACATCCACAACACATGCGGATAAGCTTATCGAAATTTCTGGCTTAAATGATGATAAAATTATTAGAGGCAAACAATTTACCAACCCAGAAAATATAGAAAAGTTAAAAGCCTTAAACTTGGACTATATTATTGGAATTCATTTTCCATTAATTATCCCAAATGAAGTTTTAGATTGCCCCAAAATTGGGTTCTTAAATTTACATCCAGCATATTTGCCTTACAACAAGGGTTGGCACACCCCAACATGGGCTATCTTAGATAAAACCACATATGGGGCAACATTACATTTTATGTCCGAAAAATTAGACGCTGGAGACATTATTCATCAGAAAGCATTAGAGGTCAATAAAGATGACACCGCTAATAGTTTATATGAGAGAGTGCTGAAACTTGAAGAACAAGTCTTTTATGAAGCACTTCCTGATATATTATCCTTAAATCCAACACGGATAAAACAAATTGAACAAGGTACTTCTCACAACAGAAAAGACTTATTTAAAATAAATGAAATTTCTCTTGAAGAGAATATCAGAGCAGGCGATTTAATTGATAAATTAAGAGCACTAACTACAAATCGAGTTGACGAATTTGCATATTTTATTCATAATTCAAAAAAATATGCTCTCGAAATTAAAATAACGGAAAAAGAACATGAACTCTAAGATATGGTTATCATCTCCGCACATGGGAGGAACAGAACAGAAATATATCCAAGACGCGTTTGAAACTAATTGGATTGCGCCTTTAGGTCCCAATGTGAACGAATTTGAAAATGCTCTCGAAACTTTCTTAAACGAAGATAAATTTGTCTCATGTTTGTCCTCCGGAACTGCTGCAATACATTTAGCTTTAGTGCAATTAGGAGTAAGAAATGGAGATGAGGTACTTTGTCAAACTTTTACATTTTGTGGATCAGCAAATCCAATTATTTACCAAGGTGCAACACCGGTATTTGTTGATAGTGAGACAGAGACTTGGAATATGTGTCCAAGTTATTTAGAAGAAGCAATAAAGCAAAGAATTTCAAAAGGGAAAAAGCCAAAAGCCATAATATTAGTCCATCTTTATGGTATGCCAGCCAAAATTGATGAAATTTTAGCAATAGCAAGAAAATATGAAATACCCATCATAGAAGATGCAGCTGAGGCTTTAGGCTCAACTTATAAAGGAAGAAAGTGTGGTACCTTTGGAGAGTATTCAATTTTGTCCTTTAACGGAAACAAAATAATTACTACTTCAGGCGGAGGCGCATTAGTTTGTAGAACAAAAGAACAAAAAGAACAAACCATATTTTACGCTACTCAAGCAAGAGATAATAAACCCTATTACCAACATTCTAAAATTGGTTATAACTATAGAATGAGCAACATAAATGCCGGAATAGGAAGAGGCCAAATGGAAGTGTTAACTCATCACGTTAACCTTCGTAGGTCAAATAATGCATTTTATTCTCAAATTTTTGAAAACTTAAATGGTATAAGATTATTGCAAGAACCTAATAGTGATTTTTATTCTAATCACTGGTTAAGCTGCATAACTATTGATCCAAAAGAGGCAAATTTTACGAGAGAGGAGCTTAGATTGGCATTATTAGAAAATAATATTGAATCTAGGCCGTTATGGAATCCTATGCATCTTCAACCGGTTTTTAAAGATAATTTGTTTTATGGATCAAACATATCAGAAACACTTTTTGCAAATGGTTTGTGTTTACCATCCGGCTCTAACTTGTTAGAAGAAGAGAAAAATAGAATAAAATCAGCTATTAATAGTTTTTTAAGTAAAAAAGCTTAGCATTTATGGTTCTTACTATTAATGTTTTAGTACTATTATTTGTTTCGGGATTAGTCTTTTTTAAAGTGTATAATCTTTACAAAGAGACAAAAATAAATTTGCACAAGGCTATTATTGTCTTAATGACAATTTTACATTTTGGCTTAAGTATATTCTATTACTATAAATCCTTTAACAAGCAACCATACGATGCATTTAGATTTTTTAATGAAGCCGTAAATTCTGGTAATTGGTTTGAATTTTTTGGTCTTGGAAGTAAACTTATTACTTTTTTAATATTTCCTTTTGTTAAACTTCAGCTGTCCTATTTCACAATATTTATAATTTTTGCATTTATAGGATTTTTAGGTTATCTAAACTATTTTAAAATTCTTGGATTAAAAGAAAGAACCTATGGAAGCCTAAAAACCTTAATAATTTTGTGCTTGTTCTTATTACCATCGCTTCATTACTGGACGTCAAGTATAAGTAAAGAAGCCATATTATTTTTTTTAACAACAGTATTAATTAAAGAATGGTCGAAGAACAAGGTTGTTTCAAAAAAAATAATAATCTCATTAACCTTGTGCCTATTCGTAAGACCGTATTATTTTTTCATCATTTTATTAGCTAAGAGCGTAGCCTTATTGTTTAAAAAGGAACTGTTTAGAGTAAAAAAAACCTTCTTTTTAGGTGCCGGAGTTATTGCCTTAGTAGCAATGCCAGTTTTAATCTCCTTTTTAAAAATTGAAAATTTTGACAGTTTTATAAATAATTATCGAAGAATTTCTGAATACGCTCTTAATAATGGTAATAGCTCAATTAATCTATTAGAATCCAATTATTTGGAGAGATTAATATTAGTATTGTCTCGACCTTTATTTATAGACGCCACGTCTTTCTCACAGTTTGTGATTTCTTTTGAAAACCTAATCCTACTTTTATTTTATATATTATTCCTATACAGCCTAAAGCAAACAAAATTTGCAATTAGTAAATTCAAGTTAGAAATTTTAGTAGTGTTTATCACAGCGCTGCTTTTAATCTTATTCTACAGTATCTATATGTATAATTTAGGATTAGCAAGCAGAATGAGGGTTATGTTTATTCCGCTGCTACTTTTTGTTTTTATTGCCAAGAACGAACAAATATTAAATACTAAGAATTAAGCAGAAAGATCCTTTTTAATATTTAATAATTAGGATTTTAGGGTTATTAATTAAATTCAGATATTTGTTACAAAGTAATGACGTACAAAATATATGCTTAAACGATTAAAACAGGCAATAAGGCAGGTGTTGCAATCTAGTAAAAAGCAACTCGATTTTAATAATATAGGCTACCTACCACGATGGGTAATATTGGCGTTCGATACGTTTATAATTTTCACTTCATTATTCATCACAAAACTTATAATAAGCAGGATAAAAGACCAAATATTTACGCTTTCGTTTTCAAATGCCGAAATTGTAATTATTGTTGTTAATATTATATTCTTTATACTTTATAGAACTTACGCAGGTCTTATACGACACTCTACATTCTTGGACGCAGTAAGGTTTCTTATTGCTTCAGTCTCTACATTAATTACCATATTTGTCGCCCATTATATATATTACTTATACAGTGACCAAGAACTAATATTTATTCCCACTTTACTAATATATTCACTCATTTCCTTTTGTGGGTTATTTCTTTTCAGAGTAATGGTTAAACAGGTTTTTGAAGTGTATGTTAATTATAGTCAAAAAGAAAACGAACTAAAAGTACTTGTTTACGGAACAGATGAAAATGCAATTGCAATTGCAAGCGCCTTAAAATCAGAAAAACCTAATAGATTTACCGTCATAGGATTTATAGATAAAGCTGAAAAAAATAAAAGCAAGCAAATCTTAGGTTTACCAATTATTAACTTGCAGAGAAATATCGCATTAACCTTAAGAGTTCATAAGGCTCAAGCTTTAATTCTAGCTGATAAGTATATCACAAACCAAGAAACCGTGGCATTAATAGATAAGTGTCTAGACTATAACATGAAAGTCTACAGAGCACCACTATTATCTGATATCGAGGAGAACAAGAATATCACCAGTCAAATCGAAAAAATCCAGATCGAAGACATTCTCGAAAGACCACCAATAAAACTTGACAATAAATTAGTAGCAAAAGAAATATTCAACAAATGTGTTTTTGTAACCGGAGGAGCAGGTTCTATAGGAAGCGAAATAGTGAGACAAGTAGCCGGGTATAAACCTAAAAAGCTAGTTATAATTGACCAAGCAGAATCTCCGTTATACCAAATACAATTAGAAATTAAAGACAATTTTCCAGATTTAAAATTTGAAGCGATTATAAATGACATAAGGGACTTGGACAAAACCGAAATCATTTTTAAAAATAATAATCCCGATGTTGTGTATCATGCAGCCGCATATAAACACGTGCCACTTATGGAAAATTATCCATCTCAAGCAATTATGGCTAATGTTCTAGGTTCTAAAAATGTAGCTGATTTGTCATTAAAATATAATGCTTCAAAGTTTGTAATGGTTTCTACTGATAAAGCTGTGAACCCTAGCAATGTCATGGGGGCATCTAAACGAATTGCAGAAATATATGTTCAAGCACTACAAGAATACGTAAAAGCTGACCATAAGAAAGCCACAGGTTTTGTTACAACTAGGTTTGGGAATGTTTTAGGAAGTAACGGTTCAGTTGTTCCTCTTTTTAAAAAACAAATAGAAAAAGGCGGGCCACTTACAATAACACACCCAGACATTATTCGTTATTTCATGACTATATCAGAAGCCTGTCAGCTTGTAATTGAGGCAGGAGCCATGGGCAACGGAGGAGAAGTTTTTATTTTTGATATGGGAGAAGCAGTTAAGATTATTGACTTAGCTAAAAAAATAATAAGATTAGCAGGCTATATACCAAATAGAGATATTGAAATTAAAGTTATTGGATTAAGGCCTGGTGAAAAATTGTATGAAGAATTGTTAAACGAAAAATCATCGACCTTACCAACTTATAACGATAAGATAATGATTGCTAAAGTTGAAACATACGACTTTGAATCCATTAATAATGATATCACTAAATTAGTTGGCTTTGCAAAAGAACAAGACAAGGAACAGATCGTTAAAAAGATGAAAGATATTGTTCCAGAATTTTTAAGCATGAATTCTACTTTCGAAAAATTTGATAAATAATAAATGAATATTACAGTTGTGGGAACCGGCTATGTAGGTTTGGTTACAGGAACCTGTTTGGCTGAAACAGGAAATGATGTTCTGTGCATAGATATAAATAAAGAAAAGATAGAGCAAATGAAAAATGGTGAGGTTCCAATTTATGAACCCCATCTAGATGCTCTATTTGAAAGAAACATTAATGCTGGTAGATTAAACTTCTCTACAGAATTAGACCAAGGTTTAAAGCATGGTGAAATCATATTTCTAGCATTACCAACCCCAGAAGACGAAGACGGCTCGGCAGACTTAAAATATGTCCTAGGGGTTGCTGAAGAAATTGGTAGACGTCTTACAGATTATAAGATAATTGTTGATAAAAGTACCGTTCCTGTGGGTACAGCTCAAAAAGTAAAAGACGTCATTTCAAAACACACCAAGGTAGAGTTTGATGTGGTTAGTAATCCTGAATTTTTACGTGAAGGATTTGCAGTAGATGATTTTTTAAAACCAGAACGCATAATTATAGGTTCTAGTAGTGATAAAGCTACTGAAAGAATGAAAAAGCTTTATAAGCCCTATGTTAGATCAGGAAATCCAATAATTATAATGGATGAGAAATCTGCAGAGCTCACCAAATATGCATCTAATGCCTTTTTAGCTACAAAAATTACCTTTATGAATGAGATAGCTAATTATTGCGAAAAAGTTGGTGCTGATGTTGATCAGGTAAGAATTGGAATGGGTACAGATTCTAGAATAGGTAAACGATTCTTATTTCCAGGAATTGGTTATGGTGGCTCTTGTTTCCCTAAAGATGTTAAAGCGTTGCACAAATCAGGGAAAGACTTAAATTATAGTTTTAAAATTTTAGATGCCGTTATAAAAATTAACAAAGAGCAAAAAGTAATATTACTACCTAAAATTCTATCTCATTTCAAAAATAATTTAGAAGGAAAGAAGATTGCCATTTGGGGATTATCATTTAAGCCAGAAACTGACGATATTAGAGAAGCCCCATCATTAGACATTATTCAGAAGCTTCTTGATTTTAAAACTAAAATTTCTGTTTACGACCCAGAGGCAATGCAAAATATCCAAAAGAAAATAGGTGATAAAATAGACTATGCCGAAGATATGTATTCGGCCTTAAAAGATGCCGAGGCCTTAATTATTTGCACAGAGTGGAGTATATTTAGAACACCCAACTTTACAAAACTTAAGAAGTTAATGAAGGGAGATGTTATTTTTGACGGCAGAAACCTTTATGATGTTAATGATGTTTTAAATGAAGGTCTAAAGTACATCTCGATAGGAAGACAATGAACAACAATAAAACTATTTTAATAACTGGAGCAGCTGGGTTTTTAGGATCACACCTTTGTGACAGATTTATTAGTGAAGGCTTCTCAGTTATTGGAATGGACAATTTTATTACCGGTGACGAAAAAAATATTACTCACCTAAAAACACATCCTAATTTTTCCTTTGTAAAACACGATGTTACTGAGTATATCAAAATCGATGGCGATTTAGATTACATATTGCATTTTGCTTCACCAGCCAGCCCTATAGATTATCTAAAAATCCCAATACAAACACTTAAAGTAGGCTCTCTTGGTACGCATAATCTTCTAGGCTTAGCTAAAGCAAAAAAGGCAAGAATGCTCATTGCATCAACCTCTGAAGTGTATGGCGACCCGCTAGTTCACCCACAAACAGAAAGTTATTTTGGAAATGTCAATGCTATTGGTCCTCGAGGTGTATATGACGAAGCTAAACGGTTTCAAGAGTCATTAACTATGGCTTATCACAGATTTCATGGGTTAGAAGTTAGAATTGCTAGAATTTTTAATACTTATGGGCCAAGAATGCGACTCAATGATGGAAGGGTAATCCCAGCATTTATGGGACAAGTTTTACGAGGCGAAGACTTAACTGTATTTGGAGATGGATTACAAACACGTTCGTTTTGCTATGTGGACGATCAAATCGAAGGAATATATAAATTATTATTTTCAGATTATTCATTACCTGTTAATATTGGTAACCCTGATGAAACAACAATTATAGACTTTGCTAAGGATATACTTAAATTGGCAAACTCTAATCAAAAAATAACGTACAAGCCTTTGCCCCAAAATGACCCATTACAGAGGCAACCAGATATTAGCTTAGCTAAAAAAGTATTAGATTGGGAACCAAGAGTTAATCGAGATGAAGGTATGAGTATGACTTTCAAATACTTTCAACAATTGGAAGAACAAGAATTATATAAGAAAGCGCACAAAGATTTTTCAAGTTTTAATAAACGATAACAATGAGCTATATAAGAGGTAGATATTCTTGGCTAATTAGACCCGTCATTATCCTCTTTGATATAGCAATAATCGTTTTTTTTGCATCTTACTACATAGATTTTAAAACATTCGGCTTACCCTATTGGTCTATTGGGTTTTTAAAAAGTAAGGCAACAGTTTTTGTTTTTTATTCAAGCCTACTTTGGCTTACATCAGCATATTCAATAAAATTCTATAATGTTTATAGGTATACCAATGCCATAAATATTTTAGGATTAGTTATTAAACAGTTCTTTATATTTTGCATTATTGTTTTTGCATATGTTGGGTTTTACAGAGGTATTGAGATTAATAAAGTTACGATACTAAAGTATTTATTAGTAAGTATATCTTGTATAGCTTTTTTCAAGTTTTCAATGTTTTATGGACTTAGAACATTTAGACAATACTTAAAAGGAAATCATAGAAATGTAATTATAATTGGCTCTACAAAAGGTGCTCAAGAATTAAGAAATTTTTTTATTGACAAGGACGAATATGGATATGATTTGTTGGGTGTCTTCAGTAATAATGCGTCTTTAGATTTGGACGGCAATATTAATGATGCAATTCAATTAATTCTTAAAAATGACAACATCGATGAAATCTACTGTGCAATGGAAGAACTTTCGGAAAGTGAGATCAACACGTTTGTAAAGCAAGCCGAACTAAACCAATTTAACATAAAATTCATACCAAAGACCACCAACTTTTTTAGTAAACGCCTTAAAACAGATTTTTACAATTACCTACCTGTTCTTTCTATTCAAGAAGTTTCTTTAAACAGCCCATTCAACAGGGTCTTAAAACGTGGTTTCGATATTGTTTTTTCGCTTTTAGTTATTGTATTTATACTCTCATGGTTGAGCATCATATTGTTTGTTCTAATTAAGCTAGAATCTAAAGGGCCACTATTCTATAAGCACAAACGAAACGGTATTAATTACAGAGAGTTTGATTGTTATAAATATAGATCACTCAGGGTTAATTCTAAGAGCAATGAAAACTATGTAAAGCAACAAGATAAAAGAGTGACAAAAATTGGCAAGTTTCTAAGAAGAACGAGTTTGGATGAGTTACCACAATTTTTTAATGTACTTAAAGGCGATATGTCAGTAGTTGGTCCAAGACCACATATGTTAGCTTATACTGAAGCATATTCAAAAAAAATTGACCCTTATAACTTCATTTTCAGACACAATGTCAAACCTGGAATTACAGGATTAGCCCAGGTAAAAGGATTTAGAGGCGAAATAAAATCTGATGAGGATATCATAAACCGTATCAAGTATGATATCTTTTATATCGAAAACTGGTCAATACTTCTTGACTTAGATATTATAGGGAAAACAATTTTGGGTGTAATAAAGGGAGATGAAAAAGCGTATTAAATAAACGCTTTCAGTGCTTCTAGTTGTTTATGAGCATTAAAGTTATCTATTGCCCTTTTTTGAACCTCCTTTTTTAAATTTAAATCAAAATCGGATGGTTTCAAACCTGCGATTACCTCGTTTAAGCTATTGTAATTTGCAGCTTCAGCAACCCAACCTAAATTATGTTTTAGTACAATAGTTTCGCCTTCGCCACCGCCAAAATAAATAACAGGAAGCCCTAGCCTAGAGTATTCAAATATTTTAGATGGAACAGAACCATAAATTCTATTCAATAGAGGAATTATAGTTACATCATACGTTAAGAGTTGATGATGAAGTGCTTTGCGAGAAACACTACCATGAAAAGTAATGGGTAAATCGCTATTGTTTTTTAAAAATGACATTACTTTTTTTTCTTCGGCACCAGAGCCATAAATATGAAACTCAATATTAGAATACTCTAAATTTTCACAGAGCTTCAATATGCCTTGAGCTACACCCAAAAGACCGGCATATACGATTTTTATTTTCTTAGAAGAATCGTATAATAGAGGCAGGTTTAACTTTGGAGGTTCAAAATCAGGAAAATTTCTGTAAAGTAAAGTTTTACTATTTGGCACTATTGTTTTTATATGGGCCAAAATCTCATCACTTTGCCCTAAGATTTTTGTTGCTTTTCTATAATTATATCTTTCAATTCTCTCTAAAATAGTATTTCCGAGCCCTTTTTTTATCGCCCCTAATTCTACACCCGCCATAGGCCATAAATCACTAACGTTTAAAATCAGGTTATACTTTTTTTTACGTAAAAACAACAAAGACGTATATGCAACAATTAATGGAGGAGAGTTTACAATTATTGTCTTAGGAATACTATGGGTAATATAAAACCAAACGATGCTTAAACTAAATGAAAGCATTGAAAATAAACGAATAAACTTATTTTTAGAAACAGAAGGATATACCCACAACCGTTGTACTTCAACGCCATTTATAACCTCATATTTTTTATAATCCTTAAAAATCTTTCCAGTAGGATAGTTTGGTCTAGGACAGATAACTTTCACCTTGTAGGTGCTCGAAAGTCCTTTAGCCAATTGAAAAATACGATTGGAAGCCGCACCAATTTCAGGCGGAAAATAATTTGATATAATTAAAACGTCGTTCATTGAAACTTTAAGTGAGACACAAATTGTTTAAGCTTGCCACTTGTCGAACGTTTTAAAACCTCAAACCGTTCAAAAGCTATTATTATATTAGGTTCTAAATAGGTAATCATAGCATTACTTATAACTTCTTTTTCAGCCTCTGTTAATTCTTGCCTAGAAACATAACTAATTTTAAAATAGTCTAGTTGTAATTGTTCAATAATAAACTCTTTTACATTTCCATCCTCTTCTATGATACTTTTTGTGATGTAATAAAATGTTAGCCCGGCAGCTTTTTTTCCGCTCGGTAAAACTGCAATATCATTAGTTCTTCCAATGAGTTTTTCTAAAAAGGGATTTTGTAATGTGCTTTTTACGGATAGAGCTCCAATATCGCCTATATCATATCTAATAAAAGGAAAGGCTTTATTATAGAGTGATGTAATAACCACTCTTCCTTCTTGTCCGTTTGGCACAGGATTGTTAGTGCTGTCAAGAATCTCAACAAATAAAGTTTCGCTATTTATTTGCCATCCACCCTTAGGGTTTTCAAAAGCAATGAGATCAAGTTCTGATGCTCCATATTCATTTACAACAGGAATACCAAATTGCTTTTCCATTATAGCTTTATCACTTTCAAACAGCATTTCGGAAGTGGTCATGCATACCTTTAAAGAAGGACAAACTTGTTTTAAAACAATATTTTCTCCTTTTAAGTATTTTGCGAATTGTACAATTGCACTAGTATAACCATTTATATATTCAAACTTTGTGGTTTTAAATTTGGCCAAATACTTTTCGAATGCGGAATCTGTTAAATCAAAAATCGAAAAACGATATCTATTAGCAAAAACATCTTTTAATCGCTCTTTATAATATCCTTTTTTATCTAATGGAATGCCATAAAAACGCGCCTGTTTTGAGGTATTAAAATCAATACCATACCATGAGAACCGGTTAATGATAATAGCCCAGGTTAGAGCATGACAAAATTTATCTTTAGCAAATACAAAAGGGTCTCCTGAAGAACCCGAAGTTTTATTTATGTAAACATCTTTTTTGTTGAAAGGCTCAGATAATAATAAATGAAATGGCTGTTGTAAATCCTTTTTAGTGATTACCGGAACAGAATTCCAATCTTCAAGGTTAATATTTCCACCTATTGATTTATAGAATTTGTTTTGTTTTAAATGGTGAGTTATAATGTTTTGTTTTCTATTTTTTACAAACACCTCGAATTCAGCTTCAGTCTTTTTGTGAATTTCAGATAGTAAATTTTTAGCCTTGTTTATATCAAAGCCTTTAAGTCGTAAAGAAGCATCAAATAACCCCAAGAAAATAAGAAATAAGGTTTGTGTAAATTAATTGTTTTTTAACGGTAAAACCAATTATTTTTGCCCAAACAACAAACAACTTATGAATATTTTAGTACTTGGTTCTGGTGGTAGAGAGCATACATTTGCTTGGAAAATTTCAAAGAGCCCATTATGCAAATCACTATTTGTGGCTCCAGGAAATTCTGGAACATCCGAGGTGGCGACTAATCTTCCAATTTCCGTTACAGATTTTGGCGCAATAAAAGAAGCAGTAATTAAGTACGATATTGAAATGGTTGTGGTTGGCCCTGAAGACCCTTTAGTGCAAGGTGTTCATGACTTTTTTCTTAATGACGATGCGTTAAAAAATGTTTCAGTAATTGGACCACAAAAGGCTGCAGCAGAGTTAGAAGGTAGTAAAGAGTTCGCAAAAGAGTTTATGCAACGTCATAACATTCCAACAGCATCATATCAAAGTTTCACTTCAGAAACGATAAATGACGGATACAATTTTTTAGAAACATTACAACCACCTTATGTGCTTAAGGCAGATGGACTTGCAGCAGGCAAGGGCGTTTTGATATTAGATAATCTCGAAGAAGCTAAAAAAGAGCTGAAGCAGATGCTTATAGATTCTAAATTTGGAAACGCGAGTGCTAAAGTCGTTATTGAAGAGTTTTTAGACGGTATTGAGTTAAGTTGTTTTGTATTAACAGATGGTGAAGATTACAAAATTCTTCCAACTGCAAAAGATTACAAGCGTATTGGAGAAGGAGACACAGGTCTCAATACAGGTGGAATGGGCGCAGTATCTCCAGTACCTTTTGCTACTGAAGATTTTTTAAATAAGATTGAAGATAGAATTGTAAGACCTACTGTTGAAGGCTTGAAAAAAGATAATTTGCCTTATGTTGGTTTTATATTTATTGGTCTGATTAAAGTAGGTGATGATCCTAAAGTAATAGAATATAATGTAAGAATGGGTGACCCAGAAACCGAAGTAGTTTTACCGAGATTAAAAACCGATTTGGTTGCGATCTTTGAAGCAATGGGTAATGGAACACTTTCAAATATAAATATTGAAATAGACCAACGCGCCGCTACAACCATAATGCTGGTTTCTGGAGGTTATCCTGAAGCTTATGAAAAAGGAAAAGAAATAAATGGAGTGGATACAATACAAGATTCAATCCCTTTTCATGCTGGAGCACAATTAAAGGACAATAAAATAGTGACTTCTGGTGGACGCGTTATGGCTATTACTTCATTTGGCGAAACACACCAAGAGGCCATAAAAAAATCTTATCAATCAATAGACAGACTATCATTTGATAAGATGTATTACAGAAAAGATATAGGTTTTGACTTATAAATACGAATGAG
This sequence comes from Winogradskyella sp., assembly GCF_003712105.1. Lineage (GTDB taxonomy): Bacteria > Bacteroidota > Bacteroidia > Flavobacteriales > Flavobacteriaceae > Winogradskyella. The sequence goes on from NZ_RHLG01000001.1 coordinate 663,007, forward strand.
CTGTAACGCTTTTATCTTCTTCGTTATTTGCATTAAATTTCCTTAATTCAAGCATCCAATATATAAAGGCAACAAGGCCAATAGCAAAAAATAACCAAGATACTATATTGGCCATAAACCAGTTTGTAAGTTCCATTTCTCTTAATGCATCTAAAGGCGCAAAAAGAGTGTTTACAAATAAATCTTGAATAGCGTAAAAGAAATCCTTCATAACTTTAATAAATTTACGTTGCAAAAATACAAAAACTGTAAATGATTACAAGTCTATTTAGTAAATCTAAGCCCATAAACTTTATAATTGTTATTCTTATGATAATAATTGCTTTTGCAACGCAATTTTTTATTCATACAAAAATGGATACTATTTCTTATAGCTCAGCCCTAGGTGCTTTTTTAATAGGTGTGTTTTACGTTTTTCTTACAGATTTTATTATCTCTAAAAATGATCTAACTCAAAGAAATAGTTATGGCATTATGGTTTTTGGGTTATTGCTTTTAGCATTTCCAGAGGCGTTTGGTAATATCAATATTGTTAGTGCTAACCTTTTGGTTTTTTTCGCTTTAAGGAGGTTGTTCAGCCTCCATTCTAAACGGTCTTTAACTAAAAAGTTTTTTGACGCTACATTTTGGATTTCTATAGCAGCACTATTTTATGCATGGGCAATATTGTATTTATTAATAGTGATTGCAGCATTGATGTATTACTGGCAAAGCGAATTAAGATATGCTGTAGTTGTCCTATTAGCATTTGTCACCGTAATGATATTATTAGTTGTATATAATATCATCCTAAAAAATGAATACTTAGTAAGCAGTAATTTTAATTTTAACTTAAGCTTAGACTTTTCGAGCTATAATAGTGCATTTGGGATTGCTAGGCTAACCATAGTTGCAACAATCTATTTCTGGAGTTTGGTTTATTATCTAAGGCGTTTGCCAGATAGAAATAGAAAAATGAGACCAATCTATATTTTGGTATTAATTTCATCCTTTATAGCATTGGTAATATTATTAATTGCACCCAATAAAAATGGAAGTGAATATGTGTTTATACTATTACCATATGCAATAATTGTAGCCAACTATATTGAGGCAGTGCAAGACAGTTGGTTTAAAGATATTTTTGTGGCGCTATTAATCCTTATTCCAATTGGAAACTTAGTGCTGTAGTTTTTGGCCATAGGCTAAATCACCTGCATCTCCTAATCCGGGTATAATGTAACCTTTAGAGTTTAATGTTTCATCAATGTCGGCAATCCATAAATGAGTGTTGTCATCAAAATTTTGAGACACAAACTCAACACCTTCTTTAGCGCCAATTACACTTACTAAATGTATTTCTTGAGGTTTGCCAAATGGTTTTAGAGCTTCAAAAGTAGCTAACATGGATTGGCCAGTCGCCAACATTGGATCAGCAAGTATAAGTGTTTTGTTTTCTAATTTAGGGCAAGCCAAATACTCTACAACAATTTCAAAACTTTGAGGATTGTCTTTGTGATGCCTATATGCAGAAATAAAAGCATTTTCAGCAGAGTCAAAGTAATTTAGTAAGCCATTATGCAATGGCACACCAGCTCTTAAAATAGAACAAAGTACAATCTCATTATTATATATTTTATTATTGTGTTTACCTAAAGGGGTATTAATTGTTTGCAGGTTGAAACTTAAAGACTTACTTAATTCATAACCTAAAACCTCACCTATGCGTTCAATATTTCTGCGAAAACGCATTCGGTCTTTTTGAATGGTTTCATCTCTAATTTCTAATAAAAAGGTATTTAGTATTGATGGTGTTTTAGCGAGATGGTGAATATGCATTTGTCTAAGCTGTTAAGTGTTTAAAGTTAATAATTCAGACTATATTTGCATACTAAATCTTATGACAATGTTTTCAGAAAAAGCGAATACTATATTTCAAGATGTAATTAAAACGTACAAAGTATTAAATACTGTTGACCAACCTTTTACAAATAAGTTTGATAAGACCGATGACCTTATCGCTCATCTTCTTTACAGAAAATGTTGGATTGATACTGTTCAGTGGGCTTACGAAGACATTATAAGAGACCCAAATATTGACCCAGAAGCTGCTTTAAAATTAAAGCGAATGATTGATGCATCTAATCAAGACCGTACTGATACAGTTGAATTTATTGATAGCTATTTTCTTGATAAATACAAAGATGTAGACATTAAAACAGACGCAAAGGTAAACTCCGAAAGTCCAGCATGGGCAATTGATCGATTGTCAATTTTAGCGTTAAAGATTTACCATATGCATCTTGAAACTGTTCGTGATGATGCTAGCGAAAGTCATAAAGCGGCTTGCCAAAAAAAGTTAGATGTCTTATTGGAGCAACGTGTAGATTTAAGCACAGCAATTGACGACTTACTTACAGATATTGCCAATGGAGACAAGTACATGAAGGTTTATAAGCAAATGAAAATGTACAATGACGATGAGCTTAACCCTGTATTAAGAGGTCAGAAATAGTTTGTAATCCTGAACTTGTTTCGGGATCTCAAATTCTGATATAAATGCCAAACCCTAATCATATATTAGTTTTTAGATTTTCTGCCATGGGAGATGTTGCTATGGTAGTTCCTGTAATTAGGGCATTAGTGTCTAAATATCCTGAACTAAAAATTACAGTAGTTACGCGTAGATTTTTTGTACCCTTTTTTAGAGATATAAAAAACGTTGAGGTTTACGAAGCTGACTTAAAAGGGAAACATAAAGGCATTTTTGGGCTTCGAAAGCTCTCAAAAGAATTAAAAGCTCTAAATATTGATGCGGTTGCGGATATTCATAATGTACTACGCACCAAGATCTTGAAGCTTTTTCTCGGCAAGAAAGTGGTTCAGGTTAACAAAGGAAGAGCAGATAAAAAGGCATTAATTTCTGGACAAAAGTTTGAACAGTTAAAAACAACACATCAGCGTTATGCAGATGTATTTGCAGAATTAGGGTTTCCTGTAGAGTTGACGAATCCTATTTTTCCAAAGAAAGTAGAATTAAGTTCAAAACTAAAACAATATATATCTAATGTTAATTTACCATTAATTGGTATCGCTCCATTCGCCGCTCATGAAGGCAAAATGTATCCTCTAGAGCAAATGAAGCAGGTGATTAACGCTCTTTCAGAAAACTATAACATTGTGTTATTTGGTGGCGGAAAGAAAGAAGTTGAGCTTTTAAACCGTATAGAATCCGAAAATAAGAATACTCATTCAGTTGCAGGAAAATTAAGCTTAGACGAAGAGCTAGATTTAATTTCTAATCTTGATATAATGCTTTCGATGGACTCAGGAAATGCTCATATGGCAGCAATGCTTGGTGTTAAAGTGATTACAGTTTGGGGCGTGACACATCCGTTTGCTGGGTTTGCACCATTCAATCAACCTCATCATTATGCGTTGGTTGCTAACAGAAAAGAATTTCCACAAATACCAACTTCAATTTATGGTAATAAACTTCCTAAAGGCTATGAGAAGGCTGCAGGTAGTAGTTCAGTGGACTCAATAATTGAAAAGATTACTTCGATAATTTCAGAGTAAGTAACTCAACCGTAACTTAAACATCATCATAATCGACAACTATTTTAGTACTCGTAGGATGAGCTTGGCACGTTAAAATAAGACCTTCAGCAATTTCGTTATCTGTAAGTATATTGTTTTGACGCATTGAGGCTTCACCTTCAGTAACACGCGCAATACAACTACTACAAATACCACCTTGGCATGAATATGGTGCATCAATATCCTCTTTTAGCGCGGCATCTAAAATGGATACGTCATGAGACATTTCAAATTCAAACTCCTCATCATCTACAATGACTTTTATCTGAGAATTTCCACCTGACACATCTGTAGGTGAACTTTCACCTTGTGTTGAGGCAGTAAACAATTCGAATAAAATTTGATTCTCCTTTATATTATTTTCGATAAGAACATTTTTTACCGTATGTATCATTGCTTCTGGTCCACACAGGTAAAATTTGTCTATAGTAACACCTTTATATTTGTTTTTAACAATAAGGTTCACCGTGCTTTTTTCTATACGACCAAAGAGCGCGTCTTCTTCATTAGCTTGGCTATAAATAAAATGAACATGAAAACGATTGCCGTATGTGTTTTTCAACGCAAGCAAATCACTCATAAACATGGTATCTGCTTTGGTTTTATTTCCATAAACTAGAATGAAATTGCTAAACGGCTCACCTTCTAAAAGTGTTTTAACAATACTTAAAATAGGTGTAATTCCACTTCCAGCAGCAAAGGCAGCTATAGTTCTGGTTTTAGCCTCATTAGCCTCAAACATAAAACGACCATTAGGTTCTGCTACTTCAATAGTATCGCCAACTTGTAATGTTTCATTAGCATAAACCGAAAATGTTCCGTTTTCCACAGCTTTAACACCAACAGTTAAATCTTCATCTATAGAACAACAAATAGAGTAATCTCTACGGATTTCTTCACCATTAATTTCGGCTTTTAATGTAATATACTGACCAGCTTTAAACGCGAAATTGTCTTTTAGATGCTTAGGCACATCAAAAGTGATAGCAACAGATTTTTCAGTTACTTTATAAATAGACTTTATGTCAAGACTATGGAATTGAGACATCGATTTTATTTTTGAGCAAAAATAAGGAAAGTTTGTCGAGGTTTTTATTTCACAACACGTATCGATTCAACTACAACATTAAATTATGATTTATTAGTATGTCATTAACAATTCATTAGAGAAGATTTAATGAAAATGCCGTTTTTTTAACCTCTTATTTTCGGTTTCAGGATTAATTTTTTCCTCTTCATACACCTTTTTAATATAGGATTTTAACTCTGGTAATACATTGCGGTCAAATAATAATTAAAAAAAGCAAAAAAAATGAAAAAGTTAATTTTATTAGTTTCAATATGTACTGCATGTCTAGTAAGTTGTAGTGACGATGATTCTTATAATGATCCAACACCTGTTGAAACCTCTAGCGCAATTAGAATATTAGAAGTTAATACTGAAACAGATCAAATTATTTTGTCCAATTTTGGGACAGACCTGACAGAAACAGGAAATTATTTCTTATGCCTAGGTCCAGGTACTTATGTAAGAGTATCAGACGCAGCAAGTGGCTCAACGAATTTGGCACCAGGTGAGCAAGTGACCTTATCTTATGATGTTAACCCTACATCTGGCGGATTGGGAATTTTCTCAACAAACACTTTTGGTTCTAGCGACCCAGATATATTATTAGATTATGTACAATGGGGTGCTGCAAACCAAGCCCGTGTAGACCAAGCTGTAACTGCTGGTCGTTGGGACAATGCAGCTAATTTCTTAGCACAAGGATCTCCATATACATTTAACGGAAATTCTGATGATTTTGGGTCATCTTTTTGGGCGTCTGCTGAAGCCTCAAATGTTGTTAGAATATCAGAAGTTAATGCAGGTACAGATCAAGTTAGTTTAGTGAATTTTGGAAATGTTTCTGTAGAAGTAGGTGATTACTGGTTATGTTTAGGACCAGGCACATATGTAAGAGTATCAGACGCAGCAAGTGGCTCAACGAATTTGGCACCAGGTGAGCAAGTGACCTTATCTTATGATGTTAACCCTACATCTGGCGGATTGGGAATTTTCTCAACAAACACTTTTGGTTCTAGCGACCCAGATATATTATTAGATTATGTACAATGGGGTGCTGCAAACCAAGCCCGTGTAGACCAAGCTGTAACTGCTGGTCGTTGGGACAGTGCAACTAATTTTGTTACAGACGGTCCACTGTATGAGTTTAATGGACAAGCTGATGATTTTGGGTCTACGTTTTGGTAAAAAAGTATAGTATTCATATTTGATTTAGACATATATTGTTTAAAGCAGCCAAGAATGTTCTCTTGGCTGTTTTTTTTATTTATAGAATTTAAATTTTGTAAAATTGTAACATATATAAAGAATTGGCTACTAACACCATCAGATAACCTGACCAAACCATGATAAAACATTTTTTAAACTTAGAGTGGAAACAATATTTCCGGTCACCGTATTGGCAAAAAAATCTAGCCTTAAATATTCTTTTAGTCTTCTTCGCTTTATACCTTATGGCTTTTTTTGTTTTAGGAGGAGTGGGACTTTATTATGGTCTTGATGAATTATTACCGAATCAAGACAAGCTAGCAATTGTAAGTAAATACATGTTTTATTGGATACTAGGTGATTTGTTATTTAGGTTTTTTATGCAAAAACTACCAGTAATGAGTGTAAAACCATTACTAACCTTACCTGTAAAGCGAAGTACAGTTGTTAATTTTGTTTTAGGGAAATCGGCCTTTTCTTTTTTTAATTTTTTGCCTTTGTTTCTAGCTATACCATTCGCTATTACTCTATCAGCATATGGATATCCAGATACTACAGCCATATTGATGTGGGTTTTTATAGTCATTATCATTACGTTCAGTTCAAACTTTTTAAATTTTATAATTGAAGCATATTCTGCAGAATTATCAGTACCATTATTACCTTTTTTAATCGTAGCTGCTGGATTATATGGCTTGAATTATTTTGAAATTATTTCTTTTACTGATATTATTGGTAATGGTGTTATTGCAATAACGCAAAACCCAATTTTTATACTAATACCTCTTTTAGTTTTAGGTTTACTTTATATGGTAAATTACAAACTACTTTTACAAAAATTATATTTAGACGCCTCATTAAAAACTAAGGTTAAAGATGTTAACGCTTCGGATCTATCTTGGACTAAACGCTTTGGAGATATTGCGCCTTTTATGCAGTTAGATTTAAGATTAATTTGGCGAAACAAACGTACTAAGTCTACAGCTTTTTTAATGGTAATAGGTTTGCTCTATGGTTTATTTTTCTACCCACAACCTATGTATAGAGAAATGGAATTTATGTGGGCTTTTATTGGGATTTTTTCTACAGGGTTTTTCTTAATCAATTTTGGGCAATTTATTCCTGCTTGGGATAGTGGTTATTACAAAATGTTGATGAGTCAAAATATTAAGTATGAGCAGTATCTGCGTTCAAAATTTATACTTATGGTAATGAGCGTGGTAGTTATGTTTGTACTCGGTATTCCATACGTTTATTTTGGATGGAAAATTTTAATCGCTCATTTCGCGGCAGCCATATACAATATTGGTGTTAATTCGCATGTAATAATGTGGGGCGGCTCTTTCAATAGAAAGAAAATAGATTTAGACAAAAAAGCAGCTTTTAATTATCAGGGAACTGGCGCTGTACAGTGGCTTATCGGTATTCCATTAATGCTTGTCCCAATGATCTTATTTGGTATTTTAAATTGGTTACTTGGTTTTGAAGTGGCTATAGCTACATTAATTACTCTGGGAATTATAGGTATAGTGCTTCACAAAAAACTAATGAAATTTATAACTGAAAAATACCTAAACTCTAAATACAAAATGATAGCTGCCTTTAGTAAAGACGCTTAAAACAATATACAATGATACAAACAACAGACATATCAAAATCATATAACGGTATTCAAGTTCTTAAAATAGACGAATTGCACATACCCAAAGGACAAAGTTTTGGGCTTGTGGGAAATAATGGTGCAGGTAAAACGACTTATTTTAGCTTATTATTAGACTTAATAAACCCAACCACCGGATCAATTACAAGCAATGATATTGTGGTCTCTAATAGCGAAGATTGGAAACCGTTTACTTCTGCTTTTATAGACGAAACGTTTTTAATTGGGTATCTAACACCTGAAGAGTACTTCTATTTCATTGGCGATTTACGAGGGCAAAACAAAGCAGATGTAGATGCACTTACATCTCAATTTGAAGACTTCTTTAATGGCGAAATATTAGGTAAGAAAAAATACTTACGCGATTTAAGTAAAGGAAATCAGAAAAAAGCCGGCATTGTAGCGGCACTAATTGGTAATCCAGAAGTGATTATACTCGATGAGCCTTTTGCAAACTTAGACCCAACGACTCAGATTCGTTTAAAACAAATTTTGAAAGATTTAGCAGAAAAGCAAGGTGTAACAGTATTAGTGTCTAGTCACGATTTATTACATGTTACCGATGTTTGCGAACGTATTGTTGTTTTAGAAAAAGGAGAAGTAGTAAAAGACCTTGAAACTAATCCTACAACACTTAGAGAGTTAGAAGCACATTTTGCTAAAAGTGCCATTTCAAGTTCTGAAGAAGAAGAATAGAAAACAGCAACTCTATATATTAAGAAAAAGCTCAAGCTAAACCGCTTGAGCTTTTTTGGTAATAGGTGTAAAACACTTCATTTTTCATCAATAATTCAAAAAGATGTTTATTTTTACGGCTTAGGATAACAAAACAGAGTGTTTCACGTTATTTATAGACCAAAATTTAGTCTTTTGAAAACTTGTAAAAGAGCTTTAATATTAATTTTCTTAATCGCGATTGTTGCCCAAAGTTGTTCGCGTAAAAAAGACAACTTCATCAATAGAGCTTGGCACTCCGTTGGGACGGAATACAACATACTTTATAATGGAGAAATAGCTTTGCAACAAGGTTTAGCAACAGTTAATAACGCGTACACAGAGAACTTCTGGGAATTATTACCTGTAGAGCGCTTTGAGGCAAAAGACGAAATCCGCCTAGGAAATGAAGCCGAGAACTCGGACTTTGAGCGTGCTGAAGAAAAAGCCACTAAGGCTATACAAAAGCATAGTATGACAATTGGTGGGAAAGAAAAAAACCCACAAATTGACGAAGCGTATTTGTTGCTTGGTAAATCAAGATACTATGATCAGCGTTTTATTCCAGCGTTAGCAGCATTCAACAATATTCTTAATAAGTATCCAACAAGTGATAAAATAAATCAGGTTAAAGTTTGGCGAGAAAAAACAAACCTGAGACTTGGCAATCCTGAGATAGCCATAAAAAACCTTAAACGTCATTTAAAGCAAGAAGAAGTTGAAGGCCAGGATTTGGCAGACATCACAGCAGTATTAGCTGATGCTTATTTGGCAATTAAAGAAAAGGATACTGCAATAAAGTACTTAGATACTGCTGCGGTAGCTACTAAGATTCACACTCAAAAAGCACGCTATAATTTTATTAAAGGTCAACTATACAATGAGTTTGGTAAAAAGGACAGCGCCAACATGGCTTTTGATGAAATCATAGCCTTGCATCGCAAAATTCCAAGAGCATTTTATATCAATGCACATCTCGCAAAATCATTCAATTTTGATTCAGAAAATGGAGATAGAATTTTGTTTATGGAATACTTGACTGAATTGGAAGAAGACAGAGAAAATAGACCATTTTTAGATAAAATACATTACCGTATAGCTAAGTATCATCAAGAACAAGGAAGAGATAGCCTAGCAGAGACTTACTATAATAAGTCCATTCAATCAAACAGGACACTTAATCAAGACAAGGTCTTATTTGCAAATAATTACCTAACACTTGGTGATATGTACTTTGACCGCACCGAATATAAAACTGCGGGCGCTTATTATGACAGTACACTTACTAATATGGTTGAGAAGACAAAACCTTATAGAGTAGTTAAGAAAAAGCGAGAGAACCTTGTTGATGTTATTTATTACGAAGGCATAGCAAGAGTAAATGACAGTATCTTAAGATTGATTGGATTACCAAAAGAGGAACAGATAGCATTCTACAACGATTACATTAAAGAATTAAAAGTTCAAGATTCTATAGCTAAAGAATTGGAAAAAAAACGTGCTGAAAAATTGGCAAGTAAAGCGTCTGGTTCTAGAGGTGGAGGATTAACAGGGCTTGCAGGACCTGGAAGAACAAACCGCCCTGGAGCGCCTTCAATAAGTACATCGAATAATTCAGATTTTTATTTTTATAATACATCTGCTAGCACTTATGGTAGAGACGAATTTTTCAAACTTTGGGGACAGCGAGAATTACAAGATAATTGGCGTTTAGCAAACACAAGAGCTTCAGGGGATTTTGAAATTGCAGGTGAAACAAAAGAAGGTGAAGAGAATGTTACACAGTTAGAATTGTACGACCCAGAGTTTTATATTTCAAAATTACCAACAGACCAAGTAGAGATAGATAGTATAGGTAAAGAACGAAATTTTGCATATTATCAATTAGGACTAATATATAAGCAAAAGTTTAAAGAATACAAGTTAGCCAAAGGCAAGCTCGAGGCACTGCTTAAGAACAATCCTGAAGAGCGTCTTGTTTTACCTTCTAAATATCAGTTGTATAAAATATATCTTCTACTTGGTGAAGATGATGAGGCTGAAATAGCAAAGAATAGAATTATAGAAGAGCATCCAGACTCTCGTTATGCTGAGATACTTCGTAATCCAGATTCTCAGTTAGCAAAAGACCTCAATGACCCAGAAGCGGTTTATGAAAAACTATTTAGAAGGTTTGAAGCTCAAGAATACTTAGAAGTCATTGCATCTGCCGAAGAATATATTAAACAATTTGAAGGTGACGGCTATGTGCCAAAGTTTGAAATACTAAAAGCGACATCAATAGGAAGATTAGACGGATTTGATGCTTATAGAGATGCAGTAAATTATGTAGCGCTTACATATCCAAATTCGGAAGAAGGAAAACAAGCTCAGGAAATTGTAAATAATGCATTACCTGCACTACAAAAGAGAGAGTTCCTTCCAGAAGACGAAGGCAATTCATTCCATGTTGTGTACCAGTTTGATAGTAACAATGAAGAAGAAATTAAAAGCTTTGAAGAAGAGATTGCCAAAGAGATTAAGAAATTACCATTTCGAAACCTTACTATATCTAAAGATGTATATGACAGAAATACTACCTTTATAGTTGTTCATGGATTAGAATACATCACATCTGCAATTGGTTTTGGATACACACTTCAAGATTATAAAGATGAAGGCACAAAAGGTATTACCAAAAAATATTTAACAGTTTCCTCGGCTAACTATACAATAATCCAAAGACACAAAAACTTAGAAGAGTACACCAATCCAGAATAAATTTAGTAACCATGTTTTCAGACAAAAAACAAAAATCAACTATGGATACAAGCTCGCAGCAAAACATTATTGCCAACGGAACAAAAATTGTTGGCGATATAGAAAGTAAAGGACCATTTAGAATAGATGGTACAGTAGAAGGAAACCTAAAGACTCAAGGCAAAGTTGTCATTGGTAAAGCAGGGAACATTTCAGGAACTTTAACAGGTGTTAATGTTGATATAGAAGGCAAGTTTTCAGGTAAACTAATCTTAAGCGGAACACTTTCACTTAAATCTTCCGCCCAAATAGATGGTGAGGTTCATGTAAGTAAACTTGCTGTTGAGCCTGGTGCTACATTCAATGCAACATGCAGCATGAAAGGTGCTGTTAAAGCTCTTAATAATGGAGAACAAGCAACCAGCCAAAAATCAAAAGAAACAGAAAGAACAGCTTAATACTTATGCTAAATTTTCTGGGATCGCAATACAAATGATTGCCATAATATTAGTTGGCACATTTGTAGGCGTTAAGCTAGATGAGAAATTCCCCAATGAGAATAGCCTATATACATTGGGCTTCACTTTAGGTTCAGTAATTATTTCGATTGTTTATGTAATAAGACGTATTATTGCAAACTCAAAGTAATACGTTTATGGAAGCTTTCAAAAAGAGACAGATTTCATTTTCACTTCAACTGGTAGCAGTAACTGCAATACTATTTGGAGTGCACACTTATTTATTAAGTTATTTCGCCGAGAAGATTGAATTTTTCTTTCCGCTTTGGCATATTTATGCGTTTCATTTCATAGTAACAGCAATATTTTACACCTTAATTAATTTTAGGTTTTCATCTGGCAAAACAAACATCTTTAACCTTTTTATGGGACTTACTTTTTTAAAGATGGTTTTTGCAATACTATTTTTATTACCAGTATTACTTTCAGATTTTGAGAACAAACAACCGGATGTTTTCAATTTTTTCATCCCTTATTTTTTGTACTTATTTTTTGAAGTTTATGCCATTTCAAAGTTTTTGCAAAAGGCTTAAAATCGAGCATATTATCTCATCAAAAAAACATTAAAAATTATATCATTATTAGTGTTTGTCAATTCATTTAATGTCCGTACATTTGCAGCGAATTTAAAAGAAGGTATTTTAAAGCCGTAAATAATGACATTAAACACCTTAAAACGTACCGTATTTACAGTTTTGTTTTTATCGGTATTTAGCTTTGGTTTCGCCGAAGGCTCTAAAGAAGGCGGAGAAGATAAAGAATTTGACGCCAAAGAGATGATTTTACATCACGTTAAAGATGCATACGGCATGCATTTATTCGATTGGAATGACCACCCAATATCTATTCCACTTCCTGTGATAACATATACTGACAAAGGGCTTACAATGTTTTCATCTTCTGCTTTTCATCATGATTACCATGGTCATGAAATTGTTGAAAGAAACGGACAAAAGTTTGTTAACGTTCATGAGAAGGTTTATGTTTTAGATGAAGGCGCGTCAAGCGTTGAATTTGATGCTGAAGACCATCCGACTAATGCCCATAGACCAACATTTGACATATCTATAACTAGAAATGTATTTATGATGTGGGTTTCTATAGCAGTTTTATTTCTAATATTCTTAACTGCTGCAAGACGTTATAAAAAATCTGAAGACAATGTTCCTTCTGGAATTGCAAGTTTTGTTGAGCCATTAGTCTTATTTGTTAGAGATGAAATTGCGAAGCCAATGATTGGTGAGCATAAGTACAGAAGATATATGCCTTACTTGCTTACTATCTTCTTCTTCATCTGGATTAATAACATTTTTGGATTGATTCCTATATTAAATGGTGCTAACTTAAGTGGGAACATTGCATTTACTTTTACATTAGCAGCCATCACTTTTATAATTACAACATTTAGTGGTAACAAAAACTACTGGCAGCATATTTTCTGGATGCCAGGCGTACCAGTACCAATGAAAATATTTTTAATGCCAATCGAGATAATTGGAATGTTTGTTAAGCCAATATCTCTTATGATTCGTTTGTTTGCTAACATTACAGCAGGTCACGTTATCATTTTAGCATTAATGTCATTAATATTTGTTTTTAAAACTGTGGCGATTGCACCAGTATCTGTAGCGTTTTCATTATTTATTACAGTTATTGAAGTTATTGTTACAGCAATACAAGCATATATATTTACAATATTGTCAGCCCTTTATTTTGGGATGGCAACTGAAGAAGCACATCATTAATTAATTTAAATTTTATACTATGACTATTACAGGAATTGCAGCGATTGGAGCAGGTTTAGCAGCTATAGGAGCTGGTATGGGTATCGGTAGAATTGGTGGGTCGGCTATGGAAGCTATGGCACGTCAACCAGAGATGCACGGTAAGATTCAGTCTTCTGCATTAATCTTAGCAGCCTTCGTAGAAGCGGTAGCACTTTTCGGTGTTGTTGTTGCTTTCTTACAAGGGTAATGAAACCAAAATACAGAAGTAACGGTTGGTTACTTCTGTATTTTAAAATTTAAGTTATTTAAACAAACAACAAATGGATTTAATTACACCAGAATTTGGATTAGTCTTTTGGACATTAATCACATTTTTAATCTTATTATTTATACTTAGAAAGTTTGCTTGGAAGCCAATTCTTGGAGCTGTAAGCGATAGAGAAGAAGGTATTAAAGATGCTTTAGCCTCTGCAGAAAAAGCACGCCAAGAGATGGAAAATCTTACAGCTGATAATGAGCGTATCTTAAAAGAAGCTCGTGCTGAAAGAGAGACAATGCTTAAAGAAGCTCGTGACTTGAAAGCTAAGCTTATAGCAGATGCGAAGGAGGAAGCACAGGCACAGGCAAATAAGTTAATCGAGCAAGCTCAAACCGCTATTGAAAGTGAGAAGAAAGCTGCTATGGCAGAATTAAAGAATCATGTTGCTGGATTATCAATAGATATAGCTGAGAAAGTTGTGCGAGATGAATTATCTAACAAAGACAAGCAATTAAAACTTGTTGAGAACATGTTAGGTGAAACTACATTAAACTAGTTATAATGGCAGAGTCAAGAGCAGCAATACGATACGCAAAAGCAGTACTTAGTTTAGCTACTGACAATAAAGTTGCCGAAGCAGTTAATGCTGATATGAAACAAATTGCTAACGCAATTGCGGATAATAGTGATTTGGATGCAATGCTTAATAGTCCAGTGGTTAGGTCTTCAGATAAGAAATCTGTATTGAATTCAATTTTTGAAGGAATTAACTCTGAAACAGCAAACCTTATAAACACTTTAGTTGCTAATAAAAGAATAGCTTTATTAGGTAACGTTGCAAACAAGTACAATCAGCTATATGACGCTTTAAGAGAAACTCAAGTAGCTAAAGTTACTACCGCAACGCCTTTAACTAAAGATTTAGAGAAAAAGGTTTTAGCAAAAGTAAAAGAGCTTACTGGTAAAGCAACTGAGCTTGAAAATATAGTAGATGAAACTATTTTAGGTGGTTTCATTTTAAGAGTTGGCGATTTACAATACGATGCAAGTATCGCTAACAAACTAAACAAATTAAAAAGAGAATTTACATTAAACTAATAGCTATAGTTTATTAGCTAAAGAATAAATAAAATGGCAGAAGTAAAACCAGCTGAAATTTCAGCAATATTAAAACAACAACTTTCAGGTTTTGAAGCAGGTGCTTCATTAAACGAAGTAGGAACAGTATTAACTGTTGGTGATGGTATTGTACGTGCTTACGGACTTTCTAATGCACAATACGGAGAATTAGTAGAATTCGAAGGTGGATTAGAAGGAATTGTACTTAACCTTGAAGAAGACAATGTTGGTATCGTATTATTAGGACCTTCAAAAGAAATTAAAGAAGGCGCTACAGTAAAACGTACTAATCGTATTGCATCTATTAAAGTAGGTGAAGAAATGGTTGGTCGTGTTGTAGATACATTAGGAAACCCAATCGATGGTAAAGGACCAATTGGTGGGGACTTATACGAAATGCCATTAGAGCGTAAAGCACCTGGTGTAATCTTCCGTCAACCTGTAGATGAGCCAATGCAAACCGGTATTAAGTCTATCGATGCGATGATTCCTGTTGGTAGAGGACAACGTGAGTTGGTAATTGGTGACCGTCAAACAGGTAAAACTACAGTTTGTATCGATACGATATTAAATCAAAAAGAGTTTTACGATGCAGGTGAGCCTGTATTCTGTGTATATGTAGCAGTAGGTCAAAAAGCATCTACTGTAGCTAACATTGCAAAAACATTAGAAGATAAAGGCGCTTTAGCTTATACCGTAATTGTTGCTGCTAACGCTTCAGATCCTGCTCCTATGCAGGTATATGCACCATTTGCAGGAGCTGCAATAGGTGAGTATTTTAGAGATACTGGTAGACCAGCATTAATTGTTTACGATGACTTGTCTAAACAAGCAGTTGCTTACCGTGAGGTATCGTTATTATTACGTCGTCCTCCAGGACGTGAGGCGTATCCTGGTGACGTTTTCTACTTACACTCAAGATTATTAGAGCGTGCTGCAAAAGTTATTGCTGATGATGACATTGCCAAGAACATGAATGACTTACCAGAGTCATTAAAGCCAATAGTAAAAGGTGGTGGTTCTTTAACAGCATTACCAATTATCGAAACACAAGCTGGTGACGTATCTGCATATATTCCAACAAACGTAATTTCGATTACTGATGGTCAGATATTCTTAGAGTCAGATTTATTTAACTCTGGTGTTCGTCCGGCAATTAACGTAGGTATTTCTGTATCACGTGTTGGTGGATCTGCTCAGATTAAATCAATGAAAAAAGTTGCTGGTACACTTAAGTTAGATCAAGCACAATTCCGTGAGCTAGAAGCTTTCGCTAAGTTTGGTTCTGACCTTGATGCTGCAACACTTAACGTAATCGAAAAAGGTAAGCGTAACGTAGAGATCTTAAAACAAGCTCAAAACGATCCGTTTACAGTTGAAGACCAAGTTGCAATTATCTATGCTGGTTCAAAAAACTTATTAAGAGATGTTCCTGTAGAAAAGGTAAAAGAATTTGAAAGAGATTACATTGAGTTCTTAAATGCGAAGCACAGAAACGTATTAGATACATTAAAAGCAGGTAAATTAACAGATGAGGTAACTGATACCTTAACTAATGTTTGTAAAGATTTAGCTGCGAAATACGCTTAATTCTAAAAGAGAATGGCAAACTTAAAGGAAATACGTAATAGAATATCTTCGGTATCTTCAACGATGCAGATTACCAGTGCCATGAAAATGGTTTCGGCTGCAAAGTTAAAGAAGGCTCAAGATGCTATTACAGCAATGCGACCTTACGCAAATAAACTTACAGAATTATTACAGAGTCTAAGTGCAACATTAGATGCTGATTCTGGAAGTAAGTTTGCAGAGCAAAGAGAAGTAAATAAAGTGTTAATTGTTGCAATTACTTCTAATAGAGGTTTATGTGGTGCTTTTAATTCCAATATACTAAAAGAAGTTGCACGTTTAACTTCTGAAACTTATGCCAATCAAGAAGTTTCATTTTTAGCAATAGGAAAAAAAGCGAATGATGCATTATCAAAATCTGGTGATGTAATTGCTAATAAAAGTGAAGTTTTTGATGACTTAACTTTTGATAATGTTGCTGCTATTGCCGAGATGTTAATGGCTAAGTTTGTTGAAGGTGATTTTGATAAGATAGAATTAGTCTACAACAAATTTAAAAATGCTGCCACTCAGATTGTAATGACGGAACAGTTTTTACCGATTGCTCCTGTTGAAGGTGAAGTAAATTCTAATTTAGACTATATTTTCGAACCTTCTAAAGAAGAAATTGTAGAGACATTAATCCCTAAGTCATTAAAAACACAATTGTATAAAGCAATTAGAGATAGTTTTGCATCTGAGCACGGTGCTCGAATGACAGCTATGCACAAGGCTACCGATAATGCTACAGAGCTGAGAGATCAATTAAAGTTAACTTACAACAAAGCAAGACAAGCTGCTATTACTAATGAAATATTAGAAATTGTTGGTGGAGCAGAAGCCCTCAATAACTAAGCGTGTAGCAAATAGAAGTTTTAAAATAATATGAGAAAACCCCACTTTTTTAAGTGGGGTTTTTTATTGTTTGCGTGTTTTATAAATATCAAAGAATATTACGAAATCTTTAAAATTGAGTGTAATTTTTTCAATTTCACGTCGTCTATTTAAGAATATATTGTAAAAGTTGTCAATTCTTTAAAAAAGTAAGATATTTAAACTTCAAAAAAAGAAAAATGAAAAAGAAGCTCTTAGTAGGTTCAAGCATCTTGTTTGGACTAATAGCGATTTGTGTTTTTTTAATTCAAAATCAAGAAAATCAAAGTAAAAAACTTACAAATGATGACATTGTAGAAATTCACAAAGAAAATTTATCAAATAGCCCTTTCAAGGAATCCTTAAAGTTGACTAAAAAGGAGCGCAAGGCTCTAGGTATACCACCAGACAGATATTATGAAGAGGAATTTGAGTTGACCATGAATCCAATTCTTGGAAGACCCACACCCGAAAATTTAGAAGGCATTAGAGGTACTATTGAAGATGCTTTTAGGCAGCGTGTACCAGGTGATGGCACAGAACCCGATTGGGAATCTAGAGGTCCAGATAATGTTGGAGGAAGAACGAGAGGATTGATGTTTGATCCTAATGATACTAGCAATGAAACAGTATTTGCCGGTGGAGTTAGTGGAGGTTTATGGAAGAATACTAATATTTCAAATGCCAATTCTACTTGGACACGAGTAGATGTACCAGATAACCTTAATGTTTCAGTCATTGTAGCTGATCCAAACAATCCAAGTATTTTTTATTTAGGCACAGGAGAATCTTACACAAATGGAGATGTTAGCGGTGATGGTGTTTGGCAGTCTACTGATGCTGGTAATACTTGGGCAAGAGTGCTAGGTGGAGTTTCAGGGCCAACTACATTTGAGTCAGCTTCTAATATTACCGTAAATTCACCTTCAAACATAGCAGGAGATTATAATTCAGTAGAGACAACAAGCTTTGGATCAACTGTGACTTCAATAATTAGTGCTGATTTTGTTTTAGCCAATGATACTAGCTCTGTAAATCCTAGAGAAGGTTGTACGTCCTTTGGTGATGACGCAACAGGAAAAATAGCAATTATACAAAGAGGCTCATGCAATTTTACAACTAAGGTTAGAAATGCTCAAGATGCAGGAGCCATAGCCGCTATTGTTTATAATAATGTTGGTACGAGCCCAATAAATATGGGTGGTACAGATGCATCAATAACAATTCCAGCAGTTATGATTTCTAAAGCTGATGGTGACGCTATTGTAGCTGCTATGCAATCGGGTACAGTTAATGGGTCAATAAATCCCGCTACAGGAACCTTTACGGGTACATTAGTACCAGGAATACAGCAAATAAATGATATTAAAATTAAAGATAATTCAGGAACTACAGAAGTTTATGTGGCTGCTGGAGATGCTTTTTATGGTTCAGCCAATACGACAACATTTTTAGGAGGAACAGAATTGGGGATTTTTAAATCCGTCGATGATGGTGCTACGTGGAATAAGCTTAATGTACCACTAACAGCTAATGGTAATGAACATGAGCCAAATGACATAGAGGTCGGTGCGGACGGAACAATTTGGATGTCTAGTATTGATAGTTCAATCTTTGGAGATGGCGGTGGCGAGATTTTTTCATCTACCGACGGTGAAAATTTCACAAATGTTCGTACAATACCAAATGCAGATAGAACCCAAATAGCCGTATCAAGTCAAGATCCAGGTGTTATATACGTATTAGCTGAAATTCCTGGAGGAGTTGCTATGGAAGGAACAACGGATGGCTTTAATTCAGATATCTTTGATTTAGAATTACCTAATGATGTTGATAATGGAATTCCAGAGAATGATTTTACCCGTGGTCAAGCTTTTTATGACTTATTATTAGAAGTAGATCCAAACAACGATCAAATAGTGTATGCTGGAGGAATAGATTTGTTCAAATCTACAAATGGCGCACAATTGCCTGGACCTACCGAGCCGACATCCTGGGCACAAATTTCAAAATGGTCCAATAATAATAATCTTGCAAATTTAAATGTGCCATTAGTTCATGCTGATCAGCACACAATGATTTTTGACCCTAGTAATCCGAATAGTTTTATCGTGGGTAACGATGGTGGAGTTTATTATGGAACATTAGGTGGATTAGATATACAATCAAGGAACAATGGTTTTATTACCTCTCAATTTTATACGGTAGGTGTTGCTCCGACTGATGCTTTTGCGGGTGATACAGATTTCTTTTTAGGTGGATTACAAGACAATGGCACACAGCTATTCACAGATGCTAACCCTGGTATAAATAGTTCTGCTGAAGCTTTTGGTGGTGACGGTGCTTATAGCTTTTTTGATCAAGATGGTACAGACCAATATTACATAACAAATTTTGTCTTTAATAGAATTGTCAGATTGGTGGATTTAGGTACCGGTCAAGTCGTAACTATAAACAGTGAAACCGGAAATAATGGCTCATTTATAAACCCTCAAGAACTTGATTCTAATTTAGATATCCTGTATTCAAATTACTCTTCAGGAGGAAATGTTATAATCAGAAGATATTCAGGTATTACATCGACAGCCACGCTTGCAGCAAATGATTTTGGAGCACCAGAATTTGATAGTAGACCTACAGCCTTAAAAATTTCACCATTTACTACAACATCTTCGACACTTTACGTCGGAACGTTTTTAGGTGATATATTTAGAGTAGATAACGCAAATGTTACACCAAATTTTGTAAACATTGAAACTAACAACGAAATCGTTGGAAGTATTTCAGATATTGAATTAGGCGCATCAGAAAACGAAATTTTTGTTACTGTACATAACTACGGAGTAAATAATGTTTGGTATACTCCAGATGGTGGCACGACTTGGCTTGCCAAAGACGGAGACTTACCAGATTTACCAGTTAAGGCAATTCTTCAAAATCCACTAAACCCAGAAGAAGTAATAATTGGTACGGAACTAGGTATATGGTTTACTGAGAATTTTTCATCCTCTAGCCCTGATTGGGAGCCAGCTCAAGGCGGTATGTCAACAGTAAGAATTACAGATATAGACCTCAGAAATGACAATTCAATTTATATTTCTACTTATGGTCGAGGTGTGTTTTCGGGTCAATTTATAGATGATCCAGATGCTGATAATGATGGTGATGGTGTGCCGAATATTTCCGACAATTGCCCTAATACGGCTAATGCAGATCAGGCAGACTCTGATGGTGATGGTGTAGGTGATGTGTGTCAAGACACGGATAGTGATGGCATATTAGATATTAACGATAATTGCCCTAATACTGCTAATGCGGATCAAACCGATACAGATGGTGATGGTGTTGGAGATGTTTGTCAAGACAGCGATGGTGATTCTGTAGCAGATGGAGAAGACAACTGTCCAGACACCCCTAACCCGGACCAACAAGATTTAAATAATAATGGTATTGGTGATGTATGTGACTTTAGTTTTGAGGAACCTAGTAATATCACTCTAGAAATTATTTCTGAACGATGTGAGGGTCAAAATAATGGACAAGCAATAATTAGAGTGGTTGAAACCTTTGTAAACTACACCGTTACAATTAATGGTAATGGTCTTAATGCAACCCAGACAATATCAGGCGTTGAGAACACCACATTATTTACGGATTTAGATGTTGGTTCTTATACCGTATGTGTGGCAGTAGATGGAAGAGATTTTGAACAATGTTTTGAAATTAATATTGAGGCAGCACCTTCTTTAGGTGGTGTATTTAGTGTAGTTAATGACGAAAGTACATCAACATCCGAAACCTCGGTGGCTATAAATACCGGAACAGCACCTTATACAGTTGTGTTTAACGATGAGGTTATTATGGTAACAAGCCAAACTAACTTTAATATAGACACCTCTGGCGGAGGTCTTTTAGAAGTAAGCTCTTCAGTAGAGTGCGAAGGAAAAATCAGCAGAGTTATTGAAGATACGCTATCAATTGCATTAACATATGGACCAAATCCTGTAACAGATAATTTACAAATTAACATTCCTAACTTACCTGAGAATGGTGTTAATGTTCAAGTTTTTGATATACATGGGCGATTGGTAATTAATCAAAATATGTTATCAGTTAATGGTAGCTTTATTAATGTACCTTTTACCAACTTAACGCAGGGAACTTACTTTGTGAGATTAGATATAGAAAATGTAGAGATAATTAAAATTGTTAAGAGATGAGAAAGACTATAAAACATATAATTGCGGCAGTATTAGTATTAACTATTATAGCGTGTAGCAGTAGCGATGGAGCACCAGCAAACTCTGCACCAACTGAAGTAACAGAAGTGGTTTTCCCAACAGCTAATTTACTTTGTACAGACAACAATATTACATTTCAATGGAATGCATCTACTGATGCTGATAACGACCCTGTTAGCTACAGAATTATTATTGCTACGGATAGAGATTTGACTAATGTTGTTGAAGAACGGACAGTAAATACAAATAGTGTTACGATAATACTTCAACAAGGTGTTGCATATTATTGGAGCATAACAGCAATTGATGATATGGGGAATGAATCTAATCCATCAACCACCTTAGCGTTTTTCACATCCGGACCAGGAATTTCGAACTATGCACCATTTACGGCTGCATTAAACGCTCCAGCTGATGGCGGCAGTATATCAGCTGGCAGTGTAAACCTAAGTTGGACAGGTGCTGACACTGATGTTGGCGATGTATTAACTTATGATTTGTTTTTCGGCACAAGTGATAATCCACCACTTATAGAAGCAGGATTATCAGCACAAATTTTTAACGTTAATACCACATCTGGCACCACTTACTATTGGAAAGTCGATACAACTGACGATTCTGGAGTAAAAACTTTAGGGCAAATATGGTCTTTTAGCACTAATTAATAATTTTGGCATAAGTGTTGAACTAACCATAAAAAGTTAGTATCTAAATATTTAAATTATGAAGAGGCTTATTAAATTATTTTTTTTAGGATTAATTTCTATAAGTTTTTCCCAATGTGCTAGCACTATGAAACTTGAAAAAAATGCACCTACTTCTTTTAAAGAAATTTACATAAAGAACTGGGTGTCAGGTGTAAAAGGTGGTGGTTCAGGGATAAATATTTTTATCGAAATAGACTCAAAAGAACTGGTTTTAGATAGTGTATTCTTCAGAAAAAAAAGTGTAAAGCTTGAAACTAAACCTTCAGACCCACAATTATTTATAGGTAGGTTTATGTCTGAAGTAAATTCAGAAGAAACAAGTCTATCGATCACCAATTCAAAAGACGACAAAAACCTAAGCTTTCCATTTAATTTAAAAGATGACGAATGCGTCGTGAGCTATACTCAAAATGGACAAATCAAATATTATAAATTGACTAATATCGTTGAAAAACCAATTGACGCATTGCCAATGTCAGCACCTCCTAATAAAAACAAAGGCAAAATATAAATACAAAAACCTCACAATATCAGTGAGGTTTTTTTGTTTTAAAAATGGTATTTTTAACAATAATATTCAAGATACTTGAACGCGTTTCAAAAACTTTTTAAGCAGACATTTATTTATGGGCTAGCCACTGTGCTTCCAAGAATGCTGACATTCTTGCTTACACCATTATATACCGAAGTAATGGCTCTTGGTGTTTATGGAAAAGTGTCTATCATCTTTTCATGGTTTGCGATTTTTAATGTGATTTTGGCTTACGGAATGGAAACTGCCTTTTTTAGGTTTTTTAATAAAGAAGAAGATAAAGACCGTGTTGTAGGTACATCGGCGCTATCTATAGTTTTTACGTCTTTAGCCATTTTTGCCTTGGCATTTCTTCTTAAAAATCAAATAGCAGAAATTACAGATATTAAGGTAGAGCACATCAATTTTGTAATTTGGATTTTGTTACTAGATGCATTAGTTATAATCCCTTTTGCTTGGTTACGAGCTAAAGAAAGACCAATAAAGTATGCAATAATTAAGATAACCAATGTGGCTATTAATATTGGGTTAAACCTATTCTTCTTTTTGCTGCTTGCAGATTTAGCAACCAACAATTCATTTTTCGAATCAATTTACAAGCCAAATTTTGAGATAAACTATGTCCTTATTGCTAATGCATTTGCTAGTGGTATTACGCTGCTATTAATGTTTCCGTTTTACAGTAAAATTAAATACATTTTCGATTCCAAGCTTTGGAAGCAAATGCTAGGTTATGCTTTTCCTGTATTAATCGCTGGATTAGCATATACAATTATTGAAATGTTTAATAGAATCTTGCTTGATAGTCCTTTATCTAATGCTGTTGATTCTGAAGCTGAAGTAGGTATGTTTTCGGCTTGTTATAAAATAGCATTATTTATGACGCTGTTTGCAACAGCATTTAGATTAGGTATTGAGCCTTATTTTTTCAGTCACGCTAAAAGCGATAATCCTCAGAAAAACTATGCTCTAATATTAGAATATTTTGTAGCCTTGGGGTCTATTATTTTGTTAGCGGTAGTTGTGTTTTCGGATATAATAAAAGTGCTAATCATAAGAGATGAAGCCTTTTGGGAAGCCATGTGGATTGTGCCAATTGTATTATTAGCAAGTTTTTGTTTAGGCATTTACCATAACCTTTCAGTTTGGTATAAGATTACAGATAGGACTAAATTTGGCGCATACATTTCGGTATTTGGCGCAATTGTAACTTTAGGGTTAAACTTCTGGTTAATTCCAACAATTGGCTACAAAGGCTCAGCAATTGCCACATTAGCTGCTTATGGTAGTATGGTGTTGTTATCGTATTACTACGGAAGAAAGCACTATCCAATTCCATATAACCTGAAGAAAATAGGTGCTTATCTAGTAATCTCAATTGTGTTTTCTGGGATATACTTCTATCAATTCAGAGAAGATTATTTTATTGGTATTCCTTTACTAATAACCTTTATAGGAATCGTATTTTTGCTGGAAAGAAAAGAATTGAAACATCTATTTAAGAATAAATGAACATTAAGATAATTAACAAGTCCAATCACGCTTTACCTCATTATGAAACTATAGCGTCAGCAGGTATGGACTTACGTGCAAACATAAATGAAGCTATTACCTTAAAACCACTAGAACGCACTATTGTAAAAACAGGTTTATTTATTGAGTTACCTTTAGGTACAGAAGCTCAAGTAAGACCTCGTAGTGGTTTAGCAGCTAAAAAAGGAATAACCGTATTGAACGCACCTGGAACTATTGATGCTGATTATAGAGGAGAAATAGGAGTGATTCTGGTAAATTTATCTAATGATGATTTCACTATAGAAAATGGTGAACGTATAGCACAACTTGTCATTGCAAAACATGAGCGTGCAGAATGGCAAGAAGTAGATGAACTGTCAGAAACTTCAAGAGGTGCAGGAGGCTTTGGTAGTACAGGTACCAAATAAACAATTTAACAAATCAACGTGTAAACAAAACAAATGAAAATAATAGTCCCAATGGCAGGTCGAGGCTCACGTCTTAGACCACACAGTTTAACAGTGCCTAAACCACTAATACCAGTTGCAGGTCAGCCAATCGTACATCGTTTAGTCAAGGATATCGCAAAAGTTCTAAAACAACCAATAACAGAAGTAGCCTTTGTACTAGGTGACTCAGCTTGGTTTGGCGATGACGTTGTAGAAAGCTTAAAAGAACTAGCACAAGGACTTGGGGCCAAAGCATCTATTTATAGACAAGACCAGCCGTTAGGTACAGGTCATGCAATTATGAGTGCAAAACCTTCATTATCTGGCCCAGCGGTTATTGCTTATGCAGATACATTAATTCGAGCAGATTTTGATTTAGACCCAGAAGCAGATAGCGTAATTTGGACAAAACGTGTAGATAACCCAGAAGCTTATGGTGTGGTAAAACTCAATGACAATAACGAAATTGTTGAACTTGTAGAAAAACCAGAAACTTTTGTAAGTGATCAAGCAGTAATAGGTATTTATTACTTTAAAGATGTTGCAGTATTAAAAGATAAATTGCAAGAAGTGCTTGATGAAAATTTAATGCATGGTGGTGAATACCAAATCAACGATGGTATTAAAAAGATGATGGCCGAAGGGCGAATTTTTAAAACAGGCACAGTGGATGAATGGATGGATTGCGGTAATAAACATGTCACTCTAGAAACTAATGCTAAAATGTTAGGGTTTTTATCAGCTGATAATGAAGAGCAACTAGTGCATGATTCAGTAGTAATAGATAATTCTACGATTATAGAACCTTGCTTTATAGGTGAAGGAACAGTTTTGCGCAACACTTCTGTTGGGCCATATGTATCGATAGGGAAGAACTGTACTATTCAAGATTCGAGCGTTAAAAATAGCTTAATTCAAAATCAAACGACAATTAAAAATGCTACATTAGACGAAGCTATGATTGGTAATTTCGTAAAGTACGACGGTAGTTTTGCCAAAATTAGTATTGGTGATTATTCTGTTTTGGAATAGCAATTGATATTAATCGTATCATATTACGCAAAGTCATCTTATTTAAGTGCATGAAAAAAGCATTTTACATATCAATACTTTTAATAGGAATTTTAAGTATTCCTAATTATACCTTTGGGCAAGTCAATTTTAACCAAACACCTGATGATGACTTGGGTAATGTTAAAGACGAATATCAATCGCATTTTTTCGAAGCACTTAAACAAAAAGGAATAGAAAATTACGATAGAGCAATTGCATCATTAAAAAAGTGCTTAAACATAGACGCTTCAAGACCCGTAATCTATTTCGAGTTAGGTAAAAATTACAATAAACTTAAAGATTTTGGAGCTGCAGAAGAAGTATTAAAAAAGGCCATCTCTATGCAACCAGACAACGAGTGGTTTTTGGATGAACTCTATGAGGTATACTACAGGCAGGAAGATGTAGATAATGCTATAAAAACAGTAAAGCAGTTAGTTAAGTATCATCCAGACTATAAAATGGATTTAGCCACGCTTTATATAAAAAAGGAGAAGTTTAATGCGGCACTTAGAGTTTTAGATGAACTCGATAAATCATTAGGGACTAATGAACTTAGAGATCAAATGCGAAATAGCATTTATAATAGAACAGGTGATGCTAAAGACCGTATAGATAATTTGAAAGCTAGAGTTTTAGCAGACCCAAATAATGAAGATAATCATCTACAACTTATCTACAGATATAGCCAAACAGGGAAGACCAAAAAAGCTTTTGAGGCAGCAAAAAACTTATTGCAAATTAAACCAGAATCTAAATTGGTTCATTTAGCCCTGTATAAGTTTTACTTAGATGAAGGTGAAGTTGAAAATGCTGTGTCTTCAATGAAATTGGTTTTAAACACTCCTGAAATTGATGACCAAGTAAAGTCTAAAGTGCTTCAAGATTTTGTTGCTTTTGTTGAAAGAAACCCACAATATCAAAAAGACTTAATTGAAGCTACAGATAATGTCAATACTGATAAAAGTGTAGAGTCTCTTTCCAATTTAGGCGCCTATTATTCAAAATCGGGAGATAAACAGAAAGCGTTAGAAAACTATAGAGAAGCATTGAGTAAAAGTCCAAACGATTTTAAACTACTAAGAGATATTATATTACTTCAAATTGACATGAAGAATTATAATGAAGCATTGTCTCAAGCAAACAGCGCGTTAGAACTATATCCGGCACAACCAATTTTGTATTTATTAAATGGTGTTTCTAATATTAACTTAAAAGCGTACAACAAAGCCATTGAAAATTTAGAAATGGGCTTAGATTTTTTAGTCGAAAACCCACAAATGGAGCGTGATTTTTACTTGCAGTTGAGTGAAGCTTACAAGCAAACTAATAATATTAATAAGTCTAAAGCGTTTGCTAAAAAGGCAGAAGCCATAAAAATTCAACAATAATTCATGAAGACGCTTATTAGTAATTCATTAAAACTTTCAATAATAGCAATGCTATTTATAGCATATGGCTGTAAATCTTCAAAAGCAATTATTGATTCAGGTAAGGCAAGTCCAAAACTTTCAGCAAAACAGGTAATTAGAGAACATCAAAAGAATGATGTTAAATTTAAGACCATGCAGGCCAAGGCTAAAATAGATATTACTCAAGATCAAAAAAAGCAAGGCGCTACGTTTACCTTAAGAATTAAGCGCGATGAGACCATCTGGTTAAGTGCGCCGTTAGGCTTGGCTCGTATGATGATTACACCAGAAAAAGTTCAGTTTTATAACAAAACAGACAACACCTATTTTGATGGTGATTACAAACTATTGAGCGATTTTGTTGGTTTTGACCTCGATTTTTCTAAGGTTCAAAATATACTTTTAGGTCAATCAATTTATGATTTAAAAGCAAAACCACACCAAGTGGATATTCAGGACAACTCTTACGTATTATCACCTAAAAATCAGGATGTCTTATTAGAGCTATTTTACTTAATGAACGCCTCTCATTTTAAGCTCGACTCATTACAATTAGCACAGCAATTAAATCGAAGAATACTTCAAGTAGATTATAAATCTTATCAGGAAGTTGATAAAAATATTATTCCGAAAGAAATTAAAGTTATTGCCGTTGAAGATACAGACGAGGCTTTGATTGATATGGAGATAAAATCTGTAAACCTTAACGGAGATGTACGTTTCCCGTTCCGTATTCCTTCAGGTTATAAAGAAATAGAATTGAAATAATATGCATAAAGCTTCACGAATTTTATTATTGATTCTATTATGCTTTTCGGTTTCTTTTGTTTCAGCACAAAGTAAAAAACAGAAAGAACTTGAAGCTAAGCGCCAGCGTATATTAAAAGAGCTGAATCAGCTTAATTCGCTTTATAGGCTTGAAAAAAAGAAGGAGACTTCGGTAGTAAAGCAAGTTGAAGATGTCAACTTTAAAATTCAGGTTCGCCAAAACCTCATAAAAATCACTAATGAGCAAGCCAATCAGCTCACAAGAGAGATTAATGCCAATCAAAAAGAGATTACACAGCTTAGAGAGCAATTAAAAGAGCTTAAAGAAGATTATGCTGCTATGATCGTAAAGTCTTACAAAAGTAAATCTGAGCAAAGCAAAGTCATGTTTTTATTGTCTTCTGAGAACTTTAAGCAGGCTTACAAACGATTACAATACATTAATCAATACAAAGCATATCAGAAAAAGCAAGCTGAAGATATAAAGCTTAAAACGCAGCGACTTCAAGAACTAAATCTAGAATTGTCTGAGCAAAAAGAAAACAAGAAGCAACTAATTGCAGAAAACAGAAAAGCAAAACAAGCCCTAGAAGTAGAAATTAAGTCTCAGAAAGCGCTTATGGCATTAATCCGAAAAGATATTAAGAAGCACAGCGCTGAAATACGTCGTAAGCGTCAGGAGGCAGATAGAATTGATAGGGAAATCAATAGATTGATACGCGAAGCGATAGCATCATCTAATAAAAAAGCAGGGAAAACCACATCGACAGGCAAATTTGTATTAACACCAGCAGGGAAAGCTTTAGCCGCAAGCTTTGCAGCTAATAAAGGCAATTTAAGATGGCCAGTAGATAGAGGTGTGATAAAAAGTAGATATGGCTTACAACGCTCTATTACAGATAAGTCTGTAAAGAATAATTATAAGAGTATTTATATAGCCACAGATAAAAATGCAAAAGTAAAGGCCGTTTTTAATGGAGAAGTCTTAAGAATACAGCTTATTAAAAACAGCAATCCAGTTATATTAATAACTCACGGTGATTATACTACTGTTTATATGAATATGGCGAAGATTAATGTTAAACCTGGTGAAAAAGTAAAAACAGGTCAAGTTATTGGAGAAGCGTTTACTAACAAAAAAACAGGAGAAACATTACTTGGGTTTCGAGTTTATAAAAATGATGCAACTCAAAACCCAGAATATTGGTTATCTAAAAACTAGATATTTACTATAACGTAACCATTTCTTGTTTTACGGTAACGTTTTCCATTCCATGTATAATAACGCTTACCATTAATTCTAACTACTTTATAATTTCTAGGTAATTTTTTTACTACTGTAACATTTGCAGGTTGTCTTACAACTACGCGTCTTGCACAAGAATTAAAACTTAAAAAGAAAATAAGACCTAATAAAATAACTAAATTTCTCATCGTTAATAGATTTAAGGGTTAACAATGAGTAAGACTTGATAATATGAAAATGGTTTAATTACTCAAACAAAGCTTTTAATTCCGTAGCGTCTTCTGGACTAAGTTTACCAGCTAAAACAAGACTTAGTTGCTTGCGTCTTAAAGCGGCTTCATAACGCTCTTTTTCTAACTCTGTTTCTGGTATTAATTCAGGGATTTTTACGGGTCTACCGGTTTCGTCTACGGCCACAAAAGTATAGATAGCTTCGTTTGCTTTAATACATTCACCAGATTCTCTGTCTTCAATCCATACATCCATGTATACTTCCATAGATGATGTAAACGCACGAGATACTTTTGCCTCTATAGTTACAACACTACCAAGTGGTATCGCACGATTAAAAGCCACATGATTAACAGAAGCGGTAACAACGATACGTCTAGAGTGACGCCTAGCAGCAATACTTGCTGCACGATCCATTCGAGCGAGTAATTCACCACCAAATAAATTGTTTATGGGGTTAGTTTCACTTGGTAAAACAAGGTCAGTGACAATAGTTTTAGACTGAAATGCAGTTCTTGCTTGCATAAAAATTCAAAGCATTATATTCTAGTGTAATCCAGAATTTGTTTACTGCAAAGGTAAATTAAAAAAGAGAGAATAGATAAGAAACAAAAGACTTAACTATAACTAGTTTTCTAGGTCTTTAACTAGCAACCAAGCGTCTTTGTTGTTATCTCTACGTATGCGATATAACTCGCGCTGTGCATCGGCTCTAGATTCAAAACTAGCATAAACAACTTCATGTAGACCATATCGATTAACTCCAATTTTACGCGCTTTATATCCTAAAGCTTTAAGTTGGTTAACTTTTTTATCAGAGTTAGCTTCAACTCTAAATGCACCAGCAACAATATGATAATTACCTGACTGTTTTTCTATAGACAATGTAGCAGCAGGCAATGGGTTTGAAATAAAAAATGTAGCTTCTTGAATTTTAGACTCTACTTGTGCATTAGCCTTCTCTTGTGCAATTTGATTATGCTCATTTACAGTGCTGGTATAGTACTTACCTGCGCCAAGACCACTAAGCCCTATGATAATTACTGCAGCAGCGGCATATCTTAACCAATTGCTTGAGCGTTTTTCAGGCGTAAGCACAATAGGTGCTTTTTCTTCAATAGCAATAACATCTTCTTTGTAAACTTCACGTGTAACCTTGTCGGCATTAAAGTGCGATAGTCCAAATGCATCTGTGAGGTAATTGATATGATAAGATGGGTTAAATACTATTCTACCTTCAACATTTAATAACAGATCACCAATATTTTGAAAAGAAATCGTCTCGCCTTCAACCAAGTAAGACTTAATTGCTCTTACTTGCTTTGCAACTTTTTCAACAGCAACCAAATACGGAATCTTCTCTACATCGGCAATATAATTAGCTAAAAGACCATCATTACTTTGTAATTGCTCATTAAAGGACAACACTTTTTTTGGCGGATAAAATGTATGTGTGGACTCATGGATTTTAGCAGATACTCTATTTGTCAAAAAAGCACCAAACTCAGGTACCGTGACACAGTCGTATCTATATAATAAGTCACTGATGTAAGTCTCTAATTGCATATCAAAGAGTAATGAAGATGTGATAAATCATTAACTAAAAACTAAGGCATTAAATATGTTTACACAAAATGCCTATTCTCGATTATCGAGTAAAACAAATTTAGAAATTTTTGTATTCCACAAACACAAAGCCCAATCTATTTATTAACATCTTAAAAAAACACTATTTTTAGTGTTTACTCTTAGACCAATGACCAAAGACCTACTAATACCCATATTGGCCCTACAACATGTGCCTAAAATTGGAGCAACCACTGCTAAAAAACTTATTGCTTATTGCGGAAGTGCTGAAGCTGTTTTTAAAGAGAAGAAAAGTAATTTACTCAAGATAGACGGTATTGGATCAATAACTATCGAAGGTTTATTTGATAAGAACAATTTTGAAGAAGCAGAAAAAGAGTTGCAATTTATTAATGATAATAATCTAGGCTATAGCTACTTTACAGACACAAATTACCCTGAACGATTAAAGCATTGTATCGATGGTCCAATACTTTTATTTCAGAAAGGGAATATTAATATAAAAAACAAGAGAATCATAAGTATTGTTGGTACGCGAAAAATAACGACAAGCGGTGTTGCTTTCTGCGAAAGACTAATTGAAGAGCTATCAACATATAACCCTGTTATAGTTTCAGGATTTGCCTACGGAACTGATATTACAGCCCATAAGGCCGCTGTGAAAAATAATCTGCAAACTATTGGTTGTTTAGCTCATGGATTGAATCAGGTTTATCCTAAAGTTCATAAAAAGTACATGGGTGCTATTGAAAAACATGGAGGCTTTTTTACAGATTTTTGGAGTTCTGACAGTTTTGATAGAAAGAATTTTTTAAAGCGCAATAGAATTATAGCTGGATTGAGTGAGGCTACCATTGTCATTGAGTCAGCTGAAAAAGGAGGAAGTTTAGTTACTGCAGATATTGCCAATTCTTATAATAGAGATGTGTTTGCTGTTCCAGGTAGGACCACCGATAGCCAAAGCATAGGTTGTAATAACTTGATCAAAGCTAATCAAGCGCATTTATTATCTAATCCTATTGATATACCATACTTATTAAACTGGCAACTCGAGGACTTAAAAAAGCCAATAACCCAGAAAAAGCTTTTTATAGACTTAGAGTCGGATGAAAAGCTTATATACAATTACCTGAGGGACAATGATAAGCAACTACTAGATAATATTGCAACAAACTGTAACTTACCAAGCTATAAATTAGCTGGCCTGCTTTTAAATATGGAATTAAAAGGTGTTGTTAGACCTTTACCTGGGAAGTGGTTTGAAGCTATTTAAAAAAAGGTTCAACAACAAGCATCAATAAGATGAAACCATAGATTATATCAAGCCATACATAATGCAAAATTTGTGCTAAGTATATAATAACTACAAGAGGAAAACCTAATAATGCAATATAATTACCAGCCTTAACCTCTGAAATACTTTTTTGCCATAGCAAGCTTCCATTTTTTTTATTAGGGAACGCATGCGCTGCAACAGAAATACCTAGCCAGCAAAAAATGAAAAATATAATACTTTCTTCACCAAAAGAATAACCTATTGTAAACAATAAAATAGCAGTTAGTGTAGAAATCATAAAAGGAATTATCGAAAGTGAGAATATTTTAAAGTAGCTCTCAGGGATATCATGAATTATATATGAAATTGGTGCTTCAGATTGAAGATATTTAACTTCGTGTACTTTAACTTCAAGTAAATCACAAGCAAGTTTATTTGAAAATTGGTCGAAAATTATTCCTGGAAATGTAATTATTTGTACTAAAAGCCCTATCATTTTTTATGTGTTTAAATGAATTAATATCCTACTTTATCTCTTACACGATTAAGAACGTTATTTGCAACGTTTTTAGCTTTTTCAGCACCAACAGAAAGTGCCGCATCTACTTCGTTGAGGTTAGCCATATAATAATCATAGCGTTCGCGCGGTTCTGCAAAACGCTCAATAATAAGCTCATATAAAGCCTGCTTAGCATGCCCATAACCATAACCACCTTTTTCGTAATTAATTTTCATTTGTGATACAGCCTCTTCATCCGCTAAGATATTATAAAGTGCAAAACAATTACAAGTTGCCCAGTCTTTAGGCTCTTCTAGAGGTGTACTATCTGTCTGTATAGACATAACTTGCTTACGCAACTTTTTCTCAGGCAGAAAGACATCGATAATATTGCCTTTACTTTTGCTCATTTTTAAGCCATCAGTACCAGGTATAAGCATGGTTTCTTTTTGCACATCCGCTTTTGGTATTACAAAGGTTTCACCACCCATTTTAGCATGAAAGCGTGAGGCAACATCCCGAGTCATTTCAATATGTTGTTCTTGGTCTTTACCAACAGGAATTATTTCTGCATCATACAATAAAATATCCGCAGCCATAAGCATTGGATAAGTAAATAAGCCACCATTAACATCATCTAAACGGTCTGCTTTATCTTTGAAGCTATGAGCTAGCGTTAGACGTTGATAAGGATAAAAACAACTTAGATACCAGGACAATTCGGTCACCTGAGGCACGTCACTTTGCCTATAAAAAACAGTCTTATTAATATCTAAGCCAAAAGCCAACCAAGTAGCGGCAGTAGAATAGGTGTTTCGACGTAAGGTTTCTGCATCTTTAATTTGCGTTAAAGAGTGTAAATCTGCAATAAATAAATAAGAGTCATTGTTATCGTTTTTAGCTTTTTCTATTGCAGGTAAAATAGCACCTAATATATTACCCAAATGAGGAGTGCCTGTGCTTTGTATTCCAGTTAGTATTCTAGCCATATTAACCTTCCACAACAATGGAAGTCTCATTAAATTAAACTTAACTCAAAAATCAAAAACAAAGGTAATTTTTTCTATTATACTATTTAATTTATTTGTCTAGTTTTGAAACCATGAAATTATTTAAGTATATATTCTGGATTTTATACCGCATATGGTTTTACATTTTGGTGGCATTGCCAATAGTAGCGCTTCTACCTATTTTAATAATTTCTATTTCTAGAGAACAGTGGTATAAACACTTTTTTAAGCTGGCTCGGTTCTGGGCAAAATTTATACTTATTGGCATGGGCTTTAATTACAAAATAGTTCGAGAACAAATACCGGACCCAAAAGCGAGCTATATGTTTGTAGCTAACCATACCTCAATGACAGATATAATGTTAATGCTGGCGGTAGTAAAAAATCCTTTTGTATTTGTGGGTAAAAAGGAATTAGCTAAAATTCCATTGTTTGGGTTTTTGTATAAGAGAACATGCATTTTAGTTGACAGGAGCAGTGCTAAGAGCCGACAAGCTGTTTTTTTAAGAGCAAAGCGAAGACTAAATCAAGGGTTAAGTATTTGTATTTTTCCTGAAGGTGGTGTTCCAGAAGAGTCCATTGTTTTAGACGAATTTAAAGATGGCGCTTTTAGAATGGCGATTAACCAGCAAATCCCTATTGTTCCAATGACATTTTACGACAATAAAAAACGATTCCCTTTCACCTTTTTTAGTGGCGGACCAGGACAAATGCGAGCTATGGTCCATAAATTCATATCAACAGATGGGCTTCAAATAGAAGACACCAAGGACTTAAACACTAAAGTGAGAGAACTAATTTTGAATGATTTAATAACAAACGCTAAAGCTTAAATAAAAAAAGTCACCCAAACCACCGGGTGACTTTTTTATAGTTATTGTCATCATTGCTTAATTGAGTTTACAATAACTATCTACTAACTAAAAAAACCTAAAACTTAAAACTTAAGCCTGTATATACACCAATAAAAAATGGCCTAAAATCACCAGAGGTATTATTGAATGTATTTAATTGATACTTGAACTTTGGTTCAAGATTTATATTTATTTTATCGGTTAAACTATAATCGACACCTACACCAAAGTTTGCACTAAAACTAGTGTCGTTAAGGTTATTTGCTTCCCCTATACTTGTACTTTGTCCATTAATGTCGGCAAAAATCTCATTCTCATTTAAAAATAAAGTACTGAAACCACCACTAACATTTACTCCTAACTTTTTATCAACCAGTCTATATTCAACCTCAAGTGGAACTTCAATAAACCCGAAACGTTGCTCTAAATTTCCAGTGGCTATTGTTTTAACCGCAACAGACGCAGAATTGCTATTTATATTTGGTTGACTTAACAGGGTTACAGATGAGTGATCTATTTCGTTATTGAGTCTTACATTTTCAAGCCGTCCTGCGGAAGAAGCAGTTGATGAAAAGCTATTGTCTGCTAAAGCAATAACATTTTCAGTTATATTATTAAAATTCACCCGGTTGATTCCAGCTTTAATTTTTAATCTTTTGTTTATAGCATAACTTCCTTTTATACCATAACTCATAGAAATATCGCTATTGGTATTATTGTTATTAAATTGAGGGTCTATTGATGACCCTTCACCTAAAGAACTAAAGTAAACCGGTGCAACATTAGGTGCAACGCTCCACCGGCGAAGTTTCTTTTCTTTTTCACTTAGTTCTTTAGCTTCAGCAATAGCTTCTTCTATAGTTTGTTTGTTCTCTTCTTCTTTATTAACCTCTTCAGTAGTGGCATCATCGGTATTATCAGTATCACTAGTGTTTTTTACAACAGTATTTACTTCAGAGGAAGATTTAATAAGTTTATCAAGTTCTGATTTTGATTTAATTAGTTGCTCTTGAGATTTGTCTCTATCATTTTCATTAGACTTTACGACTGCATTTGAATACGTATCATCTACTGATTTAGGTAAATTATTTAAAGCATTAGAGTTCGTAGTATTTGGTTTCTGAGATATGTTTTCACTAACAACGGCTCTGTCTCTATTGTTATTTGGAGAAGAGAATGGTTGTGTAGTTCCACCAACGGCATTTGTTTTCGGTTCAGATGAGCTATCATTAGCATCCGAAGAGTTGTCTATAACCAAATCAGTATTTTCTTTATTTATGTCAACCGTATTAGGATCATCTTTTGTAGAAGAGCTCTTCTCAGAGTTACTATCGTGCTCAGTATCGACTACAATTGGTGTGTCATTATTATTATTTCCAATTGTAGGGTTTATTATAGCAAATAATAGAATAAGCGCAGCTGCAACTCCACCTAGCTGCCACCAGATTGGAATTACTCTTCGTTTTTTCTTCTTTTTCTGAATTCTAGCTTCTATGTTTTCCCAAACATTATCATTAGGCATAACATCGAAGTCCTTAAACTTCTCTTGAAAAAGTCGATCGATATGTTTTTTATCGCTCATATTATAATGATTGCGAATTTAAATTCGCTTTATAATCTTCAATTTTTTGTTTCAAAATCAATCGTGCACGTGCAAGATTAGATTTTGAGGTTCCAGATGATATTTTAAGCATCGCAGAAATCTCATTATGAGAAAAACCGTCTAAGACATATAGGTTAAATACTAATCTATATCGATCTGGTAATTCTTGAATAATTTGAAGTAGAAAATCTAAGTCTACATCATCATTATTAATTTCTACTGTTACATCTTCTATGGCGTTTTCGTCAACAATATCAAACACGCCGACTTGTCTGTAACGTTGTAGTGCTGTATTAATAGCAATACGCTTTATCCAACCTTCAAAAGAACCTTTTTCTTTATACTGTTCTATTTTATTAAAAATAGTGACAAACGTATCTTGCAGATTGTCTTCTGCTTCTACGTAATTTTTAGAATACTTGAGGCAAAGCGAAAATAACTTACTTGCAAATTGCTTATACAGTTGACTTTGCGCACTAGCATCTTTTTTTACACATTTATTTATGAGTTCGTTTAAACTCACATTTTGATTGGTTTAGTTAACTTTATTATTGAACAACAGGCACTTCAACTATTAAGTAGATATCATCCCCTGCAGGATCACTGCCTTGATAAAATTGAAATATGTATGTATCAGTACTAAATACTTCAAAATTGAAAGACACTGATGCACTTTCCGGAACCTGAGTACATACTTCATCTAAGAAAATGTTATCTACCACAGCAACAGTTCTTGTATTACCATCAGGTTGAAAAATGAAATTAAAGAATTCATAGCA
The DNA here is from genome assembly GCF_003712105.1 of Winogradskyella sp. Lineage (GTDB taxonomy): Bacteria > Bacteroidota > Bacteroidia > Flavobacteriales > Flavobacteriaceae > Winogradskyella. The sequence goes on from NZ_RHLG01000001.1 coordinate 699,840, forward strand.
TCCATTAGGACGCGTATAATTCACGGTAATTTCATGTGTTTGACCAAATGTAAATTCATCAGGTATATCAACACTTTCTATCGACATTAATTCACTCGTAAAATTTACCACGTCATCACCACCAATATCACAAGATAGTACTGAGGTTAAGACAAAAAATAAAAGTACTTTCTTCATTTTTTTTAATTTAAAATTATAGCTTGCTTTTAGCAAGATGCAAAAAGTCTAAAAAGGTTGCGTCTAAAAACAAAAAAATCCTGAATTTTCTCAGGATTTTAAGTTATGCGCCTTTTTCATCGACCGAAGCCCTTACTTTATCTTCGAGCTCATCCATTAATTCTGGATTGTCTTTTATAAGTGATTTTACGGCGTCTCTACCTTGTCCTAATTTTGTGTCATCATAACTAAACCAAGAACCACTTTTCTTGACAATATCGTGTTCAACAGCAATATCCAGCACTTCACCAACTTTTGAAACGCCTTCACCATACATAATATCGAATTCTGCAGTTTTAAATGGTGGTGCCACCTTATTTTTAACCACTTTTACTCTAGTCTTATTGCCCATTACTGTTCCATTACTATCTTTTATTTGAGTTGAACGGCGAATATCTAATCTAACAGAAGCATAAAACTTAAGGGCATTCCCACCTGTTGTAGTTTCAGGGTTTCCAAACATTACACCGATTTTCTCACGTAATTGATTGATAAAAATCATTGTGCAATTAGTTTTACTAATCGATGCTGTAAGTTTTCTTAAGGCTTGAGACATGAGTCGCGCATGCAAACCCATTTTAGAGTCACCCATTTCACCTTCAATTTCACTTTTTGGTGTAAGAGCCGCCACCGAGTCTACAACAATAATATCAATGGCTCCTGAGCGGACTAAATTATCTGCTATTTCTAGAGCTTGCTCACCATGATCAGGTTGAGAGATGATTAAATTTTCTAAATCAACACCAAGCTTTTCAGCATAAAAACGATCAAAGGCATGTTCCGCATCTATAAATGCAGCAATACCTCCAGCTTTTTGAGCTTCAGCAATAGCATGTAATGTTAAGGTGGTTTTACCAGAAGATTCTGGACCATATATTTCTATTACTCTACCTCTAGGGTATCCACCAACGCCTAGCGCTATATCCAATCCAAGTGATCCTGAAGATATGGCATCAACATCTTCAATTGCTTGATCGCTCATTTTCATCACTGTGCCTTTACCATAGGCTTTATCAAGCTTATCTAAGGTTAATTTTAATGCTTTTAATTTTGCATCTTTTTCACTACTCATTTAATCTAAATTTTCTCTGTTATTCTTTAGGCTAAAATAGCACTTCTTTTATGAGATTACAATTTTGTGACGCAACCATTTTACACTTTTTACATCTACTAAATGAAAAAGGGAAAAATTGCTATGAAAACTTAAAGTTTTAGGTTAAATGAAGTTTTTTATAAAAATTATTCTTCGTAAAACTTTAGGCGCAACAATGACTATCAATGCAAATAGTTATTATAAAGCCGAAGATGGTTAGCTCGTTATCGTATTGGTTAATAAAAAATAATATGAATAGCGAGTTAGTCCAAAAAAGCACTTTGATATAAATTGAAGTGCTTTTTTTATTTAAAAATGTACATTTGCACAATAAAATAGACGTCTTACAGTAAAATTGTAAGACAGAAATTGCGATTTACGAGAACATCTTTAACCTTAAAAATTAGTATAGCATGCAACTGTACAATAACTTAAGTGCTAAAGAAAGAGCAGAACTTATAGAACAAGCTGGGAAAGAACGGCTTACTATCTCTTTCTACAAATACGCCAAGATTGGTAACCCAAAATTATTAAGAAATCACCTATTTATTAAATGGAACGAACTCGACGTGTTAGGTCGAATTTATGTTGCTAATGAGGGTATTAATGCACAACTATCTGTTCCTGCAGATAATTTTGAAGCTTTTAAAAACCATCTAGATTCTATTGTTTTTCTAGAAAACGTAAGACTTAACATTGCTATTGAGCATGATAATTATGCCTTTCTTAAACTCAAGGTGAAAGTCCGCAAAAAAATTGTTGCCGATGGATTAGATGATGATACATTCGATGTTACTGACAAAGGAACTCATGTTAACGCAGAGAGATTTAATGATTTAATTGATGACCCAAATACAGTGTTGGTAGACATGCGTAATCATTACGAAAGTGAAATCGGACATTTTAAAAATGCCATTACACCAGATGTAGACACCTTTAGAGAGTCATTAGATTTAATTGAAGAGGATTTAAGAGCGCATAAAGAAGATAAAAACTTAGTCATGTATTGTACTGGTGGGATTCGTTGTGAAAAAGCTAGTGCATACTATAAGCACAAAGGTTTTAAAAATGTATTTCAACTTGAAGGCGGAATTATTAATTATGTGCGTCAAATTGAGGCTGAAGGATTAGAAAATAAATTTATAGGTAAAAACTTTGTATTTGATCAACGTCGTTCAGAACGTATATCCGATGATGTTATCGCACAGTGTCACCAATGTGGAGAACCAGCTGATATGCACACCAATTGTGCTAATGAAGCCTGTCACTTATTATTTATTCAATGTGATAGCTGTAAAGAGAAAATGAATAATTGTTGCTCAACATCTTGTATGGAAATTATAGAACTACCATACGAAGAACAAAAAGCATTACGCAGAGGTCAAGGAAATAGTAACGATATCTTTAAAAAGGGTCGAGCAGACCACCTGCCTTTTAAAAAAGATTTGAGGAATATTTTCGAGACTCTCAAGAAATAATTCTAAGCTCCAATGTAACATTGGAGCTTTTTTTAGCCTTATTTTTTGAAGTTGTTTTAAGTCGGTAATTAGTTTTATATTTACAACTCAAAGATTTATGAATCCTTCTTTTCAGAATTCTTTAGTTTTCTGAAATATATATAACTCATTTTATGGCTTGTAACAGTTGTTCAACTGCTAAAGATGGCCAACCAAAAGGATGTAAAAACAATGGCACTTGCGGCACTGATAGCTGTAATAAGCTCACTGTTTTTGACTGGCTGGCCAATATGTCGCTTCCAAACGGCCAAGAACCCTTTTTAGGTGTTGAAGTCCGTTTTAAAAATGGCAGAAAGCAATACTATAAAAACACCGAAAATCTTACGTTAAGTATAGGAGATATTGTGGCCACACAAGCTAAGTCTGGTCATGATGTTGGTATGGTAACACTTACGGGAGAACTGGTTCGCGTTCAGATGAAGCGAAAGAACGTTGATATTGAAGACGGTGAAAAGGTTCTTAAAATATACCGAAAAGCCTCTCAAAAGGATATTGACATCTGGTCATCTTCAAGAGATAAAGAAGAACCGATGAAGGTTAAAGCCAGACAATTTGCCATTGACTTAAATCTTAAAATGAAAATCTCTGACATTGAGTTTCAAGGAGATGGTAGCAAAGCCACATTCTATTATACAGCTGAAGAGCGTGTAGATTTTAGAGAGCTTATAAAAGTATTTGCTCGAGAGTTTAGAACTCGAATCGAAATGCGTCAAGTAGGGTTTAGGCAAGAAGCTGCTAGACTTGGAGGCATTGGTTCTTGTGGTAGAGAACTATGTTGCTCAACTTGGTTAACAGATTTTAGATCGGTGAGTACATCTGCGGCTAGGTACCAACAATTATCACTCAATCCATTAAAACTAGCAGGGCAATGTGGTAAGCTTAAATGCTGCCTTAATTATGAGCTGGATTCGTATTTAGATGCCTTAAAAGACTTTCCTAAGAACGACACAAAACTCCAAACGGAAAAAGGAATAGCTGTTTGTCAAAAGACAGACATTTTTAAAGGATTAATGTGGTATGCTTATGAAGGTGAATGGATGAATTGGCATGTTATATCGGTTGATCAAGCCAACGAGATAATTTCCATAAATAAAAAAGGAAAAAAAGTTACTAGCCTTGAAGAATATGCCGCAGAGCATCAAGAAGACACTAAAGTTGAGTTTGAAAACGTTGTTGGTCAAGACAGTTTAACACGTTTTGATAATCCAAAACGCAAAAACAAACGTAAAAATAACAAGAGGAGAAATCGAAATAGATCTAAAAATCGAAACCCAAAGAATAATGCCAGCAAAAATTAAGGCCTTTACGATTAGTTGTATACTTACAGTTCTTATTGTTTCCTGCGATTCTAAATCGGTTTTTGATGCGTATAATTCGTTACCTAATAACTGGCATAAAGATGATGTAATGTCCTTTACATTTGATGCACCAGACACATTAAATGCATATAACTTGTATGTCAATCTCAGGAATAATAATGATTATCAGTACAACAATCTATTCCTCATAACAAGCTTACAATACCCTAATGGTAAAACATTTATAGACACATTAGAATATAAAATGGCCGCACCAGATGGTAAGCTGCTAGGTACTGGTTTTACAGATGTTAAAGAAAATAAACTCTGGTATAAAGGGTATAAAGCGCCCTTTATGTTTAAAGAAAAGGGGACTTATACAGTTGAAATTCAACAAGCTATGCGTAAATTTGGAGATGTTGATGGTGTTGAGACATTGGAAGGCGTAACCGAAGTTGGCTTTAGAGTAGAAAAGAATTAGCTATGGCAAAAAAACGAGCAAAAAAAGCGTCAGTTAGCGCATTAAATTTTTCAAAATACATTCGTTGGTTTTGGATGGCATTCTTAGGAGGCATAGTTGCAGTAATTCTTTTGTTTTTATTAGCTTCCTGGGGATTATATGGCGAAATGCCAGACCATACTGTATTAGAAAACCCTCGAACAAACTTAGCTTCAGAAGTGATCTCTTCAGATAATAAAACTTTATCGAAGTTTTATTTTGAAGATAATCGAACACCTATAGGTTATAATGATTTACCAAAACATTTAGTTGATGCCCTTGTTGCAACCGAAGATATTAGGTTTTATGACCATTCTGGTATTGACGCTATTGGTACACTGAGAGCATTTGCCTATTTAGGAAAGAAAGGTGGTGCAAGTACCATTACACAGCAGTTAGCACGACAACTTTTTATTGGTGTTAGGGATAAAAATAGTACCACCAATGCGATTCTGCAAAAAGCACAAGAATGGGTTATTGCTACACGTTTGGAGCGTCAATATACCAAAGAAGAAATCATAGCTATGTATTTTAATATTTATGATTTTGGTAATAATGCTGACGGTATTCGCTCTGCGGCGCGTATTTACTTTGGAAAAGAACCAAATGATTTAGACATTAAAGAATCAGCAATGTTAGTAGGGATGTTTAAAAATTCATCATTGTACAATCCAAGACCACATCGTAATCCAATAGGTACAAGAAATAGACGAAATGTTGTTTTAGCGCAGATGGCTAAATACGACTTTATTACTGATGCTGTTAAAGACTCTTTACAACAAACAGAACTTGACTTAAATTATTCACCAGAATCTCATCGTGAAGGACTGGCAACATATTTTAGAGCGTACTTAGCTGAATTTATGAAAGATTGGATTTCTAAAAATCCAAGACCAGATGGAGAAAAATATAACCTTTATAATGATGGCTTGAAAATATATACTACCATAGATTCTCGAATGCAACAATATGCTGAAAATGCTGTTGCTCAACATATGCCAAAATTGCAAGCTGAATTTGATCGTCAAAATACGCCTAAGCAAAATCCAACCGCACCATTTTTGGAACTCGATCAAAGTGAAATTAAGAGTTTAATGGATGTTGGTATGCGTCGAAGTGAAAGATGGCGACACATGAAAAATGATCTAGGCAAATCGGATAAAGAAATTATAGCTTCTTTCAACAAACCTACACAAATGGAAGTTTTTGCTTGGGAAGATGGAAAATTCACTGAGATAGATACAACGATGAAGCCCATAGACTCAATGCGTTATTACAAATCTTTTTTGCGTCCAGCGATGATGTCAATGGATCCGAAAACAGGGCATGTAAAGGCATGGGTTGGCGGTATGAACTACAAGCACTTTAAGTACGATATGGTTAAGCAAGGTAAACGTCAAGTGGGTTCTACATTTAAGCCATTTGTTTATGCTACAGCCATAGATCAGTTACAAGTATCTCCTTGTGACTCTTTGCCAAGAACACCAATTACAATTGAAGCCAATAAATTTGGTAACCCTGAACCTTGGACCACCAAAAACTCCGATGGTAAATATGATGGGTTTCAAACTTTAAAAGCTGCACTGGCGAGCTCAACCAATACCATAACAGCACGTTTAATGAATGAAATTGGTCCACAACCAGTGGTAGAGATGGCTGAAAAATTAGGTGTAGAACAAGAGATACTTCCTGTACCAGCTATTGCTTTAGGCACACCAGATATTAGTGTATACGAAATGGTTGCTGCGTACTCGACTTTTGCAAATAAAGGAGTTTATAATAAACCTGTATTAGTGACACGTATCGAAGATAAAAACGGAACAGTATTGTATCAGTTTCAACCAGAAAGTAAAGACGTTTTAAGTGAAGAGGTCGCCTATGTAACGGTTAATCTTATGCAAGGTGTTGTACAATCAGGATCAGGTAAGAGACTTACAGATACTTGGCGTGTCAATCAAAAGTTTACGAAACAAATGCTAACAGGTTATCCGTACGAACTCACTAATCCTATTGCTGGAAAAACAGGAACTACACAAAATCAGTCAGATGGGTGGTTTATGGGCATGGTACCAAATTTAGTAACTGGTGTTTGGGTAGGAGGCGAAGATAGAGCGGCACATTTTAAAAGTATCACATACGGACAAGGTGCCTCTATGGCATTACCTATTTGGGGACTTTACATGAAAGCATGTTATGGCGACAAAACATTAAATGTTTCTAAAGCTGATTTTGAAGAGCCTTCGGATTTATCTATTAATACTGATTGTAGTAAAGTTATGGATGATGGAAAATCAACAAACAACAAGGATTCTGATGAAGATTTAGATTTAGACTTCTAACACTTTTTTCTTACGTTTTAACGTGATTATTTCACTTACTTTTATTGGCTAGGTAATAGCTACTTTGACTAATCTTTTGTAATTTACACCTGTAGATAATCTATAGAATATGATTAATAAAACAGTAGTGGATGTTAGTGCTGCTCTTGAAGGTGTTCAAGATGGTATGACCTGTATGTTTGGTGGTTTTGGACTAAGCGGAATTCCTGAAAATGCCATTTCCCATTTGGTAAAATTAGGGGTAAAAAACCTATCATGTATTTCAAATAATGCTGGAGTTGATGACTTTGGCCTTGGACTTTTGTTACAAGGAAAGCAAATAAAAAAAATGACCTCATCTTATGTGGGTGAAAATGATGAGTTTGAACGACAGATGTTAAGTGGCGAATTAGAAGTAGAACTTATTCCTCAAGGTACTTTAGCAGAACGTTGTCGTGCAGCGCAAGCTGGTTTTCCGGCGTTTTATACACCAGCTGGTTATGGAACTGAAGTCGCAGAAGGCAAAGAGACCAGAGAGTTTGATGGCAAAATGCATGTTTTAGAATATGCGCCAAAAGCCGACTTTGCATTTGTAAAAGCTTGGAAAGGTGACGAAGCAGGCAATTTAATATTTAAAGGTACCGCAAGAAATTTTAATGCTAACATGTGCGGAGCTGCTAAAATTACTGTTGCTGAGGTAGAAGAGTTAGTGCCAGTTGGAGAATTAGACCCAAATCAAATTCATATTCCAGGAATATTTGTGCAGCGTATTTTTAAAGGTGAAAAATATGAGAAACGAATTGAACAAAGAACAGTAAGACAAAGAGCTTAATTATGCTAGATAAAAACGGAATTGCAAAGCGTATTGCTAAAGAAGTCAAAGATGGATACTACGTAAATCTTGGAATTGGAATACCTACACTTGTTGCAAACTTTGTGAGAGATGATATTGAAGTTGAGTTTCAGAGTGAAAATGGTGTATTAGGAATGGGACCTTTTCCTTTTGAAGGTGAAGAAGACGCTGATATAATCAACGCTGGTAAACAAACTATAACTACATTACCAGGAGCAAGTTTTTTTGATTCTGCTACAAGTTTTTCAATGATTCGTGGTCAACATGTCGATTTAACAATATTAGGAGCTATGGAAGTAGCAGAAAATGGAGACATTGCGAATTGGAAAATTCCAGGTAAAATGGTTAAAGGCATGGGTGGTGCTATGGACTTAGTCGCTAGTGCCGAAAATATTATTGTGGCTATGATGCATACAAATAAAAGAGGCGAGTCTAAATTGCTTAAGTCGTGTACTTTGCCATTAACAGGTGTTGGCTGTGTAAAAAAGATTGTTACTAATTTGGCAGTTGTTGAAATTACTGATAAGGGATTTAAACTTTTAGAAAGAGCACCAGGAGTTACTGTTGAAGATATTAAAAATGCAACTGAAGGTCACCTTATTATTGATGGAGAAATCCCTGAAATGACATTATAGATTCACTTTAGTTTGAAAAATGAAATCGCCAAAACGGCGATTTTTTTATACTAAAAATCAGACAAATGTTAAAATTTAGTGCATTTCATCGATTAATAGTGTATTTTGTCGTTATTATTGAAATATTAATACCATATTAGCAATCCCAAATCAAAATAACCAAGTTAACCAAATTTACCATAAACTTAATTTATGATTTGCTCCAAATCTATCATAAATTTCTACTTATGAAAACAAAATCAAATCTACCAGAACCTACTTTTGAAGAAAAACCTACAAAACTTAAAAATACGCTCAAGCTTATCTCGGGCGTATTTTACTTAACCAAAAAGATTTTCTTCTTATAACCCTTTAGGAATTGCACTAATAAGCTTCTTAGTATAATCCTTTTCAGGGTTCTTGTACACAATATCTGCTTCTCCTAATTCTACAATTTCTCCTTTATTCATAACCATTAATTGATCGGCCATATATTTTACTACTGCCAGATCATGAGAAATAAAAATATAGGTAAACCCAAATTTTTCTTTTAAGTTGTTTAACAAGTTTAACACTTGAGCTTGCACAGATATATCTAACGCAGAAACAGATTCATCACAAACAATTAGTTTTGGTTTTAAAGCAATAGTTCGGGCAATACCAACACGTTGACGTTGACCTCCTGAGAATTGGTGCGGGTATTTGTTAAAATCATTTTCACTTAAACCTACACCGTTTAATATATCTATGGCCTGAGCCTTACGTTCGTCATTAGTAGTTTTAATATTATGAACCTTCATAGGTTCCATAATTGTTTTTCCAACAGTTAATCTAGGATTAAGAGAAGCAAATGGATCTTGAAAAATTATCTGTATGTCTTTTCTTAATTTTCGAAGTTCTTGCTTTTTTAAGTTAGTGATGTCTTTACCTTTATATTTTAGAATACCTGATGTTGCTTTATCTAATTGAAGAATTGCATTTCCTAATGTAGATTTACCACAACCAGATTCACCAACAAGACCAAGAGTTTCACCTTCATATATTTTAAAGCTTACTTTGTTTACCGCTTTAAAAGGAACTTTTGGCTTAAACATTCCTTGACTTGATAAGTAAACTTTTTCTAAATCTATAACCTCTAGCAAAGGGGACTGTTTGTAAAGTGAGACATGTCTTTTTTTACGCTCACTACTAGTTATGACTTCAGTATTTATAGTGTCGTTTATATAATCTTTTACTGTAGGTAATTGTTTCAGCCTAAATTCTACAGATGGTCTTGAGTTAAATAATGCTTTAGTATATGTGTGATTAGGGTTTTTAAAAATTTGATGAACTTCACCTTGCTCAACAATTTCGCCTTTGTACATTACAATAACCTTATCGGCAATTTCGGAAACAAGAGCTAAGTCGTGAGAAATAAAAATCATACTCATTTTTGTTTCTGCCTGAAGCTCTTTCAGTAATTCTATTATTTCTTTTTGAACTGTTACATCTAGCGCAGTAGTGGGTTCATCAGCGATAAGAAGTTTAGGCTTGCACGAAATAGCCATAGCTATCATAACGCGTTGTTTCTGACCACCCGAAATTTCATGAGGATAAGCTTTATAAACGCGTTCTGGATTAGGAAGCTTTACTTTTTCAAATAATGAAAGCACCTCTTTTTTTAATTCCGTCTTTGATAATGATTCATTCTTGTTAATTAACTCTTCAACTTGTTTTCCACAAGTCATAGTAGGATTTAAAGAGCTCATTGGTTCTTGAAAAATCATGGCAATCTCATTACCTCTTACAGATCGCATGGTTTCTTGAGTAGCGCTCAATAAATCGTTACCTTCAAAAATTACTGCGCCTGAAGAAATCTCCGAAATGCCTTTTGGTAACAACCCAAGAATAGCAAGAGAAGACACTGATTTCCCCGAACCTGATTCGCCTACAATACCAAGAATTTCATTTGAATCCAGATTAAAAGAAATGTTATCAATTACTTTTAAATTATCCTTTTCTAACCTAAAGCTGATGCTCAGACTTTTGACGCTTAATAATGAAGATTTAGACATTAATTAAATATAAAAATTTAAGTATTGATTTTAAGTTTATATCATGAAATTTTTTGACAAGTAAGTATTTTCTTCAAATGCATTATGGAAAAACCGTAAGAAATTTTTCATCATGTGCAGTTCATCGAAAACGTTTTAGTAAAAGTTGTTTCTTAACATTTTTTTAATATTTTGAGATGTTGAATTTTCAGCACTAACCTAAACCCATTTTACAACAATGATTAAAAAATTACGCTACATCGCTAGCACATTAACTATTCTGTTAATTGCTGTTAGCGCTATTTTGCTATTGACCAAAAACGAAAAGAAAAATTCTGAATTAACTCTCGAAGAGCAAAGAGCTGCTCATGCAGAAGTTGTTGCCAATTCCCCATTTAAGGAAACATTGACTTGGGATAAAAAGAAACGAAAAAAAGAAGGTCTTCCTCCTAATCGTTATTTCGAACAAATGTGGGAACTTACTGTAAATCCTTCTACGGGACAGCTTGATGATGGAGAATTAACCGTGTTAAGAGAACAATTAGTTCAGCAACGTTCGCTAGAAAGAAGTCCTGGAGAAGCAGGTAATGACTGGGACGAACGTGGCCCAAATGACATAGGTGGCCGAACAAGAGCAATTTTATTCGACCCTAATGACACGTCTAATAACACTGTTTATGCTGGTGGTGTTAGTGGTGGCTTATGGAGAAATACAAATATCACTAGCTCTGGTTCTCAATGGGAGCGTGTCGTAAATGTACCAGGGAACTTATCTGTGACTTCGATCACTGTCGACCCAAATAACTCTAATCGTTGGTACGTTGGTACCGGTGAACAATATACTGCTGGTGACGTAGTAGGTAATGGCGTTTATGTAACAAATGATGGTGGTACTACATGGACATCAGTTAATATTCCACCAGCTGGTCCTGGGACTTTTGATTTTAATGCATCTAATTTATTCTTATCAGGAATTTTTTATGTGAATGATGTTATTGCTTGGGACAACAATGGTAATACAGAATTATTTGTAGCAGTAGGAGCTCATGTATATGGTGCATCTAGTAGTCCAACGAACTGGTTAGGATTACAAACCGCTGGTTTATACCGTTCAACAAATGATGGTGCGACTTGGAGTAGAATAGAAACACCAAACCTTCAATTTGATTTTTCAGGAACGGCTTATCCCGTAATTCCTAATGACTTTGAAATAGGTGCTGATAATAGACTTTGGATGGGTACAATTACTACACCAGGATTAGGTGGCCCAGGAGGTGGACGTGTTTTTAGTACTACAAACGGAAGTACTTGGACAGAGGCTGCTGGTTCACCATTACCGGATTCTAATAGAGTTGAAATTGCTGTTTCCTCTAGCAATGCAAATACTATGTATGCATTAACACAAGGTGTAAGTGCGCCAGTTCATATTTATAGAACAACAAATGCGTTTGCTAGTACAACAGAAAGAGCCTTACCAAATGATGCAGACCAGGGAATTCCTGCGAATGATTTTTGTAGAGGTCAAGCATTTTATGACTTAATGATTGAAGTTGATCCTACAAATGATAACATTTTGTATGTAGGTGGGATTGATATATTCAGATCAACAAACGCAGCAGGTTCATGGACCCAAATTTCTAAATGGTCTAATAATCCTGGATTAAACACCTTAAATGTTCCTTTGGTTCATGCAGATCAACATGCCATGACCTTTAGACCAGGTAACGCAAACCAAGCAGTATTTGGAACTGATGGTGGTATTTATTATTCATCAAATTTATCTTCGGCATCTAATAGTTCATCAGCAATTGGCGTTAGAAATAACAATTATAATGTTACGCAATATGTAAAGGCAGGAATAGGACCAAATGGAACAGGGACTACTAATGTTATTTTTACCGCCGGTGCTCAAGACAACGGCTCACAAGCGTTCAGAAATGCAAATGCTTCTCCAGGAATTAATGGTTCTGAAGAACTATCTGATGGTGATGGTTTCTATACGTTTGTGGATAAAGATGGTCAGTATATGATTGCAACATTTGTTGCTAATGTTATCTATAGGTTTAACCTACCTTGGAATGGACTGGGTCGTCGTCAAGGTGGTGCAACAACCTTATCTAATGACCAATCTCGTGGAGATTTTGTAAACCAAATGGATTATGATAGTGATGCAAATAGATTACTAACTAATAACTCTAACAATACTCAAAATGCAATTAAATCTATTAATGTGGCTTCAAACTCTAGTGGAAGTTTAACGAATAGTTTATTAACTGCAGAACCTTCAGCTTTTAGAGCGTCACCATTTGCAAACAATGTATGGTATGTAGGTTTAAAAAACGGAAACTTAATTCGATTAAGTAATGTAAATAACAATAGTGCAACTTGGACAAGTATTTCTACACCTTTTGTGGGTTCGGTATCATCAATACGATATGGAGCTACAGCTAATGATATTTTTGTCACTATTCACAATTACGGGGTAACTAGTGTTTGGGCAACATCAAATGGAGGTTCTACATGGGTAAGTAAAGAAGGTGATTTACCAAATTTACCTGTCAGAGATATGTTGCAGAATCCATTAGATAGAGATGAAGCAATCCTTGCGACTCAACTTGGAGTTTGGTCTACATCAAACTTTAATGATGCAAACCCAAATTGGACTCAAGCTTATAATGGAATGAGTGATGCAAGTGTTACATCATTTGATTATTGGGCAGTTAATGGAGATGATAACAACAATCAGATTATAGCGTCAACATATGGTAGAGGTGTTTTTACAGGGACATTTACAGCAAATGCTGGAGGTCCAGATACAACACCACCTGTAATTACATTAAACGGCTCAGCTACAGTTAATTTAACAGTAGGTGATACATATACTGAGCAAGGTGCAACAGCTACAGATAATGTAGATGGTGATATCACAGCTAATATCGTGATTGGTGGTGATACAGTAAACACAAACGTGGCTGGCACTTATGTTGTAACATATAATGTTAGTGATGCAGCAGGGAATGCAGCAACACAAGTTACACGAACAGTAAATGTTAATGAAGCATCTAGCGGTTGTTCGGGAGGAATTTCTACATTTCCTTACACTGAAAGCTTCGAATCAGGTGATGGATGGACACAAGCTGGAGGTGATGATGGTAACTGGGTTAGAAATAGCGGTAGTACGCCATCAAATACGACTGGACCAAGCTCGGCTGTAGATGGTGCGTTCTATATGTTCTTAGAAGCATCAACTAATAATAGCCCAGGTCAAATAGGACCAAATGCAACAGCTATATTGGTGAGTCCATGTTTTGATTTAACTAGTGAAACTCAAGCTAGTTTTAATTTCCAAAACCATATGTATGGAGCTAATATAGGATCCTTGTCCTTAGAGGTATCTACAAATGAAGGTGCATCATGGGTATCGATATGGAGTTTATCAGGAGATCAAGGTAACCAATGGAATCCTGTATCTGTTGATTTAGCATCGTATCTAGGTCAATCTATTACCTTACGATTTGTTGGTACAACAGGTTCTAGCTGGAGAAGTGATGTTGCAATAGATGATATTAGTTTAGTTGGTGGAGGCGCGCCAGATACCACTGCACCAGTAATTACATTAAATGGCGCATCGACAATTAATTTAAATGTCGGAGAGAGTTATACAGAACTTGGTGCAACAGCTACAGATAATGTAGATGGTGATATCACTGCTAATATCGTAATTGGTGGTGATACAGTGAATACAAGTTTAGCAGGTACTTATGTCGTTACATATAATGTAAGTGACGCAGCAGGAAATGCTGCAGCACAAGTCACAAGAACAGTTAATGTAAATGCAGACACAACCGCACCAGTGATCACCTTGAATGGGTCGTCAAATATAACTTTAGATTTAGGTCAAACATATACCGAACAGGGAGCAACTGCTACAGATAATGTAGATGGCGATATTTCAGCAAATATTGTTATAGGTGGCGACACAGTAAATACAAATGTGGCTGGAACCTATATTGTTACATATAATGTAAGTGACGCTGCAGGAAACGCGGCAACACAAGTTACAAGAACAGTGACCGTTAATCCAGATACTACAGCACCAGTGATCAGCTTGAATGGTTCGTCTACAATTAACTTAACAGTAGGAGATACATACACAGAACAAGGTGCAACGGCAACTGATAATATAGATGGCAACATCACAGCTAATATTGTTATAGGTGGTGATACAGTAAACACAAACGTAGCAGGCACATATGTTGTAACGTATAATGTAAGTGATGCAGCAGGAAATGCTGCAACGCAGGTGACACGAACAGTAAATGTCAATGAAGTTGCAAATGGTTGTTCAGGAGGAATCTCTACATTCCCTTATTCTGAAGGATTTGAAAGTGGAATTGGAGCATGGACACAGTCAAGTGCTGATGATTTAAACTGGACAGTTGATGCGAATGGAACACCATCAAATAATACCGGACCATCTAGTGCAGTGCAAGGTAGTAACTATATTTATGTAGAAGCTTCAGGAAACGGTACAGGTTTCCCTAATAAGCGCGCAATTATAACATCTCCTTGTTTCGATTTATCTTCAGTATCTGAGGCAACATTCTCATTCAATTATCATATGTTTGGTTCTACAAATGCTGGTTCAGTAAGCTTAGAGGTAAGTGATGACGAAGGTGCATCTTGGACAAGTTTATGGAGTCAAACAGGCAACCAAGGTAACCAATGGTTGACTGTTAATATAGATTTAGCAGCATATATTGGAAGTGGTATCCAGTTACGATTTAATAGACTTACTGGAGGCACATGGCAAGCTGATGTTGCCATTGATGACATTAGCTTAACGGATGGTGTCGTAACTACACCATCATGTTCCGGAGGTATTACATCGTATCCTTATACACAAGGTTTTGAAGGTTCGATAGGAGATTGGTCTCAGTCAAATGCAGATGATTTAAATTGGACAGTTGACGCTAATGGTACGCCATCGAACGGCACAGGACCATCTAGTGCGGTACAAGGTAGTAACTACATTTATGTAGAGGCCTCAGGGAATGGTACAGGCTACCCTAATAAGCGAGCAATTATTACCTCTCCATGTTATGATTTATCATCAC
Source organism: Winogradskyella sp. (assembly GCF_003712105.1). GTDB lineage: Bacteria > Bacteroidota > Bacteroidia > Flavobacteriales > Flavobacteriaceae > Winogradskyella. The sequence continues at coordinate 715,398 of NZ_RHLG01000001.1, forward strand.
AATCGAGTGCTTCGTTCTCATTCAATTACCATATGTTTGGTAGTAACGATATGGGAAGTATAGCATTAGAAGCAAGTAATGATAATGGCGGATCATGGACAACATTATGGAGTCAGACAGGTAATCAAGGGAATCAGTGGTTATCACAGAATGTAGATTTATCATCATATGTTGGTAATAGTATACAGCTACGATTTAATAGACTTACCGGAGGTACTTGGCAAGCTGATATTGCTATTGATAATGTTAATCTAAGCAGTTCAGTATCAACTAAAGTAGATGAAGTAATCATTGATTTGGCTGATGATATTCAAACTATTGAAAATTCAGTTAAGTTTTATCCAAATCCAGCAGGTGCAAATGTCAATGTTAGTTTAGGATTAGATACTCAAAATGGCCCTGTTGATATTACAATGAGAATTTATGATCTTACAGGTAAAGTAGTACAAGAGTCAAGATGGTCTGTTGATACTAATTCGTCAGAAAAACAGATCAATATTTCAGGACTTAACGATGGGGTTTATATGATAAACATTATAAGCTCTAATGGATTTAGTAAAATGCAAAAACTGATGAAGAAATAATTCAAAAATAACTTCGTTAATAGGAAAAGTCCAGGTATACATCTGGACTTTTTTTATTTGAAAAACAATAAGTTAAGTAAAAACACGTAGGACTTTTCGTCAATCATACTACGGGAAAACCGTAATCGAATTTAGTTATTAACAATTTGGAAAAAACGTAGTTTTAAAACTTAATAGATTAATATTTTTTTGATAATTTGATGATGAATTTTAACAAAAACTATCAATCCATGAGAAAAATTTTACTTATCGTTTTTGCTTTAAGTGTGAGTTTTGCTTTTGCACAAAATTCCCTTTGGCAAAAACAAACAGCCAACTCTTTTGATGTTAAAGAGAGCAGAAAAAATCTTCCAAAAAACGAAGTGTATTCTTTAAACCTTAACAGTTTAAAATCGCTATTATCTCAAGCTCCCAAGAGAGGAGAATTTAGTGGACAATCTAATGTCATTGTATCATTTCCTAATGAAGAAGGACAGTTTGAACGCTTTAGAATCGTAGAAGCATCAGTGATGCATCCAGAATTGGCTGCTAGGTATCCTGGAATTAAATCTTATGCTGGTCAAGGCGTTGATGATCCTGCAGACAGAATACGTTTCAGTGTTTCTCCTTTAGGTCTTCAAAGTATGCGCTTATCGTCAGATAAACCGGCTTCATTTATTGAGCCTTATACAAATGACCTATCCCAATATGCAGTGTATAAAAGACAAGATAAGCAACCAGAACAAGATAGTTTTGAATGTGAGGTTACTGCCCAAGCAAACTCGCTTATTAATGGAGATAGCTCTAACTTAAGAAATGCTGATGATGGTACATTACGTACTTATAGATTAGCAGTTTCTACAACTGGTGAGTATACTAGTTATCATGGTGGGACAAAAGCATTGGCTCTGGCGGCTATTAATACTACAATGACAAGAGTTAATGGTATTTTTGAGAATGACTTTAACGTAACAATGGTATTAATTGCTAATACTGATGATGTTATTTATACTAATGCTAGTACAGATCCATATTCTAATGGTAGCTTTAATAGTCAAGTACAAAGTACATTAACAAGTATAATAGGTGAAGCTAATTACGATGTAGGTCATTTATTTGCTAGAGCTTCAGATAATGGAAATGCAGGTTGTATCGGTTGTGTATGTGTTAACGGACAAAAAGGTAGTGCATTTACATCGCGTTCAACTCCAGAAGGTGATCCATTCGATGTAGATTATGTGGCCCATGAGTTAGGACACCAGTTTGGTGGTAACCATACATTTTCTTTTAGAAATGAAGGAACCAATGCACATTTCGAACCTGGAAGTGGAACCACTATTATGGGTTATGCAGGTATTACAGGAGCAACAGATGTGCAACAGAATAGTGACCCATATTTTCACTGGTTTTCAATACAGCAAGTAACAAATTATGTTAAGACTACAAGTTGTCAAACTAATACAAATACAGGTAATGCAGTACCTACTGTAAATGCAGGTCCTAATTACACAATTCCAAGAGGAACACCTTTTGTTTTGGAAGGTACTGCTTCTGATGCAGATCCTGGAGATGTATTGACATATTGTTGGGAACAAGCAGATGAAAATAATGCAGCCACAACTTACCCAAGTACAACTGCCACAACAGGTGTTGCATTTAGATCATTTAACCCTACAACAGATAATAAAAGATATTTCCCTCGTTTGTCAACTGTAAAAACAGGAGCAACCTCATGGCAATGGGAAGCAGTACCAAATGTTGCAAGAACATTAAACTTTAGGTTAACTGTTAGAGACAATAGAGCAGGTGGTGCAACTAATAATAGTGATGATGTTGTAATAACGGTTAATGGTACAGCGGGACCTTTTGTTGTTAATTCACCAAATACAAACGTGACCTGGAATGCGGGTACAACCCAGACAGTTACATGGGATGTGGCTGGGACCACAGGTAATGGTGTTAATGCTTCAACTGTAGATATTTTCTTATCTACTGATGGTGGTGATACTTACCCAATTGCACTAGCTTCTAATGTACCAAATGATGGTTCGCATGATATATTAGTTCCTAATAACCAAGGTAATCAGAATAGAATTATGGTTAAGGGTAATGGTAATGTATTCTTCGATATTTCTAATAGCAATTTTACAATTGCAGGACAAGTTAATTGTAATGCAACTACACCAACAGGGTTATCGGCTTCAGCTATTACAGATGACTCGGCAACCTTATCTTGGGATGCAGTTCCAGGTGCTTCCTACGATTTAAGATACAGACAAACAGGAACGTCTACCTGGACAACCATTGCTGTAAACGGAATCTCCAGTTCTGTTACAGGTTTATCAGCTTTAACCGAGTATGAAGCTCAAGTTCGAAGCAGATGTCCAGATAGTAGCACGTCTTCTTATAGTAGTTCCATTGTTTTTACGACCTTAGACGTACAATTGAATTATTGTAGTTCTCAAAGTTCTAATGTTAATGATGAATTTATTAGTCGAGTGCAATTAAATACAATTGATAATTCATCAGGAGCTCAGTTCTACTCTGACTTTACCAGTATATCAACAACTTTAACCAAAGAAACTCAGTATACCGTAACTATTACGCCTACATGGACAGGGACTTTATATAATGAAGGCTATTCCGTATGGATAGATTATAACCGAGATGGTGATTTCACAGATGCAGGCGAACAAGTATTTACACAAACACCAACGCAAGCAACACCGGTATCGGGATCATTTACTGTGCCAGCAGGCGCAACTGAAGCAGCAACAAGAATGAGAGTAACATTAAGCTACAATGCTAATGTTGGTCCATGTGATTCATTCACTTATGGTGAGGTTGAAGATTATACTATTATAATAGAAGGTTCAGGACCAGATACAACACCTCCAGTTATAACTTTGAACGGATCATCAACGGTGAATCTGGACTTAGGCCAAACATATAACGAGCAAGGTGCTACGGCTACAGATAATGTAGATGGCGACATTTCTGCAAATATTGTTATTGGTGGTGATACAGTGAATACTAATGTGGCTGGCACTTATGTTGTAACTTATAATGTTAGTGATGCTGCTGGTAATGCGGCAACAGAAGTAACACGAACCGTTAATGTAAATGCAGATACTACAGCACCTGTTATTACGTTAAATGGCTCATCTACAGTAAACCTTAATATTGGAGATACTTATAACGAGCTAGGAGCAACAGCCACAGATAATGTAGATGGCGATATTTCAGCTAATATTGTAGTAGGTGGCGATACTGTGAATACAAGTATTGCAGGCACTTATATTGTGACATATAATGTTAGTGATGCTGCAGGTAATGCAGCTACTCAAGTAACACGAACCGTTAATGTAAATCCAGATACAACAGCACCGGTAATTACATTAATTGGCGCATCTACAATAAACTTAACCGTAGGTGATACATACACGGAGCAAGGTGCAACAGCTTCTGATAATATAGATGGTGATATTTCGGCAAACATTGTTATAGGTGGTGACATTGTAAATACAGGCGTTGCTGGTACTTATGTTGTAACATACAATGTTAGCGATGCAGCTGGTAATGCAGCAACTCAAGTGACACGAACTGTTAATGTTTCAGAACCGTCAAATGGATGTTCTGGCGGTATAACAACATTCCCGTATTCAGAAGGTTTTGAAGGTGGAATAGGTGCATGGACCCAATCAAGCGCTGATGATTTAGATTGGTTAGTTGACGCGAATGGAACGCCATCCAACAATACAGGTCCGTCGAGTGCCATCGAAGGCAGCAATTATATTTATGTAGAAGCTTCAGTAAATGGTACAGGTTATCCTAATAAACGTGCAATTATTACGTCACCTTGTTTTGATTTGTCAGGATTATCTACTCCTAGTTTTAGCTTTAATTATCATATGTTTGGAGCTGCAGATATGGGTTCAATAGACTTAGAAGTAAGTGACGATGAAGGCGCATCTTGGACAAGCTTATGGAACCAAACTGGAAATCAAGGTAACCAGTGGCTATCAGTAGATATAGATTTATCTGCTTACACAGGAAGTAGTATTCAATTGAGATTTAACAGATTTGTAGGTAGCACATGGCAAGCTGATATAGCCATTGATAACATTAGATTAGAAGAGCCAGCTGCTCCAACGTGTTCTGATGGTATTCAAAATGGAGATGAAACCGGCGTAGATTGTGGTGGTTCTTTCTGTGCACCATGTAGTACGTCTAATGTGATTTTAAATGAAGGTTTCTTCGAAACTGGTTTTGACGGCTGGATTGACGGTGGAAGTGATTGTGCTAGAGTTAACTCTGCAAACTCATTTGAAGGTAATTTCTCTATAAGAATTCGAGATAATTCTGGTGTTGCTTCTTCAATGACCTTGTCAAATATTGATGTCACATCGTTTACTTCTGTAGAAGTGGACTTCTACTTCTATGTGTTTAGTATGGAGAATGGTGAGGATTTCTGGTTAAGATTCTTTGATGGTTCTACTTGGAGTACCGTACAAACGTGGACTAGAGGTGTTGATATTGACAATAATACATTTTATAATGCTACAGTTACAATTACACCAGCCCAATATAATTTTGCTGTAAATTCTGGATTTAGATTCCAAAATGATGCTTCAGGTAATCAAGATCAGATATTTATTGATCAAGTTACAATCACTGGTATTTCTGGCTCATCAAAAGGGAATAACGATAAACTAGATATTGTAGGCTACAGAGATAGTGTTGAAATTACTGAGACTGATATAAGATTATATCCAAATCCAGCTACAGGAGGTACTATTAATGTTAGTATACCTTACTTAGAAGACGAGTTTAGTTATTCTATTGTAGATATTCAAGGTAAAACAGTATCTACAGGTAAATCTGAAGGTATAATTAATGTTAGTAATCTTAACAAAGGTATGTACTTCATCAAAGTAAATGATGGAGACGAGATTATTACAAAGAAGTTTATTAAAAATTAATAAATGAATATTGGTTAAAAAAGGAAGCCCAGATTTTAAATCTGGGCTTTTTTATATGTGCTTTATTTCAGTTTCATTTAGAAGTTCATCACCTCTAAGGCGCAATAATATTTGCGCAACGGCAATAGTATCTTTTTCGCAATAATTAATGATACGATCTAAATTATTTTCTTTGTAATAGACATTATATACATCGCTACCGTCTATATCATCTTTTGGAGATGGAATACCTAATACATGGGTTAATAATTTTAACGATGTATAGGTTTTATAATCGCCAAACTTCCATAGCTCAAGCGTGTCTAGATGTGGAACTTCCCAAGGTTTTTTACCAAATAAATTTAGTTTATATGGCAATTCAATATTATGAATAATCATTCGTCTTGCGATATATGGAAAATCAAACTCTTTACCATTGTGAGCACATAGTAGATGTTTGGTTTGACTAAAATGTGAGATGAGTAAACTTTTAAAGTCTTTTAGAATTTTAACCTCATCACCGTAGAAAGATGTAACTCTAAAATGACGGATATCACCTTCAATATTAAAATAACCTACAGAAATACAGATTATTTTCCCGAACTCTGCCCATATACCTGCACGATTATAGAATTCCTCAGCAGTAAATTCATCGCGTCTTTGGTATTGAGATTTATGATCCCAAAGTAATTGTTTAGCAGCGTCTAATTCAGAAAATTGTTCGGTTTCAGGTACAGTTTCAATATCAAGAAATAGAATGTTTTCTAGATTCAATTTAGAAATCATGAAAGATTTAGATTAAGATTTAAATACAAGCGAAAGTTGTTTTCCAAATAGAGCAGAAACACCAGCAGCTAAGCCACCAACTATTCCTGTAACTAGCACTAATACATAAGGATTACCACCTAAAGATAATAATACGGCTATTTTTTTTGCTAAAATAAAATCATTAGCATTTCCTAGAATAAAGGCATGCACCGTCCAAAAAACTAATACTGCTAAAAATGGAATAAAAAACACAGCTGATTTGTTGAGAGAGATTAGTAAAGCTGAAATAAAACTAGCAACCATCACAGACCACCATGGTAAAACTTGAGATAGTAAAAATGCCAATATAATTGTTATAATAAAATTGAGACTATTCTTTTTCATTAGTTACTTGGTGTTAAAGTTTGGGTAGAAATTATAGACGCGTCATCGTTTTCAGACTGCATAAATTCAATCTGAAAGTAATTGCCTTTGGCCCAATCATCTATAAAATTATCGTAGTATTTACTTCCTGGATTTCCAGATTGACCACCGGGATAAATCCCAAATGCTTTTGGTGTATCGCCCATTTCTACTATCATTCGCCAGGATGGACCATGATTGCTTGTCATTGCGTTTACAGAGCTACCATCTCCACCAATAGGAATGTTGGTTCTAGAAAACGCCGGTAAAGCTTGCAGTAAATGTCCAACATAAGAGTTTTTATAATTCTGCCAGTTATAATCTCCCTTTTCTGCTTCCCATAGTTTTAAATTTTTTACGGTTTCTTTAAATGATAGTAAGAACAGATCTTTAGCAGTCTCCTTTTCTGGCGTGCCAACTATATCCATAAAATCATCTTCAGGATAATTATTAACCATATAAATGTATTGGTATGTAAAAGGCCATTTTAAGCTTTCATCTTCAACATCAAATTCATCCCATAATAAGGTATAGAGCTCTCTATTCCATTTTCTAAAGATACTCGGCGCTTTTTGTTCTATTGAATTGTCAAAATTCCAGTTCTTTAAAACATCCAACATGTCTTTTTCTTCATCGTTTAGTTTTGAAACATCTAAATTCTTGAGCATTGTGGGTAATAGTTCACTAGCTTTTAGGTTATAATTATTGTTTTGAAGGGCTTTAAAATCTTCAATACCAAACTTTTCTTTTGACTTAAAAAAGTTATTAATTATCCTATTTCTATAGGTTTCATAGCCATCGTTAAACACATAAAACGGGTACATAGAATCAGTAGGATGCTGATTTGCTGAACTCAGAAAACCACGCTCGGGGTTTTTCGAATGCGCATTAAATTCTGAAGGTATAAAACTTTGCCAATCGTGATCTGGATTACTTCCATCTAGTAAAAACTTACCTTGACCTTTCCACTTATTAGGAAATTTACCCTGAATCCAAAGTGCAATATCTCCTGTTTTAGAAGCGAATATAAAGTTCTGCGCAGGTGCTACATGATTTTTGGTAGCATTGACATAATCTTCATAATTTTTTGCTCGATTTAGCTTGTAAAACAAGTCGGTAAAATTATGTCCCATATGTCCAGCCCATTTCATGGCATAACCTTTTAACTCATCATCACTCCTGAAATTTTTGTCGTAGCTAACAGGACCATGATGCGTATATATTACAGAATCGATAAAGGATTCTTTTCCTTTAATCTTTATTTCTTCTAACCTAACTCTGGTTTTTTTCCACTGCCCATCGTGTCTGTAGGTGTCTCGTTTGTTGTTTTCAAATTCTATTTTATACCAATCCTTAACATCGCGAGTAGCGTTTGTAACACCCCAAGCTATATCCTTATTATAGCCAATAATAACGCCCATCGCACCCGGAAGTGTTGCACCATAAACACTATGGTCTGGAGTGGAAAGTTGCATTACAAACCAAATGCTTGGAAGATTAAGACCTAGATGCGGGTCATTGGCTAAAATAGCATTACCTGTAGTAGATTTTTTTGGAGCTACTGCCCAATTATTACTTCCATTTCTTGGATTAGGTTTATCCATAATTTCTGAAACTGAAATAGAATCTGTTGCCATCTCACTTTCAGGTAATTTTGTGATTTCTGTGTCTATAAAACTCCAATCAGTTTCTTTCGGAATAACAGGGTCAACAACATCAAAAAAGTCAGGAAATAGGAGGTCAAAACGTTCTTTACCAAACTTTTGTAAGGTATTTGTGAATTCTAAATCGTAATCGCGACCACAAAGCATGTCCGTCATATACATTAGTAAGTGCATTGTTTTTTCTGCGGTCCATGGTTCAGGTTTGTAATCGAGTAGTTTGTATTCTACAGGATAGTTTTCAGGAGTAAGCGTGTTAATGTATGCGTTAACTCCAGCAGCATATGATTCTAGTAGCGCTAGGGCTTCAGGGTCTTTTTTTACAACTTCCATACTATTTTCTGCACCAAATAGCATTCCGTTACGACGTTGACTTCGGTCATAGTTTAAAGCACCTTCACCAAAGACTTCAGATAAACGACCAGCAGCGGCATAGGTTTGAAACTCCATTTGCCAAAGCCGATGTTTTGCAGTTATATACCCTTGAGCTTTATATAAGTCTTTGTCATTTTCCGCAAAAATATGCGGAATCATATGTTTGTCGTAATGGACCTTAACCTCATCTGAAAGTTCAGGAATATTCACCTCTCCAGAAATAACCTCATCACCTTCATTTTGCCAAACCCCTTGGTTAGGTGCTAAAAATTTTCCGACTGGAGGAATACTGCCCAGCTTCGTATTTAGAGCATAAAATACTGCTGCTGTTAGAACGAAAGATAGTAGTAGTTTTAAGTATTTCATATTTCTAATTATTCATCATTTTATAAGCTTCTTCTATATATAAAGTAATATCACTGGTGAAAGCTCCAATACCTGCATCAGGAGATTTTTGATGGCCAAGCCGTACAATAATAACATTATCTTCTGGCTGAATAATAACATATTGCCCCAAATGTCCACGCATCATTTTGAAGTTTTTACCATTAACATCCTTTAACCACCAACCATATCCATATTCTGGGCTAACTGGGAAACGTGGCCTTATAGATTTAACTACAAATGCAGAATCCAAAATCTGCTTTCCATTCCACTTGCCAAAGTCTTTGTAAAGTTTTCCAAAACGTGCAAAATCTTTGGCGTTACCAGCAATGCAACAATAGGCTTTTACTAGATCATGGCCTTCACTATCTACTTGCCAAAGCACATCGCTTTCGCTTCCTAAGGGTTTCCAAAAACTTTCTTCAAAATAGTCATATAATTTTTTTCCTGTAGCAGCTTCAATGACCATGGCAAGCATTTGAGTATCGCCGCTTGCATATTTAAACGCTGTACCTGGCTCATCAACAACTTTTAAGCCGTTCATTACCTTTGCTAAGTCATCATCAAAATAAGCACGTGTAGTAATTGATAATGGCGAATAATAGGCTTCGTCCCAATTGGTACCTGATGCCATACTGCTCAGATCACCAACGGTCATTTTAGCAGCATTGCCGTCACAAAAGGCAGGTAGAAAATCGCAAACAGGTTGATTTAAACTCTTAATGTGACCTTCCATTATGGCTTTTCCCATAAGGCCAGACACATAACTTTTTGCCATAGAAAATGAATTGGATTTAGAATCTTCTTCAAAACCATCATAGTATTCTTCAAACCAAATGCTATCATTTTTTATGATCACATAAGCAACTGTACCCCAATCTTTATTGGCCTTAGCTAGTCGGTCAGTAGTTTTTGCTGTATTGTAAGCTTTATGATTTGCCCATGGTTGTGGATTATCGCTTGCAGCAATTGGTTGATTATCGAAATGCTTATAATCTTCTAAGTATGCCGTAGTATGACCTCTAAAATAGATGGTTCTAACAGCTTTTAGTAAATAATCGGTATCGGTGATGTAAAGGACAGCCACCAATAAACCAAAAAAGACAATTAGAAACTTGAAGAGTTTTTTTAGGAATTTCATTTTATGTTATTTTGATTTGCGCGTCTTAAGTTTTTCCTTGTAGAACGTCTTATCAGCTATATAAAGTGTTTTCTTAAAAGTAGCGATTATATTCTGTTTTTCGTCAATGAGGCTCATCGTTTTTATAATATCGATTTCATTTGCTTTTGACACATCTTGTTTTATAGTTTTGATCTCATCTTTTGTAAAAACAAACTCACCAAAAATAGTTGATTTGGCAGGTTTCTTGTATCGCGCTTCTACAGATTTATCCCAAACCACATAATCATCACCAAGAATTTGTATTAATTGCACCATATAAATCGGGTCGGTTGCAGAAAGCATGCTTCCACCAAAAATAGAACCCGCATAATTGCGATTCTTCCAGTTGAGTTTCATTCTAATTTTTACATAGTGTAAATCTTCACTTACTTCTATAAGTTTGGCAGTACTACGGCTGTACATTGGTGACCAATTAAACAAGTATTTGTAAATCGTTGAAGGTTTCATAAACCTCCTTAAAAAAGCAGAGCCAGATTTATACATTAAAACAAAGTTTGTTGTTTGTATTCGCTTTCATGATTAAGTAACCATTGTTTTCGGTACAATCCACCAGCGTAACCTGTTAAACTTCCATCTGTACCAATAACACGATGGCAAGGTACAATTATCCATAAAGGATTTTTACCATTTGCATTAGCCACAGCGCGTATTGCTTTGGGGTCACCTAATTGTTTACTCAATTCGAGATAAGAATAGGTTTTGCCATAAGGGATTTGTTGTAATTGTTGCCAAACTTTTTTCTGAAAATCAGTACCGTTTGGATTTAATTTTAAATCGAAAGCTTTTAAATTATTTGAGAAGTATTCTTTTAACTGAGTAACACAATCTAATAAGTGTTCTGGAATTGGATCAGTTGGTTTTTCATCGTTGTCCATTATGGTCACTGACGAAATGCCATTTTCATCACCGCTAATTTTGGCATATCCTATAGGTGTTTCAATGGTACAAGACTGCATTATTTATCGGAATTATCTTCTTCAATGATACCAAGACGTTTTGCTCTTGTTTCCCAACTTTTACGAGCAAGCATTTGTAAGTCAGATACATTATCACTTTCGTCCATAATCTCGAGACCAAGAAGTGTTTCTATAACATCTTCCATAGTTACCAAACCACTTACCGAACCATATTCATCTACCACAAGTGCCATATGGTTTCGGCTTTCTACTAATTGTTCAAAAAGTTTAGGGATTGGTAGACTGCGATTTATTATGATAATATTTCTTTTTAATTCTGACAGTAACTTTTCACCATTTCCGAAAGCCATTTCTTTGAAAACATCATCCTTAAGAACTAGTCCTGTAATATTATCCGAATTACCTGTATATACGGGAATTCTTGAAAATCTAATATTTGAATTGGCATTAAAAAAGGTTTCAACATTTGTGGTTTCGTCTTCGGTTTTCATAACGGTACGAGGCGTCATAATATCCTTAGCCTGAACATCTTTAAACGTGAGTAAGTTTTTAATAACCTTACTTTCAGATTCTTCAAACACACCTTCGTCTTCGGCTATTTGCGCCATCGCAGAAAAATCTTCACGGCTCAATACACTTTCGCCATGAGCACCTTTTCCAAAGAGTTTGGTGAATAATTGTAACACCCACAGTAGGCCTGTCCATTTACATACAAATATGAGTATGTTGAGCGCTTTTGTGGTAAAATTGGCTAGCTTTTTCCAATATGTTGCACCAATAGTTTTAGGGATAATTTCTGAGGCAACAAGGATTAGAATAGTCATAATTGTGGAGACAACACCAACCATAATATCCTCGGTAAATTCAATTCCAAAAACTGAACGTGTCTGAGAGCCATATATTTCTGCATAAGCGACTTTTGCTTGCACACCAACTAATATTGCGCCTACAGTATGTGCAATAGTATTAAGTGTTAGGATGGCGATAAGTGGTCTGTCTACATCTTTCTTTAGAATTTCTAAATCATTAGCGTAAGCTTTACCTTCTTTTTTCTTCAGATTAAGAAACGTTGGTGTAATACTTAAAAGAACGGCTTCTAAAATGGAGCATAAAAACGAAAAGAATATTGAAATAAGCGCGTAAAAAACGAGTAAAGCCATTAAATAATTTTATTTAATGGCTAATTTATAGAATATTCCTTAATCTATGGTTTTTAATTCTCTTTTGAGCGTTCTAAATCTCTTTTGGCTCTTTCTAAGTCGCGTTGGGCACGTTCCAATTCACGTTGGGCTCTAGCCAACTTTTTAGCATCTTCCTTTTCTTTGCTTGAACCAGATATAAAGTATTTTAAATCTTGCCCCAGAATTTTAATCTTATTTGAGAATGTATCTGATGCGTAATCCAAGTCTAAGTACATACGTAAACGACCATTTGTAAGTTTGCACTCAAACACGTCATCGCCGCCAGAGTTATCAGACCAGGTATAGGTGCTGCCACTTACTTTTAGTCCTTTTTTACCTAGTTTCTCAAGCAGTAATTTTTTTACACCTTCATTTTTCGATTTGTGGTAACTCGCTCTAAACTTATAGGCATCATCAGACTGTGAAATTGACACAGAACTATTAGTCGCTTCATCGTCATCATTTTCAATGGATACTGAATACGATTTGCTTGTTGTAGTTTTTGGAGTTTCTGGCGGTAAAGGTGGTTCCGGAGCACTTTGTGCATTTGATGATAGCATAACAAATAGTAATGCTATAGCGGTAAAATAAATACCTTTTTTAGGGTTTGTAATTCTAATACGTTCTACGCGTTGTTTTGTTTTTGAAAAATTCATAATTGTCCGATTTTTAAATGATTATGATACAAATGTATGTAGCGGAGAAGTATCAAAAAAGAAAAACGGAACCGTTAACCCATCATTAACCTAAGTGGTAAAGTGCATTAACCTACCTTAAACTCTAGGCCTACATTTCGTATGCTTTCTATACGTATAGAAGTGTCTAGTTTAAAGTATTTACGAAGTCTACTAATAAAAACATCCATACTTCTTCCAGAGAAAAAATCATCATTTTTCCATACGGCATTTAAGATGTCTTCACGCTTAAGTAATTGATTTTTATGATTGAAAAGAAACGTAATCAACTCGCCTTCTTTTTGTGTCAATTGCTTTTTGTAATCACCACAAGTTAACTCTAGGCGTTTTGAGTCTAGATTATAGTTACCTATCTGAAGCTTCTCGGTTTCTTGTAACTGATTAGATGCTTTTTCGGTACGTTTTAGAATATTATTGAGCCTTAAGACTAACTCCTCAGCTTCAAAAGGTTTTACAACATAATCATCAGCGCCAAGTTTAAGGCCTTTAATTTTATCTTCTTTTAGTTTACGTGCCGTAAGGAATATAAATGGCATTTCAGGATTAATTTCAATAATATGTTCTGCCAAGGTAAAGCCATCCATTTTTGGCATCATAACATCAAAAACACAGATGTTATAAGCGTCTTTTTTAAATAATTCTAGAGCTTCTTTGCCATCTTTAGCCCATGTGATTTTATATCCAGAAATTTCTAAATATTGCTTTAAGATGTTTCCAAAATCTAAGTCGTCTTCAGCTAGTAAAATATGCTTCATAGGTATAGACTTTTTATTTAAAAGGAAGTGTTAATATAAAGGTCGACCCTTTATGTTCTTTACTTTTTACTTCAATTTTTCCGTTGTGCGCTTTAATAATTTGATTGGTATAATACAAACCTAAACCAAGACCTTTAACGTTATGTATTTCCTTGTTGCCTGCTCTGTAAAATTTATCAAAAATTTGCTTTAAGTTAGTTTGTGAAATGCCTACACCATCATCCATAATACTAATTTTCAACTCACTATCACTTTTAATATCACACCTAATATTTACTTCATCTCCAGAATATTTTACCGCATTTTCGAGTATGTTTAAAATGGCAGTAGTGATATAGAATTTATCAATATGTATAGATTGTTGAACGACAGAAAAATTTCGAGTCAAGTTTACTTTTTTAGACTTCACTGATAACAAGAAATCATCTAGAACCGTATTGATATAGTCTTCAGTATTTACAGATTCTTTGTTGAGTTCAATCTCTCGATAACCCAAACTATTATCCATCACTTGATCTATGAGTTTTTGCAAACGTTTGTTTTGGCGCTCGATAGTACTAACAGTATTATTAATGTGCTGAGGTTGTTGTTTGAGCTCATCATTTTTGAGCATTTTTGTAGCTAGGGTTAATGTGGCTAAAGGTGTTTTTAACTCATGGGTAATGTTGTTTACAAAATCAGTTTTAATATCTGCAATTTTCTTTTGGGTAATTAGACTCTTAATCGAATAATACAGTAATCCGATAACTAAGGCGAAGATGAATAAAGAAAGTAATAAAAGGCTTGACATCTGCTTTAAAACAATATGCTTCCAACCTTCAATATCCATTTCATCTTTGGTTTGAAATGTAAGAATAAAGGCTACAGATTTATTTTCTCCGTTAATGTTTCGTGTAGATGTATGTTCGGTTTCCCAATTCGTTGTGCTTATCCCAATACTATTTTCTTCAGAAATACGGTTGCCTAAAACAATGTTTTTAGATGTTTTTAAAATATTAAAAAGTGTATCTGTTGCAATAGAATCTGTGATGATAATCGCCTTTACTTTTTTGTGGAATTTAATTCCATAAGGAATATTATTTTCCGCTAATGCTTTTTGGTATTCTGATTTGTAAGTATCATTTATAGAGTCGATAACAAACTTAAGACTATTAATAACCTCAGTTTTATCAGCAGCACCAAACTTATAGTCAACAACTTTATTGATGAAGTTTTCTTGCCAAAAATCTGATAAAGAATCTAATTTAGGTGAGAAATCATCGATTTGAGAGATTGAGCGTTTTGTTTCTGTAACAAATACATCCTTTTTTAACTTATACGTGTTGTTAATGAGATACCCTTGAATAATAGAAAGTGCAATTAATCCAAGTATGGAGGCAATAATTAAAAGGTTGATTTTTTTCTTCATAAAAACAGCAAGTTAAAAAACAAAACAGAGTTTAATGGTTATTGATTGTTTTGATTGATGAAAGTTATAAACTCTGTTTTGTTACTCAGACCCATTACCTGTAACGTCTTTTTGAATTCCAATTGTACGCTTTAGTTCTGTGGTCTCTTTCCGTAATCTGATTGTTGTCTAATGTTCTCATAACTATTCGATTTTTGATTTATTGATACCACAAATCTATAGTGAAGCACTAACACAAAAAAGAAAATCGCTAAGGTTAACCTAGCATTAACCTAGCGAGATGTAATGTTAATACAGCAAAAAAGCAGCTCAGTACGTGTGCCAAACTGCTTTTAATGCAATCAATTTAAGTAATTCTACTTTACATTATATCTAGCCATTTTCAGTGTAGAAGCATTAATCATATTTGCAAAATCTACGACTGAAGCATCGCTCATAAATTTTTTCATAGAGGCATCTGCATCTGTCATGGTTTCCCATTTTACAACTACTAAAACTTCATTTGTTTCTTCAGAGTAGCCACTTTCTCTACTTATATAACCAGGTTGTTTACTAGTATATATGTCTTGAATTTTGGCATCTTCTTTCCAGAAGTTATGAGCATTTACTGTGGCTTTATACTTAAATGTCGTGATTTCTATAACGTATGGTTTCATTATTTCAGGTTTTTGAGAGCAGCTCAACAAACCAATACATAAAAGGATAAAAAGTATCTTTTTCATGATGGGTTAAAAATTGAATTTACCATTGGTGTTTTTCCAAGTGTCTTCAGGAGCAATAGTTTCAATAATATCCCAATGTTCTGCTATTTTATCATTTTCAACTCTAAACAAATCGTAAAATGATGTGTGTTGTCCTGCAAATTTTCCTTCACTAACAACTAATACAAAGTTGCCTTCTCCAAGTACTTTATGCACCTTATCGTAAACCATAGTTACACCATTTTTTGCCATTTCTTCTAGAGCTTTGCCTAAACCAGATAAACCGTCACCAATCATCGAGTTATGCTGAATATAGTTGTCACCATCAAAATAGTTAGCCATTTTGTCAAACTCGCCATTAACTAAAATTGTATTTACAAAGGCGTTAACTAGTGTTTTATTGACTTCTGTTTTATCTAAATCTTTAATTTCAGTTGAACCGTCTGTTTGTGTATGACCACTTGGGTTTGCTGGTGTTAGTTCTGCTAAGTTGTCCCAATGCTCAACGATTTTTCCATCTTCAAACCTGAGAATATCAAACCCTACTTTTGGTCCAAAGAAGTCATAAATGGTATGCGTAAACGCATAATTTCCATCTTCAAAAGAGCGCACAACTTTTGCTTTAAATCCGCCTTCAGGTGCATTTTTCATAACCTCGCCAAAACCAGCTAAGCCATCTCCAACCGCTAGGTTATGCTGTATGTATTTGTTAGGATTGATATATGAAATAGGTGTTTTATCACCTGTTTCTAAACTTGTTAGTAAAGCTGAAGCTTTTTCTTTTTTAGATAATTCTTTAGTTGTTTCCATAGGTTCTGTTTGTATTTCTTCTTTTGTTTCTTTTTGTTTTGAGTTGCATGCAGTAATTAAAAGTGCAATTACAACTATGGTTAGCGTTTTCTTCATACTATTATTTGTTTGGTACAAAGATGAAGTAGCACAAGAATTATTAAAAGATGAAAACCAGAATAAAAATGGTTAAAATCGAACCTAAATATTTATTTAAGTGTGTTTTTGAATGATTTTGGGGTTAAACCTGTATTTTTCTTGAAGTATTTTGTAAAGTTGGTAGCATCTTCAAAACCCAACTTATATGCCAATTGTGTACTTTTTATAGAAGAATTAATAAGGTTACGTTTGGCTTGTAGAATGACATAATCATCAATAACATGTTTGGCTGTTTTATTAACTAACGCTTTTGAAATGGTATTAAGATGCTTATAAGTTATACCTAGTTGGTTAGCATAAAAGTTGGCACTTCTAGTTTTGTGAAAATTATCTTCTAGTAGTTTGGTAAACTTTTGAAACAATTGAATTTGAGATGAATCTTTAATATGAAACGTTTGATGCTGCTTGTAATATTCAGCTTTTGAGACAAGAATTACAAAAAGCGACTCAAGAATGGTCTTTTGATTAAAACCATTGGTTTGATTAAACTCATTTAATAATAGCTTGAAATAGCTATTAAAATCTGATTGTTTTGGGATTTGCAGGATTGGAGAAAATAATTGAGGATTAAACAACCGGAACACAAAATCTTCCGGTAGATGCAAAAAACTGTTTACAAAATAATCTTCAGTGAAAAGCATACAATAGCCTTTTAAATCTGAAGAAAAATCAAAGGCATTAACTTGGTCTTTAGTAAGGTAAATAAGTGTGTTTTCTTGAACAGGAAACCAATTAAAATCTATAAAGTGTCGGCCTTCTCCTTCAGTGAAGAAGATTAAATTATAAAATTTAATTTGATGAGGCTGCTCTGGATTATGGTTGAAATTATCTTTAAGACTTTTTATTTTACCAATTGGTATAATATCAAGACCGAAGTTTTCTTTTTCTCCAGGTTGAAACGCAATATGAGGTATGTCTTTTTTCACTCGATTATCGAGTAGGTTTGTATTGAAACTTTATGGTAATAACTTAACTACATCTTTAGCAAAATAACTTGCAATAATATCAGCACCAGCACGCTTTATTGATGTAATTTGTTCTAGCATAACTGCATCATGGTCTAACCATCCTTTTTCCGCAGCTGCTTTGAGCATTGCATACTCACCCGAAACTTGATAAACCGCAATAGGAATTTCGAAACTGTTACGGATATCTCGAACAATATCCAAATAACTCAAACCTGGTTTTACCATAACAATGTCAGCACCTTCGTTAATATCCATTTCAGTTTCCCTAATGGCTTCATCTCTATTTGCAAAGTCCATTTGGTAGGTTTTTTTGTCTTTTGGTACATTAGCCATATCAACAGGAGCAGAATCTAAAGCATCTCTAAACGGGCCATAAAAAGCAGAAGCATATTTAGCAGAATAACTCATAATCCCAACATCTAAAAAGTTGGATTGGTCTAATCCTTCACGAATACCAATAATACGGCCATCCATCATATCACTAGGTGCAACAAAATTTGCTCCAGCTTCAGCATGAGAAATACTCATTTCGGCTAAAACTTCAACAGTAGCATCGTTTATGATTTTGCCACTTTCGACAATGCCGTCATGGCCATAAGATGAAAACGGATCTAATGCCACATCGGTCATTACCAACATATCTGGGCATGTATCTTTAACCGTTTTTATAGCGCGTTGCATCAAACCATTTTGGTTTAGTGCTTCTGTACCTTTATTATCCTTTAAATTATCGTCCACCTTTACGAATAGTAAAACAGATTTGAGACCTAAATTCCATAACGTTTTTACTTCTTCAACCAATAAGTCTAAACTATAACGATAGTAATTTGGCATTGATGCAATCTCTTCTTTTATGCCTTTTCCTTCAACCACAAAAAGTGGGACTAAAAAGTCGTTAGGTGTGATTATAGTTTCGCGAACTAATCCTCTAATAGCTTCATTTGTTCTTAATCGTCTATTTCTTCTTATTGGAAACATGTTTCAAAGTTATAAGTTAAAAGTACAAAGTTATAAGTTGTGAACTTCAACTTTACGCCCAATCAATAGGGTTTTGTAATACGTTAATTAATTTTTCTTCTTCACTACCTTTTTCAGGGTGATGATTATAAGCCCATTGCACATGTGGCGGCAAACTCATAAGGATACTTTCTATTCTACCATTGGTTTTAAGACCAAACAAAGTGCCTTTGTCATGGACTAGATTAAACTCAACATATCGTCCTCTGCGTATTTCTTGCCAATTACGTTGTGCTTCAGAATATTGTATATCTTTGCGCCGTTCAACTATTGGGACATATGCCTCGAGGAAACTATCTCCAACTTCAGTTACAAAGTTAAACCAGTTTTCCATACTCATATCATCAGTTTTTTTGCAATAATCAAAAAATAAACCACCTAAGCCACGGGCTTCATTTCGGTGCGAATTATAGAAATACTCATCGCAGCGCGCTTTATATTTCTGGTAGAAATTGGAATTATGATTATCACAAGCTTTTTTACAAACTTGATGAAAGTGCTTGGCATCTTCCTCAAACAAATAATAGGGTGTTAAGTCTTGACCACCACCAAACCACTGATCTGCAATATTACCTTTGGAGTCGTACATTTCGAAGTAACGCCAGTTGGCATGCACTGTTGGTACCATAGGATTTTTTGGATGTAAGACTAAGCTTAAACCGCAAGCAAAAAAATCTGCATCTGTAACACCAAAATGTTGCTGCATTGTAACTGGCAGTTTCCCATGAACAGCAGAAATATTAACGCCTCCTTTTTCAAAAACGCGTCCATTTTCTATAACTCTTGTGCGTCCGCCGCCACCTTCTGGGCGTTTCCATATATCTTCTTGAAACCGTTCCAGGCCATCAATCTCTTCAAGTTTTGAAGTAATTTGGTCTTGAAGATTTTGGATGTATGCGTAAAACTTATCTTTCATTGTATAATTCAAAAAGTTCCATATCTAAAGCGTTTTCTCCTGGAGGTGAATATGCTTCAGGCAAGGTTTTTGCCCATTGAAATCCATTTTTTTCTGCAACTTTGATACTGCTTATGTTTGTTTTGTGAGCAATAATCTGAAGTGTCTTTAATCCTAATTCATTAAACGCATACCCTGAAAGTGCTTTTATAGATTTTGAAGTTAAACCTTGTCCTTTAAAATTATAATCAATACAATACGCAAATTCGCCTTGCTTTTTATCCCAATCTAATTCTTTGAGATAAATCAGTCCAGCTAATTTTCTAGTTTCAGATTGTTTTAAAGTAAATAGAAATTCTTCTTTATTCTGAAATTGTTTCACTTTGTCTTGCACAAAGTATTGCGATAAAGTTGGTGTTTGATTTTTCTCCAAGGTCACAGGAAAGAAGCGTTTAAAGCGGTCTTCGTTGGCAACTACCAAATTGCATATTTTCCAAGCGTCGCCATCGTGCACTGGGCTTATTTCAAAACCATCGAATTTAGCAATCATTATCTATTTTCTATTACTTCAAAAGGTACAAAGCCAATATCTTCACCTTCGTCATCATCAAATAATAAATCAACTGCAATTATAGATGCTGAGGTGACACTGAGAGGTAAAACCAATATTACACCGATAACAGGAACTAATAGTAAAAGCAAAAATCCAATACCATTTCCTATTGCCAAACCACGATGCTTTTTAATAAAAGCAATGCTTTCGCGATATGTAAAATGACGCTCAAGTGTATAGTCCATATTTGACACACCTGCATAATAAGCTTGTACTAAAAAGAGTAAGGCCGTAGAAAATATGTTTACTATAGGTATAAACTTTAGCAGTAAAATTGGAAGCGTATAAATCAGCTCTTTTGCTAAGTTTCGTATACCAATTCTTATACTGCGAATCAATTGTTTAGTAAATGTAGTATTGGTATAATTTTCGGCAGGTTTTCCTGTATAATAGGCTTCAATTTTTTCGGAAACCGGGCTCATAAATGGAGACGACAAAGCCATTATAACATGCTTATAGACAATAATGCCTAATGCTAAAATCACAACTCCACTAATAAATGTAGAGATGGCAGTAAAGGTTTCTTTGCCAAATTCCCATGGCCAAATATTAGCGATCCAAGCACCTAAATTATCTGAAAGCCCATAAGCGGCAGCAAAGATTAAAATAAATACCACCAAACTTATAATCATAGGAATTACAAAGTATTTCCATAATTTAAGTTTGGAAATAAGCCCATAAGCTCCTGAATACACTTGTAATCCTTTAAATATATTTTGAATCATTTCGTTTTGTTTATACTATCCAAAAACAAGACGTATTAATTAAGTCAGTGTTACAAAAGTTATAAAGCTAAGCTTTATATTCTTTAACAGCATCTATAAACGCTTTAGCATTTTCTAAAGGTATGTCTGGTAAAATACCATGTCCTAAATTTACAATGTATTTATCTTTTCCGAAATCACTGATCATCTGGTGTACCATTTTCTTAATCTCAGATGGTGGTGAATACAGCCGTGTTGGATCAAAATTACCTTGTAATGTAATGTTTCCTCCAGTTAAGTAACGTGCATTACGTGCAGAACATGTCCAATCTACACCTAAAGCAGAAGCACCTGATTTAGCCATTTCACCTAATGCAAACCAACACCCTTTTCCAAAAGCAATTACAGGAGCATCATCTTTTAATGCATCAATTATTTGCTGAATATATTGCCACGAGAATTCTTGATAATCTACAGGCGATAACATGCCACCCCAAGAATCGAATACTTGTACAGCATTACAGCCAGCGTTTACTTTTTCTTTAAGATAAGCAATAGTCGTATCTGTTATTTTTTGAAGTAACTCATGAGCAGCTACTGGATTTGTAAAACAGAATTGTTTGGCTTTATCGAAGTTTTTACTGCCTTGACCTTGTACGCAATAACACAAAATTGTCCATGGAGAACCTGCAAAACCTATTAAAGGAATATCATCATTAAGTTTTTCTTTTGTTGCTTTTATAGCTTGGTATACATAGTCGAGCTCGATAGTAACATCTGGGACTATAACATTGTCAACATCTTTTTGAGAACGAACCGGATGAGGTAAATAAGGTCCAAAATTAGGTTTCATTTGCACCTCAATATTCATGGCTTGAGGAATTACCAATATATCACTAAACAGAATCGCAGCATCCATGCCATAACGGCGAATAGGCTGCACAGTTATTTCACTTGCTAACTCTGGTGTTTGGCATCGTGTAAAGAAGTCGTACTTCTTTTTTATTTCCATAAACTCCGGTAGGTATCGCCCGGCTTGACGCATCATCCATACTGGTGGGCGCTCAACAGTTTCGCCTTTTAATGCCCGAAGAAATAAGTCGTTTTTTATCATACTTTTAAATGTAGTATTCATTAACAAGTTCAATTACACTTTCTACAGTTGGTACTTTGGCAACTCTCACATCATCAAAGTATTGTTTTGCAGCTTTAGCTGTAGTTTCACCAATACAAAATGCTATTCCTTCAGTAGCATTTTGTTTCACAAAACTTTCTACAGTCGATGGACTATAAAACAGTGTTCCATCTAAATTATCTTCAATCTTATCAGCATCAAACTTAGTTTGGTAGGCTTCAACCTCATTCACTGTAATATTGTTATCTGAAAGAATTTTTGGAATATCATCTAACCTTAAATCACTACAGAAATAAGTAACCTCAACTCCTTCAATATATTCTACTAAGTATTCAGCAAGCTTCTTGGCGTTAGACGCCATATGTTTTACTTTGCCAATACGGTTTTCAATCATTTTTTTGGTTCTTCGACCAACACAATAGATATTTTTGAACTGTAATTCCGAAACGGAAAAGTTTGTTAAAAGGGCTTCAACACCATTCTTACTGGTAATGATAACATTTTTAATTTCAGATTTTACAACCGACTTTGGGATGCGATTTAGACTAATCTTGATAGCATCTGAACTATGACATACCACATCATTATGAAACAATAGCAATTGGTCGCCTGTAAGTTTTTTGGTAGAATAGATATTAGTTTTTTTGTCGCTTCGTTGCAGTTGGTCTATTAATGTTTTTCCGCCTTTACCAATAATATAATCAGCACAAAACTTTGCTAAATCTTCATGTTTACCTAAAGGTGTTACTTTAGAGACTTCAATTTTACGAGTACCATCTTTACTTAATAGAATACCTTTAAAATTAACTTCTTCGTCTTTGATAAACGCAATAGCACCAATAGGAGCTGTGCATCCACCTTCGAGTCGATTCAAAAACTCACGTTCTATACTGGTGCAGATTTCAGTATCTCTATGGTTAATCTCCGAGCAGATATTTTTAACCTCATCATCGTCATCAAGCGCAGCTACCATAACTGCACCTTGTGCTGGTGCAGGAATCATCCAATGTAAGTTAATGGCATTTTTTGGTTTAATTCCTAATCTACCCAATCCGGCAGCAGCAAAAATAGCACCGTTCCAATTGTTGTTTTCTAGCTTTTCTAGTCTAGAATTTACATTACCTCTTAGGTTAGTGATGGTATGTGTTGGGTAGCGGTTTAACCATTGCGCACGACGTCTAAGACTGCCAGTAGCGATTATCGCATCTTTAGCAGAAAGAAACTCTTCATTGTTTTTGTAAACAAGAGTGTCGTTAATATTACCACGTTTTAAAACAGCAGCTTGTACAATGCCTTTTGGTAAGAGCGTAGGTACATCTTTTAAGGAATGTACTGCGATATCAATATCGCCATTAAGCATTGCAATATCTAGAGTTTTGGTAAAAATACCTGTAATACCTAACTCATAAAGTGGTTTGTCTAAAACAATATCTCCAGTAGATTTAACTGGGATTATTTTGGTTTTATGCCCTAAATGTTCAAGTTGTGATTGTACGGTTTTAGCTTGCCACATTGCGAGTTGACTATCGCGTGTGCCAATTCTAATTATTCTAGACATTAGTGTTGGTTTCTAACTGAAATATTTTTTTGATGAGCTCTAAACTCTCATCCGAAGTATTAGAATCTTCTCTTAAATGATGTGCAAACTGATTAGTGATTTTCTGAATTAAATTGTTAGTCACGAGTTCGGCTTGTTCCTCATTAAAATCTTCGATTTTTTTTCTATGAGAAGTGAATTCGGAATTTTTTAAATCAGTAAGCTTATGCTTTATAGCTTGAATTGTTGGTACAAACTTTAAGGTATCTAACCAAGAATTAAACTCAGCCATAACCTCAGTAATAATTGCTTCAGCAGCCGGAACAAAAGCTTTACGTTTTTCTAATGTGTCATCAGTGATTTTGGCTAAATCATCCATGTGTACTAAAGTTACATTATCTAACTCAGTCACATTTTCATTCACATTTTTAGGAATAGATAAATCAAGTATTAACTTTTTACTATTGTTAGAAATCAATGACTTATATACAGTTGGGTTTTCAGCTCCAGTAGCAACAATGATGATATCTGAACTGTTCAACTCATCTTCTAAATCTTCATAATTTTTTACAAGAAGATTAAATTTACCAGCAACAGCTTCAGCCTTAGTTTTTGTTCTATTAATTAGCGTAATATGAGAGTTGTTAGTGTGCTTAACAAGATTCTCACAAGTGTTTCTGCCAATTTTCCCTGTTCCGAATAACAGAATATTCTTTTCTGAAATATCACTGACATTATTCAAAATGTATTGTACCGAAGCAAATGACACAGACGTAGCACCCGAAGATAATTCCGTTTCAGTTTTTATGCGTTTACTCGCTCTAATTACAGAGTTTACGAGTCTGTCTAAATAAGAATCTAGTAAACCTATTCTTTTAGAACGTTTTGCACTGGCTTTGATTTGACTGATAATTTCAAAATCACCAAGTATCTGGCTATCTAACCCTGAACCAACTTTAAACATATGGTTTATGGCGTCACTATTCTTTTGAACGTAGGCTACTTTTTGAAATTCTTCAACTGTTCCTTTAGTGTTTTCACAAAGCAAGTGAATAAGCTGATATGGGTGCTCAGCAAATCCGTAGAGTTCCGTACGATTACAAGTAGATATTAATAGTAAGCTATCAATGCCGGTTTGTTTAGCTTGTTCTAAGACTAAATTTTTAGAAGAATCACTTAAACTAAAATGACCACGAATTTCAGCGTCAGCCTTTTTGTAGCTGAGACCAATAGCGTAAAAGTGTTTAGTTTTTTGTAGCACTAGCGTATTAATAGATTCGAGTTTGCCAAAATAATTTTATGTCGACAAAAATAATTAGCAAGCTATCATAAAAATAACGCTAAAAGAACTTAAAGTATCGTTTCAAGTTTTTTAAGTTTATTTTTGATGAAAATATAGTAAATACCTTATTTTTGCAGGAAAATCAGGTAGTTTGATGATTTTTGTTTAGAACGATTCTAAATAACAACAAAATGAAATTCGAAAATAGACTCTCAAAAAATGTCGCTGAAGGTTCTTTTGAAGAAACACTTTTAGAAGATGGCTTTTTTGTGCTTATGTACAAAAACGAGTCTGATAATATTGTAACTATTGAGCGAGAGATTAATAGCACTTATATACAGTTCCACTTTTGCTTAAAAGGCGAGGCTACATTTGTTTTTAATCAGGGCACATACCATTTACCTATACACCAAGATAAATCATTGTTGTTGTACAATCCACAACGAGATTTACCAATTCATCTGGAAGTAAGACCAAATTGTTGGTTGATATCTGTGATTATTTCTATCGAAAAGTTTCATCGTCTTTTCTCACAAGATGCTTCATATGTTACATTTTTATCGGATGATAATAGAGATAAAAAGTATTATAAAGACGGAAATATTATTCCGTCAATGGCTGTGGTGTTAAATCAGATGATAAACTTTAACCTAAATAATTCTATAAAGTCACTTTATTTTAAAGGAAAATCGTACGAACTGTTAAGTCTCTTTTTTAATAGAAGTGAGGATGCAGATATTGAACAATGTCCATTTTTGGTCGATGAACAAAACATTGCAAAGCTAAGGCAAGCCAAAGATATTATTATTGCTAAGATGGCTGAGCCGCCCACATTACAAGAGTTATCTGACGAAATAGGATTGAGCCTTAAAAAACTTAAAGAAGGGTTTAAGCAAATTTATGGAGATACTGTTTTTGGATTTTTATTCGATTACAAAATGGAGGTTGCCCGAAAATTATTAGAATCAGGGCGTCATAATGTGAATGAGGTTGGCTTAAAAGTAGGTTATAGTACAGCAAGTCATTTTATTGCTGCATTTAAGAAGAAGTATGGCACAACGCCAAAAAAATACATTCAGAAAACAGTGTAGAAGGCAATCAAAATAATACTATAAATTTTGTCTATAATAGATCTTATATAGTTGATTATTTGAATTGTATTTTTACTCAGAAAAAGAAAATAAATATCCTGAAACATTCAGGCAAGCTATGAAAAAAGGAATATTACTAGTCAATTTAGGTTCGCCAGATACACCAGAACCTAAAGATGTAAAACGTTATTTAGGTGAATTTTTAATGGACGAGCGTGTTATCGATGTACCACTTTGGGCACGTACACTATTAGTAAAGGGCATTATCTTAAACACAAGACCAAAAGCTTCAGCTAAGGCTTATAAAAAGATTTGGTGGGAAGAAGGTTCGCCATTAATTGTACTATCAGAACGTCTTCAGAATAAAGTTAAAGAAAAGGTAAACTATCCAGTAGCATTAGCAATGCGCTACGGTAGCTTAACCCTTAAAAAAGGCTTACAAGAGTTGGTTGATCAGGGCTGTAAAGAGATTAAGACCATACCTCTATATCCACAATTTGCGATGGCAACTACTGAGACTATTGATGTAAAAATAGACGAATTGGTATCGGAACATTTTCCGAATATAAAGATCACAAAAACGCCTGCTTTTTACAATAGAGAAGATTACATCAATGCGCTTTCGGATAGTATTGCAGAACAGTTAGATGGTTTGGATTACGAACATATATTATTTAGTTATCATGGCGTGCCTGAGCGTCATATTCGTAAAAGCGATATCACTAAAGGTAACTGTAAAATGAATGGTAAATGTTGCTTTAAAAAAGGAAGCGAGCAACATGAGTTTTGTTACCGCCATCAATGTGAAATCACAACCATTAATGTTGCCAAAAAATTAAAGTTAAAAAACAACAGCTATTCAACGACATTCCAATCTAGACTTGGTTTTGATCCATGGCTTAAACCATATACGGATAGAACTATAGAGAGAATGGGTAAAGACGGAATTAAAAAAATGGCAATTGTAACACCTGCTTTTGTTAGTGATTGCCTTGAAACATTAGAAGAAATTGCGATGGAAGGTGAAGAAATTTTTCACGAAGTTGGTGGAGAAGAATTTACAGTTATACCATGCCTGAATGACCGTGATGATTTTGCTCAAGTATTAGTAAACATTATAGAAGAATGGGCTAAAACGCCGGAAAAAGTCATAGCTTAATGGCAAAAGTGACGTCGCAAGATTTAGGAACCGAGCCTATTTCTAAACTTTTAATTAAGCAATCTATACCTGCATCTATTGGCATCTTAGTGATGTCATTAAACATTTTAGTGGATACAATTTTTGTAGGAAATTGGATTGGTTCAATTGCTATAGCTGCAATAAATGTAGTCTTGCCAGTTTCCTTTTTTATTGCGGCATTAGGTATGGCAATTGGTGTTGGTGGTTCTTCGATTATATCACGTGCTTTAGGAGCTAATAATTTAGAAAAGGCGTTAAAAACATTTGGTAACCAAATTACGCTTACCTTTCTGTTTACTATCACATTTGCCATTTTTGGATTGTACTTTGTAGATGAGCTTATCCCGGCTTTTGGAGGAAAAGGAAACATCTTTGAGCCTGCAAAAATCTATTACGAAATTATTCTTTATGGTGTTCCGATTCTAGGATTCGTAATGATGGGTAATAATGTTATTAGGGCAGAAGGCAAACCAAAATTTGCCATGTATGCCATGTTAATACCATCAGTTGGCAACTTACTTTTCGACTACATTTTTATTAATGTATTAGGTTGGGGAATGTCTGGTGCTGCATGGGCAACAACAGGCTCATATATAGTATCCTTTATATTTATATTATGGTATTTTTTGTCTAAAAATTCAGAACTGAAGATTAACGTCTCGCATTTTGGTTTAAGCAAACCAATTGTTTCAGAGATTGGCTCTTTAGGCTTTGTAACACTATCAAGACAAGCAGTAGTAAGCATCACATTCTTATTAGTTAATAATGCTCTATACAAATATGGCGGAGAAACTTCAGTAACTGCATACGCTATTGTTGGGCGTATGTCAATGTTTGCGTTATTCCCTGTTTTTGGAATTACCCAAGGTTTTATACCAATTGCTGGATATAATTACGGCGCCGAGCAATATGCCAGAGTGAAAGAAGTGATTTTCACAGCCATTAAATACGCAACATTACTTGCAGGGATCATCTTCATAATCTTAATGGTTTTTCCGGAGTTTATTACACAATGGTTTACCACAGATAAAGCAGTACAAGACATTACACCATCTAATATGCGATTAGCGTTTGCAGCAATTCCTGTTTTAGCGCTTCAACTTATAGGTGCAGCATATTTTCAGGCTATTGGGAAAGCTTTACCGGCATTAATACTAACGTTAACTCGTCAGGCAATTTTCTTCATACCATTGATTTATATTTTACCAATATTTTTTGAAGAAATGGGAATTTGGTTGTCATTTCCTATTGCAGATGTACTGGCCACTATTGTTACGTATTATTTTTTGAAAAAAGCTACAAACCAACTAAATACTTCAATAATAAATGAAGCTAAAACCTAAAGTTAAAATTGGCAATATTTCAGAACTTCTAATTAATATTCTTTATTTTTAAAATCTAAACTAACCCTTAATTCTCATGCGTTTATTCACTTTTTTAGCAGTTGTACTACTGTCGTTTTTATCAATAGATATTTCTTCTCAAAACTTTGACGAATCTCATTATGAAGGTCTAGAATATAGACTCGTAGGTCCATTTAGAGGTGGGCGAAGTGCAGCAGTAACTGGTGTGCCAAATCAACCAAACCTATTTTACTTTGGAGCTACAGGTGGTGGTATTTGGAAAACAACCACTGGCGGCCGCCAATGGGAAAATATCTCTGATGGTTATTTTGGTGGTAGTATAGGATCAATCGCTGTTTCTAAAAGCGATCCAAATGTTATTTATGTTGGTGGTGGTGAAAAAACGGTTAGAGGAAATGTATCATCAGGTTACGGTATGTGGAAGAGTGTTGATGCCGGAAAAACATGGACTGCATCGGGATTATCTAAATCTAGACATATTCCTAGAATAGCCATTCATCCAACTAATCATAATATAGTTTATGCTGGTGTTATGGGTAATATATATAAGCCAACTGAAGAACGTGGTGTATACAAAAGTACTGATGGTGGAAAAACATGGAAAAAAACTTTGTTTGCCAATGCAAATGCAGGTGTAGTAGACTTAATTATTGATCCTACAAACCCTCGAATTTTATATGCATCTACTTGGAGAATTCAACGTACACCATACAGTTTAAGTTCAGGTGGTGAAGGTTCAGCATTATGGAAAAGTACAGATAGTGGTGAAACTTGGACAGAAATTTCAACATCTAAAGGTTTCCCTGAAGGTATTCTAGGTATTATTGGGGTTACAGTTTCTCCTGTAAATAACCAACGTATTTGGGCTATTGTTGAGAATAAAGATAAAGGTGGTTTATACCGCAGTGATAATGGCGGTGAAACTTGGACACAAGTTAATAGCGAAAGAAAGCTAAGACAACGTGCATGGTATTATACACGTGTTTATGCTGATACTAAAGATATTAATACTGTTTATGTCTTAAATGTAAGTTATCATAAAAGTACTGATGGAGGAAAAACATTTGGGAACTACCGAGCGCCTCATGGAGATCATCACGATTTATGGATAGCTCCAGAGAATCCTAATCGAATTATTATTGGTGATGATGGTGGAGCACAAGTAACTTATGATGGTGGCGAAACATGGAGTACCTATCGTAATCAACCGACTTCACAGTTTTATCGTGTCACTACCGATAATGACTTTCCATATCGAATTTATGTCGCTCAACAAGATAATTCTACAATCAGAATTCCACACAGGACAGATGGTTTTTCAATCAGCGAAGACGATTGGGAAAGCACAGCTGGTGGTGAATCTGCACATATAGCTATTGACCCAGAAGACAATGACATTGTATATGGAGGAAGTTATGATGGGTTTTTAACCAGAGTAAATCATAGAACAGGAACTGTGCGTGCCATTAATGTCTGGCCAGATAACCCAATGGGTCATGGGGCAGAAGGTATGAAATATCGTTTTCAGTGGAATTTTCCTATAATTTTTTCTAAGCATAATCCGGATAGATTATATACCTTTTCTCAGCATGTTCATGTTACCGAAAACGAAGGCCAATCTTGGGAGATTATTAGCCCAGATTTAACACGCAATGACCCAGAAAAACTAAAATCTTCTGGAGGACCAATAACACAAGACAATACTTCAGTCGAATACTATTGTACCATTTTTGCAGCCCAAGAATCACCACTAAAAGAAGGTTTACTTTGGGTAGGTAGTGATGATGGCTTAGTGCATGTCTCTAAAGATGGAGGTCAGAACTGGGAAAATGTTACGCCTAAAGGAATGCCAGAATGGATGATGATTAATAGCATAGAGCCAAGTGCATTTGATGAAGGGACTTGTTATGTAGCTGGAACAAAATATAAAACTGGTGACTTTGCACCTTATTTATATAAAACTACCGATTACGGAAAGAGCTGGACAAAAATCACAAATGGTATTAACAATGAGCATTTTACTAGAGTACTTCGAGAAGATCCCAAAAAGAAAGGGTTACTATATGCAGGTACCGAAACCGGAATGTATATTTCGTTTAATGATGGTAAAAATTGGAAACCATTTCAGTTGAACCTTCCAATTGTACCAATTACAGATTTAGCATTAAAAGACAATAATCTTATCGTTGCCACTCAAGGGCGAAGCCTTTGGATTATTGATGATTTAACAGTGTTACATCAATTGTACAATTCTGATTTAAATCAAAAAAATATTCTCTTTAAACCAAAAGACACGTATAGAATGCGAGGTGGCAGTAGAAAAGGAAGTAAAACTACTGGGACTAATCATCCTAATGGTGTCATTACATATTTCAACTTAAAAGACTATAAAGAAGATGATAAGGTATCGCTAACTTATTTTGATAAAAAGGGTGATACAATCAAAACTTTTTCTACAAAAGACAAAAAGAACAAACTCAAAGTAAAAAAAGGAGCTAATCAATTTGTTTGGAATATGACGTATGACGGCGCTGAACGATTAAAAGGAATGATTTTGTGGTGGGCTAGCTTAGATGGACCTAGAGCTGTTCCTGGAGAATATAAAGTTGAATTAAAGGTCAATGACGAAACCCAATCTCAAACTTTTACTGTCGTTGCTGATCCAAGAGCAGAAAGCACTTTAGCAGATATGCAAAATCAGTTTGCTTTTATTAAAGACGTGAATAAAACAATGGATAAGGCGCATAAGTCGATTAAAAAAATCAGGGCTGTTAATAAACAGCTTGGAGCATTTCAGAAGCAATATAAAGACGATGAAGATGTAAAAGATTTAACTGCGAAAGCTAAGGCATTACAAGAACAACTTTCAGAAATTGAAAAGGCATTGTATCAGACAAAGAACAGAAGTGGACAAGACCCATTAAATTTCCCAATCCGCTTAACTAACAAACTTGGACATCTAAACTCACTTGTTCGTATGGGTGATTTTGCACCAACTGCTCAAGATATTGCAGTAAAAGATGAACTAACAGGTAAGATTGAAGAACAGCTAAAACTATTTGATACTATTATTAGTGATGAGGTTAAAGCATTTAATGATGCTTTTAACACCAAGCAGTTAAACTATTTATTTGTTGAAGATTAATAATGGCAGAATACTATTATTATTTTAAGTCACTACATCTCATTTTTGTGGTAACTTGGTTTGCAGGATTATTTTATATACCTAGGTTATTTGTATATCAAATAGAAGCCTATCATAAGCCGTCGCCAGAAAAGGAAATTTTAGGCAAACAACTTAAATTAATGGCTAAGCGCTTATGGTTTATAATCACATGGCCATCAAGTATTTTGGCGACATTATTTGCAATTATTCTTGTTTATATAAGACCATTTTATCTCACTGACGCATGGATGCACGTGAAGCTTACTTTTGTTTTGCTTCTTATTATTTATCAAATAAAAACTCATATATACTACAAACAATTACAGAAAGATATTGTAAAAAAGTCATCCAATTTTATGCGTATTTGGAATGAAGGCGCAACATTTATTTTATTCGCTGTTGTTTTTCTGGTGGTGCTTAAAAATGCACTTAATTGGATTTTTGGAGTTATAGGGATTTTTGTTTTAGCAGTACTACTAATGTTAGGCTTTAGAATCTACAAAAACATAAGAGCAAAAAACCCAGATGCCTAAACTACATTTTGGAGCGATTATTGTTATATTGATGAGCAATTAGTGCGGATTAATTTTTAATGAAACTAAAAAAACTCTCATTACGTTCAAGGATTTTTATTGCAATGATACTACTGGTATTATTAGCTTCGATATTAATCGCTGCAGTTACAATATATCAATATCATGAAGAGGCAAGAGACTATCACCGCGAGCGTTTAGAGCGTAAAGAATCTGCCATACGAAGAAGTATAGATCATGTACTTGACGAAACATCTTTTGAAGTAATTACTGAAAAAATCCCGTTTATTTTTAAAGATGAAATCTTCAGTATTGCTAACATTCATGGGCTTCAGATTAATTTATACGATTTAGACGGACAATTATTAACCTCTTCAAAAGCTACGCTTCAAAGAGATACATTAGACCAATGTCTAAGTGCTGAGGTTTTAAATCAAATATCTAACACAGTAGAACACCGTTACGTTATTAAAAACGAAACTAACGGTAAAGTTTTTCAGTCGTCATATTCGTTTATAACAGATGAGAAATTTAAAAACATAGCTATACTTAATGTGCCATATCTTCAAGATGATGACATTTTTGATCGCGAACTCAAAGAGTTTTTATTACGATTAAGTTTTGCGTATTTGGCAATGATTTTAGCGGCGATTGTATTTGCCTATTTCATTTCAAAATACATAACAAAATCACTTAAAACCATAAGTGACAAAATGAATGAAACTAGACTAGAAAAACGTAATAAAAAGATACAAATAGAATCTTCTAGCGAAGAAATTGCTGCACTTGTTAAATCGTATAATAGCATGATTGATGAGCTCGAAGAAAGTGCCGTGCAATTGGCAAGAAGTGAGCGCGAACAAGCCTGGCGTGAAATGGCAAAACAAGTAGCTCACGAAATAAAAAATCCGCTAACGCCAATGCGATTGAGTGTGCAGAGTTTTCAACGTAAGTTCGACCCTGAAGACCCAAATATAGACCAAAAAGTTAGTGAGTATAGCAATACGCTTATTCAGCAAATAGATATGATGAGTTCTATAGCTTCGGCATTTTCAAATTTTGCAAAAATGCCTGCACAACAAAACGAACAACTTAATGTAGTGCAAATTGTAAAATTAGCCCTTGATATTTTTAATGAACACTATATATCTTTTGAGTCTGATGAGAAGGAAATCATTGCTAATTTTGATAGAACTCAGCTTATACGTGTAGTAACTAACTTAGTTAAAAATGGTATCCAAGCTATTACAGACGAAGTTGAAAATCCTAAAATCGAGGTAAAAGTTTTTACGAATAACGAGAATGTAAATATTACGGTTTCTGACAATGGTACAGGTATAACTGACGAAAATAAACCAAAAGTTTTTGAGCCAAAATTCACCACCAAAACTAGCGGAATGGGATTAGGTCTAGCCATGGTAAAAAACATTGTTGAAACTTACAATGGTAGCATTATGTTTACTTCAGAATACGGAAAAGGTACTATCTTTACGGTGACTTTTCCTAAACAATAAAAGACTATGTCATACCAAAACATCCTTTCGGAATATTCTAACGGAATTACAATAATTACAGTTAATAGACCTGAAAAATTAAATGCTTTGAATAAAAGCACTATAAACGAACTGCACAATGCCTTAACTAAGGCAAAACAGGATAAAGATGTCAAAGTAATTATATTAACGGGCAGCGGCAATAAAGCTTTTGTAGCTGGAGCAGACATCAGTGAATTTTCGGATTATGATGTAAAACGAGGTGCAGAATTAGCACAAGTCGGACAAAAAATATTATTCGATTATATCGAAAATTTAGGTACACCAGTTATTGCAGCAGTTAATGGCTTTGCTTTAGGTGGCGGATTAGAATTAGCAATGGCTTGTCATTTTAGAATAGCTAGTAATAATGCTAAAATGGGATTACCAGAAGTATCACTTGGTGTAATTCCTGGTTATGGCGGTACACAGCGCCTACCTCAATTGGTTGGTAAGGGCAGAGCTATGGAAATGGTTATGACTGCTGGTATGATTGATGCCAATCAGGCTTTAAACTATGGATTAGTAAATCATGTTGTAGAACAAGATGAGTTGGCCAATTTTTGTATTGGTATAGCGCAAAAAATAATGCGCAACTCTTCTGTTGCCATTTCTCAAGCTATAAGTGCTATTAATGCAAACTTTAAAGATGGTGTTAATGGTTATGAAAAAGAAATTGAAGCCTTTGGCAATTGTTTTGGTACAGAAGACTTTAAAGAGGGCACTACAGCTTTCTTAGAAAAGCGGAAAGCAAATTTTCCGGGGAAGTAGAATATTTTACGCGTAAATTTCTCACAAAATTTGTTCAAAACCTTTTAAGAAATTAACAATTTCAAGAGCAAATTACATTTAATTTTATAGGTCCATCTCTTTTGGGTTTTAAGATAAATATGGGTCAAAATTTTGCTATAAAAGGTCGTGGTGCGCAACGCAATGTACACAATCGTTTTTTCGAATTGTCGTACGAAATGCGTGATGATTTTTTAGAATATTGCAGAGTAGAAGGTGAAGTAGCTGATAAAAACAAAACACAGTATCTCAATGTTTTTCCAAAAACCATAGTCAATAAAGTAACGAGTCCAGATGTTGGTATGGCCTATTCCATGAATATGTATCAAGGCTGCGAACATGGCTGTGTTTATTGTTATGCGCGCAACAGTCACGAATATTGGGGCTACAGTGCTGGCTTAGATTTTGAACGAAAAATTCTTGTAAAAAAGGATGCACCGAAACTACTTGAAAAACACCTCAAAAAGAAAAGCTGGACAGCACATCCTATTGTCATGTCTGGTAATACAGATTGTTATCAACCAGCGGAAAATAAGTTTCAACTAACCAGACAATGTTTAGAAGTGTTTTTAAAATACAAACACCCAACAGGTATCATAACAAAGAATAGTTTAATTCTTAGAGACTTAGATTTACTCAAAGAATTAGCAAAAGACAATTTAATAGCAGTTAATGTATCTATTACATCATTATCAGAAGACACAAGGCGCATTGTAGAACCAAGAACAGCATCTATTAAAAAGCGATTAGAGACTGTAAAAGCGCTAACTGAAAATGGTATACCGGTAAATGTGATGATAGCACCTATTATTCCATCAATTAATAGCCACGAGATATTACCTTTAGCCAAGAAAGTGTCCGATTTAGGCGCCTTGAGTATAGCACATACAATAGTAAGATTAAATGGAGCGATTGGTGAAATTTTCACAGATTGGATTAAAAAAACAATGCCAGATAGAGCAGATAAGGTATTACATCAAATCGAAGAATGCCATGGTGGTACACTTTACGAAAGTAGATTTGGTGTTAGGATGAGAGGCGAAGGACATATTGCTCAGCAAATAAATGATACGGTGCGACTGGCAAGACTTAAATACTTTAAGCATAAATCAATGCCAAAACTTAACACTACATTGCACGAGCAAT
Source organism: Winogradskyella sp. (assembly GCF_003712105.1). Taxonomy (GTDB): domain Bacteria; phylum Bacteroidota; class Bacteroidia; order Flavobacteriales; family Flavobacteriaceae; genus Winogradskyella. The sequence goes on from NZ_RHLG01000001.1 coordinate 751,252, forward strand.
ACAAAGACGGTCAGTTAAAACTGTTTTCGTAAGGATTGGTATAAGACTTGAATATTATAGAGATTTGAGTATATTTAATACTCTAATTTCTAACTTATGAAACCAAGATTCACGATAATATTAACATTACTTTTTATGGTTTCTTGTAAAGAAGCAATAAAATCTAATGCAATTGTTTTTACTACTTCAGACTTAAACTATGCGAATACTGTTTTGCTAGAAGCTGTAATGGAAGATGCTTTCTCACCACCTGTTGCTAGTCGTATTTATGCCTATTCTCATTTAGCACATTATACAACTTTACAAAGTTTGCGTCAGGACAGTCTTATTAATATTACGAATAAAGTCAATGGATTAGAGAAATTTAATATGTCAATAGAAGATAATGTTAACCCTGAGTTGTCGGCATTATTAGCATTTTCTAATATTGGAAAGAAGCTTATTTATTCTGAGCAGTTTTTTGAGCAATTGGCAGATACATTACGAATTAGAGCAACACAATTAGGATTGTCTGAGGCAGTTATTAAAAACTCACAAGCATATGCCGATAAAGTCTCGAACGAATTAGCAATCTGGGTGGATAAAGATATGTATATCGAAACAAGAACCTATCCTCGATTTACAAGCACTAAAAAACCCGAAAACTGGAGAGAAACACCACCAGATTATTTACCAGGCTTAGAACCGCATTGGGACAAGATTAGACCAATAGTAATAGATAGTGCTAACGTATTTGACTACAAACCATTACCTGAGTATAGCACAGATAAGGATTCAGAATTCTATAAGATGGTAGATGAAGTATACCAAGAATCTAAAAATACAACTGAAGAAAAACAGAAGATAGCTTGGTTTTGGGATTGTAATCCTATTATGACTGTACATAAAGGTCATATGGTAACCACAATTCATAAGTTTACACCACCGGGCCATTGGTTAAATATTGTTAATCAAATAACTAGAAAAGAAGACGCTAATTATTTTAAGACGTCTAAGGCATATACATTAACCTCAATGGCAATGTTTGATGCTATTATCGCGGCGTGGCATGTAAAATATAAAACAGATTTGGTGCGTCCCGTAACCTTTATTCAAGAAAACGTTGATGTAGAGTGGACACCAGTTTTACAAACACCGCCTTTCCCAGAATATACAAGTGGACACAGTGCAACATCAGCCTCTGCAGCAGAAATCTTAACGTTTATATTTGGTGATAATTATGAGTTTACAGACAATACACAATTGCGTTTTGGGTTAGAAGAACGTACATTTAAATCTTTTAGAGCTGCTGCAAACCAAGTGAATTTGAGTCGTTTTTACGGCGGTATTCATTACATGCAAGGTGTTGAAGAAGGCGCTAGGCAAGGTCGTGGGATTGCCAACCTAATTTTAAAGAAATTATTATAAAATCATATGAAGATTATAAAATACTTGAGTTTTTTAGCTGTTATTTTAATCTTTTTCACTTGTAAAAATGATTCAGAAAAAACACCGATTGAAAATGAAAGCGCTGAATCTGAAAATTCGAAATATAATGGGCCAACATTATTTTCATATTTAGATCCATCAGTTACAAACATAGATTTTAATAATCAACTTGTCGAGAAAGACAATTTTAACATTATTCTTTATGAGTATATGTATAATGGTGGTGGTGTTGCAATTGGAGACATCAATAACGATGGTTTAGATGACATTTATTTTTCAGGAAATACGGTTAGTAATAAGCTCTATTTAAATTTGGGTGATTTTAAATTTAAAGATATTACAGAATCTGCTAATGTAAATGGAGGTGAAGGCTTTAAAACAGGCGTAACGATGGCAGACATTAATAACGATGGTTTTTTGGATATCTATGTTTGCAAATCCACCGCTCCCAAAATAGAAAATCGAAAGAACTTAGTGTATATTAATAATGGCGACGAAACTTTTACTGAAAAAGGGGAAGTGTTAGGTTTGGCGGATTCTAGATATTCTGTTCAGGCGTATTTCTTTGATTCTGATGGGGACAATGACTTAGATGTATATGTACTTAATCATTCTTATAACCTTAAAGAAGCAAACACCATTTTACTTGAAAAAAATGAAAAAGGTGAAATAGTACCTGCTATTCCCAAAGATTTTACGTATCTCTCTAATCGTTTGTATATTAATAATGGCGACAAATTCACGGACCAATCACAAAAAGCAGGAATCTTAAATGATGCATTTAGTTTAAGTGCTGTCATAGGAGATTTTAACAACGATTTTAAACCAGATATATATGTCTGCAATGATTATGCTAAACCAGATAGATTGCTCATTAATAAAGGAAATAATAGGTTTGAGGATGAAATAGAAAGCTACTTTAGTCATACTTCATTTTCTTCGATGGGATCAGATTTTGCCGATTTAAATAATAATGGATATCAGGATTTATTAACCTTAGACATGGCACCAAATAAAAATTATCGTCGTAAAATGATGATAATGATGCAAAATTATGACAAGTTTGAAAAAATGGTGAGTCATAACTACGGTGCACAATATGCAGCAAACATTCTTAATATTAATAATGGTAATGAAACGTTCTCAGATTTTTCTTTTTTAAATAATGTTGCACAAACTGAGTGGAGTTGGTCTGTACTTTTGGCCGATTTTAATAACGACGGACTAAAGGATGTACACATCACAAACGGATATATGCGTGATATCACTAATAAGGATTATGCTAGGTATAGAATGGATGAGCTTCAGAAAAAACTAAATCTAAAACAGATAACGCTTAAACAGTGGGTTGAAGAAATACCAAGTGAACCCGTAACAGCGTTTTTATTTAAGAATGAAGGCAATAATAATTTCAAAGACTATTCTGAAAATTGGGATAGTGGTAAACCTACATTTTCAAATGGCTCTGCATATGTAGATTTAAATAATGATGGTTACTTAGACCTTGTGGTTAATAATATTAATGAATCTCCGTTTATCATGAAAAATAACGGGAAGCAAATAGCCGAGAATAATTTTATATCTGTTGGTTTCCAATTTCAAAAAAATAAAATAGCCACTGGTACAATTGGTAAACTAACGTTGTCAAATGGAACTGTTTTAACAGAAGTGTATAATCCTACTAGAGGGTTCTTATCATCTTCTCATCATAAATTACACTATGGAATTAAAAAGGGGTTAGTTGCTGAAAAATTAGAAATTATCTGGCCAGATAAAAAAACACAAATCATCGAAACCCCTGAATTAAACACAACAATTTTATTAGACTATAAACCCACTTCAAACTATATTGCTGAAACCGAAAAGAATCTTTATTTCGAAGATAAAACAGATGTTTTAGGTAAAGGATTTTCCCATACTGAAAATGAGTTTATAGATTTTAAGCGTGAACCCTTACTACATCATAAGTATAGTGAAGAAGGTCCTGCTGTTACAATTGCCGATGTTAATGGTGATGGATTAGACGATGTATATCTTGGCGGAGCAAAAGATTTTCCTGGAAAACTGTTTTTACAAAATACTTCAGGCTCATTCGACTACAAATATTTGCAAAGCTTTGAGATTGACAAAACTCATGAAGACACGGATGCAGAGTTTTTTGATGCCAACAAAGATGGTAATATAGATTTGTATGTTGTTAGTGGAGGAAATGAAAACAGAGCTAACGCTCAAACTTACCTAGATCGACTCTATTTGGGTGATGGGAAAGGAAATTTTACCCGAATACGAAATGCATTACCAGAAATCTACACGAGTGGTTCTGTGATAAAAATACATGATATTGATGGTGATGGTCAAGAAGATGTATTTATTGGTTCAAGGGTTGTTCCTGGGCGTTATCCACAAACGCCAAGAAGCTATATTTTAAAAAATGAAAATGGCATGTTCAAAGACGTAACTTCCCAATGGGCAAGGACAATATCGTCGGTTGGCATGGTGACTGATGCTGAGTTTGGAGACATAGATAATGACGGGATTAACGAATTAATAGTTGCTGGAGAATGGATGCCAGTTTCTATATTCAAATTTGAAAATGGCACTTATGTGAATAAGACCAAAGATTACGGATTAGACGAAAAAATTGGTTGGTGGAACGCCATTAGTATTGCTGATATTAATGGCGATGGTTTTAAAGATATTTTGGCAGGCAACTTGGGGCTTAATAGTATTTTTAAAGCTACGGATAGCGAGCCTACGCAATTATATTACAAGGACTTTGATGGTAATGGTAGTATGGACGCCGTAATTACTACTTATATTGAAGGTGTTAGTTATCCGCTTCATAATCGTGATCGAATGTTAGACCAGATGGTAATGCTTAAAAAACGGTTTACACGTTATGCACCTTATGCTAATGCTACAATGACAGATATTTTTACACCCGAAGAGCTTAAAGATGTAAAGCTTTTAAAGGCAAATCATTTTCAACATTCAATATTTATAAATAATTCTGGCGCATCTTTTACAAGCCAAAATTTGCCTCAAGAAACCCAGGTGTCAGTGCTAAATGATGCGATATTTCACGACCTAAATAATGATGGAAACTTAGATGTAATTACTGGTGGAAATTTCTATGGAACAGATGCTGAATATGGAAGATATGATGCATCAATTGGTACAACGCTTTTAAATACTGGTGACGGTAATCTCAACGCTATTTCTCCGTCTGATAGTGGTCTAAAAATAGGAGGCAATGTTCAGCACATTAAGAAGATTAGTGTAAATAACAAACCACACGTATTAGTGATTAGAAATAATGCACCAGCAAGCTTAATTGAAATTATTAACGAGTAAAATCTATCTGCTAATTTCCATCTCCTATTATAAGTGTCTGTTTTCTGCTGTCTATAATGTTGTGTAGTAAATAGAAAGGACTTACTAAAACAAAGACAATACATAGAATAGGGCTAAGCAGTAATAACAAAATAATCTTTTTCATAGCATTTATTTTTGTTTTACAATGCAAATATCGCCCAGGTAAACACACAAAATGGATACTATATTGACTAATTTTGATAGGATATTATCGTAATTGAGCTGTCTAAAACTATTTAAAATTACCAATTAAGTTAACTTTTAGATGTGTTTTAGATAATTTTGTATACATTTTTGATAATTTCGCACACATATTTCATAGAACTGAGACTTAATTTTGTTACAACTGTGAAAAATCGGAAGCCACTTTTAGAAAAGATTACTCCTGAGTTTGGTAGTTCTATTCATGTTAATAAACACGAGACTTACATAGGTGAGAACAAACCGTTCTGGCACTTTCATCCAGAATTAGAGTTAGTTTACGTCAATAAAGGAAAAGGCAAACGGCATATAGGTAATCATCTGTCCTACTTTAACAACAGCCAGCTATTGCTTTTGGGGTCTAACCTTCCGCATTATGGTTTTGTAGATCGATTAACACTAAACGGAACAGAAACAATAATACAGTTTAAGCCAGATTTTTTGGGAGTAAGTTTTTTTGACATCCCTGAAATGACTGCTATTAATCAACTTTTTGAGCGGTCAAAAATGGGTGTGCTTTTTGGAAGAACAGTAAAGGATAAATTAGGATATAAAATAGAACAGTTGGCAGATAAATCGGGTTTTGAGAGGATCTTAGCAGTGCTAGATATTTTAAACGCTTTAGCTAAAACTAGCGATTATAAAATATTAAACGCCGATGGGTTTGTCTTTGAAACCGAACCACAGGACAATGCTAAAATTAATATTATTTATAAACACATAAACGAGAACTTTAAAGAGCATATTAGTTTAAGTGAAATCTCTGAAAAAGTAAGTATGTCCATACCTGCGTTTTGTAGATATTTTAAAAAAGTTACGGGTAAAACCTTTACCAAATTAGTTAATGAATTTAGAATAGTGCATGCAACAAAACTCCTTTCAGAAAGTCAATTAAGCATAACAAATATTTGTTTTGAGTGCGGTTTTAATAATTTTTCGCATTTCAATAGGCTATTCAAAGAGTTTACAGGCAAAAGCGCTTCAAAATATAGAAAAGAACTTAAATCAATGGTGAAGTATGAATGATAAAATAGAAATTGCAATAGAGTATTATTCAGTAAAACAGAAAGAGATTTTGGACACTGTTAATTCAAGTTCTGAACTGACAGCAGAAGATATTATCCATTACGGTGAAGAGTTGAATATTATTGAAAACAAGATGACAGCACTAGAGGTAGCAAAAGAAAACTAGAAGATTCAAATAGGGTTTTTTAGCATCTATAATACAGTCATTTTTCTCCATTCCACTCTGCAAAAAATTGATTCAAATACCGCTCCATAAACACATGTCTTTGCGCAGCGATTTTTTTACCAGAAATAGTATTCATTTGGTCTTTAAGCAATAGTAGCTTCTCGTAAAAATGGTTAATTGTAGGTGCTTCTGAAGTTTTGTATTCTTCTTTAGTCATACTAAGGTTTGGTTCTATTTCAGGATTGTATAATGCTCTGTTTTTAAAACCTCCATAGTTAAAACATCTTGCAATACCAATTGCTCCTATAGCATCTAATCTATCAGCATCTTGAACAACTTCTAACTCTTTTGAAGTAAATTTCACTCCATTTTCTAATGCGTTTTTAAATGATATGTTTTCTATAATGGAAACTACGTGCTCAATGATTTTAGAATCTACATTTTCATTGAATAAAAATTCTCGAGCTTTTTTTGGACCGATAGTTTCATCACCATCATGAAACTTAGAATCAGCAATATCATGAAGCAAGGAAGCTAATGAAACAATGGTTGTATTAACATTTTCGTGTTTGGAAATAAGTATGGCATTTTTATAAACACGTTCCGTATGAAACCAATCATGACCGCCTTCAGCATTCTTAAGTTCAGTCTTAACAAAAGCAATTGTTTTTTCTATAACTGAGTCCATAATACTAAATAATTGCTGTTTTTATAGTCGCTTCAATGTCATTGATGAGTAAGGTTTTATCTTCAAAATCTGACAATTCCAATGGTTTATGTACGGTAAATTTTATGTGTGCACCAAGCCCCATTGGGAACTTTCCGTATTTAAGTGTTTTCCATGAGTTGTTTACAGTCACTGGAAGAATAATAGCATTTGGTGCATGCTTAAACATGGTTAAAAGACCATTAGTTTTAAAGGGTTTTGGGTTGCCATCTCTACTACGTGTGCCTTCAGGAAAAATTACTGCAGCCCAATTATTCTCTACTATTCGCTTAGCAAAATCTTCAATAGCTTTAAGCGCTTGTTTTGCGTCTTTTCTATCTATAAGAACCGAGCCACCATGTCTAAGGTTGTACGAAATGCTAGGTATACCTTTCCCTAGTTCCTTTTTACTCACAAATTTTACATGATGTTTACGCAAATACCAAATCAATGGCGGAATATCGTACATGCTCTGATGATTGGAGACTATGATTACAGGTCGACCAGTAGCAATTTTATGCGGATTATTAAAACTAAAGCGTGTGCCTAAGATGTTAAGACTACGCATTAAAAAAAATTGCATCCAATCCACACTTATTTTATGCGCTTTGTAGCCAAAAAGATTATGACTAAACCATTGGATTGGATGAAAAACAACTAGTGTTAATCCAAAAAACAGGAAATAAATAATCGTCAGTAGATAAGCTAGAATTTTAATCATGCTGTAAAAATAAAAAACCACGATGTTAATCGTGGTTTTTTATTTAGAATACTTTAAACAACTAGCAATGCTCATTGTATGCGTCCATAAGGTTTTCTGCAATTAATTCTGCAGGACGACCTTCGATATGATGACGCTCTAGCATGTGCACTAACTCACCATCTTTAAATAACGCCATACTTGGAGAACTTGGTGGAAATGGCACCATATATTCTCTCGCTTTGTCTGTTGCTTCTCTATCTACACCTGCAAATACAGTAACAAGGTTACTTGGCTTTTTTGCATTGTCTAGACTCATACGAGCACCAGGTCTTGCATTTGCTGCAGCACAGCCACAAACCGAATTTACAACAACAAGCGTTGTTCCTTCTTTTGCAATAGCATTATCCACAGCTTCTGTAGTATGTAGTTCTTCAAAACCAACGTTTGTTAAATCCTCACGCATAGGTTTTACTAATTCTGCTGGATACATATAATTCTTTTTTAATTAACACTTTTTATTCCGAATTTCTCGGACAGCAAAGATACGCAAATTTATACGTTAACAATCAGTATATAGTAGTTAGAATAAATGGCGCTATCGCGTTTTTCAATAGTAACAAAAACAAAAAATAATCTACTAACATATAGTATATTTGATATTGATTACAAATAATAGATAGATGAGTTTTTCAAAATGGATAGGTGCGGCAATTGGATGGTCTTTTGGAGGTCCAATCGGGGCAATAATTGGTATGGCTTTAGGCAGTATTATTGATAATGCTGCGGATACACCACTGTTAGGCGAGCGTCAGGGAAGTAAAACCAAAAGTAAAAAGCGAAACCCATATCAGCAACGCCCTACATATCAAAGAAAAAGACAACAAGAGCGAAGAGCACAAACACGTTCAGGAGATTTTGAGGTGAGTTTACTCATTTTAGCATCGGTTGTCATAAAGGCGGATGGAAAGCAAGACCAACGCGAACTCGACTTTGTACGCCAGCAGTTTACTAACATGTACGGCAAAGACCGTGCGAACAAAGCATTTCGATTATTTAAAGGAATCGCTAAACAAAATATATCAACACGTAAAGTATGCATGCAGATTAAGCAAATGATGGATCATGCGTCACGTTTGCAATTGTTACATTTTTTGTTTGGTATTGCTAAAGCAGATGGGTTAGTTACCAAAGATGAGATTAAACAGATTTATACCATATCTGGATACTTAGGCATTAGCAGTAGAGACTATGAGAGTATTAAAGCTATGTTTTATAATAGCACTGATAATGCGTATAAAATTTTAGAAATTGATAAGAGTGTTTCAGACGATGAGGTCAAACGTGCTTATAGGAAAATGGCTAAGAAATACCATCCAGATCGCGTAAGTCATCTTGGAGAAGAACATCGTGAAGGTGCTGAAGAGAAATTTAGGCAAGTTCAAGAATCTTACGAGCATATTCAGAAAGAACGCGGGTTTAAATAGTAAATGAGCTATTTTTGAAATTTATTTTATCGTTACAAAATTAATTTTAGACTAATCTAAAAATATATTTATATTTGCAAAAATAAAAATTGAGATGCTTGTAAGGATTTTGCTGTTTTTCTTTTCATTTAGTACTATAATTGCTCAGAATATTGAGGTTAAAGGAGTAGTTGTAAATACCGATCTGCCTGTTGCATTCGCTTCAGTCAACTTTAAAAGTGAAGGCAATTTATATACAGCTTATTCCGATGACAACGGAAAATTCAATTTGAAAATTCCATATGGAACCTATGAGGTGAGTTCGTCTGCAATAGGACTTAAGGTTAAAAACAAAACCATTATAATCTCAGAAACAAATAAAGACAATCTTCAAATTATTCTTGTCGAAGATTTATTAGGGCTCGATGAAGTTGTAGTTAGTGCTACGCGTAATAGAGTCAATAAAAAAGAAGCACCTATAGTTGTGAATACATTAGGAGAGAAACTTATAAATGCAACACAAGCTATTGCAGTTTCGGAGAGCCTTAACTATTCACCAGGTGTACGTGTTGAAACCAATTGCCAAAATTGTGGGTTTACTCAGGTAAGACTTAATGGCCTCGATGGAAGCTACTCTCAAATTTTGGTTAACAGCCGGGCAGTATTTAGTGCATTAAATAGTGTCTATGGTTTAGAGCAAATTCCAACCCAAATTATTGACCGTGTTGAGATTGTACGGAGTGGTGGTTCAGCATTATTTGGATCTAATGCAATAGCAGGTACTATAAATATAATTACAAAAGACCCTGTACTGAACACATGGGAAGTAGGTAGTTATTTAGGCTTAATTGATGGTGATACACCTGATAGAATTTTAAACTTCAACGCATCTTTAGTATCAGACGATTTAAAAAGTGGCGCTACGTTTTACGGCATCTACAGAAATAGAAACTCGTGGGATGCCAATGGTGATGGTTTTACTGAAGTGGTTGAACTTAAAAACACCACTTTTGGCACAAAACTATATTACAAACCTACAGACAGAAGCCGATTAACGCTAGACGCTACAATTATTAATGAGTACAGACGTGGAGGTGACCGATTGAATTTACCACCGCACTTAACAGATATTACCGAAGAGCTTGACCACAATACTATTATGGGTGGTTTGAGTTATGATTTGAGCAATGAAGAAAACACAAATCAGTATTCTATATATAGTTCTGTACAGTATACAGATAGAGATAGTTATTATGGCGGCCTTGGAGGTGGGCGCACAGCGCAAGATAGTTTAACAGCATTAAATGCTTATGGTATCACTAAAGATTTGGCCTTAGCAAATGGGTTTCAGTTTACAAAACAATTTAAAAAAGATGTTCTTACTGCTGGAGTCGAATATAACTTTAGTAATACCGAAGACATTATCTTAGGGTATAATCGATTGATAGACCAGGATGTTCATACAACTGGTATCTATGCCCAATACGAATGGAAGCCTAACACTAAATTTTCAGCTTTGGTAGGTTCGCGTATAGATAATATTAATGTAGACGGAAATTATACAGTAGGTGCTATTCAACGTAGTGTAGATATTTCACAAACTACTCTTAATCCAAGACTAACTTTGGCTTATGAGTTTACAGATGACCTAAAATTCCGTGGTGGTTATGCACGTGGTTTTAGAGCACCGCAAGCGTTTAATGAAGATTTACACATTTCGTCAGTTGGAGGCGAGCCTCAATTTGTAATCTTGTCTAATAATTTAGAAGCTGAATTTTCTAATGCTTTTACAAGTTCTTTGAATTATACTAAAGAGATTAATACAACACAGACTAACGTTTTAATTGAAGGATTTTACACCAGTTTAGATAATCCGTTCACCTTAGTAAGTACTGGAGCTCAATTGTCTAATGGTTCGATAGTTGAAGAGGTAAGGAATGGCGAAGGAGCAAGGGTTTATGGGGCTAATTTTGAGTTTGGCGTTTCGCCTTCTAAGAAATGGTTATTTCAGTTAGGTGGTACGCTTCAACGTTCAGAATATGATCAGCCACAAGTGTTGTTTGAAGCTGATGGGAGTAACCCAAATGAAACCGATATTCGTGTATCTGAATTTACCAGAAACCCAAATTTTTATGGATATCTAAATACTAATTTCACGCCTAATGATACCTATAGCTTTTCAGTTACTGGAACTTACACTGGAGAAATGATAGTGCCTTTTGTAATTAGTGATTCGGGGTTTTTACAATTAAATGAAAGTAACCCGTTTTTCGATTTAAATATAAATGCTGAAGCCCATTTTGATGTGTCTAACGATTTTGAGGTGACTTTAAATGCTGGAGTTAAGAATGTGTTTAATAGTTATCAAGATGATTTTGATATTGGGCCAACACGAGACTCCGATTATGTTTATGGACCAGCATTACCACGTACGTTTTTTGTAGGAATTAAAATAGGAAAATCTCATTAAGAAATAATGAAATTAATAAAGCTAAATAATTATTTCTGTCAGGTTGAGCGTAGTCGAAACCTCATCAAACTGAGCAGTTTTTTATTGATGTTTTTAATATCTTTTGGCGCTTTCGCTCAAAATAATAGGGTCAATTGGCTTTCATTTGAAGAGCTAGAACAAGAGTTAATAAAGGAACCTAAAAAGGTACTTATAGAGTTTTATGCCGATTGGTGTGTGTATTGCAAAAAAATGGAACAATCTGTTTTTTCAAAACCCGAAATAAAAAAGATGCTAGGTGAAGATTATTATGCCGTTCGGTTTAATGTAGAGACCAACGATACGATTAGGTTTGGAGGTAATCGTTTTATTAATAAAAATTGGGGTAAACGACGCAATGCATTTCATGAAATTCCTGAACTATTAGCAGGACGACAAGACAAGCCACTTGAGTTACCCGCTACAGTTATTTTAAACGAAAATTTTGAAATCACAAACCGCTATTACCGATATATTTCACCGAAAGAAATGCTTTCAATTTTAAAAGAATAATTATGTTACTAACACTTACAGAAGAAAACTACCTTAAGGCTATTTACCATCTTAGTGAAGATGGCAGCACTGTTGTAAGTACAAATGCCATAGCAGATAAAATTGAAACCAAAGCCTCTTCGGTTACAGATATGCTAAAGAAACTCGCTGAAAAAAACTTAATAACACATATTAAATATAAAGGTGTTACATTAACAGAGACAGGCCGACGTACAGCAATAAATATTGTTCGTAAACATAGGCTTTGGGAAGTGTTTTTGGTAGAAAAATTAAACTTTTCCTGGGATGAGGTTCATGATGTTGCTGAGCAATTAGAGCATATAAAGTCACCAAAGCTTATTAAGGAATTAGATGCGTTTTTAGAGTTTCCTACTCATGACCCACATGGTGATCCAATCCCAAATGCGAACGGAAAAATAAAGCAGACCAAAAAAATTATACTATCTAATGCTCAAAATAATATCAATTATGCATGTGTAGGCGTAATAGACTCTTCTTCAGAATTTTTAAAATACTTAGACAAACACAATATAAGCATAGGTACATCTTTAAAAGTTATCGATAAGGAAAAATTTGACTTATCCATGACAATAGTTATAGGTGATAAAACTATGGTTATGTCTCAGGCTATAACCTCAAATATTTATGTTAAAGCCCATAATGGGCAATAAATAATGCAATAAATGAATGAAATCATACAATATTTCGAATCAATAGATCCAGTTTTAGGTGCATTCTATGCGTCATTATTTACTTGGATATTGACTGCTGCTGGTGCAGCGCTAGTATTTTTCTTTAAAGGAATGAATCGAGCCTTATTAGATGGCATGCTTGGTTTTACAGGTGGTGTTATGGTAGCCGCAAGTTTTTGGAGTTTACTGGCTCCAGGAATAGAAATGAGTTCAGGTGAAGGATTTGTAAAAGTCATTCCGTCAGCAGTTGGTTTTGCCTTAGGCGCATTGTTTTTGTTTGGATTAGACAAAATATTACCACACTTGCATATTAATTTTAGAGAAGATGAAAAAGAAGGTGTTAAGACACCATGGCGCAGAACAACCCTACTTGTATTAGCTATTACTTTACATAACATCCCAGAAGGACTAGCTGTTGGTGTTTTATTTGGCGGTGTTGCAGCAGGTATTCCTGAAGCTACAATTGGCGGTGCCGTAGCCTTGGCACTTGGTATTGGTATACAAAATTTCCCTGAAGGCTTAGCAGTATCTATGCCAATGCGTCGTCAAGGCATTAGTAAATTCAAAAGTTTTTGGTACGGACAATTATCAGCGATTGTTGAGCCTATTGCCGCGGTCATAGGTGCATTAGCAGTAACATTCTTTACGCCAATATTACCTTATGCCTTAGCATTTGCTGCTGGTGCTATGATATTTGTTGTAGTCGAAGAAGTAATTCCAGAAACGCAAAGAGATAAGTACACGGATATTGCTACTCTTGGATTTATTGGTGGCTTTATTGTGATGATGACGCTCGATGTAGCACTTGGATGATTTTTTGTCACATGAAGTAAAAATGAAAGTCTTTAAATCAAATTAGATTTAAATAATGAAAAAATTACTTTCACTAAGTTTACTATGTATGGTATCCTTTTCCTTTTCTCAGAACTATCCTAATCAAATAATTAAGGATTCAACAAGCATTTCAGGAATTGTAAGTCTAAATGAAGCGATAGACTTTGATGGTGTAGAGGTTAAATTTAAAGAAGTGATTAAGGACTCGCGTTGCCCAAAAACAGTAATGTGTGTTAGAGCAGGTGAAGCTGAAATTATAGTCTCAATTTTTAAAAACGGGGAATTTATTAAAGACCAAAGAGTAATTATTGATGCTTCTGGTTTAGTAGTAGAAAAAAATAATCTAGTTTTAAAGTCAGAGGATTATGAAATCTATGGATTTTCGCTTTCACCTTATCCTACATCTCCTAAAGAAATTAGTGGTGAATTGTACAGTTTAGAATTAGTATACAGGTCTATTGTAGAACGTTAGGTATAGCTTTAATGACATCCACAATCGGTTTCACCACAAGCTTTTTTGGCTTTCTTTTTTGGCCACCAAACAAAGGTTTTAAATAAAAACAAGAGTGCAATACTTAAGGCTGAAAAGGCTAGTATGTTTTGTAGTACTGTATTCATTATTTTAAAACTTGATACGCTATTAATGCAATTAAGTAAGCAATAGAGCTCATTGTTACTAGCTGTAATATTGGCCATTTCCAACTATTGGTTTCACGCTTTACAATAGCTAGAGTACTCATGCATTGCATAGCAAAAGCGTAAAACAAAAGTAATGAAATTCCGGATGCTAGATTGTATAACGGACCACCAATAAACGGGTTGGTCTCTTTAGCCATGCGATTTTTAATAGTATCTTCATCATCAGTACCAACGCTATAAATTGTAGCAAGAGTACCAACAAAAACTTCACGAGCAGCAAACGAACTTACTATACCAATACCAATTTTCCAGTCGTAGCCAAGAGGTTGTATTATGGGCTCTATAGCCTTTCCTGTGATACCAATGAAAGAATGCTCTAATTTGTGTGATGCTATTTTTTCATCAAGTTCATCTTGAGTTAAATTTACTGATGCATATTGTTCAGTGACTATTGCTTCGGCATTATTAAAATCATCTCCTGGACCATAAGATGCCAAAAACCACAACACTATAGAAATGGCTAAAATGATTTTACCAGCATCAAATACAAAGGCTTTTGTTTTTTCAACTACAGTTATAAAGACATTTTTAAAAAGCGGTAATTTGTATGTTGGCATTTCAACTACAAAGTAAGATTTGCTTCTAATCTTCATTATCTTATTTAGTAGGTATGCAGATCCAACCGCAGCAGCAAAACCTATGAGATACATTATAAGTAAGGTTAATGGTTTGTAACCAATGCCTAAAAGTGTTCCTTCAGGAATTATTAATGCGATAATAATTAGATACACTGGCAATCTTGCAGCACAAGTAGTAAATGGCGTTACAAGAATGGTAATAAGACGTTCTTTCCAACTTTCAATATTTCGTGTTGCCATAATAGCTGGTATCGCACATGCTGTACCAGAAATAAGTGGTACGACACTTTTACCACTTAACCCAAATCGGCGCATAATTTTATCCATTAAAAACACAACGCGGCTCATATAGCCACTTTCTTCTAAAATGGAAATAAATAGAAATAAGAATGCGATTTGTGGAATGAATATTACAATACCGCCAAGACCAGGAATAATACCTTCTGTAATTAAATTTGTAAAAACACCATCAGGTAATTTTGTCGAAAGCCACTCGCTTAGACTTGCAAACGATGCGTCAATAAAATCCATAGGTGTTTCAGCCCAGCTGTAAATAGCTTGAAATATCAAAAGCAGAATACCTAAGAATATAAGATAACCCCAAACTTTATGAGTTAAAATTCGATCTAGTTGTATACGTATATCTTTTGCAGATTTTAGATCTATGGTTTGTCCTTTTTTAAGAACGTTATTTATAAACTGATAGCGTTTTATCGTTTCTTTTTGCTGTAAACGTTTAAGATCAGATTCAGATTTTGTCTTAAAATTAGTGGCGTCGTTAATCGTATTCTTGTCAATCTTTCCAAAATTGACATCTTGTGTAATTACTAACCATAACTTGTATAAGGATTGATTAGGGAAAACATGCTCTAAACCTTCAAAATAATTAGTGTCTATGTTTCTTATATCAATACATGACTCAATAGATAATGTTTTATAATTAATGATCAAAGATTTTAAATCTTCGATACCTTTTCCTTTACGCGTACTAATTAGAGCAATCTTTGTGTCAAGTTGTGTTTCTAAATAATCAATATCTAATGATATACCCTTGTAAGACATGCGGTCAGACATGTTTATGACAAGAATTGTAGGTATTTTTAAATCCTTGATTTGCGTGTAGAGTAGAAGGTTTCGTTTAAGATTTTCAACATCAGTAACAACGACTGCTACATCCGGATAGTCCTTATCATTTTTATTTAATAAGAGCTCAATAACAACGCTCTCATCAAGTGAGGATGCATTTAAGCTATACGTTCCAGGTAAATCAATAATATGTGCTTTAACACCTCGAGGTAATTTGCATACACCTTGTTTTTTTTCGACCGTTATACCAGGATAATTACCAACTTTTTGATTAAGTCCAGTAAGTGCATTAAAAACTGAAGTCTTACCAGTGTTAGGGTTTCCTATTAAAGCAACATTAATCTGTTTACTCATTGGTTGATGGTTCTATAATAATATGCTTTGCTGTTTCTTTTCTAATGGCTAAATGAGTGCCGTTTATATTAAGATACATTGGGTCAGAAAAAGGCGCAACTTGAAGCAATTCTACATGATTGCCAGGTAGACAACCCATTTCTAATAGTTTTAAAGGAATTTCTTTTGAAGATACGTCTTTAACGATTCCTTTTTGACCTCTTTTTAAATCAGCAATTGTTAGCTGCACGCTTATTTAGATTTATTTTAAAGAAGCAAAAATAACTGAAAATAATCATAGTACTGAGTATCGTTCACAGATTTTTAAGAACCTCCAAAGTGTTTAAGCGTTTCGATATCTTCTAAAAGCCGCTCAATATCTTCTGATTGGGTACCGTCATAAAAACCACGTATTTGACGTTTTTTATCAATAAGTAAAAAATTCTCGGTATGAATCATATCAAATCTATCACCATTACCTTGAGTCTTTACTGCGAGATAACTTTTACGAGCTAGCTCATATATTTGTTTTTTATCACCCGTAACCAGGTTCCATTTAGCGTCTATAACACCTTTTTCTTTAGCATAGGTTTTAAGAACAGGTACACTATCTCTCACAGGAGTTACTGAATGCGATAATAACATCACCTCATCATCAGAAATTAACTCTTGTTGTATTTGATACATATGGTCCGTCATTATTGGGCAAATCGTCTGGCAAGTCGTAAAGAAAAAATCAGCAACATAGATTTTATCTTTGTAAGTATCTTGTGTTATGGTTTCACCATTTTGGTTGGTTAAACTAAAATCTGCTATAGTATGATATTTAGAAACATGACGAATACTCTCATCTACCATTTCATCGTTAACCCTTTCAGGATTCCAAATAGGTAAGGGCTTCTTTTGGTTAAGAGTATTGTAGATAACTCCAATAATAACAAGGCAAAGTATAGAAAAGAAGATTCCAAACTTTTTGTAACCTTTAAAAAATGTGATTAAGGACATATCACTGACTAATTTTAAGCTATGCAAAGATACATTTCAGTAAAATTTTATGCATGATTTTTGTCAGGATTTAACGTTTAAGTTTGAAGTTAATAGCCGAGCTGTTAAAAAACTGTTGAATAGAAACTTAATAATTTTCTAAATCTATTTAAAGCGTTACTTTTGTCAACTGAATTTACCGCAGTTGATTATATGGAAACCTTTTTTATAAAAGCCGCTCAGCTATTTTTAGCACTTTCGATATTAGTAGTGCTTCATGAGCTTGGGCATTTTATACCAGCAAAATTATTTAAAACTAAAGTTGAAAAGTTTTACCTCTTTTTTGATGTAAAGTTTTCATTGTTTAAGAAGAAAATTGGAGAGACAGTTTATGGTATTGGATGGTTACCTCTTGGAGGTTATGTAAAAATAGCCGGAATGATAGACGAGAGTATGGACAAAGAGCAAATGGCTCAGCCACCACAACCATGGGAATTTCGTTCTAAACCAGCTTGGCAGCGTCTCATCATCATGCTAGGTGGTGTAACGGTTAATTTTCTCTTAGCCTTTGTTATATACATTTTTGTCATCTATACTTGGGGTGAAACATATGTTGATAATAACGACTTAAAGTATGGATTAGGAGTTTCTAAAACCATGGAAACTATTGGTTTTGAGCAAGGCGATAAAATTTTAAGCATAGATGGTGTTCCTTACGAAGAGGTTGGAAGTGTTAACTCTAACCTTATGTTTAGAACAATTAATTCTATAAAAGTGTTAAGACCAAATGGTGAAACTAAGGATATTACTATCCCTGAAGATATAGGAACACGTCTTTTTGAGAGTGGCGACAGATCAGGCTTTACCAGACGCTTACCATTTAAAGTTGATTCTATTCAGCCAGATTTTCCAGCGATAAAGGCTGGTTTTAAATTAGGTGATCAAATCGTATCTATTGATGGGTATAACATTGATTATGACTCCGATTATGCGTATGCAATTAAAAACCGTAAAGACTCAGTTCTCAATATTAAGGTTAGTCAAAATGGTGTTGAAAGAGATTTAAAGATTCAACCAAATGAAGATTCTAAACTAGGCTTAATTATTAGAAATACGGATACTTTAACCAGAAGTCAGCGTGATTTTTCATTTGCTCAGAGTATTACAAAAGGGGCATCAATGGGTTACTGGACAATTAGTGATTATCTTGGTCAGTTTAAATATATTTTTACTAAGAAAGGGGCAAAAGAAATTGGAGGTTTTGCAGCTATCGGCCAATTGTTTCCATCAAAATGGAACTGGCAAGCATTTTGGATGTTAACAGCCTTTTTATCTGTGATGTTAGCTGTGCTTAACCTATTACCAATTCCTGCATTAGATGGAGGTCATGTTATGTTTTTACTTTATGAAATGATTTCTGGTCGTAAACCAAGTGAGAAATTTTTGGAGCGTGCCCAAATCATAGGATTCTTTATTTTAATTGCTTTGGTATTGTATGCGAATGGTAATGACATTTTTAAGGCGATTACTGGGTAATAGAGATTGAAAAATTATTTAAAAATTTAAAGCCTCGCTTTGTAGAGGTAAAAAAATAATATATATTTGCGCTCGCTAAAAGCGAAAAAGACACTCCTCAGTAGCTCAGTTGGTTAGAGCATCTGACTGTTAATCAGAGGGTCACTGGTTCGAGCCCAGTCTGAGGAGCAAAAAAACCCGATACAATTGTATCGGGTTTTTTTATATGGCTGGGTGAGAAGTTTATACTAAGCGAAGTCGAATCGAGCCCAGTCTGAGAATATGGTGTGCAATGCATATAAACGGTATGTAGGATGCAATACTAATGTCTGGATGTATAGGCTTAACGATCAATTCTATTACACTAGGCCAAATTATGCGTACTTATTTTTTAGATTTGGAGTAGTAGATAAATATATCCTAAAAGTCTTTAGGCCAAAAAGGCTGAAAAGTATTGAATATTGATTGATATCATTAATGGTTTTTTATGGGGGTTTACATGAGTTAATTTTTTTTCTTTGACTCAATTTCTTTATCAAGCATTTTCATGGTTTCCTCGAGTTGTTTGCTTTTTTCCTTGACATCATCAAATTTTTTATTGAACGCCTTTAACTCTTCCTGCTGTAAAGAGTCGTATTCTTTTTTACGCTTAATACTATCTTGCTGTCTTTGATATTGCATTAATTCAGCGGCCTGTTCCGCTTGAATTTTTTCCTGTTCTGCTTTGACTTGAGCTCTGTGATATTTTCTATACATATATAAGGTAGTAAGTAGTGCTATACCCAATATTGTAACTAATAGAGATTTACTTTTTTTCATTGTTTTAAGTTAGTGTTATAGATTAAGCCATTTTTTAAATTCAGAAGCTTTGTTTTTACTTATTAAAATATCAACTTCAGAGTTAGGACGTATTAGGATTTTAAGTTGGCTATTTCCGTATTTAACAATTTTATCTATCGCAGAGATTCCGATGATAAATTGTCTGTTAGCTCTAAAGAAATAGTTGCTGTCCAAATTTGTGATGAGTTCATCTAAACTTGAGTTGGATACGGTGCGTTTACCATCATTACAAATCACATAAGTGATGCCGGTATCGGTATAGATGTAAGCAATATCAGTTGTTGAAACAGGTAGAAGCTCGTTTCGTAAATAGGTTAAAATCCGTTTTTTTGACGAACTATCTAGGTCTTCATCATTTTCAATTACATTAGAATCCGAGAGTTGCTTCTGATAACTATCTAGTGCGCTATTAAGTTTAGATAAGTTAATAATCTCATCGGAAAGCTTTTCATTTTTTAATTCTAACTTCTTCTCATAATTACTTCCGATTACTCGCACAATCACAACTGAAGATAATATAAATAGGAACCCCATAATTAGCAAAATATTCCTGAAGTTGCTTTTAAGGGTATTTATATGTTGAGAAATTTTTTCTGTATTTGCATGCGCTCCAATTATCCAATCAGAATTCGTAACAGGAGATAAAAAGATGACCTGCGAATTCTCATTGTAATCAGAATTTAAATCTTGTTTATCATCTTGTATTAATTCGTACAAGTCTTTTGATGAAATCTCTTCAGTTACGGACGAGATAAAAGATTTTTTAGAGCTTATAGTTTGACCTCTAAGCTTTACATCTGGGTGACAAATAATTTTACCAGACCAGTCAAATACACTAATAAAACCAAACCCTAAATCTGTATTTTCAAGACTCTTTTGAATGCTTTTTATAACATCATCCTTAGAGTTGTTATTTGCTAATTGGTTGCCAATTAACGTGGCTACTTGTTTTGCCTCGCGCTTACTAAACTCTAATTGGGTTTCTAAAACTTTGTCTGCAGCTTCATTAACAAAGTATCTTATCGCAACACTAGAGATAATTAAAAATATTATTGAGAGTGATAAAAAAGTAAGTAAATAAAGTTTGTCTTTTCGCATGTGATGCTAAAATTTGAGTACGAATATATAAATTTTAAAATCACATTTTTTCAATTTGTACTTTCTTATTGTTTTTCCAAGCTCATCAAACAAAATGCGAAGTTGATAACCTTTAAGACTAAATTTTAGCATCCTTTTCAAGTCCTTTTTTTCACTTTTAAGCTCATTATTTCCGCTTAACATAAGTTTTGTTTTGTGCCGTGAATACAGGTAGTAATATTGTGTTGTCATAGAGCGAGTAGGACATTCGAGAGATTTCATCATGTCGTAATAATAGTATCCTTTGACGTAATAGTTAATTAAATAAAAAGTTCTACAGACTTAATTTAAATTTTGAAACATAGTATTAATCAAAACGTATTAAAAATGAAAATTAAAAGGAAAATTAAAATTGAAAATTTAGTCTACATAGTGTTAATTATACTGCTATTAATTTTTGTTAGTTGTTCAAACGATAGCGAAGATGATTTTCTAAATTCTGATGATATAGAAAACCCATCTGATGACACAAACGGAGATGATACAGATGATGATGACGATAATGAAGCTACGGTAAATTATGTAGATGATATACAGCCAATAATGAGCGCAGCATGTACTACCTGCCATGGTCAGCCACCAACAAACGGAGCACCATCATCATTTGTAACCTTTTCTCAAGTAAGTCAAAGAGCCAATTCAATATTTAACAGAATGAATCTTTCAAGTGGTGCACCAGGTGCAATGCCACCATCAGGTAGATTACCTCAAGCTACAATTGATTTAGTGCAAGAATGGATTGATGCAGGCACACCAGAGGAATAAAAAGTTCAACCACAAAAACAATCAATATGAAAACTAAAAGAATACACTTAATGCAGTTCTGCGTGGCTATATTACTTCTGATATCGTCATCCGTATCTGCACAAAAATTTATCGATAAACAAGGCATCATAACATTTGAAGCTTCAGAAGAGGCCTTTGAACCAGTTAAAGCAACCAATAGCTCGGTAACAATGATTTTAAATACCGAAACTAATGAAATAGCTGCTTTAGCATTAATGAAAGGATTTAGATTTAGAAACTCTTTAATGGAAGAGCATTTTAATGAAAATTATATAGAATCGGAAACGTATCCTAAAGCCAAATTTATAGGGAGACTGTTAGACTTTAATTATTCGAGCTTATCGGATAGTGACACTAGTGTTGTTGTGGATGGGAAAATTGTATTACGTGGAAAAGAAAAGCAAATTCGTACAACCCTAAACACAAAAAAGTCTAATGGGTCAATAATCTTGCAAGGGTCATTCAAGGTGACCCCTGCGGATTTTGATATCGAAATCCCGAGCATCGTCAGAAAGAAGATTGCCAATGAAATTATTGTGACGCTAAATTTTAAACTCGATGCAAAATGAAAAAGAAGCGTTTAATTTTTATAGCACTGTTTCTGTCAATTATAGCAGCACTGGCAGTTTACAACTATGTCTTTAATGCTAAGCATAGAGATATAGCTAAAGAAGAAGCGGCAGTAGCAATGAGCGCCGCTGAAATTTCGAATCTATTTAAAACAGACGAAAGTACAGCTACTACTAATTATCTAGATCAAGTGGTTCAATTAACAGGGAGAATTACTTCTATCGAAGATGGCCAAATAGTCTTAGATGATGGTGCACAAATTAGCTTTATCAATCCTATAGATGTTAGTAAATATTCGCAAGGAAAGACTTTAGAAATAAAAGGCAGGTGCGTAGGCTATGATGAGTTATTAGAACTTGTTAAAATTGACCAATCAACACTAATCAAAAATTAACCAACACCAATGAAATACATTTATCTATTAATCTTCATGATTCCATTCGTAGCAAGTGCTCAGGATGATTTATTTTCAGAAATAGATTCTGAAACGGAAGAAGACTATAAAACGGCAGCTTTTAAGGGATTAAAAATTGTAAACTTCGAATCCACTAAAATGATATCTAAAAAGGAACTTTATTTTGTGGTGTCTCACAGATTTGGTTCTTTAGAAACAGGGTTAAAAGATTTTTTCGGCTTGGATCAAGCAGTAACACGTCTTAATCTAATTTACGGAATTTCCGATGCAGTAAATGTTGGAATTTCTAGAAGTTCGTTCAGAAAAATTTACGAGTCTTCACTAAAGATTCGATTATTTAGAGAGAAAAAAGGTGGTTTCCCTTTTACAATTGTAAGTTCTAGTAATATATTAATTAACACATCTCTTGATGACGCAATTTTGCCTGGATTAGAGTTTAAAAACAGGTTGGGCTATACCACACAATTGCTTATTTCAAAGAAATTTAATAAGAATTTCTCATTACAATTAATACCAACGTTCTTTCATGATAATTATGTAGATGTTAATGAGCAGGATAACTCACAATATGTTATTGGCTTTGGAGGAAGACATAAACTCACCAAAAGATGGTCTTTTAATTTCGATTACGGCGTACATCTTAATAGAGCAGACACATCACCTTTTAAAAATCCACTTTCAATAGGGTTTGATTTAGAAACCGGTGGACACGTTTTTCAATTGCATTTTACTAATGCGCAACCCATGAACACAAATTCATTTTTGGGTCAGGCTACAGGAGATTGGGCTGACGGAGATATTTTCTTCGGATTTAACTTATCTAGAGTATTCTAATTCACTAATTATCAATAAAAAATCATGTCAATAGCTAAGATAGAGGTGCAGCAGAGTTTTTGTAAAAACTGCTCAAAATGCATCAAAAAAGAATTACAAATAGTCAAAGACTTAAAAAATATAAGACTTTATCCAAAGGATTCCATGATAACGTTCAACTTTATGGAAGCTAATAAATTGTCAGAAGCTTTAAATATATTGTCCAACTTAGGCTATCCCGAAATGGGAGAACGCACAATGACTAATCAAAGATCATTGTGCAGCTGTTAGTCTCTTTTTTGTCCTAAAAGCAATCAATGACATTTTAATATTAATTGGAGGTTAAGTTTTATTGGTTTGTTGATTGTTAATCCCCGAAATGATTAATTCTTTTGGGGATTATTTATAAATCGTTTTAAACCATAATAAAGAATATTAAATTTGTTGTATTATGAATCGTTTAATAAGCCTAAAAAGAATAGCTTACATTATTATTTTAATAGTGTTTTCGTGCTCAGAGAATCATGATAAAATGGTTAATGAGAATGAGGCAATTCAGCATATTAATATACTGGACGAAAACACTTCAATTCGTAATATTGATCAGTCTTTAATAGATGAGGTGATCTTGGTTGAGGGCTTAGTAAAAAATGTAAATTCTTTAAATAATAGAAATACGATTATTATAAAAGGAACTAATAATGAACTTGTTATTTGTGATATGCAAAAAAACCAAGAGCCAAAATTAAATGCAATTCATGTTGGCGATACATTAGCAATAAAAGGTATTTTGGTAGGAACTCTAAAGGACGTCATCGTTCATAATTGTGTAATAACGGATGCAGATGAGTAGAATTACAATAATTTTCCTTTTTGTTTGTAGTGTCCTTAGTGCTCAGGAGAGCAAAAAGTTAATCGCTAGGCAAGGACAAGTTTCTTTCTTTTCGTACACTTCAGTAGAGAATATTAAAGCTGAAAATAATCAGGTGCTAAGCATCATAGATTTTAATAATAATTCTATTGCAGTGAGTATGCTTATGAATGCATTTGTATTTGAAAAAGCACTCATGCGAGAGCATTTTAACGAAAGTTATATTGAATCAGATATTTATCCGACAGCTACATTTGAAGGTGATATATTAGATTTTGACCCTAATTCTAAAACAATTCAAACCAAAATCATAAAGGGTGTTTTTGAAATGCATGGTCAAAAAGAAGAACTAGAGATAAAAGTAAAAGTAGCTAATAACAATGGTGTTTTTTCAGTATCTGGAAGCTTCGAAACCCTAGTAAAAAGCTATGATATTAATATTCCACCTTTACTAGCAGGTAATATCGCTAAAAGTATAGAAGTTAACTTTAAATTTGAATACGAGCCATATGAAAACTAAGACTATTATATGCGCAATTGTATTACTGTTAGGTTGTGCTAACTTATTGAACTCTCAAGAGTTATTAGATATTTTAAAACAAGAACAAAAAGACTCAGCAAGGTACGTAACACCAGCATTTAAAATGACCAGAATCGCCTTTGGACATTCTACCGAGGTTAGAGCTAAAGGTGTTTTAGAGTTTTTTACTGCTACACGTTTCTGGAACTTCCCTGGAGATCGATCTGAGAGTTTTGTTGCAGATAAGGTAACGACTCGTATAGCTTTGGAATATGGTATAACGGATCGTTTGTCTTTTGGGGTTGGCGGTACTACTTTCGATGGACTTTTTGATGGTTATTTAAAGTATAGATTAGTATCTCAGGGTAAAGGACAAAAGACTAATCCTTTTAATATCACCCTTTTTCAAGGTGCCAGTTATAATAGTAGTTCAGGTTCTATATATTCTAATAATGCATCAATCTCATCGGATAGATTTGCATATACAACACAAGTATTAATATCTAGAAAATTCTCTAAGAAGTTTTCTTTTCAAGTCACACCGACCTTCGTTCATAAAAGCTTAGGTCTTAATGCTTCTGACAATAAAAACTTTGTTGCTATAGGATTTGGTGCACGTTATAAAATAGGGCCGCATATGTCCCTTGTTTCAGAATATTACAGAACACTCAATCCTGTAGAATCTTTCGATACATTCGACCCCTTTGCTATAGGTGTTAATTGGGAAGTTGGAGATATATTAATTCAGCTAATGTTAACCAACACAAGGAACATGGTTGAAGATACCTTTATTACCCAAACACGTAATAACTTCAATTTCAAAGATCCAAATCTTCATTTTGGTTTTAATGCAACTTATGTCATTCATTTCAATAATAAATTGAAAAACTAGGATCCTATTTAGGGGAATTAAAAAATCCCTGAGAAAATAAATTCCCAGAGATTTTTATTATGAACAAAAAGGATTTAAATGTTATGTATTAGAGATGATTATTCACCTCTATCGCGCTTACCTGGGTAAGCAATAGTTCCGTGCTCAGCTAAGTCAAGACCTTTCTCTTCAACTTCTTTGCTTACACGTAAACCTATAGTTTTCTTAAGTGTAAATAATACAATCCAAGATAAACCAACTGCCCAAACAGCGTATGCTAATGCACCTAATGCCTGTACACCTAACTGCTTAGCGCCACCACCGTTAAATAGACCAATACCAGCATCACCATCAATACCCCAAAGTCCAATAACAATAGTACCCCAAACACCGATTACACCATGTACAGAAACTGCACCAATGGCATCGTCGACTTTAAGTTTCTTTTCTATAAATTCAATTGAGAATACTACGAAGATACCACCAAGTAATCCAGCTAGTGCAGCACCAGTATCGCTCATATTACCACAACCTGCTGTAATACTAACTAAACCTGCAAGTGCACCATTTAAAGTCTGAGCTAAGTGAGGCTTACCGTACCAAATCCAAGTAGTTACAAGCGCACCAAGGCCACCTGCAGCAGCAGCTATGTTTGTAATTAATACAACATTTGATGCACCAATAGCGTCAGCACCACCCCAAGCAAGTTGAGAACCACCGTTAAATCCAAACCATCCTAACCAAAGGATAAATACACCTAAAGTAGCTAGTATCTGGTTATGACCAGGAATAGGAATAACTTTTCCATCTACAAATTTCCCGATACGTGGACCCACTAATATAGCAGCCACTAGAGCAGCCCATCCACCAACAGAGTGTACAATAGAAGAACCAGCAAAGTCGATAAAACCAAGTTCAGTTAACCAACCTTCACCTTGCCATTGCCATCCACCAGAAATAGGATAAATTAATGCCGTCATTACTACAGAGAAAATAACGTATGTAGAGTATTTTGTTCTACCCGCTATAGCTCCAGATACAATGGTTGCCGCTGTAGCTGCAAACATTGTTTGGAAGAATAAATCTGCACCTTCTCCTTGAAATAATCCACTCCAAAAGAACCATCCGTTTGATGTATCACCATACATTAAAGAGTACCCTATAATCCAGTAAGTTAAGGAACCTACACAGATATCAAGTAAGTTTTTCATGGCAATGTTTACCGCATTTTTAGAACGTGTCATACCAGATTCTACTAATGTAAATCCAGCCTGCATGAAGAATACTAAAATACCGGATAATAACATCCATAGCATTCCCATATCGCCATTAATGGCAGAGACAGCTTTTTCTAAATCTTCGGCAGTTGCTACTTCTTGAATGAGCAAGAAGTTCGTCTTTAGAAATAAAAATAAATTCGTCATAATTATTTAGTTATTTGTTAGTTTTAGAATGAATAGATAGCACCTAATACAAATGAAGATAAACTCTTAGAAGGCGCTAAATCAGTATCTATAAATGCACCATCTTCACTTGCAGAATCTAATCTTAATTCTGGCTTAATTGTTAAATCACCAAGCTCATAACTTCCAGTAAGTGTTGCCGCAAATACATTGGCATCACCATCTATATCATAAGCACCAATTGCGCCAACTCCACCTTCAGTTTCTCCAAAATATTCTCCTCTTAATCCAAGAGTAAAAGATTCTGAAGTCTTTAATTGTGGGTATAATGCTACACCATAAAAACCTGCACCATCAGTGTCATTATAAGTTGCATTTAAACCTAAGTAAAAGTCATCAGACAAATCAAAGCCACCAGTATAATCTACTTGGAAAGTAGCATCAGTACCACCAGTTTGGTTGCCGTATAAGAAGTTTAAGAATTGTCCCTTATATCCTAATTGAGCTCCAAAAGTGTAGCTGCCATCTGGGTTAAACTCTGTAAAATCAGTACTGTTCATTACAGCCAACATTAATGAGAAATCTTCAGATAATGCAAAGTCTGCTTTTAAGCCAGTATGAGAGAAAGGCCCAAAAGAGAACATATAAGATGTACTATAGTTAAAGTTACCAGTTGGCGAAATTACTTCGTAACCTAAAAATGTATTGAAGTTACCAAAAGTTAAGGTTACTGTTTCACTAACATTCCAGTATACATATAACTGGTTAACAATGTTAGAAGATCCAGATAAATTAAAAGGTGAGTTAAATACTGCTGCTTCACCTCTAGGGCCGAATACTAAATCGGCAACTGCACCAACTTTTCCGTCGGCACTTTGATACTCTCCAATTAAGTTAACCATACCAAGAGCAAAACCTGCTTGATTGGCAAACGAAGTATTAGGAGCAATTTGATTAGCGTCATTTGGCCCATCAAAGTTTGTTCTATAGTAGCCATCGACACTTCCGCTAAATGAAAATTTCTTCTTCTCTTCAGTTTCTTCTTGTGCAAAGAGATTCATCGAAATTAATGCTAAACCTGCGCATAAAATTAATCTTTTCATAATGTAAATTAGTTATTGGTTAATGGCGTCAAATGTATCTAAAGACATAAAAGTGAAAAAACTTTCTGCCCATATCGGGGCATTTTTACGAACTTGATATTTTTTGGATACTTAAAATTTGGCTTTCATTTTTTCGATGCATTATTTTTGAGGTATTAACAATTTTATTGAATAATTTTTTATGATTTTGACGAAAGACTGATAATAATTCAAAAAAAGTTATTAACAATAACGTTATCGTAGGTTGCTATTTTATTTAAATTGGTAAGATTTTGAAGAAAAAAGTTCAATTTTGGAGCAAAATATCAGTTAGTAGCTTTGGTATTTTCCAAATTTTGTTTCGACAATATTTGTGATTAAAGCCTGATAAAAAAATGGATTTAAGATGAAGTTTTTATGAGTGTTAAAAATATTTTGCTGACTCCATAATTTTTGCGTTCAAAATATGTGAAGCTGAAAATTATGTGATTGAAAAAATATCAAATTCGTAAAAAAAATCATAAATTTTTTCAAACCTATCAAGCTTTGTACTTTGGCTAGCTATCTAGATGTATAAATCGATGAAAATGTTAGAAAAACAAGGACTTTATTTACCCGAATTTGAACACGACAATTGTGGTGCAGGTTTTATATGTAGCTTAAAAGGAAATAAATCTAATGATATCATTCATAAAGCACTTGAGATTTTAGAAAAACTAGAGCATCGTGGTGCTGTTAGTGCTGATGGTAAAACAGGTGATGGCGCAGGTATTTTAATAGATATTCCACATGAATTCTTCGTAGAACATTGTGATTTTCAATTACCAAAATTTGGAGAGTATGCTGTAAGTAATGTGTTTCTGCCTCAGAAACAGAATCAAAGACACTACTGTATTGAAAAATTTGAAGATTATATAAAAGGTCAAGGATTAGAAATTATTGGATGGAGAGATGTGCCTGTTGATCCAGATATTCTAGGAGAAATTGCAGCACAAACAGAGCCGTTTATAAGCCAAGTATTTATAGGTAAAGAAGATAAGAAGCAAGATGACTTTGATTTCAAGCTCAAACTATTCACAGCCAGAAAACAAGCAGAACACCATATATATAATTCAAAATTATCAGAGTGCTCAAGGTTTTATTTGCCAAGTTTATCTACCAAGACGATTATATATAAAGGATTATTAATACCTGAAGATATTAAACTGTATTACAAAGATCTTCAAGATCCTACTTTGGTTACAAGGTTAGCATTAGTGCATCAAAGATTTTCAACAAACACTTTTCCAACATGGGATTTGGCGCAACCATTTAGATACATGTGCCATAACGGTGAAATAAATACATTAAGAGGAAATGTGTCTAGAACATTATCAAGGCAAGAGTTAATGCAAAGCGATTGGTTTGGAGAAGACATCAAAAGTATTTTCCCAATCATATTACCCGGTAAATCAGATTCAGCTTCAATGGATATGGTAGTGGAGTTATTATTAATGACTGGGCGTTCATTACCTGAGGTTATGATGATGTTAGTGCCAGAGGCATGGGAAAAAAACCCTGACATGTCTGAAGCTAAAAAAGCATTCTATGAATACAATTCGTGTATTATGGAACCTTGGGATGGACCAGCGTCAATACCATTTACAGATGGAGATTATATAGGTGCGGTTTTAGATAGAAATGGATTACGACCTTCAAGGTATTCAGTAACTAAAAATGGATATGTTATCATGTCCTCAGAAACAGGTGTTATTGATATAGATCCAAAAAACATTGAAAGTCATGGGCGATTAGAACCTGGTAAAATGTTTTTGGTAGATATGAATCAAGGCCGAATAGTTAAAGATGATGAAATTAAAGATGCGATTGTTTCAAAACAACCTTATAAAAAATGGTTAGATAAAAACTTAGTACACCTTAAAGATATTCCTGCAAAAAAAGGTCCAATAAAGCATAACGAAGATCCTTTATATAAGCGACAAGTTGTTTTTGGATACACAGAAGAAGATTTAAGAACCATTATTTTACCAATGGCTCAAAATGCTAAAGAACCAATAGGTTCTATGGGTAATGATACCCCTATTGCTGTGTTATCAGAGAAACCTCAGCTTATCTATAATTACTTCAAACAATTATTTGCACAGGTTACAAATCCACCTTTAGATGGAATTAGAGAACAACTTATAACTGACATTAGTTTAACATTAGGAAGTGATACTAACTTATTTAATATTAATGAAGACCAATGCCGAAAACTGAAAATCCAAAACCCTGTTATTTCTAAGCATGATTTGGATAAGATAAAGAACTACACAATAAATCCAGATTTTGTAGTTACCACTATTCCAATGCTTTATGAAGTAGGAAAAGGATTAAATCAATTAGAATATGCATTAGAGAATTTGGTTAAGCAAGCTTCTGATGCCATTGATAAAGGCGGAAATATTATAATACTTTCAGATAGAGGTGTCAACAAAAAAATGGCACCTATTCCGGCATTAATTGCGTGTTCTTATGTTAATCACGAATTGTATAAAATAGGGAAGCGCGCAAAAGTCAGCCTTATCATTGAGTCAGCTGAACCAAGAGAAGTGCATCATTTTGCATTGTTATTCGGTTATGGCGCAAGCGCAATAAATCCTTATATAGTTAATGAGATTGTATTTAATCAGGTAAAAAGTAAAGAGATTGAAGGTTTAGAATATTTACCAGCAATTAAAAACTATAACAAAGCCGTTGGTAAAGGTATTCTAAAGGTGATGAATAAGATTGGAATTTCTACGCTTAATTCTTATCGTGGCTCTCAATTATTCGAATGTGTTGGGTTGAATACAAATGTGATAAACACCTATTTTCCTAATACAATTACTAGAATTCAAGGGATTGGATTACGCGAAATCGAAAGAGAAATATGCAAACGTCACAAAAAAGCATTCGGAACAAATAAAGTTGAAGCTGATTTAAATTTAGAATTTGGCGGCCAATATAAATGGAGAAGACATGGCGAAAAGCACGCATTTAATCCGCTTAGTGTTGCTAAATTACAAGAAGCAGTAAGAGGTAATAAGCATAAAACATATAAAGAATATTCAGAGTTAATTAATGAGCAAACCAAACAATTAATGACTATTCGTGGGTTGTTTGAGTTTACCAATTACGACCCAATTCCTATTGATGAAGTAGAGCCTTGGACAGAGATTGTTAAGCGTTTCAAAACTGGAGCGATGTCTTATGGTTCTATTAGTAAAGAAGCACATGAGAACTTAGCGATAGCCATGAATCGTATTGGTGGTAAAAGTAACTCTGGTGAAGGTGGTGAAGATGAAGAACGCTTTTATAAAGATTTAAATGGCGATTGGAAAAACTCTGCGATTAAACAAGTCGCTTCAGGACGCTTTGGTGTTACATCCAATTATTTAACTAATGCATCAGAGATTCAGATCAAAATGGCTCAAGGTGCAAAACCAGGAGAAGGTGGACAATTACCTGGAAGAAAGGTAAATCAGGCTATAGCTAAGACACGAAATTCTACACCTTATGTAGGACTTATTTCTCCGCCGCCACATCACGATATATATTCTATCGAAGATTTATCACAATTAATATATGACTTAAAATCAGCAAACCGTGAAGCAAGAATTAATGTGAAATTGGTTTCTGAAGTTGGCGTAGGTACAGTCGCTGCTGGTGTTGCTAAAGCAAAAGGTGATGTTATTCTTATTTCTGGTCATGATGGTGGTACAGGTGCTTCACCATTAACATCCTTGAAGCATGCAGGATTACCATGGGAATTAGGGCTAGCCGAAGCACAGCAAACACTTGTGATGAATGATTTAAGAAATCGTGTTGTATTAGAGTGTGACGGCCAAATGAAAACCGGGCGAGATGTTGCTATCGCATGTTTGTTAGGTGCTGAAGAGTTTGGTTTTGCAACCGCACCATTAGTAGCTTCAGGTTGTGTAATGATGCGAGTGTGTCATTTAAACACATGTCCTGTTGGTATAGCAACTCAAAACCCAGAATTACGTAAAAAGTTTAAAGGTAAGCCTGAGCATGTAGTTAACTTCATGTACTTCGTAGCTCAAGAGCTAAGAGAAATAATGGCGCAGCTTGGTTTTAGAACAGTTAACGAGATGGTTGGTCAAGTTCAAAAACTAGATCGTAATAAAACTATTGAACATTATAAATCACTAGGTTTAGATTTATCACCAATATTGCACCAAGTTGAAGTTGAAGATGATGTTAAATTATACAATACCGAAAAGCAAGATCATAATCTCGACAAGTCACTAGATTTTGAAATTATAAGTAAAGCACATCCTGCATTATTCAGAAAGGAAAAAACAGTTTTAGAATGTAACATTACTAATATGGATAGAGCTTTCGGAGCAATTTTAAGTAATGAAATTTCTAAAATCTATGGTGCACAAGGGTTACCAGAAAACACATTAAAAATCAACTTTACAGGTTCGGCTGGTCAAAGCTTTGGCGCTTTTGCTACAAATGGATTGTCTTTAGTAATTAATGGTAATTCAAACGATTATTTAGGTAAAGGACTTTCGGGAGCAAAGATTGTTGTAAAAGTACCCGATGAATCAACTTTAGTTCCTGAAGACAATATCATAATTGGTAATGTGGCATTGTATGGTGCTACTTCTGGCGAAGCTTATATTAACGGTAAAGCTGGTGAACGTTTTTGTGTGCGTAATTCTGGAGCAAAAGCAGTAGTTGAAGGTATTGGAGATCATGGGTGCGAATATATGACCGGAGGAGTTGCAGTGATTCTGGGAGAAGTTGGTCGTAATTTTGGAGCTGGAATGAGCGGTGGAATTGCTTATGTATACAACCCAAATAATACATTTGAAAAGCACTGTAATAAAGAAGGTTTAAATCTCGAGTCGGTAGTCCTTGAGGAAGATATTCTAGAGCTAAAAAATCTTATAGAGAAGCATTATAATGCAACCTTAAGTCCATTAGCTCAACGCATACTTGAAAATTGGCAAAAAGAACTTCCAAAGTTCATCAAGGTGCTTCCAGAAGAGTATCGCCAAGCATTGATTAGAATAGAACAAGAAAAAATTGTAAACGCATAATTATGGGAAAAGTAACAGGATTTTTGGAATATGAACGCGTTGATGAAGCTTATGAAAAAGTCAATAAACGCTTAAAAAATTATAATGAGTTTACAATTCCTTTAAAAGAATCAAAACTCCAAGAACAAGGTGCAAGATGCATGGATTGTGGTATCCCATTTTGCCATAGCGGTTGTCCCTTAGGAAATTTAATTCCTGATTTTAATGACAAAGTCTACAAAGGCAGATGGAAAGAAGCAGTAGAGATTTTACATGCTACTAATAATTTTCCAGAGTTTACTGGGCGCTTATGTCCAGCACCGTGCGAAGAAGCTTGTGTTTTAGGTATTAATGAAGACCCAGTTTCTATTGAAAATATTGAAAAAAATATTGTGGAAACAGCTTTTAGTGAAGGTTGGATTAAAGCAAAACCACCCAAAACAAGAACAGACAAAAAAGTTGCAATAATAGGTTCTGGACCTGCAGGACTAGCAGCTGCTCAACAACTAAATAGGGCTGGGCATTATGTAACGGTTTTTGAAAGAGATGCTAAAGTTGGTGGATTATTACGTTACGGCATACCAGATTTTAAGTTAGAAAAACAAATAATTGACAGACGCTTAGACGTATTAGAAGAAGAAGGAATTGTCTTTAAAACCAATGCCAATGTTGGAAAAAATGTAAGCGTAGAAACCATAAAAGCTGAGTTTGATGCCGTGCTTTTATGCGGCGGAGCAACAGTAAGGCGCGAAATTCCTATAAAAGGGAATCATTTAAAAGGCATTCATCAGGCGATGGATTTCTTAAAGCTCAATAATCAACATGTTGATGGCTTAGTAGATTTTAAGCATATAATTTCTGCAAAGGATAAAAACGTAATTGTAATAGGTGGTGGAGATACAGGTTCAGATTGTATCGGTACAAGTAATAGACATGGCGCAAATGAGGTCATAAATTTCGAAATTTTAAATAAGCCTACGGTTGGTAGACCAGCGCACCAACCTTGGCCATATTGGCCAATGAAGCTAAAAACAACTTCGTCTCATCAAGAAGGTGTAGAACGGTTTTTTAGTATATCAACCAAAGAGTTTTTAGGAGATAAAAATGGAAACCTCGTCGGATTAAAAACAGTTGAGGTTGAGTGGCTTTTCAAAGAAGGCGAACGCCCACAATTAAAAGAAATTCCAGGAACAGAAAAACAATGGGACTGCGATTTAGTATTATTAGCCTTAGGATTTACGGGTTCTGAAAAAACTCTTGCCGAACAATTTGGATTAGAAATGGATTTTAGAACTAACATAAAAGCAACTACACAAGATTATGCTACTAATGTAAAAGGTGTCTTTGCTGCTGGCGATATGCGCCGTGGTCAATCACTAATTGTATGGGCAATTTCTGAAGGCCGGCAAGCAGCACATCATGTTGATGCTTATTTAATGGGAAGTTCTAATCTTCCTCTAAAAGAAGAAGGCGATTTGCCAAGAGTATAATTTTGAATACCCAATAATAATTAGCCTTTCATAGTTTTGAAAGGCTTTTTTATTAAAAATTAACAGTCTTGAACATCATATAAAAATACACTTAAAAAACTGATAATCAATATTTTAATAAATCTCTCTCAGGATTGGATTTAACTATTATTCTTCAAGCATAATTACTAAAGAAAATCTAAAAATTACTTTAGATGTAATTAGTAGAAAATGAATAAACTAAATAAATATAGCAAGACAGTTACCCAAGATCCAACACAGCCAGCAGCACAAGCAATGTTGCATGCTATTGGCTTAACTAAAGAGGATTTTTATAAACCAATTATTGGTATTGCAAGTACTGGTTACGAAGGCAATCCTTGTAACATGCACTTAAATGATTTAGCAAAACTGGTTAAAGAAGGCACACAGAATGAAGATGTTGTAGGCTTAATATTCAATACTATAGGAGTAAGTGATGGTATTTCTATGGGGACACCAGGAATGCGCTATTCTTTGCCATCTAGAGATGTTATTGCGGACTCTATGGAAACTGTTGTTCAGGCAATGAGTTATGATGGTTTGGTTACTGTTGTTGGTTGCGATAAAAATATGCCAGGTGCTTTAATGGCAATGATTAGACTAAATCGTCCTAGTATTTTAGTTTATGGAGGAACTATAGATTCAGGATGTCATAACGGAAAAAAATTAGATGTTGTTTCGGCTTTTGAAGCATGGGGAAGTAAAGTTGCTGGGACTATGGATGAGGTAGAATACCAGAATATTGTTGAAAAAGCATGTCCAGGTGCTGGTGCATGTGGCGGTATGTATACGGCAAATACAATGGCATCTGCAATTGAAGCTTTAGGTATGTCTTTACCTTTTAATTCTTCTAACCCAGCATTAAGTAATCAAAAAAAGGAAGAGTCTGTAAAAGCAGGCGAAGCTATGCGAGTACTGTTGGAGAAAGATATAAAGCCTTCAGACATTATCACTAAAGAGTCATTAGAAAATGCTATCCGTTTGGTAACTGTTTTAGGAGGCTCTACAAATGCAGTGCTTCACTTTTTAGCTATTGCCAGGGCTGCTGATATAGAGTTTACGTTAAAGGATTTTCAAAATATAAGTGATAATACACCATTCTTAGCAGACTTAAAACCCAGTGGTAAATACCTCATGGAAGATGTGCATAACGTTGGTGG
Organism: Winogradskyella sp.; assembly: GCF_003712105.1. GTDB lineage: Bacteria > Bacteroidota > Bacteroidia > Flavobacteriales > Flavobacteriaceae > Winogradskyella. Next base: position 787,093 of record NZ_RHLG01000001.1, read on the forward strand.
TATTCCTGCGGTACTCAAATATTTGCTTAAAAAAGGATTGATTCATGGCGATTGTTTAACAGTAACAGGAAAGACGCTTGCCGAAAATTTACTAAACGTTGAAGACTTAACTGAAGGGCAAGATGTTATTAAACCTCTTGAAAATCCTATAAAAGCTACTGGTCATTTAAGAATGTTATATGGCAATTTGGCTACAGATGGTAGTGTCGCAAAAATTACTGGAAAAGAAGGCTTAAGCTTTAAAGGCAGAGCCAAAGTTTTTGAAGGTGAGTACGCTGCTAATGATGGAATAAGAGACGGAAAGGTAGAAAAAGGAGATGTGGTTGTTATTCGTTATGAAGGCCCAAAAGGTGGGCCAGGAATGCCAGAAATGCTTAAACCTACAGCAGCAATTATGGGTGCTGGTTTAGGTAAAGATGTGGCATTAATTACTGACGGTCGCTTTTCTGGAGGGACACATGGTTTTGTGGTAGGACATATAACACCTGAAGCTCAAGAAGGCGGAAATATTGCACTCGTTAAGGATGGAGATATAATAACAATTGATGCAGAAACTAACTCTATTTCGGTTGAAGTTTCTGAGGAAGAGTTACAAGAAAGAAGACAAAATTGGAAAGCACCAGAGTTAAAATTTGAACGTGGTGTTTTATATAAATATGCAAAAACAGTTTCATCAGCATCTAAAGGATGTGTGACCGATGAATTTTAGTTCCCTCGAAAGTGGGAATCTCAACAAGAGAACCAAGAGAACATGAAACAAACACAAACAATAGAAGAGAACAAACCCGTAGCCGAAAATACGCAGCGCATCTCAGGTAGTGAGGCTATTGTAAAATGCTTAATTGCTGAAGGTGTAGATGTACTTTATGGATATCCTGGCGGTGCAATAATGCCCGTTTATGATGAGCTTTATAAGTATCAAGACAAACTTCACCATGTATTAACACGTCATGAACAAGGTGCTACTCACGCGGCTCAAGGTTATGCGCGTATTTCTGGTAGAGTAGGTGTTGCTATTGCAACTTCTGGTCCAGGCGCAACAAACTTAATAACGGGTATTGCAGATGCACAGATAGATAGTACGCCAATGGTTTGTATTACGGGTCAAGTAGCCTCACATTTATTGGGTAGTGATGCATTTCAAGAAACAGATATTGTTGGTATTTCTACACCAATCACCAAATGGAATCACCAAATTACGAAGGCATCCGAAATTCCTGAAGTTATTGCCAAGGCATTTTATATTGCTAAAAGTGGACGTCCAGGTCCGGTTTTAATAGATATCACTAAAGACGCACAATTCGAAGAACTTGACTTTTCATATAAAAAATGTGAAGGTATAAGAAGCTACAAACCAATTCCTAAGGTTGATAATGAGCAATTAAAAGCAGCAGCAGAGCTGATTAATAATGCTAAAAAACCTTTAGTAGTTTGGGGACAAGGTGTAATTCTTGGTGAAGCTGAAGAAGAGTTTAAAGCGGTAATTGAGAAAGCGGGATTACCTTCTGCTTGGACCATTTTAGGAGCCTCTGCAATTCCTACATCTCATCCACTAAATGTTGGTATGGTTGGAATGCATGGCAACTATGCACCTAATGTTTTAACTAACGAATGTGATGTTTTAATCGCTATCGGAATGCGATTCGATGACCGTGTAACTGGAAATTTAGCAACCTATGCTAAACAAGCACAAGTTGTTCATTTTGAAATTGACCCAGCTGAAGTAGACAAAAACGTTAAAACTGATGTAGCTGTTTTAGGAGATGCAAAAGAAAGTTTGACAGAGTTATTGCCTTTACTTGATAAAAATTCGCATTCAGAATGGCATCAAAAGTTTAAAGACTTATACCAAATAGAGTTCGAAAAAGTCATTAAAAATGACCTTCATCCAACGAAAGAAGGTTTAACCATGGGCGAGGTATTAAAAGAGATTAATATACAAACCAAAGGTGAAGCTGCTATTGTTAGTGATGTAGGACAGCATCAAATGATAGCTTGTCGTTATGCTGAGTTTAATCAAACCAAAAGCAATATTACCTCTGGCGGTTTAGGTACAATGGGCTTTGGGTTACCTGCTGCTATTGGTGCTAAGATGGCAGCACCAGAACGTGAAGTTATTTCTATTTGTGGAGATGGTGGTTACCAAATGACTATTCAAGAATTGGGAACGATTTTTCAAACTAAAGCGGCTGTAAAAGTAGTGGTATTGAATAATGATTTTCTGGGTATGGTACGCCAGTGGCAACAGCTGTTTTTTGATAAGCGCTACGCATCAACTGAGTTAGTAAACCCAGATTTTGTAACTATCGCTAAAGGCTATTTCCTCAATGCAAAACGTGTAACCAAAAGAGAAGAACTGGCTGAAGCAGTAAAAGAAATGATTGAAAGCAAAGAGCCATATTTCTTGGAGGTATGTGTAGAGAAAGAAGATAATGTATTTCCTATGATTCCTACTGGCGCAACAGTTTCAGATATAAGATTAGAATAAGATGAGCAAAGAACTAAAAATATATACAGTTTCGGTTTATACTGAAAATAATATAGGATTGTTGAATCGTATTTCGGCAATTTTTCAACGTAGACATATTAATATCGAAAGTATTAACTCTTCGGTTTCTGAAATTGCAGGAGTGTCTAAATTCACCATCGTTGTTAAAGTTACTGAAGAGCAGATAAAGAAAATTATAGGTCAGATCGAAAAACAAGTTGAAGTTATTAAAGCATATTATCATTCTGATGAAGAAACGATTTATCAAGAGTCTTGCTTATTCAAAATAAAGTCTGATTTGTTATTCGAAGAGCGACAAATCCAAAATATTATTAAAGAAAGTAATGCACGAATCGTCACTGTAAATAAGGAGTTTTTCGTTTTAGAAAAATCAGGAAGACGACAAGAAATAGAATTATTATATAGAGAATTAAGTGTTTTTGGAATTATGCAATTTACCCGTTCAGGGCGTATTGCGGTTACCAAAGACGAAATGAAAATATCAACAATGCTAGAAGCATTTCAACATTAAAGAAAAAGAAAATGTCAAATTATTTCAACACATTGTCATTAAGAGAACAATTAGAGCAATTAGGAAAATGCCGTTTTATGGAATCTTCAGAATTTAAAGATGGCGTAAAGGCTTTAACAGGAAAGAAAATTGTAATTATTGGTTGCGGCGCACAAGGGCTTAATCAAGGTTTAAACATGAGAGATTCTGGCTTAGATATTTCTTATGCTTTACGTCAAGCAGCTATAGATGAACAACGACCATCTTATGAAAATGCTATTACTCATGGATTTAGAGTTGGTACATATAACCAACTTATACCACAAGCAGATGTAGTACTAAACTTAACACCAGATAAGCAACATAGCAATGTTGTAAAAACAGTAATGCCTTTAATGAAAAAAGGAGCAACTTTAAGTTACTCTCATGGTTTTAACATTGTTGAAGAAGGCACAAAAATCCGTGAGGATATAACGGTTATCATGGTAGCGCCAAAATGTCCAGGTACAGAAGTTAGAGAAGAATATAAACGAGGTTTTGGTGTGCCAACACTCATTGCAGTACATCCGGAAAATGATCCAGAAAATAAAGGCTGGGCTCAAGCAAAAGCATATGCTGTTGCTACAGGTGGACATAGAGCAGGAGTTTTAGAATCGTCTTTTATTGCTGAAGTTAAGAGTGATTTAATGGGTGAACAAACCATTTTATGTGGTTTGCTACAAACAGGCGCAATTTTGTCTTTTGATAAAATGGTTGAAGAAGGCATTGAGCCTACCTATGCTGCCAAACTTATTCAGTTTGGATGGGAAACCATTACAGAAGCTCTAAAACATGGTGGTATTACCAACATGATGGATCGCTTATCTAATCCGGCTAAAATTAAAGCCTATAAACTTTCAGAAGACTTAAAAGAAATTATGCGTCCATTATTCCAGAAGCATATGGATGATATTATATCAGGGCATTTCTCTAAGACCATGATGGAAGATTGGGCTAATGACGATAAAAACTTATTACAATGGAGAGCCGCAACTGGTGAAACTGCATTTGAAAAAACAGCATTAACTACCGACCATATCTCAGAGCAAGATTACTTTGATAAAGGCACATTGTTAGTGGCGTTTGTAAAGTCTGGTGTAGAATTAGCTTTTGAAACTATGGTTAGCGCTGGAATAATAGAAGATTCTGCATATTATGAATCACTACACGAGCTACCACTTATTGCCAATACCATTGCAAGAAAGAAGTTATTTGAAATGAACAGAGTTATTTCTGATACAGCTGAGTACGGATGCTATCTGTTTGATCATGCTTGCAAACCACTTCTTAAAGATTTTATGAAAACAGTAGACACATCTGTAATTGGCAATCCATTTACAACTTCTAATGGTGTAGATAATGTGGAGTTGATTGCAATTAATGACGCCATAAGAAATCACCCAATTGAAGCTGTTGGGCAACGTTTACGGGCTGCAATGACTGCCATGAAAGTGATTAAAACTACTATAGTACAAGATTCTATCTTGGCTTAATATGGTGTTAGAAGTTGCAATATTAAATGTAAAAGAAAATTTAGAGAGGCAATTTGAAGCCGATTTTTTAATTGCAGGAAACTATATAAGTAAAATTAAAGGTTACAAAGGACATACCTTAAAAAAATGTATTGAAGAAGAGCGAAAATATATTTTGTTGGTTGATTGGGAAACTCTAGAAAATCATAATATCGACTTTAGAACGTCTGATGAATACCAAAAATGGAAAACATTATTACATCATTATTATGAGCCATTTCCAATAGTTGAACATTACGAGACTATAATTAATTACAAAATATAAACCTTTTCTCTTTAGAGGATTATTTATGGAAAATATGACAACCACATATAAGCCAACATTAAAAGCTGTTGAACAAGCATCCCAAAAACTTAAAGGTGTAGCTTCTATTTCACCTTTGATGAAGAATGCACGTTACTCAAAAGAGTTTAATGCTAATATCTTTTTTAAGCGAGAAGATTTGCAAGAGGTACGCTCATACAAAATCCGAGGAGCATATAACAAGATTTCTTCATTATCACCTTCGCAAATTGAAAACGAAATTGTTTGTGCGAGCGCAGGGAATCATGCGCAAGGTGTAGCGTTATCCTGTAAACTTTTAAAAATAAAAGGTACAATTTTTATGCCTTCACCAACGCCAAATCAGAAGATAGAACAGGTTAAAATGTTTGGTGAAGATTATATTGATGTAATATTAACTGGTGATACGTTCGATGATGCATACGAAGCTGCAATGGAACAATGTGAGCGATTAAACAAAACCTTTATTCATCCATTTAATGACGAAAAAGTTATTGAAGGCCAAGCTACGGTTGGTTTAGAAATAATAGACCAAATAAAAAGTCATCCTATTCACTATGTTTTTGTGCCGATAGGTGGCGGCGGATTAAGTGCCGGGTTGTCAAGTGTTTTTAAATCACTTTCTCCAGAAACTAAGATAATTGGCGTAGAACCTAAAGGTGCTCCATCAATGTCTACATCAATAAAAAATGATAGAAATACAACATTAAATAAAATTGAAAATTTTGTCGATGGAGCAGCTGTAAAGCGTGTTGGTGATTTAAATTTTGATATCTGTAAAGAGACTTTAGATGATGTGCTTACAGTTGATGAAGGTAAAATATGCCAAACCATTTTAGATCTTTATAACAAAGACGCTATTGTTGTTGAACCTGCAGGCGCATTGAGTTTATCGGCACTAGAACAGTATAACGATAAAATAAAAGATAAGAATGTAGTTTGTGTAGTTAGTGGAAGTAATAATGATATTACCCGAACCGCAGAAATAAAAGAACGCGCCTTATTGTATGCTAATCTTAAGCACTATTTTATTATAAAATTCCCGCAACGCGCTGGTGCATTGCGAGAGTTTGTAACTACAATTTTAGGTCCTGAAGATGATATTACTCATTTTGAATACACCAAAAAAGTAAACCGCGAAAATGATGTGGCTGTTGTTGGACTACAAATAAAATCTCCAAACGACTTAGAGCCTTTAATTACTAAAATGAAGCTGCATAATTTCTTTGGAGATTATCTTAACGACAAACCAGACTTATTTCAATTTCTAGTATAGCTTAACGTAGACTTAACCTAATTAATAAAGCTAAAATTGTATCTTAACGTTAAATAAAAAAGATATTATGATTTCAACTTTTGTAGACATTCCTGAGGAATTTCAAATTAAAGAAACACTAAATCAAAATACATATTTAGTAGATGGAGAGTTGATTCCTTGGAAAGGGAAAACATCAGAAGTTTTTTCTACAATTTCATCTACCGAAAAATACCAACCAACACTATTAGGCACTATTCCCACTTTGGGAGAGGAAGAAGCCTTGGATGCACTTAATGCAGCGGTAAATGCGTATAATAAAGGTCAAGGTTTATGGCCAACAATGAAAGTAGCGGACAGAATTGCTTGCATGGAAAAATTTGTCTCACAGATGAAAACCAAGCGTGATGAGGTTGTGAAGTTGTTGATGTGGGAAATTGGTAAAAACCTTCCGGATTCTGAAAAGGAATTTGATAGAACAGTAGATTATATATACGATACTATCGAAGATTACAAACAGATGGATCGCAATAGCGCTAAGTTTCAAAAAGAAACTGGCGTACATGCTCATATACGAAGAGGTCCATTAGGTGTTGTGCTATGTTTAGGGCCATATAATTACCCTTTAAATGAAACATTTGCATTACTTATACCAGCTTTAATTATGGGTAATACAGCCATTTTTAAACCTGCAAAATTTGGCGTTTTGCTGCTTTCACCACTATTAGAAGCATTTCAGAATAGTTTCCCAAAAGGTGTAGTTAATATTATTTATGGTAGAGGAAGAACAGTTGCAACACCTATCATGAAAGATGGCCGTGTTGATGTTTTGGCTTTAATAGGAAATAGTAAATCTGCAAATGCGCTTCAAGATGTGCATCCGAAGAGTAACCGGCTAAGAATGGTTTTAGGGTTGGAAGCAAAAAACCCTGCAATTGTGCTTAAAGATGCCGATTTAGATTTAGCAATAAGTGAGTGCATTGCTGGCACAACCTCTTTTAATGGGCAACGTTGTACAGCATTAAAAGTGTTGTATGTGCACGAGGACATTATAGAGGAATTCAATACACGTTTTTCTGAAAAATTAGATGCTTTAAAGTATGGAAATCCATGGGAAGATGGTGTAAAACTAACACCGTTACCAGAGCCAGATAAACCAGCTTACATTCAAGAACTCATTGATGACGCCACAGAAAAAGGCGCAAAAATCATTAATAAAAAAGGTGGAGAAACAACTGATAATTATATTTTTCCGGCTTTAATGTACCCAGTAACCAAAGATATGCGTGTGTACGAAGAAGAACAATTTGGACCTATAATTCCTGTAATTCCTTTTTCTGATATAGATGTGCCTTTGGATGATATGGCCGAATCTAATTATGGTCAACAAGTAAGTTTGTTTGGAAAGGACATAAATACACTCGCACCATTAATCGATACTTTAGTGAATCTAGTATGCCGAGTTAATTTAAACAGTTCTTGCCAACGTGGACCAGATGTGTATCCATTTACAGGAAGAAAAGACTCAGCAGTGGCAACATTGAGTGTGCATGATGCATTGCGTTCGTTTTCAATTAGGACATTTTTAGCGTCAAAAGATAATGCGTATAACAATGAAATTTTAGAAAAGTTGCTTGATTCTAGAGCATCAAACTTTGTAAGTACCGATTATATTCTTTAGGATAAAGCTCATAAAAGGTGAAGAAATTTCATTTTTTAAGAGTTTTTTTCTGAATATGATAATTTTAAGACAAAACAAGGGTTTTATTATTGCTGTTAAAAATTTAATTGCTACGTTTACACTAATGTTTACAAAAGAAAATAAAATAAATAGGGTATTCCCCGAGTTAACAACTCGCTTCCGACGTCGCTAATTCAACATAGACGCAAAACCTTATATCTTAATTTTATTTTTTTAATCATGTACCTTATTCATTTCATATTTAATTTTCAAACAACAGTTAATTCAATAATTAGCTTAGGTCAGGTACGCCGCAGAATTCCGCGTCGCCCGTAAGGGTATGTTTCTATTTTCGGAACTATAGGTGAGTCCAGTTCCTTTTCCAAAAAAGTAATCACAATTAAAAAACAACTGTCACAGTATAAAGAAGTTTTAAATACTGACAGAAAATCATAAAACAAATTAAGATAATGCAAATCGTAATTGCAGATAAATCACATAGCGTATATGCGCAACAAGTTTGCGATACTATTGCCGATGCAGCGAAAGTTAGAGGTACTGGTATTGCCAAACGAGAAGCTAGATACATTATTGAAAAGATGGAAAAAGGCAATGCTGTAATTGCACTTGATGGAGACATCTTTGCTGGTTTTTGCTATATAGAATCTTGGGGCCATGGAAAGTTTGTTGCCAATTCAGGCCTTATTGTGCATCCAGATTTTAGAGGGCAAGGCTTAGCAAAAAAAATTAAGAAAGCCATCTTTGAGCAATCAAGAGCGAAATATCCAGACGCTAAGGTTTTTAGTATTACTACAGGTTTGGCAGTAATGAAAATGAATAGCGATTTGGGCTATAAGCCTGTGACATTTTCAGAATTAACAGATGATGAATCCTTCTGGAATGGCTGTCAGACGTGTAAGAATTATGATGTACTTCAACGTACCAATCAAAGTATGTGTTTGTGCACAGGAATGCTCTATGATCCAAATACTTCAGAAGAACAGTCAAAGCAAAAGCATAAGTTCGATAAGAAAGTATGGACAAGATTAAAAAACATCAAACAAATACGATTTTCAAAAAAAGATAAGTAATGAAGAAATTAGTAATCGCTTATAGTGGTGGATTAGATACATCATATTGTGCTGTTAGTCTCTCAAAAGCTGGATACGATGTACATGCTGTAAGCGTAAATACTGGAGGATTTTCAGCAGAAGAGATTAAGACTATTGAAGCAAATGCATACAAAATGGGTGTGTCGACCTATAAGAATATCGATGCTGTAAAAACCTTTTACAATAAGGTAGTCAAGTATCTGGTATTTGGTAATGTACTCAAAAATAATACCTATCCATTATCTGTAAGTGCAGAGCGTATTGTACAAGCTATTGAAATTATACAATACGCTAAAAGTATTAACGCAGATTATATTGCTCACGGTAGTACTGGTGCAGGAAATGACCAGGTGCGTTTTGATATGATTTTTCAAACTTTAGCACCAGAGATTGAGATTATTACGCCAATACGAGATAATAAACTATCTAGACAAGAAGAAATCGAATATTTAAAGAGTAATGGTATCGATATGTCTTGGGAAAAGGCAAAATACTCCGTTAATAAAGGGCTTTGGGGAACAAGTGTAGGCGGTGACGAGACCTTAACATCTCATTCGGCTTTACCTAGTGACGCGTATCCATCTCAACTCAGTAAAACTGAAGAAACCAAGGTGACATTGACCTTTTTAAAAGGGGAATTAGTGGCTTTAAATGGTGAAAACAACAGCCCAGAAGTAAATATTGAAAAACTTAACAATTTAGCTTCAGCTTATGCCATAGGCAGAGACATCCACGTTGGCGATACCATTGTAGGTATTAAAGGACGTGTTGGTTTTGAAGCGGCAGCTGCTCTAGTTATTATAAAAGCGCACCATTTATTAGAAAAGCATACACTTACTAAATGGCAGTTACAGCACAAGGATTACATGTCTAATTTTTATGGTATGCATTTGCATGAAGGGCAATACCTAGACCCAGTGATGCGAAATATGGAAGCTTTTTTACAAAGTAGTCAAGAGACTGTTTCTGGAGATGTAATCGTGAGCTTAAAACCATATCATTTTACTTTAAATGGTGTCGTTTCAGAACACGATTTAATGAATGCCAAGTTCGGAAGTTACGGTGAGATGAATAAAGGTTGGAGCGCTGATGAAGCCAAAGGATTCATTAAGATTTTAGGAAATCAGAATAAAATATATCAACAAGTCAATGGCTAAAATGGAACACATAGGAATTATTGGAGGCGCAGGTTATACAGCAGGCGAACTCATAAGATTATTGGCGCACCACCCAAAAGTTACTATTGATTTTGTGTATAGTACCTCTAATGCTGGTAATAAAATAAGCGCCATTCATCAAGATTTGGTTGGGACCTTAGACATGACTTTTACAGATAAGATTAATACAGAAGTTGATGTGTTGTTTTTATGCCTGGGCCATGGTAATTCCAAAGCATTTTTGGAGAAACACAACTTTTCTGAAAGCACAAAAATAATAGACTTAAGTAATGATTTTAGGCTTAAAAAAGGTGAAACATTTCAAGGTAAAACCTTTGTTTATGGTTTGCCTGAATTGCAAAAAGACAAAATTAAAACTGCTGACTATATTGCAAATCCAGGCTGTTTTGCAACTGCTTTACAATTAGGGTTATTGCCATTAGCTGCAAATGGCCTACTAAAAAGTGATGTGCATATTAATGCAGTTACTGGTGCAACAGGAGCAGGCACATCTTTATCTAGGACCACTCATTTTACATGGCGAGACAATAACTTTTCGTATTATAAAGCATTTACGCATCAACACTTGGGAGAGATTCATCAAACGGTTAATCAATTGCAACAAGACTTTAATTCTGAAATCAATTTTATGCCTAATCGAGGGAATTTTTCAAGAGGTATTTTTGCAACCTTATATACAAAGTTTGAGGGTTCTATAGAAGAGGCGAAAGCTATTTTTAATAATTACTATAATGAAGCTGCATTTACTTTTATTTCTGAAGAACCTTTGCATTTAAAGCAAGTAGTTAATACAAATAAATGTATAATTCATTTACATAAACACGATAATAAATTATTAATAACAAGTATAATAGATAACCTCTTAAAAGGTGCTTCAGGGCAAGCCATTCAAAATATGAACCTCATGCTAGGTTTTGACCAAACTGAAGGTTTGCAATTAAAAGGAAGCTACTTTTAGGTTATCTCAATACTAATTCAACAATATTAAAAAATGAAAATAGCCATAATAGGTACAGGAAATTTAGGGTGTTCAATTGCAAAAGGATTGATAACAAGTAATGCGATTACTACACTGTATTTAACTAAACGAAATCTTAATAGTATTAAAGAGTTTGAAGGATTTAAAGGTGTTACACTGACTTCAGATAATTTAGAAGCTGTAAAGCAATCCGATATTATAATTTTTGCGGTACAACCTTCACACCTCGAAAAAATCTTAAATGAGATTGAACCGTTATTAAACGAAAATCACGTACTGATTTCTACAATTACAGGATTTTCTATCGCCAAAATGGAAGGCATTGTAGGAGCAGATAAATACATTATTAGAGCAATGCCAAATACAGCAATTGCAGTAGGTAAATCTATGACTTGTATTTGTAGTAATAGGAATGGGAAAGAAAGATTAAAATTGGCTGAAGCTATTTTTAACAGATTAGGTACTTCTATTGTAATTCAGGAAGATTTAATGCAGGCTGCAACAGTAGTATGTGCAAGTGGTATTGCCTTTTGGATGCGGTTAATTAGAGCTACAACCCAGGCTGCTATTCAGTTAGGTTTCGAAGCCAAAGAAGCACAAGAATTAGCGATGCACACCTGTCAAGGAGCAGCAAACTTGTTAATTACTAACGGACGTCATCCTGAAGAAGAAATAGATAAAGTGACCACACCAAAAGGATGCACTATAGAAGGTCTAAATGAAATGGAGCATAAAGGATTAAGCTCGTCTTTAATTCAAGGTATGGTTGCATCTTTTAATAAGATAAATAGCATTAAAACAAATCAGTTATGACTCTCTTTAATGTATATCCGTTATTCGATGTTACACCAGAAAAAGCCGAAGATGTATTTGTTTATGACCAAAACAATATCAAATATCTCGACTTGTATGGTGGGCATGCGGTAATTTCTATTGGTCATTCGCATCCAGAATATGTGAAGAATATTAGTGAGCAAGTAAGTAAAATGGGGTTTTATAGCAACTCTATTCAAAACCCTTTACAAACTGAATTAGCAAACAAAATAGGTGAGTTGTCAGGTTGTCCTAATTATGAGTTATTCTTATGTAATTCAGGCGCAGAAGCTAATGAGAATGCATTAAAGCTCGCATCATTTCATACTAATAAATCTAAGGTTATTGCTTTTAAAAATGGATTTCATGGTAGGACTTCAGCTGCCGTTGCCGCAACAGATAATCCAAAACTAATAGCGCCAATTAATGCACAACAAGATGTTGAATTAATAGAATTAGGTAATACTGTAGCAGTTGAAAAAGCATTACAAAAAGGAGATGTATGTGCAGTTATTATAGAGTGCATACAAGGGGTTGGTGGATTAGACGAATGCACAACAGAATTTTATAAAGCATTAGACAACCTCACAAAGAAATATAATACTGTACTTATTGCAGATGAGGTGCAATCTGGCTTTGGAAGAACAGGAGATTTCTTTGCTTTCCAGAAGCATAATATTACACCCGATATAATTTCAATGGCAAAAGGTATGGGTAATGGCTTCCCTGTTGGTGGTATTTTAATTCATCCTAATATTAAAGCGTCTTTCGGATTGCTAGGTACTACTTTTGGTGGTAATCACTTGGCATGTGTTGCTTCGACTACAGTTTTGGATGTGATAAAACAAGAAGCCTTAATGCAAAATGCTCATGAGATATCTCATTATTTTATTAAAGAAGCACAGTCAATACCTCAAGTTAAAACTATAAAAGGAAGAGGATTAATGTTGGGGCTTGAATTTGATTTCCCGATTGCTGAATTACGTAAAGCTCTCATTTTTAAACATCACATTTTCACAGGAAGTTCAAAGAATCCAAACCTGTTAAGAATACTTCCACCTTTAACCATTAAAAAGCAACATATAGATTTATGTATTGAAGCTTTAAAATCAGAACTGAAGTAATGAAAAAGTATACGAGCATAAACGACATTGACAACCTTCAGCAAACGCTTCAAGAAGCTATTACGTTGAAGAAAAGCCCTTTTCAATTTGAAACATTAGGTAAGCATAAAACCCTAATTATGCTTTTTTTCAATGCAAGTTTGCGTACGCGCTTAAGCACAGAAAAAGCTGCAAAAAATTTGGGCATGCAAGTCATGGTGTTAAATGTTAGTGATGCTTGGAAGTTAGAGTTTGAAGATGGTACAGTTATGAATCTTGATACAGCCGAGCACATTAAAGATGCTGCTAAAGTCTTATCTCAATATGCAGATGTTATTGCAGTTAGAGCATTTCCAAGTTTAAAGGATAAGCAGAAAGACGAATCAGAATATATTATCAATAGTCTAGTGACTCATGCATCAGTACCAATAATCAGCATGGAAAGCGCCACTGGACATCCATTACAAGGATTGGCAGATGCCTTGACTATTGAGGAATTTAAAACCAAAAAGCGACCCAAAGTGGTGTTGTCATGGGCACCACATCCAAAAGCATTACCACAAGCAGTTCCCAATTCCTTTGCAAAAATAATGCAACACTTAGATGTGGATTTTTGTATAACCCATCCTAAAGGTTATGAGCTAAATCCGGAAATAACAAAAGATGTTCCGATAGTGTATAATCAAGAAGAAGCACTAAAAGATGCAGACTTTGTTTATGTTAAAAACTGGAGTAGTTATATGGATTATGGCAAGGTTTTAAGTCAAGATACAAGCTGGATGATGACTAAGACTAAGTTAGGCAATGCTAAGTTTATGCATTGTCTACCAGTAAGACGAAATGTAGTTGTAGAAGATGCTGTACTGGATAGTGAAAGCTCTATAGTTATAGAACAAGCAAACAATCGCACGTATTCAGCACAGATTGTATTAAAAAGTATATTGAAAAGTTTATAAATATTAAAAATCTTGCTGTCGTATTGAGCACAGTCGAAATAGCGAGACTTAAAAAATCCTCTCAACTGCACTTGAGGTGACAAATAAAAAATGAAAACACTTAAAGTCATAAAAATAGGCGGAAACATCATCAATGATGACGCAGCTTTGCGTCAATTTTTAGAGCAATTTTCAAAACTTGAAGGCCTAAAGGTACTTGTGCATGGTGGTGGTAAATTGGCAACTGAACTTGCTACTAAAATAGGTGTTGAGGTAAAAATGATCAATGGAAGACGTATAACCGATGCTGATACGTTAGATATAATAACTATGGTTTATGCAGGAAAAATCAATAAGACCATTGTTGCTTATTTACAAGCTAACAATTGTAATGCTATTGGGTTTGCAGGAGCAGATGGTAATACAATTATTTCTGATAAACGTCCTGTTAAAGAAGTAGATTTTGGTTTTGTAGGCGATGTTAAAACTGTAAACACAAAAACCCTTGATATCGTATTAAATGGTAATATAATTCCTGTATTTTGTGCCATAACACACGATGGTAATGGTCAATTGCTTAATACTAATGCAGACACTATTGCTTCAGAATTGGCTATCGGTCTTACAAAGAATTATGAAGTTGAGCTTTATTATTGTTTTGAAAAACAAGGTGTTTTAAAAGATGTAAATAACGAAGATTCAGTTATTGAAATTATAAGTACAAATACGTATCAATCGCTAATAGAAGAAGGCGTTATAGCTGATGGTATGCTGCCTAAATTAGATAATTGTATGCATGCTTTAAAGCATCATGTTGCTAAGGTATGTATTGGTAAACCAGAGATGCTATTTCAAAAGAATTTAAAATTCACAACAATTAAAAAATGAACCGTAAAGAATTAACAGAAAAAGCGATAAATCTTCTTAAAAACCTGATTGAAACACCATCGTTTTCATCCGAAGAAGACAACACGGCAAAGCTCATAGAAAACTGGTTTGTGAGTTATAATATTCCTTATAAGCGTACTAAACATAATGTATGGGCTATTAATAAACATTTTAATAAAAACAAACAAACCCTACTTTTAAATTCGCACCACGATACGGTAAAACCTAATAATGGTTACACAAAAGACCCATTTAAAGCTATTGTAGAAGATGGTAAATTGTTTGGTTTAGGCAGCAACGATGCAGGCGGATGTTTGGTATCGTTATTAGCGACCTTTACATATTTTTATAAAAAGAAAAACCTTGATTACAACTTGGTAATCGTTGCATCAGCTGAAGAAGAGAGTAGTGGACCTGATGGATTAAATAGCATGTTGAAGGTTATTCCAAAGGTAGATGTAGCTATTGTTGGAGAACCAACATTAATGAATTTAGCCGTTGCCGAAAAAGGTTTAGTCGTATTCGATGCTAAAGTAAAAGGCACACCAAGTCATGCAGCACATCCCAATAATGACAATGCTATTTATAACACTATTGATGTTCTAAATTGGTTTAAAACCTATCAGTTTGAAAAAAAATCACCCGTATTAGGCGATGTAAAGATGACAGTTACACAAATAAATGCTGGCAAGCAACATAATGCTGTACCTGCTGAAGTAGAGTTGGTAATTGATGTACGTGTTAATGATAAATACACCAATGAGGATATAGCAAAAATTTTAGAACAAAAATCACCTTGTACAAGTATTAAAGCCCGTAGTTTAAGACTCAACTCGTCATCTATTCCTATTAGTCATCCATTAGTAGAAGCTGGTATAGAATTAGGTCGTGAAACTTATGGTTCACCAACCTTATCAGATCAAGCAGTATTGAGCTGCCCGTCTTTAAAATTAGGGCCAGGAGACAGCACGCGTTCGCATACAGCGGATGAATTTATTTATTTAAATGAAATAGAAGAAGGCATCGAAATTTACATAAAATTATTAGAGAAAGTATTATAAGACAGAAAAAGAAGCAAGAGATAAGAAGCAAGACTTTGTGATAAGGAACAGATGTCTATATTCTAAAAGCGAAGCAGTCTTTAATCTTGATTCTTAAATTGTAAGAATTAAAATTTGTAAACATGAAACTCTGGGACAAAGGCATTTCGATAGACCAAAAAATTGAACAATTTACAGTTGGTAATGATAGAGAAATAGACATTCATATTGCAAAGTACGATATACAAGCATCACTTGCGCATGCAAAAATGCTTCAACGTATAGGATTAATGTCTTCTGAAGAATTACAACAGCTAGAAATTGGCTTGAACGATTTATATCTTGAAATTGAAGAAGGCACATTTATTATAGAAACACAGTTTGAAGATGTACACTCCAAGATAGAATACGAGCTTACAAGGCAATTTGGTGATGTAGGCAAGAAGATACATACGGCTCGTTCTAGAAATGATCAGGTTTTAGTGGCTTTGCAATTATACTATAAAGACCAGCTAAAGGAAATTGGTTCAAAAGTAGAGAAGCTTTTCGATACCTTATTAAATTTATCGGATACATATAAAGACAAGTTGCTTCCTGGATATACACATTTGCAAGTTGCTATGCCATCGTCTTTTGGATTATGGTTTTCGGCGTATGCAGAGCTACTTATTGATGATGTGCATGTGCTTAATGCCGTAAAAAACATTGTAGATCAAAACCCACTAGGTTCGGCTGCAGGTTATGGAAGTTCTTTTCCTATCGATCGAGACTTTACTACTAGCGAGCTAGATTTTTCTACTTTAAAATATAATGTAGTGGCCGCACAATTAAGTAGAGGAAAAAGTGAACGCGCTATTGCTAATGCATTAAGCAGCTTAAGTAATACAATAGCAAGATTTGCAATGGATGTTTGCTTATATATGAGTCAAAATTTTGGATTTATTAGTTTCCCTGATGCACTCACAACAGGAAGCAGTATTATGCCACATAAAAAGAATCCAGACGTATTTGAGCTCCTTAGAGGCAAAAGCAACAAAATACAAGCATTACCAACTGAAATGCTACTTATTACTAATAATTTACCAAGTGGTTATCATAGAGATTTTCAATTACTAAAGGAGAACATGATTGGCGCTTTTGAAGATTTAAAGGACATTTTAGATATCTGTAATTATGCCATTAAACAGGTTGTTGTAAAGGATGTGGATTTAACGGATGAAAAATATAAATACCTATTTACAGTTGACAGTATCAACAATCTTGTTGTGGAAGGTATGAGCTTTAGAGATGCTTACCAACAAATAGGCCAGCAAGTACAAGAAGACACTTACAAGCCAGATAGTAATAAAACGCACACCCATGTGGGAAGTATAGGAAATTTATGTTTGGATAAGATTAGAGATAAATTTCCCAAATAAAAAAACACCCACAAAGGTGAGTGTTTTCCAATCTAATTAAAGTATAAAAATATAAACTTAAATAATTGTGCTTTGCCCCATATGCACGTTGGTAAAATTGATATTGCTATCTTCTTGATTAAGGATATAATCAGCAATAAAGTCTCCAACTTTAGATGTACTAAATGGGTTATCTGGGTTAATATCTTGGGTAGTAATACCTAATTCTAACGATTTTTCTACTGCTCGCTCAATAGCCTCAGCTTCTTCTGTAAGCCCTAAATGATTAAGTAACATAGCAGCAGATAAAATAGATGCTAAAGGATTGGCAATATCTTTTCCTGCGCCTTGCGGAAAAGATCCATGAATAGGCTCGAATAAAGCATTGTCTTTGCCAATTGAAGCAGAAGCAAGTAAACCTATTGAACCTCCAATAACACTAGCCTCATCACTGATGATATCGCCAAAAAGATTTTCGGTTAAAATAACATCAAACTGTTTAGGATTTAAAATTAGTTGCATAGCTGCATTATCTACAAACAAGAAATCTAATTCTACATCAGGGTATTGAGGCCCCATGGCGGTTACTGTTTTTCTCCAAAGGCGAGAAGTTTCTAGGACATTGGCCTTATCAACTAAAGTGAGTTTTTTTCTTCGCTTTTGGGCTTCTTTAAATGCGAGGTGAGCCATGCGCTCAATTTCCTCAACAGAATATTTACAACCATCTGATGCGACTTGACCATCTTCACTTAAATGCTTTTCGCCAAAATAAATTCCTCCTGTTAATTCTCTATAAATAGAGATATCAGTGCCACTTATGATATGACGTTTTAAAGGTGACTTACCAATTAATTCTTCATAAGCTTTTACAGGACGAATGTTGCAAAACAAGCCTAGAGATTTACGTAATCTTAGTAATCCTTGTTCTGGTCTTACTTTAGCAGATGGATCATTATCGTATTTAGGGTCACCAATAGCACCAAACAAAATGGCATCTGCAGCTTCACAGGCATCAAGTGTTTCTTCTGGAAGTGGGTTGCCAGTTTTATCAATGGCAATAGCGCCCATAAGCGCTTCTTTGTACTTAAAAGTATGATTGTAAATATCTGCTATAGCTTCTAAAGCCTTTTTTGCTTGAGCCGTAACTTCTGGTCCGATACCATCACCTGGTAATATGGCAATATTATATGTCATTAGTCTAATTGAGCCTCAAAGGCTTTAATTTTATCTGATTTACTAATTAAAAATTCGATGTCGTCATACCCATTAATTAGGCATAGTTTTTTATATGGGTCAATATCAAAATCTACTGTTCCTACAGGAGTCTCTAAAGTTTGCGTTTCAAGATTTACTGTAAGTTCTGCAATCGGATTCTCTTCAACATGGGTTATAATACGCTTTAAAAAATCTGCAGAGACTTGTATGGGTAACATGCCATTATTTAAAGCATTGCCTTTAAAAATATCAGCAAAGAAACTTGAAATAATGACCTTAAAACCATAGTCCGCTAAAGCCCAAGCTGCATGTTCACGACTAGAGCCACAACCAAAATTGTCTCCGGCAATTAAAATTTGACCTCTATATTTTGTACTATTTAATACAAAGGAGTCATTAGGGCTTCCGTTTTTTTCGTAGCGCCAATCTCTAAATAAATTATCGCCAAATCCTTTTTTGTCTGTTGCTTTTAAAAAACGCGCAGGAATAATTTGGTCTGTATCAATATTTTCAACCGGAAGTGGAATGGCACGAGATGTTACTATTTTAAATGGTGTCATTCTGTTCTTAGTTTAGATGTTTAGTAATATCAATTATTTTTCCTTCAATTGCTGTGGCTGCTGCTACTAATGGACTAGCCAAAATAGTTCGAGAGCCTTGTCCTTGACGTCCTTCAAAATTTCTGTTAGATGTAGATACGCAATATTCATCTCTAGGAATTTTATCTTCATTCATAGCCAAACAAGCAGAACATCCTGGCTGACGTAATTCGAAACCTGAGTTTTCAAAAATGCTTAAAAGACCTTCCTCTTGTATTTGATGAGCAACTTGTTGAGATCCTGGAACTAACCAAGCAGTTACATTATCAGCCTTTCGCTTTCCTTTGATATAACTCGCTGCAAGTCTAAAATCTTCTATTCTAGAGTTGGTGCAACTTCCTATAAACACAAAGTTTATGGGTTTACCGATTAAAGATTCACCTTTTTTAAAATTCATATATGCTAATGACTTTTCGAAAGAAGCATCATTATATTCAGGAATATGCTCTGTTATTTTTATTCCCATTCCTGGGTTAGTACCATAGGTAACCATTGGCGCGATATCTTCTGCATCAAAATGATATTCTTTATCAAAGATTGCATCTACATCAGAAGGCAATGTTTTCCAATAGGCTATTTTGGCTTCTAAATCTTTTCCGGTTGGAGCAAATTTTCGTCCTGAAACGTAATCAAAAGTCGTTTGGTCTGGCGCAATCATTCCACCACGAGCACCCATTTCAATACTCATATTACAAACAGTCATACGGCCTTCCATAGACATGTTCTCGAACACGTCTCCGGCATATTCACAGAAATACCCCGTGCCTGCATTAGTACCAATTTTTGAAATGATATAAAGAATAACATCTTTTGGTGTCACGCCTTTATTCAATTTACCATTTACATTTACACGCAGACTTTTAGGCTTTTTAAGCAGTAAACATTGGCTAGCAAATACCTGTGCTACTTGACTTGTACCGATACCAAATGCTATTGTTCCAAATGCGCCGTGAGTTGAAGTATGGCTATCACCACAAACGATAGTCATTCCTGGTTGTGTGATACCTAATTCTGGAGCCATGACGTGTACAATGCCGTTATATTCATGACCTAATCCATACAGTGTAATGTTATTTTCTTTACAATTCTCAGAGAGTTGTTGTAACTGGTTTTTAGATAATGGATCTTTAACTGGTAAATGCTGATCTTTGGTGGGTGTGTTATGGTCAGCAGTAGCAACAATTTTATCTGGACGAGCAATAGGAATATTTCGCTCTCGTAACTCGTTGAATGCTTGTGGACTCGTTACTTCGTGAATGAGATGTTTATCTATATAAAGTATTTGTGGTCCATTTTCAACAGTATCTACCACATGCGCATCCCAAACCTTATCGAATAATGTTTTTCCCATTAAGCAGAAATTATTTGTGCATAAACATTACTTGTTTCAATAATTTGATGAATGTCATTATCTTCAATTTCTTTCTTCTTATCAGCGAAATTCAAGAAGTTTTGATACACATCATCTAACTGAAGCTTAGTTAATTCGTAGCCTACTTTTTTAGCTCGGTATGCCAAAGCAGCTCTTCCGCTACGAGCAGTTAAAACTATAGCTGATTCTGTAACACCAACATCTTTTGGATCTATAATTTCGTAAGTCTCACGATTTTTTATGACACCATCTTGATGTATTCCAGAACTATGTGCAAACGCATTAGCACCAACAATAGCCTTGTTTGGTTGTACATAAACTCCCATACTATCTGATACTAATTGACTTATGCCATATAGCATGGACGTATTGATATTGGTATCTAAATTTAAGTATGGATGTTGTTTCAAAATCATCACTACTTCTTCTAAAGACGTATTACCAGCACGTTCTCCAATGCCATTTATAGTGCACTCTATTTGGCGTGCTCCATTAATAACACCTTCTATAGAGTTTGCAGTTGCTAACCCTAAATCGTTATGACAATGGCATGATAAAGTAGCTTTATCAATACCTTTTACATTTTCTTTTAAGAATTTGATTTTTGCACCGTATTCACTAGGTAAGCAATAGCCAGTTGTATCTGGAATATTTAAAACCGTAGCACCAGCTTTTATAACTTCCTCACATACTTTAGCTAAAAACTCATTGTCTGTTCGACCGGCATCTTCAGCATAAAACTCCACATCTTCTACAAAAGACTTAGCGTAAGACACAGCTTCGACAGCGCGCTCAATGATTTGTTCTCTTGTTGCGTTGAATTTGTGTTTTATATGCGAATCAGAAGTACCAATACCTGTGTGAATTCTTGGTTTTACAGCATATTTTAAGGCTTCTGCAGCTACTTTTATATCATTTTTTACTGCTCTAGTTAACCCACAAACAGTAGCATTTTTTACAATTTTTGAAATAGCTTCAACCGATTTAAAATCTCCTGGACTTGATACCGGAAAACCGGCTTCAATAATATCAACACCCAATACATCCAATTGTTCTGCAATGACCAATTTTTGTTCAGTGTTTAGCTTACAACCTGGGACTTGCTCTCCATCCCTTAGTGTTGTATCGAATATTTTGACCTCACCTTTTGACATTTTTAACAATTTATTTTTTTCTTGTTATACGAATGTATATTTTGGTTTTGTCATATGTATAAGTGCAGAACTTTTAAATACGATGTCCAAGAGATTAAATAGATTTTAAATAATTGAAAATCAATTTATTAAACTTAAAACCGCTTGATGACTAAAGCTCAAAAAGATAACCTGTTTTTATTAATAAAATCGCTTACTAAATCCGAAAAGCGACAATTTAAACTTTACGTTGGGCGATTGGGTGTAAATTCTGATTCAAAATTTTTGAACCTTTTTAATCTTTTAGACAAGTCATCGCAATATGATGAAGCTGCAATTTTGAAGGCTGACATCGTTAAAAAACAGCAGCTAGCAAACGTAAAGGCGCATCTTTACAAACAGATACTTATAAGTCTAAAGCTTAATCCATCTCATCAAAATATTAGGTCTCAAATTCGGGAGCAATTAGATTTTGCTTCTATTCTTTATCATAAGGGATTGTACAAACAAAGCCTTAAACTTTTGGATAAGTCTAAGGAAGTGGCAATTAAAAACGAAGAAAAAAATTTAGCTTACGAAATTGTAGAGCTCGAAAAAATAATCGAAACGCAATACATAACACGAAGCATTAGTGGTCGTGCAGATGAGTTAAGTATACAAGCAAAAGAGTTAAGTAGATTAAATGTTATTACCAGTAAGCTCTCTAATTTATCCCTGCAATTGTATGGTATTTTCTTGAAAACAGGTTATGCCAAAAATGAAGAAGAAGCTAATGAAATTACAACGTACTTCAACAATAGATTACCAGAATATAGCATCAAAGAATTGGGTTTTAGAGAAAAGCTATGGTTGTACAAAGTGTATTTGTGGTATAGTTTTTTGCTCCAAGACTTTAAAAACTGTTATAAGTATGCTTCCAAATGGGTAAATCTATTTTATGAAAACCCAAGCATGATTCGATTAAATCCTGTGTTTTTCTTAAAAGGGAATAACTATTTACTTGAGGCATTGTTTTTTATCGGTAATAGAGAGAAGTTTAAAAATGCACTGTCAAAACTTGAAGAAATTAAGAATGGAAATAGCTTGCCTAAAGATGAAAATGTTGAAGCCTTATCGTTTTTATACATTAACCTCAATAAGGTTAATCTCCATTTTATGGATGGTAGTTTTGACGAAGGTTTAGAGCTCATTCCAAAGATTGAAGGCGAACTTACAGGTTATAAGAACCGAATAGATGAACATCATGCAATGATTTTTTATTACAAGTTTGCCAGTCTTCATTTTGGTGCTGGGAATAATAAAAAATGTATAGAATATTTAGACAGAATAATATCCAACAAGTCGCTTTCTATGAGAGAAGATTTATTATGCTTCTCTAGAGTACTAAATTTAGTTGCACATTACGAAGCAGGATTGGATTATCATTTGGAGTCGCTATTAAGAAGTACCTATAAATTCTTAATTAAAATGAATGATTTGCATGAAGTGCAAAAGGAAATGATAAAGTTTATTCGAGGGCTTCAAGATATTTACCCACATGATTTAAAGAAGGCTTTCAAAAAATTACATGAAACATTAAAGACCTATGAAGAGCATCCTTACGAGCGAAGAGCCTTTTTGTACTTAGATATTATTTCCTGGCTAGAAAGTAAAATCGAAAATAAGCAAGTAGGTGAGATTATTAGAAATAAATATCTCCTGAAACAAAACGGTTAGGAGTTGTACTTTACTTTTAAATGTTTCAGCATTTCGGCAGTCATTTGGTCCAAATCAAACTCATGCTTCCAATTCCAATCTTCTCGAGCTTTGCTATCATCTATGGATGAAGGCCAGCTATCTGCAATAGACTGCCTAAAATCAGGATTGTAATTTATCGTAAAATCAGGGATGTGCTTTTTGATGCTATGGTATATGTCTTTTGGAGTAAAAGAAATGGCCGCTAAATTATATGCCGAACGTATCTCTATGGCGTCACTTGGTGCTTGCATTATATGTACTGTAGCCCTAATTGCATCCTCCATAAATACCATTGGTAATTCAGTATCCTCAGCAAGAAAGCAGTTGTAAGAGGCTTTTTTTACGGCTTCATGATAAATTTCTACAGCATAATCTGTAGTTCCACCACCAGGCATTGCTTTATGGCTTATAATGCCCGGATAACGAATACTCCTTACATCCACGCCGTACTTTTCCCAATAATATTCGCACCAGCGCTCACCAACTTGTTTTGTAATACCATAAACTGTTGTTGGCTCGCATATGGTATGTTGTGGTGTATTATCTATAGGAGTAGTTGGCCCAAATACTGCGATACTACTTGGCCAAAATATTCTATCTATGACGTTATCTTTTGCTAAATTAAGTACATGAAAAAGTGAATTCATGTTTAAGTCCCACGCTTCCATAGGATATTTTTCGCCTGTTGCACTTAGCAATGCAGCCATTAAATAAATAGTCTTCACATTATTTTGCACACAACAATCGTGTATAGCATTGTAATTCTTTGCATCTATGATCTCAAAAGGACCAGAATTAACCAAATCTAGATTACGAGTATTTATGTCGCTGGCAATAACATTAGATACGCCATAGATTTCTCTTAATTTAATTGTAAGTTCTGTGCCTATTTGTCCGCAAGCACCTATGATTAATATCTTAGAAGACATACTTATTTTTTAAGGATTGTCAAAAATAATAAGAAATTCAGCTGTTTTTTTATAATAAATAAGAATTTGAAGGGTTTTAATAAGAATTTAGCATTTAAGATATTGGTTGATATGAGTATACGATAGCTGTTACAGATTATTTATCTTTATGCCAGAATATGGAGTAATGAGTTCAAAATTTATTTATATACTAAGCTTACTTTTTTTAATAAGTTGTGCAGATGATAAACCTCGACAAAAAGTTGAGGACGAAAATTCTAATGAGCAAAAAACAGAAGCCATCACGACAAAGGCAATAGAGAATTTTAAGTTCAATGATTATATTTTGAGTGATGACGCAAAAAATGAAGTCACTAACTGGTCAAAATTTCAAGAGCTTTCAACTCAAATATCCTATCTTAGAACAGCGGATGTTACCTTTTTTACGGATGCGAAGGATACACTAAAGGTTTTTTTGGATAGTTTAAGAGTAAGCATACCTGATAATATAAATACAAACTCAATAAACTCAAGAATTTCAGTTCTTGAAACCAAATTATTGAAACTAAATAACGACCTAAAGCTTGATAATTACGCGGTTGATAATAAGCTTAAAAGTATTAAGGAATTACTAATTGCTAATTCTAACCTTATCTATATGATTAATAAGGAAATAGAAATAAAAAAACGAGATGTAGGACGACCAGAGGGCGAATAAACTTTATTAAAGTTTAGTTAAGATGTAACATTTTCTCCCAATGCAAGTCTTACGATTAACTACTTTTAATCAAACTAATTACAAATCATTATGAAAACCATTTTAAATTCCAGGTTTGTAGTTCTTTTATTGGCTTCACTTATAATAGTGTCTTGTAAGGAAGAAAAGAAAGAAGATACAGCGATGGCCGAGGAAATCCCAGGGATAATTCTCGAGAACATGGACAAAGATGTAAGTCCAAAAGATGATTTCTATAACTATGTTAATGGAAATTGGATGAAAACGAATACCATTCCTGATGACGAAACGCGTTGGGGTGGATTTGGAGTTTTACGTAAATCTACAAGAAATGACGTATTAGAAATACTTTATCAATCTAAAGAACTAGGTACTTATAAAGAAGGATCTGATCAAAAGAAAGCCTTATTAATTTTTCAATCTGAGTTAGATACCGTAGCGAGAGACGAAGCAGGTATAAAACCGATGCAACCCCTATTAGATAAAATTAATAGTATTTCATCTGTGTCAGATATGCAGCAAATTCTTGCTAGCACTTTAGGTGTTTCAGCTCCATTTGCAGGCATTGGTGCTAATCCAGATTTAAACAATAGTACAATGAATACTGCTTGGGTATTTCCAGGCGGACTAGGATTACAGCGTGATTATTACGTTGATCAAGATGAAAAAACTAAAGAGATTAGAGGGCAATACGTTGATCATATAACGCGTATGCTTCAGTTTGTTAATTATTCTGAAGCTGATGCTCGAAGTGCTGCTGAGCGTGTTTTAGAACTCGAAACTCAACTTGCTGAACCACGTTTAGATAAAGTAGCAAGTAGAGATGTAAGAAACTTTAATAATCCAACAGCATTAGCTGATTTACAAAAAATGGTCCCTTCTATGAATTGGAAACAATTTATGGATGATATGGGCATCGAAAAAGAGGTTGATACATTATTAGTGATGCAGCCAAAGTACATGGCAGCGTTAAATAATTTTCTACAGGAGACGCCAATTAACGATGTAAAAACGTTGATGACTTGGTCTACATTAAACAATGCTGCCGGATTCTTAACTACTGAAATTGAAAAGGCTAATTGGGACTTTTATAGTAAAACATTACGTGGTGCTAAAAAACAAAGAACCGCTGAAGAAAGAGCTTTAGGAACAGTAAACGGAAGTGTTGGTGAAGCTATTGGTAAACTTTATGTAGATTCTAAATTCCCACCAGAAGCAAAAGCCAAAGCAGAAAAGATGATTGCTAACGTAATCAAAGCGTTCCAGAATAGAATTAATAAGTTAGACTGGATGACTCCAGAAACAAAAGCAAAAGCTATTGAGAAGTTAGATAAGTTTACTGTAAAAATTGCTTACCCAGATGAATGGGAAGACTATTCTAATATGGCTGTAAAAGAAGGTAATTCTTATGCTGAAAATATGTTGGCAGTAGGCGAATGGGCTCAAAAAAGAAACTTGTCAGAGATTAATGAACCAGTAGATAAGAAAAGATGGGGAATGTCTCCGCAAACAGTAAATGCTTATTTTAATCCATTAAATAATGAAATCGTATTCCCTGCTGCAATTCTTCAACCACCATTTTACAATTATACAGCAGATGAAGCTGTGAATTATGGAGGTATAGGAGCAGTTATTGGACATGAAATATCTCATGCATTCGATGATTCAGGTGCACGTTTTGATGCAGACGGTAATGTTAACAACTGGTGGACACCAGAAGACCTTAAAGAGTTCGAAAAAAGAGGTAAAGCATTGGCAGATCAGTACTCAGCATTAGAGGTTTTAGATAGTGTTTATGTTAATGGACCCTTTACACTTGGTGAAAATATTGGTGACCTTGGTGGTGTACTTGGAGCTTACGATGGACTTCAATTATTCTTTGAAGAAAACGGAAGACCAGACGATATTGATGGATTTACTGCCGAGCAACGTTTCTTTATGTCTTGGGCAACAGTATGGAGAACGTTAATTAGAGAGGATGCGTTACGAACTCAAATAAAAACAGATCCACATTCTCCTGGAAATATTAGAGCAACACAGCCACTAAAAAATGTTGATGCGTTCTATGAAGCCTTTGGTATTAAAGAAGGTGATGCTATGTATTTAGCTCCTGAAAAGCGAGTAAGAATTTGGTAAAACCAAATTTATATAAAAACAAAAGGCAGCTATTAGCTGCCTTTTTTTGTAATCTATTTTTAAGAATTATTAGTTTTTAGGAGCTGCTTTTTTAGCCTCTAAAGCTTCACGAGTCATTTTAGCCATATTAAAATTAGGATCAATTGCTAAAGCATCATTCACTAATTTTAAAGCTGGGTCTATATTAGCATCTTGGTTTTCTTGAAACGTTACCAATGCTTTTAGATATATAAAAGCTGCTTTTAATGGTGTTTCATAAGGACGTTGCGACTCATAAAACGCACGCTTCATATCGTCTTTTGCATTGGTAATCCCGTACTCAATTTTAGCTTTAGCACCTGCTAAGTCTTTATTCTGAATCATTAAATCAGCAATTTCATAAGCTAAAACAGGATTTGCATTTCTTCTAAATAAGACATTATAGTGTTCTAAGGCTCTTTTAGTTTCGTTTAAGTTTTTAAGGGCGATTGCTTTTACTTCAACATTTAAGTCAGAATCAGTGGCATTTTTTTCAAAACCAATAGTATTAATGGCTTGAACAAATTGACCTTCAGTAATATAGAGATAGGCTAATGTATCTCTTCTAGATTGATTAGGAGCAAGCACTTCTAAATGTGTCATAGCATTAATAACTCCTTGCACATCACCCTGGGCCTTCATTTGTTTATAATAAGCTTCATAGTGCGCTTTTAAATCTGCGTTTCCTTGAGCAAAAGATATTGCGGAAATCAATAAAACAATTGCAACGGTAATCTTCTTCATTTTGATAAAATTTTAATGCGCCAAATCTAAGAAAATTAATAGAAATTGGTCTTAAAAACTTATTAATTTCCTAGAGGCTAGTTTTATACTCAAAGTCCAATAGTTGTGCCAACTTTGATGAATCAATTATTTTTCCTTTTGAAAAAAGCTCAGTTTTAAATTCTGGGTATTTTAAATTATGGTCTTTACAATAGTTAGTATAGTAATTTTTTTTGGTAGGATGATAAGGGTAACAAGCGTTTAATTCTTCATTCCAAATGTCATGTTTTATGAGCTCGCTAATGATGGCGATGCAATCATTTTTATCAATTAGATTTATTGGTGCATTACCATTAGGAATATTTTTTCTCCCAGACAAAAACTGCCCCGGATGTCTGTTCTTGTCTATAAGACCTGAGAACCTTAAAATTGTTGTATTCAAATTCAAATTTGTTTTAAGTAACCGTTCTATTTCGATAAGCTGTTTGCCAGAATTTGTTGTGGCATCAAGATCAGTTTGTTCGGTTATTGTCTCAATTGGATATTTATTTGAATAGACAGAAGTAGAACTTATATATAAGATATTATTAGCTTGGCTTTTGTCAATGTGCTTTAACAATTGTCTAATTTCGGCTACGTGATTTTTGGATGGGTTTTTACGAATTCCAGGCGGAATATTTACAACCAGAGTGTCTGTATTTTCTAGAAAGGATGTAATATCTCCAAGTACAGAAGTTTCACTTAGCTGAATTAAATAAGGCGTAATACCATGTTGCTTTAACACCTCTAATTTTTCTAAAGAGGTGCTAGTACCTTTTATATTATGACCACTACTAATTAGTTTCTTAGCTAGAGGTAGCCCGAGCCATCCACAACCAATAACACCTATATTTTGCGACTTCAATAATTATGAAATTTAATACATCAAAGATAGTGCTGTAATTATTGATTCTTGCAAAGCTCGCTAATTTTAAGTAACTTTAAGATTCACTCAAAATATCAAGGTCATGGGTATTAAAAGTTTTCAAGGTGCTCGCAAGCATCAAAACACCACTACACAAAGAGCTTTAAAAGTAAAAGATTATATGACAACCAACCTCATAACTTTTAAACCTCATCAAAAAATACATACTGTAGTAGAGGCTATAATTAAAAATAAAATCTCTGGTGGGCCAGTAGTTAATGACAAAAATGAATTAGTTGGTATTATTTCTGAGGGTGATTGTCTAAAGCAATTGAGTGAAAGCAGGTATTATAACATGCCATTAGAAGAAGATTTAGTTGAGAAAAGAATGATTAAAAATGTTGAAACTATTGATGGCAATATGGATATTTTTGATGCTGCCAATAAGTTTTTAAACTCAAAACGTAGACGTTTTCCTATAGTTGAAAACGGTAGATTAGTAGGGCAAATTAGCCAGAAAGATATCTTAAAAGCTGCACTTCAATTAAAATCTGAAAACTGGAATAGCACAACTAAAGGGTAGTTCTTTTACCTCTTAATCTTTTGTGTATTGGCGGAAATGTTTCTGGCAGATCCGTAATTAGTAGTTTTTGATTTACACCACTTTCAAGTTCTGCAATTTTCGAATATGGATACTCAGGTATAGGTTCGCTTAGTGATTTCCATTTTGCTATACCAGATACTGTAATTGCCTCACCTATTTCAATAATACCTTCCTCGTATCTCAACGTTTTATTAAACCCTAACCAATTAGTACTATCAATATTGTAAGATCGAAGTAAGGCTTCAAATTTAGGTGAAGCGTCATTAAATGTACCAGAGTTTTGCTTCTGGTCTTTAACCAAAAAGCACTTGTAATTTTTTGGATGTTTTGTAGGTTTTACAATCACCATATCGCCATTGTTTTCTATAAAGAACTCTTGCATACGCTCTTCTTCCACCAATGTTTTCCATCGTGTAGATTTACCATTACTTACTCTTTTTTGAATTTTTATCTGATAAAATATACACTCACGTTTAGAGTACGGCGCAATTAAAGGCGCTTTAACGTGTAACGCTTTACCATGCAGTTTTGATAACTCATTTTGTCTAAGATTAGTAACATTTCTAAACGGAATTTTTGATAGTGACCGTTTTATTATTTGCTTATTACTAAAGTAGTGAGACAGAAAAATTATGATGGCAGTAGCACCTATAAAAAGGGAAATAATAAGAAATGGTTCCATAAAAGCGTGGTTAGTTGTATACTATATGTGTATACTAAATTATAAATGTTACACAACTAATCATCACGCTTGACCAAAGCATAATAATCCCCTTCGATAGGTAAATAGCCCTGATCGTAAACGAAGTAATAAATTTTGCCAGCCTTGGTAGTATAGATACTGGTAATGTAATTAAAATCAAAACCTTTTTCAATTAACTTTGCTCTCGAAGTTTTTGATTTTTTTCTAGGGTTGAGTTCCTCAAGAATTCTATAATTTTTGCGTAACCGGTTATTGGTGTTTCTAATAAGATTTTTAGAGTCTTTATTAATTCTGTTATTATAAGCATTTCTGCAACCATCACTACAGAATTTTTTATCTATTCTACCAAAAATTTTATTACCGCATTCAGGACATTCTTTTTGCATACTCATCTTTTTTTAGTTCGTACCAATTTGCTTTGACATCATCTATTTTAAATTCTTCCTTAAACTGCAATCCTATTTTTCCTAAAACCTTGTTCGAAGCTATATTGTCGATTTCAGCAACCCCAATTAATAGCTCCTTTTTCATGGTAGTAAAAAAATAATCCATAGCTACAATTGAAGATTCAGTTGCATAGCCTTTCCCCCAAAAGCGAGGTATAAAACGATAACCAACATCATAGAAGTTTGTTTGGTTATTAAACGTTAGATCGTTGTTTAATCTTAAACCTGACCAACCAATAAATTCACCAGAGCTTTTTTCAATTGCAGCCCAACGGGCAATTCCTCGTTCTTTATGCTGTAGAATATTAGATTTTATACTTTCTAGAGCTTCTTCTTTTGTTTTAATAGGTTTATTCCCTAAGTATTTATGAACCAATGGGTCAGAATCTAATTCATAAATACCTAGTAAATCACTTTCTCTTAAGTGTCTAAGGATAAGGTTTTTAGTTTTGATTTTAAAAGCACTCATATGCAAATATAGCTGAATATTATCCATTTACAAACGACTACAAATATTTACAAACGAATTTAAACGTGTATCAACCGAATAAGATTGGACAGGTGTTTCATATTTGCAATGTTGAATCAAGGCGGTTCAATAGTATTAACTGTTTAACAATAAAATTTTAGAACACATGAACACATTAAGAAACAAAGTACAGTTGATTGGTAACTTAGGCAATGACCCGGAAATTGTAAATCTTGAATCAGGTAAAATACTTGCTAAATTTTCAATAGCAACTAATGAAAGCTATAAAAATGCAAACGGAGAAAAAGTGACCGATACACAATGGCACAATGTTGTAGCTTGGGGAAAAACAGCCGAGATAGTTGAGAAGTATGTTGGTAAAGGCAAAGAAGTAGCAATAGAAGGAAAATTATCAACACGTTCTTGGGAAGATAAAGATGGAATTAAGAGATATACTACAGAAGTGATATGCAACGAATTATTGATGCTAGGTAAGTAGTATTATTAATTTAATAAAAAAGGGAAGCTGATTAGCTTCCCTTTTTTATAATTATATAGAATTTTTATTTCTTAATTATCTTTTTTGTTATACTAATATTCGACGTTTTATTTTCAATGGTCAAAAAGTATAATGCATTTTTAAGATTACTCAAATTAGAGATAATTATTTCTCCATTATTAAAATCTAAATTACCATAAACTTCGCGTCCATTGATGTCCGTTATTCTAGCCGAAAAAGAGTTGTTTGATAATCGTGGTGGTAACTCAATTGTAATTGACTCCGTAAAAGGATTAGGACTAATATTAATATCATCAATAGCAAAATCATTGGCGCTTAAAGAGCCTTGACATAATGACCAGCCCATATCTTCCATAAACCCTAAAGTCACATTGCCTGGATCATATACAGATTCTCCAGGACCTAAGAATGGTGTCATAAGTGCAGTTTCTGTACCATTAAAAGTGGCTTCATCCCAGTGACTGTAACTAGAACCTCCATTAAATGGAAATGGTGCATAAGTTTTTGGACGAACACCGCCATTTTGAGCTACAGCAATTGGTCCATTACATGATAAATTATCTCCCTGAAAAGCACTTAATAAAAAGCTAGAAGGATCATCTAAATCAAGTACAGGAGTACTACTATTTACAATAAATTCGTCCCATATATTATACCAAATTGCTGCAGGGTCATTTGCCGCAGTTGTGGTATTTCCATTCGAGTCTCTTCTAATATAACCAACTGTGGTTCCAGTTGTTCCAATTCTTGTTCTTCCAAACCCTGCAATACCAAGTCCATGTCCTAATTCGTGCAAGACAACCGAAGTAAAATTAAACATTCCTGCTGGTGTTGGTTCATCTACAGCCGTTGGAAAAAACCAATCGCTTCTCGTAGAATTAAAATTACAAGAGATATCACTAGAGAATCCATTGCCGTTTGCTCCAGTAATTTTTTCGAAAAGCGCACCAGGATATAATACGTTATCAGGGTCTCCTGGGATGCTTCTAAAATAAGAGGCACTTGCTGAACCTAGGTTACCTGGAGTGGACGGTTCATAAGTAGCATTGATATTAATTGTAACAGGCGAATCAATTAAATTTGCCCAAATATCAACTGCCAATTGAAAAGCATCTTGAGCTTCATTTGGTTGCCCAAATATATCTGTCCAATCACCTCCAATATAGTTAACATTGATTGTGGCACAAGGCGTTGCTCTGCTCTCGAGTTTTTGTTTTACCAGTGGTCGAAGTTTTACCAATGTGTTATTTGGCGCACCCGTATCAGGCATGGTACATACATGGGTATTATTTGCCTGACTGAATGCTGTTATATAGTTCAATAGCGCAAAAACACTAAAAACAACTTTATAGTAATTTCTTTTCATGACGTAATATTTTGCTTTTTTTTGAGACGCAAAAATAACAAAACACTAACGTTTTTTTATAATTTTTAACAAAATGAAAAAATTATAGGCTAAAAAAAGTCCTAAAATCAATAAAATTTAATGATATCCATGATTTCTTTAATCTGGTTTATTAAGGCCTAGACATAAAAAAAGTAACCAATTTAGGCTACTTTTTTAAGTAAGTCAAAGCAAGGACATTTTTTACAACGTTTATGTTCTGCTTTTTTATATTTTTTACAGCATTTAGATTTTACCTTACCCAGTGGATCCATACCACAAGTAGATAAAACCTTTATGCGCTCCTTTTTTAACTTTTTATCTTTCTTTTTACCCAAAATTGGTGCTTCATTTCTGGGCGCAAATATAGTTGTTTAAATTTAATCTAAATAAAATTTAACAATTTATGCTACTGGAGATTCAGGTGCAGCAGAACTAATAACATTTAATTGTTGAATGTCTCTATCAAATAAATATAGACCGCCTTTATCATCGCCAATCATGTTTATTTTATCTAAGATAGTTCTGGCAGTTGCTTCTTCTTCAATTTGTTCAGCTACATACCATTGCAAGAAATTATGTGTGGCATAATCCTTTTCTTGAAGTGATATATGGACTAGTTCATTAATGCTTTGAGAAACAAAGATCTCATGCTCAAGTAATTTTTCGAACATTTTTTGGAATGAATCAAACGAAACATTTGGTGCATTAAGCTCACTTATATGTGCATGACCACCACGCTCGTTAACAAATTTCACTAGTTTTAACATGTGTTCGCGCTCTTCATCAGACTGATCGTACATAAAATTAGAGATGCCTTCTAACCCTTTTACTTCTGCCCAAACGGCCATTGCTAAATATACTTGAGACGATTCTGCTTCGATTCGTATTTGCTTATTAAGTGCTTTTTCTATTGATTTTGATAACATTTTTTCGATTTTAATCAAAAATAATGAATATATGACAAAAGTTTTACGACTCCGACTTATTTAGAATGAGTTCTAATATCTCTTTACTACTTTTATCAAAAAAGGAAAAAATATAGTATGGCAACACAACCTAAACTGACACGTTTTAACCAAAATGTTTTAGCCAAATACAAAATATACAACAGCATTTTTATGACGCTTCCGTTTTATGCTGTGACAAAAACAGGAGTTTTATTACCTCTGTTTCATGAGACATGTAAAAAAGGCTATGAAAAGGGAGATGATCCTACTACAATTGTTAATACGTTTTTTGAGAAATACCAAGCAAGACGGACACATGAAAGTCAGATTAATCTACTCTTTAGATTTATTCAATATATAGAGCGACAAGTGGTATTATTTGATGCTATTGAGGATGCTGCATTCCCGACAGTGAATAATATGGATGGTATTGGTACGTTGAGACATTTAAAAGAGAATGCCGATTCTGAAAATAAACTTCAAGATTTAATCAAATACTTCAATGAGTTTAAAGTTAGAATTGTACTTACTGCCCATCCTACTCAATTTTACCCTGGAGCTGTTTTAGGTATTATAACAGATTTAACTGAAGCCATTAAAAATGACGATTTACTTCTCATAAATGATTTACTAGCTCAACTGGGTAAAACGCCATTCTTTAAAAAGAAAAAACCAACACCTTATGATGAAGCTATAAGCCTTATGTGGTATTTAGAGCATGTATTTTATGATGCATTCGGAAAGATTTTTAATTACATTCAGCAAAATATTTACGATGATATTGAGATGCCAAATGAGATTATAAATATTGGATTTTGGCCAGGTGGAGATCGTGATGGAAACCCGTTTGTGACACCAGATACTACGTTAAAAGTAGCAATGAAGTTGAAACAGGCGGTATTAAGAAATTATCTGAGAGATGTAAAGGTATTAAAGCGTAAGTTAACGTTTAGAGGTCTTGAGGATATAATAGCGTCGTTAGAGCGTCGATTATATGATGCAAGTATTAGTCCTAATGCACAAGGAGTTATTACTCTTGAAGATTTCAAAAATGTATTGGAGGAAATTAAAGCAATAGTAATACAAGACCATCAATCACTATATCTTAATGAGATTGAAAG
The DNA here is from genome assembly GCF_003712105.1 of Winogradskyella sp. Taxonomy (GTDB): domain Bacteria; phylum Bacteroidota; class Bacteroidia; order Flavobacteriales; family Flavobacteriaceae; genus Winogradskyella. The sequence goes on from NZ_RHLG01000001.1 coordinate 822,005, forward strand.
TCTTATAAATAAGACGCAGTTGTTTGGTTTTCATTTTGCAGCATTAGATATTAGACAAGATAGCAGAAAACATAATGATGTTTTTCAGGATGTGGTAAAAACTTTGCATAAAAAATCACCAGATGTTCTACCAGCTGATTTTTCAGAAAAAACTCCAAAACAGAAAGTACGAATATTATCTAATATTAAAGGTAAGCTATCAATAGATTGGTTTAAGGATGAGTTCACAGTTAGGACCTTAAACACTATGAAAGCATTAAAAGAAATTCAAACTTCAAACGGTGAGCAAGCTGCAAGCAGATATATTATTAGTAATAACCAAACGGCTTTGAATGTTATGCAATTATATGCTATGCTAAAATTAACTGCATTTCAAGATAATTTCCCTGTAGATATTGTACCGCTTTTTGAAACAGTACCTGATTTGGAAAACGCATCAGATGTTATGCATGAACTTTATTCTAATAAGGCCTACAGAGCACATCTAGAAAAGCGAGGTAATAAACAAACTATCATGCTTGGGTTTAGTGATGGCACAAAAGATGGTGGTTATTTAATGGCCAATTGGGCAATTTTTAAAGCTAAGGAAGCATTAACTAAAGTATCTAGAAAATACAAAATATCAGTGATCTTCTTTGATGGTCGTGGTGGACCACCTGCACGTGGTGGAGGAAAAACACATAATTTCTATGCATCTCTCGGTCCTACTGTCGAAGATAAAGAGGTACAATTAACCATACAAGGGCAAACAATAAGCTCTAATTTTGGAACACTAGATTCGTCTCAATATAATATGGAACAGCTTATAAGTTCTGGAATCTTAAATCGATTGAGTGATTCTAATCCTAAGCTATCAAGAGTAGATAAAAATACAATGAATAGCTTAGCAGATATAAGCTATAAAGCATATACGGACTTTAAAAAACACCCTAATTTCCTTGGTTATTTAGAGCGAATGAGCACTTTAAAGTTTTATGCTAAAACTAATATTGGTAGTCGACCTTCTAAAAGAGGCTCATCATCAGAACTTGTATTCTCAGATTTACGAGCAATCCCGTTTGTAGGAAGTTGGAGTCAATTAAAGCAAAATGTTCCGGGATTCTTTGGTGTCGGTACAGCTTTAAAATATTATGAGGATAAAGGTGAGTTTAAAAGAGTGAAGCAATTGTATAAAAACTCTAGCTTTTTTAGAACACTAATAGAAAATAGTATGATGTCAATGGCGAAATCCTTTTTTGACCTTACTAAATATATGGCTGAAGATGAAGAGTTTGGAGATTTTTGGAAGCTTATTTACGAAGAATTTAAACTCAGTAAACGACTTATTCTAAAGTTGACTGGATTTAAAGAATTGATGCAAGAAGAACCTGCAGGTAAAGTAAGTATTGATGTGAGAGAATCTATTGTGTTACCATTATTAACCATACAGCAATACGCTTTAAAGAAAATTCAAGAGTTGAATAAATCTCAAAACCCTGATAAAGCAGAATTAGAGATATATGAGAAGATTGTAACGAGATCGTTATTCGGTAATATCAATGCGAGTAGAAATTCGGCCTAGAGTTTTTATTTCGGAATAATCTCGGATATTTATTATAACTTATTGAATGAAGAAAATAGTCTAAAATTTAATAAGTCAAAAAATGAGATCTATTCTATTTATTCTTGTTTGCTTATCTATTGTAGGTTGCAAAAAAGAAGTTAAACAGGAAGAAAAACAACGTACTGAAATTGAAAAACCCAATATCATTTTATTGGTAGGCGATGACCAAGGCTATCCCTATTTTGGGTTTATGGGAGCAGATTATGTACAAACTCCAAATATGGATAAATTGGCTGCTAGTGGCACCTTATTCACTGAAGGTTATGTACCGCAAAATCATTGTAGACCATCATTGCAAACCTTAATGACTGGAACACTACCAATAAATCATGAACAGGCAGTAGAACAATTAATTAAAGACAAGCAAATTCCGGAAGATTCAGTTGTTGGCTTTAAACATCATGCTATGAGACATTTCGAAACCTTACCAAGAATCTTGGCAAAGCATGGCTACAAAAGCTTTCAAGGTGGTAAATGGTGGGAATTTAATTATCAAAACGGAGGTTTTGATGAAGGCATGACCAAAGGCTGGAAAAAAGAAGATAAAGGTAAAAACGATTGGTTTTTACAGTTCATGGGCGGAGAAGGTAGAGAACTGGCTAGAGCAACTATGCAGCCTGTTTACGACTTTATAGAACACTATAACGAACAGCCATTTTTTATCTGGTTTGCACCAGAATTGCCACATTATCCTTTTGATGCACCAGACAAATACTACAATATTTATAAGGATAAAGACATGACAGAATCGGCTAAACGTTATTATGCCAATTGTACATGGTTTGATGATGGTGTTGGAGAGCTCGTAAGATATTTAAAGGAGAAAGAAGAGTTTGACAAAACGCTGTTTGTTTATGTAAATGATAATGGTTGGGAACAAGAACCTCACCAAGAGTTTAGACATGACTCTTTGCGTTGGCATAATGGTGGTGATAAAGGTAAACTATCAGTTTACGATCAGTCGTTTAGAACACCGATAATTTTTTCTTGGAAAGACAAAATTAAAGCTGGAGCAATATCTAAAGCTTTAATGCATAGTGCAGATATACCTGCTACTATTTTAGACTATATTAATGTTGAAACACCTAAAGACTATTTTGGGAAATCTTATAAGACGCTTATAGAAGACACCAATAAAACCGATAGGGAAATTATAATTGGTAAGGCAACACAAATGCGTTCTGAAGAAGATATGATGGGCATGAAAATAGAAGCCTATTGGGCAAGAACTAATGAGTGGTTTTTTCAATGGAATTTAACTACTGAAACTATTGGCTTATTTGACATGAATACAGATCCAAGAAACGATAATAATTTAGCTAAAGCTAATCCAAATCTCGTTGAAGATTTTAAAAGTAAAATAGAAACTTGGAAGTATGAGCGCACAAAATAGTATGAAGCATTTTTATTGGATATTTTGTATTTGTATTTCATTCTTTGGTTGTAAAGAAGCTTCAGATCCTCAAACATCTACTAAACCAAATATTGTATTTATAATAACCGATGATCATGCGTATCAAGCATTGAGTGCATACGATGACAAGTTTATCAAAACACCTCATATAGACCGTTTGGCAAATGAAGGCATGTTGTTTCAGAAAGCATTTGTAACCAATTCTATTTGTTCTCCTAGTCGAGCAGTAGCTCTTACAGGTAAGTTTAGCCATCTTAATAGTGTTCGTGATAATTTGGATGTTTTTGATACCACTCAAGTCACATTTCCTAAGTTACTTCAACAAGCAGGTTACGAAACGGCAATCTATGGTAAATGGCATTTAAAATCTGAACCAAAAGGGTTTGATTATTGGGAAGTATTACCAGATCAAGGCCACTATTATCACCCAGAATTTCTAACACCTGAAGGAGAAATAAAAACTGAGGGTTATGTGACAGATGTTATTACAGATAAAGCCATTAACTATTTGGAAACACAACGTGATTCAAGCAAACCTTTTATGTTAATGTATAATCACAAAGCACCTCATCGTCAATGGTGGCCATCTATGCATGATTTGGAGGATTTTAAATACAAAAAAATTCCAGTGCCAGCAACCTTGTTCGATGATTATAAAACCAAGAGTAAAGCTTCTACGGATGCCCAAATGCGCATAGCAGACCATATGGCTTTAACTATGGACAATAAAATTGCCCCAGAAATTATAGAAAAACTGGATTACGAAGAATTTTTGGATTGGTACACGAGTAGTTATACAGAGCGTCTAAACAGATTAACAGAGGCAGAGAAGGAGCAATGGCATAAAGTGTATGGACCTATTAATAAAGATTTTGAACAAAATACACCTAAAGGAAAAGCACTTACACTATGGAAATACCAACGTTATATGGAAGATTACTTAGGAGTGATTAAAAGTGTAGATCGGAATATTGGGAAGCTCTTAGATTATCTAGATGATAATAATCTTTCTGAAAATACTATGGTAGTTTATACTTCTGACCAAGGGTTTTATTTAGGAGAACATGGCTGGTTCGATAAACGATTTATGTATGAAGAATCTTTTAGAACGCCGTTGCTTATTCGGTATCCTAATATTGTTGAATCAGGAAGCGTTAATACTGACTTAGTTCAAAATATTGATTTTGCACCCACGGTTTTAGAGGTTGCTGGTGTTTCAATTCCAAAGGAAGTACAAGGTAATAGTTTAGTGCCTCTATTTGAAGGTGACAATTCTAACTGGCGCGATGCATTATATTATCATTATTACGAATACCCTGGAATACATATGGTAAAACGTCATTATGGTGTAAGAACCAAACAATACAAACTCATTAGATTTTATTACGATATTGAAGCTTGGGAACTTTACGACCTTGATAATGATCCTAATGAAATGAATAATGTTTATGGAAATCATGACTATAAAGCAGTTCAAGAAAAACTCCATAAAAGATTAGAAGAACTTAGAATACAATACCAAGATAACTCGGACAGCTTAAACCAAGATTGGATTAATAAAGACATAAAACGATTGCAAGACTTAGGTTGGTATTAGCTTAATTATAACGATCTTTAATTCCTAACTAAATAAACGACTAACAACATGAAGAAACAATCCTATCTATTACTTATTACCATTATTTCTGCTTTAGGAGGACTACTATTTGGATACGACACGGGAGTTATCAATGGCGCTCAATTTTATTTAAGCAAATACTTTGAACTTAGTGATGGGTTAAAAGGTTGGGTTGTTGGTAGCGCATTACTAGGCTGTTTTGTTGGTGCAATTATCGCTGGAAGATTAAGTATTGTTATGGGTAGAAAGAAATCCCTTATTATTTCTGCAATTCTATTTGCAATTTCTGCTTATGGTTCTGGACTTCCCGAATTGTTCCCAGAAACAGTGACTGTTTTAGTAATATTTAGGATTATAGGTGGATTAGGTATCGGAATTGCTTCTATGAATGCACCAATGTATATTGCTGAAATTTCTCCTGAATCTATTCGTGGGAAGATGGTAACGTATTATCAATTAGCAATTGTCATCGGTTTCTTTAGTGTGTTTCTTGTTACATATTTTATAGGTGATAACTTATCTCAGGCAGAGAATATTTCAGTTGGTTGGAGACACATGTTTTGGTCAGAATTAATTCCAAGTTTACTATTCTTGGCGTTACTATTCTTGGTGCCTAAAAGTCCGAGATGGCTTTGCCTTAAGGGAAAAACAGATGAAGCTTTAGAAGTGTTAGAGAAGATTCAAAATACAGATAATGCAAAACAAGATATTATAAAGATTAAAGCCTCCATTAAGAGTGAAAACTCAGCAACGGAGAAAATAAATTATTTTTCAAAATCGATATTAGTTATTATTGTTATTGGCACAGTACTTTCGGTTCTTCAACAATTTACAGGTATTAATGCGGTATTGTATTATGGAGCCGATATTTTTGAACAGGCTCTTGGTTTTGGAGAAGAAGATGTATTAAAACAACAAATTCTTTTAGCATTTGTTAATGTGGTCTTTACATTAGTGGCCATGTACACAGTGGATAGATTTGGTAGAAAACCCCTAATATACATTGGCTCAGTAGGAATGATAATGGGGTTTTTATTACTAGGAATTACACTTCAACAACAGGCTGTTGGTGTTCTATCTCTTTTAGGTATTTTAATCTTTATTGCCTCTTTCTCGTTGTCAATGGGACCAATTGTATGGGTCTTGTTATCTGAGATGTTTCCAAATAAAATAAGAAGTGTAGCCATGTCCGTTGCTGTAGCAGCTCAATGGGCTGCAAATTATGTGGTATCCCAATCTTTCCCTATTGTAGTAGGTAGTGATGTTAATAATAGTTCTACATGGAATGGGTCGTTACCTTATTTCATTTTTATAGCATTTATCATTTTGATCATTGTGGTCACCTATAAATTTATTCCAGAAACAAAAGGCAAAACTTTAGAGGAAATAGAAACTATTTGGGAATAGCGCATTGATTTAGACAAATAAAAAAAGCTCCCATTTGGGAGCTTTTTAACTAATTATTAATCCAAATCTAAACTTACTTAACAGTAAGTGTGTATTGTGGTGTTGGGTTTAACGGACAGAAATAAACATATTCACCTTTTTCTAGACTTGTAACTTTAGAAGTCTCAGACGTATTGTTTGCTACCGCTTTAGTAACATACGCAGTTTTAATATGATTTTCTGGGTTAGAAGCATCCTTACCTTTTTGTACTAATACAAAGCCTACGTTATGTCCAACGTTATTATTAGATATCTCAAAGATGTAGTCACCTGCATTTAAGACTAATTCTTTTTGAGTAAACTCACCTTTGGTTTGTTCTAAAGTCACGGTTGTTGCTTTAGAATCTTTCATCATCATAGCATCTTTTTTCATGCTTTCTTGCGCATTACCTACTACAGTTAATGATAATGCGATTACTAAAATTGAAATTATTTTTTTCATGATATTTATGTTTAAATTTTAATGGTTATACAGTTTGTAATTCTAATGGTTGTGTTACAGGGAAATCTACTGGAATCTTTGTAGTGTTATGAAAATAATTAGTGATTGTAATTTCTCCAATAACATTGATTGCATCTGCTAAGTTCTCCTTAGTATAGCCTTCATTAAAAAAGTTGTCTAATACATCATTATCTACTTTTCCTCTGTTAATTGCTACGTTTTGTGCTAATCTTGCTAGGGCATTAAGTTTAGAGTTAAAGTCAGCTTTACCGGTTCTTAATTCTAAGATTTCACTATCGTTAAAACCGTTCATTTTGCTGATTGCTGTGTGTGCAGACAAACAATACACACATCTATTAACTTCACTTACTGCTAGGTTGATAGCTTCTTTTTCTTTGTTAGAAAGAGAGGTTTTTGAATTTGCAAAAGTTAAAAAGTTAGATAATGCGTTATCACTATGTGCTAAAGTGGCATATAGATTTGGTACAAAGCCTAATCCTTTTTCTAATTGATTAAATATAGCTTGGTTATTTTCGCTTACTTGATCTTTTGTTGGTACATTAAATGTGCTCATAATTATTAAATTTTATTGTTGTGGTTTATTGAATATTTACATGTGGTTTTTCACTGTCACAATAGAAATCGTGAATGTGTTTTTGCTCACAATGTGTTTTCGGACTTATTGTGTTTTCGGACTTATTGTGTTTTTGATCGATTGGTTACCTTTTCTAAAAATCTCTATGAGATTGAAAATGGATATATGTTTTAAATTCATCTTGTACATTGTTTTAATATTACAGTGCAAAGATGCGGCGGAAAGCAAGGCAAGAAAATGAACAAATTTCCTTGTGGCTTGTCAATTTTTCCCTATCCTATGTGTTTTAGTTGATTTTGAAATTGAGAAGGAGATACCGATGTAAGTTTTTTGAATAAGCGACTTAAATGTGATGGGTCATCAAAGCCAATATCAAAGGCTATTTCTTTAGTGGTTTTATCAGTATACATTAACTGACGTTTAGCTTCTAATACAATCCGGTCATGAATTATTCGCAACGGACTTTTATTAAATTTTGAAAATGTATTGGAAAGCGTTTTGGGAGATTTAAACAGTTTATCTGCATAGAATGAGACGCTATGCTCTTTTTTAAAGTTTGCCTCTACTAAGACGTTAAAGTGTCTCAATAAGTCAATTTTAGATTCTTGTGTTCTTAAGTTTTCTGAATTATTCTTCAATATACGGGTTGCTTTAATCATAAATCTAGCCATGAGCATTCGCAACATTTCAGCTTGTATATTATCTTTTGTTTGCAGTTCATCTAAGAAAACTTGGTGCAAAAACGAAAACTTTTCTTGTTCTAACTCATCTAAGGTAATAATAGGAACAAACTCATTTCCAAAAAACAAGAGGCCATGGCAACCTACTTCTTTATCGTGGTCTTTAATGCAATAAAACTCTTTATTAAATTGATAGACTATAATCTTGTTACCTTTTACAAATTGAAAATTTTGAATTGGTGTTAATGCCAGAATACGATTAGACTCTAAAGTAAAAGGAATGCCATCAACAATAATTTCTGCTTTATTTGAGGTCGTCCATAAAAAGGTATACAGCCCAATAGGTTTTTGAGATGCGAAGCTTTCTAATAGAGTTTCATTTGCTACATTTAATGTAGCTCCAGTAGAAAATTCAGTAAAATTTTGAATCATATAGGTGTTGTCAATTTTTCCTCCATAAACTTACAGATTTTCCAGAACATTTACATCTAGTCCATTTTTTTGTCCATTTTACGGGTACTATATTTTCCGTGATTGAATCAAAAGTTAAAAATTTTCTTGGTACATTGGTCTTGCTCAGTCTAGTTAATACAAACACCTACTTTTTAACTCTTTCTTTTAATGAGTGCTTTTTTTAAAAAGGTCATTTTTCTTTTAGTGTTTACTTTGAGCTTTTTGCAAATAGTATCTCAAAACTCTGCTCAAGATTACATAGATATAATTAATACTACACAGGATGAAAACATAAAGTTTAATGCTCTAGACAGTTTAATTTTTGTTTTAAAATGGGATGAAGACCCTAAATTATATGCAGATTATACCGATGTTTATATCGATTTAGCGATTAAGAAAACTAAATATAAAGATGCAATAGATGCAGCAACATTTGCTGTCGCTGCAATAAATAATCAATTAGGCAATCCAAATCGTGTTTTAGAGATGCTAAATAGTTTAGAAGTCTATACCGATAGTGTGGATAATAAAAGAACTGTTGGCTCATTATATCTTAAAAAAGGGAGTGCTTACTTTAATGGAAAAGATTATAATAAAGCGATAGAAAATTTTACTAAATCAATAGGCATTTTTACCGATAAAGATTCTATTTATACTGCAGATGCTACGTTTTTTGCAGGACAAGCCTATTTCTCAAAGGGTAATTATATTAAAGCAATAGACCACTTCAATCTTGCCTATCAATATTACAAAAATCTAGACGACAAACAGTATATGTTTTATGCTAAAGCTAATATAATAAGCACTTATGGAGTCAATGGCTTTCATAATAAAACCATAGAAGAACGAAATAAAGTCATAGCAGAGAAACTATCCATTAACTATTACGATGGTCTAGCAATTGACTATTATAATCAATCAATTAACTACGGAAAAACAGGACGTTTAGAATTACAAGAAAAAGCACTATTAAATGCCTTAAAATATATAGAGTTGCATAACAAAGATTTTAATTATGAAGGATCTTACATTGTTATTAATTCTGCTTTAGCAGGGTTTTATATGGATAACGATAATATGGTTTTAGCTAAAAACTATTTAGAAGATGCAAAATTGATGGCAAATGGTTTAAAAGAGGTCACTCAACATAAACTTCTTTTTAATTTGAATGAATCAAAGTATTTATACATAAACGGTCAATTAGATGCTGCCGAAAAAATTGCGAAAGCATCTTTAAAGCAGGTAAACTCTTGGGGTGGAACATCATTAATTATGGGTTTTAATGACATTTTAAGTAAGATTAATGAGAAAAAGAAAAACTACAACAAAGCCCTAGAGTATTTCAAGGCTAAAACTAAAGTCGAAGACTCCATATTTAATAAGGAAAAAACAAATGCATTCTCCTATTATCAAACGTTATATGAAACTGAAAGAAAAGAAAATGAAATTTCTGAGAAAGAAGCTAATATCAGAATATTAGAAAAAGAAAAAGCTATTGAAACAGGAAAAACTAGAACACTTTTAATTGTTTTAGGCGCAATAATCTGTTTTGTTTTGATTGCCTTTTATGTTTTTCGTCAAAGAGCAAAACAATTGAAAGAAAAATTAAAATTTCATAAAAGTGAATTAATATCATATACGCAAGCATTAGTATCAAAGAGTAGAGAGCATGACGTTTTAGAGAAAGAACTGTTGGCATTAAAAACAGAACAAATTTCAGAAAATAGACTAGATAAGCTTCAAGATTTAGTGTCTACAAAAATACTTACCTCAGAAGATTGGAAACAATTCAAACACAAGTTTGAAAAGGTTTATCCTAATTTCTTAGTTAAAGCGAGATTAAATAACAATCTTACCAATGCAGAAGAGCGATTACTTACTCTCGAAAAACTAAATTTAAAGACTTCTGAAATTGCCGATGTATTAGGTGTATCTTCAGAAAGTGTCATAAAGAATAGATATAGACTTAGAAAGAAACTCGGTATTTCTAAAAAAACACCCATTACAGAAATTGTTGAAAATTAGACGTTTACAATGTCCATTTGTTTGTCCATCCGCTTTTTTAGTAATTCAAATTGAAAAGGCATTAATTAGCTTTATCATTATTCACGGTTACCCAATTGGTAAAGTAGGTTAATTTTAGTTTGGGGATTATAACGATTAATTACCTATTGATGAATATTCGAAAGCGCAGCTTAATACAAAGTTGCGCTTTTATTTTGTGTCTGTTAATTCAAAAGAAAATTTCTTGTGCCAATCGATATGTATTAGCATGTGCATCCACTATTACTTTAATATCTGATGAATATCCGCCACCCATACTACACATTATTGGAAGATTATAATCTTTACAAGTCTGCAATACAAAACGATCACGTTCTTTACAACCTTCAATGGTCATGCCGAGTTTACCTAATTTATCTGAAGCGATAATATCTACGCCACATAAATAGTATATAAAATCAGGCTTTTGGGTTTCAATAAGTTTAGGTAAAGTCGTTTTTAAAATAGAAAGGTATGTAGAGTCGTTAGTATTGTCCTCTAAAGCTATATCTAAATCACTTTGCTCTTTTTTAAAAGGGTAGTTACTTTTACCATGCATAGAAAATGTGTATACAGTAGGGTCATTTTTAAAGATTTCGGCAGTGCCATTACCTTGATGCACGTCCAAATCCACTATTAATATTTTATGAGCCAACCCTTTATTTTGCAAATATCGGCCACCAATGGCTTGGTCATTGAGTAAACAAAAAGCTTCGCCACGATTAGTAAATGCATGATGTGTTCCGCCAGCAATATTCATCGCCACGCCATATTTTAAGGCATAATCGCTTGCTTTAATGGTGCCATCAGCAATAATAACTTCACGCTCAACTAAAACTTCGCTTAAAGGAAAACCTATTTTGCGGGCCGCTCTTTGATTTAAAGTAATATTTACTAAATCATAGTAATATTCTGGTTCGTGCACGGCTAAAATATACTTGTCATTTGGTATTGTGGGTTCAAAAAAATTACTGCTATTACAAGTGCCTTCATGCAGTAATTGTTGAGGCAACAACTCGTACTTTTCCATAGGAAAGCGATGCCCTTGAGGTAATGAATGTTTGTAAATAGGATGATAAGCTATTTTTAGCACCTAATTTCCGCTTTCAATTTCTATCTGTTGAGAAACATACTCATTATTATTTACAATACCTTCAATAAATAAAGTGATATTAGGCGTATTGGTGTCGAAAAAAATGAATTCATTAGACCCATTTTCATCAAACTTAAGATTTGGCTCCCATGCAATTGTCCCATATTCGTTAAAGAATTCGGTATTGTAGTATTGGTATTTTGGTGTATAAAATTGTTTGTTTTTACTAAATTTGAGTGGTATGCCGTAAGCTTTTGTATTATCCGTTCTTGGTTTTGAATAGGCCTCTGGAGAAGTGAATATCTTTATATATCCAGCATTTCCTCTAATTCCTCCACCAATTCCATATCGATCATCTTCAATATAGTCTATCATGTTCATCGTCAAGAAAGTAAGAACACTAAAGTCTGAATTTATACCGGAGCCAGACAGCAATGCGTTATCCAAATATACAAGTGGTACTGGGTTTCCTCTTTGAACACGAGGATTTGTTATACTCAAATTACCCGTAAAAATATCAAAATCAGTACGCCATCCAAGCATTTGAAGATATAGATCTAATCGCATGTTTCTATATTTAATATTTTCAGGTATTTCATTAATTCTTGAATTAATGGCCTTATTTTTAAGAGACTCTAGTTTAGTATTTTTTTTGGTGCCTTCTATAACAACTTCATCTAACAAATTAGTTTTGGAATTTTCCCAAGCTGCAGTATTTTGATCTGGGTTAATAGAGGTTTCTACTGCTGTAAAAGTCTCTTCCACTGGATTGTAATCCTTTGTGAAATCTGGAAATTTTTGCGGATAGAATTGAGGATATAAAGACGGTTTTTCTTTAAATTCTTTTTTCTTAGTATCAATATAGCCAACTCTAAAAATATCATCGTCGGTTGGGAACGTATTTTTTATAGTGAAGCTATCCTCGCCTTTAGGCACATCAAATAATTGAGTGCTATTTTGAGAGAATGGATAAATGATATAGGAGCCATTTTTTTGCCCATTAATATTAGCAACGATATCAATACCTCTCTCAAAAGGATAAATGTATGCTATTTCGTTATCGGCAAAAATGGTACTCCAATTATAACTGCTCCAACCTTGAGTAAGCATTAATAAATCGAGATTAAAAGCCGTTTCCCTATCATTAGATTTAAAATAGTCACCAGCATTTTCTAATCTTCCATTGACATAAGGTTGAATATATAATTGAGAGAGAAGGTTGTTATGGTGATTATAAGATTTTGTATTAGAAGGCAATACTGATATGCTTAAGTTAGACCATTTTGAAGGGTCTATATTGTTTGGCTTTAAAGTGACTTTTAGGCTATCTTTTACAGCGGTAACGATGGCTCCATTAAGGTTTTTATTCTGAATAGTATTATTAAAATATAAGCGTTCGAGAATAGGTTGGTTATCTCTCGTAAAAATGGTGAATATATTTATTCCAGAGAATAACTCATCCTTTGGGAAACTTAAAATGGCGGCGCCATCTTTGCTCAGAGAAAACGGTATAACAACAATATCACTGCCATTATTAAGCCCAATTTTAAATGATTTGTTTTTTAATTTTGGTAAAGACTCATTATTAGTTCTAACCTGAATACTAACTTTATCTTGTAATTCGGTTAAACTCATAATAAGACCATTGGTTTTTATATTATCAATTTTGTTAGTGATTTTCCGTTCATTTAAATTAAGATTCACATTGTAATCCTGGCCTTTATTTGGAGTGAAAATAACCTTGGCTAAGCCAACTTCATTTAATTGAAATTCCGACAGGATTTCATTTGTTGTGGCATTAGTAATATTTCCATAGGCATTTGCAATGCCATACCCAAATTGATTTTTAGCAATAATACCAATTGTATTTTGACTACCATAAAGGATATGACCTCCTTCTCCAAGAACTTGTAAATCAATCTTGAAATCACTAGGATTAACGGGTTTGATGTCGCCAAGGTTATCAGCATCAATCACCTTAAACGTTTGTTCATAGTGATTGTTTTCATCAAAATTGCGCATCCAATTGGTATAGGCTTTAAAAGTGAACACACCTGAAGCAATGGTACTGTCTATATCAAAGGTGTTCATAGCGACCCCATCATCAACTTTTACTAATTTCTTTTTAATAACAGTGCCGTTCTTGTTACTTATAGTACAATATAAGTTGCGTGTCATTTTGGATGGTGCTTTGGTAAACTTATCAAAAACATAAGCCTTGAATCCCATCATCTCACCTTCGATATAGGTCGATTTATTTAATTGTACATAAACAAGTTCTCTGGGTGCCTCAACATAATTTTCAAAAACATCTACAATGCTTGAGGTCTTTTGAGCAGCAGTAAAAAGGAATATTAAATTAAAAAAAATGGTGAATAAAGGCCTAAGAAAAAAGTAAGTAGAGTTTTTCATTGAGTTGTAAGTTTTTACAAAGTTCAGCAAAAAATATACCAAACTAATTACCTTTAACTAATCTTTAAACCATTAGAAATCTCTTCTATGCCGTTATTGTGAGAAGTGGAAGTATCAGGATTTACAAACACCAAATTACCAGTTTCGTCTTCGGTCATTAAAATCATTCCCTGACTTTCAGTACCTCTTAACTTTCGAGGTGCTAAATTGATTAAAACCGTAACACGTTTACCAATAACCTCTTCAGGTTTGAAGCTTTCAGCAATACCCGAAACTATTGTGCGGATATCAATACCTGTATCTACTTTTAAGACTAAGAGTTTTTTAGTTTTTGGCATCTTTTCAGCCTCGATAATTGTTCCAACTCTTAAATCTAATTTGGTAAAATCATCAAATGTAATCTCTTCTTTTTGAGGCTCAACAGTTTTCTTGGCGGCTTCATTCGCTTTTTTACTAGCTTCAAGTTTTTCTAGCTGTTTTTCAATTTCTGAATCTTCAATAGGCTTGAATAGCAATTCAGCTTTTCCTTCTTGTAATGTATGACCTGAAGGTATCAAAATATCGCTTGAAGAAACATCCGACCAACTATTGTTAAATGAATTTAGAATACCTTTAAGTTTATGAGAAGTAAATGGTAAAAATGGTTCGGATAAAACAGAAAGTGCAGATGCAATTTGAAGGGCAACAAACATAATTGTTTTTACACGTTCTGGATTATCTTTAACTTTTTTCCAAGGCTCTTCATCTGCAAGATATTTGTTACCAAGTCTAGCCAAATTCATTAATTCTTGACTTGCTTCTCTAAATCTATAACGCTCAATAGAACTCGAAATCACCGCAGGATAAGCTTTTAGCGCTGCTAGTGTTTCTTCATCGATAGTTTTATAATCTGATGGCTCAGGAACTTCACTGCCGTAATATTTATTGGTAAGCACTGCGACGCGGTTAATGAAATTGCCAAAGATAGCAACAAGCTCATTATTATTTCTGGCCTGAAAATCTTTCCATGTAAAATCGTTGTCCTTAGTTTCGGGAGCATTGGCCGTTAATGCATAACGTAAAACATCTTGTTGGTTAGGAAAATCAATTAAATAATCGGGTAGCCAAACAGCCCAGTTTTTTGATGTAGATAATTTGTTGCCTTCTAAGTTTAAAAATTCATTTGCAGGTACATTTTCGGGTAATATATATGAACCTTCGGCTTTCAGAATTGAGGGGAAAATTATACAATGAAAAACAATATTATCCTTGCCGATGAAGTGCACGAGTTTGGTGTTTTTATCTTTCCAGTAATCCTCCCAATTTTTTCCTACTCGTTTAGCCCATTCCTTAGTTGCGGAGATATATCCAATTGGTGCATCGAACCAAACATAAAGTACTTTGCCTTCGCCACCTTCAACTGGGACAGGAATACCCCAATCCAAATCTCTTGTTACAGCTCTTGGTCTTAAACCATCATCAATCCACGATTTCACTTGGCCATAGACATTTGGTTTCCAATCTTTTTTATGCCCTTTTAAAATCCATTCCTTTAGAAACGCTTCATGTTTATTTAAAGGTAAAAACCAATGCTTTGTTTCTTTTAGGGTAGGTGCGTTCCCTGTAATAGCGGATTTCGGGTTTATTAGATCTGTGGCGTTATGGCTTGTACCGCAGTTTTCGCATTGATCTCCATAGGCTTCTTCATAACCGCATTTTGGGCACGTACCAATAACGAAACGATCAGCTAAAAACTGATTAGCATCTGCGTCGTATAACTGTTCTGAAACTTCTTCTACAAACTCATTTTTATCATAAAGATTTTTAAAAAATTCAGAAGCCGTTTTATGATGAATTTTTGCGGATGTACGGGAGTAATTGTCAAATGAAATTCCAAAATCTTCAAATGATGTTTTTATTATAGCATGATACTTGTCTACAATATCTTGTGGCGTAACTCCTTCTTTTTTTGCTTTTATGGTTATAGGCACACCATGTTCATCACTACCACAAATAAATGCAACGTCATTCCCTGTTAACCTTAAATATCTTGAATATATATCGGCAGGTACATATACGCCTGCTAAATGTCCAATATGTATTGGGCCATTTGTATACGGTAATGCTGCGGTTATAGTATATCTTTTAGACATTGGTAGCGTATGTTTTTTTAGAAACACAAAACTACGACATTACAATCAAAATTTTTTAAGAACTGAATTATTAAACCAAACTATTATGGATTTGTAATTTCAACTATCTTATGAATAAAGATTTACTAAAATTTTTATTCCCTACTGATATTTTATAGATGTATTGTCCGACACTTAACCGCTGTTTAATTGTATTTTTGATACTTATGCTATGCTCACCAGATATTAGCATTTCATTTTTGAGTGTTGCTATATCTCTACCTGTTATATCATAGAGTTTTACTACAGTGTGCTGAGTAAATGGATTCAAAAAATTTATAATAGTATCACCTTGTGGATAGGTCACAAAATGTTTAAATCTTTCCATATTAAAGTCATCAATGGTGGTTGCACTGCAATTAAAACCTAGGTCAATAGTATTGTAATTGCCATTAAGTAGTGCACTATTAACTAAGTTATTGTCTAAACATAACCATTGCGACATAACTGTTGCATAAATTTCTCTAAAGTCTTGTTGGTATTCTAAATTACCATTAGTTAAATTACTTAGACTAGGATGCTGTCCTATAAATCCATTACCTTGAATAGCAGGCCCAAATAGCATAAGTGGCGCAGCAGTTCCATGGTCAGTACCGTTAGAACCATTTTCATAAACACGACGACCAAATTCACTAAACGTCATTGATAATACTTTATCATCTAACCCTGCTAAAGCCAAGTCGTCATAAAAAGCGTTTACCGAATTTGACAAATCAGTTAGTAGGCTTTCATGGTCATCAACTTGGTTTGCATGCGTATCAAATCCGCCTAGAGTAACTAAATACACTTTTGTACCTAGGTTCCCTTTTATTAATCTCGAGACTATTGATAACTGTCTACCTAAATTAGTATTTGTGTAATTAGGATTACTAGATGCACTAGCGTAGGCATCATGAATTGTGCCTGCATATTGATAAGTGGTGTTCGTAGTGGTTCGTAAATACTTTAACTGTTCGCCATAAATACATTCTGGTAAATTACTAATGTCGTGCACAGTACCATTTTCAGCAATTGATTCTAATTGATCAGGGTTTGCAACTGAAAATGCATAGTTTGTAGAGTCGCCATCAAAAATGAGATTTCCGATACTTCCAATTTGTATAGCAGCAGGAATATCTGGAAGATTAGTTAAATAATCTGGATAGAGATTTTCAAAGTATCTACCTAAAAAACCAGTTTGTTCTGTACCGCTTGGATCTGTTGAAGCCCAAACATCAGAACCAGCAAAATGAGATTGGTTAGAATCTTCATAACCAACACCATGTATAACTTTCATGGCACCATTATCCCAAAGGTTTAAAAGAGGATTCATAAAGTCCGGAATACCAAAATCTGGCCCAAGATTAGTAATTCTACCAAGATCATGTTTTATAGTTGGTCTATAAGAGGCATAGGTGTCATAATCATAGATTGGTACAATTGTATTGAGGCCATCATTTCCACCTTTTAAGCGAATTAATACTAAAATTCTATCTGTTTCAGATTGATGTATTGCAGCTGCCAGTCTTGAGCTGTTAGATGCTGATAATGGCATTCCACCTACCATCATAGTTCCTGCACCTGCCAATCCAAGTGCTTGCAGAAATGAACGTCTATTCCATTTTTTATGTTCTTCATCATGAAGATTACCTTCGTGATGATGTTTTTTGTAATTATGGTTGTTGCACATGATAAGCAGGTATTAAATTAGTTGAAATTCGGGCATTTTAATAATATGAAATAAAAGCAATACGACTTGATTTGGTACTGTATCCCATTGTAAGTTCCATGAACCATCATCATAATAGTTTTGTGGGATATTATGTTTAAATATATCTGTTGCTATTTGATAATCGGTTGGAGTAAAAAGCTCAAGTGGGACAAAACGATCTATGATACTTTTAGTAATAATATATGGGTCATTACTATCACCAGAACTCTCTATAGCAAATGTTCTTAATTCTTCTGTAAACTCATTCAAAGTGTGCCATATAATCCATTCGAATATTTGCCATCTAATCGTAATAGTACTAGAGTTTATCCAATCTTTATCGCCTTGCCATCCAGCTACGTCTACCGGATTAAATAAATATTGCCCCATCATATTATTATACCAAACAAAAGCATCTAAATAATCTGGTTGCATAGTGAAACCAGTAACTTTTAAGTACGACATGGTTAGGTCAAAAGGGCTTTTAATTTTAGTTCCCAATGATTTTTCATCAAAGAAATGTTCACTTTTGAATAATAGTTTAAGAACATTAGCGATATTAAAATCTGCCCCAAAACTATCTGCCATAGCAGAAATAACAACTTCATTTGGTTCAGGGCTAATGAAATATGTATATAATTTTCGGCAAATAAATTGAGCAATTAATGGCGATTTTTCTTCAAATAAAATGGCAATGACCTCGTCATAACCCCAATTTCCTTCACGATTAAAAATAGTCTTGACAGAATTATCAAATGTGCTAGAGTCGTAATTGATAGGGTAAGTCCAATTGACTCTGTGATTAAATCCAGTTAATGCTTTAGAAGTTTCAACAATATCTTGCTGTGTGTATCCATTGTCTACACCAAGTGTAAAAAGTTCATATAATTCCCTGGCATAATTTTCATTAGGGCTGTTATTTGTGTTTTCGAAACCATTGAGGTATACAAGCATTGCACTTGTTCTACCTATATCATATACAAATTCTCTAAAATTACCTAGGGCATGACGCTCCAGTGTATGATAGTATTCATAAAGCAGATTACTCGCAAAATAACTCTCTAATTCAGTTACAAAATGGTTACTCCAAAACAATATTAAGCGTCCTTTTAAACCATTATTTTGCATTTTGTTTATAACTTCTAATCGCAATTCATGATGATTATTTTGAGTTTCTTCCTCAAAATCAAGTCCTAAATTATCATAATCATGATTTGTATAGTCTGCCCAAACAGGTGTTGGCCAGTTAGGTTCGTTAAATGCCTCATCAACCAATTGGTCAATAAAGTCATTTGGAGACATAGCTAAGGCGGCAGTAACCATAGCTTTACTCGCATCATATCCAATACGTCTATAAGCATGTCTAACCCTTGCTTCATCCCAAGGGTTTATTGCTGACGGTATATAAGGCTGAATAGTGCTAGAATTACAGGATGTAGTAACAGCCATAAGTTGAAATTTTAAGTTGAAAAATAGATTTGGTTTTTTAATCTACTGAATATCTACGGTTTAATTAAGACTTTTGGATGTTTTTTCGTTAAAAAACGTTAAATTTTAAGATTTCAGTATAGTTGTATTATACTTTTTATATTTACAAAAAAGGAGGTATTATGATTTTGAGACATTATTTAGCTGTTGTATTCGTAAGTTTAATTTTGAATTTTAATACAACTACTTATGCTCAAAGCCACTCTGATAATTCTATGAAAATGAGTTCCAAATTAATTCAACCACCTTATCTCAAAGCAGGCGATACTGTTGCTATAGTTGCACCATCAGGTATTCTCAAAAACAGAGAACGAGAAGTGCAACAGGCTATAGATTTATTAAAAAGTTGGGGTTTGTATAGTGTGGTTGGAACACATGTTTTTAGCACAGCTAATCATTTTGCAGGTACTGATGATGAACGATGTGAAGACATGCAAAAAGCTTTGGATGATCCAAGCATTAGCGCTATATGGTGTGCACGTGGAGGCTACGGCACGGTAAGAATTTTAGACAAACTGGATTATACAAAATTTAAGAAAAACCCTAAATGGTTAATTGGGTATAGTGATATTACCGCTTTACATAACCAGATGCATAACAATGGGTATGAATCATTTCATGCGTTGATGTGTGTAAGCTTAACAAAGGACTTAGATGAGATAAAAAATTCAATAGCTACATTTAAGTCCGTGTTGTTTGGAAACCCTACTAATTACCTTCTAGAGGGTTCTAGTTATAATAAGGCAGGCAAAGCATCTGGGCAGTTGGTAGGCGGAAACTTAACCATGTTGCATACTATGTTAGGCTCTAATGAGAGTATTGATACAGCTGGTAAAATTTTGTTTATTGAAGAAATCGGTGAATACAAATATCATATAGACCGAATGTTGCAAAGTATGAAGCGTGCTGGCTATTTCGAGGAACTAAATGGTCTTATTGTTGGTGATATGTCTAAGCTACGAAAGAATACAACACTATGGGGCACATCAATTGAACAATTAATTTTAGATGCACTTTCTGAATACGACTTCCCTATAGCTTTTAATATGCCTGCAGGTCATGAAAAAGATAATCGAGCTTTAGTATTGGGCAGAACTATAGAATTAGATGTTTCTAAAACCGAATCTTCTATAGTTTTTAAAAACTAAAAACATCTAGTTTTTGCAAATACCATCACGAACTGTAACCTCTTGCAACTTCTGCCACACTTTATCTTTTTGGGGTTTTAAGGAAAGTCTAAATACAATTGTAGACCTATTGCTAGTTTCGCAATAATGAGCATCGACAGTACAATTTAGCGAGATAACTTCTTTAGTATGAAATCTATCATAAGTTTTTATTTTACCAATAAAGCTCGAGGGCTTATTCGGATTTTCTATAAACAAAACTGAAGCTCCTTGTATTTTTTCTTCATCATTGTTTGCCGAAAGCATCAACCCATCAAAATATAATTTCAAATGCTGTTCTAGATTTTCTATGGTTTGTTTTTGGATACCCTTTATATGCCAAACAAAAACGTAGGTCCAAAAATCAGGCCTATCCTTTTTAGACCAACCTTCAGCAAATCTAATATCCTCAATGCCTTCGTATTCGATTCCAGGAGCAAAGCTTAGGGGCATTTTTAAGGATTCTTTAGACCATGTATTGTTAGCTATTAGGATAGTTTCATTTTTTTCTGTTTGACTAAACACTATTAATGTATTTAGAAAAATGATGATAAAGGTTAGTGGTTTCATTACAGGCTTAATTTTACTTCAAACCCAATAGCATCAGAGATTAGACCGTCTTTTAATTTTCCTTCGACCTCTTTAGAATTATAAGTAATATTCCAGAGCGTGCGGTCAATTTTAAATCGAGTAGTCATTTCTTTCTTTGTGTAATTGACTTTGGCTTCAAAGTGTATAGGCAAGGTAATATCTTTTATAGTAAGATCTGCAAATATTTTCATTTGTGTGGCATTATGGTAAGAAACACTAGTAATAACAAGCTTGGCTATTGGATATTTTTTAACGTCGAAAAAATCGGGGTCTTTGAGATGATTTACTAAGCCAGAGTCTTTATCAATTTCATCGTTATCAGTACATACTATAGTATTCATATCAATTATAAACTCACCTCCAGAAATGACTTCATTTTCTTTTAAAAAGTGACCCTCTTTAAAGTCAATAATACCTTTATGACCTCCAAAATAGAATGCATATTCACCAGTCCATTTTATTTCACTGGTTGAGGTATTGATGTTTAATTTTTCTGAAGTTTGAGAATGACATAAAGCAAGATTAGAAATTATTAGAATGATCAGGAATGTTCGTTTTTTCATGATTACTTATTTTTAGATGTTGTTTTTTTGGTAAAACTAGAATGGACTGCATTTGAGAGTGTCAAAAAATTGTAAAAGAAGTGTCAACAGTTGCAAAATGTCATGAAATTGTATGTTATTTACATTCTGTTATGATTAGAAACCTATTTAAGTATGTAATGCCTCTATTATTTTTATTTGTGCTTTCCTGTGCAGATGAAAAAGAAGATTCTTCTACCGAACATATAAAAGTGGTACTCCGAGAAGTAGGTAATCAGCTGTTATTAGTTAATAAAGATTCAACATCATTAATATTACCTGTGGTTGCCATAGAGAAATCAAAGTTTAGGTTATCATTTCAAAAACCATTGACTTTTGAGCCTGATGATTTAGTAGAAATTTTTAGAGAGAATTTTCAAAAAACAACACTTACCAAAGATTATCGTGTAGAGGTGATTCAATGTGTTGATAATGAAGTTGCTTATAGCTATGAAGTGAGCCTTAATGAAGAGAATACAATCATTCCGTGTATCAGTAGAGTTTTACCAAAAGCCTGTTACAATATTGAGGTAAGGCTTATTAATACTAAAAACTCAAGTTCTAGTAATTCAATACTAATTCTGTTAGTTGCCTTAATTGGTTTATGCTTTTTAGGAATTATATTTTATTACAGAAGACGTAATTATGACAAGGAAAATAAAACTGAAACGGCTATTAAGATTGGAAGTTTTAAGTTTTATGCCGACCAGAATAAACTTATTAAAGAAGCAGAAGAAATTAATCTATCTAAAAAAGAGTGCGAGTTGTTAGAGATATTTGTTTCTAGACCTAATGAAGTTATAAAGCGTGACGAGTTAACCAAGCGTGTATGGGAAGACAATGGTGTTTTTGTTGGAAGAAGCTTGGATACTTACATTTCTAAATTAAGGAAAAAGCTAAAGAGCGATGCTTCTATAAAGTTGACTAATGTTCATGGTGTAGGTTATAAGTTAGAACTAAAATAATTATCCCCGATTTCGCTCATTCAATCTAATAAATGAGTTTATGTAGCCCAGTGTTATTACCATAAAAACAACGAATATTGGTGTTTTAGGAATACTCGTAAAAATAACAACTAACCCGTTTTTATCTCCTAAATACTTAAACATAATAAATGATGTCACAGCGGTTACGACTGCCACAGTAAATAAGGTAATTTTAAATAACTTGTTTAATGCCTTCTTACGTTCTTTATTGACTTCAATAGTCGACATTAGGTTATTTATAAAGTCATCTGAAGTTTCAAGATTACTCTTTTTTATAATTTTTTTGAATTGCTCTTCATTCATAATAAATGTTTTATATCATTCCCTAATAATTGCTTAAGCTGGAAGCTTAAATTTTCTCTTCCGCGATGTAAATCAATTTTAATTTTAGAGGTTTTAAACTTGGTAATTGCTTCTATTTCTTTAATACTTAATTCGCATAAATAGAATAATCGCAAAACCAACGCCTCATCTATTCTCATGCGTTCCAAAGCCAGATTGATATAGCGTTTTTGGTCTTTTTCTTTTAAATGGTCTTCGTCCTCGGCTGGTGTTAACAGACCTTCGTTGATGGTATCGTCAATAGAAACCTTAGGTTTCTGTTTTTTTAACTCATTGTAAGCTGTATTTACGACTATTCTATACAACCAAGTTGAAAAAGAAGATTTAAACTTAAACGTATCTAGTTTGTTAAAAACCTTAATAAACGCATCTTGAAGTACATCTTCTGATTGTGCTTTATTTTTCAGAATCGAATACGCAAGAGAAAGCGACACGTCTTTATACTTGTAGACCAATTGTCTAAAAGCAGTTGTGTCACCTTCTATTGTGTTACGAATTAATTCGTAGTCTTCTATTTGAGGTTTAGTCTTCAAGCTTTTTTCTGATGAAATGTGCTGCTACCAAACCAGCTGCTCCAAAGATTAAAATAGTTCCCCAAACCAAAAGATCTGTGGTGTCTTCAGAAAGTGTCATTGATGTAAAGATGGACGATACCATTAAGCCAATACCCAAGCCAAAAACAATACAACCAATATCCAAATACTTATATTTTACGGTTCTGTTTTCGAGATAAATGCCCTGGTTTATCATTTCTTTTTTTATTAAATATGTGTAGCGAGAAATGATAAAAACAATTAGTAGCAGCGCTACTATTATAGCCGTAAATACGATGGCTTCATTATAATTTTTCATAGTTTTTAATTTTAAAAATGTTCTCCTATTAGTTCTTCTAGTTTTTCTAAGAATGGGAATAGATTGTCGGAATTAGCAAACATAACAAAACCATAATCCTGCTCAGGAATAAACATTGTATATGCTTGAAAATCTTGATTGTTGCCCGTATGTAAATGCATTAAGCCATTAGGAGTGGGTTTTTGTGCGAACCCAAGACCCCAACCTGTTTGTCCAGTTTCTATGTATAGCGCGTTATTTTCTTTAAAGAGATTGTGCGTTTTAAGCATTTCGTCTCTGGTAGCTTCTGTAATATTTTTGGGATGCATCATTTCTATAAGAAACAGAGCATAATCTTCTGCATCAGTGTGCAAGCTAAAACCTGGGCCTACTTTTTTAAATCTATTTATTTTTGAATTGACGTTACCTTTTAGATGTCCATTAGCTACAGCATTTTCATATTTCGAATCCCAAGTGTATAGGGTTCTATCCATACCAATAGGTATAGCAGCTTCTTTAATAAAAAGTGAATCTAATTTTGAGCCCCAATCTATGCCTTGTTTTAGGGCAAATGCTGCCCCTAAATGCTGATAAGCTTCACCAGAATATGAGAAATCTGTACCTGGTTTAAAAGCAATTTTAATAGGCTCGCCTCTTACCCAATTAGGAATACCAGTGCCATGAGATAAAATAATACGAGGTGTTAAGCGCTTATAATACTCAAGTGATTTCTCTTCAACAGTGCCTTCAGGAAAAATAGGTTCTAAGTATGGGTAAATAGGTTTGTCCAAATCTATTTTGCCGTCTTCTACCATCTTCATTACGAAATATGCGAATAATGGTTTAGATAATGATGCGCCTTCAAAAATGGTTGCAGCTGTAACTGGTGTTTTAGTTTTATTG
Source organism: Winogradskyella sp. (assembly GCF_003712105.1). Classification (GTDB taxonomy): domain Bacteria; phylum Bacteroidota; class Bacteroidia; order Flavobacteriales; family Flavobacteriaceae; genus Winogradskyella. Next base: position 846,553 of record NZ_RHLG01000001.1, read on the forward strand.
TTTTTGACACCAAATGTATTGTGGTAAGCTATTTTATTGCCATTAACTATAGCTATTGACAAACCCGGTAATTTTAAGGAATCCATAGCTTTACTGATATGTTGGTTTAAAGTTTCGGCAGAAATAGTTCTTCCGTCAGGGACTTCTATAAGATTTGAATTTTTCTGCCCATAAACTAAACTAGTTAGAGTCAAAGCAGAGATAATTAAATATGATTTTAAAGTGTTCATTTTTTGATGATTTTAAAAGTTTAAATTGTGTTTATGCGAATTCACAATCATTGGACAAGACGACTCTAAAAAAGGTTACAAAATAATTTTAGGGTCTAGTTTTTTTAGAATCAATACCTTTATATATCAAATACATTAACTAGGTTTTTATGGCTTTTTATGATCTTTCTAAGGAAGAACGAAATCAACTTGTCTTAAAAATTAATCAAGATATACAAGAGGACTTATCTCATAATGAAACAAAACTTATTATAAGGTATTTTTCGGACGATGATACTTATATCCGCAAAACGGGATATTTAGCCATTGGTAAAATCTTCTATGCGTATCCAAAGCTTCGAGAGATAATATTCGCCACCTTAGAAAATTTGTTTAAGTCCGAGGATGAGTTAGTAAGGCAAACTGTTATTAATGCTGCAGGTGAAATTGGAAAGTTTCACTTTGATAAAATTCAAAATTTTATGGATAAAGGCTTATTTGATGCTCATCATCGTGTAAGAAATGCAGTTATTGGTTCTGTCAAAAAAATGGGTGAGCGTAATCCTGTGCCAGTTTTAGCCTGGGCAAAACCCTATTTAAAACATCCAGATAAAGAAATCCGTAGAGAGATTTGTCATGGTATTGAACTAAGAGGCCGAACGCATCCACAAGATATATTGCCTTTACTTAAGGAATTGGAGTTTGATGAAACTAAAAGAGTGTCTGATACATTGGTTCATGTTCTTGGTCAAATAGCTTACAAAAAAGGTTGCATACAAACCGTCATTAAACATCTAAATACTTGGGATAATAAGATCTTAGTACAAAAGGCTTTAGATGAAATTGTGGACGTACACAACCGTTATAAAAAGTTTGCTGTGTTATCACAGCAAGATGCAATAGATTACATTGATGCTAATTTTAAGCTTTATTGATTTCTTCCAAGACTTTGTTAGAAATTTCATTACCATTTTCATCAATAGTAACGAACCAAACATTGGTGGTACACGTTCTATTGAATACATCCGAATTTGAAGTGCAATTTTGGATGGTTCCTTTTAGGATATAACCATTACTAACTTTTTCAGCAGTATAGCCATACTCGTTATAAAAATCTCCATATGCTTTTTGCCATTGCTTATTCCCTTTTTTGTCTGTTTTAATTACAAACATGTTATAGTTGCCATTTCCAAAAGAACTAGTAGAACCAATAATTAAATATCCATCTTCTGTTGCTATAATAGAACTTGCCTTGTCATAGCTCTTACCGCCAAATTGTGTGCTCCATATCTCGTTACCATTTGGGTAATTAGCGGTTAGTAGTATTTGTGAAGAATTACCATCTCTAGACCCAATTGTAGTGACATTAATTGATCCGTTTTCAGTATCAATTTTTGGCTGAAATTTTAAGTTTGTCTTCTTGGCGAATTTGTTATTTAGAACACGATTTGTTGTAAGAAGAATTCCTGTTACTCGGTTAAATTGGTCACGTTCAATTTTCAGTATATAATCAAATACCAAAAGCTCGTTTCTGTTTAACACCTCCAAATCTTGTGCGTTATCCCAACCATGTAATGAGATGGATAGTTTCTCATCTATATAATTTATCGAAAACGTAACATCTAGTTCTCTACTGTAGTATTCACCTACATAACCCTCTAAATCGGCAATGGTTACATCTTGTTTAGGCATTTTATTATAAACGCTTGTTTTGCCAGATGCATAGAACAGGATGAGCTCATTTTCGTAAAAACCAATTTTTGTTTTAGAGTTATATGAGATACTATATAAATTCTGTGTCTCTTTATTAAGTTCTATTGGGTTGTTGTTACCATTTCTCCAAGTGAGTTTATCTCCTTTTTCTTCAATACGTATTAAATAGTTACCTGGCGAAAGGTATTGTCCAAGTATTTTTGATGTTGGTATGGTATTAGAAATGTCTTTAAGACGTTCATTATAGGCAATAACCTCTTTCTTTTTAGGTAAAAATAACTTTGCTATTTCGTCTGCAATAGCGCCGCTCCAAAGATTACTATTGTTACTCATTACAAAAACAGTTAATTTCTCTTCAGGAAAACGTATAGTTTGCGAGTGATAAGACCCAGTACCACCAGAATGATGTACGCATTTATAGTTAAGTCTATCTCCAAACTCTAACCCAAAACCATAGGTTTTAATTTCACTATTGGGTATCGGTATTTGACTTTCAATTAGTAGTCTATTGTTATTAAATTTTGAATTTTGTACAGCCTGTTCAAAGATTAATTGATCTTTAAGTGAAGTAAATAAAAAGCCATCACCATAAAGATTTGTTATCATAGGATATTGTTGCCATACACCATCACCCCAATCAGAATATGGTAATGCTTGATTAGGAATAACTTTCATATAGTTTTTAAGAAAAGTTGTTTGATTCATTCCTAAGTTTTTGAAGAACTTTTCTGAATAAGCATGAAATTTCTCTCCTGAATCAACCTCAATAATTTTGGTTAATAATGTATAACCAGAATTACTATACATATATCTCGAGCCGGGTTTAAAGGCCAAATCTTCTTGCTTTTCCAGTAACTCAATAGCATCTTCATTATCTAAGCCTTCTCGTCTCCACCAAGGCTCTTGTTGTATGCTCATTAAATCGTAAAAATCTCTAACACCACTTGTATGATTAATTAGATGTCTTACTTTAATCTCTTCCTTTACATTTGGATATAACTTTGGCAAATATTTTCGTATATCATCTTCGAGGCTAATTTTTTCATTTAAGGCCAAATCTAACACCATTAACGCAGTAAACTGTTTTGCTGTAGATGCAATGTTAGATCTCGAATTTTCATCAACTTTTACTTTATGTTGCAAACTTGCTAGTCCTTTGTAACCTTGATAAAGTATTTTACCATCTTTTACTACACCTACTAATAACCCAGGGTCATTGTCTGATAATTTAGAATTAATAATAGAATCAATTTGTTGAGTTTGTGTTTGAGCTACTAATGACATTGTTAGTAGCAATGTGTAAAGTGTGAATATTTTTTTCATGACGAATGTTTTAATTTGATACAAACTTGAGGTGAAATTCTAATGAAATCGCTTCAAATCTTGATTTGAGACGCATTAATTATGTGTTTTTACTAAATAACCTTTACGAGATTATGGCGCGATCTTTTTAAATGGTATGTTAAGAGCTCTACCATAAGTGAGTGATATGTTGGTCACTTGATCGAGCTCATCTCTATGAATCTTTAAAAAATAGTTATTAGCTAGCATGTATGATTCATTGTAAACGACTATATTACTATACTCATTATCACCAGAAAGTTTAAGATTTAGCTCGTTTTCCTCTGTCAATTTTATTTTAAAACTAAGATCTAGTTCGTTACTGTAATAGTTGCCCACCAATCCATCCAAATCGGTTTGAGATACCATAGATTGAGCTCTTCTTTTATATGCCATAGTTTTTCCTGAAGGATAAAATTCGACCATCTCATCCTTGTAAAAAACAACTTTTAGTTTTGGATTGTTGGTAAAAGAATATATGTTGTCCGAATCTAAAACCATTTCAATGGTAAAATTCTTTTCTTTCCAAAATAGTTGCCCGTCTTTTTCATATATGTTCACTACTGAATTTTCATTTGGGTAAGTATAATTGCCGAAAATTACTCCACTTTTAACACTCTCATTAGTCTCATAAAAGCGGTTATCATACTTAGGCGCTTTCGGTGGTTTTATAAAAAGTAATTTGGCTATTTCTTGAGCTATTAAATTACTGCTTATATTACCGTTATTGCTCATTATAAAGATGGTTAATCGTTCTTCTGGGAATCTATATGTTTGGGAATGAAACCCGTATGTTCCACCTGAATGATGCACAGAAGTTCTTCCCAATTTGTCTTCAAGCTCCAAACCAAAACCATATGTTTTTATTTCGCTATTTTCAATAGGTTGCTGACTTTTAATCAAAAGTAAATTATTGTTTAGTGTTGCGTTTTGAACGGCTTGCTCATATATTAATTGGTCCTTCAGCGTCGTAAATAAAAAACCCTCACCGTTAGTCTTTGTAACAGTAGGAACTTCCCACCATTCGCCTCTTCCCCAATCAGAATAGGGATTAGCTCTATTTGGAATGACTCTCATGTATCTTTCTACAAAAGATGTTTCGTTCATGCCTAAATCTTTGAAGAATGCTTTAGAATAATCATTAAAGGATGTATTGGTCACATTTTCTATGATTTTGGTCAAGACATTATAATTAGAATTACTGTAGCTGTATGCAGACCCTGGCTTGAAACCAATAGTATGTTGTTTTTCAAGAAGTTCCATGATATCGTCATTGTCTAATCCAAATCTTCTCCACCAAACATCTCCTACCATGTCTAGAAGCTCAACATAATCTCTAATACCACTAGTGTGGTTAATTAAATGTCTAATTTTTATGGACTCTTTTACATTAGGATAGAGTGATGGAAGATACTTTCTTATATCATGATCTAAGTTTAGCTTTTTATTCAAAGCTAAATCTAACACCATCAATGCTGTAAATTGCTTAGCCGTAGATGCGATATTAGAACGTGTTGCTGCGTTAAATTTTACCTGATGCTGAAGGTTTGATAACCCACGATACGTTTCATATATAATTTCTCCATCTTTAATTATTCCAACAGCTATACCCGGATGTGTTTCTTTTAATTTAGATTCTACAATGGAGTCCACCACTTGCTTTAATGGCATCTGAGCATAAGATGATAGACCGATAAAACCAATGCAGAGTAAAACGATTTTTTTCATGACCAATGTTTTAATTATAATACAAATTTGAGGTCAAATTGCATTACAAGCGCTTCAAATCTCGATTTGAGACCTATTAATTGGATATTTTTTCTAAATAATCCTTAGGTGATAATGACGTACTTTTCTTGAAAGCTCTGTTAAAAGTTGCTTTACTATTAAACCCACAATCTAGAGCTATGCCAAGAAGTGTAGTTTTGTTATGCTCTCCATGATCTAGCTTGGTTTTAACTGCTTTAATTCTATGATGATTAACAAAGTCGTTAAAATTCATATTAAAACCAGAATTAACGGTTGAAGAAACCGTTTTAGTAGTGACATTCAATTCATTTGCGACGTCGGACAAGGTTAATCTTGGATTTTCAAACAATTTTTGTTGCGTCATTAATTGAGATAGCTTGTCTTTCCATTTTTTATACTCCTTGTCATTTTCTTCGTGTTTTGTTGCGTCTTCTCCAACACCTATATTTTCTTCAAAAACATTAATAACTTTTAGTTTTTCTCCTTTCAAAGCTATCTGTTTAATGATACTGCTGTAGCCTGTAATTGCGATATAATAAAACACAAATGAGAAGGCTATATAATGCCAAAATTGACTTCCAAACTCGCCCCATTCTGGATTAGTTATAAAGAAGACAACACGAAGAACAAGAATACCTAAAAAAGCAATCATGAAATTTCTAATCCATTTAAATAATATAGAATCTGCATAACTTACTGTAGCAAAAAGTAATTTTTTATAATTTGAATAATAGCGCAGGCTTAATACAAGATAAAATGCCATAGATACCAATCCTGTTACTTGATACCAATTTGCCAAATCCTTATCTCTACGAACGGCATAGAAATAATAGTCATCTAATATTAGCACATCTGTTACAAAAACTACAAGACTATACATCAAGTATAAAATTGCAGGAATGAAATGAAAATAGTCCTTTTTTGAAAGCTTATAACTGCGGTTTAATTGGCTTTTAGAATAAAAATAAACTACTGGACCTATGAGTAGTACCTGCATAAAGGGTATGAAAAACAGAATTTCGGCTGTGTACTCATAATTATCAGAATACCAACCTGCGTAGCCTAACATATAAGGGATTAAATACATGGCATACAAAAACAGCAGAAGGCTTAGCCATTTACTTGCTTTATTGTTATGAATAATCCCTTTTCTTAATGACAGAAATGAAAAGACAATACCATGAAAAAAGAATATCAACAGCAATGAGCTTTTTTCATTAAAGCTAAACGGAAAATTAAATATTGAATTGATGAGATTGATGATTTTATTTATGATTTAAATTTAATACTATTTTTTTATTTTAGAAATATGGCAGAGCATAATAAACTTGGTAAAAAAGGAGAAGAATTAGCAACTAACTTTCTTTTGGAAAAAGGCTATGATATTGTTGAGCGTAATTACCGTTTTGAGAAAGCTGAAGTTGATATAATCGCTCAAAAAAATGATATTCTAGCAATTATCGAAGTAAAGACACGATCGACCACAGATTATGGCAACCCTCAAGATTTTGTAAAGCCTCAACAAATTAAAAACCTTGTAAAAGCCGTTGATGAATATGTCAGTGTAAATAATTTAGACGTTGAAGTACGCTTTGATATCATTGCAATAGTTAAGGCAGGAAACAACTATGAAATTGAGCATCTCGAAGATGCTTTTTACCATTTTTGAAACCTAGTGTCATGCTGAACTTGTTTCAGCATCTCATAATCTGTTATTTATAAAAATTCATTTCGTCGACATATTCCCATACATGTTCTGGTAACATTGGTCTTACAATTTTCCCTTCTTTAATAGACTTACGAATAAACGTGGAAGAAATTTCCATTATCGGCGCATCTACATTATGGATTTTTGGATGCTCAATAAATTGATGCTCTATTTTACCTTCAGAAATCCTTGGATAAACATAGATATTATAGTTGTCTAAAATAATCTCGTAATTTTTCCACTTATGAAAACTCTTCAAATTGTCTTCACCCATGATTAAAGCAAATTCATGCTCAGGAAATTTTTCATTTAGATACGTGAGTGTGTCAATAGTATAATTAGGTTCAGGAAGATGAAATTCAATATCACTTGGGCGCAAGTTGCTGTAGTCTTTAGTAGCACGATAGACCATTTCTAACCGTTGATGATTATCTAGAAGGCTACTCTTTTTTTTAAATGGACTTAATGGCGTTACAACAAACCATACTTGACTCAAATCACTATGTTGTTGCAAGTGATTTGCAATGGTAAGGTGCCCAACATGTATTGGATTAAACGTGCCGAAGTAAAGACCAATTTTCATATATAACTTTAAGTCCTGCCAAAGCAGTAATTAATTTACAATATTAGGTTTTAATAAATTCTGAAACTAAATCATAAGCGTTTTTAAGCGCTTCTTCAAGATTAGAGTTAACTACAATCTCATCAAATAAAGGGGCAGTGGCTAATTCTGCCGGCGCTTTTGCAACACGCATACTTATTTTTTCTTCGCTTTCTTCACCACGATCTTTAAGACGTCTTACGAGCTCATTTAAATCTGGGGGTTTTACGAAAATAGCTATGGTTTCCTCTGGGAATTTACGTTTTATACGTAAACCACCAGATACATCAATGTCAAAAATAACGTGCTTACCTTTTGCCCAAATACGTTCAACTTCAGATTTTAAAGTGCCATAAAAATTGTCTCTATAGACTTCTTCCCATTCTAAAAACTCGTCGTTTTTAATTTTGGTTTTAAATTCTTTTAAAGACAAATAATAGTAATCCTTACCTGGTTGTTCGTTACCACGTTTTTCACGGGAGGTCGCAGAAATAGAGAACTCTAAATTAAGTTCTTTTTGTTTTAGCAAGTGACGTACTATAGTTGTTTTCCCTGAGCCAGATGGTGCTGAGAATACGATAAGTCTACCTTTTTTATTTTCGTTTGTTTTAGACACTAATTTTTATGTTTACTATAGAACATTCAATAATTGTTCCTTAATTTTTTCGAGCTCGTCTTTCATTTGTACAACCAATTTTTGCATTGGTGCATAATTAGATTTAGAACCTATAGTATTGATTTCTCGTCCTATTTCCTGGGATATAAAACCTAGCTTTTTACCATTAGAATCGTCAGAATTTAAAGTCTTAATAAAGTACTCTAAGTGATTATCCAAACGTACTTTTTCTTCGGTTATATCAAATTTCTCAATGTAATAAATTAGCTCTTGTTCGAAACGATTTTCATCAACCTTTTCTTTAATATCGGCAACACCTTTTTCTAATCTTGCACGCACCCCTTCAATACGTTCTGGATCCATTGTAATGACATCTTTCAATAAACTATTCAACGTATCTATGCGGCTAGTAAAATCTTGTTTTAGTATAGCGCCTTCATCTTCACGATAAGTCACAATTTTGGCGATAGCATCATCAATAGCCTTAACGATAAGGTTCCATTCTTCTTCATTTATATCATCGCGTTCCGTAGTTACAGCATCTGGTAAGCGAATTGCCATTTTAAGCATTTCTGTAGTGTCACCGCCATCAACCACATCTTTAAGTTGCTTAATGTATTCTTGTACTACAGTTTTGTTAATTTTTGAGCTTGTATCTTCACCTGTAATTTCTACAAAAAGTGAAAAATCTACTTTTCCTCTCACCAAATGTTTTGCAATAGCTTTTCGGATATCTAACTCTTTTGCTCTATACATAGATGGCATCCGTGCGTTGACATCTAAATTTTTGCTATTCAGTGATTTTAATTCTATAGATATTTTTTTGTTTGGGAGCTGAAGTACAGATTTCCCATAACCTGTCATAGATTGTATCATTAAAATGATAGTATTAGAGTTGAGCAAATGTACAAAATAGAACGGTTTTTTAAGTGTATCTTTGCAACCTCAATTAATAAGATTTTTTATGTACAAAAAACAGTTCGAAATTCGTTGGAGCGACGTAGATGCAAATGGTCATTTAGCAAATTCTGCTTATACCAACTTTATGAGTCATGCGCGTATGTCTTTTTTTGGTGAGCATGGATTTTCTATGCCCGAAATTAGAAAACACAATGTTGGTCCGGTGGTATTCTACGAACACATGTTTTACTTTAAAGAATCTTTTATTGGTGCGCCAATTACTGTAACCATTGAAGTTTCTGGACTAAGTGAAGATGGGATGTTGTTTATGTTTAAACATAACTTCTACAATGAAAACGGTGACAATTTAGCCTATTGCGAAATGCAAGGCGGTTGGATTGACTTAAAAGAAAGAAAACTTACGAGTCTTCCACAAGCATTATTAGACCTAGCAGAAAAATTCCCAAAGTCCGAAGATTTTAAAGTATTAACTAAACAAGATACGCGTAAGCACGGCGTGCGACCAAGACCAATGCAAGCTTAGACTTACTTATATGGTTTGTGCTGTTTGAATGATTTGATTTTTACGTTTCTAACAAATGGCTTCAAAATCTGATTTGGCACATATCTTTTGTGCTTGCAATAACACGTTAAGTTTTTTGGTTTGGCGCCAAGTGTACTTTTAATTTCAGATGCTGTACGTCCTAAATTTATTTGAGAAGCATTTGTTTCAATACCCAAACGCACATAGTCATTTAAAATCCGTGGATAAATGGCATAGGTTTTATTGTTGCTGTAATCAATACCAATAAAATGTGCATCTAGATTGGTTTCGTTTTGCATAGCGCTCAAAAAACCAACCAATTTCCCATTGAGAAAATAGCCTTTTACAAAAAACTTATCTGGATACGTTTCTTTTAAATAGGTATACGTATCAAGATTAAGGATTTGGGCATTAAAATCTGCATTATCTATGGTGTTTTGATATAACGCCTGCAGTGACTCTTTATGCGTTTTTATATCTTCTTGAGTGAAGAACTTTGCTTCTAAAGATTCACTTTTGGAGTCTGCTTTATTGGCTTTGACTCGGTATTTGGACTTAAGAGCACTTTTATAATCTTCAAAGGATTTCCATTCAGGTTTGAGCGTAATAATCATATTAGGCTCAACCTGCATAGATGCATAATCATAAGATTTTAAATGGTCTGTGATGTAAAGCGACTCGTCTTCAAAATCTTTCACAAAAATAGTTTGTAAGCGTTTTGTTTTTTTAGACAGTTGCTTTACGCCTTCAGCAATGGCCTTAAAAGTTTCAACTTTAGGCGCTCCTTCTTTTAAGAATGTACCATATTCACCACTTAAAAACACATTACCGCAAAACAATACACGCAGCTGATTATTACAAAACATGTTATTGACAATGCGTCTTAACCTGGCAGACATTTTTATGTTTTGTGTTATGGTTTCGACACCAATAGTAACAATTTGTGTATTAGCAAATGCTACTGCTTCGTCGTCTTTGAGAATGAAAATATAATTAAATTCAATATCCGTATTCGCTTTCTCAAATGCACTTAAAAACTCAGGAGAATAGTAAATGTTTGTGCAACAATTTACGCTATCCCAATAGGCTTGAGGGATATTATCTACAGTTTTAAATATTTTAGATTTTAAAGCCAATTAACTTGTCCTTTTTGGTTTTAGCGAAACTAGATACACACCAGAAAAAATCAATAGCATTGCAACTAACTTTACAACATCTATGACATCTGCGCCCATTACTGTTGCAAACAAACCTGCAATTACAGGTTGAAGATAGATAAATACACCAACAGTAGATGCTTTTAATTTACTTAATGCATACGGATTTAAAATATAAGTAGCGAAAGTGGCACCTATAATTACAAATCCAACAGAAAAGTAAACATATGGGGTAAAAGTTTCCCAATGAATTTCCTTAAGTTGATTATAACCAAAAGGAATTACCATAAAACACCCAAATAAAAACAGCCATTTTATAAATGTAAACGGATGGTATTTTTCGGTCAATTGCTTTATTAAAATAATGTAAATACTATAAGATATGGCATTAATAAAAATGAACGTATTTCCTAAAACAATGTTATCTCCTTCTCGTGTTGATTCACCAAAAAGGGTAAGTGCTAATGCTCCTGAAAATGCCAAAGTAACGCCAATAACTTTTAGTGTAGTAATTTTTTCTTTTAATATTAAAGCAGATAATATTAGAATTATAACTGGAGTAATCGTCACAATAGATGCAGCGTGAATTGGCGTGGTTAATTCTAAACCTTTAAGAAACAAGAGCATGTTTATAGCTACACCAAAAATTGCAGCAGTAAAGAATTTGATGTAGTCTTTGCGTTCAACTTTTTCTTTTGGAAACAAAAAACTAAATACCCAAAATAACATGGTAGCACCTACAACTCTTAGTATTACAAAAGCAAAAGGCTTAATGTAATTGTCATTGATTACAATTTTTGCAAAAGTATAGTTTAGCCCATACAAAAGCTGAACCATAAATAAAGCAAAAATGGCAAAGGCTCTACTATTCATGTATAGCTTGTTTTGCTGCTTCTACCACTTTTTTAGAGTTGCCAACAAAAATTTGATTTCCAAATAAAATTACTGGTCGCTTTAAAAAAGTATAGTGCTCTAAAATGTATTTTTTGTAATCTTCTTCTGTGAGCGATTTATTCTTTAAGTCCAATTCTTTATACAAGCGAGCGCGCTTACTAAATAAGCCTTCGTAACTATTGGTTAGGCTTCGCATTTCTTCAATTTGGGTTTCAGTAATTGTCTCGGTTTTAATATCCTGAAGTATAAACTCTGAAGGTAAATCAATGTCATTTATAATGCGTTTGCAGGTGTCGCAAGTACTTAAATAATATATTTTTTTCATCCTTAAAGAATCACGAAATTTGTACTTACAAAGAAACTTCATTTCAAATTAAAACAAGTTACATTTAGTAAAAAATTAAATAATGCTTTACGATATTGATATCACTAGAAAAAACAGAAAAATATTTGAATCTTTTATAGACAGACTAACGCTCGAGCAACTAAACAAAGTTCCGCAAGGATTTAAAAATAGTATTATTTGGAATATTGCTCATACAGTTGTGACACAACAAATTTTGATATATCGTTTATCTAATTTGCCAATGAATTTAGCTCAAGATTACATAGATAGATACAAGAAAGGGACAAAACATGAGACTGATTTTAATCAATCAGAGATTGATTATCTTAAAAGTATTTTGTTCTCTACGAATGACCAAATAGAAACGGATTATCTTAATGGAAGTTTTAAAACATTTACTGAATATACTGTGTCTACAGGAAGTACACTAACGAATGCAGAAGAAGCAATGGCATTTAATAATTTTCACGAAGGCATTCATCTTGGTTATATTATGGCCTTAGTAAAATCAATATAGCATTATGGATTACTTTAGTATCGCATCAGGGCTTGTAGTTATTTCTGCACTTTTTGGGTATCTTAATGTTAAGTTTTTAAAATTACCAATAACCATTGGTCTAATGGTTATTACCCTTCTTTTTACACTCTTTGCCGTAATCATTGGACAGTTTGATGATACTATTCTACTTACTGAAAAGGCTTTTATCTCTAGCATTAATTTTGAAGCATTATTGCTAGATGTTATGTTAAGTTTTCTTCTTTTTGCTGGAGCTTTGCATACCAATTTTGAACAGCTTAAAGTACAGCGATGGCCAATTTTGGTGTTTGCAACTTTGGGTGTCTTATGCTCTACGGTGCTGGTAGCTGCAATAATGTATCCGTTGCTTACGTCTCTTGGCTTTAATGTCTCATTTGTTAACTGCTTATTATTTGGAGCTTTAATTTCGCCAACAGACCCAATTGCTGTTTTAGGAATATTGAAAAGAGTTGGAGCTCCAAAAAAGCTAGAAACCAAAATTGTTGGTGAATCCTTATTTAATGATGGTGTTGGAGTAGTAGTCTTTTTAACAATTTACGCCATTGCAAAACAACCAAATGCAGCAGTAGATGTTTCAGAAATTGCGACATTGTTTATTCAAGAAGTTGGTGGTGGAATTTTACTTGGTGGTGCATTGGGTTGGGTAACATACCGATTAATGAAATCGATAGACAATTATGAGATAGAAGTCATTCTCACATTAGCAGCCGTTATGGGAGGCACAGTAATAGCACATAAGTTACATTTATCTGCACCGTTAGCCATGGTTACTGCAGGCTTGGTAGTAGGTAATGATACGATTAGAGAAACATCAATGTCCGAAATTACAGAAGCATATGTCGACAAGTTTTGGGAATTGATAGATGTATTACTTAATACTATACTTTTTGTAATGATAGGTATGGAAATGCTAGTGCTAACTTTAAACTTAGACTATATATACGCCGGGTTATTAGCCATCCCAATAATTTTATTATGTAGATACATATCCTTGTTTTTACCAATTAAGTTTTATGCAAAACGATTGAATTTCGCACCAAAAACAACATTGATTATGACTTGGGGCGGCCTACGTGGCGGAATATCAATAGCACTGGCTTTAAGCCTAACATCAGAAATGGATAAGGACCTTTTTCTCGTAATTACATATATAGTAGTCATAGTGTCAATAATCGGACAAGGACTAACTGTTGGACCAATTATTAGAAAAATAACAGAACGGTTTTCTAATTAATAGACCTCAAGAAACTCTTCGGCCTTTTCTATAGGAATTACAAACTCAGTATAACCTTGGTTGTAACTGGCAATTTCGTAAGTGTTGTATAATAAAATTACACCTTCATCATTAAAGCCAATATTTTCAGGAAGTTGAAATGGTTTACCAAAGAAGAATTCTGAGATGTTTTTACCTTCATTTTTTACATGGTCCTTAAAGTAAGTTTCTGCTAGTTTTTTAAATTCATTTAGATCGGAAAATAATTCATTTTGCGAATACAACTCACCATTTGAAGGATTAAAGTTTAAAAGCTCTATACTATCATTACCATGAGCACCGCCAGTATCAGTATAAACACTCAAACCCATAGTAATGACTTCATTTGCTTGATATATCACTTCAGTTTCGATGGCTAAAGTCCATTTTTGTTTGTTTTCTTCAAATTGTTTTGAAAACTCTATGTACTCTGCATTAAAAGCTTCTAAAGCTTCATTAACTGAGTTTTTATCTTCATGATTTGGTATAGACTTAAGAATCTCGGATTGAACGATTGCATTAATTTTTTTAGCAACATCCGATTTATTGTTTGCTGTATCATAAGATACTTCAATGTCAGCATCAAAAGACCTATCAATGCCACCTGTTTCAAAAGTTTGAGGTTTGACTTCTTTTTTACACGATATTACTAATAAGCAAGCTAGAATATATAGAGATAATTTTTTCAAAATAAAACAACTTTGTTAAACATTCAATAAAGGTAAAACATACATTTGAAACCAACGAATTAAGCTTTAAATTTGTTGCGTCTTAAACCCGTCGTAAGGTTACATTAATATTACGTCTTATAAGACGTTCTTAATATAGATTTATTTAAAATGAAATTCAATACTAAAACAATTCATGGTGGCCAAGAACATGACCCAGCTTATGGCTCTGTTATGCCACCTATATACCAAACCTCTACCTATGCGCAATCTACACCTGGAGGCCATAAAGGCTATGAGTATTCAAGAACTCATAATCCTACACGAAATGCACTGGAGAATGCTTTTGCAAGTATAGAAAATGGGAATTATGGTTTGGCTTTTGGATCAGGTTTGGCGGCTATTGATGCTGTTATAAAGCTACTACAACCAGGAGATGAAGTTATCTCAACAAACGATTTGTATGGTGGTTCTTATCGATTATTTACTAAGATTTATGAAGATTTTGGAATTAAATTCCATTTCATAGGTATGGAAAATGCCTCAAAAATTGAGGATTATATTAATGATAATACCAAACTTATATGGGTTGAAACGCCAACAAACCCAATGATGAATATTATTGATATAAAAACCACAGCAGAAATTGCTAAGAGAAGACAAGTAATTTTGGCTGTAGATAATACGTTTGCAACACCATATTTACAGCAACCTTTAGATTTAGGCGCTGATATAGTAATGCATTCTGCTACTAAATATATCGGTGGACATAGTGATTTGGTTATGGGAGCATTAGTTGTTAAAGATAAAGACCTAGCAGACCGCTTGTACTTTATCCAAAATGCTAGTGGTGCTGTTTGTGGACCTCAAGATAGTTTTTTAGCATTAAGAGGAATTAAAACTTTACATGTAAGAATGCAACGTCATTGCGAAAACGGTAGAGCAGTAGCAGAATACTTAGCTAACCACCCAAAGATTGAAAAAGTTTACTGGCCAGGTTTTGAAAATCACCCTAATCATGATATAGCAAAATCTCAGATGCGAGATTTTGGAGGTATGGTATCTTTTGTAACCAAAGGCAATAATTATGATGAAGCTATTAAAATAGTTGAAAACTTAAAAATATTCACGCTAGCAGAATCATTAGGTGGAGTTGAGTCTTTGGCTGGGCATCCTGCAAGTATGACTCATGCTAGTATTCCTAAAGTGGAACGCGAAAAGACAGGTGTCGTAGACTCACTCATTCGCTTAAGTGTTGGTATAGAAGATGAAGCAGATTTAATAGCAGATTTAAAACAAGCTATTGGGTAAAATTCAAAAAACATTAATTCAGATAAAAAAGACCCAATTTAAAGTTCGGTCTTTTTTAATATATAAGGTATGTTGTTACTAATCAATGTAATAAATATATCCAAAATTTAACCAAATAAGCACATCGTTAAATTTATTAGAAGGTAGTTTATGATTGAGACCGTCAATCCAATCACTAAAATAATATTGAAATCTAAGATCTATCATTAAGTCAGATAATAACGTTAGTTTATACCTTGTACCAACGCTTGATACCACAGACCATGCACTTATTTGACTTGTGTCTATTGGATATTCACCATTACTTGCCTGAATCCATGGGCCATAAATATTATCTGGATTAAAAATATTTTCATCCGAAATTCCACCATCTCGAGCAAACGTGGTAAATTGCTTAGGAGATGATATCGTGTAATGCGCACCTAGACTTACAAATGGTGCCCAACTGCCTGTGTGAGATGAGAAGGCTCTTATACTTAAAGGAAAGTACTCAAGCTGCATCCCAATATCAAAATTATTTGCTTCACCAGAGTGAGCTCTTAATCGCTGACCATCTATACCAAACTGGCTCGCATCAACCCATTGACCAAAATGATCGAGTTGCGTTTTATTATACGATAATTCACTTCGTAACTTAAAATGGTCATTAAAATAATTATCCGAGGTATAACAGTTACAATCTGCTCTGTAAGAAAAGTTGATATAGTGTATTATTCCTATTCCATAACCTGTATTACCAATATTATTTTCTTCATTAAATCGTTCGCCAAAATCTGAGCGAAATTGCACTGGTCCAGCAATTACTCCTACTTCATGTGAAAATCCTAATTGAGCAACAGAAGTCTGAATTGTAAAAATTACAAAGCACAATATGAATGATTGCCTTAAGGTTTTGATCATAGGTTTAGTTTTTTGGGACATAAACATGGCAAATATAAAAAATATCGATGAAATACCAAATAAAACGGATGAAATGCATTATTATTATATTTTATCCAATAAAACTAAGCTATGCAATTCAAATTAAAAGAACATTGATAATATTAAAAAAATAAGCAGTTTTTTTTATAGATAATGTATCTTTGTTGCTATTATTTAAGAATCTATTAATAATTTTTCAAATGAAAGATAAAATTGAAGCATTTTTAGACCTAGTAAAAAAACGAAATGGTCATGAACCAGAATTTTTACAAGCGGTACAAGAGGTTGCCGAAACTGTAATTCCATACATTGTTAAAAATGATATTTACCACGGTAAAAATATCTTACTTCGTATGGCTGAACCAGAGCGATTAATCTCTTTTAGGGTTTGTTGGGTAGATGATTCTGGTGAGATACAAGTAAATAGAGGTTATAGAATTCAGATGAATTCTGCAATAGGCCCATACAAAGGTGGTTTACGTTTTCATCCTTCGGTAAATGCAAGTATCTTAAAATTCTTGGCATTCGAACAAGTCTTTAAAAATGCCTTAACAACCTTACCAATGGGTGGTGGAAAAGGAGGTTCTGATTTTGATCCAAAAGGTAAAAGTGATAATGAGATAATGCGATTTTGTCATGCGTTTATGGCAGAATTATCAAGACATATAGGTCATAATACAGACGTACCGGCAGGTGATATCGGTGTAGGAGCAAGAGAAATAGGTTACATGTTTGGTATGTACAAAAAACTTAAGAATTCTTTCACAGGCGTCCTCACAGGTAAAGGACAATCTTGGGGTGGATCATTAATACGTCCTGAAGCTACAGGATATGGTAATGTATATTTTGCTGAAAATATGCTAAAAACTAAAAATGATTCATTCAATGGAAAAAGGGTTGTAATTTCTGGTTCTGGTAATGTTGCACAATATGCTGCCGAAAAATCAATAGAATTAGGAGCAACGGTATTAACATTTTCCGATTCTGGAGGTTATATTTTGGATGAAGATGGAATTAATACTGAAAAATTGGCTTATGTAATGGAGCTTAAGAATGAAAAAAGAGGCAGAATAAGTGCATATGTTGAACACTACCCAAATGCTAAATATTTTGAAGGAGAAAGACCATGGTCTGTACCTTGTGATATAGCGCTGCCTTGCGCAACTCAAAATGAGTTAAACGGCGAAGAAGCAAAGCAACTCGTTGACAATGGATGTATTTGTGTGTCTGAAGGTGCAAATATGCCCTCAACACCGGAGGCAATTCATGAGTTCCAAAAAGCAAAAATCTTATTTGCACCTGGTAAAGCCTCCAATGCTGGCGGTGTAGCTACATCTGGTCTTGAGATGAGTCAAAATTCATTGAGACTAAGCTGGACTAGAAAAGAAGTAAATGAAAGACTTAAAGATATAATGTCTGATATTCATGATTCTTGTGTAAAATATGGTAAAAATGAAGATGGCTCCATAGATTACATAAGAGGTGCAAACATAGCAGGTTTTGTTAAAGTTGCAGATGCAATGCTTGCTCAGGGAATAGTATAATAGTACTAATTATCGAAATTAAAAGCTCCTATCTCGTTTTAGGAGCTTTTTTTATATATGATAATTGAAAATAAAACGTTAGTAATAAATATATTTGACCAAAAGTTAAGCTCAACATGACAAAACGATACATCTTCGTTTTTATATTACTATTTACCAGTATTTTTAGTACGGCACAAGATTTTTCAGCGCTATGGCAAGACTATTTCTCATATTTCGATATCGTAGACGTTACAAAAAGTGAATTCAAAATTTATGCTGCGTCTGAAAATGTAATTTTTAGTTACGATGTCAACTCTAATGAAATCGAAAAAATAACTACAATTCAAGGGCTTTCTGGAGAACTAATTTCTACAATTGAGTATAGCGAAGAAGGACAATTATTGCTTATTGGCTATGAAACAGGTTTGATGGAGATTTATTTTGAGTCTGACCAAAGTGTCCTAACCATTGTTGATATTTTAGAAAAAGAAAGTATAGACCCTAGTATAAAAACAATTAACGATTTTAATGAATATGAAGGTTTAGTTTATATATCAACCGACTTCGGAATTTCAGTTTATGATATCGTGCGCCTAGAATTTGGAGACACCTATTTTATTGGAGACAATAATACTCAAATACCTGTAGAAAAAACAGCCGTAAATAACGGTGAAATTTATGCAGCATGTTGGGCCGGTAATGGTATTAGAAAAGGTCTTTTGTCTAATCCTAATTTAATTGATTCTCAGGAATGGACAAGAATAGTAGGAGGAAGCCATCTCTCTATTGAAGAGATTAACGGAAAACTTTTTTCAGTACGTGGTAATAGAGTATTGTCAGAAATAGTAAATGATGTCTTGATCCCTATATTTACTTTTGATCTTAGACCAGCAGATTCAGAATCAACAAATGGCAAGTTGTTATATACCATATCAGATGCTGTTCTCATTTTTGACGATTCAGGAAATTTAACCAATCAGGTTAATGTTACTCAAGAATTCCAGACTTCTTATTCCTCAGCAATAAGTTTTGGTAATGATATTTACATAGGAACAAGCTCCTTTGGTGTATTAAGAACCAATGCTAATGACATTAGTGTTTTTACCGAAATAAGACCAGACGGTCCTTTATTTAATAAACCTTTCAGAATCCAAGCAATTAGAGAAGGGTTATGGGTAACTTTTGGTGAATTTGATGAGTCATTGAATCCTTTCCCGCTTAACAGCAGAGGTGTTAGTGTTTTAAGAGATGAGGAATGGTTAAATATACCTTTTGACAGCTTGTTAGGGATGCGAGAACTTAACAAAATTTCTATCAATCCTTTAAATCCCGATCAAGTCTTTGTCAGCTCTTTTGTTGATGGCATCCTTGAGTTTAATAATTTTGAAGCTACCAATTTTTTTGATGAGACCAATAGTCCTCTGGAGTCATGGATTTTTCCTCCAAACCCGAATCTTATTAATATAAGGACAGGTCCTCTTAAATTTGATGATCAAGGAGGTTTATGGAGTGTTACAAGTCGCGTTGATAATGCATTAAGAGTATATTTTCCGGCAAATAACCAATGGCAATCTTACAGTTTTGCCAGTTTTATTGTTGATGCTCTTAATGATGAATTAGGTTTCTATGATTTGGAAATTGATTCTAATACAGGTACCAAATGGATTGGATCATTTAGAAATGGATTAATTGCATTTAATGAAAATGAATCCCCTAGAATTAAGCAGATAAAAGATGAAAGAGATGGTATTCCAACCACCTGGGTGAGATCTTTAGCACTGGATAATAATGGTGTTTTATGGATTGGTACAGGTTTTGGGTTGAGAGTATTATTTAACACCTCGGGTTTTTTCGATGAAGAATCCCCTACAGTTGAACCTATAATTTTTTTAGAAGATGGTTTAGCAAGAGAGCTTCTTGAGAGCCAAGTAATAACAGATATTGAAGTAGATGGTTCAAACAATAAATGGGTGGGCACCGTAGATTCAGGAGTGTTTTATTTTACACCTAACGGACAAACAACGATTTATCATTTTACAAAAGAAAATTCTCCACTTCCTGTAAACACCATTAATGATATTTCTATAGATGAAACAAATGGTACGGTATATTTCGCCACTCCAAATGGTTTATTAGCATTTAGAGCAGGAGGCTCATCTCCTGTTGAAGAATTGAATGATGCTTATGCTTATCCTAACCCTGTACGACCTGAATATGATATACTGGGAGCAAACGACTTAAATGATATCAATAAAGGTATTAAAGTGGTAGGTTTAACAGAGAATGTAAATATTAAAATTACTGATGTAGAAGGGAATCTTGTTGCTGAAGCTCAATCACGAATTAATCGACGAAACTCAAATTTAAATACAAATTTTGCTATAGACGGAGGAACTGCAATATGGAATGGTAAAAATTTGGCAAATAATATAGTTGCTTCAGGTGTTTATCTTATAATCATCAACGATTTAGACTCATTTGAGAGTAAAATAATAAAGCTTCTTATTATACGATAGCTAGCAGTTTATGTTGACTAAAACCAATATTATTGTTTTAAGTAAACTTAAGTATAAAGATTATGATCTTATTATTAAAGCATACACCAAACACCATGGTATTGTCAGCTACCTTATAAGAGGAGCATTAAAACCTTCGAAAAAAGGAAAGTCCAAAGCCATTTATTTTCAACCCTTAATGCAATTAAGTGTTGAAGAAAATTTTAATCCTAACAAGTCTTTACAAGTTCTGAGAGATATAAAGGTTAGTTATGTCTATACAACACTTTATACAAATATTTACAAAAGTGCAATCGTCATTTTTTTGTCAGAAATATTAGATTCAGTATTAAAGGAAGAGGAAAAGAATGAAGACTTATTTAACTTCATAGCTACAACTTTTCAATACCTTGATAATGAGGATGAATTTGCTAATTTTCATATATTATTTCTTCTAAAATTGAGCAGGTATCTAGGTTTCTTGCCAAGTAACGATAATAAAGATTTGCCGTTTTTTAATTTGCAAACAGGCTTTTTCGAAGATAAGCATAACGGAATAAATAGTATAAGAGGTAAAAATTTAACATTGCTAAAACGCTTACTAGGCATAAATTTTGATGCAGTATCTTCTATAAAAATAAACGTTAAAGACCGCCAAGATTTTTTAAGTATGCTATTATCTTATTTTGAGTTACATTTGGAAGGTTTTAAAAAGCCTAAATCATTGGCTGTTTTAAGTGAAGTTTTTCGCTAGTAATTTACACCTATTCTATATTGATTTTTCTAAGATTAAGACCGATATTTTTTTTAATTCCATTGCTTTCTGTTTTTGTAATGAATTCACAAACAATTACAGTAAAGGAAAAGGCAAGTAGTGAACCTATACCTGGTGTAATACTTTATAATTTAAAAAAAGATAAATCTGTTATAACCGATATTAATGGAAAAGCACAAATCGATAGTTTCACAGATAATGAAGTCATATATTTTCAGAACTTTTTATATTCTAAGCTATCCTTAAAAAAATCAGAACTTGCAGCACGTGGTTATGAGATATTTATGACCTTAAGCGTCGAAGACCTTAAACAAGTTGTAGTATCAGCTTCAAAATTTGAACAAAGTAAAAGAGACATACCTCAAACGATAGTTAGCTTATCCTCTAAAGACATTGAATTAGCAACGCCACAGACTAGTGCCGATGCATTACTTGCTACAGGTAATGTCTTTATTCAAAAAAGTCAATTAGGAGGTGGCAGTCCAATAATTAGAGGGTTCTCTACAAATAGATTGTTAATAGCGGTAGATGGCGTAAGAATGAATAATGCCATTTTTAGAGGCGGAAACTTACAGAATGTGATATCTATAGATCCATTTACTATTAATAATACAGAAGTTACTTTAGGGGCAGGATCTGTGGTTTATGGAAGTGATGCGATTGGAGGTGTCATGAGCTTTTATACAAAAAAACCACAACTATCTTATAAAGACGAGTTGTTTTTTAAGACTAATATAAACACAAGGTATTCGAGCGCAAATAATGAGAAAACGACACATGCCGATTTTAATTTTGGATATAATAAATGGGGATTTTTAACGAGTGTAAGCTATAGTGATTTTGATGATTTAAAAATGGGGCGCCATGGCCCTGAAGAATATCTTAGAAATCAGTTGGTACAGACTATTAATGGTGTTGATACTTTGGTAAATAATGATGATCCTTTAGTTCAAGACCCAACAGGATACAACCAGATTAATTTGATGCAAAAAGTACATTATGAACCTGCGGATAATCTTAAATTTGATTTGGGTATCCATTACTCATCAACATCTGATTTTGCCAGATATGATAGACTAATTAGACCTCAAGGTAATGGTTTGCGTTCAGCAGAATGGAATTATGGGCCACAAAAATGGTTTATGAGTAACTTTTCTCTTACTAAGCTAAGTAGTAGTTCTCCTTATTATGATAAGATTAACTTAACGGCATCATTTCAAAATTTTAAAGAAAGTAGAATTGATAGAAATTTTCAATCTGTCATTCGACGAGAGCGTTCCGAGGAAGTAGATGCCATATCCTTTAATCTTGATTTAGAAAAGCAAATCAATAAGAAATCGAGTTTGTTTTATGGATTAGAGTATTTATATAATGCCATAGGATCACAAGGGATAGAAACTAATATTAATACCAATACAATTACGCCTTCAGTATCTAGATATCCTGATGGCTCTAATTGGCAATCTATTGCGGCCTATGCAAGCTATAAATACAAACCAGATAGTAAATTTGTATTTCAATCTGGGCTAAGATATAATCACATTATATCAAAGGCAGATTTTACAGCTAACAATGTATTTCTTAATTTACCATTTAACAATGCGGAGATTAATTCTGGAGCATTAACAGGAACAGCTGGTATAAAATGGAAACCTAATGACGTTTTAGAATGGAATCTAAACGCATCTACAGCATTTAGAGCTCCCAATATCGATGACATAGGTAAAGTTTTTGATTCCGAACCTGGGGCTGTTGTAGTCCCAAATAACGATCTAAAATCAGAGTATGCCTATGGCGGAGAACTTGGGCTTAAACTTAATTTTAATTATATCGTAAAGTTAGACTTTGCAACCTATTACACATTCCTTGATAACGCCTTGATAAGGCGCAATTCTACATTAAACGGACAGAGTCAAATAGTTTTTGATGGAGAATTAAGTGACGTTCAGTCTATACAAAATGCTTCGAAAGAATATATTTATGGGTTTGAGATTGGTGCTGAGGTAAACTTCTCAGATAATTTGAAGCTTAGATCTCAATATAATATTGTTAGTGGTGTAGAAGAGTCAAACGGAATTGAAGTGCCAGTAAGGCATATTGCACCAAGCTTTGGACAAACACATTTAATATATAAGTTTAGAAGATGGACATTTAACGCTTATGCTATATATAATGATGATTTACCTTTTGAAGATCTTGCGCCATCAGAAATCAGTAAAGATTTTCTTTACGCATTAGACGAAAACGGGAATCCGTACTCACCTTCCTGGTATACGTTAAATTTAAGAACCCAGTTTAAGGTGAATAATAATTTTCTTCTTTCTGCAAGTTTAGAAAATATTACAGACCAACGTTATAGACCCTATTCCTCAGGTATTGCTGCAGCAGGGCGAAATCTAATTTTATCCTTAAAGTATAGTAAATAAAAAACCTCCAAATAATGGAGGCTTTGTATATGTTGTAAAATCAATGTTACTTTTTAATAGACTTTTTAGAGATTAGTGTACCATCTGTCAAGGCTACTTTCGCAATGAATATTTGCGCTTTTAAGTTTGAAAGATTAAATACTTCCGTAGAAGAATTACCTTCAAAATTATAAACTAGACGGCCTTGCAAGTCATATATTGATATGGTTTCAATTGAGTTGGAATTGTTATTCAGTTTAAATTCAACATCTCCATCAGTTAATTCTATTATCGATAAATCATTATCAGAAAATATTGGGTCATCAGTACTTAAAGCGTTTACTTTAAATACAATCTCAAATCGCTCATCAAATGTACCACCATCAGAAGTAAATGTATAGCTAGAGTTACTTAAATCATGAATGGTATTAAGTAAGTTATCCTTAATATAAATAGGGTTATTACTTAAGAAGTTACCTTCCCTCTTCACAATCTCTAATGTATACGTTTCATTTGTTGAAATATAAGCTCCAAATCCTAATTTAATCACTTCATCTTCATTTAAGCTATTAGGATCTTTACCTTGAATAACATAGAAACCGTTGCCGTCATTATCCAGTGAGTATAATACACCAGCATTACCAGCATAGTTTCTATAGGTATCAATGGCATTACCATCGTAATCGTTTGTGGCACCATCGACATAGGCCACACAAATTTGGCTATAAATCCCAATATCAGAACTCAAATTAATATTTAGCTTTTCTCTATGAGTTGATGCTTGCACAACAGCTGTTCGGTAAAAAGCATCGTTCACATTGTTACCGCTTACACGCATGCTGTTGGTAAATTCAACATTTCCTGTTGATGCAGACGGTATAAAAAAGGCTTGACCAGACGGTATTTGCCTGTCTGGTGCCGCAGTAGTACCATTACCAGCTTCTCCAATAGCATTTATTGTAATATAATCGTTTTGATTATAGTTAAGTACCTCGTTTCCGACATTCGCAGCATCTACTGGACTTACCTGAGACCACATATACAATACCTCATAAACTGTATTATTTCCTGGAGAAACTGTTCCGTTATGGTCAAAGAATGCATCTACATTAATTGCCGAAGGGTAAGGATTACCAATAAGATTCCAATGTAATCCATTAGTTGGGTCATTTACTACACCATATGAAATATCTCCTGTGTTATAGGCACCATTAAAAATATAGCCGTACGATAAACCACTCATGAAACCTATCTCGGTATGACTTGCTGCAAACCCTTGTCCAGGTGTCATGGGATAGCTGCCAAATTCTCTTGTCCACGCATTTGCATCGTCATCTAGGCTATCGCCATCAGCATCTAAATAATTGGCCGCATTAAACCAAAATATACGATTACTAGTGGACAATGCAACATCTGTAGTGGTACCTGCAACCGGCGAACTCCAATAAGTTAAGTCGTACCAATTAGTAAGAGGAGAAGTTTCTTTGTTTACAAACGAATCTGCGCCTGTATTGACCGTAAATGTACCAGCAAGTGATCCATCACCGCGTTGTACAAAACTACCTTGAGTTTCAGTAGTGATTTCTGAACCTGAATTTACAGTAAAGTCATTCATTACTTCAACAAAGTAGCCGTTGCTAATTGTAAGGTCTCCAGAGTTAATTACTAAACTACATGCGGTAAAACTAGGATTAGTAGCATTTACAACATAATCACCATCTATGATTGCAGCTGTAAATTCATCAGGAGCACCAGCGCTCCACGACGTACCATCCCATGTGGTGGATACAAGACAGGCGCAGTCATTTAAATGCGCCCCTAAATCACTACTATCATTTACCGTAGCTACAGTCCATTGAGAAGCATCATAAGCAACTGTTGGTATAGTTACATCTTGATTTCTTCTTAATACCGTATTTTGTGCAAAGTTTGAATTATCTCCAATAAAGCCCATCACATCAATATTTTCGCCATTGATGGTTTGTAAAGCCATAGCATCATTACCAGTAAAATTTAAAGTATTACCTGCTATAACTTGATCTCCAGTAATTGCAGCACCAGATCTCGATAATAAGAAGGTTGCATATGGGCCTACAGTACCAATTAAATCAGTAGTATTTGGTAAAGTTTCTCCATTATTAAACCTTGCAATTCTGTAACCACTTAAGTCAATAGTACTGTTTGTAGGATTATATAACTCTATATATTTATTATCTCCTGTTCCGCCACCTTGTGGTTCATGATATTCACTAATAATTAATTCAGAACAATTTGGGATTGTTGCAGTTACTTCTCCATCAACAGTAATATTAATAGTAGTAATACCCGTAGTAGCAACAGTAATATTATCGCTATAAGTGTTTACAGTTAAGCCAGATATAAGCCTAACATATATGGTTGTAAGTGCAACATCACCAGAAGCTGGCGTTAAATTTATTGAACCCCCAAAACCTGCTCCAGAAGTTAAAGATATCTCGAAATTAGTAGGTGCAGTAATAACTATATCAGTTGTTAATGCAGAACCAACAACACCAAAACTTTGTTCAGTTAAAGAAGCATCACCTTCTACATAACCCAATCCAGATATAGTTGGTGGACTCACATTCACTGTAGGTGTCAAAGGTGCGGTACCTTCTACAAGAATATTGTCCAAAAGTGGTCTTTCGTTATTTCCATTGTTAGTCATGGTAACTCTAAGCTCTAATGTAGAACCAGATAAGCCTGTGTCAGATACTACAGTCAATGGAAAGTCATTAATTATAGTGCCGTTATTTGCTGCTAGTGTCCAAGCACCGCCGTCGATTCTATATTCTGTAACAAAAGTGTCTGCATCCTCAAGAGTATCCGTGCCATCATTTTCTGAGGCTTCTAAAGAAAATTGAACATTAGTGAAATTTGTAATATCAATAACAGGGGAAAACCATGTAGCATCAGTATCAAGATCCCTAGCTTCAAGCATTTCACTTCTAACTTGAAAGTAATCATTTGCATCTGCGAGAGTAGCATTACTAATATCTACAGTCCATGACACACCAGATACATCTGTGATTGGTCCAGGACCTATTGAACCTTTTCCATTTTGTCCCGAAAAGTCTTCAGAATATATAGTAGTTTGACCAAACCCAGCGTAGGAAAGGGAAAGTAGTATAAGTAGTACATGGGGTAATTTTTTTAACATAACGATTTATATTTAAAATCATATTACACACAAAGTAAGGGAAATAGGTGCTATTTTTGTTACATGCACCCTCAAAAAACCTATTCCTTCGATGAAGCGCAAAAACACTTAGAAAATTACTGTGTTTATCAAGAGCGTTGCCACAAGGAAGTTATTGATAAATTGAAAAGTATGCGTATGATACCAGAGGTAATAGACGCAATTATAGTACACTTACTTACAAATAATTATCTTAATGAAGAGCGCTATGCAAAAGCCTTTGCAAGAGGAAAATTTAGAATTAAAAAATGGGGTAAGACTAGAATAGTTAGAGAATTAAAATTTAGACAAATCTCTAGATATAATATTGATAATGCCCTTAATGAGATAACAGATAAAGATTATTTTGAAACTTTACATGATTTAGCTATTAAGCGATTGCATCAAATAAAAGAGAAGAATAGTTATAAGAAGAAGAAAAAACTTGCCGATTATCTTCTATATCGAGGTTGGGAATCGAATTTGGTTTATGAAAAAATAAATGAGCTAGTTAATTAGCTTTTAACACTTTGTTTGTGCGTATAACAGCCTGCTCATTTTTCCAATCTATCCACTTTTGTCCTTTTATACGACGCATAATATTATCAAAGGTTCGCATAACAAATACATTATAAATTGCCTTGCTTAGGTTTTTTGGATTTCTAGCAATTGCCCGTAAACTCATCGAAAACCCTGGGGTTATGTAACGCATATAATGCCAATAGCCTTCTGGCATATATAGCACTTCACCATGATTAAGATTACACACCCAACCTTCAGCATTTTTTAAAGCTGGCCACTTATCAAAATCAGGATTTGCAAAATCTATGTCTTCGCGTGTAATTAACGAATGAGGGATTTTATACAAATGTTTATTTTGTTTTTGGTCAAAGAGGATACATTGCTTTTTCCCTTCAAAATGAAAGTGAAAAATATTCGCTAAATCAATATCATAATGCATAAAGGTGTAAGAATCCTCACCTCCAAAGAATAACATTGGCAATCCTTTCATTAAGCGTAATCCAAAATTTGGGTACGAAAAGTCATTTTGAAGTTGAGGTACTTCTTTTAGGATGTTCCAAAGAAAAATGCGGTATCTGGTTGGTTCGCGCTTTAATAAGTCGACATAGTCGCTCATTTTCATTGTGGCATGAGCTTCATTAAAACCATCTTTATAATCTACAGGTCTATCATCATATAGCGGAACGGTTTTATCACCGGCAACTTCTTTCATGTAGTCCAGACTCCATTTAGAGTATGCAGGCCAATGCTCAACAAAATTTTCGATGACCACAGGTTTTTGTGGTTTAAAATAGTTCTTGATGAAATCCTCTTTCGTAATTGTTTTTACTCGAGGTATGTCTTGTAGGTTTAATTGCAAGAGTTTTAACTTTAGTTCGCCAAAGTTAATAAAACGCTACCAAAATTTGGTTATTGTAAATGATGTTACTTTAAAGCTTTAGCTTTTTCCTTTGCTTCTTCATTACGTTCAATCTTATGTTCAGGTCTTGACCATTTTGGTTTTTCACCTAAAGATTGATACTTAGAATCTTCAGCTTCAACGGTTTTTGGTTGCATTTTTTTAATGAAAGGTTTCTGAGGGTTTAAACCTAAAAGCTTAAACATCTCCATGTCTTCATTAACGTCAGGATTAGGTGTAGTTAGTAATTTGTCGCCAGCAAATATAGAATTTGCTCCAGCGAAGAAACACATGGCTTGACCCTCACGAGTCATTTGAGTTCGTCCAGCTGATAGTCTTACTTGTGTTTCGGGCATAACAATTCGCGTGGTAGCTACCATACGAACCATGTCCCATATTGAAACGGGTTCTTGATCTTCTAAAGGTGTACCTTCAACTGCTACCAATGCATTAATTGGCACTGACTCAGGTTGAGGGTTTAATGTAGCTAAAGCTACTAACATACCAGCTCTATCTTCTTCTTTTTCACCCATACCGATAATACCTCCAGAACATACTGTAACATTGGTTTTACGAACATTATCAATAGTTTCTAATCGATCTTCAAAACCTCTAGTAGAAATCACTTCTTTATAATATTCTTCTGAAGAATCTAAGTTATGATTATAGGCATATAAGCCTGCTTCTGCTAATCGCTTAGCTTGATTTTCGGTTACCATTCCAAGTGTACAACACACTTCCATATCAAGCTTATTTATGGTGCGCACCATTTCTAAGACTTGATCAAATTCAGGGCCGTCTTTTACATTACGCCATGCGGCACCCATACAAACCCTTGAGCTTCCGGAAGATTTAGCTCTAAGTGCTTGGGCCTTTACCTGTTGAACACTCATTAAGTTGTTACCTTCAATGTCTGTATGATATCTAGCAGCTTGAGGGCAATACCCGCAATCTTCAGGACAACCACCAGTTTTAATAGATAATAAAGTAGACACTTGTACTGTATTAGGGTCATGATGTATACGATGAACAGTAGCTGCCTCATAAAGCAGTTCCATTAATGGTTTGTTGTATATATCAAGAATTTCTTCTTTTGTCCAGTTGTGTCTTACTTTACTCATAAAATTAGGGTCTTAATAGAACAAAAATAGTTATATCCATTTAGATTCTCGCTCGGTAGCATCTAAAATATCAACATTTAATAAAGAAGCTATTTCTTTTGCCTTTTTAAAGGCATCATCAATGTTATAAGTTCTATAGGCCTCAATTCTTTTATTGCGGTTATAAAATAAATTTAATTTAAAGATTTCATTTTTAACTTTAGCTTCGGCAGATCGTGCGCGTAATGTTGTAACTTCATTTGTTTTAAAAACGGAAATATATTCGATATCAGGTAAGGCTTCCCATTTCCCAATATCTATACCTAAGATTGACCTTATTTTTCGATATTTTCTGTTTTTAAAATCAAATTCTGAACCTTCAACTAAAAGTAAATAAATACCAAAGCCTATAAGAATGAAGGCACTATAACTAGAAAATAATGTATAGATACCAAGGGCTAATGAAATGGTTCCTAGGATAGTTTTCCATATCGGAAGTTTTCTTTTAAAAGTAAACATAAGTCAAATTGTTTAATAAAATAAGCTGCCTAATTTTAGGCAGCTTATGAGAATCTATGCATTATCAGAATTTTCGATTTCAGCATCTTCAGCTTCGATTTCTTTTCTGTCTTTACCTTTTAAATACTCAGGTAAATCCATACCAGCCATGTTAAACATTTCTTGTAAAGGTGGCACAGCTTTGTACATACCAGAGATAAAATTTGAAGTAGAAGATTTCCCATCTTTACTACCACCATTTTCCCAAACGGTAACCTTATCAATTTTGATATTTTTAATAGCTTCAGCTTGTGTTTTAACTAACTCAGGCAACTTATCTGCAATTAATAATAGTACAGCGTCTTTAGAATTATTACCTGCAGCTTTTACGATTTCGTCTAAACCAGCAGCTTGCTTGGTTAATACTTCGTAAAGACCTTTTGCCTCAGCTTGAGCTTTAAATAATATGGCATCAGCCTCACCTTTTGCACGTCTTCTAATACGCTCAGCCTCTGCCTCAGCGTCTATTTCAGCTTTACGTTTTGCAATTTCGGTAGGTACAATAACATCAGCCATTTGAGATGAACGCTCACGTTCTGCTCTTGCTGCTTCGGCTTGTTGCTCAGCAGCATATGACTCTTCCAATGCTTTTGCAGATTGTACTTTTTCTGAAGCTATAGCTACGCGCTCAGCTTCAGCTTCACGCTGACGACGTAAAGAGTCGGAGTTAGCAACAGAAATTTTTGCAGTGTTCTCACCTTCTACGGCTTTGGCATTAGCTGCGGCTACTTGGGTTTTTTCATCTTGCACTGCATTAGCTTCACCAATAGCACCATCTCTATTTTTTTCTGCTACCGATTTACGAGCAGCGTTAATAGCATGTGCAGCAGCTTCCTTACCTAATGCTTCAATATATCCAGACTCATCAACGATATCAGTAATGTTTACGTTGATTAGTTTTAAACCAACTTTCTTTAATTCCGATTCTACAGATTGAGAAATATTAGTTAAAAATTTATCTCTATCAGAATTTATTTCTTCAATATCCATTGAAGCTACAACCAAACGTAACTGACCAAAAATGATTTCTTTAGCTAATTCTTGAATGTCTTGTAACCCTAAACCTAATAAACGCTCAGCAGCATTTTGCATTACGCCAGGCTCTGTTGATACACCAATAGTAAAACGCGAAGGCACATTAACACGGATGTTCTGTTTAGATAAGGCATTAACTAGATTTACCTCTATTGATATAGGAGTTAAATCTAGATACTCGTAATCTTGAATGACTGGCATAATAAAGGCGGCACCACCATGAATACACTTTGCTGATTTTCCACCACCTACTTTACCATAGACTACAAGAATTCTATCTGATGGGCAGCGTTTGTAACGCTTAATCAGAATAATCAAAGTGAGTACAATAAAAAGGGCGACAAAGATGAGTAGCATTGGTCCGCCAAAACCATCCATGCTAAAACTGTCTTGAATGAGTAATGTCATAAGATTTAAGATTTTAAAGATTAATATTTAATAATTTGTGTGAAGGTTAATTACTCAGTAAATGACCTTCGTTATTTGGAAGTTCTTCTATCTCTGATATTGAAGCTTCGATAGGTTTTCTGGTTTTGTCGACGATAAGAATTCCGTTAGATGTGACATCAACAACTTTTATAATTGTACCAGATTTTAAATCGATTAGCGCATCAGTAAGTGCATCTAATTCTCTAACTGTACCTTGTACATTAACACTAACTTTACCCATGCTTGAGCGATCAGCACCAATAGTTAAATAGACTTCTCCAACTGCATCTAAAGCATTATTATAATTTAGTGTACCACTATCACTCAATTTGCTAATAAAATAGAATAGCGAAGCCATAATAACCATCATAAGCAATCCTGAAAGAAGCGATACAATTATCGTAATTGGTGTTGAAAGTCCGGCGTCTAGACATGCAATGCCGCTCCATCCAAATATGGTAAAAAACCCAACTAAATTTTTGAATGTTATAAACTGAAATCCTGCTCCAGCATCTGAGTCAATTTCAGCATCTGCATCTCCAATATCATCAGCATCTCCACCAGCAAAAGCCATTGCCATTACACCAATAAAAATTAATGAACCAACTACAGCTATAGACCAATAGACTTTAGGTAGAAATTCTAAATTTGAAAACCACTCTAACATAAATGAATGAATTAACAGTTAAACAAAAATACTATCAGCAATAAGCTATTTTGAAAGTATTATAGATACTGCATTACCACCAAAGCCAACGGCATTAATCATAATTTTTGATATTTTTTTTGGACGCGATTGCTCCAAGTATGGAATGTCAATAAATTTTTGATGGTTAAGCATAAGTATGGCCATTTCTATACTGAGCATTCCTGATGCTCCAAGGCTATGACCTACTTGTGCTTTATTAGTAGTCAAAGTGGGAATTTTGTTACAAAAAATTTGTTTTATAGCAGTGTATTCCGCTAAATCACCCTTTATAGTACCAGGTGTGTGAGTTACAATTATGTCGATGTCTTCGGGGTTTGAATCACCCAATGCCATGGTCATAGAGCGTTGAAAACATTCAGCGTCAGCCGATAGCGATGCATTGTGTTCTAATAGTTCTGTACCGTATCCAAAACCATCAATATAAGCTAAGGCATTATCTTTTTTTCCTAGCTCTAAGCATGCAATAGAAGCAGCTTCACTGAGAATCATTGTGTTTTCAGATTTATTAAAATCCAAAGCTTTGCATGGTAACTCGTCATTAGTTCTGGCATAGATTTTTAAAGCTTGCATTTGTGCAATAGTAAATGATGTTAACGGTGCTTCGCTACCACCAACTAAAAACTTATTACACATATTGGCATTTATCCAAGCAATGCCATTAAGCATTGCATGTAATGCTGTAGAGCAGGTAATTGAATGTGAAATTTCAGGACCTTTTGTTTGCAAATCGTGAGCTACCCAAGACGAAATATTACCAAGCGTAGTTGTGGGAGAACTTAATGTTTCTGCTCTATGTTCAGTTAAAAAACTTTCAAAATATTTTTCGAATAAACCTGTTGCACCACGAGACGACCCAATGTTAACCCCAAAATCATCTTGAGACGCCCAACCTGCTTGCTTTACTGCATGTCTCGCAGCAAAAATCGCAAACAAAACAGACTTATCAAGCTGCTTATATTTTGAATTGGAATGTCTTAGTTTTTCGATCTCTTGTTTTGCATTAAGAGGTAATTCAGCAACTAAGTTTCCATCTAATCTTGAAAAGCAGTGGGTTTTGGCATTGTAATTTTTCCAGATAATATCTGGCTCATAACCTAAAGGGGAAATAGAGGATATTGCAGTTATAGAGATTGGTTGATTCAATACATTTTTTGTTTGAAGCAAAAGTAGTGTATCTACACAATTTTAAAAACCAACTTTAGCTATTTATAATTAAATTGTAACATAAACTTATTTTAGATTACTCACATATTAAAATGTATCAATATTATGGAAGAACGCGAAGGTAAAAGTTGGTTTAGTAGAAACTGGGGTTGGGTTCTTGGTGGCGGCTGCTTAACCTTAATTGTTATTGTTGGGTTAATTATAGGAGGAGCTATTTTTAAAGTGGTTGATACAGTAAAGGAATCTGAAACTTACAACTATGCCGTTGGTGAAGCTTCTAAAAATAAGGAAGTAATCGGGTTTTTAGGAGAACCGATTGAAACTGATGGGATTGGAAATACTAGTTATAATTATATAAATGGGAAGACATCTGTGGATTTAACGATTCCGATAAAAGGACCAAAAGATGAAGGGGATATATTTATCAGTGCCGAAAAGACTAATGGAGAATGGGACTATAAGTCACTTTATGTAAAAATAGATGGTGAAACAGAAGTCATTAATTTACTGGATACTATTGAAGACTCTTCAGACGATTTCTAAAGAACTTTTTATTGTACTATATACTTTTTGCAATTCTTCTTCAGTAATTACATACGGTGGTTGTATATAAATAGTATTGCCAAGTGGACGTAAAAACACACCATTTTTCATAAAATGTGATAATAACTTATCTCGTAAATCACCGTAACGATTGGCTGTAGTATTTAAATCGATTGCTAAAATGACACCAATACTTCTCGTAGTTTTCACACTTGGATGGTTTTCAATTTTCTTTTCAAATGCTTTATGTGAAGCCGAAATTCGTTTAATACTGTTCTGAATATCTTCAGTTTGTAACAACTCAATACTTGCTAAAGACGCCGTGCATGCTATAGGATTAGCAGAATAGGTATGGCAATGCATAAAACCTTTAGCAATAGTATTGCCTAAAAAGGCTTTATAAATATCCTCAGTACATGAGGTAATTGCCATCGGTACAAGTCCGGCAGTTAGGGCTTTACTCAAACAAATAATATCTGGTTTGGTTTCGATATAATCTGAAGCGAAAGATTTACCTGTTTTTCCAAAACCCGTCATAACTTCATCGGCAATAGTCAAGATGTCATTGCTTTTGAAAAACTTTAAAAGCGCATTTAACCCAACTGCGTCATGAGTTTTCATACCAGCTGCTCCTTGTACTAAGGGTTCGTAAACAAAACCAGCGATAGCTTCAGAAGAAATAATTGTTTTAAGTGTTGTTAAAATCTCTTCAGTATTAGTCCCGTCAGGAACAGGAATCCTTTTAATGTCCATTAAAAAATCTTCAAATGGACCATTGTAAATAGAAAGACCTGAAACTGACATAGCACCAAATGTATCACCGTGAAATCCATCTTCAAAAGCTATAAAGGTTGAGCGTTTTTCACTTTTATTAAAGTAATATTGAAGCGCCATTTTTATGGCACCTTCAACAGCAGTAGAACCATTGTCGTTAAAGAAAATTCGGTTTTGACCCTGAGGAAGGATTTTTATTAGCTCTTCAGATAATTTTACCGCGGGTTCATGTGTAAAATCGCTAAACATTATTTGGTCTAGCTGTTGCATTTGATAAGAAACGCGACTGGTAATATAATCGTTACAATGCCCAAACATACTCGTATACCAAGACGCTATAGCATCGATATACGCGTTACCGTCTTCATCAACCAAAGTGCAACCATGTGCTTTTACGATTGCTAAGCTATCAGGATGCGTATGGTGCTGTTTTAGCGGATGCCAAAGGTGTTTTTTATCGCGTTCTTTGAGACTCATAAATTAGGTTTAAACTTTTCCGCATATTCCTTAATCACATTTTGGTCAAAGTAAGGTTCGTCTTCTATGCGTCCAATTACAGTTGCGCCAGTCATTTTTTCAATAATTGACTCAGTAGTTTCATGCTCGTTACCACTATAAATAATCGATACGTCAAAGCCCTTATCTTTCAATAGGTTTACGGTTAACAAGGTATGATTAATACTTCCTAAATAATGACGAGAAACTACAATAACTTTATAGTCTGGTTTAATTAGATCTAAAATTGTATCCGTATCATTTAGCGGTACCAGTAATCCGCCAGCACCTTCGATAACTAAATCATTTTTGGTTTTTGGTACGTTTATAAGTTTTAATGCAATTGAAACATTGTCTATTTCTGCAGCCGCATGAGGACTCATAGGAGTATTGAGCGCATAACTATTTGGATGAAAAACAGATTTTGAATTCGATACTAAACGCTTGACTTTATGAGTATCGCTATTGTCTATATCACCAGCTTGAACCGGTTTATAATAATCTGCCTCTAAGGCTTCAACTAAAATTGCTGATGCAATTGTTTTTCCTACCTCAGTAGATATACCAGTTACGAAGTAAGTCGTCATATACGTTTGCCTTTGAAATATTTATCTTGTTTTACAGGAAATTCGGTTTTACAATCATCGCAGACATATTTGTATCGTGTATGAAATGGCAATGTAAATGTTATTATACCAAACAAAAACGCCATTAAAGATTTAAAACTATCTATAGAAGAGAATAGTTCTACATGATGATTACCACAATTAGGACAAGCTATAGGTTGCCCATTATCATCGACTGAGTATGCTTTAATAGATTTAAGGATGTCTCTAGCGTCTTGCTCATTTTCAGAATACACCTTAAGCTTTACACCACCAATGGCATTACTCACTAATGGATCTGTGTCAATGGTTAAATTATCTGACAAAAACACTTTGATACCATCGGCTTCTAATCTTCCTTTAGCGATCTGTGCTTCCGAAGAATATTGATATTTTGCTACTGTAACAAATATTTTCTTTGTCATAAAACAAAGGTAGCAAGTAACTCTAAGACTTTAGTCATATCTTCTTTAGAATTATAACTGTGTAAACAAAAACGTAATCGCTCACTTCCTTTTGGGACTGTAGGTGACAATATGGGTTTAACGTCGAAGCCGTTATTTTGAAGTTGTTTTGATATATGCTTCACAGTATCATTTCCTGAAATAATACAACAGTGAATTGCAGATTCACTTTCAATAAATGTGTTCTGAAAGTTTAGTCGTTTAATTTCAGAATTAAAAAACCTGATATTATCTTCTAGCTTTTCAATTTCAGAAGTTTCATATAATTCGGTATAAGCACATTTTATTGAAGCCAGTGTATGAGGTGTTAAAGCAGTCGTATAAATAAAAGGTCTAGAGAAATTGATGAGGTATTCTTTTAACGCTTTTGAACCTAATATGGCTGCGCCATGGCAACCTAATGCTTTGCCGTAGGTGACAATTTTGGCAAAAACAGGCTCATCAACTAAGCCCTGATTGAAAACACCAATTGCATGTGCTTCATCAATAATAAGGTGTGCATCGTAGGTTTTACAAAGTTGAATAAGCGCAGAGATATCTGGAGAATCACCATCCATGGAAAAGACAGATTCTGTGACAATGTAAATTTCTGTTTCTATTGGATTTCGACTCACTTCGGCTCCGCTCAGTGACCGACGCTTAAGAATATTTTCCAAATCCTGTAAGTCATTATGCTTGAATTTATATGATTTAGCATTACTCATTGTAATACCATCTCTAATAGATGCATGTGCCAATTCATCATAGAGAATTATATCGCCTCGTTGAGCAATACAAGTCAATATACCAATGTTAGCATTATAGCCAGAGTTGAAAATCAGCGCTGCTTCACAATTATGAAATTCTGAAATTTGAGCTTCAATTTCTCTGTATAGCTCATGATTACCCGAAAGTAAACGAGAGCCTGATGCACCATTTTGAAGAATACCATTGTCAATTAAATGCTGATGCGCTGTTTTGAAAATCTTATCAGACTTTGAAAAGCCTAAATAATCATTTGAAGAAAAATCTACTGGAAAGTTTGCACTACTGAGTTGTCTGTAGGCATTATTAGCTTTACGGTCTTCTAGTTTTTTATGAAGCTTTTTTGGTAGCATTGGTCAAAAATACAAAGACCTATAAAGTTTTAAACTTTAACAAGTTAAATTTTATGCATTATCAAAAAATATTATTCTAAACCTAATATATTTTGTTATATCGATTATTAAAAATCACGGTTAGTGATATAAATTGTAGGTTTTTTCTTAATTTCATGATTTTAAACCATTCAATATCATGAAATTAAAATTAGCTTTCTTAGTCTCATCACTAATTGTATTTACAAGTATTAGCTCTTATTCTCAAAATTTAGAAAACTCTAAATGGTATTTTGGAATAAATGCAGCATTAAATTTTGACACGCCTTCTAATAACCCAGAGCCCATAATAGGTCCAAACTCTATGTCTACTAGGCGGAATGCTGCTTCTGTTGCAGATGAAAACGGAAATTTATTGTTCTACTCTGACGGTAACACAGTTTACAGTAGTAACCACCAAGTTATGGTAAACGGTAATAATTTAAGTGGTAGTAAAGAAAATATTCAAGGGGCACTGATTGTACCTGCTCCAGAAGGGTGCCAAAAATATTTTTTGTTTAATCTTAATGGAACTTCACCAAATATTATTGATAGGGGCTTAACTTATAATGTTATAGATATGAGTTTAAATAATGGTCTTGGCGAAGTGATTGATAAAAATATAGTATTAATATCTTCAAACGATATAGCTGGTAGCATATACTCAAATAAAATAACTTCTACTTTACATACTGAAAGAGATAAAGTATGGGTAGTAGTACAAATCAGAGATAAATTTTACTCTTACTTAGTTACTAATTCTGGTGTACAAATACCAGTTATTTCTGGTATTGATGTTAACGGGTTAACAATAAATGATGAGTGGTCAGGATATGGAGGATTTAAAATTTCTCCTAATGGAAGGAGACTTGGAGCATGCTATAGTTCTATTACAGGTAATGGAGGTGTACATGTATATGACTTTGATGCAACAACAGGCTTAATAAGTAATTTAAATGTTTTACCCAATAGTTCTTCTTTTTTTCTACCATTAGGGTTAGAATTCTCTCCTAATTCAAATTATATATACTACTCAACATTAAACTCTTTATTTCAAGACGATGTGCCTAGAATTAATAAAGAATCAAAGCTGTATCAAGTTGGCCTAAATAATAATAGAAGATTAGCTGTTAACCCTGTTATTATTGGAAACTTAAATGATAATGGATTATTACAATTAGGAAGAAATGGTAAAATATACCTTGCTGGTTCGGGTAATATTTTGGGAGTTATTAACAATCCTGATGTTTTTGGGCTTGGAGCAGGTTATCAACAAAATGGTGTTGCACTACCTAACGGAACTATGGCAAATTTCTCATTACCACTTTGGGTCAATGTACCAAATGTTAATAATAGCTGCGATGTATCTAACTTTATAACTACCTGGCAAGTAGACAACACAGACCCAACAATAACGATACCTACCTTTCCGGGCGAAACCTATAACTATGATGTAGATTGGGAAGGTGATGGCGTATTTGATGATTTTGGAGTTATTGGAGATATAACCCATGATTATGGAACATCTGGAACTTATGAAGTACATATCAGAGGAGATTTCCCAAGGATTTTTTTTAATAGTGGTTTATCTAATAATACATCTGCTAACCATGATAAAATAATCGCAGTTAATCAATGGGGTTCTCAAGTATGGACATCTATGGTCTGGGCCTTTAGCGGCTGTGGCTTTTTAGAGGTTTCTGCAAATGACACACCTGATTTATCCATAGTTACTGATATGTCTTGGATGTTTTACAATTGCCATATTTTGAATCAATCCCTAAATAATTGGGATGTGAGTAATGTTACTAATATGTCTTGGATGTTTTCTCATGCATATGCTTTCAATCAACCGTTGAATAATTGGGATGTAAGTAATGTTACTAATATGAGAAGTATGTTTTCTCATGCAGATACTTTCAATCAACCGTTGAATAATTGGGAAGTAAGTAATGTTACTAATATGAGAAGTATGTTTTCTCATGCAGATACTTTCAATCAACCCTTAAATAATTGGGATGTAAGTAATGTTACTAATATGAACGGCATGTTTTCTTATGCATATGTTTTCAACCGATCATTAAATAATTGGGATGTAAGCAATGTTACTGATATGGGTTATATGTTTTTTCACTCAGATGTTTTTACTCAACCATTGAATAATTGGGATGTAAGCAATGTTAATAATATGAGAGGTATGTTTTCTAACGCATTTGCTTTCAATCAATCCTTAAATGATTGGGATGTGAGTAATGTTACTGATATGGGTTATATGTTTATAGAATCAGATGCTTTTAATCAGCCTTTGAATAATTGGGATGTAAGTAATGTTACGGATATGTCTTGGATGTTTTCTAGTTCATCTGTTTTCAATCAGCCCTTGAATGATTGGGATGTAAGTAATGTTACGGATATGAATGCTATGTTTTATTTTGCAGATGTTTTCAACCAACCCTTAAATGATTGGGATGTAAGTAATGTTACAGATATGTCTTGGATGTTTTCTAATTCAGAATCTTTTAATCAACCCTTGAATAATTGGGATGTGATTAATACCACTGACATGAGTTATATGTTTTATTTTGCAGATGTTTTCAATCAACCCTTAAATGATTGGGATGTGAGCAGTGTTACAGATATGAATAGTATACTAGCTTATACAAATTTATCAACATTTAATTACGATCAAACCTTAATAGGTTGGAGTGAGTTAAATAGTTTGCAAACAAGCGTTAATTTTGGAGCACTCGGTGTAACCTATTGCTCAGGAGCATCAGCTAGACAGAACCTCATCGATGATTTTGGTTGGACTATTGACGACGGTGGTATTGCTCCTAGTTGTAAAATTTCTGCTAGACATGATATAGATTTAAACATATTTCCAAATCCGACTAGGAATATTATAAATTTAGACTTTACATCTCAAAATAGTTTTAATTTTTATACTGAAGTGAAAAATATTTATGGTGTCACTATTATTGTATCTAATAATAAAAAATACATTGACCTTAGTAAATTAAAAACAGGAATCTATTTTATTAAAGTAACTACAGATTTAGGAGAAACCATTATAAAACAAGTCATTAAAAAATGATAATAAATTCTTTGTACATTTTAAGTATTGTTACCTGAGTTAGATTTTCAACACTCGAAGCGATTTGTAAAGCATTAGATTGCCAACCAAGTGATATTTTGGAGTACACAGAATAAGGTTATAAGCTCTATATTTTAACTATTACTTGGGTTTTATTAGCATTTCTGTATTTAGTTTTTTTCTATTTTTAGATTTCGATCCGAAATCATGGTTAAAGCCAAATATAAAAATAGATGCCTTACAATATTGTTCACATGCTTTATTGTTACAAATATGTTTGCTCAGTTAAATAGCACTACAGTTGGAAGTGCATCTGATATAGGCAATAATTGCTTTATAATTACACCAGCATTAAACAACCAAGCTGGCGGCGTTTGGTACGATAATGCAATCGATTTTGATAATGATTTTACAATCTATTTTCAAGCAAATTTTGGAGATCAAGATGCTAATGGTGCGGATGGTATGGCGCTTGTTTTTAAAGATAATCCTAATGCGCAAATCGGTAATACGGGAGGTGGAATGGGTTATCAAGGCATAGGCGCACCCTTAGATCCCATATCAAATGCATCATTAATCATCGAATTTGACACCTATCGAAATAATAGTCCCTCTGAAGGTCTGCTAGCTGATCCGTTTTATGATCATATTGCAATACAAAGAAACGGTGATCCTTTTCATAATAATGCAGTTGCCAATTTAGCTGGACCTATACAAGCAAGTTCTACCAGTGTAGATATAGAAGATGGTGATACACATGAAGTCAAAATACAATGGATAGCTTCGTTAAATATGCTTAATGTTTTTTTTGATTGCGATTTTAGATTAAGCTTAGATAATTTTGATATTAAAAATGTAATATTTTCTGGAGACGACTCTGTCTTTTTTGGGTTTGTAGGTTCTACAGGAGGCTTAAATAATTTACACCAAGTTTGTTTTAATAGTATCACATTTGTAGATAACCTAAATTTACAAGATGCTACGATATGCGAAAATGAGTTTGTTAGTATCGATGCATCTATTCCAAGTGGTGTGAACTATATGTGGGCACCAACTGATGGTGTTAGTAATCCTAATATTCCTAACCCAGTATTAATGCCTTCCGTGACTACAACATATACTGTTGAAATACGTGATATATGTGGAGAAACATCTTTTGAAGATGTCACCGTAAATGTTACTCCAAATATTACGCCCACATTTGATGCAGTATCACCAATCTGTTCAGGAGAAGCATTAGCACCTTTACCAACCACATCCAATAATGGTATTACAGGGACATGGGCACCAGCCATAGACAATACGCAGACCACGACTTATACATTTACACCAAACCCTGGAGAATGTGCGTTTACGGAGACTTTAACTGTAACAGTGAATCCCAATATTATACCCACATTTGATGCGGTATTTCCAATTTGTTCAGGTGATGCATTAGCGCCATTGCCGACCACATCAAATGATGGTTTTACAGGTACTTGGTCACCAGCATTAGATAATACGCAGACCACAACCTATACATTTACACCAGATGCAGGGCAAGGTTGTGTAATAAATCAAACACTGGAGATTATTGTAAATCCTATTATAGCTCCAACATTTGATGCGGTATCGCCTATTTGTTCAGGAGAAGCCTTAGCACCATTACCAACCACATCCAATAATGGTATTACAGGTACATGGACACCAGCCTTAGATAATACACAAACCACAACCTATACGTTTACACCAAACCCTGGAGAATGTGCGTTTACAGAGACGCTAACTATAACAGTGAATCCTAACATCGCTCCTACATTTGATTCGGTGTCACCAATTTGTTCAGGAGAAGCATTAGCACCATTACCAACCACATCCAATAACGGTATTACGGGGACTTGGACACCAGCATTAGACAATACGCAAACAACAACCTATACATTTACACCCGGTCCAGATGAATGTGCGTTTACAGAGACACTAACCATAATAGTGATTCCTAATATCATACCAACATTTGATGCTGTGACACCCATTTGTTTTGGAGAAGCATTAGCTCCATTACCAACCACATCAAACAACGGTATTACTGGTGTCTGGTCACCAGCATTAGATAATACGCAGACTACTACCTATACTTTTACACCAGATATTGGGCAGGGATGTGTTATAAATCAAACACTAGAAATAGTTGTAATTACGCCTATGCTGCCAACATTTAACTCTTTTGGTCCTATTTGTTCAGGAGATGTATTAGAGCCATTACCCACTATTTCTAATGAAGGCATAACAGGTAATTGGTCACCAGCAATAGACAATACGCAAACTACAAATTACACATTTACACCAGATCCAGGACAGTGTTCTGCACCCATTACAGAAACGATTACGGTACTCGAAATATCAGAATTATCTATTGCTGTTGATTTAGTTTCTCAGCCTTTTTCAGGGAGTCAGACTGTTATTGCTAATGTGATTGGCGGCACAGGAGATTATATATATCAGCTTGATAATGGTCCATGGGTAAGCACTAATTCTTTTAGTAATATTTCTGGTTGCGACATTCATACTATCAGAGCAAGTGAAGCTTCTGGTTGTAGCAATATTGTTAGTGAGACATTTCAAGTTCTAGATTATCCCAAATTTTTTACTCCTAATGGAGATGTTTATAACAACTTTTGGAATATTTCCTGTTTGGCAAACCAACCAAGTTCTATAATCAGTATTTTTGATAGATATGGAAAGCTCTTAAAACAGATTAGTCCTGCTAGTTCAGGTTGGGATGGCACCTATAATGGTAATTTAATGCCAAGTAATGACTATTGGTTTCAAGTAAACTACATAGATAATGATGGGTTACCAAGAGTTTTTTCCTCACATTTTTCATTAAAAAGATAAGTGATAACGTTTTAAAATAGTGTGTCTTTCTGTACTTCCTCAATGATATAAGGCTTGTTTGTGTCAATACCTTTTTTATAAAAGTCTCTACTAACAGCATGTGCTTTGAATGGTTTTGAGCTCATACCAGTTGCTATTATTTCAT
The DNA here is from genome assembly GCF_003712105.1 of Winogradskyella sp. Lineage (GTDB taxonomy): Bacteria > Bacteroidota > Bacteroidia > Flavobacteriales > Flavobacteriaceae > Winogradskyella. The sequence goes on from NZ_RHLG01000001.1 coordinate 889,945, forward strand.
TTATTTCTGGTTCGCTAAGCCCATTGTCAAGCCAATCTTCATAATAATGCTCGTCTAGGACTAAAGGCATCCTTTTGCGCTTGTTGTGTACTTCTGCAAAAAACTCATTCGCATTTGTAGTGAGTATAGTTGCAGTAAAATTGGTTTCATCTATTTCGTTATATAGGCCTGCAAATAAAAATAACTGTCCTGTTTTATCTTCATGAGTTGGTTGGTAGCAGAAATATGGAATTGCTTTACCGTTTTCATGATGTGGTTCAAAAAAACCATCTGCTAAGATGAGACATCTTTTTTCTTCAGCACTCTCACGGAATGAGGGTTTTTCATAAATACTTTCACCACGAGCATTTAGTGTATTGCTTTTTTTTCGAAAACCTTCAGGATTATGAATTGCCCAATCTGGTACTAATCCCCAACTTGCATTATAAATAACATTTGGTTCGTTCATTTTTATAATTTGTAAGTTGCCATGGGTAAAACCGTTGAGATGGTAATATGGTGTATACTCTACTGATGGGTGAAATTTAGCAGCAATACTATCTCTTAATTTTTTTTCAATTTTTTCGCGCTGTTTTCTTAATGCAGTGGAATAACACATGATTAAATGTAATCATTTTTTTATTGATGTCTATTTGCTAATAAAGGTGGAGGTTCGCCATTAAATGGATTCCAGCGACTTATGGTTTTGGCTTCTATTCCTGCAGCACTCATTACAATTCTATCACCATATCGTTCACGCATTTCATCCATAGCTTGAGCCAAATTAAGATGCATCTCGTTATCTTCGAATAAATTAACTTGGTGGCCACCTTCTACGAGGTGACTAAACTTTACACCAATAAGGCGTACTAGCAATCTACGATTATATAGTTTCTTAAATAGCCCTAATACAATAGGAATTATATTGTGATCCATAGCACTATAAGGAATACGTTGTTGCTGTGTATAGGTTTGAAAATCTGAATATCGAATTTTAAAAGTAACACAAGCTGTAAGTTTGTTTCCACGGCGTAACTGAAAGGCTAAATTCTCTGCCATGGCAATAACCAAGCCTTTAAGTTTAATTACGTTTGTGGTGTCTTGCCCAAAAGTACGTTCGGTTGAAATAGATTTACGTTCGTGATATTGTACTACAGGGCTATTGTCTATACCATTGGCTTTTTTCCATATTGATAAACCATTTTTCCCAAGAACCTTATGCATGAGTTCCATAGGCATATCTTGCACAGTTTTAATACGCTTTACACCTAAATCGCACAAAGCCTTGTAAGTTACATTACCAACCATTGGTATTTTTTTTACTGAAAGTGGCGCTAAAAAAGGTTTCTCATTTCCTTTAATAATATGTATTTGGTTATTTGGTTTTGCCTCGCCCGTAGCAATTTTTGAAACGGTTTTATTTAAAGATAAGCCAAAGGAAATAGGCAATCCTGTTTCTTTAATAATCCGTTGCCGTAGCTCTGAAGCTAGCTTCTGACATCCAAAAAATTTATCCATACCTGTAAGATCTATATAAAACTCATCAATAGATGTTTTTTCGTAAAGAGGGACACTTTCTTTTATAACGTTTGTGACATTTTCAGAAAATTTAGTATAAACTCCTGTATTACCTCTAAGCACAATAGCTTCTGGACATAGCTGTTTTGCCATACGCATGGGCATAGCAGAATGTACGCCATAGGTTCTGGCTTCATAACTACAAGAAGCGACAACGCCTCTGTCTCCTGTTCCACCAATCAAGATAGGTTTCCCATTAAGACGACTGTCTAAAAGGCGTTCACAAGACACAAAAAAAGTGTCTAAATCCATATGTACTATAGAGCGACTATTTATCATATTGTGCCTTAAGGTCTTTGAAACTTTTCTTTTTTTGAAATGTTTGATTCTTTGAATTTATCGAATAGCGTGGGTCTTCAATTACAGCAAGGCGTTTAAATTTTGAAACTTCAATAGAAACACAATCAAACTCTACCATTACTTTACCAATAATCTCATAAACGCCTTTTCCTCTAAAGGGGTATTTTGCTGCAATAGGAGGAAAATGAACGGTGTCTATAAAATCGCCATCATAATCTAGAAATGTTCCAAAATGCATTCGCTTTCCGTTGGATGTACTTGTATTTTTAGTTGTTATCAAATACCCTTTAATTGTTACAAGTTTTTCTTTGAATTTTGGTAAATCCTTGGCCCTTAGTCTGCCAGGAAAAGAATGTTCTAGAAGGTAGAATGGGTTGCATAATGGAAAGCCCAACAACTCCATTTCGTCAAAAGCATTTTCTAAATCTGTATTTGATAGTTTGGGTGTTTTGTAATTTATTTTTTCAGTTTTAAATAAGGTCATGATGTGTTCTTGCACTACCGTTTTACTGATTTTTAAATGCGCCTCCCAGAGTAATTCACGCTTATTAATATTTGTAAATCTAAAGGCATTTATTTTTATTAAAATAGTGATTTGCTCTACAGAAATTGGCACACGTTCTATAAAATCATCAAGAGAATTAAACACTCCGTGTAAATCTCGCTCACGTATAATACGTTTTATTGTTTTGGATTCTAAACCATGCAAAAACATAAAACCTAAAACAATAGTTTTACCTTTAATTATAGCATGCTTATACGATGTATTAATACACGGTGTTTCAATACTGCCACCGTGCATTCTGGCTTCGTGTACGTAGAGTTCTGTTCGGTAAAACCCACCGAAGTTATTAATGGTGGCTGTCATATATTCAAGAGGATAATAAGCTTTCAAGAATAGACTTTGATAACTTTCTACGGCATAAGAAGCAGAATGACCTTTAGCAAAAGCATAGCCAGCAAAGCTTTCGATTTGACGCCATACGTCAGCAACAAACTCATAAGGTTTTCCATCGTTTTTACAGTTATCAAAAAATTGTTGTTTTACTTTTAAAAACTCTTCTCGAGAGCGAAATTTGCCTGACATACCTCGACGTAGCATATCAGCTTCGCCAAGAGTGAGGCCGCCAAAATAGTGTGCTACTTTAATAACATCTTCTTGATAAACCATCACGCCATAAGTATCTGGCATCAGTTTGGCAAGCACAGGATGCGCTTCTTGTCGTTTTTCAGGATAACGATAGCGTAAAATGTACTGCCGCATCATACCACTTTTGGCTACGCCAGGACGAATGACCGAACTTGCAGCTACCAGGCCCAAATAATTATCAACCTGTAATTTCTTTAAAAGCATACGCATGGCAGGTGATTCTACATAAAAACAGCCAATGGCTTTGGCATTCTTTAAAAGGTGTTTTATGCGTTTATCTTGTTTAAAACGTTTAATGTCATGAATATCAAGTACAGATTGATTGGGATGATTGGAAGCGATAATAGTTACAGCATCTTTAATTTTTCCTAATCCACGTTGGCTTAAAATATCGAACTTATAAAGCCCAATATCCTCAGCCACAACCATGTCAAATTGTGTAGTTGCAAAGCCTTTGGGTGGTATAAATGTTGCACCATAATAATGTATTGGTTTTTCGGAAATTAAAATACCACCAGCATGTATGCCGAGATAGTTGGGAAACCCTTCAATATATTGACTGTATTTTAAAACTAAAACTGATAGTCTATCGAGCTTATTAATATTAAACTTACCCTGGGTTAGCATATCCATCTCAGATTTTGGTAGCCCAAAAACTTTTCCTAATTCTCTAATAGAGGCTCTAAATTTAAAGGTGTTGTAAACAGTTAAAAGCGCAGTATGCTTAAAATTTTTGAAGATAAAGCTTATGATATCATCACGGTCTTTCCATGAAAAATCAATATCAAAATCTGGTGGATTTTTACGAAACAAATTAATAAACCGCTCAAAATATAAATCGAGTTCAATAGGATCTACATCTGTAATTCTTAATAAATAGGCAATGATACTATTGGCGCCACTGCCACGCCCAACATAGAAGTAGCCTTTGCTACGTGCATATTCTAAAATCTTCCAGTTAATCAAAAAATAAGACACAAAACCTTTCTGTTTTATGATATTAAGCTCTTTATTAATGCGCTTATATATTTTCGAGTCAATATTGTTTCCATAGCGATAGGGTATGCCCTTGTAGGTAAGTTGTTCTAATAACTTATAATCAGAAGCTTCATTTTCAGTAAAGGATTTTTGATTTTTAGGGTTGGTGTTTTCAAAATCGAAATGGATTATGCAATTATTTAAAAGCTGCTGAGTGTTATCAATAATTTTTGGGAATTCAGAATACACTTCGCATAGATCATTATAGGGAAGCATCGTATCGTACTCACTGCCTTCTTCAGATTTTGGCAACTTGCTTAATAGTGTATTGTTATCTATGGCGCGTAGTAAGCGATGAGTATTAAACCCTTTTTTATTTTGAAATGAGACGGTTTTTAGAACCACTAGTTTTTCGCGATATTTATTCCATTTTGAAAACTTTAATTGGTTAAGATCTCTAGGCGTGATACCGAGAAACTCATTGGTGTTTAGATCAAAGTCTTTCCCTTTTTGATAAGGGTAAATAATAAAGCAACAATTTAAAATTTCACTAGGGCGTTCAGGGATTTTTAAGTCTTTATTGTGAAGAAACTTTGATAGATATGAATTTATGTTTTGAAACCCAAGGTTGTTTTTAGCAATTAAAATGAATTGTTGTTCTGCTTTATTCCTAAAGTCAACACCAAGGATTGGTTTTATTTTATACTTTTTAGACAATCTTACAATATCCATACATGCTGATGTCGTATTAATATCTGTTAGTGCTAGAGTTTGTACATCATTTTCTGAAGCAATAGCTAATAATTGTTCAGGCTTTATAGTACCATAACGCAGGCTGTAATATGTGTGACAGTTTAAATACATAAGATTACAAAATTAGCTACTATATGTAGTAATTGTTGCTTATATTTGTAGTAATAATTGTTAAAATTGAATTTTTATGAAACCAATTCAAATCAACATAAAGCATTTAAGATCTCTGAAGCAGATTTCACAAGAGCGTTTTGCAGATAATCTTAATTGGACGCGTTCTATGGTTGGTTCTTATGAAGAAGGTAGAAGCGAACCACCAATTGAAAAATTAATAGATTTGTCAAATTATTTTAATATTCCTATTGATATTTTAGTTCGTAAAGATTTGCGAAAAGCAAAGGACACATCGTTTATAGAAGTAGGGAATAAGCGAATATTGTTTCCGGTCACGGTAAATGAAAAAAATGAAGACTTGATAGAAATTATTCCTGCTAAAGCTTCTGCGGGTTATTTATCTGGCTATGATGACCCAGAATATATAGAACAACTTCAAAAAATTAAACTACCCTTTTTGCCAACAGGCACACACCGTGCATTTCCTATAAAGGGCGATTCTATGTTACCAGTTAAAGATGGTGCTTTTATAGTAGCGAAGTTTGTGGAGAATGTTAATGACATTAAAAATGGTAGAACCTATATAGTTCTAACCAAGAATGATGGTCTAGTTTATAAACGTATATATCTTAAAGGCGATGACAGCAGTGATTTATTATTGAGTTCAGATAATAAATCTTATAAACCTTATCTAGTACCTAAAGATAGTATCATTGAGCTTTGGGAATTTACATGCTGCATTAATACTCAAGAGTATGATGAAAAAGAATTAAAACTCAGTAGTATTATGACTATGTTTCAAGAATTGAAAGTAGAGTTAGAAGCAGTAAAATATTTATAATAAAAAACGCGAAGCTATGCTTCGCGTTTTTGTTATCTTATATCGTTAAAGATTAATCAGCTAAAATAATAAGCTTATTATCTTTCATTTCAATAGTACCAGAATTAATGGCTAATAATGTTTTACCATCTTTCTTAGTAAATTTATTTTGTACATCTTCATGAAGCGTAACATCACCATTAATAGCTATGTTACCTGCTTTAAGTATAGAAACTATAGGAGCGTGATCCTTAAGCATTTCGAACTCTCCGCTAACTCCAGGAACAGCAACACTATCAACTTCTCCACTAAACAATGTAGCCTCTGGTGATACAATTTCTAAATACATAGGTTTGAATTTTTATATTAAGCTTCAGCAAGCATTTTCTCACCAGCTTCAATAGCTTCTTCTATAGAACCTTTAAGGTTAAACGCTGCTTCTGGTAAGTGATCTAATTCACCATCCATAATCATATTAAAACCTTTAATAGTTTCTTTAATGTCTACTAATACACCTGGGATACCTGTAAATTGCTCAGCAACATGGAATGGTTGTGATAAGAAACGTTGTACACGTCTTGCTCTACCTACAGCCATTTTATCCTCTTCAGATAATTCTTCCATACCCAGAATAGCAATAATATCTTGTAATTCTTTATATCTCTGTAATAACTCCTTTACACGTTGTGCACAGTTGTAATGCTCATCTCCTAAAATATCAGCTGTTAAAATTCTTGAAGTAGAATCTAATGGATCTACCGCAGGATAGATACCAAGCTCAGCAATTTTACGAGATAATACTGTCGTTGCATCTAAGTGGGCGAAAGTTGTAGCAGGAGCAGGATCCGTTAAATCATCCGCAGGTACATATACTGCTTGTACAGATGTAATCGAACCTTTCTTAGTAGAAGTAATACGTTCTTGCATTGCACCCATTTCTGTTGCTAATGTAGGTTGGTAACCTACAGCTGATGGCATACGACCTAAAAGTGCAGATACCTCTGAACCAGCTTGAGTAAAACGGAAGATATTGTCAACGAAGAATAATACGTCTTTACCTTGACCATCACCAGCACCATCACGGAAATACTCTGCAATTGTTAAACCAGATAATGCTACTCGCGCACGAGCTCCAGGAGGTTCATTCATTTGTCCAAAAACGAAAGTCGCTTTAGAATCTTTCATAGCAGTTTTGTCAACTTTCTGTAAGTCCCAACCGCCTTCTTCCATAGAGTGCATAAAGTCATCACCATATTTAATAATACCAGACTCTAACATCTCACGAAGTAAATCGTTTCCTTCACGAGTACGCTCACCAACACCAGCAAATACAGAAAGACCACCGTGACCTTTAGCAATATTGTTAATCAACTCCTGGATCAATACTGTCTTACCTACACCAGCACCACCAAATAATCCAATCTTACCACCTTTTGCATAAGGCTCGATAAGGTCAATTACTTTAATACCTGTAAATAACACTTCAGTAGAAGTCGATAATTCTTCAAATTTTGGAGCTTGTCTGTGAATTGGAAGTCCATCTTTATCAGCTTTTGGTAAATCTCCTAATCCATCAATAGCATCACCAATTACATTAAAAAGACGTCCATAAACATCTTCACCAATTGGCATTTGGATAGGAACACCAGTAGCAATAACTTCTGTACCTCTACTTAAACCATCAGATGAATCCATTGCAATAGTACGTACTGTATCTTCACCAATGTGAGATTGTACTTCAAGTACTAGAGTAGAACCATCAGGTCTATTAATTTCTAACGAATCATAAATTTTTGGAAGTTCTGCACCAGCACCAAATTCAACATCGATTACTGGACCTACTATTTGTGCAACTTTACCTGTAACTTTAGACATTACTTATATGTTTTTGTTTTGCAATAATTTAAAAATGAAAAACTGCGGTTTTTCAACATAAAAAAAGCGTTGTTTTTCGCGCTGCAAAGATATAGTTTTATTTAAAAAATAAATACTTTTTTTAGAACCTTTTTTATCAAAAAAAAACGTGCTCAATCTGAGCACGTTTTGTGATTTTGTATCTAATAATTTTATTGAAGCAATGGCGAATAGTTTGTTGTAAAATCATTTGCCTTTGCGACATTTCCAGATTCAACAAAATTAGAACCATAAGTGGCATCTATTGCCTCTAAATACCTATTAGCCATAAGTGCATAACCTCTTGCTGTAAGATGTATACCATCTAAACTTACAAGACCACCAAAAACTAAGTCAGTATTTAAGTTGAAGTCATCAAATTGAATTCCTACTGATGACGCTTCTTCTAAAATTGCATTTAAATCAACTAAAGCCAATCCATTAGCACTTGCTAAAGCTGCCAAGGTTGCATTATGCCCTGCAGTTGCGGTTGCAATTTCTTCTTGCTCTTCAGGTGTTAATATCCAATTATCTGCTAAGGGTATAGCAACACCATTTACAGTTGCAGGATTACCTGGAACAGCTTCTGTACCAATAAAACTTGCTGCAGGAAGAACAACTAAATCGTCAGCAGTTGCTTGGCGCATGTTTATTAACGCAGGATTAAACGATGTTAAATCAGTTAGGTCTTCATCCATAATTACTACCGCATTATCATCTGCCTCCATGAAAAATATTTTTCTTCTATCCATTTCTGCTGTAGCTAATGCCAAAGACTCTGCTGCAGTAGCAGCTGGGAATAAGAACTGTAAAGTGCCAACATTAGCAGGAGCAGATAAAAATGCTAATACACCATCAAGACCAGCATTATAAGCACCATATGCACTAGCACTATTTAAGAACCCTGCAGTAGCCGCATCTATCGGCAGAGGATTATGAGGAACTGTAGTGAAAAAAGGTAAGTTACCTACATTAGGTGTATTACCTAATACGCCTTGAGCTCCTGTAGCTACTAGACCATTAATTATTGTGGTCATTGCAAAATCAAAAGTACCTTGATCTGTAATTGGATTAGAACCATCACCACCAGTAGTAGCATAACCTAATACATCATTTCCACCTATTACACCTAAGGAAAAGAACGTAGGACTTTGAGCAACAGCCAGCTCTAATATTGTTGCGTCTGGCGTGTTTCCTGTTATTCTAACAGCATAAGGATTAGCCAAACCTGCTTGCACATTTGCAATATTACCATATCCTGGCGCTATAATATGAAAGCTTTTAGCTCCTGGAACACCTAAATTATTAAATGGACCGGTTGGGTTATTAAGTGCTATATCTGTAGATACAGTTACAGGACCAATTACACTCTCTAAAGGCACAGGACCGGCACCACCAAAAACTAATCGTGGGTCTGCTATTCTATTTCCAGCTAATGCTAAGCCGCCAAAATTGTCATTCATTAAAGGTTGTGTAAAGGTTCCACCACCAGCGTTAGCAAATTGACTAGCAATTATATTAGGGAATGAGTTTTCTTGTGATGCTATAAATAAACCGCCATCTGCAAATCCAGCAGTAAATGATGGGCCTACAGCAACATAGTTAGAGAAATTAGCGGAACCAGAAGTTAACGCTGGTAATTCAGGGTCATTTTGATTAACTCTATCTCTAAGGTCATCTAGTGTTTCGTTTTCACAGGCCAAGAAACCTACAGACAAAACAGTTAATAATATATATTTAATTTTTTTCATCATAATTTGTTTTGCGTGTTTTTATAAATTGTTGATTGTCCAAGACACATAATATTGAGATCCGATAAATCCAGTACCAAAGGCTGTGAAATATTCGTCTTGTAATATATTAGTAGCGCCCGCTTTAAATGTAGATTTTAAACTTGGTACTCTATAGTTGATTTGTGCATCAAGTACATTAAATGCAGGTACTTCACCATCACCAAAGGATGCTTCCCAGAAGTAATTGTCACTCCATCTCCAAGCAACATTAAATCCGAAATTTTTAAATACTTCGGTCTTACCAAATGCTATTTTAACCTTATGTTCTGGAGTGTTAAAATTAGTTCTAAAATCTGGGTTAGCAGCTACATCAAAGTCTAATCTAGCCCATGTATAATTTGCACTTAAATCAAAACCATCAAAAACCTTAGTAGAAACCTGAATTGCTGCTCCATAAGAGTTTACATCTGCATCAGAATTAGTATAAGTTTGGTAGGCTTCGAAATCTCCATTAGCAATAGCTAGAACTGATAGTGAATTATCACCAACTGTACCATATAAAGGTGCTATTACCGTTTCGTTTGCTAAGAAGTCTTTGTAGCTGTTATAATAAGCTGATGCGTCAATAGTAAATCCTTCAACCTTACCACGATATCCAACTTCAACAGAACTAACTTGTTCCGGTTCTGCTAGGCTTGAGTTACCTGTTACAAGGTCAGCTGGGTTTTGGCTATTACCAAATGCTTCAACTGAATTTAACAGGAATGAATTTTCATATGCTGCAGCACCAGATTGCTGAATCTGTGCTGGGAATCCAAGCATTTGTCCTGCAGTACTTACATCATAGTCTCTCACAAATCTTGCACCATTGTCAGATGCACCACCAATTAATGTAGCACGCCCAATGTTAAGACCTATATATAAATCTTGTGTTGTTGGGTTTCTAAATCCTGTTTGAAAAGAAGCTCTAATGTTATGGTTTTTGTTAATTGTTAAACCAGCAGAAATTCTAGGCGAGAAGAAGCCGTCGAATAATTCAGACTTGTCATAACGAACAGAACCCGTAAGCTTTAACTCCATATTCTCATTAACTTCTAGAGATCGCTGTAACTGAGTGTAAATACCTAATTCAGAATAGTTAATTGGGCCATCAAAATCTGTGTAAATTGTTCCTGAAGAATTTAGACTATAAGAACGGAATGAACCACCAACTTGTATTTCAGCAAAGTCAACTAAATCTCCGAAGTTATAATTTGCATCAGCATGATAATACTTAGATGCATCCTGAAATTTAGATCCTGTACTTAGATCAGGGTCATTAACACTTCTATTAAATGCATTTAAAAAATCAGCACTTCCTGGAAGAAAACGACCAGTGTCTGCAGCTGCTCTTGCAGCAGTATGGGCTTGGGCATTTGTAGCTCCACCTAATGTTTGTCCAATATACGTAGCAACATATTCTCCAAACCAGGTTTGGTCGTCTTTCCAAGCTCTGTTGATATTGATTCCGGTAAATACCATGTCATATGAGTCACCGGCTTTATCTGCTACTACATAACCTCTTACGAAGAAGTTGTCGTTTCTAACTTCTAATTTATGTTGTTGTTGGAAGAAGTTTTTGATATTATATCTGTTGGCACCTTGGTAAATAGTATTACCGGTTCCTACTTTTCCAACATATTGGATTTCGAAATCATTGGCCCAAGGTCTAAAATATAAACCCCAATCGGCTTTTATACTTTCTGCATTATAGTTAGTAAGGTCTCTTTCGTTATAACCAGTTCTACTAACATCAACTGAAGGCACTAGAGCAGAGGATCCAGCAGGTGCTAGGCCTAAAGCTTCGAGTGCTTGCGCAACATCATTAATATCAGTTGCTACCTCATCACCATAGATATTAATTCCATCGTAATCAATATCGTCTCTTGTAAGACCTCTGTTAAATCTGTCTTCTTCACTAATTGCCGCCCAATCTGTACCTTTTAGGTATCCAAAATTAACTTTTGCCGCAAATTTATCACTAAACACGTGCGCCATTCTTAGACCCAAATCTGTATAGAAATTATCACCAATGGCTTCCTGAGATGTCATACCTCCTTTAAAATATCCACTAATACCTGAATGATCAAAAGGACTCTTACTTCTCATAAATAAGATACCGTTAAATGCATTTGCACCATATAATGCAGAAGCTGCACCTGGTAAAAGTTCGACACTTTGAACGTCAGTTTCTATCATACCTACTAAGTTACCAATCGGGAAGTTTAATGCTGGGGTAGAATTATCCATGCCATCAACCAATTGCATAAATCTTGTATTAGCGAATGATGCAAACCCTCTTGTGTTAACTGATTTAAATGTTAAACTATTAGTATTTACGTCAACACCTTTTAAATTCTCTAAGCCGTCATAGAAATCAGCAGAAGGCGTGTTTTTAATTTCTTTTAGTCCGAAACGCTCTACTGTTACAGGAGATTCAAAAATACGTTCAGGAGTTCTAGAAGCTGAGATAACAACTTCATCGAGTTCATTACCTTCTTTCATCTGAACATCAATAGTTTGATTGTTAGATGTGACCTCAATGGTTTGTGTTTCAAAACCGGTGTAAGAAATAACAATGTTAAATGGAGGTGTCTGGTCTGTAGTAATCGAATACATCCCATCAAAATCAGTACTTGCTCCAGTAGTTGTACCTTCTATAATTACATTTGCACCAGGTAAAGGTTGCCCTGTGTCGTCAGTAACTTTACCTTTAACTGTAGTTTGTGCAAGAGAACCAACAGTAAAAAGCATTAAGAATAGCTTAAGAATTGTTTTCATAAGTAAGATTTAGTTAATTTATTAGGTGCCCAATTTAACTAAATATATGAAAAATCGGTAAGAATTTCCTATAAAATTATGCGTGCATAGCAATTTTTGACAATATTAAACCCCAAAAAACAGTGAATCCATAAAAAAAACGACTTTTTTTATGGATTCATTAATCTTATTTGGTGGTTATAATATCTATTCTACAGTTACAGATTTGGCTAAATTTCTAGGTTGATCAACATTTTTACCTAGCATTACAGCAACATGATAAGACAATAGCTGTAATGGTATTGTTGTTAATAAAGGAGTAAGAGATTCTAAGGTTTCAGGAATCTCAATGGTATGATCTGCTAACTTTTTAACATCAACATCTCCTTCTGTAACAATTGCAATGATTTTACCTTTACGAGATTTTATCTCTTGTATATTACTCACTACTTTTTCGTAATGTCCTTTTTTGGTAGCAATAACAAATACTGGCATTTGTTCATCAATTAGGGCAATAGGACCATGTTTCATTTCTGCGGCAGGGTAGCCTTCAGCATGAATGTAGGAAATCTCTTTTAATTTCAAAGCACCTTCTAAAGCTACCGGAAAATTATAGCCTCTTCCCAAATAGAGACAATTAGAAGCATCTTTGTAAGTACCTGCTACATACTTAATATGTTCATCTGACTCTAAAGTTTTAGCTACTTTTTCAGGTATTAACTCCAATTGCTCTAAATGATAATGAAACTGTGATTTAGAAATAGTACCTTTTTCTTTTGCTAATTTTAATGCTATTAATGTTAGTACTGTAATTTGAGTAGTAAATGCCTTTGTTGAAGCTACTCCAATTTCTGGGCCAGCATGCGTGTAAGCACCTGCATCAGTTTCTCTAGCTATACTCGAACCTACTACATTACATACCCCGAATACAAAAGCACCGTGAGATTTTGCAAGTTTAATAGCTGCTAACGTATCAGCAGTCTCTCCTGATTGTGATATAGCAATAACAACATCGGTATTTGTTATTACAGGATTCCTGTATCTAAATTCTGAAGCGTATTCTACCTCAACAGGTATTCTTGCTATATCCTCAAAAATATATTCTGCTACTAGCCCTGCGTGCCAAGATGTTCCACATGCAACAATTATTATTCTATTGGCATTCAAGAATTTTTCTTTGTGGTTTTCAACACCTGCCATCCTTATAATACCTTCTTTCGCTAACAGACGGCCTCGATAGGTGTCACGAATGGCATTAGGCTGCTCATAAATTTCTTTAAGCATAAAATGCTCAAAACCACCTTTTTCAATTTGCTCTAAATTAAATTTTAATTCCTGCATTAAAGGTGCTACAAGAGAGTCATCTTTTATCTTGCGGATTTTTACCTTTTTTCCAAGTCTAACCACTGCCATTTCTTCGTCTTCAAGGTAAATAGCATTTTTAGTAAATTCAATAAATGGTGAGGCATCACTTGCAATAAAAAATTCTTCTTCACCAACTCCAATTGCTAATGGGCTGCCTAACTTGGCCACAACAATTTCATTGGGTTTATTTTTGTCGAAAACCGCAATGGCATAAGCACCAACTACTTCATTTAATGCAAGTTGAACAGCTTTTCCAAGTTTTACATCTTGTTGTTTTTTTACTTCTTCAATTAAGTTAACTAAAACCTCAGTGTCGGTATCTGACTTAAATGTATAACCACGCTTTTTCAGTTCGGTTTTGATAGCTTCATAATTCTCAATTATACCATTATGAATTATCACTAAATCTCCAGAATTCGAATAATGTGGGTGAGAGTTTACGTCATTTGGAACACCATGAGTTGCCCATCTGGTATGCCCAATACCAAGATTACCGTTAGTAGAAATTTCATTTTCTAAACGACCTTTTAAGTCAGCAACCTTACCTTTTGTTTTAGACAGTTTAATATTATTACCATCATATAATGCGATACCTGCACTATCGTAACCTCTATATTCTAATCTTTGTAAACCTTTGAGTATTATTGGATAGGCTTCTCTATGTCCAATATATCCTACAATTCCACACATAATCTTAATTGTTTGGGCAGTTGATGTCTGTTTCTAAACATGTGTAAAAAATTTCCAAAACAAGGCGACTATTGTCGTCTTGACTATTACTACCATGTAATATAGTTCCTCTAGGTGTTATAAGAGTACTTACTGGAACAAATTTTTCTTCAGTACCTGATGTTTGTTCTATATATTGTGGCACTGTTGCTTCAAGATTAACATTGCCTGAAACTGCAAGACCTAACTCAACATTTTCTGAACCATTGATTAGCATGTTGTTGATATGAGACGTTATTCTCATTTTGTATCTAATACCTCTATTCGTACTTTCATCACGTACCAGTATCCCAAGATGGTTTGGTATAGATATTAATGGAATCGTGTTATTTTGCGTGTCTTCAATATAATCTATTAAAGGGATTCTATTCGTTTTATTATAAAGGAATAATCGATCTGGTTCTTGACCTTGAACTAGATTATCGTCAACATAGAAGACTAAATTTGCTTCATTAACTAAACGCCTTGAAGATTCAAAATTTCCTTCTGCATCTAAATTCACAAAGTCTTTACGCCATGTCTCAAAAGTATTATCAAAACTATCGTCATCATCAGAATTCTCACCATCAAACAATTTTATGCTTGCTGTAGCACCTTCACTTCCTTTTAAAAATAACCTTTCATCTCCTAAAATCTCATCACCATCAGTTGTCGGAAAGTTAGAATTATAAAAATTTTCTAGTAAATTAAATCTATTTGGACCAAATGTAAGTGTATATGTAGATTGATCTCTTTGATCTTCAATTGTAGTTGAATCAAAAGAGTAATGTAAAGTTACATTAGCATCTGCTTGCGAAAAATTAAGTATCATCATAGACCCATCATTATTTATGGGCTCTGCTTTAAAATACAAGCCTCTAAAATAATCATTGAAATTATTAGAGTTGCTCAATGTAGATTCACCTTCTTGACTAAATATTTTAGTGTTCCAATAGTTGATTACATCTTGGTCTTCCATTATGTTTTTATCCCAAACTAATCTAATACGAGGAGCTAACCTTTGTGTTATTGTTGGCTCAGTTTCGTCGTTATCTGTAAGAAGAATTTCATCTTGTGAAATTTCTAAAACATCTATTTCATCAATTAATAGAAATTCTAAATCTGCATTTGAGATAATCTCATTGTCAGATGCGGATCCATTTGAGAAATAGGCTTGACTACTATTAAAATCATCTTCAGGGTTAAAATCTCTTAAAAAATAATTGTTTTCATAGATTGATAACTTTATTGAATTGTAACTATCATTCCGAGGTAATACAGAGTCAATCTCATATACAATATTATCATCAGTAACACCAACAGATCTGCTGAAAAAAGGAATAGATAATACAACGGAATCTAAAACTACGTTTTCTCCAAAACTTGGATTAACTAAACTCGTGTTTAATTGAGTTACGACACTTGAGGTGGTTTGGCCAAATGTAGGATCGTTAAATGTGCCTAACATATTAAGCCCAAGACCATTTGTTTGTACTGGATTTAACAAATCCGTGTAACTAATAACATCATATTTTTCCGAAACAGTGTTAAAACTAGTTGCTGTATTATCATTAATAATATCAGAATCAATTGAGGTAAAGTCTTTGTCACAAGCAACCATTATAAAGGTCAAAGTAACAATAGCAGTAAAGTATTTTAGTGCTTTAAAATTTAGATTCATAATTGTAATTAGCTTAAAACAGTATTTGTGTAAAACTCTGAATAAGGTTCGGTAAATTCTTCTAAAGAATGATATCCTAAAGTAGGTTTATCGGACTCATCTATATAACTGTCTAATTCTTTCGGTAATTCTTCAGAACCTTTAATTATGGCATCAGAATTATCAATAGCAATTTTCATTAGGTTTATATAATTAGGAGAAGATAATGGTTTTAAAGTGTCTTCTTCAAGACCATCAAATATTACTTTCTTTTTCATATCTTTATTTAACGTTCCTTCGAAGTTTTGATTGTATACAGATGTAACAATTTTACTTTCAGTAAATAAAGGTTCGGTTTTATAATACTCTTTTAAATAAAGCGGCAATAATGATGCCAACCAACCATTCACATGAATTATATCTGGAGCCCAATTTAATTTTTTAACAGTTTCAATCACACCTTTTGCAAAGAATATAGCACGCTCATCATTATCGGGAAACAGATTTCCATCTTCATCTGTCAATGTTGCTTTTCTTTTAAAATATTCTTCATTATCAATAAAGTAAACTTGGATTCGCTCTTTAGGTATTGAAGCAACTTTAATTATTAATGGCATATCCAGGTCATTGATAACAAGATTAATACCTGATAAACGTATTACCTCATGGAGTTGATGTCTACGCTCATTTATGTTTCCAAATCTTGGCATAAATATTCGTATCTGTCCACCTTGCTTGTTTACCATTCTTGGTGCTTCAAAAGACATTGAAGAAATCTCTGTTTCTGGCAAATAAGGCACTACTTCAGAGGACACATACAATATTCGTTTATCTTTCATAAATCGGTTGCTTTTAAAATTAAAAGTAAAAAACATGCAAAATTACAAAAATTTATGCCAATTGCCAGTAAAATCTTAAGTTTGCACGCGTTAAACTTATGTTACAGATTTGAAAATTTTTCATAATAAATTAGATCTACATAATTGTCTTTCTAAATATGGGCAATCATCAAAATCAATTGGCCTAGTACCTACAATGGGAGCGCTGCATCACGGGCATTTGTCTTTAGTGAATTTTGGATTGAATGACAATGATTTTGTTGTGGTTAGCATTTTTGTAAACCCAACACAGTTTAACAATGTAGAAGATCTTAAAAAATACCCAAGAACTTTAGAGCGCGATGTAAAATTGCTAAAAACAGTTGCCGAAGAAGAGATTATAGTGTATGCGCCTACAGTTGAAGATATTTATGCTGATAATGTGACGTCTAAAACGTTTACTTTTGGTGGATTAGAAAATGAAATGGAAGGCGCATTTAGACCTGGACATTTTGATGGTGTTGGTACAATAGTAAAACGATTACTTGAAATAGTTAAACCTCAAAAAGCATACTTTGGACAAAAAGATTTTCAGCAATTACAAATCGTAAAAAAGCTAGTTGAGATTCATAAAATTCCAACAGAAATAGTGGGGTGCCCAATTTTTAGAGCTGATGATGGTTTGGCCATGAGTTCTAGAAACGAAAGGCTGACGTCAAAACATAGAGCTGCAGCCCCTTTTATATTCAAAACATTAAAATCTGCCAAGCTAAAGTTTGGCACAGAAAGTGCTTTAAAGGTGACGGAATGGGTTACAAAACAATTCGAAAATAATAATCTTTTAGAATTAGAATATTTTTTAATTGCAGACGTAGAAACCTTAAAACCAGTAAAACGAAAATCAACAAAAAAGACATATAGAGCTTTTATTGCTGCATATGCAGGAGATATAAGACTCATAGATAATATCGCCTTAAATTAATTATCTTTGCCTCATGCAAATTCAAGTTGTAAAATCTAAAATTCATAGGGTTAAATGTACAGGTGCAGACCTTAACTATATTGGTAGTATAACTATTGATGAAGACCTCATGGAAGCTGCCAACATCATCCAAGGAGAAAAAGTTCAGATTGTAAATAATAATAATGGAGAACGTCTCGAAACATACTGTATTCCAGGACCGAGAAATAGTGGAGAAATCACACTTAATGGAGCTGCTGCTCGTAAGGTTGCGGTTGGAGATGTCTTAATACTTATTACATATGCCTTCATGGATATTGAGGAAGCAAAAACCTTTAAACCTTCATTGGTATTCCCTGATGAGGCCACTAATCTTTTAAAGTAATTCTTTGCGACCTAAACTTAAAAAAGTACTCACCATTGTAATACCTATACTGTTAAGTATTGCTTTGGTTTGGTATTCGTTAAGTAAAGTTCCATTAGACACTCTTATTTCTGAAGCAAAAGGCGCCGATTTCCGATGGATTGCCTTAAGTGTAGTTTGCTTGACTATAAGTCATGTTTCTAGAGCTTATCGATGGCTGTTTATGCTAGAGCCTTTAGGTTATAAGGTGAAGTTTAAAAATAGTCTTATGGCAGTTTTTGCCACCTATCTTATAAATTATGGTATTCCGCGATCTGGCGAAATAGCAAGAGCTTCAATCTTAACCAATTATGAAGGTGTCCCGTTCGAGAAAGGTTTTGGTACTATTATTGCCGAACGTGTGGCAGATATGATTGTAATGATTTTCATCATTTTTATTACGCTAATTCTTCAGTTTGAATTTATAGTTCAATTTTTTTCTGAACACTTTAGTATTAATACTCTAATAATTATAGGAATAATAGTGCTTGTTGGCCTTGTTTTGCTATTTGCCTTTAGAAAAAGTAAAACAGGCATAATAGGTAAAGTACGAAACTTTATAAACGGAATTATCGAAGGTGCTTTAAGTATCTTTAAAATGGAAAAGAAATGGGCATTTATAGGACATACTTTGTTTATTTGGAGCATGTACCTATTAATGTTTTATACCACAACTTTTGCCTTTGATAGTCTTAGTGGGATTCCAATTGCGGCAGTGCTGATAGGGTTTATTTCTGCAAGTTTTAGTATTGCAGCAACAAATGGCGGTACAGGCGCATATCCGGCAGCAGTTTACGCGGCGTTTTCAATTTTTGGTATTGCTAAAAACCCCAGTTTTGCCTTTGGTTGGGTGCTTTGGGGTTCGCAAACACTGATGACAATTATTCTTGGAGGAATGTCACTTATAATGCTTCCAATTTATAATAAAAATAAAGATTCTTAGAAATATTTTTTACCTTGCCTTAAGCCAACTTAAAATCCACCAAATGATAAAGCTTAAGCCTACCTTATTATTGTTTTTTGTAAGTTTTATTTGTTTTTCACAGGCAACATATAGAACGATATCCTCTCAGTTACTTGGTGAGGATAGAGAATTGAAGATTTTATTACCAAGAGCGTATTCTGAAGAGGATAATAAAACATATCCGGTAATTTATGTATTTGACGGGGATTATTTATTTGAAACTATTGCTGGTAATATAGATTTTTATGCATATTGGGAAGATATTCCTGAGGCCATTGTGGTTGGGATAAATCAGGTCGATACAAGAGATGATGACCTGTTGTATTCCGAACAGAATTTGGTCCCGGTAGAGAGCGGCGCGGATTTCTTCGAATTCGTTGGTAAAGAATTAATTCCGTTCATTGAAGATAATTATAAAACTGAATCTTTCAGAGTTGCAGTCGGACATGGTGAAACTGCAAATTTTATAAATTACTATTTAGCAATTAAAAAACCATTGTTCAATGCCTATGTTGCTATAAGTCCAGATTTGGCTTATAATATTGAGTCACATTTATTAAATCGATCACAAAATCTAGAGCAAAAAACGTTCTATTATTTAGCTGTATCTAATTCAGATGTTCGGCACATTATGAAAGCCGTAAAATCACTCGATTCCAAATTAAAGACTGTTCAGAATAGTAATTTTATATATACCTTCAAGGAGTTCGATGGACCTTCACATTATGCAATGCCAGCACACGCTTTTCCAAATGCTCTTGAGTCCATATTTTTTATGTTTCAACCTATAAGTTTGAAAGAGTATAAAGAGTCCATACTTAAACTTGAAGGATCTCCGGTCGCATATTTAGAGAACAAATATGCCGAAATTAAAAATTTGTTTGGTATTGAAAAACAGATCCTTATTAATGATTTTAAAGCTGTGGAAGCAGCCATTAAGAAAAAAGAAAAATGGGACTATTTTCAAGACTTGTCAAAATTGGCTCGGGACAATTATCCTGAAACTGTCTTGTCTAAGTATTATCTAGGTTTGTATTATGAACAAAAAGGCGAGCCAAAAAAAGCAATGAAAATATACCAGTCTGCTTATATTCTTGAAGAAATAGGTGGAGTTACAAAGGACCTTATGTTAGAAAAAGCTCAACAAATTAAAGCAGATTTTGGTTATTAGATTGTACAAAAAGGTATCTTTTATTAAATAATTATGGCAAAAGTAAAAACAACTTTTTTTTGTCAAAACTGCGGTACACAATACAGTAAATGGCAAGGGCAGTGTAATGCCTGCAAAACGTGGAATACAATCGTAGAAGAACTTATACAAAAGCCTGAAAAAAACGATTGGAAAACTTATGAAAACAGCCCCGCAAAAAAGCGTTCAAAACCCTTACGTATTAATGAAATAGACACCTCAACCGATATGAGATTGCATATGATTGATGCAGAGTTCAATCGCGTTTTAGGAGGCGGAATGGTGCCAGGGTCATTAACTTTACTTGGCGGTGAACCCGGAATTGGTAAGAGTACATTATTGCTTCAAATAGCATTACAATTACCTTATAAAACACTTTATGTTTCAGGAGAAGAAAGCCAAAAGCAAATAAAAATGCGAGCAGAACGAATTTTGCCAAACAATAATGATTGCTATATACTAACCGAAACTAAAACACAAAACATATTCAAGCAAATAGAGGAGTTACTACCAGATATTGTTGTAATTGATTCAATCCAAACATTACATAGTGATTACATCGAATCTTCAGCAGGAAGCATTTCACAAATTAAAGAGTGTACTACAGAACTTATAAAGTTTGCAAAAGAGACTGCAACGCCAGTTTTAATTATTGGTCATATTACTAAAGAAGGCACTATCGCTGGACCAAAAATTTTGGAACATATGGTGGATACTGTTCTACAATTTGAGGGTGATAGAAATCATGTTTTTAGAATTTTAAGAGCTAATAAAAATAGATTTGGATCTACAAATGAACTTGGTATTTACGAAATGCAAGGTTCAGGTTTAAGACAAGTAAGCAATCCATCCGAGTTGCTAATCTCCAAAAAAGATGAGGCATTATCAGGTAATGCCATTGCTGCAACTTTAGAAGGTGTTCGGCCTTTAATGATAGAAGTGCAAGCATTAGTTAGTACCGCAGTTTATGGCACACCACAACGTTCTGCTACAGGGTTTAACGCCAAGCGACTTAATATGCTATTGGCTGTTTTAGAAAAACGAGCAGGATTTAGATTGGGCGCAAAAGATGTGTTTCTTAACATTACTGGAGGTATAACTGTAGAGGAACCAGCAATTGATTTAGCGGTAGTTGCGGCAATTTTATCTTCTAATGAAGATGAACCAATACCACAAGATTATTGTTTTGCAGCAGAAGTTGGATTATCTGGTGAAATAAGACCTGTGCAACGTATTGAGCAGCGTATTTTAGAAGCTGAAAAATTAGGATTCTCTACCATTTTTGTTTCAGTGCAAAGTAAAATAAGTTTAAGTAATACTTCTATAAAAATCCATTTACTAACCAAAGTTGAAGATTTGGTGGGCGTTTTGGTCAGCTAAATGGTAATTTTTGTAAAAATTTTCTTTATTTTTAATCAACTATAACCGCTTAATAAATTAAATTATGAGTAAGACTAATATTTCTATAGAGGACGCAAAAAATTGGACTAAGAATTTTCAAGATAATATGCGTAAAGGAGACGCTAAAGCTTTTTTGATAAAATGTGAAACCTTAATTGACATTTTAAAAGAAATGAAAGTTTTACAAGGGTCAAAAAACACTTTCTCCTTGCATAATGTTGAGGACTCATGTATTCGCGCTTACTTAGCTGTAAATCCAAATCAACAAAATGCAAATGGACAAACACTAGTTATGGTTGGAACAAAAAAAGACAGTAACGGTGTTGAGAGAGATATGGTTGAAGGAGAAAAAAATCCACCTTATGAAAAATCAGAATTAACTGGTAGTGGTGCTTTTGACTTTTCCATGGGTTGCCCTGATGATTGTGATGAGAATAGTCCGCTAAATCACAGTTAATTTACTGGTAATTAGCAGTATGGACAATATACTAAGGTTAGTAGGTGTTTTTGGTTTTCTTCCATTGGCAGTTGTGTATTTATTTACATATTCAAAAAATGCCCATAATAGGCCATATGTGTTCTTTTGTTTGTATTTGTGCAGTATTACAGTTATCAATACAGTATCTGGTTTGATGGCCATGAACAGGATTAATAATCTTATATTTTCACATGTTTATTTTGTAATAGAGTTCATAACATTAATTTTCTTTTTTAGAGAACTTCTTAATAAGAAACAACGAAACAAAATTGATATTACTGTTATTGTTGTGTTTATTGCACTTTTATCACTTTTCGGATTTCATGGCTTAGATATGTATAACTTAAAACCTTTTGATCCATTAGAAATTTTACTTTGTTCATTGCCGATACTTGTTTTTTCGGCTATGCATTTATATAATTCCATAAGTGCTCCACTAAAATTTATCTATGTTACAATAGGCCTAGTTGTTTATAAAATTGTAAGTATACTATTATTTATGGTACTCAATTTTGCGAATACCAATGGAAATAACTACAGAGATTTCTTAGACCTATTATGGACTTTAAATCGATATTTTCTTGTAGTTTATTTTGGTTTAATCTTTTTTGAATGGTACAGGAACTACATGCGGATGAAAGTCGATTAATTGTTGTATTAATATTTTCAATAATTTTTTTGGTTTTAGTAAGTATAGGAATTATTCTATTCTTCTACTTTTCACGAAAAAAAATCATTAAAAAAGAGCTTGAAAAAGCCGATTTGAAAATTGCACACCAAGAGAAGATATTACAGACTTCAATTAGTATCCAGGAAACAGAACGTAAACGTATTGCGCAAGACTTACATGATGCTATAAGCTCAAAATTAAATATTATCAGTCTGTCAACAAATGTGCTTTTAAGTGATAAAGAGACAAATCAAAAGCAAAGAGCCACGTTAAATCAAATTCTGGATATTACCTCAACAACCTTAGATAGTTCACGGAAAATAGCACATGATCTTCTGCCGCCTATCTTGGATAAATTTGGACTTAAAGCCGCTTTAGAAGAATTATTTGAAGAGTTTAGTAGAAATACAGATCTTATAATAGCGCATGAACTTGAGGAATTAAAATTAACGAGAACCAGTGAATTACATGTTTTTCGTATTTTTCAAGAGTTAATAAATAACTCTATTCGTCACGGCAAGGCTTCCGAATTAAATATTAAATCAGAGAATAATTCAGGCGAATTTAAGATTATATACGAAGATAACGGTAAAGGGTTTAATGTTAATTTAGTAAAGGAAAAACCTGGAATTGGCTTGCAAAATATAAAAAGCAGAGTGAAAATTTTAAACGGTGAATTGATTATAGAAAGTACACTAAATGATGGAAGCCGTTTTATAATTATAGGAGTTAATGAGTCAAAAAATTAAAATTGCAATTGCAGATGATGAGTTGTTATTTCGTCAAGGATTAATGGCGATTCTCCAAAATGAAGAAGATATACATGTTGTCTTTGATGCAGAAAATGGAGAAGACTTATTAACTAAACTAAAAAGTCTAAGACAAAAACCAGATATTATAATTACGGATTTAAAAATGCCAGTGCTTAATGGTGTTGAAGCGACTAAAATTCTATCTGAAAGGTTTCCAGATATAAAAATAATTGCATTGACAAGTTATTATTCTAAGCCATTTATTTTAAATATGATTTCTATTGGGGCAGTGGCATATTTGGCAAAGAATAGTACGCCTTCGCTAATGACAAAGACCATCAGAGAAGTATATAATAAAGGCTTTTATTATAATGGAAAAGTATTTCAATACATACAAGAGAATAAGAAAAGCAGATCAAATAAAACTGTAAAATCCGCACTAGATGCAGATTTTATTAGCTCCCGAGAATTAGAAATTTTAGAGCTTATTTGCAAGCAATATACTGCTAAACAAATAGCAGATAGTATTGGCATAAGTGCAAGAACTGTAGAAGTTCATAGACGCTCTTTAATGTTAAAAACTGAGACCAGAAATATTGCTGGCTTGGTTATTTATGCTATAAAAAATAATATCGTAAATATTGAAAATGAAACGTCTTTTGATTAATACCATGATATTAAAAAAATTAATACTAATACTTGTGGTATTTTCTACTATGCTTAATTACGCTCAAAATCAAGAAGCTACTTTGCATTTTAAAGAAGGTGAGTCCATCAAAGGGTATGCTTCTATTCTTGGCGGTAATAGAATTGAGTTTAGGTTAAGCTTAGAAGACGAACCTGATATATGGACAGGAGATATTGTAACTGGTGTGACGTTTCATGGTTTTGAGTTTGAACGAAATTTTGAATATGTCTTTACAAAGAATTTTAGAAGGTATCCATCGTTATTAGAGGTTTTAGAGTTTGGAGAAGTAAAGTTATTTGTGGTTAGGTCTGTGATAGGAGGTTCAAATTTTGTTGATAATGGAATTGGAGGAAAGTTTCCAAGCAATTACCAATATTCTAAAAATAAATATTATGTAAAGAGAGATTCAGAAGACTATGCTATTAGGCTTAAGGGTAATTTTAAGAAGACCATTAGAACATATTTTGGCGAATGTCCTGGAATTAATAAACGGATTAAGAGCCATGAGTTCAGATGGGCTACGTTACCGGATTTGGTTCGATATTACAATGATTACTGTACAGATTTGGATTAATTATATTCTAATTTCAGAAATCTAGAGATCTACATACCTTTGGAAGGACAATTTTAATCAAAAATTGTTATTTTCGCATCCTTATAAGAATTGCGAAAAATGAGCCAAAAGTTCACTGAATATAAAGGACTTAACTTGCCAAATGTTGCTGAAGAAATAAGCAATTACTGGGAAGACAATAACATCTTCGAAAAAAGTGTAAGCACTCGCGAAGGCCATGAACCATATGTGTTTTTCGAAGGTCCACCTTCGGCTAATGGTTTGCCAGGTGTACACCACGTTTTAGCACGCGCTATTAAAGATATTTTTCCTCGCTATAAAACCATGAAAGGCTTTCAAGTAAAGCGCAAAGCAGGTTGGGATACGCACGGGTTGCCTGTTGAACTTGGTGTAGAGAAAGAATTAGGTATTACCAAAGAGGATATTGGCACTAAGATTACCATAGAAGCGTATAACGAAGCTTGTAAAAAAGCGGTAATGCGTTATACTGACATTTGGAATGACCTAACGCAAAAAATGGGCTATTGGGTAGATATGGATGACCCATATATTACGTATAAGTCTAAATACATGGAATCTGTTTGGTGGTTACTTAAGCAGATTTACGATAAAAACTTGTTATACAAAGGCTATACAATTCAGCCATATTCGCCAAAAGCAGGAACTGGTTTAAGTTCGCATGAGCTAAATCAACCAGGTACGTACCAAGATGTAACCGACACTACTGTTGTAGCACAATTTAAAGCCATAGAAGACACCTTGCCTGATTTTCTTCAAAACGAAGGTGATATTTATTTCTTAGCTTGGACAACAACACCTTGGACATTACCAAGTAATACTGCATTGACTGTTGGACCAAAAATAGAATACGTACTTGTAGAAACATACAATCAGTATACATTCGAACCTATGAATGTGGTTCTGGCAAAGAATTTAGTTGCAAAACAATTCTCTGGAAAGTACGAGCAAGTTGAGGAGAAGCAAGATTTGTTAACCTACAATTCTGGAGATAAAAAAATTCCATTTTATGTAGTTAAAGCATTCGTTGGTAAAGACTTGGTTGGTATAAGATACAAACAACTTCTCGACTACGCCTTACCAAATGACAACCCTGAAAATGCGTTTAGAGTTATCTCTGGAGATTTTGTAACTACCGAAGACGGAACAGGTATCGTGCATACTGCACCAACTTTTGGTGCTGATGATGCCTTGGTTGCGAAGCAAGCTACACCAGAAGTTCCTCCAATGTTGGTCAAAGATGAGAATGACAACTTGGTGCCATTAGTAGATCTGCAAGGACGCTTTAGACCAGAACTGGGAGAGTTTGCAGGTAAGTATGTAAAGAACGAATACTACAATGATGGCGAAGCACCAGAAAAATCAGTTGATGTAGAATTAGCCATAAAATTAAAGACAGAAAATAAAGCCTTTAAGGTTGAAAAATATAAGCACAGCTATCCTAATTGCTGGCGTACAGATAAGCCAATTCTCTATTACCCATTAGATTCTTGGTTTATTAAAGTCACAGATGTAAAAGATAGAATGCACCAATTAAATACTACAATTAATTGGAAACCAAAATCTACTGGCGAAGGTCGTTTTGGTAATTGGCTAGCCAATGCAAATGATTGGAATTTATCACGTTCACGTTTTTGGGGTATTCCACTACCAATTTGGAGAACGGAAGATGGAAAAGAGCAGAAATGTATTGGATCTGTAGAAGAACTTAAAGCTGAAATGCAAAAAGCTGTGGCGGCTGATGTTCTTGAAGCCGATATTTTTCAAAGTTTCGAAGTGGGCAACATGTCTGAAGAGAACTATGAAAAGATTGATCTTCATAAAAATGTGGTCGATAAAATTGTATTAGTTTCAGATTCTGGTCAGCCAATGCGTCGCGAAAGTGATTTAATTGATGTATGGTTCGATTCAGGTTCTATGCCTTACGCACAATGGCATTATCCTTTTGAAAACAAAGCACTCATAGATAATAATAAATCTTTCCCTGCAGATTTTATAGCAGAAGGCGTTGACCAAACACGTGGTTGGTTTTATACGCTGCATGCAATAGGTACAATGGTGTTTGATTCGGTTGCTTATAAAAATGTAGTTTCAAACGGATTGGTTTTAGATAAAAACGGACAAAAAATGTCTAAGCGTTTGGGTAACGCGGTTGATCCATTCGAAACACTTGCAAATCATGGCGCTGATGCTACACGTTGGTACATGATAAGTAATGCAAATCCTTGGGATAACCTTAAGTTTGATATTGATGGTGTAGAAGAAGTAAAGCGTAAGTTCTTCGGAACACTTTATAATACGTATTCGTTCTTTTCATTGTATACAAACTTAGATGGATTTAATTATTCTGAAGCAGATATTGCATTGCAAGAGCGTCCAGAAATAGACCGATGGATTCTTTCAGAATTAAATACCTTGATAAAAAAGGTTGATGCATTTTATTCTGATTACGAACCTACAAAAGCAGCTAGAGCTATTTCAAACTTCACCCAAGAGTTTTTAAGTAACTGGTATGTACGTTTAAGCAGAAGGCGTTTCTGGAAAGGTGATTACCAAACCGATAAAATTTCGGCTTACCAAACGCTATACACGTGCATGGTTACAATAGCTAAACTTGGAGCACCAATTGCACCATTCTTTATGGATAGATTGTATTTGGACTTAAATGCCGTAACCCATAAAGAATCCTATCAAAGTGTGCATTTAGCAGAGTTTCCGATAGCTGATGAAACAGCAATAGATAAGGCACTTGAGCGCAAAATGGAGAATGCTCAAACCATATCGTCATTAGTATTGTCGTTAAGAGCTAAGGAAAAAATAAAAGTACGTCAGCCACTTCAAAAAATTATGATTCCTGTAACGAGTAAGCAACAGATTGAAGAGATTGAAGCTGTTTCGGACCTTATTAGGCATGAAGTTAATATAAAAGAAATTGAGTTGTTAGAAGATGCTTCAGAAATTTTGGTAAAACAAATTAAGCCAAACTTTAAAGCACTTGGTCCACGATTTGGCAGAGATATGAAGCAGATTGCAGCAGCAGTTTCTAGTTTTACAACAGATGATATTAATAAAATAGAGCAAAACGGTAATTTTGACCTTGATATTAATGGAAAAAATATTACATTAGGGCTTGAAGACGTTGAGATTACTTCACAAGATATCGAAGGATGGCTTGTGGCTAATGAAGGTTCATTGACAGTTGCACTAGATGTAACAATTACTGACGGTTTACGTGAAGAAGGAATTGCAAGAGAATTAGTAAACCGAATTCAGAATTTACGAAAAGATTCAGGTTTTGAGGTTACAGATAGAATCAATGTAAAACTGCAAAGTGATGCAAATATTATTGCTGCAGTAAATGCAAATGAAGCTTATATTAAAGAAGAAACCCTAACGGATAACTTAAAAATAGTAGATAATTTAAACACTGGTATCGAGATTACCTTTGATGATGTAAATACCAAGTTGTTTATTCAAAAAAAATAAATATGGCAACAGAAGCTAAAAATAGATACTCGGATAAAGAATTAGAAGAATTTAGAGTTTTAATTCAAGAAAAGATAGACAAAGCAGAGCACGATTTAGAATTAATTAAAAGTGCATACATGAACGACCATAATAATGGAACCGATGATACTTCTCCAACTTTTAAAGCATTTGATGAAGGTAGTGCTACCATGAGTAAAGAATCTAATTCTCAGTTAGCAATCAGGCAAGAAAAATTTATTCGAGACCTTAAAAATGCATTAATCCGTATAGAGAATAAAACCTATGGCGTGTGTAGGGTAACAGGAAAATTAATAAATCCTGAACGTCTTAAGTTAGTACCTCATGCTACATTGAGCATCGAAGCGAAGAATATGCAAAAATAAAATCCTGCTTATTTTGGATAGTAAACTTATTACAAAGTCTTGGAAGCCTAATTTCAAGACTTTTTTAGTCTCTTTTGTGTTTTTAGTATGTAGTTTTGGTTTTAGTCAAAACACGTCTCAAAATATATTTCAAGCCAATGGCATTTCTGATATTAGAGTTGATGGCGATCAAATTTTCAATATTTCGGTTAATACATTAGATACGGATAAGATTACAGTGTCATCAATTACAGATGGCGAATATCAAAATGATGTTAGTGTCATTTCAGAAATCAAAGGCAATCAGTTATTTTTAAAACTTGAGCATACAACTTTATATAAAACACCAGATGATAAGCGCAATGCACATAAAGTTGTAGCAGCGACCTTAAAAATAGAATTACCAGAAAATTTAAAGTTATCCGTTAAAAGTGATGTTGGATCGGTAAATGTTAAGGGTGATTTTCTTGAATTAAAACTTAATTTAGAGCAAGGAGGTTGTAATATTGAAGGTTATGCAAGACTAGCTACAATTCAAACTATAGACGGAAATATTTTTGCCAAAACAAATAATGCTATAATAGAAACCGATTCCCGACATGGATTGGTAGATTTTCCAAATGATATAATGGGTTTTAATGTTTGGCGGCTTAAAACCAATAAAGGAAATATTAAGGTAGAAAAGTTAGAACAGTAAACAGTTAAATGACACTAAAAAAGTCCTTAGCAATAATTCTTATAATTTTATTGATTGATCAAATCAGTAAAATATATGTAAAACTTCACTTTCAACTTGGTGAAGATATTACAGCATTCTCTTGGTTTCATCTAGTTTTTGTTGAAAATGATGGAATGGCTTGGGGCACAAAATTGAGCGATTTCTTTTCGTTTATAACAGATAGCACTGCAAAGCTAATACTAACGCTTTTCAGAATTGTTGCAGTAATAGGTATTGGTTTCTGGTTAAGAAGTACCATTAAAAAGCAAAAATCGAAAACATTAGTTTTTGCTATTTCACTCATTTTTGCTGGAGCTTTAGGGAACATTATAGATTCAGTATTTTACGGAATACTATTTAATGATAGCTACGGGCAAGTAGCTACTTTTTTACCAGAAAGTGGTGGTTATGCTGGTGTATTTTATGGCAAGGTTGTAGATATGCTTCATTTTCCACTGTATGATGGATTTTTACCAGACTGGCTACCAGTAATTGGAGGTAAACAGTTTTCTTTTTTTGATCCTGTTTTTAATATAGCTGATGTTGCAATTAGTACGGGAATTGGTATATTGATTGTGTTTAATAAAAAAGCTTTTAGCTAAATACGTATTTTAAAATTGAAAAATGGCATCTAAAAAAGTGAATTTTTTATTGTGTATTGTCCACATAGGGATTATGCTTTTATCATTTATATCATTGGCTCAAGCGCCACTTTATTCTGGTGTGCCTGTGAGTGATTTTGGTACTGATAATTCTATAGGTAGTGCAAATACAAGTAGAAATGTAGCCATTGATAATTCAGGAAATATCTACGTTGTTTATTCAAATTCTATTGAAATTCGAATAGCTAAAAGTGTAAATGGGGGTCAAGACTTTTTACCGAGTGTATTGGTTGCTACGGCAACTAATGCAGAACCCGAACTCACGGTTAATGATGATGGGATTGTGTTTGTTGCTTGGATTGCTAACGGCAACATTAATTTAACTAGAAGCGTTGATCAAGCAGCTAGCTTTGAAACACCAGAAATAATAGGAGCGTCAGACGTAACACGTTTGCACATGGCTAATTTTGGTCCTAATATTTATATTACAGAACAAAATGGCAGAAGATTATATTCAAATAATAATCAAGGAATTGGTTCTTTTAATAGTGTTGACACAGGAGCATTCATGGTATATGCAGATGTTTTAACAGACGAGAATGGTAAAGTATATCTCCCAATGGATGACCCCAATTTACGTTTGTTTGAAAGCAATGATGAAGGCGCAAGTGTTATAGAAACAACATTAACGCCGCCAGAACAAGTTTTTTTTTCAAGCTATGCGTTGAGTGATGGTCCCTGCGGTACTTTTATTTTTGTAGGTGGTGGTGAGCTTTCTATTTCTTCAGAAATCGGATATAAAATTGATGTTACTACCGGCATATTAACACCAATCGTATTAGGAGAAAATATTTTGTCTAGTGAAGGTAGAACTTTATATGCAGATGATAGAGGAACACTTATTGATGGCTACAGATCTTTGGATGGCGATTTAATCATTGCCATAAGTTCAAACCAAGGTGAAACTTTTGGAACTCCAATTATTGTGGCAAATGGAGATAGTCATAATATAGATAGAAGCCCAACGACAGACAATATTTTAGTGGTTTACCAGTCTAACGGTGAGATTTTATTATCTGTCTATGAAGATGTTCTCAACAATATACAAATTGATGACCCTGATCCACCACTTTCATTTTGTTCAAGTCAAACATTCGATTTAACATTTACACTAACAGGTAATTTTAATTCAGACTCAACGTTTACGGCATCATTGAGTGATGAATTCGGTGATTTTACTAATGACATAACCATTGGAACCATTACTACAAATACAAGCGGCATTATAAGTTGTACTATACCAGGAAATTTACCAACGAGCTCTCTATATAGAATTAAGGTTGAATCATTTAATAACTGCATACAAAGTAATGCGATTAACTTATCTATAGGAGAAGCAGAACTTAATGGTCCTTCCGAATTATGTCTAGGTGATATGGTGCAACTTGTAAGCTCAGGAGTACCTAATACATTAACCCCTTGGGCGTCTTCAAATAATTCGGTTGCTACTGTCAATGATTCGGGTGAGGTCACTGCGCTTTCAATAGGTACAACAGATATTACATACTCAACAAGTTCAGATTGTGTTGCAACATTATCAATAGAGGTCTTTCCTAGTCCAACGGTTACTCCAGTGGTGAGTTTAAGGCAATGCGATGATGATACAGATGGGTTTTCATCATTCAATTTAACTGAAGTTTATGAAGAGTTATCTCCTAATTACATGAATGAGACTATTACTTTTCATGAGAGTCCTTTAGATGCCGATAACGGCAATGCCCCAATACCTAATGAGACCACTTATACAAACCAAAACGTAAGTGCTGATGTTGTTTGG
This sequence comes from Winogradskyella sp., assembly GCF_003712105.1. Lineage (GTDB taxonomy): Bacteria > Bacteroidota > Bacteroidia > Flavobacteriales > Flavobacteriaceae > Winogradskyella. The sequence goes on from NZ_RHLG01000001.1 coordinate 921,699, forward strand.
GCAAGAGTAGAAAGTTCGGAAGAATGTTTTGCAACGGCAGAAGTAAACTTGATAGTCTCGACAACTCAAATTCCAAGTACATTTTTAAGAACGTTTTATGCTTGTGATGATCCTATAAATGGAACAAATACTGATGGTATTTCGGCATTTGATTTTAGTTCGGCGGATGCCGATATAAGAGCTTTGTTTCCTTTAGGCCAACAAATTTCCGTAAGTTATTACCAAAATGAGATGGACGCATTAGCCGAGACTAATCCTATAGTTGATATTTCGAACTATAGAAATGTTGGTTCTCCAAATACACAAGATATATATGTTAGAGTAGATAGCGAATTGGATAATGATTGTCTGGGGCTAGGGCATCATATTACCCTTAATGTAGAACCCAATCCAATCGCCAATCCGGTGCTCATAGCAGAACAATGTGATGCTGATGGTGATGGTTTATACCCATTCGATACAACATCTATTGAAGCAGAGGTGCTGCAAGGACAGACTAATGTGACTGTGACTTATACAGATGCGTTAGGGAACCCGCTACCGAGCCCATTACCAAATCCGTTTTTATCGGGCACGCAAGATATAATAGTAAGAGTCACAAGTGATTCTTCTCAAGATCCTAACGGTGCATGTTTTGGAGAAACCACATTGAACTTTATAGTTCAAGCAGCTGCAGTTGCTAATATAGTGCCGGACCAGCGTGTATGCGATGATGATACAGATGGGTTTTTTAATTTCGATACTAGTACCATTGAAGCCACATTACTAAATGGGCAAACAGGAATGCTAATTTTTTATACCGATACTAATGGCAATCCATTACCTAGCCCATTACCAAATCCATTTTTTAGTGATACACAAACAATAACCGCAAGAGTCGAAAATATATTGAGCAGCACCTGTTTTGATGAAACCACTATAAATTTTATTGTTGATGAGTTACCGGTTGCAAATACAATTTTAAATGATTTTATATGCGATGATGCATCAAATGATGGTGAAGAACTGTTTACATTGTCTGATTACAATAATCAAATATTAGGAAGTCAGTCAGGTGCAATATTTGAGGTGTTCTATTTTGATAACCCAATAGATGCAGAAGATATTAATGCAATTCCCTTACCTAATACATATCTAATAAATAGTTTATCGACATCGCTATTTGCTAGAATCCAAAACCGAAATAACCCAAACTGTTTTGCCACGACTAGTTTTCAATTAGGCGTTAATGTATTTCCTATAGCAACTGCTCCTACAAACTTCGATGTTTGTGACGATGACACTAATGATGGTGAGGAGAGTTTTATGCTCAGTGATAAAGACAATGAGATCTTAAACGGTCTAAATCCAAACGACTTTAATGTAAAATATTATCTAAGTCTTTTAAATGCTGAACAAGACGACAACCAATTGCCAGATAACTTTACTAATATTCAAAATCCTCAGACTATTTATGTGCGTTTAGAAAATAGGATTTCACCAGATTGCTATACAACGACGCAGTTTGATATTTATGTGCGTGAGCAACCTGTATTATTAATGGATGACATATGGCCAATATGTGAAGGGAGTTCTATAGATATTGAAGCAGACGCTGGGTATGATCATTATTTATGGTCTAATGGAGAAACGACACGAATTATTACTGTAGATGCACCACAAAATCTAACAATAAGAGCTTGGAATGATTATGGCGGTTTCATCTGTGAAACAGAAAAAACCATTACCGTAACACAATCTAATATTGCAACTATAACGGCGATTGAAACAGAAGATTGGACACAAACAGATAATAGCATTACTGTAAGTGTTACAGGTAATGGAGACTATGAATACTCGATTGATGGGTTTGTATATCAAGATTCTAATATATTCACAAACTTATTATTAGATGAATACACGGTTTATGTAAGAGATAAATTAGGTTGTGGTATCGTAGAGGAAACGGTTTATTTATTAGGCTACCCTAGATTCTTTACACCTAATGGTGACGGTTATAATGATAGTTGGCAAATTATCAATGGTTTTACTGAACCTGCTAATGTGATAAGAATATTTGACCGTTATGGTAAGCTTTTAAAACAGATAAGTCCTACAGCTTCAGGTTGGGATGGTACTTATAATGGCAAATTAATGCCAACTAGCGATTATTGGTTTGTCGTAGACCGACAAGATGGTAGACAATTTACAGGTCACTTTACATTAAAGCGATAATTCTTCCTGGGAGTCACACAATAATCTAGTTTAATATCATCAGTGGAAGTTTTGAAGTTATGAGTATCAGCTTCAAAAAATGATAACCCTATCTTAACGGTGTTGGGTTTACAATTAGATAAAAACCGGTCATAAAACCCCTTACCATAACCAATACGATTACCTAATTTATCAAAGGCTAATAGAGGAACAAAAACAACATCAAGTTGTGTTGTTTTGATAGGAATGCCATTAACGGGTTCGGGAATATTATATGTGTTTTTTTTGAGTTTGGTATTGTCAGTCAGAAGGTAATGTGACATTGAATAGTCTTCAAAATTACTTTTTGAGATTACGATATTTTTATCCTTTCCGGCAAGTATATTCAGGATATATTCGGTATTAACCTCTTTTTGCTCTTCAATTGTTAAGAATATATGGTAAAAGTCAAAGTTCCAAATATCTAATTTTAGAAGATTGTTTGCTATCGCTAAGCTTTGATCTTCTATTGTCTCAGAACTTAAATTTTGACGTAGAGCTTTATATTTTTTTCGAAATTTAGACTTGGTCATTAATCGCTATACTTTGTAGAAATATGAAAAATAGCATCACCCTGATATATAATTGGAGATTGATTAACGTTAAAAATATAACCACTATTTGGCGCTTTTACAAAGTGATTAAAACTACCATATGGGTCAGTAATATTACCAATAACATCACCCTTTTCTACTTTCGTATTTATACTAACTGTTGCCTTAAACATTCCCGAGTATTTTGCCCGCAACCACTTACTTTCGCTAATTTTCACGCAATGTTTTTTAGGTTTTGAAACCTTGAATTTTCGACCCAACATTTCAAGATGACCTAATACACGTTTCACACCATTTACACCAGTATTAGTAATTGTATTATCTATATGGAATGATTTACCGCCTTCAAAAAGAAGCATTGGTATACCTAATTTATAACAAGAATTTCTAAACGATTTATTCAAATTTTTAGAGTAAAATACAAAAGGTGCACCAAATACATATGCAAGTTCATCGAGGACCACTTCGTCTTTAACAATACGTATTTGAGCAGCATTGAAGCGATCTGCACCACCAGTATGAAAATCTAAAATTAAATCAGCATGGGGTACAATTTCGGTCATTAGTTTATGAGCAACACGACTCGCCAAAGATCCAGTTTTGGTGCCTGGAAATACACGGTTTAAATCACGTCCATCAGGAAACATACGTTCCATTTGAATAAATCCAAAAACATTAATTAGTGGTATACAAATAATGGTACCACGTTTAGGTTTATTAATGCCTTTAGCAATAACTTGACGCACAATTTCTACACCATTTACCTCATCTCCATGAATACCTGCAGTAATTAAAATTGTAGGTCCAGGTACTTTAGAACGCTCTATAATTACAGGAACATCAATTCGGTTTTGTGTATGCAATTTAGCAACGTTAAAGCTTACCTTCGCACTTTCACCAAGAGCAACTTTTTTGCCTAAAATGTGTAATACTTCCTTTTCACTCATAGTTATTTCTCGTCAATTAGAGAACTCTATTCTATCAATTATTATTTTCTATTTCTTTCAATAAATGTAATTATTGCTCTAGCAATATTCTTTTGTGTAGCACGCTCTATACCTTCTAAACCCGGTGTAGAATTTACTTCCATAAGTAAAGGTCCGCGATTGGATTGTAACATATCCACACCGCAAACAGGTAATTTAAGTGCTCGTGCAGCTTTAATGGCTAATTTAAGTTCATCTTCAGATAGCCTAATATAATCAGCTTTTCCACCACGATGTAAATTGGATCTAAATTCGCCCTCTTTGCCTTGGCGTTTCATTGCACCAACGACTTGTCCATCAACAATTAATGCTCTTAAGTCGGCACCTTTTGCTTCTTCAATATATTCTTGAACAAGAGCTCTTGCTTGTAGTCCATTGAATGCTTCTAGTACAGATTCGGCGGCATTTTTAGACTCAGCCAATACCACACCAAGTCCTTGAGTACCTTCTAAAAGCTTTATAATTACTGGTGGACCACCAACATGATTTAAGACTTCTTCCACATCACGAGAATAATTAGTAAATACCGTTTTTGGCATGCCGACACCAGCTTTTGACAAGCGTTGAAAACTACGAAGTTTGTCACGAGACCTAATTATAGCATCAGATGTAACGGTTGTAAAGACGTTCATCATTTCAAACTGTCGCACAACAGCACATCCAAAAAATGTTACTGATGCTCCAATTCTAGGGATAATTGCGTCTACATAGTCTAAGTATCGGTCTTTGTAAAAAAGTGTTGGTTTTTCTTTTTCAATGATAATATCACACTTCAATGGGTCGATAATTTCTATTTCATGTCCACGATTTTCACCTTCTTCTATCAGTCGTCTAGTAGAATATAAGTTTTCATTTCTAGAAAGTATAACAATATTCATTGTTGAAGTGCTTTAATTGCTAAAGTTAAAAAGTATTTGGTCTTCGTCAAATTTAATATAAATCTATACTTTTATATACCTTTGAGTCGATGTCAGAAACTACATTAGATATTCAGATAAAAACACTGCCAAATCAACCTGGTGTTTACCAGTATTTTGATAAGGATAATAATTTAATTTATGTTGGTAAGGCAAAACAGTTAAAAAAGCGTGTAAGCTCCTATTTTACTAAGCATCATGATTATGGAAAAACACGTGTTTTGGTTAAGAATATTGCTTCAGTAAAGCATATTGTAGTCGAGACCGAAAGTGATGCGTTGCTGTTAGAGAATAATCTCATAAAAAAGTATCAGCCAAAGTATAACGTTATGCTTAAGGATGATAAATCTTATCCTTGGATATGTGTCAAAAATGAACGTTTCCCAAGAGTATTTTCTACACGCAGAGTATTTAAGGATGGTTCAGAGTATTTTGGGCCATATACTAGTATGAAAACTGTAAAAACACTTTTGGATTTAATTAAAGGGCTTTACCAGTTACGTACATGTAATTACCATTTATCTAAAGAGAAAATTGAAGCCGGAAAATACAAACGTTGTTTAGAGTTTCATTTGGGCAATTGTAAAGGCGCATGCGAAGGACTTGAAGAAGAAGAAGAATATCACTCGAATGTTACAGCTATTAGGGAAATTCTAAAAGGAAACTTTAAGGATTCATTAAATCAGTTTAGAGAGCAAATGAAATATTTTGCTCAGAATATGCAGTTTGAAGAAGCACAAAGAGTGAAAGAAAAACTCGATATACTTGAAAATTATCAGTCCAAATCTACCGTAGTTAACCCAAAGATTAGCAACGTCGATGTGTTCACAATAGTAAGTGATGGAAGTTATGCCTATGTTAATTTTTTACAATTGTCTTATGGCTCAATTATTCGATCACATACGTTAGAGATTAAGAAAAAACTGCAAGAAGAAGACAAATCCTTGTTGGAAATAGCTATTACCGAAATTCGTCAACGCTTTCATTCGCTTTCCAAGGAAGTGTATGTGCCATTTGATGTAGATTTAGGAAACGAATTAAAAGTGACTGTACCTAAATTAGGTGATAAACGAAAGATCTTAGATTTATCACTTCGTAATGCAAAATATTATCGATTAGATAAGCTGAAACAAATAAAGATTACTGACCCTGATAGACATGCTAACCGAATCATGGCTCAGATGAAAGCTGATTTACGATTATCTGAAGAACCAAGGCATATCGAGTGTTTTGATAATTCTAATATTCAAGGTACAAATCCTGTTGCAGCATGCGTAGTGTTTAAAGATGGAAAGCCGAGCAAAAAAGACTACCGACATTTTAATATCAAAACAGTTGAAGGTCCTGATGATTTTGCATCTATGGAAGAAGTCGTTTATAGGCGTTATAAGCGTTTACTGGATGAGGAACAATCGTTGCCTCAACTCATAATTATTGATGGAGGTAAAGGACAATTGTCTTCTGCACTAAAGAGCTTGGATGAATTAAATTTGAGAGGAAAAATTGCTATTATCGGAATTGCTAAACGTTTGGAAGAATTATTTTATCCCGATGACCCAATTCCTTTATATTTAGATAAAAAAAGCGAGACACTAAAAATTATTCAGCAGCTAAGAAATGAGGCACATCGTTTTGGTATAGAACACCATAGAAATAGACGAAGTAAAGGTGCTCTAAAAACAGAGTTAGAAAATATACCTGGCGTAGGAGAACAAACAATAATTGATTTGATGAAACATTTTAAGACAGTGAAGCGCATTGCCAATGCAAAATTAGATGAATTAGAAGCTGTTGTTGGAGTATCTAGAGCAAATAAAGTTTATAACTATTATCATAAAGAGTAATTGAGAAGAAAATTAAAATATTGTTTTACTTTTTTAGTGGCTTTTCTTCTGCTTGGTTCAGCTAGCTTAAATGCGCAATCTAACCAAGAACCTAAAGTTGGTTTAGTATTAAGTGGTGGTGGAGCAAAAGGATTTGCACATATAGGTACGCTTAAAGTTATAGATAGTTTAGGTATTAAAATAGACTATATTGCGGGTACAAGTATGGGCGCCATAATAGGCTCATTATATGCTTCCGGTTACTCCGGAAAACAGCTAGACTCCATATTTAAATCAATTGATTTTGATGCTTTAATTAATGATAAGTTTTCTAGGAATTCAAAATCATTAGTAGAGCGTAATAATTCTGAGCGTTACGCACTTAGTTTACCTTTTCAAAAGTTTAAAGTAAAATTACCTTCTGGATTATCTCGTGGACAAAACGTTTACAATTTACTTTATAAATTAATGTTGCCAGTTAATGAGATTTCAGATTTCGAATCTTTACCAATTCCATTTTTTTGTATAGCTACCAATATCGAAACAGGCGAACCTGAAATGATGAATAAAGGAAATTTAGCTGAGGCTGTTTTAGCTAGTGGCGCTTTTCCATCTTTATTTCAACCAGTAGAAATCAATAATAGTATTTATATAGATGGTGGTGTTACCAATAATTATCCTATTGAGGAGCTTAGGGCAAAAGGAATGGACATTATTATCGGTGTAGATGTTCAGGATGGTTTAAAGGATAGAGAGGCATTACAGTCGGCACCAGAAATATTGGTTCAGATTAATAATTTCAGGACCATAAACGACATGAAAGTTAAACGAAAACTTACAGATATCTATATTAAGCCAGACATCACCAACTTTTCTGTTATTTCTTTTAGTGAAGGAAGAGATATTGTAAAAACGGGTGAAGTAGCAGCAAAAGAAAGGTTAAAAGAACTTGTTCAATTAAAGGAAAAGCAAAGTGCTTCAATAGAAAGATCTGTTCCTAAAATAAAAGATAGTTTAAAGATTAGGCAAATTAATTTATCGGGTAATGAGCGTTACACAAGGTCATATATATTAGGTAAATTGAAGCTTAAAGGCGATGATAATATTGCCTATAGTAAGCTAGATAAAGGGGTAAACAATTTAGTAGCTACCAATAACTTTGACACGTTTAGGTATAAGTTGAAACCTGTTCCTAATACAGATGAATACGATTTAGAAGCAAAAATTAGAGAAACAAACACAAGTACCTATCTTAAACTAGGAGTGCATTACGATGGGCTTTATAAAAGTGCAGCTTTGGTAAATCTCACACAAAAAAGATTAATCTCTAAAAATGATATTGCATCATTAGATATTGGTCTTGGGGATAACATCCGATACGATTTTAATTACTTCATTGATAAGGGGTTTTATGTAAGTATTGGCCTAAGTTCTAGGTATAATCAGTTTGATAGACGCGTAAATGCCAATTTGGTTTTACAACCCAATAACCCGCTTTTAACTAGTTTAAATAAGGTTGATGTAGAACTTCAAGATCAAACAAACCGAATTTATTTTCAGACATTATTAGCGAAAGAATTTGAAATTAAATCTGGGTTTGAACATAAGCGACTAAAAATAACAACGGAAAATCTTAATAGTACAAATCAAAGTGATTTTACATTCGAAAACACAGATTATTTTAGTCTATATGGCGGATTAAAAATTGACACTTACGACAATAGATTTTTTCCTAATAATGGTGTTTGGTTTAATGGTGATATTCATTGGTATATTGGTGCAAGTGGTTTTAATACTGACTTTGAACCGTTCTCTATTGCAAAAGCAGATATTGGTTATGCAGTTAGTCCGCTTGATAAACTGTCCTTACATTTTCAAACATCAGGAGGATTCCAGCTAGGAGATCGTTCTACCAACTTTCTCAACTTTGCTTTTGGCGGTTATGGTTATAATTTCATCAATAATTTCAATTCATTTTATGGCTATGATTATTTGTCAATAGTTGGCAACAGTTTTGTTAAGGCTGATGTTACAATAGATTACGAGATATTCAAAAAGCATCATATTATGTTATCAGGTAATTTTGCTAATATTCAGGATAATATTTTCGACGATGGTGAGTGGTTCTCTAGTCCGGATTTTACTGGTTATGCGCTTGGATATTCATTAGAAACATTTTTAGGCCCAATAGAAGCTAAGTATACATACTCACCAGAAGAGAAAGAAAGTTACTGGTTTTTTAACCTAGGGTTTTGGTTTTAGGCTTCGTTTTTGTTTCAATTTTTTTACGATATTTGTGTCGATATGAAACCATTCTGGGAAAACATAAAACTTCATTTACATTTCCTTATCAAAAGGAATCCAGAATAACTTTGCATTTTTTGTACCTTTAAATCATAACATTTGTTTTACAATTTCTTGTAGAAACAAATCAACTTTTTAAACACTTAAGAAATGCCTTTTTATCATAAATTAGGGAAAATCCCACCAAAACGACATACACAATTTAAAAAGCCTGATGGTAGTTTTTACTATGAGCAACTATTTGGCACCATAGGATTTGATGGTATGTCTACCAACTGCTATCACGAGCAGAGACCAACTCAAGTAAAAGAGATAAAAAAACAATACAGCGTTGCACCAAAGGTGGCTAAGGCAAATAATATGCAATCGTATCGTTTTCATGGCTTTAAAGTTGCACCAGAAAGCGATTATTTAGAAAGCAGAAAAGTAGTGCTAACCAATAGCGATTGTAATATTATTTTATCGGCACCAAAGGAATCAACCAAAGACTACTTCTATAAAAATACTGACGCAGATGAGTTAATCTTTATTCACAAAGGCTCAGGAAAATTAAGAACTCATCTGGGGAATTTAGATTTTAAATACGGAGATTACTTATTAGTACCAAGAGGAATTATTTATAAAATAGATTTTGATACGGATGATAATCGACTGTTTATTGTAGAATCTTACAGACCAATTTATACACCTAAGCGCTATCGCAATTGGTTTGGTCAATTGTTAGAGCATTCACCATTTTGTGAGCGCGATTTACGACAACCTAACGAACTAGAGACTTATAATGAAAGCGGAGACTTTTTAATTAAGATTAAAAAACAAGATGAAATTTTTGATATGGTTTATGCATCTCATCCTTTTGATGTTGTAGGTTATGACGGTTACAATTACCCGTATGCATTTTCTATTCATGATTTCGAACCAATTACGGGTCGTGTGCATCAACCACCACCAGTGCATCAAACGTTCGAAACAGATGCCTTTGTAGTTTGTAGTTTTGTGCCAAGACTATACGATTATCATCCTTTAGCTGTTCCTGCGCCATACAATCATAGTAATATAGATAGCGATGAGGTATTATATTATGTAGATGGTGATTTTATGAGTAGAAATGATATTGCTGCAGGACATATTTCGTTGCATCCAGCAGGCATTCCACATGGACCACATCCTGGAGCTATGGAACGCAGTATAGGTAAAGTTAAAACCGATGAATTAGCAGTAATGGTAGATACGTTTAAACCACTAAAAGTAACTGAAGAAGCACTTAAAATTGCTGACGAAGATTATTACAAATCGTGGATAGAATAGTGAGTTTCTAAGATTAAAAATAGAGTAATACAAACACATGTTTAGAAGTAAATTACCTGCTGACCCAACATCATTAGTTTTAGGAATAATAGCTATAGTATTAGGTATTGCTGGTTGCTGTTGTTATGGTATTTCTGCAATTATTCCTTTGGGATTAAGTATTGCAGGATTAGTAATGGCAAATAAGAGTTTAAGAGTATATAGAGAAAATCCCGAAGTGTATGATAGATCAAGTTATACTAATGTTAATACGGCCAGAGTCATAAATATTATTGCAGTGGTACTAAACTCGTTGACCTTTCTGGTTTTTATCGTAGTGTTTGCAATATACGGAACCTTCATTTCAACCGCTGTCTTAGAAGGCATAAGACAAGATCAGCTAAATGATGATTATGAGTATTATGAGGATTACGAATGGGAAACAGATTCTCTCAAAGTAGATGAAGATGTCTATGAAATCGAAAAAGAAATAGATTCAATAAATATAGATTCAATTTTAAATAAAAATTAAATCATGGCAAAAGAAGTTAAATCCGTTAATTACGGACTAGAAAAAATATTTGAAGGCGCTCAAGATTTCTTGCCGCTTTTAGGAACAGATTATGTGGAGTTTTATGTTGGCAATGCAAAACAAGCTGCTCACTTTTATAAAACAGCTTTTGGATTTCAATCGCATGCATATAGAGGTTTAGAAACCGGTGCAAAAGACGCTGTAAGTTATGTCTTAACCCAGGACAAAATAAAATTAATGTTAACTACACCGCTTAACAGTAAATCTCCAATTAATGACCATATTGTTAAGCATGGTGATGGCGTAAAAATCATTGCCCTTTGGGTCGATGATGCACGACAAGCATACAAGGAAACTACATCTCGTGGCGCTAAATCGTATATGGAACCTGCTGTAGAAAAAGATGAGTTTGGAGAAGTAGTCAGAGCAGGAATATACACTTATGGCGAAACCGTACATATGTTTGTTGAGCGTAAAAACTACAACGGTGCATTTTTACCAGGTTTTCAAAAATGGGAATCAGATTACAATCCGCCATCAGCAGGATTAAAGTATATAGACCATATGGTCGGGAATGTTGGGTGGAACCAAATGAATGTTTGGGTAAAATGGTATGAAGATGTTATGGGTTTTGAAAACTTTTTGTCTTTTGACGACAAACAAATACATACCGAATATTCAGCATTAATGAGTAAAGTAATGTCTAATGGTAATGGCCGAATTAAATTCCCTATTAATGAACCTGCAGAAGGGAAAAAACGCTCACAGATTGAAGAGTATTTAGATTTCTATGAAGGCGCAGGTGTTCAACACATTGCCGTAGCCACAGATGATATTATAAAAACCGTATCACAGCTTCGCTCAAATGGTGTGGAGTTTTTGTCAACACCGCCAGAAGAATATTACAAAGCAGTACCAGGACGTTTAGACGTTTTTGATCATGAATTACGTGAAGATATTGAAAAATTAAAGTCACTTGGTATTATGATAGATGCTGATGAAGAAGGATATCTTTTACAGATTTTTACGAAACCAGTAGAAGATAGACCAACACTCTTTTTCGAAATTATTCAGCGTATGGGAGCAAAAGGTTTTGGAGCAGGTAATTTTAAAGCATTATTTGAATCCATTGAACGCGAACAAGCTAAAAGAGGAACATTATAATATTTAATGTTGTATTTACGTTAAAACGCCATCTGCTATTGATGGTGTTTTTTAGTTTTAATACTTTTGGAATAGTAATTGTAAATGTTAGTGTAATACTAATAAAATGTAGATTTTAAAGTTACATTTGCAATACAAATTTGATATGAAAAGATATTTACTAATTTTTATAGCTGTAATGGGGCTTCAATTTAGTTTTACCCAAACACAATCTGCTTTTAAAGATGGTGAATGGTTCAAATTTCGTATTAGCTACAGTGGTTGGCTTAAAGCTGGTAATGCAACTCTAGATATAAAACAAAAAAAGCTCAATGGGAAGGATGTTTATCACGTCGTTGGTAAAGGCTGGACAACTGGAGCGATTAAGTGGTTTTTTAAGGTAAAAGACAGATATGAGAGTTATTTCGATACGCAATCGGGATTACCGTATAAGTTTATTAGAAAAATTGATGAAGGTGGACATAAAAAAGATATTGAAATTGATTTTGACCAAATAAATAATAAGGCAAAAGTTAATAATAAAAAGTATAAGACCATTAAGACTTTAGATACTAAAACTAAGGTACAAGACATGGTTTCGGCGTTTTATTATTTAAGAAACAACTACGAAACTCAAAATATTAAGAAAGGTGATGTAGTTACCCTCAATATGTTTTTTGACGAAGAAAATTATCCTTTTAGACTTAAATTTTTAGGGCGCGAAACTATAAAAGTAAACCTTAATGGAAGCAGAGTAAAAGTCAAAACATTAATGTTTAGACCTTATGTTATGGCTGGACGTGTATTTAAAGAAGAAGAAAGTTTAACCCTTTGGGTGAGTGCTGATAAAAATAAAATTCCGTTAAGGATAAAAGCAGATTTAGCTGTTGGTTCGTTAAGAGCTGACCTCGATAAATACAAAGGACTTAAACATTCTTTTGAAGTACAATTTGATTAACAATGGCCGACCAACCAGATTATTCTCACATAATAAAATCACTTCAGCATAAGTTTGATGAAATAGATCAAGATACAGACGATCATCTTTTGGGCCTGCTATATAGCAAGCCTATTACATATTGGGATTATATACAAACCGATGCCTTATTAAGCTTACAAAAACAAAGAACTGTTTTACCAGATGAAATGGTTTTTATTGCATATCATCAAATCAATGAGCTTATCTTTAAGATGATTCTTTGGGAAATCTCACAAGTTGCAGAAAAGGAGAGTATCAATGCAGAATTCTTTGAGGGAAAAATTATGCGAATCTCTCGATATTTTAATATGTTAACTACATCCTTTAACATAATGCGAGAAGGTATGGAAGTTGAGCAATATATGAAGTTTAGATACACCTTAACTCCAGCGAGTGGATTTCAAAGTGCACAATATCGTTTTATTGAGTTTGCCTCAACCGAGCTTATTAATCTTATAGATTACAGATTCCGAAAAGATATTGATAGGAAAACACCTTACACGCACGCCTTTGAGCATTTGTATTGGCAAGCTGCAGGTAAGGATCACAAAACAGGCAAAAAATCAATTTTACTTCTAAATTTTGAAGACCGCTACAAAGATGAGTTTTTAAGATTTATGGAGGCGTACAATACTAAGAATTTGTGGACACGCTTTAAAGAGTTACCTAAAAAAGATAGAGAAGATAAAGATTTAGTAAAGGCTATGCGTCATTACGATTATACGGTCAATGTCACTTGGGTAATGGCTCATTATAATGCAGCCAAACATTATATTGAAAGCGGTATAGGTGATGGCGAAGCTACAGGTGGCAGCGATTGGAAAAAATATATGCATCCAAAATACCAAAGACGTATATTTTTCCCAGATTTGTGGTCTGAAGATGAATTAAAAAATTGGGGTAATAATATTTAAAAATTAAAACTAAATGCACCTAAGAAGATTATTAGGACTTATTATTTGTATAGCATTTTTCAGTTGTAATGACAAAAAAATTGAAGATGCTCCAAAAGAAGAATTAGCAATAGTTAAAAAGGAACACATAGAGTTTGGTTTCAACCTAGACAACTATATAGTAAAGCGAGATACTATAAAAAAAGGAGATAGTTTTGGCGAAATATTAGAGCGAAATCATATAGGATACCCTCAGATTTTTCAGATTGCTGAAAAAGCAAAAGACAGCTTTGATATTCGTAGATTACAAGTAGGTAAGCCCTATACATTACTATGTGCAAAAGACAGTTTACAAACCCCAAAAAGTTTTATTTACCAGCCAAACATGGAAGACTATGTTGTTATCGATTTTCAAGATAGTATTCAAGCTTACTCTGGAAGAAAACCAATAAAGTATGTCGAAAGAGAAGCCTCAGGTGTCATTACACCAGGCAATGGTATTTCAACTGTTTTAGAAGAAAAAGGCTTAAGTCAAAGATTAGCCTATAAAATGGCAGATGAAATTTATGCTTGGACAATAGATTTTAACCGTTTGTTACCTGGTGACCGATTCAAAGTGATTTATACAGATAAGTATATAGATGATTCTATTTATACAGGTGTAGATAGAGTAAAGGCTGCTTACTTTGAACACAATAAGGAACCGTTTTATGCCTTTGAATTTGAAACAGATAGTACCAAAGGAATTATAGATTATTTTAGTGAGAAAGCTAAAAATTTAAGACGTGCCTTTCTAAAATCACCGTTAAAGTTTGGTAGATTATCTTCTCGGTATAATCTTAACAGGAGAATAGCTTATTATAATTATCAAAGACGACCGCATAAGGGTACAGATTTTGCAGCTCCAGTAGGAACACCTATACTAGCAACTGCTAATGGTACAGTTACCGAATCTACTCGACGTGGCGGAAATGGTAAATACGTTAAAATAAGACACAACGCAACGTACGAAACCCAATACCTTCATATGAAAGCTCAAAAAGTGAAGAAAGGCGAATTTGTGAAACAAGGCGATGTTATTGGTTGGATAGGAATGACCGGGAATACTGGTGGACCGCACGTTTGTTATCGTTTTTGGAAAAACGGTAAGCAAGTAGATCCTTTTAAACAAAAACTACCAGAAGCAAAGCCAATTTCAGATTCTTTAAAATCAAGATACTTAGAATATATAGTCCCAATTAAGCAACAGCTCGATAATATAATCTTAATAGAAGACTCAATTCAAGACAGCACTGAAGAAACCATCTCAGAGATACAATAGTTATGGCATTAAAAGCAACCAACCCAACCAATACCAATGCTTGGTCAAGATTACAATCACACTTTTCAGATATAAAAGATATTCATCTTAAAGAACTTTTTAAGAACAACCCTAAAAGAGCAGAAGAACTTACTGTTCTTTGGGATGATTTTTATGTAGACTATTCTAAAAATAGAATTACTAATAAGACTTTGTCTTTACTTATAGAGTTAGCCAATGAGTTAAACCTTGATGATGCAATATCTAAGTATTTTGAAGGGGATATTATTAATAAGACTGAAGGAAGAGCAGTTTTGCATACAGCTTTGAGAGCACCTAAAGATGCAGAGATTTTTGTAGGCTCTGAAGACGTAATTCCAGGGGTTTTTGAAGTAAAAGCCAAAATTAAAACCTTCACAGATTCAGTTGTAAATGGACTGCATAAAGGATATTCTGGTAAACAAATTACAGATATAGTAAATATAGGTATTGGCGGCTCAGATTTAGGTCCAGCGATGGTTGTAGATTCTCTTCAATATTATAAAAATCATCTCGAAACACATTTTGTGAGTAATGTAGATGGTGATCATTATCAAGAGGTCATAAAAAACCTGAACCCAGAGACAACACTTTTTGTTATAGTTTCAAAAACCTTTACTACTCAAGAAACATTATCTAACGCCAATTCAATTAGAGATTGGTTTTTACAGACTATGCCAAAACAAGCTGTAGCTAATCATTTTGTTGCTGTATCTACAAATATTAATAGTGTAAAAGAATTTGGTATTGATGAGGAGAATATCTTTCCAATGAAAGATTGGGTAGGCGGACGTTTTTCGTTATGGAGTGCCGTTGGTCTGTCTATTAGTTTAGCACTTGGATATGATAATTTTGAGAAGCTTTTAAGTGGTGCAAACAAAATGGATGAGCATTTTAAAAGCACAACTTTCGATAAAAATATTCCAGTTATAACTGCACTTTTAACTATATGGTATAATAATTTTTTCAACGCTGAAAGCGAAGCAATTATCCCGTATACCCAATACCTAAATCAGTTCGCTACCTATTTGCAGCAAGGCATTATGGAGAGTAATGGAAAACGTATTGACAGAAACGGAAATGCTGTTGATTATCAGACCGGAACTTTAATTTGGGGTGAACCCGGTACTAATTCTCAACATGCTTTTTTTCAATTAATACATCAAGGCACAAAACTTATACCTACTGATTTTATTGGTTTTGTAGATTCATTGCACGGAAATAAGGACCATCATGATAAGCTAATGTCTAATTATTTTGCCCAGACTGAAGCCTTAATGAATGGAAAAACCGAACGTGAAGTGTTAGAAGAGTTACATGCTAGCAACCTATCGGATGAGGTAATAAATATGCTTTTACCGTTTAAAATATTTGAAGGCAATAAACCAACAACCTCTATTTTAATACAAAAATTAACGCCAGAAAGTCTAGGTAAATTAATTGCTATGTACGAGCACAAGATTTTTGTACAAGGTATTATTTGGAATATTTTCAGTTACGATCAATTTGGTGTAGAACTAGGCAAAAAACTAGCAAAAACGATCTTAGAGGAGCTAAATTCAGGTTCAAATACGGTCAATCACGATTCCTCAACTCAAAATTTAATTGACTTTTATAACAAATAATCACTATTCGCAATAGTAATTTAAAAACATCTCATAAATACCTCTAAAAATCAAAGATATTCACATTAGTGAATAACTGTTAATATTTCTTAACATTACGTTAATATTCAAGCCTACCGTTGTCGTATTTTTGCATGGTTAATCAACAAATTAAAACATGAAAAAAATTACTCAATTTTTATTAGTGACTGTTGCGTTCTTATTTACAACAGTTGCTTTTGCTCAGGGTGTTACTACTTCATCATTGGGTGGGCAAGTGACAGATGCTCAAGGTGAGCCTCTGCCAGGAGCTACAGTAATTGCAGTTCATACTCCTACAGGAAGTAAGTATGGGGCTGCGACAGATTTTGACGGTTATTACCGTATTTCTAACATGAGAACTGGTGGACCATACACAGTGACTATTAGCTATGTAGGTTTTAAAGAGTTCGTTAGAGAAAATGTTTACTTACAGTTAGGTAATTCTGAAAGAATTAGTACACAACTTTCTGAAGATGCAAGTGTATTAGACGAGGTTGTTATCACTGCCGATAGAACAGGTATTTTTGACTCTAACAAAACTGGTGCTTCAACGAACATTAGCAACAGACAGATCCAAACGTTACCTCAAACTTCGAGATCTATTGCTGACTTCGTAAGAATCACACCTCAAGCTCAGTTAACAGAAGGTAACGATGGTTTCTCTATTTCTTTAGCAGGTCAAAATAATAGATATAATGCGATATATGTTGATGGTGCGGTTAATAATGACGTTTTTGGTCTTGCAGGTTCTGGTACAAATGGTGGTCAGACAGGAGTTAATCCATTCTCAGTGGATGCAATTGAATCTTTCACAGTACAATTAGCACCATTTGATGTTAAGATTTCAGGTTTTGCCGGTGGTGCAATTAGTGCAGTAACTAGAAGTGGTTCTAATGTATGGTCTGGTTCTGTTTATGGATTTTTAAGAAATGAGGATTTAGCTGGTAAAACACCAGTTGATTTAGTAGGTACAGGTGAAACAAGAGAAAAACTGGATGAGTTCACTGCTCAGACATATGGATTTAGAGTTGGTGGTCCAATTATAAAAGATAAGTTATTCTTCTTCTTAAACTATGAAAGACAAGATGATGAAACTCCTCAACCATTTAATTTTAGTAACTATACAGGTGATTCAAGTTTAGCTGAAATTAATGCATTAGCGAGTTCTATTGCTTCTCAATACGGTTATGATGTTGGAGGTTTCGAAAACAACACACGTACATTAGAAAGTGATAAACTTACTTTAAAATTAGACTGGAACATTGATGATAAAAACAAATTATCATTCAGTACAAGATATGCTGCTGCTGAAAATTTAGAAGCTAGAGCATCAGGTGATACTCGTATTGCGTTTATAAATGGTTCTGAGTTTTTTGATACTAAAACACTTTCTGGATCTTTAGAGTGGAATTACCAAGGAAATAACATAAGTAACAACATGTTGTTAGGTTACACACGTGTTAGAGATGATAGAGATCCATTAGGAAATCCATTCCCATCTGTAGATATCGATGATGGTGCTGGTACAATTACTTTTGGTGCAGAGCCTTTCTCTACTGCAAACTTATTAGACCAAGACGTACTTACATTTACAAATAACTTTGAGATATACAAAGGAGCTCATACGATTACCTTAGGTACTCACAACGAATTTGCTAAGATTAAGAACTTATTCTTCGCATTTAACTTTGGTGATTATACATTCAACAGTGTTAGTGATTTTAATAATGATATCGTTGATTTTTACCAACACGGATACTCTTTAGTAGGTAACGGTGTTGTAGGTGATGAGTCTGCAGGTGCATCAGAATTTAATACTACTCAATTAGGGTTCTATGCTCAAGATGAGGTACAAATCTCTGATAACTTTAAATTTACTGCTGGTTTAAGATTTGATTTTCCAATTTGGGAAGATGGCACAGTTAATGACGACTTCAACAATAGAACAATACCTCTTTTAGAAGCAGCTGGTAAAGATTTACAAGGTGCTAGAGTAGGTAAAGGTGTAAGAACTCGTGCGCACGTTTCTCCAAGATTAGGTTTCAACTGGGATGTTAAAGGAAACAGAACAACTCAAGTAAGAGGTGGTTTAGGTATCTTTACTTCAAGATTACCACTTGTATGGCCTGGTGCTACTTATAATAATAATGGTGTAACAGGTGGATTCTCTACTAATTTTGATATTAGTGGTGGTGTAAACTTCAACCCAGATGTAAATAGCCAACCTGTTGATGTTGTTCCAGGTTCTGGTGGAACAGGTGGAAACATCGATTTATTTACTCCTGATTTTAAATTACCTCAGCGTTTTAAAGTTAACTTAGCTGTAGATCAAAAATTACCTATCTGGGGATTAATTGCGAGTGTAGATGCTTTCTGGATTGATAACATCACGGAGATTTTCTACCAAAACTTAAATGTTGGTGGACCTGTAGGTTTCTTAAATGGAGCTGACGGTAGACCATTCTACGACAGAAGAGATGAGGTTGACCCAACTTATGGTCGTATCATGTTAGCTTCTAATACAGGAGCAGGTGATTCTTGGAATACAACATTCTCTTTACGTAAACCATACACTAATGTAACAGATTGGCTTGCCCTAGAAGGTGCTCTTAACTATTCTTATGGTGAAACTACTGCTATTTTTGACGGTACATCATCTCAAAATAGTTCTCAATGGAGAAACCTTCAAACTGTAAATGGTAAGAACTCTAACTTACCTGTTACGAGATCAGACTTTAACCAAGGTCACAGAATTACGAGTTCATTAGGACTTAACATTAACTGGAACGAGAATGTTCAAACAAAGATTGGTTTATTCTATGAAGGTGCTGAGGCTCAACCTTACTCATTCACTTATAGAGATGGCGCAGATTTATTAAATGATGACTCTAGAGATAACGCGCTTATCTATGTGCCAGCTAATGCTTCAGAAATTACTTTAGAGGATTCTAACTCAAGTGGTTCTACAAATGATGAATGGGCGACTTTAGATGGTATTATCAGTGGTAATTCTTATTTAAATAGTAGAAGAGGTCAGTATGCAGAAAGAAATGGTGTACAAGGACCATGGAGTCATGTAATTGACTTAAGATTAGCTCAAAACTTCTCAGTTAATGCATTTGGTAAGAAGCACACATTCGAAGCAACTTTTGATATTTTCAACTTTACTAACTTCATAAATAAAGAATGGGGTAATAGAAACTTTGCTTCTCAGAATGTTCAAATTTTACAAACTGTAACTGCTGGACCAGATCCTGTTTTCAGAGTTCTTGATTCAGGTATCAATAACATCGAAAGAGTTGATGATAGAGGACTTCAGTCTTCAAGATGGCAGATGCAGGTTGGTTTAAGATATTCTTTCTAATACGAAAGTTAAACTTAGCCTATATAATAAAAAAAGCGCGACCCATTGGTTGCGCTTTTTACGTTATAATAAACTTTTGATTGTTATAATTCTTTCCATTCTAAACTTTCCATAACACGTCTAATATCTTGTCGTAAATATATTGCTGCTGGATATATGGAGTCATAGTTGGGTTTGGCATAAAAGTAGAGCGAACCAGTTAGAAAATGATTAGTGCTATCTGTTGCATAAAATTGTGATTGAGAAGCTGCATTACCTCCAACTTCATAGAACATACCATACACATCTTTATCCTTATTTTCAAAAACAGTACTATTAATTTCGTCTGCTTTTTGCGTATGTTTTTGAGTTAAGTTTTGGGCATCTCGTAGTAAATCTCTAAGATTTGACGTGGTTACCTTTTTATAGGTTAAATAGATTGTTCCTTTAAGTTTAGGATACTCCACATCAATACTAATAGATGTGTTATTGGTATTCTCTATTTTAGAAATAGGCTTAGCTAAAGTGTTTTTGTCAAACGAAAAAGGAACAGGAATAGATACACGTTTGTATTCTGGTATAGGATAATCTAACCTTAAAAACGCCTTAGGTTTAGGTAATGTGTCATCATTGCAACCTATTAGAAATAATGAAAAAATCGGAATTAGAATCTTTTTCATAATTGTAACTTAGTCCTTAAATATCATTAATAGTAAGTTTAATCTGTTTAATACGTTTCTTTTCGATAGCCTCAATAGTAAAAACGTAATTTTCGAAATTTATTTTACTATTAACTCTTGGAAACCCACCAAATAGTTCTAAAATAAAACCAGCAATAGTCTCAGCTTCACCCTTAGATGATTCAAAACTAGAGTTGTCTTCAAGCTCTAATATCTTATAAATATCTTTAAGCTGTGTTTTACCATCAAACCTATAGTTGTTAGTATCAATTTTGGTAAAATTTAAATCATCAACGTCATATTCGTCACTAATGTCTCCTACAATCTCTTCAATAATATCTTCTAAAGAAACTACGCCCGATGTGCCTCCATACTCATCAACAACTATAGCTAAGTGAACTTTTTTAGTCTGAAATTCCTGCATTAAGTCATCTAACTTTTTATTCTCAGGTACAAAGAAAGGTTCACGCAAAATACTTGTCCAATCGAAAGATTTTTTTTGAAGATGAGGTAATAAATCTTTTACATAAAGAATACCTTTTACACTATCGATGCTTTCTTCATAAACAGGAATTCTTGAATACCCATTGTCTATTATATCCGGTATAATTGCATTATAATCTGCATCTATATTTAATGCAAAAATATCTAGCCTTGGTCGCATCACCTGTTTAGTATCAGTGTTTCCAAATGTGACAATACTTTCTAGTATTTGTTGTTCTTCTTCAGTGGTATCCTCAGTATTTGTAAGTTCTAAAGCTTGCGAAAGTTGATCAACGCTAATATTAGATTTTTGCTTTCCAAGTTTATTGTGTATTTGTGTGGTTATATATCGTAAAGGCAAACTCACAGGTGCAAATACGGTATCCAATACCTTTAATGGTCTTGCCATTACCAGTGAGAATTTAATACTGTTTCTACTAGCGTAGATTTTTGGAATAATCTCTCCAAAAAGAAGAATTAAAAAAGTTGCACATACAACTTCTAGAAGAAATCTAACAATTGAATTCTCTATAGTAGAAAAGATAAATTCTCCCAAATACGCAAAGAGGATTACAATGGCAATATTTATAAAGTTATTAGCTACTAGTATAGTGGCTAATAGCTTTTTTGGTTGCTCCAATAAAGTAGAAATAATATTTGTCTGCTTTTCATGTTCTGTGCTTGCTGTATCTAAATCTGTTTTTGTCAGTGAAAAGAATGCGACTTCAGCACCTGATATTAAGGCAGAACATAATAACAAAATAACTAATACAACAATGCTAATTATTAAGGATGAATTAACAGATATAATTGAAATAAGTAAACTACCGGGTTCTGGGTCCAAAAGAATTAAAAATTTTATACTAAACTAAAATGGTAAATCATCATTATCGTCTGTAAGAGATACATCATTAACTGGTTGTGATGGTGCTGTGCTCGCGGAGTTTGGCTGACTAGGATTTACACTACCAGGCTGTTCGTTTTTATTAGTTAAAAACGTAAAATCTGTACACTGAATCTCGGTAGAGTAGCGTTCAGTACCTTTATCATCGGTCCATTTTCTGGTTTTTATTCGGCCTTCAATATAAACCTTATCACCTTTACTAAGGTATTTTTCGCAAATTTCAGCAGCTTTATTACGTACAACTATGTTATGCCACTCAGTATTACTAACACGTTCGTTAGTTTGTTTGTTAGTATATGTTTCATTAGTAGCTAATGGGAATCGTCCAACGCAGTTTCTGTCATCAAAATAATGCATCTTTACTTCATCTCCTAAATGCCCTATAAGCATAACTTTGTTTAATGTTCCTGACATGGGCGTTCTATCTATTTAAATTAAGTGTGCAAAATTACACGTATTTTCATTAAAAATAATAAAAATTTGGTAGTTGAATTCAGTATTTAAACTCAGAAATAAAGTTGCTAATTAATATGGGAACTGGAAAGTTGCTAAGTTGAGAAATTATAACATCTGAATCTAACTCAGAACTTACTTCCACTATCCAAAACTTAGTATATAAATGTTGATGCGAAAGTTTATGTACAATTGCTTTTTCGTTATATAGGCTAAAATCAAAATCAATACGTTTTAATAGTTCTAGTTTTTGCACTTCTGCTTCAAATTTTGATATGTCAAGAGGCTCATTTGTTTCTATAAGTGGAAACTGGTATAAGTTTTGCCATATACCTTTATGAATTCGTTTTTCAATAATAGTTCGTTTTCTAGAATCTATGAGTACTAAATAATTAAAATACCGTTTTCGGATTTTGACCTTTTTTAGTTTAACAGGTAGTTCTGTGATTTTATTTTTTGCAAGAGCAATACAGCCCGTATTAATTGGGCAAATAGTACAGTCAGGACTTTTTGGTTTACATTGTCGAGCACCAAACTCCATAATTGCTTGGTTAAACAAAGCAGGTCTTTTAGTATCTATCAACTTTGTGGCAAGCGCCTTAAATTCCTTAATTCCTTGGGTAGAGTTAATAGGTGTATTTATTCCAAAAAACCGAGATAAAACACGGTAAACGTTGCCGTCTACAACAGCAGTAGGTTCGTTAAATGCTATGGAAGCAATTGCACTAGCAGTATAATCACCAACACCCTTAAGCTTTAAAATTTCAGAATACGTATTAGGAAATTTACCGTCGAGTTCGTCCGCAATATATTTGGCGGTATAATGAAGGTTTCTAGCTCTTGAATAATACCCTAAACCTTGCCATAGTTTTAGAACCTTATCTTCACTGCTTTTTGCAAGATCAAAAACGTTTGGGAAAGCATCTACAAAGGCCAAGTAATAAGGTAAGCCCTGTTTTACTTGGGTTTGCTGCAAAATTATTTCAGATAACCAGATGTAATAAGGGTTTTTGGTTTTGCGCCAAGGCAAATCTCTCTTATTTTCTGAATACCAATTAGTTACGTTTTTTGAAAAATTCATTTAAAAATTTACTCTGGAACACAAACATAAATCTTTATTAGCTTTAATTTAAATGAATTACGTTTGAAATATTGAAATTAAATTATATATATTTGCAACCCCTTATAAATAGTAATAACACAAATAATTAAACAGATGACAAAAGCAGATTTAGTAGCTAAAATTTCTGACAAGTTAGGAATGGAAAAAGGTGATGTTCAGGCTACAGTTGAATCATTTATGGATGAAGTTAAAACGTCTTTAGAAAGTGGCGATAACGTATATTTAAGAGGTTTTGGAAGCTTTATAATCAAAACGAGAGCTGAAAAAACTGGACGTAACATTTCTAAGAATACTACAATAAAAATTCCAGCTCATAATATCCCAGCATTTAAACCAGCTAAAGTATTTTTAGAAGGTGTAAAGGCAAAGGTAGAAGTGAACTAATCGTACATAAAACATTAATCTAAAAAAAGTATAATTTATGCCAAGTGGTAAAAAACGTAAAAGACACAAGGTAGCGACGCATAAGCGTAAAAAACGTAGACGCGCTAATCGTCACAAGAAAAAATAAATTGATAAAAGTAGTTGTCGTAACTACTTTTTTCGATTTTAAAAAAACGTTCTTTGATATAAAATCTAATAGTGTATTTAATAGAGTACACATAGATTTGTTGGAAATCCCGAACCGATAGCTGTCGGTAATATCGGGAATCCTGTGTCAATTAATTAAGTGAAATCCATTCCGATAATAATCGGAATTAAAATTAACATTATGAACAAAGAGTTAATTGTAAGAACTAGCTCAGATATTGTTGATTTTGCTTTATTAAAAGATGGAAAACTTATTGAATTACATAAAGATGAAGAGGATAATAATTTTGCGGTAGGCGATATTTTTATTGCCAAAATCCGTAAAGTTGTCCCAGGACTTAATGCTGCGTTTGTAAACGTAGGTTATGAAAAAGATGCATTTTTGCACTATCATGATTTAGGTCCACAATTACCTTCACTTTTAAAATTCATTAAACGTGTAAGCACAGGAAAATTAAAAGATTACTCTTTAAAAAACTTTCCTTTTGAAAAAGATTTAGACAAACATGGCAAAATTGCTGAAGCTATTAAGTCAAACCAATCACTTCTAGTTCAAGTTGTAAAAGAGCCAATCTCAACCAAAGGTCCTCGTATAAGTTCAGAACTTTCAATAGCAGGACGATACATTGTTTTAGTGCCTTTTTCTAATAGAATATCTATTTCTCAAAAAATAGAAACACAAGAAGAAAAAGATAGATTAAAACGATTGGTAAAGAGTATAACTCCTAAAGGATTTGGGGTTATTATTCGTACGGTTGCAGAAGGTAAAAAAGTAGCTGAAATAGATAGTGACTTACAAAATTTGCTGAATAGATGGACAGCAATGTGTAAGAAGCTTTATAAAGCGCATTATCCTACAAAAGTTTTAGGAGAAATGAACAAAGCATCCTCAATTTTGAGAGATATTTTTAATGATTCGTTCTCAGGAATTGTAGTTGATGATGAAGATTTATATAGCCAAGTAAAAGATTATGTGCATAGTATTGCACCAAAAAAGGAATCCATTGTTAAGTTTTACAAAAACGGTATGCCAATTTTTGAAAAATATGGCATTGAGCGTCAAATAAAAACATCATTTGGTCGCACCGTTTCTATGGCAAAAGGCGCTTATTTGGTAATTGAACATACCGAAGCACTGCATGTTATAGATGTTAACAGTGGTAACCGCTCTAACAAAGAGAAAAACCAAGAAGACACCGCTTTAGAGGTTAATTTAATTTCTGCTTCAGAGATAGCACGCCAATTACGTTTACGTGATATGGGTGGTATTATTGTTGTCGATTTTATAGACATGGGCAAGGCAGAAAACCGAAAAGCACTCTATAATCATCTTCGTGAAGAAATGAAAGATGATAAAGCAAAGCATAAAATATTACCGCCGAGTAAGTTTGGTTTAGTGCAAATTACCAGACAACGCGTTAGGCCAGAGCGTAATATAAAAACTAAAGAAGTAAATCCTAATGCCATTGGTGATGAAATAGAAGCACCAATTAAAGTTGTTGAACGTATGAGTCAAGAATTAGAAAGGATTTACAAAAAAGACTATAAAAAAGTGACATTGCACGCACATCCTTTTATAGCAGCCTTTTTAACCAAAGGGTTTCCATCAGTACGTTCAAAGTGGTTTTTTGAACATAAAAAATGGGTAAAAGTTTTACCAAGAGATGCTTACACTTATCTTGAATATCATTTTTTTGATAAAAATGGTAACAAAATCAAATAATATCTATTAGCAAAAAGCCCGTTAGAAATTTCTAACGGGCTTTTTTGATTTAAAACTAAATTATGTTCTTAGCAAAGTCTACTTTCTCTTCGTACTTTGTCTTTAAGACTTTTTCTGTAAGCTTTAATACTTATTATATCATTACTCTTCTTGTAATTTACTTTTAAGTATTTAGCTTTTTTTATGGTTCTAACTTTTCTAGTAGCAAGCTCTTCCACTTTTTTAGTAGATACTAACTCAGTATTAGCAGTCTCAGAACTATTAGTCTGAGCGAATCCTGCTATTGAAAGCGAAAAAAAGGCTACTATTAAAATTAGTTTTTTCATTTATCTGTGCTGTTTGTTATTTTTAACAACAGTACAAATAAACAACAGAGAAGTAGTTCATCACTAAAATTTTAGACCAAACAAGAGTACTTTTAGATAAATGGAAGGCTTTTGTTGAAAACATCGACGAAATGCACTATTTCGGCTTGTAGCCCTTTAAATTCAGCTAAAAAGATGATAAAAAACACCGAAAATCCTTACTACAATTTGTTTTTAAAGCAAAAAAACAATCAATTGAAAGTAGCTAAAGCATCTAGAAATCAAAGAGTTAAAAAATTGAATGCACTTCAACGAGCAATAGAAATTACCTACAGAAACAATATAAAAGAGGCATTAAAGAAAGATTTAGGGAAACCATCCATTGAGTCTGAAATGACCGAAGTATATCAGATTATTGGCGAAATCAAGCATGCTAAAGCCAATTTACACAAGTGGAGGAGAGACAAAAAAGTGAAAACACCACTTTCTATGTTAGGTGCTTCGTCGTACATTAAATATGAGCCTAAAGGCGTTTGTTTAATTATATCCCCATGGAATTTTCCTTTTAACCTTACTTTTGGGCCATTAGTATCTGCAATAGCTGCTGGTAATACGGCAATTATTAAACCTTCAGAAATGACACCAAATTCTTCTGCATTGATGAAACAGATTGTTGCTTCTGTTTTTGATGAAGATGAAGTTGCACTAGTTGAAGGAGAAATAGAAACATCTACTCAATTACTAAAACTACCATTTAATCATATATTCTTTACAGGATCTCCTATGGTAGGAAAGATTGTGATGAAGGCTGCATCTGAACATTTGTCTTCCGTTACGCTAGAACTTGGTGGAAAATCACCAACGATTATTGACGAAACCGCTAATTTAAAAACTGCTGCTAAAAAGATTATGTGGGGCAAGTTTATGAACTGTGGGCAAATATGTGTATCACCAGATTATGTTTTAATCGATAAAAGTGTAAAAGAAAAATTTATATCAGAGTGCAAAGGCTGGTTGGATAAATACTATGATAAAGACCCAAAACAATCAGATGCGTATGGACGGATAGTAACTTCGAAGCATTTTAACCGATTAGCTAATCATTTAGAAGATGCTAAACTTAAAAATGCAACAATTCATTATGGAGCAGAAACTGATGAAAGCACTAAGTATATTTCGCCAACATTAATTTCTGATTTAAAAGATGATGCTTCTCTATTACACGAGGAAATTTTTGGTCCTATTTTACCAATAGTATCTTACGATACACTAGAAAATGCTATAGCATATATTAATAGTAAGGAAAGACCATTAGCACTTTACGTCTATAGTAAAAGCAGAACAAATACTAATAAAGTTATTTCCAATACGAGAGCTGGTAGTACATGTATCAATAATAATGTCATACAGTATGCTAATCACCATTTACCATTTGGTGGTATTAATAATAGCGGGATAGGTAAATCTCATGGATATTATGGTTTTAAAGCATTTAGTAACGAACGCTCAGTTGTTAAGCAAAACACCTATGGAATTACTGAATTGCTTTTTCCTCCATATACAAACCTAAAAGAGAAATTAGCAAAGTTAACCGTAAAATGGTTTTAGGGTTTATTGTAAAAATCTGATTTTATATTTTCGTTTTTCCCATTTTGATATTTCATCATTGAAAATCCTTCATGAATACAATAACTTCCTGTTTCTCCATATTTGTTTATAGCAATATAGGCAACCTGAAAGTTCTTATACTTGTCATTCTTTGTAGTAATACGATGTATGGCTTCTTCACAAGCTTCTTGCGGCGATTTACCTTGGCGCATTAATTCTACGATTAAAAAGCTTCCAACAGTTTTTAAAACTTCTTCACCCATTCCAGTAGCAACAGCCGCACCAATAGCATTGTCAACAAATAATCCTGAGCCTATTATTGCCGAATCGCCAATACGGCCTTTCATTTTATATGCTAATCCAGACGTAGAGCAAACACCTGCAATATCTCCATCTTTATCAATACAAAGCATACCAATAGTATCATGATTTTCAATATTAATTATGGGTTTGTACTCAGAGGTTTCTTTCCATTTTTCTAAAGCTTCTTTCGAAGCCTCTGTAAGTAGATTTTCTTTTTTAAACCCTTGACTATAGCCAAACTCTTCAGCACCTTTACCGGCAAGCATAACATGAGGTGTTTCTTTCATAACTTTACAAGCTAAAGCCGCCACATTGGTTATATTTTCTACAGCTAAGACTGCTCCATAATTTCCATTAGAATCCATTACACAAGCGTCAAGTGTAACATTACCATCTCGATCTGGTGCTCCACCTTTACCTACAGTTGTATTCTTAATATTCTCTTCTTCAACAGCAACGCCTTCAATCGCCGCGTCTAAAGCTTTTTTATTTTTAGATAAAGCTTCACCTGCCGCAGCATTTGCATCTACAAATCCCCAAGTACATATTGCAATTGGAAATTTTGATTTATCAACAGACTTAGGAGTAATAACAACATCAGGTTTATTTTCACTTGAACTGTTGCATGCAGATATGGCTGCTCCACTTGCAACAGCGATTCCTGTAATCGAAGTGTTTTTGATGAATTTTCTTCTATCCATAACTTAATAAGTTACACCTTGTTTATCTAAAACTGTTTTTGTTCTGAATGCATAGAACAATAAATATCCAAAACATGCAACGGCAATCCAATATGAAGATTGAATACTAAAGATATCCGCGATTTTTCCTTGTAATGGCGGAATAATAGCACCACCTAAAATCATCATAATTAAAAATGCTGAACCTTGCGATGTGTATTTTCCTAAACCGGCAATACTTAATGTAAAAATACATGGCCACATGATTGAGCAAAATAAACCACCTGATAAGAATGCAAATAAGGCTAAGTTACCAGAAGTAAATAAACCAATTAGCATACCCAAAACACCTAATATGCTGAAAATTTTCAAGGTTCTAACAGGATTGTCTTTAGCCAAAAAGAAACCAATGATTTGCACGGCAACACAAATGGCAAAAAACAATATCTCATTAGAAGAGAAGCTTTTTCCACCAGCTCTATTTGCAATTAATATCACTGCCAACGCAACATATGGAACACTAATGAGTAATGCCTTTTTTAATCCTTTACTCGGATTAAAAACTGTAATGGCTCCAACCCAACGGCCAATCATTAAACCACCCCAATACAATGAGATAAATGGCGCAATACCAGCATCATTTAAAACTGGTAATCCAAGCGGGTTAAGATTAGTCACTTTATCAGCAACAGTTTTTAATAATTCGCCTAAATTACTTTGTATAGTTACTTCCACGCCTACATAGGTAAATATGGCAAGCATACCTAAAACCAATTGGGGATACTTCATAGCGCCCCAACCTTTTTCGTTTTTTGAGGCACTATTATTTGCTATAAATACTGAAACTATGACTGCAGCTAAAGCCACAAATAATAAAATTAGTCGCGTATTTTCTATACCTTCAGTAGCTTCAGTTGTTCCTGAATACGTACTAAATATGTATCCAAAACATGCAACAATCACCAAGGTTAAAAGCACTAATAGATTTCTTGCCTTATTAGCAGGTTCAAAATCTGTGTCAGATTTTAATGCAGGTAATTTTTTTGAAAAATGAAATAAAGCGGCAGCAACTAAAAACAATGCACCTACGCCTAGATACAGCAATTGTACAGTGCTTAATGTAATTTCATTGTTCTTAATCATTCTTACCAATTCTTCCGGACTTACTGCTGCAGTACCAAACAGTACTAATGCAACTACTATTGGCCCTATGGTAGTACCAAAAGAATTAATTCCTCCAGCTAAATTCAAACGATGCGAACCGGTTTCGGGTTTACCTAAAGCAATTGCAAACGGATTAGCACCTGTTTGCTGTAATGAAAAGCCTAGGCCAACAATAAACAATGCAATCAACACAAAATAAAACACAGCTGTTTGTCCTTGTTCAGCTCCTGCGGTCGCAGGATACATTATAAAAGCACCAATGGCAGATAGTAATAAACCGTAAATAATGACTTTTTTATATCCCCAAGTATTTACAATATCCTTTTTGATAGAACTGGAGATGATAAATAGCAATAGAGCACCGAGATAATAAGCACCATAAAATGCAAAATCAACCAATTGCGATTGAAATTGATCTATATTAAAATAGGTTTTACAGAAAGGTATAAACACACCATTTGATGCAGCGATAAAGCCCCAAAAGAAAAACACGGTGACCAAGGTCGTTAATGCAGATTTGTTGTTTTGGTTACTCATAATTAGTTATTATTAGTTTTTTATTTTATCGAAATTTCATCTACAAAAATCCAAGTTTTACCATCCATAGGATACCCAATATGCCATTCCGGTAAATCACCAAGCTTCTTCGCAATAACTCTAACATATCTCGCATTTTTTCCTTCAAGTTTAGCATGTACTTCCTCAATTGTAATATTGTAATTCTTATCAGAGGTATTTAGCTTGGTTTTGGCAATTGATTGGAATTTTATTCCATCTTTTGAAATTAAGTACTCGACTTCAGTAGGATGAAAAATCCAAGCACCTTGATCTCTTAGGAAGTTTGTTGTTATAGACTGAATAAATTTTTCTGAACCTAAATCCACAGTAGCTATCAAATCTGTATTCCAATACCCTTGCCAGCTACCTGTTCTATAATTTTTTGTACTTCTAATACCATCTATTAAAGCATCATTACCGCCTGCAGAATATTGATTGGCATATTCACTTTCAAGTTTAATACTTAAGTTAGGGTCGATTTTATAAAAAGGTGTTTCTAGTACAGGACTTTTTAAGTCGCCTTTTTCTGAATAGAGTTTTACTTTAGTGTCTTCAGACAAGGTAAAAGGCTTTTGATAAAGCTTAAACTCTTCTTCGTTTAAGGCATAGTAAATTTTGGCATTGTCTTCAGATGTGTTTAAAACTACTTCAGTTGAACCTCTAAACGTAATATCGCCTTTTTCAATATAAGGTGATGGCAGAATAATATGGTCTGTAATTTCCGTTTTTGGTGCATTACGTTCTTCAGAACCCCAAACTGCTGGATTATCTGTCATTGAAAATTCGAGACTTCCGCCGTTTACAATATCTTCATGCTTTATATAAGTAACATCCAAGCTTTTTCCATTTAACTTAACAGATTCTACATACTTATTTGCATCGCTCAAATTGTTAGCTGATATAGTAAACCACTCACCATTTTCTAAATTAATGGTTGCTTTGTTCATTAAAGGTGTTCCAATAATATAGTCATTACTTCCTGGTGTTACGGGATAAAATCCCATGGCGCTTAACACATACCATGCACTCATCTGCCCACAATCTTCATTTCCAGACACACCATCTGGGTCATTCTTATATAACTGAGTTAATATCTGATGAACTTTCTCTTGTGTTTTATGAGGCTTGTTCACAAAATTATAGAGATACGCCATGTGATGGCTTGGTTCATTGCCATGTGCATATTGCCCAATAAGTCCAGTAATATCTGCTTGATTACGACCCGATGTTTCTGTTTTTGCAGTAAATAATTCATCAAGTTGAGCTTCAAGTTTGTCTTTGCCGCCTAACAAATCTATGAAACCAGAAATATCTTGAGGCACATAAAAACTATATTGCCAAGAGTTGGCTTCAGTGTAATTAAAATTTACTTCATAAGGGTCGAACGGTGCAAACCATGTGTTTCTAAAGCGTCCGCGCATAAATTTGCTCTCAGGGTCAAAAACATTTTTATAATACTGAGCGCGCTGAATATAAGTTTTATAATCATTTTCCTTACCCATGGCTTTTGCCATTTGTGCAATAGTCCAATCATCATAGGCGTATTCAAGAGTTTTTGAAACCGATTCACTTTCTTCATCAACAGGAATAAAGCCATATTTTTTATAAGCCTCTAAACCAAATTTGTCTCTGGTAGCAGAGTGTTTCATGGCTTGCAGAGCTTTTTCAGTATCATAGTCATTAATGCCTTTAAGATAAGCATCGGCAATTACAGGTACCGCATGATAACCAATCATACAATCCGTATAGTTTGCTGATAAATCCCACATTGGCATAATGCCACCTTCATCGTATTTAGCTAGAAACGTTTTAATAAAGTCATTGGTTTTTTCTTGCTCAATAATGGTATATAAAGGATGTGCTGCTCTATAGGTATCCCAAAGTGAAAACACTGTGTAATAATCAAAATCTGCATTATGAATTTCTAAATCCATGCCACGATAGCGTCCATCAACATCTTGATAACGATTAGGTGCAATCATTGTGTGATATAATGCAGTGTAGAAGTTGGTCTTTTTATCTAAGTCATCACTTTCAATGACAATTTTTTCAAGTTGAGTTTCCCAATAGTCTTGCGCTTCTTTTTTTATGGTTTCAAAATCTTTAGAACCTATTTCAGCTTCCAAATTTTTCTTAGCGCCTTCAATATCCACAGCCGAGATTCCAACTTTAATATATACTGGATCATTGTTTGGATTAATGAACGCATATGCGGCGATAGATTCCCTATTTTTTTGAACCGGTTTTCCAAAACTACCACTTAAAGAGTGCGACGATTTTATGTAGAAAAATAGTTTTTGATTTTTTGCCCAAGCTTCAGAATGACGATGACCCACAATTTCGGTATCTGAAATCATAGAAATATTTCCACTTAATAATTTATCACGATGATTTAAATCGAGAATTAAAACTTGATTTTCTGAAGAAGGAAATTCGTACTTATGAATTCCACTTCGCTTTGAAACAGTTAATTCTACATCTATTTCTGTAGAATCTAAATGTACTTTGTAATAACCAGGCTTTGCAGTTTCATTATCATGAGAAAAATGCGCACGATAACCAGCTTTGCCATCAGCGCCATTATTAAAAATTTGCCTATTAGTTGGCATTAGAAGCACATCCCCATAATCACTAATACCAGTACCGCTTAAATGCGTATGTGAAAATCCATAAATATACTCGTCAGTGTAATGATAACCTGAGCAGCCGTCCCAACCTTCAAGTCGTGTGTCTGGGCTTAGTTGCATCATACCATAGGGTAATGTTGCACCAGGATATGTATGGCCATGACCACCAGTACCAATAAATGTATTGACATAATTAATTAGCGGCTGATCTTTTTTTGCTACTGCGATATCTGCAGAATCCTTACAGCTCGAAAATAAAATTATCAGGATTAAAATTGAGGCGAATCTATGGTTCATCAAAAATGATTACTAATTTTAATGCATCTAATATACTAAAATGCGTCACAAGAACTTCGCGGCTTTTTGTCTTTTTGTTTACTTATGTTTTAATTGTTCTAGTCCAAAACCACTGGACAATCAGATATTAATTATTCCAAAACCTTCGGAACAAACTGTAAAACCCGTCCAATTCATTTTAAAAGATATTTATGCGGTGAGTGCAGAGAACGACCTCGCAGATGCCTCAGTTTATTTTATGAACCAAATAGACAATGTAATCGATATTAAATTAGATCCTCAAAATAAGCGAAAAGTAGAGTTTATTGAGAATCTAGATATTGAAGACGAAGGCTATTACTTAGATGTGTCAAAAAACAGTATCTCTATCGAGGCAAAAGATTCTAGAGGAGCATTTTATGCCGTTCAAAGTCTACTTCAATTATTTCCTGATAATGCAGGTGAAAATAACGAAATAGTAATTCCTTGTGTTAGTATAAAAGATTCACCTCAATTCAAATATAGAGGCATGCATCTTGATGTAGGTAGGCATATGTATTCTGTAGATTTTATAAAAAAATACATTGATGCCTTAGCAATGCTAAAACTAAATACGTTTCATTGGCATTTAACTGAAGACCAAGGTTGGCGAATAGAAATTAAAAAGTACCCAAAGCTCCAAGAGATTGCAGCTTTTAGAGATGAAACCTTAGTTGGGCATTACAGTGACCAACCTCATCAGTTCGATGGTAAACGTTACGGAGGCTATTATACACAAGAAGAGATTAAAGCTATAGTAGCTTATGCTGAAGAGCGATACGTAACCATTATTCCAGAGATTGAAATGCCAGGGCATAGTCAGGCTGCGATAGCAGCTTATCCTGAATTTGGTTGTAGCGGCGAGCAAGTTGAAGTTGCTAAAAAATGGGGGGTTTTTGAAGAAGTCTATTGCCCAAGTGAAAAGACCTTTAAATTTTTAGAAGATGTCATTGATGAGGTGGTTGAATTATTTCCAAGCAAGTATATTCATATTGGTGGCGATGAAGCTCCAAAAACACGATGGAAAAACTGTAGTCATTGTCAAGAGCTAATAAGACAAAATGAATTAAAAGACGAACACGGTTTGCAAAGCTATTTTATTAGACGCATGGAAAAATATATCAACTCTAAAGGCCGGCAAATTATTGGTTGGGATGAAATTCTTGAAGGTGGTTTGGCACCAAATGCTACAGTAATGTCATGGCGAGGCACAAGTGGCGCTGTTGAAGCTGCAAAAGCTGGCCATAATGTGGTTATGACACCAACATCACATTGCTATTTTGATTACTACCAATCTGAAAATGAAGACGAACCATTAGCAATTGGTGGATTTTTGCCATTAGAAAAAGTATATAATTTTAATCCTATCCCTGAAGAATTAAATGAATCGGAATCTAAATATGTTCTAGGTGCGCAAGGTAATATTTGGACAGAATATATGCCTACAGAAGATCAGGTTGAGTATATGGCTTTTCCGAGAATGCTGGCCATGAGCGAAGTAGTTTGGACTAATCCTGAACATAAAAATTATGAAGATTTTGTCTCGAGAGTTGAGCATTTTCATAAACGCTTGGATGCATTAGATATTAACTACGCGAATCATTTGTACGAAATTGAAGGTGCTTCGACAAGCTCAGCAACCGAAACTACGTTTGAACTAACAACGCCATCCAAAGGCAAGCAAATTAGGTACACTTTAGATGGAACTGTTCCGAATTTAGAGTCTAATATTTATAATAAGAGCATACCAATCACAGAAAGTGTCACTATAAAAGCCGCAGTTTTTGATGATGAAAAACAATTGGGTAGTATGTTTTCTCAAGACATTAACTACCATAAAGCGGTAGGTGCAAAAATCACAATTGATAAAAACCCTCATAAAGCCTATCAAGGTAGTGGAGCAGAAGGCCTGATTAATGGTATTAACGGAAGCGATAAGCGATTTGGTGATAAAGAGTGGTTAGGCTTTTGGGGAGAAGATATTTTTGTTGAAATTAATTTTAAAAAACCAGTTGATTTAACTACGATTAAAATGCGTTTTTATAATGGTCAAGGCCAATGGATTTATGCACCTAAGAGTATTGCTGTGACATGGTACTATTTAGATAGGGCACCAACTATGTATCAATCTATTGAACCAAATGGATTGATAACCAATGTTAGTGCAGATTTCGGAATGGGTGAGGAAATTAAAGATGTAAAAAAAATCATCATTAGGGTAGAAAACTACGGAATTATTCCTGAAGGCAAACAAGGAGCAGGCAACAAAGCTTGGACCTTTATTGATGAAATCATTGTGAATTAATTTGTAATGTCACTTCGAGTGAAATTGCTGAAGCAATTTTGTATCGAGAAGCCATATAGAAAAATGAAACTAGAAGTCTGTACCAATTCATACCAATCCGCAAAAAATGCTCAAGAAGCAGGCGCACACCGTATTGAATTATGCCAAGAGTTATCAGTTGGTGGCATTACGCCATCTTTTGGTCTCATGCAACACGTTTTAAATATTCTTAACATTGACGTATTTGTATTAGTGCGCCCGCGTAGTGGTAATTTTGTGTATTCGGATGAGGAGTTCGAAATCATGAAAACCAATATTCAAAAGTGTAAAGATTTGGGATGTCATGGCATTGTTTCAGGAGTTTTAAAAGCAGACAGAACTATAGATGTTCAGCGAACAAAAGCGTTGGTTAATTTGTCTAAACCACTACCATTTACTTTTCATCGGGCTTTTGACGAAGTCGTAAACCCTAAAGAAGCAATAGAACAACTGATTGCATTAGGTGTAGAACGAGTTTTAACCTCAGGACAAGAAAAAACAGCCGAAAATGGTTTAGCCTTATTGAATGCGCTGAACACAATTGCTAATGATAGAATAGTCATTTTAGCTGGCGGCGGAATCAATGCAGAAAATACATCAAAGTTTAAGTCAATCGGATTAAAAGAAATTCATGCTTCGGCGTCACGAGTAATTCATCAAGAAGAATCCTTGTTTTCTATACCGCAAACAGTTTCAGATGTAGATAAAATTAAAGCCATTCTCAATGCGATATAGTATACTTTTATTTATCGCTTTGGTATTTAGTTGCCAACCTAAATACGATGTGCCTGTTACAATTGAGTTGAATAGCAATTGGCAATTCAAAAAAGTGTCGGATACGATGTGGTATTCTGCTTCAGTGCCTGGAAATATCTTTTCAGATGTAGTAAACCATAAACTTATCGAAGATCCATTTATTGGCGATAATGAAAAAGATGTGCAATGGGTGTCAGAAGAAGATTGGGAATACAAAACCACTTTTTCTGTTGATGAGAAAACACTTGAGCAAAAGCACTTAGAACTTAATTTTGAAGGCTTAGATACCTATGCTTCAGTTTACTTAAATGATAGTTTAATTTTAAAAGCAAATAATGCCTTTAGACCTTGGGCAGTTGGTGTTAAACCGATTTTGAAATTGGAAAATGAATTGCGTATAGTATTTGAGCATACCTCAAAATATGAAGAAGCTGAAAAAGCAAAACTACCCTATGAGTTGCCCGAAGGCAATCGTATATTTACGCGCAAGGCACAATTTCAATATGGTTGGGATTGGGGACCAAAACTAAATACATTTGGAATTTGGCGACCAATACAATTGATTAGTTGGAATGACTATAAGATTGATGACATTGTCATCCAAAATCAAACCATTAGTGATACTATATCCACATTCAAAATTAACATAACTGATGCAAGGGGTGAATTAAAATCTCTGAAATATGAAACTTATGTAAATGGAAAATTAAATGTTGTTATACCAGAAAAACCTAAAATACCGATATCAATTAAAAACCCCAAATTATGGTGGCCTCATAATCTAGGAGATCCGTATTTGTATAACATCAAGGTTATTGTAAAAGATGGAAATAGAATTTTAGATACGGTATCAAAAAAAATAGGCATTAGAAATATTGATTTGGTTACTGAAAAAGACAGTCTTGGCGAAAGCTTTTATTTTAAGGTTAATGACATGCCTGTATATACTAAAGGCGCCAATTATATTCCGCAGCACAGTTTTCAAAATGAGGTTAATGATGCGTACTACGAGAAACTCCTCAATGATGTGGTTGATGCCAATATGAATATGCTCCGAGTTTGGGGTGGCGGCATTTATGAGAATGACATCTTTTACGATTTGTGTGATGAAAAAGGCATCATGGTTTGGCAAGATTTTATGTTTGCTTGCGCGATGTATCCAGGTGATGACAAGTTTCTTGAGAATGTAAAAAAAGAGGCAGAATACAATGTGAAGCGATTGCGAAATCATCCATCAATTGCCTTATGGTGTGGTAACAACGAAAACTCTGAAGGTTGGCATCGCTGGGGTTGGCAGGCCAATAGGAGTGAAGCTGAAAAAGAAGAGATTTGGAATAATTACCTTAAGGTATTCGATTCTATTTTACCAAATACAGTTTCAAGAGATACCGATACAGATTATTGGGAATCCTCACCCAAATATGGTCGTGGCAATCCAAAATATGAGTTTGAAGGCGATGCGCACGATTGGTGGATTTGGCATGATGCTTATCCGTTTGAGCATCTCGAAGAGAAAGTGCCTCGATTTATGAGTGAGTTTGGGTTTCAATCCTTTCCGAGTTATGAGGCTATCAGATATATCAATCAAAGTGATTCTATCGAAATCAGTTCAGAAGGCTTTAAAAATCATCAAAAGCACTCTCGAGGCTTTCAATTGATTGAAGACTATATGCAACGCGATTTTCCTGTTCCTGAGGCAGCTGAAGACTACGTCTACATGAGTCAAGTATTACAGGCTTATGGCATTACAAAAGGTATAGAAGCACAACGACGCGCCAAACCCTATAATATGGGAACTTTGTATTGGCAGCTCAATGATTGTTGGCCAGCAGTATCTTGGTCTAGCTTGGATTTTATGGGAAATTGGAAAGCCTTGCACTATAGAGCAAAACATAGTTTTGAAGATGTCTTAGTCTCATCAAAAATTGAAAATAATACACTAATGACATGGGTTGTAAATGATGATAGAATACCTGCAACTGGAAATCTCAGTTTACAGATTATAGATTTTAGTGGGAACATACTTTGGGAAAGTAAACAAGAGATTACAGCGACACCATTATCAAGTAATGTTAAACATTCACTGGATTTAGATGTAATTGATTTTAAGAAAGAAGCTTCAGTTTTGGTTTCAAAATTTAATAATCAAACCTCGTTTTTCTTTTTCACTAAACCAAAAGATTTAAAACTAAATGATTCAGAAATTAAGAGATCAATTCAAAAAACAGAATCAGGTTTTACTATTGAACTAACTAGCGACACGTTTCAAAAAGACGTCTTTCTCTATACAGATGCGATAGGACATTTTTCAGATAATTTCTTCAATATGCTGCCGAACAGAACTTATAAAATCGAATTTAATTCTGAAGCAGAAGCCATTAAGGATTTGAAGCTAAAATCCCTTAACCATTTTTTAAGATAAGTCTTAGATCTATTAGGTAACTTTGCAACTTAAAATTATCAGATGCGCTGGATTATTTTTTTACTAATTTTTGGAGTCATAGATTTCTATGCCTTTCAATCATTTAGAACCATTACCAAAAATAC
This sequence comes from Winogradskyella sp., assembly GCF_003712105.1. Lineage (GTDB taxonomy): Bacteria > Bacteroidota > Bacteroidia > Flavobacteriales > Flavobacteriaceae > Winogradskyella. Next base: position 960,760 of record NZ_RHLG01000001.1, read on the forward strand.
ATATATCCATATCTTATACTGGGTAATAAGTTTGTTAGTTACGGGTAATTTTATATTAAGACTTTATGGTTTAGATCGTGGCGGATTTGGAAATTCCCAAGCCTATGCTTTTGGATTTTTGATAGCGTTTTTAGTGCCAAAAATGATTTTGTTAATCATTATGTTTGGTGAAGATGTATTTAGAGTTCCACAAGCCTTGTATCGTTATTTTACAGAAGGTAGTGCGGCCAAAGGCAACTATTTGCCATCACGAAGAACCTTTATTAGCCAAGTTGCATTGGGTATTGCAGCTATTCCTTTTGCGTCTATTTTATATGGTATGTATAAAGGTAAATACAATTTTAAAGTCTTAAAGTACACGCTGCATTTTGATGATTTGCCAAATGCGTTCGATGGTTATAAACTAACACAAATTAGCGATATACATTCTGGTAGTTTTGATAATATAGACAAGGTTAAATATGCCGTTGATTTAATTAATGAGCAAGCTTCTGATGTTATTTTATTCACTGGAGATATTGTTAACAATAAAGCCACAGAGCTTGAGCCTTATGTCTCTATTTTTAATAAACTGAAAGCCAAAGACGGATTATTTTCTGTTTTAGGAAATCATGATTATGGTGATTATGTGAGATGGCCATCAGACGAAGCTAAAACACAAAACTTAGAGGACTTAAAACAACTTCAAAAAGACATTGGATTTGACTTACTACTTAACGACAACCGATTTATTGAAAAAAATGGTGAACGTATCGCTTTAGTAGGTGTGGAAAATTGGGGTAAAGGTGGCTTTAAAAAAGCAGGTGACCTTAAAAAAGCATCGGAGAACGTTGATAAGGACGATTTTAAAATTCTTTTAAGCCATGATCCGAGCCATTGGGATGAGCAAGTGGTTAGTGACGATTACCATTACCATTTAACTTTAAGCGGCCACACACATGGTATGCAATTTGGTATCGAAATACCAGGTTGGTTTAAGTGGAGTCCAGTAAAATGGCGATACAAACATTGGGCTGGTATTTATGAACAGCTTGGACAATACATCAATGTTAATAGAGGATTTGGCTATTTGGCCTTTCCTGGACGTGTTGGGATATGGCCAGAAGTCACCGTAATTGAACTTAAAAAAGGGGCTAAAACTCAAAACGCATAGTAGCAATAACATCATAATGAATGCGATACGCAGTTTAATTTAAAGTAACATTTAAAAAAAATGCGTAAGTTTGAGTATCAGTTTGACTAAAACTTACAATTATGTCAAAATTTGGAGAGCTTATCGATGTAGATCAACCTGTTCTATTAGATTTCTACACTGAAAAAAATGAGCAATCTATTGCTATGCATCCTGTGCTAAGAGATGTAGCTGCTGCACTAGGCGATAAAGCCAAAGTGATAAAAATTAATGTTGACAAAAACCAAGAGCTTGCCGAAGCATTGCGCATCAAAGGATTACCAACACTTATTATCTACAAAAATGGCGAGATGAAATGGCGCCATAGCGGTGAGCAAGATGTAAATACCCTTATTGGTATTATTGAAGAGTACGTTTAGTATAATGCTTTAAATTCAAAGCCTTTATTAGTATAATATTCTAAGACGCTGGGCAGTACATATTTTAAATTTCCAAATGCTTTTTCACTATCATGGAATACTACAATACTTCCTTTTTTTACAGAGCTGGTTACATTTTTAAGACATTGTTGCTGTGTAACATTGGAGTCCCAGTCAAAAGACAGCACATCCCACATAATTATTTTGTAACCTAATTGCTGAAGTTTCTTAGCTTGTTTACTCTTAAATTTACCATATGGAGGTCTAAACAGCTTTGTTGATGAATGCATCAATTGTTGGCATTGAGATACATCCGTTAAATAGTGTTTTGTTTTGTATTTCCAACCTTTAAGATGGTTAAACGTATGGTTACCTACATTGTGCCCGTCGAATAAAATATCCCTGAAGATGTCAGGATAATTCTCAATGTTTTTTCCAATACAAAAAAACGTAGCCTTAGCATTATAGTGTTTCAACTGTTCTAAAACCCAACGCGTAATTTTGGGTGTTGGACCATCATCAAAGGTGAGATAGATTTCAGAATTATCGGTATCGATATTCCAAATAAAATTAGGAAAAAGCGTTTTTACAAAACCAGGCGTTTTTGCAGGAATTAGTGCCATTAGTTGGTACTATCAGATTCTGCCGGAATCACTTGAGTAGCTGTGTCACTATCATTTCCATCTCTCAACAAATCTTCTAACTCTAACTCAGGCTCTTGTTCTTGAGGTGGTTCTTCTCCCATAAGTGCGCCAAACAATCCTAAGTACTCATTAAATACCTTAGTTTGTTCTAAGGCAAAATCTCTTTCGTCATAAGCTACTAGAACGTCTACTAAGGAACGGTATTTTTGGATATCCGTAAATATTTCATCAATAATATCGGCTTGTTTACTAACATCTTGGTCGCCATAATACATCAAGCTTTCCTGATATTTCTTCGCAACATCCAAAAATAATTGGCGTGCTTTTTCGGTTTTACCAACTTCGAAATATGTGGTGATATAAGGTTCTAGCAAGGTATAGAATCCAAAAGTATCTACAGGCATTTTTTCCATAGCTAAATCCGCCATTTCTTCAGCTTTATCTAATTGATTTTCGTCTAAAAGCGATTCTATGAGTCTAGCAATATTACCGCGATAAGTAATACCATTTTTGCGCGTTTCAACATCGTGATAAATATCTTCGCCACTGCCGCCCCAATTCCATGATTTCACCAAGTCGTACATCAGTTCTGGGTCAACACGTCCCATATCAAAAGGGTTGGCTTTATCTACCGGTGTTTTTATTGGTACTAACTTATAGCATAAGCCATCGAGTTGAAGGTAATCTTTCATCCATATGTAATCCTCATCAGCAAAGGCACCACCACTAAAGTAAATTGGTCGTTCCCAATTGTTATTGGCAATAATATCTAACATCAATAGGCGATTTTTATAAATAGCACTACCAGAAATTCTTATATCAAGATAGTCTAATATTTTATCAGCATCTTTTGACTTTACAATACCGTTTTTAAGAACAGTTTCTTTATTAACAGGAATTTTGATATTACGAGTAGGATAGTAATTAGCATTTAAAAAGTAAGTAGGATAACCTCTTGGATCATCACCTTCCGCAATGATTCGTTGTTTTAATTTGGTCGAAGGATTATCACTCGATACAAACTCCATAAATTCTTTAATCTCAAGCGTATCTTTAGAAATAGTCTCATTTATTTCTCTGAAGAAGGTATAATCCCGGGTTCCATCACGATATTGTTTATGGCTTAATTGTGACGGAATAGGATCGCTTGTGTATGCTTGTCTTTTCATTTGGTCAATGTACCAAGCTGTTTGGAACAAGCTTGTATTCACTACCCGTACATCTGTTCGGACACCTTCAATCTCCTGCAAATACCATAAAGGGAATGAGTCGTTGTCTCCAATGGTGAATAGTATGGCATTTGGTGCACAAGATTCTAAATACTTTCGTGCCATGGCATTGGCAGTATACTTACCCGAACGGTCATGATCATCCCAATTATTAGCGGCTAAAACACCAGGTACTGCAACCAAACACGCAATTGTTATCGCAGTAATAGGTACCAAACTACTTTTGGCTTGTTTTGAAAGCAAATCGTAAAAGGCATATACGCCAAAACCAATCCAAATGGCAAATACATAGAACGAACCTACAACAGAGTAGTCACGTTCTCTAGGTTCAAATGGCCTAATATTGGTATAAAACTGAATGGCCAAACCAGTTAACAAAAAGAAAACTAGTAGTACCCAAAACCATTTTTTGTCAGTATTTAATAAGAAAAAGAATCCTATTAGTCCTAAAATGAGAGGTAAGAAGAAATACGTGTTTCGACCTTTATTATTCTTAACATCACTCGGAAGATTGTCTTGAGACATACCAAGGTGTAATTTATCTATAAAGCCAATTCCTGAAATCCAATTGCCATTAAAATCATCATACTTTCCTTGTATATCGTTTTGTCTTCCAGTAAAATTCCACATAAAATAACGCCAATACATGTATCCAAATTGATATTGAAACATATATAGCATATTGTCTAAAAATGAAGGTTGTTCAACTTCAAACCAAGACTGTGCATTTTCTTTTAGGAAATTATGGTAATCTTCATAATCAACTTTACCTTCAGCAACAGCTACTCTAAATTGATTCACCATTTGATTAATGCCTTGCATTTGGTAACTGGCTCTTGCACTGGCCTCTTCTTCAGGATAACCAGCTCTTAAATAGTTTTCGTAAATGTCTGTGCCAAGAGAAGGTTTTACCTTAAAATCAATCAAGCCAGTAAACATCATGTAGTTTTCTGCATGTTCTGTGCTCCACATTCGAGGCATTATAGAAGCATGGTCTGAGTTATAATTTTGTTTAGCATTTTCCCAATCGTTAATAATTACATACTCACCTTTCTCATAATCTTTTTCATAGTTCTTTTTGTCATCAACAAAAGGTTTGTCTTCATCTTGTCCAGAATATAATTCAGTAAACTGTGGTCCATAAAACAGATGAGTTTCCGGGTATTGCTCTAGGTTGTAATAAGCAAGTAACTCGCGCGCATCAGATGGGTCATTTTCATTAATGATAACATGGGCATTAGCTCTTATTGGAAGCATCATCCATGATGAAAACCCTACAAAAATAAATAGCAAACACAGTACTAAAGTATTAGCATGCACAAAGCCTTTTTTACGTGTATATTTAAGTGCAAAATAAAAAGCAGCTATGACAATTAAACCTGCGATTATAGTTCCCGAATGGAAAGGCAATCCAAAAGAGTTAACTATAAACACTTCCATCCAGCCAAAAAAGCGTAATGCATTTGGTAGTAAAAGTTTAAAAATGAATAACAGTATTGCAGCCGAAATTACATTGGCCAAAATAAAGTTTTGAACCGTTATGGTCTTGTAATTTTTAAAATAATAAATAAGCCCAATTGCAGGAATAGTCAATAATCCCATAAAGTGAACACCAAAAGACAACCCAATTACAAATGCAATAAGGATTAACCAGCGATTGCCTCTTGAGGTATGCATATCTGCCTCCCAACGTAAGGCTAAATAAAACATTACTGACATAATTAATGTGGCCATGGCATATACTTCTGTTTCTACAGCATTAAACCAAAAAGAATCAGTAAATGTAAAGGCTAAACTCCCAACTAAAGCACTACTTAATATTGCAAAGCCTTTGCTTTTAGAGTCTTCTTCAGCATTATATTTTACAAGCTTTTGTAATAAAATAGTCACGGTCCAAAACATAAATAATATGGTGAATGCACTAGAGACGGCACTCATCATGTTTAGAAGTGCTCCAATCTGAGAGGGCTCAAGGGCAAACATAGAGAAAAATGCTCCAAGCATTTGAAATAATGGAGCTCCTGGTGGATGACCAACTTGAAGCTTAGAAGACGTTAAAATATACTCTCCAGCATCCCAAAAACTTACTGTAGGTTCAATTGTTAATCCGTAGGTAATAGCTGCGATTGTAAACACAAACCATCCTAAAATAGTATTCCACTTTTTAAAGTTGAATTTGGCCATAAAAATTTATGCTTTTGATGCTGGCGAATTTACTAATAAATACAACACCGCCTAATGTTTTTAAGCAAACGTTAAGTAAAAGGAATTATTTTTTCGTCTTTTTTTTGTCTAAGAAAAACTTTGTTATAAATTTGCATCCTCATTTTGAGAGATTGGCCTATGGTGTAACTGGCAACACGTCTGGTTTTGGTCCAGAAGAGTCTAGGTTCGAGCCCTAGTAGGCCAACAATAATTTAAGTTCTGACTACATTCGTAGTTGGAACTTTCTTTTTTTTAAGATATGCCAAAGGGCGAGAAGTTTATACTGAGCGGAGTCGAAGTGAGCCCTAGTAGGCCAACAATAATTTAAGTTCTGACTGCATTCGTAGTTGGAACTTTCTTTTTTTTAAGATATGCCAAAGGGCGAGAAGTTTATACTGAGCGGAGTCGAAGTGAGCCATAAGAAGGCCAACAAGAATTAGAATCCTAACTGTAATTTTTCAGTTAGGATTTTTTATTTAATAGAATCTGGGCTCAAATACAGGGCTTAGCCCTTGCAAAACTCAATATATATCGTATATTTGCACCGTTGTTTTAGGAAATGATAAACATGAGGGGACGAAAAGTCCCCTCTTTTTATAGTATTATGTTAAAAAATAAAGTAGAAGAGTTACTTGAAAATGCGCTTAATGAGCGCCAAGATCTGTTTTTAATAGACATGACTTTTGGTACTGATAATGCTATAAAGATTGTTGTTGATGGTGATAATGGTGTATTGGTTGATGACTGCATATTTATAAGTCGCGCCATTGAGCATAACTTAGATAGAGATGAAGAAGATTTTTCTCTTGAAGTTTTGTCGGCAGGAGCTACATCACCAATTCAATTGCCAAGACAATACAAAAAAAATATTGGCAGAAACCTTGAGGTTAAAACCAATGACGAACAAAAGCTAGAAGGAACCTTAGTCACTGCTGATGATTCAGTAATTCAACTAACATGGAAAGCTAGAGAACCTAAACCTGTAGGTAAAGGTAAAGTTACAGTAACTAAAGAAGCGACAATCGCTTTAGAAGATATTAAAGAAGCAAAAGTTAAAATTAAATTTTAAGTCCTATCAATTATGGAAAATGTAGCGTTAATTGAATCATTTTCAGAATTTAAAGATGATAAATTAATAGACAGAGTTACACTAATGGCAATATTAGAAGATGTATTGCGTAACGCATTGAAGAAAAAATATGGTGATGATGATAACTTTGATATCATTATTAATCCAGATAAAGGAGATTTAGAAATTTGGAGAAACAGAATCGTTGTTGCTGATGGAGAAGTGGAAGATGAAAATCAAGAAATAGAATTATCCGAAGCGCAAAAAATAGAACCTGATTTTGAAGTAGGCGAGGATGTAGCAGAAGAAGTTAAACTTATCAATTTAGGAAGACGTTCAATTTTAGCCTTAAGACAAAACTTAATATCTAAAATTCACGAACACGACAATACAAATATTTACAAGCAATTTAAAGAGCTTGAAGGTGAAATTTACACAGCAGAGGTACATCACATTCGCCATAGAGCAATTATTTTGTTAGATGATGAAGGCAACGAAATAATTCTTCCAAAGGATAGACAGATTCCTTCGGATTTTTTCCGTAAAGGTGAAAACGTAAGAGGTGTAATCGAAAGTGTAGAGTTAAAAGGAAGTAAACCAGCAATTATAATGTCTCGAACATCTCCATTGTTCTTAGAGAAATTATTTGAGCAAGAAATACCTGAAGTTTTTGACGGATTAATTACGGTTAAAAATGTGGTTCGTATTCCAGGTGAAAAGGCAAAAGTTGCCGTTGATTCTTATGATGATAGAATAGACCCTGTAGGAGCTTGTGTTGGTATGAAAGGTTCTAGAATTCACGGTATAGTTCGTGAGTTAGGAAATGAAAACATTGATGTAATTAACTATACAAATAATATTCAGTTATTTATAACACGAGCATTAAGCCCAGCAAGAGTAACATCTTTAAAATTAGACGAAGAAAATAAACGTGCTGAGGTATTATTAAAACCAGAAGAAGTATCAAAAGCTATTGGACGTGGTGGTCACAATATAAGATTAGCAGGTAGACTTACTGGTTACGAAATTGATGTATTTAGGGAAGGCGCAGAAGAAGATGTAGAGTTGACTGAATTCTCTGATGAAATCGAAGAATGGATCATTCAAGAGTTTAGCAAGGCAGGTCTAGATACTGCAAAGAGTATATTAGAGCAAGATGTAGATGACCTTGTTAAGCGTACAGATTTAGAAGAAGAAACAATTGTAGAAGTCATTCGAATATTAAAAGAAGAATTCGAGGACTAATAGCATACTATTTTTGCAAATTAATTGGTAAGCTATATATTTAGAATCATATAAAAGCATTTATGGCTCAAACTAGATTAAATAAAGTACTTAGGGAACTTAACATCTCAATTGACCGTGCTGTGGATTTCTTGGAATCTCAAGGCATTGAAATTGAGAAAAGTCCTAATACAAAAATTTCTCAAGAGGTTTATGATGCGTTAGCTGATGAATTTCAGACTGACGCTACCAAACGCGAAAAAGCACAGGAGGTAAGTGAGGCGAAGCAAAAAGAAAAGGAAGAGCTTAGAGAAAAACGTGAACGCGAACTTGAAGAAAAAGCTAAGGAGGAATCTGAAAAAGAAACTGTCTTAAAAGCAAAAGCTGAGCTTTCTGGGCCAAAACAAGTTGGCAAAATAGACTTAGAAGACAAAAAACCTAAAACTGAAGCAACTAAAGAAGAAAAGCCAAAAGTAGAAGCTAAGTCAAAACCAACTGAAGAAAAAGTATCTAAGCCAAAGGATGAGCCAAAAGTTAAAGCTAAGGAAGAGAAGAAACCAGTTAAAAAAGAAACTGTAAAAGAAGAGGCAAAAGCGTCTGAAGCTGAACCAATCGATGAGAAAATAAAAACACAATACCAAAAACTTAGTGGACCTAAGGACACAGGTAAAAAGATTGATTTATCTCAGTTTAATAAACCGAAGAAGAAAAAGGAAGACAAGCCACAGCAAGCTTCTAACGATAATACAAACAAACGTAAACGTCGTAGAATAAGCAAACCAGGAGATTCTGGTAAGCCAAATTTCAATAACGATAATAGAAGAGGTAACAATAAAGGACGAGGACAAAATAGACCTAAGGTTGTAAAAGAAGAGCCAAGCGAAGAAGAAGTACAAAAGCAAATTCGTGAAACACTTGAAAAACTTCAAGGAAAAGGTAGCAAAGGAAAAGGTGCTAAGTATCGTAGAGAAAAAAGAGATCAGCATAGAGAGCAAACCGAAAAAGAACTTCAAGCAGAAGCAGCAGAAAGTAAAACATTAAAGGTTACTGAGTTTGTCACAGTAAGTGAAGTTGCTACTATGATGGATGTCGGTGTAACTCAAGTGATTTCTGCATGTATGTCATTAGGTATGATGGTGACTATGAACCAACGATTAGATGCAGAAACCTTATCAATTGTTGCTGAAGAATTCGGATTCTCAGTTGAGTTTGTTACTGCTGATATTGAAGAGTCGATAGAAGAATCACCAGACAATCCTGAAGATTTAGTAGAACGTGCACCTATTGTAACTGTAATGGGACACGTTGATCACGGTAAGACCTCTCTTTTAGATTATATCCGTGAGGAGAATGTAATTGCCGGGGAATCAGGTGGAATTACCCAGCATATTGGAGCTTATGGAGTTACATTAGAGAGTGGTCAGAAAATAGCATTTTTAGATACACCAGGTCACGAGGCCTTTACAGCGATGCGTGCTCGTGGTGCTCAAGTAACAGATATTGCTATTATTGTAGCGGCAGCTGATGATGATATCATGCCACAAACAAAAGAGGCCATCTCTCACGCTCAAGCAGCTGGAGTGCCAATTGTTTTTGCAATTAACAAAATAGATAAACCGGACGCTAACCCTGATAAGATTAAAGAAGGATTAGCAAATATGAATTTACTAGTTGAAGATTGGGGTGGAAAAATTCAGTCTCATGATATTTCAGCAAAATTTGGTACTGGTGTAAAAGAGTTACTAGAAAAAGTACTTCTTGAAGCTGAGTTACTCGAACTTAAAGCTAACCCGAAGAAACCAGCCAATGGTACTGTGGTTGAAGCATTCTTAGATAAAGGTCGAGGCTATGTTTCTACTATTCTTGTACAAGCAGGTACTTTACGCATAGGAGATTATGTCTTAGCTGGTAAAAATAGTGGTAAAGTAAAAGCCATGCACGATGAGCGTGGAAATGAAATAAAAGAAGCAGGTCCATCAACACCAGTATCTATATTAGGTTTAGACGGTGCTCCGCAAGCAGGCGATAAGTTCAATGTCTTTGAAGATGAACGTGAAGCTAAGCAAATTGCAACTAAGCGTACACAATTACAACGTGAGCAATCTGTTAGAACACAGCGCCATATCACACTTGATGAGATTGGTCGTCGTATTGCACTTGGCGATTTCCAAGAGTTGAATATTATTCTTAAAGGTGATGTTGATGGTTCGGTAGAAGCATTAACAGATTCATTCCAAAAATTATCTACTGAAGAAATTCAGGTGAACATCATTCATAAAGGTGTAGGTGCAATTACAGAAAGTGATGTATTATTAGCTACAGCTTCCGATGCAATTATTATTGGATTTAATGTACGCCCAATGGGTAATGCACGTCAGATTGCAGATAAGGAAGAAATAGATATCCGTACATATTCGATCATTTACGATGCTATCAATGATCTTAAGGATGCAATGGAAGGCATGCTGTCACCAGAACTTAAAGAAGAAATTACTGGTACGGCTGAGATCCGCGAAACGTTCAAAATTTCTAAGATTGGAACTATCGCTGGATGTATGGTTACTAATGGTAAGATTTTCAGAAACTCTGGTGTACGATTAATACGTGATGGTGTTGTAATTTACACTGGTGAATTGGCATCACTTAAGCGATTTAAAGATGATGTAAAAGAAGTGTCTAAAGGATACGATTGTGGTATGCAGGTTAAAAACTATAATGATATCAAAGAAGGAGATATTATTGAAGCATTCCAAGAAGTTGAGGTAAAAAAGACACTGAAATAGAGATTTCAATACCTTATATACAGAAACGCCGCAATTAAATTGCGGCGTTTTTTGGTTATCTTTATAAGATATCAACTTTCAATCTATCAATTATGAAAAAAACAATTACACTTATTTTAGTGGTATTTGCGCTTTGTTCAGTAAATACTTCTAATGCACAAGAACCTTACATAGGCGAAATACGCATGTTTGCAGGTAATTTTGCACCAGCTGGATGGGCAAAATGCGAAGGTCAATTATTATCAATAGCTCAAAACCAAGCTTTGTTTTCGATACTTGGAATCACATACGGTGGTGATGGACAAACTACATTTGGTTTACCAGACTTGAGAGGTAGAGCTCCAATTCATGCAGGGCAAGGACCAGGATTACCTAATTACCCGTTAGGGCAGCAAGGAGGCGCTGTAGATTTTACGATTACCACTGCAAATATGCCATCTCATAGCCACACAGTGACTGCTGTGTCCGAAGATGGTACGAGTTCTTCTCCAACTAATAATTATCCTGCACAAACAAAGATTTTAGATCCAGAATATGCTACAGGCGGTACAACAACGACTATGAATTCTAACATGGTTGGAAACACAGGTAATGGCCAATCTGTATCATATAGGTCGCCTTACAAAACGGTAACTTTTATAATTGCCTTAATAGGTCAATTTCCTACAGATTGATTGTGTTATGAAAGCAATTTTAAAACTAATATTCTTTGTGTTTATTTTATCGAATATTACATATTCTCAACAGATAAATTTTAATGCCTGTCATAGCCTGTTGGATGGAGATGATTATGTATTCGAGCAAATAAACATTGTCAATGGACGCGCAGTTTTTCAGACAGTCGCTGATCCAGCAATGGGTTCACGAGATTGTAACGGTATAGGATTTTGCACACTACAAATCCTCTGGAGTGATGGTAATAATCGTTGGGAAATTATTGCAGATGATGGCAATGGCGGTTTTTCAAACACATTTGTACTGTATTATAACACGGAGAATTCGCAACCTATTCCACCAGGTTTAACTCTCGGAACTTGGGAAGAAGCAACCACGGTTACACAATCATTATGTGGTACAATAAATACTTTAGAAGGTAGTGTTTTGAGCACTAATCAAAATACGATTGATAATCAAATCATCATTCATCCAAATCCCGTAAGAGATGAATTGTTTATAGATGGCCTCGAACCAGAATCCAACATTTTGGTTGTAGTATATGATGTACTCGGAAAAGAAGTGTTTTATCAAAAAAGTGCTGAGTCAATAGATGTGTCTAATTTTAAAAAAGGCATCTATTTTTTGAAGCTAACATTAGATGAAAAAGCACTAACAAAAAAAGTGATAATTAAATAAAATGAAAAAGGCGAAATCAATATTTGATTTCGCCTTTAATTTTTTCAAATGAAGTGTTCTTAATCTTTTTTAGGTGAAAAGATAAAAGCATTCATGTAATTCTTTTTTATACGAAGTAAAGCCCTATCAGCTTCGAGACGATCTCTAAAATTACCAACCCAAATTTTATAGTTAGGTGTATTAAATACCATTTCTGTTGGCCATTCACTGTATTTTTGCCTAAATTCAGACTTCACACTTTCGGCTGTAAATGAGCTGCTTCCACTATAAATCTGAATTTTAAAAGTCTCAACCGTTTTTACATCTTTTTTAAATTCTAGGAGCTTTTTTATGTCTTCTGGCTGATCCACTTTTACAGTTGCTTCTTGAGCTTTTACAGAAGTACAAATTAGGGTAACTGCAACAAAGACAAGTACTTTGAGATTTAATTTAGTCATCTTCAATTCTGTTTGAGTTGCAAAGTTATATTTTCTTAACATAATCAAGGGTTTTATTGTTATTTAGAATGTTTATAAATTAATTATTAAGACTTCTCTAACATTTCTAAAATCGACTTTATACATTACTTTTGCATGAGTTTATTTAAACGTGATTTTGGATAGTTATATTGAAAAAATCATACCAAATTTTAGAAGATAATTCAACAACACATATGAAACACGTTATCTACCGTAATTTAACCTCAAAAATACTTCGATTTGGGTTTATAATATTACTTACGTTTTCAACTTCACTTTTGGCCCAAGATGGTGACCCGAAAAATGGAAAATCTTTATTTAATGCAAATTGTGCCTCTTGTCATAAGCTAGATAAAAAAATGACAGGTCCTGCATTGCGTAATGTAGAAGCTAGACTTGCAGAAGATGAAGGTTTAGATCGAGCATGGATAGCCTCTTGGATAAAAAACAGTGCAGCAATGATTGCAGCTGGTGATCCGTATGCTGTAAAAATCTGGGACGAGTACAAACCAACAGCAATGACGGCTTTTCCACAGCTATCAGATCAAGATATCTCAGATATTTTGGCTTATACTGCTGAACCTAAACCAGAGCCAATTGTTGTTGATGGTCCTGACACTTCAGATCAATCAGGTGGTGGTGACTCTGCTTCAAACAAATTAATCTTAGCGGCTTTAGCTCTCTTGTTTGGTTTATTAGCTATGGCGTTAGTTTTAGTTAATAATACACTGAAGCGTTTTGCTAAAGAAAAAGGTATTGACATACCTGAGGAAGAAAAAAGAACTCCAATCTGGAAAGCATTTGTTCAAAATCAATTCTTAGTATTAGTAACTTCAATAGTATTGTTATTGGCTAGTGGTTACTTTGTATATGGCTACCTGATGCAGGTAGGTGTAGATCAGGGTTATGAGCCAGTACAACCAATTCACTATTCGCATAGAATACACGCAGGTGATAACAAAATAGATTGTAAATACTGTCACTCCTCAGCAAGAGTAAGTAAGCATTCAGGTATTCCATCACTTAATGTGTGTATGAACTGTCACAAGTCAATTGGAGAAGTTGCTCCAGAAACTTTAGCTGAAGGAAAAGAATACGGTGTAGATTACAATGCTGAAATTCAAAAACTATACAAAGCAGTAGGTTGGGATGAAGCAACGCAAAAATACACCGGTGAAACTAGTCCCGTAAAATGGATTCGTATTCACAATCTTCCAGACTTTGCATATTTCAATCACTCACAGCACGTTTCTGTTGCAGGTATTGAGTGCCAAACATGTCACGGACCTGTAGAGGAAATGGAAATTATGTACCAGTACTCACCATTAACAATGGGATGGTGTATTAATTGCCATAGAGAAACAAACGTAAAAGTTAAAGACAACGAATACTATACAAAAATACACGAGCAATTATCTAAGAAATATGGAGTTGAGCAGTTAACAGCTGCGCAAATGGGTGGATTAGAATGCGGTAAGTGTCACTATTAATTAAGATAACTCACAATTATATGTCATCTAACAAGAAATACTGGAAAAGTGTTGAAGAGCTAAACGAGAATAGCTCTATTGTTGAGACGCTAAGACAAAACGAGTTTGTGGAAGAAATTCCTACAGATGAGTTTTTAGGAGATAAAGAAACTTTAGAAGCTTCATCTACTACGCGTCGTGATTTCTTAAAATATGTTGGTTTTAGTACAGCAGCAGCTTCTTTAGCAGCCTGTGAAGGACCAGTTGTAAAATCGATACCTTATGTTGTTCAGCCAAAGGAAATAGTTCCTGGTGTGGCTAACTACTATGCAACGACAATTGCAGATGGTTACGATTTTGCTAGTGTTTTAGTGAAAACAAGAGAAGGAAGACCAATTAAAATTGAAAACAATAAACTAGCAAAAACAAATGCTAACGCTAATGCTAGAGTTCATGCTTCGATTTTAGGATTATATGATAGTCTTCGTGTAAAATCACCAATGAAAGGTGATGCAGAAATCTCATGGGATGCATTTATTTCAGAAACTAAAGATGTATTAAGTAAAGTAGGTGATAAAGAGATTGTGTTATTAACGCAAACTTTTGCAAGTCCATCAACTTCAAAATTAGTTGCTGAATTTTCAGGAAACTATACTAATGTACGTCATGTAGTATATGATGCTATTTCAGAATCAGCAGCTTTAGATGCCTTCCAAGCAAAATATGGTAAGCGTGCTTTAGCTAACTATGATTTTTCTAAGGCAATGACAATAGTGTCTGTTGGTGCTGACTTCTTAGGTGATTGGCAAGGTGGAGGATTTGATGAAGCTTATGCTGCTAAACGAATCCCTGATCATGGTAAGATGTCACGCCACATTCAGTTTGAGTCTAACATGTCTCTTTCTGGAGCAAATGCAGATAAACGTGTAGCATTAACACCAAGCCAACAAAAACAAGCATTAGCCAAATTACACAGTTTAGTAGTTGGTGGTTCTGTTTCAGTTGACTTACCAGAAGCTATTAATACGGCAGTTCAGAATGCTGCGACAGAATTAAAGAAGGCTGGTAGTAATGGTGTTGTTGTTACTGGTATTCAAGATGTAAATGCTCAAACAGTTGCTTTAGAAATTAATGAAGCATTATCAAGTAAAGCATTTGATACTAAAAATGTTATCCTCACAAGACAAGGAAACGATAAAGCCGTAGCACAACTTGTAGCAGATATGAAAGCTGGAACTGTTGGTGCTTTAGTAATGTGTGGCGTTAATCCTATGTACACATTACCTAATTCTGCTGATTTTGCTGAAGGTTTAAAGAATACAACATCTATTGCTTTTTCGATGAAGCAAGATGAGACAGCTACACAATGTAACTACATTGCAGCTGCGCCTCACAGTTTAGAATCTTGGGGTGATTTTGAGATGAAAGCTGGTCATTACAGTTTAATGCAACCAACGATTCGTCCATTATTCGATACAAAACAATTTCAAGATGTATTATTAGCTTGGTCTGATAACACAACTACATATAATGACTACATCAAAACGAATTGGAGAGATTCAATTCTTAATGGTGCATCATTCAACAACGCTTTACATGATGGTGCTTTTGTTGCTGAAGCTTCAGTAGAAGAAGAATCTTCTGATACTGCAGATGCAGGTGAAACTCCAAATGGAGATGCAGCCAGAGCATTAGCTGCTTCTGCAAAATCTAATGGAATGGAGTTAGCGTTGTATGCCAAAACCGGAATGGGAGATGGACAACAAGCTAATAACCCTTGGTTACAAGAGTTTCCAGATCCAATCTCAAGAGCAACTTGGGATAACTACCTAACAATATCTAAATCTGATGCTGATGGTTTAGGATTAGAAAACTGGAACGTAGCCAATGGTGGACTTAACGGTAGCTTGGCGGACGTAACAGTAAATGGTGTTACAATAAATAACATACCTGTTTTAATTCAACCAGGTCAAGCAAAAGGATCTGTAGGATTATCATTTGGTTATGGCCGTACAGCTGGTGTTAAAGAAGAAATGCAAACTGGTGTAAATGCTTATGCATTATACCAAGGCTTTGATACTATACAACAAGTTGCAATCTCTAAAGCTTCAGGTGAGCATGAATTTGCATGTGTACAATTGCACAATACTTTAATGGGTCGTGGCGATATTATTAAAGAAACAACTCTTGAAATATTTAACACAAAGGATAAGCACTATTGGAATGCAATTCCTGAAGTATCATTAAATCATATTGAAACTCCCGTAACTTCTCCAGATGTTGATTTATGGGATTCGTTTGATCGTTCAATAGGACATCACTTTAACTTATCTATTGATTTAAATGCATGTACAGGATGTGGTGCTTGTGTCATCGCTTGTCACACTGAAAATAACGTTCCTGTAGTTGGTAAATCAGAGATGCGTCGTAGCCGTGATATGCACTGGTTACGTATTGATAGATATTATTCTTCTGAAGATAGTTTTGATCAAGATATAGATAAAAAAGAGAATATCTCTGGTTTAGGAAGCTCATTAAGTGAGTTTGGAGAAATGGAAAATCCTGCGGATAATCCACAAGTGGTATTCCAACCAGTAATGTGTCAGCATTGTAATCACGCACCTTGTGAAACTGTATGTCCTGTTGCGGCAACATCTCACGGGCGTCAAGGTCAAAACCATATGGCATATAACCGTTGTGTAGGTACACGTTACTGCGCAAACAACTGTCCATACAAAGTACGTCGTTTCAACTGGTTCTTATACAATGAGAATGATGAGTTCGATTACTTCATGAATGATGATCTTGGTCGTATGGTATTAAACCCAGATGTGACTGTAAGATCTCGTGGTGTTATGGAAAAATGTACAATGTGTATCCAAAAGACGCAGAAAACAATCCTAGACGCAAAACGTGACGGAAGAGAAATTGAAGATGGAGAATTCCAAACAGCATGTTCTGCTGCTTGTGGAAGTGGTGCAATGGTATTTGGTGATGTAAATGATAAAGAAAGTAAAGTTGCAAAACTTAAAGAAGATGACCGTATGTATCATTTATTAGAGTATGTAGGTACAAAACCTAATGTATTCTACCATACGAAGATTAGAAATACGAAAGAAGCTTAAAATTAATAAAGAAATCAATATATAATTATGGCGTCTCATTACGAAGCACCTATTAGAAGACCTTTAGTAACAGGAGAAAAATCCTATCACGACGTAACTGTCGAAGTTGCTAGACCTGTCGAAGGTAAAGCCAATAAATCATGGTGGATTGTATTTTCAATCGCTTTGGTTGCTTTTCTTTGGGGTATAGGTTGTATTATTTATACGATATCTACAGGTATTGGAGTTTGGGGTCTTAATAAGACTGTTAACTGGGCTTGGGATATTACAAACTTTGTTTGGTGGGTTGGTATTGGTCACGCAGGAACACTTATTTCCGCGGTACTTTTATTATTCCGTCAAAAATGGCGTATGGCTATTAACCGTTCGGCAGAGGCAATGACAATTTTCTCTGTTGTACAAGCAGGTTTATTCCCAATTATCCACATGGGTCGTCCTTGGTTAGCTTACTGGGTATTACCTATACCAAACCAGTTTGGATCTCTATGGGTTAACTTTAACTCACCATTACTTTGGGATGTATTCGCAATCTCTACATACTTATCGGTGTCATTAGTATTCTGGTGGACAGGTTTATTACCGGATTTTGCAATGATTAGAGATAGAGCCGTTAAGCCATTCCAAAAGAAAATATATTCATTAATAAGTTTTGGTTGGTCTGGTAGAGCAAAAGACTGGCAACGTTTTGAAGAAGTATCATTAGTATTAGCAGGTTTAGCTACACCACTTGTACTTTCTGTACACACCATTGTATCTTTTGACTTCGCCACTTCAGTGATTCCTGGTTGGCATACTACCATTTTCCCACCATACTTTGTCGCGGGTGCGATTTTCTCAGGGTTTGCCATGGTAAACACCTTACTTATTATCATGAGAAAAGTGTGTAGCCTAGAAGATTATATTACAGTACAACATATTGAGTTGATGAATATCGTCATCATGATAACGGGTTCAATCGTAGGTGTGGCTTATATTACAGAGTTATTTATTGCATGGTATTCCGGTGTTGAGTACGAGCAGTATGCCTTCTTAAACAGAGCTACTGGACCTTACTGGTGGGCGTATTGGGCAATGATGTCTTGTAACGTATTCTCTCCACAATTCATGTGGTTTAAGAAATTAAGAACTAGTATCATGTTCTCTTTCTTTATCTCTATTGTAGTAAATATAGGAATGTGGTTTGAGCGTTTTGTAATTATCGTAACGTCGTTACACAGAGATTACTTACCATCGTCTTGGACAATGTTCTCACCAACGTTTGTAGATATAGGAATATTTATCGGTACAATCGGATTCTTCTTTGTACTCTTCTTATTATACTCACGTACATTCCCAGTAATTGCGCAAGCTGAGGTAAAAACAATTCTTAAATCTTCAGGTGAACGCTATAAAAGAATTAGAGAAAGCGGACAAAGTTTAGTGGGAACTGGCGCTGATGAAAAGACATCCAGTGTAGCCCCAGTCGCTGAGACTTCAGAGAGTTCAACTGGTGATAATACAGAAAAATTAAACAGCCTATTTGGAACCATCGGAACATTTGATGCTGCTACTGAAACTGCAGATGATTTAAAGAAAATAAATGGTGTTGGTCCTAAGATGGAAGAAGTGTTAAACAGCATTGGTATTTATACATTCTTACAAGTAAGTAAGATGACTAAAACAGAATACGACTTGTTAGATTCAATCACAGGTTCTTTCCCAGGAAGAGCAGAACGTGATGATTGGGCAGGGCAAGCTAAAAATTTATTAAACTAATATAGTATATGGAAGCTTCAAAAGTAATTCATGCTATCTATAATGATGATGATATTTTAATGTCAGCCGTTAAAAAGGTTAAGGCAGAAAAGCATCATATCGAAGAAATATATACACCGTTTCCAGTTCACGGACTAGACAAAGCAATGGGATTAGCACCAACTCGTATTGCCATTACATCATTTATGTATGGTTGTGTTGGACTAACAGTTGCAATTGTAATGATGAATTATATCATGATTAAAGATTGGCCACAAGATATAGGTGGTAAGCCGAGCTTTAGTTATATAGAAAATATGCCTGCATTTGTACCTATTATGTTTGAGCTTACGGTATTCTTTGCAGCACACTTAATGGTCATTACATTTTATTTACGCAGTAGAATGTGGCCATTTAAAAAAGCTGAAAACCCAGATCCTAGAACAACGGACGATCATTTCCTTATGGAAATCGCTGTACATGGTAATGAGGAAGAACTTATTAGCCTTCTTCAAGAAACTGGAGCTGTTGAAATTAATAGTATTGATAAAGACGAAGACCCACATTAGTATGAAGACAACTTTAAAAATAACAGTAGTATTAGTAATGCTATTAAGTATAGTGTCTTGTAATAAAAAGTCGAGACGTAACTATCAATATATGCCTAATATGTATCAATCTGTTGGTTACGAAGCTTACCAAGAGTCAGATGCTTTTAAAAACGGTAAAGAAGGACAGTTACCAGTTGAAGGTACAATTCCTAGAGGCTATACGCTATACGAAATCGAAGATACCAATGATGGCTATGAGTATGCTAAAGCTAACCTTGAAAGCCCATTAGACACAACAACAGTAGATTACGATAGAGGTAAAGAACTATACGATATTTATTGCACCATATGTCATGGTAATAAAGGAGCTGGTAACGGTTATTTAGGCGAGGGTAATAGAGAACTTATCTTACCAGGAAGTTATGCAGTAAAGGAATTAACCGCCGGTAGCATATATCATGTTATTTACTATGGTAAAAATAGTATGGGTTCTTACGCCAACTTTATGAGTGAAGAAGAACGCTGGCAAGTTGTTGCTTATGTTGAAAAACTAAAAGCAGAATTAGAAAAATAAGATTTAGATAAAGAGTATATAAATGGAATATAAATTCTCAAATCGATTAAAGATAGCGTCAATTGTCCTGATAGTAATTGGTCTTTTAGGAGTTGGTTATGGTTTTTGGGATTCACATAATTATAAGACTGTTGAAGACGTTGAAAAATTATTAGCTTCAGAAGCACATCATGGTGGACATGCAGCTGAAGGTCATGGTGATGCCCATGCCGAAGAATCTCATGGAGAATCTCACAGCGACCATGCAGAAGCAGCTGAAGGTCATGGTGAGGCTCACGCCGATGAAGCTCACAGTGGTGATCATGCAGAAGAAGGACATATGAGTCATGAAGCGCATGTACTTCATCAAATACATAACAGACCATATGCAGCATTATATGTAGCAGCATTTTTCTTTTTTATGATTGCATTAGGTGTTTTAGCGTTTTATGCAATACAATATGCAGCGCAAGCAGGTTGGTCTCCTGTACTCTTTAGGGTTATGGAAGGTATTACCTATTATGTATTACCAGGAGGTATTTTAGTATTACTTATAGCATATTTTGGAGGGTCTCATTTATTTATTTGGATGGATCAAGATGTAGTTGCTCATGACGAAATTATTCAAGGTAAAATAGGATGGCTCAACAAGCCTTGGTTCTTTATCAGAGGAATTATTTTCTTAGGTGGTTGGTCTTTGTATCGTTACTTCTCACGTAAGTTCTCTTTAGCTCAAGACAATGCTGAAGGTAACAGTAACTTCAAGAAAAACTTCAGAATATCTGCAGCATTCTTAGTATTCTATATTTATACAGAATCGATGATGTCTTGGGATTGGATAATGTCTGTTGATCCTCACTGGTTTAGTACATTATTTGGATGGTATGTATTTGCAAGTATGTTTGTAAGTGGTATTACCGTAATAGCATTAATCTCTATATACTTAAAATCTAAAGGATTGCTTGAGTTTGTAAACGATAGTCATCTACATGACCTTGCTAAGTTTATGTTTGGTATAAGTATTTTCTGGACATATTTATGGTTCTCACAATTTATGCTAATCTGGTACTCAAACATACCTGAAGAAGTAGTGTACTTTGTTGCTAGAATTGAAGACTATAAAATTACATTTTTCGGAATGGTAGCTATGAACTTTATTTTCCCATTATTACTATTAATGAATAGTGATTATAAGCGAATTCCTTGGTTTGTAGTTATGGCTGGTATTGTAATATTATGTGGTCACTATTTAGATGTGTTCAACATGATTATGCCTGCAACAGTAAGTGACAGATGGTTTATAGGAGCACCAGAACTTGGAGCGGTATGCTTATTTGCTGGTTTATTTCTGTTAATCGTATTCTATGCGCTTAGTAAAGCACCTTTATTGGCAAAAGGAAACCCATTTATGAAAGAAAGTGAACACTTTCATTATTAATTAAAAATTAAGAACTGAAACGATAATGACAACTTTGTTAATTTTCATAATAGTATTATTTGTAGCCATTGCAATTTGGCAAATGGTTAAGATATTTGATTTGGCTCAAGTCGGTGCCGCATCTAGTAATCAAGTAGCAACAGATAAGGACAATCGCTTTAATGGTTACATGATGATAGGTTTCTTAATCTTCATTTATGTGATTACAATATTATGTTTTGTGTACTTGGGCGACTTACCATTAATGTCTAATTCAGCATCAGAACATGGTCCAGGTTTGGATAGCTTAATGGTTATCTCAATGGTTATCATATTCATTGTACAAACAGTAACCCAATTTTTACTACACTACTTTGCCTATAAGTATAAAGGTGAAAAAGGCCGTAAAGCTTTGTTTTATGCAGATAATAATACTTTAGAATTCATCTGGACAATAATCCCAGTGATTGTTTTAGCAGGACTTATTATCTACGGTCTATTTACTTGGAATGACATCATGAATGTAGACGAAAGCGATGATCCAATGGTAGTAGAATTGTATGCACAACAATTTAACTGGAAAGCAAGATATGGTGGCGAGGACAACGTATTAGGTAAAGCTAATGTAAGATTAATAGATATTGATAGAAACAATACACTTGGTGTAGATGAAGATGATCCAAATGCTCAAGATGATGTAATAGTAACAGAATTACATTTGCCAGTTGGAAGACCAATACTCTTTAAAATGCGTTCGCAAGATGTTTTACACTCTGCATATATGCCTCACTTTAGAGCACAAATGAATTGCGTTCCTGGTATGGTTACTCAGTTTGCTTTTACGCCAACAGTGACTACTGCTGAGATGAGAGCAAATCCTGACATGCAGGATAAAGTTGCAAATATCAACGCGCTTCGTGCGCAGCGTAAAGCTGAAATTGAAGAAGCAGGTCAAGATTTAGTTTATGAGTTCGATTACTTATTATTATGTAATAAAATCTGCGGAAAATCTCATTACAATATGCAAATGAAGATTATAGTAGAGACTCAAGAAGAATATGACGCATGGATGAAAGAACAGAAAACGTTCGAGAATTCATTGAATTAATATAAAATTGTTTTAAGAAAAAGATAAAAGATTATGTCAGCAACAGTAGATACAAACGTACACGACGACCACGACGTACATCACCACAAAGAAACTTTTGTGACTAAATATATCTTTAGTCAGGATCATAAGATGATTGCAAAACAGTATTTAATTACTGGAGTGTTAATCATGGGAATCTTAGGTATTATGATGTCTCTTATGATTCGTATGCAAATTGCATGGCCAGAACAACCTAATGTGATTTTTGACGCGTTGTTAGGGAAATGGGCACCAGAAGGAGTTATGGATGCAGATATTTATCTAGCCTTAGTTACAATTCACGGTACTCTAATGGTATTCTTTGTACTAACAGCTGGGTTAAGTGGTACATTTAGTAACCTCCTAATTCCATTACAAATTGGTGCAAGAGATATGGCCTCAGGATTTCTTAATATGATTTCTTACTGGTTATTCTTTGTGTCATGTGTTGTAATGATAGTATCATTCTTTGTTGAAGCTGGACCAGCTGCTGCAGGGTGGACAATTTATCCACCGCTTTCAGCCTTACCTATGGCTCAACCAGGTTCTGGCGCGGGTATGACACTATGGTTAGTTTCTATGGCAATATTTATTGCGTCATCCTTATTAGGTTCTCTTAATTACATCGTAACTGTAATCAACTTACGTACAAAAGGAATGTCAATGACAAGATTACCATTAACAATTTGGGCATTTTTTGTAACTGCCGTAATTGGTGTAATATCATTCCCAGTATTATTATCTGCTGCTTTACTTCTTATAATGGACAGAAGTTTTGGTACGTCATTCTTCTTGTCTGATATATTTATTCAAGGTGAAGTATTACATTACCAAGGTGGTTCTCCAGTATTGTTCGAGCATTTATTCTGGTTCTTAGGACACCCAGAAGTATATATCGTATTATTACCAGCACTGGGTATTACTTCAGAAATTATAGCAACGAACTCACGTAAACCAATCTTCGGATATCGTGCAATGGTTGCTTCAATTTTAGCAATTGCATTTTTATCTACAATCGTTTGGGGTCACCATATGTTTATCTCTGGTATGAATCCATTCTTAGGTTCTGTATTTACATTTACAACCTTATTAATTGCAATACCTTCAGCAGTAAAAGCATTTAACTATATAACCACATTGTGGAAAGGTAACTTACAGTTAAATCCCGCCATGCTATTCTCAATAGGATTAGTTTCAACATTTATTACAGGTGGTTTAACAGGTATTATTCTTGGTGATAGTGCATTAGATATAAACGTGCATGATACTTACTTTGTAGTTGCGCATTTCCACTTAGTAATGGGTATATCTGCGTTATATGGTGTATTTGCCGGAATTTATCATTGGTTCCCAAGAATGTACGGTCGTATGATGAATAAGAATTTAGGATATCTACATTTCTGGGTAACTGCGGTTTGTGCTTACGGTGTGTTTTTCCCAATGCACTTTATAGGAATGGCTGGTTTACCAAGACGTTATTATACAAACTCTAACTTCCCATTATTTGATGATACTACGAATACGCAAACTGTAATTACTGTGTTTGCATTAATAGCAGGAGCAGTGCAGTTAGTGTTCTTATACAACTTTATTAGTAGCATCTTCTATGGTAAGAAAGCTGAGCAAAACCCTTGG
>NZ_RHLG01000008.1 GCF_003712105.1 Winogradskyella sp.
ATTGTCGAATTGGCTCAAATGTTAAGCGGTAAAAATATTACAGATTCTGCTATTGCACATGCAAAGCAGTTACTTAATTAATACTATATTTGAAAACTAAAATTAGAGACAAAAACCTAACAATAACTAACTATGTCACATAACTTATTAAAAGGGAAAAAAGGAATCATTTTTGGAGCTTTAGATGCAAATTCTATTGCATGGAAAACAGCTGAGCGCGTGCATGAAGAAGGCGGTGAATTTGTGCTTACTAATGCACCTATTGCAATGCGTATGGGTCAAATTAATGAATTAGCCGAAAAAACTGGCTCACAGATTATCCCTGCTGATGCCACATCAATTGAAGATTTAGAGAATTTGATTGACAAGTCTATGGAAATCTTAGGAGGTAAAATTGACTTTGTATTGCATTCTATTGGGATGTCAGTTAATGTACGAAAGGGTAGAGCATATACAGATCAAAAGTACGATTGGACTCAAAAAGGTACCGACGTATCTGCAATGTCATTTCATAAGGTTATGCAAACGCTATACAAAAAAGATGCAATGAACGAATGGGGAAGTATAGTGGCATTAACATATATGGCGGCGCAGCGTGTATTCCCAGATTATAATGATATGGCAGATAATAAAGCCTACTTAGAAAGTATTGCGCGCAGTTTTGGTTACTTCTTTGGTCGTGATAAAAAAGTACGCGTAAATACCATTTCTCAATCACCAACACCAACCACAGCGGGTCAAGGCGTAAAAGGGTTTGATGGTTTTATATCTTATGCTGAGAAAATGTCACCACTAGGTAATGCTACAGCCCTAGATTGTGCAAATTACACGGTGACTTTATTCAGTGATTTAACAAAACGTGTTACATTGCAAAACTTATACAATGATGGTGGATTTAGTAATATGGGTGTAAGTGATGCCGTGATGGATGCATTTGTCGAAAATGATTAGAAAATTACGTTTTAACGATTATAGGCCATTGTTCATAGCAATGGCTTTTTTGTATTTATAGAATTATATATATTTAATCCCAAAGAAGAAATTTGTATGTTGTCTATGTGCAAAACTACATTTACAATTATATTCGTATTGCTTAGTCTCCTAGCTAATGCACAAATTCTGTTTGAAGATGAAGCAGCAGTTAGAGGTATGAGTCTACATACAGGAAGTATTGGCAACGGTAATGGGATAACTTTTGTTGACTATGACAATGATGGTTGGGACGATATTACCCTACCTTCAGGTAATGACATTCCATTACGATTTTACAAAAATTATGATGGCTTTTTTG
This sequence comes from Winogradskyella sp., assembly GCF_003712105.1. Classification (GTDB taxonomy): domain Bacteria; phylum Bacteroidota; class Bacteroidia; order Flavobacteriales; family Flavobacteriaceae; genus Winogradskyella. The sequence goes on from NZ_RHLG01000008.1 coordinate 1,292, forward strand.
TACAACAGAATCTAATAACTCCTGAAATTACGTATCCCGTAAGAGCAGTCTCATGGATTGATTATGATAATGATGGCGATAAAGATTTGTTTATTGCTAGTGACACTAACGGCAATAGACTATATCAGCAAAATAATGATGGTAGTTTTACCAATGTAACAATTGCCGCTGGACTTTTTGAAGATAATGTCTTCACTTATGGGATTTCGTGGGGAGACATAAACAATGATGGTTGCCCAGATTTATACCTATCGAATAGAATTGTAGATACTCCAATAATAAATTATCTCTTTAAGAATAATTGTGATGGTACTTTTTCTGAATATACAGAAGCAGCCGGTCTTTTAAATACGGCAGCCTTGACACTTTGTGCTTCTTTTTTTGACTATAATAATGATGGTTGGCAAGATTTGCATGTATCTAATGATAAACATTATCCAAACTTCTTATACAAAAATAATGGAGATGGTACATTTTCCGATGTTAGTGAATTTACAAATACAGATATCATTGTAGATGCAATGTCTGTAACTATTGATGATTTTAATTCCGATGGATATTTTGATATCTACATTACCAATACTCCCAATGACGCAGGCACTCCCACATTAGGAAGTATTTTGTTAAAAAATTTGAATGGAAATAAATTTGAAGATGTGTCATTAGAGTCTGGTACCCAATTAAATAGTTGGTCATGGGGTGCTAACTTTTTGGATGCAGATAATGATTCTGATTTAGATTTGTATGTAAGTGCGTCCTATATTAGTGCAGACGGCTATCCTTCATACGCCTTTTATGAAAATAATTCCTCAGGTATTTTTAGTCAACCAAATAATATCGGATTTGCTAATAATGATTATAGAAGTTATGGTTCTGCAACAGGAGATGCAAACAATGATGGTAAAGTTGATATTGCAGTTATAAATAATTTTGATTCTAATCCTAACTTGTGGATTAATAAAACTACTTCCTCTAATAATTTTCTTGAAGTAGACTTAGAAGGAACTATAAGTAATAAAGATGCTCTGGGGTCGGTCATTGAAATATCGATAAACGGTAACAAACAATATAGATATATCACTAATGGAGAGAGCTATTTATCTCAAAATTCATTTAAAGAATTTTTTGGAGTTGGTGAGGCAACAACAATTGATTATGTTAAAGTAAAGTGGCTAAGCGGAATTGAGGATATAGTTTATAATGTTGCAGTTAATACAAGGCTAAAAATTGTTGAAGGCAATACACTTTCTTTAAATAACGTATTCGATGATAATCCGGAATTAAATATATATTTAGATCAATTATCACAAGCTGTTAAGCTATCTTCAAATTCCTACATAGAAACAATCGATATATTGAATATTACTGGGAAAAAAATCAGTACACATAATGTAAACGCTAATGATTTCCAGATAGATTCAAGTTTTTTATCACAAGGAATTTACCTAATAAAATTACACTTTAAAAACCACAATTTAATTATTAGGAAAATCGCAATATTTTAGAACCATACTTTATTTTAACTTAATTGTCTGCAGAAGACTTTTAATTTCTTTTCTTAGAACCACTTATCGTAAAAAATTGTTAATTATCGAATATTAATCCGGTCAACCTTAAATTAAGAAGTAATTAACATATTTTTAGCATTACTACTAACTTTAATTAATGTATATGAAAAAAATTACTTTACTATTATTTTTAATTTCAAGTTTTTTTTCTGTCGCTCAATCGACATGTAATCAAACCTTTTCTGCTACTGGTAATGATGATGACCCTACGGTCTTGACCATTACCGCTGCTGAAATTAATTGTGCTGATCCAGCTGTACCTACGGCCTTGACGTTAACAAATTCCGCTGGAAATCTAACAAACCTTAACTGTGCGACCAATGGAACGTCAAATTGGTATGACTTCACATTATCTATTACTGGTGGTGCTAGTAATGGTGTAACAATAACAGGATGTGCAGGAGAATTAGACGGAACAGATATTACTGGATTTACATCTTTAACTATCACTTCAAACGATTTGGATACGTTTTCAGATGTAGTTACTATTGAAATAGATGTTGAGTCCACTTTTGTGGCTCTCACACCACCAAACTGCGATTCAGTTTTAGATGAAACTACTGATGTTTCTGTAGGCGGTGATATATCTTGGTCTCAAGCAACTGGTGGACCTAGTTCTTATGATTTAACCGTAGGTCTATCTTCAGGTGCAGGAGATGTTTTTCCAACTGCTGATGTAGGTAATGTGACTACTATTAATCTAGGAACTTTAACTTTCGGAACAACATATTTTGTAACTATCGTACCTAAAAATGCCAACGGAAGCGCTACTGGATGTGTTGAACAAACATTTACAACTGAAGCATTGCCACCAATCGGTCAGTCTTGTTTTAATCCAATTGCTGCAACTGTTGAAACGGACTGTACAATGGCAACTCCAAACACTGTTGATTTTGCGAGCTCCGTCGATGTAGGTCCTTATTCATGTGACGGTACTACAGGTAATAATGGTGCATGGTTTGAGTTCACTTCATCTAGTGCTGATGGTGTGACCATAAGCTCTACGGATGCTCTTGTAGAATATGTGGTATTGGACGACTGTAATGGTACAGAAATTGCTTGCGGTACTTTTACCGGAAACTCAGCAATTATATTATTAAGTCCTAATACGACGTTTAAATTAGCAGTCTGGAAAGATGCTGCTACAAGTGGTACTACAGATATTTGCATTGAAGAATATACATTACCGCCAGCACCTGATTGTGCTGAAACTCCGGTGGTTCCGGCAAATGGAGCGACAATGGTTGATGCTTCAACAGGAACAGTGACATTCTCTTGGACGGCACCATCATCTGGACCACCTCCTACAGATTATGAGTTTTTTCTTGGTACTGAATCAGGTATGCTAACATCATTGGGTACTTTAGGAAGTGCAGCAACAACCATTGATATTATAAATATTGCAGGTAATGATACTTATTACTGGCAAGTTATTCCACTAAATGGTATAACACCAGCAGTTGGGCCATGTCCTGAATGGAGTTTTACAACGGCTCCAGTACCACCACCGGCTACAATTGCAGTAATAGATATAACTGGTTGCGGGCAAACAGGTTCTGCATCTCAACCTTACGTTATCCCTGAGATTACTTGGGTACAAATTAATTTTGCAGGTGGTTGCGATTTAACGATTGATACTTTAACTTCTACTGTTGGTGACTCTGAAATAGGGTTGTATGATTCTGATGGTAATCTTATAGGAAGTAATGATGATTTTGGCGGTGGGCTTTTAAGTTCTTTGACAGTAACAAACTTACCAGCTGGAACTTATTATGCGGCTGCTGGTACATTTAACGTTACTTTTGGTCAGCCTTTTAATCCAACATCGGACGATACTGACGATACAGGTATAATCGAAATAAATGTAACATCATCTGTTCCTAATGACGAATGTGCAGATGCAGAAGCAATTGCTGTAGATGGTACTCCAGTTAATGGAGATAATACAGGTGCTACAGATTCGATGGTTGCTGGTGCGTGTTTTACAGGTACAATTAGTGATGTATGGTACACGTTTGATGGCCCAATAGGAGAAGAAGTATTTATTCAAGTTACTTCTGGATTCCAATTTGAGCTTTATAGTGATTGTGGTGGTACCTTGGTTGCTGGAAGTTGTAACGAAACAGGTGCAATAGCAGTGACGTCAGGCACAACGTACTACTTAAGAATTAGTGATATAGATGTGACTAGAGCGCCGGGCGCATTTACTGTGCAGGTAGCCGAAAGTTCATTTAGTACAGATGGTTTTGATAATGTAGCAGACTTTACATACTATCCAAACCCAGTTAAGAATACATTAAGTCTTAATGCACAGCAGAATATTGATAATATCTCTATGTTTAATATGCTAGGTCAAGAAGTTATGAGATTATCTCCTAATTCTGTTAGCACTGAAGTAGATATGTCTAGTTTATTAACAGGTACCTATTTTGTAAGAGTATCTATTGAAGGTTCTACAAAAACCGTACGTGTTATAAAACAATAAATTACAAGCTATTATATATAAAGCCACCTTTATTGGGTGGCTTTTTTTTTTTAAATTGCATTTTAAATACGAGAACTAATTTTAGGTTGATTTTATGTGGTATAGACAATTACTTATATGCTTTTTTATAAGTTTTACCTTGTTAGTAAAAGGCCAAACTTTATTTGAAGATGAAGCATTAACAAGAGGAATTGATGCAACTACAAATTGTGATGGAAATGGTTTAGGAATAAGTTTTGCAGATTTTGATAACGATGGTTTAGATGATATCACTGTGCCAACTCGAAATAATGAAGGACTTAAATTTTATAAAAACTTCGGTGGTATTTTTGTGGAACAACAGTTGTTAACACCTGCAATACTATATCCTACGCGATCCGTTTCATGGGTAGACTATGATAATGATGGAGATAGAGATTTGTTTGTAGTTAGCGATAGTGATGGTAATAAACTCTTTAATCAAGCATCCGATGGTACTTTTTCAGATGTCACTATTTCTTCAGGATTGTTTACAGATAATGTATTTACATTTAGTGTAACTTGGGGAGATATTAATAATGATGGATGTCTAGATCTATTTTTTTCTAACAGAACAACAAATACATTATTTCCAAATTTTTTATTTCAAAATAATTGTGATGGTACATTTAGTAATATAAGTTCATCAGCAGGGATTTCATCAGATTCAAGACTAACTTTTGGCGCTTCTTTTTTTGATTTTAATAATGATGGATTTCAAGATATATATTTAATTAATGATAAGGTAACGGCCAATAGATTATATAAAAATGATGGAGATGGAACTTTTACTGATGTAAGTGCGTCAACAGGAGCAGGAATAACAATTGATGCAATGTCTGTAACTATTGACGACTATAACTCTGATGGTTTTCTAGACATATATATTACAAATACGGACATTCAGTATCCCAACAGAGTAGCTGGCAATGTATTATTACAAAATGTTAATGGAACTAGTTTTAGTGATGTCTCATCATCATCTTCGACAGATCTCCAAGGTTGGTGTTGGGGAGCAAATTTTTTAGATGCCGAAAATGATGCTGATTTGGACTTATATGTAAGTTGTTTGTACGTCTCAGAAACAGACCCAGATTCTTATGGCTTTTATGAAAATCAGACTTCCGGATTTAGTCAACCTACCAATATTGGTTTTTTAAATAACGATTTAAGTAGTTATGGGACTGCCATTGGAGATGCAGACAACAACGGTATGGTAGATATCCTTGTTGTCAATGACGCGAATAATTTGCCAAACCTTTGGATGAATAAAACCAATACAACCAACAATTATCTTTCAGTATCTTTAAATGGTACCACTAGTAATAAAGATGGAATTGGTTCAAGGATAGAAATATCGATCAATGGCGAAAAGCAATATCGATATTTGATAAACGGAGAAAGTTATATTTCTCAAAACTCCTTTACTGAATACTTTGGCGTTGGTGCTGCGACAATTGTTGATTACGTTAAGGTTACTTGGTTGAGTGGTGTGGTAGATATACTTAATAATGTTAGCGTTAATCAAAAAATAAATATTACAGAAGGCAGCACGTTGTCTACGGCTAACTATAGCGATAACAATACATTAGCTATCTACCCGAATCCAGCTAATAATAGGTTGTTTGTAAATGCACAGCAGCAGTTAGATAGTATTATTATTTACAATACTTTAGGACAGCAAATACTACAATTGAATCCTAATTCTAGCACTTTTGATATTGATATTTCTGGTTTAGAATCTGGAATTTATTTTATCAAAACAGCATATAATGAACGAGAGGTCACGAGCAGACTAATAAAAAATTAAATAAATAAGACATTTTAAAGCCGCTTAAATTAAGTGGCTTTTTTATTAACAATAGTTACATTTGTAAGCATGAAACCATTGCAATATTCGTTTATCGTACCTGTTTATAACAGACCTCAAGAAATTGATGAACTATTAAGTAGTTTCTGTTATCTTTTAGGCGATTTGGATTATGAAATTGTAATAATAGAAGATGGTTCGACTAATTCTTCAAAAGATGTGGTATCAAATTATATAAATCGGTTACATATATCATACTATTATAAAACCAATTCTGGACCAGGTGATTCACGCAATTATGGTATGCAAAAGGCCAAAGGTAACTACTACATTATTTTAGACTCTGATGTCATTCTTCCAGAGAATTACCTTATTGAAGTTAATGAGTATTTAAAATCATCTTTTTACCATTGTTTCGGAGGTCCTGATGCGGCACACGAGTCGTTTACAAATCTCCAAAAGGCCATAAACTTTACAATGACCTCCTTCTTGACTACAGGAGGCATTAGAGGTGGGAGCGAAAAAATAAACAAATTTCAACCTAGAAGTTTTAATATGGGCTTGTCTAAAGAAGCGTTCAAAGCAACTTTGGGATTTGGTAAAATTCACCCTGGAGAAGATCCTGATTTAGTATTAAGACTTCAAAAGTTAGGATATAAAACAACACTAATACCTAAAGCATTTGTCTATCATAAAAGACGTATATCATGGACGAAGTTTTATAAACAGGTAAATAAGTTTGGTCAAGTAAGACCAATACTTACCAAATGGCACCCAGACTCCTCGAAGATTACATACTGGCTACCTAGTATGTTCACTGTCGGACTTATACTTGCTATATGTCTTACATTTTTAAACAATTTTTACTTCATATCAATTTATGGTATATATTTTCTATTAGTATTTATATTATCTTTTGTAAGTACTAAGAATGTAATAGTTTCATTACAATCTGTTCTGGCAATATTAGTTCAGTTTTTTGGATATGGTTATGGGTTTTTAAAAACAACAGTTCAATTAATTCTATCTAATACGGCTCCGGAGAAACTATTTCCTAATTTATTCTTTAAATGAAACATGTATTAATTAATAGGCTCTCTGATGTTTTTAAAAAAGGAAACATAAAGTTATTTAGCTTTTTTTTAATTGCAGCGTTCTTATTTTTATTTATAAGCAAGTTTTCGGAATCTTACACACAAGACGTAAACTTAAAGGTGAAAATTACAAATCTTGATGATGAAATAATTATTTTAAATGATTCATTAATTACTGCTAATATCACCTTAAGGGCTAAAGGATTTGACCTCATAAAGTATTTATTTAAAAGCTCTAGTTATATTGAGATCGATGGAAGAACTGATGTGTCTAAGAAAGACAATTCTTTCTATTGGGATATTATTAATAATAGATATAAGCTCGTTGAAACTTTAGGCAGTACTGTTGAAGTATTATCTGTTAACCCAGATACAATATGGTTTAAGTATGATGTTTTAGACTCTAAAATGGTGCCCATTGCATTAAATAGTAATTTGACTTTCGAATCTGGTTTTGATGTGTATGGCCAATTGAAGTTATCTCAAGACTCGGTAAAAATCATCGGTTCCAGGCAAATGATTGATACGATAAAACAAATAGCTACAGCACCCATTGAGTTATTAGATATCAATAATGACATAGATCATAACGTTGATTTATTGAGTAGTCCAAATTTTGAAATTATTCCCAATAGGGTCAAGTTATCTGCTAATATTAAGCGGTTTACAGAAGGCAAAGTTAGTATCCCAATAAAACTTGTTAATTTACCTGCTAATCGAAAGATTAATTATTTTCCTAAATCGGTCGATGTTCTATATTATGTAGATTTAGAGAATTTTGAAAAGGTTGTAGCTAAAGATTTTACAGCGGTATGCGATTTCAACGATCTGCAAAATAGTTCCAACCAATACATTGATATTGAATTAAGGAGTATGTCACCACTAGTTAAAAATGCGAATATTATTCAGAAAAGAATTGAATATATTATATCGAATTAATGGAGGCTATAGATAAGAACATAATTGTTGGAATAACCGGAGGAATTGGCAGCGGTAAATCGACTATTTGTAAGTTTTTTGAGAGTTATGGTGTAGCTGTATATTATGCCGATATTGAAGCAAAGGAATTAATGAACAGATCAAAAGTCATTAGACGAAAGCTTAAGACGTTGTTTGGCGAAAAAGCATATTTTGATAACAAACTAAATAGAGCTTTTTTGCGCAAAAAGATATTTAACGATAGGTCACTTCTTGAAAAAATGAATGCTATAGTTCATCCTAAAGTTGGGGCTCACTTTAATCGATGGCTTAAAAAACAAACTTCACCTTATATTCTTAAAGAAGTTGCTATAATTTTTGAAAACAATCTACAGAATCAATACGATTATATAATTACTGTGGTTGCTGATGAACAAGAGCGTATTAAGAGAGTTCTTAAAAGAGATACAACCGATTTACGATCAATAAAGGCTATTATTAATAACCAACTTCCAGACGAAAATAAAATTGAGCAATCAGATTTTGTAATATATAATGATGATTTAGAAGAGGCCAAATCACAGTCGAGACTTATACATCAAAAGCTCCTTTCAATTATTTAAGTCCATAAATTTTAACATTTGTGTTAATGTAAGGTTAAACACAATTTAGGCTAAATGTTAAAATGTTAAATTTGAACCGATGAACAAAAAGCTATTCGTATTGTTGGTGGTACTAATGAGTTTATCGCTCATAGGTATAATTTTCGTTCAGTCGTTCTTTATCAATAGAAGTTTAGAAAATGAGCGTCAGCAGTTTTCTTTAAACGTAAAGACAGCGTTGAGTTATGTATCTAGACAAATAGATGATTACGAGTTTCGAAATTACGTAGATAAAATAAAACCGTATTTATCTCAAAATAACGAACCAGATTCAACCGCTATTCAAAGACTTTTAGTCGCTTTTGATGATGAAGATAACAACCAAACCATTATACACCGCAATACAATATTAGAGGAACGCTTTAAAATTCCATCGTTGTTCTTTGAAATCGATGCAGATAGTACGGACTTTAGTAAATACACTAATGAAAGTATTACAGAAGTATATAGAAAATCAACACTCGACAATGGTGGATTGGAGAAGGTATCAGAAATCCGTGAGTACAATGATTTGAATGATGATGCCAGAAATTTCTTGTATAGAGATTCTTTTAAGGATATGGTAAAACAGTATAACCCTCCAATTTCTAAACGAGTAAATAATGAGCTAATACATGCTTTCTTAAACAAAAATCTTGATAATCAAGGTGTAGATATAGATTTTGAATTCGCCATTTATGATAACGATTTATCAACAACCATAAGGACAGATGATTTTGATAAAACTTCAAACTCATATGGTGTGCCTATTTTTTTAGATAAAAATAATGAAAGCTCATTTAACCTTTGGGTTGATTTTCCTAAGAGAAATAAATTTCTAATTTCTACAATATTATGGATGATTTTCTTGTCTATATTATTTACAACTGTAATAGTTATTGCTTACTCAAGTGCTATATATCAACTTATAAAACAAAGGCAAATATCTCAGATAAAGACAGACTTTATCAATAATATGACCCATGAGTTTAAAACACCAATTGCCACTATAAATTTAGCCTTAGACTCTATTAAAAACCCTAAAATTATTAATGATAATGAGAAAGTGCTTCGTTATCTTGGAATGATAAAGGACGAGAACAAGCGCATGCATGCTCAAGTGGAAAATGTATTAAGAATATCTAAGTTAGAAAAAAATGAACTTAATATAAGTAAGGAACGACTTAAATTACACGACTTAATTCAAGATGCTGTAACTCATATTCAACTAATTGTAGATGATAGAAAAGGATATATAAAACTGCATCTTAATGCTGCAAAGTCATCAGTATTAGCGAATGAAACGCATTTTACTAATGTGATTGTTAATATTTATGATAATGCAATAAAATATTCTAATGGGCAACCAAAGATTGATGTGTTTACTGAAAATATTGGTAATAATATTTTGCTAAGAATATCGGATCAAGGAAGCGGCATGTCCAAACAAGTACAAAAGCGTGTGTTTGAAAAATTTTACAGAGAGCACACCGGAAATGTACATAATGTAAAAGGTCATGGATTAGGTTTGGCCTATGTAAAGAAAATAATTGATGACCATCAAGGTCATATATCAGTAGAAAGTGAAAAAGGAAAAGGAAGCACCTTTATAATAAGGCTTCCATTAATATCATAAAATATGGAAGAACAAAATAAAAAAATTCTTTTAGTTGAGGACGATCCAAATTTTGGAACAGTACTTAAGGATTATTTAATTATGAATGATTTTGATGTTGTTCATGCTAAAAATGGTATGGAAGGCTTTGAAAAATTTAAAAAAGACGATTACGATTTATGTATCCTTGATGTAATGATGCCTTATAAAGATGGGTTTACATTAGCAAAAGAAATCCGCGAAAAGAATACAGATGTACCAATCGTATTCTTAACTGCTAAGGCCATGAAAGAAGATGTGCTTAAAGGTTATAAAGTAGGTGCTGATGATTACTTAAATAAACCTTTTGATAGTGAGGTATTATTAATGAAAATAAAAGCTATCATGCAGCGTAAAGCTACTGATAGTGTTGCAGATAGCAAACAATTTGAATTCGTAATAGGTAGATTTCACCTTAACTCAAAATTACGTTTCTTGTCTTTTGATGGCGGAGATCCAGAAAAATTGTCTCCAAAGGAAAATGAGCTATTAAGATTGTTGGCTTTACATGAAAATGACTTAATGCCTAGAGAATTAGCATTGACAAAAATTTGGAGAGATGATAATTATTTCACATCTCGAAGTATGGATGTTTACATCGCTAAACTGAGAAAGTATCTTAAGTTAGATCCTAATGTTGAAATACTTAACATTCATGGTGAAGGATTCAGATTAGTTATTAATACCTAATTAACTAACTTAATATAATTAATTTTATAGTGTTAATTAAACCAGCTCAACCGGCTGGTTTTTTTATTTCATTTTCTATAAAATCTATAATTTTTGTAATGTTAAATTGATAATTAAACCAATTAATAGTATGGTCCTTTCTGTACCATGTTAATTGACGTTTTGCAAAACGTCGCGTATTTTTTTTTATTTCTGATATGGCAAACTTCAAATCCCATTCACCTTCAAAATAATTGAAGAGCTCTTTATAACCCACTGTATTTAATGCGTTAAGTTGCTTGTAGGGTAGAAGTTCTTTGGCCTCATCTAATAGACCTGCTTCTATCATTTCATCAACTCTGAGATTTATTCGATTATAAATGATCTCTCTATCAGCTTCAAGGCCAATTTGAAGGACTTTAAAGTTACGCTTTGCTCTGATATTTGTTAAAAAACTTGAATATGGTTTTCCTGTGCCAATACAAATTTCGAGTGCTCTAATAACTCTTTGTGGATTATCGATTGCAATAGTTTTGAAACTTTCTGGGTCTAATGTTTTTAGTTTTTCTTGCAAGTAAAAAAGACCCTTATCATTCAGTGCTTTGTTCAAATCCTTTCTTATAGATTCATCTATTTCAGGTAAGTCGTCAAGGCCATTGATAACAGCATTAGAGTATAAAGCTGAACCTCCAACCATAAGCACCACATCGTTTGTTTTAAACAATTTTTCTAATGTGGTAATAGCGTCTTTTTCAAAATGACCAACACTATAATTTTCATGGATTGATTTATGCTGAATAAAATGATGTTTTACAGCGTTTAATTCATCAGTTGAAGGTACAGCTGTACCAATGCACATCTCTTTAAAAAACTGCCTAGAATCGGCTGAAATTATTTCAGTTGAAAAATGTTGAGCTAATAGAATACTCAGAGAAGTTTTACCAATGGCAGTGGTACCAACAACAGAAATAAGATACTTATTAGTCATATAAGGTGTTTCCACAATTATGGCAATATTTGGCATCATCACGATGATTTGCTGCCAAACAATTAGAACAAGATTGTGTGTTGGTCTGTACTTCGTGTTTGTTAACCTTGGTCATCTCAGAAGAAACAATTCCTGTAGGCACAGCTATTATTCCATAACCCATAATCATAATTATTGAAGCTATAAATTGCCCCAATGGAGTTATCGGAGCAATATCACCATAGCCAACTGTTGTTAACGTCACTATTGCCCAATATACACTTCTTGGTATACTTGTAAAACCACTTTCTTCACTTTCAACAAGATACATAACTGTACCTAGTATAATACAGAGAATTACAACAAAAGAAAGGAAAACAGCAATCTTTGCACGACTTGCTTTAAGTGCTCTTGCAAAATTTGTTGATGCACCAATGTAACGTGTTAGCTTAAGTATTCTAAAGACTCTCATAAGTCTCAAAGCTCTTAGCGCTACAAGCGATTGAGAACCAACTACAATAAAAGATAAGTACATTGGAATGGTAGATAAAAAATCTATAATGCCATAAAAACTAAAAATATATTTAGTTGGTTTTTTTACTGTTATTATCCTGGCAATGTATTCTATGGAAAATAGTATGGTTACAACCCATTCAGAAAAATAAAAAAAGTCTTTAGTTAGTAATCTTATAGCATCTGATAGATATGAATCAGGGTTTACACCAAAACTTTCTGGAGAGCAACCATTTAGGCAGACACTCTCAAGCATTACTAAAATTATACTTAATATAATTAGAATTAACAGAACGACATCAAACACTTTCCCGGTTGGAGTATCTGCTTCATATATTATTTCATGAAGTTTACTTCGCCATGTATGTTTATTAGTTTTTTCCACTATTTAAATGTACAAAAGTTTAAATTATGTTTTTTGCAACACTATAATACTGTTATTTTGTAGTTCTATTATTTTGCTCATAAATGATTTTAAAGCATCGTAATATCCAGCATCATAAATTGCTTTATCAAACTTTATTCTTAAAAAAACGGTTAATTTACTTCCTGTATTTTGAAATGAAACAGATACTAAGCCAGCTTTATTTGGTAATGCAAAGTTACTATCTCCTGGGATTTCCATGACTTTAAGTTTATCGCCTAAATCAACTTCCATAGAGTACAAATATGCTTGCTTATACCCAAAATCTATTGGATATGTTCTTAACTCCAGTTTGAAAGGATTTTCATTAAAAAACCTATAAACAAAAGGATTGAAATAAATTTTATCACCAACAAATTCTTCATCATGAATCAATTCTATCTGTTCAACGAACCGTTTGTCTTGAATTGATTTAGACAAGACCTTATGACTAGAAACTAAACTATTGTTAAATTCGTTTTTTAGCGCTTCTTTATAGGCGGTCGTATTTTCGTTAAACAATTTTTTGTAATTATGGGCACTGTATCCTGTTATTCCTCGATTTAATGTGCCCGTTAATTGATTGTTTTCATTGAGTTTATATTTTACGCCAATTTGAGTTGATGAATAGTTCTTTGGAATCGTACTCTCCCAATAACTTCCATAGTTGACATCAAAAACTCTTCCGTATTGATTTAAGCATCTAATTGGTAATTCTCCAAAACTTAAGTATGGCGTAGTTGCATCAATTAAAATAGTGTCTTCACCGATTATTAGTTTTACTATAACATAATTGAAATCAGTTAAAACCGGATAAACTTTTGTGGCTAATCCGTTTTGCCTTGTAGAAATTAACATAGGATAAGCTTCAAATCCTTCACTATGCAATATATTTTGAAGTAATAGGTTAATTTCAACTGCGTTGCCACTTTTGTTTTCTAATAATCGTTTTATTGATGAATCATAAATCCCAGATTTCTTATTCCATTTATAATTATTTAAAACATATTGGTAGATAGCTTTAGCTTTTTCTTTGTCATCAGTTATAGAAGTTATAACAGCAGGAAGTAGGTGTTTTACAAGATTTTTTCTATTTATTAATCTACCAAAATCTTTGTCAGATTTTAATTCATCGTCTACGTCGCTCCACGATTTGGTTATTTTTTTTACTTGTCCAGTAAATTGTTTTACAACACTAAGCTCGTACTCAATTTTGGCAATGTAGTTTTCCCTTGTGGTGGTAAATTTTTCCTCTCTGTAAGCCGGAATATCGGTCATAATGTATTTATAGACAGCACAATTGGCATTGGCACCTCTTCCAGCTACCAAACAGTTATATTCTATATTGCTTGTATTTTCCTTGAGCGGCAATCCACCAACCAATTTAATATGATATTCATAATTACCGGGGATACTGGCATTAAATTCGCTGTACAAGGTTGGTATATTGTGTTGAAAATACCATTGTTGAAATTTACTCACAAAGCTTGTGGTTTTTGTATAGCTGTAAGTGATTATACTACCAACTTTAACGTTAGGAAAAACCAATCTTACAATTTCCCAGTTCTCGTTTTTTTCACGATAGACAGCGTCTTTTTCCATTGTAGAAACTTTGACTTCACCACCATCTAAATTATATATTCTAACGTTTATATCTTTAATATTCTCTCTAGAATTAGCACCAATAAACAAAGGAATTTCTAGCTGTCCATAGTTTAATCCTTCTTTAGATAGTATTTTAATTTTACGTTTAAACTCAACGTTTAGTTTCCAATTGTTTTTGTTAAAATAGGCATTACCATAATCATAAATAATTACTGCTTCAGCGCTTGAATCAGCAGCATAAGAAGTATTAAGTAAGTCGTTTTTAACGACATTCATACCAATTTCATAGTCTTGAGAAAAAGAGGTTAAAGAAATGAGTGTAATAAATACCAAAAGACTTCTTTTCATTTTAAAACTTTATAATTTTAAGTCGTTTATTATTTCTGCGCACATAACTTTGAATAATATGCTGGTTGTCTTTATTATTTGTCATAGGTGTAATTAATGACAGTAAAACTTCAGGGTTATTAATTTGATGATTTAAATCAAAAAAGCCTAAGCCTTTAAACCTTCCATTTTCAATAACCACAACACTTCTCTCATCAATAAAACGTCCTCGGTCAATAATTAGCATGTTTTTATTTTCATAACTGTACGTCTGTATAAGCGCTTGTATTTTTTTGTTATACGCTTCGACAGATTCTTCTTGTATACAAGCACCGTTACATTCTTTTACTTCATATTTAAAGCAACTTGAGTTGGTTTTATATAATCCTATGAGTTTTTGGCATAGTTCATACGTATCTGCAATATTGAACATAAAACTTTTAGCGCTTTGTCGATTGGTAAATGTGGTGATTGGCTCTTCTTTTCGATTTGCTTTATCTATCTGTAGATTTATATAACCGTGTTTATCTATAAACTGGTATAAAGCATGAGTAAAAATGGTTCGTCTTAACGCCCTATTTAAAATAGGTTTATTCTTTTTAATTTCTTCACTCTCTTTTAATAGCGCAACCAATTCACTGCCAGTACGTTCGTAAGATACAGAAGCCACTAAAGTTCGAATTTTTTTTGATTTAGAATTGCTACCAGTAAAATGTTGGGTAATCCTCTTTTTTATATTGTTGCTCTTACCAATGTATATGATTTCTCCCTGTTCGTTATGAATATAATAGACACCTGTTTCTTGAGGCAACTCCTCGATAATAGATTTTAAGTTTGAAGCAATTTTTGATCGTTGTTCGGTCTTTACAGATTGCTTTATAATTTTCTTCTTAATATCCTTGTCTAAGAGTAATTTAAACAGCTTTACAGTAGCTTTTGCATCACCATCAGCTCTATGCCTATCACTAACTGGAATACCTAATGCTCTTGTAAGTTTACCTAAACTATATGATTGCATGTCTGGTATGAGCTGTTTTGAAAGCTCAACAGTGCAAAGGGTTTTACGCTTAAAAGGAAAACCAAGTCTGTTGAATTCTGTTTTTAAAATACGGTAATCAAAAGAAGAATTATGAGCTACAAAAATGCAGTCTTCAGTAATCTCAACAATACGTTTTGCAACTTCGTAAAATTTAGGAGCATTACGAAGCATGTTAGAATTTATTCCTGTAAGATTAACTACAAATGGCTGAATTTCACGTTCAGGATTGACTAAAGAAATAAACTGGTCGGTAATTTTATAACCGTCATATTGATAAATTGCAATTTCAGTTATGCCTTCTTCATTATACTTTCCACCAGTTGTTTCTATGTCGACTATTGCGTATATCTCTCCTAAATTATTATTGAATCAATGAGGTTAAAAATACAAAATCTAGTTATAATTTCTCGCGCCAAAAATGCTGCTTCCAACTCTAATCATATTACTACCGCATTTAATGGCTAACTCATAATCACCACTCATTCCCATTGAAATAATTTCAAGTTCTTGATGTTGAGTTTTTAGTTCTTCAAACGTAGATTTGAGGACATTGAATTCATTTTCAACTTGAATCATATTATTTGTAAATGTAGCCATTCCCATTAAGCCAACTATTTTAATATGTTCTAGTTCTGAAAATTCATTTGAGCTGAGAAGAGAAGACGCGTCTTCTGGCGTCATACCAAATTTACTGTCCTCTTCTGCAATTTTGATTTGAAGGAGACATTTTATTTGTCTTTGAGAATGAGTAGCTTGTTTATCAATTTCTTTTAGTAGTTTAAAACTATCAACACCGTGAACTAAGTCCACAAAACTAGCCATATATTTTACTTTGTTGCGCTGAACATGGCCAATCATATGCCACTGAATATCTTTTGGCATTTGCTCATATTTATTAGCCATTTCTTGGATTTTGTTTTCTCCAAAAATGCGCTGACCTGCATTGTATGCTTCCATTAAGTCCTCAACTGGTTTCGTTTTGGATACAGCAACAAGTTTAACATTTTCAGGTAAACTAGATTTTATATTATGTAAGTTTTGCTTAATACTCATAAATTGTAATTGCGCTTCTGAGTTTTGGTAAAATATAAGTGCTTTTTGGAGGCATGGTCAATCCTTCGTCGGCAATCTGTTTCATTTGTACAACAGTTGCTGGGCACATGCCAAAACCTACTTTAAAATCACCACTATCAACACTATTTTTTATAGTAAGCATTTCATGCCTACCATGTACATATTCAATTCGATTATTTTTACGCAAGTCGTTAATACCAAGTATTGGCTGTAAAATTGTCTTGTACAATAATTGTGCGTCTAACTTCTCCAAAGCTGTTTTAAACTTATAGGTGGTTTTACGTAAGTAAAGCGAATAAAATTCACCATCTAAATACATGCTAAAATGGTGTGGTTTTGACGGACTATATGGTACAATTCCTCTATTCTGTATTCTAAAGGTTTCATCTAATTTAATTAGAAATTCCTCTTTACTTAAACCATTTAAATCTTTTACTAATCTACTAAACTCCTGAATTACTAAGTCTGATTCCGGAATTAAATAGGTCATAAAAAAATTATAAGATTCCTCTCCATTATGCTTTGGATTTTTTTCTTTTTCATCTTTATATAATAAATATGAAGAAGAAGATCTGTGATGCCCATCAGCAATATAGATGGTGTCTATTTTATCAAATTCTTCGACTAAGTTTTTAATAACATCAGAGTTTTCAATTTTCCACAAATAATGCGTGTCTCTATAGGTCATAGTAAACTCAAACTCAGCATGAGCCTTTTGAGTTTCCTTTATAATATCTGAAATTAATTTATTGTCTGGATAAGTGAGAAGTACTGGTTCTGCATTAAAGCCAACAGTTTGTAAATAGGTTTTAAAGGTTTGTTCTCTTGAGGCAATGGTATCTTCATGTTTTTTTATAACATCTTTTTCATAATCCTCGGCACTAGATGCGGCTATAATACCATTAAACTCTTGTCCATGTCTGTTAACAATTTTATATACATAAAGTGAAGGTGTTTCGTCTTGCACAAAGACGCCATCTTCTTTAAATTCTTCGTACCTGTTTCTGACTAATTTATAGCGTTCTTTTCCTTTTACTTCTTGGTCATATTTGTATCCTGGGTTGACGATATGCAAAAAACTATATGGGTTGTAGTCCATACGAGATTCACGTTCCTGTATAGTATAACTCTGATAAGGACGAGCTGCAACCAAGCCTACAATAGCTCTAGTTGGGCGCACAGCTTTAAAAGGAATTATCTTAGCCATAATAGTTTAAGTTATTTGATGCGCTATTTTTTGAAGTCATCCACTATTCTTTTAGCTTTAAGTAGTCCACATCCTAATTCATGATGCACAATTGAAACAGCTGTTGGTACTTTGCCTTGTTTTATTAATAAAAGAACTTCTAAACGTTTATGATATGGCAATTCTTCCATTTTTTGTGTTTGTAGAGATAAGAATTATGAATCAGTTTCACTTTGCAAACTGCTTCGAAACTTTCTCTGCTTTTCTACTTTCAGAATAATCATAGAAACCTTCACCAGATTTAACTCCTAATTTACCTGCAGTAACCATATTTACTAGTAATGGGCATGGTGCATATTTGGGGTTTTTAAATCCATTGTACATGACATTTAAAATAGACAAGCAAACATCCAAACCTATAAAATCTGCCAATTGCAATGGTCCCATAGGATGTGCCATACCTAATTTCATAACGGTATCGATTTCTTGCACACCGGCAACTCCGTTGTAGAGTGTTTCAATTGATTCATTGATCATAGGCATTAAGATACGATTTGCTACAAAACCTGGGTAATCATTAACCTCAACAGGCACTTTTCCTAAAGTTTCAGATAATTCCATTATTGTTTTAGTGACGTCATCACTTGTACTATAGCCTCTTATGATTTCTACCAATTTCATTATTGGAACAGGATTCATAAAGTGCATACCTATTACGAGTTCTGGCCTAGAAGTGGCTGCTGCAATTTGAGTAATTGATATTGAAGAGGTATTTGTAGCAAGGATAGTATCTGCAGTACAAACGTCATCTAGTTGCTTAAAGATTTTTAGTTTTAAATCTACATTTTCTGTTGCTGCTTCAACAACCAGATCGGCATTAGCTACACCAGAAGCTACGTCAGTATATGTTATAATATTGCCTAAGGTCTCATTTTTTTGAGCTTCAGTAATTTTCTCCTTAGCAACCATTCGGTCTAGATTTCTAGATATTGTATCTAAACCTTTTTGAAGTGCGGCCTCACTGATATCTATAAGTTGAACATTGAACCCTGATTGAGCAAAAGTATGTGCAATACCATTACCCATGGTCCCTGCACCGATCACTGCAATATTTTTCATTTATATGTTTTTAAAATTGATTAATAATCATAGAAGCGACTCGTAGTGCTTCAGTGCCATCATGAAGTGTTACAATTGGTTTTGTATTAGTTTCAATAGCATTCGCAAAGGTTTCTAACTCGTCTAAAATGGCATTGTTGTTTGCCACATCAGGATTATCGAAATAGATTTGCTTTTTTACACCTTCTGCATTCTGAAGAATCATATCAAAATCTCCCGGTTTTTCTGGTGCATCTTTCATTTTTACTACTTCACATTTCTTTTCTAAAAAGTCAACTGATATATAGGCATCTTTTTGAAAAAAACGTGTTTTGCGCATATTTTTTAATGAAATACGGCTTGCGGTTAAATTGGCAACACAACCATTTTTAAATTCTATACGTGCATTAGCGATATCGGGAGTTTCACTAATTACTGATACACCGCTTGCCGATACATGTTTTACAGGAGAATTTACTACACTTAATATAATGTCTATATCATGAATCATTAAATCCAAAACTACTGGAACATCAGTACCTCTTGGATTAAATTCTGCTAGGCGATGCGTTTCGATGAACATTGGGTTAACTATCTGGTCTTTAACAGAAGTAAAAGCAGGATTAAAACGTTCTACATGCCCAACTTGACCCTTAACACCATGTTCTGCCACCAATGTTCGCAATGTTTCAGCTTCTTCAACAGTATTTGTTATGGGTTTTTCAATAAAAATATGTTTGCCTTTAGAAATGGCCTTTTTTGCACAATCGTAGTGAGATAAGGTTGGAGTTACTATATCCACCACATCAACGGCATTAATTAAATCATCAATAGAATCGAAGTAATTATATCCGAATTCGTCAACAACTTTCTGAGCATTTTCAGGGTCGGCATCATAAAAGCCAACAAGATTGTATTTATGTGATTGATTAAGTAATCTTAGATGAATTTTCCCAAGGTGACCTGCACCAAGAACACCAGCTTTAAGCATGTTTTTCAGTTTTAAACAAAAATAGGCGTTTTCGCTGAAACATATTAAAAAACCCTATATAAAAACTTATATTTTGATAATGATCCTAGAGTAAAATTCTGTTGCAATTTGATATAGGTTGGTTTATTTTTACATCAACTAAACTACCATTTTTGAAAGACACGTTTAAGCACAAGGGTATGCGGCAACAGTTGGTCACTATCCTTCAGAAAAAAGGCATAAAAGACCAAAAGGTTTTAAATGCAATAGGTAAAATCCCAAGACATTTTTTTATGGATTCGGGGTTTATTGACCATGCATATCAGGATAAGGCGTTTCCTATTGCTGCAAATCAAACTATTTCTCAACCTTATACTGTAGCTTTTCAGTCTGAATTACTTGACGTAAAACCTAATCATAAAATTTTGGAAATAGGAACGGGTAGTGGCTACCAAACAGCTGTGCTTATAGAATTAGGCGCAAAAGTTTATAGTATTGAACGACAAAAAGAGCTCTTTAAAAAAACATCTAAGTTTCTTCCTAAAATTGGTTATATCGCTAAGAAACTAATTTTTGGCGATGGCTACAAAGGTTTGCCTGAAGAGGCACCTTTTGATAGCATTATTGTAACTGCTGGTGCACCATTTGTTCCTAAACCCTTACTTTCACAGTTAAAAATAGACGGTAGGTTGGTTATACCAGTTGGTGATGATATACAAATCATGACTTTGTTTATCCGAAAAGGTCCGAAGGATTTTGAAAAACACGAATTAGGTGAGTTTCGTTTTGTACCATTATTGGAGGATAAGAACTAGTTAGTTGCTTCTATATATTTTGCTTTACCACCAACTACGGGTAAGGTGATTGAAGTTTCATTTAACTTAATTTCAAGCTCTGTGCCAGCTTCAGGATGCAATGTAAAGTCTTTATCACTTGAAAATATCATTACACCAATTTTTTGACCTTTTCTAATAATCTGGTCATCAGGTTGTAATTCAAAATTCACAGTGTAGAATTTGCCAGGCTTTAAAAGTTCTTCATCTGTTAAGGATTTGTAATTTTTTGGGTCAGCCCATCCACGCGTAATGATATTGTCAGTTATCTTTTTAGGACTATTTTCCCAAGGTAGTGATACCAACCAAACCGATAGATTTGCTGAAGGTTTACTGCTAGATAGGGTTATGCTCGCTTTTGCTAATCCCGAAATATGTACATCTTCAGTAAGCTCTGATGAAACATATAATAATCTGTTTTTTGAAGATTTAGATGACGCTAAGTCCTTTCCGCTAAAACTCACATCATCAACCAAGGTTTCATTGTTAGATGATGATTTCTCTAATTCTAATTTACCAAGAGTATTTCCTCCACTATTGAGATAAAGAGTAACATCTTTAGCTTCAGGATTTGGATAATCTTTATATGCTGTAGGTTTCATTCTGTCATCATATTCTCTTACGATGTAAGCTTTATTCTCTTCTTTGTCCACACCATTATCAATTCCATGAAGATATTTTGTAAACCATTTATTCATCATTTCAATTGGTGGTGGTCCACCATGACCAACTTGATGGTAATATATTTGAGATGGTAAACCTTTGTCTTTAGCAGCTTTATAAATTCTATAGCTATGTTCAGGCATAACATTCCAATCGTTAAACCCATGCGACATTAGCATTGCTGCTTTCATATTTTTCATTTGGTTTAGATAATCTCTACTAGACCAAAATTCATTTAAGTCTCCAGTTTGTCTATCCATACCATTTTTCATTTCGGTATCTCTAACTGTCTTATTATTATAAGGACGTTTAGATTCATCACCACTATGAATAAAATCGTATAAGACATCGATATCTTCTCCAAGATAACCACCTGGAGAACGTACTAAACCATTAGAACGGTAATAGTGATAATACGATGTATTCGGAGCAATTGGGATAATAACTTCTAATCCATCAACACCAGTTGTAGCAGCGGCCAATGGCAATGTACCGTTATAGGAAGTACCGGTCATGCCAACTTTACCCGTTGACCAATAGGCTTTAATTTCTTCATCTCCATTTCTCTCGGTATATCCTTTTACTCGACCACAAAGCCAATCTATTACTGCTTTTGGAGCTAAAGACTCGTTTGTTCCTCCAACTGTTGGAGCGCCATCAGAAAGTCCTGTTCCAGGTGAAGATGAGTGCACAACAATATAACCTCTTGGTACCCATTTTCTAATATGTGAGTTTGAAATAATTGGTCGTTTACCACGTCTTTTTACTTCAGGATGAAAGCGCTCTTCTCCGATCTCTCCCAATTCATGTTTTACATTCCACATTGTTCCCGGTGCATCCGCAGCAACTCCTGCGAAGTATGGGCTTGTTACGTATATTACAGGTAATTTTAAGCCTTCAGATTCTGTTTGTACTGGTCGAGTAACCGATACATGCATTCTATCTTTTTCGCCATCACCATCAGTATCAAACTCAGTCTCTACCCACAAATCGTGACGCAACCATTTATTTGGAGCACTAAAAGCCTCTACAATTTGTGCTTGTCCATCTTTAAAGACTGGTTTTGCTTTTTCCTCTAAAGACTGAGAGAACCCAAAACAGGTTACTATTAAACTTAGACCTAGAAATACTTTTGTTTTTGGTGATGTAAACATGTGAATTGAGATTAATGTTTTGCTAAAAATAATGACAAAACATTAGTCCTCAAATTCTTTAAGAAAAGTTTGGTATTTATCCTTTAGGCAAATACTTTTTCGGTATTGGATTGTCTTTAGATTCTTGCATCCAATAAATATTCATTATCCACCAACGATTGCCATCATTTAAAAGCTGAATGCTATTTATACCTCTCATAAAAGGTTCAGTATCTGACTTCTGTCTGTAAGATTCATAGGTACTGAAGACTTGAGTAATATTACCAAAAGTGTCAGTTTCTCTGTGTAATTCTACTTCATGAAAACCATTTTCTAATAACCATTTCCCAGATGTGTTTATGTAATCTTCTGGAGTCATGTAACGCGCTACATGAGTACCTTGTTGGTTTTTACCACTAGGAATAAGCTTTGCATCATTGTAAAACAAATGCTTGAATAACTCCCAATTGCGCTCTTTGCCTTTATCTCCAGAAATAACACCATATAATGTCTCAATAATTGTATCTATAGTTGATACTTGTTCTGAGTATTTATGAGTTTGTTCAGCTGTTTCTTGTGCAGATATGCTTAAAGAAAAGGAAGCGATTAAGATTAGTACTATTTTTTTCATATTAAAATTGTTTTTGCCAAATGAACATTATGGCTTAGAAGAATTTTAAGCCAAATACAAAGGCATCACCTTGAAACCCATTTTGGTAAGACCTAATATAATCAAAACGTAGGAAACGCCATTTTCCCCAACCGATATTGTCTAAACCAATTGTGAATTCCTGATAAGGTTTGTTATCTGTGGTTGCTAAATTATGCGCACCAACTACTAAATTAAAGTTAAGTTTATTTAACAACGGAATTTTACCTAAAATAAACCCATTGAAATCATGCTCAGCATGCATTTCTAGATAACTATCGTTAGTGCTTAAATCGTAATACCCTAAGTTATTAAACACATTTGTATAATTACCGCGCTGACTTAAATTGGTTTGATTGCCATTAAAATGTTGGAAGTCCACGAAAGCGATATCGTCTGCATTAAAGAACTTTCCGGCTCTAACATTATAAATAAATCGTCCTTTGTTGCCAATGGTAAAAGATTGATAAAGACGCGCTTTTATTTGATCAAAATTATAATCGCTATTGGTAGCCCCAAATCCTTTTTCGTATCCTAAAAGTAACGTTGGGAACTTGTTATTGGTAATATTGTATTTGCTGTCTGGATAACTCAAATAATTCTGCCCAAAATTAATGCGAGCTGAGACATTAAATTTTAAGATGTTGTGATTTTGAAATGGTGCTACACCAAATGCAGTTTCATCTAATGGATTATTACTGGTGTAAAATTTATCATCTTCTGGATAAAAGGTTTGGTCAGTAGTGTTGAATAATGCATTTCGTTTTTCATAGCTTAAACTTGAGCTTAACCTAAAACCGTTTAATAATTCTTCAGCATAATTAAATTGTACAAACTGGCGCTCATATATTTTTAAATAATTTTCAATAAGACCCAGAGAGAAAAACGTATTGTTACCAGCACTTATTGGATTGCTGTTATTGAATTGAAGGGTTTCTACACCACCAGATAATCTTATAAAAGAACGCGAAACATCATTAAACTTATAGGTTAATGAGCCTCTAGCGCGCAGTCTATCATCTGAAAACCCATAATTGATAGTTGCATTAGCACTAAAGAATTTTCGGAACTCATCATAGTTTTTCCGGTAAAAAAATGTGGCGTTTCCATTCCAACCTTGTACGGTATTAAAGCTAAAACCAGAAATAGGCATATCAAACCCTAAACTGTAATCTTTATGAGAATTTCTATATGTGTAGCCTAACACATTTGAAAGTTTAAATTTATTTCTAGCTCTATCCACTGAATCTAAATATGGCTTAGATTCTTTCACTAGCCTTATGCTATCTTTCTTTACATAATCTGTAACTTCTTCATTTGTAAGAGGTACAGGCCTAATTGCTTCCCAAAACAATGAATCTTTTTTATTCGCTTCTGGCTCAAAAGCAACTAATTCTCGTCCGAAATCTTTTTTAGTTACTGGCAAGTTAAACTCGTAGTTGCTGTAAACTGCAGTAAATCTTCCGTCACCTTTTATTCCAAAAATCCCATATTGAAAATCGATACTTTGAGAAATTTTTGCCCAAATATCTTCCGTTTCAGAATAGGAGAAGCTCTGCTTTAAGCTAATAATATCCACTGCAGGAATTCTGGCCTGTGTACCTGTGATATCTAACTCTAATGCATATATAGTCCATTGATCCTCTACAATGTAAATAATACCTGTAAAAATAGGGTCGTTCTCTCGCTTTGGTGTTACTATTATTTTATTAATAAGATTGCCCTTGTCGTCATAGAAAACACCGTCTAGTTTGTAACGGTAATACCCAAATGCATTATTAGCAATCGGAGATATAATTTCATTTCCGAATGAGATAGTATTGTCATAGATGTTGAAATCTACATCTTGAGCATTATTAAAGCTAAACCCTTTGTCGTCACCACTAACTTTAGATGCCGAAATTTTTTCGATTAACCGATTAGGTCTTAAAAACTTTAATTTAGATATGGTCTCTGAAAGGTAAATAATTCCGCTTCGTGTTGAGTCTAAACCATCTATTTCAACTTCCTGACCCAAAATCTTTTTTGGTGCGTCCTTTATACGAATCAAACCTCTCGAATAGAAGTCGGCTTTGTAGTTGTTTATTTTTTCAAGATTTTCCTTGCGCTTGGCAATGGTTTTACGCAAAATGATGTTTGCTGGGTTTTCTTCAGCGTTAATAACTACTTCATCAAGAGATACCTTTTCTTCCTGTAAGACTACATCTACAGTAAATGGAAGTTCTGTGACGTTTACAGTTTTCTTTACTGTTTTATAACCAAGATATTTAAAGATTAGATTATAACTTTTCTTTTCTACTCCATTAAGCTCGTAATAGCCAGCATCATTAGTTGTAGTGCCCTTATAAGTGTTTTCTATATAGACGTTTACAAACGGAAGTGCCTGGTTATTGGAGTCGGTTATATTACCTTTAATTTGTGAAAATGATAAGAAAGAAATTAATACACTAAAAGTAGAGAGTAATAGTTTTTGCATAAGTTTTTAATTGATGGTTTTAAATTATAGACGCGTTATATTATAAATTGGTTGCCTATGATGATCAAACATAGACTAAAAGAAAAATATGAAGCGTTAGAACTTTACTAAAGTTATCGGAAATTTTTCTTAATACGGTCTAAATTTCGCTTATTATCACGGTCTTTAATGGTCTCGCGCTTGTCAAACAACTTTTTACCTTTAGCTAAGGCTATATCTAACTTTGCAAGTCCTTTTTCGTTAATAAATAAGCGTAACGGAATAATTGCATTTCCTTTGACATTTACTTCACGCTCTAACTTTTTAAGTTCTCTTTTATTTAAGAGTAGTTTGCGCTCGGCTTTAGGCTTATGGTTGTAATAATTACCGTGAGCATATTCTTCAATGGTCATATTAATAACAAATAGCTCACCACCATCGTTAAATTCGCAAAAGCTTTCAGCAATTGAAGCTTTACTATTGCGAATAGATTTTATTTCAGTACCAGTAAGAACAATACCTGCTGTATATTTGTCAAGTATCTCGTACTGAAATTTAGCTTTCTTGTTTAATATGTTAACCGTCTTTTGCATGGTGAGCAAAGTTAGTTTTAAAAGTGAAAAGTAAAAAGTTATTAGCTAAGAGTTATAAGTCGAAAGTAATATGTTAAAAGTTGTAATCTAATCTGTAGTTTTACGACCTGTATATTTTAAAATCATGGTATGCGCTATATATCGCTTCTTTTATTAGTATTAGTATTTAATTGTAAAAATGAGATTAAGACGTCTAAACCTTTAACAGCTAATGAAATAGTAGATAAATCTATTGATGTTTCAGGTGGAATTGTATACGATACAGTAGCTGCTGTTATAATTAATTTTGATTTTAGATCTCTTGGTTATCGCAGTGTGTATTCTTCTGAAGGTAAAGTGCTTAGAAGACATATTTTTAAAGAAGAAGATACGATTTTAGATTTTTTAAAAGGGAATCAATTTCAACGTTACATAAATAAAATTCCGGTTAAAGTTCCCGATTCTATGATACCAAGATATTCAGCTTCAGTGAATTCAGTACACTATTTTTCGGTGTTGCCATATGGTTTAAATGATAAGGCTGTAAATAAGGAATTAATAGGCGAGGAGCAGATTAAAGCTAATAATTATTACAAAGTCAAAGTTACTTTTGATGAAGAAGGTGGTGGAGAAGATTTTGAAGATGTCTTTATCTATTGGATTAATAAAAAAACGTATAAAGCAGACTACTTAGCATATTCTTATAACGAAGATGATGACGTAGGTATGCGCTTTAGAGAAGCGTATAATGAAAGATATGTTAAGGGCTTACGATTTGTAGATTATAACAATTATAAATCTGAAGATGAATCAGTATCACTCTTAGAGTTAGGCAATGCATTTGATACTAATAAGCTAAAACTACTTTCTATGATTGAATTAGAAAATGTAGATGTTGGATTAATCGACGACTAACACTGTTGATGATTTATCATCTGGTTTTACAGTTACGATATAAAGGTTAGCATTATTGTCGTCTGCAATCATTTCATACTTTTTTTCTCCTAACAAGCCATTGGCAAACATTGGTGTTGTATTACTATGACCTACAATAAGAACAGTTTTGCCATAAGTCTCATCCGAGAATTGTTTTAGATCCAAATTTCTTGGATCATATAATTTAAGTTCTAGATTATTGGCTTTAGCAGTTGGTAAGGCAGTCTCTTTAGTTCTGTTATAATTAGTAGAGTAAACAGCATCAAATTTTACGTCCTTCAATACGTTTGCCCAATTATCTGCACGTTTCAATCCTTTCTCTGTGAGATGTGGGTTGCGGTTAGATTTGTCAGAACGGTCTTTTTCTGCATGTCTAATAAGATAAAAAGTTGTGGTTTTTTGCTCTTGAATAAACTCCTTCTCAAAAGGACCTTCCCAAATGACCTGTTCTATCATCCACTTACCGTTGTCTTTAGACAGTAGCATAAAATCTATTCCCCAAAAACCAGTAACTTTTGCAGCAGCAATATGATTGCTAATTTCAAGTACTTTAACACTCCGCATTTTGGTCTCAGTACGGATATTACCTTTTTCCTTGGTATTTTGAGCCATTTTAAGGGCATTCTCATAAGTCAACTGAGCGTAATATTCGTACTTGCCAGTGTCTTTATTTTTCCAATACCCAAACTTATATAGCCTAGGTTTTAATGCAGCTTTTAATTTGGTTGTATCACCTTGGTAAAACCCATCAATATAGTTATTTAATGTAACTTCTATTTGTGCTTTGTCTGAAGTTTTTTGAGCAAATGTAATGCAAGAAAATAAGAATAGGAGAGATGCAAAAGTTGATTTCATGGTTGATATAATTGAATGATTACTCAAATATAATCTAGAAATCTGGTGTAAGTATAAAAGCTATGTTAAAACTATTATTAATACGTCAATTGAGAGTGATACTCATTCATCATTGACACTCCAGATGATGTGCCAATTCTATCAACACCAGCTTCAATATATTTTAAGGCAGTTTCTGCAGTTCTAATTCCGCCTGAAGCTTTTATTTTGGCTTGACCTTTAAGCGTTTTTTTAATAATCTTAATGGCTGTAAGTGTTGCGCCACTTTTGGAGAATCCGGTTGAGGTTTTTACAAAATCTGCATTGGCATCTAAACAAATTTCACAAGCTCTAACAATTTCATTTTTTGATAACTCGCTTATCTCTAAAATAACTTTTAGTGTATTGTGTCCAATGGCGCGCTTTACGTCACTGATGTCTTTTAGTATTGCAACAAAGTTTCTACTCTTTAAAAATCCTAAATTCATCACCATATCAATTTCTGTGGCACCCATATTTACAGCACTTTGTGCTTCATAAATTTTGGACTTTGTAGACATGGCACCTAGAGGAAAGCCAACAACAGAGCATACTTTAACAGGTGTTTCTTTTAATGCTTGTTCTGCGATTGCTACATAACCACTGTTAACACAAACCGAATGAAAGTTGTGAGTGATAGCCTCATTACATAGGCTAATGATTTGACGCTCAGTAGCAGTAGGCTTTAAAAGTGTATGATCTATATATGCGTTTAATTCCATATTCTTATTTAGGAAAATTATAAGTTACTCTATAAAATAAGGGTAAACTTAACACGAAAGACTACCCATGTTAAGCAGAAATGGAATTAATTAGCTCGATAAAACTAACAATTTATCCGATAAAATGAAAGATATTTACAATTTTTAACTATGCATTTCATCGAAAAATTATAAATCATCTGGTTTTTAAGTATTTAAGCAAACAAGTTTTGAATACGTTTATCGAATGTTTGGTTTTCTGTTGGATGTAATACTCTTCCAAAAAACGACATTAAGTCTTCAGAGTGTATTTCTCTTTTTTGAGTTAATAAACTGTAATGCGTAAAGCCACACCAAATAATGGATTTTAAATGGCTCTTGTCTTCATTGTACATACGCATTTCAACTTTTAGATTGCTATTGTCAAAATAGATAAGTTGAGATTCAATATTAACGACTTCCATTAGCAAAGCCGGTTTTAAATAAACAATTTGGTTACTTGTTGACACCCAACTTTTACCTTCAGTTTTTGCCATTTTATAAATATCTAAATCATAGGCATTAATTAATTCGTCTTCACGATGATTCATAAAGTAATCAATGTATTTCCCGTTATTTAAGTGATTAAATGGGTCACAATCCTGAAATCTAATTTTAGCTTGGCTTGATACTGTTTTTGGTAATACCATCTTTTTTGATTTTTAAATATACCAATCGGTATATTATTGGTTAAAAAAATATTAAGTTTTTAGTTCATTTGTAATCATTTCATCAATCTGATTCATGGAATCTTTCATATAAAATTCATCATCCATAGTGTATGTCATAAATATTGCACCTTGAATCATTGAGTCTATGCGCTTAGCGTATTGCATTGCATTAATTTCTGAGGATATTTCTCCGTTTTCAATACCATCTTCAATTATAGTTGCCACTTGATCTTGAATACGTTCTATAACTATACGTACACTTTCTAATAATTTCGAATTTTGGTTGTTTGCATCGACACCTATATTAAGCACTGGGCAACCACCATATGTTTTACTAATTCTATAATAATCTCTATAGAAATCCGC
Source organism: Winogradskyella sp. (assembly GCF_003712105.1). Taxonomy (GTDB): domain Bacteria; phylum Bacteroidota; class Bacteroidia; order Flavobacteriales; family Flavobacteriaceae; genus Winogradskyella. The sequence goes on from NZ_RHLG01000008.1 coordinate 31,222, forward strand.
AATTAGGTATAGCTTTTTTAGTGGTGATTCACTTTTGTTGATATGGTCCGCTATTCGCGACATTAATTTTTTTATAGTATGCTTAAATGCAGCTATGGCTAGGTCTTCTTTGTTTTCAAAATTACCGTAAATGGCGCCTTTTGTTAAGCCTGTTGCAGAGGTAATATCACTCATACTTGTTGCTGCGTATCCGTACCTATTAAATATTGGTGCAACCGTTTCTAAAATATGCTGTTTAGTTAATTCTGATTTTGTAAGCATGATTCAAATATATAAAAAATATACCAATTGGTATATTTTTAATTCTATAAAAAGGCAACGCGATTTTAGTTTGGACGTCACAAACCTATTTTACGTTGCCTTAGATGTCTGCCGCTAAGCAGACCAACCAATCAATATAAAGACTGTTTAGCGGCTTATTTGTTACACATTTTACTAAATTTCTTCGATAACTAAGTCACCCTGATTTCTAAAGACCAATTGATTATCAAACTCATCGAGCAGAATAATACTGTTCGTGGTAACTTTACCAGCCAGAATTTCTTTACTTAACTCATTTAACACCTGTTTTTGAATAACGCGTTTTACTGGTCTTGCCCCATACTCAGGGTTATAACCTTTGTCAGCCAAATAACTTTTTGCTTCATTAGTGGCATCAAAAGTAATACCTTGCTGTGCAAGCATTTTTACAACTGATTTTAATTGTAAATCTACAATTTGCATTATGTTGTCCTTAGATAAAGGTGTAAATAAAATTGTATCATCAATTCTATTTAAAAACTCAGGTCTAACAGTTTGCTTTAAAAGCCCAAGCACGTCAATTTTAGCAGATTCCATTGCAGTAGAAATATCTTCAGTAGCTTGAAAACGCTCTTGGATGATATGGCTTCCCATATTAGATGTCATGATAATTATGGTGTTTTTAAAATCTGCTATTCTCCCTTTATTATCTGTTAATCTTCCTTCATCTAAAACTTGAAGTAAAACATTAAAGGTATCTGGATGTGCTTTTTCAATTTCATCCAATAATACGACTGAATAGGGCTTACGTCTAACTGCCTCAGTTAATTGTCCGCCTTCATCATAGCCAACGTATCCTGGAGGTGCTCCAACCAATCTACTTACAGAATGACGTTCTTGATACTCGCTCATATCTATGCGCGTCATGGCATTTTCATCGTCAAATAAATATTCTGCAAGTGCTTTCGCTAATTCTGTTTTACCTACACCAGTTGTGCCTAAAAACAGAAATGTTCCTATAGGTTTTTGCGAATTTTGAAGTCCAGCTCTAGAGCGGCGTACAGCATCACTTACGGCTTCAATAGCTTCTTCTTGGCCAACAACACGTTTGTGTAGTTCATCTTCAAGTTTTAAAAGTTTTTCACGCTCACTTTGAATCATTTTAGTCACAGGAATTCCAGTCCATTTTGCCACAACATCTGCTATATCTTCGTACGTAACTTCCTCTTTTATAAGTGCAGTATCTTGTTGACTTTCAAACTGTTTTTGGTAAGTTTCAAGTTGTGCTGAAGCTTCTTTAATTTTTCCATAACGAATTTCAGCCACTTTACCATAATCACCTTCACGTTCAGCACGCTCAGCTTCTAACTTATAATTTTCGATGTCTTGCTTTGCAGTTTGAACCTTGTCTACAAGCTCTTTTTCATTTTTCCATTTGGCATTAATAGCATTGCGTTCTTCTTTAAAATTCGCTAGTTCAGCTTTAAGCGATTTGATTTTTGACTCATCTTTTTCTCTTTTTATAGCTTCATGCTCAATTTCTAACTGCATGATTTTACGATCTAAGACGTCTAATTCTTCTGGTTTAGAATTTATTTCCATGCGAAGTTTAGAAGCTGCTTCATCCATTAAATCAATAGCCTTATCTGGTAAAAACCGATTAGTGATATACCTATTAGAAAGTTCTACTGCGCCTATAATGGCTTCATCTTTTATTCTAACTTTGTGATGTGTTTCGTACTTCTCTTTAATACCTCTAAGGATGGAAATAGCACTTTCGGTATCAGGTTCATCAACGATTACTTTCTGAAAACGACGCTCCAAAGCTTTATCCTGTTCAAAATACTTTTGATATTCATCTAGAGTGGTAGCTCCAATTGCGCGAAGTTCACCTCTTGCTAATGCAGGTTTTAGAATGTTCGCTGCATCCATAGCACCTTGACCACCACCAGCACCTACTAATGTGTGTATTTCATCAATAAAGAGAACAATATCTCCATCACTGGTGGTCACTTCTTTTATAACCGCCTTTAAGCGTTCTTCAAATTCGCCTTTGAATTTTGCACCGGCAATGAGCGCGCCCATATCTAAAGCAAAAATTTGCTTATCCTTTAGATTTTCAGGAATATCTCCGTCTATAATTCTATGCGCTAATCCTTCAGCTATAGCTGTTTTTCCAGTTCCGGGTTCACCAACAAGTATTGGGTTGTTTTTTGTTCTTCTGGAAAGGATTTGAAGAATACGACGAATTTCTTCATCTCTACCAATGACTGGATCTAGTTTGCCATCTTGTGCTAATTGATTTAAGTTCTTTGCATATTTATTTAAAGAGTTATACGTTTCTTCTTGGTTCTGCGAAGTCACTCTATCGCCTTTACGTAATTCTTCTATTGCAGCTTTTAAGGTTTTTTCGGTTGCACCTTGATCTTTTAGTACTTGTGCTATTTTACTCTTGGATTTAAATATTGCTAAAATTAAATGTTCTATTGAAACAAAATCATCTTTCATGTTTTTGGCAATGATAGATGCTTCATTAAGCGATTTACCAGCTTCTCTTGACAACATTATATCTGTACCACTTACTTTTGAATAGCTCTCTAACTCTTTATCCAAAATTTGACTAAGTAATGCAGTGTTTACATTTAGTTTTTTTAGTATAAACGGTAGCACATTCTCATCGACATTAAGAATGCCTTTAAATAGGTGCTCATTCTCAATGTGTTGATGGCCATAGGTCTGCACAATTTGCTGTGCTTGTTGTATGGCTTCTTGTGATTTAATTGTATAGTTGTTAAAATTCATAGTTTTAATTATTTATCGTCAAACACGATTTTTCTTTTTCTATGTGTTTTATTTCAATTATCTTACCATTAAAAAATTAGCGACAAAATGTCTGTAATCAACTGGTTTTAAATGACTTTTTGTCTTTTTGTAAGTTGATGGTTTTTCTGCGACTTAAATTGGAAAAATTAGTTTATGGGTTTATTAAAAAAGATATTTGGAGGTTCTGCCGAACCTAAAGAAGAGAAAGTATTGCCTTGGCAACAACTTAATAGCTTAGAGCAGTTAAATGAGATAGAGAAGCGCTCTGCTACAAAAACCCAGTTTATATTTAAGCACTCTACAAGATGTGGTATAAGTAGAATGGTAATTAATCAATTCGTTTCGATGTACAAATTAGATTTGAATGCCGACTTATATTACCTTGATCTTTTGAGTTATCGCGATGTATCTAATGAGGTTGGTTATAAGTTTCAAGTGATGCACCAGTCACCACAATTACTTGTTATTAAAAATGGTGTCGCTGTTGCGCATGCATCTCATGGTGCTATTAATGACATGGATTTAGATAGATTTATCTAAAATCTATTGTACAACTACCAGAGGTACCAAACCATTTTACGCGATTCTTAGAAGCAGTTTTGTAAATAAAATCTCTTATCATTCTTGGAATAAATGCTAATAATGCTGCTACGCGCTTCCATTTTGGAATTTTGGAGACTATCTTCAAAAAACCATCAGAGTGTGTTTTAACGCCACTTCCATCAATTAAAATTACAGTATCTAATTGCTGAGTTGGGAAACCATATGTTTTAAGCAATTGTTGACCATAAGAAGATTGAAAAGCTACAAATTGAAATAAATCTTCTGGAGCAAACTTTAATAGCCAGCCAACCACGCCATTACACAGGTTACATTCTCCATCAAAAATTATGATGTCTTTGGTTAATTGATTTTCCATGATTAGAAATTTTATGGTATTGTAGACGCATAAAATTTAAATAACTTTCATATACTATAGTTTTTAAAATTATGTTAATGTTTATGTATGTAGTATTTAAGATTGAGTACTTAAGTTATCTTTAATAATTAACAATTATAACATCAACCTAAAATTTAAATGATGAAAAAACTCGTTTTTCTATTATTAGCTTCTTTTATTGTTTTAAGCTGTAAAACTGAAGAGAAAGAAACACCTCGACCATATCTTAGTTTAACTCCACCAACTACAAAGAAAATTCCAAAAACATTAAAAGAACACGATACGACGCGTATAGACAATTATTTTTGGATGCGTTTATCAGACGAGCAAAAAAATGCAGATACACCTGACGCACAAACACAAGATGTATTGAACTACTTAAATGCCGAAAATGATTACAAAAATGCAGCAATGTGGCATACTAAAGATTTGCAAGATACTTTGTATAATGAGATTATAAGTAGAATAAAAAAGGACGATTCGTCAGTTCCATATACTGATAATGGTTATTCTTATTATACGCGTTTTGAAGAAGGTAATGACTATCCATTGTACTGTAGAAAAAAAATTACACCAGATGCGAAAGAAGAGATATTACTAAACGGCCCTAAAATGGCTAAAGGGTTATCTTATTTTGCTATTGGAGGTAGATCTATAAGCCCTAGTAATGAACTTCTAGCTTTTGGCATCGATACTATTTCAAGACGCAAATACACTATATATTTCAAAAATCTTATAACTGGTGAAAGGCTTAATGATCAATTAACAAACACAACCAGTTCTGTGGCATGGGCTAACGATAATAAAACGGTGTTTTATGTAACTAAAGATCCTGTAACGCTTCGTTCTAATAAAATTTACAAGCACGTTTTAGGAACTGATCAATCTGAGGATGAACTTGTTTTTGAAGAGAAAGATGAAACATTTAGAACATTTGTTTACCGAACACGATCAGATAAGTTTATAGTAATTGGCAGCTCACAAACACTATCAACTGAGTATCGATTTTTAGATGCAGACACACCTAATGGTGACTGGAAAGTAATTCAACCACGTGAAAAAGGTCTTGAATATAGAGTTTCACACTATGGTGATCATTTTTATATTAGAACAAATTTAAATGCAACCAATTTTAAATTGGTAAAAACACCAATTAATGCCAGTACAAAAGAGAATTGGGAAGATGTAATACCGCATCGTAAAGATGTTTTATTAGACGGTGTAACTGTTTTTAAAAATCATTTAGTATTGGATGAACGTAAAAGTGGTCTCAGTACCATACGAGTAATGGAATGGGATGGCAGTAATGATCATTACATTGAATTTAACGACCCAGCTTATGCAGCATTTACGACTACAAATATCGATTTCGACACTAGTGTTTTGCGTTATGGATATGCATCTCTAACAACACCTTACAGCACGTTTGATTATAATATGAATGACAAGTCTCAGCAGTTATTGAAACAAGAGGAGGTCGTAGATTCAAACTTCGCTACCGATAACTATATTTCCGAACGATTTTTTGTGACTGCTCGTGATGGCGCTGAGGTACCAGTTTCATTAGTTTACAAAAAAGGAACAAAGAAAAGTGCAGATACACCATTACTGCTTTATGCATATGGGTCTTATGGTAGTATTACTGAACCTTTCTTTAGTGCTACAAGATTAAGTTTACTTAATCGAGGATTTATTTATGCTATTGCACATGTACGTGGTGGTCAAGAAATGGGAAGACATTGGTACGAAGATGGGAAACTATTAAAGAAGAGGAATACATTTACAGATTTTATTGATTGTGGAAAACATTTAGTAAAAGAAGGGTATACTAGTAGTGACCATCTTTATGCTTATGGTGGTAGTGCTGGCGGTTTGTTAATGGGCGGAATTTTAAATATGGAACCAGAACTTTGGAATGGTGTAGTGGCTGCAGTACCTTTTGTTGATGTGATTTCTACAATGTGGGATGAAACAATTCCGCTTACTACGTTTGAATTTGATGAATGGGGAAATCCTAAAGACAAAGAATATTACGACTATATGATGTCTTATTCACCATATGATAATGTTGAGGCTAAAGATTATCCTAACACCTTAATTACAACAGGATATTGGGATAGTCAAGTGCAATATTGGGAACCTGCAAAATGGATAGCAAAGCTCAGAGAGTTAAAAACAGATGACAATCTTTTAATTATGGATTGTGATATGGAAACAGGTCATGGCGGTGCCTCAGGACGTTTTGCTCGTTACAAACGTACAGCACTTACATATGCCTTCTTACTCGATTTGGAAAATAAAACTGAAGAATAAAATAATAATACTGCAAGCATTATTATTAGCGATTATTTAAGTCATTTTTATGATAAAAATCATAAAACATCGCTGTTTAAAGTTGTAAATTAGTATAACAAGTTTAACCAAGTAAATTTTATGATTATGACAGTAAATTTTGAGTATGTAAATGTTGACGTTAGTGAAACTTTATCCGTATTTACAAAGAAACGCCTTGAAAAGTTAAGTACTAAATATGAGTTTTTAATCTCTGCGCAAGTATACTTTAAACAAGACGATAAAAACTATGATGCGGGTAAAATATGTAATATTGAACTCAGTTTGCCTGGTCCTAGAATTTATGCTACATCTAATGAAAGAGAATACGAAATGGCTGTTAACGAAACCATTAGAGATTTAAAAAGGCAGCTAGAAAAACGAAAGGAAACTTATAAAGTCTATTAACATTAAAATTTGAGCCTATAATTAATTTTATAGGCTTTTTTTAGCGATGATGATAAGGTTCATTTCTCAAAATTGTAAACCCACGATAAAGCTGTTCAATAAAAAATAAACGCACCATTTGGTGAGAAAACGTCATTTTTGACAAACTCAATTTGCCGTTAGCACGTTGATAAACGCTTTTAGAGAAACCATAAGGGCCACCAATTACAAATACTAAATTCTTAATGCCAGAGTTCATGTGCTTTTGGAGGTAACTAGAAAAGGCAACAGAGTCATATTGCTTGCCGTTTTCATCTAATAAAATTAAAACGTCAGAATTTTGGGTTTTAGATAATATTAAATCACCTTCTTTATCCTTTTGCTGAGCTTCAGATAGGTGTTTGGAGTTTTTTAAATCCGGAATTACTTCAAAATTAAATTTTATATAAAAACCTAAACGTTTTTTATAGTCTTCAATTAAAGATTGAAGCGCTCTATTATCGGTTTTGCCAATGGCTATGAGGTTGATTTGCATAATCAAATTTACAATTTCATTTTTTCTCAATCAATTCGTTAATCAATTTCATATTTTTACCATAAATAATTACATCAATGATTTCACAACAACAATTTGATACTGAGATAGAACTTATAATCGCTAATGCTATTAGAGAAGATGTTGGTGACGGTGACCATAGTTCGTTAGCATGTATTCCTCATTCTGCAATTGGTAAAGCAAAGTTGTTAGTAAAAGATGAAGGCGTTTTAGCAGGTATAGAATTTGCTAAAAAGGTGTTTGCTTATGTGGATAGTGATATGGAAGTAGAAACCTTAATAGAAGATGGCTCTAAAGTAAAATACGGAGATATTGCGTTTTATGTTAAAGGTGCATCACAATCTATTTTAAAAGCTGAACGATTAGTACTTAACGCCATGCAACGCATGAGTGCTATTGCCACTAAAACAAAGGTTTTTGTAGATTTATTAGAAGGCACAAACACCAAAATATTGGATACTCGTAAAACAACACCTGGAATTAGAGCTTTAGAAAAATGGGCAGTAAAAATTGGTGGTGGCGAAAATCACAGATTTGCACTTTATGATATGATTATGCTTAAAGATAACCACATCGATTTTTCAGGTGGTGTTGCTAAAGCCATTAGCAAAACAAAACAGTACTTGAGAGATACAAATCGAGATTTAAAGATTATAGTTGAAGCAAGAAGCCTAGATGAAATTCAAGAAATTTTAGATTGTGGTGGTGTATATCGTATTCTTATAGATAATTTTAATTACGAGAACACCAGAAAAGCAGTAGCTATGATTGGTGATAAATGCTTAACTGAATCCTCAGGAGGAATTAATGAAAACACTGTGAGACATTATGCCGAATGTGGTGTAGATTATATTTCTTCGGGTGCATTAACGCATTCAGTATATAATATGGATTTGAGTTTAAAAGCTGTGTAGAAGAGTTTAGGTTATGCCGAGTACAATAGAAGAAAAACTTAAAAAAATTCCGATAATCAATATTTTGGTAGAGTTATGCCAAAAAGTAAAGTTACCAGGATTTGAAGGTTTATCCTTATACCACTTGCTCGAACTTTATGGACTAGGAATCGTTAAAGGCACATTGACAACACGAGCAAGTGCAATTGCTTTTAGTTTCTTTACGGCTATTTTCCCATTTCTATTGTTTATTATTATTTTAATTCCTAGTATTCCTATTGAAGGATTTCAAACAGAATTTCTTGATTTTTTAGAATCGTTTTTACCACCTCAAACCTCAGACTTTTTTGAGTCTAACATTTTTGAGAATCTTGAAGGCAATAAACAAGCGGGTCTATTATCGTCCGTATTTTTGTTATCAATGTTTTTAATGGCAAATGGTGTAAATGCAGTATTTTCTGGATTTGAAAACTCATATCATGAACAGTTGACCAGAAATGTTTTTCAACAATACCTTTATGCTTTAGGAATCGCTCTTATATTAGTGTTTTTAGTCTTGCTCACTGTCGCCGTTTTTGGGTATACAGAAATTTACGTTATTACGCCATTAAATGAAGCCCTCGAAGCAGGTGAAGCCACGAATAAACAATGGATTTCAATTGTAAAATATTTGTTTTTCATAATTATGGTATATATTTCTACAGCCACACTATATTATTTTGGAACAAAAGAAGGGCGGCACACAAGATTTTTCTCTATTGGCGCGTTATTAACTACGTTACTAATTATCTTAACCTCATACTTATTTGGTATTTACATTAATAATTTTTCTAAGTATAATGAGCTTTATGGCTCTATTGGAGCATTGCTTATATTGTTACTGTACTTATGGCTAAATTCTAATATTTTACTTTTAGGATATGAACTTAATGCCACATTACGAGGATTGCATAAATTAAATCAGAAGACATGAAGTATGTGAAGTTTTTAATAGCCCTATTAATTTGTTTAAGTACAAATGCCCAAGATATATTTGGTAAATGGAAAACCATTGATGACGAAACAGGTGAAGAAAAATCTATTGTCAACATCTACAAAAAAGAAGGAAAAATATATGGTGATATCGTTGAATTACTCAACAATAAAAAACCAAATCCGCTATGCGATGTCTGCAAGGGTAAAAATAAAAATAAGCCTATTTTAGGAATGACAATCATAAACAATATGAAACCTGAAGATGATGTTTATGAAGGCGGAACCATATTAAACCCAAGTAATGGTAAAGTTTATAAATGCAGATTGAAAATGGAAGAACCTAACAAATTACAAGTTCGCGGTTATGTGGCTTTTTTCTATAAAACACAATACTGGGTGCGTGCAGAGTAATGTCAAATTTTATTGATGTCATATTGCCAATTCCGCTTCAAAAAGCGTTTACTTATCATATTACAGAAGCTGAGGCAGATTACTTAAAACCAGGAATGAGAGTAGCCATTCCTTTTGGTAAGAATAAGATATACACTGGCTTAGTTTTTAAAATTCATAAAAATCCACCTACTGCTTACGAAGCTAAAACTATTCATCAAATATTAGACGAAACACCTCTAGTAACCGATAAGCAATTAGCCCATTGGCAATGGATTTCTGAATATTATATGAGTAGTTTAGGTGAGGTGATGCGAGCTGCATTACCAAATGCTTTTATTTTAGAAAGTGAAACCATAATATCTAAGAATCAAAACGTTGAGGTTTCAGATACTGAACTTAAAAACGAAGAATTTTTAATTTATGAAGCTTTGCATTACCAATCTTCGTTAAAGATTGATGATGTAGTTTCTATTTTAGATAAAAAACGTGTGCTGCCAGTAATTAATACTTTAGTAGATAAAGGCATTGTGCAATTAAAGGAAGAAATATATCAGAAGTACAAGCCAAAACTAATACGCTATGTTAAGCTCAATGATAACTATAATTCAGATGCAAAATTACAGGAGCTATTAGTGCGACTACATAGAGCAAAAAAGCAACGCGACGTCATATTAACCTTATTTCAACTTAAATCTTCATCAAAACAACCCATAAAGGTTTCAGATTTAATAAACCAAAGTCATTCGTCTTCTGCTGTAGTTAAAGCGCTGATTGATAAAAACATTCTCGAAGATTATTATATACAAACAGATAGAGTTTCTGCCTCTGGCGGTGATTCTGTTTCAAAGCAACTAAATACACATCAATTAAATGCTTTATCAGAAATACAACAATCATTTACTACTAAGTCAGTAGTACTATTACATGGTGTGACTTCATCTGGTAAGACAGAGATTTATGTAAAGCTAATTGAAGAACAGTTACAAAAGCAAAAACAAGTACTTTATTTATTGCCCGAAATAGCTTTAACTACACAACTTGTATCAAGAATGCAAGATTATTTTGGAGAAAAAGTCGTTGTTTTTCATTCTAGATATTCGGGGAATGAGCGTGTTGAAGCTTGGCGAAATATTCTAAATAATTCTGAAAAAGCGCAAATTATTATAGGAGCGAGGTCTGCTTTGTTATTACCCTTTCAGGACTTAGGATTGATAATCGTTGACGAAGAACACGAGCAATCTTTTAAGCAATTTGATCCAGCACCACGTTACCATGCAAGAGATGCGGCAATAGTGTTGGCTTCAATTTTTAAAGCGAAAACACTTCTAGGTACTGCTACACCTAGCCTCGAAAGCTATTATAATGCATCTGAAGGCAAATACGGATTGGTAGAACTTACGCAACGCCATAATAATGTCCTATTGCCAGATATTGAGCTTGTAGATTTAGCTGATAAGTACAAGCGGAAGCGTATGAAAGGTCATTTTAGTGATCGTTTAATAGAAGAAATGACGGAAGCTTTAGATAATGACTTTCAAATTATATTGTTTCAAAACAGAAGAGGATTTTCTCCAATTGTTGAGTGTACAACCTGTGGGCATTCACCACAATGTCCTAATTGCGACGTGAGTTTAACCTATCATCAATATAGAGATCAATTGCGATGTCATTATTGTGGTTATAATTCGGTAATGCCTAAAAACTGCAATGCATGTGGAAATGCAACTTTAGATACAAAAGGTTTTGGCACAGAACAGATAGAAGAAGAGGTAAAAGTGCTTTTTCCTGAAACGCAAGTCGCCCGTATGGATTTGGATACTACTAGAGGTAAATATGGTTTTGAAAAATTAATTAACAGATTTGAAAATCGTGAAATAGATATTTTGGTTGGTACTCAGATGCTCACTAAAGGTTTAGATTTTAGGCATGTAAAGCTGGTAGGTATACTTAATGCTGACAACTTATTGAATTTCCCCGATTTTAGAGCGCATGAACGTAGTTATCAATTAATGGCTCAAGTTGCAGGTAGAGCTGGCCGAACAGATGTAAGAGGTAAGGTTCTGATCCAGACTTATAATCCGCATCACACTATTTTACAGCAAGTATCTACAAATGCATATTATGATATGTATAAGGAGCAGCTAAACGACCGATATAATTACAAATACCCACCAATTTATAGGCAGATAAAGATTACTCTTAAACATAAGGACTATAATCGTGTTAATTTGGCGTCGGACTGGTTCGGTAAATCACTTAGGCAATTATTTACAACACATGTTTTAGGTCCAGAATTTCCGCCGGTGTCTAGAATTCGAAATCAATATTTAAAGAATATTTTAGTGAAAATTCCGCCAAAACAGTCGTTACAAAAAACAAAAGAAGCTATTAGTAAAATATATAATAGCTTCAATAGTATAAAAGACTTTAGGTCTGTGCGCGTAATTATTAATGTAGATAACTACTAATAATTAGCACTTTACATATTATTTAAGGCATCAACAAGTTGTGTCTTTTTGTTTCGACTTAATGGTATTTCGTAAGCACCAACTTCAACATTTTTACTGTTAAATCGATCTATTTTATCAAGATTTACAATGTAAGATTTATGAATTCTGAGGAATTTACCTTCTGGTAATTCTTTTTCAAAAGCTTTCATTGTAGACAAAACAACTAAGCTATTTTCTTCAGTAACTACTTTTACATAATCACCAAGAGCCTCAATCCATTTAATATCTCTAATGTAAACTTTACGTTTTTTAAGGTTACTCTTTACAAAGATATGTTCACCTTCAGTTTCATTGAAGTCTAATTTGAGCTTGTGCTGCTCAATGGCCTTTTCAACAGCGGTGTTAAATCGTTCTTTGGTTATTGGTTTTTGTAAGTAATCGGTGGCATCGTAGTTAAAAGCTTTAAAAGCATATTCCGTTTTACCTGTTACAAAAATAATTTGGGGCTTATTATTAAGTACGTCAAGTAATTCGAAACCATTAAGTACGGGCATTTCGATATCAAGGAAGATTACATCTACTTTTTTAGTATTTAATCCATTTTTTGTTTCTAATGCACTGCTATATTCAGCAACGAGATTTAAAGATTCATGATTTTCTATTAATTTTACAATAGACAATCGCTGAATTGCAGAGTCATCAACAACTACACAGTTTAAAGTCATAACATCATTATTTAGGTTAAGCTTCGACAATAGTACAATAAATTCGGTTAAAAAACAAATTTTACCGACAAACTGTAAAAATATTTAAGATGAAGACTTCAAAAAATGACCTAAAAAACAGTAGTAAATAGTTGGTACACTTTTAAATAATGTGTATTTTTGCAGCCGTTTTAACAATAAACAAAACAATTTATTATGAATCATTATGAAACTGTTTTCATCTTAAATCCCGTTTTATCTGAAGATCAGATAAAGGAAACAGTAAAGAAATACGAAGATTTTCTTGTTTCTAAAGGTGCTAAGATGATTGCCAAGGAAGATTGGGGCTTAAAAAAATTAGCGTATCCAATCCAAAACAAAAAGAGTGGTTTTTATCACTTATTTGAGTACACTGTTGCTGGAGAAGCAATTGGACCTTTAGAGTTAGAGTTTAGACGTGATGAGCGTTTTATGCGTTACTTAACTGTAAAATTAGACAAGCATGCAATTGCTTGGGCTGAGAGAAGAAGAGAAAGAAACAAACAAAAAGCGTAATTATGGCATCAATAGACCAACAAGCAAAAGGAAAAAAAGATGGAGAGATTAGATATCTTACGCCATTAAACATAGAAACTTCTAAAGCTAAGAAGTATTGCCGTTTCAAAAAGTCTGGTATTAAGTATGTAGATTACAAAGACCCAGATTTCTTATTAAAGTTTGTGAACGAGCAAGGAAAATTATTACCAAGACGCTTAACAGGTACATCTTTAAAGTATCAAAGAAAAGTATCTGTAGCTGTAAAAAGAGCTAGACATTTGGCTTTAATGCCATATGTTGCTGATTTATTAAAATAAATATATCATAACAATGGAACTTATATTAAAACAAGACGTTGAAAATTTAGGATTTAAAGACGATATTGTAACAGTTAAGAACGGTTATGGTAGAAACTTTTTAATTCCTCAAGGACAAGCAATATTAGCTACGGCTTCTGCTAAAAAAGTATTAGCTGAGAACTTAAAGCAACGTGCTTTTAAAGAGCAAAAGTTAATTGATGACGCTAAGACTGTTGCTGAAGCATTAAATAACTTAGAATTAAAAATTGCATCAAAAGTTGGGGCAGGAGACAAATTATTTGGTTCTGTTAATAACATTGATGTTGCTGATGCATTACAAAAACAAGGCCATGAGATTGAGAAGAAATTTATCAATGTTATTGGAGGTAATGTAAAGCGTTTAGGAAAATACAATGCTGTGATTAGACTGCACAGAGAAGTAAAAGTTGATTTTCCTTTTGAAGTAGTTGCTGAAAAGTAATTGTATTTAAACATTATATTGAACCGTTTAGTTAACTCTAGACGGTTTTTTTATTCCATATTTAAGATGAAGTATTTCTATATTGTAGTATTAGCAATAGCGGTTTTAGGGTGTAAGACCCAAACCAAAACGAATTCTGAAGACTCAGTATTATTAGAAACTTATCGATATTCTAACAATAAAGCCCCTAAAATTAGCGTGCATCGTGGTGGAAAATCAATTAAAAATTATCCTGAAAACTGTTTAGAGACCTTAAACTATGTAAATGGTAAAATGGAAGCCATTTACGAAATTGATGTTGCTAAAACCAAAGATGGAATGTTAATATTAATGCACGATAACGCTATAGATAGAACTACTACTGGTACAGGATTGGTTAAAAACATGACTTATACAGAGCTATTAAACTACAATCTTATTGATGATTTTGGTAAGGAAACTAAATTCAAGGTACCCTTATTTGAAGAGGTGCTGAAATGGAGTAAAAAAAATAATGTTGTACTAAGTGTAGATATTAAACGAAGTGTGCCACAAAGCGAAGTTATTAAAGCCATTACATCTGCAAATGCAGAAGATTATTGCATCATAATTACTTACGATTTGGATCAGGCAAAATCGGCCTACAAACTGGCACCGAACCTATTATTATCTGTATCCGCAAGAAATGAGTTAGAACTCAATGCACTTTTAAGCACTGATATACCTACAAAAAATATGATTGCTTTTACTGGTACACGATTATCAGATAAATCGTTATTTCAAAAATTGCATGATAAGGATATACTTACAATGCTAGGAACACTTGGCAACTTAGACAAAAGGGCAGAGGCTAGAGGTGATTATTTGTATAATGAATGGGATAAACTTGGTGTAGATATTTTTGCCACAGATAGACCATTTGCTGTAAATGAAACTATAAATAATAAATAATTAGATACTGAAATAAATTCAGCATAAAATGAAATACACAAGACTTACTAAAGAGCAATTTGAAGAGCTACATCAAGAGTTTATAAACTTTTTAGCAACGCAATCTATTACTGCTGACGAATGGGAAGATATTAAGACTAATAAACCAGAAGCTGCAGAGCAGGAGCTAGATGTATTTAGTGATTTAGTTTGGTATGGTGTATTAAGTAAGGTTGAGTATTTAGAGCATATATCTTCGCAACAATTGCACTTATTTAGGTGCAGAGAAGCAGACATGCATCTCATTGCGATTAAGATCGATAAGGCTGATGTAGATTTTACTAGTAAAGAAGGTTTTGAATGGTTGCGAAATAACTTGCTATCTGATGATATTGAATTTTATAATGCTAAAAAAGACTATTCAGACGATAAGCACCAAGATATTTTTAAGTTAATACAGCAAGGTGCTAATATTACTAAAGGCGAATTATTTCAATATTTTGAAAAGCTAATTGGACAGTAAATTAGATACCTCTATTTTGTTGCTCTTGTTCTATGGCTCTTTTTCGTTTTAGAATTTCTTTTTGTTTTGCAATAGATTTAGGTCCAAAGTCTTTATGATAAGGAAGAGGTTTATCATATTCTTTATCGACTTCATCTAAAAACAAATCTTTAAAGAAAAGGTTTAATTTAGCTAACCATTTCATCATAATTACTCGTATCTCAAAGACTCAATTGGGTCTAATTTAGCAGCTTTAGTAGCAGGATATACACCAGAAACAACTGCAACTATAAATGCAATTGTAACACCCCAAAACATGGCGAACCAAGGTGTTGAGAATTGTAATTCAAACACAGTAGCTAATAACCAACCAATTAAAATTCCAAGAATAATACCTAATAATGCTCCCAACTGACCAATGACAACAGTTTCTATAAAAAATTGTACAGCGATGGTTTTACGTTTTGCTCCTAATGCTTTACGCACTCCAATCTCACGTGTACGCTCGCTAACAGATACAAGCATAATATTCATTAGAGCAATTGTAGAACCAAAAATTGTAACAATACTGATAATCCAAGCAGCCCAATACAGATAACTAGATATATTACTAATACGGTTTATTAAATCTTCACTTCGCTCCAAACCAAAATTAT
The DNA here is from genome assembly GCF_003712105.1 of Winogradskyella sp. Taxonomy (GTDB): domain Bacteria; phylum Bacteroidota; class Bacteroidia; order Flavobacteriales; family Flavobacteriaceae; genus Winogradskyella. The sequence goes on from NZ_RHLG01000008.1 coordinate 47,298, forward strand.
TATCCTCCACAGGATTAAGACCTCTAACATTTCTAAAAGTTAATACCGCATCATCTTGTGCGCCAACAAGCATATCTTTTTTATCAACTTTTACACTTAGATTATAATTAATAAATGGATTGGTAAAAATTGAGCGTGCTTTTTGTATTGGTATAAGTACACGCAAATCTTGGTTATTGCCAAACGTGGCGCCTTTTTCTTTTAGATGGCCAATAACCTTAAATTTAGAACCTCTAACATTAATAGTTTGTCCAACTGGATTTACATCCTTAAATAATGCTTTAACAAGGTCACTACCAATAACACATACTGCATTGTTATTTGTAATATCAAAAACATTAAAGCCGCGACCACCTTCGATTTCTAAACCGGAGTTTTCTAGAAAATGCTCATTAGTACCTAAAATTCTAACCTCAGGATCAGTTTTCTTTTCATCGGTTTTTACTTCAGCAGCTCTTGTACCTATAAAAGAAACAGAAGTCTTGGTAAACGGAAAGTCGTAGCTATCCATGAAATCTTTTACATTTCTGTAGGTAATTACCGGATTTATTTTTTGTCGCTCTCTACTACTTTGTCGTTGTGTATTAAACTCGTATCGTTGAATGTTAAACGTATTGGCTCCCATAGAAGAGAAATCACTAGAAATCGTATTTTCCAAGGCCGAAACACCACTTAAAATACCTACTAAAGCCATGATACCAATACCAATAATAACAACGGTTAAGATGGTTCTAAGGAGTTGGCCCTTTATAGAACCAAGGGCAATTTTTATGTTTTCTTTAAAGAGCGCTAATTTCATCTTTTGGTCTAAAAGTTAGAGTCAGTTTGCTATAAGACTACTTAATGCCAATAAAGTTACTACAAATTTGAAATTACTTAAGTTTGCCTCTAAAATTTATAATATTTTTGTGATATGAAATATGTGCTTCTATGGCATATTTCATATTACGCTTAGCCTGCCTGCCCTGAGCGCAGTCGAAGGGACGAAGCGTTAATTATAATTTGAATTCTAACATTAAGATTCCTGCCTATGCAGGAAATATTATGGCACAAAAACCAACCATACCCAAAGGCACAAGAGATTTTAATGCTGAAACAGTTGCTAAGCGCAATTATATTATCGATACGATTAAATCCCAATTTCAGCTGTATGGATTTCAACCCATTGAAACCCCAAGTTTTGAAAACTCTGATACCTTAATGGGTAAATATGGTGATGAAGGCGATCGTTTGATTTTTAAAATTTTGAATTCTGGAGATTACCTTAACAAAATCTCAGATTCAGAGTATAATTTACGGTCCGAATCAATTTTGACTTCAAAAATATCTGAAAAAGCACTTCGATATGATTTAACTGTACCTTTTGCACGTTATGTGGTGCAACACCAAAACGAGATAGATTTTCCGTTTAAGCGTTACCAAATCCAGCCTGTATGGCGTGCAGACCGTCCGCAAAAAGGGCGTTTTAGAGAGTTTTATCAATGTGATGCAGATGTTGTAGGAAGTACGTCTCTATTTCAAGAGGTAGAATTCATTAAGCTATATGATGCTGTTTTTACAGCCTTAAACCTTGAAGGCGTTACCATAAAAATTAATAACCGTAAAATATTATCTGGAATTGCTGAGGTCATTGGAGCTCAAGACAAGTTAATTGATTTTACTGTTGCTTTAGATAAATTAGATAAAATAGGCGAGGACAAGGTTAAAGCCGAAATGCTTGCGAAAGGAATTAGCCAAAACGGAATAGATAAACTGCAACCTTTGTTTAGTTTATCTGGAGATTTTAGAAATCAGGTAGAAAGCTTAAAAACTATTTTAAGTGCTTCAAATGTAGGTCTTAAAGGTATTGAAGAACTAGAATTCATTGACTCTGCAATCACTAATCTAGGTTTAAAAACAGCAAACCTACAACTCGATGTTACGTTAGCTCGTGGACTTAACTATTATACAGGCGCAATATTCGAGGTTTCTGCTCCAGAAGGTGTTAATATGGGGTCTATTGGTGGTGGTGGCCGTTATGATGATTTAACAGGTATATTTGGACTAAAAGATGTTAGTGGCGTGGGCATTAGTTTTGGTTTGGACCGTATTTATTTGGTCTTAGAAGAATTGAATCTATTCCCACAATCTGTAAAAGACAATACAAAAGTATTATTCATAAATTTTGGAGATAAGGCGGCACTATTTTCATTGAATGCTATTTCAGAATTAAGAAGTCATGGCATTAATGCAGAGCTATATCCAGATTCTGCCAAAATGAAAAAGCAGATGAATTATGCCAATAAACGTGATATTCCTTATGTTGTAATTGTCGGAGAAGATGAATTGAATTCTAACACCTATGCATTAAAAAATATGTCTTCAGGAGAGCAGCAAAAAGTGCCTCTTGAAGATTTAATCTCAAAATTAAAATAAAAAAAGACCTCGAAATTCGAGGTCTTTTTTTATTCATAATTAGTTTTTAATTCCTGGAAGATTATCTGGCCTCTTGGTCTGCCAATTAAATTTATTAGCTTTTTTAGCTACAGGAGCTATTTCATCTAGAGTATTAGCGTCATATACTATTCCATTTTTTATAACATGAGTTAATGAATTTGTATGTCTAAGATTATCTAGTGGATTTTTTGCCATAATTAGAATATCAGCAATCTTTCCTGGTTCTATGCTTCCTAAGTCTTTATCTAAACCTATAGCTTCAGTACCTTTTATAGTAGCGATTTTTAAGGCATCAATATTACTCATTCCTCCGCTTGCTACTGCCCATAATTCCCAATGATAACCTAAACCTTGTAATTGACCATGACTTCCTACACCGCCAATTCCATCAGCTTCGATTAAATCTTTCATAAATTCTGCATGCTTTTTGAACACATGCTCTTCGTCCATAAACCAACCTGGTCTACGTCTTGATTTTTGAGCTAATTCTGCATAAGGTGTAAAATATTGCAATTTGGTATCATTATAAGGATTTTCTCTTGAGTAAAAATAATTTTCAGCCCAAGGACCACCATACGATACTAATAATGTTGGAGTAACAGCCATTTGCGATTCTGCTACTGTTTTTATAACATCAGTATATATAGGATAAATAGGGAAAGAGTGTTCATGTCCTGGGTAGCCATCAATTAAGTTTGCCATATTGTGCTTAAAATCTAAACCACCTTCAGTAGTTGGCATCAGTTTTAGTTCTTTACATGCTTTTATAACCCATTGACGCTGCTGGCGATTTCCAACCAAATACATCTTTATAGTTTTTGTGTTATAGTATTCACTGTACTGTTTTAGTACATCTTTAGCATGGTTATAGTTTTCGATATTATATGCCCAGAACCCAAGACCTGGACCAGTGCTATATACTCTTGGTCCATGCATCATACCAGCATCTACCATATCAGAATAGGTTAAAACATCAGTAGTTGCTGTTTGCGGATCTCTTGTTGTGGTAACACCGTAGGCAAGATTTGCCGAGTATATCCAAATTTGATTTTTATGAATTCCCCAATTTGGCCACATATGTGCGTGTGTATCTACAAAACCTGGAGTGATGGTCTTGCCAGAAATATCAATTACTTTTGCATCATTTGGTACTTGGAAACTATCAGATGCTCCAACATTTACAATTCTATTATTCTCTATAAGAATGTCTCCGTTTTCAATAACTTCATCGCCTTTCATAGTAATGATTCGTCCACCTTTTAGTAGTGTTTTTCCTTCTGGAATAGATCGTTTATAGTTAACTATAACTTTATACTCATCTGCTTTGAACTTAGGTGCATCTTTTTTCTTCTTTTTATCATCTGCTTTGGTTGAATCTTTTGCTTTATTAGCTTCTTTAAGTTCTTTTTCTCTTTTCTTAGCAAGTTTTAAACTATCATTAAATGCTTTTCCTTTTTCTAAATTATACGCAAAATAACTAGCGCCAAGTGACCAATGCACTTCTTTGCTATTCGAAGACCATGACGGGAACTCGCCTCCCATTATAGTTAACTTATTAGCAGGGAACGCAGCATTTTCGGGTTTTGCAAGAGATATTGAAGGTGTAGTTCCTATTTTTGGAATAATAACTGAGTATACATCGTTGTTAATCTTAGCTAATGCATGAGTACCGTTGGGTGATATCTTAATTACTGTAGGTCTTGACCCTTTATTATTTTCTCGCCAACCATCTTCATTTGATGGCATTGCCGCATGATGATCATGATGATTAATACCAAAAACGTCAGAAGATCCATATGTTTTTATGCCTGTTAGTTTTAAATGTTCTTTTTCGTCTGTGCCATCCCAACGTATAGAAATAAGACCTTTGCTACCATGACTTAAATATACTCTGTCATTAATTTTAGTAAAATGAGGTGTACTTCTGCCTTTAGTTTTATCAATAATAGTTATTATTCCACCGTCTGAAGATATCCATGCAAGCTCATCTGCAGCACCTGATGCAAATGGACCAATGGCGTCATCATACGACTGAGCAGAGCCTTTAACAAAAGCAATTCTATCTGATTGATAAGACCATGCTGGATTTGTATAAATACCAGCTAGTTTAGTAAGTTGAGTAATTCTTCCACCATTTGCATTTACTTTATACAAGTGACCTCCGCCATTTTTCCAGGTGGTAAATACTATGTGTTTCCCATCTGGTGACCAAGCTGGTTGAGCTTCAGTAAAATTGTTTTTAGTAAGTCTTTTTGGTTTTCCTTCTTCTAAATGCATCACATATAGACGATTTAATGCTGTAAAGGCTATTTTTGAACCATCTGGTGATGGTACCGCATCTCTTATTTGTGTAACTACTCCTTCAGAGTTATCTTCAATAGGATATTTAAAAGACACCATTGGACCCATATCGATATCAATATCTACAGAAAATGGAATTTCTTTTGCGGTATTATCTTCTATCGATATTGAATATATTTTACCACCATAGGAAGCAATTAAATTTTTATTGTCTGGTGTAAAAGACATTGCGGGTAAAACTCCTAATGGTGCAATAGACTCTTGTTCATCTCGTTGTACTGGATATGCAAGCCAGCGTTCATCACCAGTTTTTAAATTTCGAAGAACTAACCCTGTATGTTCTTCAAATCGACTTCCATATACCATCCAATTTCCATCATTCGAAAAAGTAGGAGTAAAAGCAGAGCCATATCTCGATGTAATAGTCTCAGTTTCTCCATCTTTACGATTATAACTTAAAATCTGGTATTGTGGTAATTGTGCATTATAATTCCATGCACCTCTTCTTGAGGAAAAATAGATATGGTTACCATCTGCACTAAATGCTGGGTCTATTAATTTTTGAGTTTTATTTTTTGATAACAATCCTGCCCCTGAGCCACCATCTTTATGTAAAATAAATGGCTTTATATTTCGTCTTCCTCTTGTGCCAACAATGTAATTACCATCTGGACTCCAATCAGCAGATACATGATACTTATCTTTGTCTTTAGTAAGTTGTCTTTGCTCTTTGGTTTCTAAATCCATTACCCACAGATTGTCAGAACCGCTTTTATCAGATATAAATGCTATTGACTTTCCGTCAGGACTATAACGAGGATGAACATCATATGGCATTCCACTTGTTAAGCGAGTTGCTGTACCTCCAGTTATAGGAATTGTATACAAATCTCCCATCATGTCAAAAATTATAGTATCTCCATTTGGGTGTACGTCCACAGAAATCCAAGTACCATTATTAGTTGTAAATGCTATTTTTCGTTCAGGTTCAAGAGGTAATTCTTTAGTGGCTTTTTTTGTAGAGTCCTTTTCTTTGGTATTGGTTTCTTGAGCATTAAGGCTAACCATAAATGCAATAGTAAAAACAAATACGACTTTTAGTTGAGCAAGAGCTTTCATCTTATGGAATTATTTTGTTAAAATCAATTCCACTAATTTAGTTATTTATGGGGTGTTTGACTAAAAAAAAAAAAGAGACTATCTTTTTAGATAGTCTCTTTAAGTTGAGTCTAAGTCTTTAGGATTAATCTACCAATACTTTTTTAGATACCGAACCGCTTACAGTATTTAATTTTATGATATAAGGTCCAGAACTTAAGTTCCCAACGTTGTATTCTGTATAATTTCCAGATTTTATTTCATCAATATCAACCACATGTTGACCAAGGATATTGTAAATCTGAATAGTTTCCACAACTATACCATGTGGATTGATAAGCACAACTTTATCTATATTATTTGCATAACGTACATCTAGTTGTTGCTCGTTTATTATGTCGTCTGTACTTAAACTTTGATTTAGATTCTCGAACACAATTTCGAAGCGTCCATCGTAATACCCTGGGTCTAAGTAAATTTCATAATTACTTTCTTTTAGGTCATGATAATAATCTAATTCAATATCATGTAAGAAGATTTCTTGATCATCACCTATGTTTCTCATCTCATCAATGCTTATCGTATTATTTCCTGCTGTAGCAGTGTAAATTATTAATGGATAGCTTGTACCTTCGTCCATATTGTCAGAAGCTTGAATTACATAGAAATTGTTATTAATTCCCCAGAACATATCATCGTCCATAAAATCGTATGTTGTCGCGTCAAAGCCCCAATCTACATCAGGAGTAGTATCTTCATCAATTGTTAATAATAATCGTCTGTAATGTTCTCCAGCAGAGTAGAAGCCTAGTTTAATTTTTTGTCTTGGATCTAAATCGTCTTCAGTTAATGATTCATTTGTATTAGAACTTCTTATGAATTCACCATTAGCTGCAACTTCTCGTTTGAACACACGTTGTCCATTATTAAAGTTTATTGTACCACCAGTATCAGCTACTACGAAGAAGCCTTGACCAACAGGAATATATCGACCTGGAACTTTTGTTCCAGTTCCCAATGGTGATACATCAGGGTCAGATTCACCTGCATTACTAAATGGAGCAGCAAGACTACCAGCTAAGTTATAAGTTGCATAACCTGCTTGGTAATTAGCTAAGACGTGATCAGATCCACCCCAATGTTCCCAGAAGTATAATGTACCACTAGTAGTTGCGTCATCCTCTCCGACATAGCCTGAAATTATATAAAGCATGTATCCATTTCCATCCAAGATAGGAGTTCCACCACCATCTAAATGTGCATAATGAGGATTACCGCCTGCATCTTCATAAATAGGATTTCCATTACCATCATTCACAGGAGTTCCACCACCTGTTACTCTCATAGTATATTGGTTTCCATCATCATCCTGATAAATTGGGTGCCCGTTTCCATCATTTACTGGCATTCCACCACCATCTAGCACGATACGGATTAAGCCTTGGTCAAAAAATAGAGTAGGACCATTATCTAAGATGAATTGTCTTGCATCAATTGCTGATGCATACGGGTTACCAACTAAATAATCATTGTATTGACTTATGGTTAGATCTATATCTGCATTATTTGGCTTACCTAAGAATGTATAGTTTTGCTCAGGATCAGTGGTTCCAGTACCTTTCATTGTAAAACCTTCACCAGGTAATAATGTTCCAGTACTACGAACGTGCTCCCATTCAGAATAGTCACCATCAGTATTATTGGCAAACTTCCAAATCCAGTAATCAGCAATAGTAACAGGAGTTGTATTTGAGCCATTAAATCCTACAGAAGTAAAGTTTACGCCAGTACCATTATCGTACATGATATCAGTTACATTATATGAATATCTATTTGGGTTTGGACTTGCTGGAGCAATACTAGTAGCACCTACAGGTGCACCCCAATAGTTATAATGGAACTCGCTAGTAACACCTTGCTGGTCTTTTTCAAGTTCACCAGAAGAACCTATAACCAAATCACTATTTGTGGTCTGAATTAATTGAGATTCACCTTCAAGATCTATTTTACTATTTAATTCAAAATAGTGCGTTACTGTATATCCATAGCCTGTTTTTGCAGTATTATCTCCATCAACTGTTACTGTTCCACTATCTAGTATGTGAGCTAAAACAGTTCTATTACCTTCATTGTCATTACCATCAGGATCAGCTACGTTTACAATATCGTCATCCATTAAAGATGTATTATCAATTGTAATGTTATGACCTGTTTGTATAATATTCCAATCAACAGATACATCATTATCAGCTAAAGATCTTGCTCCTGGAATTGTTTGTACACTTCCATTAGTCCATGTTGAAGCGTCCGTCCAATTACCATTTTGAGTTGATATATACGGTAGTGGAGCAGTTTGGAAATCAACAGTTCTTAATTGTCTTAAGTATCCAACTAAATCGTTACCAGAATCATCATTAGTGTTTGTGTATGTGTATCTAGACATTGGGAAGTACGCTCTCAGATTAGTGAAATCTAATGCCGATGCATCATTCTTTGTCGGTAGGATACCATTATCGTCAAAATATTTACCGATAGTACCAGCGTTGTCCTCTAACTCTTGATTCATTAAGAATCTAAGTTGGTTTGCAGTAAGAGCTGCATTCCAAACTCTTACTTCATCAATATTTCCATCGAAATAGGCAGTTGCACTTCCATCTCTACCAGCAGCACCAATTAAGAATGATCTACTTGTATCCAATGGAAGAGGCAGAGTTGAAGTAGTTTCTAGCACACCATCTATATATAATCTAGCAGTTGTACCATCATGTGTTACGGCTATATGGTGCCATTCGTTTTCTGGAATAGCTACACTAGAACTTATGGTTCTTGTTGAACCATTAATCCAGTTCATTTCTACTTGGTTTGAAGCATTAATTTTTAAATCATAACCTTCAGTATAAGCGACATCTCTTTTTGAAACAATCGAAGTGTTAGTAGATCCTGATTCTCTTTTTATCCATGTAGATAAAGTAAACAAGCCAGTAGTAGAACTCGTTGCGTCTAAATCTAAATTATCTTCGACATCAATATAATTTTGAGCAACAGCATCGAAATTAATTGAACGCTCAACAATGATTTCAGGAGCATATCCAAATGTTATAAATCGTTCTGCATTGCTTGGGAAATCGTATTCAGCAACTAAATTACCGCTTCCATCAGCTGTCATTACTCTATATTGTGCTGTAGGCGTAAAAACTCCAGTTTCAGAAATAAACATTAAATAGTTACCTGGAGGCGAAATATTTCTAACGGCATCTTGCGGAATTGATATTGCAACTCTACTAACATCGCCAGTTTCAACTACTTTCCAAATACGTTGCATACCAATAAATTCAACATCTGTATTTAGTCCAGAGATATTGGCACTCATATCTACTGCCACAGTATTTGGAGCGGCATCTAAGCTTATATTATTGTTACCCCAAACGATAAAGTTTTTATCAGTGAATGAACTTGATGAATTTACCGATTTGTTCTCAGAATTAGTATCTTCAATACTAGTTAATCCCATAGTTACTATACCTCTAGTTTCTCCTGTACCATCAGGATTAGAGTTAATACTGCTAGATTGTCTTTGATCAAGACCCGAGGCATCATCTCTACCAATACCAGCAATATCATAGTTATAACCATTATTAGCAGATTCATCCCAGATCACAGTACCATCACTATCTACATAATCAAGATTTCCTTCTTGGATAACACCAGCCGTTATGGTAGGTTGTAGTGTAATACCATACTTAATACCTAGGTATGATTGTATTCTATTTCTATCTTGAGTAGCATTTGCATCATTTTTACGTGCTGTATATGTAATTACCTCTGCGATACGACCGTCAAAACTACCTTGCCAGTATTGACTTCTTCCAAGCCAGAAACGTTGTTCTCTCACTGTTGAAAAATCTGCAATATCATTAGTTACAGCACCAATTTGATTAGCATTCATATAGATTTCCATATCAGTATCTGTACTGTTATGTCTAGTGTTTATGATTGCAATTTGGTTCATGTTTATTGACGTGTCAGTTACACCACGACCATATCCAGGGAATGGTGACGAAGTTGAAGTAGAACCTATTGCATAACCAAAAATTTCGTTTGATAATCTTGCAGAGTAGTTACCAAATCCGAAACCTGTGACATCTTCGACGTGTGTATTACCTGCAGTAACGTCAAAACTTGTAAATGTATCTAGCGGAATTGTACTTGTAGATACTGGAGTATCTGGCATGACCACCATAAAAATATCGTTACTATTAAAACCAGCTGAACCTTCTAATACTTCTCTACCATCAAGATAGGTCATATCTCCACTCGCAGTATTATTATCATTGGTAAAATCAACAACTGGATTAAAGTTGATGTTTCTTGCTACACTATTTCTATAAGTAGGCTCGTTACCCGTTTCAGTTACTGATGCATTATTACCAATGCCAGTATCAGTCCATTGGCTTACTAGTGCACCATCGGTACCAACTGATGTACCATTTAGCTTATCAGCTTGTAACCATAAACTTAAATCAGAAGTTACACCACCTGGACCTACTGTTGGCGTGGTATACGTAGTTCCTGTAATGCTAATATTATCTATGTAAATATTGTCTGTTGTATCACTACCAATAGATTGAAATCTAAAACGTGCATTACTTGTAAATGTATAATCTGTATCCAAAAGCCCAATTACTCTTACGTAATAATCTGTTGAAGTACTTCCAAATTGGAAATCGCCACTTTTATTTGCAGGTGCAGTATCACCAGCGGTAAACGTTCTAACAACCTCCCAAGTTGCGCCGTCGTCATCACTATATTCAAACGTAAACGTTTCACCAGTTTCAAAACCATCTGCGTAGAAGAAAAATTTAAAATCTACTTTATTATAGGCTGAAATATCAACATTTGGTGAACAGAATGAAGATCCACTACCCGAAGCACTTCTTATTCTATAGCTATAATTGTTATCATAAGAGAATCCTGGAATGTTCTCTCTACTGGCATCCGCACCACCAGAATTCCATCCATTAGCACCAGATTCAAAACTTTCAGTGTAAGGCAAACTCATTGTAGATGAACTACAAATAGGTAAGTCGCCAATACCTGTAACATTAAAAGTATAGACATCTTCAGGTGCATTATCATTATTATTTATGGTAATAACACTATTTACTGTTCCGGTACCAGATGGTGTAAACGTAACATCAAAAGTTGTACTTCCACCAGCCGACACGGAAGATGACACAGGGCCAGTTATTGTGTAATCACCGTTACTACTAGTTATCGATGAAATAGTTAACGTAGCAGCACCATTGTTTTCTATGGTATAAGTTATTGTAGATGTTGTGGTTACAGTACCAAAATCGGTATCGTTAGTTCCTGATGGGCTATTTCCTCCGCCATCATCAATAGGGTTTCCACCACTATCCACAACATCAATATCTGGTGATGGCGTTGTAGAAAGTGAAATTGCATCTATAGCCATATCACTTGTAAAATCTCCACCTGTCGTACCATTAAATCTTAATTTAATAGTTTGTCCTATATAACTAGATAAATTAATAGTTGCTTGGTTCCAAGCTTGACCATTACTTGTTTGTACTTCTCCTGATTGTGTCCAAACTGGTGCGCCATAAGTAACTCCACCATCCGTACTTACTTCAACATCTAATGTTCCCATGTTTGTACCATACATATGGTAAAAGAATGAGAATTCTGCCATAGGTGCCGAGGTTAAATCAAAACAAGGGCTAATTAAATTATAAACAGTGTTAAAGTAAGGACTACTACCTTCAGTAAACAGATAATAAGAACCCTCGTGAGCACCACTTGGCCCAGTATTTGAAGACGGTGTACCGCCAGTTTGTCTTATCCAATCATTACCATCAGCAGTATCTTGAATCCAACTTCCTAAACCACTTTCAAAGCCTTCATTGTATGGAAAAGTTGAGACTGTAGAAGGGCATGGGTCAATACCAACACCTTCAACGTTGAAAGTATATACGTCTTCAGGAGCTGAATCATTATTATTAACCGTAATAATACTATTTATTGTACCAGCACTAGAAGGTGTAAATGTAACTGTAAAAGTAGTACTTGACCCAGCTGTAATTGTAGATGATCCTGGTCCAGTAATTGTGAAATCACCATTACTGCTTGTAATAGAGCTAATGGTTAAATCCGATGTACCATTGTTTTCAATAGTATATGTCTGAGCTGTATTGTTTGCTATTAAAACATTTCCAAAATCTGTGCTATTGGTTCCTGAAGGGCTATTTCCGCCACCATCATTGATGGCATTACTTCCACTATCTACGATATCAATCTCAGGAGCGGGTCCACCAGCAGTTACATTTACTGTGTAATCCTCAACCTCTCCATCAAAGTTTGTTTCACAACTTGTTGGGTTTCCGCCAAAACGAGATGACACACGCATTCTGGTATTACCTAAAGCAGCTCCAGCAGGTACATTCACGACTAGCGGTAAAGAATTGGCTGTAGCACCATCTGAAACATTTGTAGCTGTACCCATGTCAAAAGATTCACCAGAGTCATCAAAGTCTCCATCCTGATTCCAATCAATCCAAACCATGGTGTAAGACGTGTAATTACCATCTGTATTTACCCTAACTGTCAAATTCTCAGTTCCACCTTGTGTAACCGTTGTGCTTTGAGCTGTATAATCAGAATATCCTGAAGGTTTTGCCGAAGCATTAGTAATGCTTCCGAAATCTACATATGTTATACTTGTATCATATGTTGTATGTCCGTAAGAAGGACAATAATTACTTATTAATACATCATCGACAAACATGTGATCGTCTGCTGCGTTACCATCAGCTCTGAATCTAAATCTTGAATTGTTGTTAAATGTATAAGAGGCATCAGTAATTGTTATTGATGCTCTATAAACAACGTCATTTGATAAGGTTGATCTTGAGTACGTGCCGATAGTTGTATAACTTGATCCACTATTGTCTGAGTATTCAACGAGCAAGTTATCATCCGTTTCGCAATTTCTATATCTAAAGAAGAAAGAAATATTGACTTGAGAATAACCACTTAGAGGTAAGTCTGTTGTATATGTAGTGGCATTAGGGTCTCCTTCTCGATTTAAACGGATAGAATTTGTGCCATTTACTCTGGAATTACCATCATTTCTAGCACGGCTACCACCATCTTGCCATAATACGTAAAATCCATTAAAATCATTTGCGTCTGCAGTTCCCTCAAATGTTTCTAAAACCTCTACTTGAGCAATAGAAGTTTGGGATATCATAGTCAATAACAAAAGACTAAGACAAATCTTAATAGTAATATTTGTTTTCATAAAGCGGTTAAGTTTATAGTTTGGGACTATAATTATGTTACAAACATATATAACAACTCTATGAAATGCAAAAAAAATCGATGAAATGCACTATTTAAAATGTAAACATTTGTTTTTCAGCATTTTAAAAAATGAAATGAAAGAGGTGTTTTTGATTAAAAACACCTCTTTTGGATATATTTTGTTTAATATTTAATTAATCTTGTATTAAATACACTATTAGAATTTAAGTTTAACACTCTGATGATATAAGGTGCTTTTTGTAAGCGATTTAAACCATCTAGTCTTATGGAACTATTTTGTGCAGATCTGTTTTGTTGATAAACTTTCCTACCGTTTAAGTCATATATCGTAATAGTAAAAGCATCATTAGACATATGTGTTGGGATACTTATATTGATATTATCATTAAACGGATTAGGAGTAATTTGGAATACTCCAATTGTGTTATCATCTATATCTAATGTTTGAGCTTCAACTGTAACAGTAGCATCGCACATTGAAATGTTTCCATTGCCATCGTCTACTGTTAATGTTACTGTATTGTCTCCAATATCAGCAACTGTAAATACAGTCTGTGATAATGATATTGAATCTATGCCACAATTATCTGTAGATCCATTATCTATTTGGGACGCTATAATTGTTGCTGTACCAGTTCCGTCAAGTTGTACAGTAATATCTTGGGTAATACATACTGGCGCTGTAGTATCATTCACTACGATATCTTGTGTTTGCGTCGATGTATTGCCATTACCATCATCAAAGGTCCATGTTACAGTTGTAGTGCCTTGTGTAGAACTTGTTAAGCTATCCGTTGTTGTACCCGTAATCGTACCACCACAGTTATCCGTTGCAGTAGGTGCAGAAGCAATCGTTGCCGAACACTGACCTGTCGCATCTGGAAGTGATGCTGCATCAGGCACAGGCGCTGTAGTATCATTCACTACGATATCTTGTGTTTGCGTCGATGTATTGCCATTACCATCATCAAAGGTCCATGTTACAGTCGTAGTTCCTTGTGTAGAACTTGTTAAGCTATCCGTTGTTGTACCCG
>NZ_RHLG01000009.1 GCF_003712105.1 Winogradskyella sp.
GAGTTGTACCATCGACATCTGTTTTGTAAACTTTATAGTGCGAATTACCCTTGGATGCAACTTGAGGTAGATGCGTGATTGCAAACACTTGCATATTTTTACTCATTGTTTTCATAATATCTCCCATCTTATTTGATATCTCTCCGGAAACACCGGTATCAATTTCATCAAACATTATAGTCGGCAACTTCACATAATTAGATAATATGCATTTAATTGCCAACATTATACGAGATAATTCTCCTCCAGAAGCTGTTTTTTTAAGTGTGTTAAACTGACTGCCTTTATTAGCTGCAAATAAAAACTGAAGTTGATCTTTTCCACTAGTTGTAAATTCTTCCAATTCTATACATTGAACGTCCAACTTGGCATTAGGCATGCCCAACTCTGAAAGAAGTTGTTCTAAATGAGATATAAACTCTGGTATTACCGCTACTCTATTAGCTCTTATAGTAATTGCTTTAGCATTGAGTTGACTCTTGAGGCCTTCAATTTTTAATTTAATTTCTGAAATATCTGTATCTAAATTTTCGGATGTGCTCACTTTTATTTCTAATTCATTTTTTAGTTGAATTAGCTCAGAAACATCTATTACGGAATGCTTTTGTAATAAAGTATTGATTACTTGGAGTTTACCATTAACGCGTTCTAACTCTAATGGATCACTTGATAGGTTTTCTTCTAGATTGGACAATTCTGATACTATGTCATCAAGCTCTATAGATGTACTTATTACGCGTGCTTCAATAGACTTATAGTCCTTGCCAAAATCACTAATATTGGACAGTTGTCTTTTAATCTCATTAAGCTTATCCAATACACCCATTTCCTCTGAATTAAGTAATGATCTTGAATAATTCAGGGCTTCATTTATGGCTTCAACATTACTCAATTGCTCATAGCTAGCTTCAAGCTCTTCTAATTCACCAACTTTGAGTTGAGCTTCTGTAAGTTCGTTAAGTAAAAACACATTATAATCGTACTCTTTTTTAGCGTTTATTAATGATGCTTCTAGTTCTGACAATTGATATAATAGTGATTTGTACTGCTTTAATTGGCTTCTATATCCATTTAATATTTCATCATTATTTGCTAGTGCATCTATTACTTTTAACTGAAATGAATCATTAGTAAGCTCTAAGGTTTGATGCTGAGAATGTATATCTAAAATATAAGCACTTAAATTTGATAAACTTTCGAGATTTACAGGTGTGTCATTCACAAATGCTCTAGATTTACCTGAAGGTAATATCTCTCTACGTACTATGGTTTGCGTATCATAGTCTAAATCTTCATCTTTAAAAACAGTCTTTAAATCGTAGTTAGCTATATCAAACACCGCTTCAATAACACATTTCTTAGACTTGTTATTTATTTGACTCAAGTCAGCTCTTTTACCAAGAGCCAAAGATAATCCTCCAAGGAGTATTGACTTACCTGCACCGGTCTCTCCTGTAATAGCAGACAATCCATTATTGAATGAGATTTCTAACTCATCAATTAAAGCATAGTTTTTAATTTTTAAAGAGGTCAGCAATACAGAAGACTTTAATAGAATACAAAATTACATTTTTGTGTTCTGTAAATTATAAAAATCTAATTTTAATTAAGTTAGAATTTTATCTTATTCCACTTTGAAGCATGAATCGGTGCGACTTTATTAAGGACATTGATAGTTTCAGCGACATTGACGCTAGGTCCGCCACTAAATATTTTCTGAATTTCATTCGCTTTTGAGTCGAAGAAGACACGCATTAAAAATGAGTTTGGTCTTCTAGAATGCATTTGTTGTAAGTCTCTTATAGATGCCGCAATTACTCCTTTGCTATTCTTTGCATTTTTGTGCATTAAGTCCAAACCATCTCTATGGTATTTGTAGAGTGTGGACCTAAATTCTTTGTATGTAGGTGATAAAATGTTATCAATTAAAGCAAAACGTGATTGCAATCCATCTTCTAATTTCCAACCAGGAGCATTTCCTTGCTGAGAATAGTTAGCAATTGTCTGTGCTTGCCTGTAGTATTCATTACCTCCATTGGGTGCAAAAGTATCTGCATCCATGCCCAACATCATAAAAACATGAAAAGTAAGAACAGAAATTAGATTAGACTCATATTGGTTTTTATTGAATACTAAATTTTGAAACTCGATATATTGAAAAACAAACTCTTTATCATTAAAGGTGTATACAGGTGTATTATATGTAGAGCCATATACTGGTCTTGAAGCTTGGACCTGCAAGGTAGCGGAAAACGCATCGTTATTGTAATTTTGCACATTAATAACCATACTGCAATCTATGCGTTCTTGAACCTTAAACTCTTTATTTGTCCATTGGGTATTATTTATAAATTCTGTTAATTGACGCTCCAGTGTCTTAAATACTACATTATTATCATTACCTGTTTGTTGGGCAATTACAGTAACTGTACAGTTAAGCTCCTGAGCCATAGCGACTACTGGAAGAAACAGAAAAAGGACGACATATAACTTACGCATGTATTTGCTTTAAAATTTGTTGAATTAAATCTTCGGCAACTTGTGACTTAGATTTAAGTTTATTATCAATAATCTCGTTAGATTTTGTTATAAATGTAACTTTATTTGTGGATACTCCAAAACCTGCACCTTCATCTTTTAAGGAGTTAAGGACTATTAAATCTAAATTTTTGGACTTTAATTTTCCTTTGGCATGCTCGAGCTCATTATTAGTTTCTAATGCAAAACCAACTAAAAATTGATTCCTTTTTTGCTCACCAAGAGATTTTAAAATATCCTTTGTTTTTTCTAACTCTATAGTAAACGATGCATCTTTCTTTTTTATTTTCTTATCCGCAACTTGTTTTGGTCTATAATCCGCAACTGCAGCTGAAAGAATTGCGATATCGATATATTGATAATGTTTATGCACCTCATCGTACATATCTTGAGCACTAACAACTGGAAAAACTGAAATTTGATTATGGTCTACTTTCTGATGCGTTGGCCCAGAGATTAAAACTACCTCGGCGCCATTATTTGCAGCAGCTTTAGCAATCTCAAAACCCATTTTACCACTGGAGTGATTTCCTATAAATCTTACAGGGTCTAGCGCTTCATAAGTTGGTCCTGCAGTAATTAAAACCTTTTTTCCTTTTAAAGGAAGTTTATCTAAAATATTGGCTTCAATAAAAGCAACAATAGCTTCTGGTTCTGCCATGCGACCTTCACCAACAAGACCACTTGCTAACTCACCACTAGTAGCAGGAATCATTGTATTTCCATACGATTGAAGCTTGTCAAATGATGTTTTTGTGGATTCGTGTTTATACATATCCAAATCCATTGCTGGTGCAAAATAAACAGGACATTTTGCAGACAAATAGGTTGCCAATAGTAGGTTATCGCAAGTACCATTTGCCATTTTTGACATGGTGTTTGCTGTAGCTGGAGCAATAACAAACAAATCTGCCCATAAGCCAAGCTCTACATGATTGTTCCACATCGCATTGTCATCTTCATCATTTGTAAAGGACGAATGCACTGGGTTTTTAGAAAGTGTAGAAAGTGTAAGTGGTGTAATAAAATCCTTAGAAGCAGGTGTCATTATGACTTGGACATTGGCACCTGCTTTTATGAATTGCCTTACCAGATGCGCTGTTTTGTAGGCTGCAATTCCAGCGGTAACACCTAGTAAAATATTTTTGTCTTTAAGAATAGACATTTAAAGGTTATTCCTGAGTATCCTCAGTATTTCTGTGATATATCTTATCCTCTAACCACTCTTTTACGGCTAAAGCGTGTGGCTTAGGTAATTTTTCATAGAACTTAGAAACTTCAATTTGTTCTTTGTTTTCAAAAATTTCTTCTAAACTGTCATTGTAAGTGGCAAACTCCTCTAACTTGTCTATAAGCTCACGTCTTATATCGGTATTAATTTGTTCTGCGCGTTTTGCAATAACGGAAATAGCTTCATAAATGTTTCCAGTTGGCTCATCAATCTCGTTTCTGTTATAAGTTAACGTTGTAACTGGTGCATCGGTTTTCTTTAAATCCATCTTTATTGTGATTAACTTTTTGTATCTGTATCTGTTAAATTTTTCTCTCTTTCCAACTCTTCTTTTAGACGATTTGCTTCATCTAAATATTTGGTGTTCGGGTATGCACTTACTAGTGCTCTATAGTCTGCTAATGCTATATTAATACGATCTTGCTTAAGTTCTTTAATACTTAATATAGCAAGATTATATTCTGAATTAAATCTATAATATAGGGCATCTTCCTTTAAGCTAGTGCCTGGAAAATCTAGTAAAAAATTATTGAACGATTTAATCGAAGCCTTGTAGTCGTAAATTCTATTATACTGTTTAGCAATTTCAAAAGCCTTTTTCTCAAGCTTATAATCTAACTCTTTCACTAATACATTTACTTCTTGTAAATATTTAGAATCAGGATATGAGTTGATAAATAATTGCAGTTTCTCGATAGCTTTTACTGTTTCCTCTTTTTCTTTCGAATAAATGGGAGATTCTTCATAGTAGCTTTTTGCTGACAAAAATGCTGCTTCTTCAACTTTTTCACTATTTGGGTAAGAGTTCACAAATTGCTCGAATCTGTAGGCTGACAAGTAGTATTGCTCTAACTGAAAAAAGCAATCAGCATGCATAAACATGAGCTTTTCTGCTTGTGGTTTACCTCTGTACTTAGGCACTATTTGCTCAAATAGTCTGTTGGCCTTTTTGTACTTTTTAGCGTCATATAATTCTGTACCTAATTCAAACTTCAAAGCAGTATCTTCAGATTTCATTGCCTTCTGAAAATCATTACATGAGTTAAATACAATTAACAATACTAATATAGAAAGTGCTTTTTTCATAAACTTAAAACAGTGTGCAAAAGTATGCATTAATAACGGATTTTAAAAACAAAAATTTTGCTCTAAAATACAGGCTTATAACTACGAAATAAGGACTTTAAAAGAAGTTTAACGTTTACCTAACCGTTGAAGTTCATTATTAATAGCATTTTTTAAATCTAAAGATGCTTCAACTAGTGGTAATCTGACATACGAATTACTGATTCCTAAGCTGTTAAGAACAGCTTTAATTCCTGCAGGATTGTTCTCTGAAAAGATTTGACCAGTAATTGTCATTAGATCATAATGTGTTTTATAGGCTACTTTTGCATTACCTGCAATTCCTTGTCTTATCATTTCGGAAAATTCTTTTGGTAACGCTTGACCAATTACAGATATAACTCCCGATCCTCCAGCCAATGCAACAGATAAAGCCAAGTCGTCATCACCAGATATCACATGAAAACCTTCTGGTTTGTCTTTAATCAGTTCTAAATATTGTGCAACATTATTACCTGCTTCTTTAACTGCGATTATATTTTCAAATTCTCTGGCGAGTCTTAATGTTGTTTCAGGAAGCATATTTTTTGAAGTACGTCCAGGTACATTGTACAAAATTATTGGTTTTGGAGAAGCTGTGGCAATGGCTTTAAAATGCTGATATAATCCTTCTTGAGTTGGTTTACTGTAGTAAGGTGAAACTGATAAAATGGCATCAATACTAGTTAAATCTGTAGCATTTATTTCTTCAATAATAGATTGCGTATTATTGCCACCTATACCTAACACCAAAGGCAAACGTCCATTATTAACCTTTGTAATATGAGCAGTAATAGCTTTCTTTTCTTCGGCATTAATTGTAACGCTCTCACCAGTTGTGCCACTAATTACCAGATACTCAATGCCATTAGATATATTATATTCTACTAACGTGCTTAGTGCATCATAATCAACAGATAAATCTTCTTTAAAAGGTGTTATAAGTGCCACACCTGTACCAACAAATTTGCTCATATTATAATTTATTTAATATGGTTAAGTATTTTTTAAGTTCGGTCGTAAAGACTTCAAAATTATTAGGGTTCACTTCTATTATTAAATCATACAAGCGTTCATCTTCATTAGAGATGCCTACTTTAAAATTTGACTTCGACATCGCCGCAATTTGAATTAATTCTATGTCATTTGCTAAAAAATAACATATTAACACATCAAAGTTTGTTTTTGTAAAATTCTCTAACTCTATATTTTTTAGTTTACCTCGCCATCCAAAATCAGAACTTCTATATATATTATCCCATGTGTTATGCTGGGTTTCTTTTGAATCTGAAAATGCAAAAAAACTGAGTTTAGAACTTAATATCCCTATAGAATTAAAGAACTTTTCTATTACTTCATAGTCTTTAAACTCAGATTCGTTTAAAAGTACACCTACAGAATTAATCGTTTCGTTGCTAATAACACCTTCACGGTTCATTAGCATTTTGTTAATATATTTTTGATTTGATTTTTCTTTAAATGCCTTTAAAATCATTTATATTTAGACTTTGTGCAAATTTAACAAAAGTGCCTACACTTTATAGTTAAGAAATCATAAGTTAGTTAAAATGAAAAGCAGACTTATACTAATATTAACAACTATATTATTTATAACTAGTTGTAAACAAGACCATTCTATTAACAAAATTGTTGGTAAAAGAAATTCCATTACCGATAGCTTACAAACCAATAAAGACATTGAAGCTTTTATAAAGCCCTATCGCCAAAGTGTAAATAGGGATTTAGACAGCGTAATTGCTTACTCTGTAAATACGATTGCTAAAACTGATGGAGAGTTGAATACTGCAATTGGTAACTTTATGGCTGATGCCGTTTTGGAAATGGCGAATCCTGTCTTTAATAAAAGGACAACTAAAGACATCGACATGGTTATATTGAATCATGGTGGTATTCGTTCTATCATTTCTGAAGGAAATATTACTAGTAGAACTGCGTATGAAGTTATGCCTTTTGATAACTCTGTTGTTGTAACTACGATGAAGGGGCAACAAGTTAAAGATATGTTAGACTTTTTAGCTACAAAAAAGAGAGCACATCCAATCTCAAACCTTAAACTTACCCTAAATAATGATTATAGCATTAATAGTGCATTAATTGCCGGTGTCGAAATTGATTACAGTAAAACCTATCATGTGGCCACTAACGATTATCTATACAATGGTGGAAGCAGAATGCACTTTTTAAAAACCAAGGATACACTCTATGATTTAGATTATAAGATCAGAAATCTATTAATAGATTATTTTAAAAAGATTGACACCTTAAAGCCAACTATTGACGATAGATTTATTAGACTAAAAGATTAACAACCTATGAACCGTAGAAAATTTTTACAACAAACTACTGCAGCCGGAGCGCTTGTTGGTCTTGGCGGATTAACATTATCTTCATTTAAGCACGATAACATCCTAAAAAGAATAACCATTTTACATACCAACGACGTGCATAGCCATATTGATCCCTTTAGTGCTAGTGATGGTAGAAATGCAAATAAAGGTGGTGTAGCTAGAAGAGCAACATTAATTGAGTCTATTCGAAAAGAAAATCCAAATACGCTACTACTAGATGCTGGTGATATTTTTCAAGGTACACCGTATTTTAATTATTATGGTGGCGAATTAGAGTTTAAGCTTATGAGTATGCTTAAATACGATTTAGCAACAATAGGAAATCATGATTTTGATAATGGAATTGACGGTTTATATGCCCAACTTCCAAATGCAAAGTTTGATTTTGTGTCTGCTAACTATGATTTTAAAAACACTGTTTTAGATACTCATGTTAAGCCCTATAAGACCTTTAATAAAAACGGAATTAAGATCGGTGTTTTTGGCTTAGGTATTGAACTTGAAGGCCTTGTAGGTAAAAAGCTTTATAAGGAGACCGTGTACAATAATCCTATAGAAATTGCACAAGACATGTCTCGCATCTTAAAAGAAGAACAAAAGTGTGATTTAATTATATGCTTATCGCACTTAGGCTACTATTATAAAAATAACCCTGAAATAGTTTCGGATTTAGTTTTAGCCAGACAGACCAAAGATATAGACTTAATTATTGGTGGTCATACCCATACTTTTTTACCAAAACCTACAATAGAGAAAAACAGTAAAGGTGAAAATGTATTGGTTAACCAAGTCGGTTGTTATGGACTTTATTTAGGTCAGATCGATTTCTATTTCAGCCCTAACGAAGAGAAAAAGGCCAAAGGGACAACTATTATAGTCTAGTTATAATTAATTGTTTGGTAGCAAATTAAAATCTTCAACTCTCTCATGTTTAAGCTTTGATTGAAGGTAAAGAAACAGAAAGGCAAGCACTAAAAACACTGAATATATAGCTGCTAAATGCACCATGTCTTCAACATAATAATATGCCAACTGAATCATTTCCGAAAAGAAAATAAACATGGTCGCTATAAAAAATAGCATTGCTTTATTATCATCTTTGTGCATATAGTTGATTAAGGCAATAGAAACCAACGCCATAACAACTACATTGTACAAAAATTCAGTAACATATTCAGAAGTACTTAATTGATTTTGAGCTGTTTCAGTAATTAAAGTAACGCAGAACACACCAAGAATTGCGAGTATAGCAATTGTTACTGGGAATCGTTTAATAATATCCTTAAAATTCATAGTAATTGTACAACGCAATATCAAAAACACATATGCAAGCATGTATAAAAAATTACCCACATAATAATTATAATCAATAGAATCAGTAGTCAAAGTGACAAAATTAGCACCTAAAGATATGATTTCCGAAATCGTAAACGTTATTAAAAAATATAAAAGATATGGTCGTCTACTGAGTTTGCCTCTTATATATAAAAACGTGAACAGTAATAGTAATACTGTACTAGCAATATCAGCATAAAATACCAGTTGTTGAACCTCGAGAATTATAAAAGCAACACTCAAAATTACTAACACAATTTTTAGTAATTTGTTGATTATCATATTCATTAATCATTAAATAGCTAGGGCAAACATACAATATTTTTTGTAATTAAACGAATATAATTGCATTTTAACGATAAAAAATAAAAAATAGTAAGAAAATTAAGACTTAGCTACCATAGCTAAGAAATCCGACTCACTTATTATAGGAATATTAAGATTTTCTGCTTTTGTGCGTTTACTTGGTCCCATCTTATCTCCAGCGATGAGAAAACTTGTTTTAGATGATATTGAAGAAGATACTTTTCCGCCGTTATCTTCAATTAATTTTTTAAGCTCAGTTCTTGAAACGGTTTCAAAAACTCCAGACACAACAAAAGAATTTCCGTTTAGCACTTCTGTCTGGTTAGCTAATTTCTCGGCGGAAATCTCTAATTGAACCCCAAAATCTTTTAGTCTATTTACAATGTCAATGTTTTCCTTAGATGAGAAAAACTCAACAACACTTTCTGCAATTCGCTCACCAATTTCATCAACATTGACCAAATCAATAATAGAAGCAGTCATTAAATTATTAATAGACTTATAGTGCTTGGCTAATTTTTTAGCAACAGTTTCTCCAACATACCGTATACCTAGAGCAAATAATACCCGCTCAAACGAAATTTGTTTAGAAGCCTCAATGCCATTAACCAAGTTCTCTGCACTCTTTTGCGCCATGCGCTCTAAAGGAATTACATCTTCAACCTTAAGGGCATATAAATCTGAATAATCTTTTATTAAATTGGCATTAACCAACAACGCAACTGTTTCTCCACCTAACCCATCAATATCCATTGCCTTTCGGGATATGTAATGTTGAATACGACCTACAACTTGTGGCGGACATGCCTCATAATTAGGACAATAATGTTTAGCCTCTCCTTCTGGCCTAATAAGTCCTGTGCCACATTCCGGACAATGTGTTATATATTTAGTCTTGGTAGAATTCAGAGGACGTTTTAGGAAATCTACTGCAATAATCTTCGGAATAATTTCTCCACCTTTTTCTACAAAAACCTCATCACCTTCTCTAACATCTAGTTTTTCAATTTGATCGGCATTATGAAGCGAAGCACGCTTAACAATTGTACCTGCCAATTGAACTGGCTCTAAATTAGCAACCGGTGTTATTGCACCTGTACGACCTACTTGGTAGGAAATCTCGTTAAGTCGAGTAGATACTTGTTCTGCTTTAAACTTGTATGCCATGGCCCATCGAGGAGCCTTAGCAGTAAAACCTAATTCTTCTTGTTGGTAAAGACTATTAACCTTGATCACAATACCATCAATCTCGTAAGGTAAGTTATGCCGCTGCTTATCCCAATAGTCAACATACTCTAAAATTTCATTAATAGTATTTACAAGCTGAGCTTCTTTAGGCACTTTAAACCCCCAATCTCTAGCTTTTTGCAACCCTTCAAACTGAGTTGTAATATTTAGATTATTACCCTTTATACTATATAAAAGACACTCTAAAGGACGTTTAGCAACCTCAGAGCTATCTTGCAGTTTCAAACTTCCAGAAGCTGTATTTCTTGGATTTCTGTATGGTTCTTCTCCATTAGCAAGACGTTCTTCATTCATTGTATTAAATCCGTCAATCGGTAATATAATCTCACCACGAATATCAAAGCGTTCCGGAAAATCACCTTTAAGCTGCAAAGGTACGGAGTTAATAGTCTTTACATTTGTAGTCACCTCATCACCTTGTACACCATCACCTCTAGTCACTGCTCGTATAAGTTTACCATTCTCATACGTAAGATTCATTGAAGCACCATCATACTTTAACTCACAAGTGTATTGAATATCGCCATCTACTAATTTTTTTATACGCTTTTCCCAGTCTAGAAGATCTTCTTTAGAGTATGAATTATCTAAAGAGTACATTCTAAAATCATGCACAACAGTTTCAAAATTCTTAGTAATTGCACCGCCAACACGTTGCGACGGAGAATTAGCATCATAAAACTCAGGGTGTTGCGCCTCAAGCGCTTGAAGCTCTTTTAACTTCATATCAAATTCATAATCCGAAATTGTTGGATGATCAAGAACATAGTAGCTATGATTGTGTTGGCGAAGTTCATCACGAAGTGCTTCTATTTTTTGTTGTGTAGTCATTTATTATATATACTAAAGTCCGTCTTTATTTAACCACTTAGGCTTTGGAAGTGGCACATAATTAGTCATTTTTTCTAACAAACCTTCAATTGTGCTATCAATAACAACAGCATCTAGATTTTCTTGCTTTAAAAATCCGTTTTCAACCATAACATTACATTGCTGTATTAAAGCATCATAATACCCATTAGTATTTAAAATACCTATAGGTTTTGAGTGCAATCCGAGCTGTCCCCAGGTGGTAATTTCAAAAAATTCATCCATGGTCCCAAAACCTCCTGGAATAATTATAAAACCATCACTTTTATCGTACATGATTATTTTTCTATCATGCATATTCTTGGTTACAATAAGTTCAGTTAAATTGGCATTTACAATCTCCTTTGTTTTAAGGAATTCAGGAATAACACCAATAGTTTTGCCATTGCCATTAATTACTGCTCTCGCTACAGTTCCCATAATTCCTATTCGAGCTGCACCATATACAAGTGTGATGTCGCGTTCTACGAATAGTTTCCCTAAATGCTTAGATTGCTCTATAATAGTTTCACTATTGCCTAAGCTACTTCCGCAAAAAACTGCTATACGCTTCATACTATTTCTTTATGGCTTTTAGCATTCTATCGTTTCCGTTTAAATCCTTTCGTAATTCAATATCAGTCAAGTCAGATTCTGTTAATAAATCCTTAGTTTCTTCACCAAGATACTGATTGATTTCAAAATAGAGATGTCCATTTTGCTTCAACTTATTAACAGCAAAACGGGTGATTGATTTATAAAACAGAAGTGGGTCGTTGTCGTCAACAAATAAGGCTAAATGTGGCTCATAATCTAGTACGTTTGCCTTAATCTCTTCTTTCTCTAAATGTCTAACATATGGCGGATTCGAAACAATAATATCGAACTCATAATCTTTAAAATCCAAACTAAAGGATTTTGCATTCAAAATATCCGCTTCTATATATTGTATATCTACACTGTTAAGTTTTGCATTATTTTTAGCAATTTCTAAAGCATCCGTTGAGACATCTAAAGCAAAGACTTCAGCATTAGGTAAATGTTTTGCCAAACTTATTGCAATACAGCCAGATCCTGTACCTATATCTAATATTCTAAATTTTGAATTATGGGATTTATATTCTGAGATTATCCAATCCACCAGCTCTTCGGTTTCTTGTCTCGGAATTAAGACATTCTTATTGACTTTAAATTTAAGGCCATAAAATTCTGTTTCTCCAAAAATATATTGAATAGGTTTGTCGTCTTTTAATTCATCTAAAAGGCTAAAGAAAGTATCTAACTCTTTTTTGGAAACGGTATATTCTGAATCTAATGCAAGTTGAATTCTAGGAACATTTAAATAATGTTCCATGGACAAAAAGAAAAAAGACTCTACTTCTTCTTTTCCATACTGCGCATTTAACTCGTTATGAAATATTTGTTTTAAGTCTGAAGCCTTCAATATTATAAATCTTTAAGCATCCAAACAGAGCATGAATAATGACCTGTATCTCCCATTGGTTGATCTATGGATTCAAAACCAACTTTTCGGTATAATTTTCGGGCATCATCCATATAAGGCATTGTTTCCAGGTAGCATTTATCAAAGCCTACTTGTTGCGCATAATCTAAACATTTATCCATCATCTTAGTACCAAGTCCTTTGCCTCTTGCTTCTGGCATAAAATACATTTTCTGTAACTCACAGATATTACCTTCATAATTATCTAAAGGTGAAATGCCTGCGCCACCAAGAATTTCATCTCCTTTTGCAACGACATAATAGATTTTCCTTTCTACATCATAAGTTTCAAACATGCAATCTAATGCTTTGTCTTCATAGGCTGTACCTACCTTTGGCACACCCATTTCAATTAAAACGGCTCGAATGGCTATGGCAATTTTAGCATTGTCTTTAAGCTGTATTTCTCGAATAACAATAGTATCTTTATCCACCAAAATAGTATTTAGCTAATTGTAATTTTAAAGCATGAAGATAATCATTAATTATCTGGATATATCGAAAAAAATAGCACTGATTTTTTTATTTTTTCCACTGTTTTTCAACTGTACGGTTAAAGAAAAACCAGAGTTTTTGGGTGTAGATAATATTAAGGTGTTGGATTCGAATATAAAGACCATAACACTTAGCGCAGATGCGTTATTTGAAAACCCTAATAATGTTGGTGGAACTCTAAAAACAGATGACTTAAAAGTCTATATTAATGATAGTGAAATTGCCCAGTTTGAGACCGAAGCCTTTAATGTGCCGTCTAAATCTAGTTTTACAATTCCGCTTACTGTGGCTATTTCTACGGATAGTATTATAGATAAAAAAAGTATTGGTGGATTATTGGGAAGTCTCATTTCTCAACAATTAAAAATTCAGTACAAAGGCACTATAGATTATAATATTCTTGGCTATTCTTCAGAATATGAAGTAGACAAAACGCAAACAGTAAAAATTAAATTATAAGCTTGGATAAGCATGAACTATATATGACACGTTGCTTAGAAATAGCACGCAATGGTCTAGGTACAACCAGACCAAACCCTATGGTTGGCGCTGTTATTGTTTGTAGTGGTAAAATTATTTCAGAAGGGTTTACTGGTCCTTATGGTGAAGCTCATGCAGAAGTCAATGCTATCAATTCTGTAAAAGACAAATCATTGTTGGCCAAATCAACATTATATGTTACACTTGAACCATGCAGTCACTACGGTAAAACACCACCTTGTAGCGATTTAATTGTCAAGTACAATATACCACAAGTAGTAATTGGCTGCATCGATGATAATCCAGAAGTTTCTGGTAAAGGCATAGAGAAATTAAAAGCCGGAGGTTGCGATGTTATAGTAGGCGTATTAGAAGATGAGTGTAAAAATCATCATAAACGTTTTTTTACGTATCACAATAAAAAGCGCCCTTATATTATTTTAAAATGGGCAGAAACTAAAGATGGTTTCATTGCTCCTAAAACAAAAGATGAGCAAAAACCAGTTTGGATTACTAACACCTACTCTAGACAATTAGTGCATAAATGGCGCGCAGAAGAGCAAGCCATATTGGTAGGAACTAACACTGTTTTACAAGATAATCCAAGCTTAACAGTAAGAGATTGGGATGGCTCTAACCCAATTAGAATTGTATTGGACAGAAATAGAAGTCTAAGTAAAAACTTAAGTGTTTTTAATTCTGCTAGTAAAACTATTTCTATTTCTAAAGAAGATTTAAACTATTCTAATGATGTTGCTAAACAAATTTGCGATATTCTATTTGATAGAAACATTAACTCAGTAATTATAGAAGGTGGCGCACAAACGCTTCAAACCTTTATTGATGAAAACCTTTGGGATGAAGCGCGAGTTTTTGTTGGAAATACTGAGTTTAAAGATGGCATAAAAGCTCCCATATTAAAAGGTAAATTAGTATCTGAATATAACATCTTGGATGATACTTTAAAACTATTTGAAATTGATTAAAACTCTGATTTTCGATTTTGGTGACGTGTTTATCAATTTAGATAAAAGTGGTGCCATGGCGCATGCACTAGAATTATTTCGTTTAGAAGAATTTGAAACAGACATGTGGGACACAAATATGCAATATGAGGTTGGCAAAATCTCTACGTCTCAGTTCTTAGAATTCTATACTAATAAATTCAATTATTTATCAGAAGAAGAAGTTATCCATGCTTGGAATTATATCATTAAAGATTTTCCTGAGTACCGATTAGAGTTTATTAAAAACTTGGCTCGGAAGAAAGATTATAAGCTTATTTTACTGAGCAATACCAACGAGATGCATATTGATTTCATTAAGCAAAATGTAGATTTTTATGAGGCATTTAAAGCTTGCTTTAATTCATTTTATCTATCTCATGAGATAGCATTCCGTAAACCTAATGCCAATACCTTTGAGTTTGTTTTAATAGAAAATAAACTAAATGCAGACGAATGCCTCTTTATTGATGACACCAAAGAAAATACTGATGCTGCGAGGCAATTAGGCTTCAATGTCTGGAATATTGATGAAACTAAAGAAGATGTGGTAAATCTCTTTAAAATTAATAAACATCTGTTTTGATTTACTTACTCCTAAGCATATTATCCTCTACCGGTATCTTTGTTCTGTTCAAATCATTCAACATCAAAAATATTGATACGCTACAGGCCATAGTGGTTAATTATTTTACAGCTTTTGCTTGCGGTTTTATATTTTATGAAAACAAATTATCTGTCACAGAAATCTTAAACTCAACTTGGTTTTATGCGGCTTTGTTACTAGGCTTCCTATTTATCTCAATATTCAATGTTATGGCATTGACAGCACAAAAAAATGGCTTGTCAGTTGCTTCTGTTGCGAGTAAAATGAGTGTCGTAATTCCTATTCTGTTTGGTATTATAATTTATAACGAAAGTGTTGGTCTCAAAAAAGTAACAGGTATCCTTTTGGCCTTAATAGCAGTGTATCTTACCTCAGTAAAGGAGAAAGCCAAAGTCAACTTAAACAAACTGATTTTTCTACCTATTATATTGTTCTTAGGCTCTGGAATTATAGATACTTCAGTAAATCATTTTGCGCCAGAAAACAATATGCCATTTTTCTTGGCAATTATTTTTTTAATAGCAGGTATTATCGGCGCTAGTGTTTTAGTCTACAAATCAATTGCTAAAAAAGATAAATTCAATTTTAAAAGTATTCCCTACGGAATAGCTCTTGGTATTGTAAATTACTGCTCTATGTTTTTTCTGTTGAAGGCATTAAGGTTTGAAGACAATGAGAGCTCTACCATATTTACGGTAAATAATGTTGCTATAGTAGCTGTATCGACGTTAGTTGGTCTAATAATCTTTAAAGAAAAAATAGGTCCTAAAAACTGGATTGGAATCTCAATAGCTTTAGTCTCAATAATCTTGGTAACACTTTAGCATGGCTACTCTGGACACATATAAAACCATTAGTAAGCCATCACAAGAGGTATTGTTTAAGGATAAGAATAGTAAGTTCTATGGTTTTGCCTTTCCTATTATATCCGAAGATGATGTAAAGCATCATATTGAAACGCTTAAAAAGAAGCATTACAATGCTCGACATTGGTGTTACGCTTATCAATTAGGAATTGAAAACATAAGGTATAGAGCTAATGATGACGGCGAACCAAATAATTCTGCTGGTATGCCCATATATGGGCAAATACAATCGTTTGAAGTCACCAATATACTTATAGTAGTAGTTCGTTATTTTGGTGGTGTAAAATTGGGCGTAAGTGGATTAATTAATGCTTATAGAACAGCGGCACAAATGGCCTTAGAAGATGCAGAAATAATTGAAAAAACTGTTGACAGTCATTTTAATTTAACGTTTGACTATAAAGATTTAAGTAAAGTGCAACGCATTATAAAAGATTACGGAGCAGGAATCCTAAATCAAAAATTTGAAGCGGATTGCGAAATTAAATTTGCGATTAGAAAAAGTAAATCCGATGAAATCTTCAACTATTTTGAGAATTTCTATGGTGTAACTGTTAAAAGATTATAACTCAATTTTTAGAATTAAACCCCTTTTCAATTTTATCTAAAAGATATTTTGGACAGCGTGTTGGTCTATTTCTTTCCATGTCAATAAACACCAAAACTGTATTTCCTGTTGCTAATAATTCATCTTTATCATTCCATAATTCGTAATCAAATTCTATACTCGCCGTTGGAATTTTTTTTATACAAGTTTTGACAGTTAAATTATCATCGTAGTGAGCAGAATTCTTGTATTTTATGTTAAGAGATATAACCGGTAACATTATGCCGTTGTTCTCCATAGATTTGTAAGTAATTCCGTACTGTCTTAACCATTCGGTTCTGCCAACTTCGAAGTAAGTCGCGTAATTAGCGTGATACACAACGCCCATTTGGTCTGTCTCTCCGTAGCGAACCCTAATATTTGTCTCACTTTTATTCATTATTTAGAAAGCTTCTTTAATAAAAATATTGTACATTTAAAGTCGGCAAAAACATGAGAAAAAATTTCTTAAAATTCTAATCAATTTCATTTTTTTTTTAAATATTTTGTTCACATATTTGTCATGCAAAAGAAACACTATAGAGAATATCATGTCTCTTTTTTTTTGCTCAACTAACTAAAACAACAACGCAACTTAACAAGAAGTATGGATGTAACGGCTCAATCGGTCTGGGGCAATTGTCTCTCTTTTATAAAAGATAATATTCAACCACAAGCTTACAAAACTTGGTTTGAGCCAATCGTAGCCGTTAAACTTTCTAACAATGCATTAAGTATCCAAGTACCAAGCAAGTTTTTTTATGAGTGGTTAGAGGAACACTACGTTAAAATTTTAAAAGTTGCTTTAACCAAAGAATTAGGAGAAGATGCTAAGCTGGTCTACATTATTAAAATGGAGAACACGTATGGCAATAGACAACCGTTTACAGAAAAGATTCCTAGCTCTAACAGAACAGCTGTAAAATCGCAAGATGTAGATGTTCCTTTTAATAATAAGAATCCAGAACTTAGAAACCCATTTGTAATTCCAGGCATACGCAACGTAAAGATTGAATCTCAACTTAATCCTAATTATACATTTGAAAATTTCTTAGAAGGTGATTCTAATCGTTTAGCTAGAAATGCAGCCATTGCAGTTGCTAACAAACCCGGCGGAACATCTTTTAATCCGTTATTAATTTTTGGAGGCGTTGGTTTAGGAAAAACACATTTGGCTCATGCTATAGGTGTTGATATAAAAGACAAGTATCCTGAAAAAACGGTGCTTTATATTTCTGCTGAAAAATTTACACAACAGTATATTGACTCAGTTAAGAAAAACAACAGAAATGATTTTATTCATTTCTATCAAATAATAGATGTTTTAATTATTGATGATGCACAGTTTTTCTCTGGAAAAACTGGGACTCAAGATGTGTTCTTCCATATTTTCAATCATTTACACCAAAATGGTAAGCAGGTAATTTTAACTAGTGATAAAGCACCTGTTGATATGCAAGATATTGAACAACGTCTACTATCCAGGTTTAAATGGGGATTATCTGCTGAATTACAAAGTCCTGATTTTGAAACTCGCGTATCTATTTTAAAGAATAAATTGTATCGCGATGGTGTTGATATGCCTGAAGAAATTGTTGAGTATGTTGCTAAACATATCAAGTCTAATGTAAGAGAACTTGAAGGTGCAATCATTTCTTTAATTGCGCAATCGTCTTTTAACAAAAAAGAGATTACCATCAACCTTGCTAAAGATATTGTAGACAAGTTTGTTAAGAATACAAAACGCGAAGTATCAATAGATTATATCCAAAAAGTTGTATCAGATTATTTCCAAATGGATGTAGATACATTGCAATCTAAAACAAGAAAACGTCATATTGTTCAGGCAAGACAATTGGCAATGTTCTTCGCAAAAAAATACACAAAAGCCTCTTTAGCTAGTATTGGTTCTCAAATAGGACAACGCGATCATGCTACTGTACTTCATGCCTGTAAAACTGTAGACAACTTATCTTCTACAGATAAGCAATTTAGAAAGTATGTAGAAGACTTAGCTAAAAAACTTACTATATAATTTATGGAGTTCAAACCATCAAAAACTAAAATTTTAATGGTTTGTTTAGGTAATATCTGTAGGTCACCATTGGCCCATGGTATTTTAGAATCTAAATTATCATCTCAAGATTTTTTTATTGACTCAGCTGGCACATCTAGTTACCATATTGGCGATAAACCCGATTACCGTTCTATAGCCGTAGCTAAAGCAAATGGTATAGATATTAGCACCCAAAAATCTAGGCAATTTGTTTCTGCAGATTTTGACAGATTTGATATTATTTATGCTATGGATAAGTCAAACTACAGAAACATTATTAATCTTGCCCAAAGTGAATCTGACAGACTTAAGGTTAAGTTAATCCTTGATGAAAACGCTTCAATCTATGATAAAGCGGTACCTGACCCATATTACGGCGACGAATCTGGTTTTGAACATGTTTTTAAAATCTTAGATGAAACTTGTGATATTATAGCAAAAACTCTGCTTAAATAATTAACTATCTCATTATATTTGAGTATGGAAACCAAAGGCAAACTCTACCTAATACCTACTCGACTTGGTGATAATCCACCTTTAGAAGTCTTACCACTATCAATAAAGAAAGTGATTGAGCAATTGGATCATTATATTGTTGAAAATGAGAAAACAGCACGACGTTTTATTAAGCGCGTGGTACCAAGCAAATCACAACCCAACCTAAAGCTAAAAGTGCTTAATAAATTTACACAAGCTACAGAACTCGGTACGTTTTTAGAGCCATGTGTTAATGGCAACTCTATGGGTATTATTTCGGAAGCTGGTTGTCCTGCAATAGCAGATCCTGGTGCAGATATCGTAAGATTAGCCCATGAAAGAAATATAAAAGTTATTCCTTTAGTTGGACCTTCATCAATAATTCTAGCCTTGATGAGTTCTGGCATGAACGGGCAAAGCTTTGCATTTAACGGTTATTTGCCTATCGATAAGCAAGAGCGTAAACAAAAAATAAAGCAGCTAGAAAAACGGTCTTTTGAGCTAAACCAATCGCAAATATTTATTGAAACGCCATACAGAAATAATCAAATGCTAAAGGATTTGATATCAACTTTACATCAAAATACGAGAATCTGTGTGGCATGCGACCTTACTTTACCAACAGAATATATTAAAACATTATCAGCAAAAGATTGGAAACACAACACCAGTGAAGACCTTCACAAACGTCCCGCAATATTTATAATTCAGAAAGATTAAATGCTAACCTTAGCGCGTTTATCTGGCTCTATAAACGACGTATCGTAACCTGCAAAACGCTTCATGTAGTATCTTACAGTAGAACCGTAACCATCGGCAAAGTTATTAGAACCGTAGCTTCTTAAAAACTTTTTTACACTACCAGCACCAGCAAGATGAGCTGCCGCTAAAATTCCTGATTCAGTAATCTCTACACCACTTATTGTTTTACCTGTAAAACGTTCTATATCTCTTCTTAATATCCATTTGTTACGCTTAGTATAAGCAATAAATGCTTTTTCCTGTAACTCTGGAGTATTTAAAAATTGATTTGGATTATATATACCAATCATTTTAAGGGTTTCTTTACCAAACTGGTATTTACCCATATAACCAAAGGTATTAACTGTAAAGTAGTTTCCTTGAGATTCTTTAAATGCTAATGCTTCTTTAAAGGCTTCAAAAGATGTACCTAAATCTGGTGTAAAAACAGATTCAGTTTCCGTCGTATCCTTTTTCTCTACTTTAGCAATATTCTTAGGGGTGTCAAAATCTAATTCAAGCCCATCAGTAGAATACTGCTCAGGATTAATAATAGTAGTAGGATATAATGCTAATGCAATTAAAAAACAAACTGCAAAAGGACCAATTACGTTAGATACTATTTTCTTGTACATGACAACAAATTTTAATTATGGTCGTATGTAAAATACAGACCTTTCAAAATTCGCTGCAAAGATAACCAAAAAATATAACTCTTGAAAGTCAGTTACTTAAACTCGATTAAAAGTAAATATAATGGGCTTTTACACCATTTTTTCCGTTAAACTCCAAGGTAGGCATTGGTACTTTTATGGTGTTAAAAATGCTAAATAGGGTTTTTAGCACTCCAGAGTTGGTCTTTATCCGGGTCAAATCAATATCAAAACTTAAGTAGAATTGACGGTATCTATCCTGATTAGGAAAGTTTAAATCGTCATTACTTCCAGTAAGCATACCATTTGCACCATAACCTACAGCAAAGTTTAACCAGTTAGGAATACAATCAGATTTAAAAAATGAATTTAAATTAAAACTCAACCAATAGGTTTGTCCATTATAATCCTTAAGAAATTCTTCTGCAAAACCATTTCCCAGTTTATCTGGGTTTAAAGGTGCAAACTCTGTTCTATTAAATGAATATTTTAAAGCTATGCGTTGTTCATCCCAAAGCAGTTCTTGACCGACATATAAGCCGGTACCAGTAGCATTAGCAATCATATCGCCCCAAGAAAACCCCCATTCTTGTGAAAACCCATCAAATACCTCAACAGCCGTTAAAAACGAAAATCCTAGTGTAGCTCCATAAATAAGTTGGTCTTTTTTAGAGACACCAGCCCATTTAAACGTATCAGCTCCTAACCTACCAAATTGGTATGCAGCATATACATGTCCCAATTTATCCATTTGAAGCCATTGGTTATTATCATTTGTAGTTCGGAATTTTGTACGCTCAAAATCGGCATACCACAATTGATCCAATGCAATAAGAGTCAATACACCTGCAGAAGCTTGAGAAATAACTATTGCATTTCTTCTGCTCTTGTTTAAAGTATCACTAGGTTTTAAAAAATTATTAATCCCGGAAGATGACTGAGCAATACCTATTATGGTAAATGATAAAAAAACAATACAGACAAATGTTTTAAAACTATTTGCGAATACCTTTTTCATCCAAATATTTATGGTATTTCCTAGCATTGGCGTTATGTTGACTTAAAGACTTTGCAAAACGATGAAACCCTGGTCTTTGAGCATCTACTGCAAAATATAAGTAATCATGCTTTTCATAATTTAAAACAGCATCAATTGCTGATAAATCTGGCATCGCAATTAAGCCTGGAGGTAAACCAGCATACTTATAAGTATTGTAAGGTGAGTCTATTTCTTTATGAATGTTTAAAACACGTCTTATTATTGTGTTTTCATACTCAGGCAATTTATAAGCTGCAAATTTTAGAGTAGGATCAGCTTGTAAAGGCATTCTTATTTTTAAGCGATTAATATAAACTCCTGCTACTCGAGGTTGTTCAGTTTTTTGCTTTGACTCTTCATAAACTATAGACGCAAGCGCCATAACTTCAGCCTTAGTAAAATTTAGAGCTTCTGCTTTTGAGCTTCGGTCTACATTCCAGAAGTTATCGTACTCTCTTTTCATTCGTTTTACAAACCCTTCAGGCGTAGTATTCCAAAACAATTGGTAACTATTTGGTAGATACATTCCTAAAGCTGTTTCGGCCTTAAAATTATGTTTTACCAGAAATGTTGAATCCTTCATGGCCTTTAACAAACCTAAACTATCAGCTTCAATTTGACGTGAAATTCTACCTGCTAAATCTTCTAACGAATTTTGATTATTAAAAGAAACTTTAACGGCAATATTTCCACTTCTAATAGAATTGATAATCTCATTGTTATTCATGCCCTTTCTAATAATATACTTTCCAGGTTTAACATTAGAACTGTATTCTTTTTGTTTGGCAAGGGCATCAAAGCTGTCCATATCATTTAGCAACGGAATAAGTTTTTGGCGTAAGGTGAAGTAATCATCATCACTGGAAATGAAAATATACTTAGTATCTTCCTCAAAATTAGTGTTTGGGCTAAACATAGCACCATAAATATAATAGGCAATAACTCCAAAAATCACTAAGCCTATTAAGGCAACTGCCCAGAGAATCTTTTTTATATACATAATTAACGTTTAATCAACTGAAGAAGAAATTCGTTCTGAAACCCTTCAGATGTGTAATTCCATTCTTGCTTTAATCCAATTTTTTTAAAACCAGCGCCTTCAAAAAGCTTTAAGCTAGGCACATTATCTTCTGATATATTGCAATACAATTGATGTAAATGCAACGTCGTGAAACAATAATTTGTTAGCAACTTTAAAGCTTCTTTGGCGTAACCGCTGCGTCTTTTTGTTTCGTCAGTAATCACAATTCCGATACCTGCGCGCTTATTTTTAAAATCGAAATCAAAAATATCGATAAGGCCTATGAGCTCATCTTTATAACTTGAAATCACTAGTCTTAATTGTTTAACTTCAAAAATATCTTTGTGTGCATTTTCAAGATATTGCTTAATTAGAAAACGAGAATATGGTGTCTGTGTATGACCTAACTCCCAGATAGATTCATCATTTTCAACAGTATAGATAAAGTCTAAATCTTCAGGTTCTAGTGCACGCAAATAAATATGTTCTCCTTTGAGCGTTAACATGGGATTTCACCTTTAAAAACTTGAACTGCTGGCCCAATAAGCCAAACATCACTGTAAGTACCATCTGTATTAGCTTTAAAGGTAATTTTTAGTGGACCACCTTCAGTATCTAATGTAATATTTTGAGATTTGGTTTTGCCGGTTTTATGCATAGCAATTGCAACTGCTGTAACTCCTGTACCACAAGACAATGTCTCATCTTCTACACCACGCTCGTATGTTCTAACAGCGAATGTAGAATCGTCAACTGCAGACACGAAGTTAACATTAGCTCCGGCGGCATTATAAGGTTCACCATATCTAATTTCGCGACCTTTGAGTTTTACATCTAATGCCTTTAAATTTTCTACAAGCTCAACATGGTGAGGCGAACCAGTGTCTAGGAATGTATGGTTTTCAAAAGATTGGATGGCATCAACATCATTCATTTGTAAACTAACAATACCATTATCAATCTTAGCCTTATGCAATCCATCAATAGCTTCAAACGTAGCTTCATTATCTATAATACCTAGAAAACTAGCAAAGGCTGAAATACATCTACCGCCATTACCACACATGCTACTTTGTTTGCCATCGGCATTGAAGTATACCATTTTAAAATCTACATCAGGATGGTTTTCAAGCAGTATTAAACCATCTGCTCCTATGCCAAATCGGCGGTCACATAAATTGGCAATGTTATTGATGTTAGTTTTATCAAATAATAGAGACCTATTATCTATAATAATGAAGTCATTTCCTGTACCTTGATATTTGTAAAAATCTAGTGTCATAATTACAGGCAAATATAACAATAAAAGACCTTAAACTGTGGTGTTAAATCGTAGTTAAAGTTCAATTTAGATTTCAATAAATCAATAATTTTAATCGTTAGATTTTTAAACCTAAAACTGAAGAATATGAAGAAGATTTTAACATTAGTATGCGTTTCCGCTTTGGGAGGCATTCTAACACTTGGTGGTTATAAACTATTTATTGAAGAAGAGCAGCCACAAGTTGTTCAAGAAGTGTCTGAAAATAAACTACCTGTTTATGTACCGACTTCCACAACAAATGCGGTTTTAAATACTGTAGAACGCCCAGATTTGATTACAGCCGCAAATAAGACGATAGATGCCGTTGTACACGTGAAAAATACTCAAATTACTCGTGCACCTCAATCTTGGAATGATTTATTTAGCGGTAGACAAACTGAAAGAAAACAATTAGCAGGTGCAGGATCTGGAGTAATAATTTCACCAGATGGTCATATCATAACTAATAATCATGTTATAAAAGGTGCTAGAGAGATATCTATTACGCTAAATGACAATAGAACTTACATGGCTGACCTGGTTGGTACAGATGTAAAAAATGATATCGCACTACTTAAAATTGATGCTGAAAATAGTTTACCATTTATAGCTTTTGGAGATTCTGATGCGACACAAATTGGAGAATGGGTTTTAGCCGTTGGTAATCCTTTTAATTTAACATCGACTGTGACTGCTGGAATTATAAGTGCTAAATCTAGAGATTTGTCTGGTGGTCAATCTTTTATTCAAACTGATGCAGCTGTAAATCCTGGGAATTCAGGTGGTGCTTTAGTAAATATTAATGGAGATTTGGTAGGAATTAATACCGCAATCACATCGCAGACAGGCTCATACGTAGGCTATTCATTTGCTGTTCCTAGTAATATTGCTCGTAAAATTGTTGAGGACATTATGGAATTTGGCGATGTACAAGAAGTTATTCTTGGGATTTCTGCCCTGAATAGAGAATCTGATGAGGCAAAAGAATTAGGAGTTGACGAAATTGAAGGTGTATACATAAGTGAAGTTGAAAAAAAATCTGGAGCATACACTGCCGGTTTACAATCAGGAGATATTATAAAACGTCTTGACGATATCGAAATCTCAAAATTTTCGGAACTAACCGGTTACCTCAAAACCAAAAGTCCGAAAGATATCGTTAATGTTGAAGTTCTAAGAGGTAATACTTTAAAAACAATACCGGTTACATTAACAAAGAAAAAAGATTTATTTGTTGAGTTTATGGGTATGCGATTTTCAAATATCCCACGAGATATAAAAGAGGAATTTTCTGAGCAACTCTCTGATGGCGGAGTCGTAATTAGAGAAAATTCTAGCAAATACTTTTACGAGGATGTTGGTTTAAGAGTAGGATATGTTATCACTGCTATAAATGATAAAAAAATTGAATCAGTAGATGATATTAATACACTTAAAGAAAAGTTTGGTGATGACTTCAGTGATTATTTAAAAAAATTGGAATTCCTGGATGGACGCTTAAACAAACGTGAAATAATCTTCCGAAATTAGCATAAATAACACCTAATAGTAAACCCTCTAAATAGTAAAAATTTAGAGGGTTTTATTTTTTATTAAAATGTGCTACGAAAACGTTTGAAATATATTACTTTTGCCGAAAATTTAGAAAGCAATTTTACGCTTTCAGGGTAAAACAAAAACACAACAAAATGCCTTTTAACGAGACTTACGAAAAGGAACTCGCTTTTCAAGCAGACAGACGCCGAGCTACTGTCGAGTTTATTAAAATTTTAAACGATTTATGGTATGATAAATCTATTGAACTTGTCATCTTTAGAAACTCATTGATTGATAGAACTGTAAGTGATATCATCAACTTACATGAGTATGCTGGAGAATTTGTTCAGAAGCCCATCTCAATTTTTGATTCAGTAGAAATAGCAAAAGCTATAAAGCAATTAGATTTGCCTCCATCTAAGCTTGATATTGGTAAATTGACTTATGAATATCATCTTGAAGATGAAAAATTTAGTAATGCTTTAGGTTTTGTAGCTAATAAACTTAGAGGTGCAGAAGAGACCACTAATATTGAGCCAAAAGACGTCGTCCTTTATGGTTTTGGTCGTATTGGTCGTTTAGTAGCCAGAGAATTAATGACAAAAACTGGTAAAGGAAGTCAATTGCGTCTTAGAGCTATTGTTACAAGAGGCAATATTGATGCAACCGTTTTAGATAAACGTGCATCTTTACTTAAGTTCGATTCGGTTCATGGTGATTTTTCTGGTACTGTAGCTATAGATGTTAAGAATGAAGCGTTAATCATTAATGGCACAACGGTTAACATGATTTCGGCTAACGCACCTGAAGATATAGACTACACAAAATATGGCATTAACAATGCCTTAATTATTGACAATACTGGTGCTTTTAGAGATAAAGAAGCTTTAAGTAGACACTTAAAAGCTAAGGGAACAGACAAAGTGTTATTGACCGCGCCAGGAAAAGGTATACCAAATATTGTACATGGTGTAAATCACTTAGAAAACGATCCTGATAAAATTAAAATTTTCTCCGCAGCTTCGTGTACAACCAATGCTATTACACCGGTATTAAAAGCTATTGAAGACTCTTATGGAGTTAAATCAGGGCATTTAGAAACCATTCATGCTTACACTAATGACCAAAACTTAGTAGATAATTTTCATAAAAAGTACAGAAGAGGTCGTGCAGCTGGACTTAATATGGTAATTACCGAAACTGGTGCAGGAAAAGCAGTAAGTAAAGCTTTGCCGTCATTAGAAGGAAAGTTAACTTCTAATGCTATCAGAGTTCCCGTTCCTAACGGTTCTTTAGCCATATTAAATCTCGAATTAGATCGCAAAACTTCAGCTAAGAGCATGAATTCTATAATGAAAAAATATGCGCTTGAAGGTGATTTAGTAGAACAAATAAAATATGAAATGAGTGATGAGCTAGTTTCTAGTGATATCGTAGGAAGCTCAGCACCATC
Source organism: Winogradskyella sp. (assembly GCF_003712105.1). Taxonomy (GTDB): domain Bacteria; phylum Bacteroidota; class Bacteroidia; order Flavobacteriales; family Flavobacteriaceae; genus Winogradskyella. The sequence continues at coordinate 26,802 of NZ_RHLG01000009.1, forward strand.
AATTTACGATAGTAAAGCCACTATAGTAAGAGCTGATGGTAAAAATGCCATATTGTATATATGGTATGACAACGAATATGGTTATAGCCATCAAGTCATAAGATTGGCAAAATATATATCTAAAGTAAGACGCTTTACTTATTATTAATAATTGTAATCCAAATAATTGTTTTAAACGTATATGGATAGCCTTACAGATTGTAAGGCTATTTGTTTAATAAAATAAGATGTTTACCCATTAAAATTAGTATCTTAGACATCACTAAACTTAACCAAAATAAAAAATGAGAAACCTTAACCAAGTGTTGTTCTACCTAACATTGGTAATCTCCCTTTCAATAACAGCACAAAACCAGCAACAGCCTTCAGAGAACCTATCTCTTGATCAAGGAACAATTGACAGTCAATTTGAATACGTCTTTAGAAAATCGGGGAATTTTAAAGGTACAAATGGTCAAAAATATGAAGCCGTTAAATATTTAGATCTCTTAAAATTAAAGGCCAATACTCTAGACTCTCTTGAAAGTACACATACCAAACTTAATGAGACCGAAAAAACTGTTGCTAATCAGCAAGAAGAAATAGAGAAATTAAAAACTAACCTTGCAAGCACTCAAACTCAACTTAATACAACAAATGCTGAGAAAGACAACATCTCTCTATTTGGGATGCAAATGAGTAAAACTAGTTATAACCTGCTATTATGGAGTATTATTGGTGGGTTACTTGCATTGACTTTGCTATTTATATATCGTTTTAATAGTAGTAACTCAGCAACGAAAGATGCAAAACGCAAACTTGAAGAAGTGGAAATAGAATATGAAGAACACAGACGTGTAGCACTTGAACGTGAACAAAAAGTGAGACGTCAATTGCAAGATGAAATAAATAAGAATAAAGCTTAATACTTATATTTTAGCTTTTAAAATCTAATCCGTAATTTTAATCTTTTACGGATTTTTTTATGACAACACATCAAGCCACAATAAATCATCTTAACGATTTAGCACCTCTTTTTGATGGCTACCGTCAATTTTATAAGCAAAGTAGTGATATAGAAGGTGCAAAAGGATTTTTAAACGAACGTTTGCAGAAAAATGATTCTATCATATTTATTGCTTACATAGATGAAAAACCTGTAGGTTTTATGCAATTATATCATTTGTTTTCCTCAGTATCTATGAGACCTATGTACTTACTTAATGATTTGTATGTACATGCAGATAATCGTGGCAAAGGTATTGGCGAAGCACTTATAAACGAGGCAAAAAAAACTGCAATTGCGAACCAACAAAAGGGCATAGCCATACAAACTGCATATGATAATCCGGCACAGGATCTATACCAGCGACTAGGTTTTGAAAAAGATACGGATTTACATTTCTTTTGGACAAATACTTAAAACACCTTACTTGACATTATCGTATATTTCTACTAAATTCGTTATGGAAGTTAACTTAATTAAAGTATTAATACCCTGACATAATGAAAACTTTTAGATTATTAATCTTATTATTTTCTACCGTAGTTCTATGCGCATGCAGTAGTAGTGAAGATGAATCCACTCCAAACCTCATTCAAGAATCAATTGGAGATTATACTTATACAGGATGGTTTTATAGCGGTACCAATTGGAGCGATAGACAAGACATAAATGGTAATCTCACGGTATCAAGAAATGGAGACAATACTATAATTACAATTGATGGCGATCAGGAAATTGAAATATCGAGAGTTGTATTCTCTGAACAAAGTCCTAAATATGGATTTGATATCGAATCTGCGACTATAATAGATAATAATAACAATTCAATAAATCGTTTTGGCTGGGGCGATATGATAATGGAATCTCAACCTTATGATGGATTATATGATAATGATTTAGAGTTCTTTTACGTTACGTTCATAAAAGCGCAAACATCTGAACCCGATACGCATTTCTATATTCAAGCAGAAAAGAATTAAAATAACCAAAGTATATAGAAACAGCGACTTATGAGTTATTAGATATAGCCTTACACCTATTTCCCATTTCCAAGATTAATCGCATCTTTGTACCATGCGAATAGATATTATTACCGTATTACCAGAGTTATTAAGAAGTCCATTTGAGGCCTCTATCTTAAAACGCGCTATTGAAGCTGATTTGGTTGAGGTACATTTTCATAATTTAAGAGATTATACAACTGACAGTTACAAATCTGTAGACGACTACCAATTTGGTGGTGGAGCCGGAATGGTAATGCTAATAGAACCTATTGATAAATGCATTACCGGTTTGCAGGCCAAACGCAACTATGATGAGATTATATACATGACTCCTGATGGGGAACGTCTTAATCAGAGTATCGCAAATCAAGTTTCACTAAAAGAAAATATTATTATTCTTTGTGGGCATTATAAAGGTGTAGACCAACGTGTTAGAGACAAGTTTATAACTAAAGAAATTTCAATCGGTGATTATGTACTATCTGGCGGTGAACTCGGCGCAGCTGTTTTGTGCGATGCTGTAATTAGGTTAATACCTGGTGTATTAGGCAATGAAACTTCTGCCCTAACAGATAGTTTTCAGGATAATTTATTAGCGCCACCAATCTATACAAGACCTCGTGAGTATGATGGCATGAAAGTACCAGAAGTCTTATTCAGTGGTAACTTTGGAGAAATAGAAAAATGGCGAGAAGAGCAAGCCTATAAGCGAACAAAAGAAAGACGACCAGATTTATTAGAAGAGTAGTGAAAAAAACGAAAAATCATGATAAAAAACTTTTCACTTTTCACTTTATACTTTACACTTTTTAACTATCTTTGCACCCAATTTTAGATTAACCTCTGGCGAGAATCGTGAATGTTGGTTTGAATTAACTTTTTAAAAATAACAACATGGAGTCTTTAATTAAATATGTTCAAGACGAATTTGTAACAAGAAAAGATTTACCAGATTTTAGTGCTGGTGATACAATTACAGTGTATTACGAAATTAAAGAAGGTAACAAAACACGTACTCAGTTTTTTAAAGGTGTAGTATTACAACGTAAAGGAAGTGGAACATCTGAAACATTTACTATCCGTAAAATGTCAGGTACAATTGGTGTAGAACGTATCTTCCCAGTTAACTTACCATCGTTACAAAAAATTGAAGTTAATAAGAAAGGTAAAGTTCGTAGAGCACGTATCTTCTACTTTAGAGGACTTACCGGTAAGAAAGCAAGAATTAAAGAAGTTAGAAAATAAACCTTTAATTATCCTTTCTAAAAATACTAGAGCCTTGAGAAATCAAGGCTTTTTTGGTTTATTAACTTTTGTTAATAACTCACGTTTATAAATTGTGAATATCTAAATACTTAAAAAATTTGGAATTCTCAATCAAACATATACTTTAGCTAAACAATTAACAACAAACCTAGTTTGGTTTTGAATTAAGTTTTGAATTTGTGTTAAATTGTTACAAAGTAACGTTCTTTGTTTAATGAGATTTTTTCGGTTGTTGCAGGACGCTGTGTATGCAGCTAGGGCGGCAACAAAATTAAGGTAAAAGGTAATTTCGATTATTTTTTAGATTAATGGATAGGGTTTTGAAAGTTATAAGTACCATTACTAGTAATCAGTAAAAACAGAATGTGTAAACATCGCAGTCGCGCAAGTGATGACCGGTGATAAGCATACTAAAAAATCTCAGAAGCACAATTATAACAGGTCAATACATATTGAAAGTTAGAACGTGTTTCGTGGAAGCCGAATTAGCTATACTGAAAAAGATGAAGGTGCAACGCCTATCAGCTGAGTTAGTGAAAACTAAATAGGTGAGTTAACGTAAGCTTCTAAAAAAGCCATGTCAAGACAGTTTTACTGGATGATATGGCTTTTTGTTTTAATATAATTACTGCCAATAATCTTAATTAAAAATTACCTTTACTGGATGAATCTTCAGTTTATAGACAGTAAAACTTTTGAGAACGAAACATTTATATCTCCTATTCTACCCAAAGGTGAATACGACAATTGCCGCTTTATAAATTGCAATTTTGAAAACTCTGATATTTCAAACAATGTGTTTCTAGAATGTGAATTCATTGATTGCAATCTCAGTAACGTAAATGTGATGCATACTCAATTTAATGAAGTACAATTTATTGGCTGTAAAATAGTTGGTGTACAGTTTCAAAATTCGAATGATTTCCTAAGAGCATTTTCTTTTAAAGATGCAATCCTTGATTATTCTACTTTCATTGAGATGAAAATTGATAAGACCAACTTTACTTCATGTAAATTAATTGGTGTAGACTTCTCTAATACAGAGGCCAAAAATGTAGTATTTAACAATTGTGATTTAAGCAATTCTATATTCGATAATACCAACTTAGAAAGCGCTAATCTTTCTACCTGTTATAACTTTGATATTAATCCGTCTAAGAACAAATTAAAAAAGGCAGTTTTCACAAAAGATAATGTAATAGGATTACTGAAGTCTACAGGCATTGTTATTAAAAGATAATTTCTCGTTAACATGGAGATTATGAGAGAATCAACTCACTTAATTTCGTATATTTGCTCGGCTTAAAAACAGCCTATTTACAGACACAAAAAAGATTATTACCAAAAATGACAAAATCTTCTACAATTTTTTATACTCTCACGGATGAAGCTCCAGCATTAGCAACGCGTTCATTCTTACCAATAGTTAAAGCATTTACAAGATCTTCAAATATTAATATTGAAACAAAAAATATTTCTCTTGCAGCAAGAATTCTATCAGCTTTTCCTGATTATTTAAATGAAGATCAACGTGTACCAGATGCGCTTGCAGAACTTGGTGAGCTTGTAAAATTACCTGAAGCCAATGTCATCAAACTCCCAAATATTAGTGCTTCAATTCCGCAATTAACCGATGCTATTGAAGAGCTTCAAGCTAAAGGATATAAATTACCAGATTATCCTGAAGAGCCTGAAAATAAAGAAGAAAAAGCTATTAAGAAGCGTTATGATAAAATAAAAGGTTCTGCTGTAAACCCTGTATTACGTGAAGGTAACTCAGATAGACGTGCTCCGAAAGCAGTTAAAAATTACGCAAAGAAAAATCCGCACAGTATGGGTGCTTGGTCTTCAGATTCTAAAACTCATGTGGCAACAATGTCGTCTGGTGATTTTGCCAATAATGAGCAATCTGTAACATTAGATCAAGCAACAACATTTAAAATAGTGCATACTGATAGTGACGGAAAAGAGACTGTACTTAAGGATGGTTTAGCCTTGCAAAAAGGAGAAATTATTGATGCTACCTACATGAGCAAAAAAGCATTGATTTCGTTTTTAGAAGAAAATGTTGCTGATGCTAAAGCAAATGATGTACTATTATCCCTTCATATGAAAGCCACAATGATGAAGGTATCTGATCCAATTATTTTTGGTCATGCGGTTAGAGCTTATTTTAAATCATTATTCGAGAAACATTCTGAAACTTTTGAAAGCATAGGTGTTGACCCAAATAATGGTTTTGGTAATATCCTTGAAAAATTGGAGGATTTACCAGATAATGAACGTGCTGAAATTAAAGCAGATATTGCTTCGGCTTTAGAAAACGGACCAGATTTAGCAATGGTAAATTCTGATAAAGGCATTACTAATCTTCATGTTCCTAGTGATGTAATTATAGATGCTTCGATGCCAGCAATGATTCGTACTTCAGGAAAAATGTGGAATGCTGATGGTCAGCTTCAAGATACTAAGGCCATAATACCAGATAGTAGTTATTCAGGTGTATATATTGCAACTATAGATTTCTGTAAAGAACACGGTGCTTTTGACCCTACAACAATGGGTACAGTTCCTAATGTAGGCCTAATGGCTCAAAAAGCTGAAGAATATGGCTCTCATGATAAAACCTTTGAACTTTCGGCTGATGGAAAAGTAGAAGTAGTTTCAGAAGATGGAACTGTTTTAACATCTCATAATGTTGAAGCTGGAGATATTTGGAGAATGTGCCAGGTTAAAGATGCACCAGTACAAGATTGGGTAAAGCTTGCCGTAACTAGAGCTAGAGCTACACAAACTCCTGCGGTTTTTTGGTTAGATAGTAATAGAAGTCATGATGCCGAACTTATTAAAAAAGTAAATTCGTATCTACCAAACCACGATACTAATGGTTTAGATATTAAAATATTATCTCCAGTTGAAGCTACTAAATTTACTTTAGATCGTGTTAAAGCTGGAGAAGATACTATTTCTGTAACTGGAAATGTGTTGAGAGATTATTTAACCGACCTATTCCCTATTTTAGAACTTGGGACTAGTGCAAAAATGTTGTCTATAGTACCATTAATGAATGGTGGTGGATTATTCGAAACTGGCGCTGGTGGTTCTGCTCCAAAACACGTTCAGCAATTTGTACAAGAAAATCATTTACGCTGGGACTCTCTAGGCGAGTTTTTAGCCCTAGCGGTATCACTAGATCACTATGCAGATTTTACCAATAATGAAAAAGCAAGAGTTCTTGGTGAAACTTTGGATGATGCTACTGAAAAGTTATTACAAAATAAAAAAGGACCATCACGAAAAGTAAACGAAATAGACAATCGTGGTAGTCATTTTTATTTAGCACTATACTGGGCTGAAGCTCTTGCAAACCAGGACAACAATCAAGAATTAAAACAAGAGTTTACAGAAGTATATCATCAACTAAATGATAATGCATCTAATATAGTTGAGGCTTTAAATACTATACAAGGTAAAGAAGTTGCTATTGACGGCTATTATTTACCAAATAATGATTTGGCCAGTAATGCTATGAGACCTATTGATTTGTTTAATTCAATACTCAATTAAACTTAAGTTAAAAACAAGCCTCTTATAAAGAGGCTTTCTTATTTTTATAAAAAAACGTTGCTAATGAGAATATTCCTTGTTGGATGCATTGTTATACTCTTTTCTTTTTCAAATAGTTTCGCCCAAAATAAGTTCACACTAAGCGGAATAATAACAGATAAATCTACAACAGAAACACTCATTGGTGTTAATATTATAATCCCTGAATTAAAAACAGGCACGGTCACTAATGAGTATGGTTTCTATTCTATTACACTGCAAGAAGGTAAATATGAAATCCAGATAAGTTACTTAGGGTATAAGACTATAACCGAAACCGTTGATTTAACAGCAAATATCAGTTTAAACTTTAACCTTGAAGAATCTGCAGAAAGTCTAGATGAAATAGTCATTACCGAAGATGTAGAAAAGTTGAATATTAGAAAGCCTCAAATGAGTGTGAATAGCCTTTCTATAAAAACTATAAAACAAATGCCTGTTGTCTTAGGTGAAGTTGATGTTATAAAATCTATTACCTTATTACCTGGGGTTACTAATGCTGGTGAAGGCTCATCTGGTTTTAATGTGCGAGGTGGTTCGGCTGATCAAAATTTAATTTTACTAGATGAAGCAACTATATTTAATTCTTCCCATTTATTCGGTTTTTTCTCTGTTTTTAATCCTGATGCTATAAAAGACATAAAGCTCTACAAAGGTGGCATTCCTGCTAAATATGGTGGTCGTGTATCTTCAGTATTAGATATTTACCAAAAAGAAGGGAATAATGAAACGTTTCACCTCAATGGTGGTATTGGTTTAGTATCAAGTCGATTATTAGCCGAAGGTCCACTGAAAAAAGGGAAAGGCTCTTTTTTATTTGGGGGTCGTAGTAGTTATGCGCATCTGTTTTTACCATTATTCGATTTAGACAATATTGCTTATTTCTACGATTTAAATACAAAACTAAGCTATCGATTAAACGAGAAAAACAGTATTTATCTATCCGGTTATTTTGGCCGTGACGTATTTAGCCTCAGTGATTCGTTTGAAAACACATATGGTAACACAGTTCTAAACTTTAGGTGGAATCATTTATTTTCGGATAAACTATTTTCAAACTTATCCGCTATTTACTCAGATTATTTCTACGGTTTAGAATTGGAATTTGTAGGATTTGACTGGGAATCAGGAATTACAAACTTCAATCTTAAGTATGATTTGAAACACTACCTAAATGACAAATTTAAACTCGAGTATGGTCTAAATAGTATTTATTATAAGTTTAATCCAGGAGAGATTCTTCCCATTAATGAAAACTCCGGAATAAACCCTGATAAACTAATTGATAAGTTTGCTTTTGAAAATGCCGCTTACATTGATGCCGAACATAAAATTAATGACAACCTATCACTTTCTTATGGATTAAGAGTAAGTAATTTTTTGAGACTTGGACAAGACGAAATCAATAGATATCAAGATGATAATCCAGTAATATTTAATCAGCAATTACAGGTTTATGAAAAGGCAGAACCAATAGGTACCGAGTCGTTTAGTAGAAGTGATGTGCTAAAATCATTTACAAATTTAGAACCAAGAGCATCTGTTGCTTATAGCTTAAACGAAACGTCTTCTGTCAAAGCGAGTTATAATAGAATGGCTCAGTATTTACATTTATTATCAAACACCAGTTCTCCTACTCCACTAGATGTATGGACACCTAGTGGCGAATATATAAAACCTCAAATCCTAGATCAGTTTGCAATTGGTTATTTCAAGAATTTTAATGATGACAAATATTCTTTAGAAGTTGAAAGTTTTTACAAAACCATTGACAACAGAATCGATTATATAGACGGTGCAGATCTAATTGCAAATGACGCCATAGAACAAGTAATCCTTAACGGAGAAGCCAGAGCATATGGTCTTGAAATTTTACTAAGAAAAAATGAAGGGCGTTTAAAAGGTTGGCTGGCATATACATTATCTAAATCTGAGCAGAGAACACCTGGAAGAACTCCTTTTGAAACTGGTATAAATAATGGAGATTGGTATAATACACCTTGGGATAAAACCCACGATATTACACTAACAGGGTCTTATGAGTTAAATAAAAAATGGACATTGAATTCAAACTTTCTTTTCCAAACAGGAATACCTGCTACGTTTCCTAATGGTCAGTATCAGTTCAACGGTATAACAATTCCTGTTTTTGAAGCTCGAAACTCAAGTCGCCTAACTGACTACCACAGATTAGATGTGTCTTTAAATTATAACCCCAATCCTGATAGCACTAAGAAATTTAAAGGTGAATGGGTTTTTAGTCTATATAATGTTTACAATAGAAGGAATGCTACTAGTATAACGTTTAGAGAAAATCGAATGACTGGTCGTAACGAGGCAAACAGATTGGCAATTTTCGGTATTGTTCCAGCAGTTACTTATAATTTTAAATTTTAAGAACATGAAAAAAATACTATCATTATTAATAATACTAATTACATTTCACAATTGTGAAGACGTTATTGAAGTGGATTTAAACGAAGCACCTCCAAGATTAGTAATTGATGCTGGCATTAGGTGGTTTAAAAACACTACAGGCAACGAACAGAGCATCAGACTATCACTAACATCTCCATTTTTTAGTGAAGGCACTCAACCAGCAAATAATGCATTAGTTTCAATTTCAGACACCAATGGTAATACGTTTAATTTTGTAGAAGATGGTGCAACAGGTATTTATAGAAACTCAAGTTTTATACCTGTTATAGATGGCATCTATGTATTATCTGTATTCTACAACAATGAGTTATATACTGCAACAGAAACATTAAAATCGGTAGTACCAATAGATTTTGTAGAGCAAAGAGATGATGGTGGTTTTCTTGGTGAGGATATAGAACTTAAAGCATTTTATACTGACCCAGTAAATATTGAAAATTTTTACTTTTTTGAATTTATAAGCGATATTCCTGTTATTCCTACTTTAGAAGTTTATGAAGACAGATTTACTGATGGTAATCAAATTTTTGGATTTTATACTGAAGAAGATTTAGAATCTGGAGATTTAGTAACAATTCGAAACCATGGTATTTCCGAACGTTTCTATCAGTTTATGTTTACATTATTGCAGCAAGGTAGTGAAGATAGTGGAGGTCCTTTTGAAACGCAACCAGCAACCGTTCGAGGTAATTGTATTAATCAAACAAATGCTGATAATTTCCCATTTGGTTATTTTAGATTGTCAGAAGTAGATGAAGTAGTTTATACAGTCCAATAATTATTAATTTAAGTACATTACTCCAATATCGAATCCAAGCGTTCACAAATTCACTATTTTTATAAAATGAATTTTGAAAAAACTACAGAGAAAGATTCAAATTATGACAATCTCGAAAACATGTCAATAAATGAGATTATCACTAATATAAATAATGAAGATAAAACTGTTCCTATTGCTGTAGAAAAAGCACTTCCCCATATAAAAGCATTAATAGAAAAGGTAGTGGAAAAGCTGCAAAAGGGTGGACGACTCTTTTATATAGGTGCTGGGACTAGTGGTCGTCTAGGTATTTTAGATGCTTCTGAATGCCCACCAACATTCGGTGTTCCCCATGATTTGGTTATAGGTTTAATTGCTGGTGGTGATAACGCTATTCGTAAAGCTGTAGAAAATGCTGAAGATTCTCTTACTCAAGGATATAAAGACCTTTTAAAGCATAATATCTCCAATAATGATATTGTAATAGGTATTGCAGCATCTGGAACCACACCATATGTTGTAAGTACATTAATGAAATGTAATGATGAAGGTATTGTTACTGGATGTATTACCTGTAATAAAAACAGTCCATTAAGTTTAGCTGCCCAATTCCCAATTGAAGTTATAGTTGGGCCAGAATTTGTAACTGGAAGTTCAAGAATGAAAGCTGGTACAGCACAAAAATTAGTACTTAACATGATCACCACTAGTAGTATGATTCGATTAGGTAAAATAAAAGGGAACAAAATGGTTGATATGCAACTTAGTAATAATAAGTTAGTTAATAGAGGTACTAAAATGATTATTGATGAATTGAACATTTCTGAAACTGAAGCTCAAGAGCTTTTAAATAGATACGGTAGTGTTAGAAAAGTAATTCAAAAATTTAAAAATGGAAGAGACAAAGAGAACAGATAAGAAAACCTTAACCAAAGGCATACAAATTATGATTGCATGTCTATTTCTAATGTTTATTGGGCCTACCCTACTACATATTGCATTCTCTAATCAAGAAAAATCGCTTTACATACCTTTACTAATTCTTGGTGTTCTATGCTGTATTCTAGCAATTCTAGCATTATTTCGGGGTATAAATACTATAGTAAATAGTGTATTCGGTAAGAGGTAAAACACTTTCACTCTACCTCGTAACATTCTAATAATTGTAAAACAAAAAAATCCTCAACGATTATGTTGAGGATTTAAAAAAGGCGGCGACCTACTCTTCCACAGTAAGCAGTACCATCGGCGCAAACGGGCTTAACTTCTCTGTTCGGAAAGGTAAGAGGTGAGCCCCGTC
>NZ_RHLG01000002.1 GCF_003712105.1 Winogradskyella sp.
ATGTCAATGTCACTATTAGTCCAGAACCAATATTATCTACAACTTTAGATGCTACCGTATGTAGTGATGATGTAAGTGGTATTGTCTTAGATGTTGAGCCAGGAAGTATAGCCGCTGCGACCTATAATATTATAGCAATTAATGATAATGGCTTAGTAGCCAGTGCAGGAGCACCAGTAGTAGGTAATGGATTTGGAGCCAATGAAATCGCAGATGATGCCTATACCAATATGACTAATGCACCAGTAGTAGTGACGTATACTATAGTACCAGTGAGTGCAGATAATTGTGATGGAAACCCATTTGATGTTAACCTAACAATTGACCCTGCACCAGCACCAAATTTAGGACCTCATGAGATACGGGTTTGTGACGATGACCCAACTCAAATTTTAGTTGAGTTATTTAATTTGACACAATTAGAAGCGGTTATATTTGATGGTAACCTGGATTTATCGGCTGTTTATTTTAGAACATTACAAGATGCAATTGACAGGGTTAATGGAATTCCAGACCCAATGAATTATCCTAATATAGACCCGGTTGAAACAATATATGTAAGGGTCGAAAACTCTTTCGATTGTTTTACTATAGTTGAAATTGAAATTGAAGTATTTGCATTACCAGATGCAAGTGTTGATGTCACCGACTGGCTAGTTTGTGAAAATGATACTGATTTTCTATTCGATTTTGAGCTGAATTCTAAAATACCTGAAATTCTTGGTCCTAGTCAAAGTGAAACTGATTTTGAAGTTACATTTTATTCGACACAAATTGCTGCTGATACTCAAGATCCTACATTTTTATTAGATGGTAATTCTCATCAGAATGTTGGTAATCCACAACCGATTTTTGTGGTCATAAGAAATAGAACGACAGACTGTATAGTTAGTTCACAATCATTTAATATTGAGGTGCAGGATGGAGCTGACGCTAACCCGGTATTTTACGAAGAATGCGATGTTGTTAATGATAATGATGGTTCAACTCAGTTTGATTTAGAATCTCAAATCCCTCTAATATTAGGCCCTGCTCAAAGTCTAGCTGATTTTAATGTTGATTTTTATGCTGATTTTGATGATGCCTTTGATGGTAATACCAATACATTACCTCTATTATATGAGAATATAGAAATACCTACCCAAATTATTTATGCCAGAGTTAGTAATGTACTAAGGCCTGATGAGTGCTTTGACATTGCTGAAATTACTCTACAAGTTAATCTTCTACCGATTGTTAATTTAGAACCTGATTATATTTTATGTCTTAATAGTACTCCAGAGGCTGTGGTTGATATACCTCCAATAATTGATACTGGTTTGTTAGACACGGACTATACCTTTATTTGGAGTTTAGACGGTGATGTCCTTGCGAGTGCCACAGGATCTAGCTTAGACCCTACAAGTACTGGTGAAGGCTTATATTCTGTACTAGTCACCAATAACAATACTGGTTGTAATGATACGTTTAGCACTACGGTTACGGAGAGTGCATTACCTGATAGTTTTGATGTAAGTTGGACAACGGAAACTTTTTCAGGAAATAATATAATTACTGTGAGTACTAGTGGGATTAGTACCTATGAATATAGTCTGGATAATGGTCCATGGCAATTAAATAATGAATTTACTAATGTAACAGGAGGTTTACATACGGTTTTTGTTAGAGATATTAATGGTTGTGGTATGTTTTCAGAAGATATTGTTATTATTGACTATCCTAAATTTTTCACTCCAAATGGTGATGGTACTAATGATACATGGAAGATTAGTGGAATTGAAACACAAGCAGCAGCAGTTATTTATATTTATGATAGATACGGCAAACTTCTAAAGCAATTAAGTCCTACAAGTCAAGGTTGGGATGGCACATACAACGGCAATCCTATGCCAAGTAATGATTATTGGTTTACTTTAGAATATAGAGAGAATCTTACGAATGAAACTAGGACACTTAGTTCCCATTTCTCCTTAAAGCGTTAGTACATACATAAAACCTAAAATAAAAAAGCCTTTGAAGAAATTCGAAGGCTTTTTGCTTTATAAAAGACAAAAAGTTAGTCTTATAATGAAGAAGTTTTTAACCATTACTGGGGTTTTCTAATATATAATTGTTACATAATTAAATGCGTTATAGTTTAAGTAATTTTGTTGTTACGCAATTTTAAGATTATTAATTTTAGAGTCTGAAACTTTCTGAAACATTATGATTAAAAAATACATTATCTGTTTTTTATTTTCAATTCTAACAATGGGGTTGACTGCCCAAATAAATTCTCCAGGTGGAGTAACATGTGATATTGCTGGGCCTATTTGCTCTGATACATCAGGGAGTTTCGTTTTTGAAAACAATAATGATCCTAGTACAAATATTAATAACTCCATTGCTTGTCTACAGGATGGCCCTAGACCTGCTTGGTTTTTTTTAAAAGTTGATCAGACCGGTGATTTAGAGTTTCAGATCATACAAGAAAGTACTGCAGGAGTTGGATTGGATGTAGATTTCGTTTTATGGGGACCATTTTTATCAGAAACAGGTAATTGTAACAATATTGATTTCGTATGCAACCCACAATTTCCCAATAGTCCAGCAAATGGTTGCCCAAATAATACGACAAATCCTGGTGCATATCCCAACGCAAATACGAATATTGTGGACTGTAGCTATTCACCAAATTCTATCGAAAACATGACAATACCAAATGCTGTTTCCGGAGAATTTTATTTACTTCTAGTAACAAATTTTGATGGAGGAAATGGCACTATAGAAATTGTTCAAACAAATTTTGGTAACCCTGGTGGCGGTTCTACGGATTGTGACATAATAAATGCAGATGGTATTTTGGGACCAGATCTTAGTTTCTGCGGACCTGGATCAACAACTTTAGACGCCAACCCTGCTAATGATCCAAGTTTTGTTGATTTCGCTTGGGAGTTTAATGACGGTACGGGTTTTGCTCCAATAGCCGGCACTGATGGAATGTCTTCTATATCAGTATCTAATACAGGTGAATATCAGGTTACAATCACAGATACAAATGGAAACTCAGATGATGATTTAATACTAGTCACAATTTTCGACTTGCCTATCTTAGCTACCACCTTAGATGCAACAATTTGTAGTGATGAAGTCAATAACGTTGTATTGGATGTTGAGTCGGGAAGCGTAGCTGCTGCTGCTTATAACATTACTGCTATTAATACAAATGGACTAGTAGCTAGTGCAGGTGCACCAGTTGTTGGTAACGGATTTACTGCTAACGAAATTGCAGATGATGCATATACAAATACAACAAATACTCCAGTAATAGTTACTTACACAATAGTACCTGTAAGTGCTGATAATTGTGAAGGTAATCCTTTTGATATTAACGTTACAATCAATCCTGAACCTGTTTTGTCTACTACTTTAGATACTACCGTATGTAGTGATGATGCTAGTGGTATTGTATTAGATATTGCGGCAGGAAGTATTATGGCAACAACATATAACATTATAAGTATTGACACTAATGGTTTAGTAATCAGTGCTGGAACACCAACTGTAGGTGTCGGTTTTGGAGCTAATGAAATTGTAGATGATGCATATACCAATACAACAGGCGTACCCGTAGTAGTTACATATATCGTCGTTCCTGCAAGTGCCGATAATTGTGAAGGCAATCCAGTAGATGTTAATTTAACGGTTAACCCAGAACCAGTTTTGTCAACTACTTTGGATATCCCCGTCTGTAGCGAAGTACCTTCAGGACTCTTGCTAGATGTTGAACTAGGTAGTGTGGCAGCTGCCACATATAATATTACAGCCATAAATACTAATGGTTTAGTTGCCAGCGCAGGATTACCTGTTGTGGGCATTGGTTTTGGTGCCAATGAAATAGCAGACGATGCGTATACAAATAATACTAATGCACCAGTTATAGTAACGTATACAATTGTGCCAATTAGTGCTGACAATTGCTTAGGAGAGCCTTTAGATGTTAACTTAACGATTAATCCACTTCCAGTTATAACAAATACAGTTGATTTGCTTCAATGCGATAATGATACTGACGGCTTTTCAGATTTTAATTTAACAGAAGCTGAGATTTTAATATCTACAAATGCCGCTAATGAAACGTTCACTTACTATTTAACACCAGCAGACGCGGCTAATGGTACTAATGCGATTGCAAATCCAACAGCTTATACCAATACTGATCCTTCTTCTAATCCAGATATTATATATGTAAGAGTAGAAAGTGCTGCTTTATGTTTTAGAGTAGCACAATTAAACCTGTTTGTATCTGCTACTCAGATACCAGCAAATATTGAAATACTTTATGAAGTTTGTGATTCAGATGCGGTTGATAACGATATAGCAAATGGAATTGAAAGTTTCGATTTTAGTGATGCCGAAGCTCAAATTAGAACCCAAGCTATGTTGCCAGTAGGACAGAATTTAACGTTTACTTTCTATGAGTCTCAAGCAGATGCTTTAGCCGAAATTAATGCTATTCCAGATATATCAAATCATAGAAATGATGCATCTCCTTTTGAGCAGGAAATATATGTTAGGGTAGATAGTGATGTAGATAATGCGTGTGTAGGTCTTGGTATTCATGTACGGTTAAGAACCATCAACCCTACACCAAACTTAAACCCAGATCCAATTATTCTATGCGATGATGTTACTGTGGGAGATCTGTCTGAAGAGTTTAATTTAACCATAAGAGAAGCTTTTATTTTTAATGGAGATCCAGATGTTACTGCAACTTACCATACTACTTTTGCTGGCGCAAATGCATCTGATAACTCTATTCCAACGCCAGCGGCTTATAATAACACAAATCCATCCGAAACTATCTTTGTTAGAGTCACTAACACGATAACAACATGTTATGCTATAGTTGAATTAGATATCCTTGTGAATCCATTACCAGATGACAATGTTGTAATTGCAGATTTCTTTGAATGTGAGAACAATACGGATTTTGTTGTTGGATTTGATTTAGATTCTAAAACGGATGAAATCCTTAATGGTCAAGATGCAATGCAGTTCGCGGTAACCTACCATGAAACTCAAGCAGATGCTGATAACTTAGTCAATCCATTAACAAGCCCGTATGATAATATAAGCAATCCGCAACCAATTTTTGTTGCAGTAACGAATACAACAACAGGATGCTCTATAAGTACGCTTTCGTTTAATATTGAAGTTAATGAAGATGCTGAAGCGACTAACGATTTTTATGAAGAATGTGATGAGGTAAATGCGAATGACGGGTCTACTCAATTTGATTTGGCATCTAGAATCCCAATTATTTTAAATGGTCAAGATCCAAATGCTTTTAGTATAGCATTTTTTGATGATCTTGATGAAGCTAATAATAATGAGTTATCTGAGCAACTACCTCTACTGTATGAGAATATTACTAATCCTCAGATCATTTATGCTAGAGTAAGCAATGTTATTAGGCCAGATGAGTGTTTTGCAGTAGCAGAGGTTATATTACAAACCAATTTGCTTCCAATTTTCGATTTAGAAGATGAATATATTTTGTGCTTATCAAGTAATAACGAAGCTGTAGTGGATGTACCACCAGTATTAGATACTGGATTGTCAGATTCAGATTATACGTTTGAATGGAGTTTAGATGGTAATGTACTGCCAGCACAAACAGGATCAAGCCTTATTCCTATACAAGGCGGAACCTATGAGGTGGTTGTTACAGATGTGTCCACCTCTGCAGTTACGATGTGTACAGACTCTGATTCTGCAGAAGTCATAGAAAGCGCATTACCAGATACATTTGATGTAGATGTTATATCAGAAGCATTTACGGGTAATAATATAATTCTAGCTACAGCTGGAGGTATAAGTACTTACGAGTATAGTTTAGATAATGGTGCATGGCAACTAGATAATGAGTTTAGCGATGTAGATGGAGGAGATCATGTCGTGGCGGTAAGAGATGTTAATGGTTGTGGTATAGTTACCAGAAATGTAACCGTTATAGACTTCCCTAAATTCTTTACGCCAAATGGTGATGGTACAAATGATACATGGAATATAGAAGGCATAAGCACACAACCATCAGCGATTATATTCATATTTGATAGATATGGTAAACTATTAAAGCAATTAAGTCCAACTAGTCCTGGTTGGGATGGTACCTTTCAAGGAAATAATATGCCATCAACCGATTATTGGTTTAGACTAGAGTATATCGAACCTATTAATAACGAAATGAGAACCTTTACATCTCATTTTGCACTTAAACGATAAGTAATGATGAACAACATTCGTTGAGAATAAAAAAGCCTTTGAAGAAATTCAAAGGCTTTTTACTTATGTACTAAAATGATTAACCGTTCATGGAGATTAAAAATTCTTCATTATTTCTAGTTTGCTTGAAGCGATCTTGAATGAATTCCATAGCTTCAACAGGATTCATATCAGCAAGATATTTACGCATTATCCACATACGCTGTATCGTTGCATCGTCAAGTAACAAGTCATCACGACGTGTACTAGATGACGTTAAATCAATTGCAGGGAAAATACGACGGTTGGCAATTTTACGATCTAACTGTAGCTCCATATTACCAGTACCTTTGAATTCTTCAAAAATTACTTCATCCATTTTTGAGCCTGTTTCTGTTAATGCAGTTGCAATAATTGTAAGAGAACCGCCATTTTCTATGTTACGAGCAGCACCAAAGAAACGCTTAGGTTTGTGTAATGCATTAGCATCAACACCACCAGATAATATTTTACCAGATGCAGGTTGTACCGTATTATAAGCACGAGCTAAACGTGTAATAGAATCTAAAAGAATAACAACATCATGGCCACACTCTACAAGGCGCTTTGCTTTTTCTAGAACAATATTTGCAATTTTTACATGCTCGTGGGCTTCTTTATCAAATGTAGAAGCAATTACTTCACCACGCACATTACGCTGCATGTCAGTTACCTCTTCAGGGCGCTCATCGATAAGCAGTATCATTTGGTAAACTTCAGGATGGTTAGCGGCAATAGCATTAGCCACATCCTTTAGTAACATCGTTTTACCTGTTTTAGGTTGTGATACAATCATACCTCGTTGGCCTTTACCAATAGGAGAGAACAAGTCCATAATTCTAGTAGAAATAGTACTCTGTCTCTCAGCTAGATTAAACTTCTCTTTTGGAAATAAAGGTGTTAAATGTTCAAATGCCACACGGTCTCTAACCACTTGTGGACTTAATCCGTTAATCTTACTGACTTTAATTAAAGGGAAATATTTTTCACCTTCTTTTGGTGGTCGTACATGACCTAAAACGGTATCTCCAGTTTTAAGACCAAATAATCTTATTTGAGATTGAGAAACATAGATATCGTCTGGTGAAGTCAAGTAGTTGTAGTCAGAAGATCTTAAAAACCCATAACCATCCTGCATAATATCTAGAACACCTTCGCTTTCTATGATTGCATCAAATTCAAAATCAGGCTCACGATAACGATTTCTGTTATCCTTATTACCATTATTTTTAGAATTGTTGTTAGTGTTATGTTGATTGTTGTTATTGTTTTTTTGACGATGTTGCTGACGGTTATTATTATTATGTTTTTGATTGTTATCTTTTTTATCGTCAGTTTTTGCCTCCTTATTATCAGAGAAATCCATAGTTTGTTGTTCTTTTGCCTCTTGCTGTGGTTTTTGAACACGTTCTCTACGCTGTCTCTGTCTTTGTGGCTTTTGGTTATTTTTTTCTTCTGTAGCGTTTTCTTCTTTAGCTACAGCTTTTACAGCACCTGGGTTAGAAGCTTGATAATCAAGAATTTGATAAACCAAATCAAGCTTTTTTAACGAGCGATACTTAGGTACTTTTAGTTGTTTAGCAATATCCTGTAATTCAGGTAGTTTCTTTGCTTTTAACTGAGAAATTTCAAACATTAGTATGTGTGTATAGTAATAATTATGATAATGATTAATTAAAATTTTCTATTAAAATCCGATAAAAGAAAATGAGAAATTAAATCTGAAGAAATCTTAATCCGTAATTGTTTAATTGGATTAGTACTGCAAGTATACAATATTTATTTAAATTTTTCATACCAATTAAAAATAAACTACTAATTTTGTGCTTCAATTTTATTAAAAGTAATGATTCAACGTATACAAACCCTGTATTTAATAGTCGCAGTTATAGTTTCTGCAGGCTTAATTTTTGTATTCGATCTGTT
The DNA here is from genome assembly GCF_003712105.1 of Winogradskyella sp. Taxonomy (GTDB): domain Bacteria; phylum Bacteroidota; class Bacteroidia; order Flavobacteriales; family Flavobacteriaceae; genus Winogradskyella. The sequence goes on from NZ_RHLG01000002.1 coordinate 8,212, forward strand.
TACAAATAATAATCAGGAAGTTGTATTTGCAAGAGATAATTACCTGTATTTAGGTTTGTTTTTAGGCTCAGCGTTGTTATCTTTGATTTCGATATTTAGTTTTAAAAATAGAAAATCCCAGTTTATAATGGGACGACTTAATATAATATTAAACTTTATTTTACTAGGAGTGTTCGTGTATCAATCTCTAAATTTATCTGGAGAAACTGATGTTTCTGAGAAAGGTATTGGGATGATTCTTCCTATTTTTTCTATCGTGTTTTTAGCCTTAGCAAATAAGGCAATTAAAAAGGACGAAGATCTTGTAAAATCTGTAGATAGATTACGATAAACACCTAAAATCTTAGTAGTATTAGTGCGAAAAGCCCAAGATGAATAATCTTGGGCTTTTTATTTCAACGTCTATTAAATTCAATGACTTCTAAATTGTCGATCTTACCTTGTTCTATGGTAAAACGTAACATGGTTCTTATTTTATGAAAACCATGCTTGCCAACTGCACCAGGATTCATGTGAAGCAAACCAAGTGCTTTATCTGGCATAACCTTTAAAATATGCGAATGCCCACATATAAATAACTTTGGAGGATTAGCAGTAATTTCTGCTCTTACTCTCGAGTTGTATTTTGGAGGATATCCACCAATATGAGTCATCCATACATCTAATCCTTCACAAGTAAATCGGTTTTGTTCTGGAAATTCTGCCCGAGCTTTTGCGTCATCAATATTGCCATAAACAGCTCGTAATGGTTTCAACGCTTTTATCGCATCCGTCACTTCAAGATTTCCTATATCACCAGCATGCCAAACTTCATCCGATGATTTTACATATTTTAAAATATCGTCATCTATATAACTATGTGTATCCGAAAGCAGAAGTATTTTTTTAGTCACGAAATATTTTGAAATAATGTTTTGTTAATATGGCGTTAGTCTTAGCAGGAATAGAATTATCTTTGATGATTCTAATTGCAAAAGTAACAGTTTTTGAGGTACTTTATTGAGTTATCTTATAATGGAAAGGCTTACCATGGATGGCAGATTCAGCCTAATGCGGTGACTGTGCAACAAACTATAGAAGATGCACTTTCAAAACTATTAGGTCAGCCATTAAATATTGTTGGTGCTGGAAGAACTGATACTGGTGTACACGCGTCACAAATGTACGCACATTTTGATTTTGATGAAGCATTAGATGAAAAGCAACTTCAGTTCAAGCTAAATTCATTTTTACCAAAAGATATTGCAATACATTCGATCCAGCAGGTAAATGATGAAGCACATGCTCGATTTTCAGCAATAAAGAGAACCTACGATTATAAAATAGCATTGACAAAAAATGTGTTTTTATATGACTATGCTTATCATGTTCATCAGCGATTGGATGTTGATAAAATGAATGAAGCTGCTGCTATTTTGTTAGAATACCAAGATTTCCAGTGCTTCTCTAAGAGTAATACAGATGTTAAGACTTACATCTGTAACATTGAATATGCTAAATGGAATCTAAAAGATAATCTTCTTGTGTTTACAATTAGCGCTGACCGTTTTTTACGCAACATGGTAAGAGCTATCGTTGGGACATTAGTTACAATAGGTTTAGGGAAGTTAGAGGCAAAAGAAATGCATAGAATTATTGCATCAAAAGATAGAGGAGAAGCAGGTTTTTCGGTACCTGCAAAAGGGTTATATTTGACTGAGGTTCATTATCCAAATACTATTAAGGTTTAATATATGGCTGAACAGCAAAAGAAAATATTTGATTTAAGTTTATTTAAACGCTTACTAAAGTATGTAAAGCCATACAAGCTAATATTTGGCTTATCATTGATATGCGTTATTGGTTTAGCAGTTTTTGGTGCATTTAGACCATATGTGCTAAAAGAGGCTATTGATGTAAATATTAAAACCCAGGTCTATGATGGTTTCCTGTTTTTCATCATTTTAATGATAGGGCTATTGGTGCTTGAGGTGATTTGCCAGTTATTCTTTATTTATTATGCGAGTTGGTTGGGACAATCTGTAGTTAAAGATATACGTGTTAAACTGTTCAATCGTATTCTTAAGTTTAAAATGTCTTATTACGATAAGTCGTCTGTAGGTGTTTTAATAACGCGTTCTGTTACGGATATGGAACGTATCGCAGATATTTTTGGCCAAGGGTTGTTTATGATATTTAGCGATATATTAAAAATGGCTGTAGTTGCAGGCGTCATGCTTTTTATCAATGCTAAATTGAGCCTTATTGTTTTTGTAACCTTACCAATCATTGTATTCGCAACTAAGATATTTCAGAAGTATATGAAACGTGCTTTTGAAGATGTACGTAATGAGGTTTCTAATTTAAATTCCTTTGTACAAGAGCGTGTTACAGGTATGAAAATATTACAGCTCTTCACACGTGAAGACACTGAGTACAAGAACTTTACTAAGATAAATGAACGCCATAAAAAAGGCTGGTTGCGGACGGTCTGGTATAATTCTATATTTTTTCCTATTGCAGAATTTTTGTCATCGTTAACAATGGCAGCAATACTAATAATTGGAGGTTTTGATATCATTGGAGCAAATTCTACAGCCACTTTGGGAGAATTGATTTCTTTTACGATGTTTATTCCTATGTTGTTTAGACCTTTAAATCAGATAGCTAATAAGTTTAATACGCTTCAAATGGGTATGGTTGCTGCTGATAGAGTGTTTAAAATATTAGATACCGATTCTAAAATAAATGATGAAGGCAAAGTCGTCGCTCAGGGCTTTAAAGGTGATATAGAATTGAAGAGCGTACGTTTTTCATACATCGAAAATGAAGAGGTTTTAAAGGGTGTATCAGTAGATATCAATGCAGGCGAAACAGTTGCTATTGTAGGAGCAACAGGAGCAGGTAAGTCTACTATAATCAATTTGCTTAACCGATTTTATGATATTGATTCAGGAGCCATCGAAATTGATGGTACTAATATTAATCAATTTACACTTAATTCGCTTCGTCAGCATATTGCGGTGGTTTTACAAGATGTATTCTTATTTGCAGATACCATCTTGAATAACATAACATTAAACAATCCTGACATCTCTGAGGAAGATGTTATCAAGGCTGCAAAAGCTATTGGTATTCATGATTTTATATCAAGTTTACCAAATGGATACCACTATAACGTAAAAGAGCGTGGCGTAATGTTGTCTTCTGGTCAACGTCAGCTTATTTCTTTTTTAAGAGCTTATATGACTAATCCAAGCATTTTGGTCTTAGATGAGGCAACGTCTTCTGTAGATTCTTACTCTGAACAGTTAATACAAGATGCTACAGACAAAATTACTCAAGGCAGAACATCAATAATAATTGCACATCGTTTGGCAACTATTCAACAAGCTGATAAAATTATTGTTATGGATGCCGGACAAATCGTAGAGATGGGTACGCACAACTCATTACTTGAAAATGAAAACGGTTACTACCGCAACCTTTACGAAGTTCAGTTCTTAAATGCCGAAGCCGTTTAGTTTTATTTTGGTGGCGGCATAAAATCTTGCAGATTCAATTCACCGGTAAGTAAACCTAATATTACAAGCCCTATCGAGAATGCAAAAAATAAGAACGCAAAACAGAAAAAGAAGATTAGCAAATGCGCAAAAAACTCAATACCCCTTATGCCACTTATTTTGTAAAGTAACCAAGTTAAATAAATGGCTAGTACTAATAAGGTAATAAACGAATAATTCATGTAGGCATTAGGCATAATTATCATGACCAAGATAGATGGTAAAAAAGTAACTAAGCTAAACTCAGCCATAGTATAAGTAAATGCCACTGTGCGTTCAGCAAAGTTGTATTCCTTTTGTCTTAACATAAACCAACTCGCTATAACTAGCATTGGGATATACGATAAGAAAAAGAATGACGCATACTCTGAAGACGCATTTGCGATATTACTTTTAGCAGTTTCATCCATACCTTGATTAAAAACGTCAACATCTACTTCGAGGTTTATTTTTTTCATTACAAAAAATACAACTCCAGAAAGTGTTAATGCTATTCCTAAGTAACTTATAGGGTTTACATACCGTTTTCTTACGCCACTTATATAACTGCCAATAACAGCTTCAGGTTTTGCAATAAGGTCTGTAAATGTTCTAAGCAGTTTATTGTCATAGTTAAAAAACGTCTCACTAATATGTTCAAAAATATTTTTGAATGTTAAACGATTGCGTATGACTCTTGCTCCACATTTTTTACAGTAATCATCATGTTCATGCAATTCGGTATTACAATTTTTACAATTCATGTTTTAAATAATTAACTCGAAACTCCAATTATATAACCAACTAAGACAGCACCAATACCAATAGCTATTCCTATAATAACAAAGCACACCATTACTAGCATAAAATAGGCTATGGCATTCCATATATCTAATTTAAAAATTCGCTTGAGTGTATAAAAAAGAAAAACAAAAGTAAGTAACGAAACTATCCCAGAAACCACTAAATAGTTTAGGCCAAACAACAGAAAAAATATGCTTAATAAAGACGTTATGATTATAACCTGGCCGTAATAATAGATATTGATTACAAGATGTTCAGTAAAATTAAAATGTCGATTAGGTCTTATTATAAAATTTGTAAGCCAAGTAGATATAGCATAAAATGGAGTGGTTATTATATAAATAATACTCTGGTATTTATTTACATCATTAAAGCTCTCAAAATTTAACGGGTTTTGTTTAGCATTTGCATTCTCCGGTAAAGTGTTGGCATCTATAGATTTTAAAAATTCGAAAGTAGAGTCTAACTCATCTTTAAAAAAACTCTCCATTAAAAATACCTGAATACCAGCAAGGGTTAAGGCAAGCGCAAAATACTGAATAACATTGCTGTACTTCTTTCGGGTGCCATCTATAAATCCATTGATGACTACTTCAGGTTTGGTAAATAAATGAATAAATGTCTTTAAGACTTTATTGTCTACAGAAAAAAATTCAACATTGAGTTGGCGAAAAAGTGATTTAAACGTTAACCTATTTTTAATAACTCTAGCACCACATGCAAAACAATACCGTTGGGATTTAGAAAGAGGTATGTCACAGTTTTTGCAGTTCATTACACAAGGTCTTTCTTAATCTTATCTATGAGTTCTTCTTTGGTTTTGTACATTATAAACTCAGCATTTTTTACATAAGATAATGTGCCTGTTTCCTCACTTACAACTAGCGCAAGTGCATCTGTTTTTTCTGTTATACCCAATGCAGCACGATGGCGTAAACCAAAGCGTTTTGGTATGGTAACCTCATTATTTACTGGCAAAATTACTCGTGTAGCTTTAACTACATTATTGTCAATAATAATTGCACCATCATGTAATGGGCTATTCTTAAAGAAGATACTTTCAATTATGGGTTGCGAAACAGTTATGTTCATTTCATCACCTGTATTTGTGAGGAAATCTAAGTTGTTATTTCGTTCTATGACGATTAAGGCTCCTGTATTGGTTGTACCCATTTTAATACACGCATTGACAATAACTTCAACATCATTCGTGGTTTCGGTATCGCTATTTAAGAACTTAAAGTTTTTAAATATGCGGCGTTTACCGGACAAATTAGTAGAACCTACCATGAGCAGAAACTTGCGTATTTCGGGCTGAAAAACCACAATCAAAGCAATAATACCTACTTTCATAAAACCATCTACAATGCGGTAGAGTAGATGCATGTTGAGATAATCCGTCACTACCCAAACCAAGTAAATGATTAAGATTCCGATAAAAATATTTATCGCAACAGTACCTTTTACAAGCTTATAGATATAATAAAGAAGGATGGCAACTAAAAAAACATCGACAAAATCGATTAGTCTAAAATCCCAAAGTTTTAAGTCGCTCAAAGGTTAGTGGTTTTTGCTAATTTAAAAAATTAACTCGAAAAGTGAGAGTTATTATAGATGAGATAAAAATCAATCTATTTTTAATTGATTAAAAAGCCTAACACATTCCATAGCTTCTTTGACATCATGAACCCTTAAAATTGATGCGCCATTTTCTAAGGCAATCATATTAAGAGCTGTTGTTCCATTGAGTGCATGTTCAGCAGAAGTCTCTAGTGATTTATAAATCATCGATTTTCTGGATACACCAGCTAAAATAGGTTTGTCAGCGATTTTAAGTAGCTCAAGATGATTTAATAACTTAAAGTTTTGTTCCAGCGTTTTAGCAAAGCCAAATCCTGGGTCAATAATGATATCATTTATTTCTAACTGATGTGCTTTTGCAACTCGCTCACCAAAATAGCTTATAATGTCTTTCAATAAATCATCATAACTGGTTTGTTGCTGCATTGTTTTTGGATTACCTCTCATATGCATCATAATGTATGGTACACGAAGTTTTCCGATTACTGAAAGCATTTTTTCATCTAATTTTCCAGCAGAGATATCATTAATCAATGCAGCTCCAATGGCTACAGTTTCTTCAGCAACTTTACTACGGAAAGTATCAATTGAGATCCAAGTATCCGGAAATTCTTTAAGTATGAGTTCTACAATGGGAACAACACGGTTTAACTCCTCATCTTCAGAAACAAAATCCGCACCAGGGCGCGAACTATAGCCACCAACATCGATAAAAGTGGCACCATTGTTAAGCATTAATTCTACCTGATTCAATACAATTGAAGCATCTTTGTACTTGCCACCATCGTAAAATGAATCGGGAGTTACATTTAATATACCCATCACTTTCGGAGTGGATAATTCAACCAATTTACCCTTGCAGTTTATAGTCATGTTTTGCTATAAAAAATTCTTGTAAAAACTTTAATCGTTAAACTTTGAACTTCTAATTTATTTGTCCGAAATTTACGCATAAATAAATTCAATTTAATGCAAAATACGTCAAAACAATACGATGCCGTTATTGAAAAATGCAGAGCGCTTTTTGTGAATAAGATGAGTGATTATGGTAGCGCATGGCGTATACTTCGTTTGCCATCATTAACAGATCAAATTTTTATAAAAGCACAACGTATAAGAAGTCTTCAACAGAACGAAGTAAGAAAGGTTGATGAAGGCGAAGTAAGTGAGTTTATTGGTATAATTAATTACTGTGTAATGGCGCTCATTCAGTTAGAAAAAGGCGTTGTTGAACAACCCGATATGGATACTGATGAAGCTACGCAGCATTATGACGAAAAAGTAGCTGAGACACGGCAATTAATGCTAGATAAGAATCATGATTATGGTGAAGCATGGCGAGATATGCGCGTAAGCTCATTAACAGATTTAATACTTCAAAAGCTGTTACGAGTTAAGCAAATAGAAGATAATGCGGGCAAAACTATAGTTAGTGAAGGTATTGATGCCAATTATCAAGACATGATAAATTATGCAGTTTTTGCAATGATTCATTTAGGAGAAGGAAATTAATTGTATTGGTCACTGAGGCTCTCGAAGTGACCTTTAATCATATTTTGTGGCTTCGAGAGCCTCAGCCACCATAAGATTTATGAAATATATAGTTCAAATAAGTCGTGTTTTTGTTGGAGTATTATTTATAATATCAGGATTCATAAAACTGAATGACCCTTTAGGGTTTTCTTATAAGCTTCAAGAATATTTTAGTACAGATGTGCTTAATATTCCTTTTTTAGAACCTTATGCTTTAGCGATTTCTGTTTTTGTAGTGGTCTTAGAAGTTGTTCTGGGCGTCTTTTTGCTTATTGGTTATAGGAGAAAATTAACCATTTGGTTACTACTGGGAATGATAGTGTTCTTTACATTTTTGACCTTTTATTCTGCATATTTCGATAAAGTTAAAGATTGTGGTTGTTTTGGAGATGCGCTTAAGCTTACACCGTGGGAAAGTTTTACTAAAGATGTCATTTTACTAGTTCTGATTTTAATTCTAGTATTAGGTATAAAGCATATTAAACCCATTTTTAAGAAATTACCAAACGCTATAGTTGCCTTATTGAGTTTTATAATATCATTATGGTTTGGATATCATGTACTAATGCATTTGCCAGCTATCGATTTTAGAGCTTATAAGATAGGAAACAACTTATCTGATGAAATGGCTGTACCAGAAGATGCGGCTAAACCTGTAATTGAATATACCTGGACGTTTAATGTTAATGGTGAAGAAAAAGAATATGTCACAAATGGTAGTTACCCAACAGTTGATGGAGAATATGTTGGTGTTGAGACAAAAACAATTGACGAAGGTTATATTCCATCTATTCAAGATTTCTCTATCGAGTCTGATGACGAAGATTTAACCACTCACTTTCTAGGAATAGATAACCTAGTAATTGTAGCGATGTATAACATTTACAATTCTGAACAAGATGGTCTACAAAAACTTAAGGCGTTCACTGATGATGCTATAAGAAAAGGATATACGGTCATTGGCTTGTCTGCATCTGGAGACGATGCAAAGCAACAACTTAAAGCAGATTACGACCTAAATTTTGACACCTATTTGTGCGATGAAAAAGTGGTAAAAACTATTGTTCGTGCTAATCCTGGAATTGTAGTTCTAAATAAAGGAACAGTCTTGAACAAAGCACATTGGAATGATATTGAGGATGTTGAACTGCAAGAGCTGCCAAATGCATTACCTAATCTTAAATTCAACCTTAAGCGTCAACTTGATAGTGTTTTGGTAGAGGATCAACGCTACAGAAGTAATATGTCTATGGAAACATGGAAAATGCAAATGGAAATCGATAGTTCAAACCTTAAGTTCATTAAAGCTATTATTGATAAAAATGGTTATCCAGGAAAATCTCTAGTTGGCGAACCTACAAATACTTCAGCTTGGTATGTTATTCAGCATTCTAATAGTATCGAAGAGTATCTTCCAGTAATTAAGGAAGCCGCAGCTAATGGAGAATTGCCTAAGCGACTAGCAGCTATGATGGAGGACCGTTATTTAATGGAGCGAGGTGAAGCTCAAATTTATGGAACACAAGGAAGCTCTTATGGACTAAATTCTGATAATCCTATTAGCTTTATGTGGCCAATAAAAGATCTTGAAAATGTAAATAAACTTAGAAAAGAGGCTGGGTTTTTAGATACTGTCGAAGAAAATGCGAAACGAATTTTTGGAGATGATTTTGAATTTAGAAACTACACAATCGAAGAGGTAAATAAAATTATCGCTTCCTATAAATAATGAACATCTGCTAACGTATCTTTTAAATAAAGTTTTTTATGCACTATTAACTCTAGTAGGAGTAGTAACCGTCATTTTTTTATTATTCACAGTTTTACCTGGTGATCCTGCAAAAATGATGTTAGGGCAAAATCAAACTGCTGAGCAGGTAGAAGCTGTTAAAAAGAAGTATGGCTTTGATAAACCATTGGAAACGCAATATCTTTATTATCTAAACGATTTATCTCCAGTGTCTTTTCATTCCACAAATAATGAAGATTACACGTATTTAGATAAAGAAAAATATATAGCAGCAAAACTATTTACAATAGGTGGTACAACTACAGCAATTAAATTACCCTATTTACGAGCTTCATTTTCTAAACAAGGTAAAAGCGTAAGCCAGGTTATAGGAGAAACTTTACCCAATACTTTTGTTTTGGCAGTATCTGCCATTGCAATAGCAATGTTTTTAGGGTTAATATTTGGCGTAGTTTCAGCATTAAAAAAGGATACTTGGATTGATAGAGCTATACAAGTGTTTAGTACGTTTGGTATGAGTGTGCCTTCGTTTTTCAGCGCCATATTATTTGCATGGCTGTTTGGTTTTGTGTTACACAAGTACACAAATCTAGAAATGACAGGTAGCTTATACGAGCTCGATAACTTTGGTGAACGCCTTAGTATAAAATGGAAAAACCTTATTCTTCCAGCAATAGTTTTAGGTATTAGACCATTGGCTGTGATTATTCAATTGATGCGAAATTCTTTATTAGAAGTTTTAACACAAGATTACATAAGGACAGCTAGAGCTAAGGGATTAACAGAGTTTCAAATAATTAAAAATCACGCAATTAAAAACGCTTTAAATCCAGTTGTTACTGCAATTTCTGGTTGGTTTGCCTCTATGTTAGCAGGAGCAGTTTTTGTGGAATATATTTTTGGCTGGAATGGCTTAGGCAAAGAAATTGTAAATGCATTAAATACGTTAGACTTGCCAGTGATCATGGGGGCAGTTTTAGTAATCGCAACGCTTTTTATCTCTATCAATATTTTAGTTGATATCATTTATGCATGGCTCGACCCAAGAGTAAAATTAAATTCATAAATAGTTGACGTAATTAATCTACCATTTTAGCTTAATAATTTTATTTTTGTCAATTAAGAAACAAGCAATACACTTTTAACATGAGAAAACATATCGTAGCAGGTAACTGGAAGATGAATAATAATCATTCTGAAACGCATCAATTACTTTCAGATTTAAAACAGCAAACAAAATCCTCAAATGCTGAGGTTATGGTAGCACCAACATATGTTAACCTTCAATATGCTGTTTCAGAATTAGGTGGGACTGATATAGAAGTGATTGCACAGAATATGCATTTTGCAGATAATGGTGCATATACAGGTGAGGTCAGTGCAAACATGTTAAACAGTATTGGAGTAAAAACTGTGATTCTTGGCCATAGTGAGCGTCGTGCCTATTTTAATGAGACTGATGAGAGTTTGGCAAAAAAAGTAGACCAAACTTTAGCAAATGGACTTAGGTCAATCTTTTGTTTTGGTGAGGAATTAGCAGATAGAAAAGCCGGTAATCAAGAAGCGGTAGTTGAAAGCCAAATTAAAAATGCATTATTTCATTTAGAAGCTTCAGCATGGCAACATATCGTTTTAGCTTACGAACCCGTTTGGGCAATTGGTACTGGAGAAACAGCTACACCAGAGCAAGCACAAGACATGCATGCTTTTATAAGAAAAACACTTCGTGACAAATATGGTGATGAAGTTGCTGAAAACACAACTATTCTTTACGGTGGTAGTGTAAAACCTAATAATGCAAAAGAGATTTTTGGCAAGCCAGATGTTGATGGTGGATTAATAGGAGGCGCTTCATTAAAAGCGGAAGACTTTTTTGCTATAGTTAATGCATTTTAGTCATGTCTATCTACATAGGCTATGAATTTTTAATAAAACCACTTCAACCAGCAACCGAAATTTTAATTGCTGAATTGGGTTATGCAGGGTTTGAAAGTTTTGTGGAAACACAAAATGGTCTTACTGCATATATACAAAAAGACGAATGGCGAGAAAATATTCTTGATGAGATTTTTATTTTGAAATCAGATGAATTCAAAATTACATTCACTTTTCGAGATATAGAACAAACCAATTGGAATGCGGAGTGGGAAAAAAACTTCCAACCAATTATTGTAGATGATAAGGTAACCGTTAGAGCACCTTTTCATGATAAGCCAACTACCGATTATGACATTATTATAGAGCCAAAAATGAGCTTTGGTACTGGGCATCATGAAACTACTCATATGATGATTCAACATATTCTTCAAAATGATTTTACCGATAAATCAGTGTTAGATATGGGTTGTGGTACAGGTGTTCTTGCAATTTTAGCCGAAAAATGTGGTGCATCTAAACTAGATGCTATAGATATTGATAATTGGTGTTATCTCAATAGTTTGGAAAACGTTGAACGAAATGATTGCAAAAACATTTTGGTTTATGAAGGTGATGTTTCACTTCTTGCTGATAAAAGCTATGATATAATTATTGCCAATATTAATCGAAATATTCTCTTAGCTGATATTCCAAAATATGCCGAGTGCTTAAACGCAAGCGGTATTTTGTTTTTAAGTGGTTTTTACGAAGAGGATTTGCCTGTAATTACTTCGGTTTGCAATGTTAATAATTTAACATTTCAGGAGAAAATTGTTAAAAATAATTGGATTTCAACGAAATTCGTCAAATAGAAAAATATCAATAAATAACTACTATTATTGAGATTGCTGTAAAAAATTATCATAATTTAACATAAAAAATTAATATAATTACGGTTTTACCGTAATCCAATCTTCATTTTAATACGTACATTTACGTAAATAATATTATTTATTCGTAGTCTTTTTATAGCAATTACCTCATTGTATTTTGCCTAAATCTTCTACGCCCCAGATTACGTAATCGAATAAAACAAATCATTAATTTTTAAACTTTTAAAATGAAAAAGACTTTAAAACTTTGGACTTTTATGTTATGCCTTGGTACGTTTATTTTTACAGCCTGCCAAAAAGATGAGGCAAACGATGAACTCCTTAACTCGGAAACTGATAATATTATAAATGCCGAAGGCGCTGCAAACAGAACACCGGTAACTGATCCTAATGTATTGAATGGTATCAAAGATCTAGATATTGATGTAGGTGCTATTACATTAGGAGATTTCCACTTACCTGATGGAACCATAGAAGAACGTATTTATATCGGAAATGATATTACGTTTACAAGAGAAGAGCTAAACTTGTTGATTGATGCAAGTTCTGCCGAAACCCGTCAGTATAGAACATTTAACTTAGTTGAAGGTGAGTTTCGAAATATAGATATCTTAGGATATACTGGTGGTACTCAAGCTCTATCAAGTAAAGCACAAACGGCATTGCAATGGGCAGTGAACAACTATAATAATTTGAATACTGCTTTACAATTTAACTTAACCTTTGGCACTAACTTTCAGGCTGCTGATATGGTTGTGTATGACAATACCGTAAATAATCCTAGTGGAACAGGTGGTGTTGCTGGTTTCCCAACATCTGCAGGCAGACCAAATAAGTTTGTGCAAATTTATGGTATTGAGCAATTCTCAACCAATGTTAATGAGCATGTAATTACTCATGAAATTGGTCACTCTGTAGGTTTTCGTCATTCGGATTGGTTTGACCGTTTGAGTTGTCCGCCGCAAGCTCAAGGTAATGAAGGTTCAGGATCTGATGGTGCAGTGCATATACCTGGTACACCAACAGGTAGAGATTTAACTTCTGTTATGCAAGCCTGCTTTTCGACAAGTGAAGACGGTGAGTTTAATGGTAATGACATCATAGCTTTAGAGTTTATGTATCCTGATACGCCTTCAGGACCATGTGATGGAGTACCAGAATGGCAAAGTGGTGTTAATTATAGCATAGGTGATCAAGTCACTTATTTCGGTAATCTATATGAACGCGTTTCCGGTGGTTGGACTTTATTAGGACCTTGTAACTAATTAAATTGTTACACATATTAATCTTTAATGGATTGTTTGATTACCATCAAACAATCCATTTGTTTATAGATCAATTAAATTTTAACACTATAATCATATCTAATTGAAGTTCTTTTTCGTTTCACTATTAAATATTTTTTTAAATTAGCCGTAATCACAACTACATATGGGTTCACAGGAAAAAACTCAAGAAGAATTATTAATAAAGGAAGACGTTGTTAAGCAAAACGAAATTGTTTTATTTAACGACGATGTCAATACGTTTGACCACGTTATTGATACACTCATTTATGCTTGTGATCATACTCCAGAACAAGCAGAGCAATGCTCTATTATAGTTCATTATAAAGGAAAGTGTACCGTTAAAACTGGACCTTACGAAGACTTAAAACCGCGATGCTCTAAGCTTTTGCAAGCTGGCCTAAGCGCAGAAATCGTTTAGAAAAATTTAGAAAGTGTAAATCTTAGAAAACTGTCTTGACTGAAGTTAGACAGAATAAATTCTGATTGGTCTATACTGCTAAAAATTCGAGCTTCTAGCTCAGCCTTCCAGCTACTGCCAATGCGTCTTGAAGCTTCAATACTAAAAATCTTACTACTGGATTCTAAATCTGCAATTCCGCCAACAAGGATAGACGTGTCTTGAGTATCGTTTAGTGCAATTCTGCTTCCAAAGAAAAAATCATTTTGAAGCGCATTTAATGCCAATTCATCTCTGTCATCATAAAGATATTCGCCCAAAAGACCAATATCCAAACCATTACCGTCAATGTTACTAAAGGTATATTCCAATCCTGCAGTCAATGCAAAGAAATCTTGTGCATCAGCACTGCGATAAATTGATTCAAACTTCCATAAAAACGCATTATGAGTTGCTTGAAGGTCTAAACCAATTTGGTTAATAACAGGATAAAAGGCATTAATTTGCCCATTAGGGTCAAATGTAAAAAGAGGTTCACGTCCATTACCGTAAAAATGAGAAATACCGATATCAAAGGCACCTATGTAATGCGACCATCTAAAGGCCACGTCTTGCCGCCATTCTTCTGCACCACTTTCATAGCCTATATCATTTTCATCAATTACCGTAGGAAATCTAAGTCGTCCTCTTTCACCTGGAAAAACACGTTTTCTATGAAACGGCATGTAGATAAAATCAAAATTACCATAATCAGTGGTTAAAGTAAATTGTAACATGGGTTGCCCAAGCTTAGCTTCACCATCAAATGACTCAACGGCGTCAGTCTGATTAATTATATCAACCAAATGATTACTTTCTGTAACGCCCCAAAATATTTTTTTTAGACCCGCACTAAACTCCCAATTATTGGCCGCTTTTTGATAATAAAGTTCTCTTATGTCCCAATGTGTTCTGTTATCGTCACGATCTAATCTAAAGAAACCCGTAAAGTTGATGCTTTCATAACCTTTATTCCATTCTATGTTATACTCTGGAATTATGGCTATAGATGGAAAATGGTCTTTCTGACCTTGAAATTGAGGGCTATCCGTAAAATAACGATACTCACTTTGTACCTCGAGCTCAAAATCTTGAGTTGTGGATTTACTGTCTTCTTGAGCAATTACAGTATTTAATGCAAATACTATGACAAGACTAAATAATTGAGTTATTATGTGTTTGATTCTCATCTTAAATGAAATAAAAAAGAAAATGCCGAAAACTATTGCTATTAATCAAATACTAAACTATAAATACCATGAAATTAAATAGTTAACGGCATTACTTTGCTTTTAAGAGTTACTATTTTCCAGCTCTTTTTAAGGCTACTTGAGAAAAATCGTCTTCAGTAAGATTTACATCAAAGTTGTAATCATTAAAATCTAAACGCGTCTCTTTATTACTTTGATGATTTACCATATTGAAAACTGATGCTCTCCAGAACTTGCCTTTATATAATTTGTAACCTGAATAGGTCAAAGTTTTTAAAAGCGCATTCTTTCTATCGTAAAACTCTACTTTTTCAATGCGATAGCCTTTATCTTTATTATAGCTTACTAGCCTTCTGGTGTATCCTGATTTTGGATCTACAGGATCTTGCTCAACAATAAGCAACGCACCATTTTCTTTTACGAACTTATAAGTGTACTTTTCTACTTCTTGTGATGACAAATCTTCGTAAGCAAACTCGCTTCCTACAAAAGGACCAGATTTGTTATTAGAAGAAATTCTTTTCACACGCTTAATAGAAGGTAGAAATAACCACTGGTCGTCAGAACCTACTTTGTGCGTAAATGTTAAAGTAGATGTGCCTTTTACATCTTTAGGGCTATTGAACACGATAAGAGATTTATCACCATCTTCGGTCAATTCTAAGGTCTTGGTGGTTAATGAACGCTCACTTGTTTGCCCATTTTTATTTTTTAAGGTCATTTTTAATTCTACTGTAGAGCTGTTAAATCCTAAGTCAGCTTGTTCAGCAGCTTTTGCTATTTCTAATCCGCGTTCTTCAGGAGTTTGTGCACTCAATACACCTACTATTGAAAATGCTAATCCAAAAAGCACTAATTTTTTTTTATGATTATGTTTTAAAAAATTCATGATAATTAATTTTTGTTGTTTGTGTTTATAATTGTTTTGTTACTACTTGTTAAAATCAGTAATGATGGTAATAGAATAAAATCAATGATTAATGCTGCAAGTATTATGATTACTGTAATTCTCGCCATATAACTATTTAAAGCAAATGACGAAGTTGACATTACTGCGAATCCAGTTAATAATACAATTGTTGTTGTAACCAAAGCTTTACCTACGGTTTCAAATGCATAGACTACTGCTTCTTTTGCATTATAACCAAGCTCTCGCTGCGCTCTTAAAAATTTGCTCATAAAGTGAACAGTGTCGTCAACGATGATTCCTAAAGTCATTCCAAAAACGATAACCATTCCAGTATTGATTTGCCCTTTGTATAAAGCCCATAGTCCAAAGCCTACTAAAACAGGAGCTACGTTTGGAATGATGCTCAATACTCCAAGTTTTAAATTTCTAAGGGCAAAAATCAACACTATTGAGATTAAGATTAATGCGATAACATTTCCTTTAAACATGCTATCTGCTTGTCTAAATCCAAGTTTAGAGAACATTAGTGTTGGGCTAACGCCAATAGCATGCATAGCTTCGGGTGTATTATTTTTTAGCCAATCTTCACCACGTTTAGAGAATGCAATCATATCTGCACTTGTTACATTTTCTATAGTGACTGTTACTCGAGTTTCGGATTTGTCAACGTTGATTTGATTGTTAAGATCAAGTCCAAAAGGTAATGATAGCTCATACAGTAAAAGGTATTGCGCAGCTTCCTCCCGATTATCAGGAATTCTGTAGTAAGCTTCATCATCACCATGCATAGAACGATTCACTCGTCTTGCAACTTCGCTAAATGCATTGACATGGACTACTTCAGGCTGTTGTTCTAACCAGGTTTCAAAAGCATTAAGATTGTTTAAATATTCGGGGTTATTTATGCCACCGCTTTCGCCACTTCCAATGGAATATTCCACATTATAAATACCTGTTAAGTTTTCACTTATATAATCTGTGTCCGTTCTAAATTCAACACTTTCATCAAAATAGTTAATGAACTCATCATTAAATTCGTTTTTAGTTGCCAAATAAGTTAATCCTGAAATAATAGCGAGAGATATAACCGTTAAACGCACAGGTTGTTTTACAATATAGTTACCCAAAGACGTATACCAATTTGCTTTTGGCGTTACAGTTTTTTCGGTCTTAACTTTAGATTTTACAGGCAGAATAGCCATTAATGCAGGTAATGCCGTTGTTGAGTAAATAAAAGCCATGGTCATACCAAAAGCCGTGATATTTCCTAAGTCCCAAAACGGCGGAACATCTCCGAAATTCATAGTAAGAAAACCGATAACAGTTGTTAAACTTGTAATGAAAACTGGCATAAAATTAAGTCGCATAGATTCGATTAAGGCATCTATTTTACTTAGGCCATCTTTCCGCATTTTTTGCAGCATGGTGATGAGTATATGAATACTATCAGCAACAGCTAAGGTTAGAATCATAGTTGGAAATACGGATGATGGTGGAGTGAGTTTAATACCCATTATTCCAACAAACCCAACCGCACTCATAATTGAGAACATTACAACCACTAATGTTGCTATAGTACTGTATATATTTCGGGTTAAAATAAATGTTGTGATGATGACAATTACCAGCATTATCATTGTCAGCATTAAATCCTTCATAGAAGATTCAAAAAACGCAGTATTTAGAGGAACAAGGCCAGAGCTATGCACTTCAAAGTTTGGGTGAGATTCTTTAAAGTTGGCTATCATTTCTCTAACAAACGTAGTTACTTCAGGGATTTCTGTGGCACTATCCTTTCCAGGTAATCTTACCGTGATGTTTACCGCAGTAACACTACCAGACTCATTAACTATACGGTTAACAAGTAAAGGCTCTTTTAGTGCTTTTTCTTTTATTTGAGATACGTCGGACTCGGTTTTTAAATGCGATTCGTATGATAAATCATCAACATAAAGATCATCACCTTGTGCACTTGTATGTTGAAAGTTTGTGAGCGCATCTACACGAGATGAATAAGGTGTATTCCAAGCTTCGGCTGTAAGCTCTTCAATAGCTGTAAGATTCTCTTTGGTAAATACATTTTTATTTGAAGGTGATAAAACTAAGATTACATTATCGTCCTTGGTGTATTTCTCCTGGAGCGCATCAAAAGCTTCTAATTCTGGGTTGGATTTGCTAAAAAAGACATGATAATCGCCATCAAATTCCATATTACCTTGAGAACCTAATCCCATGGCAAGAATAATTGAGGCGAGAAGTACATACCATTTTCTTTTGATTACAAATTTTGCCCAGTTTACAGCAAACTTGTTTGCGGAGTCTTTTACTTTTTTAAGTGCATTCATTGTCTTTTGGTTATATGACCAGTCAATTACTTATTAATGATGGTCGTTTGTTAGTTTTATTTATAAGACGAATATGTTCATATGTTAGAGGACAAGAAATTAAAATTAATTATAATTGACCAGTCGTCTATTAAATAAATAAAAAAAATTATTTTAAAAGAACATTTTTAACCATGTTCATAAAATTATCTATTGGATATGAACTATTCATTTCTTTCATAGTTGTCATTGACCCTTTTCCAGCATCTTCAATAAATGCTGCTATATCAGCTGCTGGCATTATATTCGAAATCTCACCTAAGTCTTGTGCTTCTTGAATAACTCCAGTAATCAGTGACAAAATATATCCTTCTTTTTTCAATATTGTATTTCTAATCAGTTCACTATGCTCCGACATTTCATTTCCAATATTACAAGCCAAACACCCCATTTTACAATCCATTTCATTTTTTAGCATATTATATCTGAAATCATGAAAGTTTAATAATCGTTGTTTTGGTGAAATCGATTTGTCAAGAAGAATACCCTTTAACGGTACAAAGTTTTGTTCAAAATATTTATCAATGGCTTTTACCGCGAAATCTTCTTTGCTTTCAAAATAAAAATAGAAAGATCCTTTAGGCACATCAGCCGCTTTTACAATATCGTTGACGCTAGTTGCATTGTAACCCTTAGACCACAACAACTCCATACCTTTATCCAAAAGGGTATCAATCTTTATATCGCGTTTTAATGTTTTTTCCATTTTTAAATTTGATGGTTCAAAGATATGACCACTCGTCTAGTAAATAAAAATTTTCCGTGTTAAAATTATTATAAACGAAAAAATATATTTATAAAATACTGATAAACAAAGGGTTGTGTTTGTTACTCAACTATAAACTAGAAGGGCAAACAAAGTCTGTAGTTGGTAGATCCGTTTTTTTGATGGCTCCAAATCCACCTGCTACATCAACAAGGTTATGAAAACCTCTAGCTTTTAAAATAGAGGCAGCAATTACCGATCTGTAACCACCAGCACAATGAATATGATATGTTTTATCTCTATCAATCTGATGCATATTAGTATTAATATAATCCAATGCAAAGTGCTGTGCATTTTCTAAATGCATAGAATTGTATTCTCCATCTTTACGAACATCAAGAATATTTAAGTCCTTACGTTTTACTTCACTAGCAAATTCTTCAGCAGAGATAGATTCTAAAGTATCAATGTCTTTACCCGAAGCCTCCCAAGCATTAATACCACCTTCAAGATATCCTAATGTGTTATCATAGCCTACACGAGATAATCTTGTAACAGCCTCAGCAGATTTACCTTCAGGTACAACTAATAAAATAGGTTGATTAATATCTGAAATTAATGCACCTACCCATGGAGCAAATTGGCCATTAAGTCCAATAAAAATAGAGTTAGGTATATGCCCTTTTATATATTCTGATTGTGGTCTTACATCAAGAACAAGCGCAGATTTTTGATTAGCTAAATCTTCAAATTGTTTAGGACTGAGCGCAATATTTCCGGTTTCTAAAACCGTATCAAAATCTGCATACCCTTTTTTATTTAGCATTGCATTTTTTGCAAAATATTGTGGTGGTGGAGCAATGCCATCAAGCAATTCTTTTACAAATTCATCTTTAGTCATGTCTGACCGTAATGCATAATTGGTTTGCTTTTGCTCACCTAAAACACCAACAGTTTCTTTACTCAAATTCTTACCACATGCAGAACCTGCGCCATGAGCAGGATATACAATAACATCATCAGCCAAAGGCATGATTTTGTTTCTTAGAGAATCGTACATCATTGCAGCTAAATCTTCTTTAGTAAGGTCAGATTTTATGGCTAAATCGGGTCTACCTACATCACCTAAGAATAATGTGTCACCAGAGAAAATAGCATAATCTTTTTCATTTTCGTCCTTTAATAAATACGTTACAGATTCCAATGTGTGCCCAGGTGTGTGCAAAACTTTGAAAGTAAGTTTACCTAGTTTTAATTCTTCTCCATCAATTGCAGAATGCATATCATAATCAGTTTGTGCACCTGGACCATATACAATAGTAGCTCCTGTTTTTTTTGCTAAATCTACATGACCAGAAACAAAATCTGCATGAAAATGTGTTTCTAAAATATATTTGATTTCGCAATTATTTGCTTCAGCTTTGTCAATATACTGTTGAATTTCGCGTAAAGGATCAATGATTGCTACTTCACCATCAGACTCTACATAATATGCACCTTGTGATAAACATCCGGTATATAATTGTTCTATCTTCATTTTCAATTTTTTGGAGTTCAAATTTACAAAACCTAGACTAGTTGTATTGTTTTTATTTCTTTTAAATGAATTTACAGTAACTCTTTAAATGATATAATTATTGCCATTACTATAGTAAAATAGCCAAAGTAGGTTTTTAGATTCTTAGCGGACATTTTTTTAGCGATAGATAAGCCAATAAATATACCGATAATAGAAATTCCTGTAAAAATCAATAAAAATTCCCAATCTATATCTAATGTTTTTACATCACCCAGAAAACCAATTAATGATTGTATTGCAATGATGAATAGTGATGTGTTAATTGCTTTTTTAATTGGTAATTTGACTAACAATACTAGCGCAGGAACAATAAGGAAACCACCACCGGCACCCACTAAACCAGCTAAGACTCCTATACCTATAGCTTGTGTTATAATTGTGAAATAATGAACTTTATCTAATTTGATTAACTCTTTCTCTTCTATAATGGGTTTCGATTTTATCATAGACCAACCTGCTAAAAACATTACAAGAGCAAAGAAGAGCATAATAAAAATGGAGTTTGTAAACTTAAACTCACCAATTTCGAAAAACACCTTTGGTAGGTTAGGTATAACAAAGCTTCTAACTACATAAACCGTAATTATCGAAGGTATTGCAAAAACTATTGCCGTTTTAAAATCGATATATCTATCTTTTAGATTTCTTAAAGTGCCAATAGTTGCTGTGCTACCAACTATAAATAATGAATAGGCGGTTGCAATAATTGGATTAAAGCCTAACAAATAAACTAATATGGGCACAGTTAAAATAGAACCACCACCACCAATAAGACCTAAAACCAAGCCTACAAGTAAAGCTCCTAAATAGCCAATGATTTCGTTAAACACGTATTGTGACTTTTTTTCAGTTCAAAAATAACCAATTGAATTTTGAAATGAATAGTTTGGTTGTTTTTTAAATATTGTATTATATTTGCACCCACTTAAAAACGGCCTCGTGGCGCAACTGAATAGCGCATCTGATTACGGCTCAGAAGGTTACAGGTTTGAATCCTGTCGAGGTCACGAATACATCAAAAAAGCAAGCAACATATAAAGCTTGCTTTTTTATTTTATGTCTTTTTAATTTTCAGCCCGTAGTGCTAAGGCATTATTATCCTGTCGAGGTGAAAAAAAGCAAAATCCATATGAACTTATAATTTGTGTTTTTTTAGTTGCCTCAAACGACCTTAATTATTAGGGGTTTTTACTTTTAACTACTTAGGTTATTTTGATACCAAAAAGCAATTTAAGCGTTTGGTCTTATGATTTTGTAAGATTTTTAGATGACCCCATAATTTTAGATTATATTTCAGATAGATTTAGCTTGAAGCTTAATTTTCTTTTTATTAATTATGATGCTGACAGCTATTGCAATTTTATCATTAAAATTATCTAATATTAAGTAAAACCTGTGTTTAATAGAGAATATCAGTTAGAACAGCTCAAAACCATTAACCTTTATGATATTGTAATTATTGGTGGTGGCGCAAGTGGGTTAGGAGTAGCAGTTGATGCGGCTTCGAGAGGATTTAAAGTAGCCCTATTTGAAGCCTTTGATTTTGCCAAAGGTACATCTAGCCGGAGTACTAAACTGGTTCATGGAGGCGTTCGTTATTTAGCACAAGGAAATATAAAGCTGGTTAAAGATGCATTAAAAGAACGTGGATTGATTGAGAAAAACGTAAATCATCTCTTCAAGCGACAAACCTTTTTAATCCCTAATTATGCATATTGGGATAAATACTTTTATGGTGTTGGGCTAAAAGTTTACGATTGGCTTTCTCAGAATTTATCAATTGGAAAATCAAAGATTGTTTCTGCCGAAGAAGCTTCAGAACATATAAAGGAATTAAAGACAGACGGACTCACAGGTGGCGTTACTTATTTAGATGGGCAATTTGATGATGCGCGCTTAGCACTTAATTTGGCGCAAACTGCTACAGAACAAGGTGCAGTAATTCTCAATCACTTTCAGGTCGTTGATTTTATAAAGAATAATAACGGCCAAATTGAAGGTGTTAAAGTGTTAGATACAGAAACAAACGACAATTTAACTGTCAAGGCTAAAGTTGTTGTTAATGCTACTGGCGTGTTTTCAAATAAGATATTAAAGTTGGCAGGCCGAAAGAAAAGAAGCTTAAAAGTAGTACCGAGTCAGGGCATTCATTTAGTTTTTGATCGTTCTTTCTTAAAAGGTGACACCGCATTAATGGTTCCTAAAACTAGTGATGGTCGTGTGTTATTTGCAATTCCTTGGCACAATAAGGTATTAGTTGGTACTACTGATACACCAGTCAACAAACCAAAATTTGAACCACTTGCTTTAAAGGAAGAAATTGATTTTATACTGTCAACAATGGCCGAGTATTTTCCTAAAGCGCCTACAAAAGATGATGTATTATCTGTTTTTGCTGGACTACGACCTTTAGTCGCACCAGAAGGAGATAAAAGCAATACAAAAGAGATTTCACGTAGTCATGAAATTATTCACTCCGATAGTGGATTACTTACAATTGTTGGCGGAAAGTGGACGACTTATAGAGAGATGAGTGAAGATGTCGTGAATAAAGCTATAACGGTGCATCAACTTGATAACGTTGAGGTAAAAACAGAAACACTAAAGATTCATGGTAGTATACCAAAAGCGCTTAAAAACTCTATTCCTAAAGATTTATGGTACTATGGAAATGACGCTATTGCACTAGAGTCTTTTGTAAACGCTAACCCTGAGTATAACACTTTACTTCATCCAAACTATAAATTTGTAATAGGACAAATATATTGGGCTATTAAGAACGAAATGGCACGTACAGTCGAAGACGTTTTGGCAAGACGAATCCGTTTGCTTTTTATCGATGCAAAAGCAGCTGTTGAATGTTCAGAACTAGTTGCAGATATTCTTCAATCTGAACTTAAAAAATCACTAGATTGGAGAAATCAGCAAGTCGAAGATTTTAAAAACTTAGCAAAAGGCTATTTAATACAAGACTATGACTAAAGATATTATAATTGCATTAGACCAAGGCACCACATCTAGTAGGACAATAGCTTATGATAGCGAGGGCAATGAAGTGACATCAGCACAACAAAGTTTTGAACAGTTATTTCCTGCGAATGGTTGGGTAGAACATGATCCAGAAGCGATATGGCAATCGCAATATGATACAATTAAGAACGTACTTTCTCAAGGAATCAATGTTGAGCAAATTGCTGGTATCGGTATTACCAATCAACGCGAAACTACAATTGTTTGGAATCGTGTTACTGGTAAACCTTTATATAATGCCATCGTATGGCAAGACCGGAGAACAGCATCATTTTGTGATGAACTAAAATCAAACGGTTATTCAGACTTAATTCAAAATAAAACAGGTCTAATCATCGATGCTTATTTTTCTGCATCCAAAGTACATTGGATATTAGATAATGTTGATGGCGCCAGAACATTAGCGCAAAACAGCGATTTATGTTTTGGTACGGTTGACACATGGTTGGTTTACAAACTGACTGAAGGACAGGTTTATGTTACAGATGTGAGCAACGCATCAAGGACCATGTTGTTTAATATCCATGATTTATTATGGGATAATGAGTTGCTAGAATTATTTGATATTCCAAAAACAATGTTGCCTGAAGTTAAATCGTCTTCAGAAATATATGGTTATACCCGTTTATTTGGAGATAAGATTCCAATTGCAGGTATTGCTGGCGACCAACAAGCAGCGCTTTTTGGGCAGTTATGTACAAAAAAAGGAATGGTTAAAAACACCTATGGTACAGGTTGCTTTCTTCTTATGAATACAGGGAAAAAGCCTGTATTATCTCAAAATCAGCTATTAACTACCATTGCATGGCAAATTAATGGAAAAACACATTATGCCTTAGAGGGAAGTGTTTTTGTTGGTGGTGCTGCCGTACAATGGTTACGAGATGGTATTGGCATTATTGATGAAGCTAAAGAAATAGAAGCTTTAGCTAATGAGGTAGAAGATAGTGGCGGGTTAGTAGTGGTTCCAGCATTTACTGGTTTAGGAGCACCATATTGGGATCCCTATGCTAGAGGAAGTATTATGGGTATTACTCGCGGTACAACAAGAGCGCATATTGCAAGAGCAACTCTCGAAGGTATTGCGCTTCAGGTTTACGATATTGTAAAGGCGATGGAAAATGATGCTAACATGCAGATAAAAGAGCTGCGTGTTGATGGTGGTGCATCAGCAAATGACTTATTGTTACAAATACAATCTGATATTTTTAATTGTGAAGTTGTACGTCCAAAACATTTGGAGACAACTGCATTAGGTGCAGCTTATTTAGCCGGCTTGGCTGTAGGTCTTTATCAAAGTATAAAACAATTAAGAATGCAATGGAATGCAGATAAAGTAATAGCGCCTAATACAGATACTTCAAAGCAAAAACAGCTAATCAATCAATGGCATAAAGCTGTGAAAAGATCTAAGAATTGGATGGAATAAGCGGGTCTTTCAAAGCGTGTTATGATGTTATTATCTACAGATCATCAAAACAAGGATAAGATTATGTTTACTTTTTATTTTGAGTCTATATTGGTTTTATTAAATTTAGCCTTAATGTTTATAAGATATAACTCTAAATAATGAGTAAGATTAAGGCAAACCAATTAGTTAAAGATGCTTTTTTAAGCACCGTTATGACTTTTGTAATAGCTGGAATCTTATACTTCACTTTTATTAATCTTGCTGTTTTAGATCCTTTTGAAAAGGCGTTCAAAGACTTCAAATTCACAGATATTTTTTATTCTGAACGCTTTAATTCATCCAAACGAAGTGATAATATAGTACTGGTAAACGTTAAACATGCTAATCGCTTTGAGTTGGCTCAAGCTATAGATAAGGTCAATGGTAATAACCCAAAAGCTCTAGGTGTAGATATCATTTTTAAGGATTTAAAATTAGCCTTTACAGACTCTATACTCAAAGAGACATTATCTCGCACACCAAACCTAGTCTTATCGTATTATAAAGATGGAGATTCCATAGTCGAAAACCATGATTATTTTAATATTCCTGATGCATCCAAAGGTTATATTAATCTAGATTTAGAAGGGCAAAATACTGTAGTAAGAGATTTTTTAGGCTATAATAAAAATTTAGATGCGCATAGCTTTTCTGCTGAATTATTACTTAAATCAGGTCAGATAGATACCGATTTTATAGACCAGCGATTAAAAAAGCCTATTCCTATCAACTACATTGGTGGAGACGATATGTTTTTAAGTTTTGATATTGAAGAAGTCATGGCTTCAGAGACCATTCCAGCAATGAAAAATGCTATTGTTTTATTGGGGTATTTAGGTGATGAGAATCCTGAATTTGATATTGAAGATAAACATTTCACACCTTTAAATAAAGCCTGGGTTGGTCGAGCAGTACCTGATACATATGGCGTTACAATACACGCAAACATTATGAATATGTTTCTTAGTAAGTCGTTGCTTTATAGAGCACCAAATTTTATAATATATCTTATAGCAATTATACTTTGTTTTGGCCTTACGTATGTTACGATGAAATTATATTTAAAGAATAATTTCGTCTTCGATATTATTCAGCGACCAATTCAACTCGTTTTTTCGGTACTACTTTTATATTTGGCTTTATTATTGTTACAAACTAATATATACCTAGATGTAATTCCAATCATTTTGCTATGCCTTTTAGGCTTAGAAATGATAGATTATTATGTGTATTTGGTAGAATATCTAAACAAAAAATTTGGATGGCAAAGTATGCTTTTATCTTAATCTTCTGCTTTACGTTTCAGAGTGCTTTTACTCAGGACAGTTTGTGCGTATTTAAAGTCAATGGCTCTGTACTAAAAACCAGTGCTAATGCTATACAGGTAGTTAAAAAAGGAGATTATATCATACGTTCAGATAAGTTTGTTTTAGACAATGCTTCAAATATTCTTAGTATCGATAAATTGGGTAACGCCTATGTGTTAAATCAAAAAGGGAATTATAGTTTTAAAGATTTCATTTCTAATAAAGAATCTAAATCTTCATCAGGACTAACAAGTAAATACTTTAAACTTATTTGGAAAGAATTACGAAACGCCAATGGTAATGCTACACTTATTGGTGGCGTGTTTAGAGGTGAGCAGCTAATGATATTCCCTCGAGATACAGTTAAAATTGCTAGCTCTAAGATTGCGTTTGGTTGGAAAAGAGCAGATGAAGATTCAAAGTATTACGTATTTATTAGAGATATTGAAAATGATAAGACAGCGAAGTTTGAACTCAACACAAACGAGTTAACACTTTATAAAGCTAATCCGATTTTTTCTAATGGAACCTTTTTTGAATGGGTTGTTACTACTGATGAATTTCCTAACCTAGACAACCTCACATTTTTCTCTTTTGAGTTAATCAACAAATCTGAATATAAAAGCTTGATCAAAGATTACTCAGCTTTTCAACAAGAACTAAAAGCACTTGGTTTTTCTAGTGAGGACATAAAGAATGCTATTTGCGAAGCATACGGGATTTGTAATTAATTTCTCAAAATATACTTTGAAACGGTAGACTTACTGTAATCGTCTTTGAGTTTATTGTCCTTAATTAAAAACGGATTTACTTTACTTAAAAGGCTGTTGTAAGCTGATAAATTACCTTTATAACTAGAGTAGACGGCAGCTAATAAAAAATCTTGTTGTTGGGTTTTAAGAGCTAACAAACCATTATAATACGCATCACATTTTTTACTGTCATTAGCATCAATAGTTGCTTTTACAAGCAGTTTTATAATGTCTATTTTATTGGCTTTTGTTTTAATTTTATCGGCTAGCGATTCAGCTATTTCTATAGATTGCGTTGTTTCTTCTTGTAGGTATAAAAACTTAGCATATTCATATCCTGTTGTAAATGTGGGATGAATATCATATGCCAGTTTGTAAAGCGCTTTTGCATCACTAGGTGTGCCAAAGCTCATTTTAGTTTTTGCGGCATTAATAATGTACGCGGCTATATCATCTAAGGCGTTTATGTCTTTATTTTGTGATGACGAAATGCTGAAGTGTTTTTTGGCAGTATCTACATCATTACTCTCAACGGCACTGTAACCAAGATTTGAATGAATTTTAGAATAAGACTCGTCAATAGCAATAGCTTTTTTATAACTGTTTATAGCTTCGGTATAATTAGCATTAGCAAAATGAGTTTTCCCCAGAAGATTCCATAACTCAGGAACATTCGGTTGTTCCTGCATAGCTGTTTTAAGTAATGCAATTGACTTGTCGGTTTCCTTCAGTCTGTTGTATACATCCACAAGCTTTACATAAGCATTAATGTTGTTCTTGTTTTTGTCAATAGCGGTTTGGTATTGTGTTATTGCATCAGAATCGTTTTTGAATGCTACCTCTAAAAACTCACCGTACTTTAAGTGAATATCCGAATTAATAGGATTATTTGCAATGCCGTCAATAAACCATTGTTTTGATTTTGCTTTTCTATTTAATTTGTAAAACAACCATGCGCGTCCAGCATAGGCAGCAATATTTTTTTTGTCGTTGACAATCGCAGTTTTGTATAAAGAATCTGCAAGTTTTAGTCGTGTTAATTTAGATGTATTCGTTCTTAAATAGTCGGCATAGTCACTATATCTTTTCGATATTTCTGGTTCGGAATCAATAGCATTAAGTAAAAGTTGCTCAGCAGATTTATCATCTAATTTTTTGGCTTCGATATATCTTAATAGGTCAATAGTATTGGTCTTAGAGATTTTTGTATACCATTCATTAGCTGCCTGATTATTACCTTTAAGAGTTTCTATGTTAGCTAAACCTTCAAGTGCTTCGGAATTATTACGTTCAGTTTCTAATATCTCTTTATATATTTTTTCTGCTATATGGTATTTACCTTGGCTAATATTAATCTCGGCTAATCTTAGCTTACTATATATGTCATTTCCATTAATACCAACTGCGGTGTTAAAGATTTCTGTTGCCTCATCGAACTTATATTGGTCTATATAATTATCGCCAAGATTTACTTGAGGTGTTTCCCAAGTGTTTATAAGCTTTTTTGCTGTATTAAAATGGTAATAAGCACTATCGTAAACAGCTTCGTAGTTGTATACTATACCCATAGCATTATGCACATAAGCTGCTCGGGGTTCAATATTTAATGCATTGAGAAGTTTCTTTTTCGCTAAACCATATCTAGCTGTATTTCTATTTCTAATAATGCTGTAGGCTTCGAGCATTAGCTTACTCACGGTAATTCTGTCCTTTAACAGGTTATCATCATCCATAAGTTCTAAACATATGTCAAGATGTTTTGCTTCTCTTTGAAATGTTCTCGCATTAGGTAACTTTTTTTCACCTGAAATGTATCTGTTAATGAGTTGCTGTGCCGAACTCGAAAGTTGTGAGAGCAACACTGTTTTCATTTTTTCTAGATATGATTCTGAAATTGAATTATCTGCTTTTGCCTTTTTATAGATGTCGTAAGCGCTTGAAGACTTTCCGTAATACGATTCACTTTTAATTGCATTAGCAAACTGAGTAACTTGAGCAGGAAGCGATTTATCAGTATCGGTAATACTTCTTGCAGCAATGACTTTTGTTTGGTCTATTGCTTTTTTTACATCTTCAAATGAAACTATTTTATCTTCTTCTTTGATTTTTTTGAGGATTGCACGAGCATCTTTAGTTCTTACAACCGGAGTTTGTTTTTGATTGTGTTTTTCTGAAACTGTACTGGCGACATTATCGTATAGGTAATCATCAATTTCTCTAAATTGCAACTCATTATCAGCATTATCATCTGCTTCTCCAGTGAGACCTTTTACAAAATAATGCGTAAAATAACCGTGTTGTAAATCACTGCTCTCGTAAGACAATTCATCAACACCACAGCTTAAAAACTTTGAAGTATTCTCAAACATTGCTTGTAGTGTGCCCATATTTTTTTGTGGACCATCTTCGAAAATAAAGCCAGAGCGACATGCATCAAGAATTAGGATAACATTCGCGTTTTTTTGAGTCAAGGCTCTAATAATTCTATTGTTTAGTCGATCTAAAGCTATTACGCCACCAGTACCAACATACTCTCTGTTAGCGTTAGAGTCAGCAGCAAGCAGATAACCTTCTTTATATCCAAAATCTTCAACCACATCGCCATGACCGGCAAAGTAGACATATACAATATCATTCTCTGCTATTTTTTTGGCTATTTGTCTAAAGGCATTTTCTATATTAAGCGCAACAGCATTTTTATTGATTAAGAGCTCAATATTTTCTTCTGGAATTTTTTCAATATCGCTGAGGTAATTTTTAAATAACGCTGCATCGTTATCAGCATAATTGAGTTTTAAATTATCCTCAAAATAGTCCGAAATACCAATTATAATAGCATATTTATTGCCCTCAACTATATTTTCATTGCTTTCACCAACCGAACCTCGAGAATCGTCTTGAGAATAGCCAATCGCAAAGAAGAAAATTAATATGTATTTTATATGAGGTTTCATTTTAAGACTTAAAAATAGCGATTTGAATTTTTATCACTCAAATAATACAAAAGCAGCCCATTTTTCTGGGTTGTTTTTGTATGTATTAGACATGGTTAATTGGGTGTTTCTAAAGGCTTCTCTGATGTCTTGCCCATTAGACCAATTAGTATAAAAATGTACCATAAATTCAGAAGTTTCCTTGTCTGGTACTTCCCAAAGGCTCATGATAATAACATCTACACCAGCCATTTTAAATGCACGCTGTAAGCCATACACACCTTCACTACCATCAATATCACCTAAAGCGGTTTCACAAGCAGATAAAACAACTAATTCCGTGTTTCTTAAATCTAGATGCGAAATTTCATCCGCGGTTAATACACCATCAACGCCAGATGTTAAAGCCTTCATACCTTCATTTGCGTTGCTGAGCAAAATACCAGTGCGTTTCAGTGGATTTTGAGCAACAGTAAAATGCTTACCAAACTTTGAAGTACTGTTTCCAATTTCGTTATAAAATCCATGCGTAGCTATATGAAGTATTGAAGGTGATTTACCAGATAGACTCCAAAAGAATTCTTCAGTTGCGTTTTTACCTGAATAGATTTTAGCGGCTGGAATTATTTCTTTGATTTTGTTTACTTCTTTCAGTGTGCCCGGTAAAAAACTGTAGCCTTTATTATCATCGTTGTCTTGGGAACCATTATAATCAATACCTCCAAAACAGAGCATACTATTAAAGTCGAATAATTTTTCTTGCTTATCAATTAGTGAATTCATATTTGATATTTGATGAAGTGTATATTTATTAATAAGCATTTCACCATCTGAATCTTGTAAGGTAGCTAGAGGTATTTTGTTTAAAAGACCATCGAATGAGAAGTATATTGTGTCTGAATTTGATATGACATCTTTTATTGGTTTCCACAAAAACTCATATAGGTGTTTACCTCCAATTGAAGTGCTATTGCCTGAAGAGCCGCGAATATCGTATGACAGATTTTGAACCGTACTCAATTTGGTTAATTCTTCGAGTCGACTTTCAGGACCTAGATAAACGATATTCGGATTAGATTTTTTTTCTGAATATACATATGCTATGTATACATTTTCATTCTCAAAGTTTTTAACTCTTGTATAGTCTATGTAGACACTATTGGAGTTGAGATTGATAGATTTGTAATCGGGTACAACTATTAGATTTTCACCAAAAGTTTTAAAATAGAAATCGATTAGCGCAGCATAACCTTCCTGAATTCTGCTTTCAACACTGTTAATATTAATTTTAGACTCATTGATTATTTTCTTTTGTTCATCTTCCCAATCAACACGCTCTGCAAAGTCTATTAATTGCTTACGATATTCAAATATTGAAGAGTATTTAAGTAAAATATTATTTAACCCTAAAATCTTTTTATCTAGCTCTTTATCATTAAGACTCCATAGCTTCTCAAAAATAGAGTTCATGGTATTCAGCCTAAGGTTTTTAACGGTGGATGCAGCGCGTATTGCTTTTTGGTTTAGTTCTGCATCAGATTGATTTAAAACATAATTTAAATACTGTATCTGACCAAGTAAATCAAAAGCGTCATTTTGGAGTTTATAATCTTTACTAGAAGTAGCCTTATAGCGAATTTCGTTTTCGAGTTCTTTTAAATAATAGGTATATGCTTTTGAGTAATATTGTACAGCAGTCTCATAACTTTCTTCTTGTGCTAATAACTGAGCGTACTCTGACACAACATAGCAATAGTCACTTTTATCCTCTTCATTTTCAAGTTCTTTTAAAGACTTTTCTAAATTTTCTTTACGATTATTTCCTTCAGAATCTTGTAATTCTTGGATGTAAAGTTCTACATTTTTGTATTCCTTTGTATCCGTTAAGTTTTCTTCTTCTAATTCTGTTTTGTAAGCATTTAATAATGCAAATCCTTCATCTGACTTACCAAGTATTATTAGCGTTAAAGATTTTACTGATATTACAGATTCTTTGTCGAGTAAATTAGTTGAATTGGAGTTAAAATAATCTAATGCTAAGTCTGCATAGCGTATGGCTTGTTCATGGTTTTTAGAGTTCATGTGTATCCAAGCAATAGTAGCATTTAAATAACCATATTCTTTTGGTAACGCATTTATAGTTTCTTGATTCTTGAGAAGTAAGTTTATATTTTTATCTACATCATTATTATCTATATAAAAGTTAGATAATAAGATGAAAAAATCCACATATTCTGATTTATATAAGTCTAAGGATTGGCAATATTCTATAGCCGAAATTAAATGGTTTTTATAAATGTTTGTTTTTGTTTTATCATCTTTGATAAGAGACACATAATCGACTAGTACTTTTAAATAATCTTCATTTACTAATTTTAATGACTCATAAGCCTCAATCTCTTTTTCAAAAACTCTTTGTTTAGCGTTTTTTAGCTCTCTTTCATTTAAGAGGCTTAGGTAGTTATTTCTTGTTACAATATAATCTGGGATACCAACGCTTTTATTAATTAAATAATAATTTATGGCATTTTCACCATACAGTTTAGCAAGTTTTAAATTATTAATAGAATAATTGTAACCCATGAGTTCGTTATACATCCAAGCGGTTCTTAAGCTAAAATCACCATACTTAGCTGTATATAACTCAATTAATGTGTCTGAGTAGCTATTAACTCTAGCATTGTCTCTCAACTCATAGCTTGCAAGAAAAGCCTGCTCTAATAGTTTTTCTTTTTGTGCGGAGTTATTATCTATTGAAATTGCTTTTTCATAAGCAGACAGCGCTGATTCATAGTCTTTATTATTGAAATAAATATTACCATATAGAATAGCTGTATTGTGATATTCTGATTTAAAATGACTTAAATTGTTAGTTTCTATAGTTTCCCATTTTTCAAAAAAGTAAAGTGCGTTTTCATAATAATGATTTATAGATTCTATCAACGCTAAATCTTTGTAAATTCTATAGTCGGTATATACTTCATTTTCATTAGTAGCTAGATTAAAAATAGTCGCATAATACTTCGATAGTAGTGATTCTTCTGCATTGGTGTTATCCGAAAATTTTTGTTTTAATTCTTCTCTTAGAATAGCATTGTCTTGATAGACATCATTGACATATTCTAAGAACATTGTGTCTATATTTTTACCAGAATTACTTTTGAGTAATTTGGAAGAATTTTCCAGTCTATCTACCGTTATTATTACACTTGGATTGTTGTTTGTGGATAATTCAAATGCTTTATTGTATTGGTCAATTGCAGAGACGTAATTTTTTGCATTGTGTAAGCTATCACCAATTTTAATAATGTCTTTCCATTGCTTATAATTATTACCCTCTTGGCACCAACTTAAAGCAAAGTTGAGTAATAGAATAGTTGCGAAAATAGAGTTCTTCATTATTTAATATTCACTCAAACAACACAAAAGCAGCCCATTTTTCTGGGTTATTTTTGTATGTATTAGACATCGTTAATTGGGTGTTTCTAAAAGCGGTTCTAATGTCTTGTCCGCCTAACCAATTACTGTAAAAGGCTTTCATAAACTCGGCTGTTTCGGTATCTGGTACTTCCCAAAGGCTCATGATAATAACATCTACACCAGCCATTTTAAACGCGCGTTGCAAACCATATACACCTTCACTACCATCGATATCTCCAAGTCCAGTTTCGCAAGCAGAAAGCACTACTAAATCTGTATTAGATAAGTCCAGATTAGAGATTTCTAAAGCGGTAAGGATACCGTCATCTTCACTATTAGGATTTTCGCCTTTTGTCCATGCCTCATTTGCACCAGCAAAAATTAAGCCTGAGCGCAACAATGGGTCTTCTGAAACTTTATAAGCATTTTGATTATTAGTAGCTAATGTTGATGATTCTGCTGTTTTAGGATTTTCAAAAAAGAAACCATGAGTTGCAATATGGATAGTACTTGGGCTATTTCCACTTAGGTTTTTAAAGGCAGTTTCAGTTGCCTTTTTTGAGGTCAAAGTAGTACTGGTTTTATTACTGTTTTTAAATAAGCCTTCAATACTTGTAATTTCTTTTAGGGTTCCAGGTAAATAATTCCATTTGCTATCCATACTTCGCGTACCTGAAACAGATTTAAGCATTGATAAATTTGGAGTATCATTTGAAGTAACTGAATTCCCCGATTCGGTATAATCATAGTTAACACCACCAATAAATAAGGTGTTATCATTATTTGGTTTACCAGTTGTCTCAGTAAGGCTATAAGTGCTACTGAGCTGAATCAAATTATACTGACTTGCCAAAATAGGCTTCTCTTCGGTGTCTAAAGCTGCAAACGGTATTTGGTTTAACAATCCTGTAGGAGAGAAGTATACAGTTTCTATACCATCCAAATAAGGTTCAATTGGTGACCAAATTAACTCATATAATTCTTCAGTATCTGTTGTTGTATTGCCTTGAGAACCTCTTGTTTTGTAGAGCGTATTTGGTGTTTGGTTTTTTAAAAGTTGCTTGAGTTCTTCCTCACCAGATAATCCAATGACTTTTGGCTTTTCCCAATCCTTATGAATAATATAAGCCGCGTATTTAATCTCCTCAGTTAAAAGATTATCAACTCTTATTTTATATGTGTCAAATTCAACAGCAACTTCTCTTTCTTTAAGATTTGATTTAATTGTTTTCCAGTCTTTATCAAAGTTTAGGTTACTATTTGTGAACTTTTCACTGTAAATTTTAACTAGCTCAACCTCAAGATTATTAATGGACTGCTTCAGTTCTTTTGTTAAGCTGTTATTCTTTGAGTTATTTATAGAAGTTGTTTTAGTGAGTTTATTATTAAGTAATCTGTATTGACTGATCTTACTATTTGTTTCAGGTTCATTTAATTTTGAAAGTTCTGCAAAAAGATCTTTTGTGCTGTTAAGCAACAGTCCTTTCAATAGGTAATGATTGTTTAAGCTTATATCAAAAAGAGAATCATTCGCAAATTTAGGGTTTAGACTAAAATTATTAAACCATTGATTTGAGATACTAAAATTATTTATAAATGCTCTTTTTTCAGACTCACTTCTATAGGTAAATACATCTTTAAGTTGTTTAAGTACGCTTTCATTAAACTGTTGATATATTAAGACTGCTTTTTTGTTATTCCCCAATATTTCATTACATAATGCATAATTGAACAAGAAATTACTGTAAGCATCACTATTGCCACCTATAGTTTCTAGCAGAGGTTTTTCTATTTCTTCATATATTATCAATGCTTCCTCATATTTTTGATCACTTAAATATGCATTAGCCATTTGGAGTTTTGCCGTATTATATGGAAAGCTTTCTTTTCCGAAATTAACTTCAAAATTTTGTAATACAATGTCAAGGTATTTATAAGCTTCATCATACTTTTTAATTGCGACAAAAACTTCAACATAATTAGTGAGTAGTTGTCCGTATGCTTTATGTCCATTTTTTAGACTTGCTTGAAACGATTTAAATGCAATGTCATAACATTCAAGGGCTTTCTCATATTCAAAATTATTATGATATACTAAACCTAGATTTTGAGCAATAGTGCCATACTCCATATGTGTTTCTCCGACTGATTCTTTTAGAACGTCTAAGCCTTTTTTAGTGAATTCCAAAGCTTCTTGATTTTGACCTAATCCTTGTAAAACTAGACCTTTACCGGCTAAAGCTACCCCTAATCCCAGTGTAGGCTGTGATGTTCTATTTTTGTATATTCCTATTGCTTCTTCGTATGCCTCTAAAGCCTTCTTTCTTTGTCTTGTTGTTATATAAAATCTACCAAGGTTAGCAAGTTGAGTTGCATAAAGTTGCCAGTTGGTTGTAGCATCTTTTTCAAAGATCTTAAGGGCTTGATTGAAGTACTTTTCTGCTCCGAAATAATCTCCAATTTCAGTTAGTACATTACCATAATTCATTTGAGCTAAAGCATATTCCGAACTATTTATTCCGAACATTTTTTCGTTTTCAACCAATACAGTTTGTTGAATATCTTTTGCTTTACCAAATGCACCAAGACTTAAATGTACAAGAGCTAAGTTGTTTTTTAAATTAAGGAGATTGTTAATATTGAATAGATTCTCCTCAAGTTTTTCGATAATACTGATACTTTTAAGATAGTTATCGAGGGCATTTTTATAATCACCAGTGTTATAATAATAAAGACCGATTGAATTGAGTGTTAGCGCATAATCTATACTCTCAGTATTATTCATGTCCTCATAGCTAGCTTTGGATTTTTTAAAGTGATTAATCGCATTTTTGTAATCTTCTACACTCATGTAGTAATTTGCTAAATCATTTTCATGTCTAGCTTGCACCTCATAATCAATTTTCGAAAAATTTTGTAGCTTTTGTGATACGTCTTTTAAAATGGCTAAACCTTCGTTGTACTTTCCTTTTTTTTCTAAGGAAATGGCGTAATTGTTTGCTAAAACTTGATACAAAACGAAATGGTCTGCAGTTTGATATTTTTTAAGCTCTAAAATAGCTGGCGTTAGTTTTATAACCTTATCAAAATTATTAAGATGATATTCTGATATTACAATTTGAGCTTTCATCAAGTCAAGATCTACATCCTCGTCATTATCTAATAGTGATTTTAATTGCTCTGCTTTGTCAAGGTATTTTTTAGCATTTTTAAAGTTTTTCTGATTGTAAAAATCGTAGCCTAAATAGTAGCATGAATACGCGTAGAAATTACTACTTGTATCATTTAATTTTTTAAGTAAAGTCTCTACTTCAATGAGGTGCTTTATAAAATTATCCTTATCTCCTAAGTGCTTATAGTTAAAAGCTAAAACAAATAAATTTTGAGCATAAATTAAATGTTCCTTACCATAGCTTTCTTCAAGACTATTAACTAAATCAATTCTATAGTTTAAGGCTATTTGTAGATCTATATTTGAATAAGCGTATCCTAAATCTTCCCATATGGCTTCTCTATAAGTGTATTTTAATTTTTCATTGTTGTTTACTAGACCTAATACTTGTTCTAGCAGTGCCGCGCTAGTTTTATAATCTTCAGTTTTGAAATAACTCATCGCGAGGTTGTAGTAGTTTTCTACAGGGTAAGTTATTGTAGTGTCATCAGTTGAAAAATCAATTAACTCAATATATTTCAGAGCCTCTTGAAAGTGAGGAATAGCAGATGTATAGTCATTAGCATTGTAAAAGCCCATGCCTTTATTATAGCTTTCTAGCCAATAATCATACGCATTTTTCTCTTGAGTTATGGCGACAAACCAAGAGGTTGTAAATACAATACAAACAAATAACTTTTTCATGAGTATTCGTTTTAATAGGGTACACCAAATATTGAGAACGCTGCCCAATATTTTGGGTCATCATTAACGTTGTTTTTATAATTCAAAATGGCACGTCTTAGTGCTTCATGTGGCATAAGTTCTTTAGCGGTTTCTAATTCATTAAAGAAAAATTTCATCATGGTAGCAGTTTCGCTATCACTAATATTCCATAAACTCATTAACACATGTTGTGCGCCTGCAATCTGAAATGCTCTTGCCAAGCCAATAATACCACCTTGATGCGACTTACCAAGACCTGTTTGGCATGCACTCAATACAACGAGGTCTGCTTTTAGTTTACAAGTATGTCTTGTGTTCATGATTTCTCTCAATGAGAGATATGATGTTTCGGTATTATTATCTGCTAATACCAAAAAACTATGATCCATTGGTTGCTCGGAATTTGAGATACCGTGCGTTGCAAAATAGAGTAGGTCGTATTTACAGATACTATCTAATACATTTTCTTTTGTAGCTATCTTACCGCTTAATCTGTTGTATGCTTTTGGTTTAGATTTTTCTAAAACATAATTTACCTCTTGCTCAGCTCCTGGTAGGTCTGGAAAGTCCCATTTTAGGTTGTTAGGATATTCTGGGTTGGCCACAAATAATGCGTTGTCCCATTGGTAATTTACAAAGTTATTATCATCGTATCTATGCTCGTTCTTATCGCTTGAAAGCAGTAATTCGAATAAGTTTGGAGCGATTGAGTAGCTCATTTTATCAATGAGATATAGAGCTTCATCCGTAAATAAGTCCTTGATTTTAAAAGCACCAAAAGGTAAAGTTGCAATATTAAAAGTTGGTACAATGATAAGGTGATCAAATATGGATAACTCTAAACTATTTGGTAATAAGATTTCATTTAATATAGTGTATGACGCCTCTCCATCACTGGTATTACTATTGCCTTCTGCACCTCGTAATTTAGGTGCCCGATTTAAAAAGTTTGATGAAAATAAATAGTTGGCATTATTGACGTGGTTTTGTAAAAGGCTTGCATCAATTTGTACTTCATGCTCATTGTATTGCGCTTTGCCAAACCGTTTTGAAAACAAACTTATCTTTAAGGTGTTTTCATAGTAGGTATATACCAAAATCCCTACGTTTTTTAGGGTGTATTTTGCGAGTACTTTTTGTAGAAGTCTATCATCAAAATTATCTGTGGTTATCCAATCTTGTGGCGCGCCCCTGTAATCGTATAAAGCTCTAATATCTTTTTGGTGCTTTTTAATTAGGCTATCAATCTCAGGTGTATTAAAGAGGACATCATTGTTTTGTGCAAGAACATTTAAATGACAACAAAAGATAATTGATATGGCTACTATTACAGACCTCATAACTTATTATTAATTGACTGTTGGTATTAGAAAGTCTCCTGTAACTTCATGTTTACCAAATTTTTTGAGTATAGGTAGAGTTGCATTACCTCTCACGTACGAAAAGATTTTACCAGGAGATATAAATTTTTCTTCTTCTTCTAATGCTTTTATCAACTTATCTGCGAATGGTGAATGGTCACGGCTGTCATCCCAAAAATCTGGAACTTCATCTGCCCCAGAGGCCAGTATTACTCTAGAATGATAATTGTTCATGTCAGAAATAAACCTATCTATGCCATTATCAAACTTAGTATTGACATAATTTTCGGGTGCTAAGTTTTTTTCGTTTAGTTCCAAATTTCCTCCATAACAAATATCGAAAATTGAAAATACATGTTTTGAAGGTAAAGCATCAAGAATTTGCGTGACTCTGCCTAGTGATAAATAACTTTTTAGTCGTGTGTCTTCATTTAAAGATTCACTATCCCTAAATACCAAATGCCCATAATTATATTCATCTTTATGTCCATGACCTGCAACAAAGAAAATCACTTTATCACTGGTATTTATTTTTTGTTTAAGTAAATCGAAGGTGTCTAAAAATTCATCTTGACTTTTATTATATACTTTGATAACTTCAAATCCATATTTTAGTTTTAAGATATTTGAAATACTTTCTGCATCATTAATTGGGTTCTTAAGATAAGACCAATCACTTTGGTTTTTGTTATACTCGTTTGTTGCTAAAACAAGGGCGTATTTTTTATTAGTGTTTTCATTATCTACGTTATTTTCTTTGTCTTGAGATATTCCATTGGAGCCACGAAATTTAGAATTATTACTTCTGGATGCCATTTTAAGTTGAATATCTCTGAAATCTTTTTCGTGATAAATTTTTGTGTAATCAGAATCTAATAATCCACAATAATCAAGAGATGTATTTAATTTAAGTTCAAATTTTTTGTAATTGGTTATCATTTGGGTTATGTCATCTAATCTTAAAATGCTATGCATGAGTCGTCCATTACTAATGGTTTCAGTATTACATTTTCCGCCCTCAAACCCTATACCTGTTGTGGTTAAAATAGTTCTCTCTCTTTCGGTTAATGCCATTATTCTTGGATTTGACTCAAACAAATTAAACATAAGGTTAAGACCAAATGCTTTGCCTGTTCCAGCTTCTGATATAACATATTGATTTTTGCATGGAATTTGTTCCATTAAAAGTGAGAGTTCTTTTAGTGAAAAAATGTGTTTAACAAATTCGGGCTTTTCTTCAAATTGTTCCGTTATTAACGGAAAGTTTGATTCTAAGTATGGGAATAAAAATGTGTTATTTTTTGAAGATTCAGCAGATATACCGCTGAAATTAAAAATAAAGGAGTCATTGGTTGTGGCTTTTGAAATTACGGTTTTAAATGCATTTCTGATGTTTGTTAGAGTTGCATCTTTGTCTAACAGGACGATAGGAATTATACTTTTTATTCTATACTTCTCACTCTTTTTTAGCTTTCTTAACGAATCTATTTTTTTCTCTGAAATTAATTTTTTTACGAGAGCTTCATTTTTTTTATGGTCAGCTGTGAGCTTATTAGCAAATTCAGTCGCATCTTTTTTACAATACTGAAGATTAAAACCAAATGCCGTATTAATATCAATACCAACAGATATTACGTACAAATCTCCTGCAGCTATGGCTTTGTTTTTTGCACCAAAGTCCTCGGATGATGTAAATAAAAATGGGAGTAATAGTGTTAAAAGTAAGCTTTGTAGTTTCATGGCCTTACTCTTTTCGTTTTAAAAATATAAATTCACCACCTTCGTGATTAGCATTTCTGATAACTCCATATTGTGGAATATTATCAGTATTTGCCAACACCACTTCTTGGATAGTACTAAACAAATCACTAGCCTTTAGGTGTATGGCATTATTCTCTTTGAGTGTTTTAAGTAGGTATTTTATAAATACGCTCTCGTCTGGTACAGGTTTGTCCAAACCGCTTGTCATGGCATTACGCGCATTTTTATTTAAAAGCTTTTCTACAGCTTTTGTTGATGTTTCAGAGGTTACATCTCTATTAAATTCAAAAATCGAGCCACTAAAGCAAGCATCACTAATAAGCAAGGTGTGTTTTGTTTTAATGTTAGTGATGTAATCTTTAATATCTAGATTAGACATCCATGAACTTTTACTGTCTAACTCTGCATCAGAAGGCAACCAATAGCCGCGTTTAAAATCTGAGTCATATACACCATGTCCGGCATAGAATATTAGTAAATGGTCTTTGCTAGAGCTTATTTCGTAAAGTTGATGCAATGCATCAAAAATTTCTTTACGTGTTGGATCTTTTAAAAATGTAACATTAGAGGCACTAAACGCATAATTATTTACTAACACGTCTTTAAATTCTTCGGCGTCTTTAATAGGGAATTTTAAATCGCTAATGTTATCATCCTCATAGTTTTGTTCTGCTATGACTAATGCTCTATATGTATATTGAGATACAACATCTTTTTTCTCAGGGATAGGTTGAGCACCTCTTGTGGCTCCATTTCTACCAAGATTATTGGTTAAGTTTTGTACTTGTTTTTTGAGTGTGTTTATTTCTTTTTCGAGTTTCGAAATTTTAGCACGCATTGTTTTATTTTCACCTTCAAGAAAAGCTACTTTTTCAGCATCAGAAAGTTTTGCATAGTATCTAGCACGTTTTTCAGCTTCACGTCTTTTTCTATTGGTAGATTTTTTTTGAGTCGACGCAATTTGAGCTTTCTTTTTAGCATTTTGTTCGGCTAAAATTCTATCTCTTTTCGCCATTTTTTTTAAAGTTTCTAAAGTCTTATAGGCATATTGTTTGGCGGCTTCTTCGTTTCCAAGTGCTTTATGTAAGGCAGTTATCTCTTTAAGCTTATCAATATGGGCATTACTTAATTCGCCATTAACTGATTTAATATCTTCAAGCTCAGAAATAGCGGATTCCAGTTGCGGAGTAGTCTTTGGTTTGTATATGTCAACAGCAGTATTATAAGGCATTTTGCCGTTGTCATCAACAATGTTATAGTCGAACTCATACGTATACATCTCTGTATACGAATCTTCGATGTACTCTAAAGAGCTACTATCTTCGTTTTTGATGATTGGATTAAAGTTTATTGGTTCTGGTGATGCAAAACCTTTGAGTGTTAGGGTTTCATAAGGTGGTGCAAACTGAAAAAAACAACTCT
The DNA here is from genome assembly GCF_003712105.1 of Winogradskyella sp. Lineage (GTDB taxonomy): Bacteria > Bacteroidota > Bacteroidia > Flavobacteriales > Flavobacteriaceae > Winogradskyella. The sequence goes on from NZ_RHLG01000002.1 coordinate 49,979, forward strand.
CGAAAGTGACCGTTTTCTTCGGAGGAATTTGACGCTCATTACCCAATAAAGCACAGTTAACATTTGGGATAAACCCTGTTAACTCACCTTTAGTATTGATTTCTACAACACTAAAGTATATGGGACTATCAGAATGATTTGTGACTTCTAAAATCGCAGCAGAATCACTAGTGTTAAAATTGAAAATTCCATCAGTTTCTATTGCATCAGTTCTTGGTGTAATTTTTAGAGTCTCCTCATCATAACGAACAGGTAATAGTCTGAAACTAAACTTATAGTCTTCATTTTTTAGTTTTAAATTTTTAATTCTATACCCATATGCATATTGGTTCATTTTATCCTCCAATATGCTTAAGACTTTATCAGGTTTTGAATTATCAATTTTGAAAATAACACGATTATCAGGCACTTGCGTAATAAGATAATTAGTGCCGTCAAAAGATAAATCGAGATTGCTTTTAGTCTTATCATTAACGGTAAAGCCTAATCCTTTTAGAGACATAAATTTTTCAACGTCTTGTTTAAGATTTATGTTATTAAATGAAGTGTCAAAATTGACTTTGACGTCAACCGAATTATATGATGGAGCAGGCGCTGGCGGCGGTAAATCCTGAGCTATACTGGTGTAAAAGCTCAATAATAACAATATTCTCAGTAGCCTTTTCATATTATTTATCCTTTACGATCTCATAGACAAACTCCGTAGAATAACCTTCAACATTCGAGGTGTCAGATTCTCCAGTATTTCCACGTGTTTTAGTATAGGTCTGCCCAACAAAACGTTCTAATGGGTTGGTATTGGTATTGCCTCGTGTTTTTACTGTAGGTGCAAAATTAATAGGCTGAGATGTTGCGAAGCCTTTAAGAATTAAAGTCTCATATGGAGGTCCAAAGGTATATCTACATGTAGTGATAATTTTGGTTTGTCCAGGCATTAGTTTTAATTCTTGGGCATTAGGATTACAGCCACCACCTACATTTGGATTTGGCATAAATGCTGCGATTTCACCTTTAGAGTTAATTTCTATAATACTGAAATACAACGGCTGGTCGCTTTTATTGGTGACTTCTAATCTAGCAGCTTGCTTTAAAGCATCATTTCTTTTTGACGCTTGTACCTGAAATTTACCTGCTTCATTAGTATAAGCACCTTCTTCTAACATTTCAATTTCATCAATATCGCTATCATATTCTGCAGGTAGTAGTCTAAACTCAAACTCATAATCCAAATTATCTAAGGTTAATTGTTTTAGATAACTACCTTGTGCGTAATTAAAGATGGTTTCTTCAATTTGTTTTAAATTATAATTACCATCAATACGGGTTTGTGTATAAATGGAATTTCCACCATTAGCTGTTAATACAGATAGTTCTGTATTGTCTTTTTCGGATATAATTATGTCTGCCTCAGTGTCTTCTTTTACGATGCTTCCAAAACTGTTGGTCTCTAAGAATGATTCAATATTATCCTTGACACTTTTAGTCTTAACCGATTTTTCAAAAAATACATTCAAAGAAATATCACCATAACTAGGCTTATCTACAAATACCCAGTAGGCTTTATCATTTTTGTCTGGTAAAGCTTTATCTAATTTAATTAAGGCATCATTATAGTTGGCTTTAGTAATTTTACCTGAAGCGATAATTAAGTCTTGTGTTACTTTGCTCGTGCCTGCTGGCAAAACATGTACTGTAGTTTCTTTAAATAAACGCTGAAGCTTACCGCCATTGATTTTTATAATATCTGGTCTTGCCACTCTATTGACAGAGAAATAAGGTTGTTGCTTTACATATTCGCCTTTAAATATTTTGTAGTTAACATCACCTTCAATTGTTGGGTTTTGTTTAGGTGAAATGACATTCATATTGGCAGCAATTGATGAGAATAGCCTGCTGTATGTAAAGTCCGTACCTAATTGATTCATAGCTTTAGCAAATGCAAAACTCAATGAGCCATATCCTTCGTATTCGTAGTTAAGCTCATCTGCGGATGCGCCCGAGAACATTACAAATGGTGAAGCATCATCCGACAGATTTACTTTTTCTACTAAACCACTTCCAGGTGTGTTTCGGTTAGAACTTGGCGTCCAATCTGGTGGTGCAAATGTACCTTGACCACCTCGCGCTTTGCCACCACGAGAAGCAGATCCAGAGTGACAACTATCTAATAGCATTAGTAATTGCCCATCTTTACCAATAGCATTTCTATAATTAGCAATGATATTGCCAAGCTCGTCATCTCTGATATGATTTTCACCTTTGTAATTAGATGTATATCTCACAAGAGCGTCATAAGGTACAAGTGCTTCGTCTTTATCATCGATTTCGTCACCATTATTATCGAAAATTTGTTGTCCATGACCCGAGTAGTGAATCACAACAATATCGCCTGGTTTAAGTTTTTCCTGTAAAGCTTCAAAAGCGTTTAAAATGCCTAGTCGTGTCGCTTCGGCATCTTTTAATATTATAATATTTTCATCTTTAAAATCATGCTTTAAAAGTGCGCCTTTAATTAAAGGGACATCGTTAACTGAAGATATTTTAGACCAGCCTGTTTTTGGCTGATAGTCACCAACCGCAACAATTAGCCCGTACTTTTCAGCAAAAGTGCTTAACGAAAATGTAAGGCATAATAAAAGAAGTATAATTCGTTTCATGATATTTTAATTTAAATCAAACAGGCTAAACGAAATACCAAAATAGTAACCAAAATCATATACGTTTTTGGTAAATGAATCGATATCGTTAAATGAGGTCGTGTCACCAATATTGGCACCATTTGTTAATTGCCTTACTGGTCCATAAGCTAGACCACCAGATAAGGACAATCTACTTTTACTACCGAAGAATAACGATGGGCCAAATAAGAAATTAACACCATTAATTTGATCATCTCCAGATATTGGGATAGATAAACCAAAGCTTCCGCCAATATTAAAGTTTTCTCCTATAAAAGGATAAAAATTAATCATTGTACTTAGGTTAGGTACAAAATAATCATTTTGATCAGCTCCAATTACACCATTTTGGTCGATAAAAAAGTCTTGAGAATTATCGCCAAAATTATTCAGTGTAAAAGCAACACTTGTGTTGATTTTAAAACCACCTTTTGAGTATAGCTTAATATGTCTGGTTTTTAACGTATTTGCTTCATCATCATTTTCGATTTGTGTAGAAAACTCACTCTGAACAAACTTCAATTCAATATCAACCTTATCAGCAGAGATTTCATAGTCGTATGTTTGCTCAAAATTTGAAGCTTCTAGCAGGGTGTAAAGAGATTTAAGCTCGTTTAAGCTTTGTAAACTCTGATTAGTTGACGAATTTAAGTCATTCATCAAGCGTTGCAGATTATTAAGAGCAATGTTTCTTGAAACTAATTCGCCTCTAGATACGGTTTGCTCTGTAGCAATATTGCTTTCAATATCTTTAGACATAATGTCTATATTACTCTCAAGCTCTGCCTTACTATCCTTAATGGACTTCTCTACTTTAGTGATATATCTATAAAAATTATCCTTTGCACTAGGAAGTCTTACATCTTGCTCGGCATCGGCAGTATTTACAAGGTTTTCTATAATTTGTTCCTTGTCCAGATTTGGATTTAATAAGTTAGAAATAAATGTTGTTTTTAAAGCCGAAACATTTGTAAGCGTATTATTTAAATCTTCAAAACTCGAACTAGCATTTGCACTACCTCTTGAAGCACCTTCGGACTTAAACATTCCTGTTTCAGGCAAATTAGAGGTGTTGAGGTTAAGCTGGTCGCCAGTAAACGAGTTTAAACCACCTAATAAAGAACTAAAATTGAATCCTTGTCCTTTGCTAATCAAATCTTCTTCCTTAACATCCGTTTTTACTTGAACGGCGAAAGGATTTACATTTTGAAGTTTTAGCTCAACCTGACTATTGCGTTTTAATTTAGGGTTTTCTAACGTGTCAATAACCGTATTCGTTTTGTCTATGAGTAAGTAGTTCACTTTTTCTGTTTGGTAATCGTACTCAACTCTGTAATGCTTCTGAGCCTGTAATAGTGAAGTACTTATTAATACAATAGCAAAAAATGAGACTGTAGTTTTCAATAGTTTTGATTTCATAATTGATAAATAATAATTTTGAAAGGCTTTATTTCTTAACCTTCCAATAAATTTTGTCTTTAAGTTTTGTAAGGTAGAGATGTTTTCTGTTGATGGCACGTTTACCCGATTTTATAATATCGAATATATCTGCTATAATTGAGTTTGTATCTGCAAAGTATGAATGACTTAATAGGCTAGTATCAATACCAGTGGCGTCGATGGTTTCTACGCCGTCAATAAGTACTAATTTTTCTCCAGCATCACCTGCACGCGCATTACCATGTATTAATTTGGATGCTTTTAATGCTAAATCATCAGAATTTACATAAAGCGTAATTGGTTTTTCTGTGGAACTAACCATTTTAGGAGCAATATTGTTTTTAAAGACATCTGCATCTATATCTGGTGCTGCTAATATGATTTCTTTAATATTAGCTTTGAGATTCGGATTCTCATTCATGACATCGACTATTGCTTTAGTCAATCCGCGATTACCCATACTATGTGCTACTAAATAGATGTCATCAGCACCAGATTTAGATAAATAATCTTCTAAGAATAATTTTATGTTTTTTTGAGACCATTTTATGTTTTTTTCATCTCTTCCGTATCTAAATGTTGAGGCTTGAGATGGCCAACTGTAAAAGACAGGTTTACCTTCAAATTTTAAGTCATAAGAGATTTGTGCTGTTCGTTTTGCTGCTTCTTGGAAAGACGTATTATAACCATGTACAAATAAAAATGAACTCTTTTTATCTGACCTTCTTATATCTTCTGCAAGCTTTTTAAAGAATTTAGTTCTATCCAGTAGTTTTACCTTTTGAAGCATCAAATGTTTTGATGGGTCTTCAGAAAATTCAAACTTCCATATCGACGGACTTTCTATCTCGCCAACTCTATGGTCGTGAGGTATACTCACCTCTACAATACCATATTTAAGTGAGGAACGTTTAACCCCAAAGCGCTTGTTTAGAGTGGTGTTTTTGGTATCATTACGATCAGTACCAAAATAGACATCAAGAGTCACATAATCTGGACTTTTGGTATCACCTCTATCGTTATCATCGGTAACTGAAACACGTTGCAAACAAATTGTAATAGTTTCATTACTAACTGTTCCGCCTACTGAATAGCGTATTAAAATAATTAAATTATTTCCAGAATCGAATCCATTATTGGTTAACAACCAAAATTTAAAATCGAAAGCATTAAACGCTTCAATTGCATTAAAATTTTGAACATTGCCATTAACCGAAACATTTATATCTAAATCATTTATTGAAACATCTTCATCAAGAACTACTAATTGAAATTTTGAGTAATCGCTTGTGTTGGTTAAACAATTTTCTTGATTAAAGCTATTGTCACTTATTCCAAAAACTGCTTGGTTTTGACTCCAACATACAGTGCAATTGAATATTGCAAAAAATAGTATGTAAAAAGATGTTTTCATGATATACTGCTTCAATTAGTACTAACGTCTTTTCTTTTTACGTTGCTTTTTAAGATACTTTCTTAAACTCTTATACCCAGCTTTTTTAGCTATAATTTCTGGGCGTTTACCGTCATTATTCTTAGCTCCAGCATATAGACCGTTATCTATTAAAAGTTTACAAAGGTTATAATTACCTGTTCTAGCAGCTTCGTGCAATAATGTATTGCCGTAGCTATCTTTTACAGATGTGTCGGCACCGTTTGCAATAAGTATAGCAGCTATTTCATATCGGTCATTACTTACAGCACGTTGTAATAAAGTTTGTGAAGCATTAATGCCTGCATCAGCTAATATATCATTAGAAAGCAATAACTCTATTGCTTTTATGTTTCTTGAGCTGTAGGCCATGTCTAATAATTCTCTGGCTAGGTCATCTGAAATATCTTTTTCAGCAGAAACTTTAAGTATTTTGCCAAGCGCATCAAGATTATTATTTTTTAGTGCTACTTTTTCTAATCTCGGTGCGGATGTATTATATTTTCCATTAAATATCCATTGGTAAATGCTCCAGCTATCAAAACGATCACTCAGATTATTTTCTATGGCGTATTCTATATTTTCATAAACGGCAGTAATTAAGGCATGGCTTGGTACTGCTGTGATTTTATGTGATTGGCAACCAGCAGTGTATTTTACTTGATCCCATTGTACTGTTTTTACACAATTACATGATGCATCGTAGATATAATCACCGGTATAACCAGCGCTACTATATTTTACTGCACCTCGTACAAGAATACCTTCAATAAATCCGTTTTGGTCAAACACTGGACCACCTGAGTTACCAGGGAAAGAATCTATATCACTTTTAAACCATTTACTTGGTGAGTTGTCAATTACTACTGCATCCGTAGCAAATTTTAGTGGTAAACCTGTTGGGCAACCAATAGTGTTAATTGCACCACCTTCTAACACTTTTCCGCTAGTTCTAAATCTATAAGGCGCTCTATCAGATTTGCGTTTAAGCCTCAAAACAGCGTAATCATCATCTGATGTGTTTTCTATATACTCTGAAGTGATAATACTCTCAACTTCAAAGATGTTTTCTTTTTTAAATTGTAGTTTTCTATTATTTACAAATTCAGACTCGCTGGTATAATCAAACACCCAAACAAATTGGTTTGCATCTTCCATTGAATTAATACAATGACCAGCGGTAACTAAGATGTCTGGAGCAATTAAAAATCCTGTACAAGAGCCAATAGCAGGTTGGTCTAAAAATCGCACATCATCAGCAAAGTTCGATGTTCCAAATTGCCTAGTCAGTTTTTCTCTCAACGACCAAGAGTAAAACTCGTCTTCGTAAATGTTTTGTTTTGAGATCATAACAGCAGTAGCTCTTACAAAGTCTTCGTAGCCTTCTGCATCTTTTACTTCTACACGACCGTCTTTACCAAAGACGCCTCTTGAAACCTTTGAACCGGGTTCTGCAAATGGGTATTCTATTTCGGTATTTTGCGAGAAATTAAATGCACAAACTAATAGTGCACTTAATAAAAGTGTAAGTTTTTTCATGTTGCAAGTTTGTTAATAGCGCACTAAAGTTAAAATTTTTAAGTCAGAATCCTTTAAAATTAGCAACTTAATAATGCGTAATTGATTAATATTTCGATTGATAAAAATTTGATTTTAGACCCAAACTATATCAAATAGCTTTTCTAAAATCGAATAGAAAAAATCAATTTCCTTGCCAAAATAAAATTATGTAATGTTCTTAGAGTTAGTAATTTAAAGGTAATCCCTTTAGAAATAAGGGTTTGAATCAGTTGATAATTTTTTTTGAAAATATCGCTAATCTAAGGATTGCATGGTAACATATGCACGCCAAGCTATGATAACAAGTTGAAGTTTTGAAGCCTTAGAGATATCTAATTGTCTCTTAGTAAATGATGGTAGAATTATCTTGTTTAAACCTGCCAAAAACTTAAAGATTCCTTTTTTCATGATTCTATTAATATTCGAATATAATCAAAAAAAGAAAACTTAGCTTTTGCTAAGTTTTTAGATTGATTGATTTGATTGATTGGTCTTAAATTGAGAAAATAATTTCTACAATTACCTTTACAATTGTTAGCATGTTTTTAAGTTTTTAAAAGTTAATAATTTCTACTATTTCTTGATTGAGTTTTCAATATATATAGCGAGTATATCTTCCTCCAAAAAGTTTTGGATAAATCTGTGAATTTGAATATTAATATATAAGTAAAAAAATCAATTAACTATTTAAATTGTGTGACTTCTCTACAATGAAGTTTTAATTTGTAATTATAATTATCTATTTATGTTATAAATATTAATAATTGTAGGGGTATTTTGGATGTGTTTTTTAAATCGTAGAGGGAAATTTGCCAAAAAACACCAATTTTTGAGGTTTTCATCTTTTAGAAGCAACAATTACTAAAACTAGATTATCAACTATTTATAAAATTTTATAATCTATAAATTAACATTTTGAAGGATGTTTTAACTGTATATTTGCAAAAAAACCCCAATGCGTATTTTAGTTTATTTATTAATTTCATTTTTTACGTTTTCAAGCTATTCTCAAGTTTTGGTTATTAATGAGATTGATGCAAACGACCCAAGTGTAGATGATGAAGAATTTATTGAGATTAAATCTCAGACAGCTAATTTTTCTACAGATGGGTACATTCTTGTTTTTTTTAATGGAAATGATACTTCTGTTGGTAATAATTTAAGTTACCTGACTCTGGATTTAGATGGTTTAGTTACAGACAGTAATGGTTTGTTAGTTTTAGGAAATAGAAATGTATCACCATTTCCTCAGATACTTTTAAATGATGGATTATTTCAGAATGGTCCTGATGGTGTGGCCATATACCAAACATCACCAAGCAATTTTCCAGGAGATACACCAGCAACTACTAGTTTTAATTTAATAGATGCGTTGGTGTATGATACAGGAAGTAATAGTGCAGTTGATCAAGATCTATTGGATGCACTTGGAGAAACCACACAGTATTTTGAAGGCTCAAATACAACCCGTTCTATACAAAGGCAAAGTGACGGTACTTATGTGTCGGCCACACCAACTCCAAGACAATTAAACGATGGTTCAGGTATAGTTTTTAATCCAATAGAAATTTCGACTACCGCTACCGAGTTTAATGAAGGTGAAGCATTTACAATTACATTTACTGCTCAGCAAAATGTTACTTCTGATGTGACTTTTAATATCTCGCTATCAAGCGGAACTTTTACAGTGGGTGATTTTACAGGATCTACAAATGTTACTATACCAAATGGTCAAAGTACTGCGAGTACAATTATTACATTAACAGACGATGTAGATGATGAAGGTGATGAAGAATTGGAAATTCAGTTTTTAGATTTGGTAGAACCTATAGTTGCGTCTAATAACTTTATTATAATAAGAGTTGTAGATAACGATTTTTCGGTTGCACCATGGAATTTACCAACAGAAGAAAATCTGGGTATTGTACAAAGTACTGAACCAGCAGGTTATTATGATAGTTTAATAGGAAAATCAGGCAATGATTTAAGGCAAGCTATCCAAGATATTATAGCGGATGAAAATGTTGTTAGGACGCATAGCTATGCCGATGTTATTGATATTTTAAAAGAGGCGGACCAAAATCCTGAAAACAGTAATCAAGTTTGGTTGGTATACACCGAAGAAGGACGCTCAAAATTAGATTTACAAACTTCAAGTTTTAGTGCTGGAAAATGGAATAGAGAACATACGTTTCCCAGATCAAGAGCCGGATATGATGATTGGGAAGATTTTGATGACTTTGCTACGGGTATAAATACGTTTATTTCTACCAATGCAGATTCTTTACGTCATGGCAATTCTGATGCTCATGCATTAAGAGCAGCAGATGCTTCAGAGAATAGTAGAAGAAGTAATAGACATTACAGTAATAACTTTGACTCGGATGAATACAATGGATCTGTGGGCACATTAGGAAGTTTTAAGGGTGATGTAGCTAGAGGTGTTTTGTATTTAGATTTACGTTATAATGGACTTCAAATTGTTGATGGTTTTCCGAGTTCTTCACCAACAGGTAATCTTGGCGATTTAGCAACACTTTTACAATGGCATGCAAATGATGCTCCGGATGATTATGAAATGAATCGTAATAACGTCATATACAACTGGCAACGTAATAGAAATCCACTAATAGACTTACCAGATTTAGTAGATTATATTTGGGGAAGTCGAGTAGGAGAAGTGTGGAATGGTGCTTTAAGTACTGAAGATAGAGAAATTAATAATTTAAGTCTTTACCCTAATCCTACTGCAGGTAAATTATATATTAACGGAGCAAATGTAGTAGACGTTGAAGCATATTCTATAGATGGTAAACTTCTAAAACGTTTTGATAGAATAGAAAATTACATTGATTTAGATTTGGCTTCAGGATTATATCTTATAAAATTGATTAGTGATAATAGCGCAATTGTTAGAAGAGTAGTCATAGAATAATTGAGTAAGAAACTATAATGATATTAAAAAAGCCAAACTGTAATACTCAGTTTGGCTTTTTCCGTTTTGATTGATTGATGAAATTTAAGTTTAGTTTTTCTTAGTCTTTATAATAACAACACCATCTTTACCTTTTTTACCATACTTTTTAATAGCACTTTCGTCTTTTAAAACGGTAACTGATTCTATATTTTTAGGGTTCATTTTAGTGAACTCTTTTTTAGAAACTTCTTTACCATCTAGTATAAATAAAGGGTCTTTACCTTCATCAGTTGATATAAAGATATTTTCGTCGTCACTATCGTTTTTTAAAACAATTACGTTGTTATCGTCGTCGTCATTTACCCAAATTTTTTCTACTACAATATCTTTGTTCTTATCATCTATTTTCACGCGTTTTCCGTTTACAATAATAATTTCCTCTTCATTTTCGCCATCATCTTCTACTATGATTTCAACCTCTGCATCATCTCCTGAGATCACTTCAACATTCTTAGAACGCTTTATTCTCTTAACTTTTCCTTTCTTTCCTTTCTTTCCTTTTTTACCTCTTATTACAATTTTTGTGTCATGCTCATGCTCACCTTCATCATCAGATATTACAAATACATTACTTTCACTACCTGATTTATGAATCTTATACTTGCCTCCTTTGTGTGTTTCGTAAACAAATGCGTTACCTACATGCTTACTATGACCATTACCAATAGATATAGAGTTATTCTCATTATCGAAGACGATTTTTACGGAATCAATACCTTCATCATCAGAATCTACACTATAACTGCTACTTGAGTTTTTTGATTTAGCTTCAATTTTTATAGCGGTGATTTCGCCATTATCATTGCGTTTTACGCCTTTAAATTTTACACTTAGGCCTTCTTTTTGTAAGTCTGCTTTAATCTTTTCTAACTCAGAGTCTGAAGTATTTTTATCAATTACTGTAATTGATACGTCTTTTTTAGTCTTAGCAACGTTGTTACTTGTTTTTATTTGAGCTTTAGAAATTGCTTTATTCGTCGTTTTAGTTTTAATCGTCTTTGGTTTTTCTTCCGGCTTGTCTTCATTTTCAGCTACAATTTCCTCATAAAATGTATTTAAGTGTATTGGAGTTTCAATCTTTGGAGTTGCATTCGAATCTTCTATGCTTTCAGCTTCAACAAATATCTTTTTTGTATTAAAGCTCATTAGAAACAACCCTAATACAGGAATAACTAATATATATTTCCAAGCGTTTAATTTTCTAGATTTCGATTTGTGTAACATAATTATTCTTTTTTTGATTTGTGAATTATAAAAATTATTTGTGATTAAAAATTTGTGTTTAGGTACGCTAGATTTAAGTAATACGAGCTGATAGCTTTTATGGCAATCGGAAAAATGTTGCGCCTTTTTATCAGCAATAAATTCAAGATTCTGTTCTAAATCTCTTTTGTACAGCCATGAAATAGGGTTAAACCAAAAAATAACACATGCAATATGGGCAATTATGATGTCTATTGAATGTAAGTCTTTAGCATGTGCTTTTTCATGATTTATAATATGATTTAATTCTTCTTCAGAATATTTTGAAGGGTTAAAAACAATCCAGTTAAAGAAAGAAAATGGAGGTATATCATCTTCGGTTTCGATAAAGTTTAAAGAATCATTTTTATAATATCTGTACTTACTAAATAGCAATTTAAGTGAACTTAACTCTAATAAAAACTTTGTAGAAAATACGATAACACCTAAACCATATATTATTGATATTAACTGTGTCCAATCAAAACTCGAAACTGAAGTTGGCGTATTAACAGTAACTGCAGAGTTTAATATTGGTACATATTCTGAACTATTGGGTGTGTATTCTACATAAATAGGAATTACAATAAACGGAACTACAACAGATAAGAATAATCCTAGGAGTAAGTATAGCCTATTCGATTGAAAAAAGGTTTCTCTTTGTAAAAAAGCTCTATAGGATATATAGAATATTAATAATACAGCCGATGATTTAATTAAGTACTCCATAATCTATTTTTTCTTTTCGATTAAATCAATGATTTCCTTAAGCTCTTCTACACTAATCTTTTCTTCTCTAGCAAAAAATGAAACTACATTTTTGTAAGAGTTATTAAAGTAATTCTCAATTGCAGTAGTCATAAAGCGTTTTTTATAATCTTCCTTTTGTATTATAGGATAGTATTGATGCGTTTTGCCATATGCATTATAACTCACATATCCTTTCTCTTCAAGATTCCTTATTATAGTAGATAAGGTATTGTAATGGGGTTTGTCTGACTTAATTTTAGCTAAGACATCTTTTACAAAGGCTTTTTCAAGGTCCCAGAGAATATGCATTATTTCCTCTTCTTTGTTAGTTAATTTTTGCATTGGTACAGATTATGGTTTTATAATTGAATTCAAATATAACGGTTTTTTTAGTTATAAAACTATTTTTGTAGTTATTTAACGATATTTTTAGTTTTAATTACTCTTAAAAGAAGTGTTATATTCGTTCTTTATATCTATTTTGAATTAAACGTATTTAAGGTTAAATGAATCTATTACTTATTATTGCAGGCTTAATTGTTCTAGTTATTGGTGGTGAGTTTTTGGTAAGAGCATCTGTGGCATTATCTTTTAAAATGAAGATATCCAAACTAGTAATAGGCATGACAGTAGTATCATTTGCTACGTCTGCGCCAGAACTTTTAGTAAGTCTTAAAGCAGCACTCGATGGTGTAAGTGATATCGCTTTAGGAAATGTTATTGGCTCTAACATAGCTAATATTGGTCTTGTACTTGGCATAACTGCAATAATATCACCCTTAACAGTAGACAAGGAATTTTACAAGCTTAATTGGCCAATGCTCATGTTTATGTCCTTTGCACTATACTTTTTTCTTAAAAATGATAAGTTACTGTCATTTAGTGAAGGCTTAATATTGTTTGCTGTATTAATTATTTTCTTGGTATTACTGATTAGAGATTCAAGAAAAAAGACAAAATTAGTCTTGGCTGACGAAGTTGATGATGCGTTATCATTAACTTCAAATTTTAAAATAATGGTCTGGCTAATTATAGGAGCAATCGGTTTGTTTTATGGTTCTGAATGGTTGGTTGATGGGGCTAAAGGGTTAGCAAAATCAATTGGAGTAAGTGATTATGCCATTTCTGTTACAGTAATAGCCATAGGTACGAGTGTGCCAGAACTTGCAGCTTCGGTCATTGCTGCTCTTAAAAGAGAGAAGGCATTATCATTGGGTAATCTCATTGGTTCCAACATCTTTAATATAGCATCTGTACTTGGTCTCACTGCTATAATTAAACCAATTGAAGTAAACGCTCCAGTAATTTTATCTACTAATATATTCTGGATGATTGGTTTTTCGGCACTATTAATACCATTAGTTTTTTTAGGTACACGATTTGAAATAGGTAGGAGAAAAGGCCTATTGTTATTTATTGCCTATCTCATATTTATTAGTCTAACCTTTGTATAATAAAAAAACGACCCACAATGGAGTCGTTTTTATTTTCTATTCGTTTATTGATGTTTATACATCTGCAGACTTTACTGTCTGAACAATAATTCCTGCAACTTTGTATGGGTCTGCATTAGAAGCAGGTCTTCTGTCTTCTAACCAACCTTTCCATCCTTTTTCTACAGTAATAATAGGGATTCTAATTGAAGCACCTCTATCAGATACACCATAGCTAAAGTCGTTGATTGACGCTGTTTCGTGTAATCCTGTTAAACGTTGATCGTTAAACTCACCATAAACAGCAATGTGATCTTTTGCTACTGGACGGAAAGCCTCACATACTTTCTCGTACACATCTTTAGAACCAGCAGTTCTTAATAGTGTATTGGAGAAGTTTGCGTGCATACCAGACCCATTCCAGTCACCTTTAATTGGTTTAGGGTGATATTCAATATAGTATCCGTAATCTTCAGTTAATCTATCGAGCATATAACGAGCTACCCAAATTTGATCTCCAGCAGCTTTTGCTCCTTTTGCAAAGATTTGAAATTCCCATTGTCCGCTAGCAACCTCCTGGTTGATGCCTTCAAAGTTTAATCCAGCATCGATACAAAGATCTGCGTGACGCTCAACTAAATCTCTACCATGAGTGTTTTTTCCTCCTACAGAACAGTAGTACATTCCTTGAGGACCAGGATATCCACCAATTGGGAAACCTAAAGGCAATTGAGTTTCAGTATCCATAATAAAGTACTCTTGCTCAAAACCAAACCAGAAGTCGTTATCGTCATCGTCAATTTTTGCTCTTGCATTAGTTGGGTGTGGTGTTCCGTCAGCATTTAATACTTCAGTCATTACTAAGTATCCATCTCTACGTGCTGGGTCTGGGTAAATTGCAACAGGTTTTAGTAAACAATCAGAAGAACCACCTTCAGCTTGTTTTGTTGATGACCCATCAAAAGACCAAATTGGACAATCTTCTAATTTTCCGCTAAAATCATCTTCAATCTTAGTTTTACTTCTCATGTTTTGAGTTGGGAAGTAACCATCGAGCCATATGTACTCTAGTTTAGACTTGCTCATTATGTGTTATGTATTAGGTTAATAATGGAAGCAAATATAAATGAATTACTCTTTTTTAGATTAAAAAATAAGGGCTGATTTTCAGTTTTTTATCAAAAGTTTTTAACTTTTATCGTATTGATAAAAAAGTATGTTTTTGAGTAAGATATTTATAAAAAAACAATCCTTTTTTGAGAATTTTTAAAGCATTAGTTTTAACAAAAAAATACTAAAACGTTTTCGTTTAAATATTGAAAATCTGCGTTTTAGACTTATTAACAAATCAGATAAACTGCTATTAATTTTAGATTAAATAATTTTCGGTTTTTAAAAGAAGGACATTTAGATTTAGTTCAAAAAAATCTAAAAGACTGATAATCAATAATATAAGGTTAGTTTTTATTTTTTTTTTGAGCTAAAAATCCTATTTTTCGATGAAACGGGTAAATACTCGTTTAAAAACATTTGGGCTAATCTATTAAAATATAAATTTGTATGGTTAGGTTTTGGAAAACTCAGAATTTAACAAAAGCTATTAACAAAACACACTAAATCAATTAAGTAAAATTCTAATCATAATTGAACAATTGAATTTCAATTCTCCCCCGAAATATTCAATGTTCTTTATTACGAATGCAAGTGTTTTTTTAGTTTAAAAAATGACTATACGTTCTTTTTAGAATGCATATATAACATAACATCGAATTCGCTAATGTGTTTTTGATGTTAACAATTAATCAATTATTAATCTATTTAAATTAATCCATTAAATTAAAAATTATGAGGAATTATTTTTTAAGTGCTATAGCACTTCTATTTTGCGGAACTATGGTGTTTGCGCAATCTAACAACAGTAGAACTGTACAGGAAGGTGAGGGTAACCTTGCACTTGTTGCTCAGTTCGGTGAGTTAAACAGATCTCGTGTTTTCCAAAATGACCAAAACAGAGCAACTACTGGTGGTGTAGATAATGAAGCTTATGTAAACCAAACAGGTTTTAGAAATAAGTCTTTAATCAAGTCTGCCGGTGATAGAAACTTAGCTGACGTTCTACAAAATGGTCGTAGAAACGATGCTGAAATCGATCAAGGTGTTGGTTGGGCTGAAGATAACACTGCTACTGTAGATCAAGATGGTAGAAGAAATACATCTTACCAAAAGCAACGTTATGATAATAACTCAGCAAACGTTATCCAAGATGGTAACGATAACGATGCAGTTCAGGATCAAAGTACTGGAAGCAATCAAGCTGTTGGTAACGAAGCTGACGCTGAGCAAATAGGTAATGATAATGTGTCTTACCAATTACAAAGAGGTCCAGGGAATGATGCTGACGTAACTCAAATGGGAGATGATAACGATGCATATCAAGACCAAGATGGTTCTGATCATTGGGCTGTATCTGAGCAAACAGGAGATGATAACACATCTACTCAAACTCAAACTGGTTTTGCTAACTGGGCATTCACATACCAAACAGGTGATGGTAATACATCTACTCAAACTCAAGGTGGTTTTATTAACGATGCTTATGTATACCAAGATGGAGATGATAATACAGCAACTCAAACTCAAGGTGGTGGAGGTTTTAACTATGCTGAAAGTGATCAAGATGGTGATGGTAACACATCTGATCAAATTCAAGATGGTGGAGGAAATACTGCTTTAGTTACTCAAGATGGTGATGATAACTATGCTGGACAAGGTCAAGATGGTGGTGGAAACTACGCTACAACTACACAAAGAGGTAACGGAAACATTGCTGCTGGTCTTCAAATTGGTACAATCAATACATCTGACGTATTACAAAGAGGAGATGATAATGGTTCTTTAATCTTCCAAGGAGGTTTTGATAACTATTCAAGAATGAGACAAAGAGGTGATGGTAATGGTGCTGCTTCTGCTCAATTAGGATCTTTCAACACTAGTATAATTAACCAATTAGGTAACGGTAACCTTGCTGCTACTTTACAAGTTGGAGGAATATAATCAATAAAATCAGTCTTATGGACTTCATTAAATTAAGTCCTTGATTTTAAATATATTATAGAAGAAAGGAGTGAAATATCTCCTTTCTTTTATATATTGTAATACAAATACAATGATCATGAAATATGTTTTGATAACTCTATTGCTTACGTTCTCTCTTTCGTTTAGTAATGCACAGCAAAAGGTTGAGGCTGATAATAGCCAGACGAATAGAGTTTCGGAAATATTTAATTACACTAAATCAACTTCAAATTATTTACTGCTCAATCAAGTTGAAGCCAATCCTTTTCGTCAAAATGGCACGAGAAACCCTTCAACAAATTTAACCACAATAGAGCAAATTGGCAACCAAAATATTGCTAACTCAAGTACATCGTCTAATACATCAATGATAGAGTTAGTTCAAGTAGGCAATAATAACACTTTCCAAAGTACCAATACGTTACTCGACGTTAATGAACGTATCATCCAAAATGGAAATAATAATTCTATTACCAATTTTTCGTTTGGTAATATAAAAAGCTCATCCCTGAATATTTTACAGAATGGCAATAACTTGTCTGTAGAAAAATTTGGGACTAATAGCTTAACAGAAAAGCTATCGTTACGTGTTGTAGGTAATAATCAAACTGTTATTATTCGCAGTTTTTAAAAAAGACGTTTTGGTTACAAAATCGAGTTATATCATTCTCTTAATATGTCTCGTAATAAATCCGTTACTTCATAGTCAGACGACCAATACTGAAGTTATTTCAAAAGTTGAAGTCGAAACTTTGGCAGATGTACTAAACATTAAAGGTACAGTTGCTAGCAGAACTGAACTTATTAAGTCTTTAAGATACCAAATGATGGTATTTAGAAAAAACCCAAAAACTTCTAATGTTATTAAAGCTGAAAATGAAGGCCGATTTGTATTACAACCAAATCAAAAGAAAACATTAGCAGAGATTAAAATAAACCAAAATACTAGAGATAAAGTTACCGTTGTTATTTTGGTATATGACTCAGATAATAATTTGGTAGCAAGAGATCGGCAAGTAATACTTAATAATGACGAACAGAAAGTATCTAAAAAAATAATCGCGCCACCAAAAGAAGATGATTATGCAGGTTTAAGAGGTATAGTTATCGAAAATACCAAAACAAAACCAGGTCGAGACTTTTATGTCGACTTTTATTCCAACTACAGATTAAAGGGAATAAATGGTAGAGAAGTTGTTAAAATTACTGAGCAATTTAGTTTTGGAAGAAGTACAATTATGGAGGTGAGTGTTGGTAGTACTATAGTACATCGATTTTTTGTGCAACCTACCAGAGATTTTATTGAAAAACAATCAGATATAGCTATAATTAATGTTACAAGATATTTTATTAACTTGGAACGCCAGAAAAACTATATCAAACAATACTAGAAATCAATTCAACATGAAAAAAATATTAATCATATTCGGCTTTATTTTTACTGCTGGAGTTATGGAATCTCACTCACAACAGTTGGTTTACAGAGCTACGAATCCATTTTTTGGAGGTGATACGTTTAATTATCAATTTTTATTGCAAAGTGCTCAAGCCCAAAATTCTTTTACCGGTGATGATACTAACTTAAGAGATGAGAGATCGGATTTAGAACGTTTTACGGAGAATTTAAATAATCAACTGCTTAATCAACTCTCAAGGTCATTATTTAACCAACAATTTGGTACCGATGGAGAGTTAAGACCAGGTACATTCGCGTTTGGTTCTTTAGTTCTAGAAATTTTTGATTCTACTGAAGGATTGGTTATTGATATCCTTGATACCACAAACGGAGATCAGACTCAAGTTATTATCCCAGGAGGTAACTAGTACTAACATTGCCTTAGATTTATTGTATGAAAAATTTTAAACTACTTATATCATTAGTATTGGTGGTATGTATGTATGTATAGTTGTGGCACCTACTTCAATCAGCCTCTTAATGAACAAACAGCTCGCTTAGGTGAAGACACAAGAGTAAGTAAGATTCTTGCAGACCTACCTGTTCCGCAACAGCCAGTTGTTGTTGGAGTTTACAACTTTAGAGACCAAACAGGTCAGTTTAAACCAACTGAAAATGGGAGTACTTTTAGTACGGCTGTTACTCAAGGAGCAACAGCGATATTACTCAAAGCATTAGAAGATTCAAATTGGTTTATTGCTACTGAAAGAGAGAATCTTAACAATTTACTTAATGAGCGTCAGATTATAAAATCTACACGTGATGAATACGCAAAACTCAACGGAACAAATCCAGAGCGATTACGTCCATTATTATTTGCAGGTATTCTTCTAGAAGGAGGAATTATATCCTATGATACTAATATTGTCACTGGAGGATTAGGTGCGAGATATTTTGGAATCGGTGGCTCTACGGAGTATAGACAAGATAGAGTGACAATTTACCTTCGTGCAGTGTCTACATCAACAGGTGAAATTCTAAAAACCGTTTATGTGTCTAAGACGATTTTATCTCAAGCTTTAGACGCTAGTTATTTTAGGTTTGTAAGTTTTCAAAGATTGTTAGAAGCTGAAACAGGCTTCACAAGAAATGAACCTATTCAATTAGCTATTACAGAGGCGATAGAAAAAGCGGTACATTCACTTGTAGTTGAAGGTATTTCAGATCAACTTTGGTCTGCAAGACAAGAAGATGAAGACGAAGTTAATGCTTTACTTAAAGGCTACTATGAAGAGAAGAGTATCTCTGCAGAAACCAAACTTTTCGATAGACTATATAGAGATCGCAGAGGAAAGTCTGTAATTAATATAGCTGCCGGAACCAGCATTATAGATGGTGACTTATCTAACTCTAGACCTGAGTTTTTTGGTCGAGTAGGTTATAAAAGATACCTTAATCCTTATTTAAATGTTAATGGATCTTTAAACCAATTTAATTTAAGAAACGAAGGCGCATTTGATGAAGCACTGACCTCATTAGATTTTAATGCAGAATTTACCATACTACCATACGACAATTTAACACCTTTTGTTTATTCTGGTTTTGGTGCAAATGCAAGAAATAGCTTCTCTAATGTAGATTTAAAATTCCAATATGGTCTTGGTCTTGAGTACCTGGTTTCAGATCAATTAGGTCTAACCTTATTTGGAGAACAAAATATACTTTTTACTGATGAGCTTGACGGTGTAATAAGTGGTAAGCGAGATGATTTCTATTATAGATTTGGTTTAGGTCTAAACTTTTATTTATCACCACCAACATATGAAGGTACTGAAAAGCGTCGTTTAAGACAGCAAAAAGAAAACGATTTAAAAGCACTTAGAGAAGCTAACATAAGAGAAAAGAAAATTAAAGAAGCAGGAGATAATACTTCTACTTCAAAGCAAGAAGCTAGGCGTAAACTTCGAATGTTAAGAAGAGCCAACCAAAAAGCCCTAAAAGAAAATAAAAATAATGATAACGAGAATTAAAAAGAATAAGATGAATCGATATATAAAAATTACGGTAATATTTATTGTGTCTTTAGTGCTCGTTAATTGTAGTGAAGATGCTGTAGATAATTTAGCGAAAGGCACACTTACAGGTATCGTTGTTACAAATGGTACTAATCTTCCTTTAGAAAATGTAAAAATATCTACAAACCCTAGCTCAAGTACAGTTTTTACAGATGCACAAGGCGAATTTATTATAGAAGATATTTCTGTAGATCAATATTCAGTACAAGCTGAATTGGATGGATTTTTATCAGGCTTTGAAGCAGCAGAAGTAACTGAAGGGTCTACGGTAAATGTTGTATTTGAATTAGATGTTGAAACAGCAAATAACAGACCACCAACAACACCTATTTTGATTACACCTGCAGACAATGCAATAGATATCCCTTTAGATACACAATTGGTATGGTCAAGTAGTGATCCTGATGGAGATGAAATTAGTTATACAATTGAAATTAGAAATAATTTCGATGAAGAAGTGCTATCATTTTCAACAGTTAATGATACAATGGTAGATATTACAGGTTTAAGATTTGGGCTTAAGTATTTTTGGCAAGTGGGTGCAAAAGATACTGTTAATGAAGATGTAATACAAAGTGAAGTTAGTGCTTTCGAAACCATAAATGCTCCTGAGAATAGACATGTATTTGTAAGGAAAATTGGTGGAAATAATGTTATTTTTTCTGTAGATACAAGCGGTAATGAACTACAGCTAACGTCGTCGTCATCAAATAGCTATAGACCTAGACAAAATACGGTAGCGAACAAAATTGCTTACCTATCAAATAGCGGTTCAGAGACACATATATTTACTATGGACTTAGATGGGTCTAATGTACAGCAGATAACATCTCAGGTTCAGGTAAACGGTTTTGATTTGGAAGAAATAGACTTTGCTTGGACGCAAAATGGAGGTCGTATTTTATACCCAAATTTTGATAAGTTATATTCCATTAACGTAGATGGCACAGGATTATTTGAAGTATATCAAACCACAGATGCTAGTTTAATCACAGAGGTTTCTATTAGTGCAGACGAAAGTATAACGGCATTAAAAACGAATGATATTTCAGGTTATAATGTTTCAATATTTACAATTGATGGCTCAGGATCTGTTGTAGATATCGTCCTCTCAGGCGTGTCTGGAGCAGCAGGAGGATTAGACATCTCCGTAAATAATCAATTTATTTTGTACTGGTATGATGTTTCAGGCTTTGAAAGTTCTAACTACAGACAGTTAGACTCAAGAATATTTTTATATACAAGGTCTGACGGAAATGTGGATGATTTATCGGATGATAAGGTTGCTGGGACAAATGATTTTGATTGTAGATTCACTCCTAATGAAGCTGAAGTAATATTTACGAATACATCAAATGATGGCGTGTCTCAACACAATGTTCTAATTACAGACACAGATCCTAATGATGCAGGATTTACAAGAATAGTCTTTGTTGAAGATGGTGAAATGCCTGATTTTGAATAAGCAAAAATAAAATCAATGAGAAAGCATTCAATAATTTTTTTGAATGCTTTTTTTGTTTTAGTTAGATATCATCATTTAATAAATTATTTTTGTCCTATTAACAGATTAATATGAGTCAAGAAGTTAGTAAACGATATTCTCAAAGAGGTGTTTCGGCATCAAAAGAAGATGTACACAATGCTATTAAGAACATAGATAAGGGGCTATTTCCAAAAGCATTCTGTAAAATTGTACCAGACTTTCTAACAAACGATGATGATTATTGTTTAATAATGCACGCTGATGGTGCAGGGACAAAATCGTCTTTGGCATATATGTATTGGAAAGAAACTGGAGATCTTTCAGTTTGGAAAGGTATTGCCCAAGATGCTCTTATTATGAATATTGACGACTTATTATGTGTTGGAGCCACTGATAATATTATGTTGTCCTCCACAATAGGACGAAATAAAAATCTTATTCCGGGTGAAGTTATTTCTGCAATAATAAACGGAACAGAAGAATTAATACAGGATTTAAAAACGTTTGGAGTTACAATACATTCCACTGGTGGTGAAACGGCCGATGTTGGCGACTTAGTAAGAACAATTATAGTAGATTCCACCGTTACGGCGCGCATGAAGCGCAAAGATGTTATAGATAATGCAAATATTTCTGAAGGCGATGTTATTGTAGGCTTAGCATCTTTTGGACAAGCATCCTACGAAAAAGAATATAATGGCGGTATGGGAAGTAATGGATTAACTTCTGCTCGCCATGACGTATTTCATAAGTATTTGGCAGATAAGTTCCCTGAAAGTTTTGATGCAGCTGTCCCTTCCGATTTGGTATATTCAGGACATGTAAAACTAACTGACGAAGTTGATAATGCTCCGATAGATGCAGGAAAGTTAGTTTTATCACCTACTAGAACTTATGCACCTATTATAAAAGAGATACTTTCAAAATACAACTCTGATTCTATACATGGCATGATTCATTGTTCTGGTGGTGCACAAACTAAGATTCTTCATTTTGTAGATGATTTGCATATTATCAAAGACAATATGTTTGTAATACCACCTTTATTTAAACTTATTCAAGAGCAATCTAAAACCGACTGGAAAGAAATGTATCAGGTGTTTAACTGTGGCCATCGGATGGAGTTATACGTTAATCCAGAAATAGCTGAAGATATTATCGCTATATCAAAATCTTTTAATGTTAATGCTCAAGTCATTGGTAGAGTAGAAGCTGCTGAAAGCAAAAAACTAACTATTAAAAGTGAATATGGTGTTTTTGAGTATTAATCTACAAAGTTCCAATATTTAAATACCCGTAATCTTCTAATTCTTTTAGGTCTTTGATATGCTTAGTAGTTCCATTTTTTAAAAGATAAATCTTGTCTGTAACTTCTAAGATATCATCATATCTATGATCAGTTAGGATTATTAATTTCTGCTTTTTTTCTTCTAAAATTAATTGTTTTACTTGCTCAATAAATAAGGGAGAAATACCATTAAAGGGTTCATCAAGTAATACAATTTTACTTTTGCTTTTAAGAGCTATATAGCATTCAATACAGCGACGTTGACCACCAGAAAGTTTACCAAATTTCATGTTTTCCAAATCCGAATAATCTTCAAAATAGCCTGTAAATGTTGGCCAATCTATTTTGAATAGCTCAAAAATAGTTTTTAGCTTAAAACCTTTTGGTATAGAATCGTATTGAGGTAAGTACTTAACAGTATGAGTTTGGTATAAAGGTTTTTTCAAGAGTTTTCCGCCTATTCTTATGGATTTATACTTTGGTATAAGATTACCAAAAATGATGTCTATAAGACTAGATTTACCACAACCGTTACTACCTAAAATTGCGGTCACTTGTCCAGTTTCTGCTTCTAGGTAAATACCATTTAGTATACGTTTGTTTTTAAAGTAAAGTTCTACATTATCTATTTCAAATTTCATTTTTAATTAAGTGAATTCCTTAAAAATAGTAAGGAATATGATGGTTAAAATACAATCGATAACAAATACAATAAAGAATAGTCTCACAGGAGATATTCCTAAGTTTTTGTAAAAGGTCAATTTTCGTTTTTGAGCGGTTTCATGAACATAGTACCATGCAAAAACCGTTAAAAACAGTTTCGTTATTAATGCTGGAGCGAGATGAGGGTTAAAAAAACCTATTATCGCATTAACAATAAATGACCAAACTACAAACGGTTTATAAAATGCAAGTATAGCTAGGAATCGATGCATATACCTTCTTAAACGGTGATTCTATTTATTTATTTTTTACTGTTAATATGTATGCTAATTTGACATTTTAAAGTTGAATAATTATCGTATTTTTACTGCCAATTTTCAGGATACATGCTAGAGAAAATTCAAATTGTAAAACAACGTTTTGACGAGGTTAATGATTTAATCATTCAACCTGATATTATATCTGACCAAAAGCGATATATTCAACTAAATAAAGAGTATAAGGACTTAAAAAAGATAGTAGATAAAGGCACTTTATATAAAGAGCTTTTAGACAATGTTGCTGAGGCGGAAGAAATTATATCAGATGGCTCAGATGACGAAATGGTTGAGATGGCAAAAATGCAACTTGACGAAGCTAAAGAGCAGTTGCCAAAATTAGAAGAAGAAATCCGATTTTTACTTATACCAAAAGATCCAGATGATGCTAAAAATGTGGTTGTTGAAGTAAGAGCAGGTACAGGTGGTGATGAGGCGAGTATTTTTGCAGGAGATTTATATAGAATGTATTCTAAATATTGCTCAGACAAAGGTTGGAGTACAAGTGTTGTTAGTATGAATGAAGGCACATCAGGAGGTTTTAAAGAAATTATTTTTGAAGTATCTGGCGAAGATGTATACGGCACAATGAAGTTTGAAGCTGGCGTACACCGTGTACAACGAGTACCACAAACCGAAACTCAAGGTCGTGTACATACAAGTGCCGCTACCGTAATGGTATTGCCTGAGGCAGAGGAGTTTGATTTTGAATTGGATATGACTGAGGTGCGTATAGAACGTACTACATCTACAGGTCCTGGAGGTCAATCTGTAAATACAACCTATTCAGCAATTAAGCTTCACCATGAGCCAACAGGTATGATTGTGAGTTGTCAAGACCAAAAATCATCACACAAAAATTTAGAAAAAGCGCTTAAAGTTTTACGTTCTCGATTATATGAAGAAGAAATGCGAAAGCGAGCTGCTGCAGATTCTGAAAAGCGAAAAAGTATGGTGAGCTCTGGAGATAGAAGTGCAAAGATTAGAACGTACAACTATCCGCAAGGCCGTGTTACAGATCACAGAATTGGTTTAACACTTTACGATTTACAGAATATTATCAATGGAGATATTCAAAAAATTATAGACGAATTAATGTTAGCTGAAAACACTGAGCTGTTGAAAGCTAATGACGAAATAATTTAAAGCTAAGCCTCAAAAAAGAGGCTTTTTTTTATACATGACAACAACACAACTTATAGAACAAATTCATACAAAGCAATCGTTTTTGTGTATAGGTCTAGATGTAGACTTAAATAAAATTCCTAAGCATTTATTAGATACTGAAGATCCAATATTTGAGTTTAATAAAGCCATTATAGATGCTACGCATCACTTGTGTGTAGCCTATAAACCTAATACAGCGTTTTATGAAGCATACGGTATTAAAGGTTGGCAAGCGTTAGAGAAGACCATTAAATACCTAAACGCTAATCATCCAGAAATATATACCATAGCTGATGCTAAACGTGGAGATATAGGCAATACAAGTAGCATGTACGCTAAAGCCTTTTTCGAGGATTTAGGTTTTGATAGTGTAACGGTTGCACCATATATGGGAAAAGATTCTGTTGAACCTTTTTTGGCATTTAAAGACAAGCATACTATTCTGTTAGCATTAACATCTAATAAAGGCGCTTTTGATTTTCAGACGTTAAATGTCGATCATCGAGAATTATATAAAAGAGTTTTAGAAACTTCTAAAACATGGACCAATTCTGAACATTTAATGTATGTAGTTGGTGCGACAAAGGCTGAATATTTAGCAGAAATTAGAGAGATAATTCCTGAAAGCTTTTTGTTAGTTCCAGGAGTTGGTGCTCAAGGAGGTAATCTTCAAGATGTATGCAAATATGGTATGACGGATAACATAGGCTTGCTTATTAACTCTTCTAGAGGAATTATTTATGCATCTCAAGCTGAAGATTTTGCCGAAGCCTCAGCAGCTAAAGCTCTTGAGTTACAGGTTCAGATGAAGGCTATATTAGCTAGTACGTAATATCCTTTTTTAATGACGTTTAAGGACCAACTCAATAGAGAGATTCATCTTCCTAAAAAACCAAAACGTATTGTTTCTTTGGTGCCTTCCCAAACAGAATTGCTTGTCGATTTGGGTTTAATAGATTCAATTGTTGGTATTACTAAGTTTTGTGTACATCCAAAAGAATTAAGAAAACAAAAAGAAGTTGTTGGCGGAACCAAACAAGTAAAAGTAGATAAAATAGCTGAACTTAAGCCAGATATTATTCTTTGTAATAAGGAGGAAAATAGTTTAGAAATTATTCAGAACCTTAGGACTATTGCTCCAATCCATATCAGTGATATTTATAATTTAGAGGACTGTTTTGAATTGATAGAAATGTATGGTGAACTATTCGAAGTACAAAATAAAGCAGAGGATATTGTCAATGATATTAGACAAGAACGCGAAAGTTATAAGACAAAATATACTGCGCAAGCCAAACATAAAGTAGCCTATTTCATTTGGAAAGAACCATGGATGGTAGCAGCTTCTAATACGTTTATAAATACAATGCTAAAAGAAGCAAACTTTGAGAATGTTTTTGAGTCGGAGAAACGTTACCCAGAACTATCGCTAAGCCATCCCAAACTAGTTGAAGCAGATGCTATTTTATTGTCCTCAGAACCTTATCCTTTTAAGGAAAAACACATAGAAGAATTGCAATCGATTTTCCCAAAAAAGACCATTATAACTGTCGATGGAGAATTATTCTCTTGGCATGGAAGTAGAATCAAATATTCGTATCAATACTTTTCTAAACTAAGTATTTAAAAAGAAAAAGCCGATATGATCATATCGACTTATCAACTAACTTACATAGTGTGAAATCTAACTCAACTCTTTATTACAAATATCTAAACTTTATTTGCAGTAAATGTTATGTTAATATTAGCAGATAATTAAATGTACTTTAATAACTTAGAACAAATAATCTAAATCATGAAGTACTATTTATCTACACTAATTTTTGCGTCATTTCTACTTGTAAGTTATGCCCAGAATTCAGCCTGTGCTTGCTGTACAGATAACCACAAAGCGTTTTCGTTTTGGGAAGGTGAATGGACTGTTTCTCAAAATGGAAAAAAAGCAGGAGATAATAAGCTTAAGTTTATACAAAACGGATGCGTCTTAGAAGAAAACTGGACAAGCGTATCTCCAGGTTATACCGGTACAAGCCATAGTTTTTATAATGCTAGTAAGCAGCAATGGGAACAATTATGGATTGATAACCAAGGTGTAAGTCTTCATCTTAAAGGCCATAGAAAAGGGAACCAAATGATTTTAAAAACAGACAAGGCCATTAATAAAAAAGGCAATTCATTTGTTAATAGAGTTACTTGGACAGATAATGACGACGGCACAGTGAGACAGCTATGGGAAATCATAACTCAAACCGATGATGGTGAGAAAATATCGGTTGCCTTTGACGGACTTTATAAAAAAGTTAATGATTAGTCTTGTAATGCAAAAACCCGTTTTAACAAATCAGTAGTTCTAGAAGATACTTTATTGCGTATGTCTTTTTCTTCTACCGCGATCATTGTATAAACCCCTTTTAAAGCCTCATTAGTAACATATTCTGTTAAATCTGGGTCTACATCGTTTGTAAAAGGAAGATTATTATACTTTGTAATTAAATTGCTCCATATTTGATCTGCACCTACCTTGGTGAAAGAGTTATTTATTACAGGTCTGAATTTGGAATATAACGCTTGCTTAGTTCTATCTTCCAAATAACTTGTAGCCGCATTGTCATTACCTAAAAGTATATTTTTTGCATCGTTAAATGTTATACCTTTAACTGCATCAACAAAAATAGGAGTAGCTTCTTTAACAGCATCCTCTGCAGCTCTATTCAGAATTTTTAAGCCTTCGTCGGCTAGATTTGAAAGCCCAATATCCCTTAACGCTTTGTCAATTTTTTGTAAGTCTTCAGGTAGCAATATTTTTACAAGTTCATTTTTAAAAAAGCCATCTTTTTGAGTGAGCTTTGTGACCTGTTTATCTACCCCAAAATCTAATGCTTGTCTTAAACCAGAAGCAATATCTGTATTGCTAATTGTACCATCAGGTTGAGGTAATTCGTTAATTACTTGCTGCAATTCAGCACAAGATGTTAATAAAAATAGTGAAACAAAAAGAGGTATAATCTTTTTCATATCCTTGATGAGTTTACTTTAACGTAATTCAAATATATACATAATGAAAACGTTATTTATTCAGAAATATTAAATTTAGCACGGTATTTGAAAATCATCATCATAAATATCAGTTAATGGCCGATACTAAAACACTTATCTTAGGAATACTTATAAGCTTCAGCTCAGTGGCTTCTTATACTCAGATTAATGTCTCTGAGGTAATACAAGAGTCGCAGATATCGCAATCTCAAGAGAATAAGCTCTATTTTATAGATTTTTGGGCAACCTGGTGTGGACCATGTGTTTACGCTAAAAAAATGCTTACCGTACTACAAAAGCAACATCCTAAAGATTTTTATGTCATTTCATTGTCTGATGAAAGTGCAAGCCTTGTAGAGCGATATTTGTCTAAACGGCCAAGTGAATTGGCTATTGCTGTTGATGATTTTGGGAATACATTCAATACTTATAATATAATATCTAGACCCCAAGGTGTATTGCTCAATGCAAAAGGTGAGAAACTTTGGCAAGGTCATCCATCGGATTTAAGCTCACAAATGGTAAATAGATTTTTGAAAAATACGACATCAAGAGTGAGTGTTAGTGACTTTATAAAAACAGTTCAGAAAATACCATTAATAGAAAATGACTACACCCTAAAAGCTGATTTTGAATTAAAAGAGTACAAAAAAGAAGTTTCTCAATTAGAGGTTTACGAGACAGATGCTTATTTACGACTTAGAGGGAAGCTAGATAAAATCCTCGGTTATCTTACAAAAACATACGAAGGTCAAATTGATGTTTCAGAAAACGCGAATAAAACTTATGAGCTATATGTTACAAAATCATACAAGTACCTTAAAGATTATGGTTTTAAGGTTATTAATAAATTAAACCTACAACTTATTGAAAAACAAATAATTGGGGAAGTTATGCTGCTTGAAGTTGATCGCCCTAATTTCTGGGATACTAAACAGATTGATTGGGGTAAAAATGGAACGAAGTATTTATTAGGCGATACAGATATTACAGCAGATAATATTAGTCTCAATGAATTATCTTATTTAATGGCTGAAGTATTAGAAACACCAATTGTGGTTTCAACTCAGACCAAAGATGACTTATACTCATTACATGATTGGCAGTTACATTATAAATACTACCAGTTTATGGAAAGTAATTTATTGGATTATGGTATTTCTGTTAGTAAAACTAAAAGTTCCTATCCAAAATATATTATCACAAAAAAAGCACCTTAAAAAGGTGCTTTTTAATTATATCAGTAGTTTGACTTAGTTAGCATTTACTACTCTAAACTCTGTTCTTCTATTTTGTTGATGTTGTGCCTCAGAACAATCCACACCGTTAGCACATCTATTTTTAAGTCTAGTCTCACCATAGCCTCTAGCTGAAAGCCGATCTCTAGAAATACCTTTGTTTACTAAGTAATTTACTACAGATTGAGCACGCTGCTGAGATAAAGATTGATTAAACGAATCATTGCCTCTAGAATCTGTATGTGACATAATTTCTACATTAGCTCTAGAATCTTGCATTAATGGTAATAAAGTTTCATCAATGGTCTTTTTAGAAGCATTAGTTAAACGTGCGCTACCTAATTCGTAATAAATAGGTAATACATTAGCCTCTAATAATCCACAATCAACTTCTTCCCATGCAGATATGTTTCCTTTTTTATCTAGCACAGTCCTTGTGATGCTTTTACTTTTAGAATCTACAGTTGTTGGAACAGTTTTAGCAGGAGTATCTACAACTAATCTTTTTATTGTTGCATATTCAGCTGGAACTTCAATTTCATTTACTCGAGCAGGAGTCTTTACAACCCTTTTAGTATAAGTTCTAGTTTGCTCAGGGACATTGTTACTAGTTGTATTTGCATCTGAAGCTAAAGTTGTAAATGATACTTCTCTAAATTGTGCTGGATACTCAACAAAGCACGCCGATACACAATCATTTTTATCAACAGATGGACAATCTTCTAGGATTTTGTATTCCCATCCAGAAGTCTTAGGATAAGTCTCATAAGTTTTAGAATCGGTTCCAAATGTAGCTGGCACAACATTTAGATCAGTACGACCTTCTTTTTTTACATAAGATACTTCAACAGTCTCATATACTGCTGGTACAAATTCGTATCGTTTTGAGGCTTCTTTGACCAATACACGCTCTTCTACAGTTTTGTAAGTAGCAGGTACGACTTCTAAAGTTGTGTAAGAAGGATAAGATTGGTAAGTGTCAGTAACTTCCTTAAAAGTGTCTTTAGTAATACATTTTACATAGCACTTTCCAGGTGTTGGGTTTGCTGGTAAATCTTGAGCATTTGTTGCTCCATAGCCAGCAATTAAGCATACTAATAATAATAGTTTTTGTTTCATAAGAAAAAATGTTAGTGGTATAATATTTATGCTTTATCTAGTTTCTTTCTAGATTTTGCTTTTATAAGACCCACTTTTTATACGTTGGTCACAAAAAATACATAAAACAGAATGGCTAAATCTTTTAAACTTAGTGATATGAAGTAGCTTCTTTTCAATTAAACATTTCTTAACAAAACCTAATATTTTTTAGAAAAAACGTAAATTTGCACCGTAAAAAGGCAACTTTATTTCGAATGGAGCAAATCACACCTTACCGACCTAAACACAAAGTGCGTATTGTTACAGCAGCATCACTTTTTGATGGACATGATGCGGCAATCAATATTATGCGTCGTATCATTCAATCTACAGGCGTTGAAGTTATCCACCTTGGACATGATAGAAGTGTTGAGGAAGTTGTAAATACGGCTATTCAAGAAGATGCTAATGCCATTGCAATGACATCTTATCAAGGTGGTCATAATGAGTATTTTAAGTATATGTACGATTTACTCAATGAGAAAGGAGCTGGTCACATAAAGATTTTTGGTGGCGGTGGCGGAGTTATACTTCCTGAAGAAATTAAAGATTTAATGGATTATGGTATAACCCGGATCTATTCTCCAGATGATGGTAGAGAGCTTGGGTTACAAGGTATGATTAATGACCTAGTTCAGAAATCAGATTTTGCCATTGGTGATAATCTTAATGGAGAAGTTAAAGTTTTAAGCGAAAAGAATCCTAAGGATATTGCAAGAGTTATTTCTGCTGCTGAAAATTTTCCTGAAGTTGCTAAGGAAGCTTTAGAGATAATTGAAGAAAAGAACAAAACTTCACTAACACCAGTATTAGGAATTACTGGCACAGGTGGCGCAGGTAAGTCGTCATTAGTAGATGAGTTAGTAAGACGTTTTTTAATTGATTTTCCAAATAAAACAATTGGACTAATTTCTGTAGATCCGTCGAAACGAAAAACTGGTGGTGCGCTTCTTGGTGATAGAATACGAATGAATGCTATCAACTCTCCTCGAGTTTATATGCGCAGTTTAGCGACACGTCAATCTAATTTGGCATTATCTAAATATGTTAGTGAAGCTATTGAAGTACTTAAGGCAGCTGAATACGATTTAATCATCCTTGAAACTTCTGGTATTGGACAGTCTGACACGGAGATAATGGAGCATAGTGATGTTGCACTCTATGTAATGACACCAGAGTTTGGTGCTGCAACTCAACTCGAAAAGATTGACATGCTTGACTTTGCTGATTTAGTAGCTATAAATAAGTTTGATAAAAGAGGTGCCTTGGATGCATTGCGAGATGTGAAAAAGCAATACATGCGCAATAACAACTTATGGGATATCCCTCAAGATCAGTTACCTGTATTTGGGACAATAGCATCGCAGTTTAATGACCCAGGTATGAATACGCTTTACAAGGCTATCATGGATAAACTTGTAGAGAAAACCGAAACTGATTTAAAATCTTCTTTTGAAATATCGGATGAGATGAGTAAGAAGATTTTTGTAATTCCACCAAATCGTACACGCTATCTTTCTGAAATTGCTGAGAATAATCGTGCCTACGACAATACAGCAAATGCTCAAGTAGAAGTTGCTCAAAAGTTATATGGAATTTATAAGACAATCGAGTCTGTTATTGGTTCTACTCCAACTATTGATAAAGCTGGGATTGACTCTGAGTCAATGCCGTTAAATTCTGAAAACAAAGATTTTGCTAAACTTTTAGTCGCTGAGTTTGATCGCGTAAAAATGAACCTTGATCCATACAATTGGGAAGTTATTACCAATTGGGATGTCAAGGTTAATCGATATAAAAATCCAGTTTATACTTTTAAAGTTAGAGATAAGGAAATAAAAATAGAAACACATACCGAGTCTTTATCACATACACAAATCCCTAAAGTAGCACTGCCAAAATATCAAGCTTGGGGTGACATCTTAAGATGGACTTTACAAGAAAATGTTCCAGGCGAGTTTCCATATACTTCAGGATTATACCCATTTAAACGTACAGGAGAAGATCCTACACGTATGTTTGCTGGTGAAGGTGGACCAGAACGTACAAATAGACGTTTTCACTACGTGAGTTTAGGTATGCCTGCTAAGCGTTTATCTACTGCTTTCGATAGTGTAACCTTATATGGTAATGACCCTGATTACAGACCAGATATATATGGCAAAATTGGTAATGCAGGTGTGTCGATATGCTGTTTAGACGATGCAAAAAAATTGTATTCGGGGTTTAATTTAGCAGACCCAATGACATCTGTTAGTATGACGATTAATGGACCCGCACCAATGCTTCTTGGGTTTTTTATGAATGCTGCTATCGATCAACAGTGTGAACTTTATATTAAAGAAAATGGTCTAGAGAAGCACGTTGAGAAAAAAATAAAAGACGTATATAAAGGTAAAGAAAGGCCTACCTATAATGGCGATTTGCCTGAAGGTAATGATGGCTTAGGTTTAATGCTTCTTGGAATTACAGGTGACCAAGTACTACCAACGGAAGTTTACGAAGAAATAAAAGCCAAAACCATCTCGCAAGTAAGAGGTACTGTTCAGGCCGACATATTAAAAGAAGACCAAGCACAAAATACGTGTATATTTTCAACTGAGTTTGCATTGAGGTTAATGGGTGATGTTCAAGAATATTTTATAGATAATGTGGTTCGTAATTTTTACTCAGTATCTATTTCTGGATATCATATAGCTGAAGCTGGAGCCAACCCTATTACACAATTAGCGCTAACATTATCAAACGGGTTTACTTATGTAGAGTATTACTTGAGTCGTGGAATGGATATCAATAAGTTTGGACCAAATTTATCATTCTTCTTTTCTAATGGTATCGACCCAGAATATGCAGTAATTGGTAGAGTTGCCAGACGTATTTGGTCAAAGGCACTGAAGCATAAATACGGAGCTAATCCTAGAGCACAAATGCTTAAATACCATATACAAACTTCCGGTAGAAGCTTACATGCTCAAGAGATAGATTTTAATGATATAAGAACGACGCTTCAAGCATTATATGCTATTTACGACAATTGTAATTCGCTTCATACCAATGCCTATGATGAGGCTATTACAACGCCAACTGAAGAATCTGTGCGTCGTGCAATGGCAATTCAACTTATTATAAATAAAGAGTTAGGTTTAGCTAAAAATGAAAACCCAATTCAAGGGGCTTTTATCATTGAAGAGTTAACGGATTTGGTTGAGGAAGCTGTTCTGCTTGAGTTCGATAGAATTACAGAACGTGGTGGTGTTTTAGGTGCTATGGAAACGATGTACCAACGTAGTAAAATACAAGAAGAAAGTTTGTATTACGAAACATTAAAGCATAATGGCCAATTCCCAATTATTGGAGTTAATACATTCTTGAGTAGTAAAGGTTCACCTACGGTACAACCTGCTGAGGTTATACGAGCGACAGAAGAGGAAAAAGAATTCCAGATACAGACATTAAAAAATCTGCATAGTACAAACGATACAGAAGAACTCCTTAAGGACTTACAGCAAAAAGCTATAAACAACCAAAATATTTTTGAAGCCTTAATGGAAGTTTGTAAAATATGCTCACTAGGGCAAATAACTTCTGCATTATTTGAGGTTGGAGGACAATATAGAAGGAATATGTAATTAATGAGAATTATAAAAAAAGCCGAACAAAACTGTTCGGCTTTTCTTTTTTATCTATTGTAAGGATATTCATTAATCCAGTTAAAGCCTCGATTTGTAAGTCTAATCTTGGTAAGATCATACTTTTTTAAATTTATTTCGATGGTATCATTTTTCCAAAGACCTTTAAAAGCCATAAGACTATCATTTCTGGTGTAAGTTAAGTCTAGTATATCCAGACTATCACGAACTGATGTCATTTTCAATGTTTTCTGAACACTATCTAACTCATATTCATACCAACTAGGTCTATCGTTCATTCCTCTAATGATCATATATTTAGAAAAATAACCTTTGTCAATTATGAGCTTTTTCCATCTGGTGTTATCAGTAAGTAATGGTGCAATAGTATCGCTATTTATTATAAAGTTTTCTGTATCGTAAACACCATATAAATGAGGTGCTGGTTGCTTATAGCGCTGTTCCCAATATTCATAATTTGAACTAGTGTATGTATAAAAAGCATAGCCGATAAATGCGAACTTCAACACAGTGGCTGCAATTCCCCATTTTTTATTTTCAAAAACTGGAGTAATTTCATTAACAAAGTTTTTTGCCTTTTTAAATACGATTAAGTTAAGGATACGCTTGTAATCCAATAATGCAATAAATAACGCTTTAATCATTAAATGAAATGAGAAAAGTTTCACAGGAATATCGTAACTCATGTTCATCATAAATACATTCAGCATTACAGCAAAAACAACTAATGCTCCAAATGTTCTTGTTCTTCTATGAAATAATAATAATCCACCTATAACTTCAGCAAATCCTGAGAACATAGTATATGCTTTTGAAGCACCCATAAAAGTCCATGCAATTCCCATCGGAGAAGATTCAGCATAGGTTCGGAATAATTCTATAAAAGAAGGTTCTGAAAATTGTAAGTAGAATATTTTTGATAACCCATACGATAACATGAATGCTGCAACGTAGTAACTCACATAAATTCTGAATAACCTGAGGAGTCTATTGTAGCTGTTTCTTTTTCTATCTATGATAGACCATATAATGCATCCAATAATTGCTAACACAAAAAACACTAAGACTTCAACATAATTATAGGTAGTATCGCCACTACCACTAGGGAAAATAGTTATCTCTATACCCAAAAATTTATCCGCAACCCAAACAGGTAATGATTGTATTTTACCAGTCAGCCATGTAATCAATGAAGACGTATATGGTATAAACGAGATATAGAATATAGAAATGTGAAGCGAAAAATAAATTAGAATAAATCTGAAACTAATTTTTTGTAAAGCATTCCACTTGGAATTGGATTGAAGCATAAGTGTTTGGTTTTAGTTTGTGGTACTAAATATAGTCTTTATTTTATTCAATAAATTGAAATACTAACGCTACTGCAGAAGAATTCCTTAAAGATTTAAGGTAAATAGCTTCAGTATTAATTGAAATTGGTGGTTTGTAGAGAAGAACTATGTAATTAAAGCGTCAACATCCAAGTACGCTGTAGCTTCTTAAACTTCTTTAATTCATTACGAAGAATAGGAAGATAATCACGCCCATTACTTTTGGTATTCTCAAGACGTCTACAGTTTTTGTATAAACGATAGGTGAGTTTGTCTAAACTCTGAATGTGCTTATACTTTTTTTCTGAAAAACGTTCGCGCTCAGCATTAATAATCTCAGGCGCTAAACATGTAGATTGCTGAATAATATCGCCAGTGAAATAGATATCATTATTTTCAGAGCCATCTCTATTCAACCCACATAAATCTTGATTTAGATATGTAGAAATACTCCTAGATAGCATTATAATGTCCAATGCTTTCTGGTATATAGGAATATTGAGAAAATTTGATGGTTTAGAATAATTCACTCTTTTATAGCAATTTTACACGAAATTAATTAGAGAATGTGTAATTTTACTTTAATAATTAAATTAAAAAACACTTTTTAATTTAAAATATACGTTAATTTGTGTAAAAATATTTAAGATGCACATAGATTCGCTTAACTGGAATATTTTAAAGTGCCTACAAGAAAACTCTCGAATGAGTAATGCAGAGATTGGTAGACGTGTTGGTGTAAGCTCTCCGGCCGTCGCAGAGCGCATAAAAAAGATGGAAGATGCAGAAGTCATACAATCTTACAACACTGTAATTTCTACATTTGCTACAGGTTATCAGCTTAAGGCAATTATTACCTTGAGAGCATTTATGGGTATGCTAAAACCTTTTTTAGAAAAGGTTAAAACTTACAATGAAGTTATTAATTGTTACCGTATTACAGGCAATGACAATTTTGTAATGGAAGTCGTTTTGAAAGATCAGATGCATCTCGAAGAATTTATCGATAAATTGATAGTTTATGGCGAAACTAGAACGCAAATTGTATTGTCTCACGTAGTAAAGCACAATGCCTTAAAACCATTACGATAATTACTCAATTACTATATGAGGTACATTAGCTAAATCCCAATCAATAACTAAACCGCCAGATAAACTTTTTGCAATATTCTTTCCGTATAAATATTCGCATAAATAAAGCGCGGCTTCGAAAGATTTAGCACCACCAGCTGAGGTTATATATTTTCCGTCATGAACAAAAAGAATATCTTCTCTTATGTCCAAATCAGGATAACGCTCTCGCATTTTTTGTATATCGCTTGGAAATGTTGTGGAGACTTTATTAGCTAGAAGACCAGCTTCGGCTAAAACAAAAGCACCATCGCAATGCGAGGTTACAAACAGCGCTTCCTTATCTACTTTTTTCACAAAATTAATCATAGCCTTATCCTCTAAATCCCTGTCTAAATGATGCTCAGCGCTGGGCACTACAAGGATATCAATCTTGGGAATTGAATCTGTTACATAATTAAAATCTGGTATAATACGCATACCTTCAAACGTGGTAATTGGCTCATCAGTATTAGCAACAGTAAACACATTCATAGCCTTTATATTTTCTCTAAAAATAGTATGCTGAAAAATATCGTACGGTGCAGTTAACTCTGTATTATATGTGCCTTCCATGATTAGAAATCCAACATTATAACGGTTAGGTTCAAGTTTCGGAAATTGCTTTTCAACAAACGTATTTTCAGCTTCAACGGTTTCAGTTGCTTTTTTGTCATTACAACTACAGCAAACCATGATAAGCACTAATATTATGAGTTGTTTCATGTCTTTAATTTTAATAAAGTTCGTTTCTCTTTTTCAAAATTCGTTTTAAATATAGCAAAAGAAGAACTCCAATAAGACCTAAACCGCACATTAAATACCAAGTAAAGTCATATCCATAAAAATGAGATATTTGAAGACCTGCATTATGTCCAAATACACCTGCTATTGAAAATGACATCACATACATGGCTAAATATTCACCTTGTTTACCTCTTTTAGAACGATGCATAGCAAAAGCATTACTCATAGGGAAACCAACCATTTCACCAACAGTCATAAATACTATCCCAATTAATAATACCCCAACCCACGGCGCAAGATTAAGAACTAAAAAACTCAAGACTGTTAGTAGTAACCCAAAAAGAGTCATCCCGATTTTAGTATAACTTTTAGTTTCTAACCACGCAATTAATGGCATTTCAGTAACTGAAATTAATAATCCATTTAAACCAAGTAGGAGCCCGATTTTTAATTCAGAAAGTGAATGTATGTCCTTATAATATAATGGCATGGTTGAAAAATACTGCATAAATATGAACGCAAAGAACACCATTGCCAAGAAAAATATCCAATAGGGTTTGTCTTTGTAAACTGACTTTGGATTCTCATTTACTTCATTATCTAAAGGCTTTGCCTTTCTTGGGTTTAAAACACCAACTAATAGAAGTGTAGCCAAAATACATGTTATACCATCAACCCAGAACAAACCACCATATCCCAGATAAGTAATGATTAAGCCACCTATAGCGGGACCAGCAGAGAAGCCAAGATTTATGGCTAACCTAATTAGCGTTACTGAGCGCGTCTTATTCTCAGGTTTACTATACACACTCATAGCTACATACATAGCAGGTCTAAATGTATCAGCCACTATCATAACTAAGAAAATGCCAATACAGAAAGTCGCAAACGTATCTAAAAATTGTAATGCAATAAACAGTATTCCTGTAGAGAACAAGCTTCTGACCATTACTTTGTAATAGCCAATATTATCTGTTAATTTTCCGCCTAACCAAACACCCACAACGGACCCAAGCCCAAAACATGTCATTACCCAACCTATATTAGCTTGGTTTATGCCTAAGTCTTCTCTAAGGTATAATGATAAAAATGGAATAATCATTGTCCCAGATCTATTGATAAATGTAATTAGAGCTAGCCACCAAACTTCAATAGACAAGCCTCTAAAGGTATCTATGTAATTGTAGAAAAGTTTTTTCATTTTAGTTTATAAATAAAAAAAGTCCGACGATATCGTCGGACTTTTCAGGTTTTAGTTGGTTAAATATATCAACACTATAACATACAAAACGTCCGATCCGTTTTAGAATCGATCTGTCTTTGCTTATATGTTACAATTGTGAATCTCATTTGTTTTATTGTTGACCCAAAGCTATAAAAAAAATGTATAAGTTGTATTTTTGACTTTAAAAAAGATTGAAAATGCGTTTTTCAAAAATTATATGTCTTTTACTATTCATTGTGTCTTGCTCAAAAAAGGAGTCGGCTAGTATAGGCGAAACACCTTATCAGATTGAGCAAAACAATATTTTTAAGGATGCTTCAAGATCACCATTAAAAGCTAAGGATTTAAAGATCTTTAAGGGTTTGGATTTCTTTCCTTTTGATTCTTCATTTGTGGTAAAGGCTAGCTTAAAAAGAACGCCAGATGCTCCATGGTTTAATATGAAGACGACAACTGAACGTTTATCACGTGAGCGCATTTTTGCGGTAGCTACTTTTGAACTTAAAGGAAAAACGTATCAATTAAATATTTATCAGGGTGAAGAAAACATGAATTCTGAAGACTTTAAAGATTACCTCTTCTTACCTTTTTTAGACAATACCAATGGAGATAGTTCTTATCCTGGCGGCAGATATATAGATTTAAGAATTCCGTCTGGAGAAACGATAGAAATTAATTTCAATGAAGCCTATAATCCTTTATGTGCTTACAATGAAAAATATTCTTGCCCAATTGTACCACGCATTAATTATTTGGATTTAAACGTTGAAGCTGGTGTAAAAGCGTTTCAGAAGTAATCTATTTTACCAAATACATTCCACCAAAAACCGCAAGGAAACCAATTACAAAACTCGCAATTGTATATAATGCGAAAGATGTAAAATCACCAGATTTTAAAAACACATGATTTTCGTATGCAAAAGTCGAAAAGGTTGTGAAACCACCACAAAATCCTGTTGCTAATAATAAAGTTTGCGACTCCGAAAGGCTGTCATTTTTTGCAGCGATCCCTAGTATAATTCCGATAAGTAAACTTCCTAAAATATTTGCAGCAAAAGTCCCATAAGGGATACCATTTTCAGAACTGTTGAGCCACTTTCCTACAAGGTATCTTAAGACACTTCCAAAGCCACCACCAATAAAGACAAGAATAGCTGATTTCATAATTACTCCTTTATGGGAATATAAACTTCAGTTACCCAATCGGCAGGATTTGGAAAATTGCCAGGGTCATTTTGATAGATTTCAAATGGCTTAGCATCTGATTGCTCTAAATTATTATCTTTTAAATATGCCATTGCAGTTTTCCATGCTACGGGTAAGTTGGTATAGTTACCTTTTAAAGTTGTTTTTAAAGTCCTTGTTTTTGGTATATAACCACAAAGCACTTCAGAGCCTAAAGTGATGTCAACTTTATTCTGAACAGGAATAGCTTGACTCATAATTATGTTGCCATTCTCGGTGTTCATTTCATTGTAGATTGTAAATGGCATTCCAGATTGCTTAATGTTATTTTTACTCATGAAGGTCATAATTTCACCGTATTGTTTACCCATTATCTGACTAATATTGGCTCCATTAGCAGATGTGGTTTTAAACATATAAAATCCACCACCATATTCGGTAATACCATCTACTTTGACATCATAAATTTGCATACTTTTTACTACAATGCTATCAAGTTTAAAAAGTCCTCTTTCAAAATCTGGAGCGGTATTATCTTCAATAGATCCTTTAAAGGTTGTATACATTTTAGTCATAAAGTCCTGCTTACCTTTCATATTCCAAGTTACTTTAGTGCCACCAGTAGTGTCTTTAAATGTCCAAGATATATCAGATTGTGATTCAAAGGG
The DNA here is from genome assembly GCF_003712105.1 of Winogradskyella sp. Classification (GTDB taxonomy): domain Bacteria; phylum Bacteroidota; class Bacteroidia; order Flavobacteriales; family Flavobacteriaceae; genus Winogradskyella. The sequence goes on from NZ_RHLG01000002.1 coordinate 90,288, forward strand.
TTTAATAAACTTAATTTGTTGATTAATAGATTGGTCTTTGTTAACTGCAGTTGTCGTCATATTACCTTCACCTAAAATATCTCCTAACCAACTGTAACTACCATCAACACCAGATGTTTTTTCGCCGTAATTTAAAGCGGCATTTGGTTCTTTTTCTATCCATGGAGAAAATTGAGGCCAGTTTTTGTAGTCGTTAACTTCATTAAATAATAATTGCTTAGGTGCATTTATAATTCTACTTCTGGAAAATTCATAATTATTTGGCTGTACAGCAATATAGATTGCCAAACCTATGATGAGAATAAGTAGGAAAAATACAATGTATTTTAGGGCTTTCATAATGATAGATTTTAGTTAGTACTCAAAGATAGCAATTTTAAAAGATGTCTTTATTAATGCTATATTTTGGTCTAAAAAATCTATCAAAACTAAAAGGGTAATTATAGATAATCACCCTTTTTTATTATCAAATTATCCCCCAATAATCTGATAACTTTGTATACTATACACTAAGGCAAATGCAAAAAGGCTGCCATTACCCTTTAATTGTAATTTTTTTCGAATATTTTTTCTATGAGTTTCTATTGTGGATCTACTTAGATTAAGTCTTGAAGCAATTTCAATATTTTGTAAACCTTCTGCTATTAGTAGTACAATTTCAGATTCTCTTTCAGTTAATTTATCGGCATTTAAGAGCTCCTTATTTGCGAGTGACCTTACTGAGGAGATAATTAAATTAATAGCCGTTTTGTTTATACATAAATATTTAATGTGCTCTAAAAGTATTAATAATTGAGTGGTATTTAGTCTTTCGTTTTTGAGTTTTAATTCTTGAAGTAGACTTACGATTTGTTTTTGAGAATTGTTGGAATTCATATTTAAAAGTACCTCTTGTTAACTAAGAAAGAAATCCCCATTGATGGGGATTTATCTTTAACATATTATCCAAAAATCAATTTACAATTAGAGGTTTCACTCTCCATATATCAGAGTAAAGGAATGAGGTGGATATTAATTCTCTATTCAAACTATTGTTTTTATCAGATAGAAGACTTTCTAGTATAGACCATTTTTTCTTTGCCTTTTCTGGTCTTTTAGCTCCGGCCGTCGATGCGAAGTATATAAATCCATCTGTGCCCCAAAATGGTTGCACTTCATTTGAGTCACCACTTGTTAATTGTGTAATGCTTTGTCCATTGCGTTTCATTACAAATAGGTGACCATAATTGTCATCTTTACTCGAAATAAATGAAATGTGATTGCCATCTGGTGAATAGGTACCGTTATATGAATTGGACTCACCAGTTGTAATCTGCGTGCTTTGATACGTGTCTAGATTTAGCTCAAATAACTGATAGTAATCTCCCGATAATTTACTGTATAATATTATATCTCCATTAGGATGCCATTCTGGCTCAATACCTTCAGAAAGAACAGTAAAACTGCTACCATCTTTATTTACAATACAAATGCTTCTTGCACCTTGAAGTGAGGTTGTTAAAACAACTTTTTGTCCATCAGGTGAAACTTGTGCGTTATTATCGAAATCTCCATAAGCATTTTGACCAACATAAGTAATGCCTAACCGGTTTATATTACTGGTTGCGATTACTGGATTAGATGCATAATAGGTGAAAATAAAATCTCCGGAGTTATTTACCCATGAAGGAGCACCCGTTTTTTTACCGATTAGAGGTGTAAATCCTGGAAGCATTACATCTTTTTTAAGTCTTATGCTCCATTTGTTATTATCGCCTTGTGCATCATCTCTTATTACATATAATAGTTGTTTCCCATCTGAAGATAGTGACGGTTGAAACTCAGCAACGACATCATCAGTAATTCTTACAAGTTCCTTGGCACTTGCCGTCACTTGAGGTCCTGATAATTTTATTGAAACATCTTTAGTTGTCCCACATGCAGTGAGTAAACCTGCAAGCAATAGAAGTTTAATAGCTTTACTTTTTTTCATTTTTTTTAGTATTGGTTAATACTGCAAAGTAGCTTGAGGTAAGGCCAAAAAAAATACCCACTGCAGGGTATTTTTGATTATTAAACGCAATGCTAGTTTAATTGAGGAAATTTACAATAATCATCTGCCTTGGCAGCTAATACAATATATCTTCCATTTGAGTAACATTTATGATGATTAATGCGTTTCCCTGGATTTACCCCAATTACATATGGTCCATTTGGATTTAAGTTTCCATTTTCATCGCGCATATAAAATGCGACTCTAACCCGATAATTATATGGGTTGGTGTAATATAATCTTAGAGAGGTGCTTGAGCCACAGGCATTACCTCTTTTTCCAGTTAAAGTATTATTAAAGGTTTCTTCCCAATAACAATTAGAATCATTTTCAAATAAGTTCTTCTGTTCGTTTTGCTTTTCTGAAGAAATGAAACTCAAGAAGGTAAATACAGAAATACATAAATTTTTCATAATACGGAGTTTTAAAATTTACTCTAAGCTATTATGAATTACGGCTCATGTAAATCCCTTATAATGGGGATTTTTATTAAAACCGGTACTTTTTTTCTAAGGCATAACGCATGAGTTCACCTTTACCTTGTAAACCCAAAATACGAATCATGTTTTTTCGATGTGTATCTACAGTATGTACACCAATAAAAAGCTCGTCAGCAATTTCACGAGAAGTTTTGCCCTGTGCTATTAGACCCAATATTTCTATCTGACGTTTGGTCAAAGTACCTTTAGATTTTTTATTAGAGTTTTTTTCAGAGTCGAAATTAATGTTAGCATCGTAGTAGTTATCACCTCTATAAACAGATCTCACAGCCTTTAGTACTTCTTCTAATGGTGAATTTTTTAATAAATAGCCAGATGCACCAGCTTGCATCATTTGTTCAATAGCTTCAATTTGGTCAAACATTGTAAACCCCAACACTTTAGTATGTGGAAATTCTTTTTTAATGGTTTTAGTGGCTGTAATCCCATCCATTTTTGGCATTCTAATATCCGTAATAATGACGTTTGGCTGTTTAAGTCTTACAAGTTTTAGTAAATCTTCACCATCATTTACTGTACCTACAATCTCAATATCATCTTCGTATTTGAGGAGCAGTTGTATACCATCAATTAATGATTGATGATCTTCGGCTATGGCTAATCGTATCATAACGGAATATCAATTATTACGGTTGTACCTTTATTTTTTTCTGACTCAATTGTAAGTTTACCATCGAGATGCTCAACGCGCTTGTCTATACTACTAATACCCATACCTTTTTTAGTTTTTGTAATCTGATTTGGATTAAACCCAACACCATTATCCTCTACCATAAGATTTAAGCTGTCTTCATGATTGGTAATGTGAACAGATATATCTGAGGCATTAGCATGTTTAACCGCATTAGATATTAACTCTTGAATAATTCTAAAAATGGTAAGTTCTAAGCTATTCTCTAAACGCGTGTCAAGGCCATAATCCATAACTTCAATGTTTAGCTTATTAGCAATGGATATTTTATCTGCCAATTCTTTTACTGATTTTAATAAACCGTGCTTGGCGATAACTCCAGAATTTTTAGCATGTGCAACAGAGCGCACTTTCTGGTAGGCTTCGTCAATTAAGTTATTGGTTTTATCAAACAGCTCTGGCGACTTTTTATCTTTAAGTGCATTAAAATGAAGCTTAACTGTAGCCATAAGGCCACCTAAATCATCATGAAGGTCATTGGCAATACGCTGTCGTTCTTTTTCTTGACCTTCTATCATGGCGTCTATGGCAGTTAGCTCTTGGTCTTTAAGAACCGTTGCTAATTTTTGTGATTCTATTTCTTTTTCTTGTTCAGCTAGTTTTTGCTTTCGTTTGGTGCTTTTGAACAGCAAAAAGGCTATGACGCCACCAAGAATTAAACTACCTCCAAGACCGATGGCTACATAAAGGTTTTGTTTAGACTTTTGTTTTTCTGCAATAACTTCCTGTTCTTTTTTAGCAGTTTCATATTTAGTCTCATATTCGGATATAAGTTGTAAGTTATCTGACTGATTAATCAATAATTCCTGGGTTAAAAATTTATTATTATATCGCAGGGCTTTTAATGTATCTCCAATAGACTTGTAAACTTCACTTTTCCAAAAAAACACATAACTATTAATATTTTTAAAGATTGCATCTTCTTTACTGTTATATGCGCGATTTAAGAAACTTATAGCTGAATCCGGATGTTCTTGTTTAAAATTTATCACACCTAATGTTAAATTTATTTGAGCTTTATGAGCTAAATCGAAATAGTCGTATTTACTTTTAAAATATTCATTTGCGAGCTCAATATAATACTTGCTACTATCTAAATTCTTGGTAATTAGCGTGTGATAACTTCCGTTATTAATATAATTCTGTGCTTTAAAGGATGATATTGGCTGGTTTTTAAAAAAATTATTTGTCTTTTTATAAATTGAATCTACCTTAATCAAATCCTCATAAAAATATTTGAGTGTGATTTTAAAGTTATAATAATTAGCTTTTTCAATATTAGAATTAATATTAGGCTTATTTAGTAATTCACTAATGAGATACTGATAAGAAATGTCATTAGAGCTTACAACTGTTCTGCTATACATTTCCAATATATACTGGATACTTAAACTAGCTAGATCGTCATCTCCTAGATCTTCTGCTAAACTTAAACTTTTTTTAAAACTGTTATAAGCGTTGATAAAATTACCTGATTCTAAATAGTGTTTTAGGCCTTGGTTTAAATAGAGATAACCCTTACCTAAACTTTTATCATCAGGTAATTCATTATGATTTAATATGACATTATCGAAATTACCAGTTTTGATAATTTCATCATATTTATGGATCTGATGTGTTAAATTAATAGCTGCCGTATCTTTTTCAAAGTTTACTTTTTGTTGACAGAAACTTGAGGTAAAAGATAAAATACTAAAAAATATAACTTTCAGTAAATACTTCATCAGAACTTAAATATGAGTACATCTGCAAGACAGAAGCCTAATGGTGTACCATATGTAAGCGATGGGTCAGGGAAGTCTTCGTCAGAACCAGCAGGTCTTCTAGAAACTTCGTCATATGCATCTCCATCTCTGAAATGAGTATGTGGATTTATATATAATGAACTGTCTAAATCCTCGGGGTTAAAAAGTTCAAGTTTAGGATTCTTTAGATTAATTTGTGTGACAGCTACCTGTTTATCGGATATTTCTCTTTTCATGGCAACTTTAGTACCTAATATTTCATCATTTTTTAAAAATGGTTTTACATCAATTTTAATATGTAGTATTAGACCTTCATTTTCTAATTCTTCAACTTTTTGTTCGTAAGTATTATATTGAACTTTATCAAGGCCCATTGTAATAGAACCTCTATAGTTTTGCAGTTTAAAGTCACATGTGTAAACATAAGGAAGCTTATCACTTTCTATAAATTCATGTTTGTGTATTTTTATATAAATCATATAGAAAGTGCCATGATGTTGCCCACCAAATATTGGTTGCCATACATCACAATCCTTAGGATTAACGGGAAATTTTAATTGTTGATGTGCCATAATTTTAGTTTTAAGTTATTAATATTGGTTCTTCTGGTAATGGTTTATCTCTATCCTTTTCTATAAAAAAAGTTGCTTTAGGTAGAGAAAATAATAGATCCTTAAATTTTTTTAATTTATAGATGTTATAGTCTAATTGATAATTCTCAGGGAAAGACGTTGGTAAAACATAAATTGAATCCCCATCATCTTCTTGTAATTCATCACGACTTGCTAATGGTTTACTATCTGTTTTTAATTCAATAGTATTCAAAAGTTGGTCGTAAATTTTAAATGAGTTTTCGACTAGCATAGATTGTGTAAAGATTTGAATTTCTATAGCGTATTCTTTAAGATAACTTCTCGCATCAAATTCTTTTATTAGGTGTAAAATTTCATCTGTTGGGTTATCTAAATCATTAAATTTTAAATTAACGATATCACCACTAATATTAGATCTAATAGGGACTTCAGGTTGACAATTCCCAGCATATTTCTGTTCTCTAAAATCTTTAACAAGTTGTTCTCCTTCTTTGTTTATAATTGCAGCCCTATTTTCGGAGTTTAATAATCTATCAATAAATGCAGGATGTTTATGGCCAATATAGTTTAATGGATTACTAAGTTCAATATCAAAACCGCCATCTATTTTTGCGATAAATTCAATTGCCTTTTCGTATCGTGTTTTTATTTCTTTATCTTCAATTAAATTGAAATTATCTTTCACACTAGTTGTCCATGCTTGACTTATGTCATTTATATTATCTTCAATCACACGCATATTCTGATAGATTTCACCTGTAGTTTCACTTGGATCACTAAACAGTAGATATTTGCAACCACCAACTTCGCCAAAACCTGTAATGAGACTGGCGTGATAGCCTCTTTCTCTTATTATTTTTAATAGAATAGGTGCTTGATTTTTAATTAACGTAAACTTTACCCAGTTATAATTTAAAATAGTATTTAGGTCCTCCACCTCTTCTAAAATAAAACCTCCTTTTCCATAAATAATCTTAATATCATTAGTTTCAATTCCTATATTACATTGGTGACTTATAGAGTTACCGCCTGTGCAGCAACCATTATATACTTGATTGATAGAATACGGATTGTTCTGATATTTACGATAATAGCTTACTAAATTACATTGAGTATTACCAATAACGGATTTTGAATTTAATCCTTCAATCATGTTAGACAAACATGCTGCCCAACACCAGTTCGATTTAAATGGTTGAGGTTTATATTTTATACTCTTCAAATAATAAAATTCGAATTTGCTCATATTGTAATTCTAATTTTTCAAAAATTGCAATTTCATTCGAGTTATCACATACCCAGTAATGGGTATATTTCAACATTTAAGTTATAGGATATTTTATTAGTGAAAAGATAATATCGTTAAACTGTAAGAAAATAAGGACTAAACCTGTTCTCTAATTCAAAATTGAAAAACAAAAACGGATAATGTATTGCACTATCCGTTAGTTATTCAATGACTGATTTATTTACTATTGCTTAATAAAGCGTTTGGTTGTAGATTGATTATCATCAGTTGTTAATTTCAAAATATAAATGCCTATGTCAAGGTGCTCTATATTCAAACTATTGGTATTTGACACTAATGTTTTATTTTTAATTTTCTTTCCATTAATATCATAGATTTCTATAATAGCGTTTTGTAATCCATTTCCTGATATGGTAATCCAATTAGACGTTGGGTTTGGATACAACTTAAAATCTAAAATATCTGAATCAGATATACTCAATGCAGCTTCTACATTAAGCGTAATATCTGCTCTTCGTACCGTTAGTCCATCGACATCTGTATTTGTGATTTCGCAATAATACACACCACTATCACTTGGCTGTGGATTGTTTATAGTATAAGTAGATTCAGTTGCACCAATTATAGCTTCGCCATCCTTAAACCATTGGTATTGATCTGTACTTAATAATCTAAAAAATCGAGTAGTGGTTGTCATACCATTGACATCTAGTGTTATGGATTCTCCTGGTGGAATAGTGACCATTTCGGGTTCACTCGTGTTCCGTTGAGGTGAGTAAAAGTAATTTGTGATTAAAAGATTATTAGCTTGGTTAGTTGCTAAATCTGCAAAAGAATATAAGTTCTCTGTAATGTTTAGTGTATTTAGATTAGGAAGTACACTCAAATCTGGAAGCTCACCAGAAAAATCATTGCCTTGTGCATTAATACTAAATAGGTTTAATGCGTTAGAAAAATCGGGCAAAGTACCAGTAAACAGGTTGGCATTTCCGGCAAATTCAAAGGTGCTACCTATAACATAAAAATCTCTTAGGTCAGTTAAATTACTTATGCCACTTGGCATATCACCAGTAAAGGCATTTCCAATAAGTCTCAGCTCTTGCAGGTTTGTAAGATTACCAATTGATGCTGGTAGATTGCCAGAGTTTGCTGTAGCTTGTAAACGTAATCGCTTTAAATTTGATAAATTACCTATACTCGAAGGTAATGGACCTGTCACACCACTTTCAAGCGCTATACTTAGATGTTCTAAGTTGACCAAGTCTTCAATCTCAGTTGGTATTTGTCCTGACCAGCCACCTGTACCAAAATTTTCAATTCCAATAACTTTATTTCCAGCTGTGGTGATATGTGCCCAATCTCTAACGGGTTGTGCTGTGCCCCAATTGGTATTTTCTACCCAATTAGGCCCATCTAGTGCATTATAAAAAACCATTAGAGCATCGCGTTCTGCCTGACTTACTGGTCCGTATAAATCTACAGATGGTCTTCTATATTCTAAACCAGGAACTAAAGGACTAGTTGCGATGCATATGTAGGTGTTTAAGTCTTGAGTTTGAAGATCGGTGAAATTTAATGTGTTAGTATTGGCGCCTGTAACCGGATCACTTTCAACATCTAGGTCAAATCGATTACTTATATACCATTGGTAATCTACATCGGTACCTGTAATTGGTGTCATTGTAAGCATATAATCATTTCCAATAATACCTTCAATTTGCTCTTCTAAGTCGACAACTTTTTGGTTACTAAATAAGAAAGTTGAAATACCACTATTGGCTGTAAAGTTTGGCTCGAAATCAGCAAAAGAAAATGTATTAGACCTGATGTCAAGAGTTTCGAGATTAGATAACACACTGAAATCAGGAATTGTTCCGCCTATAGAATTATTAAAAAAGCCGATATATTCAAGGTTTGGTAGGTTTAATAGTTCACTAAGGTCGGTACCCACAATATTTGCTGCAGGGAGATCTAATCTGGTTACACCTCCATTTTCGACTGTTACACCAAACCAAGCACCCACTGGTTGTATTGTATTCCAATTGCTATTATTTGTCCAGCTTGTACCTCCATTAGCATTAAAAAATGCTACCAAAGCATCGCGCTCGGCTTGAGAGCTGTCTTCTGCAATATTAAAATTAACATTAGAGAGTTGACCACTATCCAAATTTCTACATACTTGAATGTAATAGCTTTGGCCTGGCGTAGTTGTAAAAGTTGTAGATGTACTAAATGTGCAATAACCTGGTAGAACTTGCAATTGCGTTTCATCAGTCTGGTTTAAATCTGGAGCCGTATATGGGATTAAGAACGAATTACCATTAATTGGTTGAAAATTTGGGTCTGTTAAACTGGCCGTTATAGAAATAAAGGATGTGGCAGTAAACTTGTAGTATACTCTTTCAAAAGAATCTACACCACAATCAGACCCGCCAATTCCATTAGCTGTGGCCAAATCTAAACGTAAGTTTTCATCTACAAAATCGGATTCTGGAATGATTACCGCATTCTCAATTAAGTCATTAGCAGGAATCAATAGTGAAGGGTCAATACAGTCGGGGTTGCCATCATTATCCGCATCTTCATATGTTGGGTCATAACCTTGTGATGTTTCAAAAAATTCAATTCTATCAACAACAATATCAGTTTGTGATAAACCAAACTCCAATCTAAACCTGAATTTATCACTTGTAAAGTTTGTAAAGTCAATAAACAGATTGTTAATGGATATTACAATCCAATTTTCAGTGATATTATAATAATTATTGAGATTTCTATACACGCCATTTTCGTCAACTAACGCCCATCTGATGGCATCGCCATCAATAGCTCCAATTCTTTTCACATAAATATTAAAGCTATATCCTACGCCATCCTGAAGTGTAAACTCTTCAGAATCAATGGAGTGTGTTTCAAATTGCCCACTATTTGGAGCGGTTATATACAGTGATTTATTGCCATGGAATACATTAGCAGCATTTTGATTAATAGAGAAATTGCCAGGATTTTGAGGTATGGTCCAACCAACAAAGTCAGACTCAAAACTTACATTACCTATTATAGAGTTTGCCAATGCATTGCATGGGTCTATACAATCTAAGACGCCATCGCCGTCAGAATCCATATTAGTTTCTGGAGGACATTGACTTATTCCTAGATATGGTATACCTAGCAAAAACAGAAATAAGAGTAAAAATTGTTTCATAGTTAAAAGGATAAATTATTGATGGCATAAATTTATCCTCCATGACTATTAAAAAAAATCCCCATTAATGGGTATTTTTAGTACTAGAGTAGACTTAAGAATGCTATTTATTACATGTAAATAAACTTAACTGCGGCGATAAGTCCAATAAACCCAATAAAGGCTAAAAGAATCCAAATGGTGCCTTTATAGTACTTTTTATGAAGCTTTAAGTCTTTACGATACTGAAACACAATCACGGTAGCAAATGCTATAAAAAATAATATTCCAAAAACTAATTGACCAGTCGTAAACATCTTCTTATTTTTATACAAATTTAAGGAATACTCAAATAATACTAAGATAATATGCAAGATAAAATAGAGGCAGTAAAAGCTTTTCATACCGCTTTTAAAATTGGACATAGAGAAACACCTAAAGCACATTTAGGAATGGAAAAAAATCAGTTGCGATACAAGCTTATGAGAGAAGAAAATGAAGAGTATCTTGAAGCTGCTAATAATAATGATTTAGTTGAAGTAGCGGATGCCCTTGGCGATATGTTATATATACTTTGTGGTACAATTATAGAACATGGTTTGCAACATAAAATTGAAGAGGTTTTTACAGAAATTCAACGCAGTAATATGAGTAAATTAGGTGAAGATGGAGAACCAATTTACAGAGAAGATGGCAAAGTAATGAAAGGTCCAAATTACTTTAAACCTAATATTGAAGACATCTTAAATAACTAAACCTATCGTATAGTGTTGTTAGTTTAGACTTTTACTCTCCAGCCAAATTTATCTTCAGATTTATTAGTCTGTATATCAGTAATGTGCTTTTTTAATAACTCACCAAAAGTGTTTTCTATTTCTGGCAATTGGTAGTCTTTACCTTTATATCCAAAACCAGAAATTGGGGACACCACTGCAGCAGTTCCTGCACCAAAAATTTCTTTTAAACTTCCGTTTTCGGAAGCTTCAATAAGTTCGCTAACTTTTATTTTACGTACGTCTACATCAATACCTAGATCTTCGGCTATGCTGATAATACTTTTTCTGGTAATACCATCTAATATTCTATCGCTAGTTGGTACAGTCATTAGTGTGTCATTTATTCTCACAAAAATATTCATGGCTCCAGCTTCCTCTATATATTCGTGACTATTGTCATCTGTCCAAATCACTTGTTGGTATCCTTTATCTTTTGCTAATTGGGTTGGGTAAAATTGTCCAGCATAGTTACCACCAGCTTTTGCAAACCCGACACCACCATTGGCAGATCGCGAATATTTTTCTTCGATAAGTACTTTTACTTTTCCAGAAAAATAAGCTCCAGAAGGTGCAAATGCAATCACAAATTTGTATGCATCAGCAGGTGATGCATGAAAACCAGAGCCAGAAGCAAACATAAAAGGGCGAATATACAGGGCACTACCATCAGATTTTGGAATCCAATCTTTTTCTAATTTGAGAAGTTCTTTTAGACCATCCATAAAAAAGGCTTCAGGTAACTCTGGCATAGCTAATCGCTTTGCAGAGATGTTTAACCTTTTGAAATTATCTATTGGTCTAAATAAAAAGATATCGTCATTAGCATCCTTATAAGCTTTCATACCTTCAAAAATAGATTGTCCATAATGAAAAATCTTTGCTGAAGGATCTAGTGTAATAGGTTGGTAAGGAACTATTTTAGGATTTTGCCATTTACCATCTTTATAGTCGCACTCGAGCATATGGTCCGTAAAAACGCGACCAAAATCAAGATTATTAAAATCTACACTACTTATCTTAGAATGTTTAGCTTTTTCTATTTCAATGGTTAGAGACGTCATTGTATTCATTTCAGATACTTAATTAGTACGATACAAAAGTAAGCAATCATTATCTTTGGATGCCTTTTAATACTTTAAAATTTTAGTAATTTTGTTAAACCATTTATCAACATAAATCAATAAAAAAATGAAAAGAATATTTAGCTTATTACTAATTACACTTATGGTTGTTTCATGTAAAAATGAACCAAAAACTAACTATGAGAGCGAAGTAGAGCAAACCAAAGACGATGTTACCGAAATCGCTTATGCTAGTTTTGGTAAGGAAATTATAGATGATGACGCACTTTCTACAGACCGAATGCTAGCACATTATAGTACAATGAAAGTTGGAGATACTTTAAATGCTAAAATGAAAGGTAAAATCACTGATGTATGCTCAAAAAAGGGATGTTGGATGAAACTCGATATGGGTAACGATAAAACGGTTAGAGTAACATTTAAGGATTATGGCTTTTTTGTGCCTACTGATGCTTCAGGAGAAGTGGTGATTAACGGAAAGGCCTTTGTAAAAGAAATTTCTGTGGATGAATTAAAACACTATGCTGAAGATGCTGGTGAATCTCCAGAAGACATAGCAAAAATTACTGAGCCAGAAATGGCAATGTCTTTTGAGGCAGATGGCGTTTTGTTAAAAAAGTAGTGAAACGAAAAGTCATAACTACTGGTGATGGTTCTAAAACCATTCAGATAGAAGACTGGAATGAGCAGTACCATTCTGTTCACGGAGCAATAAACGAAGCAAATCATGTATTTATTAAACATGGTTTGCTTTTTTATTCTGAAATTAATCCTGAGACTAAGCCAATTCATATTCTTGAAATAGGTTTTGGTACAGGCTTAAATGCTTTTTTAACGCTTATCAATGCAGAAAAACTGCACAAAAATATTAGATACACTGGAGTAGAAGCTTATCCTGTAAGCCAAGAGGAAATCAATGCTTTGAATTATGTGGATTTAATTTCAAAGCATCACAAAAACGAGTTTGAGTTATTGCACTCCACAGAATGGGAAAAAGATATAGATATTTTCCCAAATTTCAGTTTAATTAAGCGGCAAATGCTTATTCAAGATATAAGCACAATTTCGGAGTTTGATGTCATTTATTTTGATGCTTTTGGTGCACGTGTACAGCCAGATTTGTGGACTGAAGATATTTTTCAGAACATGTATAATGCGCTAAATACTAATGGTGTTTTAGTTACTTATTCTGCTAAAGGTAGTGTTAGACGTGCGATGAAATCTGTGGGGTTTAAAGTTGAACGTCTTGATGGACCACCAAATAAAAGGCACATGCTTAGAGCTGTTAAAAGTTAACTAAATATACAGGTACGGCCTTATTACTAGAGTATCTTTGTATAAAATAGTTTGATGTGAAAGTCTTAATTACAGGAGCAACGGGATTAGTCGGAAGAGAAATAGTTAAGCTATGTCATGAACAAGACATAGCAGTAAACTATTTAACTACTTCTAAGTCAAAGTTATCGAATAGTTCTAATTATAGAGGATTTTATTGGAATCCAAGTAATAAAGAAATTGACACAGCCTGTTTTGATGGTGTTGATACAGTGATTAATCTCGTTGGTGCATCTATATCTAAACGATGGACTACAAGCTATAAAAAAGAAGTTCTTGAGAGTAGAACCGAAACGGCCAAGCTTCTAAAAAAAACTATTACTGAACATAAATTTCCTGTTAAACATATTGTCTCAGCAAGTGCAATTGGCATTTACCCATCATCTTTTATTGACTATTATGAAGAGGATTTTTCTATAGTGTCTGATACATTTTTAGGAGAAGTTGTAGAGCAATGGGAAAGTGCAGTTGATGACTTTAACTCTTTGGGTCTTAAAGTGTGTAAGTTAAGAATAGGCCTTGTGCTTGCCAAAGATGGTGGTGCATTACCCGAAATTGTAAAACCAATAAAGCTATCTGCAGGCGCTGCTTTTGGTAATGGAGAACAATGGCAAAGTTGGATTCACTTATCTGATTTAGCTGAACTTTTTATGTATGCTGTTAATGAGGAATTGACAGGGGTTTACAATGCTGTTGCACCAAACCCAGTTACCAACAGTGAATTGACTAAAATGACTGCTAAAGTCCTGAACAAATCATTAATTCTACCAAATATTCCAAAATTTGCAATGAAATTAGCTTTAGGGGAAATGCACATACTTTTATTTGAAAGTCAACGTGTCAGTAGTGAAAAGATACAACGAGAAGGGTTTGAGTTTAAATTTTCGAATTTACAACCTGCTTTAAGAGACTTACTTAAAAATTAAAAAACGCAACTTGAATAAAGTTGCGTTTTTTTAGCTATTAATAATTTTTTTGAATAATGGGAGAATTATTCTTTCTTAAATGCAAAAATATTGCAAAATCGATATTGAGAAATTGATGTATGATAATTAATTTAATTTGAAGCGATTTCTTTACGTATACGACTTAGACTTTCTGTAGTGATACCCAAATATGAAGCTATGTGATAATTTTTAACTTCTTTTTCAATCTCTGGGTAAGAGTTTCTAAAATTGATATAGCGTTCAGTAGCAGTTTGTGAAATATTAGACAATATTCTTTTCTGAAAAGCAGCGAACGCTCGCTCTAGCTTTTTGCGAAAGAAGGATTCAATCCTAGGGATTTTTGCATATAAGGTTTCTTTATCTTTTTTGCAGATTCTATATAATATTACATCCTGAATTACTTCAATGTTCATTATAGATTTTGAATCAGAAAAAAATGCAGTATAATCACTCATCCACCAATCTTTGATTGCAAATTGTACTGTATACTCTTTGCCTGACAAATCGGTATGATAAGACCTTAAGCAACCTTCATAAGTATAGTATTGATAATCAGTAGTTTCTCCTGTTTTTAATAAAATATCACCTTTTTTATAAGTTACTTTATGAAAAACAGAAGCTATAATTTCTATCTCATCTTCAGTAAATTCTAATCCTTTAAAAATCTCGTTTATTTTCGATTTATCGCTTCGCATAGATTGTAATTCTCGAAGAAATTACATAAAAACGATTGAAGATTTATTCTAAATAGACAAATGCATAGAAAAAGCAGTTTATTAGAAGAATTTAGCCATTATTTTGAGCTATTGCTATTAATTGCCCAGCTACAGTTGATATTTCTCTTCCAGCTCCAGATGTGTTTGAAACTGCTATAATTACGGCATTTAAACTTGGTACAATAAACAATTGTGTTGAAGATCCTGTTTGTGCACCATTATGTCCATAAATGCTACCAACATTTGGTGATTTTCCGTAAAGAAAGAATCCAAAGCCATAACTATTATTTACCTTTTCTAAGCTATGATGTTGACACATTAATTTTAAAGTCTCTTCGCTAACCAGTTTATTAGAAAGTAAAGCATTTCCAAATTTTGTTAAGTCGCCAATTGTACTATAAAAACCTCCAGCAGGAATACGATTGCTTAAATTGTTGGCCTTAGCTTTTTTAATTTTTCCTTTTCTGTTTTTATGATATAGTGCAGCCGAATTTGGTCTTTTTATTCCTGGCTTTTCAATACCCGTATGCGTCATACCTGCTTTATCCCAAATGTGCTTTTGCATATAGTTTTCGTAAGATTCGTTAGTTACTTTTTCGATTAAAATACCTAGAACTACATACCCGTAACTGGTATAATGATAGTTGCTGCCAGGCTCAAATAACAATTCTCTGTCTTTAAAAACAGCATAGGCATCCAAAAGTGTTTTGTAGTTAACTTTATTTTCAATTTCTTTTTCGTTTTTGTAAGCATCAATCCCAGACGTATGAGTTAGAATATGTCTTGTTGTAATTTTCGTTGTATTACTCTGAATAAATTCGGGAATGTATGTGTCTATTGGTGTATCAATATCTATCAAGCCTTGTTCTACAAGTTGCATAACAGCTACAGCTGTCATTGATTTTGCAATAGACGCTGTTCTTATTTCTGTATCAATCTTAAATTCTATTTTCGCTTCTTTATTTGCATAACCCACTGCGGCTTCCCATGCAACTTCGCCATTAATCGATAGACTAGCTGAAGTGCCAACAACTTGTTGTTCTTTAATTACGGCTTCAAGTAATTTATTAGATTGTTCAGTTATTGATTGAGAGGAACAAACTAAGCTTTGTACAGTTAGGACAATACATAATACTAATGTTTTTTTCATGATGATTTATTTTAATGATTTATCACAAAAATATATGCTTAGCGACTGCAAACTCTTATTTTTATTGAGATTGGGATAAATGATCTTGTTTTTGGGACGATTGAATTGCCGTTATTAATTTGGACTTATAGTTTTTTGATACTGGTACTTCTGTCTCCGTTAGTTTTACACTAGAAGAATCATTCCATTCTATAAAATGAGATAGATTTATCAAATGCGAACGATGAACTTTGAATAAATTTGGCACATCGTTTTGAATGTTTTTTAAAGTATTACGAAGCAACTTTTTATTAAGCTTGCCATTACGTAGATAATTGACTTCAACATAATTATCTGCACTAGAAATGCATACGATATCATCTGGCAATATTTTTAAGATATCTAACTTATTATCTCCTTTAAGCGTTAATAAACTTTCCTTTTTTTGAGGTGCTTTTTTATTAAAAAACCATCTCAAAAAAATAATAACCGATAGTAATACTAAACTTATTGGGATATAGATATAGGCAGACCAAGTCCAGAAATCATATTCTCCATTAACCCATTCTGTTCTATAATATGCATAGCATGCTTTAATTTGTATACTATTGAAAACAACAATAAAAAGTACTTCAAAAACAATGGTCCATTTTTTAAGTGTTTTAAAAACAAAATTCTGTATTGGAACTAAAAGCATATAATTTAAAAAACAGATAATCCCATATGGCGGAAGTATTTGCAGTCGTTCTTCAAAATCAAGATCAGATATATCAAATGGTGCAATAAGAACAAGAAATAATACTAGCCATAAACTAATGGCTATTGCAATAAAAAAGTGATGTTTTAAAGAAGTATTTAACTGTAATCTCAAAACTAGCTTGATAATAAAAACAAGTTAAGATTTTTAGTGATAATTAGCATAAAAAAACCATCTCTAAATTGAGATGGTTATTAGTATTGGTTTGAAATTAAAATTATTCAATCTTCTTTGCTTCGGTTTCTTGACCGCCTTGATAAAGTGTGAAACTTTCTACAACTCCAGTTTCATTTTTATTAAATACGACTTTGAGCGCAGTAACTTTTGCAAAAAATGTAGTTTCGTTTTCTGCAAATATTTCAAATTTTCCTTGGCCTGTAGCTTGACCAAAAATTTTGTTACCTTCAACTGTAACCTCTACGATAAAATTTGGTGCTAATTCGTATTTGCCAGCGTACTTGCTCAATATTTCATTGGATAGTGTAACTTCTTTTCTTGCCTCAGGCATTGATTTATCTACTTCTTTACCTACATTTTCAGAGTCAGTAATAAAAATAGCTTGTCTTTTGCCGTCAGCAGTTTTAGAAAATTTGTATTCAATATTTCCTTCCTCGAACATAAATCGGTCTTCTGCTAAAGGGAAAATATCAAAAACAGTGTTTGTTTCAGATTCTCGCATACTCTTCAGCTTTCCGTCTTTTATAAAAATATGTCTTATTGCTCCATCTTCGAACTCATAAGCGCCAACCCATTGTTTTAGTTGCTCTTGAGATAATTCAACAACATCTTTCATGGTAGGATAAGGCTTTCCAATAGCAGCAGCGGCTAGGTTTTGTGTTAAAGCACCAATATCGTTGCAACTACAATTACTAAGACCAATAACATAAACGTCTTCCTCAATCATGTAGATGCCATTTGTAGATGTACCAAAAATACCACCACTATGCGTATAACCTTTAGAGCCTTTTAATGTCATTTCTCCCAATCCATAACCATAAGTAATATGTTCTCCATTATTGAGTTCAGACCCATTAATTGCTTTTTGTAACGAAGATGCTTTTATTAAGGTATTGTCTCTAAGGGCATTTTGCCATTTTAGCATATCGTCAATTGTAGAAGTTAAAGAACCAGCAGCATGTGGTAGAGTCATGCTAAGGTAATTTGCATTTACATATCCATTTGCATCCTGCTCATAAGGCATAGCTCTATTTTTAATTAATTCACGATTACTTCCATATTGAGATGCAGTCATTCCTAAGCGATCAAAAATGTTCTTCTCGACAAAGTTTTCATAGGTATCGCCTGAAATAACTTCTATTATTTTACCTAAAAGCACATAGCCAGAATTATTATATTTAAATGCTTCTCCTGGATCAAAATCCATTGGTTCATTTTTGAAGTAGTCAATGAGCTCATCCAAAGTTTTATCCACACGAGCTACTTTTACTAAATCTCCAATACCAGTATAACTCTTTATCCCTGAAGTATGATTTAACAGTTGATGAACAGTAATGGTTTTTCCATTAGTTGGATAATCTGGTACAAATTTGGTAATTGGGTCATCCAAGCTAAGCTTACCTTGTTCTTCAAGCATTAAAATTGATACTGCGGTAAATTGTTTTGTTATTGATGCCAGCATAAAAACATTTTCTGGAATCATGTCAATATCATGTTCCAAATCAGATTTACCAACAGCTTTTCTATAGATAGGTTTGCCATTTTTGGCTACTAGAATAGTAGCGCCAGGCATATCAGTTTGGTAATATTTCTCAACAATATCATCAAATTGTTGATTTAAGTCTTGCGCTTGAATGTTAGTGATAAAAAGAAGACATAGACCAAGAGCTAAATAGGAAGGTTTTATTTTCATATTGATTAGTGAATGATTAATGTAAATAAGACGATTGTATGAAAATAAAGTTACAAAAAAACCACTTTGAATTTTCAAAGTAAACAATCACGGCTATCATAATTAATGATGACCGTCGTACGAATCCGCTTTTATATATTCTTGAAGACTAAACTTTCTATCAGTGAATTTATCAGGTAGAATTTTAAAATGCTGAATTCTATCTATCCTAAAAGCACGATACGCATCTCTTAAGTAACACCATGCAATTAAAATCCATTTTTGATTTGTAGAAATGAGCGTGTAGGGTTCAATTTTTCTGAAGGTAATATTTGGGTCATCTGCTTTACGATAATTAATTTCTATATAATTAAAATTTGTAATCGCTAGCTGAATTTCTGAAAGCGCTGCACTTGAGATATCTTCTTGATGTGGCTCAAAAACAAAGATTTTACTTTCTAAAAATTCACTCTTTTCTTGGATCGAAGTTCTAAAGACAGATTTAATTTTCACCAAAGCATTATTAAAATCATTAGCGAAAGAAGAATCTTGCGTTTTATTCACCAAATGCTGCGCAGTTACAATGGCATTAGCTTCTTTTTCAGTAAACTGAACAGGTGCCACCATATAACCTTCCATTAATGAATAGCCCTTACCTTCAATAGTCGTCACGGGAATACCAGCTTCTTCTAACTTTCTAATATCCCTGTAGATGGTTCTAATACTTACATTGTATCTATCGGAAAGTTCTGCAGCCGTTAATAGGCGTTTAGACTTGAGAAGCGTTAATATGGAAATAAGCCTAGCTAGTTGAGACATAATAACAAATATAGCGAACCGGAAACCAATTCGCTATGTGTTGTTTTTTGATTGAAAATCGTGTTATTCATTTTTTATTGATAAAAGGAATGAACTTAAAATGGCATTAATTCCAAGAGTGTAAAGCAATTCTGTTACCTTCAGTGTCTATGAACTGAGCCATATATCCGTTTTCACCAATATCAGTTTTTGGCATTATCACTTTTCCGCCAGAGTTTTCCACTTTAGCTAATGCAACTCCTAGGTCATTGCCACCATTAATGTAAAGTGTTGGTCCATCGGCTGTCGGTTTTTGTTCTTCACTTTCAATTAAACCACCGCCAACACCATTGTTGTCGTTGTCGTAAGGAAACATTCCATACTTTATGTTATGGTCTGGCATGTGATTGTCAACGATTTCAATGTTTAAAACTGTTCCGTAAAATTGCTTTGCACGTTCGTAATTTTCTACTGGAATTTCAAACCAGCTAATTGCATTTTTCATTTTTTAAATTGATTTTTAATTAAACTTAATGCAAAGATATTTGCACTTGTGTCAGATTGCGTCAGAGGTAATATTTGATAATAAAAAAACCACTTTGAATTTTCAAAGTGGTTTATATCTTATTAGAGACTGAAACACGTTCAGCACTGCAGTAGTTATTTTATCATCTCATAGCTACGCTTAATGAAGTTTGTTAACTCTTCGCCAGTTAAAAGGCCCTGAGATAAACGCGCCAAGTCTAAACTTTGATTAATTAAGCGTTCTTGCTTTTTGCGAGTTTTGGTGTTTAGGATTTCACCAACCAATTCATGATTAGTATTAACTACCAAGTTGTATATTTCTGGCATATTGCCCATACCAAACATTCCACCGCCACCGGTTTGCTGCATCTCTTTCATACGACGCATAAACTCAGGTTGTGTAATCATAAAAGGAGATGCACTACTATCCATAGCTTCTAATTGTACCATAAACTTTTCTGATGGTACAACTTCTTTTAGTAACTCATCTAGTTTGCTTTTTTCGTCTTCTGATAATTTAGAGATAGTTGTATCGTCTTTCTTGATTAAATTATCAATATGGTCAGCATCAACACGGGCAAAAGAAATATTCTCTTTAGTGGACTCCAATTTTTGCATTAAATGACTAACGATAGGTGAGTCTAACAATAACACCTCATAGTCTTTATCCTTAGCTGCTTGGATATAACTGTGCTGTTCATCTTTATTCGAAGTATAAAGAATAACCATCTTGTCATCCTTATCCGTTTGCTTCGCTTTAATAGCATTGGTTAATTCTTCGAATGTGAAGTATTTACCATCTACTGTTGGGTATAAGGCAAACGCATCCGCTTTTTCGAAGAATTTTTCTTCTGAAAGCATTCCGTATTCAATAACAATTTTGATATCATCCCATTTCTTTTCAAAATCTTCACGGTTAGTATTGAAAAGTGATTTTAACTTATCAGCAACTTTACGTGTAATGTAAGACGAAATTTTCTTTACGTTACCATCTGCTTGTAAGTAGCTACGAGATACATTTAAAGGAATATCAGGAGAATCGATAACACCTCTTAACATGGTTAAGAATTCTGGTACGATACCTTCAACATTATCAGTAACAAATACCTGATTTTGGTAGAGTTGAATTTTATCTTTTTGAATTTGCAAATCCGCGGTCATTTTTGGGAAATACAATATACCTGTTAAGTTAAACGGGTAATCTACATTTAAGTGAATATTGAAGAGTGGTTCTTCAAATTGCATTGGGTACAATTCTCTGTAGAATCCACTGTAATCCTCATCTTTTAAATCTGCTGGTTGTTTAGTCCAAGCCGGATTAGGATTATTTATGATGTCATCAACCGTGATTTTGCGTTGAGGTTCAGTCGTTTCCTTGCCGTCTTCATCAGTGATAGTTTCAGGTTGATGCTCAGGGTCATTTACTTCCTTAGTTCCGAATTTAATAGGAACTGGCATAAACTTGTTATACTTATTTAATAACTCACGAATTCTACTGTCTTCTAAAAACTCTGTAGAGTCTTCTGCAATATGAAGTATAATTTCTGTACCTCTTTCTGCTTTATCAGATTCATCAAGAGTGAACTCAGGAGAACCA
Organism: Winogradskyella sp.; assembly: GCF_003712105.1. GTDB lineage: Bacteria > Bacteroidota > Bacteroidia > Flavobacteriales > Flavobacteriaceae > Winogradskyella. The sequence goes on from NZ_RHLG01000002.1 coordinate 111,793, forward strand.
TCACATGTCCAATGAGCAGCTGGAGCATCTGTATGCGATTTGGTTATAATTTCTACTTTATCCGCAACCATAAACGCTGAGTAAAACCCTAAACCAAAGTGACCAATAATACCAGCATCTTTAGCTGAGTCTTTGTATTTATCTAAAAACTCTTCAGCACCCGAGAATGCCACTTGGTTAATATATTTTTCTACTTCTTCCGAAGTCATACCTAACCCTTGATCTATAATGCGAAGTGTTTTAGCATCTTTGTTAACTTTAACTTCGATTTGTGGATTTCCATACTCAACTTTAGATTCACCGATATTGGTTAAGTGCTTTAATTTTAAGGTTGCATCAGTAGCATTACTGATAAGCTCACGTAGAAATATTTCGTGATCACTGTATAGGAATTTTTTAATTAATGGAAAGATATTTTCTACCGATACATTAATACTGCCTTTTGCCATTTTATTAAAAGTTTTAAGTCAGTTCGAGTTGAGACGAAGTCGAAGTATCGAGAACTTCTCGATACATTTCGAAATACATTCGAAACACTCGAAGTGACGTAATTAGTTAAAATTGTTTCTGCGAAATGGTATTCAAATAAAATACCAATAGTAATTTTATGACAAGATGACATAAAAAAAGCCACTCGAAAAGAGTGGCTTTTTTATACTATTATATAGTTGTTTAGTTTTTTAAAGTTTCCTTATTTTCAATTTTTCCTTCTTCTCTTTTTTTATTTTTTACGTGTTTGTCTAGCCACTGGTCTTGTTCCCACAGCATGTGCATAATAGATTCTTTGGCTCTATAACCATGACTTTCTTTTGGCAACATTACCAATCTAACAGGTGCACCCAGACCTTTTAATGCATTAAAATAACGTTCACTTTGCAATGGATATGTACCGGAATTATTATCTGCAACACCATGAATAAGAAGCAAAGGTGTTTTCATTTTGTCGGCGTGCATAAATGGTGACATATTGTAATATATTTCTGGAGCTTCCCAGTAACTGCGTTCTTCACTTTGAAAACCAAAAGGTGTTAATGTCCTGTTATAAGCACCACTTCTTGCAATACCAGCTGCAAATAAGTTAGAATGCGATAATAAATTTGCGGTCATAAATGCACCATAACTATGGCCGCCAACAGCAACTTTTTCTCTATCGATATAACCCAAGTCATCTACAGCATCTATAGCGGCTTTACCATTAGCTACCAATTGTGTTCTAAAAGAATCATTTGGTTCTTCATCGCCTTCTCCTACTATTGGAAATGCAGCATCGTCTAAAACCACGTAGCCTTTTGTAACCCAATATATTGGCGAGCCCCAATACGGATATACAAATTCATTAGGATTTGCCGTACTTTGAGATGCGCTAGATTTGTCCTTATATTCTCTAGGATAAGCCCATAATATCATAGGGTATTTTTTCCCTTCTTTATAATCTAATGGTAGGTAAAGTGTACCTTCTAAGTCTAAACCGTCATCACGTTTATAACTAATCACTCGCTTGTCTACGTCTTCTAAACTTTTAAATGGGTTTTCAAAAGCTGTAATTGGTGTTAAGTTATTTTCTTTAATGTTCCGGATATAATAGTTAGGATATTCTTTTTTAGACTCTATACGCACAAGAATATTTCCTTTTTCCATATCTATTGCATAATTAAGACTTTCTAGTTTATCCGTATATTCAGATTGATAGAGCCTTGTGGTTTCTCCAGTTTTTATATTATACTCATCAATAAAAGGAAATTGGCCTTTTTTTGAATACCCTTCACCCATAAGATATAACCTATCATTGTTAATAGTTAGTGTACTTCGACCTAGTTTGTTTCTAGAGCTTACAAAATTTCCTGGGTCACTGTAAACATCTTGGTAATTTCTATCGGATATAACCTTGGATTTTCCGTTTGAAGGATTAAATAAATAGGTTTTTAAGTTTCTTGTGTTCCACCAATAGTCTATCGCAATTGCAGTATTTTCATTTCCCCATTCTATGCCAGCAAAACGCTGTTGGGTTTTTAAGATCTCCTTAGGTTTACCATTAAATGGTGCGTTAAGTTCATAGACAGCATCTCTAAAATCAACCTCAACTGCTGGATCTCCGTTATCTAGGGCTTCTGCCCAAACTAATGTCGCAGGTTGGTCACCTCTCCATTGCATACTGCGTTTCCCCATTCTTGTAGACATAAAACCTTTAGGTCTTACCTCGTCTAAGGGAACTTCATTTACTGTTTTTATTTTTTTTCCATCAACATTGTACATGATACTTTCACTAGGGAACCTTGTGTAGGTGACAATGTATGAAAATGGACGTTTTATCTTGGTCACCATTATGTAGTTCCCATCGGGTGAAAAACTAATACCTCTATACATATCCGCGCCAAGGAAGTCCTTAGAACTACCGTCTAGAGATATTTTTTTAATTGTTGAGCGCGCAAGTTGCTCAAAATTGAATTCGTCATTCGGTGTTTTTAATAAGTCTTGATAGGTTCTGTTTTGGGCCTTAGCTCCATCACTAACAGAAACCGTTGGTCCGGTCGGAACCGCAGTAGCAGTATTTATTAATTCTTTGCGATCTGCAGGTAACATTTTTACCAAAAGATGCTTGTTGTCGTTAAACCAATTAATAGTGCTTCCCATGTTAGCATTTACACTAGCATCGGTTAATTTAGATACTGAAGCATTTGCTATATTAAGAACCCAAACTTCAACACCTTTAGAAGTTGTATTTAGGCAAGCTACCATAGACTCGTCAGGAGACCATCTAAAACCTGAAAGACGCGCATTTTCTGGTAAGCCAGATATTTGAGTTGCATTTTCGTCTTTTATTTTTTTGACTTTAATGTTGGTGATGTAATTGGTTCTACTACCAATATTGGTTTTTGGGTTTATTCGTAATCCTGCAAGTCGTAATTCAGTTTCAGATAATTCTTCAATAGATTTATACTGGTTACGATAGAGTAGAAGCATGTGGTCACCTTTGCTATCTATTTGCACTCCAGGTGCTAATTCTACATCCGCCAATTCTAAAATTTCATCTGATGGTTGTTGGTAGGTAAGGCTTTGCTGAGCATAACTAGTAATTAAGAATAGTAATGCAAATAACTTGATTAATGATTTCATGGTTGTAAAATTGATTAGAAGCTTGAAGATACTCAAAATTAAAGGTCATAATGTAATATTATTGTTAAAGTTATAGTGCTAATAAGCACTAGTATATTTACTATGCATGCATAACGAATTGGTAATAGGATTCATCGAAAATGGGTTAAATTTGCAGTTACACTAAATTTATATTTATGTACAATTCTAAAATAACTGGACTTGGAAAATATGTGCCAGAAAATGTAGTATCTAACACTGATTTGACGCAATGGATGGATACAAGTGATGAGTGGATTCAAGAACGAACTGGTATAAAAGAACGACGATGGATAGATCCAGAAACTAGTGATGATACCACATCTATTATGGGTGCAAAAGCAGCTAAAATTGCTATTGAACGTGCTGGTTTAACTAAGGATGACATTGATTTTATTGTATTTGCTACACTTAGCCCAGATATGTATTTCCCAGGTGGCGGTGTTCGAGTTCAGGAGTTATTAGAAATGGATACAATCGGCGCCATAGATATCCGTAATCAATGTTCTGGTTTTATTTACGGATTGTCTGTTGCAGATCAGTTTATTAAAACAGGTATGTACAAAAATGTACTAGTTATTGGTAGTGAAAATCACTCAGGTGGATTAGAGCGTTCTACTCGCGGACGAGGCGTAACAGTAATATTTGGGGATGGAGCAGGCGCAGCAGTTTTAAGTAGAGAAGAAGATAATACAAAAGGAGTTTTATCTACACATTTACATTCTGAAGGGAAACATGCAAAGGAGTTGTCCCTAGAAGGTCCAAGTACTGGGCGTTGGGTAGATACTATTATCGAAGAAAATGACCCAGATGATGTATCATACTATCCTTATATGAACGGACAATTTGTGTTTAAACATGCGGTTGTACGTTTTAGTGAAGCCATTATAGAGGGTTTAACAACAAATAATCTTCAGAAGGACGATATTGATATGCTCATTCCTCATCAAGCTAATCTTAGGATTTCTCAATTTATACAAAAGAAGTTTGGTTTGTCAAATGATCAAGTGTATAATAATATTATGCGCTATGGAAATACTACCGCCGCGTCTATACCAATTGCATTAACTGAAGCTTGGGAAGAAGGTAAAATAAAAGAAGGAGATAATGTCGTACTCGCTGCTTTTGGTAGTGGTTTTACTTGGGGAAGTGCCATTATTAAGTGGTAGTTAAATAAAAAGTTATATCAACTAAAAAAAGCCGAAACAACATTGTTTCGGCTTTTCTGCTATTAACCAACTTTAACTAACATTTCGTTATAAAAATATATAACACTTATTACTTAAAACTTATCTACAATCATAGACGTTGTATTCGTATTTTTATTGCAAAATTTAACATATTTAACGTCTCTTAACAAAAAATCCAAAAGTGAGATACTTTTGGATTTACTATATCTAATTTTAGCTCTATTTTATTTTGAAGACTAACTCAAATAATTGTTCACCTTAATTAGTTATAGGTTAAGTCGTTAAATCATTATTTTAATTACACTTTAATCTTTCAAATAGTATGCCAAACAATAACCCGAAGCCAAGCGACTTCGGGTTTTCTGTTTAATAGCCTAACACTAACACTAACCATCAACTATTATGAAGGCTATTAAACCTTGTAGTGTTTTTATAAGAATCCACCACCTGATTTTTCATCATTATCTCTACGTTTTCTTGATTTAGCTCTGTATTTTCCACCTCCAAATCTGTATGACAATCCAGCAAAAATTTGTTTAAACTCGCCTTCAAAATCAACAATTTGTAAAAATGGACGGTCACTTACAACGTTTATTTCTTGTGTATCGAAGATGTTATTGAAGTTCAAGCTGAACGTTGCTCTGTTATCTTGTAAAAAGTTATATCTCATACCGACATTAACAAAGTAAATTGGGTCTACTTCAAAGTTTAGGCCTGTTTCTTTACCACGATACAAACCAAATGCTGAGAATGATAATTTTTTAGAGACTTTAAAATTATTGAATACTCTAAAGTTATAAATTAAGTTATCTACTTCTACAACATCAGTATTGATATCACTAATCGTTGGGTTTGATAATGTTGGGTCTATAGACTCAGCAATACCTTTTTGTTTTTGGTTATATAAATCAAAGCTTGCATTAATGCTCCACCATTTTGTCGGCCTGTAATTAGTGGAAAGCTCTATACCATAGGCAGATGTTGTATCAAAATTTCCATTAGTCAAAATCACACGACCAGAAGATAAATCTGATTGATCTACTCTAACTACTTGATTAATTTCGTCTTCAATAAGTCTATAAAACACGCCCGCTGTTAGGCTACCTTTTTTGAGTTGACGTGTATAGTTCACTTCTGCAGAATTTGTAAACTGCGGTACTAATTCTGGGTTACCAAATTGAGAAATCAATGCTGTATTAAACTCTGGAACAGGGTTTACTTGGCCAACACCTGGTCTATCGACACGACGGCTAAAACTAAATTGATACGAATTTTTGTCTGAAGCTTTGTATGTTAAGAAAGCTGATGGGTATAATTGAAAATAGTCATTTTCGAATGGGAAATCTGTAGTAACATTAGTGTCAAGATTAGTGTCTAGCGCTAAAGCATTAACCTCAACTGATTCGGCTCTAAGTCCAAATTTATAAGACCATTTTTCCAATTGCTTTCCATAACTTACATAAGCAGAGTAGATATCTCTTGTGTAATTAAAATCCGTTATTGTAGGTATAAAATTGCCATTCATATCTATTACACGAGCATCAGAATTATAGATTAAGTCGTTTTCAAATAATCTAACTTGTAGTCCTGCTTCAAGCTTGGCACTTTCAGAAAGTGGGTTTGTATAATCGAGATTTATTGTTGTTCTGGTTCTGTCCGTTGCATTAAACTCAATAAAATTTGGACGAGTAGTATTTCCAGCGAATAAGTTATTAGTTCCAGCATCGCTATCAAAAATATTATGGTCGGCTTCAAGTTCAATACTATGACCTTCATCTATATCTAATTTGTAGTTGAAGTTATATTGCTGACTTGAGTTCTCATTATCTGCATCTATAATTTGAGATTGTGAACTGTTATTACCATCTGTAATTAATGTATTGACTAATGCGCCACCGTCAAATACATTTTGATTGGTGAAGAATGAAAGTGTATTCTTGTCATTTAAGTAATAATCAATACCAATTTTATATAAGTGGGTGTTTCTTTCATCCAAAATATCAACACCTTGGGTTAGGTTGTTCTGTACTTGCACCAATTGCAGGTCTTGTACATTATCGGAGATGTTATTACCATAACTACCATAGAAATTTAGTTTTCCATTTCGGTAGTTCATGTCAATAGAACTATTAAATTTTGGTTCGATTTGGTACGATAAACCAACATTTAGGTTTCCATTAAATCCAATATTCACATTTTTATGCAGTATAATATTAATAATACCACTCATGCCATCAGGATTATATTTAGCTGATGGATTTGTAATTAACTCTATCTGCTTTATTGAGGTTGAAGGAATTTGTCGCAATAACTGTGCTGGCGGAACATTAGATAGTTTTCCGTCTACCATAACCTGTACATTTTGGTTTCCACGTAAGGCAATATCACCAGTTTGTTGATCTACATTTACAGTAGGAATATTGTTCATTATATCCGAGGCAGTTGGTCCAGAAGTAGTCAAGTCCTTACCTACATTTATAACCTTTCGATCTATTTTTTGCTGAATGGTCGATACCTCAGCAACAACAGTTACTTCTTCTAAACTTTCGGCATCTTCACTTAGTGATACATCACCAAGGTTTACCTTATAATTTCCTTTGCCTATTGTTACAGATTTGGTAATAGTCTTATATCCTATATAGGTTATATCTACATTAACAGTACCTTCAGGTATCTTTTCTATTGTAAAGTTACCTTCGGCATCCGTAATACCTCCAGTTATAACTTTTTGATTGTTATCCTTTACAATAATATTTACATATGCTAAAGGTTGTTTAAGATTAGCATCCATTACACGGCCAGAAATTGAACCGTTTTTAATGTCTGAATTTGATTTTGGTTGAGAAATTGCCACTAAAGAAAATACCATGACAATTAACATTAAGTAATGTTTCATTGATTGTTTGTTTTTTGATTGATAGTTTGATATTGTTAAGACGACTATTTTTGTATTGTGTTACTTAAAATTTTAGTCTTAACAACTTTTTAACGAAATGGGTAAAAAAACATTGGTCATAGGCGCTTCCTTAAAACCTAATCGCTACTCTAATATTGCTATACATCGCTTAACTGGTAAAGGTCACGACGTCAGTGCTTTTGGGTTAAAAGAAGGACAAGTTGCCGGAGTAGATATTGATACCGAATTGATAAATTATGAGTCGATTGACACTGTAACTTTATATTTAAATCCGAATCGTCAAGAAGCGTATTATGATTATATAATAGGTCTAAAACCAAAAAGAGTGATCTTTAATCCAGGTACAGAAAATCCAGAATTTTATAGATTACTGTCCGAAAATTCTATTGAATACGAAGTGGCTTGTACTTTGGTTTTACTGAGTATCAATCAATATTAGGTAGTTACGCAATTTTAGAACTGTCGTCTTTAGTTGAATCTATGATTGTATTTAAATCCTTCTCAGACTTCATATTTGATTTTGAAGAAATTAATAGTAAACCTATAAATGTTATAAAGCCATTCAGGATTAATATTTCCCAATGAAATTTATATTGACCTATCACCGACTCAGGTAATAAGGTAATACCAAAACTTATAACAATTGAAAGTAGTGCAACTATCCAAGCATATTTATCATTGATATGTCGCTTAGTTAAAATACCAAAAGCGAATAGACCTAGTAATGGACCATAAGTAAATGTGGCAAATTTAAAGAGGTTGCTTACCACGTTACCATCAAGATAATTGAAGACAATAACTACAATAATTAAAACAATAGATACACCTACGTGTACTTTTTTACGTAGAGGCTTTTGATCCTCTTTTGGGCGCTTTTCAATATTTAAAAAATCTACAGAAAATGACGTTGTTAAAGAGGTCAATGCACTATCGGCACTAGAGTATGCAGCTGCAATTAAACCAATAATAAAAATAATAGCTAGAGGTGTGCCTAAGCCTTGATTCATAGCTATTTCAGGGAATAATAAGTCAGTTCTTACTCTGCCATCAACAATAGGTATTTGTACACCAAACTGTTCTGAATAGATAAATAATAATGCACCTAGAGATAAAAAGGCAAAGTTGACTATAACTAGTAATATTGACATACTTATCATATTTTTCTGTGCATCTTTTTCTGTTTTACAGGTTAGGTTTTTTTGCATCATATCCTGGTCAAGACCAGTCATGGCTACAGTAATAAATATGCCACCCAGAAAGTATTTCCAGAAATACTGTGGCGAATTTATATCGTCAAAGAAGAAAATCTGACCTTTTTCTGCAAAAGCTTCAGAATTTAAAAATTCTACATAACCCCAATCTAACTTTTCATTTATTAAATAAATAGCTAATCCTACAGCAGATAACATTGCTAGTGTTTGTAGCGTATCTGTCCATATTATAGTTTTTATTCCGCCTTTAAAAGTATACACCCAAATCAATAAAATTGAAATAACCACCGTTAACCAAAATGGTACTCCCATTTGTTCAAAAACAATGTATTGCATTGCCAGCGCCACTAAAAACAGCCTAAATGAAGCTCCAGTTACTCTAGATAATAAAAAGAAGAAGGCACCAGTTTTATAACTTACAACACCAAAACGTTTCTCAAGATATTGATATATAGAAGTAATATTTAATCTATAGTACAATGGCAATAGTACAAAAGCAACAACAAAATAACCTACAAAAAACCCAAGTACACCTTGCATATAGGCAAATTCTTGACCGCCAATTAACCCAGGTACTGAGATAAATGTAACACCTGATAACGATGCACCTACCATGCCAAAAGCTACTAAATACCATGGTGCAGATTTATTGGCCTTAAAAAAAGCAGCATTGGTATCTTCTTTCCCTGTGAAATAAGAGATGAGTACTAAAACACCAAAATAAGCAGCTATAATAAGTAAGATATAAGTAGGAGACATAAACCGTAAATTAGTATGCCGAAAATAATCTTTTTAGAAATACCAATCTGAATCATTTCAAAATTTAAAAAATAAGTACCTTCGCCAATATGGAATTTTCTTCAAAATTATTAGAAAATGCTGTCAACGAAATGTCGCAATTGCCAGGAGTAGGTAAGCGTACAGCATTGCGTTTGGTGCTGCATTTGTTGCGTCAGCCCAAAGAGCAATCGTTGCTACTCGCTAATGCCTTGCAAAAAGTTAGAGAAGACATTAATTTCTGTAAATCATGTCATAATATAAGTGATAAAGAGATCTGTGAAATTTGCTCTAATCCAATGCGAAACAAGTCGGTAATTTGTGTAGTTGAAGATATCCGTGATGTGATGGCCATAGAAAGTACAGGTTCTTTTAGAGGATTGTATCATGTGTTAGGTGGAAAGATTTCTCCAATCGACGGTATTGGACCACAAGATTTAAATATTAGCAGTCTTGTTGATAAATTAAAAACAGGAGAAGTCAAAGAGCTTATTTTCGCTATGAGCCCAACGATGGAAGGTGATACGACTAACTTTTATATTTTTAAGCAAATTCAAGATTTCGATATAAAAACATCTACTATTGCTCGCGGGATAGCTGCTGGCAATGAATTAGAATATACAGACGAAGTCACATTAGGACGTAGCATTATAGACCGAATCCCTTTTGAGTCTTCATTAAAGTTATAATACTTTTTTTTGAAAGTCATCACCTTACATAAAAACCAATTTCAAGAACGTTGTATTCAACTATTTTCTAGTATTTCGAGTACTCCAGATTTGGTAGTCGGAATTTTAAATGGTGGAGGTTATATTCTTGAGGAATTCAAGGATCATCATAAAGAAGAAGACATTATTTATAAGACGATAACACTTCAGAGAGATTCTACAAAAGGTATAAAGAAAAGTAAATTGACTCAGGCTTTATTAAGATTATTACCTTATTCTATTCTGAATCGTTTACGTATTTCAGAACATAAAAAAAGAACTCAAAGTGATCTAAAATCTTTATCAGAAGACCTTTCGTTTGAGCTAAATACTAAAGACAAACCGATCCAAAGCATTTTAATCTTAGATGATGCTTTAGACACCGGAAATACTTTAAATTCGGTATACAATCTTTTAAAATCTAAATTCCTTCAAGCTTCTATTGAAACTGCTGTTGTGGTCTGGACAAATTCTGAGTCAGTAATAAAACCTAATTACTTTGTATTTAAGGATATCTTAGTGAGATTTCATTGGTCATTAGACTATAAAACTGGGAGCAATGGATAAGAAGGTTTTAGTAGTAGATTTAGATGGTACTTTGTACAACTGTAACACGTTTCATGAGTTTTTGAAGTATGTTTTGAGCTATTATTTCAAAGATTTTAGACTATTAAAGTTTAAGATACTTCTGTTCTTTATTAAGCTAAGATTATTCCGCATAATATCGCATTCTAGATTAAAGTATCAGGTTTTAAAACTAATCAAAAATGATGATATCAATGTTAAAGATTTTATTTCAAAACTATCGAAGTATAAAAATGTAATAGAAGAAGTTTCAGATTCATCTTTCAATGTCAAAATATTAGCTACAGCAGCACCAAATTGTTATGCGAATGAAATTGCTAAAGTTGAAGGTTTTGATGTGTGCTTCGCTACAGGTTACCCAGAAAGTGGTTATTATGAAGAATTCGAAAACCTTGGAGAACAAAAAAAGAATGTTGTTTTCAAGTATCTCGAAACAAACAATTTCAGTGATCTTGATGTTTTTATAACCGACCATATTGATGATGCGCCTTTAATGGAGATGGCTACAAAAAACATACTTATTAACCCAGATACGAATGTATTGCGTTGGTTAAAGAAGAATTTAATTAATTTTGAAGTGCGTAAAACGAGATGAATTAGCGCACAGTTTAAAATCCTAAACTTTAATTAATATTTAAACTATTTTCAGTGAAAAATGTGTTTTTTTATTAATTTTGCACTCGATTATCAAATAAAGACTATCAAATTACGGATATGGCAAAATTTGAACTAAAATTACCTAAGATGGGCGAGAGTGTTGCAGAAGCAACAATTACGTCATGGTTAAAAGATATAGGCGATACTATTGAAGCTGATGAAGCTGTACTTGAAATAGCTACAGATAAAGTAGATAGCGAAGTGCCGAGTGAGGTTGATGGTATTTTAGTCGAAAAGTTATTCGAAGCGGATGATATCGTGCAAGTAGGTCAGACTATAGCTATTATTGAAACTGAAGGTGAAGGTGCTGCTGAAGCTGCTGCTCTTGAAGCGAAAACTGCTCCAGAATCTCAACCAGAACCAGTAAAAGAAGTAACACAAGTTGAGCAAACAGTAACTGCAGCAAAAGAAGCCGTTGCTCCAATAACCTCTTCAGGAGAGCGTTTTTATTCGCCATTAGTAAAGAATATTGCAAAGCAAGAAGGCATCTCTCAAGCCGAGTTAGATACAGTTCCTGGAACAGGAAAAGATGGTCGTGTTACCAAAAATGACATTAAAGCTTACATAGAGAATAGAGGTGCTGCCCCGAAAACTAATGTCACGTTGAGCGCAGTCGAAACGTCATCTTCTAAACCAGTTAGTACGCCAAAGCCACAAAAAGAGGCTACTCCTGTGGTAGCAAGTGGTGATGATGAAATCATCGAAATGAGCCGTATGGGCAAGCTTATTGCCAAGCATATGGTAGATTCTGTGCAAACTTCTGCTCATGTACAATCGTTTATAGAGGCAGATGTGACTAATATTTGGAACTGGCGTAATAAGCATAAAAACACATTTAAGGCACGTGAAGGTGAAAATTTAACCTTTACACCAATTTTTATGGAAGTTGTAGCTAAAGCATTGCGCGATTATCCAATGATGAATATCTCTGTGCAAGGTGATAGCATTATTAAAAAGAAACACATCAACCTTGGTATGGCTGCGGCATTACCAGATGGTAATTTAATTGTACCTGTAATAAGAGATGCAGACCAATTAAACCTTTTAGGTATGGCTAAAAAGGTAAACGATTTGGCGTCTCGTGCTCGTGAAGGACAATTAAAGCCAGACGAAATACAAGATGGAACTTATACTGTAACCAATGTAGGTACGTTTGGTAGCATTATGGGTACACCAATTATTAACCAACCTCAAGTAGGTATTTTGGCTTTAGGTGCTATACGTAAAGTGCCTGCTGTTATCGAAACACCTGAAGGTGATTTTATTGGCATACGTTACCGTATGTTTATGTCGCATTCTTATGACCATCGTGTAGTTAATGGTGCACTAGGCGGACAGTTTGTAAAAGCTGTAAAAGACTACCTCGAAGCTTGGGATATGGATAGAGAGATATAATATTATTCCTGCGAATGCAGGAATCTAAATAACAAAAAAAGCACAGTTTTTACTGTGCTTTTTTTGTAATTACTTCAGTTAAAACTGAACACTAATGCGTTTTACATCGTAGCTCTTTGGTTTTTTCCAGTAACTGTCATTAGTCAAGGTAATTTTTTTGTAATAACCATTTAACAGATTTTGGTAGTACATATATTCATCAAAAGAGTCAGGATAATAAGTGTAACCAACAAACTCATATTTAGAGTTTTTAGATGTACCGCCAAAATTTATCATGTAAATTGGTTTTGTCTTGCCTTCGTCATGTGTGATGGAAAAAGAAATCTTAGATACGTCAATCTCAACCGTATATTTATCAACATGCCTGTTATTTTGATAATAAATATTAGAATATTTTTTTTCTGGATTATTGTTTTTCAGAGTTTTTCTCTGTCCAAAAGAATAACCAACCGTCAATAGCAATAGAATAACTGTAATTTTTTTCATAATATGTTGATTTAGATTGTGATAGTCTAAAGTTAAGGATTTTTTAAATGCCTTAATCAATAGTGACAATAGCCAGTTAAAGATGTTATAATGAAATAAATAAAAATTGTAATCCACACAATCTCATTATCTTTGTTTTTATAAACCTTAATCATGCAACTCTACCTTAATAAGCCTATTTGTTTTTTCGATTTAGAAACCACTGGCATTAATATTTCAAAAGACCGTATTGTAGAAATATCCATACTTAAAGTATATCCAAATGGTAAGGAAGAAACCTATACCAAAAGGGTAAACCCGACCATTCCAATTCCGCCAGAAGTTACTGCTGTCCATGGTATTTCGGATGCTGATGTGGCAGAAGCTCCAACATTCAAAGAATTAGCCAAAGAAATCTATAACTTAATAAAGGATTCAGATTTAGGTGGCTTTAACTCTAATCGTTTTGATATTCCATTACTAGCTGAAGAAATGCTTCGCGCAGATGTTGATTTCGATATGAAAAATCGTCAATCAGTAGATGTACAAACCATTTTTCATAAAATGGAAAAACGTACCTTAAGTGCAGCCTATAAGTTTTACTGTGATAAAAATTTGGATGATGCACATAGCGCCGAAGCAGATACAAAAGCCACTTATGAGGTTCTGAAAGCTCAACTAGATCGATACGATGATTTAGAAAACAGTACTAACTTTTTGGCTGAGTTTAGTTCACGTAAAAAGTTTGCTGATTTTGCAGGGTTTATTGCATATAATAAATATGGCGAAGAATGTTTTTCTTTTGGAAAGCATAAGGGCAAACGCGTGCTCGATATTTTAGAGCAAGAACCTGGTTATTTTGGTTGGTTGCTTAATGCCGATTTTCCTTTATATACAAAGAAAGTGTTGACATCTATTAAGTTAAGTCAGTTTAATAATAAATTAAGTTAGATTTTTTGTCATTCCTGCTTTCGCAGGAATCCATATAAAAAAAGTAAAGTGTTTAATTAAAAAGATTCCTGCCTTCGCAGGAAATACATATGAAACTAATCTGCATAGGTCGTAACTATACTGAGCATATTAAAGAACTAGAAAACGAGAGACCAACTGACCCAGTTGTGTTTTTAAAACCAGATACTTCAATTCTGCTTAAAAAGCAGCCCTTTTTTATACCAGATTTTTCGGATGACGTGCATCATGAAGTTGAAATCTTAATTAAGATTAATAAAGTTGGAAAATATATCAGCAAAAAATTCGCCTATAAATATTATGACGAAATAGGTCTTGGTATTGACTTCACTGCTCGTGACTTGCAATCGCAATTAAAGGCTAAAGGTTTGCCTTGGGAAAAAGCTAAAGCCTTTGATGGAGCTGCAGTGATTGGTAAATGGCTACCAAAAAATAACTTTACAGATGTCAACAATATAAACTTCACTCTTCAAAAAAATGACGAAGTTGTTCAATCTGGGAATACGCAATTAATGCTGTGGAAAATAGATGAACTCATCGAATATGTTTCAAAATATTTTACTTTAAAGATTGGAGACATTATCTTTACCGGAACACCTGCTGGAGTTGGCAAAGTATTTGCTAACGATCAGTTAAAAGGATACATTGGAGACGAAGAGATGTTTTCAATTAAAGTAAAGTAAATAGCATTTTAATCTCGATTATCGAGTATGGCAGAATATTATAAATTAGACCGTGTACGAGAACTCGCTGATGGCGATGAAGATTTTGTGGCTGCATTAGCAGCTGCATTTATAGAAGAGGTGCCTGCTGATGCAGAGCGTTTGCGAGTTGCTGTACCTGAAGAAGACTACTACGAGGCGTATCAAGCAGCCCATAAAATGAAACCTACCATAGATTTATTCGAACTTGGTGTTTATGACCAACTTATCGAAGTTCAGGATTGGGGTAAGTTTGAGCAATATGATAAAGACGTTACAGAACAATTAAACATTGTTCTTACTGCTATCGACAACGCCGTAAATGAAATTCGACAAGATTTCGGTTTATAATTATGAATGCTGAAATAATTACCATTGGCGATGAAATTCTCATCGGACAAATCATTGATACCAACTCCGCATTTTTAGGGAAAGAACTTAATAAAATAGGTGTTTCAGTATATCAAATCACATCGGTACAAGACGATAAAGGACACATTCTTAAATCTTTAAAAGAAGCTGAAGAAAATGCCGATATCATAATTATTACTGGTGGTTTAGGACCAACAAAAGATGATATTACGAAGCATACCATTTGCGAGTATTTTGATGATACTTTAGTGCAAAATGATGCCGTTCTTAGGCATGTAGAGCACTTATTTAAGGCCTATATCAAACGCCCAATACTGGAGAGTAACAAAACACAAGCACTTGTACCTTCAAAAGCCAAGGTTTTAATGAATAGGTTTGGGACTGCACCAGGTATGTGGTTAGAGAAAAACGGTAAGGTATTTATATCTCTTCCTGGTGTGCCTTACGAAATGAAAGCACTCATCACTAATTCGGTTTTGCCAGAGTTAAGAAATAAGTTTAAGTTTCCATTTATACAGCATAAAACCGTGTTAACGTATGGGTTAGGCGAAAGTGCATTAGCAGATCGGATAGAAGACTGGGAGAATAATCTACCAAAAATCATAAAATTGGCCTATTTGCCGAGTCTTGGACGTGTGAGATTGCGATTGTCAGGCAAATCTATGAATCAATCAGAGCTTGAGACTACTATAAATGAACAGGTAGCACTTTTATTACCTCAAATTGAAGATATCTTTGTAGGCTTTGAAGATGAGCACCCAATAGAGGTTATAATTGGTAATCATCTTACACTGCAAGGAAAAACCCTTGCTGTTGCCGAAAGTTGCACTGGAGGACGAATTGCACAAGCTTTTACTGCAAATGCGGGAGCTTCAAAATATTTTAAGGGTAGTGTTGTTACTTATGCTACCGAGTCTAAAGTCAATGTTTTGAATGTTTCTGAGAACGATATTAATGAGCATTCGGTGGTAAGTAAAGTCGTGGCAGAAAGTATGGCTAAAAATGTTAGAGAAACTTTTAATACTGATTTCGGAATTAGTACAACAGGCAACGCCGGACCAACAAAAGGCGATTCTGATGCTGAGGTCGGAACAGTTTGGATAGCAATTGCCACAAAAGACTACGTGTTTTCTGAAGTATTTAACTTTAGTAATCAGCGCGAAAAAGTAATAATGAAAGCGACTAACAAAGCTTTTGAAATGCTTAGAAAAGAAATTTTGAAAAAGTAAAGATTTCGTTTTGTAGAACTTATAAGTTTTACTAAATTTGCACCCTGTTTTTGAATAACACACTTTTAAAGAAAGAATACAATGTCAAGAGTTTGTGAACTTACTGGGAAAAAAGCAATGGTAGGAAACAATGTTTCTCACGCCATGAATAAGACAAAACGCAAGTTTGATGCAAACTTGGTTAAGAAGCGTTTTTATATTCCTGAAGAAGATAAGTGGGTAACATTAAAGGTTTCTACATCTGCTTTAAAGACAATCAACAAGATTGGTATTTCAGCAGCATTAAAAGAAGCTAGAGCAAAAGGATTTTACAAATAAAAGCTTAAGCTATAAAGTCAATTTACAATGGCAAAGAAAGGAAATAGAATACAAGTAATCTTAGAGTGCACTGAGCACAAAGCTTCTGGTATGCCAGGAACATCAAGATATATTACTACAAAAAATAAAAAAAATACGCCAGACAGAATGGAGATTAAGAAATTTAATCCAATTCTTAAGCGTATGACAGTTCATAAAGAGATAAAATAAAAGAATCATGGCAAAGAAATCAGTAGCATCTTTACAGACAGGATCTAAGCGTTTGACAAAAGCTATCAAAATGGTTAAGTCACCTAAGACAGGTGCTTACGTTTTTGTGGAGTCGGTAATGGCACCAGAACATGTCAATGACTTTTTAGCAAAAAAATAAGCTTACAATAGTGTAACGTTTCACAAAACTGCTTTCGTTTGAAAGCAGTTTTTTTATGTCTATATTTGAATGAAATCTGACAAGTTTGCAGTTCTTCCTACAAGGCAAGGTTGTTGTATTACTCAAAGAAAAAAATAGTAAATGAGTTTTTTTAAAAACATATTTTCCTCAGAAAAGAAGGAAACTCTTGATAAAGGATTAGAAAAATCTAAATCGTCCTTTTTTAATAAATTAAATAAAGCTGTTGCAGGTAAATCTAAAGTTGATGATGACGTATTAGACAACTTGGAAGAGGTTTTAGTGACTAGTGATGTAGGTGTTAATACAACACTTAAGGTTATTGAGCGTATCGAAGAACGTGTTGCAAAAGATAAATACTTGGGTACGTCTGAGCTTAATCAAATTTTAAGAGAAGAAATAGCGGGCTTATTATCTGAAACTAATACTGGCGAGGCAACTGAATTTGTTGTGCCACAAGACAAAAAGCCATATGTAATGATGGTTGTAGGTGTTAATGGTGTAGGTAAAACCACTACCATAGGTAAACTAGCATATCAGTTCAATAAACAAGGACTTAAAGTTGTTTTAGGAGCTGCAGATACATTTAGAGCAGCAGCAATTGACCAATTACAAGTTTGGGCTGACCGAGTTGATATTCCTATTGTAAAGCAATCTATGGGTAGTGATCCTGCCTCAGTTGCTTTTGATACCTTGCAAAGCGCAGTAACTCAAGATGCTGATGTCGTCATTATTGATACGGCTGGACGTTTACATAATAAAGTGAACTTAATGAATGAGTTGACTAAAGTAAAGCGTGTTATGCAAAAAGTTGTTGGCGATGCACCACACGATGTATTGTTGGTCTTAGATGGCTCAACTGGGCAAAATGCTTTTGAGCAAGCAAAACAGTTTACTGCGGCTACAGAAGTTACCTCATTGGCTGTTACAAAACTAGATGGTACTGCAAAAGGTGGTGTAGTCATTGGTATTAGTGATCAGTTTAAGATTCCTGTTAAGTATATTGGCGTTGGCGAAGGTATTGAAGACTTACAAGTCTTTAATAAATATGAGTTTGTAGATTCGTTTTTTAAATAATTATGTCACATTCAATACTTTTAGATTTATATATCAATGCCACTAAGAGTAAAGTTTTTGATGCATTTACTTTACCAGAACATCTCGACAATTGGTGGGCATTAAAATCTTCAGGTGAGCCAATATTAGGAGCCGAATATAATCTAAACTTCACTGATAAGTATAACTGGTATGCAGAAGTTTTAAAAGTTAAGCAAAATGAATCTTTCTTTTTAAAAATGATTACTTCTAGTGAAGAATGGCAACCTACAACTTTTGGGATTGAACTTGAAGACACAGACACAGGTACACTTTTAAAATTTTCTCATAAAGATTGGCAGCATAATACACACGAATTTAGAAATTCATCATTTTGTTGGGCGATGCTTTTAAATGGTCTCAAAAACTATATCGAGAAAGGAATTGTCATTCCTTTTAACGAGCGTAATTAGGTTTTAACTTTAAAAACAATATCTAGCCATGATGTCATACTGAGCTTGCCGAAGTATCTTTTTCCGTATTTTTATAAAAAATAGAAATCATGTCTAAATATCTATCAATCCTATTAGTAGTAATTTTCTTTTCCTGTAAAAATGACGTCAAAACGGATGACGCCAGAGCACCTATTAGTGAATCTGAAACTGTTGAAGGTGATGCCAAAGATGACTTAAGTGCTATTTCAACAAAAGACTTTAGAGAGTTTAAGGTATTAGACTCTAAAGTTATTACTAAAGCTGAGATTTGGGCTGAGATTAATCCGCAAATGGAAGACTTTACTGAAAGTGATTACAATTCACTTAAAGTTTGGATTATGGAAGAAGATATGGTATCGCTTCAAGACCATATAGCAAATGGTAAATTCACTTATGAGCAATTAACTAAGTTCTACTTATATCGAATTAGAAAGTTTGATAGAGAGAATGATTTATCATTGAATTCGGTAATATCAATTAATCCAAATGTTATAAAAGAAGCTAAAGAGGCAGATGAAACCGACTTGGAGGTTGCACCACATGATATTTTTGGAATGCCAATTCTTCTTAAGGATAATATCAATGCTTCGCGTATGGCTACAACAGCTGGTGCAGTTGCATTGAGAGATAATATTACAGATGACGCTTTTATTGTAAAGCAACTAAAGTCTAAAGGCGCTTTAATTCTTGGTAAAGCTAACTTGAGCGAATGGGCATATTTTTTCTGTGGTGATTGTCCAAGTGGCTACTCGGCAGTTGGTGGGCAAACTCTAAACCCTTATGGCAGACGTATTATTGATACCGGCGGTTCTAGCTCAGGTAGTGGTGTTTCGGTTGCTGCAAACTTCTGTGCTGCTGCGATAGGTAGTGAAACATCAGGCTCAATATTATCACCAGCAAGTAGTAACTCAGTCGTTGGACTCAAACCAACCATAGGCTTAGTAAGTAGAACCGGAGTTGTGCCTATTTCATCTACTTTAGATACCACTGGCCCGATGACCAAAACCGTAATGGATAATGCTATTTTAATGGATGCTATTTTTGGAGAAGATAAAGCCGATTCAAAATCCTTAATTATACTTTGGGAATCAGGGTTTTATTACGAAGACTTAAAATCAGCAACTCTGACAGGCAAGCGTTTTGGTGCCCCTAAACGCCTTTTAGAAGATTCACTTTATACAAGAGCTTTAGATGTTTTAAAAGCTCAAGGCGCCACCATTGTTGAAATCGATGAACAACAACTTGGGTTACCAAACTTTTTAAGTCTATTAAATTTAGATATGAAAAAAGATCTACCAGCCTATATGGATAATTATGCTAGCAAGGATATTGCTCAAAGAACTATTCAGGATTTCATGACATTCAACCTTAAAGATTCATTAGTTTCTATGCCTTATGGACAACGGTTATTTAAAGGAATTGTTGATGATAAAGGAGATGCTGAGTTTTTAGAACGTATAAAAGATACTTTAAAAACTAATGGTAGAAAGTTCTTTGATACGCCAATGCAATCAGAAAAATTAGATGGTTTTCTGTCTATAAACAACTATCATGCAGGTTTTGCAGCCGTAGCAGAATATCCTGCATTAACAGTGCCAATGGGTTATAAAGATAATGGAACACCAATGGGATTGACCTTTATCGCTGGAAGACTTGGAGAAAAACAATTATTAGAATGGGCCTATGTGTATGAGCAAGCTTCAAAAGCCAGAGTAGCACCTAAGAATTATAATTAAATGTATTTGGATACATGATTTCAAATACATTTAAATGGATTTTAAAACTAGCATTTAATGCGATCCTAGTAGTATCACTTCCCACTTTTTTAATTTATCTGATTGGGTACAGCACTGATGCTAAAAGAGAAACTATTGCTATGGAATTAGCAATAGGATTTGTTTTAGTGATACTAACAGCTTTTTTCAATCTTTTTTTTATAGTTCCTACAATTTTTGTTGAAGAAAAATGGGCAAAGATCCTATTTACCTTTTTACCTGTTTTTATAGCTTTATTAATAACCTTATTATTTAATGTGGCTTGGACTTTTTTAGCATTATTTTTGGCTTTGATAATAGCTAATACAATATGGTTTTACAGATTACATAGAAAATCTAATTAATCACCGCATTAATTCTTTGCCAAAGCTCATTGTCATAACCAGATGGACCAAGTTGACCTTCGCCACCATTATCTCCCATTCTTAAAATAACCAAATTTTCGCTTGGTATAATGTATAGTTTTTGGTCATTGGCACCTAAACCAGCAATTAAGTCATTAGGAGCATTAGGTACTAACATCCCGTCAAAATTTAATGTAGAGCCTGGTACTCGATAAGATTCCTTTCCGTTTAACCACCATAAATAACCATAAGATTCGTTCAGGTTTTGAGACGTGTTCACCATAGCATCAAAGTAGTTACTATCATCAAGTATTACTTCATCATCCCAAACGCCTTTGTTTAAACTCAAAAGCCCAAAACGTGCCATACTGCGAGCATTACTTCTATAAATATTATTAAATCCACTTTGCAACCAAAAACCAGTCATACCAATTTTATTTCTAATTTTTTCAGCAAAGTAATCTTCAAAATCATCGTTTACAGCTCCAGTAATAATATTATCTAGTAGCGTATAAGGAGCATTATGGTAATACCAAAATTCTCCTGGTTCATTCAAATAAAAAAGACAATCAGCATCGGTACAAAATTGATTAAATATATTAGTGTAATCCAGTCCTGTTGTCATTGTTAAATGATGAATTACTTTTATATTATTTTCTTGCTCAGGAGTAAGACTAGACCAATTATCACCTAAATAATTTGCTGATGCATCATTTAGGTTCAAAAAACCTTCATTCTGTGCAATACCTAAAGTCATTGCTGTTAAGGTTTTTCCTGCCGAAGCCCAATACCATATGCTGTTTTGAGAAAAATTGTTCATATACCATTCAGTGACAATTCTTCCGTCTTTAAGTATCATAAAAGCTTTTGTGCCTGAATTTTCTAAAAATGAGAATAGCGATTGTTCTTCCGAAACGTTCCAACCTAGGCTTTGAGCTGTAACTGTTTCCCATTCGGTAGAGTTTATTGGTGGAAAATAAAGCCCTTCATCCACTATAGGATCTACTGGATTTGCTTCGTCTGTTGAGCAAGACAAACTTGCAATTATGGTAAGAAGTATTAGAATTACTCTCAATTTTTTCATATTTCGATTTTCAAATAAGACATGTAAATATATTAAAGGTTTAATTTACATTGTATCTTTGCATGCTGATTTGGAAGACTATGCGCACAAAAACTCTCAAAAAAAATAGAATTAATGTTGTAACGCTCGGCTGTAGTAAAAATGTTTACGATAGTGAAGTGTTGATGGGTCAGCTTAAAGCAAGCGGAAAAGACGTTGTACATGAGCAAGAGGGAAATGTAGTTGTTATCAATACTTGTGGGTTTATTAATAATGCTAAAGAAGAAAGTGTCAATACCATATTGCATTATATGCAAAAGAAAGAAGATGGTGATGTAGATAAAGTCTTTGTTACTGGGTGTTTAAGTGAACGTTATAAGCCAGATTTGGAAAAAGAAATTCCTAATGTAGACCAGTATTTTGGGACAACGGAATTGCCAGGTTTACTGAAAGCATTAGGTGCAGATTATAAGCACGAGTTAATAGGTGAACGATTAACCACTACACCAAAAAATTACGCCTACTTAAAAATTGCTGAAGGTTGTGATAGACCTTGTAGCTTTTGTGCCATTCCTTTAATGCGAGGAAAACATAAAAGTACGCCTATTGAAGAGCTTGTTGTTGAAGCTGAAAAATTAGCAGCAAATGGCGTAAAAGAGCTGATTTTAATTGCACAAGATTTAACCTATTATGGACTAGATTTATACAAAAAGCGTAATCTTGCTGAATTACTACAACATTTAGTAAAAGTTGAAGGTATAGATTGGATTAGACTGCATTATGCATTTCCTACTGGTTTCCCTATGGATGTCTTAGATGTAATGAAGCGCGAGCCTAAGATATGTAATTACTTGGATATCCCATTGCAGCATATTTCAGATGCAATTTTAAAGAGTATGCGTCGTGGTACAACGAAAGCTAAAACTACCAAACTGATTGAAGATTTTAGAGCTAAAGTTCCTGAAATGGCTATTAGAACAACTCTTATTGTTGGTTATCCAGGAGAGACTGAGAAGGATTTCCAAACTTTAAAACAATGGGTTAAAGATATGCGTTTTGAACGCTTAGGTTGTTTCACCTATTCTCATGAAGAAAACACACATGCTTATAAGCTTGAAGATGATGTTCCAGAAGATGTGAAAATACAGCGTGCTAATGAGATTATGGAAATCCAATCTCAAATTTCTTGGGAATTGAATCAGCAAAAAATAGGGCAGGAGTTTAAAGTAGTCATTGACCGAAAAGAAGGCAATTATTTTGTTGGACGTACTGAATTTGACTCACCAGATGTAGATAACGAAGTCCTAATTGATGCTACAAAAACTTATTTAAAAACAGGCGAGTTTGCAACTGTAAAAATTATTGAAGCTGAAGATTTTGACCTTTATGGTGAGGTAATATAACTCATAAAAATGCCAGTGAATCCACTGGCATTTCTTTATTATTTTAGTTCTTACTGACTTCAACTTCTAGTGGATTCTCCAAAGCCCAAGTATCAATTCTGATACCAGTTACTTGCCAACTTACCTCAATGTTTGGCTCATTCGTTTTAATCATGAACGTATTGGTTTCAGGATCGATCTGTTCCCAGATTACAGCTTGCGCAAATGACTTGTCTAAAACTGTCAATTGATATTTGAAATAGCCATTGAGTGCACTCATATAGTCTGGCAACTGAACTTCATAATAACCTTCTGCATTAGTAGTTACATTACCACTATAGATATTCATCCGTTCGTTGCTCTCAATAGAGTTGTGATACAAGAATTGCTTTTCTGGATAAATAGGATGATCGATTTTGAATGCTTTTGCAGGAGCTGAAATTGCAGTGGTCACTGTAAGGTCATCAATAACCGCAGTACCAACCATAAGAAAGGTTGGAACTCCTAATGAACCAATTTCACCAGTTAAGGCCACTACATCTCCACCAATTGTAAGATCACTATCAATTTCTACATTACCTTCAAAAACACCAGCTAATTCAGTAGGATCAGCTGGGATTACTCTAAGTGCACTGGTACCTATGCCTGTCGCTGAAGACGTAATCAATACTGCCGAGTCCGCAAAAGTTCCTCCATTGGCAAGGTCAAAATGAGCAGCTCTACCAGAATCTGCGACTGTTGATGCATCTTCTTGTTCTACAAACAATGCAGTCCCAGCATTGATAGCACCATTGTCTGGAGATGAAATATGAACACCATTCCCTGTACCTTCATTGAGGACATCAAGAGCAGCGCTAGTATTTGCGGTATTATCTACCCTGAAAAACCCGGCATTTCCGAAACCAGAATGTAAGGACAGTATCCCAGGCTCTGTGTTACTATCTCCACCAACGGCCACATTGCCCATAGAGATATTTAGCCCTGGTCCTTTACCATTGGTTACAATATTAACGGTAGGACTCATGTTTAGTTTTCCAGCGACTTCATCCATTACCGAAAAGGTAGCTGCACTACCTGTACCCATGGTTATCGCTTCGAGTGTAGTGGAGGCATTACCATTGTTGTCTTCTGTCATCAAGGATGCGACAGTACCTGTACCTAATGTATTAGCAAATAAGGTGTTATCGGCATTAGTGGGACTAGCATTAACTAAAAATGCGCCTTTACCAGGTCCAGCATTATCCAAAAAGAAGCCTACTCCTGTACCACCTTGACTTATCGTTAAAGCATTACTCGCATTTGCAGGATTACCATTAAAAATATCTACAGCTCTTCCTGTTCCTGCATTCTCAACAAAAATGCCTTTACCGGTTCCAGAGTGAAATACTTCAAGACCTTCTCCTGTGCCATCATGAAATCCATATAGAGCTGATGCACTACCACCATTACTACCCCAAATGCTATAGGCGTCACCTTCAGCATAACCAAATATTGATGTTTGACTGGCTAATGTAGACCCTTCAACATATATACCCGTGAAGTCTGGGTCTGCGTAGACTTCCAAACCAAAATTATCTGTGGCTAAAATTTCCACAGACCCAGCATCAGCATTAATGGATCTACCTGCACCTGGTGCCAAACCTTCATCATAGGCTTGATCTAAGGTGTTTCCTATTTCCACTGTTTTAGAATGTAATGCATAGGGCACACTTAATAGTTGGCTGGTGCCGGTAATGGTATAACTTGTTCCTCCTGAAGGATCTGTTTCGACTTTGATGAAGTGTAAATCATCTTCCCAATCTATGGTAGTAAAATCCCCAGATACCAACACACCTGTACCTATCTCAATACTTATAAGACCATTGGCATTAGTTGTTGGTGTGTGCGTCTCTACATAGACAGCTGTACCAGTAGCAGAAGTTTCTAAAATGCTTATCTGCATACCTACATTAGTATCAGTAAGTAATAGTCCGCCACTGTCTCTAATAATAGCTTGATAACTCACTTTTTGTGGAGCTTGGGCCAGTAAAATGGATGTATTAAGTAATACAAAAAATAGTGTAATAATACGTTTCATAATAAGATGTGTTTAGTGTTTAATAACTTTGAATGTTTTGAGTAAGCGCGACCCTTGCATCACCGATACATAGTAAGTAGCTGCTATGTAGCTATCTAGATTTATAGTAGTCATAGTGGTTGTAATGTCATTAGATAATAGCACTCTTCCGTTCTGATCTATCAGGCGATACAACAGACCTTCTGCGTTGTGGTTTTTTAGCTCAAGTTGGATGAAATTACTAGTTGGATTCGGAAAGATGTTGGCTTTCAAAATAATGGCATTAGGAGAGCCTGAACTCAACGTAATTAATTCAAAAGGTTGCTGTAAGCCTTCATTTATGGTACCACTACCACTTATTTCTATGTAGCTTACTTGTCCAACAGAATAACTTATAGATCCATTACTACCTGTAGCATTTCCTCCAGTTGATAATGTGTTATTTTGAGCATTTAATGCAAATGCACCTATACACGACATTATGTAAAGTGTAAATTTGATTTTCATGGAGTTAGATTTTGTATTCATTCTTTTGTCAATTGAAATGAGCATTTCGTAACCTCCAATTCTAAATTTTTTTAATAATTTTATTACATACCTCACTTTTAAATTGACTAACAATAAAAAATAAGCGATCAGATAGTGAACTATTGGCCTTGATTAGAGGCATAGCTTCTGATCGGGAGAAAGGATTAAAATGGATCTATTTGACCCATAAAGAAAAAGTCTGTTCTTATGTGTTATCTAATAACGGCAATGTAGATGAAGCCAAAGATATTTATCAGGAGGCCTTAATAGCATTCTATGAAAATGTGAAATCCGGGCGATTTAAAGGAGATAGCACGATAGGAACCTATTTGTATGCGATAGCAAGATTTAAATGGTTAAACCAATTGAAACGAAAAGGTATGGTTTTAGAACACCAAAAACATATAGAACCTGTTGATAGTTATGCTGAAAGTCCATTAGTTGATATTATTAATAAAGAAAAGAAGGATAAGGTCCTTTCTATATTGGGTCAGTTAGGTGAAAGCTGTAAACAATTGCTAGTCGAAAGTATATATCATAATACACCAATGAAAGACTTAGTGGCTGATGGTGTATATAGCAGTGAGCAGATAGCCCGAAACAAGAAATATAAATGTATGAAGAAACTTAAGGCTTTATTGACAGAATCTCCTGAACTAGTTGAAATTTTAAGATCAAATGCGTAAAGAAGAAGAAATAGAACGTTTTTTGAATGGCGAAATGAGCGCTGAAGAAACTAAAGCTTTTGAAACTAAAATAGCTTCAGATGTTCTGTTAGCTAAAGAGATTGAAGCAGAAAAAACAGCAAGAGCTTTTGTGAATCTTGCAGGACGTATGACTCTTAAAGAGCAGTTGGAAATATTTGAGTCTGAAATGAAACCAGGTTCAAGAAGGGTATTACCTTTATGGATTAAACGGGGACTCAGAATTGCAGCAATATTAATTGTGAGTTTTGGGATTTATCAATTTACGGTAGGGCAGAAGGTTAATACTTCAGAAGTTTATGAGACATATTTTCTGGATTATGATGCTCCGAGCAATCTTAGAGGATCTTATGAGGATGTCTTATTTAATAACGCCTTTGACCATTACAGACGAGAGAATTTTGATGAAGCTATAAATGCATTTAATGCATTAAATGCTGTCACCTCTAATACAATAGTACATTTCTATACCGCGATGAGTTATCTATCACAAGATTCCCCAGACTATAAAAAAGCTATGTCTCAACTGGATATGGTATTGGAGACTCATAACAATTATAGTCAGCAGGCTAGATGGTATAAAGCTCTTATTTTACTTCAACAGAATCAAAAAGACGACGCTTTAGAACTTATGGATTACATTTTGGCTAATCAGCATTACAAGTACCAACAGGCAAAAGAGATTTTAAGATTAAAATTTAAAGACTAGGTTTTTTTCGCAGGAAATTAAATATATAGAAACCAACTACGCCTAGTATAAGAATACTTAAACCAATATATAATAAGTAGGATGTATTACCTGCTTGATAGGATTTATAACTTCCTGTGAGTTTATAACTGCTCCAGTAGAACGGATCTGTATATTCTGGCGAGGTAGTTTCCAGAAATTCTAGTTTAGCTTCTTGTAATGCCAAATCCTTAGGAAGACCATTCTTAAGTTTTTTCAAGAATAATTGTGTTAACTGTGAGGATGTAGCGTCATCAACAGACCATAAGGTAGATAGCAATGATGTGCTTCCGGCATACTGAAAGGCACGTTCTAAGCTTAAGATACCTTCTCCACGTACCAATTTACCGGTAGCTGTGTTACAGGCGCTCAATATTACCAATTGTGAAGGAATATTCATGTTATAGATTTCATAGGTATGAAGCATGCCGTCATTAGTATCAGAGCCATTCAAGTATAATTTGGATAACAAGGGATGCTCATCTTCAACCTCTCCATGCATTGCCAAATGCAGTATCCCTGCATTCGATGCATCATTTTTAAGCGTAGTTTCAGTAACACTTTGTCCAGTCCATGATTGGCCAGAAAATAAATTTGCACCATAGCTTACTTCTTCGGCATTAAAAGACAAGCTTGATAATGTATTACGTGTATTTCCATAATCCGAATTGCGATAATCTGGAGCAAACCCCTTGTAGTCTCCATATGCTACAGCTGAATTGTGAGATAATAAGCTAATAGAGGCCGATGGGCTGTAAGAGATGGCATAATTTTTTATGAGATAATCCAAAGTTTTATAATTTTTCTCTTTAGGATTAATTGCTTTTGTGATCAAAATTTCAAATGGTAAATATGCTAAGATTCCATCTGGAATAATTATCAAACGGGTTTTGTTTTCAATATTAGATAGTTCAGGAGCAATTAATTGCTTGTAGAGCGAATGTGCATTTCGCGTATAGTTAAGATAATCAACTGTCGTTTGGTTCGAATACCGTTGTTTAGAATTACTAATATGTTGAAACAGAGAACTAGCTGATTTTGAAAGCGCTTCTGATGAACCTAGGGTTCTTAAGGATATAGTATTTCTAGTGACCGCAAAGACGTAAGTCTGTTCTAAACCACTAAAATAGCTTAATAATATTGTGTCATCGTTAAGTAATTGGTTTTGTAGTTGTTTAATGCCAACGACTTTAAGGCTATGCTTCAAGTTATAATATTCAGGATGCTCATTTTTAATTCTATTCCGTAAAATATCATAGGCGTTCTGTGACTCTTCTAATTTATTCTTCCATAAGGTCATCATTTTTTCCCGTACTTGAGAACAACGTTTTTCTTCTCGTTCAATCTTTCCGGTTAACTCGTTAATATTTGCTTTTAGGTCTCTTTCATTCTCTAGAATAATGTTTGGGACATTACCAAAACCAGTAATGCTTTGACCTTGCATAGCAGTTAGTAACAATAAGGCTTTACTGCGTTCCGAAAAATCAAAAGCGCTTTCAATATAATCGTTATTTGAAGTCGTACTATATAGAATAGAGGCGACGTCAATAGCGTTTTCTATAAGAGCTATAGTGCGTTCTGACCAATATAGACGTGAAGATTCTGATATCTGAGCGTCTTTCATCTGTTCTAGTACATTAATGGCAGCTTCATAGGTGTAAAACGAGGCTTCTAGATCTTTTAAATCAGAACTTTGCTTATAAAGTTGCTTCAATAATTGCCCTTTTGCAGATAAGGATTCTAATAAGTATTGATTAGACTGTATAGACATATCCATAGTAGGATTGTCGTACCAGCTGGTGTTTTCCATGTCTTTAACCAAAATATCTATGGCAGCCTGATAGTTGGTTAAAGCACCTTGAATATCACCTGAAGATTCTTTGGCTCTGGCTACAAAATTTTTGCACGCTCCAGTGAGTGTATGTTCAGGGCCAAAAGTTTTTTCTCTCCATTTAAATGCATCTTCATAATACCCTAAAGCAGCGTTATATTTGCCTTTAGTTAGTAAACTGTCACCTTGTATAATGGATTTTTGACTTTCGTCATTATTTACAAGCTTCTCATTAGTGGTTGATTTATCAAAATATATAAGCGCATTTTCATGATCTCCCAATTCCCAATACATATCTCCAATGGCTTCGTTAAGATAACGTAGATAGCGAGCATCTGGCTTATAGATCTTGGTCCAAATGGGTTGTGTTACTAAGTAATGATTTAATGCTTGTTGATATTCTAACTTTTCATAGTAAATATTACCGAGATTATAATTAGTGGCGGCAACATCAAAGTGGTTACTGTCATAGAATTTGTTGTACAATTCGAGTTCGCGCTTATAATATCCTACAGATTTATCAAAGTCGCCTAAAATTCGATTCATATTTCCCAAACCTCTTAAGGTCTGACTTTTATAGAATGTTGGATGGTCATTAAGAACTGCAAGTGCCTTTTGCAAGTAATTAATAGCCTCATGTGTATTTGAGCCTTTATCAGTAGCTCTATATTGGCACATGTAATAGCGACCTAAGTCTAGAGAATCAGAATTTTGGTTATTCAACACCTCAGTTTCTATCTCGGCTATAATGCTTTTATAATTGGAAAGATCTCGAGTTGCCGCATAGCTTTCTGCTAAACATAGCTTAATATCCAGTGACATTGGTATTTGATATTTATCTATGAGAGCTTTTGCTTTTTGAATAGCTCTTTGTGCACGTTGATTTTTTAGACGATTACGCTGAAGTTTATAAAGCTTTACATAAACAGCTATTTGTTGTTCGTTACTTAAATTAGGACATTCTGAAAGTTTGTCGGTTAGAGCTATAGCGGGTTTAAAAACTCCTTTTGCATTAAGACTATCTATGGTGCTAAAAGTTGCATTAAGATCACAAGACTGCCCCATAATACCATTTGGCAACAGTAGAATCGCAAGAATTAAAATGCGTTTCATAGCAAGAAATTATTGAAATAGCTTACTTAAAGTTAGTCATAATTTTTGATATCTAAGTTTGGCGATGTCGCAATATTAAAACAGAAGCTATAAAAACCTATTCAAAAATAGGCGAGTTTACCATTGTAAAAATTATTAGAGCTGAAGATTAGTAGCTCTATGGCGAAGTTGTTTAATCTGAAACTTTCTCTTACTCTTAATTATTGTGCGTACTAATTTATAGATTAGAATTATTGCCATTACTTTAAGGTGCTTTTGTAATTGAAACTTCAGACTTAATTGATTTTTTTTCTTCAATTGAACCAGAGATAAGAAAAACTGAAATTATGAGTAATACAGCTATAACAATACGCTCTTTTAACCGTTTTCTTAGTTTTTTGATTTGGCGATTAACTCTTGAAGTATAGGAAATCATAATCACATGTTTGATGGATTAACTACTTTCTGTAGCGGCTTGCATCTGGAAGTCTTTAAATGCACAACCAGTGCAAGACACCACAAAAAATAAGGGTCATTATTTTAATGACATAGCAAACATATTTTAAAATAATAGTGAATTAAAAAAAAGTGTACGGACAATAAGTGGACATACTCTAAAAACTATTCATTTACATGGATATTACCAGCTCTTGAAGGGATTCTTCAGTAGTAAGATTTAATTTTTTACGTAAGCGATATCGGGCTTTTTTTACACCTTCTGTAGATATATTAAGAATATTAGCAATTTCTTTGCTGGATAAATTCATCTTCAATAACGACATTAGTCTTAGATCGTTAGTACTGACATCAGGATATGTATTCATTATTTTTGAATTAAAGCCTTTGTGGACGTCTTCAAAATAAGATTTAAACTGTTCCCAATTAGTATCGTTATTAATGTCTAGATTAATATGGTTAATTATATTTTGAAAACCTCTGGAGTTTGTGCCTTCAGATTTTATGGTCTTTAATTGCTGTTTTAAATCTAGTAATACCTCATTTTTATGTGCTAGATGTAAGGCGTGTGTTGTAAGTTGTTTTTCCTTAAACTCCAAATCTATATCTAGCTTTTCACGTTCGGTTTTATTGCGTTTTATTTTTTGTTTCAAACCATATATTACTGCAATTGCAAGAGCGAGAATACCTAATGCTGAGATTATGAAAAAAAGACGCTGATTTTCGGCCTTTTGCTTACGCTCTTCTAAGAGTTCAATTTCCTTTCCTCTGAGTAATAAATCTTTATCTTTTTTCTCGGTTTGATACTTAACCTCCAACTCATTCATGCGCTCAATATTTTCGGCATTAAGTAGTGCTTCACTCAGGGTTTTGTATTCAAGTAAGTTGGCGTATGCTTCCCTGTAATTATTAATAGATGCTTTTGCTTTTGCTAAGGATTCATGATTTTTAGAGATTTCGTCTTTTAGGTTTAGATTTTTAGAAATTTCTAGTGATTTGGTAAAATAAGGTATGGCCTTTTTAGGTTGATTCTTTTCTAAGTAAATTTTACCAATTTGTCTTAAGTCTAAACCTATATAAGCTTCTTCTGAGTATTCCTTGTTTATCGCTAGGCCTTTTTGAAAGTAATCTAATGCCACGTCAAGGCTGTCGCACTCAACATAGCTCGTACCCAGATAACTGTAGATTCTTGCTAAATCTTGCTTTGCATTATATTTTTTAAAAAAATTAACTGCGTCTTTATAAAGTGGAATAGCTTCATATTTTTCTGGTGTTTCTGAGAGTTCTTCAGCAATCATAATATTGAGTATTATGGTATCCGCTTCAGAATTCAATTCTTTAAATAATGCTTTAGATTTTTTGTAATATGCTATTGCTTCGTCGGACCTGCCAACATCATCTTGAAGATTTCCAATATTCCAGTAACTTATTGCAATACTCTCCTTATCGGCATTGATGTCTTCTTTAATTTTTAAAGATGACATATGCGCATCAAGGGCTTTTTCATATTGGCCTAGTTCTCTAAAGGCATTTCCTTTATTAACAAGAACTACTGTTTTGTAATAATCGTTATCTAGTTCATCAAAGTCTATTAGTAATTTATCAAGAACAGTAATTGATTCATCAAACTGTGATTTATTGAATAGATAAAGTGCATAATTTATTTTTGTTCGAGCTATAAATTCTTTATTATTTATGTCCTCCGCAAGCTTCATTTCAGCATCTAAATATGTTTTCGAAATCTCAGGATCTACATTAATATACTCTATAAATAATTGCGTGTAGGTGTTAATCTTAATTGTATCTTTTTGTTGTTCTAAAGCATTTAGTAAACTATCTACTCTTTTTTTATTTTGCCCATGTGAGTTTGAGGTACTTATAATTATTATCAATAAGACATACCTTATTACATTTGAAAGGTTGAGTTGATCTAATTTTGATTTTATTGTTCTCATATGTGCGTTATTTAAGTAATCTTATAACCGATTATTTTACATGGCTAATACTAACTCTTGTAGAGACTCTTCTGTAGATAGGTTTAGTTTTTTTCGTAATCGATAACGTGCTTTTTTTACACCTTCGACAGATATATTAAGAATATTGGCTATTTCTTTACTCGATAAATTCATTTTTAATAATGACATCAATCTTAGATCATTATTACTCACGTCAGGATATGTAGTCATGATCTTGGTATTAAAATCTTTGTGCACATCTTCAAAGTAAGATTTAAACTGTTCCCAATTGTTGTCATTACTAATATCCAGATTGATATTATTGATAATGTTTTGGAAGCTTCTACTATTATTATTGTCAGCTTTTAGTCCTTTTAATTGCTGCTTTAAATCTAAAAGCACTTCATTCTTATGCGCCAAGTGGAGTGCATGCGTGGTGAGTTGCTTTTCTTTAAATTCTAAGTCGATATCAAGTTTTTCGCGCTCTGTTTTGTTGCGTTTCATTTTTTGCCTAAGACCATAGATTACTGCAATTGCAAATGCTAGTATTCCCAAAGCTGTTATTATAAAAAATAGGCGTTCATTTTCGGCTTTTTGTTTTCGCTCTTCAAGTAGAGTGATTTCCTTTTCCTTTATAATTAACTCTTTTTCTTTTTGCTCGGTTTCAAAACTAATTTTGAGCTCATCAATTTGTTTTTCGTTATTTACGTTTTGTATACTATCTTGAAGTTGTATATAAATATTGTTCTCCGCTAATGCTTGTTTGTATTGCCCTTTTCCTTCATGAAATTTAGATTTAAAAAAGTGAAATTCCTTTTTAATATTCATTTGGTTTATCGAATCTGATAGCTTCATTCCTCGGTTGATTATAGAATTAAGCGCCTCATAATTTTTGGTTTTCAACTCTATTCTACCAAGAGCAATTAAGTTATCTAGTATACTTGTAGAAAGAGATATGCTAGTATTATAATCTAATGCATCCTTAATTAGGAGTCTTGCATTATTATAGTTGCCTTTTTCATAATTTATGACACCTAGGTTATTATTAATATTAGCTCTAGTGTCATTTAAATTAAATTCTTCAGATATCTTTAAGGCCTTGTTGTACGTAGTCTCAGCATCGTCATAATTTTTAGAATCCAAGTAATTATTGCCAATATCCGTGAGTGTATACGCTTGCCATATATTGTCATTTGTATCTTGGTATACTTTTAATGCTCTATTGAGGTATTTTAAAGATTCATCAAAATTTTCGCGGCTAAGTTCTATTTGGCCCACTTGTCTTAGCAAATCTGCTTTGCGCCATGGTTCTTGTTTAACAGTATCTAAAATTTTTAGAGCTTCTATAGATTTTTCTATCGCAAGTTTTTTGTTACCCATATCATTATATATACCACCCAAATTGCCAACACCAATGCCATAACGCAATTGATCTTTTACATTTTTGTGTATTTCATAGGCTTCAATGATATACTTAATGGCTGAATCAAAATTGCCTCTACGTCTTTCAATGTCCGATATGGCGCTTACGACAGATGCATAATGCGGCATATCGTCATATTTTTTAAAGAATGTGGAAGCCTCTTCATAATAGTTCAATGCAGAATCAAGTTGAGTTTGAAGTTGCTTGCTAACACCTAAGTGGTATATGGCAACACCATAACCTTCTTTATTATCTATTTTCTGAGTTAAAGCTTTTCCAAGTCTTGCATATTTTTCTCCTTCACTTGGATCATTATATACATTTGCATAAAAAAGTTCCTCTAAGATTTTAACTTTTGGGATGCCATCGTCTAAGTTGTTATAGACATTAATTAGACTATCTTGTTTTTTTGACTGCTGAGAAAAACTATAAGATGATATTAAAATAAAAGTCAAAAATAGTACTGAAAAGAAATTGTCCACTTTATAAGTAGTAATTATAAATTGTCTAGAAGAGCGGACATGATTATAATGATTTGCCGTTTTCATTTGTTGAGGTTATTATATGATTCAATATAATATTTATTTATTGTATTATTATAAAGTGTTGATTAACAATTACTTAATTTTTTAAAATTGCGCTTTGTCCACCTATTACTAAAGGTCAATATTTTTTTAAATCTCGACTCTTTTTTTGAGTGGACAAAAGGTGGACATTACTTTTTTTCCTTTTTTCAATAGAATTTCGCACCTACTTTAGCTGTCAACAAAAAAGGGTCAAGAGTGAAAAATTATGTCTTTTCTATATTATTTTTAATGTGGTGTTGCTCATGTTTTAGTCAGCAACTCTATGTTGAATTAGGTACTACAATCTCATCATTTGACTACGAGAACTCACAAGGTAGACCATTAGATAATTTACTTTCTACTTCAAAAGCTTACTACGGAATGGGTTATAGACAAAGTATAAACCCAAGTAATACATTGTATTTATCTCTTGGTGCATCTTATAATAGTTATGGTGCAGTCGGAAGCGAAAGAAGTGTAGAAAACTATTTTGCTTGGGATGTAAGTTACCTAGGACTAAAAGCAGGATTAGGAATAAAACTATTTGAACTCAGAGATTTAATCTTTTTTGCCAATGTGTCTGTAGCTTCAGAATTTTTAATTCGTGGCAATCAAACCATCAATAATGATGTCTTTAATCTTGTTGGTGAAGAAGAGTTTAATAATACCATTTTATTTTTTAGAGGTGGAGTAGAGATGCAATATCCTGTGTCTAATAGTACAGCAATTTTTGTTGGATATAACTACGGAAAATCTGCACTTTTAAATAGTGGAGACACATCCGAAAAACTCAATCTTAATGCACATCATTTTGGTATTGGATTTATTATAAATCTACCAACATGTAATTGTGATTTTTAGTGATTATTAGAATAAAGTAGACAAAAGGTGGACAATCCTTAATAACCGTTAAAGTGCTGATTTTAAGATGTAAGTTTATAATGAGAAATTGATTTTTTTTAAGAGAATTATGAAACCAATATTACAAATAATACTAATCGTTTGTTCTGTACATTTTTTAAGTGCACAAAGTAATTCAGAATATCGAATAATGAAGTCCAATATAGGTAGTGCAGGGTCTTCACAAAAGGTAGTGACTACAAGCGGAACATATAGTGTGAGTCAAAGTATTGGTCAATCAAGTGTAATTGGTACCTATTCTAGACGAGGTTATTATTTGCTTCAAGGTTATCAGCAACCACTAGAATTTAGGACAAGTAACATTGATTATGATACAAACTTACAAGCAGTTGTATATCCAAATCCAGTAGATAATAAGGTGACTGTGCAATTTAATGAATCCATAGAAGATCAATTCGTAATCAGAATTTTTGATATCAATGGAAGACTTATTTACGATAGAGAATTTTCTCCTATTCAGAGTTTAGAGGTCTATCTAGATGATATTTCTGACGGGACATATCTCATGAGAGTGATTTCAGAACGGAAGAAATTTCAAACAAAACTTTTAAAGATTTAAATAAAATAAACCTAACCCAATCATGAAAAAGATATTACTATTAGCATTTTTATTTTGCTTACACACTCAGCTTTTTGCTCAGACAGACGGTATTACATATCAAGCTGTAATTATAGGTCCTGAAGACTTAGAGCTTCCAGGAGTAGACTCGGCTGGTAATTATTTGCCAAATGCTACAATTGCCATTCGGTTTACAATTTTGAATGAAGTGAATCAAATAGAATTTCAAGAAATTCAAGTGGCTGAGACCGATGATTTTGGTAGAATAAATCTATTAATTGGAGATGCAAATAATGACGAATTTAAAGAAATTAGTTGGGATGGAACACCCAAAGATTTAAAGGTTGAAATTGATTTTGAAGCTGGTAGTGATTTTGAAGAACTCAGTAGAGAACGCCTAACCTTTTTGCCATTTGCTTTTCATAGAAATATTACAGCGACAGGCACGTTAACAGTAGATGATAGAACATTTTTGAATGGCGAATTACAAGTAGAAGGACAAACAAACCTTAATGATGCGCTTAACGTTAATGAGCAGGTACCTACATATCTTTCAGGTACATTAACTGTAGATGGTGCTACGTCTTTAAATGGAAGTCTTGACGTTAATAATGGGAGTGATACCAACCTCACAGGAATTTTAAACGTCGACGGAAATACAACTCTTAATTCAGATCTAGATGTTCTAAATGGTAACACTACATTAAACACATTAAGTGTATTAGGACAAGCCAATTTTGGTGTTTTAAATACTACCGATTTAACAGTGACAAATACCACAAACTTGAATGGATTGTCGTTATCTGTGGATACAAGTGAACTTATAAGGTTACGTAGAAATTTTATTCAAGCAGGTCTAAGTAATGAATCAGATCCTCAAGCAATAAGTGACCACGCCGTCGTAATAGAAGGTGGACGTCAAGGTCTAGCTATTAAGGTCAATGGAGAACGTAGTAATAATACAAATTTTATTACTTTTTTTGATGATGAATCAACAGTGCCATGGGGCAGAATAGAGGGCGAGTTGCCATCTGAATTTGCTAATAATGCGGATTATGTATTTGATCAGTCTTCACTAGATTTTGATATCTATGATTCTGAGGTAGATGCTGGTTTTGCATTAGCTTATGAGGTAATCGCTGCTGCACAGCTTATTAAAGCTTCTTCAGATTTTAGAGCGTGTGTAGGTTTAGGAGGCTGTTTGGCATCGCCTGGGCCAGCTGATATTGCCTTTGCTGGAGTAGAACTTATATCTGCAGCAGCTCAGGTTATTTTCGCTGCACTTGTACTAGATAGATCTTACGATAATAAGGCAATCTATGATAATAATAAGCTGACATTCCAAGGTGTAACATATGCTTCAGGAGCAGGAGATTATGCCGAATATTTACAACGAGAAGACCTGAACGAAAAGATGACATTTGGAGATATTGTGGGCTTAAAAGGTGGAAAAATATCAAAAAATATTAATGGTGCTGAGCGTGTTATGGTAGTTTCTTATAAGCCTATTGTTTTAGGTAATATGCCTCAAGTTGGGCATGAAGATGAGTATGAAAAAGTAGCATTTATGGGACAAGTACCTGTAAAAGTTTATGGTAAGGTTAATATTGGAGATTATATAATTCCTAGCGGTGTTAATGATGGAACTGGAATCGCAATCTCACCAAAAGACATAACCTTAAAACAAATTAAAAATATTGTAGGTGTAGCTTGGAGTACGAGTAATGAAGCTTACAAGAAAAGCATGATTAATGTAGCTGTTGGACTTAATAAAAATGATAATAATCCTCTAATTGAAAAACTTGAAGACAAGATTAAGGTACAATCTCAAGAAATTGCTGAGCTAAAATCACAAATATTAGAGATATACGATGTGATCAATGCATTTAAAAATGGAGATAGTCCAAAAGGTAATTTTGGAAACGACTCTGACGGTGAATTAGTGATAAATAATTACCATAATAGAAATTATGAAGTTGCACATGCTGAACATGGAGATATCGTCTATTGGGAAGTAACACGAGAAGATATAGAAAAAGCCTTCGAAATGGCTTGGGAGCAAATGCGATTAAACGGTGTTGATGTTGAGAATAATTATTTCTGGAAAAGAATTAAAAATGAACCAGCATATAAAGACGCTTTAATCCAAAAACTTCAATCGAAACTTGACAAGCAATTGCATTATCATAAGTCTGTGTTTAAGCAAGATTAATAAAAGATTCAAAACGGATAACTTAAAATAGTCTCATGAAATCTTACACTTTGCTCTTGCTCTTTTTTCTGAGTGCTAGCCAGCTTTTGCGCTCTCAGACAACAGTAATTCCTGATGTTAATTTCGAAGATTACCTCGAAACACATACACCAGATGGAGTTGTAGTAAATGTTGGTGACCCAGAAAGTATGGGCGATGGTATTGCTAATAATAGCCTTGTTCTAACCGACAGAATATCTGGTGTTACGTCACTAAATCTAATAGATTTAAATATTGCTGATTTATCTGGTATTGCTGATTTTAATAGTCTAGAGATATTAGTCTGTGCAGATAACAGACTTTCGAGTATAGATATTTCTTCAAATGTCAACTTGACATTACTAAATGTTTCTAATAATAGAATCGTTGGAAATTTAGCGGTTAATACTAACACCAATTTAGAAAGTCTATTCTGTTCTTCAAATCAAATATCAAGTTTAGACCTTTCTCAAAATATAGTGTTGAAAAATCTAGATGCTTCAAATAATATGTTGATTGATTTAGACTTAAGCACAATAAACACAGTAATTTGCCCAAACCCACAAACTAACCCTGAAACTGCGTGTCAAGGAACAGCATCAATTAATGTAGCTCGAAATCAGTTAACCTCATTGATTGTCGCTAATGGTTATAACGATTTAATATCAACATTTGATGCTACTGAAAATCCAGACTTATTTTGTATACAAATCGATGGCGGATTCACGCCAAATGGATGGAATAAAGACGATTGGGCATATTATAGCGACACAACATGCGTGGACATATTTACTTACGTTCCTGATGATAATTTTGAACAAGCACTAATAGATTTAGGCTTAGATGACGTTCTAGATAATTTAGTTTTAAGAGATAATATAAATCCAGTCACAAACCTAGATGTTTCCAATCAAGGTATTACTAGTTTGTTAGGAATAGAAGACTTTAGCGCATTAGTCGTTTTCAATTGCAGTAATAACTCAAGTACTAGTATAGACCTTTCTGCTAATAGTTTATTAGAAGAGCTTTATGTTTCTAATAATAATTTGAGTGCACTCGATATTTCATCGAATACCGCTATCACAGTTCTTAATTGTAGTAGTAATATGATTGGGTCTATCGATTTAAGTAACAATCTAAGTCTTCAAACTCTTGATTGCTCAAACAATTCATTACAAAATATAATCGTCTCTAATAATACAGCGTTAGACAATTTGAACTGTGCATTTAATCAAATTGAAAGTTTAAATCTAGTTTCAAATACTAGCTTAACGAATATAGTTTGCAATGATAACAGTTTGTTTTCATTGAATTTAGTAAATGGTACGAACAACTTAATAACTGCTTTAAACGCAACCAATAACCCTGATTTATCGTGTATACAAGTAGATGATGTTGCTTTTTCAAATGCTGCTCCGGGTTGGCAAAAAGATATTACAGCTAATTACAACTTAGATTGTGGGACTTATATTCCTGATGATAATTTTGAACAAGCACTTATAGATTTGGGTATTGATTCTGATGGAACACTGAATAACTTCGTCCCAACTATTGATATTTCTGGAATACTTGTGCTAGACATTTCAAATTTAGCTATACAGGATTTAACTGGGATAGAAGATTTTGGTCTTCTAGATAATCTCAACTGTTCAAATAATTTGCTTTCGAGCTTAGATCTAAGTTTCAATAATGCATTAACTATTTTAGATTGCTCAAATAATCAGATCAATGACTTAAATCTAACAACAAATGCAGCCTTAACATCTTTGCTAGTTAATGACAATACACTACAAACCCTAAATATAGACAATGGTAATAATGCACTACTTACGACATTCAATGCCACGAACAATTCAACCTTATTTTGCATTAACGTAGATGCTACAATAGTTGCTAATATCCCTGTAAGTTGGCAGAAAGACGCAATTGCAACATACAATGGTGATTGTGCGAATAACCGATTTACCTTAATTCCTGATACGTTTTTCGAACAAGCCTTAATAGATTTGGGTTACGATACAGTAATTGACGGCCAAGTATTAACTGCTAATATAGAACTGGTTCAGAGTCTAAATATTAGTAGCAAGAGCATCTCGGATGTAACAGGAATCCAAGATTTTAAATTATTAGAAGAGTTAGATTGTAGTGGTAACTTTCTTGATGCCTTAGATGTTAGTAATATGCAGCAATTAGCACGACTTAATTGTAGTTCTAATTATTTACAAACTAATGATATTAATAATTCTCTTGGGCTTTTTAATACTACTGGTACATTAAATCTTACGGAATTATTTTGTGCGGACAATCAGCTCAATGATTTAGATGTTTCTACAAATAATAGTCTTCAAATTTTGGATTGTGCTAATAATAATTTAAGTCTATTAAATGTTTCTGGTAATACGCAGCTAATTGATTTAAACTGTTCTAATAATGCACTTACTACATTAGACGTTTCTTCAAATTCAGTTTTACAAACTATTAATTGTGATAGTAACTTGCTTAATAATTTAGTCACTATCGGTTCTAACAATACAACCTTAACTAATTTAAGTTGTGTTAATAATAATCTCACGCAACTTTTGGTGAATAATTATCAAGTACTCGAAACTCTGAATTGTGGTTCTAACGCGTTAGCACAAATTGATGTATCAAGTAATATTGCACTTTCATTTTTATCTGCTTCAAATAATGAATTATCTAATCTAAGCGTAATAAATAATACTAATCTAGAAGAGTTATATGTGTCTCAAAACAGTTTAGCTCAGCTTGATATTTCTGCGAATGCCGCTCTCGAGGTACTTAATTGTAATCTTAATGTTTTAACAGCATTACATACAAATTCTAACTCACAACTTAAATTGCTATCGTGCTCCAGTAATCAGCTTACAACTCTAGAGTTAATTAATACTACTGGCTTGATTGAATTAGATGCAAATTCAAATATGTTAACAAGCATCATGTTATCGAATAACCTCGGTGCCTTAAAAACTTTTAATGTAAGTAATAACCTCATTGAAGATGACATTGATTTGAGTACTATGGCTATTTCAGCTTGTGTTTTTCAACCCAATCAAACCGAAATATGTCCAGAGATTATTTCAATTAATGTATCTAATAACCTTTTAGACTTTGTTAATATTCAGAATGGAATAAATCAAGATATCATCTCATTTAACGCTAGCAATAACCCTAATTTAGACTGTATACAAGTTGATGATGCAGCTAATGTGAGTCCAAATTGGCTTAAAGATGCTACTACTGATTATAGTACCGATTGTAATTTTGGAGAGACGTTTGTTCCGGACGACAATTTTGAACAAGCATTGATTAATTTAGGATTAGATTCTGGTCCACTAAATGATTTTGTGCTAACGTCTAGTATTGAATTGCTTACAAGTTTAGATATTAGTGGAAATAATATTTCAGATTTAACCGGACTAGAAGATTTTGAAGCCCTTCAAGATTTTAACTGCTCTAATAATGCTATTAGTAGTATTGATTTAAGTTCAAATATTAATCTAGTTGCCTTAAACTGTTCCAACAATCAATTATCAGATTTAGATATTTCTAATAATACACTTTTAACAACAATAATATGCTCAAATAATACGCTAAGTTCCTTAGATGCAGCTTTTAATGCTAGCCTCACAGAGCTAGACATCTCTAATAATATGTTTGCATCTTTCATACCGAGTAACATATTAACATTACAAGTTTTTAACTGTGATAATAATGATATTGTAGAACTCGATTTTCAGCAGAATACAGCATTAATTGATTTAACTTGTCAATTTAATCAGTTGGAAACACTCAATTTACAGAATGGACAAAATACAATACTTGTAGACTTGAATGCAAGTAATAATCTAGATTTAATTTGTATTCAAACAGATACAGGAACTGTGCCGGCTGGAGCTAATTGGGTTATAGATGCTACATCACAGTTTGCAACAGAGTGTTTCTTTGGTCAAACTTTTATACCAGATGATAATTTTGAACAAGCGCTCATCGATTTGGGATTAGATACTGTTTTGGACGATTATGTTATAACTGATAATATAGATGATATAAGTTTTTTAAACCTAAACTCGCGTGAGATTTCGGACGTAACAGGTATTGAAGATTTTATTGGTTTAACATCACTAAATGTTGAAATTAATACAATCTCTACTATCGATTTGAGTACTAATCTAAACTTAACAATCCTTGACGTTTCAGACAATATACTGACAGACTTAGACATCTCTAATCTTATAAATCTCAATACGCTTGATACATCTAATAATGAATTAGCAAACTTAGACTTAAGTCAAAATTTAAGTATCACAGATTTAGATATTTCAAACAATATGATTACTAACCTTGACGTGAGTTTACTTTTGGATTTAAATCTTTTGGATTGCTCAAATAATCTAATCGAAGGTCTTGATTTTACTCAAAACGTGAATCTTAATTTCTTATATGTACAAGCCAATACTTTAATAAATGACCAATTAAATGTACAGAATGGGAATAACGAGACGATTCAAATCTTTAATGCAACTAATAATCCAGATTTAGGGTGCATTTTGGTAGATAACCCAGTTGCTGTTATCACAAATGCAGATGGTACATATGACAATTGGACTAAGGATGATTCGGCCAGT
The DNA here is from genome assembly GCF_003712105.1 of Winogradskyella sp. Taxonomy (GTDB): domain Bacteria; phylum Bacteroidota; class Bacteroidia; order Flavobacteriales; family Flavobacteriaceae; genus Winogradskyella. The sequence goes on from NZ_RHLG01000002.1 coordinate 154,593, forward strand.
TATCAAACCATATGTCTTGATGCTGATAATGATGGTGTTCCAAACACTGATGATGCATGCCCAGGCACAGCTTTTGGAGCTACCGTAGATTTGTTTGGTTGTCCATTAGTGGATTTAGCTGAAGACAATTTTTTGATTACAATTACTGGTGAAACTTGCTTAAATAGTAATGACGGTAAAATTAGAATAGAAGCTCAAATAGGTTATAATTATACAGCGACTTTATCTAATGACGATTTTTATCAAGACTATAATTTTACTAATAATGTCGATATTTTTAACCTGCTTGCAGGTACTTATACTATGTGTATCACAATTGAAGAATTCCCAGATTATGAGTTGTGTTATACTATAGTTATTACCGAGCCTAATCCGCTAGAAGTATTTGCAAGCAGAATAGCAACCACGAATAGATTATCAGTTGATATGAATGGTTCTACACGTTATAATGTGGTGTTTAATAATGATTCATTTTTTACATACAACTCTAACTTAGAACTAGACTTACAACAAGGAATCAATACCCTAAAAATCACTGCAGATTCTGAATGTCAAGGCATATATGAGGAAACTTTTGTCCTGAATGATTTTTTAATTTATCCAATTCCATTTAGTCAACACATTAATATTTATAATGGCTTAGAAAATGAAGAATTAGAGGTTAAGATGTATTCATCCTTAGGTCGAGTGGTGTATGCTAAAACATTTTTCAATCAAAACTCAGGCTGTGTAATTGATACTAAGGCATTACCACCTGGGATGTACATAATTACTATAAATTCTAAGTCTATAAGTGTAACTGATAAAATTATTAAGCAATGAAAAAGTTAATATATCTCATAGGTTTACTACTTATTACAGCTTGCGTTGACACAACCGATGATGTTATACCTATGATCACACCCGATGGTGAATTGCAAGATGATGTAGAAGGTGTAATCTTAGTATTTCCTTTTGAAGACGAACTATGTAATGAAGGAACAGATCTTACACCGACAGAAAGCACTGTGTTTTTTGAATGGGAACCAAATAATAATGCTGAAACCTATACTGTAACTGTTGAAAATTTAACCACGGGAGATGTCACTCAAGTACAGACCGAAGACTTTATTACTCCGATTACTATTGCACGTGCAACACCATTTCGATGGTTCGTAGAGTTTACTTTTGAAGATGAGGTTCAAGCAAGCGAAGCTTGGAATTTTTATAATGCTGGTCCGGGAGTGCAAACCTATCCACCTTTTCCTGCGGAAATTGTCTCACCATTAATGGCGCAAACTATTACAACAACAACTACTGTAAACTTGCAATGGAATGGGAGTGATGTAGATAATGATATTGTTAGCTACGAGGTATATTTTGGAACAGAAAATCCTCCAGCTATAGAGTCAAGTGGACTAATTTCTAATTCCTTATTAGTATCAGTTAATGCGGATACTATCTATTATTGGTATGTAGTGACTTTGGATGCAGAAGGAAATACTTCAGAATCCGTAGTGCATCAATTCAGAATTTTATGACCTTAGGTTCTGTTTAATAGGTTTTTGCATTGAGAGCAATACCATTTACATAAGTTGTAATCACATCAAGTTCTTTAGCAATTTCTGAACCTTCAAACCCATTGATGTCATTATAACTTATTTGATTATTATATGCATTGAGATACTCACTTGCAAGCGGTAAATAAGACCAATGCCAGCGTTCTAAATTATAACCAGTTCTGCCATTAGATTTTTCAGTATATACTTGATAAAAGCCAAAAGAGTTGGCGTGTTTTTGTAACCAATCGTAAATCTTTTTTCCGTGTCCTAATGCAAAATAGGAGTTGTTTAAGCTATTGAGGTCCATATCCGTACCCCAATGATGTCGAGATGTAGATGGCATCGAGCTATATTCTAATATTTTTAAAGCTCTTTCTTTTGGCGGTAAATGTTCATAGCGCTTCCATTTTCGTTCCCATATAGCTTTTTGTTCATTAAAGTTTCTTGTGCCAGATAGTATATTAAGGGTAATTCCGTCTTGTTCGGCAGCTTTCTGCATACTTTTAAAAGCAGTATAAGCTTCGTTTTTAAGGTAAAGTGGTTTTACACTATACTTAGAATCTACCAAGACAAAACTTGTATCAGTTTTGTAATCGAACTTCCCTAAAATAAAGTCTTTACTGATTTTTGGCTTTTTGATTATTGAATCTTTTGTCGGCGCTATTGTTTGAACAACATCACTCTCTTTTTTTTGATATGTATTACAAGCGAAAAATGAAATAGCTATTAGTATTATAAAATAGATTTTAAACGTATTCATTTAATTCAAAATTTATAAGATTACCTCTAATTTCGAAAGGATGAAACCGCGAAAAAAGCTCTTCGGAATACCAGCCGAGGTCACGTGTTTTCTTTATCATATCAGCATGTTTTTTATTGCTATACGCATAGGCCATCATATCTTCAGCTTTTTCCCATAACGAAAAGGTAGCTTGCATTAGTATTGGCCATTCACCAATACCCTTCGAGAAAATAAGACCTACATGACCATTCATTGATTTTGAAACTGATGGCACATGCCTCCAAAACTGATATGCTAATTTAGGTTTTATAGTCGCCCTTGTAATCACTGCAATAGGTTTTTCAGGATTAAAAACCACTTCAGAATTAAAAGGTTCTTGCTTGCTCCATTTCCCATGAGCTTTTATAGAATGCATTAAAATATGGCTGCTAGCGATAGAAGATGTTTCGTATTCAGTCATGGTTTCAGAAGCTAAAAATATATTGGCATTTTCTTCTGTATCAAAAACAGATAGTAAACCAAAAACTGACCAATCTGGCCATATAGAAAACCCATTACCACTACCTGCACCTAAAGCTTTCCAAAACGTTAATCCTTGAACTTTAGCCTGTAATAAAGGTGGTCGCCCCATTCGTCCTAAGGCTTGCCATTTGTGTTTTAAGCCTTTGTATTTAAAAAAAGAAATAACTGTTGTTTGCGCCATTGCATTACTTTATTTCTTAGGTAATGATAAAACGTAAGCGTGGCTTTTTTTTAGATATTTTACTATGATATCTGGCTTTTCGTAAAGTGTCTCAGGAACTAGAACATAGTCTCTCATTTTTGCACCATAAGACCTATATTCCTCAGATCCACCATGGGTTTCTACAAACAATTTAGCCTCTTCTTTTGGTAATCGTATGCCTATTTCTCCAGCTTTGTTTAGTAGTGAGAACATGTAGCCATTATCTGAAGTATATATCATTTTCTTGCCTTTGCGTTCAAAGTCTTCACATTGATCTATAAGGTTATCAAAGAATTTTAATTTGTCTTCCCACATCTCTTTTTACTTTGATTAAAGATACTATTTTCTCATATTTTGAATACGTTGCAATAGCGTAGGATGTGAGTAATGCATAAATACGTATGCTGGATGAGGTGTGAGGTTACTTAAGCTGTTTTTTGAAAGCTTTTTTAACGAACTAATCAGCGGTTCAGCCTTGTAGGTGTTCTTTGCATAATCATCAGCTTCATATTCAAATTTCCTTGAGAAATAATTCATTATTAATCCTGTGGCTTCAGAAATAGGAGAGTACAATAGACCAAATGCTACTAGTCCTGCATGAAAACTTGGGATTTCCACACCAATAGCGTTTGATAACAAAGGATTTGAAATGAAGATGGATAAAATATATAATGTAAGCCCAGTTAAAATAATGGATGCTATAAGATTATAAAGGATGTGATGACGTTTATAATGGCCAACTTCATGTGCTAAAACAGAAACTATTTCATCTTCTTCAAGGTCATTAACCAATGTGTCAAAAAGTGTTACACGCTTTTCACTCCCAAATCCTGAGAAATAGGCATTGGCTTTGGTACTGCGTTTCGAGCCATCTATAACAAAAATCTTTTTTAAACTAAAACCAACAGAAGTGGCGTATTCAGATATTTTATCACGTAATGCACCATCTTCTAAAGGTGTTTGCTTATTAAACAATGGAACAATCAATCGTGCATAAAACATATTCATAAATATGGTAAAGGCAGTCACTAAAACCCATGCATATAGCCAAAATTGAGATTTTGTGAGGTTGTAAAACCAAACGATTAATGCTAAGATTCCACCACCTATAATAGCCATCATTATTAATCCTTTTAGCTTGTCGAATACAAATGTCTTTTTGGTGGTTTTGTTGAAACCAAACTTTTCTTCTATGACAAATGTTCTGTAGTAGGCAAAAGGTGTAGATATGATGTCGCTAGCAATCATGATTATTCCGAAGAATAACAACGCAATAACTATAGCATTATCACTATAACTGCGAGCTAAATTATCTACAAACTCAAACCCATTAAAGACCAAAAAACCTAATGTTAGTAAGATTGAAAATAATGAAGACCAAACCCCAAATCTGTAGTTTGTTTTCTTATATGCTTGAGCTTTGTCGTAAGCTTCTTTATCAAAAACATCAGCTAATTCTTCGGGAATTTCGTCGTTAAAATGTTTTGCATTAAGTGCATCTAAGATTTTATCTTTTATAAAATTGACTACGATTATGCCTATGATGATATAAAATAACATATCAGAATTCATTTATCTTAATTAAAATTTCGTTGACGTCTGGCTTCAAAGATGAGTATCCCTGCAGCTACTGAAACATTCATAGAATCAATAACGCCTTGCATTGGGATATTAATATTTTGCGTTGCGGCGTCTCGCCATTCTTGTGTTAATCCAGTTGCTTCTGTACCGACAACTATAGCAGTAGGCAACGTATAATCTTGTTGGTAATAAGGCGTTGATTCTTGTAAAATAGCACTGAAAATATTGAAATTATATTTTTTTAAATAGGTAATGACCTCATTACTTGGAGCAATAGCAATTTCGTTTGTAAATACACAACCAACACTTGAGCGAATGATATTTGGATTATAAATATCAGACTTTGGATTTGCAATGATAACTGCATCTACATTGGCAGCATCAGCAGTGCGCAGTAGCGCACCAATATTACCAGGTTTTTCTGGTGCTTCTGCAACCAATATTAGTGGGTTTTTATCATTAAGTATGAGTGCTTCAAGCTCATGTGTTTTGCATACACCAACAGCAATAACACCTTCGGTAGTACTACGATGTGCTAATTTTTGAAATACATCTTTAGAGATTTCGATGACTTCAAGATTATATCTAGCTAAAACTTTGGCTTCACTTTCAGAAAATAAATCAGGATAAAACAAAAGCGTTTCAATAGTGTATCCGCCGCGAATAGCAAGAGATAATTCACGTTTGCCTTCAAGTAAAAACCGTTTTGTTTTTCTTCGCTCACGAGATTTTTCTTTTAACAGTAGCAGCTGTTTTATATATGGATTTTGTGGGCTGGTAATTGTTTTATGCATACTTAGCAAAAGTAATGTAATTTTATAGGAAATATAACGTCGAATAGTGCAGTAAACTCTAAATACCAACACAATGAAAAGAACACTCTTAGTATTAGCTGTAATCTTTATAGCTGTAGCATGTAAAAACAATGAAAAAACACCTGCTATAGTTGAAGACATTACAAAGGAAGATATTACGACTAGCATTTATCCAGAATCTGTAACTAAAGTATTTGATGCCCACGGTGGTATAGATAATTGGAATAAAATGAAAACACTCTCTTTTACCATGAATAAACCAAATGGTGCAGAAGTGACAACAACTAACTTAAAGACCAGAGCTGAGTTGATAGACACTCCAACATATACTTCTGGTTTTGATGGCAGAACCTTATGGGTTACTGAAAAAGACGGTAATGAATACACTGGAAATGCAAGATTTTACAAAGGGTTAATGATGTATTTCTATGCAATGCCATTTATTGTAGGTGATGATGGTATCATCTATGAAGACGCTGAGGCTTTAACGTTTGAAGGTAAAACCTATCCAGGAATTTTAATCTCTTATGAGTCTGGTATTGGCGAATCTCCTAACGACCAATATATTGTTTACTATGATGCTGCTACTGGTAAGATGGAATGGTTAGCCTATACAGTTACTTTTGGTAAAGAAGAAAAAAGTAAACAATTCCGTTATATCCGTTATAACGACTGGAAAAAATTTAATGGTTTAGTTTTGCCTAATAGCATTTCATGGTATAAGGTAGAAGAAGGACAACCAACCGAGTTAAGAAATACAGTAGAATTTACAGATATTATTGTAAAAGAAGAAGCACCAGAAAATACACAATTTGGTATGCCTGAAGGCGCTAATATTATAGAATAAGAAAAGTTACTATGCATAAAAAAAGGAACCGATTTCGGTTCCTTTTTTTAGTTTTAATTCTGTTGATTATACTTCTCAGAATAACGTTTCCAAAGTTTTGTTTGGTGCGATTCTAAACTCAAATTACGTCCATCAATAAAAGCATGTGTTATTTGATTACTTCTCATGTCTAGTGCGTCGCCTTCACTAATAAATAATGTTGCACTTTTACCATTTTCTAGAGTACCATACATATCATCAATTCCAATTATTTTAGCTGGATTTTGAGTTATAAGCTGTAAGGCTTGTTCTTTTGTAAGGCCATAGGCAACAGTAGTACCAGCATAGAATGGAAGATTACGAGAATTCATTCGTTCCATTTGCCCACTTGGTTCTAGAGCTACTAAAACACCTGCGTCAACAAGTGCTTTTGCTTGCTTGAATGTGTAATCGTAATCGTGGTCTTCTAATTCTGGTCTGGTATGTGTACGCTGTAGCATCACAGACACTTTATTCTGTTTTAAGAAATTAGCAACTTTACTAGCTTGATAACCACCAACAATAGTTATATGTTCAACACCATGAGCTTTTGCGAAGTTAACCGCATCAGTAATACCTTTTATATCATCAACATTAATATAGAGATGTTTAGAACCATCAAATAATCCAGCCATTGCCTCAAATGGTAAATGATGCTGAGATTTAGAACCTGAATTGTGCGTTTTAGCTTCAGTAAAATACATATCAAGTTCTTTAACTTGTTTGCTGTAGTTTTTATTTGGCTTTAATCCTGGGTCTTCACCAAGCCACCAACGACCACGTGTAAAAGAACTAGGCCAATTAATATGTAAACCATTATCTGTTTTAATGGCTGCATCTTCCCAATTCCAAGCATCGTATTGCACCACAGAAGACGTGCCAGTAATACGACCACCACGCGGAACTACTTGCCCTAGAAGTACACCATTTGGTCGCATAGATTCAACAATTTTAGATTCTGCATTGTAAGCAATGATACTTCTAATATGAGGATTGTAAGTACCAAGCTCAGCAAGGTCATTAGATGCTTTTACGGCATCTACTTCAACTAAACCTAATGTACCGTTAGATACAATAAAACCTGGATACACATGCTTGCCAGTAGCATTGATTACTTCCATACTAGACATATCCATTTTAACAGTAGTAGCATCAGCTACATTTGTGATTTTTCCGTTAGAAAAAGTGATAATACTATTTTCTATAACAGTTCCATTTCCAATATGTGCAGTCGCACCAACAATAGCTATGTTTTTAGATTGTTCTGGTGCTGGTGTCTGTTGCGTGAATACATAAGAAGAACACAACAAAAACAATAGAATATTTAATTTATTTAATACTTTCATTTGTAATACTTTTTAGTTGTGATTATGATTATCCATTGAGTCGCAATGCATCAATTCTTTTTCTTTTTTCTTGACAGGCTGTGTTTTTAAACCTTTGTTTTTATCCTGAAGCATCAAATTTAAAAGTTCACTTTTCTCTTTTTTAATAGCTTTACGCATTTCCTTATCGCGTTCTATATCAAAATAAGTAACACCTTCAATTATTGTTTTTTCTGCTTTTGCATATATCGATAATGGATGGTCACTCCATAAAACTATATCAGCGTCTTTTCCAACTTTTAAGCTTCCTACTCGATCATCAAGATGTAAAAGTTTAGCAGGGTTAAGTGTTACAAATTTTAAAGCATCTTCTTCGCTAACACCACCATACTTCACAGATTTTGCAGCTTCTTGATTTAAACGACGCGACATTTCTGCATCATCGCTATTAATAGCAACAATTACGCCTGCATTATGCATAATAGCTGCATTAAAAGGAATAGCATCGTTAACTTCATATTTGTAAGCCCACCAATCACTAAATGTAGAACCACCAACACCATGGTCTTTCATTTTGTCTGCTACTTTGTAACCTTCTAATATGTGCGTAAAAGTGTTAACTCTAAACCCAAATTGCTCAGCAACCTTCATCAACATATTAATCTCACTTTGCACATAAGAGTGACATGAAATAAAGCGTTCTCCATTTAGGATTTCTGCTAAAACTTCCATTTCAGTATCAACTCGGTATGGTGTTCCACTCTTTTTAGCAGCATCGTATGCCTTAGCTCTAGTGAAATAGTCAATAAACACTTGTTCAACACCCATACGAGATTGAGGGAAACGCTCATTTCGGGTAGAGCGCGATTGTTTTACGTTTTCACCTAAAGCGAATTTTATAAACTTGGGAGAGTTATCGTAAACATAATCATCTGCTGCTTCACCCCATTTTAATTTTATAATCGCAGAACGACCTCCAATTGGATTTGCAGAACCATGTAAAATTTGAATAGAAGTTACACCGCCAGCTAAATTTCTATAGATATCAATATCCTCATCATCGATAACATCTTCTATAGTTACTTCAGCAGACGAGTTATGGCCGCCTTCATTAATTGATGCAGCAGCAATGTGAGAATGCTCATCGATAATTCCTGCAGTAATATGCTTACCGCTTGCATCAATTTCTTTTGCACTTCGATCAGAAAGGTTTTGACCTATTTTAGCAATTTTACCGTTTTTAATGAGCACATCTGTGTTCTCTAAAACTCCATCACTTTCATTAGTCCAAACTGTAGCATTTTTGAATAATAAAGTTTCAGATTTTGGTTTATCTGCAAAACCATATGCCAAATTAGGATATGTAATAGGACTCATAAATGATTCTTTTTTGTCAGACATCGTCATGTTCTTTTTGGCTTTGTCCTTACTATCGGAGCCCGAAACCTTACTCGCAAAGAATGTGTATTCTGAACCATTTGGTAATATTGCAGTACCATTTAAACTATTACCTTTTACCGAGTTGGCTGCAATACGTACAAATTCTTTTTTAGTACTATCGGTAGTTGTATAGGTAAGGTTTACCCAATCATCTTTGTAATTTATTTTTGTACCTAAGCTTTTATCATCAGATTCAATCTTAGCACTTGGTTTACTTGTACTACCAGATATTTTTAATTTATAGTCTTTACCAGCTAGTTTGAAATTATATTCTCCATCAATATCTTTTGTAGACATATTAGTAATAACATGCTGCATACCTTGAACCCAATTTTCATAAAGCTTGGTTTTTTTGTCAAAAATATCTCCAGATGTGATTAAAAAGTTTGCATAGCTACCCGTTTTTAAGGTGCCTAAGAGATTAGACTTTCCTAATAACTTAGCTGGTATAGTCGTTAAAGATGCTAGTGCATTTTCTTTAGAAAGACCACTTTCAATCGCTTTTACAAGATTACCCTTAAATGACTTTCTTGATTTTAATCCGTGAGTTGTCAATGCAAACTCAATTCCATTTTCAGCTAATAATCTTGGATTATGAGGTTCTTGGTTCCAAGCGCGCATATCACTCAATGATAGTGTAGATGCTAAAAAAGCATCATCAACATCGTATGCTAATTGAAAATTAATCGGAAGAATAACTGTAGCATTTGTACCCTTAACTTCAGAAATACGTTCATATTCATCTCCACCACCAACTATTGTATATTGTACATTACGTGAATCCCCAACTTTATCAGCACGCATAAGATTAGCTCTACTACCAGCTTCAAAAATTTGTAAAAGGCTTTTATTTTCGTTTAAAGCTTCTAATGCCAAATCTCGAGTATTTACATTTCCATCTGCATACCATTTGGCGTCATCATACATTTGACGTAAAAGCGCCATACTTCCCATTATAGACGATGGATAAGATTGGCGAGAGCGTACACTTTTTCTGAAGGAAAAATGCTGAGTAGTTTCACCATCTACAACGCGGAGTGAGTTGTCAGCATCATTATTCAAAGCTATTAAAGCACCGGTACCACGAACAATCCCATCTGGCATGTGTGTATTTACAACTCCGAACCCAAGTTTATGTAATTCGGATGCCGATTTAGAATCGTATTTAAAACTTGCCATAACGTCCTGTTCTGGCATAATATGGTCATTCCAATAAAAACCACTTCTACTTGGTCCATATTGAGGTCCGTTTCCACCACGTTCGGGTTTTTTTACACCAAAAGTTGTATGAATATCTATAAATGAAGGATAAATTGTTTTGCCAGATAAATCAACACGAGTTGTATTTTTTGGTATCGTAACTGATTTTCCGACACTGACGACTTTACTGTCTTTTATTAGAAGTGTTCCATTTTCAATCACTTCTGTCGGTGAGACATAAATTTTTGCATTTGTAAATGCCATGTAATTGGAGTTGTTTGTTTTTACTCCGGAATTACTAGGAAAATAATCTTGTGCAAATAACGAGAAGCTGCACATGAAAATGAGCAGCCGTAATTGAGCTTTAATCATATTATTTGGTTAGTTAAAATTTAGAGTTCTAAAGATAAGACTTATGCTTAAAACCTCTATTTTATTATGATTTTTTAACTTTTATAACGGCTTGTCTTTGTAATAATTAACCATTAGAGCCACAACATAACTATAGCTTTTTATACCTGCTGATTGATTATTAGCCTTAAGAAATGTGTCGAATGTTTTTTCAAAAAAAGGTTCGATAGGATTTTTATAATCTTTCCAGAAATCTTGAACTTCTTGATAATTCTTAAGAATGCCTTTATTAATATCTTTTAGTAGACTTTCGTATTGTTTGTCATCGCGTCTATAAATATCAGCTAAACAATACCGTAAAACAAAAGTATATCCTGAATATTTAAAGTATGAATCATCATTAGTAATTGCTGCAATAGCACCGATAAAATTAGCTTCGTTTTCTGCTGCATATCCTAATTGATGCGCTACTTCATGGCAAGATGTTGTTGGAAATTTATAAATGGGAATTAATCCATCTACCTGTGCTTCATTTGTAAATGGATTTAGATACCCAGAAAATCCCATATAGGTTAAAGGAATACTGTACAGCGATTGTTTTAAACTTTGAGGTTTATATTCTAGATGAGAGTATGTTTCAGACAATTTATCGTAGCTCAGTTTTACTTTTTTAAATACTTCAGATTTTGTGTACGGTAAATCAACTTTAAGTGTGTCAGAGCTACTCAATTGCAAGTGGACGTCATTAGATTTACTTATCAATTGTTTTGTAAAATCAACAAGTTCTTTTGTTGTATAAGTAGTTTCAATATCAAGAGCTTGATGTAGAGGAACACGATAATAATTAAATGCCCAGAGTATGTGAAATGCAAAGTATGCAATAGATATAGTTACTCCGACATCTAATAACCAATTTTTAGTGTCTAGATAGATGCGTTTATAGTTTTTATATAGCCATACTAAAACATATATTATAGCTGCCGTATAGAGAATATCTCCTACAGATATCGGTAACCATCCAAAACTGTAACGCATTAATTTTGAGAGTAATGGATAAATACCATTACTATAATATTTTTCAACAAAATCAGGGATTAGTTTTAAAATTTGAATTCCAACAATTTGGATTCCTAAAAAAATAAGTAGTGCTCCTTTTTTTGTGATACGCATAACTCAAAAATAGGGAATAGTTTGGTTACCTTTGCATCACTTTAAAAAGATATATATGAGTTCAGAAATAAGAGCATTAGAACCTAAAGCATTGTGGAATAAATTTGCAGATTTAAACGCTGTTCCTAGAGCTTCAAAAAAAGAAGAGCGTGTTATTAAATTTATGAAAGACTTTGGCGAAAACCTCGGTTTGGAAACTGTTGAAGATGAAGTAGGAAATGTAATTATTCGTAAACCAGCTACCAAAGGTATGGAAGATCGAAAATCCATAGTAATGCAATCGCATTTAGATATGGTGCATCAAAAAAATAATGATACGGTTTTTGATTTCGATACTCAAGGTATAGACATGTATGTAGAAGATGATTGGGTAAAGGCAAGAGGAACTACACTTGGTGCTGATAATGGTTTAGGTGTAGCAACAATCATGGCCATTTTAGAAAGTGATTCTATCGCTCATCCGGATTTAGAGGCATTATTTACTATTGATGAAGAAACAGGAATGACAGGCGCAATGGGACTTAAAGGTGGTATTCTTAATGGTGAAATTCTATTAAACTTAGATACTGAAGAAGATGATGAAATTGGAGTAGGATGTGCTGGTGGAATAGATGTTACGGCTACCAGAACGTATTTACGAGAACAAACTCCAAAAAATAGTATCTCTTATACAATCGAAGTTAAGGGATTACAAGGTGGACACTCTGGAATGCAAATCCATGAAGGTTTAGGTAATGCTAATAAGATTATGAATCGATTGCTCTTTGCTGCAATTGAAGATGTTAAAATTGCTGAAATAGATGGCGGAAGTTTAAGGAATGCTATTCCAAGAGAAAGTGTGGCTAATGTGGTTATTAGAGAAGATAAAGCTGAATTACTAATCCGTTTATTGTCATCTTTAGCTGGCACGATTAAGAAGGAATTAAAAACTCTGGAACCAGATTTGGAAATTCTTTTCACAGAATCTGATTTACCAGAAAGTGTAATTTCTTATGAAACACAAGAACAGTTAATTAAAGCTTTGTATGCAGCACATAATGGTGTGTATCGAATGAGTGCAGATATTCCAGATTTAGTTGAAACCTCTAATAATATTGCTAGAGTAGTGGTTAAAGATGGTCAAATAAAAATAGGCTGTTTAACACGGAGTTCAGTCGAGAGTTCTAAGTTAGATTTGGCAAATGCACTAAAAGCAACGTTTGAATTAGCTGGTTGTGAAGTTGAGTTCTCTGGGAATTATCCAGGCTGGGCACCAAATATGGATTCTGATATTCTTAAAACTATGGTGCCAATTTACGAGCGTTTAAACAATGGTGAAAAACCTCATGTTGCTGCATGTCATGCTGGTCTAGAATGTGGTATTTTAGGGCAAAATTATCCAGATATGGACATGATAAGCTTTGGGCCTAATATTAAAGGCGCGCATTCACCAGATGAACGAGCACAAATTTCATCTGCACAAAAGTATTGGAAGTTTGTATTAGAGATTTTAGAGAATATTCCGAAGAAAAAGTAATAAAAAGGCCATCTGTTATGATGGCCTTTTTATTTATTTACTAATAGCTGTCATTTCAATAATAAATACTAAATCTGTATTGGGTTGCACCACTGGTGGGCGGCCACTTTCTCCATAAGCTAGGTGCGATGGAAAATAAAAGAATTTTTTGTCACCAACTCGCATTGAAGCCAGTGCTTCTTTAAATCCACCAAATAAGTTAGCATCAGGACTTACTTTCATTGGTGAAGCAGCATACAAGTTTCGTTGCTCTTTAGCAGGGTTATACTTTCCAAATTTTTCTTCTATTTCTTTAATGTTACTATCTAACAATTTACCATCAGTAAAATAACCTTGATAATTTACAAGTGCAGTTTGTCCTGTTTTTGGCTTTTCACCATTTCCTTTAGTAATGGAATACACTTTTAAGCCAGAAGCAAGAGTTTTTGACTTTGCAATATAACCATCAATAATAGGTTTAAATTCATCAGCTGCTTTTTGCAATTTTTCTTCAGCTAGCCGTTTCTCTTCTTCAGCTTTTTTTCGAGCTTCTTCTTGAATTTTGGCAATGCCTTCTTCTACCTTTGGCATTTGCTCTTCAAATACTTTTGGGGCATCAAATTTTTTGGCCAGTGGTCCTTTGCGAATAATGTTTAGTTTGGTAATTACAACATCTTCAACAGGCTTATGATTTCTTCTAGAAGGGTCAATAACCTTTACATTAGATATTGAATCTTGTACATCAAGTCCTAAAACTAATTCACCAAAAACCGAGTGGCAACTTACTCTAGGTTGGTCACAAGGCTTTAATTCACCGTTAGGATTAAAAGCATTTAACGGAGGATATGGAACTTCTGTAATAAAAAATTGACTACTGTTAGTATTAAAACCACCACTATTTGCCATAGATAATATACCTGGCTTATCGTGTTTTAAATCAGATGAAAAATCTGCTGCAAATCTATAACCTGGATTTCCACTTCCAGTTGCCGTATGATCTCCACCTTGAATCATAAACTTATCTATAACCCTATGAAATGTTATACCATCGTAGTATGGTTTACCTTTATGCTCATCATCAACTAAAGGATGATTTCCTTCTGCTAGAGCAACAAAATTGGCAACTGTTACCGGAACTTTATCATATTCAAGTTTTGCAACCATAGTTCCTTTTGTAGTTATAAACTCTGCATATAAACCATCTTCTAACTCAGGATATGGTGTTTTACAGCTTGAAAGATTTAGTAATACTAAAGCGATTAACGGAATTAAAATTTTCTTAGTCATTATTATTTTTGGTTATTTTATTTAAGGTAACATTACATATTAACGGCACATTTGTACCAATCTTATTTTCATCTCCATAATATCCAAATGCCATATGAGATGGAAAAATAAAGGTTAGGCTTTCCTTGGCTTTCATGAGTTTTAATCCCTCACGTAATCCAGTAAATAATTCTTCTTTGTCCATCAAATAATCTTGCACTCCCAATTCTTCAGAAGTGTAGATTGGCTGACCATTTAAATCTAAAATATCATAATTAAAAACTACTTGGTCTCCAAATTTTGGTGTTATAGTATCATCTTTAGATTTTAAATTATAATGGTACCAAAACCCATTTTCAGAAATTAAGAAGTCTTTATCTTTAAAACGACCTGCAATAAGTGTTTCAATTTGCTGGCGTTCTATTTTATTAAGTGCTTTGTTACGTTCTGCAGATTCTTTTATAAATGAGCCTGTTTTAATAGATACAGGACGCCGAGGTTCGGGAGATTTACAACCTACTATTGCAATTGCAATTATTAAGATTAAACGCAGGTTTTTCATAGGTTAAGAGGTTAAATGGGCTTTATATTCTGGCAATATAGCAATAAATTTTTCAACGGTTTCATTAAGAGATAAAGTGGTTCGGCCGCCAGCAGCATTAGAATGTCCGCCACCATTAAAATGAGTTCTGGATAACTCATTTACTGATAAGCTACCTTTACTTCTTAACGAGATTTTTACGATGCCTTCAGAGGAGTTTTCTATAAAAATAGCCGCTAATTTTATGTTGTTTACAGATAACGCGTAATTAACTACACCTTCAGTATCTCCTTTTTTAAAGTTAAACTCATCTAACTCAGATTGTGAAAGCGCTATATATGCTGCGTTATACTCAGGTATAATTTTTAAATTCTGAAGTGCTCTACCAAGAAGTTGTAGTCTATTATAACTATTGGTATCATATACAAGATTATGAATTTGAGTATTATCTGCTCCTTTATCGATCAATTCTCCAATAACTCTGTGCGTGCGAGATGTTGTTGAACTAAATCTAAATGAACCTGTGTCTGTCATAATTCCCAAGTAAATACATGAAGCAATATCTGAATTGATTTTATCGCTATCACCTAGATTTTCAATAAAATTGAAAACCATCTCACAAGTCGATGACATTGACGCATCGGAGTACATATATGTAGCGTAATCATCTGGAGCAAGATGATGATCTATCATAATTTTAAGCGCTTGAGACTCAGCTAAAAAACGTCCCATTTCTTCACCAGTTCTATTTAACACATTAAAATCGAGTGTAAATATGATATCAGCTTCTGCTATTTTTGATTTTGAAATATCTACTTGGGTATCAAACTTTAGTATAGTACTTTCGCCAGGAGCCCATTTTAAAAACTCAGGATAATCATTAGGTGCAACAACAACCGCATCGTGATTGTAAGAATTTAAGTAGTGCATTAAGGCTAGTGTAGAACCAATTGCATCACCATCAGGATTTCTATGCGGAATAATTGCAATACGTTTGGGAGAACTTAGCAGTTCTTTAATAGCAGTAAAATCTTCAGTTTTCATAACGAACGAATATACAATTTAATAATAAATTCTTGAAATGCATTAGCGTTATTTTAATGGATTTTGGTATTAAGAAATCATAGAAAATGATGTCTTATAATTAGCTTAAAAGATGACGACGTTAAATAATTGATAAACCTTAAAATATCAGTTCTGCATTGCTTGTGTATTCTTTAAAATACCTTATTTTTGCACGCGAATTCATCAAAAATTTGATGACGTAATAAATCGAAAAACATGGCAACAAATAGAACATTTACAATGTTAAAGCCAGATGCTGTTGAAAACGGGCATATTGGCGCAATATTAGAAAAAATAACAGCTTCTGGATTTAGAATCGTAGCAATGAAGCTAACCCAAATGACTACCGCAGATGCAGAGCAGTTTTATGCAATCCATAAAGAGCGTCCATTTTTTGGAGAATTGGTTGCGTTTATGACTCGTGGGCCAATCGTAGCTGCGATTTTAGAAAAAGACAATGCAGTTGAAGACTTTAGAGCTTTAATTGGTGCTACAAACCCTGCCGAAGCTGCAGAAGGTACTATTCGTAAGTTATATGCGACTTCAGTTGGAGAAAATGCCGTTCACGGAAGTGATAGTGATGACAATGCTTCTATCGAAGGTGCATTTCATTTTTCTGGAAGAGAAATGTTCTAAACACTAAAAATATTGAATACTATAGCCGGTCACTAAGCGCAGTCTAAGTACCGGCTTTTTTTATACGTTATTTTGAATGAATTTTTTCAAAATTACAATCTGGCCCAAGTGGTAATGGGTATGCTCTATAATGCCATTTAAGTTTCTATAGTAATTACCATATTTTTCATCCACAAAAGGTTGGTGCAGTATATCGTCATCAAGAGCATTCACTTTTTCAATTAGTAACTCAGCATTTTTTAGAACTTTTAATTTGAAGTTATTCCAATCTTCTTCTGAATTAAATTGTGGTGCATCAAAACTAAATTTATCTCTAATTTCTAAAATGCCACCATCAAAAACAGGCAAAATACCTTCAACATAGTAATTGATATGAAAGACCAGCTTAGCTATAGTATTAAAACCTTCAATTTGCTTAGTTGCCATTAATAGGTTGATATCTTGTATGCTATCTTTTACATTTGTTCCAGTCCAATTACCGCCAAAATAGAGCTGCTTTAATGCGCTTTCTAAATTATTTATGTGAGTCATAAATTTAGAGTTCTATAACTAATCCTTCCTCAGCAATGTTAAAACCTAATTTCGTAAGCTCGATCTGTTCGTTAGATTTTGTGCGAATTAATGGATTAGTATGGTTAAAATGAATAAAATAAATTTTTGCTTTTTCAGAGGCTTCTAATGATTTGAAACGTTCAACGCTCTCCTCGACAAAAGGATGTGGTATTTCTGACATATCTCTATTTCCTACTTCACCATTTTTATAAAATGTTGCATCCAGAAATGCAAAATCTACTTTTTTAATCTCGTCTTCAATAGAAGTGTCCCATTTTTGCCACTTGTCTATATCTGGTATAAAAAGACCGGTTTTGTTTGGCCCTACTATTTTGTAACCGACCGTTTCAGTAAATTCAGCTCTATGAGGAACTAAAAAAGGTTCTACCTTTAAGTTTTCACTTAAAGAGATTTGGATTTTATTTTCCAAAGGATTTATAATGATGTTATTTATCTCTACCAATTGGCTCCAAGGACCATTATTTTCTAAATAAGATTTTAATTTTGGCATAGCGTACACAGGTACTGACTTTGCATTTATTGCTTCTCTACCTAATTGCATTAATCCAGAATAGTGACCTATATGGCCATGAGTAAGAAAAATGCCATTGGGCATTTCTATAGTGTCATGTCCAATATAATCTGATAATTTTTTTGTTTGCAATTTAATATCTGGTGTGGCTTCAAAAAGAAAGGAACTATTTGTAACTGGCTCAATAAGTCCTA
This sequence comes from Winogradskyella sp., assembly GCF_003712105.1. Taxonomy (GTDB): domain Bacteria; phylum Bacteroidota; class Bacteroidia; order Flavobacteriales; family Flavobacteriaceae; genus Winogradskyella. The sequence goes on from NZ_RHLG01000002.1 coordinate 172,628, forward strand.
AAGATGTAACACATCTTTTTTGTTGCAAATCCCACTGATTTATACAACATTTTTGTGAGCAACCAATTTGAGGGTAGCCAGCATCTTGTACAGTGCCTAGTACAACCAACGAAGTTTTCGATAAAATTTGAGACTTTGGATTTTCTTCCAAATCAGCATTATTCTGTATCGTTCTTTTTTTATTGCAACTATAAAGTAGTAATAGAAAAGATAAAATATATGCGACTCTTAAAACCATTATATTTTTATGACATAGCGTTATTGGTCTAAAGCTTCGTAAGTTGGGTTTAATAACACAGGTTTACCAAACCCTAATTGCTCTAATTTATCTAGTTGTGTAGCTGCATCACCAACTACTAAATAAATCATTTTATCAGGTCTAATATATTTTTCACCAAGCGCTTTTATATCATCAACTGTGAGTGCTTTTACAATTTCTTCACGCTGCTTAGCGTAGTCATCGTCAAATCCTAAATCGCTAATATTAGATAACATATTTAGTTTAGCACCAAGCGTTTCGAAAGCGCGAGCACCACTTTTTAAAGTAAAGCCTTTTGTGACTTCTAAATCTAGGCTATCGAAATTCTTAGCATAATTCTCTAGAATTTCTTTTACTAATGCAGCAGATTCATAAGTTACATTAGAGCGTACACCGCTCGAAATCATAAATCTTCCATCTAATTCATCACCAGAAAATCTTGACCGTATACCATAAGTATAGCCTTTTCCTTCACGTAACTGTTGTGTTAATTGCGATGCAAATCCACCGCCACCTAAACGATAATTCATTACTGTAGCAGCATAGTAATCATCGTCGGTTGCTTTTGGTCCTGAGTAACCAAAACGTAGTTGCGATTGTTTAGCATTTGGAACGTCATAGAAATAAACAGTAGATTTTGTAGGTGCTTCTATAGCTGGCAACTCTGGAATTGTAACATCTTTCACTTCCCAATTACTATTAATAGTACTTAGACTATTAATTACTTGTTCTTCAGAGATATCACCAACAATATTAAAAGTAGCTAAACTTGGAGTCAAATTATTTTGATAGTAAGCTTTTAAATCTTCAATAGATATAGTTTCTACTGAAGCTTCAGTGCCTTGATTATTTTGAGCTAGAATGTGATTTTCGCCATAAAGTAACTTCGCATACTCGTTTGCTGCAATGGCATTTGGGTTAGCTTTTTGACGCTGAATACTAGACTTAACACTTTGCTTGATAAGTTTAAACTCATCTTCATCCCAACGAGGTTCAAGTAAAATTTCAGAAACCAATGCTAGTGTTGCATCATAATGCTTGGACAGGCAGCTACCGTTTATATAGACTGCATCATCGGTGGCGAAAGAATTAATACGGGCACCTAAGCTTTCAATTTCGTTTTCAAGTTGTTCAGGCGTTTTGTTTTTTGTGCCTCGAGACATTAAGTCAGCCATTATATTAGAAACACCAATTTTAGTTAAGTCTTCTAATAACATACCACCTTTAATTTTTAACTGAAATTGTACTAAGGGTACTTCATCATTTTCAATACCAGAAACTTTTATCCCTGAGCTTAAATCGTCTTTCCAAACTTCAGGCACTTTAACATCTGGGCTTTCGCCATATGGAGGCTCTATGCTTCGGTCAAAACTAGAAGGTGTTTTCTCATATGTTGCCGCAATAGAAGCATCGAAACCTTCTTCTGCACCATCAATGATTTTTTCTTCTACAACATCTGCTAAAACAGAATTTTCTAATATTAAATTAGATTGCCCTTTTGGAACAAAACTCGTAGCGATATAGTTTTTGTCTTTGATATATGTGTTGTAAACTCTCATGACATCTTCGGGAGTTACAGCTAAAATGTTTTCTACATCTTTTGTAATAAATCCTGCATCACCTGCAAACATCTCGTATTGTGTTAACTGAGCACCTTTGCCTAAAACACTAGATAGACTGCTGTAGAAATTAGTTTCTTGTCCTGCTTTAATGCGGTTTAAATCCGTTTCCGAAATGCCGTTTTCTTCAAATTGATTAAAAGCTTTTTCAATAGCCTTAGCAACATCATTTAGCTCTACTTGATTAAATGCCGTAACACTCAATTGAATTTGCCCAGCTATTTCAGAACTGTATTCACCCATACCAACGCCACTTGTTAGCTGTTCGTCTTCAACAAGAACTTTATATAAAGGCGCTTTTTTACCACGTGATAAATATCGATTTAAAACACTAAGCGCATAAGAATCTTCGTGATAATCCGGAACTCCAGGCCAAACCATTGTTAAGCGTGGTGCACGTGCAAAATTATCTTCATAATACAAATGTTTTGAAGCTGTTAAAACAGCTGGTTGTTTTGCTAATGGTGGAATATCTTCACCTCTTGGAATTTCATCAAAATACTTTTTCACCCATTTTTTTGCTTGTTCAGTATCAAAATCTCCAGCAATAGTGAGTATCACATTATTTGGTACATACCATCTGTTGAAGAAGTTTTTAACATCTTGCAGCGTAGCATTCTGTAAGTCTTCTAAAGAACCAATGACTTGCCAACTGTAAGGATGACCTTCAGGATAAAGGTTACTGTCAATAACATATTGTGTGTGACCATAAGGTCTATTATCTACAGATTGGCGCTTTTCATTTTTTACTACTTGTTTTTCCTTTGCTAAAACTGGGTCAGTAACTGTATTTATAAAATATCCAAGCTTATCTGCCTCAGCCCATATCATTTTTTCTAGCGCATCCTTTGGTACAGTTTGTAGATAATTAGTTCGGTCTCTATTGGTTGAGCCATTTGCTCCTGAGCCTCCTATTCGAGCACTCATTTTATCTAATCCACCTTTTCCTAAATTCTCAGACTCTAGAAATAACAGATGTTCAAATAGATGTGCAAAACCAGTTCTACCTTCAATCTCTCTTGCAGAACCCACATGAGCTGTGAGCGATACAGCAACAACAGGATCTGATTTATCGCTATGAAATAAAACCTTTAGGCCATTATCAAGTGTGAATTTTTCATAATTAACCTTTAATTCATTTGATTCTTGGGGTTGTTCATTTTTACATCCAAATACGAGCAAAAGGATTAAAAAAGGAACATTTTTAAATCTATATAATTTCATTAGTTAGTTATTTTAATTTTATAATTCGAATGCATTATTATTTACGAAGAAGATAGAGTTAACCAAAAAGAGTTTTCCATTCTCCCAGAAGCTTCTAAAAAGGGGATTATCTACCATATATATAAAGCTTCCACTACCCATTCGCTCTTCTCCAAAGACTAAAGTTTTTTCAAGCATATTCAAGGTGTTTTTTCCCGCAAAACCTGAATAAACCTTTACGTCTTCAACATAACTTACATTATAACCTCTATCAAGTATACTGTAAGCAGAACTACCCAATTTTAAGGTGAAATAATCTTTATCATAACCAAATGCCATAGGGTGAGTTGTGTCTACTTTACTTTTAAAAATAGCACCAGTAATGAGGTTGTTAGTATACGCTCTTTCACGGTCAGCATAAGGTGTTAAATTTTCTTGTGCATCATCACTTTCATTGTCTTTGTACTTTAATGCAAATCCTTCTTTATTGGCAAAGCTTCTAAGTGCGGCGTCTACAGCAATAACTTTTCCGCCAGAGCGTACCCAATCTTTTAAGGCGTTCATAGTGGCTTCGTTTAAAACTCTACTATAGTAACCACTTGGCATGATTAAAATATTGTACTTGTCTAGATTAGTTCGGCTAAGATTATCTGTATTAATAGAAGTTACAGGATATTGTAATTGTTGCTCAAAGAAATGCCAGAGCGCACCATAACTTAATGAGGATGTGCCATCACCTGAAAGCATTGCGATTTTTTGCTTGTTAATAAGCTTAATATCTGGAGAACCTATATCTGGAGTGGTTTGTGAAAATCCAGAATTTATAGTTGCTAATGATTTATCATACTTTTTTGCAATTGAATTTAAAGTTGACAGCATGTTAGCCATGCCTTTATTATCACCCTTGGTAATTATTAAAGCACCTCTTTCAAAAGTTTCACCATTAGATTTGAAGGGCTTTTCAGTGAATCGTACTCTAAAATTAGATTTTAAAAGTTCTGCTAAAAACTTTGCATCTTTCATAGAATTCCAATCGCTTACATAACCATATGCATCTGTCAATGCTCGATATGATTTACTTTCTGATGTTTGAGAACTTGGTACTTTGGTAGTGCTGGCAATTGCATCTAACCCATAAGCATATGGCATACTCCAAGCAGTAATATCGTAAGTTAAAGAATCTGTAAGTTTTGCATTAGGCTCGAAAAGTACTTTTACCATTTTGCCTTTGGGTTGGTTTGAGTGAATCACAATGGCATTATCAAAATTCAGACTTCCTTGCTTTCCAGTTTTGTAATTGTATCCACTGACCTTATTGGTTGATAGTTTTTCAAAATCAATATCATGTTTTTGTAAAAGATTTGTAAGACTACCTATGTTATCTGGATTACCACCTAACACATAGCTCTTATATTTTAAATCAGAATTATCGAAGAATTTTGCAAATTCAGTATTTAAACGAGCGGCATTTTTTGATGCTATTTCAACTGTTGATAGACCGGTGGTTGTATGATGCGTTAAACGCTCAACTAAAGTAAGTACATGACCTTCATCATTTAAAATGCCCAAACCAGCTCTACCATGACCACCTTGTTCGTAGGTCATACCAATAGCACCCATATATGTTGGGTAAGTATCACCATAGCTTGGATAAAATAAATCAAAACGCTCGCGCGTAAAGAACAACCAACCTTCTTTATCAAAATACTTGGCGTGATTTTTTCCTATTTCGGTTTGAAAATCGCGCTGAAAATCTGAAATAATCTCATGAAAAGGTTCTGCAGCAGGCGCAAAATAGTAAGGTTCGTTGATACCTTGCTCATGAAAATCTACATGGATGTGAGGCATCCATTTGTTATACACTTTTAATCGGGTTTCAGATTCTACTTGTGTAGCCCAAGCCCAATCTCTATTAAGATCAAAAAGGTAGTGATTTGGGCGACCACCTGGCCAAGGTTCATTATGCTCTGAGGCTTGTTGGTCTATATCATAAGGTTGACTTGCAGTTTCGTTATACCAGTTTACATAGCGATCACGCCCATCAGGGTTTACACATGGATCAATAATTACAATCGTATTTTTTAGCCAGTCTTGTTTTTTGGTAAGTAGTTTATGTAGTGTTAACATAGCGGCTTCTGTACTTGAAGCTTCATTGCCATGTACATTGTAACTTAACCAAACAATAGCAACATCAGGATTATTAGCCTCACCATTTAATAAGCCCGCATTTTTAAGATTGTTTTCTCTTATCGTATTTAGATTACTAATATTCTCCTTACTAGAAATATAAGCCAAATGTAATGGACGTCTTTCATACGTTTCGCCATATTTTTCAATCTTAACATTTTCTGGTAGCGCATTTGCTACAGCTTTAAAATAATCGACTACTTGATGATGTCTGCTGAACTGGGTTCCGATAGGGTAACCTAAAAATTCATCGGGTGACGGAATGTTTTGAGAAAAAGAATTAAAAAGAAATCCAAAAGAAAATAAAGCGATTAGGAAAAGTCTTTGCATAGTAATAGTAAGTTTAGCGCCAAAGCTGTTTAAATTGATGTTCCGGTCTAACTTGTTTTTTGTCAGAAACATAAGGGCGTTAAAGGTAATGATTTTAAAATCTTGATTATCGAGTAAAAATAAAAACTGTGTTTTAGATTTTCAGAATTCTATTCCATATTAACTAAATATTAGCAGTTACCATAATCACTTGCCGTATATTTATACCATAATTTTGATTTACACATGCCAACCGACTGTATTTCGTTTAGAGACACTAATTATTTCTCGTCTTTTATTTGTAATTACTTGGATGAAACTCCTGAATTAAAGCCATTATACCATCGGTTTCCAACACTTGAAAATTTCAAAAGTCAAATTGAAGAAAAGTCAAAAAGCAGTGACCTTGATTACGGTCGAAAGGTACTTTCTGAAGTTCTAGAAAAGCAATATAAATCTATTGAAGCTTCAGAACTTACAATTAAGAATTTAGAAAGCCTAAAATCTGAGAACACATTTACAATTACTACTGGACATCAGTTAAACCTATTTACAGGACCATTATATTTTTTACATAAAATAATTTCCGCTATAAACCTTACTAATGAGTTAAAGGAAGCATATCCAGATTATAATTTTGTTCCTGTTTATTGGATGGCATCAGAAGATCATGATTTTGATGAGATTAACTATTTCAACTTTAAAGGAAAAAAGATTCAATGGAATAGACCAGACGGCGGAGCAGTAGGACGTTTTAGTACAGAAGGGTTAGATAAAGTTTTTGAAATTGTTTCGGCTGAATTTGGTCCGGGCAAACAAGCAGAGCAACTTAAAACTTGGTTTAAAGAAGCATATCTTAATCACAATAACTTGTCTGATGCTACTAGATATTTAGCTAATGCTATTTTTTCTGAATATGGACTTGTTATAATAGATGCTGATGACAAAGACTTAAAGCGTTTGTTTGTACCACAAATGCAAAAAGAACTTATTGAAAATATTGGGTTTAATTCTGTTTCTGAAACTAATCTAGAAATTGAAAAATTAGGTTACAAAGTTCAAGTAAATCCGCGTGAAATAAATCTCTTTTACATTCAAGATACACTTCGAGAACGCATAGTTTTTGAAGACAATGTTTTCAAAGTTAACAATGCAGAATTGTCTTGGACCAAATCTGAAATTTTGGCGCATCTTCAAGAATCCCCAGAGTGCTTTTCGCCTAATGTAATAATGCGACCTCTATATCAAGAAGTAATATTGCCAAACCTCTGTTACATTGGTGGTGGAGGCGAATTGGCATATTGGTTTCAGTTAAAATCAAATTTTGAAGCTCAGCAAGTACCTTTTCCTATATTACTTTTAAGAAACTCTGTACTTATAAGAACTGATAAGCAATATAGAAAGCAGCAAAATCTGGGACTTACAGATGCAGATTTGTTTTTAAAACGTGATAGCTATATCAATAAACGTGTGCGCCAAATATCTAACATATCTATCGATTTCACTGTGCAAGAAAATCATCTTATAGAACAGTTTAAGGCTCTACATCAGTTAGCAAAACAAACCGATAAATCATTCTTAGGTGCAGTTGAAGCACAAGAAAAAAAGCAACTCAAGGGGCTAAAACACTTAGAGAAACGATTACTTAATGCTCAAAAGAAAAATTTAGCAGATCAAATTTCTCGAGCTACAGATTTGCAAGAGCAACTATTTCCTAATAAAAGCTTGCAAGAGCGTAATACTAACTTTTCAGAATTGTATTTAGAATTCGGAGATAATTTAATAGAAGAATTAGTTGCTGCGTTACAACCTCTCAAAGGTGATTTTACTATACTGACGATTTAGTTTTGGTACAATTTTCTACTTGTTAAAAACTATTCAAAAAATCGTAATTCAGCAATCACAAATCTAAAATCTATTTCTATTTTTGTGCATGCAACACAACAAAGTCCTAATTTTAGATTTCGGGTCGCAATACACACAGCTAATAGCGCGCCGTGTGAGAGAATTAAACATCTATTGCGAGATTCATCCATTCAACAAAATTCCTTCAGATTCAGACAGTTTTAGAGCTGTAATTTTATCTGGTAGTCCAAATTCAGTTAGAGGTGAAGATGCTTTACATCCAGACTTGTCAAATATTAGAGGAAAAAAACCATTATTAGCCGTTTGTTATGGCGCTCAATATTTAGCACATTTTTCTGGTGGTGAAGTAGCAGCTTCTAATACCCGAGAATATGGTAGAGCTAATCTTGACTTTATAAAAACTGGTGAAACTTTCTTTGAAGGTATTTCTCAAGGTACTCAAGTTTGGATGAGTCATAGTGATACAATTAAAGAATTACCAACAGGTGGTGTGTTATTAGCTAGTACAGAAGATGTGGAGAATGCAGCTTTTAAGATAGAAGGTGAAGATACTTTTGCAATTCAATTTCACCCAGAAGTATATCATACTACAGACGGGAAAAAAGTATTGGAGAATTTTCTTGTTAAGATTGCTGATATTGAGCAAGATTGGACACCAAATGCTTTTGTTGAAGAAACGGTTGCCGACTTAAAATCACAGTTAGGTAACGATAAAGTTGTACTAGGACTTTCAGGTGGTGTAGACTCTTCTGTTGCAGCAATGTTATTGCATAAAGCTATAGGTGAAAATCTCTATTGTATCTTCGTTAATAATGGATTATTACGTAAAAATGAGTTCCAAGATGTACTCATGCAATACCAAGGCATGGGTTTAAACGTTAAAGGTGTAGATGCTTCGGCACGCTTTTTGGATGCCTTAGCAGGAAAGAGCGATCCCGAACAAAAACGTAAAACGATAGGTCGCGTGTTCATTGAGGTTTTTGATGATGAGGCAAATTTAATTAAAGATGTAAAGTGGCTAGCACAAGGTACCATCTATCCAGATGTAATAGAAAGTGTATCAGCTACTGGAGGCCCAAGTGCTACGATTAAGAGTCATCATAATGTTGGTGGGTTACCAGATTTTATGAAGCTCAAAGTTGTAGAGCCTTTAAAAGCTTTGTTTAAAGATGAGGTAAGACGTGTTGGTGCTTCTATGCATATGGATAGCCAACTGTTAGGACGTCATCCATTTCCTGGACCTGGTTTAGCAATTAGGATTCTCGGAGATCTAACGGCAGAAAAAGTTCGTATATTACAAGAAGTTGACGCTGTCTTTATTAATAATTTGCGTTCATGGAACTTGTACGATAAAGTATGGCAAGCAGGAGCAATATTATTACCAGTTAATAGTGTTGGAGTTATGGGTGATGAGCGTACATACGAAAAATGTGTGGCGCTTAGAGCTGTAGAAAGTACCGATGGTATGACGGCAGATTGGGTAAATTTACCATACGAGTTTTTGCAAAAGACCTCAAACGAAATAATAAATAAAGTAAAAGGTGTAAACAGAGTGGTTTATGATATCAGTTCAAAACCACCTGCTACCATCGAATGGGAATAAAAGTGACCCAGCGGTCTAATTTGTTTCTTAGTTAAAGTTGATTAAATATTTATTGATGAAAAACGTTTTAACCGCAATTGTATTTACACTTACACTTAGCCTTAGTTCACAGAACTATAAAACGCACAAAGTAAAAGTAGGCGAAACTATTGAGAGTATTGCTAAAACGTATTTAGTAACTCCTTTTGATTTGTTAGCATTAAACCCTGATGCTAAAAACAATTTTGGGCCTGATACCACACTAATTATTCCTAATTCTAGAGTAAAAAATGATGAAATTGTAGAAGAAACTAAAGAAGTTATCGACTACAAAAGGCATAAAGTGAAGCGTAAAGAAACGCTTTATGGCTTATCAAAAAAGTATAATGTCACAGAAGACGACATAAAGAAAGCAAATCCGAGACTATATTCTGAAAACTTAAGAAAGGGCGACCGTATTCGCATACCAAGGTTTAAAACAGTAATTTCAAAACAAAGCTTATCTAATACTATTAAAAAGTATGTTGTGTTACCTAGCGAAGGTAAATGGCGTATAGCGTACAAGTTTGGTATTACAGTGCAGGACTTGATGGACTTAAATCCTAATATGAATGAAGTTTTACAACCTGGAGATGAACTCAATGTGCCTAACATTGCCAATAATGAAGAAAAGCCTACGACTGAGGACTATAACTATTATGAAGTGCTACCAAAAGAAGGGTTTTACAGATTAAAAATAAAATTAGGATTAACGCAAGAAGAGCTTGAAACTTTAAATCCAGAGCTAAAAGAATCAGGTCTAAAAGCCGGTATGGTATTAAAATTACCTAAAGAAATAGAGACTGATGCAGCTATTCTTGAAGACAGTAACACTACAGATTTAAGAGATAATATTACTAATACAAGTACTAAGCATTTGGCTATGCTGTTGCCATTCCGTTTGAGTAGAATAGATACAGATTCTGTAGCTGAAGCAAAAGATATGATAAAGAATGATCGTATTCTCAGCACAGCTTTAGACTTTCATTCAGGCGTACTTATGGCTTTAGATTCAGCTAAAAATTTAGGAATTTCAACTAATCTTAAAGTATTTGATACAGAGAATAGAATATCCGAAATCGCTAATATCATTGATAGTGAAGATTTCTCTGATTACGATGCCGTTATTGGTCCTATGATGGGAAAAACTTTCGACCGATTTGCTTCTACCGTTAATGGAAATGTGCCGGTATTCGCGCCATTAGCGATGCCTTCCAAAGTATCAGGAAACGTGTTTCAAACCATTCCCAATAAAAAGATTCTGGCAGATAAAATGATTAATTATGTAAAGCGTGATAGCACTATTACGCAGATATTCATTATTGCAGATCAAAAACACAGAACAGTGAGTAACGATCTAAAGAAAGCGTTTCCATCAGCGCGACAGTTCTTTTCAGAGTTAGTAAAATCGAAAGGCAAGGATAACGGTAAAGATGCTTATTTTATTTACCCAACACGATTTGAAAACGTATTTAAAAAAGGCAAAAATGTAGTGTTTTTAGAAACCGATGATGTCTCTTTTGGCTCTAGTATTATCAGTTTACTTAATGGGCTAGCTATTGAGGATATTGAAATTATTTTAACCACTACAGATAAGAGTAAGGCATTTGAAAGCAAAGACCCAGATAATAACTACCATTTGTCTAATCTTAAGTTTCATTACCCAACGGTAAACAAGCAATACGATACAAGCTTGAATAATAACTTTGTAACTGATTACAAGCGCAAATATGGTGTTACACCAAGCAAATATGCTACTCGTGGTTACGATTTAACTTTAGATATATTATTGCGTTTAGCCTCAAGCGAAGACGGATTATCTAATATGGATACCGAAACACAGTACGTTGAAAACAAGTTTAGATATAACAAAAAGTTATTTGGAGGTTACATTAATGAGGCATCTTATATTGTAAAATTCGACAACCTTAATATTGTTGAGGTCGACTAGATTCGCGGTCACTGAGCGAAGTCGAAGTGCAGTCGAAATGTCTTTAGTATTATAGTCTTGTTTAAATAAAAATTGCAATAATAAAAGTTAAGCTCACGTTATAGAACGAAACTCATCAATTAATTTATGCGCTTATTTATTGTTTTTTTAGTGTTTGTAAGTTGTGTTGGCGCCCAAAACAACGATTTAGAAACCATGTCTTGGAATGAAAACAGACCACTTAAGTTTTCAGATTTTAGAGATAGACCAAACCCTAATACAGATGCTGCCGCATTAACTGCATCAGGAATATCTTTTGGGTTTTCAATTAATAGAGAAGGTAGTAGAGTTACCGATTTTAGTACAGATGTAGATTGTGTGTTTTACCCCACAAAATCATGGTTTAAAAAAGAGCATACCACACAGCATATCCTTAAGCACGAGCAATTGCATTTTGATATTACAGAGTTACATGCTCGTATGTTTAGACAAAAGATTAGCCAGTTAAGACCATCATCTCAAATTAAGTCTCAACTCAATCAATTGTATAAAGCCATAAGTAAAGCGTCGTCACAAATGCAACAATTATACGACGAAGAGACTAGGCATTCTATAGATAGACCCAAACAAGCTGCTTGGCAAGCGTATGTTGCAGCAGAGCTTAAAAAATTAAACGCCTTTAAAACCAAATAAATCACAATCGTCACACTGAGCGTGGTCACTGAGCTTGCCTGCCTTGAGCGCAGTCGAAGGGTCGAAGTGCACTCGAAGTGTCTTTAAATATGCAGCCAGACAAAAATGCCCTCATAGAACTTGCTAAATACAAAATGCCTTTTGGTAAATACAAAGACGAATATTTAGTAGATATCCCGGAGTATTACTATACGTGGTTTAAACAAAAAGGATTCCCTAAAGGAAAGCTCGGAAACATGATGCAACAAATGCACGATATTAAAATCAACGGGCTAGAAGAATTGATTTATAAGATTAAGAAAGAGTATTAGGTTAATTTGATATTTCGTTTAACTAGTAATGATATGAATCTTTCTAATGATTTATATCAGACGTTAAACGAATTTAACCAAAAAACCATTAAAATCAAGAGATTAAGAACTCTAAAATCTAAGTTTCAACAAACCTTAAAGTTTTCCTAAATTCCTCATTTTATTTTGTAAATTTGCCTGCGTTTAAAAGCGCAACATGACAACTCACCCTAAGTATGTTTTTGTAACTGGCGGTGTGTCTTCTTCTCTCGGAAAAGGCATTATTGCTGCATCTCTAGCCAAATTATTACAGGCACAAGGTTACAGAACCACCATTCAAAAATTAGATCCTTACATTAACATTGACCCAGGTACATTAAATCCTTATGAGCATGGTGAATGCTATGTTACTGATGATGGTGCTGAAACTGATTTGGATTTAGGACATTACGAGCGTTTTTTAAACGTACCTACATCACAAGCTAATAACGTGACTACAGGTCGTATTTACCAAAGTGTTATTGACAAAGAACGTCGCGGTGAATTTTTAGGTAAAACGGTTCAGGTCATTCCTCATATTACGGACGAGATTAAACATCGTATTCAGATTCTAGGAAACTCAGGCGACTACGATATTGTGATTACCGAAATTGGTGGTACTGTTGGTGATATTGAGTCTTTACCATATATAGAAGCTGTGCGTCAGTTACAATGGGATTTGGGTGAGCATAATGCTATTGTTATTCATTTGACGTTAGTACCATATTTATCAGCTGCTGGTGAATTAAAAACCAAACCAACACAACACAGTGTAAAAACATTGATGGAAAGTGGAGTACAAGCAGACATTTTAGTTTGTCGTACAGAGCATGAGCTAAGCGATGGTATTAAAACCAAGTTAGCACGTTTTTGCAATGTTGAGAAAGAATCTGTGATTCAGTCTATCGACGCCTCAACAATTTACGATGTGCCAAATTTAATGCTTGATGAAGGTTTGGATAAAGTGGTCTTAAAAAAGTTAGACTTATCAAGTGGTACTCCAGATTTGGCACGATGGAATGAGTTTTTAAAGCGTCATAAAAATCCAAAAAGCGAAGTTACTGTTGGCTTAATAGGTAAGTATGTAGAACTTCAGGATTCATATAAGTCAATTTTAGAGGCGTTTATTCATGCAGGTGCAGAAAACGAAGTTAAGGTTAAGGTAGAGTCTATTCATTCAGAATATTTATCTAAAGAGAATGTTGAAGAGAAACTAAGTCATTTAGATGGTATTTTGGTAGCACCAGGTTTTGGCGAACGTGGTATTGAAGGTAAAATTGATGCTGTGCGTTATGTACGTGAAAACAATATTCCTTTTTTAGGCATTTGCTTAGGTATGCAAATGGCGGTAATAGAATATGCCAGAAATATACTTGGATTGCGAGATGCTAATTCTACAGAAATGGATGAACAGACATCACATCCTGTTATTGCATTAATGGAATCTCAGAAAAATGTAGTAAACAAAGGCGGAACAATGCGTTTGGGTTCTTGGGATTGTGAGCTTACAGATAATAGTATATCTCTTAAGTCTTATGGACAATCTCAAATAAAAGAACGTCACAGACACCGCTTTGAATTTAATAACGATTATAAAGAACAAATTGAAGCTGCTGGACTAAAAGCTACTGGTCTTAACCCAGAGACTGGCTTGGTAGAAATCATTGAATTACCTACACACAATTGGTTTGTTGGTGTGCAATATCATCCAGAATACAAAAGTACTGTCGCTAATCCACATCCATTATTTGTGTCTTTTGTAGCAGCTGCTTTAGCATATAAAACCAACAAGTAGTGTCAGTTTGGCACAAATTAGTATTTTGGATAGCTTTTTGAAATATCCAGAACAAATAAAACGAATCGATTTAAGACCGATACATCTTTAAATACACATGGAAGAAAGGAAATTAGACATAAATACAGTCATAGGTTTTGTACTCCTTTTTGGAATAATGATTTGGTATTTTTATCAAAACCAACCAACTCCAGAAGAACTAGAAGCTCAAAAACAAGCTGAGACAGAGCAAGTCGAAGCTGCAAAACAAGCCAAAGCGCAGGATGAGAGTTTAACAGCTATAACCACTCCAATAGAAGACTATAATGAGAATGTACCTGATTCTCTAAAACAAGCAATGCTTCAAAATAAATTAGGAGATTTAGCTTTTGCCTATTCTCTAGGAACTGATATTGATGGTACTACAGATGTTGAAACAGATGTTTTAGCATTAAAATTTAACAATAAAGGTGGTCATCTTGCCGAAGTTAGGCTGACACAATTTGTAGATTATGATGAGCTACCAATCTATATAGTTAAAGATGGTAATACCAACTTCAATCTTAATTTTGCGACGACAGATAATCGCATATTAAATACAGAAGATAAACCATTTCAACCTTCGGTTACTAAAAATGGTGAGAATACAGTGGTCTCAATGAAACTGAAATTCTCCGAATCTAAATATTTAGAATACCGATACGAGCTGAAGCCTAATGATTATATGATAGATTTTACCATTCAATCTCAAGGCTTGGATGGTGTGGTTAATAGTTCTCAAGAAATCAACTTAGATTGGAAACTTAAAGGGCTACGACATGACCAAAGTATTACTTACGAGAATAGATATACACGTTTAACCTATCAGCATGATGGCGATAAAATAGACAAGCTCGCTCAAATGAATGATGATGAAGAAGTCGTCTCTGATGTAAGTTGGTTATCGTACAGACAGCATTTCTTTAGTAGCATATTAGTTGCTGATACACCATTTAAGTCGGTAAACATGTCTTCTAAGGATTTGGTTAAAGACGAAGAAGTTGATACCGTTTTTACAAAACTATACGCTTCAAAAATACCTGTTGAATTAAAAGGTGGAAACTTTAGCAAATCAATGGGCTTGTATTATGGGCCTACAGATAGTAAGGTTTTAAAAACCTATGATAAAAACCTTGAAGCGAGTATTCCTTTTGGATGGGGAATTTTTGGGTGGATAAATAAAGCAGTTTTTATCCCATTATTTGGGTTTTTAAGTAGCTTCTTACCTTATGGTATTGCTATTATTGTAATGACTGTTTTGGTAAAAATGCTACTATCTTTTGTACAGTACAAGCAGTTTTTATCTCAGGCAAAAATGAAGATTTTAAAACCTGAGCTAGATGCTATACGTGCTAAGTACAAAGACAATAAAATGAAAGCACAACAAGAAACTATGGCATTGCAAAGTAAAGCTGGTGCTAGCCCTTTGAGTGGTTGTTTACCCGGGTTAATGCAAATTCCTGTGTTTTATGCCCTATTTATGTTTTTTCCAACAGCTTTCGATTTAAGACAGAAAAGTTTCCTATGGGCAGATGATTTAAGTTCATACGATTCTATTGCACAGTTGCCATTCAATATTCCGTTTTATGGAGATCACGTGAGTTTATTTCCAATATTAGCAGCAATAGCTATTTTCTTCTATATGAAAATGACTACTGGTCAACAAACAGCTATGCAAGCGCCGCCACAAGAAGGGATGCCTGATATGAGTAAGATGATGAAGTATATGATTTACTTTTCGCCATTACTAATGTTGGTATTCTTTAATAACTATGCGTCTGGATTAAGTTTATACTACTTTATATCTAACCTAATTAGTATTGGTATTATGTTAGTGATTAAAAACTATATCATTGACGAGGAAAAGGTACTAGCTAAAATAGAAATTAGTAAGAGTAAGCCTAAGAAGCAAAATCGTTTTCAGAAGAAAATGGCTGAAATGATGGAGCAAGCTGAGCAACAAAAGCAAATGCAGCAGCGCAAAAAGAAGAAATAATTAATTCTAGATATTATAAGAAAGCTACAGTTTTATCTGTGGCTTTTTTTATACTCAAAAGTAAAGCCCTCCATGAGAATGGAAGGCTATACTAACTAAATCAATCAATATAAAAAATGAGGTAATCAGCCTCGACTTTTTCGTTTATTAGGTAGCAGGTAATAAAACTGCATTAATGACGTGTATTACACCGTTTGCAGTCTGTACATCTACAGCAATAATTCCTGCAGAGTTTCCTGCACCATCAGTAATATCTGCAATATTACCGTTAGTTCCAGGTAAAGTAATTGTAATGTTTTGTCCTTGTAATGTTTCTGGTACAGTATCACCGTTTTGGTTTAAATCACCAGATTGAACATTGTTTCCTGCCAACACATGATGTTGTAAAACTGCAGTTAATAGGGCAGAATCAATATCAGCAGGAGAGTTCCACATCATATTTGAATCTAATAATGCTTGGAAAGCAGCATTTGTTGGAGCAAATACTGTGAATGGAGCAGGAGCAGTACCATTAGCAGTTGATAAGATGCTTACGAAATCTGGCTGACCAGCAGTAGTTAAAGATGCTACTAAACTTCCAAACTCAGGATTTGCTAAAGCCATATCCACAACTGTAGGTGGTAATAATACTTTATTAATAACATGTATAATACCGTTATCAGCACCAACATTAGCGGATGTTACATCTGCACCAGCAGTAGTAGCGTCACCACCATTGATTTCAACAGTACCAGCATTTTCTCTTGCGTATATACTTAAATTATTATTTCCAGGTCCAGTGGCACCAACATTAGCATAAATACCGGCACTAGTGATAGCAGAAGATTGTACTTCAGTACCTATAATTACATGGTTTAACAATACGTTAGTTAATAAGCTAATTTCTATATCATCAATTGAATTCCATGCAGGATTCGAATCTAATAAAGCTTGAAAAGCAGCATTGTCAGGAGCAAATACAGTAAAAGGACCATCGCCTCTTAAAGTCAATACTAGGTCAGCACGTTCTAAAGCAGAGGCTAAAGAGGTAAAGCCATTCGCCACAGCTACGTCAACAACAGTTTGTACAGTAGGTGTGTTATCATCATCACTGTCACAAGCAGTCAAACCTAATACCATGATAAAAACTGCTAGGAACTTTAAATTTTTTGAAATAATTTTCATTTTTTTGAGTTTAAAAGTTAAATATATTGTTCATCTTGTTTAATAAAATTAAAAAATGATTAAACATAAATTTCTATTTGCATTTTTTTTAACAGTAATTTTAACATCCTTGGATGCTCAAGTTTCTGTAAATAAGTTCGATGAAAGTGGTGAAAGGCACGGTATATGGCAAAAAAACTACCCAAATACCAACCAGTTGCGTTACAAAGGACAATTTGAACATGGTAAAGAAATAGACACATTTAAGTTCTACAAGCTTAAACAAAAACGAAGTGTACTTAGTGCTATAAAAGTTTTTAATCCTAATAATAATAAAGCCGAGGTTTCATTTTTGGCTTCAAATGGTTCCGTCATTAGCAAAGGAATAATGGATGGTAAGAAATTTATTGGTAAGTGGCTCTTTTATCATAAAAATTCGACTACTATTATGACTGAAGAAACTTATAATGCAACAGGACAACTAGAAGGTACCCGCAAAGTTTATTTTACTAGTGGTACTATTGCTGAAACTTCAGAATACCAAAATGGTAAGCGCGACGGTGTCACCAAAACATATTCAGAATCTGCCAAACTCTTGCAAGAATCAAACTATAAAGAGGATAAGCTCAATGGCGAATCTTTATATTATGATGCTTCAGGAAACATGGAAGCAAAAGGAAATTACAATGCTAATTTAAAAACGGGCATTTGGGAATATTATAAGAATGGTGAATTAACTAAAAAGGTTGACCATAATAATGATAAAGTCATCTTCAAAAAACAATAGCATTAGTCTATAGTATCAATAGGCTTTAAGTATGGTAACCTGCAAATGGTTACCTTTTTTATTTTGTAATTTTGCCCAAGTTTTTCGAACCTATTTCGGAAGTATATATTAAAATGAATAACAAGCGTGTCATAGTAGGACTTTCTGGAGGCGTGGATTCCAGCGTAGCTGCATACCTTTTAAAAGAGCAAGGTTATGAGGTTATCGGCCTATTTATGAAGAATTGGCACGATGATTCCGTAACTATTTCTGACGAATGTCCTTGGTTAGAAGACAGTAATGATGCCATGTTAGTGGCGAATAAATTGGGTATTCCTTTTCAGACTGTAGATTTAAGCGTGCAATACAAAGAACGTATTGTAGATTACATGTTTAATGAATACGAAAATGGGCGTACACCAAATCCAGATGTACTTTGTAATCGCGAAATTAAGTTCGATGTCTTTATGGATATTGCTTTAGAACTAGGCGCAGATTATGTAGCGACAGGTCACTATTGTCGTAAAGCTACAATTGAAAAAGATGGGCAACACGTACATCAGTTATTAGCAGGTGTAGATGGTAATAAAGATCAATCGTATTTCTTGTGCCAGTTATCTCAAGCACAATTAGCAAAAGCCTTATTTCCAATTGGAGAGTTGACAAAGCCTGAAGTTCGGGAAATTGCCAAGGCTCAAGATTTAATCACAGCAGAGAAAAAAGATTCGCAAGGGCTTTGCTTTATCGGTAAGGTACGTCTACCAGATTTTTTACAGCAACAGCTTAAACCAAAAGAAGGTGTTATTGTTGAAATTCCTGAATCGTTAGACACCTATCATAAATCTATTCCACGATTTGATTCAAAGGCTAGTGAGTTAGCATTTCATTCTTCAAAACCAGAATACGCCATTTCTCAAGGAAAAATTGTTGGCAAACATCAAGGTGCCCATTATTTTACTAAAGGGCAACGTAAAGGCCTAGCAGTTGGTGGTACAAAAGAACCCTTGTTTGTTATTGAAACAGATGTTAATGAGAATGTCATCTATACAGGTCAAGGTAAAACACATCCAGGCTTATTACGCTCAGTATTATTTGTACAAAACGAAGAACTGCATTGGATTAGAGAAGATCTAGAGCTTAAAGATGGTGAAACTCTAAATGTTAGTGCACGCATTCGTTACAGACAACCATTAGAAGAGGCAACACTTTATAAAGTATCTTCAGGGTTGTATGTAGAGTTTAAGAACAAGCAATCTGCAATTACCGAAGGTCAATTTGTAGCATGGTATACTAATGAAGAGCTTTTAGGTTCTGGAGTTATTTCTTAATTCTTATGGAGCCAGTTGACGTCAAAAAAGGAACTATTTTACAAAATTCAGGTGATTTAAATTCAAAAGTATATCATGTCGTTTCTGGGCTTTTAAGAAGCTATTCTATTGATGATAAAGGCAAAGAACACGTGTTTCTTTTTGCTCCTGAGGGTTGGACCATCGCCGATAATAACTCAAAAGAGATGCCTTGTGATTTATATATTGATGTTCTTGAAGATTCTGAAGTATTAGTCTTTGAAAAAGATTTAGAGCGTGAGACTAAAAATGTTCCTGCCTTAATAAAACGACTTTCAGCATTACAAAAGCGTGTTATTATGCTTAAAAGTGCTTCAGCAATAGAGCGTTATGAGCATTTTGAAAATACTTATCCTGAAATCTTACAACGTGTTACCCAAAAAATGATCGCGTCCTATTTGGGTATTACGCCAGAAGCATTAAGCAAAATCAAAAAAGAACGCATTACCAAGAAAACATCTGATTCTTAATCTAGATTAAGGGTTTTCTTAGATTTCTTCGCGATTTTTGGTTATCACTAATTAAAAACTAACCAACTATGAAGAATTTCTCTGCCTTATTAAAAATATCATCAGTCTTATGGATTATTTGGGGACTTGTGCACATCTTAGCAGGTGTAATGACCATGAAAGGTGTATTAACCAATGATATCACTGCTTCAGTTGTAGGTATTGCCGATGGTATAGACCCACAAAGCTTAGATATGGACTATCCTAAAGCCGTTGGTGCTATTATAGGGCAACATGGATTTAACTTATTTTGGATTGGTATTGTGACGTTCATCTGCGCATTTTACATCTGGAAAGGCAATACACATGCGATATTTTTGGCGGCTATTACTGGTGGTTTGGCAGATTTGGGTTATTTCCTATTTATAGATTTAGGAGGTTATAATAAGTTTATGCCTGGGACTGTAATGACCATTGTGTCTTCGTTAGCAATTATTACTAGTTTTTATGTCTATTTCAAGACGAAGAACTTAGATTAAAACAGTGAAATTTATGTAACTTTCAGCCATAATTTTTTGTTATGGCAAATCGAATCACATCTCTTTTCAATATAAAATATCCAATTGTTCAAGCCGGAATGATTTGGAATAGCGGTTGGCGCTTGGCTTCGGCTGCGAGTAATTCAGGAATTTTAGGACTGATTGGTGCTGGGTCTATGTATCCAGATGTGTTGCGTGAGCACATTCAGAAGTGTAAAGCTGCTACCGATAACCCCTTTGGTGTTAATGTACCAATGTTGTATCCTAATATCGAAGAGATCATGGATATCATTGTAGAAGAAGATGTGAAGATTGTGTTTACTTCTGCAGGTAATCCAAAAACCTGGACCAAGTGGTTGCAAGATCAAGGCATCACCGTTGTACATGTGGTAAGTAGTGTAAAGTTTGCACTTAAAGCTGAAGCAGCAGGCGTAGATGCTATTGTGGCTGAAGGTTTTGAGGCTGGTGGACATAATGGTCGTGACGAAACAACTACTCTCACTTTAATTCCAATGGTAAAAGAGCAGCTGAGCATTCCTTTAATTGCTGCTGGCGGAATAGCCACAGGAAAAGCCATGCTTGCCTGTATGGTTTTAGGTGCAGATGGTGTACAAGTCGGTAGTCGATTTGTAGCAAGTGAAGAATCTTCGGCACATCAAGCTTTCAAGGACGTTGTAGTAGACGCAAAAGAAGGTGATACACAATTAACCTTAAAAGAATTAGCACCAGTACGACTCATAAAAAATAAGTTTTATAATGAAGTCCAAGAACTCTATAAAACTGGCCCATCTGTTGAAGAACTTAAAACCTTATTAGGGCGTGCACGCGCAAAACGCGGCATGTTTGAAGGCGACTTGGAAGATGGTGAATTAGAAATCGGGCAAATTTCTGGACTCATTCACGATATAAAACCTGTAGCTCAAATCGTTGAGGACATTATCTCTGAGTTTGAGGCATCAAAAAAAATGATAACAAATCTGTAACGCATGAAATTACACCAATATCTATCTATTCTAACGCTATGTTTAACATTCACAGTTTCCTCACAAACCGAATTTAATTCGGGTAAATTGTCGGATGACAAAATCCTTGTTCAATATGGGATATATATGTTGGGAGAAGAAAAAGTATCTTCTGATGATATTAAATCTATAGTATCTAAAAACTATCCAGATATTACATTAATTGAATCCTTTCCTGAAAGAGTAGATGTAAAGGGTATAAATGTTTTAGTAACCGAAATCCAAAATGTTGAGGAAGAATTCACTGCGCCTGATTTAGAATTCCTTAAGTACAAAAATCTGGGCCTTACAAATGCAGAGATGAATGCTATGCAAAAGTCTTCTCAGGTATTTGTTTTACAATTTGTTTTTGAGCAAGAGTTACTGTTGAAAGCTTATAACAACGCCAACAATTACATATCTGATCTCACTAAGAACCACGATATTATTATCTACGATTTAGAGACTAGAAATAGCATTAGTGAAGAGTATTGGAATAAAAATCTATTAATAAAAGGCAATGCGATAACTGTTGCAAATCATATAACGATTCACTTTTATCAAAAAGAGGATTTTTGTAGAGCCATAACATTGGGTATGCTAAAATTTGGATTGCCAGATATTACGATTGAAGATTTATCTTGTCAGAGCAGTGAAGATTTAATGACCTTTATCAATGTAACGGCTCAAACTTTATTCGAAAAAGATGAGATTGAAAATAAAGGTAAACTGACTTTAGACGTTAATGCTATTCAAAATGAATCGTACAAATCCATGGTTATTAATTCTATGTACGACAATGCTGTTGGTAAGGCAGAAGTAGATATAATAAATGGTCGCTGGGAAGAAGGCGATCCAGAAAATATTTTAATGGAAATTGCTTTTCCTCTACAAGATACTCAGGTGGCACAAATGGAGACCATAAAGTTACTTTTTGGGTCTTTAGATGAAGTCACAATGATAAAGCATGATGATTTATTACTCAAGGCAAGTGAAGATGCGAGAGCCAAAGTCCCTGAATTATATGATAAATTTCAAAATGGGCTTGGTATAAACTCTCATCTACTAATTAAGTTTCCTTTTGATGAAGATGACCAAAGAGAATGGATGTGGGTTGAAGTTGTAAAATGGGAAGGTGATCTCATCATAGGTTTATTACAAAACGAACCAAGATTCATTTCAGATCTTAAAGCTGGTCAACAGGTGGAAAAAAACATTGACGACATGTTCGATTATATCTTATATAATGACGATGGAAGCATGGAAGGTAATGAGACTGGTAAAATCATTGAAAAAATGAGAAACTAATCAATAAGGCGATAGACTTTCAGTAAAAATCCTCTATACATAGTCCTTAATATTCGATAAATTTAATAGCGACTTAAAAATTTTTGAGACATTTTTCAAAAAGTGCCGTTATTAAATAAAACAAACCAATCGAATACTAATTTTTGGAACATCCGGAATTAATAAAAGCTTGTAAAAACAATAATTTAAAAGCACAGATGCAGGTATATCTGATGTACAAGGATATGCTTTACAATGTGAGCTTCAGGATTATTAAAAACAAACAAGATGCACAAGATGCCGTGCATGATGCCTTTATTAAAGCGTTCCAAAATATGTCTAAGTTAGAAAACGACCTTAACCTTGGGCCTTGGTTAAAACGTATCGTCATCAACTGTTCTTTAGACTTTTTACGACGGCAAAAGAAATTAAGTTGGTTGCGAGAATCGGTGGAACTTCAAGACGAAGAACATGAGGAATACGAAGACATTTCTTTAAAAATTGAAGACGTAAAAAATGCTATAAACAATCTAAAGGACAAATACCGCATCATCATTGTGTTGTATTTAATTGAAGACTATACGCATAAAGAAATTGCAGCGCAATTGGGTCTTAATGAAAATACAGTACGCAATCAGTATGTAAGAGGTAAACGTCTTTTAAAGCAGCAATTACAACATAAACTAATACTATGAGTTTAGAGAAATTTATAAAGGAGCACAAAAGCGCATTTGATGATCAGCAAATGCCAGCAGATGCCAGCTTAGATTTTGAAGCACGATTAAAAGCCGAATTGCACAATTCTAATAAAATAAAGCGCTTTAAAATAATGCGATATGTCGCAATTGCTGCTAGTATTATGTTGTTGGCCACTATTGGGTATGTCTATAACGAAGACCGAAAAGAACAACTGGCTATTAGAGATAATTTGGTTATGGCTTTAGGGGATGACCAAACAAGCAGCACACGTTTAGAAGCCATTTATGAGATTGAGGATTTGTACGAAAACCAAAAAGAAGACGAAAAAATCCTTAATGCGTTTTTCAAAATTTTAAAAGAAGACTCAGATAGTAATTCTAAAATCGCGGTGATCGATGCCCTTTTAAAATTCCCAGATAATCAAACGGTGAGGAATACGCTTATTGACGCTTTAGGCAACGAAAAAGAACCTTTAGTACAATTGAAGCTTATAAAGTCTGTGGCTATTTTAAGAGAGCAACGCGCAAAACCAAATCTAGAAGGCATCATCGAAGACAAAGAGTCCTTACCAATAGTTAAAGGCAATGCTTCGGCATTATTAGCAATGTTAAATCAATAAAAAACGAATAGAATGAAAAAAATAATAGCAATAGTTACACTTCTTCTAATAGTAGGTGTAGGCAATTCTCAAAACAACGAGAAACGAATTAAATTTAATACTGGCACATTAAAAATTTGCTCAAGTGCCAACATGAAAATATCGGGTTATGATGGTGATGAAGTCATTATTAAAAGCGTAAATAATACCACACGATTTACGACAGATTTTAAATTCTCTGATAAAAATAGTAAACTCAGAACAGCTACAGATTCTTCATTAACATCACCATTAAGAGTCTTCTTTACTAATAGTGATAAGAAAAGAGAATTAGAAAAAGGACTTAAGCCTCTTGGAAACAAGTCTACCAATCCTGCAGATAATTTGTATTTAGATATTACGGAGAACCCTGGCGAATTAATACTAAGAGATTATAGTTATGCAAAGTCTGGAAAATCTAATCAAAATGCATTAACACTAAAAGGATCTTTTTATCGCATCGTTAATAAGTACGAGTTGTTAATCCCTAATTCTATAAAGCTATTATGGAATATCGAAGATTGTGCAAAGAAAAACTCAAATACATTTTTTGTAGCCTCAGATTCAAAACCATGGAAATTAGAGAATTTTAAAGGCGAAGCCGAGATATCAGCATCTTATAACTCTATAAGCATCACCGATGTCAGTGGACCAGTAGTTGCCAATACTATTGGCGGTAATATTACCGTAGTTTTTGATGATATTACACCAACAAACTTGTATTCATTAATTAGTAACGACGGTTATATAGATGTCACCATACCAAAAAATGCGAGTATTAAAGTAGATGCTGTTGGTAACCGTATTTTAAGCGATATCGATTTTAAGGTATTAAGCGAAACCATAAGCGACGGTACAAAAGGTATGGACTTGGAGTTAAACTCTGGTAAAACCAAAATGAAGCTCTCTGCAGGCTCTGGAAGCGTGTATCTCAGAAAAGGATAATACCTGCTATTTTTATACTTTAAACTAAGGTTCAGTGCTTACCAAACTGCAAAGGGTAAGCACTGAAACTTTGTTATTTGACGTCCATTTTCCCAAAAACACCATTTTACCCCTAAAAATTACGTAATTCTACGTATTGATTTTATAGATTAAAAATCTAACTTCGCTTATCTAGCGATATACTTCATCAAGACGAATTATATCTTATACGATAAGCGTAACTCCAAAACCTATCTAAAAACCCTCAAACCATAGATTCGGACAACACCTTCATAGATTTAGATAAATAGCGCTTGTAGATAAGACTCAACTTTGTACTGAATTAAAACACAAACAAAAAATGAGTCAAAAAACTGCAATTATTACAGGAGGAAGTCGAGGATTAGGTCGCGATATGGCGCTTAATCTCGCAAAAGATGGCGTACATATTATTTTTTCGTACAACACCAATATTACAAAAGCCAATGAGGTCATCTCGGAGATAGAGGCTTTAGGTCAAAAAGCGGTAGCGTTTCCGTTTAATGCTAACGATTACAAAAGCGGTCAAGCATTTATGGAGCAAGCTACTAATTACCTAACAAAAGAAAACGGTAGCCCAAACTTTGATTTTTTGGTGAATAATGCGGGTACAGGTACCTTTAATAGGGTCGCAGATACTACAGCAAACCAGTTCGATGAAATGATGAATATCCATCTAAAAAGCGTGTATTTTTTAACCCAAGCGGCTTTACCATACATTAATAATGGTGGGCGTATTATTAATATCTCTAGTGGATTAACACGATTTAGCTTACCAGGTATGTCATCCTACGCTATTATGAAAGGCGCTATTGAGGTCTTTACGCGTTATTTAGCTAAAGAGTTAGGTGAGCGTAAGATTACAGCCAACGTTATTGCACCAGGTGCTATTGCAACAGATTTTGCTGGTGGTAGTAATAAAGACGCTGAAAAAGCAGCTATTATTTCTAGCATTACGGCTTTAGGTAGAGTAGGAGAACCAGAAGATGTTGGTGGTACCGTTGCCTTTTTATGTTCGGATAGAGCAGGTTGGATTAACGGACAACGTATTGAAGTCTCTGGTGGTATGCTGGTTTAATTGTCAGTCATTTAAAAAAAAATGTCATTCTGAGTAAAACGAAGAATTTTATATGATAATTAGATGCTTCGCTCAGTTCAGAATGACAAATAAATTAATACTTTTAGGATAATGAAAGACCTAAAACACTTTAAAAAGGTAGCAGATTACCATAAGTTGGCAAATCTCTCAGGACCAGAACATCCGTTAATCAGTCTTGTGGATTATAGCACGGTGAGTTATCCTTCAGATATTACATCGCTACGATGGAAGCAAGACTATTATACTATTGGTTTGAAGCGAAATATACCTTACAAGCTTTTTTATGGGCAACAAGAATATGATTTTGATGAAGGTGTGATGACATTCATTGCACCGCATCAAATTATGAGCTTGGGTGATAACCCAAATGTTAATGCTGCGAAACCTTCAGGTTGGTTGTTACTTATTCATCCAGATTTTTTGTGGAATACATCGCTTGCGGAGTCTATACATAAGTACGACTTTTTCAAGTATAGTGTCAACGAATCCTTATTTCTCTCTGAAAAAGAAGAAGCTATGATTGAGGATTTACTCAAAAATATTCAGCGCGAATATCAAGCCAATATCGATAAGTTTAGTCAGCAAATAATCGTCTCTCAATTAGAGCTATTACTCAATTATGCCAATAGATTTTATGAGCGGCAATTCATCACTAGGCAAATAGCTAATCATCAGATTTCTGAGCAATTAGATCAACTTCTTACAGACTATTTTAATAACGATGATTTAATCGACAAAGGCTTACCAACGGTGACTTTGGTGGCTGAGCATCTTAATCTATCACCTAATTATTTGAGTAATTTATTAAAGTCTCTTACAGGTCAAAGTACACAACAACACATACATAATAAGCTTATAGAAAAAGCCAAACTAAAATTATCAAGCACATCACTTTCGGTGAGTGAGATTGCTTATAGTTTAGGTTTTGAACAAGCGGCATCGTTTTCAAAACTATTCAAAAATAAAACTGAGATGTCGCCACTAGAGTTTCGGAAAACGTATAACTAAAAAGGCATTTTCATATAATAATATAAAACCAAAACCGCTACTTTTGCGGCATGGTTTTAAGTCACTACACCAAAGAATTTTCATATAATTTAAAATTAGCATATCCGGTTATTTTGGGTATGCTTGGCCATACGTTTGTAAGCTTTGTAGACAACGTTATGGTCGGTCAATTAGGCGCTGCGGAATTAGCTGCCGTTTCGCTTGGTAACAGTTTTATATTTATTGGAATGTCTATTGGTATTGGGTTTTCTACCGCAATCACACCATTAGTAGCTGAAGCGGATGCAGAAGGCAATTTTGGTAAAGGTAAATCTGCTTTTAAGCACGGCCTGTTTCTATGTAGTGTATTATCTTTAATGTTATTTGCCATATTACTTTTTGCAAAGCCATTAATGTACATCATGGACCAACCAGAAGAAGTGGTTGTATTGGCATTACCGTACCTAGACCTAGTCGCATTTTCTTTGGTGCCATTAATTATTTTTCAAGCGTTTAAGCAGTTTAGTGATGGCTTATCATTAACCAAATACCCAATGTATGCTACAATACTGGCAAATGTGCTTAATGTAGGTATCAACTATGTGTTGATTTTCGGAATGTTTGGTTTTCCAAAATTAGGTATAATTGGTGCTGCCATCGGGACTTTGGTTTCAAGATTTGTGATGCTGTTTTACCTATGGTTTTTATTATCTAAGAAAGAAAAATCGCGACCTTATGTTACAGAGATTAAGTTTTTTAAACTTACCAATCCCGCGTTAAAACGAATCATTAACCTTGGATTTCCAAGTGCAATGCAGATGTTTTTTGAAGTTGGAATTTTCACAGCAGCAATTTGGTTAAGCGGAACTCTTGGACGTAATGCACAAGCTGCAAACCAGATAGCACTTAACTTATCTTCAATGACGTTTATGGTCGCTATGGGACTAAGTGTAGCGGCTATGATTAGAGTAGGAAATCAAAAAGGATTGAAAGACTTTAATGCCCTTAAGCGCATTGCTGAATCTATATTTTTACTTGGGTTAATTTTTGCAGTTGTATTTGCGGTGATTTTTGTGGCGTTTCATGAATTCTTACCAAGCTTATATGTAGATTTTGATAGTCCTGAAAATGCATTAGATACGGCTGAGGTTGTAAAAGTTGCAGCAACTTTGCTTTTAGCAGCGGCTATATTTCAAATTTCAGACAGTTTACAAGTTATTACTCTTGGTGCGTTACGTGGATTACAGGATGTTTATATACCGACCTTAATCACCTTTATTGCCTATTGGTTAATTGGCTTTCCAGTGAGTTATTTCCTTGGTAAATCTGATGCCTATGGTAGTTTTGGGATATGGATTGGATTGCTTGCAGGATTAACCGCTGCAGCAATTTTATTGTATATTCGGTTTAATTATCTAACAAAGAAATTAATAGTTAAAAGTGCTCAAAGTATTTAAAGTTATAAGTTAAATGGCTAATAAATTGTAGTTTTGCCAAAAAAGCAACTCGAAATTTTAAGTACTTAAAACTTATCACTCATGGTCTTGCCAAAATTCATTTTAGGAGATAATACAGATTATCCAGATGCTATTTTTATTATTCATACTGAATTTCCTCGGTTTATTATTAATCTTGAAAATGATGAAGTAGAATGGTTTGAGGAGTTTGACCAACACGACGAAAAAGAATTGGCGACTGAAACCGAAAATTACATTCGCCTAGCTACTGAATTTTACGATAGAGAAGTTTCACGTTACGACGATAACTAATGTTAGACCAACTGCTCGATTACGATACTCAGCTTTTTGTATTTCTTAACAACCTAGGTTCAGAAACATGGGATTGGTTTTGGTTATTGGTCACAGATAAACTCACTTTTATTCCATTATACGCTATTCTTTTGACCTTAATCTATCTAAAGTATGGTTGGAGAAAATTAATAGTGATTATATTAATTACAGCTGCATTAATAACATTTACAGACCAATTAACAAATGTTGTAAAACGTTCTGTTTTAAGATTTAGACCATGCGCTTGCGACGAAATTAAAGATGTTATAAGATATATTGCTGAACGTTGCAGTACGAATAGAAGTTTCTTCTCGGGTCATGCCTCTAACTCAATGGCAGCTGCAGTTTTTGGAGGTTTAATGTTACGACCATATTTCAAAAATCTGATTTTTATTTTATTATTCTGGGCAGTACTTGTGTCTTATAGCCGCATATATGTTGGTGTACATTTCCCAATAGACGTGATGTGCGGAATGGCTTTTGGCGCAATTTCTGGATTTCTATTTTATAAGCTATTTGGATTTATTTCTAATAGATATCTTTCAAAGTAAACTTATACAATCTGTTTATTAAACGTTCATTGTATTGAGAAGAACTCTTATCTGAAGGGTTTAGGTCATAGGTGTTAATAAACTCAATCGTATACAGCTTATTTAATATTTCTACCTCACTTATGTCGGTTTCATATTCTAGGACAAGAAATTGTTGCTCTCCCGGAAGCTCATAACCGTCTTTAGATTGGATACATATAATTTTTTCACCAAAATTATATACCACTTCTGGAGCGATATAATCTATTCTATAAATTGGTAAATCTTGATGTTTTAATTCTGAAACTGGCTTATAATTATCTTTCACAGGAGTTTTCATAACTGGAATACCAAAAAGTCCAATACATAGCATAAACAATAGACTCAAATAAAAGACTTGTTTTATGTTTTTTCTAATTAACTCACGAATTATAAGAATTGAGGTAATTAATATTGAAATGATAAGTAATGCCATACGTAGTTTTGAAAATTCCATATCAATACTCAAACTCAAAATCGACAACGCAATAGGAATAATCCCTAAAATCCCAAATTGAATGTAAACAGGTAGAGTCTCTTTTTTTGTTTTAAAATTCTTGAATTCGCGCATTATATATTCAATATAGAACCCGATATTAATTGCTAGCGGTATTAATACTGGCATTAGATAACGCGACTTTTTTTCTGGAATAACAGAAAGTAATATTACCCCAAAGATTGTCCAGAAAAAACTGAATTGATAAGCCTTAAGGTTTGAGACTCTAGTTTTTAGATAAGGATATATTAAACTTATTAGTGCAGCAATTGTCCAAAACCCACTTTGTGTAAAAAAGCTCCAGTAATAATAAAAAGGCCGAACATCGTAATTGACCCAATTATTGGCTTCGGTAGTGGTAATTTCTCGCAGTGTTTCAGAATCCATTAAATACACATACAGATACCATGAACCGCCAATTACTATACCCAATACAGTAAGGCTAATAAGCCTCAAGAAGAAAAGAACTCCACCTTTAAATTTGTATACAATTCCGTAGGCAATGAGAAATGGTAAGAAAACGATATATAAAGATACTGGACCTTTAGAAAGCAGTGAAGCACATAAGAATAAAATGAATAGAACAGCGCGAATAAAGCTTACTTTT
Organism: Winogradskyella sp.; assembly: GCF_003712105.1. Lineage (GTDB taxonomy): Bacteria > Bacteroidota > Bacteroidia > Flavobacteriales > Flavobacteriaceae > Winogradskyella. The sequence continues at coordinate 202,831 of NZ_RHLG01000002.1, forward strand.
TCATTTTTTAATATGTCATATAACTGATACACTGCTACAAGCATTAATGTATGTGTAAATATGTCTGAAGGTGCTTCAAGAGCAATACCTATGATATAAAAAGATGTTATAGAAATAAACCCATTTATTAAGCTATGAGATTTTGTAAGATCTAGTTTTTTTGATAATAAGAAATTTGTGATTCCAATACCTGCCAAACATAATAACGCAGGCCAACGGAGAGCTAAAACTGATTTTATACCAAAGACAAGTCCAAATACCGTTATAGCCCATGACGGTAATGGAGGTTTCTCGTAGCGTGCTATACCATTCATTGTTGTTAAGATCCAATTGCCGTCGGTAATCATTTCTCTAGCTGTAATAAAATTTCTAGCTTCCATAATACTCACTGGGATTGAACCAACTGTAAAACCTAACATTACTATTACAAATAGTAATAGACTAAGTACAGGATATCTTTCTATATACTTAATCATTATTTTGTCTTATTAAATACGCGTTACGCATATAAATCAATACACCAAACGAATGTCCGATAAAGAGCACTGGGTCTTTTCTGATTATGGCATAACAAAGGATTAACGAAGCTCCGATTAAACTCATAACCCAAAATCCCATTGGTAGTGAGGACGTCTTGTGTTTTTCAGAATGTAACCATTGGTATACAAAGCGAAGTGTAAAAATTATATGAGCTATAATACCTAAGGTCAACAACCACATAGGAATGTCTTCGTTTCTGAACAACAAATCGATATCTATTTTATTGTTGTTATAGTAAAATAGTACTATAAGAATTGGCATAACTAATAACAAGATTCGTAATAATTTTGGAGCTTTTGTCCATACCTTTTGTAGCTGTAGATTTCTTATATAGATATAGTAAGTTAAACTTTGCCCAAGCATAATTGCGAAATCTAATCGTAAGTATCCGTAAACGAATAGTAGAAAAGCTCCGATTAAACTCAAAACCCAAAATGAGGTTGGCGTAATAACTCTTTGTTTTTTTTCAGAGAACAACCATTGGATTATTAATCTTGAAGAAAATAATAACTGCGCAGCAAAGCCTATACTATATATAATCCAGTCTTTCAATTTGTATTACTCTGCTTCTTAATATCGTAATTGATGTACTTTCGTTTCATCCACAAGTAGGCAAAGCAATCTGTTAGTGGACCAAAAAGACGATTCCTAAGCCCAAATTTTGGTTTTCCAGCAATTCTGGGAAAATGCTGCACAGGGACTTGAGTAATTCTTCCATTTTGCAAGAGAATCATCGCTGGTAAAAAGCGATGCAATCCTTTAAACATAGGCATACGCTTCGCATAATTGGTTTTAATAATTTTTAGCGGGCAACCTGTATCGTCCATGCCGTCTTTTGTAAAGGCTCTTCGGATAGAATTTGCAATTTTAGAGGATATGTTTTTAATTAATGAATCTTTCCGGTTGATGCGAACACCAGTGACGAGTTCATTATCCTTAATATGCTCTAGTAGAAGATTAAAATCTTCTGGAGTTGTTTGTAAATCGGCATCTATATAACCCACTAATTCAGTTTCTACAGTGTCAAAACCAGCTTTTAAGGCAGTACTTAAGCCTTTATTTTCCTTAAATGAAATATAGTCGAAGTTATTCTGACGATTACAGATAGATTCTATTAAAGATTGACTATTATCATCTGAGCCATCATTCACGAATAGGACTGAAGTCGGTACACTGGCAATTTTAACATATGAAGAGAGCTCATTTTCTAGACGCTCAAAGTTTTCCTCTTCATTATAAACAGGGACAATAATGGTAAGTTTGCTCTCCATATTAGCTGATTAGTCAGTTCAAAATTACTGTTTTTATGCGACAATCTATTTTCAAATAATTAGCTAATATTTAAAGCATTTAACTTTGATATAAGCATAGGTTTCCAATTAAAAAAGCTGTTTATTTGTTATATTATTTAACCTCATGAAGATATTAGTAACTGGAATAGCTGGATTTATTGGTTCGCATTGTGCCGAGCGACTTTTGGCTATGGGACACTCAGTTTATGGTATAGACAATTTCTCCGATTATTACGATATTAATCTAAAAACTAAAAATGCAGATGCAGTAATTGCCAAAGGCGGAAAAATTATCACTTTAGATTTAAGAGATACTTCATCAATTAAAGACTTAGATACTGACTTTGATTATATCTTTCATTTTGCAGCGCAACCAGGTTTATCTAAAACTGCTACGTACCAAGATTATTATGCAAATAATGTTATAGGCACTGAACATTTAATAGACTTTGCTAAAAAAAATGAACAACTAAAACTATTTGTTAATATTGCTACATCGTCTATTTATGGGTTGGAGGCGACTTTTTCTGAAGATGTTACACCCAAGCCTGCATCAGATTATGGTGTTACAAAACACAAAGCAGAACAACTTGTTTTAGAACAAAGCGAAGCATCAATTTTTAAAGCGTGTTCCTTACGATTGTACTCTGTTATTGGACCAAGAGAACGTCCTGAAAAAATGTATACTAAGCTTATAGATTTAGGGTTAAAAGGAGAACCTTTCCCATTATTTGAAGGTAGCGAAAAACACCTGCGTAGCTTTACGTATGTTGGTGATATTATTGACGGTATTGTTAGTGTAATTGGTAAAGAGACAACTGTTAATAACGAAATTATAAACCTAGGTACCGAAGCCGAATATACAACCCAGCAAGGAATTGAAGCTGTAGAAAGAGTGATTGGTAAATCCATTACCCTTAAAATAAAACCAAAGCGTAAAGGCGACCAATTGCGCACCAGAGCAAATATCAATAAAGCTAGAAAGCTGTTAGGTTACAACCCACAAACAACATTACTACAAAGTGTTGAAGCACAGGTGAATTGGTATAAGGAGAATTGTATTTAAGGAGATATTTATTAGGGTATGCTTTTTTCAATAAGTTTTACCTTAAAGTAAGTAAACTTATCTTTAAGAAAATCTGAATATATCTTTATTTCTAAAGGATAATATTTTTCTAGTAATTCCATTCTAATTCGAACAGGATGATAAGGTGAATTAATCTTTTCCGTTACAAACATTTCTTTGTAATCTATAAAATTACCATCATTTGATTCTTCAGATATAAGAACTTTATAGCAATTAAAACCATTTATGTTTTTAATACTATCCTTATAAATTGTCTCCTTATAAGTTTTTTGAGGATTATAAAATAAATATTTTTTAACTTCAGTTACTTCATTAGTCCTGATATCATATCGCTTATAATAATTTGTTGATTTATTTATTTCAACCTTAAATTTTGAAAAATTATAAGTAATCAAAGTATCCGTAAAAGAATAAACAGACTTCTGAGGAAAATAATATGTATTAAAACGACTTGGGTTTTCTCTCGGGTCTAGTTCTAATCTCAGAGTCGAAGCTATAGAGCCCATAATATCATTGGGATGATTAATTTTATACAAAGAATCTTCTTTTTTAATAAAAGAATTTAATTCTTTATCAAAACGTTCTTCATTTTCAATTATAGTTGTAATCTCAAATATTATTTTTCCTTGAAAATTATTATTCTTATCATTTTTTAATTCAATTGACTTACAACTTAAGACTACTATAATTAATATCCAACTCCAATGTCTAAATACGAAAACCTTCATTATGACGAAATTATACTTAACATATCCTTAGGGTAATATTTACTATTTTTAAAACTACTGTCATCTAAGTCTTTTATTTTTACAATAGCTGCAACTACAAAACACCAATAGCCAACATAATTCCCATTACTTTTCGCATGTTGATTATAACCAGAAGTGTCTTTCATAGAGAATAGATATTAAGTAAATACTCTGCAGCAGCAAAAGGTGTAGTTTTTCCTGATTCAATTAACTCTAACTGCATTTTTAATGCACCTTTGATAGTTTCAGAATTATAGAAATCAGATTTTAAGCGGTCTTCAATAGTTTGAAGTAACCAGAATTTGTTTTGTTCAGTTCTATGATTTTCAAAATATGAATTGGCTTTTGTAAGCGCAATATATGCCTTAACCATATCCCAAATTTCGGAAATGCCTTCATTGTGCAATGCACTACATAAAGCTGTTTTTGGGGTCCAACTCGAATCTTTTTCAGGATACAAATGCAATGCTCTATTAAACTCTAGTTTTGCAGATTTAGCCGCTTTTTTATTATCACCATCGGCTTTATTAATAACGATAGCATCCGCCATTTCAATAATACCACGTTTAATGCCTTGAAGCTCATCGCCAGCTCCAGCAAGTTTCAAGAGTAAAAAGAAATCTACCATGCTGTGCACAGCAGTCTCGCTTTGTCCTACACCAACAGTTTCAATTAAAATGGTGTCAAAACCTGCTGCTTCACATAGAATAATAGTTTCTCGAGTCTTACGAGCAACGCCTCCTAAAGAATCACCAGAAGGCGAAGGTCTAATAAAAGCATTGGTGTTCTTTACCAGATCTTCCATTCGGGTTTTATCTCCTAAAATACTACCTTTACTTAAGGTACTACTTGGGTCAACAGCCAATACAGCTACTTTTTTGTGTTGCTCAGTAAGATGTTTGCCTAAAGCCTCAATAAATGTACTTTTGCCAACACCCGGAACACCAGTAATCCCAACTCTAACTGAATTATTTGCGTACGGAAGGCATGCGGTAATTATATCGTTTGCCTGCTTTTTATGGTTAGGATTTGTGCTCTCTACAAGCGTAATAGCTCTACTTAAATCAGTGATATTGCCTTTGGTAATGCCACTAACCAAATCAGATATATTGAGTTGTTTTTTGCGTTTAGATTTTAAGGCTTTAGCAGAAGCAGCATTAAAAGCTTCAGGTGCTTTTATACCTTCTTTTTCTTGAAGTGCAGAAGCTTTATGTTTTTTCTCTTTGGCCAAACTGTCTAATTGTTAATTGCTATCAGCTTCAGAAATAGCTCTAGAGATTGGTACTTCTATTTTAGTGGTGTCCCAAGCCAAGGTGAGTTTTAGCTCACCTGTGGTATTATCAAAAGCAATGGTGAATTTTTCGACAGTACTGTCAAGTGAATCTGACGGAACTTCTAACTCCATAACATCATAATTAGGATCCCACATTGGTTCCATCTTTTCATTAACACCCCATTGATACTGTTTGGAGTTGAACATTACCTTCCAAGATGCTTCCATCGGAACTGTCCACAACGTATAATTTCCTTCTGGCAATAACATACCTTGAATAACTAAGTTTTTATTTGTTGAAAACGTGGTGGCTTCATTGGCGCCAGTTCGCCATACCTTATTGTAGGGTACTAAAGCTCCAAATATATCACGCTCACGTTTTGATGGTCTATTGTATTCTACCTTTAATTTTAAATCATTAAGCGTAATAGCTGCAGAATCTTTAGGACTTAATCTCGGAGAAAAAATATTTTCGACAAAAACCGAATACAATAACAATGCAAGAGCTACAACAGACAGAAAAATTAGAATGCGTTTCAACATAAAATGTAATGCGTAATATTTTAAAAACTAAAGATAATTGAAATCCCTAAATTAGTACAACTAGTAAGATAACTTTAATACAAATAAAATATTTTGAATTTTTTTTTAATTTTTTGCCACACTCATTTTTTTGTATCGTCTTTAGAACAAACCAATCAAACAAACAACCAAAACTAACCAAGGATGTTTCAAGTAGACATTATTGAAAAGTGTAAACAAAACGACAGAAAAGCACAGCTAAAAGTATACAACCAATACTGTAATGGCATGCTTGTGGTAGCGCAACGTTTTGTAAAAAACACTATGGAAGCTGAGGATGTTGTTCAAGAATCGTTTATAAAAGCATTCACAAAACTAGAACAATATAAAGCGGAAGTCACTTTTGGAGCTTGGTTAAAGCGTATTGTCATTAATAAGAGCATTGATCTTTTAAAGTCTAAAAAACAAAGGCTTGTAGACTTAGAGGACGTTCAGCTTAAAGTTGTTGATGATAATTACAATGATGATTGGTCTGTAACTGCTGAGGTTAGCGTCTCGGATGTAAAAATTGCGATACAGCAACTGCCAGAGAAGTATAAGTATGTAGTGATGCTGTATTTAATTGAAGGTTACGACCACCAAGAAATTTCGGAGATATTAAATATATCTGAAGTCGCATCTCGAACACAATTATCGAGAGGAAAAATAAAATTGAAAGCCTTATTAAATCGAGAAAGAAATGGGACAGAATCTTAAAGATTTATTTAAAAATCAACCAAAGGATGAGACTGTAAAAATGTCTGAAGGTCATGAAGCACGTTTTTTACAAAAACTTGACGAGGCTTTACCACAAGTGGAAAGCGCTAGATCTAATCGTTTTAGATTTTTGAATATAGCAGCGAGTACTATTGTGTTATTAGGATTAACCTATGGAGCAATAAAATACTTTAATCCAACAATAGATCCGATAGAGTCTACTCCAGAAGTTGTGACAACTAATAAAATAAAATCTATGGGAGATATTTCTCCAGATTTGAAAAAGGTAGAGGATTTCTACTTAGCTAGTATTAATCTTGAGTTGTCGAAAGTAAAATTGACGCCAAATAATAAAGAGTTGGTTGATGGTTACATCGAAAGGTTAAAAGAATTAAATGCAGAGTACGATAACCTTACCATAGAGTTGAACGAAAATGGCCCTAATGAAGATACACTAGACGCCTTAATCAATAACCTTAAACTAAGACTAAATCTTGTGATGCAGTTAAAAGAAAAGCTGCAAGAGTTTAGTGATTCAGTCCTAGAACAAGAGAGTATCTAATTAAACCTAAACATAAATCAAAAAACGAACAGTTTAAAAACCAAACAAAATGAATTTTTTAAGAAAAAATCACGAACACGAGAGCAGCAAAAGAATTGCTGTTAGTAAAACCATTAAAATCTTAATGTTGTGCTTCATCACCACAGCTGGTTTCTCACAAAAAAAATTAAACAAAACATCCCAATCCATCAAAGTAAATAGTGATGTTGTTGTTGACCTTAACACCAATTATGTGGAGATAGAAGTCGATACATGGTCTAAAGACGAAGTTGAGGTCGAAGCTTATATTGAAAGTAGTAAACTTTCTGAAGAAGAATTAAAAGAAGCCTTAAAATCATGGAACCTAAATGTAGATGCTTCAATGGATGAAGTAGTTATATCATCTGAAGGTGCTGGTAGATTTCCGGGTTTGTTTGTAGCTAATGGAAGTAGCGACTATAATGATATCCTACAGGAGTTAGAATTGAATTTAGCCGACATGCCAGAGATTCCTGAGGTAATTGTATTACCGGACATGTCTAGATTAGGAAATTTTCCTGAACTACCAGAAATGCCTGAGATGCCAGAATTTCCTGAGCTTCCAGAGCTTCCTGAAGGTATCAAATCTATTTCTTTTGACTACGATAGATACCAAGAAGAAGGTGAAAAGTACCTGGAAGAATGGAGTAAAAAATACGAAAAGGAAGGTGGTAAAGAATTACAGGAGCGTATGGAAGCTTGGGCAAAGCGTTTTGCAGAGTCTGGTTACCAAGAAAAAATGAAAAAATGGGGTGAAGAATACGGAAAGCGCTTTGAAGGTAAATGGGCTAAAGACATGGAAAAATGGGGTGAAGAATTCGGCGAAAAGTTCGGAAAAGACATGGAAAAATGGGGCGAAGAATTTGGAGAAAAATTCGGTGAAGAATGGGCTGAAAAAATGGAAGCATGGGGCGAGCGTTTTGGAAGACAAATGGAGAGACGTGCGGAAGCTATGGAAAGAAGAGCTGAAGCTATGGAAAAGCGTGCAGAAGTTAGAGCAAAATCTGAAGTAAGGCGCAAAGAAGCTAGAGCTAAAAGAGAAAAAATGTTAGCAGAGCGTGAGTCACTTTTTGCTAAGCGTCTAGAAAGAGGTGCAAATAGCAAAGTAAAACGAGTGATTAAAATAAGAATGCCTAAAAAAGCTAAATTAAAGCTTAATGTAAGACATGGTGAATTAAAAGTGGGTTCAGTTTTGCATAATGCTCAAGGCAAAATGTCTCACTCTAGTTTATTAGCGCAAAGTATTGATGGAAGTAACACTTCCATCAATATGGCGTATTCTAATGTATTAATAAACGATTGGAAAAACGGTACATTAAGTCTTAAATATGTAGATGATGCACTTTTAAAAAATGTTCAGAGCCTAACACTTAACTCTAACTCATCAAATATTAATATCGATTATTTATCGGGTAACAATATCATTGATGGAAGCTTTGGAGAGTTAACCATACACAATATTGCAGATGCGTTTAATAACTTAAATATAATTCTAGAAAATAGTGAAGCCTTAGTGAATTTGCCTAATGTAGATTATAACTTAATGTTTAGGGGTGAGCGTTCTAAGTTTAATAATGAGTACACAACATCGAAAACAGTTAACGGTAATTCTGGAAAGTCTATTATAGTTAATGCTAAATTCAGTAGCTTAACAACTAATTAATATGAGATAAAACACTACTTTTTTATTTACTGTTAAATAGATATTAATATCTATTATTTTAGAACTGTTTCCGTAAAATAGATTTTATTTTTATGGAAATTTTTATTTGTGGCCATTTCTAAGCTTCCAACAACATTAAAATCTCTAAGTCCTTTCCCGGTTTTAGGTACCTCATTTTCCAAACTCGATTTTGTACCCTTGGATTTATCTGTTACTAATCATGAATTAAAAGCTGTAGATGTATCGTCTTCTAGTGATTTAGAGCGATTCATCTGGAATCATATTAAAGCACATAATGCCAAGGTTGCTTATGGTGGTTATCTCGAAGAACGAGGTATTTATAACCGTAGTAGTCACTTTAATAAGCAAGTTGCAACAACCGAACGTAATATTCATCTGGGCTTAGATTTATGGATTGAAGCCGATGCACCAATTTATGCACCATTAGATGGAGTATTGCATAGCTTTAAAGACAATAACAACTTTGGTGATTATGGCCCAACACTAATTTTAAAACATCATATCGACGGTTTTGAATTTTATACACTTTATGGACATTTAAGTTTGAAATCTTTAAGCGGAAAAAGGGTAGGAGAGCCAATTACAAAAGGCCAGCAAATAGCAACTTTAGGTACGGCAGAAGTCAATGGCGATTATCCACCACATTTACATTTGCAAATCATTTTTAAGATTGAAGATTACCAAGGCGACTATCCTGGCGTGTGTAGCCTACAAGACTTGGAGTATTACAAAAGTAATTGCCCTAATCCTCGGTTATTTTTGGAAGGTTTGGTTTAAGTTTTAAAAACCTTAAATTAGGTCATAGGACTTTTCTATTGTTTGATGAATTTGACTATATCCCTATCTTCAATCTTTAAGAAATATAAGCCTTTAGTTAGATTTTGAATATCCACTTTTTTATTTGGATATAAAGTTCCATTCATAACCTCTTTACCTAACGAATCATATACTTTGTAGCTCTCGATTTTAGTTAATCCAGAAATTTGAAGTAGATTACCAGATGGATTTGGATGTAAAACAATTCTGTTATTAATTTCATTTTCATTGATAGAAAGTGTGTTAAGATCAAATTTCAAAATTTCATTTGAATTGAAATCACTGATAAATAAGTCATTATCATTAATTAAAATATCTCGTGGTTGCATAAGACCAGAAACAATTTCTTGTGGTGTTGGATTGATTTGGCTGATATTTATCCTTGAGATTTTTCCATTTCCAGCTTCAGCAAAATATAAGTAATCCTCTTTTATGGCCATACCAGCAGGAAAGTTCAAACTAGATATAATTGTTGTTAATGTGGATGAAGGATCTACAGCACTTAAATCGAGTTTATTTATTTCTCCGGAAAATGTAGAAAAATACAAATCATCTCCATCAATAATAATACCTAACCCATTACTCGGGAGTCCTGTTATTAGATCAATGACAACCGGAGTGACTAAAGTGACATCAACTTTAGAGATTTTACCATTTAATTGAATAAAGTATAAATCATTGCCCATTAAGACTGATTCTGTGACATTTCCCAAACCAGAAGAAACCACATCAGTTATAGTAGAAGGTGGAAATGGTGCACTTAAGTCTATTTTTTGAATACTTCCTCCAGTGCATGAAATAAATAATTCGTTTGACCTTATTGATAACCCTGCAGGGATGTTACAAACAGTGCTTACAACCACAGGTGTTGGGTTTGTATCAGTGATGTCTATTTTAGTAATGTTATCTGTAGATGATTCTACTATAAATAATTCATTTCCTTCAATTAAAATCGATATTGGTGTACCTGCTGTATTAGTTACTGTTGTTGCTTGAGCAGTTAGTTTACTGATACATGTGAATAGTATAATAATGACCAATGAAGTTATTTTTTTCATATTTTTTAGTTATAAATTATAGGCTCAGCAAAAGTCGTCTATTTTTTAATAAAATTAGCACAAAAACAAATCTAAATCATTAACATCTTGATCGTTATCAAATCATTTTTGATAGTGAAGATTACCAAGGCGACTATCCTCGTGTGTGTAGCCAACAATACTTGGAGTATTACAAAAGTAATTGCCCTAATCCTGAGTTATTTTTGGAAGGTTAGGTTTAAGTTATAGAATAATAGCAAAAAAACATCCAAATTCTAATACCAATAAAATTATAGAGGTAATAGTCAGAAATTTAGTGGCTTTATAACTACTTGATTGATCATTAGAGATTTTTTCAAATGCTTCTTTTTCCTCTTCAGCGATGTACTCTCCATTAAGATAATTATCAAATATAGTATCTAACTTTTCAGTCTTAAGTTCATTTTCTATTTCATCAGGAACAAGTTCAAATTCAATTTTCAAAAAATCAAACATTCTGATAAGTGCAATTGTGTGATCTTTAAAAACCTTTGTTTTAACCCTATGTAAATAGCCAACAAGTATAATAGTGAAAAACAGTAAAGCTTGAGTCATTATTATTGGAAAATCACTACTATCAATTTCACTGTATTTATTGAAACTAAAAATTAAAGCACCACCAGCTAAACCAAGTAACCAATTTATAATTTTGCCATTATCATTAACTTGTTCAATCTCGTTTTCATAGATTGCCTTTGTATGTGTATTAATTTTGTCTAAAAAGTCAATTACATTCATTGAAATACGTTTTTGGTTTTTAAATGTTAATTCAAAAACTTATCTAAATCATTGATATCATGAGCTTTTTCAAAATCGTCTGCTCCGATAGTATTAAACTCTGATGAATCGTAATCCATAGCAATTAACCATTGGCCATTACTATTTTTAAATATCACATGAAATTGCCCATAATAGCTTTTTTCATCATCAGTACCTTTATTCCTTGTGAGTTTGTATATGCCACGTTCGCTAGCCGTATTAGCGTTATTGATACGTTCAAAAAAGCGTAGCTCAATACGATTAGTTTGCTCCGATGCTTTAAGTCGTGCAAATGACTTTTCGTAATTAGACATGTAATTTTCATAACTCACGATTCGGTTTCCTCCAGAAATTCGTATCAAGTCTTTGGTATGAATTGTTTTTAATATGGACGCGTCGAGTGTTTTAAAGGCTTCACAAAATTGCGCCCATGTTTTATTTATTTCAATGAGATTTTCTTTTGTTTGTCCATAAGACAAGTTGACGTTGACTGAGACGAATAATAGAATTACAAATAGATACTTCATGATGCTGTTGTTATTTGTTTTTGTGCTAATGATTTTCCTATTACAAAACCAATGATGGTAAGAATACCGTCAGATAAGGTAAACCATAGCTCTTTTGGTAACATGATAATATTAAAAAGTGTAGCCAATAACATGAAGATACCTACAATGTAAGACGGAATCATACTTGTTTTAGAAATTTTTGCAGCTACAAACATACCTATTACAATGCCTACAAAATGTGCAATGACAACAAAAACTTTAGAGCCAATAGGAATTTTGTCCATGTTGTTTTTTATCCATTCCATATCCATAGGATTGGCACCTTCTGGCAAAGGAAAAAGGTTATGCCCAATAAGCGACTCGAAAACATAAACTGAAAGTGATGCAACAATAAGCCCAACAATAGTTGCTAATATATTTTTCATAATGATTGATTTAGTTTGAGACATTAAGGTAATAAAAAATCCTAATGGTTCTCATTAGGATTTTTTAATTAGTTGGCTTTAATATCAAATTTGGCTTAGTTTTTCACCAATCTTAATGTGCTATATCCATTCAAATTAATAAGGTAAACGCCTGTTTTTAATTTAGAAATATCAACATATTCGTTAGGGCTAATTTCACCATTTTTAACAGTTTTACCTAAAATATCAACTATAGTATAGTTTGTTGGACCGTTTAAATTTTTGATTGTAATTTCAGCAGTTGACGGATTAGGATATAATCTTGGTCTGTTTTGAATTTCAAAATCATTTGTTGAGAACACCTCTTGACCCCAAGTGAAAGAATCCAAAGCCATATAGTCTAAATTACCTGTGGATGTAAATGTAATTTCATCAACATTAGTATTGCTCCAATCCGTGACATCAGCAGTAGCTAAATCTATGAATGTAAATCCATTGTTGGGAGAAAACGTAACAGGGTTGGCATAAGTTCCTGAAAATGTAAAACTATATACTGTGCTGCCATTGCTTCTTCCTGTAATCGTTAATGTACCAGAGTGAGCTACAAATCCACCTGTAGAACAAAATAGATAAAGCGATTTAATGGTTACATCATCACCTGTGGACGTGCTAACAGTAAAGCTACTACCGTTTCCATCGCCATTATCGTTTCCTGTACCTGTTAAATCTACAAACTTTTGATCTGCAGACATTAGTAAACTGTTCCAACCACAGCCAGCGCATTGATCACTAGATATAGGTATGCCGCTGTTATTTGGAGAAAATCCGTCTTCAAACACATCGTAATCTTCTCCTGTTGAACTAGTTATATTAAAAGTCGTTCCGTTTTCGCTAAACGAACTTGAGCCTGCTGCTTCATTATCAAAGGTTTCAGTTCCTTGAGAATTAGCAAAAAAAGTCAATAATAAGCATAATAGTAAAAGGTAGTTTTTTTTCATGAGATTAGGATTTGGTTGAGTCTAATTTATTAATAAATAGGCATTTACCAAAATATATAATAAAAAAAACCTTACAGTTATTAACTGTAAGGCCTAAATTTAGTATTGAATAGTTTTAGTCGTTTACCAATACCCATTCACCTTTTTCTATTAACGGAATGTCTTGTTTGTATTTTACTACTTTACTTTAAGCTATATCTCAGATTATAATTTCAAGACTTTATAGCCTAATTTTTAAATATTTTTTTAGTTATTGAACCGAATTCGTTATGTATAATTAACATGTAAAAACCATTTTCTAGAGTACTTAAGTTAATTTCTGAAGTATTGCTAGTTATAACTCTTTGTCCAATTTGGTTAATAACTATTACTTTACTAATGGTATCAGAACTTTCAATAATTAATTTATTATTAACTGGGTTTGGGTACACTAAAACATTATCAGTGCTTTCAAATTCAGTAGTACTTAAATTATTATTTGTTGAATAACGAATTATTTTACCAGTAGTGCTTAATGCAACATACAGATCATCACCCGAAGAAACCATGCCGTATGGGTTGTTAGACCCTAAATCTGTAATTACATCTTCAATTGCAGGGCTATTCTCAGTTACATCAATTTTTGAAACTTTACCAGATTCTTGAGAGAAGAAAAGCTCATCTCCTATCATAGCTAAACCAAATAAATTTGATGGAACAGAAACTACAACAGATGGAACAGGGTTAGGTTGTGCTAAATCGATTACAGAAATATTATTTTCAAAATGACTACTGTAATATAATTTTGAACCATTTATTAAAATAGGTGTGTAACCCAATGATGAAGATATAATAGTATTTGGACTGGATGGACTAGATATATTGATTTCAGAAATAGTACCATTCAGCCATTCAGCATAATAAAGTTTGTTTTGGTAAACTCCCAAACCTCTTGGGTCAGATAAATTATTTATTAAAGTAGATGACGAAGAGTCATTCAAATTATAACTTGAAATTTCGCCAGCACCATTTTCAGTAATATAAAGACTACTTCCATCATTAGCCAATGCCAATATAGTACTAAACCCTGTCGCAACAGATGAAATATTTGGATTAGATTCAGTTATATCAATTTTATTAATCGAACCATCTATTTGGGAAAAATATAAATCGTCTCCGATTATAGTCAATGAAGTTGGGAAATTGAGATTTGTTAAAATATCTTCCGGATTCTGACTAAATAATGTATTAAATGCTAAGCACATATATGTGCAAAAAAATATTTTTTTCACCTTCTGAATTATATAAATAAAAAACTATAGCACCTCATAATGCGATTTAGTTTAGTAGCTTGTTGTTTTGGTTATTCATTCACCAAAACCCATTCACCTTTTTCTATTAACGGAATGGCTTGTTTGTATTTCACCACTTTACTTTCACCGCTCATCACGTGCTTAATTGTAACGCGGTCATTACGTCCAATTTTTGGTTGTTCTCTAACTATAGTTTCTACAACTTGTTGCTGACGTGAAGCGCCTGCACCTACAGCTCTACTTTGAGCTGCGCGTTCATCCATATTTTGGATTTCTTCTTTTTGCTCTTGAGTTTTTTCGCGTTTACGTGTTTTTGCTTCTTGTATTGTATTTGCAGTTTCTTGTGGGATTTCTCCTTTAAATAAAAATGATATTACATCTTTATTGACTTGGTCAATCATGCTCTTAAACAATTCAAAAGCTTCAAACTTATAAATTAATAATGGGTCTTTTTGCTCGTGTACAGCTAACTGTACAGATTGCTTTAACTCATCCATTTTGCGTAAATGTGTCTTCCAAGCATCATCAACAATTGCAAGCGTAATGTTTTTCTCGAAATCGTTAATAAGCTGCGTTCCCTTTGTTTCGTATGCCTTTTCAAGATTTGTTACTACTTGCAGTGTTTTAATACCATCTGTAAATGGTACCACGATACGCTTAAATCTATCACGTTGTGTCTTATATACATTTTCAATAACAGGATATGCTAAATCTGCAGCGCTTTGCATTTTGTTTCTATAGTGTGCAAAAGCCTCCTTATAAATTGTACCCGCAATTTCTTGTGGACTTAATTTAGCAAATTCCTCCTCTGAAATTGGAGAAGACATAGAGAAGAAACGAATTAACTCAAACTCAAAATTCTTAAAATCGTTGACTTCTTTATTTGCTTCAGCAATTACTTCTGAAGTGTCAAAAATCATATTAGCCAAATCTACTCGAAGACGCTCACCATGTAAGGCATGACGACGACGTTTGTATACTACTTCACGCTGAGCATTCATAACATCATCATACTCTAAGAGCCGTTTACGCACACCAAACTGATTTTCTTCAACTTTCTTTTGAGCACGCTCAATAGACTTAGAAATCATACTATGCTGAATCACTTCTCCTTCTTTCAGTCCCATTTTGTCCATCATCTTAGCAATACGCTCACTACCAAATAATCGCATGAGGTTATCTTCTAAAGACACATAAAATTGAGAACTTCCTGGATCACCTTGTCGTCCAGAACGACCCCTAAGTTGTCTATCTACACGTCTAGAATCGTGACGCTCAGTACCAATAATAGCTAAACCGCCAGCTTCTTTAACAGCCTCAGTTAATTTAATATCCGTACCACGACCTGCCATGTTAGTTGCTATTGTTACTTGTCCTGGTTTACCTGCTTCAGCAACAATATCTGCCTCTTTTTTATGAAGTTTTGCATTAAGTACATTATGGGGTACTTTACGTTGCGCTAATATTTTTCCTAATAATTCTGAAATATCTACAGAAGTAGTACCAATTAATACTGGTCTTCCTTCTTGTGATAATTTAGTCACTTCATCAACAACGGCATTATATTTTTCACGCTTTGTTTTGTAAACTAAATCCTCACGATCATGACGTGCAATGGGTCTGTTGGTTGGGATTTCGACAACATCTAACTTATAGATTTCCCAAAGCTCACCAGCTTCGGTCACGGCAGTACCAGTCATACCAGACAGTTTACGGTACATTCTGAAGTAATTTTGTAGTGTTACAGTAGCAAAAGTTTGTGTAGCATCCTCAATTTTTACATTTTCTTTGGCTTCAATCGCTTGGTGTAAACCATCACTATAGCGACGACCGTCCATAATACGACCAGTTTGTTCATCGACAATCATTACTTTATTGTCCATCACTACATACTGTGTGTCTTTTTCGAAAAGTGCGTAGGCTTTCAAAAGTTGACTTAGCGTATGAATACGTTCAGATTTTACTGAAAAATCTCTGAATAGTTCTTCTTTTTCAGCAGCTTCAGCTTCTTTTTCAAGTCCTTTGTTTTCAATCTTGGCGATTTCAGTTCCCATTTCTGGCATCACAAAGAAATTAGGATCTTCTTTACCAGAAAGGTATTCTACACCTTTATCAGATAATTCAACTTGATTATTTTTTTCATCAATAACATAATAGAGTTCTGCATCAACCTTTGGCATTTCTCTGTTGTTATCTTGCATATAAAAGTTCTCTGTTTTTTGAAGTAGTTGTTTGATACCTTCTTCACTTAAAAACTTAATTAATGCTTTATTTTTTGGTATACCTCTATAGACCCGAAGTAATTGAAAGCCACCTTCTTTTGTGTCTCCTGAAGCAATAAGTTTTTTAGCTTCAGCTAGAACACCAATAAGATATTTACGTTGAGTTTCTACAATACTACTTACTTTAGGTTTTAACTCATTGAACTCGTGCTCATCTCCTTTAGGAATTGGCCCAGAGATAATTAATGGTGTACGTGCATCATCAATTAATACAGAGTCAACCTCATCCACAATAGCATAGTGATGCGGCCGCTGTACTAAATCATCGGGTGAATGTGCCATATTATCGCGGAGATAATCAAAACCAAATTCGTTATTTGTTCCGTAAGTAATATCTGCATTATAGGCTTTACGACGTTCGTCAGAGTTTGGTCTATGATGGTCAATACAATCTACACTTAAGCCGTGAAACTGAAATATTGGTGCCATCCAAGCACTATCGCGCTTTGCGAGATAATCATTTACAGTAACTAAATGCACACCACGACCTGCTAATGCATTAAGATATACTGGCAGTGTAGCTACAAGTGTTTTACCTTCACCAGTTTGCATCTCGGCAATTTTACCTTGATGTAGTGCAATACCACCAATAAGCTGTACATCATAATGTATCATGTCCCAAGTAATAGGCTTACCAGCAGCATCCCAAGAATTTGCCCAAAGTGCTTTATCACCATCAAGCGTGACATAATCATTATCACCGGAAATTTCTCTGTCAAAAGCATTGGCAGTAACTTCAATCTCAGTGTTATTTACAAATCGTTTTGCAGTTTCTTTTACGACAGCAAATGCTTCTGGTAAGATATCGTTAAGTACTTCTTCTGTAATCGTATAGATTTCGTCTTTAATGCGATCTATTTCTTGATAAATATCTTCGCGCTCATCGATATCTTCTGTGGCTTCTGCTTTGGCATTGAGCTCATCGATTTGCTCATTGAATGGCTTACGAGCAGCTTCAATAGTTGTTTTAAAATCAGTAGTTTTTGCTCTTAATTCGTCATGAGATAAAGCTTCTAAGGCTGTTTCAAAAGTCTTAATCTGATCAACGAGTGGCATAATGGACTTAACGTCTTGTTTGGATTTGTCTCCAACAAAAACTTTAAGTACAGAATCTAGTAGTCCCATTTGGTATATATTTTTTTGTCACGCTGAGCGCAGTCGAAGCGCTTTTACGTAATTTCATTGTATTTGTAATGTGTTGCATTTCTGCATTCAGATAAAATCTGAAGCAAATCATAATTATTATTTTTTAGAGCTTCTTTTTTAGCTCTTGTCCATTTCTTAATTTTCTTTTCAAAATGTATAGCTTGAATTACATCATTAAACTCTTGCCGAAAAACTAACCTTAAAGGTCGGAGTTTGTATGTATAGCAATCCTTGTATTTGCCTAATTGATGTTCGTTAAATCTTTTGCTAATGTTATTAGTAATTCCTGTGTAATAGGATTTATCAGAACATTTTAATATATAAACATAATAACGAAACATTGTATCTTAAATTGGACTTCGACTGCGCTCAGTCTGACATCTCTAAAAAAATTATAAGGTTTCAAATATACGGTTTGTAATACCTATTTCGAAACCATTGTAAATAAAAAAAGTCTCCATGTTTAATAACTAAAGAGACTTTTTTTGTGTTGTTTATTTTATTAATATTCGTCCTCATTCCAGAGGTAATCTTCATCAGTTGGATAGTCTGGCCAAATTTCTTCAATAGAGTCGTAAGAATCACCTTCATCTTCTATAGCTTGTAAATTTTCTACCACTTCTAAAGGTGAACCGGTTCTAATCGCGTAATCGATTAACTCATCTTTAGTTGCTGGCCAAGGTGCATCACTTAAATACGATGCTAATTCTAATGTCCAATACATGTGTTATATGCGTTTTAATTTTTTGCAAAAATAAATTTTTAGTTGAAAAAGTCAAGAAAAAATCAAATTATTTAGTTCGATGCCAAATTATATTAACTAATTGGCCTCACTGAACATTTATATTTATGTGTTTCGAATTAATTAAAATTCGCCCATAAATGTTAATCATCAATAAAAGAACGTATCATTTCTGAATTTTGGATTCGTGTTTTGTAATAACAAATCCAAGACTAAATCGTATTACGAATTCTTTTTAGGAATCCACTTAATCTCTTCAGCCTGTAAATCGTGGGACAACTTCCGTGCCAACACAAAAAGATAGTCAGATAGTCTGTTAATGTACATTAATGTCTCGGGCTGAAAAGGCTCTAAAGTATTAAGATGACTGGCTAAACGCTCAGCTCTACGGCATACTGTACGCGCAATGTGACAGAATGACACAGTTTGATGACCACCAGGTAAAACAAAATGCGTCATTGGTGGTAATGAAGCATTCATACTATCCATATTATCCTCTAATAGTTTAATATCTGCTTCAGAAATTTTAGGAATATTTAATCGGTCTTTACCACTTTTTAAAGTCGCTTTTTCTGGGTCTGTGGCTAAAATAGCACCAACTGTAAATAAGCGGTCTTGAATTTCCATCAAGACATTTTTATGTAATTGGTCTATATCTTGATCTCTAATGAGCCCAATATGCGAATTTAACTCATCAATAGTGCCGTAACTTTCTATTCGAATATGATGTTTTGGTACTCGTGTACCGCCAAACAAAGCTGTCGTTCCTTTGTCTCCTGTTTTTGTGTAGATTTTCATGAAAACAAAGTTATAAGTTAAAAGTTATAAGTACAAAGTGAAAAAGTTATGTTGTTGTTAATTGGTTTAGACGGTAATGCTTTTTCTAACTTCACCAATTAATTCAACGTATCACTTTCTATGATACCATCACGTAGTCTAATAACACGTTTTGCGTGAGCAGCAATATCTTCTTCGTGAGTTACCATAATTACGGTGTTACCTTTTGAATGAATTTCATCAAAAAGTCCCATAATTTCTTCTCCAGTTTTGGAGTCTAAATTCCCTGTTGGCTCATCTGCTAAGATAATTGATGGTTTATTCACCAATGCACGACCTACAGCAACACGTTGACGTTGACCACCAGACAATTGATTAGGTTTGTGATCCATACGGTCTGCCAATCCTACATCTGTTAGAACTTCAGAGGCGCGTTCAACACGATTTTTTTTAGATTGGCCAGCATATATCATAGGCAATGCAACATTATCTAGTGCGGTTGTTCGTGGTAATAAGTTAAAGGTCTGAAACACAAAACCAATCTCAGTATTTCTAATATTAGCAAGCTCATCATCAGCCATCTGACTAACATCTTTACCATTCAACAAATAAGAACCTGCAGTAGGCGTATCCAAACAGCCCAAAAGATTCATTAATGTAGATTTACCTGAACCAGATGGTCCCATAATGGCAACATATTCACCACGCTTAATATCTAAATCAATACCTTTAAGAACATGAACGGTTTCTTGTCCAAGTTTAAAATCTCTGATAATGTTTCTGATTTCTATGACGTTTTCACTCATAATATGTAGTTGTTGGTCTTTAGCTGAATCTTTTGCAAGATAAAAAGTTTTAAATGCTGTTATCTGAATATGACGTTAAAATTGGAAACTTGTTACAGCCTAATTTTAAAATGTTGTTTTGGTTGCTCTTTTCTAAAGAAAACGAACCCTAAATTAAAGCAATCGATACTTACCGTAATAGCATCATTTGTTATTATACTGTGCCATGCTTCGGTCATGTCTTTTGACCAATAGATATCATCAAAAATGAAGACGGAATTGTTATGTGCTTTTGATTTTAAAAGGTTGAAATACGCTATAGTGGCAGCTTTGTTATGATGCCCATCGAAAAATATACAATCAAAACTCTCGTTGTCAAGTTGAGATATATACGATTTAAAATTTGAATTGATACTCGTAATGTTTGCTAGATTTAAAGCTTCAAAATTTTGCTTAGTGAATTCAAATGTATTTGGGCAACCTTCTATAGTAGTTATATTATTTGAAGGATTTCCTAATGAAAGAGCCTGTGTACCAATACCTAAAGATGTGCCCAGTTCAAGTGTGTTTTTTAACTTAAAATATCTAGAAATTCTGAAAAGCAATTTTGTGTCCTCGTAACTACTACTAGAGTTTCTAACCATTTTTGAAACGCGTCTACTAGCCCGATTCATAAGTTTTGAGCCAGCTCCTAAGTCAGTTATTTTCAGTGTTTCTGTATTGTTTAGTAATGAAGTTCTGTATGCTTTAAGATCAGTATATGCGTCATAAGCTGACTTATCGTAAAGACATTTGGTTACAAAATCGTAAACAAACGGAGAGTGTACACCATGTTGATTTGTTGAAGTGAATAAAAACTTGAAATATGATATTATTTGATATAGCATTTATTGATTAAGAATCATTCAAATTTTTCTGCAAGCTCAAACCAACGCATCTCTTTTTCTTCAATTTTATCAATAATATTTTGAAGTTCTTCTGATAGTTTAGTAATCTTTTCTTGGGATAATTCTGGGTTTAAAAATTGTTCTTCCAATGCTTTTTTATCCAACTCTAAAGAACGAATTTTCGATTCTAAATTTTTGTATTCTTTTTGTTCGTTATAAGATAATTTGTTGGCTTGGTTTTGTTGTTTGGACTCTTGATTATCAGAACTTTCAATTTTAGATTCACGTTTTGGTTGACTAGATTCATAAGCACGATAATCCGAATAGTTACCCGGAAAATCCGAAACTTCACCTTGGCCCTTAAACACAAATAGATGGTCTACAATTTTATCCATAAAATAGCGATCGTGAGATACCACAAGAAGACAACCGGGAAAATCAAGTAAGAAACTTTCGAGGACATTTAGAGTAACTATATCAAGATCATTTGTAGGTTCATCTAGGATTAGAAAGTTTGGATTCTGAATTAAAACAGTACAGAGGTAAAGGCGCTTTTGCTCACCACCACTAAGTTTTTCTACAAAATCGTATTGCTTTTTTCTATCGAATAGAAAACGCTCGAGTAATTGTTGTGCGCTAATCTGCCGTCCTTTGGCTAATGGAATATAATCACCATAGTCTCTTACGACATCAATTACTTTTTGGTTAGGTTTAGCGCTAATGCCACCTTGAGTATAGTATCCAAATTTTACAGTTTCACCAATAACAATCTTACCACCATCTGGATTAATACTTTGGGTTAACATGTTTAAAAATGTGGACTTCCCGGTGCCGTTTTTTCCAATGATTCCGATGCGTTCACCCTTTTTAAAAGTATAGTCAAAGCCTTTTATAATAATCTTGTCTTTAAATGCTTTAGAGACATTATGAAACTCCACAATCTTACTTCCCAAGCGTTCCATATTGATCTCTAATTGCACTATATGATCTTTACGCCTTTGATGTGCTTTCTTTTTTATTTCGAAAAAATCATCAATTCTACTTTTAGATTTTGTTGTCCGAGCCTTGGGCTGACGACGCATCCAATCCAATTCTTTTTTAAATAATTGTTTTGCTTTGCCTATTTCACTTTGCTCAGCTGCAATGCGGTCTTCTTTTTTTTCTAGGTAATAAGAATAATTGCCCTTGTAAGTATAAAGTTTACCATGGTCGAGTTCAATGATTTCATTACAAACTCGCTCTAAAAAGTAACGATCATGCGTTACCATAAAAAGGGTTTGCTGAGTTTTTGCGAAGTAATCTTCAAGCCATTCGATCATTTCTAAGTCCAAATGATTGGTAGGTTCATCTAGAATTAAAATATCTGGTTCGCTTATTAATGCTTGAGCTAGAGCCAACCGTTTTTTTTGACCACCAGATAAGGAACCTATTTTGGCTTTCAAATCGTCAAGCTTTAACTCAGATAAGATTTGTTGAAATTGTGTTTCAAATTCCCATGCATTATGCCTATCCATGGCTTCAAATGCAGATTGGTAGGCATCTGTGTCTTCTGGATTTTGTAATGCTTTTTCGTAGGTTTCAATAATCTTTAAAATTGGTAGATCACTGGAGAATATAGTTTCTTCAATAGTGAGTTTACTATCTAAATTGGGTTCTTGGTCTAAAAAGGCTAGTCTTAATCCTTTTCGCACTACAATTTGTCCTGTATCAGGAGAATCTTTTCCAGAAATGATATTTAATATTGAAGTTTTACCACTACCGTTTTTGGCGACAAAGGCAATTTTTTGGTCTTTATGTATGCTAAAGGAGACATTGCTGAACAATTCTAGCTCGCCATAAGACTTGGATATATTTTCTACATTGAGATAGTTCAATTTGACCTATTTTTTGCAAAGATGGTAAATAAACCAAAAACAAACTCAATAGTTTTGTTATTCCTTACGTTAGATTATATTTGTGTGTAATCCAATTAATATATGAGCCGTTATCTATCAGTTGTAATTGTTTTGAGTCTCGTTTTTTTTGCTTCATGTGTGCCTCAAAAGAATATAGTTTACCTTCAAGATAAAGGGAATACGAATGATACAATCCCAAATTTAATAGAACAACAGAAGCCTTATAGGATTCAGATAAATGATATTTTAAATATCCGTATTAAAGTACTAGACCAAGAAGATGCTACAATTTTTAATCCAACTGGTGATGGAGGTTTAGAGGCTAGTCCTCAAGAAAGAGCATATTTTGATGGGTTTACAGTAGATTTAAGGGGAAACATACGTGTACCACAATTGGGAGAGTTTAAAGTTTTAAACTTTACAGTTAAAGAAATCGAAGAAGATATTAATAGACGATTATTAGATAAGGAGTTTAATGAGTTTGCACAAATATTTGTAACAGTAAAGCTTGCAGGACTCAGATATACAACCTTAGGAGAAATTGGAAATACAGGTTCTCAAGTGATTTTTCAAGAACGTGCCACAATACTTGAAGCTATTGCTAATGCTGGTGATATACCAATTGAAGGTAATAAAAAGGAGGTTCGAATTTTAAGACAGTATCCACATGGTCAAGAAATACATCGGTTAGATTTAACGGATATTAATGTGATAAAATCACCATATTATTACATTCAGCCCAATGACATTATAATTGTAGATCCATTAGTACAAAAAACCTTAGGTACAGGAACTAATGGCATACAAACTTTTACAACACTATTAAGTATAGTAACCGTAATTACGAGTACCATCTTATTAATTGATAGGCTTTAATTATGACAGATTTAGATCAAGAGTTTGAATTTGACGACACTAGAGGTCGAATTACCTTCGATTTTCAAGGGCTTATTTTTAGGATACTAAGAAATTGGATGCTAATCGCTGTTTCTATTGGTATTGCATTAGGTATTGCCTATTATATTAATGTTAGAAAGCAAAACATATACCGTCTTAATTCATTAATATCTGTTGAATCTGAACAGAATCCTTTTTTTACGGCAAATACAAGTATATCTTTTAATTGGGGTGGTGTAACAGGTAAACTAGGTAAAGTGATGACAACTTTGGCAACGAGAAGTCATAATGAGCTAGTGATTGATTCTTTACAATTTTACAAGCAATATCTAAAGCAAGGAAAGTATCACCTACTTGATATATACACAGCATCACCTTTTGATATAGTTATTGATAAGTCTGAATATCAAGTTCTGGGTTTACCTATAGAGTTAAAACATGTTAGCGATAATCAGTTTAAAATAATTTATGATTTTGGAGAATCTGTTACAGTATCAACACAACGCTATTCTGACAGGACTACGAAAAGTGTTGCTATTACACCAGGTGTTTTCGAACAAATTTTCAATTATGGTGAGCCAGTTGAGTTGCCATTTTTTAGCGGTACTGTCTATAAACGAAACAATAAAAACCCTGATACAAATAACCAATACTTTGTACGGTTTTTAAATTTTGATGGTTTAGTCTCTGGATTTCAAAATAGTGTTAGCGTTAATTTTTTTAGAGGAAGCTCAACAGTATTGTCCTTGTCACAGTCTGGTAATAACAAAGCTAAAATCGTAGATTATTTGAATACTACTGCAAGGATTTTGAGCGATACCGAGTTACGTACTAAAAACTTATATGCTACCAATACTATAGCGTTTATTGATAGTACTTTAGGTGTGGTAAATGATAGTCTTAAAAATGTTAATAAAGAGATGGATGATTTTAGATCATCCAATAAGGTATTCGATGTTAGTGAGTCCATTACTGATATTTCAGAACGATTAAAAGAGTATGAGACTCAACGCGAAACCGAGCGTATAAAAGTTAACTATTTAAACAATCTAGAAACGTATCTTAAAAATAAATCAGACTATACTAAAATTGCGGCACCAACTTCAGTAGGTATTGAAGAAAGTGGTTTGCTAAATAGTATAGGTAAACTGACTGCATTAGCCATAGAGCGTAAAAATCAAGAAAAAACAGCGCGTGAAGGCTCTATTTTATTGCGTCGTCTAGATAGTCAAATAGATACAGAAAAGGCAGTCACTTTTGAATTGATAGATGCGGCAAGAAGAGGTGTAAATCTTCAGTTAGGAAGTATCAATTCATACATTGACAAGTATGAAAGTGAGTTAAGAAAGCTTCCACAAGAGCAGCAACAATTTTTAAAGATTCAGCGACGGATAAATATCAATCAAGAAGCATATAATGTATATCAGACTAAACGCTCTGAGGCTGCAATTGTAAAAGCTGCAAATGTATCGGATATTAGTATAATTGACGCAGCTAAAGATATAGGGAATGGCCCAATAGGTCCTAAAAAGTCCTTAAATTATATGATGGCCTTATTGGTTGGTGGAATAATACCAGTGGTAATAATATTTCTATTTTTTATTTTAGATAGAAATATTCATAACACCCAAGACGTAGAAAGGTTATCTCAATTACCAATAATAGGTCTTGTTGGTGAGCATAAACATAAAAATAACTTAGTTGCTTTTGAGAAACCTAAGTCGGCAATAGCAGAATCGTTTAGAGCTATACGCTCGAGTTTGCAATTTATTTACAAAAATCAAAAGGAAGTCAAAGGTGCTAAAACTCTTATGTTTACCTCTTCAATTAGTGGAGAAGGAAAGACATTTTGCTCAATTAATATGGCAACAGTGTATGCGCTAACAGGTAAAAAAACGGTTTTACTAGGACTTGATTTACGTAAACCAAAAATCTATGATGATTTTAAGGTCACTAATAATAAAGGTGTTGTAAATTATTTGATAAACGATAGTACTTTAGATGACATAACCCATACTACTCAAATTCCTAATTTAGATTTAATTTTATCTGGCCCAATTCCTCCGAACCCATCAGAGTTGCTCATGAGTGATCAAATGAACGATTTTATAACAACACTCAAGTCTAAATACGACATGATTGTTATGGATACGCCACCACTTGGTCTAGTAACTGATGCTCAAGAATTATCGCAACATGCAGATGCTACTATTTTTATGGTGCGCTTAAATTATACTAAAAAAGGTATGCTAAGCTTAATTAACTCTAAAGCTAAAAAGGGAGAATTAAAAAACGTTAATTTCTTACTTAACTTTTATAATCACAAGAAAAGCTATGGCTACGGCTATGGCTACGGTTATGGCTATGGCTATGGTGCTTATGGTGATGCCTACCATGAAAAAGATAAGAAGAGTATATTATCAAGAATTAAAGGTGTTTTTAAGAGATAATTCATACTTTTTTCTGTTAATTATTCGTAATAACTTCTTACACTAGTACTAAATCAATAACCTATAATTGCTATATTAGCTAAACCCTAATAGTCTTTACTTGAAAACACCTCAAGACCATAATTGGTTATATACCATTTCTGCTAAGCGTAAGCTAATCGATTTTAATTTTAAAGAAATATGGCAGTATAGAGACTTATTGGTGTTATTTGTTAAACGTGATGTCGTTACCGTATATAAGCAGACTGTTTTGGGGCCTTTTTGGTATTTAATTCAACCATTATTTACGGCACTTACGTTTACTCTTATTTTTAACAAGGTAGCTAATATTGAAACAGGTACTGTGCCACCATTTCTATTTAATTTGGCTGGGATATCTATTTGGAATTACTTTAAAAACTGTTTAACCGCAACATCCTCTACTTTTAATAGTAATGCAGGTGTTTTTAGTAAGGTATACTTTCCTCGTGTAATATCACCACTTTCGGTTGTGATTTCTAATCTCATAAAGTTTGGCATCCAGCTTTTGATTTTTACAGGATTTTATTTGTATTACTACGCTAATGGTGCAAGTATATCTATTGATAGAACATTAATCTTTTTCCCTTTATTAATAATTTTAATGGCACTTTTGAGCTTAGGCTTGGGCATGATTATATCGTCTATGGTTACTAAGTATAGAGATTTAAAATATTTATTGAACTTTGGAATACAATTATTAATGTATCTATCTGCGGTTATGTATCCTTTGGATTTAATGCGTGAGAAACTGCCTCAATTTGCGTGGTTGGTTGAGTATAATCCAATAGCATATTATGTGGAAGCTACAAGATATATGTTACTCTCTACTGGAAGCCTATCTTATACTGGAATAGGTTTTTCAGCACTTATAACCATAGTGATTTTCTTTGTCGGGTTAATTATTTTCAATAGAACAGAAAAAAGTTTTATCGATACAATTTAAAGATGAAAACCTTCTCACATTATATTATCACTCGATTCAATATTAAGTCTCAAGGTTGGACTAAAGATAAAAATGGAAATACTGTCAATGATTTGGCATGGTTAAAACATCGTTACAATTTGTTCGATATGTTTTGTCTGCCTTCAATGGTTTCTCAATCTGAAAAAAATTACCAATGGCTTGTGTTTTTTGATAAAGAAACACCTGAAGAATTCAGAAGAAAAAACGAAAAAATAAGTAAGCAATTAAAGCAGTTTAAACCATTCTATGTTGATGGTTTTCTTGATTTTGAAAATTCACTTAGAGCATATATTACTAAAGATTCAAAAAGTGATTATGTATTAACTACCCGTTTTGATAATGACGATTGTTTTCATGAAAATGCACTTAAAGTAATTCAGCAATCATTTTCACCAAAACATAATACCGTGATCGAATTGGCTAATGGTTTAACTATGCAAATAAGTAGTGAAACCAAATTGGCTAAAAGAAATAATGTGTTTTCCGGACCATTTATTACTCTAGTTGAGAAAACACAAGATAGTATTGAGCTACAAACCGTATATGATTGTGAACATACTGAATGGGAAAACAGAGCAGAATTTACTACTATCGATAATGGCTACTATTGGTTACAGACCATTCATGATGCAAATATTACTAATAGATTATATCAGGATTTAACCTTTAACAAAAAATTTCTTGGTGGTTTTCACTTTAATTACAAACCTAAGTTTAAGTTATCTTATATTGTATTTGTCATTTTTAAGAATCTCGGTGTGTTTAAGATTAAAAGACGTTTTAGCATAAATTAATGAAGGAAAATAACATCATATTAAAAGTTGATAATGTCTCTAAGCAATACCGTTTGGGGCTTATAGGTACTGGCACACTTAGTGATGATTTAAAGCGCTTTTGGTATAAGGTTAGAGGTAAGGACGACCCATTTTTAAAAGTAGGAAATACTAATCAAAGGGATAAATCTGCAAGTTCGGATTATGTTTGGGCATTAAGAGATATCAATTTTGCTGTTAATAAAGGAGAAGTATTAGGAATTATTGGAAAAAATGGAGCCGGAAAGTCAACACTGCTAAAAATATTGTCTCGTATAACATTGCCAACTCAAGGTGAAATAAAAACAAAAGGCCGCATAGCATCTTTACTAGAAGTAGGTACAGGTTTTCATCCAGAATTAACAGGTTTGGAGAATATTTATTTAAATGGTGCGATACTCGGTATGACAAAAGCTGAAATACAATCTAAAGAAGAAGAGATTGTTGAATTTAGTGGCTGTAAAATGTATATAGATACACCTGTAAAACGTTATTCCTCAGGCATGCGAGTACGTTTGGCATTTGCTGTCGCTGCTTTTTTAGAACCTGATATTTTAGTTATAGATGAAGTTTTAGCGGTTGGAGATGCTGAATTTCAGAAAAAAGCTATTGGGAAAATGCAGGATATTAGCAAAGGCGAAGGCCGCACAGTTCTGTTTGTTAGCCATAACATGGCTTCCGTAAAAACCTTATGTACCAGAGCTATTGTTTTAGAACATGGTAAAATTGTGTTTTCTGGCGGAACAGACGAGGCTGTAAGTTATTATCTAAAAGGTGGTGGCGATGTGGAAAATTCAAAAAACTTTGATGAAGATTATGAAAAAGATGACTTTAAGCTAAACCATATAAGTGTCTATAATTTAGGCTCTGATATTAAAGATGCCATCAAAGAAAATAAAGACATAGAAGTAAAAACTTCACTATTTGTTAAGACCAATACTCCAGAAGATTTACACATTACCTATCATTTAACCAATGAATTAGGAGATACAATGTTTTCATTTTCAAACTATAATTCAAAAGCAGTTTTAAAACACGGCAATAATGTTTTAAAGTGTGTAATTCCAAAGATGTTCTTGCAATCAGGTCAATATTTTTTGTCATTATTAATCGTTAAGAATAAAAAACATGCAGCGTTTGTTGGAAGAGATATTTTAAGCTTTACGGTAGTAGATTCTAGCAGAGAACTTGGAGCTTATATGGGAAGAGAACCAGGATATATAAGACCTAACTTTAATTGGAGTACAGCTGATGATTAACGTTACCAAAACATTTTTACCACCTCAAGATGAATATCAAGCTATCTTAAAAAGAGCTTGGCTTAATGGCTGGATAACTAATCGTGGAGAATTGGTTAAAGAGCTTGAGGATAAGCTCAAGAGACATCTTAATACTCCTAATATTATTTGCATGACCAATGGTACGTTACCAATACAGATTGCAATTAAGGCCTTAGCTTTAAAAGGAGAAATTATTACAACACCTTTTAGTTATGTTGCGACTACATCTAGTATAGTTTGGGAAGGTTGTAAACCTGTATTTGTAGATATACATCCAGAATATTTAACCATTGACGAAACCAAAATAGAGGCAGCAATAACAGAGCGAACATCAGCTATTTTAGCTACTCATGTATTTGGTAACCCGTGTAATGTAGATGCAATTAAAGCCATTGCCTTAAAATACAACTTAAAAGTAATTTACGATGCTGCACATTGCTTTGGAGTTACATATAATGGGAAAAGTATTTTTCAGTACGGTGATATTAATACCTGTAGTTTTCATGCTACCAAATTGTTTCATACTGGAGAAGGTGGCGCAATAATTTTTAAGGATAAAGACTTGTATAATGATTTGTATTACCATCACAATTTTGGGCATGATGGGCAAGAAAACTTTTTCGGCCTAGGTATTAATGCTAAAATGTCGGAGTTACAAGCCGCTATGGGATTAGCAGTGTTTCCTTATTTAAGCTCAATTTTAGAAAATAGAAAACGTATTGTAGACTTTTATAATGAACAGCTGTATGATACGGGTTTAAAGTTTTTAAAACTGAGAGATAAAACTCATTGGAATTACAGCTATTACCCAGTGATTTTTCAAAATGAAGCACAACTGCTAAAAGCTGTTAAGGCTTTAAATTCTGAAAACATATTTCCTAGACGCTATTTCTATCCTAGTTTGGATAATCTGCCGTATATAAAAAATCAGTATTGCGAAATTTCAAACACTATTGCTGCTTCTATTCTTTGCTTGCCGTTATATGATGATTTGACAGAAAAAGAGCAAATTAATATTATTGAATTGATTAAAACCAATGTATGAAAATTGCCATAATGCAACCTTATTTTTTTCCTTATATAGGTTATTTTCAGTTAATCAGCGCTGTGGATGAGTTTGTGTTTTATGACGATGTCAATTTTATAAAAAAAGGATATATCAACAGAAATTCGATATTAGCTAATGGAGAAAGATATCAATTTACACTACCATTAAAAAAAGCTTCACAGAATAAACTAATAAACGAAACAGAATTAGCCTTATCCAAAAAATGGATTGGTAATTTTTTAAAGACTCTAGATCACACTTATAAAAATGCACCTTATTTTAAAAGTACCTATAGTTTGGTTAAAAATGTACTAGAAGAAGATTCTAAATCCGTTTCAGAAATTGCTATTAAAAGTATAAGAGAAGTATGTAATTATATAGGTTTGACCACTAATTTCACTTTAAGTTCTCAAAAATATTCTAATAGTAAAACACTTAAAAAAGCAGACAGGTTAATAGCAATTGCTATAGAAGCCGGTAAATATAATTATATTAACCCAATTGGTGGTTTAGAATTATACAGCAAGGATTACTTTGAAGAGAGAAATGTAAAGCTCAATTTTTTAAATTCGAAAACAGTTAGCTATAAACAGTTTCAAAATCAATTTGTTGATTCGCTATCAATTATTGATGTACTGATGTTTAATTCGAAAGCATCGATTAGAGACATGTTAAATCAAAATACCCTGATTTGAAAAAGGACTTAATACGTTTATTAGATTCTATAAACTCTGAATTTTCAGGAGAATTAATTCCCGTTAAAATAGAGCATTATGCAAATAAACTTATTAATAATAGTAAGTTATTCTTAGAATATGATGGCAATAGTTTAATTGGTTTTATAGCGTTTTATGCAAACAATGAAGAAGATAAACGAGGTTATTTAAGCATGCTGGCAATTGATAAAAATTATAGAGGCAAAGGTGTAGCTCAACTATTGCTTTCTAAAGCTATTATTTACCTTCAGAATATTACGTTTGAGTATTTCGATTTAGACGTATTAAAATCTAATTCAAAAGCAATAGAATTTTACAAAAAAAATGGCTTTGATGTTCAAAACGAGAATGAAACACATTTCCAAATGCGAAAACCTTTATAAATATGGAAGTAAGTGTTTTAATGATTACATATAATCACGAAGCTTATATCACTGAAGCCATTAATGGGGTTATCAATCAAATTACCGACTTTGATTTTGAACTTGTTATTGCAGATGATAATTCTCCAGATAATACAGAACACATTGTCAATTCAATTCAGAATTCCTCCAATAAATTAGATATTAGATACTACAAGAATAAGACTAATCTCGGAATGGTTAAGAATTTTGAGTCTGCATATTTTAAAACTACAGGAAATTATATTGCAATATGTGAAGGAGATGATTTTTGGACTGATAGCTATAAACTGCAAAAGCAAGTAGATTTCCTTAAAGAAAATAGAGCATTTAGCTTTTGCTATACGCGCTTTAAAGTTTATAGTCAAACCAATAAAACGTATAAAGAAGATTTTAATGGTAAGCATTTTAGTGATGAAATAAGTTATGTTCCTTTTGACTATAAGTTGTTTTATCGAGGTTGGCATATAGGCAATCAGACGTTAGTTTTTAGAAAAACTGATTTTGACGAACAATCATTTAATAAGTTCAATAATTTTAAAGATGTGCATCTTATATCTCAATTATTAAAAGTCAATCCAGGTGCTTGTCTTAACTTTTTCGGCGCTGTATATCGCCAACATGATGGTGGTATACATACTACTGTTTCAGAATATAATGGCTATAAGATTGGATATCTAACGCATAAGGAAATATACTTAGATAATAAAGCTAATATCTATTTAAGGCTCAAATATTTACATTCATACAAGAACTTTGTCAATGTCAATATCAGAACTGGGCATTTAACTAAAGCATTTTGGATGACCTTCGATTTGTTTTTTAAAGATTGGAAATTCCTAGATTTTTTACGTCATATAAAGCGTATTTTAGTAAAGCTAGTTGGTAATAAATGAATAGCCCTAAAAAAATAGCGATAGTTGTTGGTGTTTTTCCAAGTGTTTCAGAAGCTTTTATAGTAAATCAGATAGAATATTTAATTAGTAAAGGACATAAAGTTGATATCCTAGCCACAAGAAAGTTAGATAAGGCAAACTCACTTTTTTCTTCCGAGAAGTACAAAGATTTAATAGAAAGAGCAAATTTATTAAGCAATGAAGGTGTAATACCAAACTCAAAAGCAGCAAGATTTGTAAAGGCCATAAAGTTGTTCTTAAAATTTAAACTCACCATAAACTTATTTAAGACGTTTAACATCTTTAAATATAGAAATGAAGCCTTAAGTTTTAAAGCATTTTATAGACTATATTACCAACACTTCTTTACAATTAACAACTACGATATAGTACATATCCATTTTGGAGATAATGCAATACATTTAAAAAATCAGATTAAAAATTTTGATAAAAAGATTTTGCTTTCGTTTCACGGGTATGATGCACATAAGTTTGATGCAGAGTTTTATAAGCCATTAGTAGATGTCGAAAATATAGAAATTACAGTTAATACAAATTATACTTCATCAAAAGTGAGACAATTAGGCTTTCGACATAAAATACATGTTTTGCCAGTTGGTTTAGACACAAAATTCTTTAAGCCTATTGATAATCAATCTTCTGAAGAAAAAGATAGTATTAAATTACTTTTTGTCGGAAGGTTAGTGGAATTTAAGGCGCCATTAATTGCAATATCTATAGTTGAAGAATTAATTAAGCAAGGTGTTTTAGCTGAAATGAATATTATTGGAAATGGACCGCTTATAGATAAATGTAAATCCGTTATCACAGAAAAAAATCTAAAAAATCATATTAATTTGCTAGGAAGCAAATCACAAGAAGAAATTGTAGAAATGATGAACATGTCTACAATATTTGTATATCCCGGTATCGTAGATCAGACAGGTAGATGTGAAAATCAAGGTTTAGTTTTACAAGAGGCACAAGCAATGCAATTACCAATAGTAACATCTAATGTTGGTGGTATTGCAGATGGGTTAATTGATAATAAAACGGGATTTTTAGTCGCTGAAAAAGATATATATGAGTTTGTTTCTAAAATTATTTGGTTAATAGATAATCCAAAAGAAAGAAAAGCGATGGGAGAAGCTGGGCGTGAGTTTGTAAAAGCTAATTACGATAGCGCCATTTTAGGAAAGAAACTATTGTCAATTTATAATAATTCTGTTTGTATTTAGGATGAAAGACAACAATCAACCATTAGTTTCTATAATTATACCAAGCTATAATAGGGCAGATTTAATTGGCGAAACATTAAACTCTATAAAAGCGCAAACCATTACTAATTGGGAATGTATTGTGGTTGATGATGGTAGTACTGATAATACTCATGAAGTAATGGTAGGATTTTGTGAAAATGATAACCGCATACAATTTGTTCAGAGGCCTCAAGATAAACCCAAAGGTGCAAATGCATGCAGAAATTATGGCTTAGAGATTTGTAAAGGCCAATATGTAAATTGGTTAGATAGCGATGATATGTATCATCCTGAAAAATTACAAAAACAAATTTCTAGTATTCAAGATAATGAGATGCCCTTCTCGGTTTGTAAGTCTTATGTTTTTAATACATCTATTGATGAGAGTGAATCACTTCTGTTAAAATCGCAGAAAATAAAAACGCAAGATTCTTTCAATGATTTTATATCTAAGCATATTATTATACCAATTCAAGCACCAATTTTTAAGAAACAATTTTTAATTGACAATGATTTTTATTTCGATGAATCTTTACAAGCTGGGCAAGAATGGGAGTTATTTGCTAGGATTTTACACAAGGAAACAAATTACTCTGATTTAAATGAACCACTTGATTATATTAGAAATCATGATAATAACATATCAAATAACATATCTAACGAAAAGTATTGGCATTATTACCTTGCTAGAAATATGTTAGAGAATAAGCTAGAAGGAAATCTTAGTCAAAAGAGTAAAGACATTTTAAATATTTTCTACCTTTTTATCTTTAAACGATTTACTAGACTTGGTAGTTTTAAATATGCTGCGATTGTTTATAAAGAAAAAATTAAAAAAATAGATAAGCTTTCAAACAAAGAAAAAAGACTTTTGAAAATGGGCTTATTTAGTTATAAGTTGTTTTCTAAGGGTGACTCTTTTTTAAGTAAAGTATCTCTATACAAGTAAATATTTATGTTTTTGAATGTAAAAAATAAATACATCAAGTTTATTATACTGGTAAGGCATTTAATCTTTACACTTATAAATAAATTGCTCAATAAAACAGTTAAAGGTCAACTTAAAAACCCTAAAACTATCCCAATAATTATCATAAACTTTAATCAGCTTTTTTATTTAAAACTGTTGATAGATGCATTGCTAAAAAGAGGGTATTCTAATGTTGTTATTATTGACAACAATTCAACATACAAGCCACTTTTGGATTATTATAATGATTTACCTGAAGGTATAAAAATTCATCGATTAAAAACCAATAAAGGACATTTGTCCTTTTGGCATGAAGATCAATTGGTGGAGAAATATGCCAAAGGTTATTATGTGGTTACTGACCCAGATGTTGTCCCAGTTAAAGATTGCTCTGAAGATTTTTTAGAGACCTTTAGAAAGCTATTAGACAAGGCTTATGATAGAACTAAAGTAGGTTTCTCACTTAAGATTGATGATATACCAATGCATAATCCACAGGCTCAAATCATTAAAGATTGGGAAGCACAATTTTGGAAGTCTAAAATTCACCCCAAAGCCTATAAAGCAGAGATAGATACCACCTTTGCTTTATATAGACCTAATTACAGATATAAGCGTAAGAACTTTACCAAAGCATGGCGGACAGATTTTCCATTACAAGCTATACATGGCGGTTGGTATGTGAACCCTAACAAGCTAACTGATGAGCAATGTTATTATATGAAAACAGCTAACGCATCAGCATCTTGGTTGTTAGACGATTCAGGAAACATAAAAGAAACTTTGCATAAAAATACTTATACAAATGAAGACAGATAAACCTCTTGTTTCTATTTGTATCCCAACATATAATGGGGAATTATTCATTGAAGAATGTCTGACTTCGGCAATACACCAAACCTATGATAATTTAGAAATCATAGTTTCTGATGATGCATCTTCAGATAATACACTTTCTATTGTAAATACCTTAAAGCAAAACACGGATATTCCTATTCATGTTTTTAATCATAAACCATCTGGTATTGGTGCTAACTGGAATAATTGTGTAAAGCATGCAAAAGGAGATTACATAAAATTTTTGTTTCAGGACGATATGTTATATCCCAATTGTATTGAAACACTAATGGCACTTATGGCATCTGAAACAAATGTGGGTATGGTCTATGCAAAGCGAAAATTTATTTATAAAGAAAAAACGGAGTCCATTTCTCAATTTGAAGACTTTTATGGAGACTTACACTTGCATTGGTCTGAGATTGAAGTAATACAAGGAGTGTTGGATGGGAGACAATATCTCAAAGATAAAAGCTTCTTAAATGCTCCTAAGAATAAAATTGGCGAACCTACAAGTGTACTTTTGTCTAAGCAGTGTTTTGAAAAAGTAGGCTATTTTAGACAAGATTTAAAACAAGCATTGGATTGTGAGTTTTGGTATAGATTAATGCCATTTTATAAGATTGGGTTTGTAGATGAAGTGTTGAGCTCTTTTAGATTACATGATGCACAAGCATCTGCTATTAATAAATCCAAAAAAATAAATGAAACTGAAACTTTATATAACATCTATTATAATAGTTTATTGCCCTATTTACATATATTATGTCGCAGGAAACTACAAAAAAGATTTCATCCAATAATATCAAGGTTATACAAATTAAAAGTTGTGTTGCGTGGTCTAATTACCTTTAATAAGGAGTAAGTTTATGTTCGGAATATTAAGAACACTTTTAGCAATTAACGTTATGCTATTACATATTTTTAGCGTTCCTAGTCTTGGTAATTATTCAGTTTCTTTTTTCTTTATTCTCTCAGGTTTTTTGATGACTTATATTTCTCATAACACTTATGGTTATAACTATAAAGGCTTCAAACTTTTTTGGGTTAATAGAGTATTAAGACTTTTTCCTGTGTATTGGTTTATTTTTGCCTTAACGATATTATTTATTTTAGTATTTCCAAAGGCGACATCAACTGTAAAAGCAGTTTTTATTCCTACATCTATTTTAGAATGGTTATCCAATATAACCATGATTTTTCCGGAGATAGTTCCGCATAGGTTTAGCCCAAGAGTGGTGCCAACGTCATGGGCATTAACTAATGAGTTATTATTTTATTTTCTCATTTCTTTAGGTATTTCTAAAACACGTTTTAGGACATTGATTTGGGTTGGGTTGAGTATTGGCTACTATATATTTACATACATTTTCTATGATATACCTACATATAGGTATAGTGCGGTATTTGCATCTTCATTACCCTTTTCTTTGGGCGCATTATTATTTTGGATAATAGATCTTTATAAACCTAAAGCATATAGATTTTCATACGTTATTTATATATATATATTATTTATAATTAATGCTATAGTCACATTTTATATGTCTTCTCTAGTAAGAGAGATATCTATTTATATAAATATGATTTTAGCTATGGTTTTAATTTATTGTTTATTCAATATTTCGTCTGATAAAAAATTGAGAAATTTTGATAAGAAAATAGGTATGTATAGTTATCCGATTTACCTTTCTCATTATTTGGTTGCTTTTTTTTATATAACATTTGTAAATATTGGGGTATTAAAAAATAGTTTTAAAATGGAGTTAAAAGCATTGCCAATTTATGGTCTAATGCTGTTTGTGTTTTGTTATTTGGTCGTAGTTTTAATAGATAAAAAAGTTGATAAATTAAAAAATGTTATTAAAAAAAAGCACAAACTTAAAAGTATAAGAATCAAATAAATTAGAATGTCAATAATTACCATATTACTTCCTGTATATAACGGTGAAAAAACACTAAAAGCTACTTTAGAGAGCTTATTGTCTCAAACGTATAAGGACTTTGAGATTATTATTGGTATTGATGGCACAAAGGACAAGTCAAAAGCTATAGCGCTTGCTTTTAATGACCCAAGAATTAGAATTATTGAACATCCACAAAACTTAGGTCTTGCAAATAATCTTAACGCTTTAATTAAATGTGCTCATCAAAGCACTAAATATTTTGCCATGGCCGAACAAGATGATATTTATGTATCAGAAAGATTAGAATGGCAAGTCGAGATTATGGAAGCTCATAGTGATGTGGGTTTGGTTTCAGGAATTTCAGAATTCCAGTCCGATAGTGGCAATGTTTTATTTCCGGGTATATTGGTATATGGTAAGCAGTTTCCTTCAGGTCTAGAACTGTTTAAGCATCTTTATATACATCAGTTAAAAGTTGTTAATACCTGTATGCTTTGGCGTAAATCTGTGCATCAAAAAAATAAGTTGACATTTAATAATACGTACGGGAATTTTAATGTGGATTGGGATTTTGTATTACGTTTTTCATTAATAAGAAAAATACATGGGGTTCCAAAAGTTTTAGTAAAAATGAACCGACATAAAAATAATGAATCTGTAACTAAAAATAGAAAACAACAGCATTTAGCATCAAGGCGCCTATTAAAAGATTTTAGAAAGGAGTTTCCTAATTTATTATCAAAAAACACATATCATAAAGCTATTAAAAACCATTGTAAAATTGAGTTAGGGCATTATAAAAAGCCAGAGCTGTTTTTTAAAAGTATATACTACACAATTGTTTTTAGAGATTTATATTTTTTGCGTTATTTTATGTTTGCATTCAAAAAAGCCCTAAAAGCCAAAACACATTGATTTTTTTATGAAAACCTTTCTTAGTATTCTTAAATCATATGGACTTGAAGGCTTGAAACAATACGTAAAATTGTTTCTAGGAAGAATCGACTATCTGAGATTTAAGGATTCTAAATTTGAAACTATTTATATTAAGGGGTTTTTAAAACCTATTTTACTTAGAACACATACTACAGATTTTAGCACTTTTAAGCAAATATTTCATAACAACGAATATGATATTCAATTTGATTTTAATCCAAGGGTAATTATTGATGCTGGCGCTAATATAGGTTTAGCATCATTATATTTTTCAAAACGATATCCTGAAGCAAAAATTTTTGCCATAGAGCCAGAAGTATCAAATTATGCTAAACTAAAAGAAACTGTTGATGGTTATCAAAACATTAAACCCATACTGGCAGCACTGCATCACACAGAAGGAGAAATATTAGAAGTTTTTGATCAAGGAGTTGGACATTGGGGGTTTGCAACACGGAAGTCTGATGATACAACTATAAATAATACAGCAAGCACTATAGATACTATAAGTATTCCGAGTTTAATTAATAAGTGCGAATTAGATATAATAGATGTACTTAAAATAGATATTGAAGGAGCAGAAGTAGAGGTGTTCGAAAAATATTTTGAGAATTGGTTACCAAAAGTGCGTTGTATCATTATAGAATTTCATGAACGTTTTAGACCAAATTCTGAAAATAAAATTAAATCTGTTCTCAGTAAATTTGGTTTTACATCTTATAAAAAAGGAGAAAACTGGATTTTTACTAATAGTATCATCGCAAAGGATTAGAGTAATAAAATGAAAAAGTCTGTTTATTATAAAAGAGAACTTTTGGCTGAACTAAAAATGCTGGTTCCTAATCTTGCTTATACATTTACGCGAAAAATTAAAACAATTTATATCGGTTGTACCGATTCAAATAATTTAGGTGATGAAGCTGTATTCATAGCTTTAAAGAGAATGCTTTTTAAAAGGTGTTTTTTATATAAAATTTCTTATACTAAGCCATCTAGTGGTCGGTATTTTAGGAAACTTTTTTTTAGAAAACCAGACTTAATATTATTAGGAGGTGGAACACTTATTTTGAAGAATAAAGATGAAGGTTTTTTAAAACTTGCGAGTTATTACAACAAAAAGTATCCAAAATCTAAACTTGCAGTATTAGGGACTGGTGTGGCTAACTCTGATTTGGCTAAAGAAAATGGATTTCCTACTGATTTTATTGCTTGGAAATCTTTTTTAAAGGATTCGGTTTTCACTGCATTACGAGGTGAGAATTCAATAAAAATTTTAGATTACAACATTACTCCAAATTTAGATACTCACGTTTTTTATGATCCAGGTATATATTTTTCAAAGAAAAAAGTTACAAAAAAGAAGGGAGAAAAGACTATCGGTATAAATTTCTGTAATTTAGAAAACAGACTCTTCGGCCATAATAAATTAGAGGTTGAATTGTTTTTTAAAGATTTGATAAAATTATTAATAGATTCCAATTTTCGAATTCATTTTTACGCCACTGCTTTAAAAGACTATTATTACATGAAGGAAGTTTTAGATAGTGTTGATTTGTCTAGAAAAGATATGTTTTTTCATGAATATGAACCAAACATTGAAAAATCATTAAAATTCTTTAATAAGGTAGACGTATTTATTGGACAAAGATTACATTCTGTAGTTTTTGCTACAGCAACTTATACCCCTTTTTTTGCGGTTGAATATGAGTCTAAAACCAGTGATTTTTTAAATAGTCTTGGCCTTTATGATAAGTCTATTAGAACTGACAGTTTAGATGCAAAACTCGTGTTTGATAATATAATTTCAATTTATAATAATTTAGATATTGAGCAAGATTTATTGTTTTCTAAATCTCAAGAAGCTATCAGACTTCAACAGGAATGTCTAGATTCATTTTTTAGTGTTTTATAATGTCGAAGGAAACAGTTACAATTCTACATCCATTTTCAGCAGAAGCAATTGGTCTAAGCTTTAGTGATGTTTTAACATCTCATAGTAAACCGCATAAGTCGGCATTAAAAAGTCTCCAAAGTGCTGGTTATACTGTAAAGGTAATGTATTTGTATTATGGCCTTTTTCCTAAATCTAGATTTGTTAATGGTATTATCCATAAATTCTGGCCGGTGATAAGTCTTAATTTCAAGAAAAAAAATAAATGGCGGAAAGAGAGTTCATGGCTGCACTATTATTCTAATTTTTTCAATCCTAATGATTTAACGATCATTAATATGTCCGGACGTTTAAGTCCTTACACAATAAAGATTGCAAGACTATTAACCTTAAAAAATAAGCCTTATATAGCTATGATTGGCGGGCTTAGTATAGCCACGGGACCAAAGGCATTAGATTACTATAAAGGTGCAAAACATATTATTGTTCATACAAAAAAACAAAAAGAAAGTCTCTTACAGCTAGATGGTTTTAAAACATTAGATGTTCGAGTGATTCCTTTAGGTATTGATACGTCTACCTTCAAGCCTAAAAAGAAAGATAGAAGTTCTAAATCACTTTTGTATGTTGGTAGAATATCTCGATTAAAACAAATTGAATTAGCTATCGATGCATTACATTATTGTAAAAATAGAGGTGTTGACTGTAAATTAAAGATTATTGGTCCCTTTAGTGATAAGCATTATTTTGATGAATTGCGAGAAAAAATAAGAGTATTAAAATTACAGCATAATACTGAGTTTATTGGGCCAGTACCGTATTCTCAATTAGTAGAACATTATCAGAATGCGTCCTTATTACTATTGCCAAGTCAACATGAATCCTTTGGAATGGTTGCGGTAGAAGCAATGGCATGCGGTACACCTGTTGCAGCAATTACTGGTTCTGGAGGTCCAGATGAAATTATAACACACAATGTTGATGGGTTTTTAACAACTAAACAGAATTATGCAAGTTTAGTTTATGAAGTGATAAATAATCTGAGTAATTATTCCGAGGTTTCATCCAATTGTAGAGCAACTGTACTAAAAAAATATAGTGAAGAAGTAACATCTCAATTGATTTATAAATCCGTAAAACATGCATTAAGTAATGGCTAATATTTTAGTTAAAATATACGCGCCTCAAGAGGTAAACCACTCGTCTTATATACATACTGGCTTATTCGAAATGCAGGCTTTAGGGTTGATTGATGTAAAAATATACTTGAAATTAAAAACATATCTGGGTACAATAAGGATTGAAGGTAGTCGGGTTTATAAAGAGCATAAACGCCCTCAACCAAAGACATCTTATTATAAAATAATTGACAAAAAGAAACAAAAAACCCTAACGATTGCTATAGATTTATACGATGCCGCAAATCAATTTTCAGCATATGCCTTGAGTCATTGCGATGTTGTTTTTAAGAGAAATTATGAAACGAAATATATGAATCAATTGCCAAAATCACAGGCACAAAAAATTAAGAGATTTGGGCTTTCGTTTCCATTAAATTCCAAAAATTATACTCATAAAAATAGGATGTTTTTTGGTTTAATAATTAATACGATGCATCTTAATTTAAAATTCGATAAAAACATGTTTTCTCGAATTAAAAAATCTATTAATGTTAACCTCAATGAATGGCGTTATATTCAAAAATCTAGAGCGTTAAGTAATTTTCAGCATTATGCAAAATCTCGATCCAACACTGTTTTGTTTCAAACGCGTTGTTTCCCTCACCAGAATGACACTGATGTAAAAGAAATTCATGAACAACGTTACACTATTATAAAATGTCTTAAGAATAACTTTCGGGATAATTTTAATGGAGGATTCGTGCCATCTAAAATTGCCAATGAATTATACAATGATGCATTAACGAATTTACCAACTGAACAAAAACTATATATAAAAGCGGTTAAAAATGCTGGTATAGTTATATATACAAGAGGTTTATCAAACTCTCCAGCTTGGAAGCTTCCCGAATATTTATCTCAAGGTAAAGTAATAATAGCTGAAAATTTAACGGCCGAGTTACCTGTTCCCTTAGAACATGGTAAAGACGTATTGTTTTTTAATAATTTGGAGGAGTTAGTTTCAAATGTAAATTTGGTATTGAATAATATGAAATTGAGAGAAGAGCTTAGTAAAAATGCTAGGAAATATTATGAAAATTATATAAATCCAGTAGAGCGAATGAAGTATGTAATAAACAACAGTTTTGATTACCAAATAATTAAATGAAAGTTTTCAAAGTATATCATCGTTCTTCTCATCATGCCAGTGTTTCTGGATACAATCAGTTAACTCAATACGGTGAAGATTCTTTAATTTCTGCAACACCTAAGTATATTCCATATAGAGTAGCCAAATATATAAGTCAAAGAACAGATCAGGATGCAGGAATCTATGATTCAAACAGTGTTTTTAAAGATATTAATCTAACTATCAAGATTCTTAAATATGGCATAAGAGCAAAAACTATCCATTACCTAAATGCAGAAAGAGATATTAGAATAGCTAGCATTTTGAAACCCTTTCTACATAAAACAAAAGTCTGTGCTACATTTCATAAACCACCTTCTATTTTAAAGACACAAATTTCAAATACAACATATTTATCAAAATTGGATGGTGCTATTGTAGTGGGTTCTAATCAGGTTTCTTTTATTAAAGAGACGTTTGGCCTGGATAATGTAAAATACATTCCGCATGGAGTAGATGTTCATTTTTTTAAACCTTCCAAAGATGTTTTCAAGTCCTCTAATAAGCCCAATATTTTGTTTGTTGGTCAACATTTAAGAGATTTTGATACTTTAAATAAAGTAATTAAAGTATTTGAGAATAAAAATCAATCCATAATATTCAATATTGTATTACGCGAAGATTTTAGAAACAACGTATGTGATTCGCCAATAGTTAATGTATTCTCAAATATTGATGATTATAAACTTTTAGAATTATATCAGAAAGCAACCTTACTTTATTTACCTTTAAAGGATAGCACTGCATGTAATTCAATACTTGAGGCTATGGCCTGTGGTTTACCAATAATTACAACCAAAGTAGGAGGTAATAGTGATTATTTAAGTAATACAAGTAGTATTCTGTTAGACCCAGCAACCGTTCAAGACAGTGTTACTGTTATTACAAAAGTTATTAATAGTCAAGAATTGCAAAAACATATGTCATTATCTGTTCGAAAAAAAGCCGTTGATTGTTTTAGTTGGAAAATCATTTCTAAATCAATTTCACAATTTTATCATGAGTTGCATAATAAATAAAGTAATTGAAAAGACCTCTTAAAATAGCGATTTATTCTGGCTCCATACCGAGTACAACCTTTATAGAAAACCTTATAGAAGGGTTGGCAGAGCATGAAGTCTCGGTGTTATTGTTTGGGAAAAAGTCTAAACGTGTTGCATACAATAACAAAAATATTAAAGTATATGGCGATTCAAAAAATAGAGGAATTAGACTTGTATTTACACTCTTTCGTTCTTTATTATTACTAATAATATACCCAAAAAGATTTAGCATTTTAATAAATGAAATCAAATCGTATTCATCTGTATATGTGAGGTGGATTTGGTGGAGTAGGTATGTGCCTGTAGTATTATATATACCAGATATTTTTCATGTGCAATGGGCAAAAGATTTAGAACACTGGCTATTTTTAAAACGTAAATTCAACAAAAAAATAATACTAAGTTTACTAGGATCTCATATTAATTATTCGCCCAAAGTAGATAAACAATTAGCAAAATCATACAGAGAAAATTTTTCAAGTGTAGATGCATTTCATGGGGTGTCTCAGGCAATAATAACAGAAGCTAAACTATATAATAATAGTTTAAAAAACGTGAAATTAATATATACTCAGCTTAAGCCAGTTACTTTTGAATATTTTAAAAACGATAAAAAAGAAAAAATTAATAAACTCAGAATTTTATCTGTTGGAAGACATCATTGGGTTAAAGGATACAATTATGCTATTGAAGCTATGTATTTATTAAAAATGAATGGCGTAGATTTTAAATATACTATAATAGCCGAAGGAGAGTTACCAGAGTCATTAATTTTTATGGTAAACGAATATAATTTAACATCTAATATAGAATTCCAAACAGGAATGACACAGCATGAACTCTATAAAAAAATGCAAACTTATGATACATTACTTTTACCAAGTATCAATGAAGGTATAGCAAATGTTGTTGTTGAGGCTATGGCAAT
Source organism: Winogradskyella sp. (assembly GCF_003712105.1). Taxonomy (GTDB): domain Bacteria; phylum Bacteroidota; class Bacteroidia; order Flavobacteriales; family Flavobacteriaceae; genus Winogradskyella. Next base: position 247,248 of record NZ_RHLG01000002.1, read on the forward strand.
TGGTTTATTGGTTGTTTCGTCTGATTGTGGAGGTATGTCAGAGGTGGTAATACCTGAAAAAACAGGATGGTTATGTAAGGTCAGAAATCCAGAATCCATGGCCAAATCTCTTTTAGAAGTAAAAACCTCGTCGCAACAAAAAAGGATGGAGTTAGCTAATAATGCATTTAATAATGTAAAAGAAAGATTTTATGGACCTAAGAAAATAGAAGAGTTTATAGAATTATATAATTCTATTGATTTATGACTAAATTAAAGAATGATATTATACCAAAATCACCTCATCTTATTTCTACTGGAAATGATGATAAATTAGATTTAAAAGCTATTTGCATCTTTGCTGCTATAGGATTTTTCTTAGATCAGGACACCTTTTGGTTAAATAAAAAAGTCTTACCTGCTGCTAGCATTAATGAGTTGAGTTCTAATAATACCCTTGAAAAGAGTAAAACATATTTTGAATGGCATTATACCCCAAGAGAATTAGCGTTCTCTGATGCAGTTGATGAATTTTCTGTTCTTTTTGAGACTATAATTTCCGAACAAACTTCTGGTAAAAAAGTAATTTTGCCATTATCAGGCGGATTAGATAGCAGAACTCAAGCTGCAGCTTTAAAATATTTAAACGCTGATGTTAGCGCATATAGTTATGAATACGAAAATGGATTTGCAGAATCAAAAATTGCACAACAAGTAGCAGATGTTTGTGGGTTTGATTTTCATTCTTATAAAATAAAAAAAGGATATCTCTGGGAACGTTTAGATGAGCTTGTAAAGCTTAATCAATGTTATTCAGATTTTACAAGCCCACGACAAATGGCCATTTCTGAAAAATTTTCTAGTTTAGGAGATGTATTTTCATTAGGCCATTGGGGCGATGTACTTTTTGATAGTTATGGCTTAAATGAAATACCTCATGATGAACAGGTACAGTTTTTAAGTCAAAAACTTCTTAAACGTAATGGACTGCAATTTGCAGAAGATTTATGGGCATCTTGGGGAATAAAAGGTGATTTTAAATCGTATTTCCTAAAACGAATTTCTGATGCATTAGGAACTATTGATATAGATAACACAAATGCTAGGTTGCGTGCATTTAAGTCTAAATTTTGGGCGCCAAGATGGACTTCAGTTAATCTTTCTATTTTTGAAAACTCTAAATCAATAACGTTACCATATTACGATAATCGCATGTGTGAGTTTATTTGTACAATTCCTGAAGATTATCTTAACGACAGAAAAATTCAAATTGAATATATCAAGCGAAGAAATCCTGAATTAGCAAAGCTAATGTGGCAAGACAAACGCCCTTATAATTTATACAATTATAGGGCTCCTAATAGTTTAAAAACAATACGCTACAAGATTTCGAATAAGTTGAATCGAGGGATATTGCGATTGACTGGACAAAAGTATATTCAGCGCAATTGGGAGCTTCAGTTTTTAGGAGAGGCGAATAATGCAGAATTGCGAGATGTATTATTGGAGTCAAAACTATCAAAATTTATTTCAAAGCCAGTTATTGATAAGTACTTGAACGGCTTTTACAGCGGTGAAGAATTAAAAAATGCACATCCTTTAAATATGCTTTTGGTGTTGGCAAAGTTTAATCAAACTCAAAACCATGGCTAAGCGTATTAAAATATTGTACACGATTCCAAATTTTGATACTGCAGGTAGTGGTAAAGTGGTTTATGATTTAGTAAAACATATCGATAAGTCTAAGTTCGAACCTCAAATCTGTTGTTTCCATACTAAAGGTAAATTTTTTGAAAAAATAGAGCAACTTGGTGTGCCTGTTCATGTGTTTAGCTTTCAATCGAGCTATTATCCTTTAATAAAACTGCCCTATCGCATATGGCGTATTAATATATTTTTTAGAAACCACGATTTTGACCTGATTCATTCATGGCATTGGAGTAGTGATTTTACTGAACCGCTTGCAGCTAAGCTTTCAGGAATACCATATGTATACACTAAAAAGGCAATGGGTTGGGGAAATAGAGCTTGGCATTGGCGTTCCAAACTTAGCTCCAAGATAATAACTATAAATACTGATATGAAATCTCAATTTTTCAGTAATATGAAAGATAAAATTGAAGCCATACCAATAGGTCTTAATGTTGAAGATTTTGGGATTTTAGATAAAGCCTATCAAAATGAAGATGGTTATAATGTAAAACAAGATGATTTTGTGATTGTGAGTATCGCTAATCTTGTTGCCGTAAAAGGTATTGAACTACTACTAGAAGCAGTAAAGCAATTAAATGATCCTAAAATAAAGATTTTTATTGTTGGTGATGATACATCAGACTATGCAATAGATTTAATACATATGTATGAGTCAGCAAACGTAGTATTTACAGGTAAAAAACAGAATATAAAATCCTATTTAGCACTTGCTGATGTTTTTGTAATACCAACAAAAGATGAAGGTCGTAAAGAAGGACAACCAATTGCACCTATTGAAGCCATGTTATCAGGTCGTATCGTTTTAGGATCGCGAATTTCAGGAATTAAAGATATTTTAGCGCCTTTTCAATCTTGCATATTCAAACCAAATGATGTAAAGGATATTAAGTCTAAAATTGAATATGTTAGGAGTTTAAATTCAGACGAAAAATTAGCTCTAGCTCAATCAATGTACGACTTTGCCTTTCAAAACTATGCCCTTGAAGGTAGTATAGAAAAACACCAAATACTCTATCAAAATTTAGTAAACTCCAGCAAATGAAGATAGGTATAGTATTAGCAAAAGCACCATCGTACTCTGAAACCTTTTTCAATTCAAAAATTAAAGGGTTAATCGATAATGGTTACGATGTTACTTTATTTGTTAGAGAGACTAAACAGACTTACAGTGCGTGCAAGGTCGTTTCTGCGCCTAAAATTCATAGAAATATAGTATTACAAATCTTTAAAACAATTTGGGTTTTCTTTAAACTTTTACCGTATTTAAAACGTGTTTTAAAATTCTTTAAACTTGAAAAATCAAACCAACGTAATTTCAGTAGCATATTAAAAAATGTCTACACCAATTCTCATATAATCAAGGCTAACATTGATTGGCTCCATTTTGGTTTTGCAACTTTAGCACTAGGAAGTGAACATGTAAGTAAAGCCATTGGTGCAAAAATGGCAGTGAGCTGTAGAGGATATGATATGGATGTATATCCGCTAAAACATCCCAATTGTTATGACCTGGTTTGGAAGCTAGTAGATAAAGTTCATGCAATATCAAATTATATGTTGTCAAGAGCCTATAAAATTGGCTTACCAGCAGATAAACCGAAAAAAATTATTTATCCTGCAATCAACCCGAAGTTATTTGATTTGAATTATACAAGGTCTAAGAAGGACAGAATTTTGTTAACTACAATTGCGAGGTTACATTGGATAAAAGGTATTGATTATACAATTGAAGCCTTAGGAATTCTAAAAACTGAAGGTGTAGATTTTGAGTATCAAATCATTGGTGAAGGTATAGAGTTTGAAGCATTGAGATATACGATTCATGAGTTAGATTTAGAGGATAATGTGAGATTTATTGGGAAATTAACCCATAAAGAGACTATAAAAATTTTAGCTGAAACAGATATTTATATTCAATATAGTATTTCTGAAGGGTTTTGCAATGCTGTTTTAGAAGCACAAGCAATGCAATGTTTATGTGTGGTGTCTGACGGTGGTGCTTTACCAGAGAATATTATTAATAACAAAACTGGTTTTGTTGTACCAAAACGCAAACCAGAACTATTGGCATCAACTTTAAAGGAGATTATGAGTCAAGATGAAAAGGTATTGCATCACATAAAACAAAATGCAGCGCATCGGGTTTTCGAAAGCTTTACTGTAGAACAACAAATTAAAGCGTTTATTGAATTTTATGAATAGCGTTTTAGTCAAAATATATCATAGAATACCTGTAAAGCTTCGAAAAAAGATTGGTCAAGCTAAATGGTTAAAAGGTTTTAGAAGAGTCTTGTTGTATAATGATAGCGGATTTAAAACGGCAACCGTAAAAATTAATAGAAAGTATGGTGATTATGATGTGGATTTTAAGTTTGTAGCCTCTATTAAAACAAGCTCAAAAGCCAAATATGTTGGCATAGAAAATACCGTATTGCGAAACAGTTTTCAGCTTGTAAAAACGTACTTTCCAAATCGAATAGATTTGAAAGTCCTAGATATAGGGGCAAATTTTGGTTACTTAGGTAGTGTTTGGGCTAATTCGGTGGCACGAAATGGGAACGTTTATGCTTTTGAACCTAATAAGAACTTATATAGATGTATTGAGAAAACAATTACATTAAATGCAGATTTTAAATCAAATTTTAAAGTTTACAATAATGCAGTTGGTAACTTTAATAAAACGATTACACTGAATGCAAGTGCGTTCTCATCTAATACTAACAAAATGACATCAAGTATCGAAACTTACAATGTAGAGATGGTTAGAATTGATGACGTTGTGGCAAAACATCGAATACACCAAATCAATTTAATTAAAATTGATGTCGATGGTATTGAGTTAGACATTTTAAAAGGTGCATCTAATGTAATTAGAGATAATAAACCTATTGTTATTGTCGAAACCAATTCAGATAAAAAAATCATAGATTTCTTTAAAAATTTGGATTATATAATTTATGATATGAAGTTAGATCACTTCGATGATTCTAATGTACTACCTTTAAACATATTTTGTGTACCCAAAACTTTAACTAAGGATGTTGTTTAAATTCCTCAAATACCTGCAACCTACACATTATTTTGGCTTAAATAGACAAGATGAAAGCTCAGTATTCCCTGTTGTTGATGAATTTATAAACTCAACATTTCAAGTTGATAATGCTTATAATTCTGAAATAGCTAAACAATACGACTTGTCATGGAGAGCATTACAAAATGGTTATATAGACTATTCAGACTCTATAAACGATATTGAAAATGTATCCGTATTTGACAATTACGTATTTGCTAGAAAGTATTTTAATAAAGCTTGGGTCCTTTATGTTTTTATACTACGCATATTGAGTTTCAAAAATCCTATAAAAGAATATCGAGGTTTCAAGAATACACGTTTTGTTGAGCGCTATAATAATAAAAATGAGATTGTTAAATATGAAGATTATAACGGTTTTGATAGCCAATTAATAGCCAAGAACCCATTAATTTCAATTATAATACCTACACTTAATCGTTACGAATATCTTAAGGATGTTTTAACCGATTTAGAGAAGCAAGACTATTCAAATTTTGAGGTCATAGTTATTGATCAATCTGAGCCATTTAAAAAAGAATTTTACACATCATTTAAGCTAAATTTAACGGCACTATATCAAGAAGAAAAAGCATTGTGGCTAGCCAGAAATGTTGCTATAAGACAATCCAAAGGCGATTATATTTTACTTTTTGATGATGATAGTAGAATAGAACACAATTGGATGTCTCAGCATTTAAAAACCCTAGACTTTTTTAATGCAGATTTATCTTCTGGTGTATCAATTTCAAAAGTTGGAGATAAGATTCCAGCACATTATGCATATTTTAAAATTAGTGATCAATTAGATACAGGAAATGTATTATTGAAGAAAGCTATTTTTAAAGATATTGGTTTGTTTGATAGGCAGTTTGAAAAGCAACGTATGGGTGATGGCGAATTTGGATTACGAGCGTTTTTAAATGGTTATAAAAACATTTCAAATCCCTATGCTAAGCGCTTGCATTTAAAAGTTAATTCAGGCGGTTTACGTGATATGGGAAGCTGGGATGCCTTTAGAACAAAACATCTATTTCAACCACGACCAATACCAAGTGTATTATACTTTTTTAGACGGTATTTCGGGAAAAGACAAAGCATCTTGTCTTTACTAAGAACGGTGCCGATATCTATCCTACCATACCGATTTAAAGGCAATAAGCCGATGCTTATTGTAAGTGGTGTTTTTGCTGTGTTGCTATCACCACTAATTTTACTGCAGGTGTTGAGGTCATGGTATTTAGCTTCAAAAAAGTTAAATGAAGGTTCGAAAATTCAAATTTATTAATGTCTATTCCTAAGAAACATATTGTGCTTCTGACTTCAGAGTTTCCACCATTACCAGGTGGCATAGGAAACCATGCGCTCAATTTAGCAGAATATTTATCGGAGTCTGGATACAAAGTGTCCGTAATTGCAGACCAACGTGATACTAGATCTAAAGAAGCAGAATTTGATAACATATTAAAAAGTAATATATATCGCGTTGCAAAAAAACGTTTTAGAAGTTTAATGTATTTAAAACGTATATGGATATGTTATAAATTAAGTAAAAAGGCTGATGTGTTAGTGTGCTCAGGAAAATTTCCACTATGGGTTGGAGCATTTTTAAAATCATTAGTTAAAGCAGAGACTATAGCGGTTATTCATGGCACAGAAGTTAATTTTTCTAATCCAAGATTAAGAACATCTGTAGATAATTCGTTAAGAAGATACTATAAGGTAATTGCAGTTTCTAACTACACAAAATCTTTGGTAGATCATCTTTTGCTTAAGAATATAAGGGTTATACCAAATGGGTTTTCAATTTCAAAAGGCGATTCTAAATTATCAGAAGCATTAGTTTTAAGCGGTTCGCCAAAATTGCTTACCGTTGGTAATGTTACAGAACGTAAAGGTCAAGCAGAAGTTATCAAACATTTACCAAAGGTTTTAGAACAATACCCAAATGCACATTATCACTGCATCGGGTTTAAAACAGAAGCAGATCAGTGCTTAGCTCTTGCTAAATCACTAAACGTAAGTAAGCATATTACTTTTCATGGTCACGTGTCTCATTCAGAGTTGGTGAACTTTTATTCGGTATCTGATATCTCAGTAATGTTAAGTCAAACTACCAAAACGGGAGATGTAGAAGGTTTTGGAATTGCATTAATCGAAGCTAATTATTTTGGATTACCAACCATTGGCTCAAAAGGTTGTGGTATTGAAGATGCAATTTCTGACGGAAAATCGGGTTTGCTTATTAATGCGTCACATACAACTGAATTTATTAATGCAATGGATCGGATTCTTGATAATAGAGATGAATTTGAAGCTGAATCAAAATTATGGGCAGAAAGACACCAATGGAAAAATATCATTCAACGTTATATTGACTATATTGAATTGTGAGACTTTTAATAATTTCACATACAGAACACTATAAAACAACCGATGGTACTATTGTTGGTTGGGGACCTACAATAAATGAAATCAATCATTTAGCACCTCATTTTACGGCTATAACACATTTAGCAATGTTGCATAGTGGTAAAGCTCCTAAAAGTTCGAGTCCTTATACTGTTGATAATATAAACTTTAAGGCATTACCAGCTTTAGGAGGAACATCAATATGGAGTAAATTGAAACTGATGCTGTACTTTCCTAAAGTTGTGTATTTGGTTTCAAAAGCTTTGAGAGATGTAGATGCGTTTCAGTTAAGAGTGCCAACAGGAATAGGTGTTTATCTTATTCCATTTCTCACATTATTTACCAAGAAAAAAGGATGGTTTAAGTACGCAGGTAATTGGAATCAACATAAACCGCCACTAGGTTATCGCATACAAAGATTGCTGTTAAAACATCAGAGGAGAACAGTTACAATTAATGGGAATTGGCCAAATCAACCAAAACACTGCTTAACTTTCGAGAATCCATGTCTTGAGGACATAGATTTAAAAAATGGTACCTCAATATTAAAAACGAAAGAATTAGAACAAAACATAAATTTTTGCTTTGTTGGGAGGTTAGAAACTCCAAAAGGTGTTGGCCGAATTATAGAGGCATTTAACAATTTGCCTGAGGATCAAAAAAATAGAGTAGGCGATATACATCTAATTGGTGATGGTTCTGAAAAGGAGAGTTTTCAAACTAGTGCTAATCAGAGCTCAATTAATTTTATATTCCATGGATTTTTAGGCCGAAATGAAGTGTTCAATATTTATCGTAAAAGTCATTTTTTCTTGTTGCCAACAACAGCTTCAGAAGGATTTCCGAAGGTCATCGCAGAAGCTGCAAATTTTGGTTGTGTACCAATTGTATCTTCAGTATCGTCGATAGAACAATATATTAAGCATAATCAAAATGGGTTAATATTGTCTTCACCAGATTCAATTGGATTAAAATCCCAATTAGAAAGTATTTTTGAGATGAAAAATGACGACTATAAAAAGCTTGCTCATAGAAGCCAAGATTTAGTTAAGTGTTTTACATTTAGTTATTATAATAATAGAATATTAAAAGAAATTCTTGTAGATAGCATAAATTGAGATACCAATTTTTAAATACATCCTCTTACACACAACTTGTAGTATTACATATAGGTTTGGGTTTGGTATTTTTTATTTTCAAACCCTTTGCCAAAATATTCTTCTTACTCATAATGGGTTACTTTTTGTACCGCATTATTACATCGTCAACTTCTAACCTTACAATGAATGTTCTACTTGGTTGTGCATATTTTGTTGGTATTGAAATTTTGTTTAGGATGACCAAAGGCGGATTAGCGTATGAAGCTTCAAAATACTTGGTTATTGTATTTGTTTTAATAGGAATGTTCTATCGTGGTGTTTCGGGTAAGGGCTATGCCTACTTTATATATCTCCTTTTATTAATACCTGCCATAATAGTCGCCTCTATTACTTTAACTATTGATGCCAAGTTTAGGTCGAATATTACATTTGTATTGAGTGGTCCAGTTTGCTTAGGACTTGCGGCACTTTTTTGCTATGACAGAAAGGTAACTTATCAACAAATTCATAAGCTCATATTATACATCTTATTACCAATAATATCAACGACAACCTACTTGTTTTTATACACGCCAACAATTAAAGATAGGTTAAGTGGAACTGCATCAAATGCAGCACTATCAGGTGGATTTGGTCCTAATCAAGTATCTACGATTTTAGGTTTAGGAATTTTTTGTGTAGTTGTTAGGTTGATTTTAAAATCGCCAAACTTGTTTTTAAAACTACTTAACCTTACAATTTTGGCAGCGATGACATTTAGAGCCATTGTAACATTTAGTCGTGGTGGCGTACTAGCCGCGGCATTAGTAACAGCAGCTTTTTTCGGTACAGTAGTATTACGCTTAAAAATAAAGAGATTAGTTCCATTGTTTGGTTCGGTTTTCCTTTTGGTAAGTATATTAGCTATTACTTGGGTTGTAAGCTCTAATCAAACACGAGGTTTAATCGATAAGAGGTATGCAAACCAGGATGCTTTAGGAAGAGAAAAAGAGGATTTAACTACTGGTAGGTGGGATTTGTTTCTTGAAGAAGTTGATGGCTTTTTAGAAAGCCCATTTTTGGGGATTGGAGCATCAAGAGTAAAAAATAAAAGAGTTCAAGAAACAGGGCAACAATTACCTTCACATAACGAACTTGGTAGATTGCTGTCAGAGCATGGATTGTTTGGGATAATATGTATTCTTATTTTGATATTTAAACCCTTAGCATATAGAACAAATAATAGGCGGAATATATTTTTCTTTTCGTTTTTAGCGTTTTGGTTTGCAACGATAAATCATTCAGGAATACGTATAGCAGCGCCTGCCGTTTTATACGCATTAGCATTATTAAATGTAACGTATGAAAAACCTATTGTACATAGGAAACAACTTAAAGTCAATTAAGTCAAATCCTTCATCAATTCAAGTTTTAGGAAAACTATTTGAAAATGAAGGATACAAGCTTAGGTATGCTTCGTCGTATACAAATAAATTCTTCCGAATTCTTCATATGTTATGGAGTTGTATGAGGTACTCCAAATGGGCAGATTATGTTGTAATAGATACTTACAGTACTCAAAACTTTTATTACGCATTATGCTGTAGCCAAATCTGTAGATTACTTGGTATTGATTATGTGCCAATTCTGCACGGTGGTAATTTACCAAATCGTTTGGCTTCAAATCCTAGATTTTCTCGAATGATTTTTAAGCATAGCAAAAAAAACATTGCACCTTCTTTATATATTAAAAATGCTTTTGAAACAGCTGGATTTTCAAATATTGAATTCATACCGAATTCAATAGAAATAAATAATTATCAAGTAATTGCTAAAGATTTCAACTCTATTAGATTATTATGGGTACGTTCATTCTCAAAAATCTATAATCCTCAAATGGCTATAGATGTTTTGAAAGAGGTATTAGATTTAGGATACAAGGTGAGTTTATGTATGGTTGGTCCTGATAGTGATGGTAGTTTAACACATTTAAAAGAAAAAGCTAATACAGAAAATTTAGATGTTAAATTTACCGGCAAACTTAGTAAACCAGAATGGATCACATTATCTAAAAATTATAACATTTTTATTAATACCACTAATTATGATAACTTGCCTGTGAGCCTTATTGAGGCAATGGCGCTAGGATTTCCAATCGTATCTACAAATGTTGGTGGCTTAGCATTTTTAATTAGTCATTGTGAAAATGGATTATTAGTTGACAAAAATGATACTGAAGCCATGGGGAAATGTATTGTTGAATTGTTTAATAATAAAGAACTAAGAAATAAACTATCAATAGATGCTAGAGCAAAAGCTGAAACCTTTGATTGGAAACACACAAAAAACAAATGGCATAAAATTTTTGAAGAATAGTAATTATAGTTTTTTTAAGACTTTTATCTTTATACAAATTAAATCCCCCACATGAAACAAAGTAATACTATCCACTTTGAAATATCAGAACGCAAGGTGTTGTTGCGTATAGTTGATATTTTGGTTGTCTTTTTGGGGATTTTTGTATTGTCTACATATTTTGATTTTGAGTATTTAAATATTTCTTCAGAGAATACTGTACCATTAATTGTTTTAGTTATTTATATTACAATATTTGGGACAATTTTTGAACTGTATAACCTCCAAAAAGCAAGTAAACTCGATGTGAGTTTTAGAAATATTGTGTTATGCATGTCTACTGTAGTATTGCTTTATTTACTCACACCAATTATTACACCCTTTTTACCTGAAGCTCGACTACAAATCATCTATTTTTATATTGCTTTAATTGCTTTTGTTTTTATTTGGAGAGTATTGTACAATACCTTAATTGCATCACCTCGCTTTTTTAAACGTGTTTTGTTAGTTGGTGAATTATCTAATATCGATAATATAGTAACAACATTAACCACAGCGGATTCAAGTTATAGTTTTGTTGGTTTTATTAATAGTGAAGGCATTTCTACAGATTCTATTAAGTATAACAAGCTAAAAGAGTACACCTCAAAATACCTATCAACTGTAATAATGGAAGAACAAATCTCTGAAATTATTGTAGCAGCCAACAACGCGGAAAATATCACTCCAGATTTGTATCATGAGCTAATGTTACTCTTGGAACGTGGTTATAAGATAAGAGAGTATACTCAAGTATATGAAGAAGTTACTAATAAAGTACCGATACAATACGTAGGTAAAGATTTTTACAAATACTTCCCGTTTAGTAGAAATAACGAAAACCAGCTTTATAAATTCTTTCAACGCACATTTGATATATTATTCTCTGTGTTTGGTATTTTGTTTATGTTATTGATCGTTCCATTTATATATATTGGAAATATAATAGGTAATAAAGGACCATTATTTTATACGCAAGAACGAATCGGTAGAAATAGCACCTTGTTTACGATATATAAGTTTCGGACAATGGTTACTGATGCTGAAGCGAAACGAGCGCAATGGGCAACAAAGGACGATTCTCGAGTAACCACATTTGGAAAATTTTTAAGGCGTTCACGATTAGACGAAATGCCTCAATTTATAAATATTTTAAAAGGTGAAATGAGCATAATAGGTCCAAGACCTGAACGCCCATTTTTTGTTGCTGAGCTCTCACGTTCCATACCATTTTATGAAACTAGACATATCATTAAACCTGGACTTACAGGTTGGGCTCAGGTGAACTCGAGATATGGAGGTTCTGTTGAAGAAAGCTTAACGAAGCTTCAATACGATTTGTACTACATAAAACACCGAAGCCCATTTCTTGATTTAAATATTCTTCTAAAAACATTGAGTACTGTGCTCTATTATCGCGGTCAGTAGCTAGTTAGTTTTTAAAATACTTAACTAAATACAGATATCTAATAAATAGTGCTATCAAGATTGGTAATAAACCTAAGGCGAAAACTTGTACTCCAATAATCCAATGTAAAGTCATTAGGCAAAGCATAATGATTAAAAACTTTAGATAACCTCTAAACCAATGTTTTACTTTAGACTTAAATACTTGAGAAATTAATAACAGATTTAACGGAAATGCCCATAGTAGATTGTAATTATAGCCCGTTACACCATGGTCAGTGCCAAACCATAAAAATAGAAGTATTACTCCGGCTAATCCCGTAATAGAAAACAAAATGGCATCCAGCCATTTGGTTCGTTTTTTAGTTTTAAAATCTCTGTATGTGATATAAATTATGAATACAGATATTAAAGACATGATGAGAAGTGGGTTTAATACACCTACCTTTTTGTATTCTTTTTTGTGTTTTGAAGTATATATTTTACTACTACTTTTCACCAATGGCTGATTGTTTATTGTAGCATTTTCAAAATGTAAATAAACATACTTGGGTAAAAATAGCTGCTCTTCTTTGGTCGTGGTTTTATCAATCAGAGACCCAAGTGCAATATCAATTCCAAAACTTCCCCAAGTATTTTGGCCTACATTTTCATGAATCATATCCCTAAAAGATTTCTCGGGTTGGTCTTTTAATTTATTATAAGCAATACTATTACTTGAACTTATGTTAACAACATCTCTAATCTTTGTGGCACAATTATCATAAAAGAAATCATAGAGATATTTTTGATTCTCAGGTTTGTAGTTATTTACTAAGTAATTATAAATCTTTTGCTTCTGTTCTTGAGAGAGATTAAGTACCTGCTCTTCCATAGTGCGGTCATAAAATCTATAAATTTTATAGAAATCCGAAAAGTTACGTTTACCAATGAGGTAATTTAATTTTCCTTGCGCGAATTTTAGATAAAAATTAGGCGTGTCAAAATCATATCTACCATAATCGTATACCACATCAATTCCATATGCTTTGTCTTTAATACGATAGGCACTATGTCCAAAGGCGTCATTTAAGTTTGTACCTTGACCAATAGTTAATACCGATATTTCTGCTTGCGGAGACAGTTGAAATTGTTGAGAGAAACTAAAATTGATTAATAAAATAGAAACTATAAGTAGTAGACGATTCATTTATAATTTTTTGTCAGGCCGAGTATAGTCGAGACCTTTTAATTTCTATCTAAAAATACTGAAATCTAATTTTACAGAGAATACATTGGAGTATAGCGCAGCACTTTGGTCACCTATATCGGTAAAAGCATAATCTATTTCGATGCCTTTGTATTTAAAACCAACACCAAAGTTTGGCTGAAACGTTAAGTTTTCAGAATTATCTATTTGCAATTCATTCTGAAAATTACCAACACCAGCTCTTAAGAATACTAAATCTGTATATCCAAATTGAAATCCTAATGCCGGAGCCATACTAAAAGCCGAAGTAGAGAATACGTCATTTGTTTCAGCAAAACGCACATTGAGGTTAAAAGCAGCAAGTAACGAGTAATCGTAATGAAACAACCAGGATTTAGAAACACCTAATTCTAATTTAGGTAAAGTAATTTCAGATTTTTCTGGTAGCGTCTGGTTCTGCCCATCAATAGCACCACTGATTTCACCAAACTTTTCCTCATCAATAGTCCACGAATTATATGTTGTCGTTATATCACGAGCCATGAACCCAAACTTCCAATTGTTTTTGCTTTCAAATTGAATGCCAGCATCAAAACCAAAACCCCATGCCGAAGCAAAATCACCAATGACTCTTCGGATAACTTTGGCATTAATTCCATAGTTGAGACCATCTATTGGTAATTTTCGAGCGTACGATAGTGTAACACCATAATCTGCAGTAGAAAATGTATTGATCCTGTCATAGCTTATATTGCCCTGGTCATCAATAAGTTGCGTAGTATCTAAAATATCATCAACACCAAATCTAATTACCGATATGCCAACGGCACTTCTATCATCTATTGGCATGGCATAAGCTATATAGTTGTAATTGGCAATATTAGCAAAGTAACTTGAGTGCATTAAGGCAAGCTGATTATCTTCTAAATGAACCAAACCAGCAGGATTCCAATACCCTGAGTTTACATTATTGGTGTGCGAAGTAACGGCGTTACTCATACCCAAAGCAGCAGCATCTACTCCAATATTCAAAAATTCATTGGAGTATTTTCTAGCTGTTTGACCTAAAGTAGTAGATACTACAAATAGTAAAAGAATTACAGCGTAATTTTTCAAAAACAATTTTTTTACAAAGATGCACAATATTTTGTTTTTATTAAACTTCAAAAACTCTCACTTATTGCATGTTTTACTAACAGAACTAAAATACTTTTATATTTTTACACAAACTTCACTACGAATTCAATGAAGCGACATATTCCAAACCTTTTTACGGCATTAAATCTTTTTTCAGGATGTATTGCAATTTTATTTGCGGTTCAAAATCAATTTGTTGGTGCTGCGTTGTTTGTTTTTCTGGGTATTTTTTTCGATTTTTTTGATGGTTTTTTAGCCAGAAAGTTAAAGGTTCAGAGCCAATTAGGAGTACAACTTGACTCTTTAGCAGATATGGTAACAAGTGGCGTTGTTCCTGGGTTAGTAATGTATGGTTTAATACAAGATGCACTTGGTGGTCAAGGTGCTTTTGTTGTTGATGATGGTTGGAATGCCACTGTCGGTTGGGTTGGTGTAGAAATTACGCCTCTGGCTCTTGTAGGCTTTTTAATTACAATTGCGTCGGCATACAGATTAGCTAAGTTTAATATAGATGAAGACCAACAGTCCTATTTTAAAGGATTACCAGTTCCGGCGAATACAATTTTAATATTGTCATTACCACTAATTTTACATTTTCAATATTCTATAACGGTTTCAAACTTATTGGGGAATATTTGGTTCTTAATTGGCCTAACTGTAGTAAGCTGTATACTTCTTAATTCAAAAGTTAAACTATTTGCATTAAAATTTAGCACATGGGATTTTAAACCAAATGCGGTGCGCTATCTATTTTTGTTGGCTAGTATTTTGTTACTAGTGTTTTTCAAATTTGTTGCAATCCCAATAATTATTATAGGATATATTCTAGTTTCATTATTCACTCAGAAATCAATTAATTAATTAGTTATGGCTGAAGTTATTTTTACACTCTTGATGCTTATTATGCTTCAAGCAGTATTAGGTTTTGACAATCTTCTTTACATTTCTTTAGAATCTAAAAAAGCACCAGAACACGATCGAAAACGTGTACGCAAAATAGGAATCTTAATTGCAATAGGCTTAAGAATTGTATTGCTGTTCTTGCTAGTTTCGGTTATTGACTATTTTCAAGAGCCCTTTAAGTTTTTAACTGGAGAAATTGAAGATGTTTTAAAGTTTGCTTTTAATGGTCACAGCCTTATTGTGTTAGCTGGTGGTGGCTTTATCATTTATACTGCTATTAAGGAAATATGGCATATGATTTCTTTAAAAGATTTAGATATTGATGTAGAAAATGGGTCTAAAGGTCTTAAATCTTCTGGAGCTGTTATTACCAGTATCGTTATTATGAATCTTGTGTTTTCTTTCGATTCTATATTGGCAGCTATAGGCTTAACAAATGAACTCGATAATTCTACTACAGCCTTTATAGTGATGGCAATAGCAATTGTTGCTAGTGGTTTGCTCATGTTATTTTTAGCAGATCGTATTTCAGCATTTTTAGCAAAAAATAGAATGTATGAAGTCTTAGGTTTATTTATCTTATTTATTGTAGGTATTATGCTAGTTACCGAAGGTGGACATTTAGCACATCTAAAGATATTTGGTAACGAAATTGTGCCAATGAGTAAAACAACCTTTTACTTTGTAATTGTGGTACTCGTTATTGTAGATATTGTTCAAGGACGATATCAAAAGAAGTTGTTGAAAGAAAGAGATATGGTGTCTAATCAAAAATTAAGTGAGGAGAATAACGCCTAACAACGCTTAGTGTTTAAAATTCTATTTTCTTCTTACGCAGCTCAAAGTTTTGACCTAGGTATACCTTGCGCACCATTTCATCGTTAGCAAGTTCTTCAGGCTCACCAGCTTTAAGTATGCTACCTTCGAACATTAAATAGGTGCGGTCAGTAATGGCAAGTGTTTCTTGTACATTATGGTCTGTGATAAGAATCCCTATGTTTTTCTTAGTAAGCTTGGCAACAATACGCTGAATATCCTCAACTGCCACTGGGTCAACACCAGCAAAAGGTTCATCTAAAAGAATAAAATTTGGGTCAGTTGCCAAAGCACGTGCAATCTCAGTACGTCGACGTTCGCCACCAGAGAGTAAGTCACCACGGTTTTTGCGGATATGGCCAAGACCAAACTCTTCAATAAGCGATTCCATTTTATCGTGCTGCTCTTTCTTGCTGAGTTTTGTCATTTGAAGCACACTCAGAATATTATCTTCAATGCTTAACTTTCTAAACACCGAAGCTTCTTGAGCGAGGTAACCAATACCATTTTGCGCACGTTTGTACATTGGGTATTTGGTAATCTCTTGGTCTTCTAAAAATATTTGTCCACCGTTAGGTTTTATAATGCCCACAATCATGTAGAATGATGTGGTTTTACCTGCACCATTTGGCCCTAAAAGACCTACGATTTCACCTTGGTTAACTTCAAGTGAAACGTCTTTTACAACTTTTCGTCCACTGTAGGACTTCATTAAATTATGGGCGTGCAGTTTCATTTATATGATTGTAAAAATTTATGTTTTAGTACTTTAAATGTGTTGATTGGTATTACCATTGTTTATCAAATGCCCATTATGGGCTTTCATATGTGGTATTCTCTAACGGTAAAAGTACTAAAAACGTATCTTTAATTCTGATTTTCTAAAGCTTCCCAATATTCGTAAGCACGTCTTAGGTGCGGAATAACAATTGTACCACCAACTAATGTGGCAATACTTAAGGCTTCGCCAACCTCTTCTTTAGTAATACCTTCATTATAACAGGTTTCTAAATGATAGCGTACACAATCGTCGCATCTTAATACTGTAGATGCTACTAATCCAAGGAGTTCTTTGGTTTTTACATCCAAAGCACCAGCTTGAAAAGCGTTAGTATCGAGGTTAAAAATTCGTTTTATTATTTTATTATTATCCGCTAAGATTTTATCATTCATCTTGGCGCGATATGCATTGAAATCTTTTACTAAATCTGACATGTTTAAGCTTTTGCTTTTCGTTCTTTTTTATTTTGATTCCTTACAACGATTCTAGAAATAAAAATACTTACTTGATATAAAATTAAAATTGGCACCGCAACAATTACCTGACTTGTTAAATCTGGCGGTGTTATAACAGCTGATATTATCAGTACTATAACCAGTGCAAATTTTCTATACTTCTTTAATATCTTAGGAGTAACTAATCCAACTTTGGTTAAAAAATAGATAACTATCGGCAATTGAAACATTAATCCTGAGGCTAGAGAAGAAGACCTTACTACCGAGATTACTGAACCAAAATCAAAGTCATTAAATATTCTATCAGAAATACTCTCATTAGCTAAGAAGTTAATCGTTAAGGGCGTAATTACATAATATCCAAACAGTACACCGATGAAGAATAATAGTGATGAAACTATGATAAAGCCTCTTGAATATTTTCGTTCATTAGGTTTCAATCCTGGGCTAATAAATTTCCATAGCTGGTATATGATATAAGGAAATGCTATTATAAAACCGGCATATATAGACGTCCATATTCTGGCTGAGAATTGACTTCCTACTTGTCTACTTTGCATATCAAATGGAAGTCTGTCAGCACAAAATGTGGTGTCATTAATACCTAGGCTTTGTGACATATAACATAACCATTCATAAGTTTGAAAGTTCATTTCTGTTGGTGCAAAAATGATGAGGTCAAACAAGACGTAAGGAAAGCAGAACGCAACAATGCCGAATATTAAAACAGCCACTGTGCATCGTATTAAATGCCATCGTAAATCTTCGAGATGGTCTAAAAAAGACATCTCATTTACGTTTCGTTTTGCCATTATATAATTCCTTCTTTTATTAAATCGTGTAAGTGAACAATTCCAGCGTAAACGCCATCTTTCTCTACTAATAACTGCGAAATACCATGCGCTTCCATAAGCTCTTTCGCATCAACCGCCATGGCATTTTCATCAATTCGTTTTGGATTGCTTCCCATGATGTCTTTTGCAGTAAGATTAGTGATATCATCACTTTTACTTAACATACGTCTTAAATCGCCATCAGTGATAATACCTACAATTTTTGAGTCTTCAGTAACTGCAGTGACGCCCAGCATTTTTTCAGAAATCTCTATAATCACTTCTTTTAAAGTTGCATCAAGACCAACTTGTGGTTTCTGATTTACAGAAGACAAATCATTAACTCTAAGATATAAGCGCTTTCCTAATGCACCACCTGGATGATACTTGGCAAAATCTTTACTTGAGAAACCGCGTAGTTTTAATAAACTTACAGCTAGTGCATCACCAATAACTAATTGCGCTGTAGTACTTGTAGTAGGCGCCAGGTTATTAGGGCAAGCTTCCTGCTCAACATAAGCATTCAATACATAATCCGCTTGCTGACCTAAAAATGAATCTTTATTACCCGTAATAGCTATCATTTTGTTGTTAGCATTTTTAATTAGAGGTACCAACACTTTAATCTCAGGCGTATTACCACTTTTAGAAATACATATTACAACATCATCCTTAAGAATAAGTCCTAAGTCGCCATGTATAGCATCTGCTGCATGCATAAATATAGCTGGAGTACCAGTTGAGTTAAGCGTGGCAACAATTTTATTAGCAATGATGGCGCTTTTACCAATACCAGTAATAATTACGCGACCTTTTGAGTTGTAAATAAGCTCAGTGGCATTAGCAAAATCATCAGTTAATAAGTCCATTAGGTTAGCTATGGCATCACGTTCCATAGCGATTGTAGACTTGGCAATTTCAAGAATAGAAGCTTTGTTTGTCAAAACAGAATTATGATTTTATTATAAAGATTTTTATTATCTTTAAACTTCGCACAAAGGTAAATATAAAATTACGAATAGGGATTAATGAGTGTAGCACAAATTGACTTGCATTCAGAGCTTAAAAAATACTTTGGATTTTCTCAATTCAAAGGTTTGCAGGAAGATGTAATAAAAAATGTTGTTGAAGGCAATAATACATTTGTTATTATGCCTACTGGTGGTGGTAAGTCACTTTGTTATCAATTACCTGCATTAATCAAAGAAGGTACCGCAATCGTAGTATCACCGCTAATTGCCTTAATGAAAAACCAAGTCGATGCCATTAGAGGTGTTTCAGAAAATGATGGTATTGCTCACGTATTAAATTCATCTTTAAATAAAACCGAGGTTAAACGCGTAAAAGCCGATATAGTAAATGGTATTACCAAATTACTATATGTAGCACCAGAGTCGTTAACTAAAGAAGAAAATGTAGAGTTTTTAAGAACCGTCACTATTTCTTTTATGGCAGTTGACGAAGCGCATTGTATTAGCGAATGGGGACACGATTTTAGGCCAGAATACCGAAACCTTAGGCATATTATTAAGCGTATTGGTGACGATATTCCTATTATCGGTTTAACAGCAACTGCGACACCAAAGGTTCAAGAAGATATACTTAAAAGTCTAGGCATACAAAATGCTGTTACGTTTAAAGCGTCATTTAATAGACCAAATTTATATTACGAGGTACGACCAAAAACTAAGAATGTAGATGCAGATATTATTCGTTTTGTAAAACAGAATGAAGGCAAATCTGGTATTGTATACTGTTTAAGTAGAAAACGTGTTGAAGAGCTTGCGCAAGTGTTACAAGTCAACGGTGTTAAAGCAGTACCATATCACGCCGGTTTAGACGCTAAAACTAGAGTGAAGCATCAAGACATGTTTTTGATGGAAGATACCGATGTGGTCGTTGCAACTATAGCGTTCGGAATGGGCATCGATAAACCCGATGTACGTTTTGTAATTCACCACGATATTCCTAAAAGTATTGAGAGTTATTATCAAGAAACTGGTCGTGCTGGTCGTGATGGCGGCGAAGGCCATTGCTTAGCGTACTATGCGTATAAAGATATAGAGAAGCTTGAAAAGTTTATGGCTGGCAAGCCTGTTGCAGAGCAAGAAATTGGTCATGCATTACTGCAAGAAGTTGTAGCATTTGCAGAGACTTCAGTATCGCGACGTAAGTTTATACTGCATTATTTTGGTGAAGAGTTTGATACCGAAACAGGCGAAGGTGGCGATATGGATGATAATGTTCGTAATCCTAAGCCTCAGAAAGAAGCTAAGGACGACGTTAAAATAGTTCTAGAAGTTGTCCAGAAAACCAATCAAAAATACAAGTCTAAAGATTTAGTGCAGGTTATTATCGGTAAAACAAATGCGCTGATTTCTTCTCATAAAACAGACCAACAAGCCTTTTTTGGAATCGGAAAAGATAAAGATGCTAGGCACTGGATGGCCTTAATCCGTCAAATTTTAGTGGCTAAGCTGCTTAAAAAAGATATTGAGACTTACGGTGTGTTAAGAGTCACGCCTCAAGGTGAAGCTTTTGTACAACAACCTACATCGTTTATGATGGCAGAAGACCACGTCTTTGATGAAGCCAATGACGATAGTATTATCACCAACTCAAAATCTGCTGGAGGCGCTACTGACGAAAAATTAATGGCTATGCTTAAGGACTTGCGTAAGTCTAACGCTAAGCGATTGGGTGTGCCTCCGTTTGTTATTTTTCAAGATCCATCATTAGAGGACATGGCGTTAAAATATCCTATAGATATTTCTGAACTCTCTAATGTGCATGGTGTAGGCGAAAGCAAGGCTAAAAAGTACGGAAAGGATTTTGTGGCCTTAATAAAGCAATATGTAGAGGATAATGATATTATGCGACCAGATGATATGGTGGTTAAATCTACAGGTAGCAATTCTGCTATAAAGCTTTACATTATACAAAATGTAGATCGTAAGTTACCTCTTAGTGATATAGCATCTGCAAAAGGTATGGAAATGCCGGACTTTATAAAAGAAATGGAAGCTATTGTGTATTCTGGTACAAAGCTTAACATTAACTACTGGATTGACGACATCTTAGACGAAGACCAACAAGAAGAGATTCACGATTACTTCATGGAATCCGAGACCGATAAAATAGACGTTGCTATCGATGAATTTGATGGCGATTATGATGACGAAGAACTACGTCTATACCGCATTAAGTTTATCAGTGAGGTTGCGAATTAAAAACAGAAAAAGGTATTATAATTCCTATTATCCCGAAATTGAATTGTGATAATGCACAATTTTAACACTATATAACAAGTTGTACAACATTTGACCAAAAATGAAAGTTGAGTTTAAAAAAATAAGAAAAGTATATAAGGAAATTAATGACTTCCTTGAAAATGCTTCTGGAGAAAATGTAAAAGGACTGAATACGAAAATTTGCGAAGATTTAGGGCTTTGGGGAGATGACAATTATTTTCTATTAGAGGAATTTGTAACAAAGAATAATCTGAATTTTGACAAGTTTGATTACAGCGAGCATTTTGAAAGTGAAGGAGAATTATTTAATGGTAATAATGCTTTAATCGGACTCTTGACTTTACCGTTTCTTATTGTCGCTCGAATTATAAAATGGATTTTTCCAAAGATTAAAACACCTTTTGATAATTCTTTTCTTCCTATGAAGAATGAAAGAGCTGATTTGACATTTGGAGATTTAATAGTTTGCAAACTGAAAGGAGAATTTTGTTTGCGAAAGGAAACTCTAATTGAAATATAAAAAACCTAATGGCGAGCATTGATAGAGCAGATTGGCATTATGGAAATGATTTTCCAGAAAATCTTCCCGAAGAAAATGGTGGCACTCACATTGGTATGTATCTAAATTGGATAATTGATAATAATCTAATTAGTGAATTTCATCTTACCGAATCAAAAAACGCTATTGAAAAAGTAAAATCAGGAGAAATAACAGGTCGTGACTTTTTATTTGACTATTGTGACGGAAAATTTTGGGATGAAGAATTAAATGAAATTGGAATAAAGTTCACTGAGAGTTATTACTCAAGTGATAAATATTTTGGAGATTATTCCAAGGTTTTAGCAAACGATCTAGACAGTATTTATGAAGTAAAAGACAATCGAGAAAACTATAAACTGATTAAAGAAAAATTAGACCAAAGATTTAATAAATGGAACTCTCGAAAAGACAAGAAGTTTTGGGAGTTTTGGAAATAAAAAACGTTGTACAACAATGTTTAAGCGCAATAACGGCTGAATTTCCTAATCGGAACTCATTGCAATTTGCTATCTTTCGAATACGGTGGAAAATCATGGGTGATTTTCCGCAACAAGCCATAAACAAAACCATTGTGTGTCATTTTACCTAAACCACATGAAAAGAATATTTCAATTTTTATTTGTTCTACTCTTTGCTTCTTGTATTAATAAAGTAGAATCAAAGGTGAATGTTGCTTCAAGTTTTAATCCCATTGAGTTGGACAAGAATGAACTAAACATTGACGCAAATCTTCTTTCTGATATAAAAAGCGATATCAAAAAAAAACCTATAAAATTAAATCGAGAAGTTTGGAATTATGACAAGGACGGAAATGAAGAGCATTATTTTTTAAATAAAGGGCTAGTCTTTAAATATGTAAATGAAAAAAAAGCACACTCGGTTTTCAATAAATATATAGATGAGGTTGTCAAGGGGAATAATTACATATTTCTCACCAATATGGATTTTAATGAGTCGTTTACGAGTACTTATTACGATGTAATAATTATAGATGGTGCCGATCCATTTGACATAATTAAGCGAATAGGAACAAATGGAATTAATTATGACATTTACAATTCAGATGTTATCAAAACATTAAAAGAATGGAATGACGAAGTGAATTTTAAATTTGTAGTTATTGACGTTTCTAGAATTCATGCATATATGGACAAACTTCCAAAAAATATTAAAGCTTTTTCCAAAAAAGTTTATGCATTTTGCCCAGATGTAATTGATCAAGGGTACAGCTCGATGGATGAAATGATATTAGATTACAAAGAAAATAAGTATTTCTGGTTATGGTGGGATTAAAAAAACGAACACACAACATCGACTATAGTTCATTGCAGTGGAGTTTCTAATCAGTATTCATTTCATTTTCACTACCTTAGGTAACTGAGAGTAGTGTACTCCATTATAACCAACTAATAAGATTCTCGCTTTCTCGGGGAAATGATATATGATTAAATTCTTTAGAAAAATTAGGCAAAAGTTACTCTCCGAAAACAAATTCAGTAAATATCTTGTTTATGCCATTGGTGAAATTGTCTTGGTAGTTATTGGTATTTTAATTGCGTTGTACATCAATAACCAAAATGAAATAAAACAAGCAGAGAAGCGAAGCGAAGCGCTTTTAAACGAAGTTTTATTAGACCTTGAGCACTTAATTAGTACTTCGAATAATCAACTTAATTTTTACTTTAATAAGGAAAAAATATTCTACCATATTCTTCAAGATAAACTCACTTACGAGGATTATGTTAACCAAACATTTCCAAGTCTACATGGCGCTACAATATGGTATAATGGCGGTGTTAAACGCAGAACAGCCTATCAAAATATAATTAATGAACTAAATTCTATCCCAGATAAGTATAAATCCATAATCAACGAGTTGAGTTATATATATAACAATAAGTTCAATGAAAATTATAGAGATATCATTGAAGAGCTATCTAATGAGAATAGAAAAAATAGAGCCAAGAACTATGAGTGGTATTCTTATAATATTTCGAATAACCAAAATAAAGAGATGATTGAATTTATGCTAAATGATTATAGGTATAAAAATGAGGTAAAGCATTATGCAACAATGGTTGGTTTTCACGAAAGTTATATATTACGTGATAAGATTAGGGCGCAAAACTGTTATTTAAAAATTGCAAAAATCCTTAATAAATCTATAGATAATAGCAAGCTATATATGGATGCTAAAAAAAGGGCTATGTTAAGTGGCGATTGGACGTCAAAACAACTACCAGGATTTATAGCTAAAGTTTATGAAGATGAGAGCAGTTTGCGTTATAAAACAAACATCGATTCATTGACACATACGTTTTATCCTATTACAGCAACAAGAGTTATTGATGATAATGGAACTTTTTTTGAAATGATTGAAACAAATGGTGAGTTACGAGTAGAACAAATGGGCGATATAATTTTTGAAAAAGTCAATAAATAATAATATCATAATTCATTTCATTTTAGTCTATTAAAACCATACTCTAGACAGTTATCCATAATTAAATTAAACTTTTGATTTAATTACTAGTCAAAATAACAAAGACTATAACCCAAATCTTATGAAAAGAATTTTTACACTATCCTCTATTTTTATCTTAGCCATTTTTTCATGCAACAACGACGATGACCAAATAGTGGTTTCTAATCAAGAAATCCCTGTAGTTAAGCAAATAGAAACATATCAGGTCATTGAAGAAAAAAACATAACCTACGCAGAAGGATTAAGTCACGAAAGCTTTAATAGTCCAAACTTTACCGTTATGCCAATTAAACTAGATGTTTATTATCCTAATAATAATGAGACAAATAGACCAGTTTTTATGTTTATTCACGGCGGTGCATTTGAAAACGGCTCAAAAGAACAAGCAGCTATTGTAAATATTGCAAATTATTACGCTTCTAGAGGCTGGGTTTTTGTTTCTATTGATTATCGCTTAAAAAATGACTTTGGAACAGTACCTACTGAGTGGGCAAATGTTGCTGCAATCTTGCCCGTTTCTGAGGATGACCGCGCATCATTTAACGCCATGTATCCAGCGCAGCGAGACGCTAAGGCTGCTTTACGTTGGATAATTGCAAATAAAGAAAATTACAATATTAATACAGACTATATTACGGTTGGTGGTGCTTCAGCCGGAGCCAATACAGCTAAAGGAATAGTTGTATCAGACCCTAATGACTTTACAAATGAAATAAGTACTGTACAAGATCCAACATTGTCTACAACAAACTTAGAAGAAATATATCAGGTTGCTACAATAGTTGATTTTTGGGGTGGCCAATCCGTTACTGATGCCTTCGAATTAGTTTATGGAAGAGACTTATTTGATAACAATGATCCAGCATTGTATAAAGCTCATAGTACTGATGACCCTACAGTTCCATATTCAAGTGCTTTAGAGTTGCAACAAGTTTATACATCAATTGGAGTAACCATGAGGTTGGATACATTACAAGATGCTGGACATGGCAATTTTAATGCAACTTTAAATGGTAAACGATTAGAAGAATTAGCATTTGAATTTATTACAGAACAGCAAAATCTAATTGTAGAATAAATGACTTCTACTTTAGGTTAAAACTTGTTGAATTAAAGTAACTCTATTTTTTACTCTCAACATATTTAGTAAACAAAATATCCTGCTTTTTTACCTTTAAATTGAT
This sequence comes from Winogradskyella sp., assembly GCF_003712105.1. Classification (GTDB taxonomy): domain Bacteria; phylum Bacteroidota; class Bacteroidia; order Flavobacteriales; family Flavobacteriaceae; genus Winogradskyella. The sequence goes on from NZ_RHLG01000002.1 coordinate 272,877, forward strand.
GCTTGTGATGTTGCTTTTTTGAAGTGTTTCAATATCTGATTTCTCGATCTGAAAGTCGATATTAGTAACATATCGTCCTTTGGTTTCTGTGGGATTAGTTTCAAACTCTAAAGAATCAGAATCCAAGGTTAATTCAAACTTATCGCCTTTAAAGGTGAGTTGAGCACCATGTTTACACTTAACATTAAATATACCTACGATAACAGTTTCAAAGAAAAAATAACCGCCTAACTCATTAAGGCCAGCAAACATCACATTACGATCAGAAGTACCATATGGATTTTGTCCTACATAGTCAATTATGGCCTCGATAGTATCACTTGAACTTGCTTCTTGTTGAGCTTTACCAAAAAGTTTAGAAAATGAAAATCCCATAAGATTTGTTTTGAGCAAAACTAAGATTATTATCAAAATAAAGCACATAAAAGTGACAAAGTCGTACTGTGCCTATTTAAGTACTCCAAACTTTTCACGTTCAACTTTTTACTTACTACTTATAGTCTTATCTTTGCAGCCTTAAATAAAACACAAAACAATGCAAGACGGATTATACGCAAAGTTCAATACCTCAAAAGGAGAAATTTTAGTCAACTTAGAGTTTGAAAAAACACCAGGTACAGTTGGTAATTTTGTGGCTTTAGCCGAAGGAAATTTAGAAAATTCAGCTAAGCCTCAAGGCACACCTTACTATGATGGTCTTAAGTTTCATAGAGTGATTCCAGATTTTATGATTCAAGGTGGTTGCCCACAAGGTACAGGTACTGGGAATCCAGGTTACAAGTTCGATGATGAGTTTCATCCAGATTTAAAACACAGTGGCCCAGGTGTATTATCTATGGCAAACGCTGGCCCAGGAACTAACGGAAGTCAGTTTTTTATAACGCATGTTGATACACCATGGTTAGATGGTAAGCACACTGTTTTTGGTAATGTTGTTGAAGGACAAGATGTTGTTGATGCAGTTGCGCAAGGTGATGCTATCGAAAGTTTAGAGATTGTAAGAGTTGGAGCAGATGCTGAGCAGTTTAATGCTGTTGAGGCATTTAGAGTTTTTGAAGGTGCACGCGAAAAGCGTATTGCCGCTGAGCGCGAAGCTGCAAAAGCAGAGTTAGATAAGTTAGCTGCTGGTTTTGAGGAGACAGCTTCAGGGTTACGTTACCAAGTCATACAAAAGGGTAGCGGTAAAAAAGCTGAAAAAGGAAACATGGTTTCGGTACATTACAAAGGTCAGTTAGCTGACGGTACGGTTTTCGATTCGTCATATAAGAGAAATCAGCCTTTAGATTTTCAAGTTGGAGTAGGCCAAGTTATTGCGGGTTGGGATGAAGGTATTTGCCTGTTGAATGTTGGTGATAAAGCACGTTTGGTAATTCCTAGTAATTTAGGTTACGGAAGCGCTGGTGCTGGTGGCGTTATTCCTCCAAATGCAACTTTAGTTTTCGACGTTGAGTTGATGGACGTTAAATAATTTAGTAACAAAATTCAATAAAAATCGTCTCACTTTTAGTGAGACTTTTTTTTACCAATCCAATCAATCAATCGTTACATGAAAACTCAAAACGTATTTCAACTACTCTTAATTTCTTTTTTAATATTAAGTTGTTCTTCTTCAGCAAATTATTCAGAAGAATTTAAATCTGAAACCTCAGGTAAATATCTGTTTAATGCAGATGATTTAATGATCATTTCTTATGAAGGAAATGACCTTTATCTTCATTGGCGTGGTGTAAAGACCAAACCTGTGACTACTGATACTAATGAATTTTTTGTACCAGATTTGTATAAGAAACTTCGGTTTGTAAAGCATCCAGAAACTCAGAAAAGATATATATCGGCTATTTCTGAAGAAAACCCAGACAGCCTAAGCTATGACTACTTAAAAGTAGCCGATGACTATAAAACACCAAGTCAGTATATTAAAGATAAAGACTTTGAGAATGCACTCGAGGGCTTACTAGCTATTAAAGCTCAAGATTCTTTAAGTGATTTTATTAACCAGTATAAATTCAATAGAATAGGTTATAGATACTTAAGAGATGACAATTATAAAGATGCCATTGGTATTTTTACCATGAATACAAAACTGCATCCTAATAGTGGTAATGTCTATGATAGTTTAGCAGATGCTTATCTGCAAAGTGGCGATAGTATAAAAGCTTATGACAATTATAAGAAAGCACTATCCATTAATCAAGATAACCGAAGGGCAAGAAAATATATTAATGCCTATGAAGGCAAGTAATTTAAAAAGCAGCATTAAGCTGCTTTTTTTTATATCTTAACAATTCATCCATTAAAATCTACAATTGGGTACAAATTGATTTTTAGAAGTCCAAAAGCTTCGGATATTTGAATCGAAATTAAAACCAATATCATGAATACAATTTTGAGAATATTAATTAAACTGGTTGTGCAAGCCTCGCTAGTAGTGTTTCAATCAGGAACAATGCATACAGTTACTGTTAACATCACTGGATTAGACAGTAGTGACGGAAAGCTATTAGTAGGATTATACGATTCTGAAGAGCATTTCCTCGATAAGCGCTTTAAATCTGCAATAGGAGAAATTTCTGAAGCTACTGGTCAAGTAGTATTTAAAGATATTCCAGATGGTATTTACGCAATATCTTTTATACACGATGAAAATGATAATGGTAAAATGGATACTAATTTTTTAGGTATACCAAAAGAAGATTATGGCTGCTCTAATAATGCAAAAGGTTTCATGGGACCACCAAAATGGGAAGATGCTAAGTTTGAGCTAAAGGATAATAAAATCGTAAATATTCAATTATAAATTACCAATCAAAAAATACTATCATGAAAAGAATACTAACAGTAGCATTAATTCTAGTTTTTGGATTTAGCTATTCACAAACTAACTTTGAAAAGGGAATGGATAAAGCTTTTGAATTATGGAGTGCTAAACAATTAGATCAGGCAGAAAATTTATTCGAGCGTATTGCTAATGCCGAAAAAGATAATTGGTTGCCTCACTATTATATAGCTCAGATTAATAGCTTAAAAAGTTGGAATGTAAAGGACGAAACGGTTTTAAAAGCACAATTAGATAAAGCACAGGAACATTTGAATACTGCAATGGCATTAAGTAAAAACAATCCAGAACTATTAGTTATGCAAGGACAAGTTTACACCAATTGGATTGCTTTTGACGGAAGAACTTACGGGATGAAGTATGCTGCAAAAGTTACAGAATTGTATAACGAAGCTTATAATATTGACTCACAAAACCCGAGAGTTGTAATGTGCAAAGCAGATTGGGCAATGGGTTCTGCAAAATATTTTGGGCAAGATACTGCGCCTTATTGTAAAGATTTGCAAGCTGCGATTCCTTTATTTGAAACTTATGAACCAGAAAGTGATTATCATCCTAATTGGGGAAAAGGTAGATTGCAAGAAATAGTAAAAAGCTGCGAATAATTAAGGCATATAAAAATAAAATAGTTTAATGAGAGAATTTGGTAAAAATATTGTTTCAGGAATCTTAGTAGCTATCGTAATAATGATAGTAGATCAAGGTGTTAGATATGTCTCAGGAATGACCATTAGTTTTAATGAATACTTCTTAAGATCCTTCTCACAATACTTACTGTATTCTGTTCCGTTAACTATTGTAAATGCGCAGTTCTTTGACTATTTAAACACAAAAGTAAAATGGGTTAAGTATGCTAGATTTAGAATGCTTATTGGCTTTGCTGGGTCTGTAGTAGTTACCATTATTACATTTTTCTTAGTTCGAGTTTTTATTAAAACTGTAATAGATGGTAATACCTGGAGCGAATTTGTCGCTGGAGAACGTTTGTCGTTTTATATGACGGCATTATTAATAACACTAGTAATATCCTTATTCTTTCACGCGGTTTATTATTATAAAGAGCTTCAAAAAACTAAAGTTAAAGAGCAGAAAGTAATTGCTGGAACTGCGAGTGCTAAATTCGATGCTTTAAAAAACCAATTGGACCCTCATTTTCTATTTAATAGCTTAAATGTATTAACCAGTTTAATCGAAGAAAACCCAGATAGTGCTCAAAAGTTTACGACATCCTTATCAAAGGTTTATCGCTATGTGCTGGAGCAAAAAAATAAGGAGTTAGTCACTGTGGATGAAGAACTACGGTTCGCAAAAACCTATATGTCTTTATTAAAAATGCGATTTGAAGACAGTATCATTTTCGAGATACCAGAGCAAGCTTCAAATCCAGAAAGTAAAGTAGTACCATTATCACTACAGTTACTATTAGAAAATGCGGTAAAGCATAATATGGTAACATCGAGTAAGCCATTACATATCAAGATTTACGAAGATGCAGGCTATCTAGTCGTAATGAATAATTTACAGCCAAAGCAAATTGTAAAAAAGAGTAGTGGTGTAGGATTAGAAAACATCAGGCAACGTTATCAATTGCTTTCAGATAAAAAAGTTATCATCAATCAACGAGATAAGGATTTTGCAGTTGCAATACCGATGCTCACAAATCAAGTATCAATCATGAGAACAACACAATTACCAGAAAACAAAATAAACGACAGTTACGTCAAAGCACGTAAGCGACTAGAAGAACTTAAAGGGTTTTACGGAAGCCTAGTATCTTATGTTTTAGTAATACCATTTTTAATATTTATTTGGTATAGATATACGCCGTATACCATACAATGGTTTTGGTTTCCAATGATAGGTTGGGGCATAGGATTGTGTTTCCAGGCGTATAGAGTTTTTGTACACGACGGCGCTTTTGGAGCCAAGTGGGAAGAGCGTAAAATACAAGAATACATGCGCAAAGAAGAAGAAAATAACCGTTGGAATTAAACTTAATACTATGAAAACTAAATATTCAAATTCAAAATATAATCGCGCTAAAAATAGAGTAGAAAAGCTAAAGAGCTTTTATACACACCTTGCGATTTACATCATAATAAATACAATAATTACATTATTTAAAGTCTCCTTTGATAATTGGGACAGATTTTCTGCCGATTTTCTAACTTTTGATACACTAAGTTCTTGGGTAGTTTGGGGCTTTATCCTTCTAATTCATGCATTCACGGTATTCGTTTTACCTTCTATTCTAGGATACGATTGGGAAGAACGAAAAATTCAGAAATTCATGGATGAGGAATTAAATTCAAAAAAATAATATCATGGAAAAGTATAGTATAGAACCCTATAAAGACAACGCTTCTTTTGAAAATGATTTTAGAAAAGAAGAAGCTTATTTAAGAGCTAAGAAACGCGTAGAAGCTATTTCAGGATTTTACTGGCATCTGGCGTCGTATATCATCGTTAATATATTTTTAATCCTATTAATTGGGTTTAATGCTGGATTTTCAGGATTTGGACCTTATGCGACAGCTTTCTTTTGGGGTATTGGATTAGTCTTTCATTTTATAGGTGTTTTTGGTTTCAACTTTTTATTAGGAAAAAACTGGGAGCAACGCAAAATAGAAGAGTATATGGAAAAAGAACGTGAGAAGTATAATGAGTTTAACAGTCATGAATAAAGAGGAAAGAGAACAATTGTTCTATCTAGAAGCACAAAAAAGAGTACAAAAATTAAGATGGTTTTATGTGCATTTAGCAGCCTATATTGTAGTGGTAGCTTGTGTTATTTGGAACCTCTTAATTATTGAGGACACAAAGTATACTGACGCTATTTTGGCAATAAACTACTCTACTATTTTTATTTGGGGCTTTTTTATAGTATTACACATAATTAAAGTCTATAAAGGGCATTCACTTTTCAATAAAAAATGGGAAGAGAAAAAGATGAAGGAATTTATGGGAGATGATCTCAAAAAATGGGAATAATATAGATGAATATGTTTGTAGATATTATAGATGGTGTTATTGGCTGGTTTCATTTTATAACCTCGTTATTGGCAATGTTATCAGGGGCAATTGTTATTTTAAACAAAAAGGGAACGCTATTTCACAAGCGTGTTGGATATATTTATGTAGTATCTATGATATCTCTAAATGTTAGTTCCTTTTTTATTATAAACTTTGGTGGATTTAGCGTATTTCACTTTTTTGCAATACTAAGTTTAGCTACAGTTTTAGGAGCAATAATACCCACAGTTCGAAGAGTTAAAAACTGGTTTCACTACCACTTTTATTTCATGAGTTGGTCTGTAGTTGGCTTATATTGTGCCTTTTGGGCAGAAGTAGGAACGCGCTTTGTAGATAATATGAGAGATTTTTGGTGGATGGTTGCCCTAGCTACTGGAGTCACTGCATTTATTGGAGCTAAAATAATTAACAAACAAGCAAAAAAACTTAAACTCAAATAATGAAAGTTATAATTATTGAAGATGAAAAACCATCAGCACGCCGTTTGCAGCGTATGCTAACTGCTATTGATATGGAAGCACAAACCATGTTACACTCTGTTGAAGAAGCAGTAGATTGGTTTCAGAATAATGCACATCCAGATTTAATCTTTTTGGATATACAGCTAAGTGATGGTTTATCTTTCGAAATTTTTGACGCCGTAGATATTAAATCGGCAGTAATTTTTACAACAGCTTACGACGAGTATGCTTTACAAGCGTTTAAGCTTAATAGTATTGATTACTTATTAAAACCAATTGATGAAGATGATTTAAAAGTTGCTGTAGATAAGTTTAAAACTAGAGCACCAAAACAGCAAGCCGTTACTTTAGACTTTAACGATATTAAAAACCTGTTGGTTAACCCAATTGAGCGTGAGTATAAAAAGCGCTTTTCAGTTAAAGTTGGTCAGCACCTAAAACTTGTTAATATAGACGATATAGAGTGCATTTATAGTGAGAATAAAGGGACTTACGCTTATACTTCCGAAGGCCGAAATTACCTTTTAGATGTAACCTTAGACCAACTTGAAGACGAACTAGAACCACATGTATTTTTTAGGGTAAGTCGCAAGTTTTACGTTAATATTAACGCCATCAAAGATATGGTGAGCTATACCAATTCTAGACTTCAGATTAAGCTAAACAGCTATAAAGAACAAGATATTATTGTTGCTAGAGAACGTGTGAAGGATTTTAAAAATTGGCTTGAATAACCAACTTAATCCTTGACCTTTTTTTACAACTAATTGGTCTTTCCTTAAAAGTATACCTAGGTTTCTCGATTTAATTTTGAGCATATCAATGTTTAATATTAAAATTTAGAAACGATGAAGAAATCGAATCACAGAGTTGAAGTTAAGATAGATGCCAACCCAGACATAGTTTGGGATATAGTTGGGTCAGGTACAGATGTAGATAAATGGTTGCCCGTTATTACCAGTTGCAAAGTAGAAGGTAATAAGCGATATTGTGCTACTGCAGATGGTAATTTTGAAGAAGATATTTTAGAAGTAGACCAAGTCAACAAAATATTTTCATACTTTATTCCTAGACAACATTTGCTTCCAATAAAAGATATTCATGGTATTATGCAGGTTAAAACTGTAGATGCAGATACTACAATAGTAAGTTGGAGTTGGACTTATTTGGTAGAAGATACTGACGATTTAAAAGTTAGAGAAGCACTTAATGGATTAGGAGAAATGGGCATTAAGGGCATAGAGACGTTTGCTAATCATCTTGTCAACTAAACACTTCAATAGATTTTCTATTACATTTGAGTATACGAAGTAATTATTATGATTAAGGAGCATCTGCAGTTGAGTTTGTACGATAAGGGTATTTTTGAACGTGTAGTTCTCAAAGCACCAATGAAAGCACCGGGCGTAATGAAAAACGAGGCATGTTTTATTTACGCTGTTGCTGGTGAATCCGTTGTGTTTTCAGCAGTTAGTGAAATGAAACTTAATACTGAGGAAGCTGTAGTAATGAAATGCGGTAATTTTTTGAATGCTTGGTTAAAAACAGTTGATCAAGAGTTGTGCGAAGCTATTGCAATTCACTTTTACCCTGATGTGCTCAAAAAAATATATGATAAGGAGTTACCAGAATTTTTTAAGTCTATTAAAAATGTAGAACCGAGTTCTATAGCCAAGGTAAAATCGAGCACCTTATTAAAAAACTATATTAATAGCTTACAGTTCTATTTTAAAAACCCTGATTTAGTTACTGACGAATTATTGAAACTTAAGCTTAAAGAAGTTATTCTTTTATTGGTTAAGACAGACACATCAGGTTCAATGAAGCAGTTACTAGCTAGCTTGTTTACACCTTCTGAATATTCATTCAAAGAATTAATCGAAGCTAATGTTTTTAATAATTTAAGTCTAGAAGAACTAGCAATGTTGCATGGTGTTAGTTTGTCTTCTTTTAAAAGAGAATTTAAGCGCGTATATAACGAAAGCCCTGGTAGATATTTTAAAACCCGGAAACTCAATAGAGCAGCCAAGTTGCTCTTAAGTACTAATGAGCGCATTAGTGAAATTGCATTTAATTGTGGTTTTTCTGAAGTGGCTCATTTTTCTAATTCTTTTCATGACCAATTTGGTTGCTCACCTTCAAGTTACAGACTGAACCAAAACCGTAAGTAATTGACCTAATTCTTAAATGTTTTGGGCCACCCAAAATCTAACTTTGATAATAGAAATTTAAAATCTAAAATCATGTTTAAGAATCAAAAATTATCAATTATTATGGCGTTATTTTTTGTTGTAGTAGCTGCAAATAATACAGCAGCTCAGAAAAAAGTTCAGACATTTACTATCTCTAAAGTGATTCCTCATAGTGCAGAAAAAGTATGGCATGTTGTAGGTGTTGATTATGGAGCAGTAGCTAATTCTCATCCTAAAATTATGGCTTCAGATTATGTGGCGGGTTCCTTAAAAGCTGGAGAAGGTGCAGAACGCGTTTGTTATTTTAATGAGAAAAAAACTAGATTGCTAAAAGAGCGAATGGTCTCTTATAATCCAAATGAAATGACATTTATAAACCAGGTGTTTCATGCTGATAAGTTCCCTGTAGATCCCGAATATACTCGCGGAACTTACAAAGTTGTGCCTATAGATAACAACAGCTGTAAGTTTGAATTTAAAATGGAATATCGTACAAAACCTGCATTTATGGGTGCTTTTGCAAAAGGTAAGTTTAAACGATTAATAAAAGATTATGCGATATCAATAGAGCATCACATCTTAACTGGCGAAAACGTGACTAAAGAAAACTTTAGAGATGTAAAACGACAGTATAAAGCCAGAACTAAAAAATAAATAAAGATAGATTGATAGATTGTAGTTGAGTTTTAAAGGTCTAGCTATTTTAATTAGTTAGGCCTTTTTAAAATATGTCAAATACATCACCAAGTGTATCGCCTATAATGTCTCCAAAATCGTCAAACATCCCAAACATACCAATATCAAAGAATAAATCTAATAACAGTAAATCAGTAAGATCAGATTCCCATGATTTTTTTGATTTCTTTTTAGCTTCTTTTTTCCAATCTTCATAGGTCTTTTCTTCTTTTTCGGTAATTACCATTGGCTTATTTGTAGACTGTTTTGCTAACATGTCATCATAAGCTAATCTTTTATCCTTATCAGATAATACATTAAAGGCTTCTATTAACGCATCAAACTTTTCCCTTGCCTCTGGAGATGTGTTGTTTTCAGGATGGTATAATGCAATATTTTTTCGGAAAGCTTTCTTTATAGTTTCTAGGTCTGCATCTTTTTCAACACCTAAAATTGAATAATAGTCAGTTATCATAATTGATGAAGTTTAACTATGAGTATGATTTTTAACATACATGTTACAAACTAATCATCAATTCTATTTTCATCAAAAGCAGATGGTAAAAGTTTAGGGATAAACTTTATAAAAAGAGGTAATAATAACATGCCGCCAGGTAACATAAAAATGGCTAAACTCGGAATGGATTTAAAGATATCTAAAAGCTGATTCTGAATTTTTTTCTGCTCTTCTTCTGTAAGATTCCGTTTAGTAGATTGAGATAGCAATATTAGTGCTTCCTTACTTTGTGATAATTCTTTAGATAAGCGTTTACTATTGCGCTTTATGAGTCTTACAACAATACTACTACTATTATCATAAAAACTTTGTGCTAAATTTTTTGCACTCAAAAAGGAAATATCATCTTTATGATCTTCATAAAACGAATTAATATCGTCCACAGCTTTTATGAGCACATCAGTATCAATAGACAAATCTTGTCGTAACTGATTAAGATATACATATTCTGCCCGGTCAATATGCTTATCACTCCAAGATGCCATGCATACGGTGTCTATAACATAAAGTTTTTCTAATGGTCCTTTGATGATTTCAGCAATTTCCTCGGAATTTTTTCGCTCTGAGTGTTTATGACCTAACGATGCTTCAAATAGCTTTACAAGGTTTTTGTCGTATTCTGTTTTATCTGCTTTAGAATCTAGTACGGTAAATAATACGGTTTCTAAAGCAGCTCCAAAATTGGTTAAGTAATCTTTTGTGCTTTCTTCCGTGGTTAAATAATGATGATAACCAATAATATCCATAAACAGAAATGCATTGATTAAGAAATAATTAAAGTTCTTAGTAATGACATTGTCATCAATATGAATACGCTTGTGAATAATTTGCTCTAGTAAAACATCACTGCTAGGTTGCCCAAATAAATCTGCTAAAAAAGAACGTTTGTGTTCGTCAATACTTTTATAAAAACCGATAACAGAATCTAAGAAATTGAGTTCTGATTGTTCTACAGAATGGATGTAATAAAACGACGATAAAAGATTCACTTTGCAGCGCTCTTCCTCATTAAAGGCATCCACTTTTATCACATCGTTAATGATACAGTCTACATTACTTCCATAAATAAACCCTGAATCTTTTAACTGTGAGTAGAATTCCCCTTTGTTCAATTGCAATATTGAACTTTTAGAGATTACAGTAAATAATTTTTTTATCCAACCTAAGGCCGAAGGATTCATAGACTTTATTTAGGAGTTAAAGATAGTTTTTATCTCCTAAAATTTCAGCTTCAAAAAAAAATTTAAAAAAATAAAACCCACACATTCAATTTTTCGTAGGTAGACCAGAGAACAAAAAAAATAACAAATCTCAGTATTATGAAAAAAACAAAATTTTTAATTCTAGCAGCTATTATTGGTGTAACCAGTATTGTAGCAATTGCGGCAGATCATATTGATGCGCCAGCAGTAATTGGTGGTACTACAGATATCACAGATTTTTATGCCTTTCAAGGTGAGAATACGTCTAACATGGTCTTTGTTGCCAATGTACAGGGTTTATTAAGCCCAGGTTCTACGGCTAACGCAGCATTTGATGAGAACACCCTTATCGAAATTAACATTGACACAAACAATGACAATGTTGAGGACTTGGTTATTCAGGCAACACCAAGAGATGGCAGAATGTACTTTTTTGGTCCTGCAGCACCATTACAAACAGGACTTAATAGTACAATTTTAACCAATGATGCTTCTGGCTCAGTAGAGATAACACCTTACGGTCAGAATGCAATTACTTCAACAGAAAACGGAATACAGTTTTTTGCTGGACCAAGAGACGATCCATTTTTCTTCGATTCTGCGCAGTACAATGCCATTATTGATGGTATGGCTACAAGCTTTAATAATCCAGGTAACGACACATTTGCCGGTACTAATGTATTGTCTGTCGTAGTAGAAGTACCTAAGTCTCTTATTGGTGGCTCAGGAACAATTAACACATGGGTTGAATCTAAAAGAAAACAATAACCACAAAACTAAAATCATGAAATTTAATAGAATAAAATTATTTGCTTTAGCAATTACAACAGCATTAGTTGCCTTTAACTGTAGCAACGATGACGATATTATTACTGGGCCAGTAGGCTTAGATTTTACAGGAACTTTTATACAAGAAGATCAAATGGCTAGACCAGCAGTAGGTACAGTGTTTGTCTCTTCTGGTAGTAAGGATGCTTTTAACGTAACTATTCCGTCGCAACAGAGCTCTGCATTTCAGACGATGTTTCAGAATAATTTAGAAGGATTAAGTCCTGCGTATACAAACCCAGGAGACGCCAATGCATTAGGCTTAACATCAGATCAATTTTCTGGATTGTTAGCTACTGATGTTTTAAATGTGTCTTTAGACGGTACAACAACATTTTTTGATGGCACCAATGTTTTAACTGGTCGTGCATTAGCAGACGATGTTATCACCGTTGAGCTTATTTTAATATTTGGTGGAGAAAATGGCTTAACTGCATCTGAAAATCCAGGATTATCAGATGATAATGTTAGCGCAAATGACAAACCCTTTTTAACAAGCTTCCCTTACTTAGCTACACCTTGGTAAACCCTTATCCATGAACATTTCTAGGGCAGGCTTAGGTCTGCTCTAGAATTAGCTTCAATAGAATTCAAAACTCAAAAATTTAAAAAATGAAATCAATTTATAAGATAGTATTCTTGTTTACTCTAATCACGGCATTTAGTTGTGATTCTAAAAAAGTAACAGATAGAAACGATTATATCGCTTATTTAGAACAAGATACCGACAATTCTAATGGCATAGAAGATGTTGACTTCTGGACGTCGAAATTAAACAAAACCCCAAATCAATTTCCTTATCTAGTAAAACGTGCTAATACTTTTACAAAGTTATTCAGCAACACAGGAAAAATTGAGTATTTAATCAATGCAGAAAAAGACTTAATAGCAGCTAACGAAGCAACTAGCTATAAAAAATCTGGCTATTTAAAAGCTCTAGCACATAACTATATCTCTCAGCATAAGTTTAAAGAAGCTCTGGCAATACTTAAGAAAGCCGAAGTTTTAGGAGAAAAACTATTGGGTACACAAAAGATGTTATTCGATGTGCATTTGGAATTAGGAGATGATACAGAGGCAGAGCATTACTTAACATTAATCAAAAACTTTTCTGACTTCGATTATTTAATTCGTTTGGCAAAATGGGAAGACCATAACGGTAATCTCGATGGTGCTATTACTCATATGGAGCGTGCTGCAATGGTGTCCGAATCTGCCAATAATAAAGCTTTAAAACAGTGGTCTTATACTAATCTTGCGGATTTTTATGGACATGCAGGCAAAATAGACTTGTCTTATAATTATTATTTAAAAGCATTAGAGTTAAATCCTAACGATGCTTATGCCAAAAAAGGTATTGCTTGGATAGTATATTCTTATGAGAAAAACCCTGATGAAGCCTTAGCTATTTTAGACCATATTTCATCCTATTATCATGCTCCCGATTATAGCTTACTAAAAGCTGAAATTGCTGAATTTAAAAATGATGAACCTCTTAAAAACAATGCACAGGAGGATTACAGAACAACGGTAAACAATGAACTCTATGGTGATATGTATAACACATACAATGTATTGCATTATACTGATGATTTGCAGTCACCCGAAGATGCTCTTGCTATTGCAAAACATGAAGTAGAGAACAGGCCAACACCACAAAGCTATGATTTATTAGCCTGGAGCTATTTTAAAGCTGGTGATATAAGCAAAGCTGCAGAGATTGTTGATAGATATATCAGTGGTAAAACGTCAGAGCCAGACGTGCTTTACCATATTGCTGAAATATACAAAGCCCAAGGTAGAACCGAAGAGGTTTCAGCCTTAAAAGAAGAGTTAATAGCTAGTGTTTACGAATTGGGGCCAACATATACATCAAAAATTGAAAAACTATAATGAACTACAAGCAAGTTTTAGTACTGTTTATATTTAGCTCTGTTTTTGCCATACTCAATGCGCAAAGCATTAAGGGATTGGTGGTAAACGAACTTAACCAACCCTTAGAAGCTGCTTATATCTTTAACCTTAATTCGGAAAGTCATTCGCATACTACTGACAATGGTGTATTTGTTTTGACCAATACTAAAGTTGGCGATTCACTACAAATAGGATTATTAGGTTATAGAACTAAAGTAGTCCCTCTAGTTTCTAATGATGTTTTAAATGTTGTACTTGAAGAAAAAGTATTTCAGCTTGATGAAATGGTTATTGAAGAAGAGCTTAACACTGTCAGTACGATTTCTAGATTAGACCTCAATGTAAACCCTGTGAATTCCTCACAAGAAGTATTACGAAAAGTTCCAGGTTTATTTATAGGTCAACATGCTGGTGGCGGAAAAGCGGAGCAAATTTTTCTTCGTGGATTCGATGTGGATCATGGTACAGATGTTACAATAGGAGTTGATGGCATGCCAGTTAACATGGTGTCTCATGCACATGGACAAGGCTACAGCGATTTACATTTTGTAATACCAGAAACGATTAATAAAATAGATTTTGGTAAAGGTGCTTACTATGCTTCTGAAGGCGATTTTAATACTGCTGGATATGTAAATTTTAAAACTAAAGACTACCTCAAAGAAAGCAGTATTTCATTTTCAGTAGGTCAGTTTAATACCTTCAGAACTGTAGGTTTATTCGATCTTTTAGAGAACACGAAGAACCAGAATGCATATTTAGCTACCGAATTTATTTCTTCTGATGGACCATTCGATTCTCCACAAAACTTTAATCGCTTAAATCTTTTTGGTAAGTACACGCTGTTCACACCAGATAATGATAAACTGACTGTAACGGCTTCACACTTTACAAGCAGATGGGATGCTTCGGGGCAGATACCACAACGCGAAGTGGATAGTGGCAATATTACACGTTTTGGAGCGATAGATGATACCGAAGGCGGCAATACAAAGCGTACAAACTTCAACATAACGTTTGACAAATATATCACTGATAATACTAAACTTAACGCCAATGCTTTTTATTCATATTATGATTTTGAGTTGTATTCTAACTTTACATTCTTTTTAGAAGATCCTATTAATGGAGATCAAATACGGCAGAAAGAAAACCGACATATTTTTGGCGCTAATACATCTTTAAATTATTCGACTTTTTTAAATGAAACAGAATTTAATTTAACCACAGGTTTTGGCTTGCGTCATGATAGTGTTGATGATGTTGAACTATCGAAAACGTTAAACAGAAGGGAAACACTTGAAAACGTTCAATTGGGTGATATCAACCAGACTAACATTGACGCTTACGTTAATGCTGAATTCGAATTCGGAGACTTTAAAATTGCACCTGCATTACGATTAGATTATTTCAAATTTTTGTATAACGACCAGTTACAATCAAATTTTGAAACGCAATCTGAAAGTAAAACTATTTTAAGTCCCAAATTGAACATCTATTATAATGCTGCTGACAATTTGCAATGGTATTTAAAATCTGGTATAGGATTTCATTCTAATGATGCTAGAGTAGTAGTTGCCAATAGAGGAGAAGATATTTTACCGCGTTCGTATGGTGCAGATTTAGGTACAGTTTGGAAACCCTTTCCAAATGTTGTTGTGAATTCTGCCTTATGGTATTTGTTTTTAGAGCAAGAGTTTGTTTATGTAGGTGATGCTGGTATAGTTGAACCAAGCGGTAAAACAAGACGTTATGGATTGGATTTAGGCTTACGCTACCAGATGAATGATTGGTTGTTTTTAGATGCTGATGCAACTTATACCAATGCTCGTAGTATTGATGAACCTGATGGTGAAGACTTTATTCCTTTAGCTCCAGATTTTACGTTTACAGGTGGATTATCCGTTGATAATTTGGATAATTTTTCGGGTGGTTTGCGCTTTAGATATCTAGACGATAGACCAGCAAATGAGGATAATTCTATAGTGGCTAAAGGCTATTTTGTTACAGATTTTAATATCAATTACAAGTTAAATAATATAACGTTTGGACTTGCAGTAGAAAATCTATTTGATGTGGATTGGAACGAAACACAGTTTGCCACAGAATCCAGATTACAAAATGAAGCTCAATCGGTTGAAGAAATTCATTTTACGCCAGGCACACCGTTTTTTATAAAAGGGCAATTGACATATCGATTTTAATATGAAAAAGAAAATTTTTGGTTGATTGATTGCTAACTAACAGTTGTGATTTTAAGGGAATCACGAGCATAGAAATATGCTAATTTTTTGAGTTTTGTTAGTTTAAGCACCTGCTAGACATAGCAGGTGTTTTTCATAAAAAATAAGATAATTATAAATGATGAGTTTATTGAAAGGT
This sequence comes from Winogradskyella sp., assembly GCF_003712105.1. Taxonomy (GTDB): domain Bacteria; phylum Bacteroidota; class Bacteroidia; order Flavobacteriales; family Flavobacteriaceae; genus Winogradskyella. The sequence continues at coordinate 288,917 of NZ_RHLG01000002.1, forward strand.
AGTTGAACCTCATAAAATGAGCCGCAATGAGTTATACACGTTGTTACCTACCGTTTATTTTCTTTTTCAATTCAGCAACACTTAAAGTGTCAATTGCTTTATGCAACATTCTATGACAATTGGGACATACAAGTGCTAAGTCTTTTAGTTTAGTTGTTGTTTCTCCATCAATTTTAGATAAAGGTATTCTGTGATGCGCTTCAATGAATCCTTTTCCTAATTCTCCATAAGTATCATAAAAGTCAAATTTGCAAACTTCACAATCGAGTTTGCCATATTTTTCAAAATAAAGATCTTTCTTTTTCTGATTTAGTTTATTATCTCTTTCTCTTAGTTTATGAAGTTTGTAAATCACTTTTCCTTCCTTGGCTGAATAAGTTTCGTCATCTTCATCATCTTGTATCTGATAAAGTTTTATGTTTATTTTTTGATTTGAGACAGTGCTTTTTATTTGGTTAGCTATAGATTTAAGCTCATCGTTTTTACCTCTAAATTCAAAGAATATTTCTTTGTCTCTTATGCTATAGCTAGACATTCCTTTTCCATCAAAATCTGGGTCAATTGCTCTAAAATTGCTGAGTTTTAAACCCACACCATTTGGATTTCTGAATTTGAGATTTACTTCTCTTTCTTTATGAATCGGAAGTTTATTTAAAATCTCAGACAATTCAATCACTTTAGGATTTCTGTTATCCATTTCTCTTGGCTCTATACTATGGTACAAGTCAAGTGCAAGTATAATTTCATCTCTTTGCCATCTTGGTGGTCTCATGATTTATTCTAATGGTAAATACTTTGTTATCTACCGTTTTCTTTTAATAATTTTAAAATTCGTTTATCTACATTAATAGCAAGGGATTCCATATCGTGACCTTTTTCTTTTTCTTCTTTGAAGATTTTTATAAATATAGGCTTGAATTTTTTAATTTCTGTTCTTTCAATTATACCATAATATTTTAATCTCTTCTCAATAACTCTATTATGTCTTGCTTTTGCATTCTTCAATTGTCTCTTTGCATCACTTATTATTTCATTAAAATGTATTTTTAGAGTTTCCATTATTGTCTCTATCATTTTATTATAACCATTAACTAAATCTTGATTCAAATCTGAAGTTCTTTCTTCACAAAACTTAAGTAACGGTTTTTCAATTCCGTCTATATAAATTGGTAAATCTTCAAATTTGTTACAATCGAAATTATGCGCAAATTGATTTCTAATACTTAGTATATGCAATAAATTAGAGTAGTCTTTTTTTGTTAATTTTTGACAGTCATATAATAAGTCAATTTTTGATTTTAAACTTAGTGATGAAGATTTGTTACTTAAAGTTTTGGTTTCTTGATTTAATGCTAAGCCGATTATATTTTTTATAAGAAAAGAAGTAATACTCTCAATTCTTAATGTCTTTTCAATTGCCAATTGTCGATATGTGAAATCTTTTTTTTTCAAATGGTAGGTAATGGTTTTGGCTATGGCTCGTTGGGGGAAATGAGCTATGATTTTCCGCCGCAATCGAAAGATAGCAAATTGCAATGAATTTCGATTAGGAATTTCAGCCGTAATGAACTATGGCCGTTGTTGGCATAAGTATTTTATTCCACATTGTCTTTTACAACTTTGGTTTTCGATAAAAAGTCGTGAATTCCGTTCTTAGCAAATAAAAACGAAACTCGGTCAAATGGAATAAGTCTACAAAAAGTCCGATTAATTATATCTCCATTTGTAGGATTTTCGCCATTCAATTTCACAACTTTAGTTTTTGTTAAAAACTTCCCTATAGTTTTTTGGAATTTGATTTCCATTATCGAATGGTAAGCAAAAAAACTTCCAAATATTAAAATCAGATTAATTACAGCAACAGTAAAGTTGTTATTTATGATATAAGTCGGAAATATTAAACCAACTATAAAAAAAACAATGACAATCAAAATATACCAAACAATTGAGTCAATTATTAAATTGACAAATCTTATTCCAGAACTCACAACATTTGAGTCAACTTTTTCTTTTTGTTCTTTTTCCGCTATTACTTTTTTTCGGATTTTCTCAAATTCTGATGTGTCGATATTCCGCTTTTCAACTTCCGTATCTGCCGCTTCGATTGCTGTTGGAATGTACCTTTCTCTTTCGACTGTTACAATCTTGATTAATTCTTCATCAGTCCTTTCGGACATTACTTTAGCAAATTCGTTTTCCATAAGTTTGATGGTAGGTCAATACTAATACCAACACGTAAATATATCTGTATTTACGTCATTTTAATTCAAGATAGTAAATTCTTACAAAGCATTAATAGTAATGAGCTATTTAATTTTATGACGCACTAGTGTGTACTATAAAACCTAATCTTTAGGGTGTGGCATTTACAACACCTAGTGTGTAGAGTTGCTCCATGGTTGGTGCTTCGCTACCACCTTTGGGCTCAAGTGTTATACCAAAGGCTTGGCTTTCGTTGTCGTTGGCAATAGCAAATATCTTATTGTCATCGGTATTGAAGTCGTCAATTGTACCCAAGCTTGTTGGCGTTAATGGGTTTAAAGTTAAAGACCAAACTTGCCATACTTTTCCTTCTGGAGCATTAGGCAAGCCTTGTGCATCGAGGTAGATGGTATTATCTGCTTTGTTCCAATAGACTTTTGCGAAGGTGTCTGTAAAGTCGCCTTGGCCACCTAATGGTATCGCTAAAATATCTTTAGCTCTTATAGAGTTTAATAAGTCTTTAGTATTGGCTAAGTCATTACGCGCTACTTCAATGAGTATTTCTAACTGTTCCTTTTCAGAAGTTACAGTTTGTATGTTTTCTTGTAGTGTGTTTTTAGTGTTTAATGCCCAAAATAAGCCAATTGCTAATATTACAGATGCTGCCCAACCTGTATACGATATCCAATTAGTTGTTTTAGGCTTCAACTCTATAACTTTAGACGTATCATCTATTTGTCTTTTGATAGAATCAAAACCAACTGTACTAGGTGCTACTTCTTCACTTAGTTTGCTTAGTGCAGTTTCGATAGCTAAAACTTCTTGGAGTATCTCCGGATGTTTTTGGGTAAGCTCATAGATCTCCTGATTTTCTTGTTCAGACAGTTGCCCGGCTACGTATAGCTCTAAAATTCCAGATTCTATATAAGCGTTTACATCCATATTATAGTACCATATCTCTTAATTTCTGGATACAGTTTCTGTTTCTAGTTTTTATAGTACCAACAGGAATTGCTAATGTTTCAGCAGTTTCTTTCTGTGTGAATCCCTTAAAATAAAGAAATTCAATAATTGTTTTACATTTTTCTCCGAGTTGGTTTACATATTTTTTAATTCCAATAGCATCAGTTTTCTCCTCAAAATTATCATTACCAGCTATTATATCTACGAAAAAGTCGGTGTTGAGGTTCTGTTTTGATTGCTTAAATGTTTTTGAGCGCGTCTTATCGATAGCAGCGTTTCGGGCAATATTAAGTATCCATGTAAAAAAACGCCCTTTACTTGAGGAATAACTATCAGCATTATTCCATGCTTTTATAAAAACATCTTGCATGAGCTCATCACTAATTGCTGCGTCTCTGACAATATTATAGACAACACCATGTATGCTCTTGCTATACATATTGTATAGTTTTTCAAAAGCATCAATGTCTTTTTGTTGAAAGCGTTTTACTAGTGTGTCTAAATCTGCCATCTAAGGCGCTACCTTAATTTTGAGGGCTAAAATTACAAAAGCCATCACTATTAATGATGGCTTTTGTGTTATTATTTTATAGAATATATTATTCGATTATTCCAGCACAACTTACTCTGGCGCCAGCTGCACCAGAAGGTTGAGAAGTAAAATCGTCAGTACCTTGATGTACAATAATTGCTTTACCTAAAATGTCTTTATTCTCATCACCACAACCTATACACCATTCATCAGTAGAGAACTCAACTTTTCCAAGGCCGTCAGCAGCTACATCAAAATTGCCAATATCGCCTTTGTGGTAACCTGTTTCGTTACCCCATTTGCCATGTGGTTGAGCAGTTGGATTCCAATGACCACCTGTAGATTTTCCATCGGCCGATGAGCAATCTGCTTTTTGATGAATATGTATGGCATGAGTGCCTTCTGTAAGTCCTTTCATGTCAGCAACCATCGATACGGTACCATCATTTTGAGTAAAACTTACTGTACCTTCAACTGTACTATCGCTTTTTGGAGATAAGGAAATTGTCATTTCTTTTATGTCGTCGTTTTTCTTTTCAATCTCAACTTCTACTTCTTCATCAGTTTCAACGTCTTTAGAGCTTTTATCATTTTTACAAGCCATTAGTAGCATCACTACAAATAAAAATGGCATTAATTTTAGATGTTTCATCTTAGGTTTTTTTGGTTTGAAGTAAAGTTAAGCATATAACGCGTTCAATGCAAATTGAGTTTAGTGCTTCTTAAACCATAATCTTTGGTCAGAAATACCGCGTTTTAGATTCTCGGTTAGTAATAATGCTTTGTCAATTCTGGTCTGAGAGGATTTATATCTAGAAACCGCATAAATGATACTTCGTTTTTTACCGGCAGTAAGATTCTCAAAAATAGTATAGGCTTCATAATCACTAAGTAGCACAGCTTCTAATTCTTCGGATAGTTCTACGCCATATTTTGAAGTGTCTTCGAATAGTTGAAGCTCGAAATAGTCATTTATAAAAACACCAAGCTCTTTTTGCTTGCCTCTGCTAAAGTAGATGCGGAATAGTCCTGTTTTTTCCTTTTTTAATGCTGCTTGAAATTCAATTTGCTTCTCTTGAAAAGTGGCTTGCACCTTAATGCGTTTATGATTTTTTTCGTGAAACTCTAAAGCAATCTCATCTGGCAGAATAACACTTTGTTTATCTGCCAGAGAGACTTCAAAAGGTTTACTTTTAAGCATTTAATCTGAATTGCATTAACTATTCGGTTTCAGTCTCAGCTTCAATTTTTTCTTTCATGGTCTCATCACCATCTTTTGGTGGTGCATCATTCTTAAGATACTTATCTAAAAACTCTACAACTTTTGTATTGGCTTCAATCTGATTTTCTTTCTTAACAAAACCATGACCTTCATCTTCAAATAACACATATTCTACTGGCACACCATTTTTTCGTACACCAGCTACGATTTCGTCAGACTCAACTTGTAATACTCTTGGGTCTTGAGAACCTTGAAGTACAATCAAAGGTTTTGTAACCTTATCGGTGTGGAATAAAGGCGAAATTCGTTTTAACCTTACAGAATCAGCAGAAAAAGGATCGCCTAATTCATCATAAAGTGCCTCTCTAAATGATTCCCAGTAAGGCGGAATACTTTTAAGCGTTCGCATCCAATTGGTTACTCCAAACAAGTTAACACCTACGTCAAACTCTTCTGGTGTATAGGTTAAGGCCGCCATAGTCATATAACCGCCATAAGAACCACCAATAATGCCAATTTTTTCACCATCTATTTCTGCTTGTTCTGCCAACCAGTTTTTTCCTTCTACACAATCTTGTAAATCTTTTTCACCATGGTTTTTGTCATCCATTTTATAGAATGTTTTACCATAACCGCTGCTACCACGATTGTTAACAGCTAATACTGCATAACCATGATTTACCATATACTGAATCATTGAGCTAAAGCCTTGGCGTGTTTGTCCTCCTGGACCGCCATGTACCCAAACCATTGCTGGTACCTTATTTTCAGCTGAGGCTTGATGTGGTAAATAGTAAATGGCAGGAATTGTAGTACCATCAAAAGATGGATAACGAATAACTTTAGCAGTAACTAAATCCTCTTGATTAATGTCTTTGTTTAGTACGTCACTCAACTGATGTTGTTCTTTTGTTTCAAAATTATAGGTATATAAGTTTGATGGTGTGTTAGAGCCACCCACATACATACGCATCCAGTTTTCGTCACGACTAAAACCAACACTAGTAATACTTTTATCTCCAAAGTCTGGTAAATCAATTGGTTTCATGGTTTTAGCATCCATAACTTCAATGGCGTTTTTTCCATCTTCATTGACATAAACCACCATGTATTTGCCATCCTCAGTAAAGCCGCTTCCCATAATATCCCATTCTTTTTCTACTATTGTCTTCTTTTCGCCAGTTGCCAAGTCGTAAGACATCAGGTAAGCGAACTCACTGCCATCATCAGTAGTATAATAGAATGTTGAATTATCTACCGAAAAATCTTCTGCTGAATTTGCGCTCAAATTAGCATTTACTTTGGTCTGTTCTCCTGTTTTTGAATTGTAAATGAATAGGTCACTATCATTTGTGTTTACCACTTTAGATAAGGCAAAGAAGTTTTCGTCGCTAGACATACCGCTAAAATCAAGACCATTTTCATTTTTATATAATAATTCTGAAGAATAATCTTCCAGATTCATTTTATAGACATCAAAAAATCTTGGGTCTCTTTTGTTTGAACCAAAATAAAGAGATTTTTTATCTTTTGACCATCCATAAAAGCTCGATTTTGCACCTATTTCTGGAGTAATGTCTTTTATGGTACCATCTAGTTCTCTGACAAAAAGATGGTCTATTTCATCACCGTTTCCGTCAGCATTTAACAACATTCTATTGTCCTCTGGGAAAAAGGCATCTGCAAAAATTGATGTACTGTCTGATTGCGTTATAGCTGTCATTTCTCCTCCTTTGGTAGAAACCGTATATACGTTATAAATTCCTGAACGATTACTAGAAACAAGTAATTGTGAATTGTCATGAGAAAAACTTCCGCCGCCAATGGCTTCGTTATCCATAAATTGCTCTATAGTGTACTGTTTAACTTCTCTTGCAACATCAGTTTTTGTAACATCATCTTTGCAGGAGAAGAGCATCACAGCGACACATAATCCTAAAATTTTTGTTTTCATCTGTTAATGTTTTATTGTTTTAATTGTCAGATGGAATTCGTCAATATTTATAAGTAAAATGTAATTAACTTATTTATTATGACTCATTTCATATTGATTGATTTATGTGAATTAATCTATTCCAAATATCTTAGTTTCTTTAAAAGGGTCAATCTTTAAAGATTTCATATCCGTTTCGTACGTCTTCCATTGATTATTAAAGAATGCATTAGTTTCTGAAAGTAACTCTTTTACAGCGTCTTTTGCTTGTTTAATCAATGTGGTCTCAGTTGAGGTTAATCCATTTTGGCTGCTACCTACATACCAATTGGCAGTTCCTAAACGCTGCAATGGTGTTACTTCAGGATTTCTAGTAATACCTTGACGTTTATCTACTTTACCGAAAAACTTATCGAGCAACCCGTCAATTGATTTCACCACAGAATCGGAAGCTTTAATCTGATCTTTATACTTTTCCTTGTCTAACTTCTTTAATTCCGATTGGTATTTTGAAGCGATATTTTTACTTTCAACAAGCTGTTTTGAGGCATCTGCAAGTGTTTGTGACACTTTTTCCAGATCTTTTGAAGCCGCGTATACCTCATTAATATTTTTCTGAGAAACGTTCAATCTTGGGTCAGAAGCCACTGTAATGTTAGCTTCAGAAGTTTGGTCACCGTAATGTAATACAGCTTTGTAAGTTCCAGGTTTTACAGAAACACCACCTGGTTCTCTAGTTTGTTTTCTAATGGTACGCGATGGTCTGCTTACACCAGACTCATTCATAAACCAAGCCCATTTGTGGATGCCATTTTCTTTAGGAGCTTTTCTTTTAAGCGTTCTGATTAGTCTATCGCCATCATATAATTTTAGGGTTAATGAATCCCACTTAACCTTACCATCATCTTTTTTATCACTGATGTTCTTATCTGCTTTTTTAGCATCTGACTTAATATCAGATTTTACAGGTTCTTTTTTATTAAATAAATATGCAAACCTAGCACCGCCAGCACGGTTTTCGCCATGGTAAAGTGCATCCGCTCCAAATCTGCTTCCTGTTGGTTGTTGGTAGGCTGCTTGGTATGCCGTTGGTGGATTAAACAATTTAATGTTAGACGACATCACTGAGCTATTTTTAGCCATTTCACGAAGTGGACGAATATCATCCAAAACCCATGCAGCACGGCCAAACGTACCGATAACTAAATCATGTTCTCTTGGTTGTATCACTAAATCTTTAACTGAAGTTGTTGGGAAACCTTCAGTCCATTTAGTCCATTTTTCACCTGCATTAATAGAAACATACAAGCCATCATCAGTACCTAAGAACATTAAATTTGGTTCTTCTAAATCTTCAACTATAGCTAGCGTATAGCTTTGCACATCCCTTTCATCAACAATACGCTCCCAAGATTTACCATAATTTTTAGTTCTGTAAGCGTATGGTGTGTAGTTAAATCGTCTATAATCATTAGCAATTAAAAGCGCTTCACCTTTATTTTTATTAGATGCTTTTATTTGAGCAATCCAACTACCTTCTGGGAGTTTAGGAATAGCGCTGGTAACTTCTGTCCAATTACTTCCGCCATCAGTGGTATAATGCACGCGTCCATCATCTGTACCAGCCCAGAGCATATCTTTTTCAATAGGAGAAGGTTCTATAACCAAAACTGTACAGTGATTTTCGGCACCAGTAGCATCCATTGTTAAACCACCGCTTTCAGATTGTTTTTGTTTTGCTGGATCATTAGTTGACAAATCTGGGGAAATAATAGTCCATGTTTCTCCCTTATCAGTGGATTTATGTACAAACTGACTTCCAAAATATATGGTACTATTATCAAATGGGTCAATATTTATAGCTGAATTCCAATTGAAACGTAATCTTACATCTGGATCTGGATGCGTTGGTCTAACACTATAGTTATTGCCAGTTTGCCAATCGTATCGACTCACAAAACCTTGTTGACTCATAGACCAGCCGTAACGCGAATCGTCTTTATCGGGTACAACGTCAAAACCATCACCAAAACTTATTTCCTGCCAATAACTGTTACGAATACCTTGAGCACGCCATACATAGGCTGGTCCTCGCCACGAACCATTATCTTGCATACCACCATATACATTGTAAGGGTATTCGTTATCAACTGCAATATGATAGAATTGCGCCACAGGTAAATTTCCTATAAAGCGCCATGTTTTTCCACCATCTTTAGTAATATTCATACCACCATCATTACCATCGATCATGAAGTTTCCATTTTCTGGATGAATCCACCATGCATGATGATCTGGGTGAACACCATTACTTACACCATAAGCTGGCATTAACTGATTGAATTTTTTTCCACCATCTTCTGATACGTTAACGTAAGTAAACACCGAATACACACGGTTTTCATTTTGTGGGTCAACATATATTTCAGAATAATAGAAAGGGCGATTACCAATATCGCTCTTATCGTTTACTTTTTTCCATTTAAAACCGCCATCTTCACTTTTATAAAGCGCATTCTTTTTAGCTTCTACCAGTGCATATATAATGTTTGGTTTGTTTGCTGCAATTGCTATACCTATTCTACCTAAGTCACCTTTTGGTAATCCATCTTTATCAGATATTTTTTTCCAGGTTTTTCCACCATCATGAGTCATGTGCAAACCAGAACCTTTACCACCAGATTTAAAGAACCACGGGTCGCGTTTATGCTCCCACATAGCAACTAATAACTTATTAGGGTTAGTTGGATCCATAACCATATCTGCAACACCAGTTTTAGTATTAGCAAATAATATTTTATTCCATGTTTTACCACCATCAGTAGTTTTAAACACACCACGTTCTGGATGTTCGCCCCAAGGAGAACCAATGGCACCAACATAGACTACATCGGGATTTGTTGGGTCTACAATAATTCTATGAATATGTCTAGTTTTTTCAAGACCCATAGCCATCCATGATTTGCCACCATCTATAGATTTGTAAACACCATAACCACCATTAAGTGAGTTTCTTGGGTTACCTTCACCAGTACCAACCCAAATGACACTTGGATTAGATTGTTGAATCTCAACAGCACCAATAGATGCCGTTAACTCTTCGTCAAAAATCGGGTCCCATTTTATACCACCAGAAGTAGATTTCCATAGCCCACCAGAAGCAGTACCAACATACATTACATCTGGATTATCTATAACAACATCAATAGCAGTAACACGACCAGACATGCCACCAGGACCGATATTCCTTGGTTTCATGTTTTTTACGAGGTCCATTGAAAATTCTTGTGCGGAAAGTAGTGATATGCAAAATAGCATAACACCTAAAAAAAAGTGTCTCATTATAAAAGGTTAGTTAAGTAAAGTCTAAAATTAGTGAAAAGATATGTGAGATTTCTAAAAGAGATGTTAATGCTTTCGTTAAGAATCTTAAAAGCGGTATTTTTATAGTACAATGAAAAAGAAATCGAAAAAAGCAGGATTCGTTTTTAAAACTTACGAAGCACCCAACCAATCTCCTTTTGAAAAACTCTTTGAGATTTTTAAAGAATTAATCACCTATACTTCTGGCGACTTTGATGAAGCCATAGATTGGTTGCGTCAACTCGATAAAGAATATAAGCTAACCACTCCCGATTATACCATTGATGATTTTATAGAAGATCTTAAAAATAAAGGTTACATAAGAGAAGAAATCGACCCAACTGGAGATGGAGATGGTAAAGGTAGAACCACAATTACAGCTAAGACTGAACGTGCTATTCGTCAACAAGCATTAGACCATATTTTTGGAAAAATAAAAAAAAGCGGTGCAGGTAACCATAAAAGTAAAGGTGTTGGTATCGGTGATGAACATACGGGTGATTTTAGGGCATACCAGTTTGGTGATGCTTTAGAGAAAGTATCTATTACAGAGAGTTTAAGAAATGCTCAGATCAATCACGGTATTGGCAATTTCAATCTTACGGAAGACGATTTAGTCGTTGAAGAAACACTGCATAAAAGTCAGATGAGCACTGTGCTAATGATAGACATTAGTCACAGTATGATACTGTATGGTGAAGACCGTATAACACCCGCAAAGAAGGTAGCCATGGCATTATCTGAACTTATAACTACACGTTACCCTAAAGATAGTATAGAAGTTTTGGTATTTGGTAATGACGCTTGGCCAATAAAAATTAAAGATTTACCATATCTAAAAGTTGGACCTTACCATACTAATACTGTAGCTGGTTTGCAATTGGCAATGGATATGTTGCGCCGTAAACGTAATACAAATAAGCAAATTTTTATGATTACAGATGGTAAGCCAAGCTGTCTGCGTTTGCCTGATGGTCAATACTACAAGAATAGTAATGGCCTTGATCCATACATTACTAATAAATGCTATGCTATGGCTCAGCAGGCAAGACGTTTACATATTCCTATTACCACTTTCATGATTGCTGAAGACCCATATTTAATGCGTTTTGTTAGAGAGTTTACTCAAGCTAATAGAGGTAAAGCATTTTATACAGGTTTAAAAGGTTTAGGTGAAATGATTTTTGAAGATTACGAAAACAATAGAAAAAGAAGAATTAAAGGATAAAAATGAATATAGAAAGTATTAAAACTTTAGGTGATTTAAAGAAATCGGGTTATCAATCAAAATCCATTAAGGATGAATTGAGAGGTAATTTGATTGAAAATATTAAACATAAAAAAACAACTTTTGAAGGTATTCATGGTTATGAAAACACTGTGATTCCTGAATTAGAACGGGCCATATTATCTAGGCACAATATTAATTTACTAGGACTACGAGGTCAAGCAAAGACACGACTTGCAAGAATGATGGTTAATCTTTTAGATGAGTATATACCTGTGGTTGAAGGTTCAGAAATTAATGACGATCCATTAGAGCCTATATCACGTTACGCAATAGAGTTGATCAAAGAAAAAGGAGATGCTACACCGATTTCTTGGTTGCACAGAAATGAGCGTTTTGCAGAAAAACTAGCGACACCTGATGTCACTGTAGCAGATATTATTGGCGATGTAGACCCAATAAAGGCTGCAAATTTAAAGTTGAGCTATGCAGATGATAGAGTGATTCATTATGGTATGATTCCGCGAGCTAACCGCTGTATTTTTGTGATTAATGAATTACCAGATTTACAGGCAAGGATTCAAGTAGCATTATTCAATATTTTGCAAGAAGGCGATATTCAGATTCGTGGATTTAAATTGCGATTACCATTAGACATGCAGTTTGTATTTACTGCAAACCCTGAAGATTATACCAATCGTGGTAGTATTGTTACGCCATTAAAAGATAGAATTGGAAGTCAAATATTGACCCATTATCCAGATTCGGTTGATACTGCAAGAACAATAACTTCACAAGAAGCAAAATTAGACGAGAGACAAAAAGCGTCTGTTTATGTCCCTGATTTGGCAAAAGATGTATTAGAGCAAATTAGTTTTGAAGCCCGTGAAAGCGAATATGTCGATGTGAAAAGTGGTGTAAGTGCGCGTATGAGTATTACAGCTTTCGAAAATTTATTAAGTACTGCTGAGCGCCGTGCACTTCTTTCAGGTGAAACAGAGACTACCATAAGATTGTCAGACTTTATTGGTGTTATACCAGCTATTACTGGTAAAGTAGAATTGGTTTATGAAGGCGAACAAGAAGGCGCAGATTTTGTGGCAAATACTTTGATTGATTCAGCAATTAAAACACTATTTCCGAGATACTTCCCTAAAATTGAAAAATTAGAAAAGCAAGATGAAGAATCACCTTATGACGATCTGATATCATGGTTTTTTAATGGCGATGGCTTCGAGTTACTTGACGAATACGATGATACCACATATAAAGCAAAACTAGACGAAGTAAATCCATTGGATGCGTTGATTGCAGATTATCAGCCAGATATTGATAAGCGTGATGTGTATTTCGAAAAGGAATTTATACTATGGGGTTTAGTACAGTTTAAGAAATTGAGTAAGTATCGTTATTCCGAAGGATTACAAATTAAAGATCCATATGGTAGTTATATCAGTAGATTATAAATTAAAAGGGAAGCCACCTGGCTTCCCTTTTTTACTCTTTGGTTGGTTCAAAAACCCACCAGACTTTCCCATTGCTTGAATTGAAACTTAATTTTAAAACACCTAAATCGCTATAGATTAGATATTTGTATTTTATAGTTAATTCTTCTTCATTTAAAGTGGCATTATAAACACCATCTTCGTATATAAATTTTATTCCATTGCTAAGAACAAATTCTAGATTCTTTTTACCTTCTATCGTTTCAGAATTAGAGACATTAGATGTGGCAGTAACGCCATTGCTATGAATGCTTTTTACACCGGATGCTTTACGAGAATCGCTAAACTTATAGGTAAGTAGTTTTTCGACTTTACCTTCGGTTAATTCAAATATGTCAGCGTCATCTTTCCAACTAGGGTAGACATATAAAGTGTGTTTGTCTTCAATATCAATATTCCCTGGCTGATCACTATTTTTAAAAACAATGTAGCCTTCTTTTGTTTTCAATTCAAATTTTGTTCCTGGTGGATACATTACATAATCATGGGCTTCATTACTCTTGGTTACCTTAAGGTATGTTTTTTGAGCAAAACCACTCATACAAAGAAGTATGGTTGTACTTAGTGTTAGTAATATAGTTTTCATAGTTTCTATTTTTTAGTATTAAATTTTGGCGTTTTTATACGTTCTAAACATTTAGGTTGTGGCGCTGCATTTGGGTTTTCAAAAAAACTATTTGCGACTTCCATGCCACAAGGATTATTCCAGTAGGTGGTTGGTATATGTTTCCATCCTTTGAATATGATATGATATGCATTTTCTAGATTTGGAAGCATATTTTTGGCCCATTTAAGGGGTGTGCTTTCATCGTATTCTCCACTAATTAGTAGTATTGGAACATTGCTTTTAATAGCTTCATTTTCTTTTTTAGAAACAGGGTTTACACCCCAAATTTCACAGACTGAAGATTTAAAAACAGCAGGATTTAAGCCTATAACTTCTGGATAACGATTAGCCTCCATTTCAATCTTTTCTTTAGAATTAAATGGATATTCTTCAGAACACCATACTGAGAGTCTCATGCCTTTTCCAGAGCCATCACCCTTTTGAGAAAAAAGCGATGTCTGGTAGCTTATGATTGTACTTAAGTCGCCATTTAAGATTTTGTCCACTTCGAGAGGTAGGTTTGGTACATTTCCTGTTGAATATAAACTGAAGATTTGTATTAAATCTGCACCTTTAAAATGGAATGTTTCCATCTCTCCATTTTCTGGATTTTGAATATTTATACTCAGTGGATTTTCGGTTTTTTCTCTCAGAAAATTGAAAAAACGGTTTTTTAAATCAGGAAATGCTCTATCACATTCAGTATCTTCAGAGCAATCATCAAGTACTTTTTCTGCAACCTCAATTAAGTTAGTAATGCTTTCTTCATCGTAACTTACTTCTAAAGGTAAAGGTGAGTCCATAACCACGCTGCGTATACGTTTAGGATAATCTCGTAATAAGACTTGAGCAATTTTTGTGCTATAAGAAATGGTCAATAGATTGTATTGCTCAATTCCTAATACATTGACGAGATCATTAATATCAGCTGCTATTTCATTGGTATTGTAACCGTTTAAATCAATATTCTTTTTAGTTAAACGGTTTTTACATTTTCTGGCAGCATTATCAAACAATTGATCTGTTTGTTCGTCATCAAAACCAAAACTATTAGACTTAGTAATAGCATCTCCCCATTCTGGGCAATCTAAATGCGGCTCTGCATAATAATTACCTCGTTGTTCGACCAATATAAAATCACGGTTATCCAGATATCTATAATATTTCATGTATTGAGCTGAAGGCATAGTTGTATATCCTGGACCACCAACAGTATATATTATAGGGTCAGGATCAGGATTTGGGTTTCTACTTTTGAATATATATACAGGAAACTTAATGGTTTTACTATCAGGATGATCTCTATTCTCTAATACTTCCATATATCCAAATGTATAATCTTGATCTTCGGCTATTTTATGAGTAGTTGTCGTAGAGACTTTAAAATTTGGTTTGAAATTGTTTTGCTTCTGACCATAGCAAGCATAAGAACTCAATAGGCCTAGTGTGATTAATATGTGGAATAATTTTACTTTCATTGAATGATATTTTAGCGACCTATTCTATTTTTTTCTGCATCAAGACCTGTGTTACGTTTTCTGGCTTTTTTAATTTCATTACGACCAAAATTATAAGTAAGATTAAAACGTACTTGTCTACTATCGCTACCACCATCACCGTTTATTCTGAGGTTTCCGAATTCGGTAACACCTTCCCAAGGAGAAGTAAATAGAATATCGTTAAAGGATAAACGCGCAGTTAATTGATCGTCAAAAAAGCGTTTTTGAAATGCGACATTTAAAGACCCAATACTACGAGTTTCGTATGTGCCACCCCAAATTGAAGGCGAACTATACCATCCTGAAATTTCTGCTCTAAAACCCTTTGGTAATTTAAAGGTATTTTGAGCATATAAGCTTAATGTATTTTGCGAAATAGGGTTAAAATCTGGATTTGTTGCTTCAAAAATACTTCTAAAGGCATTTACACTAAAGTATATATTCCACCAATCGTTAAAACGTGTAGGATAGCTTACACCTATATTTATAACCTTTTGATTTGCCACATTTCTTGTAGTCAAGAAGTTTTGATTTTGGCCAACAGCCTCGGTGATTTTAGCAAAATAGTCTTCTATAAAACTATAACTTATAGATGTTGTTAGCCTATAATTAAACGTATGTGACAATTTTAAATTATCAGTATACTGTGGCTGTAAAAATGGATTACCTCGGCTAAAAGACAACTCGTCGATTTTGTATTCAAATGGATTTAAACTTGCATAATTAGGGCGTTGAATACGGCGACTGTAAGTTAAAGCAAAAGCGTTTTTTTGGTTCAATTGATATGTGATTCCACCACTTGGAAACCAATCGGTATAGTTACGTTGTACGCGATTATTTTGGTCTGCTTGTAATGCAGTTAAGATACCATCAGATTGTGTGTTTTCCATACGCAAACCAAATTGAATATTCCATTTTTTAAACTGACGCTTAAAGTTAAAATATAAAGCATTTACGTTTTCATCATATTCAAAATCGTTAGTGCGTTCTTGATTTAAAATATCTTGACCGTTAATTCGGTCAAAAAAATCAAATTGATTATCAGTAACCACTTTAGAGAATTTTCCGCCAACACTTAATTTTCCTTTAAAAAGAGGTTGCTCATAGTCTAATTTAGCCGTAAATAAGTCGATGTCAATTGGCGTAACCATAAAGTTGATAACTTCACTAATGAGTTGAGATTGATTGCCATCAAAATATTGATTCGGTTGAAGATTTTCTCGTTCGCGCGAATAGCGACCATAATCTACATCAATATTTAAGCTTGTATCATTACTTCCTTTATATCTATAATTAGCATTAGCATAAATATTAGAAGTTTCACTTTGAACATCACTACCAGCTACTAATATTTGATCAGGATTGGTGTTACCATCAGGAATAATAGGTGTTCTGGAATCGGCCAGTGATTCGTTATCAGAAAAATTTCCAGATACAATAACTCCAAATGTAGATGTCTTGTCTACATACCAATCAAATCCCATTCTTACATTATTATTAACATCATCGCTTATGGTTTCTGTACGGGCATCAAAAATGGTGTTATTTTGCTGTCTAAAGAGATTAATAAAGCTTAAGCTTTCACCAAATCGGTTACTTAGCGTACCATAAAAACTTGTTTTCTTATTTCTATTATTAAATGATGCCGAAGTATTTACACGAGCAAATTCACCATATGTTAAGCCAGAAGTCAAGCTACCGTTTGTACCTAAACTTTTATCGCGCTTAAACTTTATATTGATGATACCTGCATTACCTTCTGCATCGTATTTTGAAGATGGTTGGGTAATAATTTCAACAGCATCAATATCACTAGACTGAATTGTTTTAAGGTAGTTCACCAAGTCTTCACCTCTTAGTACTGAAGGCTTATCATCTATATAAATAAGCACACCAGTTTTTCCTTCGACTATTAAGTTGTCGTTATTATCGATAATTACGCCAGGTGCTTTTCTTAATAAATCAAAACCAGAATCTCCAGCAGCATTTATCGTATTCTGTACATTAAATACCGTTTTATCTGCCATAACTTGCACCATAGGTTTTTCGGCTTTAACAACAACTTCATCAAGAGATTCGGATGCGGGATTTAATTTAATTGCACCTAGGTCTTTTTCAGAATTGGTAACACTAAATATCTGCGAAGTATACTTTTCAAACCCAAGACTGGTTATGGTTAATGTGTACTTTCCAGTATTTAAATTTTTGACGACGAAATTTCCGTCAGTTACTGTTACTGCAGCTTTTATAAATGCAGTTTGGTCTGAATTATAAATTGATACTATTGCACCTGGAATAGGTTCAAGGTTTTCATCAACAACAATACCAACGACATTGGATTGTGCGTAACCAATTAATGATAAAAATAAGAGTAAGTAAACTGTAATCGTTTTCATAATTAATGTATTTATACTCCAAATCTCCGGATAAGTTTACAGGTATACACCTTAGAAATGATGAGTTGACCAATACGCCGATAAGTTGGAAAGACCATTTAACTGACTATAGGTCAACTCATCGATTAGAAGGTGATAAAAAAATATACTAACTTTAAGTTTGTTGAAAAGTAAACTTATGGAAACCATTACGCCATTTTATCAAAAACGTCTATTAGGTATTAAAATAGGTGAGTTAGGTATTTTTATAGTATTTTATTTGTTCTGGGCATTTGCTTATCATGCGGCTATCACAATTAACAGTAGGGCTTGGAATGAAGGTGAAACATCTCTTTTTGACATAAAGGAATTTATGGATACCGTTGGAATAGATTATATTTTAAAAGCTGTTCTGACTTTTCCAGTTTGGTGGTTGTTAATTAGAAGGTTAAAAAAATGGAAGTATACTAATAAGATATTACTACATATTATTTTACTGCCATTATTTGTAATTGTATGGCAGCAATTATATTACTATGTATGTGATATTATTGGTTTTGGTCATTTAAGTGGTCCTGCATCTGCTTGGGATATTTATATTCCAGCTTTGTTTTATGCGTTGCAGTTTGGTATTATTCATTCTTATAATTATTACTTAGAAAATCAACAAAAAATACGTTTAGAAGGCGAACTCAGAACTGTTGCACTTAAAAGTGAACTTTCAGCACTAAAGGCGCAACTTAATCCACACTTTTTATATAATATATTTAATACCATTAGCGCATCAGTACCTCCAAAGAATGAAAAGACGAGGCATCTTATTGCAGAGCTTTCAGACTTATTTAGGTATCAATTAAAGGCTTCACAGGTTGAAAAAGTACCTTTAAGGGAAGAGTTAGAGTTTGTGAATAAATACCTTGATTTAGAAAAAGAACGTTTTAAAGAGCGATTAGAAGTTGAGGTCCATGTAGAAGACGATTTAAAAGATGAATTGATTCCGCCTATGTTACTGCAACCTTTAATAGAAAACTCTATAAAACACGGTTTATCATCTCTTATTGAAGGCGGTAAAATTTCAATTAAGATTTTTAAGAAATTAGATAAATTACATTTTGAAATTTCTGATACCGGAATTGGCATAAAAGATAAAGCTTCAGTTTTTGAAAAAGGTATTGGATTAACCAACACAAAACTTCGATTAGAAAAAATGTACCAAAGCACACTTAGTCTATCTGACAATTCACCAAAAGGATTAAAAATATCTTTTGCTATATGAGAAAGGTGATTATAATTGACGATGAAGAAGCTGGAAGACAGCTTATAAAAGAATATTTAGAAGATTATCCTGATTTAATTTTGCTTGGAGAGGCAAATAATGGAGTAGATGCTGTTAAAATTATTAATGAGTTTAGACCAGATTTGGTGTTTTTAGATATTCAAATGCCAGGAATGACTGGGTTTGATGTACTCACACATCTCGAAGAATTACCTCAGATTATATTTTCTACTGCCTATGATCAGTATGCTCTAAAAGCTTTCGAAGTACATGCTGTGGATTATTTGCTGAAACCTTATACCAAAGACCGCTTTAAAGTTGCTGTTGACAGATTAAAGGCCAATACAGACGAGAATAAAGCAAGGCCATTAGCTGAGAGTCTTTTAATGGATAAGCCAAAATTTCCTCAGCGTATACTGGTACAAAGCCAGAATAAGTTAGTTACTGTTGCTTTGGAGGATGTTATTAGGATTGAAGCTTATGGTGATTATTCAAAACTTATAACCGAAGGAAAAACCTACGTTAGTAACTATGGTATTTCTACACTTGAGGAAAAACTGAACCAAGCTATTTTTATTAGAGTACATAGGTCTTCCATAATTAATTTGAATACCGTAAAAGAGTTAAATAAGTATACTAAAAGCTATGACGTTACTATGAAAAATGGTGATGTTGTTAGGGTTAGTAGAGGTTATATGGATAATATTAAAAAACTAATGTTTTAATTTACCAAGCTTCTCTACTTTTAATATTAGCATTACAAAGTCTAATAATTTCAGTTATTCTTTTTTGTTTGGTTTCTTCACGTTTTGCACTTTGTAGCCATGACAGATAGCCTTTTCTATAACCTTTAGAAAAGTTTTGGTAGTTTTCAAATGCCCTAGGGTTTTTATCAAATGCTTTCTGAAGATTTTCTGGAATGATACCGTTTTCAACATCATCCATCGCAGTCCAAGTGCCTGTTTCTTTTGCAAGGTTAATCATTTTCCAGCCTGAGTCTTGGATTAATCCTGATTGTTCAAGTTCTACGATGTACTTTTTATTTAGAGCACTCCAATTACTTTTTGGATTTCTTGGTGAAAAATACTGTCGGCGCTTACCTTGGCCTAAACTTTTTACTGTAGAATCTATCCAACCAAAGCATAATGCAACCTTTACAGCTTCTTCCCAACGCATTGTTGGTATGCCAGTTTCAAGCTTATAAAAAATAAGATAAATGGCTTTGTATTTATCGTGGTTTCCTAATAGCCAATCGTACCATTCAACATCGCGTTCAAAATAGAGTTCTGGGATTTCCATGGCTACACTTTTTTGGTATATATATAATAGTCTCTATCCACCTTGAATTCATCACTTTCAACGTTTATAGTTTGCCAGCTAGACTTTGGGAAAATCCATTCTTTTTTATCGCCAATTTCCACCTCGATTGGCATATCAAAATTCTCAACAATATTCACATAACGGAACTTCAGTTTGTTATTTTCAATACTGTATTCTAACGTTGGGATTCTTGTATCTCTTAAATACTGATTAAAAAATGCAGATAAGTCTTTTTTAGTTTTTTCACTTATGTAATCTTCAATCTCTTTTGTAGATACTGTTTTATGGTAAAATTTTGAATTTAAACCTCTAAGAATTTGTCGCCATAACTCATCATCTTCGATTAATTGGCGTAACATGTGTAGCATGTTTCCGCCTTTATAATACATGTCACTAGAGCCTTCGTGATTAACATCGTATTGCCCAATAATAGGTTTGTCATTTGCAATATTAGCACGGGTTCCAATAACATAATCTGCTGAAGCTTCTTTCCCGTAATAATAGTCTAAATACAAATTTTCGGAATAGTTTGTGAAGCTCTCATGTATCCACATATCAGCAATATCTTTGTTGGTAATGCTATTGGCAAACCACTCATGTCCTGCCTCATGGATTATTATAAAATCGAATTTTAAACCCCAACCCGTTCTAGATAAATCCGTACCTCTGTAGCCTTTTTTATACCCGTTACCATAAGTGACTGAACTTTGATGCTCCATGCCTAAATAAGGTACTTCTACCAGCTTAAAACTGTCGTCATAAAAGGGATATGGTCCAAACCAATGTTCAAAGGCTTTCATCATTTTAGGAGCATCTTTAAAATGCGCTTTTGCTTTATCGAGATTATAGCTTAAAACCCAATAGTCCATATCTAAATCACCATTTTCACCTTGATATACTTCGGAAAAATTGACATAATCGCCAATGTTAACATTAACACCATAATTATTAATTGGGTTATTTACATACCAATGTGATTTTACTTTATCACCTAAATCCTCAAGCTTTCTTAATCTACCATTCGATACATTGGTTAATCCTTTAGGATTAGTAACACTTATTAGCATACTATCCACTTCATCGTACATATGATCTTTATTTGGCCACCAAACACTTGCACCTAAACCTTGGCAAGACGTTGCAATAAAGTGCTTATCATTCATGTCTTTTTTCCATGAGAAACCGCCATCCCAAGGTGCGCGTTTCGCTTCTCTAGGGTGACCTTTATAGTAAACAGTAATGGAATTAATATCACCTTTTTTTTGTTTTTCATTTAACGAAATGAAATGTGCATTTCCGTCGTGTTTTACATCTAATTCTTTATCATTTTGAGTGACTTTTATGATTTGCATGGGTTCTTGCAAATCGATCTGCATGACATTATGAGGTTCCAAAACTTTATATTGAATTGTATTTTTTCCTGAAATGAATTTTTCATCAGGCTTTACTTCAATATCTAAGTGGTAATAGGTTAAATCCCACCAAGCTCGCTCTGGCGTAATGCTTCCGCGAAGTGTATCTTGTTTAGTAAAATCAGTTTTATGAGATAATAAATCTTGCCCAAAAGCCATATTAAGACTTACTACAAATAGAAAATATATGATGTGTTTGAGTGTTTTCATTTTTTAGAAATTAAATCTCCTCTTTTTAAGGTTTTACCTTGAATTGAATCTATCATTATAGGTATGGATGCTAATCCAGTTTTAGTAGGTATGTAAACCCCAAAATGCAAATGTGGTACAGTTGTCCAACCCGTAAATCCAGATAATGCAATAGGCTGATTCGCTTTAACTGAATCTCCAACTTTAACCAAGCTTCCATTTTGTTTTAAATGAACATATTGAGAAAACGTATTGTCCTCATGATACAAAATAACATAATTTCCATAATCTCGAAATTTTTCAGATGTACCTTGTTTGTTGTGCTTTTGAGTTACTCTAACTACGATGCCGTCTCTAGCTGCTGTTATAGTGTCTCCAACTTTCATGTCAAAGTCAATTGTCTTAGCAGAAAAAGCGCCATAATGCGAAAAATCTCCATCATAACCTTGTATAATTTTTGAAGAATACCCTTTTAAAAATGGTAAGCTATAATTGTAATTGGTATCATAGGCTTTAAAAGGATATACACCGTAATAGCCTAAAAACTTATATTTTTTTAAAATACCATTCGAATCTCTTTCTTTTTCAGGGTAGCTTAAAATCACTTTTTCTTCAGTTGCTTGTAATTGCCTGTAAAGCGTATTATCATTAGTTCTATCAATAATCTTTACATACATAGGGCAATTCAATTTGTTATATGAAATAACATGTATTGAATCGTTTTCTGTCTTAAACTTTATAAAACTCGGTTTAGATATCTCTTTAGAGCAATTGATAAAACTGCAAAATAGTAAACAAAAAAAAATGGCTCTAGACATTAAATAGTAAATCGATTATAGGTTTTATAGGTGTCAATTCTTCATCCGTAGTAGCGACAGATTCTAAAATGCTTGTGCCAACAACATCAAAATTGTTTATTAGCTCAAGGATGATCTTTTGAGCTTTATCAGTAGTTATCCCATTATTTACATTAAAATATGCTGATTTGTAGGATTTCGGGTCTAGACAATCTACATCAAAGTGAATATACAATTGAGTAATATTCTTATTCTGAAGTGTTTTTATCAAGTCATTAGTATCAAAATCACTAGGCGCATAAATGCCCTCTTTAACTATGTATTTTTGTTCTGATTCATCTATACTTCTTAATCCTATATAATGTATTTGAGAAGCGTTGATTGTGCTAAAAAGCAGTGATTTTAATTCAGTATCACCTTCGCCAAGTAAGGTTCGCAGAGGCATACCATGAAAATTACAACTAGGAGATTCTTCAGGCAGGTTAATATCTGCATGAGCATCAAACCAAATTACTCCTAGGTTATTGTATTTAGATGCTAAATAGCTAACCGGAATAATCTCAAGACCACAATCACCACCAATAGTTTGTAATGTTTTTGGTTGTGTGGACTCAAGAGTGCTTCTAAAATTTGTGAGCTGATGTACTAATGCTTCATGTCCATTGATGTTGGATTGTTTTTCTAAAGCTTTATCAGAAAGCGGAAGTTTGGTTAGATGTGTATTCAAATAGTTTACTACGGTTTCAGCACCAGTTTTCATTGAAACTCCTGTACCCGAACCCTGCCATTGAGGAAAAAATATTTGCATCTACCGAATTATTTTATTTGGAAAAACTACAACACTCTCATGTCCGTCTTTACCAACTGCTGCTATTCCAAATAAGAAATTATCAATTACTATGCCTTTCAAAGTATGTTCAGATACATCACCTACATACCTGCTATTATCCCAAGTTGCCGAAGTGGTATCTCGCCAATAAATTTTGTAACCTACAGCGCCATCTACTTTGTTCCATTTAAATTTTGCTGAGGCCTCAACAATGCCACCAATACCGACATTTGTTGGTGCTGGCGGAGCAGAAGCTATATTAGCCATTGTAATAGCGTTAACAGCAGTTAGCTTTTTACAATACGGGAAATTTACATGCTCAAAAGTATCACCATAATTTATGCCATTTTCTGTTCTTATATCTTGATGCTGTTGTGTGTAATTCTCATGTGCTTCCATAATGCGTATACCGGCAAACCCAATATCATTAAAAGGTCTATGATGTCCACCACGACCAAACCTGTCTAAACGATACACCATTACAGGGTTCATTTCGGGCATGTAAGTCTTTGTCGTTTGATGAACATAACGTGCTAATTGACGCGAAATTCCATCAACTTCACCACCATAAAAACGACGTAATCTGGCTGCACGCTTAAGTTGTTCAGCATCTGTAATATCTGTTGTAATCGGTTCTGAAAAAATCCTAAATGTACGATTGTCAATCACACCGTCTACGCCTTCAATATTTCCAATCATGTCGTTATTGAGCACACCAATAATCTCCCAATTATTTTCCTTAGCATATCTTGCCATGCCTTGACCACCAAATAACCCTTGTTCTTCTCCAGATAAACCTAAATAGACAATACTACTTTCAAATTTATATTTTGAAAGCACTCGTGCAGCTTCAATAGCTCCAGCCATACCTGTTGCATTATCATTGGCACCAGGTGAATCATCTGTAAAGTTAGTAGGGTCGCTTATTCTTGAATCTATATCGCCACTCATTATGATATAACGATTTGGGTATTTTGTACCACGTTGAATGGCCACCACATTCACCACCATTACGTCTTTAATAATACGTTGATTGGCACCTTTTTTTACTAAATCCTTCTGGAAAAACACCTCTAAGCAGTCGCCACAATCTTTTGAAATATTATCGAATTGAGATTTTATCCAACGGCGTGCAGCACCAATACCTCTAGTATCTGAAAGTGTATCACTAAGTGTATGTCGTGTGCCAAAATCGGCAAGTGTTTTTACATCTTGTCTTAATCTATCTTCAGAAACAGCATCAATAATATCATAAATTTTTGGGTCTGTTTGAGCATTGGAATTGAAGATAAAAAGGCAGATTAGGATAAAAGAAATTCGTCTCATTTGGTTAGTGTTTTTTGATAACCTAAAAATACAACTTTCTAAAAAGACCAATTCTAAAGAATTGTTAATACAGACTTTAGTTTTTTCCTAAAGTTAGTAGAAGCGTTCCAAAGATTGAAGCATCTTTCCAACCTCTATCTTTATCATTTCCAGGCACAAATATCGAGCCTATAAAATTTTCTCTATGCTCACTAATGTCGTTATCACAGTAGGCCAAGGCAAACCCTATTTTTTTATCTATGCTGAGTTTTACAGGCGTATTTATTTCATCATCAACGTACGTATCATTAAACAATAAAATTTTCACTTCCCAAATGGTGGTGTTGCCATTTGTTTGTCTTGCTGAAGTAACATGAGAATTGTAGAGTTTACCATTTTTAGTATAATTCACATCAACGACATTTCCTTCTAAATCCACATGGTAAGCAAATGCATTGTGGTTGTATTGATGGTCACCACCACTATTATCTTCATCGATAAAAATTTCTAAACAATCTTCGTCCCACCAACTTTTTAAAGGATCTTTGTATACATCTCTTAATTTATCATCTTGTATTTCAGCAAGTAAGTAAAGCGCATCTTCTGTCCATGTAAGTTTGTATTTACCCTGAAAATCTTCTTTAGTAAAAGCTTTTCCAATCCATAGCTGATTTATAGGAAACCATTGCGCATCTTGCCAAATAGCTTCATCGGCTATACCGTCAATTTTAGGTGTTGATTCGGCTTGTTTTACTGTAATAAGTTGTTTGGTTTGTTTTTCTTTTTTATAGTTGAATTTTATGGTCTCTACTTTGTCTTTTTCTTTGACATCCACATAGACATTCATTTCAGAGTCTGACACTTTCTCAAAACTCATACCTTCAAAAACTACTTTGTTTTCTGTAATATATTTTAACGGAAAGTCAACTGTTTCGTCTTTGGTTTCCCAACCTTTTAAATCGTTATTAAAATGCTTGAGCTGAAGTACTAGATTATTTTCAATTTCACGAATAATTTCAATTTCATAAAATTGTACTTTACCATCCACGGTAAGCTTAAATGTGGCCATCATAGAGCCACCAGATGGTTCACTCCAAATTTCTTCAGTTTTACCACCAAAAGCTTCACCATGCCAAGTACCAGCTATCCAAGCTATATTTTCTAGCTTAGGTTCTAGATGTTTCTCTTGTGATAAAGCACAGAGTGTAAACAGAATAAAAGTATAAGTTAAAAATTGTTTCATTTCTCAATCTATTGCATAAATGTTACTCTAGTAATTTTTCCATTATTAACTTCGTAAATGGCTATTGCATTAAAGGTTTGTCCGTTTGCACTAACTTCTTCTTCATCAATTACCTTATTGCCAAAAACGATACGTTTTTTAATGACTGCTTTAAGTCCTTTGGCACGTTGAAACCAACTTTCGTATCCTTTTCGCATGGCTTCTTTGCCATCAGTTCTTAACTCATTAGGGTAATTATAGATTTTAATATCCTCTGAATAATCTGCCATAAAAGCATCAATATCTTGAGCATTATATGCATCTAAATTACGCTGTACTATGGCTTCAATATCAGAAGCTGAACTTGTGTTAGATGCTGAATCTGAACTTGAAGTTGAACCTGAATCATTATTTGACACTTTTGGTTTACCATTAATTTCAGCAGCTATTAAAAACTTATTAGAAATACTATTACCAGTAATTCGTGTAATCTTAGTGATGCCGTAATCGGAGAAATCTGCAATTTCTTTCCAGTCCTTATCTTTATTTAATGTAAGCTTATAAAGCTTGGCATCTTTACCCATCAGAATATCACCATTTATCATCCAGCACATATCTTCGCTACCACTTAATGTGTTGGCAAGGACTTTAGTAGCA
Organism: Winogradskyella sp.; assembly: GCF_003712105.1. Taxonomy (GTDB): domain Bacteria; phylum Bacteroidota; class Bacteroidia; order Flavobacteriales; family Flavobacteriaceae; genus Winogradskyella. The sequence continues at coordinate 315,353 of NZ_RHLG01000002.1, forward strand.
CCAGAAATGGGATCTAAGGATTTTATAGTCCAAGTCTCATTTTCCTTAGAAATATAACTTACCAAATTACTGTTTGGTATTTTATGAAATGAACGCCCAACATTCTCTTGATATTTACGACTTCGACCGTCTTGTAAATTGGTTACAAAGAGATTTAATTTTTGATCTTCAATAACTGATGACACAATGATATCTTCATTAAACCAAGTGTAATAAGCAACAACAAGGTCTTCAATTAGCTCAGTAGATTCGCCATTGCTTAGGTTATAGCTGTATAAGCGTTGCTTACCATCTTTGTCTAATCTTACAGCGGAAACGGCGTGTTTGTTTGGTATTTTCAAAGGTGTGTATTCTCCACCTTCAGTATAATTTATCCATGTTTTAGTACTGTAATTAGTTCGGTAAGACACAATATCTGTTTGTCCTTTGCGAGTAGAAGCAAACACTATTTGATTATCATTTACAAAAGAAGGCTGATTGTCATAACCTTCATTATTAGATATATTTTTTCCGTTTGAGAAGTTATATCCGCTATTTTCAACGGCTATATCGAATAAGAAAATTTCAGTGTTTGGTTGTTGAGCTGAAGCTAACGAAAAACTAAAAAGTAATAAAATGAAGTATTTCATTGTAGGATGTTTATATAATGATTTAAATATAGTGAATAAAAAAGCCGTACTAAAATAAGTACGGCTCTTACATTGCATAACGCAATTATTTGAGTTAGTCAGACATTAAAAACAATAGCCGTTCTCAGCAGATAATTTATCTGCAATTTGAGTACGTAATGCCACAACATTTGGCATATTTGTATACTTAGTAAAACGTTTTAAGCCCATAAGCATCATACGCTGCTCATCGCCTTCAGCAAAGCTTACGATACCTTCTTTAGCTTTACTATTAATAGTATCAACGGCATTGTATAAGTATAATTTAGCCATAGCAATTTGATGCTCTTGTGCATCTTCACCAAAACGCTTAGCATTTTTCTCTGTACGTAAAATGGTAGATTCTGCCATGTATACTTCAATTAAAATATCAGCAGCAGCCATTAATAATTGTTGGTGTTCTTCTAACTGTGGCCCATATTTTTGAACGCCAGCACCAGCAACCATTAAGAACACTTTTTTAAGTTTCTTAATCATGTCTTTCTCTTCAGAGAATAATTCTGAATAGTCAGGCGTATCAAAAGAAGGAATTCCCATGAGTTCATCAGCTACAGCAGTTGCTGGACCTAATAAATCGACATGTCCTTTCATGGCTTTCTTTACTAACATACCTACAGCTAGCATTCTGTTGATTTCATTAGTTCCTTCATAAATTCGTGAGATACGAGCATCTCTCCAAGCAGATTCCATAGGTGTATCTGAAGAAAAGCCCATTCCTCCAAAGATTTGAATACCTTCATCAGTACAGTTTTGTACATCTTCAGAAACAGCTACTTTCAAGATTGAACATTCAATAGCATATTCTTCAACACCTTTAAGCTCAGCTTCTTGATGTGTGTTTCCTTGCTCTTGACGAATAGCAATTCTGTCTTCAATATTTTTTGCAGCACGATATGAAGCTGACTCACCTGCATAACAACTTGTTGCCATGTCTGCCATTTTAGCTTTGATTGCACCAAACTTTGCGATAGGTGTTTTAAACTGAATACGCTCATTAGCATATTTTACAGCTTCAGTAATGACGCGGCGTTGTGCATCTAAACAAGCTGCAGCCAATTTAATACGACCAACATTAAGCGCATTCATTGCAATTTTAAATCCGCCACCACGCTCTGATAACATATTCTCAACAGGAACTTTAGTCTCGTTAAAGAAGACTTGACGAGTAGAAGATGAGTGAATACCTAATTTATGTTCTTCTTCACCTAAAGTAATTCCGTTTGGATTGTCTTTGTCATACTCAACTATAAAACCAGTAATATTTTTATCATCTTCAATTCTAGCAAATACGATGAATGTCTCTGCGAAACCTGCATTAGAAATCCACATTTTCTGTCCAGAAATTAAATAGTGCTTTCCATCATCAGATAAAACCGCTTTTGTTTTCCCAGAATTAGCGTCAGAACCTGCACCTGGTTCTGTTAAACAATAGGCACCAAATTTTTGTCCAGTTGCTAAAGCAGGAACATATTTTTTCTTTTGCTCTTCTGTACCATAAAGTGTAATTGGCATGGTACCAATTCCTGTATGTGCACCAAAAGCAGTAGCGATAGATCCAGTAGCTCCAGAAATATAATCACATACAAGCATTGTAGACACAAATCCCATTTCTAATCCATCATACTCGGCTGGAACAGCAATACCTAATAAACCTAACTCACCAGCTTTACGCATGATTTCTTCAGTAAAGGCATAATCTTTCTTCTCGAAACGTTCCTTGTGTGCCCAGATTTCTCTATCAACAAATTCTTTTACGGTTTCTAACATCATTTTTTGCTCTTCCGAAAAGTCTTCTGGAGTGAAAATGTCGTCACAGTTTGTGTCTTTAACGAGGAATTGTCCTCCGCGTAAAATTTCCTTTTCTTTTTCTAAAGTTTCCATAATTCCTATAGTGTTAAGTTTCTTAATTTAAAAATTCGAATATTCCTGCAGCACCTTGTCCAGTACCTACACACATGGTTACCATACCATATTTATTTTGCATATTACGTTTACGCATTTCATCAAATAATTGTACAGAGAGTTTTGCTCCTGTGCATCCAAGAGGATGACCTAGAGCAATTGCGCCACCATTTACATTGACGATATCTTGGTTTAAGTTTAACTCACGCATTACAGCTAATGATTGTGATGCAAATGCTTCGTTAAGCTCAATAAGTTCAATATCATTTTGTTGTAAACCTGCTTGCTTTAATGCTTTTGGGATTGCAGCAACAGGGCCAATTCCCATAATTCTTGGAGGAACACCTGCAGCAGAATAGCTTACCATACGTGCAATTGGCTCAAGATTTAATTCTTTAACCATATCTTCACTCATAACCATAACAAAAGCTGCACCATCACTTGTTTGAGATGAATTACCCGCAGTAACTGAACCGTTAGCTGCAAATACAGGACGTAATTTTGCTAAAGCATCTACGCTAGTTCCACGTCGTGGACCTTCATCTTTAGTTACAGTGAATTTGCGAGTCGCTTTTTTACCATTACCATCAATGTAAGTTTCTTCAACTTCAATTGGAACAATTTGATCTTGGAAACGGTCTTCATCTAAAGCCTTTAAAGCTTTCATATGTGAATTGAACGCAAATTCATCTTGATCTTCACGAGATACGTTATAGTCTTGAGCTACAGCTTCTGCTGTATTTCCCATTCCCCAATAGTAATCTTCATGACCTGCATTTACTAGCTCATAATTCAATTCGGGTTTAAAACCAGTCATTGGGACAGAAGTCATGCTTTCAGCACCACCAGCTATAATACATTCAGCCATTCCAGACTGAATTTTAGCCACTGCCATACCAATGGTTTCTAATCCTGAAGAACAGAAACGGTTCACCGTAACACCAGGGACATCAACAGTTTCTAACCCTATTAATGAGATAATACGAGCCATATTTAATCCTTGAGAACCTTCTGGCATTGCATTACCAACTATAACATCGTCAATACGTTTTACGTCAAATTCTGGAAGCTTACCCATCATGTACTGAATTGTTTCAGCGGCAAGTTCATCAGCTCTTTTAAATCTGAAACCACCTCTTTTGGATTTTCCAACGGCAGTTCTATATCCTTTTACTATATATGCTGTTTTCATTTTTCTTAATTTCTTAATGGTTTACCAGTTTTTAGCATGTGTTGAATACGCTCTAAAGTTTTACGTTCTGTACATAAGCTTAAGAATGCTTCACGTTCTAAGTCTAATAAGTATTGCTCAGAAACTCGTGTAGGTTCTGATAAATCACCACCAGCCATTACATAGGCTAGTTTATTTGCAATTTTTTGATCGTGGTCAGAGATATACTTCGATGCTTTCATTGCATCAGTACCAACCATAAATGTACCTAATGCTTGTTTACCAAGGACAAGTACATCTTTACGTTGTGGCTTTTGAGTATAACCTGCTTCAGCCATTAGTAATGCATGTTTCTTAGCTTCAGCAATTTGACGGTCTTTATTAACTACCACAACATCTTTTCCTTTTTGAAGTACATTAAAATCGAAAGCTTCATAAGCAGAAGTTGCAACTTTAGCCATACCAATTGCTAAAAAATGCTCTTGTAAAACATTCAATTGAACATCACCTTGGTGGAATAAATCTTGAGCTCTTAAGGCCATTTCTTTAGAACCACCGCCGCCAGGGATAACACCAACACCAAACTCGACAAGTCCGATATAAGTTTCGGCTGCTGCAACGACTTTATCAGAATGCATTGATAACTCACAACCACCACCTAAGCACATGCCGTGAGGTGCAGCAACTGTTGGAATAGAGGAGTAGCGCATGCGCATCATGGTATCTTGGAAATACTTGATGGCCATATTTAATTCGTCATACTCTTGTTCAACAGCCATCATGAAGATCATCCCAATATTTGCACCAACTGAGAAGTTTGCACCTTGGTTACCTATTACTAAACCTTCATACTCTTTTTCAGCTAAGTCAACAGCTTTGTTCAATCCAGCTAAAACATCGCCACCAATTGTATTCATTTTAGATTGGAATTCGCAGTTTAAGATGCCATCTCCTAAATCTTCAATTACAACACCAGAGTTTTTAAAGACTTCGTTAGATTTACGGATATTGTCTAATATGATAAATGCATCTTGACCCGGTTTCTTAACCTGAGCTTTTGCAGGTACATCATAGTAATAAGTAGCACCATCTTTTACAGTATAGAAAGATGTTTCGCCTTTAGTTATCATATCTGTTACCCAAGTTGCAGGCTCTTTACCTTCGGCTTTCATAAGTTCGATACCTTTTTCAACACCAACGGCATCCCAAATTTCGAATGGACCATTTTCCCATCCAAAACCTGCTTTCATGGCATCATCAATTCGGTATAACTCATCAGAGATTTCAGGGATTCTATTTTGAACATACGCAAACATGGCAGCAAAGTTCTTACGGTAGAATTCACCAGCTTTATCTTTTCCTCCAACCAATACCTTAAATCTATCAATTGGTTTATCAATCGTTTTCGTAAGTTCTAAAGTTGCAAATTTTGCTTTTTTAGATGGACGATATTCCATCGTCTCTAAATCAAGAGCTAAAATTTCGCGCTTACCTTCTGCATTAGTAGTCTTTTTATAAAACCCTTGTTTTGTTTTATTACCTAACCACTTATTTTCCATCATGGTATTGATAAAATCTGGTAATTTGAATAACTCATGTGCTTCGTCATCTGGACAGTTGTCATAAATACCATTTGCTACATGCACCAAGGTGTCTAGGCCTACAACATCGACAGTTCTGAAAGTTGCTGACTTTGGACGTCCTATAACTGGACCAGTCAATTTATCAACTTCTTCGATAGTTAACCCTAACTCCTTTACTTGGTGAAATAAAGATTGAATTCCAAAAATTCCGATTCTATTACCAATAAATGCGGGTGTGTCTTTTGCCAAAACCGAAGTTTTACCCAAGAACTTGTCACCGTATTCCATTAAGAAATCTGTAACTTCTTGTTTACAGTTTGGACCAGGAACAACTTCAAATAACTTTAAATAACGAGGTGGATTAAAGAAGTGTGTTACTGCAAAATGCTGTTGAAAATCTTCACTACGACCTTCGTTCATGAATTTTATAGGAATACCAGAAGTATTAGAAGAAATAATAGTACCAGGAGTTCTGTACTTTTCTACTTTTTCAAAAACCTGCTGCTTAATATCTAAACGCTCTACAACTACTTCCATAACCCAGTCTACATCTTTGATTTTGTGTAAATCGTCATCTATGTTTCCGGTAGTAATTCTATCAGCGAATTTTTTATTATAAATAGGAGAAGGTTTCGATTTTAGTGACGCTGTCAAGGCATCATTGACCAAACGGTTACGAACAACCTTATCTTCTAAAGTTAGTCCTTTTGCTTTTTCTTTGTCGTTTAGCTCACGAGGAACAATGTCTAATAATAAAACATCAACGCCAATATTTGCAAAATGACAAGCAATACCAGATCCCATAATTCCGGAACCAATGATTGCTACTTTTTTTATTCTTCTTTTGCTCATTTATTTGTTTATAGTTTCTTTTTGATTATAAATTTTTTTGTTAGAAATCATATTATTGATTAGCTCAGCTACTTCATAAAATCCATTCAACTGCTCATCAGAAATATTTTCTCTAATAGCTTCATTGAATGTTAATACACGATCTCTCGAATAATCTCTTTTTTCGCGACCAAAATCTGTTAGAAAAATTAGTACTCCACGACCATCTTCAGGATTAGGTCTTCGTTCTATAAGTCCTTTTTCTTCCATAGTTTTTAGTGTGCGTGAAAGACTAGTAGCTTCCATGCCCATTTTTGGTCCTAAGGACGTAGAAGGTGTTCCTTTTTCAGGATCTATACTTAATAAAGCAAAGCCAGTAGCCATTGTGCTACCAAATTTTGCAGCTTCTTCGTTATACATTTTATTTACTGCTAACCATGTGGTTCTCAGCACATAATCTATTGTTTTATCTTTCATATAGAATTTGTAAGTCTTCAAAGATAACAAAAAATACTATGCGTGCATAATAAATTTTTCTAAAAATTGGTGAACAAAAAAAGCGCTCCTGGATAGGAACGCTTTAAAATATTATGTTGGATTTAGTCTATTTCACCTTACCACTTACAAGGCCAACCACTGCACCAACAACGGCAGCCATTATAATAGATACTAGTAATTCTATACCATATCTTTGATAATCTACTTCAACGTCATTAGCCATATTGAAGAATATGGTAATAAGTCCCATGAACAAACCAATTACTGCACCAGCTTTAGCACCAGAACTCAACGTTGAAATTTGAGCCCATTGGTTAAAAATATAAGAGATAAAAAAACCAAAGGAAAAACAGCCAAATGTTATAAAAATCAGGGCGTTTGTGCCTTCTTGTGGTTGCGGAAAAGTTTCTGCGAAGATTATCCCATAGAATAACCATCCTAATAACCAATCTACCACACCACCAGCAAGTCCAGCGATAATAAATGTTTTAGTTTTCATAAGTGAAATTATTTAGTTAGTACCACTAAATATATGATAAAATACTTAAAGTGTTAAAAATCAGTAAGTAACGGATTACAAGTTAGAGACATTGACAATGTCTTTACGTGATTTTATATTTAGCTTATTATAAATTGAGCTTACGTGAGATTTTACTGTACTTACACCTATATTAAACGCTTCAGAAATCTCTTTGTTAGATTTACCTTCTACTAGCAAGCAATATATTTTTCGTTCTTGTACACTTAATAATTTTAAATGCTTATTATCCTTTTTTCTCCTCGCATTCATTGAGTTATTTATGATATATCCGAGCAGGAAAAAAAAGATTGCTGAAATTATAATCCAAAGTGCAGGACTATTCTTTTTTTCAGGAAATTTTGATCTCAACTCATTAAAATAGGACGAATTTTCATCTTTCCATTTGTCTAGATAGTTTTCATAGAATTTTTGATTTTCCAAATATGAAGATTCAAATTTGCTGTTGGTTAACGCGTATAACGAGACGATCGGATGAGAAGCTGTATCTGCTATGTGTCTTAGTTCTTCGTATATAGTTTTATTAATAAACTCCTTTTTTAGATTACTATTTGGTGATCTTAAATTATCATTGTTGATTATAGTGTGGATAGATTTAAAGTCCGTATTTGGTTGATATCCATTAATATCATAATCATAAAATAGACTATCTCTAATCTTATTTTTAATAAATATCTCTGAATGCTTATTTGCAATAAGGAAAATGTGATTTTCTTCTTTACCACCAATAATTAATGAAGCTGCAGGAGATTCTTTTTTAGAAAGATGTAATCGATAGAGGTTATCTTCTTTAGGAAATGATTCCGTTGAAAAGTAAAAAGAACCAGAACTGTCTACTTTAGTTTCTGCTATGATTATTTCATTAGACATGGTGTACATGTCCTTAAAAGAAGATATATAAGATAGGTAAACTACAGGTTCCCAAATAGAGTCTAGCTGCAGTTTACCTTTGATTGATTGAGATTGTTCGTTTTTTGTTTTATGTTGTGAAAAACAACTAAAACTATTAATGAAAATTAAGAACAACAGTAATCCAAAAGAATTTAAGTAAATGTGATTAATGTTGGTCGTTAGTTTATTCATCGTATAGCGAAGTGCAAATTGAAACGTCACCAACTACTTTTTTTGGTACAAGTACAACAGACCATTTACCTTTAATTGGGTCTTCTATATATTTTTGCATCTGACCACAAACCTGCTCTTTAGTCTTAGAGCTGTTAGATTGGCTTTCGATAGAAAAGTTACCTTTTTTATTTCCTTTAGGGTCGTATAGTTCTACAGTTAAGTAACCAGATTCCACTTTACTATTAATGTTTAGGTGCATCTTACCTGTATCTTCAGAAACATCAACAGTTATTGTTTCCTTGTCAGAACTGCCATCTAATTGAATCGTTCGATTTAGACAAACGGCACTACAGCTTTTTTGTGAGATTTGCTGTGCATTTACTATTGCCGTGAATAAGAAAAGGCAAGCAAATACTTTAAAGATTTTTTTCATGATTGATAAAATTTAAAATTAATACTACAAAGCTATTCTTACATGTAGCATTTAAGAAATTTTACTAGTCTGAAAAAGGTAGTAATTAAGTTTTAAAAACGTGCTAATCCCTTAAATTTTCTAAGGTCTATATATTTTTTCATAAAGTGTATCGTACTTTTTACGGATTACACTTCGTTTCATTTTCATCGTTGGAGTTAAAAGACCATTATCAATTGTCCAGGCTTCAGGAGTAAGTTCAAATTTCTTAATACGTTCCCATTTACCGAATATTTCATTATGCTTAGCAACTTCTTCTTGAATTTGGTTTATAACAACATCTGATGTTGCAATCTCAGCTTCAGTTGTACCAATGTCTAAACCTTCGTCTCCAATCCAATCTCTGATATATTCAAAATTAGGTTGAATAAGCGCACAAGGCATTTTTTCACCTTCTCCAACAACCATAATTTGTTCTATGAACAACGATTGTTTCATTTGATTTTCAATAAGAGGTGGAATTACATATTTACCTCCAGAGGTTTTAAACATCACTTTTTTACGACCAGTAATCTTTAAGAACCCATCTTGATCGACTTCACCCTTATCTCCTGTATGGAAGTAATCACCAGTCATAACTTCAGCCGTCTTTTCAGGGTCTTTATAATAACCCATCATAACATTTGGCCCTTTAATTAAAAGCTCTCCATCTTCGGCGATTTTAACTTCAACATTTCTTATTGGTTTTCCAACAGTGCCAACTTTATAATGGGCATCTTTGTACATACCAACAGAAACAACAGGTGATGTCTCCGTTAAACCATAACCTTCCATTACTTGCATTCCTGCCGCGCCAAAAACTCTAGCCAATCTTGTTTGTAAAGCTGCACTACCAGATACCATAGTGGTTAACTCACCACCAAGTGCCTCACGCCATTTACTAAAAATAAGTTTGCTAGCTATCCTAAGTTTAAACTCGTACCAAGCACCATTTTGCTTATAGGGTTTCCATTGGTCTCCTAATCTCACTGCCCAATCAAATAGTTGCTTTTTAATGCCTGTAAGTTCATCAGCTCTAAGCATTATTTTGTCAAATACTTTTTCTAATAAACGCGGAACAACACTCATCATCTGGGGTTTTATTTCCTTGGCGTTATCACCAATTTTATCTAAACCTTCAGCGAAATATATAGATGCTCCAGCATATTGATAGACATATATTAAAACACGTTCAAAGATGTGACATATAGGCAAGAAACTTAAAACCCTAACGTCACCAGACTCAGGAAGTGGAACACGTGGTGAACTATCTAGGGCATTGCTTGTAATATTGTTATGAGAAAGCATTACACCTTTTGGTCTTCCAGTAGTTCCTGAAGTATATATTATTGTTGCTAAATCTTCTGGTTTAACGGCATCTTTTCTTGCTTCAACATCAGATTGGTTACTTTCATCTTTACCAAGCTCGAATAATTCAGAATAATGTTTGCAACCTTCAATATGGTCAAATGAGTAAACCTCCTTTAGTTTTGTGTTTGCTTGGACTTTACGCACTTTATTTAAAACCTCTTCATCAGACACAAAACAATATATAGACTCGCTATGGTTCAATACATACTCATAATCTTCAGCACTAATGGTTGGATATATTGGAATGTTTTGTGCTCCTGTTTGAAGGATGCCAATGTCCATAATATTCCATTCGGTTCTATTTGTAGAAGAAATTACAGCGATTTTGTCATTTTTTTGAACCCCTAATCTCAGTAATGCTCTACTCATTGCATTAGACTTCTCTATGTATACTTGGGTTGACATAGGTGTCCATTCACCATTATATTTAGTTACTAAAGCATTTGGGTTAGGTTTATGTTCAAGTTGATAATATGGAAAATCAAAAAGGCGTGTAACGTCAGTCATTATTTTAAAAACAAAAAATTAATAGGAATATTACGAAAATAGGAAAATTAATAGGAATTAAATTAAGCTTTAGAAATTTAATACTAAATTTTTTGACAACTAATTATTTTCTATCCATTTTCTGGCATTTACAAAGGCTTCTAACCAAGGCGAAACATCATCTTGTCTACCATTAGGGTAATTTGCCCAATTCCATTGAAATGTTGAGCGTTCTATATGCGGCATAGTCACTAAATGACGACCAGTTTTATCACAAAGCATCGCCGTATTATAGTCTGAGCCATTTGGGTTATGCGGATAGCCTTCGTAACTATATTTAGCACAAATGTCGTACATGTCTTCAGAATGCGGTAAATCGAATTTACCTTCACCATGACTAATCCAAACGCCAAGTGTACTTCCTGCCAAACTAGATAACATCACAGAGTTATTTTCTTGGACTTTTACAGACGTAAATGCACTCTCATGTTTCCCTGAGTCATTAAAGGTCATTTTACCATGTTTCTCGTGGTCTGGATTAATTAAATCGAGTTCCATCCATAGTTGGCATCCGTTACAAATACCCACTGAGAGAGTATCATCTCTTTCAAAGAACTTCTTTAAAGCAGTGTTAGCTTTTTTGTTGTATTTAAATGCGCCGGCCCAACCTTTTGCTGAACCTAAAACATCTGAATTTGAAAAACCACCAACAGCTCCGATAAACTTGATATCCTCTAATGTTTCTCGACCAGATATTAAATCTGTCATATGTACATCTTTAACATCAAAACCAGCCAAATACATAGCATTTGCCATTTCGCGTTCAGAATTACTACCTTTTTCACGAATAATAGCAGCTTTTGGTCTTGGTTTAGACTCATCAATAACTGGGAGTTTTCCTGTAAAATCTTCTGGGAATTGATATTGTAAAGGTTGATTTTTGTAATTTTCAAAACGCTCATCTGCTAATCCATTTGCGGTTTGCTTTCGATCGAGTAGAAGTGAGGTTTTGTACCACATATCTCTTAGGCGAGAAATGGTCAAGGTATAAACTTCATTATGATTTATGAGACTTAAGACGTCACTATCTGTTACTTTTCCAATATTGTGATATAGAATTCCAGCCGCATTTAAGGTGGTTTCAATTGAACTATCTGAAGCCTGAAATACTATTCCTGAATTTTCGGCAAACAACAATTTGATAGAATCTTTTTCATTTAGTGCCGATAAATCAAGTTCTGCACCAACATTATTTTCTGAAAAACACAATTCAAGCAAGGTCGTAATTAAACCTCCGGAAGCTACATCATGTCCTGCAACAATCTGCCTATCCTTGATTAACTGTTGAATGGTATTGAATACATTTTTAACATATTCTGCACTTTTTACATTTGGAGTTTCATTACCAATTGTGTTCATTATTTGAGCAAAACTACTTCCTCCAAGTTTATATTGGTCTTGAGATAAATTAATGTAGTAAATATCGCCCTTGCCCTGTTGTAAAACAGGTTCAATTATGTTACTAATATCATTGCAATTTGCTGCTGCAGATATTATAACAGTGCCAGGAGCAATCACTTCACCATCAGGATATTTTTGTTTCATAGATAATGAATCTTTACCTGTTGGAACGTTAATACCTAAGTCAATTGCAAAATCTGAAATTGCCTTTACAGCCTCGTACAAACGTGCATCTTCGCCTTCATTTTTACATGGCCACATCCAATTTGCTGACAACGAAACACTTTTAAGATTATCTTTCAGTGGTGCCCAAATGATGTTAGTAAGTGCTTCAGTTATGCTATTTCTACTACCAGCTACTGGATTGATTAAGCCAGAAATTGGGGAATGGCCAATAGATGTTGCAATACCTTCTTTCCCATTAAAGTCAAGCGCCATAACACCCACATTATTAAGTGGTAATTGTAATGCACCAACACATTGTTGTTTTGCTACTTTACCGCCAACACAGCGATCAACCTTGTTGGTAAGCCAGTCTTTACATGCCACTGCTTCTAATTGTAAAACTTGGTCTAAGTAATCATGAAAATTATCTGAATTATATGATATATTAGAATAGTTATGTGCAATGGTTTTATCTGTCAGTATAGTTTTAGGAGAGCTTCCAAACATATCCTCTAACCCTAAGTCCATAGGTGTATTACCATTGGATTGCGACTTAAACGTAAATCTGTGGTCACCAGTAACATCACCAACACTGTACATTGGCGAACGCTCTCTGTCAGCAATTTTTTGAAGCGTTTCGAGGTGTTTCTCGGCGATAACTAATCCCATGCGTTCTTGAGATTCATTTCCAATGATTTCTTTGGCTGAAAGTGTAGGGTCACCAACCGGTAATGCATCTAAATCTATTTTTCCACCGGTATCTTCCACCAATTCTGAAAGGCAATTTAAATGTCCGCCGGCGCCATGATCGTGAATTGAAACTATTAAGTTTTCATCACTTTCTACCATTCCACGTACAGCATTAGCAGCTCTTTTTTGCATCTCAGGATTTGAACGTTGAACGGCATTAAGTTCTATACCAGATGAAAATTCACCAGTATCAGCAGATGATACTGCAGCACCACCCATGCCAATACGATAGTTTTCACCACCTAAAATCACAATTTTGTCACCAGTTTTGGGTGTATCTTTTATGGCTTGGTTAGCTTTTCCGTAACCAATTCCACCGGCTTGCATAATTACTTTGTCATAACCTAGTTTTCGGTCTTCTTGCTCATGCTCAAAGGTTAAAACAGAACCACAAATAAGTGGTTGGCCAAATTTGTTACCAAAATCTGAAGCTCCGTTAGATGCTTTTATTAAAATATCTATTGGTGTTTGGTAAAGCCAATCTCTAGCTTCAAATTTTTGTTCCCAAGGTCTATTTTTTTCTAAACGCGAATAGGATGTCATATATACTGCAGTTCCTGCTAGTGGAATAGAGCCTTTTCCTCCTGCAAGTCGATCTCTAATTTCTCCTCCAGATCCTGTTGCTGCACCATTAAATGGTTCAACAGTTGTTGGGAAATTATGTGTTTCGGCTTTTAAAGAGATAACAGATTCAAAATCATTGATGGTATAAAAATCTGGAATATCGGCACGTTTTGGAGCAAATTGTTTAACAACTGGTCCTTTTATGAATGCGACATTATCCTTGTATGCAGAAACAATATCATTGGGATTTTGTTTTGACGTCTCTTTAATCATTTTAAAGAGCGATGTTGGTTTTTCTTCACCATCAATAACAAATGTGCCATTAAATATTTTATGTCGGCAGTGTTCAGAATTCACTTGCGAAAATCCAAAAACCTCTGAGTCCGTTAGTGGTCTTCCAATTTTTTCAGATACCAGGTTGAGGTACTCGATTTCTTCATCACTAAGTGCTAAACCTTCTTGCACGTTATAAGCTGAAATATCTTCAATGTCCTGTATTGATTCTGGCTGAATATCAATGGTGAAAGTATCTTGATTAAGACCATTGAATCTTTCAGAAATCATTGGGTCATAGTCTTTATAGTCCGCTGATATTGCCATGAATTCTTCAATTCGGATAATGCCATCTATACCCATGTTTTGAGTAATTTCGACAGCATTGGTACTCCATGGTGTAATCATGGCAGCACGAGGCCCAATAAAAAAAGCATCAATCGATGCTTGCTCTAATTTTGGTTGGTCGCCAAATAACCACACTAATTTTGAAATTGTTTCAGCTGATAATTCTTTTGTTGCTTGAACAGCAAATACTTTACTGTTTTGGTTTCCGAAGAAATGAATCATTATATGTATGTCTGTTATATTTTTGAGATTGTAAATTTACACTTTTTTAAGTGTATAGGTTCTATATTGTTTGTACTAAATGTTATAGTTATTCACTAGTTATTAAATAAAAAGAGCGACTAAAAGCCGCTCTTTAATTTTATTGTCTAATTAATTTTTTTGTTGTTGTTCCCGAATCAGTTTTTAATCGCATTAAGTAAATCCCTTTTTTGAGATTAGATATGTTTAATTTTTTCTGATTCGCTGTTAAATTCTGAACCTTTACTCGTTTGCCTAAAACATCATAAACTTCAGCTAATATTGCTTTGTTAGATATGATAGTTACCTCATTTCCAGTCGCTGGATTTGGGAATATTTTAATTTGATCTTCTTGAAAATCCTCTGTTGATAATGTTCCCCAACGGTCTTCAGCATCTGGTCCACCCCAAATTAATGTTGCTAAAAATGGGTTGTCGATAAATGGATTTCTATTTAGGTATACTGTTTCTAATCTATCATTTCTATTGTCTTCGATTTGCGAAACAGGGTCATCTACATTCCATTGTAATAATATCTGTAGCATATCAGTTGCTCCTTGTTTAGATCCGCTTGCATTTAGCTCTGGCAAGCATCTATCGCCATACCTAGTATACATGTACATCATTATTCTTGCAACATCACCTTTCCATTCATCTCCAGGGTAATAATCTCCATTTCCTAAAACAACAGAATTTCCAGAACCATCTCCAAATTTCCTATTACCTCTATTGCTATTTCTTTGAACGTCAGTGGCTCTTAAGTTGTGAGGGTCGGCTGCTATACCTGTATCACCATTACTCACGCTACCCATTGTAGGATTTGCATTTGATCTAGCAAATACGTGCTCCCTATTGTACTCGCATGTACCTCCTCCAAAATCATCTTTATCTCTGATTCTTCTGTCTGTTTGTCCTGAAGTGCAGCTTAGATTATTTGTAAAGCCATAGGTTAATAAAACATTAGAATCGGTAACATCGTCAGGATCTAGCTCCATGATTTTGAAGTCATCTCTTACATCGCCATAGGTGTATGTATCACTTGCGTTATCGATAAGCTGCCCCAAAGTAGTATATAAAGGATCTCCATTTAAACCAGTAAAGTCAATACTGTCATAATAGGGCTGTTGACCGTATGCAAACGTTGTGAGTAATAAAAATAATAAGTAGATGTTCTTCATAAGTTTAGTTTTTCTTTTCTAACAGGGCCATGTAAAAACCGTCATAACCAGATTTGTGGGCTAATATTTTTTTATCTGCTACAAAGTTAAACGCTTTTCCGCTTTCTTTTGTTAAAAATTGTTCAATTTGTTTCTCATTCTCAGAAGGTAAAATGGAGCAGGTTGCATAAACCATTTTACCACCATCTTTTACCATTTTAGAATATTGTTCTAAAACTTGAGATTGTGTTTGCTTAATATTTTCTATAAACTCTGGTCTTAGTTTCCATTTTGCATCAGGGTTGCGACGTAAAACACCCAAACCAGAACATGGTGCATCAATCAATAATCTATCTGCTTTACCATGCAGTTTTTTTATGGGTTTGGTAGAATCTATTGCTTTTAACTCGATATTATGAACACCATTACGGCGTGCTCTTACTTTGAGTTTTTTTAATTTACTTTCGTAAATATCCATAGCAATTATCTGACCTTTATTTTCCATAAGTGATGCGAGATGCAAAGTTTTACCACCTGCACCTGCGCAAACATCTACAACTTTCATGCCTGGTTTTACATCTAAAAAATCGGCAACTAGCTGAGAAGATGCATCCTGAACCTCAAACCAACCATTTTTAAAAGCGTCAGTTTTAAAAACATTTGCTCGTTTTGTAAGCTTTAATGCCCAAGGATAATTTGGAATAGATTCAGTGTCAATATCTTCAGATTGGAGCTTAAGCTGTAAGTCTTTTTTTGTGGTTTTTAAGGTATTAACTCTTAGGATAACTTCGGCTTGTTGATTTTGCATTGCAATTTCGTTAGTCCACAAAGTTTCACCTAATTCTTCTAACCCTAAATCATCGATCCAGTCCGGGATTGATTCTCTAAATTTTCGTGTATTAGAAAGCTCGTCGAATTTTCCTTTTATTTTTCGGGTTGGTGTATTTGTAAAATATTTCCAATCCGGTAATTTAATGCCTTTTAGTGTTGCCCAAACTGCAAAAATGCGCCATAGATTATCTCTGTCGAATGGTTCTTTTACATTGGCAATTTCTGCATATAGCCTTTTGTAGCGGACAATTTGGTAGACAGTTTCAGCTACAAAACCGCGGTCGCGACTTCCCCAGCGTTTATCGCGCTTTAATAATTGTTGAACCACCTTATCAGCATATTCACCTTCATTAAAAATAAGGTGTAAACCATCAATTACTGCAAAGCATAAGTTTCTGTGTAGTCGCATGTTATAAATTATAGCGTGCAAATTTAAGATTAAATGTTTATTTGTAGAAAGGTTTAATCGTTTATTCGTTTGGCTTTTCTATTTTTAGAAAAAATTTATCAAATGAAATACACTTATATACTTTTTTTATTAGTCTTTTTTTGTTCATGTAAAGATGACTACAAAAGACCAGAAATAATATCAAAAGTGACTATAGACACTATAATTAGAGATTCTATTTTAAGTGCAAGAGCATTGGATTTTAATAAAGATTATCTATTCTATGGATCATCCGACCATTTTGGTAAATACGCTTTAAATAAAGAATTGAAATTTGATATTGATAACCTTAAACTTAGTAATTCTGAAAACTATTTTAAGCACATCGTAACTCATGAAGAAAAGCCACTTCATTTTAGAGCAATAGAAATCGTATATGGTAATATGTTTGTAATTTCTGTTGGAAATCCAGGAAAGCTTTACAAACTAAACCGAAAAGCAAAAAATCCGAAATTAGTTTATGAAGAACATCACGAAAAAGTATTCTACGATTCCATGGATTTCTGGAATGAAAATGAAGGTATTGCTATTGGTGATCCTACAGACGATTGCATGAGTATAATTATTACCCGTGATGGTGGTCATACGTGGAACAAAATATCATGCACTGACTTGCCAAAAGCTAACGATGGTGAAGCGGCATTTGCAGCAAGCGATACCAATATTGCTATAGTCGGTGATAATACTTGGGTGGCTACTGGAGGAACATCTAGTCGTATATTATACTCTCCTGACAAAGGGAATTCGTGGCAAGTTTTTGACACACCAATAGTACAAGGGAAACCAACTACAGGTATGTATTCTGTAGATTTTTATGATGAAAATAATGGCTTTGCCATCGGAGGCGATTATACAAAACCTAATGATACACTATCTAATAAGATAAGAACTCAAGATGGTGGAAAGACTTGGCAAGTTGTTGCTGATGGACAATCTCCTGGTTACAGAAGTTGTGTACAGTATGTACCAAATAGTAATGCTCAAGAGTTAGTAGCTATTGGGTTTAAAGGTATTGACTACAGTAATGATGCTGGAGAAAGTTGGAAGCATCTTAGTGATGAAGGCTTTTATACGATTCGATTTTTAAACGATTCTGTAGCCTATGCTGCTGGTAGAGGACGAATAAGTAAACTTATATTTAAATAAAAAAAGCTCCATATGGAGCTTTTTTTAATTCTTGTTTCTACGTTCTCTAAACTCTCTGAGTTTTTGAAGTAATTGCTTATTAAACTCATCTTCAGCGGCTTTGAGTTTTATAATCTTAACTGCTGGTATGACAGATTTTAAATCGTTTATCAATTTCATTTTAGCATTATGCATAGCTGTGTCGGCATTTACAAGTCTATCAAGTAATTTGTTTGCTTCACTATCGGACATGTCTGGGTTTTTACGAAATTGCTGTCTTATAGAGCGCAATTCCTGAGTTTTAATACGTTCAGTTGTGGCTTCAAACTCATTGTAAATTGGCCAAAATTGTTGTGCCTCTTGTGTTGTAAGACCTAATTTTTCAGTAATAAAAGCAATCTTTTGGGTCTTTATGCGCTGTTGCATTCGTTTGCCTCCAGGTTGGGCAAAACTCAATAAGCCTACCATTATGAGGGTTAATGTTACTAATTTTTTCATCTGCTTTGAAATTTTTTGTTTTCTGAATGTTCAAAAAATTTAAATACATTCAGGAACTCTCATAAACTTTAATCATTTTTTTAAACAAATTAAAATGAAGAAACTTTATGCTCGTTTCATGTGTTAATTGTTATATTTTTCAAGTCTTTACTTAAAGACTTTCGTGTACGTGTTATTCTAAAATAGATTCTAAATCAACTTCATTTAATAAATACTCTTCTAAATTTTCTTCGCTATATTCGGTCTCAGTTATCGTAAATTCTTCTTCAAGCATATCAGCATCTGCTAATAACTCAGCCAACTCATAACTATCTAAATCTCTACTTTCGAGATAAGTTTCTACCATTTCTACTGATAATTCATCACTATTAGTTGTATTGGTAAAAATTGCAAAAAGCAATAGCAAAGACGCAGCAATACCTGTTATATAATACAATCTAGTTTTTGAGAATAAGGAAATTACCGGGGTTTCACCATCTGTGTCAAGCTTACTAATAATGGTGTCTTCGATATTATCAAAGTAATTATCAGGAATACTAAACCCAGGGGCATCTATACCTTCAATTAATTTATCTTCCTCTAAACGATCAAATAGCTTTTCGTTAAAAGATTCAAAGTAATCTTTGGGTGTTTTAAAACCACTTGATGTAATAGTATGTAATTTATCTTTTTTCATTTTATGCTGAACTTACGTCAGTGTCTATATCTATGACTAACAGATGACTTAAAAGTTTAATCTGAGGTCAAAAACGTTTCAATCTTCTTTACTGCAATATGATAGGAAGCTTTGAGCGCACCTTCACTTGTTTCCAAAATCTCTGATATCTCCTTGTACTTCATATCGTCAAAATATTTCATGTTAAAAACCATTTGTTGTTTTTGTGGCAACGTTGCAATGGCTTTTTGAAGCTTTAATTGAATCTCGCTGCCCTCAAAATACACATCGGCCTTGAGGTTATTTATTGCATTATTTTGTATCTCTTCGCTAGAAATTTTATGTCGTTTCGCATTTTTATTAATGTGCGTTATAGACTCATTTGTCGCAATACGGTACATCCAGGAATAAAGCTTGCTTTCGCCTTTAAACTTATCAATGCTTCTAAATACTTTTATAAATGTATTCTGAAGCACATCATCGGCATCATCATGGCTTATTACAATTTTACGTATATGCCAATACAACCGTTCTTTGTAGGTGCTGAGTAGCTCTCTAAAAGCGGCTTCTTTTGAGGCATTGTCTTGTAATCGCGCAATTAAGTCTAATTCGTCAGTCAAGGAGGATTGAGTTTATTGCTTTGACTAAGGTACTAAGAAAAGGTTTAATCTTGAGTTAAGAGTTAAGAGTTAAGAGTTGAGAGTTGAGAGTTAAGAGTTGAGAGTTAAGAGTTAAGAGTTAGGAGTTATTAGTGAAAAGTTATAAGTTAACAGTTGAGGACTAAATTGTTTTGAGCTTATTGTAGTAATTAATCAAAACTCTGCATTTCAACTAGCTTCTTGTAAACGCCATTTTTTGTTATAAGCTCGCTATGGGTACCTTGCTCAGCTATTTTACCTTTAGACATAACTACAATTTGGTCAGCATTTTGAATGGTAGATAAACGATGTGCTATAACTATAGATGTTCTGTTTTTCATCATGTTTTCTAAAGCCACTTGCACCAAACGTTCACTTTCAGTATCTAAGGCAGAAGTTGCCTCATCTAAAATCATTATTGGAGGATTTTTCAATACCGCACGAGCAATACTCAAACGCTGTTTTTGTCCACCAGATAATTTTCCACCAGCATCACCAATATTGGTCTCAATGCCTTTAGGAAGGTTTTTTACAAATTCCCATGCATTTGCAATTTTTAAGGCTTCCATGACTTCATCATCAGTAGCATCTTTTTTACCTAATAGAATATTATTTTTTACGCTATCATTAAATAAGATTGAGTCTTGAGTTACTAAGCCCATTAAACCACGAAGTGATGCCTTTTTTAAGTCTTTAATATTTTCACCATCTATAGAAATTGTACCATTGTTAACATCGTAGAATCGTGTAACAAGATTTGCAATTGTACTTTTTCCGCTTCCAGATTGCCCTACAAGAGCAACACTTTTACCTTTAGGCACTTTTAAAGTAAAATCTTTTAGCACAAAATCATCTTCGTATTTAAAAGCGATGTTGTCAATGGCAATTTCAGAATCAAAGGTTTCTTTTGATTTTGCGTGTTCTTTATCACCAAGAGGTGATTGAGTATTTAAAATTTCCAAGACACGTTCGGCTGCAGCATTTCCTTTTTTAACGCTATAACTGGCTTTACTTATAGCTTTTGCTGGTGTAAGAATGTTATAGGCAAGCCCCATAAAAGTTAAAAATTGTTCGCCTTTAAGAGTGCCATCCACTAATACCATTTGACCGCCAAACCAAAGTAGTACGCCAATTACAGCTATACCCAAAAACTCGCTAGTTGGTTTTGCTAGGTTTGTTCGGTTTAATAATGAGTTTGAGAATTTAAAAAATCTGCTTGTAGAATTCTGAAATTTAGACGCAAAACTTCCTTCAGAATTATAACTTTTAATGACTTTTAATCCACCAAGTGTTTCTTCTAATATAGATAGAAATGTGCCTTGCTCTGACTGAACTTTGTCCGATTTTCGTTTTAAACTCTTGCCAATTAAAGAGATTATAAATCCGGATACAGGTATAAATATGAATACAAAAATGGTAAGCTTTACACTAATAGTAAGCATAAAAGCTATAGTAAATATAATTGTAAGTGGTTCTCTAAATAATAATTCTAAAATGGATAGAAATGAATGTTGAATTTCTAATACATCTGTTCCAAATCGGGCCAATATATCCCCTTTTCGTTTTTCAGAATAGAATGATATCGGTAGCTCTAAGGTTTTATCGTACAAAGCATTGCGTAAATCCTTTAATACACCATTGCGTAAAAAGGTAATGAAATACATTGCTAAGTAGTTAAATAAATTCTTCAAGAAAAAGACACTAATAATTAAAACAATCACGAACGTCAATGCTTTTGAAGCATCAGATCCTGCCAAATCTGAAATGTAATAATTAAGGCTATCGCTAAAATAATCTGCAAACTCAGTAAACCCATTATATGTAGGTTTTTCAGTTATCTTAACTGCATCTTTCTTGAATAGCACTTCTAATAATGGCATTAAAACCATGAATGATAATCCAGAGAATAATGCATAGAAAATATTACATATTATGTTAAGTATACCATAGGTTTTGTATGGTAAAGCAAAGCGAATTATTTTTTTGAAATAGTTCACACGTTTAAATTTTGATAATTTTTATGTCCATCATAATCATAAAATTAAGAACGTGTGTAAACACTTCGTTCTCGTATTAAAAAATTTAAAAAAATTCTAACAATTAATTTTTAAATTTTATTCAACTTCCTTTTATCTAAATGTTCATGTCTTTTAAAATGGTGTCAATTTTAGATTCCAATAATTGCTCCGTTTTACTTAAGTCGGACATATTGTCAAGTGTAGCGTTTACACTAATATAAAATTTAATTTTCGGTTCAGTACCGCTAGGTCTTAATGCAATTTTACTTCCGTCTTCAGTGTAATATATTAATACGTTTGATTTTGGAATATCTATATCATACTCTTCATGAGTTTGAAGGTTTTTTGCCTTAGATAATTTATAATCCTCAATCAATACTACTTTTTCTCCATTAACTTCTTTCAAAGGGTTTTGGCGTGCATCAATCATTATTTGTTTGATCTCTTCAGCACCTTCAATTCCTTTTTTAACTATAGAAACAAGGCGTTCTTTGTAAAACCCATGTGTTGTGTATAGTGATACCAATTCCTTGTAAAACGAACTACCTTTTGCTTTTGCTTGAGTTGCAATTTCACAAGCTAAAAGCGTTGAGGTAACTGCATCTTTATCTCTTACAAAGTCACCTACCATAAACCCAAAACTTTCTTCGCCACCACCAATAAAATCAAGTTCAGGGAAATCTTTAATCATTTTTGCTATCCACTTAAAGCCAGTAAGGCCAATTTTGATTTCAGTATTATAGGCATCAGCTAAAACACTCATCATTGGCGTTGATACTATTGTAGAGCCTATAAATTCATTTCCGTTTAACTTTCCGCTTTCTTTCCATTGTTTTAGTAAAAATTCGGTCATCACTACCATAGTTTGATTACCATTAAGTAGTATCATCTTACCATCCAAGTCTCTTACTGCAATACCTAATCGGTCACTATCTGGGTCAGTACCAATAACAATATCAGCATTAGTTTTTTCGGCTAATTCTATTGCCATTTTCAGGGCTTCAGGCTCTTCGGGATTAGGAGATTGTACTGTTGGGAAATCGCCGTTTGGTTCAGCTTGTTCTTCAACAATATGAACGTTATTATAACCTGCTCGTTTTAATGTTTCAGGAATAGCAGTTATTGAGGTACCATGCAGTGATGTAAACACAATATTAAAATTGTCTTTTGCCTCTTGTGATGTATTAAAACTTCCATTTTCAACAGACGAATTAATAAATACATCATCTACTTCTTTTCCTATATAATGAATTAAGTCTGAATCACTTTCAAACTTTATTTCGGAATATTCTAGCTTGTTTATTTCTGCAATTATTTCGGCATCTTGAGGAGGAACCAATTGTCCACCATCTTGCCAATATACTTTATACCCGTTGTATTCTGGTGGATTGTGAGATGCAGTAAGTACAATTCCACAATGACAACCGAGATGTTTTAATGCGAACGATAACTCGGGCGTAGCTCTTAAATCTTCAAATAAATACACTTCGATACCATTAGCAGAAAATACATCTGCTACAACTTTACCAAAAGACTTACTGTTATGTCTACAATCGTAAGCAATTGCCACTTTTATTGATTCGCCAGTAAATACACTTTTTAGGTAATTACTTAAACCTTGAGTGTTTTTGCCTAATGTATATTTATTAATACGATTATTACCAATACCCATTACACCGCGCATTCCACCAGTACCAAACTCTAGATTTTTATAAAAGCTTTCTTTAAGTTCTTTTGGATTATTAGCAATGAGTTGCTTTATGCTATTTTGGGTATCAATATCAAAAGTAGGCGTAAGCCATTCGTTTACTTTTTCTTGTATTTCAGGTTCTATATGAAGCATGTATTATAATATTCTAGGTGCAAAAGTACACAATTACAAAAACGAAGTAGTGTGTGAAGTGTTATTTAATCTAAAATTAATCTAGATTCAGATGCTCTTTAACAAGGTAACGTTTATTATCTCGTTTTGAGCCTAAAATAAGTTCGCCTAAAAATCCAGCAATAAAAAATTGAGTACCAATAATCATTGTTGCTAATGCAATATAAAATGTTGGACGTTCTGTAATTAGTCTGCCACTTCTATGAAGGAATAATTTGTCAACTCCCATATAAAAAGCAAAAGTAAACCCAATTAAAAACATGATAACGCCAAGGGCTCCAAATAAGTGCATTGGTCGTTTACCAAACTTAGAAATAAACCAAATAGTAATAAGATCTAGGAATCCATTTACAAAACGATTCATACCAAATTTTGTAGTGCCATATTTTCTTGCTTGGTGTTTCACCACTTTCTCTCCAATAGAAGTAAATCCAGCATTTTTTGCCAAAACAGGTATATAACGGTGCATTTCACCGTTAACATCAATAGTTTTAATTACAACTTTTTTATAAGCTTTTAAGCCACAATTGATATCATGTAGTTTTAAACCAGAGGTTCTTCTTGCAGCCCAATTAAATAATTTTGAAGGTAAATTTTTAGCAATTACAGAATCGTAGCGCTTTTTTTTCCAACCAGATACCAAATCAAAATTCTCCTCAGTGATCATATTATAAAGTTCTGGTATTTCTTCGGGATTGTCTTGTAGATCAGCATCCATTGTAATAACCACATCACCTTCAGCTTTGTCAAAACCTGCATGTAAAGCTTGAGATTTGCCAAAGTTTTTAAGGAAGCGAATTCCCTTTATATTACTATCCTTTTTTGATAAGCTGAGGATAGTTTGCCATGAATCATCAGTACTACCATCATCTATAAATATGATTTCATAGGAAAACGAATTGGATTGCATCACAGATACAATCCAATCGTGTAATTCTGTTAGCGACTCAGCTTCGTTGAGAAGCGGAATAACTATAGATATATTCATGTTATTTAGTTGTCTTATGTTTAAGACTCCAAATTTAGTTAAAATTATTAAGCTGCATCAGGGTCTTTTCTTTTAACAACTAAAGCTACAATCAAACCTACAACACTAAATCCTACAAGTTGATAAGCAATAGACTTGAAGATATTACCAATGGAGTACATGTTGCCATTAGCTTCCATTTGTTGTACTGCAGCGTCAATACTTTCTTGAGGCGCTCCAAAGCGTTCCATCATTGCCATTTGATTCTGTATAATCATATCTTGTAAAACAACTGCAGACTCAGGATCAACAAAATTGAAAATAACAATGCTAACGACAGAACTGATTAAAATACCTACTAATACAGT
Source organism: Winogradskyella sp. (assembly GCF_003712105.1). GTDB lineage: Bacteria > Bacteroidota > Bacteroidia > Flavobacteriales > Flavobacteriaceae > Winogradskyella. The sequence continues at coordinate 340,304 of NZ_RHLG01000002.1, forward strand.
AATGAAGTAAGCTGTGAATGCTTGCTTAAAACTTATGAAGCCTCCAAGAAGACTTCTTGACTTCATTGAGGATACTATTCCGAATATAATAACTAATAAGAGTAACGCTATCCCAAACCACCATTTTGTAAATAGCTCAAGAGATACTACGTATCCTATAATTGTTAATGTCGAAAGTATCAGTCCAAGATAAAGACCTTGATTTACTGCTGTTGACTTTAAAGATTTTTCCATGATTTTTTTAGTGTTTATTGGTTAATCAGTTAGTATGTATATAAATATAGTGAAACGTTACAAAAACAGAAAAAATAAAAAAGAATAAAAAGATTGTAGTTTTATAAAAAATAATTAAATTTGCACCTCGAAAAAATCGAAAAATTAGTAAAGCATTTAGTGATGAGAAAAGATATACATCCAGAGAATTATAGAATAGTAGCTTTTAAAGATATGTCTAACGACGATGTGTTTTTAACTAAATCTACAGCAGATACAAATGAAACTATTGAGGTTGATGGTGTTGAATATCCATTAGTAAAATTGGAAATCTCTAGAACATCTCATCCTTACTATACTGGTAAATCTAAATTAGTAGATACAGCTGGTCGTATCGATAAGTTTAAAAACAAATATGCTAAGTTTAAAAAATAAGCGAGCAATAAGATATTTTTTAAAAGCCTTTCTGAATTCAGAAAGGCTTTTTTGTTTTAGGGATTTAAGCTACTTTTGAAATTAAATTGTCTAACTTAAGTCTTCATGAACTATATACTTTTTGATGGTCCTAACAGAAACAACTTGTTACCATTTACATATACAAGACCAGTAGCTGATATTAGAGTTGGTATTCTCACCATTAGAGAAAAATGGGAATCACATTTAGATTATACAACAACTACAATTACTGAAGACTATTTGTCAGATAAGTTTCCTATGGTTGAAATGGAAACTAATGTGATGATAAATGCATCGTATTTACCAAATCATGAAATTATTGCCCTGATTAAAAATTTGGAGGTCAATCAAGCTATTTTTAAAGATGATGATGTAGTTGCGTTTTGTGTAGAAGAAGGCGCAGAGCACGACGATTTTTCGAATTTTGAAGCTATAGAGTTTGATAACGACATTATTAAAATCGAAAATACATGGGATATTTTTTCTAAAAACGGAGAAGCTATTACTGAAGATTTCGAATTGATATCAAAAGGAAGACAATCACAGCCTATTCCTTCGACAGTAAATACAATTAATCCAGAACGCATATTCATAGAAAAAGGAGCCAAACTAAATTTTGCAACACTTAATGCCAGTAGTGGACCAATTTACATCGGTCGAAATGCAGAGGTTATGGAAGGCAGTATTGTTAGAGGTCCGTTTGCATTATGTAATAATAGTGTATTAAAATTAGCCGCTAAAGTTTACGGACCCACAACTGTTGGCCCTTATAGTAAAATTGGTGGCGAAGTAAATAATTCAGTAGTTTTTGGGTATTCTAATAAAGGACATGATGGATTTCTTGGAAATTCTGTTTTAGGAGAATGGTGTAATCTTGGTGCAGATACTAATAATTCTAACTTAAAAAATAACTATGCTGAGGTTCGACTTTGGGATTATAACTCTGAAGGTTTTGCTAAAACGGGGCTTCAGTTTTGTGGTTTAATGATGGGTGATCATAGTAAATGTGGAATAAATACCATGTTTAATACAGGAACAGTTGTTGGTGTAAGCTCTAATATTTTTGGTAGTGGTTTTCCAAGAAATTTTGTACCAAGTTTTTCGTGGGGTGGCAGTAAGGGATTTGTAACTTATAAGACCAGTAAAGCATTTGAGGTTGCGGAAGTTGTTATGAAAAGACGTAATGTTGAATTTTCTGAAAAGGATAAAGCCATTTTAGAGACTGTTTTTGAACTTACCCAGAAGTACAGAAGAAATTAATTTTATTATTGAGTTTTTCTTACGAGTCTTAAGTCCAAAAGATTTGTTGCATTTATTCCTAATCCACGTACATTTTTTCTTGTAAAACGTACCACCTCATCATAAAACAATGGTACAATTGGTGCAGACTTCATTACCAAGCTATCCATTTTTGTATATAGATAAGAACGCTTTTCGGGATCAGTTTCTAAGAATGCCTGTTCGTATAATTCGTCAAACAGTTCATTATTAAAATGCGTATAGTTTGGACCATTAGGGGCATAGTTTTTACTATAATACAAAGACAAGTAATTTTCTGCATCTGGGTAATCGGCGATCCAACTTGCTCTAAAAAAATCAAGTTGTCCATTAGCTTTTAAGTCTTTTAAGCTCGATGCAGGTATGACATCCACAATGATTTCAAGCCCAATTTTTTGAAGCTCTCGTTGAATATATTCGCAAAAATTAAGATAGTTACTTGTTGTAGTCAAAGTTATTTTTGGATTAGAGATTCCAGTACTAGTTTCAAAAGTACTAAGCAACTTTCTGGCTTTTTCCGGATTATAATAATACCCAATATTCTCGCTATAACCGGGCAACCCCTTGGGAATAAAACCACCCGTGGCAGCTATACCAATACCATTGCGCAGGTAAGTTATCATTTTACTTCGGTCAAACCCTAAATTTATGACTTGACGTAATAACTGTGATTGGACTTCAGTAACATCAGATTCCATAAAAAACCCCAAATATTCGGTATTTAAATATGGGCCTCGAATCATATTTACATCATTGGCATATTTTGATTTCAACTTGCCTTTGGATGTAAGTATTTCGTCTTTGTATGAGGCATCCAAACCTGAGACAAAGTCAATATTGTCTTGCGCAAATTGTAAAAACTCACTTTGTTTATCAGGTAAAAAAGTAACAGCAACGGCTTCAAGATAGGGCAATTGCTTTCCTTGTTTATCTGTTTCAAAATAATTGGAGTTACGACGCAATACTAGTTTTATATTTTCTTCCCATCGTTTAAACTTAAATGGACCAGTACCGATTGGGTTTGCTCTAAAATCACTACCATAAAACTCTACTATTTCTTTCGGAACCACAGAGCAATATTTCATGGTTAATAAACCTAGAAATGCTGGAAATGGCTGTTTAAGTTTAATCTGAAACGTAGAATCATTTACAGCTGAAAATGAATCAACCTTACCCAAAACCCAACTTCCTGGAGATGCTAATGATTTGTTTTTGAGTCTATTAAAGCTATATTCAAAATCTTGAGCTTTTACTGTTCGCGTAGAATCTTGTTTAAATAATTGATGTTTATGAAAGTAAACCTCTGATTTAAGTTTGAATGTATATGTTTTTGCACTATCTGTAATGGTCCATGACTTTGCAATTGATGGCTTTACATTAAGACTATCATCCATTTGTACTAGGCCATTAAATATCTGATTTGTTGCCCAAATGTCAGCCAAATCTTTAGAAAATGCAGGATCTAATGAACTTATATTTCTATGCTCATTGTACCTAAAAACCAAGTGGTTTTTTTCAGAGTCAATTGAACTACTGCAAGAGGAGAATAGCAATGCTAAAAAAGCAATAGCTACATAGCTTAGGAATAAGAGTCTATAGCTTAGTATTTGTTTTAGCATTTTATGTTTTAATTGTAAATTTGCAACCTTGATAACTCAATGCCCACTTAATTGTGATTAATTTAAGTTTAAGATAGTTTTTCAAATATCAAATCTCGATTATCGAGTAAAAGTACAAGAATGAACGCTAGAAAAAAAGTTGCATTTTATACATTAGGTTGTAAGCTTAATTTTTCTGAAACCTCTACTATTGCCAGAGACTTTATCAATGAAGGTTTTGATCGTGTAGATTTTAAAGAAAATGCGGATATCTATGTAATAAATACATGTTCTGTTACTGAGAATGCCGATAAGCGATTCAAAACTATTGTAAAGCAAGCTCAGAACGTTAATCCTGATGCTTTTATAGCAGCCGTGGGCTGCTACGCACAGCTTAAACCTGAGGAGTTAGCCACCGTGGATGGTGTTGATTTGGTACTTGGTGCTACTGAGAAGTTCAAAATCACAGATTATATAAATGATTTATCTAAGAATGATTTTGGCGAAGTTCATTCTTGCGAAATCGAAGATGCTGATTTTTATGTCGGCAGTTATTCTATAGGTGATCGTACAAGAGCTTTTTTAAAAGTTCAAGATGGTTGTGATTATAAATGTACGTATTGCACAATTCCATTAGCTCGAGGTATTTCTCGAAGTGATACCATGGATAATGTTCTAAAAAATGCCAAGGAGATTTCAAAACAAGGCATAAAAGAAATAGTGCTTACAGGAGTTAATATTGGTGACTATGGCAAAGGCGAATTTGGTAATAAAAAGCATGAGCATACTTTTTTAGACTTAGTCACTGAACTTGATAAAGTTGAGGGAATTGAACGATTACGCATATCTTCTATAGAACCTAATTTATTGAAGAATGAAACCATAGAATTGGTATCTAACTCTAGAGCTTTTGTACCACATTTTCACGTACCTTTACAAAGCGGTAGTAATGAGCTTTTAAGAAAGATGAAACGCCGTTACATGCGAGAACTTTATACAGATCGCGTTGCTAAAATAAGAGAAGTTATGCCGCATGCCTCTATTGGAGTAGATGTTATTGTTGGGTTCCCTGGAGAAACAGATGAATTGTTCTTAGACACTTATAACTATCTATCTGATTTAGATATTTCTTACCTTCATGTGTTTTCGTATTCTGAACGCGATAATACAGAAGCCGCATCATTTGACGGAGTAGTACCAAAGAACGTTAGAACTAAAAGAAGTAAAATGTTGAGAGGTTTATCTGCGAAAAAGAGACGCGCTTTTTACGAGAGTCAAATAGGATCTAAAAGAACAGTATTATTCGAAGGAGAAAATAAACAAGGTTATATTCATGGTTTTACAGAAAACTATGTAAAAGTAAAAGCACCTTGGAATCCAGAGCTAATTAATACATTACATTCAGTTGAGTTGACAAAAATTGATGAGGACGGTTTAGTTAGGTTTGACTTTCTCAACTAGTATTATACGTCGATTAAATAAGTAATTTACCTGATTTTTACTTCAATTGCTTTTGCTTAGATTATGTTTACCGCACAATAAACAACCTACTATGTCTTATAAATTTACCAAGTTAATACTAATCACCCTCGTAGTATTTGTGACATCCTGTTCAAATGATGTTTCAGAAATAGACGTCTCATCAGAAATTTTAGGTACTTGGGAAAGAGTGACAGTAAACAATAACGAAACTACAAATTATAGATTAGTATTTTCTGATACTACCAATGGGTTAGAAATTCACAGTGTTACAAATCAAGAGAATATGATAGTTTCTAATGCAACTGAATTTACTTGGGATTATGATGGTAATGCGACAATAACTATTAATAATACACTTTATACGCTCGTAACTAATGGTGACATGCTGCAATTAGAAGATGGAGTTGAAACGCCTATAATTAAAATCTCTGACCAGTTTTTATACTAAGACACTTAATATATACAATAAAAAAGCACCTGATAGATAGGTGCTTTTTTATTGTATAGGATGGTATGGTTATATTCTTATACCAACAGGTAACATACGTTTGTACTTTCTATTACCTCTAACAAATTTGGCAATTTCTGGACTTGTAGGAACAACACATATGTTTCGTTCTTTAATATTATTAAAAACCATATCCACGAACTCTAATTCAAACTCTCTTGTTCGTATGGCCTCAGGAATAATTAGTTTAGTTAAGAATATTTTTCGTTCTTGAAGTGAATATTCAACAATGGCCATTTCATTTTCAACCTTTAATTCAAATTGACGTAAAAATTCATTGTCAATTAACTCAGCAGTCTCTGTCATAATCTATTGTGTTTTTTAAATTAGCGGCTGGCTAGGGTAGATGCTATATTTTGTATAGATTTGTGCAAAGGTACAAAAAATAACTGACTTAGAGATTATCAGCTCATAAGTCTCATAATTACAGTATATTACAGAGGGTGTCACGGATAAAAAAGTGACCTTTATCATACAATGGAGAACGAAAAAATACATGTGTATTTAATGCCAGGAATGGCTGCAAGTCCAGTGATTTTTGAGTATATTAAGTTACCAGAAGATCAATTTGAAATTCATTGGTTAGAATGGAAAATTCCCCAAAAAGAAGAATCTTTAGAATCTTACGCTAAACGAATGATTACTGATATAGTGCATGAGAACGTAGTTTTACTTGGCGTTTCTTTCGGTGGTATCTTGGTGCAAGAGATGAGTAAGTATATGAAGTTTAGAAAGTTATTTGTTGTTTCTTCAGTCAAATCACACTACGAATTACCAAAACGAATTAAACTTTTAAAGTATACAAAAGCATATAAGATTCTGCCTACACGTTTGGCAAGTAATGTAGAGTTACTTTCTCGTTACTCCCTTGGTAACTCAATTAATAAGCGCGTAGAGTTGTATAAAAAATACATGTCTGTTAATGACAAAGACTATTTAGATTGGGCAATACAGCAAATTGTTTGTTGGGATCAAGAATCGCCTAATGAAGATGCGATATATATACATGGAGATAAAGATGGTGTTTTTCCTCATTCTTGTGTGGGTGATTGTATTGTTATTAAAGGTGGTACACACATTATGATTATAAATAAATATAAGTGGTTTAACGAAAATTTACCAAAGCTAATTCTAGGTGAAGCTTGAATAATACACTATAATTTAATACATTTAAAACAAAAGAAATGTTATGAAAATACTGAAAAATATACTTTCACTTATTGGATTAATAGCCCTATCAGGTCTATTTATCTTTGCCATGCAAAAAGCACCTGAAGAACCTGTAGTTGATGGGAACGAAAAACCAGTTATAAACGATTATAATATCTACGCATTAGATGTGCCAAAAGATTTAAATTTTGCAGGAGAAGCTATGCCGTTGGAAAACCCAGATATTTATGAGCGCATGGATAGAGAGCTTTTAGTAAATACCTATTGGCAATCTAACGGATTACTAATGTTTAAGCGTGCTCAAAAGTATTTCCCAATCATAGAACCAATATTAAAGGAGAATGGTATACCTGATGACTTTAAGTACCTTTCAGTTATAGAAAGTGGATTAACAAATGCGGTATCACCAGCAGGAGCAAGAGGCTTTTGGCAAATTATGAGAACTACGGGGAGAGAGAATGGATTAGAAATTAATACTAATGTAGACGAAAGATACCATCTCGAAAAAGCAACACGTGTGGCATGCAAATACTTAAAAGAAGCTAAAACTAAGTTTGGAAGTTGGACCTTAGCCGCTGCATCCTACAACGCAGGTAAGGCAGGTATTGCCAAACGTCTTAAAAGCCAAAATGTATCTGATTATTACGATTTATTATTAGGGGAAGAAACTGGTCGTTATATGTTTAGAATTGTTGCCCTTAAAGAAATATTGAATAACCCAAGTAAGTATGGGTTTAACTTTACAGAGAACGACCTATATAATAACGTACCAACATACGAAGTAGCTGTTGATACTGCAGTAACAGACTTTACAAAATTTGCTGAGCGCTTTGGAATTAATTACAAAATTTTAAAAATTCATAATCCATGGCTACGCGAACCACACCTTAATAATAAGTCAAAGAAGTTATATCAGATTAAGATTCCAAAAGAAGGTTACTATAAATAGACAAAAAAAGCTCAATTTATTCAATTGAGCTTTTTTTTATCGTCTGCTACGTCTGTATTGTCTAGATGATGTTGGCTGACCATATTGCTGCCGTGGTATTGACGCCTTTTTCATCTGCTGTTTCATGTCTTTTATTTGTTGCGCTAGCATATCTCGTTTGTCTAATTTTTGAGCTTCTGCAAGCAACTTTTGCGCTTCTTGCTTTCTACGCTTACTAAAAGCAATTCCGGCTAAGTTCAACTTTGCCATAGCTAAATCATGGTCCATTGATAAGCCAAGGGTTATGGCATTCTTAAAATATTTTTCGGCTTCATTAATATTAGTCTGTGAAACCATAATTCCGTTTAGGAAGTTTAAATAACCTTGTTGTTTTTTCACTAATGCAGATTCTGGCTTTTTAATTTTATCTAACCATTTTTTAGCACCCACAAAATCTTGCTTTCGAAGTCTAAAAAATGCAAGAAGTATCATTTCATTTTTAAAATATAGAAAGATAAATACAGTAGATAAAAGTATATACATTATACCATTACCAATATAGCCTTCTATAAATTGATAAATAGCATAACCAATTATTAATGCAGTAATGACTAGTTTTATGTTTTTATTGAACATTTTTTAGGTTTAAATTGCGGATGGCAAAGTTAAGAAAACAATTATAAATAATTTTAATTTAAGCCTTGGTAAAGTAAAAACTTGTTGTATATTTGCACGCAGTTTTGGGAAAACACCCATTTTTTAAATTTTAATAGAAGATTTTAAAGATATAAGACAATGAGCAAAAGAACGTTTCAACCGTCAAAAAGAAAGAGAAGAAACAAGCATGGTTTCAGAGAAAGAATGGCTTCTGCTAATGGTAGAAAAGTTTTAGCTCGTCGTAGAGCAAAAGGAAGAAAGAAATTGTCTGTTTCATCTGAATTAAGACATAAAAAATAATGATTAACAATTGTTAATATTTTAAAGGCGTTACTTATAGTTAACGCCTTTTTTTGTACCCAACCGATATTTATTTTTGTCAAACTATATAAATTAAACCCATGCCAAAAAACAAAGACATCAAATCCATTTTACTTATAGGTTCAGGACCAATAATTATAGGGCAAGCTTGCGAATTCGATTATTCAGGTTCTCAAGCCCTACGTTCATTACGAGAAGATGGCATAGAGACTATTCTTATAAATTCTAATCCCGCTACAATTATGACTGACCCGTCAATGGCAGACCATGTTTATCTACTGCCCTTGACCACTAAGTCTATCATTAAAATTTTAAAGGAGCATCCGCAAATAGATACAGTTTTGCCTACTATGGGTGGACAAACGGCTTTGAACTTATGTATTGAAGCAGATGAGAAAGGAATTTGGGAGGATTTTGGTGTAAATATTATTGGTGTAGATATTGATGCTATTAATATTACTGAAGATCGTGAGAAGTTTAGGGAATTAATGACTCAAATAGGTGTAGGTATGGCACCTCAAGCAACTGCTACGTCTTTCTTAAAAGGTAAAGAAATAGCACAAGAGTTTGGTTTTCCTTTATGTATTAGAGCTTCTTTTACTCTAGGAGGTGCTGGAGCATCAATAGTTTATGACGAAAATGAGTTTGATGAGGCATTAACAAGAGGTTTAGAAATTTCTCCAATCCACGAAGTAATGATCGATAAAGCGATGATGGGTTGGAAAGAGTACGAGTTAGAGCTCTTGAGAGATAAAAATGATAATGTAGTTATTATATGTACCATTGAGAATATGGATCCAATGGGGATTCATACTGGTGATTCTATAACGGTAGCACCAGCAATGACTTTATCTGATAAAACCTTCCAGAAAATGCGTGATATGGCCATTCATATGATGCGTAGTATAGGTGATTTTGCCGGTGGTTGTAATGTGCAATTTGCTGTAAGTCCAGATGAAGAAGAAGAGATAATTGCTATCGAAATTAACCCTCGTGTATCTCGTTCATCAGCATTAGCGAGTAAGGCAACTGGTTATCCAATTGCTAAAATTGCCGCAAAGTTAGCCTTAGGTTACACATTGGATGAGCTTAGTAATCAAATTACGAAATCTACTTCAGCATTATTCGAACCAACATTAGATTACGTAATTGTAAAGATTCCTCGTTGGAATTTTGATAAGTTCGAAGGCTCAGACCGTACTTTAGGTTTACAAATGAAAGCAGTAGGTGAGGTAATGGGTATTGGACGTTCGTTCCAAGAAGCGCTTCATAAAGCTACGCAATCCTTAGAAATTAAGCGAAATGGGTTAGGTGCTGACGGAAAAGGGTACAAAGATTATGACACCATTATCGAAAAATTAAAGCATGCAAGTTGGGACCGTGTTTTTGTAATTTATGATGCCATTGCAATGGGTATTCCTTTAAGTCGTATCTACGAAATTACGAAGATTGACATGTGGTATTTAAAGCAGTACGAAGAGTTATTTCAGCTTTCTAAAGAAATTTCAAAATACAATATCGATAGCATTGATAGAGACTTGTTACTCGAAGCAAAACAAAAAGGGTATGGTGATCGCCAAATAGCACATATGCTCGATTGTCTTGAAAGTCAAGTGTATAACAAGCGTCGTGAATTTAATATTAATAGAGTTTATAAATTAGTTGACACCTGCGCTGCAGAATTTAAAGCACAAACACCATATTATTACTCAACTTTCGAAAGTGAAGTAGAACGTCCAGATGGTACGGTTTTGGTCGATAATGAAAGTATTGTAACAGATAAGAAGAAAATAATTGTACTTGGTTCTGGTCCTAATAGAATTGGTCAGGGAATAGAGTTCGATTACTGTTGTGTTCATGGTGTTTTAGCGGCATCAGAATGTGGGTACGAAACCATAATGATTAACTGTAATCCAGAAACGGTTTCTACAGATTTTGATATTGCGGATAAACTCTATTTTGAACCTGTATTTTGGGAGCATATTTACGATATCATTCAACATGAAAAACCAGAAGGCGTTATTGTGCAACTTGGAGGACAAACCGCTTTAAAACTTGCAGAAAAACTTGAGCGCTATGGTGTAAAGATCATGGGCACTACATTCAATGCGCTTGATGTTGCTGAAGATAGAGGTAGTTTTTCAACATTATTAAAAGAAAACAACATTCCATATCCAGAATTTGATACTGCAGAAACCGCTGATGAAGCTCTTGCAGTTGCTGATAAACTTAATTTCCCGATTCTTGTGAGACCTTCCTATGTTTTAGGTGGTCAAGGCATGAAAATTGTAATTAATAAACAAGAATTAGAGGAACATGTTGTAGACTTATTACACAAAATACCAAATAACAAATTACTTCTAGATCATTATTTAGATGGAGCCATAGAAGCGGAAGCTGACGCAATTTGTGACGGTGAAAATGTGTACATTATTGGTATTATGGAGCATATAGAGCCATGTGGTATCCACTCTGGTGATAGTAATGCAACTTTACCAGCATTTAATTTAGGAGAATTTGTACTACAACAAATTAAAGATCATACGCATAAAATTGCTTTAGCTCTAAATACGGTTGGTTTAATTAACATTCAGTTTGCCATTAAGGACGATATGGTATACATCATTGAAGCAAACCCAAGAGCATCTCGTACGGTTCCTTTTATAGCAAAAGCTTATAAAGAACCTTATGTGAACTATGCTACAAAGGTCATGTTAGGCGAAAAGAAATTATCTGATTTTGACTTTAAGCCTCAATTAGACGGATATGCTATAAAACAGCCGGTATTCTCGTTTAATAAGTTTCCTAATGTAAATAAAAAGCTGGGTCCAGAAATGAAGAGTACTGGAGAAAGTATCTTATTTATTGATAGCTTAAAGGATGATGAGTTTTATGATTTGTACTCGCGCCGTAAAATGTATTTAAGTAAATAGGCTAATTTTTTGATAATCAAGTACTAGTGTATTGATATTTTTTATAACTTGGTGGTCGTAAACCCCAAGCTATGAAGAAATTATTACTATTTTTTCTACTTAGTTTCTTTGTTACCTCAGGCCTAAGTGCACAAGAGAATATCTTTGATGCATGTCGTTCTGGTAATTTAGAAATAGTAAAGAAACTTTACACTATTGATTCTAAAGTAATTAATCAAGAAGAATTATCGGGTTACTCTCCTATTGTATTAGCATGTTATTATGGGCATGAAGATATTGTGTCTTTTTTGGTAACAAAAGTATCTAATATTAATGCCAAAACATCATACGGATCTCCCTTAATGGCTGCAACAGTTAAAGGTTACGATACTATTGTTGACATCTTATTAGCTCATGATGCAAATCCAGATATTACTGATGAAAAAGGGGTAACTGCTGCGCATTATGCTGTACTGTTTAAAAACTATAGTATCGTGGAAAAATTAGCAAACGCTAATGCAGACTTTACCATAAAAAATAACGTCAATAAGTCCGCAATGGACTATGCTATTAGTCTTAATGACGAAAAAATAAATAAAATCCTTAACCTCCTCCATAAATCTTAAATACTATGAAAAAAATTACTTTGTTATGTTTTTTAATTACTTCCTGTTTTGGGTTTTCGCAAAATTGGACAACTGGAGATGTTACTCTAACTACAGGGTACACCGTTAAGTTTGATGTAACGTCCTCAACTGTTACAATGACTATGGTTGGGCCATCCAATGAATGGTTAGGTGTTGGTATATCAAATGTTGTGTATTCTATAGGCAGCCAAATGGGACAATTTAATGATACAGATGGTAGTGGAGATGTTGTTATCTACACTAATAACAGCATTCAAGACCGAAGAATGCCTGGTTCTAATGGAACTCCACCAGCGGATTCTTCATCAGATTGGTCATTGAGTTCTAATGATATAAGTGGTTCAACGAGAACTGTAGTAGCTACAAGAGATAGAGATACTGGAGACGCAAATGATTATGATTTCCCTACTTCTCCACCAGCATCATTTACCTTGGTTTGGGCTAAAGGCGGTGCTGGAACTAATAATTCATTTGGATTTCATTCTGGAGGTAGAGGTGCTGTTTTAGCAAATAATAATGTATTAAGTAATGATGACTTTCAGTTAAACCCTGTACGTTTCACGATATCACCGAATCCAAGTAGTAGAAATCTAAATATAGGTATTAGCTATAATGCAAGTAGAGAGTATAATATTGAGGCTTACGATGTACTTGGTAAGCAAATTTATCGTGGTCAATTATTTAACAATGATACTACAATTGATGTGTCGAACTGGAGAAGTGGTGTTTACTTGGTAAAATTAACTAGTGATGAAGCTACGCAAACCAAGCGGTTTGTAAAACAATAAATTTATATTTTAAAGCATAGAAAAAGACCAACTGAAACGTTGGTCTTTTTTATTACTATTACGTTTTCTTTTATTTTTTATTCAATTGAAATTCATAAATCACACTAACTTCTCTAGAGAGTTTATTACTTACAATTTTTGGAATTTCAATATCAAAATCGGCTACATTCAATTTTAATTCTCCAGATATAATAAGATTGTTATCACTTCCTTTAGAGACATTTAGTGTTTCTCCGTTAAGTGCTTTTGTCTTACCATGAAAGGTTAATGAACCATTGTATGTCATCTTAGTATTTGAATTTGAAACTTTATCTAACGAAAACCCAGAAATATCACCTTTAAAAGTTGCTTTAGGGTATTGGTCAGATTCTGCATAATTCTCGTTAAAGTGCTCTTCCATTAGAGCATTTTTAAACCTAAAACCTTTAACTAATACTAAGGCTGCAAATTCACCATTTTTAGTATTAATAATAGCTGTAGTGTTATTATTAGTGGCTTTTACTTCTTCAAATGAAGGTACAGATGCCTCAAACGTCACGGTTCCGGTTTTGGTAAGATACTTTCCTTGTGCACCAATACTAACTGTAAAAAACAGGAGTATTATGGGTATTAATCTGTTCATTTTAAAGTGTTTTAAAATTAAGTTTCAACAATTATACCATTATGGACTTTCTAAAAAACCTTCTTCTTCCCAAAGGATGATTAAATCAATAAGGTTTTGTGGAAGTCTAACTCCAGTTAAAGGCATTGCACCAGGTTCTCCTGGCTGTAATGAAATTCGACCAATTACGTTATTGTTTTCTATTCCAAAAACAACTTCGTCATAGAAGACTAGAGACGTTTGAGCGCCAAATTGCGGTGTAGTTCCGTGGCATTGCCAACAGTTGTTTTCGAATATGACTCTAATGTCTTCTTCAAAATTCACAAAATCTGGCGGTGGTGTATTATCAATTAAATCTTCTTCGCTAACGCTAGTACAATTGTAACTTAATGTCACTAAAGCTATTCCTATGATATATTTAAATGTTTTCATCTTTCACTAATTTTTAAAATACACGACTTAAATTAAATCCAAAAAAGATATCTCCATCACCCCAATCTCCTGTGCCTTGCCCGAGGAATGTGTTTGTATTCATACCTTGGGCATTTGTAAAATGCATTTGGAATACGTGTCCACCAGTTTCTAAATCAAACCCTATGGATAGAGGGTTTTTAAAAGGTGAAGCGCTAGATCTGTTAAGGTGCCATCCGTAATCTATATTCACAGACCAACGTTTAGTCAGCTTGTGCCTTCCACCAATTCCTATAGCATATTGCGTATTATCCTGCGTATTGTCAGCAACATAATTATCATGAAATAGTGTAGGTGCTAATTGCAAGGACAGATTTTTATTAAACTTTCGCGCAATAAGTATCTGAGTAGCATACCCTAACCGGTTTTCGAATTCTAATCTAGGTAAATTATTTTCATCTAAGGCCGTATTTATAAGTATAGAATTATAGCCTACAATTGTAAATGGAGAACCACCTTTTTTCTGCTTTACTAATCGGTATTTAAGTGCACCTTCATATATTTTTTGAAAAGAACTTCTAGATACACTTACATTAAGCCAATCATTAACACCGTAGATAAAGTTTAAACGTGTTACAGCATCATCGAGTCCAAAAAAACTGTCGAAGCCATTTTTAACGGTGCCAAATCTATGCGCTACAACGAAGGTGAATTCCTTTTTTGCAGTAAGTTTAGTAGATTCAAAATTTACAATTTTTAAGCCTTTGAATGTAGCGGTGGCATAATTGTCTTCGGGTGATTCTTGGTCAATTTCGTCAAGTAAATCGTCCTGACAAAAGACCGGCATTGCTAGTAATAGCAATGCGAGCATGATTATTTTTTTCATTTAGTTTGGGATTATGGAACATTGATCGAGTTTAATTTCTTCAAGTAAATCGTCGTAGCCAATGCAACGACCTTTTACTTTAATATTCTGACTTTCACTAACTGGGTTAGTTTCAAGTAAACTACAGAAAATGGAATTATTTAGCGTAATACTATTGTTTGTTTGTGTTGTAATTTCTCCTTCTATTACAATAGTCTTATTTAAGTATTTTGTTTGTGCTGTTTCAGAATCTGAAGTGAATTCTGTAATAAAATCTGATGCTTTAACTGAATAGTCTGCTACTTCTGCTTGTATGTCTCTGTGATCTTGATAGAGATAGTTATAACCAAAATATGCACCAATAAGTAAAAGTGCAAAAACAAGTAAGATTATTTTCTTTTTCATAAAGAAACTATTCAATAGCTCTTTAAAGATATAAAAAAAATGTAACTACTTAGAATTAAATACTATACATACTTATAAGATGTTTTTATAGAAAAAAGACCTATTATAAGTCACTCCGGTTTATCTTATCTTCAAATTCTTTTCGAATATTGATACCAACATATGTTATAGCTGCCCCAACAATAATTGCAATAACAGAAGCAAAATATTTAAATTCCACTTTTTCAAAATTTGAATTACCAAAAAGTATATATACTCCACTTGATAATGTAAATATTCCAATAATGATTATTGCTATATAATTAATTCTACCAATATATCTCAAGAAATTACTTCTTTCAATCTTCATCGGATGCTCGTTTTATAATATTTTCTGGTAGAGATTTTTTGGCTTTTGCACCCATCTTTTTAATGTTTTCAACTCGAGAAATCAAATTACCTTTTCCTTCAACCAACTTATTCATGGCGGCAGAATAATCGTTTTTAGCAGCATCAATCTTTTTACCAACACCAGTTAAATCTGTAACCAAACCTTCAAACTTATCATAAAGTGCGCCCGCTTGTCTTGCAATTTCTATAGCATTTTGTTGCTGTTTTTCATTGTTCCACATCGTATCAATGGTGCGCAATGTTGCCAATAGAGTAGATGGCGTTACGATTACTATGTTTTGCTCAAAAGCTTTATTGTAAAGCGTATTATCTTCATTAATAGCAACAGCAAATGCAGGTTCTATTGGTATAAACATGAGCACAAAATCAGGCGATTCTATATCGTATAAATCTTGATAATTTTTAGCCGATAATTGGTCAACATGCTTTTTAATAGAATTGACATGAGATTTAAGATAGATGCTTCGTTCGTCATCATCAGCATTGACCAAACGTTCGTAATCTGTTAAAGATACCTTGGAGTCAATAATCATCTTCTTCGAATCTGGAAGATGTAAAACCACATCGGGCATAACTCTTGAGCCATCTTCAAGTTGAAAACTTTGCTGGACAAAATACTCACGATCTTTTTCTAAGCCGGACTTTTCAAGAACACGCTCTAAAACCAATTCGCCCCAATTACCTTGAGTTTTACTATCGCCTTTAAGTGCTTTGGTCAAGTTTGTTGCTTCTTTAGCCATTTGTTGGTTAAGGTCTTTAAGACCAAGCAATTGTTCTTTTAAGGCTGAGTGCATACTGATGCTTTCCTTTTGAGAGTCTTCAACCTTTTTCTCAAAGGTTTTTATTTTTTCTTCAAGTGGATTAAGGATGTTCTTTATGTTTTCTTTATTCTGAAGTGTAAATTTCTCTGATTTTTCATCTAATATTTTTTGAGCCATTAACTCAAAATCCTTACGTAATTGCTCTTGTTGTTTAGCAAGTTCTTCGTCACGTTTTAGATTTAATTGCTGAAGGTTTTCAAATTCGGTATTACGTCTTGATAACTCCGTATTCAAAAACTCTTTTTCACGACGTATCTCTTCTCTTTCAGACTCAATCTTGTCAATATTTTGCTTTAACTCCGAAATGGAATTATTAAGCTGCAATTGGCGTTCTTCCAGAGTACTACGGTCACTTTTGCTTTTTAACTGAGCAAATTTTAACCCTATAAATGCGCCAACAGCACCAGAGACAATAATTGTTAGTAATAGAATGAGAGTATCGTTCATAGAAATGATAAGTGTCAAATACCAAAGATAAATTTTTTGCTTTTTAGAGCGAAGCTTAGACGAGTTTAATTATTTCGAAATTTTAAAACTTCCAGATTTCTCATCAAAAGCAATCATGTCTTTAGGAAAAAGTGAGTTAAAAACACCATTTTTAATAAGTTGTGAAGGTTGGTCACAGATAATATTGTTACCTGTCATCACAAGCATTGTGTCACATAACTGAATGGCTAAATCAATCTCATGAGACGAAAAAAGGATAGTCTTATGAGTCTCTTTTGCTAATCTTTGCAAGAGCTTAAGAATATAGGCCTTATGATACATGTCAAGGTGTGTCGTTGGCTCATCTAACACAATTATATCTGTATCCTGAGACAATGCACGTGCAATCATAACTTTTTGTAATTGCCCATCGCTGAGTTCAAAACATCTTTGATCTTTAAGCTCGGTTATATTTACCAACTCTAATGCCTCATTTACTTTTATAATATCATCTTCAGTTAGATTTCCAACCCAATTGGTATATGGGTTACGACCTAGCGATACCAATTCAAAAACAGATAAATTTTTAGATGTTAATTGCTCCGTAAGTACAATGCTTAGTTGCGTGGCAAGAGATGTATTAGAAGTCTGCTGTAAGTTGTTGTTATTAATGAATATATCACCAGACAAGCTTGGTTGTACTTTAATAAGTGTTCTAAGTAATGTAGATTTACCAATTCCATTGGCACCAACCAATCCAATAAGCTGACCTTGTAATAATTTGAAGTTTATGTCTGAGGCCACAACAATATCTTTCTTCTTGGTTTTGTAACCAATTGAGAGCTGTTTCGCTTCGAGGATGATATTGTTATTGTTTGTTTTCAAAAATCTAGAATATTAGTTTTCGTTGTCTAATTAAAAGCCAAATTACAACTGGTGCTCCTACAAGCGCTGTTATAGCATTAATAGGTAAGATATAATCACTGCCAGGAATTTGAGCTATACTGTCGCAAACAAGCATAACTATTGCGCCAAATATCGCCACTGCAGGTATCAGGACTTTATGATTTGAACTCGTAAAAATCTGCCGCGTTAAATGCGGAATAGCCAAGCCAATAAACGCAATTGGACCTGCAAAGGCAGTAACAGTGCCTGCTATTAAACTTGTAGCTAAGATTATTAGTAATCTATTTTTTTTAAGATTAAGTCCAAGACTTTGCGCATAATTATCACCTAATAGCAAGCTGTTTAAGGCTTTAATTGAGAAAATACTAATTACCATTCCAACACTATAAATTATAGTAAATATGAGCAACTCAGTCCACGTTAAATTGCTTAAGCTTCCAAAACCCCAAAAAATGTACTGTTGTAATTGCTCTGCTGAGCTAAAATAGGAGAGCACACTAACAACCGCAGCAGTTATACTGCCAAACATTAGTCCTATAATGAGTATGGCCATAGTATCCCTTACACGACTAGACACAGACAAAACAGCCAATAACACTAAAAAGCTTCCAATACTTGCAGCAATAACGATGCTCCATTTAGTAGTTAATAATCCTGCAAAAACGCCTCCGAACAATCCAGAGCCCAAAATAACTAACGCAACTCCCAAACTGGCACCAGAGCTTATACCTAATACAAATGGTCCAGCAAGGGGATTGCGAAATAAGGTTTGCATTAATAGACCAGAGATACCCAATCCGGACCCAACTAATATGGCTGTTATGGCTTTTGGTAGTCTAAAGTCTCTTATTATAATATTCCATGTTTCATTATCAATAGAACCAAACAGGCTGCTAAATATACTTTTGGTAGGTATGCTAACAGATCCAAGGCTAATGTTAACAAAGAATAATATTGCTAAAATAATTAGCAGTAACACAAATTGATATCTGTATGTTTTGCTAGTCTTCAAGAGGTTTAAAAAAATAAGGTGTATACTCCTCAAGTAGTTCTGGATGACAAATTTTAATAATGTCCTTAAGTACTAAATCTGGCCTTGCAATTCCTAGTTCGTAATAGAGTACACCGCCAGTTTTGCCAGTAGTATTAGAAAACGTATAAACAGATTTGTTTTTAAAAGCACTAAAATTTGTGTAAAGCGCATTGACTTTTTCTAATTGACTAAAACTAGTGTAATAAGAAGGACTTAGCCATATATCAGCATTTTTTGCTTTATTAAAAACGGCTTCAAAACTTAACGATAGACTTCCATTTCCACTACTGTCTTTCCAAAGGTAATCAACATTGGCATCTACCATAAATTGAGCTTCTGGACTATTGCCATTGGGCAAATGCCAGATATCTTTAGTCATAGCGCCACTTAATATTTTAGGTTTAGATATGGCATTTTTTGCAATGGCTTTAGCCTCGAAATAATTTTTTTCAATAGTGTTGAAAATAGAATCTGCTTCTTTTTCTTTATTAAAAAGCACACCAAAAAACTTTATCCATTCGGCTTTTCCAAGTGCGGAGTCTTCAACCCAACCACCATGATAAATGACAGGTATATTCGCTTTTTTTATGGTTTCAAAGGTTTTGTTAACACCATCAACACCAAATCCAATGACCACGTCTGGGTTAACTTCTAATAAAACTTCAGTATTTATACCTTCATTTTTACCCAATTCTCGTATTTCTCCATTGTCTATTCGAGTTCTTGTTTTTTCTGAAGAAATGTAATCAGTACCAGGAAAACCAACTAAAGATTGTTCAACACCTAAAAGTTCTATAGCAGGAATATGTGTAGTTGAAGTGACAACAATATTTTTTATGTTATCAGAAATAACTCCATCATAGAAGTCACTAGGAAAGGTCATTTTAGATAAAGTTTCGTTAGAAGCAATTATATATTTGTAGGTTTTATTGCTTTTAGGCCATGGTTTTGATATTGTCAGCACTTTATAACCGCCGTTGTCAATCACACTAAAACCTGTTGCATATTTTAAGCGTAATGCATTGCTTTGATTAGTCTGTGGTATCTCTAATTTCGATTCATTTTTACATGAAACCAAAACCACCAGAAAAAGAAGTATAACCGAAAGTCTCATTTAAGTTTTCGTTAGGTGCTCAAAGCTAAGAATTATTTAAGTTATAGGTTCTACATCAGAGTAATTGTTTATTTTCGCGGAGAAATTAGGTTCAATATTCGTTAGAACTATTGATTAAAAGGGAATCTGGTGCAAATCCAGAGCTGTTCCCGCAACTGTAAGCTATAAAGCTTGTTATTACCTTCAATGTCACTGGGTTTTACCTGGGAAGAC
Source organism: Winogradskyella sp. (assembly GCF_003712105.1). GTDB lineage: Bacteria > Bacteroidota > Bacteroidia > Flavobacteriales > Flavobacteriaceae > Winogradskyella. Next base: position 360,447 of record NZ_RHLG01000002.1, read on the forward strand.
CAATAACAAGACGCAAGTCAGGAGACCTGCCAATTTCAACATAGAAGTCAAACTTTCGGGATAAAAGTTTACGTATAGTTCGCTGTATGTTCTCGAGCAATTAAAATTAAAATGCAAAAAACAAAATGGTTGAGCATGCTTTGTATTGGTATGCTTAGTGTTGGGTTTGGACAAACACAACAAGATTCTGTAAAAGTTGAAATACTTGATGAGGTCGTTATTTCAGATTCGCGATTTGAATTAAAACGTGAAAACTCTGGTAAAACGGTAATTAAAATTTCTAGAAAAGAGATTGAAAACAACCAAGGTAGAACTTTAGCACAGCTTATTAATACCAAAAGTGGTGTTGAAATTAATGGTACTAGAAGTGTGGCCGGGCAAAATTTAGGTTATTTTATTCGAGGTGGAAATAACCGCCAAGTACTAGTCCTTATTGACGGTGTTCAGGTAAATGATCCATCGTTAGTTAGTAATGAATTTGATTTACGTCTTCTAGATGTAAACACTATCGAATCTATCGAAGTTGTAAAAGGCGCAGCAAGTACACTTTACGGTAATGCTGCTGCCACTGCGGTGATTAATATCACAACTAAAAAAGCGTCTAAAAAATCGATCTCTGCTAACTTTTTAAGTGTTGTCGGTACCAATCAATCGCAAGATGAAGACGACTATCGGATTGAATCATTCACCAATAATGTTAGTATTAATGGTACGCTAGACAAGTTTAATTATGTTGCTAGTTTTGGTAATCAGTTTGCTGAAGGATTATCTGCAGCTGCTTCTGCTAATCCTGAAGCTGACCCATTTTCTAGATATAATGTTAATCTTAAAGTAGGTTATGAAATAAATGATAACTTCACTATTACTGCATACGGCAGTATTGACCGTTTTAAAACTGATATCGATGGTTTTCCGCCACCAAACTTCACATTTGCTGATACTAATGATGAGTTTTTATCTAAACAGAAACGTGTTGGTATTTCGCCAAAATACACCTATAAAAATGGTAGTGTACAAATAAATGCTGCATACACAGATATTGAACGTGAAACTGTTTCTGCGTTTGGCTCAGTAAATGAAGCTGAAAGCTATGTCTTTGATGCTTTTAATAAATATACATTCAATGAGAATATTTATACCATAGTAGGTCTTAATTATGGAGATTACAGAACATTGTTTGTTGCAGATGAAAGTTTCACAACCACTGACCCATATGCTAATGTAGTGTATGTTACAGATATTGGAGTAACAGTCAATGCTGGTGGCCGATTAAACAATCATAGCGAGTATGGTTCTCAGTTTGTATATAGTTTAAACCCATCATACAAAATAGACGTAAAACAAGGTTATGCAAAAGTTTTTGGCTCGTATGCAACATCTTTTATAGCACCTAATTTGTCACAGTTATTTGGTTTTTTTGGACCTAATCCAGATTTAGAACCTGAAGAGAATCTTACTATTGAAGGAGGAATTGAGTATAATACTAAAAAAGGGTTTAGAGTTAGTGGTGTTTACTTTAATAGAGATGAAGAGAATACAATAATATTTGGCGCTAATGGTTATGAAAACGCTACTGGAGAGGCAACAATTCAGGGTGTTGAATTAGAAACTGAAGTTGATATTATTAAAGATTTGTCGATAAGCGCAAACTATACTTTTACAGAACTTAAAGACGGTACACGTATACGATTACCAAAACACCGTGCAAATGCTAATTTAGGATATGATGTTTCTAGTAAGACTTTTGCGTCGTTAGATGTTCAATATGTAGGAGAAAGAGAAGATACCGATTTTGGTACGTTCTCTAATGTAGATTTAGATGCTTATACTTTAATTAACCTTTATTTTAGTCATAAGTTATTGGCAAATAATAAGTTAAAGGTGTTTGCAAGTATTAATAACCTTTTTAATGAAGATTACTTAGAGATTTTGGGCTATACGACCCAGGGAAGAAATGTTAATCTTGGTTTCAATTTAAAGTTATAATGAAAAATAATTTGTCTAAAATGATGTCTTTAGATATCTACTTGTCTTCATTAAGTAATGAGGAATATGATAGTGTATCTTCTAAATTAGATTACAATTTTAAGTCTTTACCACTTTTAAGTTGGGATATATATAGTCAAAATAGGCAAGTTAATTTGTTAGAATCTCAACAAGAACAGGATATCTTGAAAGTTAAAGCGCTAGCTTCAACATTTAATTGGAATAATGATATTGATTCAATATTTAGTGACTCTGATTATGAAGCACTTATCGTTACAGATGTCACCCAGAACATACTTTGGGTAAACAATGGTTTTCCTAAGATGACAGGTTATTCAAAAGGTGATGCTTTAAATAAAACGCCACGTTTTCTTCAAGGTGAAAAGACAACCGAAAAGAAACGAGACATTATTAGAAAAAAGCTATCAAGCAATTTACCATTTCAAGAAGTTATTATTAACCATAAAAAAGATGGGACACCTTATACGTGTGAAGTAAAAATTATTCCATTGTTTACAAATAATATTAAGACACATTACATTGCACTCGAAAAGCAAGTAGTATAATGGATGTATTTTTTAAGACCGAATTAAATCACAGTACCAAAATCCAGTTTTGCCCTCAGCATTGCTGGATTTTTCACTTTTAGGAGTCTTATATTCACGATAGACTTTCTCACCAATTTTAAATGGAATAGGATCTCTAAAAATTGGACCATCATAACAAAATGTGTGAAACTCACCATTTTCACCACAAGGATCAACATCTTTAGGTAAATGTTTAATGAAGTATTCATCTATATCTGTGCCTACAAAATCTTCATTAAAATATTTTGAATTGGCACAAACAACGATTGCTTTAAAGCCAATTTCAAGAAAACGATGAATCAAACTAGTAGTGTCTTCTTTCCATAAAGGATAAATGGATTTAAGCTTTTGATTTTGAAGCTGTTTATCTCGATAGGCACGCAAATCTTCCAAAAAGATATCTCCAAATGCTGCATGAGTTAATCCTTTTGACTTAAGCCTATTTGTGGCGTCACGCATTTTGTCTTCATAAATAGCCATTGTAGGTTGTTCAGGTAGTTCTATGATACTGGCAGGTAAACCAATAGCATCTGTTTGCGCTATTAATAGTTCTTTTCTTAAGCCATGCATGCTTACGCGATTGTAGCCCGTATTAATTGTAGTTACCAATTCTTTAATGGAATAGTCACTATCATTCAATAGTTTATATAAGGCAAATGCAGAATCCTTACCAGAACTCCAGTTAAAATAGGTTTTATATGGCTTAGTCAAATTAAGAAAGATTATCTCTCGTACATATAACCATCAAGAGGGTTTTCAGATTTTGAACTTTCAAGCTCACTCATATCTGAAAACGCTGTATTTGGTAATGCCATACGAGTACTCCCAGTAATATCGGCTATTGCAGCTGCTAGAAGTGGTTCTTCAGGGTCACCTAATGTTCCTAGGTTAACACTTGATTCTGCCAATTGAATATCTGGAACTAATCCAGTTGAAGGTACTAATGTATTGTCTCTGTTTGAAGAATCACCTATTAGTGGAAATAGTGCATAAGTATGCTCTGTTGTCACCTGCTGTGGACCAAAATCTGGAGAGTCAAATAATAACCTATTTATGGTTGTTTTGCCCGTAGTTGTTGTGCCTATTTGAACGACTTCAATGTAAGGTTTTAAGCTATTAATAATTAGTTCACTCGCTGATGCAGAGGCATTCGTAGTTAAAACATATACTTTATCAAGACCTAAACTATTTATAGCACCACCACCAGAAATAGTATTTGTGAAATTAAATGTTGTATTATCTTCTTGACGGTTAGGTCCAAAAACGGCATTAGAAAACACCTCACCATTAAATTGCCCTGTGATCATACTAGCCAGTCTTGCAGAGGTAACAATTGCGCCACCACCATTGTATCTTAAATCTAAAACTAAGTGCTCTACATTTGCTGCTGCTAATTGCCCAAATGCCTGATTTAATTCCGATTCAAAATTATCTCTAAAGCTATTGTACATAATATACCCAATAGTTTCGTTCGAGTCTGTAATAACTTCAGTTCTATGTACAGGATTATCGGTAAATTCTTGCCTACTCACAGTTGCACTTTCTCCATTAGGAGTTACAGTATCATCACTTATATCTTCAGTGCCATTGTCATCATAATCTGCAAAATTTAGAGTAATTGTATTACCTGCTAATAAGTTATTTGCATTTTCTTCGGTAAGCGTTATGCCATCTATGCCAGAAATTACCATATTACGACGAACACCTGCTAAATCAGCACTACTACCATTAAGCACTAAACCAATTCTAATATAAAATGAGCCATTTCGTTCAAATCCAAAAAGACGTCTTAAACCATTAGTTTGGGATGTACCATTAAAAAGGTCAATTGCTGCAAACAAATCAGGGAATATGGTACTGAATCTATCTGTATTGCCTGGGTCAAATACCAAAGCATCGAAAATAGCTTCAGGTGAAGCAAACCCATTTAAGAATTCTAAATATTCAGGTGTAGTTTCAAATCTATTATCAAGTCCATTGAGGCCAAATCTTTCATTTCTTAAGTCAGGAACATCATCACCATATACATAAAATTCGTTCATACCTTTCCATACAAAATCTTTGACGTCCGATGTCAACACTAAATTGTCATCTCTGTCTTCAAAACAGCTTGAAACAGAAATCGTAAGTAATAATAAAACTAATAGAAACGATAACCTTCGTCTTGAAATCGCTGAATTGATTGTTTTTAGTATGTAAAATTTAGATTTCATTTTTCTTTTCTTATTTGGGATAGCAATAGTATTTAAGTTGTAAAACTCTAAATTTACTTACAATATTGTAGAATTAAAAAGAAAATTGCTTTTGGCTCTTTCATTTATACATTACATCACATTAAAAGATACTGATATTCAGTGATTTAAAAATAATTTTGTAATTGTTGTAACAAAAAACAGGGTGCTTCGTCGTAAGTATGAAAGCAAATTAAAATTGTTTTTTTACCCTGAGCAAGTCGAAGGGTCAACCAATCAAACCAAGTAATGACACAGGCAGATTTTGTAAGCTTAGTGATGCCATTTAAGGATAAAGTGTTTCGTTTAGCAAAACGCTTACTTGTTTCTCGCGAAGAGGCTGAGGATGCAACGCAAGAAATACTTTTGAAATTGTGGAAGAATAAAGAGAAAATTAGTGACTACAAAAATGTAGAGGCGTTTTCTATGACCATGACTAAGAACTTTTGTTTAGATCGGTTAAAATCTAAGCAAGCACAAAACCTTAAGATAGTTCACAGTAATTATCAAGATAATGGCCACTCATCGTTACAAAAACAAGTGGAAGCTAGAGATAGTGTTGACTGGGTCTCGAGCATCATAGAAAAATTACCAGAACAACAAAAAATTATAATTCAGCTTAGAGATATTGAGCAGTACGAATTTGCAGAGATTTCTAAAATGTTAGATATGAACGAAACAGCAATTCGTGTAGCATTATCAAGAGCTAGAAAAACGATAAGAGAACAATTAACTAATACACATAGTTATGGTATTAAATAGTATCGAAAAATTATTAGAAAAGTACGACAATGCAGAAACGTCGCTTAAGGAAGAAGCTAAATTAAGAGCTTATTTTAACGGTGATGATGTGGCCCCACATTTGGAGCACTACAAACCATTGTTTGTTTATTTTTCTAATACACAACAAGAAGCCTTTACTAAAGACGTTCCATTAACCACTAAAAAGAAAAGAAATTTCTATCAATGGATTTCAGTCGCAGCAGTAGCGGTATTGATGCTAGGTATTTCGGTACCACAATTATGGAAAACAGGTCCAAAGACCTTGGCAGATTACTCGCCAGAAGAACAAGAATTATATAACAAAACCAAAAATGCTTTAGCGTTTATGTCGTCAAACTTTAATGAAGGAATATCTAGTATGAATGTTCTAGAAATGGCTTCTGATAATTTTAATGCTGGCATATACAAAGCAAGCTTTGTTACAGAATTCGGAAACTCAACAAATAAACTTTTAAAACAATAACAAAAACACAAATTAAAAATCATGAAAAAATTAGTATTAATATTAGCGTTAGTCTTTACTTCTGCAATTTCTTTCGGACAAGGAGTATTCGATAAGTTCGAAGACCTTGAAGGTGTAACATCGGTTGTAGTAAACCAAAAAATGTTTAAAATGTTGGCTACAATGGGTATTGACCTTGAAGATAAAGAAGCTCAGGAGTATGTAAATATGGCTAAGAAGATTACAGGTTTTAAAGTATTTACTACTGGAGATGAAAAAATATCTGCAGATATGAATTCTACTGTGAAGTCTTACTTAAAGAAATCTAGTCTTGAAGAATTAATGAGAATAAAAGATGGTGACCAGACAGTATTCTTTTATGTTAAAGAGGGTAAAGACGAAAACCATGTGAAAGAATTATTAATGTTTGTAAATGGTCTTAAAGAAATGACTAATGGTCAAGAGATTACCATCAATGGTAAAAAGAGAGAAATAGAGACCGTGGTTTTATCACTAACTGGTGATATCGATTTAAGACAAATTTCGAAGCTTACCAATCAGATGAATATGCCTGGTGGTGATCAGCTTAAAAAAGCGAATAAGGAGAAAAATTAATATTCAGTAAAAATGAAAATTCAATCAATCAAAAAACTAGTAATGTTAGCCCTTATTGTTACAACTTTAGTAAGTTGTAACAATGGGCCAACGTTACAAACGTATTATGTCGACAATGAGTTAAAACCAGGTTTTACAACTTTTGATGTCCCAACAAGTTTTATAGATGTTGATAAAGTTGAGCTCACTGATAAGCAGAAAAAAGCTTATGAATCTGTAGATAAACTTAATGTTTTAGCCTTTAAAGTTGATGCTAACAATATCGATACTTATAACACCGAATTAATAAAAATTAAAGATATTCTTAAAGATGTTAAGTACGAAGAATTAATGCGAGGTGGTAATACTACCGATGGTAAATTCGTAGTTAAATTTATTGGAGAGGTAGATAGTATTGATGAATTAATTGTGTTGGGTAATGCCAACGATAAAGGCTTTTTAGTCGCAAGAATTCTTGGAGATAACATGAATGCAAATGATTTAATATCTCTCAGAACAGTATTGGATAAAGCAAATTTTGAAAATGCTGACCTAAATGGTTTAACAGATTTTTTTAAATAGACTGACCTCTATTTAAAAGATTAAGATGTTAATTATAATCGTCTTGAGATTTATTCTCGAGACGATTTTTTTTAAGGCTTTTTTTGAACAGAATAACTGATACAATTAACGCTAATGTACCAGTTAATCCAATAAGTAAAACTTTAAAAATAATATAATCCAGAACGTCGAAAAGTCCAGCAATAAAAAATATTAATGTAATTATTGCAACAAAACACAAAGAAATTGTGTTGTTATTTAGGGGGAAAGGTAACTTCATATACCTGTATAGTTGCTAGGCGTTATTAATTTTAGTTCTGTTTTTATGGTATCAGATACATCAAGTGTATCGATAAAATTAGAAATCGAATCTTTAGTTATAGCTTCATTAGTTCGCGTTAATCCTTTAAGTGCTTCATAAGGATTAGGGTAGTTTTCACGTCGTAATATAGTTTGTATAGCTTCTGCAACAACAGCCCAATTATGTTCTAAATCTTGATTAAATTTATCTGTATTCAGTAACAATTTACCTAATCCTTTAAGCGTAGATTTAAATGCAATTAAAGTATGCGAAAAAGGCACACCTACATTGCGTAGCACTGTACTATCTGTCAAGTCTCGCTGTAGTCTTGATACAGGAAGCTTAGAGGATAAGTACTCAAAAATAGCATTAGCAATACCTAGATTTCCTTCACTATTTTCAAAATCAATTGGATTTACTTTATGTGGCATTGCAGAGCTACCCACTTCCCCTTTTTTAATCTTCTGTTTAAAATAATCCATTGACACATAACTCCAAATATCTCTGTCTAAATCTATGATGATGGTATTAATACGTTTCAAAGCATCAAAAAGCGCAGCCATATGGTCGTAATGTTCTATTTGTGTCGTTGGGAACGAATGCTGAAGACCTAACTTTTCTTGAACAAATTGGGTTCCAAATGCTTTCCAATCAATGTTTGGGTAGGCAACTTTATGTGCATTAAAATTACCAGTTGCACCACCAAACTTCGCAGCACTCGGGATGTCATTAAGCAAGTTAAACTGCTCTTTCAATCTTACAGCAAATACTTGTATTTCTTTACCTAATCGGGTAGGCGATGCTGGTTGTCCGTGAGTTCTTGCAAGCATTGGTATGGATTTCCATTCTTCGGCAAGCTCTTCAATTTTGTTAAGAACATTGAAGTATTCTGGTACATAAACATCATTCATCGCATCTTTAATACTTAATGGAATTGCAGTATTATTTATGTCTTGTGATGTTAACCCAAAATGTATAAACTCTTTATATTCTGATAAACCTAAAGCATCAAACTGCTGTTTTATAAAATATTCAACAGCCTTTACGTCGTGGTTTGTAACACTTTCAATATCTTTTATCGCTGTGGCGTCCTCAGACGAAAATTCTAGGTAAATAGCTCTGAGTTTTTCAAATACCGAAGCCGGTACATGTTCAAGTTGAGGTAAAGGAATTTCGCATAAAGCAATAAAATATTCTACCTCTACTAAAACCCGGTATTTTATAAGTGCTTCTTCAGAAAAATAGTTACCAAGAGCATCTACTTTTGAACGATATCTTCCGTCAACAGGTGAGATTGCATTTAATGATGAAAGTGCCATTAAGCTTTAAATTTTTGAAAGCCCTAAAGATAACAAAGTAGAATCGAACATTGAAGCTTTTTCAACTTAAAACTATTTGTCGATTTTCTTTAAAATATGTCGAGCTCTAGCTTTAAAACCAGAGCTTTGCATTTGGTAGTCGCGTTTAAGGATTATTGCTAATTCCGGATGAATCCAATCAAAATCTTGACCAAGTAGATAAAGCGAATTCATGGCATATGCTTTGGGTGCAATTTTTTCATCATTTATCATCCAATCAAAGCAAGCCTCCACTATTTTTTCTTTATGAGCAGTAGATAAGTGTTTTTTTAAGGCATTATTATCTTTGGCATAATACGCTTTAACTAGATATTCGCATACTTTTGCCACAGGTCTAACCGCCGGGTCTAAGTGTACTTTAGACATATTTTCTGTGAACATGTCAAGATGTGGAATAATAGCTTCTAATTTTTCGCCACACATAAACTCAAAAACCCAAGCTGCTCTGCATGAAATTTTATCATCAACTGTGAACAATATTTCTAACAATGGCGGAATTAAATCTGGATTATCTATAACCAAGTTAGCATAATAGAGACGTTTTTCTCGTGAATGATTAACATAATTTAATTCCTTATAAAGTTGGTCTTTTGTCAAAACGTTTTTTATTTTTATCGTTTCTAAATAATAAATAATTTTTTACTTTGAAATGAAAAATATATTGAAAAAAATCGGGATAGTACTCGTAATAATATTTGTAATTGCACAATTTTTTGGTCCAGATAAAAATAATGGAGATTTGGCTACTGTTGAAGCCTTTTTAACCGAGACACAACCTTCAGAAGAAGTTACAATAATTTTAAAGAACGCTTGTTTTGATTGTCATAGCGATCATACGCGTTATCCATGGTATAACTCCATTACACCAGTAAATTATTGGCTTAATGATCATGTCAATCATGGAAAAGAACATTTTAATGTTTCTAAATGGAACGACTATTCTTTGAAGAAAAAAGACCATAAGTTCGATGAGCTTATAGAAGAAGTCGAAGAAAAAGAAATGCCATTGAATAGTTATACTTGGACACATGGTGATGCAAGGCTAACAGATACTCAGATAGAAGCAATTATTAATTGGGCTAAGCAAGTACGAACGCAATATGCATTTCAGATAAAACAACCCGAATAATAGTTTGTCTTCAAAGCTTCTTATAATAGGATTCGTTTGGCCTGAACCAAAGAGTTCAGCCGCCGGAATCCGAATACTTCAGCTTATTGAGCAATTTAAGAAGCAGAATTACACTATTACTTTTGTCACTACTGCAAATCACAGTGTAAATGCTTTTGATTTAGCTAGTATTGGTGTGTCTTCAATAAATATTGAGTTAAACAATTCCTCTTTTGATGTTTTTGTTAAAGATTTAAATCCCGATGTGGTGTTGTTCGATCGATTTATGACCGAAGAACAATTTGGTTGGCGTGTTGCCGAGCAATGCCCAAATGCATTACGAGTATTAGATACTGAAGATTTTCATGGTTTACGAAAAGGTAGAGCTTTAGCTATTAAACAAGATGAAATGTTCTCAATAAAGCATCTTCAGAATGATGTGACTAAGCGAGAAGTCGCCAGCATTTACAGATGCGATGTAAGTCTAATGATTTCTGAAGTTGAAATTGATATTCTTACAATATACCTTGGAGTAGATAAGAAGCTATTGTATTATTTACCGTTTTTGCTCCAGCCTATTTCAAATGAAGCAATAGATAAATTTCCAAGTTTTGATGACAGGGTACATTTTGTAACTATTGGTAATTTTTTACATCCACCAAATTACGATGCTGTTTTATATTTAAAACAAGAGATTTGGCCATTGATCCGTAAAGAATTACCAAAAGCTGAATTGCATATTTATGGCGCTTACGAATCTCCAAAAATAACGCAATTGCATAATGAAGCTGAGGGCTTTTTAGTTAAGGGCTTTACTGAAGATGTTAATACAGTAATGCAAAATGCTAAAGTGTGTTTAGCGCCATTACGTTTTGGGGCTGGACTTAAAGGAAAACTCATTGACGCTATGCAAAATGGTACGCCTTCAGTAATGAGTACTATTGCTGCTGAAGGTATATTTGGCACTTCGACTCCGCTCAGTGACCAAAATTCAGATAAACAATCGCTGAATGAGATTGAAGCGAGTGGATATATCACTAATATTCCGGAGGAGTTTGCAGAACAAGCCATAGCACTTTACACTAATGCAGAACAATGGAAAGTGAAACAACAGAATGGTTTTAAGGTTTTAAAGGAACGATTTAATGCAGCAAATTTTGAAGATGATTTTGCAAAAAAGATTGAAAACTTAAGACAGAATTTGCAACAGCACCGTCAAGATAATTTTACTGGTCAACTATTAATGCACCATACTTTACAGAGTACAAAGTATATGAGCAAGTGGATTGAGGAAAAAAACAATAGCGATTTAAAATCTTAATCAAACCGCTATTACTTTAGCACGTTATAAGTAAACGTTGTTTAGACAGCCATTTCTGGTTTATGTAAACTCACCACAATTAAAACTGCAATTCCGTTAGCCCAATAATAATAGGCATCTATACCTTCGAAATTGAGCGCAAATGGCGCAATAATAAATACTATTGCAACTATAAAATCTACAATTAAATGCATTCGGTACGAGATCACTTTAAATACACCTAATTGGTGGTCGGTTAGCAACGTTAAGATAAAAGCTGCCACACCTGTAGCTACTGAAAGTTGAAGCGCTAAGGAATTAGAGCTACCTAATCCAAGCAAAAAAGGAAGCGTTATTAATGCAAGAGCTACTGGATAATCCAAGAAAGCGTGTATTTTTTTAGTTACAAACTTCATGATTCAAATTTTTAGTTGTGAGTTTTACTAAGCGTTGCCCAATTCTTGTCTGCTACACTTTTTAGTTTAGCGTGATTATTTTCTGCTAACCAGAGTTGTTTTGCATCAAGTTCGACATTGTTTAGGTATAGATAGTATTTTCCATCTTCTACAATAAACTTATTTGGGTCAACTCTAAACTTCGCTCCTGCATAACAACCAAAGGCGCAAAAACCACCGTATTGTGGAAGGTATTTCTTAGGGTTTTTGTCGAAGGTTGCTTTTTGTTCTGCGGATGTAAAGTAGTATACTACTTTTTTATATTCGGACTTAAAGCTTTTATTTCCTTTTTGAGCTAAGCCTAAGTCTAAATAAGATACTGGGCTATAGCCTTGAAGGGCTATATTACTGTTGTCAATGTTATTTGCTTTGTTATCTTGAGCAGATAATAATATAGTAAACATGAATGCTACTAATGTGATTGTTGTTTTTATTGTTTTCATTTTTTTAAAGTTTTAGGTTATTAAATTTTTTATTCAGCGTTAAAGTATTCTTCTTGAATTACCTTTCCTTGATCATTCCATATTCTACGAATGATTTCATGCCAGTATATTTTACTGCCATCCTTCATATTAAAATCGAATGTAAATTCTGATGCGGAAACATTACCATCGACTATTGAATGATGGTGAGTTATACCATTTACTGTTGCTATAGCTCCAGCAAAACCTTCCATTTTTTCAATCATTTCAGACTTTCCGTTTGTACTACCATTTCCATAATCTGAGGTAGTTGCATTATCTGCAAAGAATTCTTTTACAGCGTCTACAATAGCTCCTTGAGAAACTATTGCGTCCATTTTTTGTACTTGCTCTTTAATATTCATCTTTATTGTGTTTTAAAAATTACACTGCAAAGATGCGATGGTATTAAAGCTGTGTTGCTACAAAAAAAAGACTAAGAATTGTACTTTTTTGATTTAAATTCAGTTGGAGTAACTTTAGAGTAGTGCTTAAAGAATCTCGAAAAATGGTTAGGTTCTTCAAATCCTAATTGACGAGATATTGTAGTAATGGATATATCATCGAGCAGCATCAATTTAGCAGTATTGATTAGCTCTAAACGTATAAGTTGCCCTAAGGAGATATTCATTTTTGTTCTAACTTTATGAGATAGAGCCTTTATAGAAAGATTCATTTTATCAGCGTAAAACTCTAATGATCTTTCTTGCGTATGGTATTTTTGAAGAAGCTCTAAAATGTCTTGTGCAAATAAATCTCGTTTTTCAAAATCAAAATTTTCTCTAAACTGTTTGGGAGTTTGGCCAGTTGAGTTTTTAAATACTCTATTGAAATATGCGTCATCTTTATAGCCTAATTCATAGGAGATTTCTTGAATATTTTTATTAGTAAAGGCTACTTCTTTAAGACTTTCTTGAAGTTTTTTGGATGCCATTAAATTTTTCACAGACAAGCCTATTTTATTTTTAATTAAGGCTTGCGCATTATAACCTCTATCATTAATTAGGCTTACTAAATCATTACTGGTTAAATTGTTAGAATATTCTACATCAATAATATCTTTTGCATCAAAAATTACCTGGTATTCTTCTTTGCTAGCATTAAATGGATTTTGCCAATACCATTGTTTAGAAGACACATCAATAATATCAGCAGAATTATCAGTCAAAGCTGTTTCAGATAAAAACGCACCACATTCTTCACACTCTAACAAATCAATATAACCTAGCGAAATAAGGTGTTTAAACAAAACTCTGACGTCATTATCGTAAAACTTACTTTCGTTTGAAAATTCTATTCTTCTAATAGTGAAATCATCAGACAAGAACTTAATATATTGCCCTTTTTCTAGGAATATTGCTTTTTCTTGCCAATCAAAATAATTTTTAAAATCTACCTGAATACTACCTTTTCCTGATAGAATATGAATAAGGGTATGACACTCTATAAAGTATACTTTATTAATCTCGGGTGAGAATTTTTCGACTTTATGCATTCAGTTAGCTTAAGACTTAACGAAATTAGCTTAAAATTTTAATTAAGTCAACTTTCAAAATGCCTGCTTAGTGATTTAAAAAAGATATATTATTCAGACTCTACTACTATAAACTCTTCCTTTTGTGTGTCGAGAATTAAGGTACTTTCATTAAAGGGTTGGTTACCAAGCCAACCACCAATTCGGGTAAAAGGGGTTGCAATTGGCTGCATCGCTGTATACATATCTATATAGCTTACGCGTTTTAGGCTTAATTCAGTATTACCAAGTGTTATAGGTTCACTACTAGCTGCGCTGGTTATTGGTATACTGCTATTCCAGCTTTTGGCGTTATAAGTTATCACAGCTGCATTTTCATCTACATAATCATCAAACCTACTTTTTATGGTTATTATACCAAACGCACTGCAGCCTGAATCGTAAAACAGCTCGTATTCTTTGTCTTTTATTTTTGTTGGTAACATAATTCGCCTACCAGTAAAGTCGAATGGCTTAAACTCTGGTAGTGTTTGCATCCAATTAGGTCGTTGGTTATATAACTCTAATGTTTGATTTTTAAAGTCTATGGACGAGATTTTATTTGTAATAAAGTCACTGCCGATAGTGCCAATTCCTATTTTTGATATGGTATCGTTTTTATCAAAGGAGTGTCCATAATTTGGTAATATTTTTACCATTGAGGCTTTTATATTATTGCTGTCTAATTGAAATTCTATTTGCTCTACGAAACGATCACCATTCTTTTCAACTTCTTTGATATCAATACCTAGTGCCCGTAAAGATTTTAAATCATTCTCGTAGATGTATGAGTGTGGTGCACCTGTATCGAACTGCAAATGGAACCGATGTGAAAGTCCATTAATTTTTACAGGAAATATAATTGCGGCTTGAGGTTCAATATATCCACCAGAACCTTTTGAATTAATAACCCAATCAAAATGAATTGGTTTAGACTCGTAACTATAAGTTAAGTAGTTAGTTTTCTCTGCAAAAAATGCATTATTAAACTTTCTGATATAATAATAACCAACAGAAATGATTACGACTAAAATAATAAGTAAGGCATAGCCAATTTTTTTCTTCATGATGATTTTGATTTGATGAAATGTTGGTAGATAGTGAAATCTACAAGAACAAAATAATATCAAAATCACTTATAAACTGACGGTTTTTTACCGCCAATTTTACGTCAATTTCAGTTTTTAATATTTAAATGAGGCGAAGTTTAAAGTTTAAGAAATTAAAATCCTTGTGTTGTAATTTTCTAGCAATTACAAAAACCAGAACAATATTGAATAGGTATGAAAAGAATAGAACATATAAAATAACCGATGTGTTAGAAAACAATTTTCGGCTAATAAATGGTGAAAGGCTTAAAAGTATTGAAAGTACTACAGTAAATAGGATT
Source organism: Winogradskyella sp. (assembly GCF_003712105.1). Lineage (GTDB taxonomy): Bacteria > Bacteroidota > Bacteroidia > Flavobacteriales > Flavobacteriaceae > Winogradskyella. The sequence goes on from NZ_RHLG01000002.1 coordinate 375,517, forward strand.
TGAAAATTAATGATTCGCCTACCTATTTCATCTACATGTTTAGACTTACGATTTCTCCACCACAGTATAAATGGTACTAAAATGTTGCCAAATGGGATACCAATAAAAGAAAGCACCGATAGATTAATAAATCGAATCTTAGTAATATCATCATTGTTGCTAAGTTTAGCAGCTTTAAACTCATCCTGAATCGCTTCTGGAGCTATATTAAATACCTTTGCTAATGCTTGAAGCGTATAACCTTTAGGCATATTATTACTAGACTCTAATCGTTGTATTGTGCGCAATGATAATGAAGATTGCTTAGCAAGTTCTGATTGTGTAAGACCAGAAGTTTTTCTTAAATTTTTAATGATACTCATACTGTTTACAAGTTCGCCTAAAAATTTCATTTTGTCAAAAATTTGTTAAGGGTTTTGAAAATTTTAAAATGTAAAGTATATTTGTCATATGGTAAAAATAATTTTACTAATTATAAAATATATTTGTCAATTATGAAAACAGAATGTTATATGCAGAAAGAGCAACGTGCGCTACAAAAATTAATCAATTTTAGACTTCCACGTCAGTTTATGACAGTTGGTATAGTATTAGCTTTAATTGCCATCGTGTTTATGTTTTTACGTAAACCGTTATTTGGCGAAGACTCCGAAACTATTCGATTTGCTCTGCAAAAAGTACTTTTGGTTGGAATGCTAATTATGTCCATAACCAGAGATAAAGAAGAAGATGAAATGATTGTTCAGTTGCGCATGCAATCTTATGCTTGGGCATTTGTTACTGGCGTTATCTATGCCTTAATTATGCCGTATGTTGAGTTTGGTGTTTCTAGTGTTGTTAATGAAGGCAATGAAACCTTTAAAAACTTAGGGGATTTTCAGGTATTATTATTTATGCTTTTGGTGCAACTTATGTGTTACCATGTTTTAAAGCGCTACAGATAATGGAGAATACTATAAAAGTAGAACGTGCCATTTTAAACCTTACGCAAGGCGATTTGGCAGCAAAAATAGGAGTGTCACGTCAGACTATAAATTCTATTGAGGCTAATAGATATGTGCCATCAACAGTATTAGCACTTAAACTATCACGGATATTTAATAAACCAGTAAACGAATTTTTTAAACTTACTGATGATGATTAAACTAGTAATGTTAATTGTAGTCGTGGTAATAACATTACTCTTTAAGTAATCCTATAGCATCAAGTAAACCAGTTGTTGCTGGTTTGGCAATTGTGGTCACTCGCAAGTTGTGTATTGTAGCAGGATTAGGGTCAATATAATATATAGGTACATCAGAATTAACAAAATTAACTAGACTAGCAGCAGGATAAACTTGCATACTTGTACCAATAATGAATAGAATATCAGCCGTTTCACAAATTGAAATGGCATTTTCAATCATTGGTACATCTTCACCAAACCATACAATATGCGGACGCAATTGATATCCGTTTTTGCATAAGTCACCAAGATTAATATCGTCTTCCCAATGGGTAATATCTTTTGGGTTACCAGAGCTTCTTATTTTTCGTAATTCGCCATGAAGATGTAGTACATTAGTACTCCCAGCACGTTCGTGCAAATCATCAACATTTTGAGTTACTATTGAGACCTTATATTTGCTTTCTAGTTCGGCGAGTTTATAATGGGCAGCATTAGGCTTTACGGCTTTTAATTGACGTCTTCTCTGATTATAAAAATCTAAGACTAAAGCAGGATTTGCTTTAAAACCTTGAGGTGAAGCGACTTCCATAACATCATGACCTTCCCAAAGTCCATCAGCATCTCTAAAGGTCTTGATTCCGCTTTCGGCGCTCATACCTGCGCCAGTTAATACAACAATGTGTTTCTTCATATTATAAAAGTAATCATTATATAGTGATGCGCATTATTTTATATTTTTGGTTTATGCCAGACATTGAACTTCTAAAATATCTTGAATCTTATCTCACTGAAAACAGACGACAGCGGTTTGCTAAAGTCTTATCTCAAAGAACCAAGCACTTTACCGTAGCTACAGAAGATGTATATCAGTTGCACAATACTAGTGCTGTGATTCGCTCTTGCGATGTTTTTGGCATACAAGAGGTTAATGTAATAGAAGAAGTCAACTCAAAACGTGTTGACCGAGAAATTGCTATGGGCGCACAAAAGTGGGTAGACCTTAATCGATACAATAGTGCCAAAACTTGTATTGAGGATTTAAAATCGAAAGGTTACCAAATTGTGGCTACTACACCACATAAAGATGATTGCGAACTTATAGATTTTAATATAACTAAAAAATCGTGCTTTGTTTTCGGAAGAGAAACAGAAGGCTTATCGGATTATGTTTTGGAAAATGCAGATTGTTTTTTAAAAATCCCGATGGTAGGCTTTACAGAGAGTTTAAATATCTCCGTATCTGCAGCTATAATTTTACAACACGTTACTTCAAAATTAAGAACGTCAGCTATTGATTGGAAACTCACTGATGAAGAATTAATAACAAAACGATTCGATTGGATTAAAAAGACGATTAAAAATTATGACGCAATCGTGGAACGGTATAATGCATAATTGTATTTTTTGTACTTTTAAATACTAACTAAATCAAACTATAATGATGATTATCCTATACATAATTCTGGCCTTAATTGCTATAGTAATACTCTTAGCAATGATAGCGCCAAAATCTTATCATGTGAGTAGAAGTATTACGGTAAATAAACCTGTAAATGAGGTGTTTGATTACATGCGGTATATTAAAAATCAGAATGATTGGTCACCATGGAAAAAGAAAGATCCAAACATGAAACAAGAGTTTACTGGCACAGATGGAGAAATAGGTTTTATATCAAAATGGGAAGGTAATAAAGACGTAGGCACAGGAGAACAGGAGATTGTCTCGATAACTGAAAACAAGTCTATTAATAGCCAATTGCGTTTTTTTAAACCATGGAAATCACAATCCGATGCGTATTTAACAACCCGGAGTGTTGATGATAATTCAACTGAAGTTATTTGGGGATTTTCGGGCGTGAATAAACCACCTTCAAATATTTTCTTTTTGTTTTTTAATATGGATAAATCGGTAGGAAAAGATTTTGAAGAAGGCTTGAGTGAATTGAAAAGAATACTAGAATCTAAATAATATTTTATGGTAGGTTGGTTTGAAATTCCTGTTAATAATATGGCAAGAGCCAAAGCCTTCTACGAATCGGTTTTTGACATTGAAATACAAGAAGTTGATTTTGGAGGTTTAAAAATGGGTTGGTTTCCAAATAATAATGGCGCCTATGGCGCTACAGGGACACTTATAAAACAAGATACTTATGTACCTAGTAAAGAAGGTACATTAGTATATTTTATGAGTAACAACGTTACAAATGAATTGAGCAGAGTATCAGCAGCTGGAGGAGAGATCTATCAAGAGAAAACCAAAATATCGGATGAGCATGGTTTTATGGGTGTATTTATAGATTCTGAAGGTAATAGAGTAGCCTTGCACTCAAAAGAGTAATTGTTTATGGAGATACTTTCTTTTTACCACGCTTACGATCACTATTACGATTTAAAACTTTGTATTCTTCGTAACATTCACTAATTGCATCTAGAACCTGAAGGTCGTTTGCTGTTCTGATAAAATCTCTAGAGTAATTGCATTGGTTTACAATTTCATCCAAATCATATTTGTCAACCTGAAGCAACACAGTAAGCATCTCACGGTCATAACGCTTTGCAAGTTGGTTTCGAATCTCATCATCCTTTTTCATTTCCTTTAGCTTACGCATCTGAGTTTGTTTTTTACCAAACATCTTATACATAAAATCTGCAGGATTGAAAATAGCACCTAATACCTTATTAACTACATTGGTAGTTCCACCTTCATAACCCTGATTAGGTATTCCAGAAATTCTAAAGCGGTTATTTGAGCGTATAGGAATTTGCTTAATATCAACTTCAAGATAACCTGTAAGTTTTAACTGATTGACCACAACTTCTTCAAGAGCAAGTGCTAAGTCTGTCATTTCAATTTCAGTATTACCATATTTAATCCAGTCGTTGGTAACACGAACTTTTATAGACTTATAACCAATATAAGATAAGTGTAATGTGTCATTGACTTTAGCTCTGATGTCGAATACACCATCTTCATTAGTCGTTGTTCCTATAACTTGATTTAAATTAACAATATTGGCATCTGCAAGCGGTTCTCTGGTAGTACTGCTAATAATTGTAGCTTGTACTCTTGTAGGTTCGCCATTGTCATTAGAATCTTGGGAAAAGGATAAAAATCCAAAACAACATAATATGGTACAAAGGTATATTCTCATCTGCATCGTTACTCGGTAAAGGTACTAAACAAAACGCATTTTGTTGGTTGCCTTCAGTAGATTTGACTAAATATTAACAACATGCTTACAAAAAGTATGCAGAAATTAATTCAAACCTTATTTTCTTCTAGACCGTCTTGGTCTGTTCGAAACTGAAGAACGCCTACGTTTATTAGTTGTTCTTTCACCAGTATCTTTAGAACGACGTGAACGTCTTTCACCCTTTGGCTTATCGTGATTACGACGTCTTCCACGATCTCTATCACGGCGTTTTCCTCCACTACGACCTTTATTTTCGCTAATTTCTACATTAACAAAACGCCCGTTATATTTAAAATCTGTAAAGAAATCAAGCACTTTTTGCTCGTTTTCCTTTTCAGTATTGAAGAATGAAAAACTATCCTTTACATCAACTTTAAAGACATCATCACGACCTAATTCAAGGACTTCTTTCAAGAAATCCTTTAAGCTCATCCAATCATAACCATCTTTCCGACCTACATTAATAAAATAGCGCGTATCGTTAGACGACTTACTGTAATCTCTGCCATCACCGCCAGAATCAGATACATTTAAGTCTTTGGATTTCTGATAGTAGTTAAAGAATCTAGTGAACTCAACTGAGAAGAATTTTTTAATGAGTTCATCTTTATCAGTATTGTTAAACAATTCGTTAATACTAGGTAAGTAACTGTCTATTTCATGATTTGCTTCAGTATTATGCACCTTATTGGCTAAACTCATTAACTGTACTTTGCAGATTTCCATTCCGGATGGAATATTCTTTTTCTCAAACTGCTTTTTTATAATGCGCTCAATACTTTTAATTTTTCGTACTTCACTCTTAGATACTATAACCATCGACACACCTGTTTTACCGGCGCGACCTGTACGCCCAGAACGGTGCGTATAAGTTTCAATCTCGTCTGGTAGTTGATAATTGATAACATGTGTTATATCATCTACATCAATACCACGAGCAGCTACATCTGTAGCCACAAGCATTTGTATCTGTTTATTACGGAATGCCTTCATGACCAGATCACGTTGATTTTGACTTAAATCACCATGAAGTGCGCCAGCACTATAACCATCTTCAACTAATTTTTCAGCTACTTTTTGAGTATCTCGTTTTGTTCTACAAAAAATCACTGAGAATATATCTGGATTAGCATCCGCTAAACGTTTTAATGCCAAATAACGATCACGTGCATTAACCAAATAGTACTCATGCGATACATTTTTAGTGCTTTCATTTTTATTGCCAACCGTAATTTCTATTGGGTCGTACATAAACTTTTTTGCAATAGAAGCTACTTCACGAGGCATGGTCGCTGAAAACAACCACGTACTTTTATCATCTGGAGTATGTGATAAAATACTTGTAATATCCTCGTAAAAGCCCATGTTTAACATCTCATCGGCCTCATCAAGCACACTGTATTGTATTTTAGAAATATCAACGAGTTTTCTACTAATCATATCTTTCATACGTCCAGGTGTCGCTACAATAATTTGTGCGCCTTTTTTGACCTGCTTAGCTTGTTCTGTAATACTTGCACCACCGTAAATAGCAGCCACATTAAGTCCTTTGCAGTATTTGCCATAAAGCTTTAATTCAGCTGTTATCTGAAGGCAAAGCTCACGAGTAGGAGATAAGATAAGACCTTGAGTTGTGCGGCTGTTGATATCAATTTTTTCTAACATCGGAAACCCAAACGCTGCAGTTTTTCCTGTACCGGTTTGAGCTAATGCTACTAAATCGCGTTCTTCAGCTAGTAAAGTCGGTATGGCTTTTTGTTGTACATCACTTGGTTTTGTAAACCCTAAATCTGTGATTGCTTGTAATAGGTCGTCATTAAGACCTAAATCTTGGAATGTGCTCATTCGTAATTTTGTATTCAATTATGTTATGTGTGTTACTTTTTGAAGCGTATCGACATAACATTAACCTAAATACTTCATGTAACACATTCTCACCCTGAGAATTAAAGAAAGTCATTCCTATTGACTTTCAGCGTGCAAATATACGCTTTTATTTGAGTTTGAATTATATAGAGTCTAAATGGGAAATTAAACCCCTTACAGCTTTCCCACGATGTCCAATCTTATTTTTCTGTTCTAATGAAATTTCTGCAAAGGTTTCGTTGTAGCCTTCGGCTTTAAAAATAGGATCGTATCCAAAGCCTTTATCACCATGTTTTTCGTGTGTGATTTCACCTCGGCAAATACCGGTAAATGTTTTTAATTCGCCATTGAGATGTAATGCAATAACAGTTTTAAATTGTGCACCGCGATTGGTTTTGTCTTCAAGATTGTCTAATAACTTATTCATATTATCATTAGCATTTCGTTGTAACCCTGCATATCTAGCAGAATATACGCCAGGTTCACCATGTAATGCATCGACTTCCAACCCGGTATCATCTGCAAAGCAATCGTAACCATAATTAGTTTTAAGGTATTCTGCTTTTTGGATGGCATTACCTTCAATTGTAGGTTGTGTTTCGGGGATATCTTCTTTACAACCAATATCTTCTAGACTTAATAGTTCTATGTGTTTAGGTACTAATGTTTGTACTTCTTTAAGCTTATTACGGTTGTTAGTTGCAAATACGAGTTTCATTATTGGGTGCGCAGTTATCTGTTGTCATTTCGAGCGCAGTCGAGAAATTTTAAAAAGACATTTCGACTGTGCTCAATATGACACTAATTTAAATCATTAAAATTTATAATCGGCAATAATATCCTTAAGCCTTACTTTTAAATCTTCACCTGAGTCAAATACCATTTGCTCATTACTAGGGAATGGTACAGGACGATTTCTTAGCAAATCTCTATCATCTGGGGTCAAAGCTCTTCTATCACCTCTAAATGTGGCATAAAAGTTCTCAAATACAAAACCACTATCAATATTAAATTGTTCGATGGTTTCGTTAGATTTTAAATCTGTAAATACCACATTAGCCAATATTTCTGATTGCTTAAATTGTTCAAACTGAAATAATCTAGCACGAGCTGTGATAAACTTATCTTCTTTAATATCATTACCAAGGCTATCTTTTGCAACATTACCATTAGCATCATAGACATATTGCCAACCGTCTCTAACACGTTGTTGACGTAGAACTTCTCGTTCTCTAACTTGTTCAGGAGATATGTTTATCCTAGCCAATTGTAACTGCATAGCATAATCGTAATCCAAACTGTCATTTGCAAAAGCATGGTATTGTGTCCAGAACTGATCTAAACCATAAGTGTTAAAATCAAGTAAAGCATCTTCGAGACGTCTTGGAATAACCTGATTTGTCTGATTTTCTATTGCAACAATCACATGTGCTGTACCACGAACATGAGCTTCTTCCATAAATGCACGTGTACTTTGGTAATTTGGGTTTATATCTTCAATATATGATAATGTATTGTATGCATCACGAATTTGAAACTTATCATTGGTGTCTAAGAGTTGAATTCCTTTTTGATAATAATGTCCAGATACATTATCTCTAGCTTCAACGATATCACTTGTGTAATCATTATAGCCAAAATAAACTTCTCTTCCTTTAATACTTAATGGCAATAAAGGCCTTACAGCATTCTGGCGTTTTTCTAAAGCATTATATGTCTCGTAAATACGCTTGTAATATTCAGGATTATTACTAGCCTTAAGTCTCGCTATAGAATTTTCATCTCGCTCATTGGCCTTATCATAAGCATCCTTAAGCAATAAAATGTAATCTTGCTTGCGCTTAGCATCTTTGTTTGTTCTCAATTTTTTAATGGCCTTGTAAATGGCCTCATTGTAGTTGCCAGAGGTTAAAGCGCGTTCCACCTTTTTTTTAGATCCACAGGATACTAAAAACGCAACTATTACGAACATTAGAGTAGTTCTTTTCATAATCGTAAGTTTTAAGGTTTCACTCGATAGTCGAGATTAATTGGTATAATTCAATTGGTGTGCCAAAACTAAAAAAGTCCAGTAAAAAACTGGACTTTTAAATTATACGTATTATAACTACTTGGATTTCTTTGAGTTAAATACTGGTAATAATTGCGTTTTTACAGAGCCAAACCCAATGCGTACATCATCATTTTTACAATAACCACGCATAATTACGGTATCGTAATCATTTATAAATTTACGCTCAGAACCATCTTTCATTTTTATAGGTTTTGTACCACGCCATGTAAGTTCTAGCATAGAGCCATAGGAGTCTTCAGTAGCTCCAGAAATAGTTCCACTACCCATCATATCACCAGAATTTACCGGACAACCATTAACTGTATGATGTGCTAATTGCTGTGCCATATTCCAATACATGTACTTAAAATTAGACTTGCACACCGTAGTTTCCTTCGCACCTTTAGGCATAATTGCAGCTTCAAGATTAATATCAAAACTCTTTTTTCCTGAAGTTTGAAGATATTCGAGTGGTTTTGGGTCTTGCTTAGGACTTTCAACTCTAAAAGGCTCTAGAGCATCAAGCGTCACAATCCAAGGTGACATTGAAGATGCAAAATTCTTTCCCAAGAATGGCCCTAGCGGTACATATTCCCATTTTTGGATATCACGAGCAGACCAATCATTAAATAATACTAATCCAAAGATGTACTCTTCGGCTTCTTCAATAGGAATAGGTTCTCCCAAATCGTTTGCATCAGTAGTAATAAATGCCATTTCTAATTCAAAATCAACAAGTTTTGATGGTCCAAATATTGGCTGGTCACTATCTGCAGGTATGGTTTGACCCTGAGGTCTATGTATAGGAATACCTGAAGGAATAATCGAAGAGCTTCTTCCGTGATAACCAACTGGCAAGTGTAACCAATTTGGCATTAAGGCATTTTCTGGACCTCTAAACATCGTACCAACATTTGTAGCATGTTCTTTACTAGCATAAAAATCTGTATAATCACCAATATATATTGGTAACTGCATTTCAATCTCATCTAAGCGGAATAAAATAGTCTCTTTATGCGCCTTATTATGTTTTAGTGTTGTGTTTTCAGCATCAAAAATCTCAGCAATTCGATTTCTTACCAAGCGCCATGTTTTGCGGCCATCAGCAATAAAATCATTGAGTGTATCTTGTAAAAAGATATCGTCCGTAAGCGGAATACCATCAAAATAACCCAATTGATGTAAGGCACCAAGGTCAATGGCAGTATCACCAATACGAGTACCAATAGTAATAATATCTTCTTTTGTTAAGAATACACCAAAAGGAATATTTTGTATCGGAAAATCAGAATCTTTATTAACGTGTAACCACGAAATTCGGTCTGGATTATTTGCTGATAGAGGCATAAGATATTTGTTGATTAGATGTTGATTATTTCTATCCAAATCTACATGATTTTTCATATTAAAACTAATGTAATTTGTATTTTTGGTCTTCATTTAACATCCTAACATAGACTATGCAACGCGACGAACAAATTTTTGAATTAATACAAGCTGAAAAAGACCGACAAACTGAAGGAATTGAGTTAATCGCTTCTGAGAATTTTACTAGCCCGCAAGTAATGGAAGCATCTGGTTCTGTATTGACTAATAAGTATGCTGAAGGTTATCCAGGTAAGCGTTACTATGGTGGGTGCGAAGTTGTAGATGAAGTTGAAACTATTGCAATAGAACGTGCAAAAACATTATTTGGTGCTGCATATGCTAATGTGCAACCGCATTCTGGAAGTCAGGCAAATACAGCAGTTTACCACGCTTGCTTAAAACCAGGTGATACTATTTTAGGGTTTGATTTGTCTCACGGAGGTCACTTAACACATGGCTCGCCGGTAAATTTTTCTGGTAAATTATATAGACCAACCTTTTATGGTGTAAAAAAAGACACTGGCCGTATTGATTATGATATGTTATCTGATGTCGCTGAGAAAGAACGACCAAAATTAATCATCGCCGGTGCTTCCGCATATTCAAGGGATATTGATTTTGCCAAGTTCAGAGAAGTTGCAGATAACGTTGGAGCAATTTTATTAGCAGATATATCACACCCAGCTGGATTAATAGCTAAAGGCATTTTAAATGATCCTATGCCGCATTGCCATATTGTTACGACTACTACTCACAAGACATTACGTGGACCGCGTGGTGGTATGATACTAATGGGAGAGAATTTTGAAAACCCATTTGGATTGCGACTTAAGAACGGCAACTTACGTAAGATGTCAGGTCTTTTAGATTCAGGAGTATTTCCAGGGAATCAAGGTGGTCCATTAGAGCATATTATAGCTGCTAAGGCTATAGCATTTGGTGAAGCTTTAGAAGACGATTTCTTGCACTACATGCTTCAGGTAAAGAAAAATGCAGATGCAATGGCTCAAGCTTTTGTTGCAAAAGATTATCATTTAATTTCTGGAGGTACAGACAACCACATGATGTTAATTGATTTAAGAAATAAAAACATCACAGGAAAAGCTGCTGAGCAGGCATTAGTTAAGGCCGATATTACTGTAAATAAGAATATGGTACCTTTTGATACCGAATCACCTTTTGTAACGTCAGGAATTAGAGTTGGTACACCAGCAATTACAACACGAGGTCTTAAAGAAGATGATATGGCTTATGTGGTTGATTTAATTGACGAGGTGTTAATGAATTACGAAGATGAAACGGTTCTTGAAGCTGTGGCTGAAAAGGTTAATGCGTTAATGTCTCAAAGACCCTTATTTAATGTTTAACTATCCGTTTATTTTATCCCAAAATGCATCTTTGTATGTTGCGCCAATGGGTAAATGTTCGCCGTTAATAATTATCCGATTACGTTCTATATATTCTATATGTTCTAAGCTTACGATGTAGGATTTATGAACACGAATAAACTTATTATTAGGTAAAATTTGTTCAAAATCTTTCATGTTTTGTAAAGTCAGTACTTTGCCATCATTGGTCTGAATGGCTACATAATCGCTAAGCCCTTTAAGATATAAGATATCTGAGAATAATAGTTTTTGATGGCGATATTCAGTTTTTACAAATATATAGTCGTTACTCTCATTAGTAATTGCATTTGCACTTTTGCTTTGAACTTTTTCTACTGCTTTTAAAAAACGTTGAAATGTGATAGGTTTTAGTAAATAATCAACGGCATTTAGGTCATAACTTTCAAGAGCATATTCTGAGTATGCCGTTGTAAAAATGACTTTAATATCGGGGTTAATAATCTTCTTGAATTCTACTCCAGTAATCTCTGGCATTTGAATATCAAGGAATACTAAATCTATAGCAGTTTCTCTTAATAGTTTTAGAGCATCAATAGGATTATTAAAACTACCAATGACTTCTAAGTCTTCAATCTTAGAAGCATAGGATGTTAATAAGTCAACTGCTAAAGGTTCATCATCTATTATAATACAAGTCATTCGATTGGTATTTCTAGTTGTGCAGTATATAATTTATGTTCTGCTTTACAAGAAAATTTATGTTTGTTCAAGTATAAAAGCTCAAGTCGTTTTTTTAAGTTGTCTAATCCTAAACCACCGACTTTATCTTTTTTCTTGTCTTCGATTTCGTTAATAACAGAATAACGTAATATCGAGTTAGAGATATTTAAGCTGATGGCTATTGGATTTTCATTACTATGCAATTTACCATGTTTAAATGCATTTTCAACAAATGGTAGTAGAATAAATTGTGGTATTCGTACAGACTTGGTTAACCCTTCAATATTTAGCTTAACATTTGGTTGGTTTTTATGTCTTATACTTTCTAAATCTATAAAATTTCTAATTTGAGCTATTTCATCCTCTAATGATACATCCGTTTTGGTCTTGTATAATGAATATCTTAAAAGTGATGATAACTTTTCGATTGCACCTAATGCCTTGTCAGAATTTGTATGTACCAAAGCATAGATGTTATTTAGCGTATTAAATAAAAAATGAGGATTTGTTTGAGATCGTAATAAATCTAATTCCATTTGCTGCTTTTCTAAAAGCAATTGATTTGTTCGTTCATCCTTAAATTTTGAATACTGCCAGAAGTAATAGATGATTCCTAGAGAACAATACTGAAACGCATAGTAAAAATTATCAACGAGATAGTAGGTTAAAGATACACCTTGCTTATAATTGCCAAAACCAAATAAGTATCTGAAGGCAACTTCTTCTATAATATATCTTAAACAAATAATAATAGCTGCTGCTAAAAGCGTAGTTAATATATTATTCAAAAAAGGGTTTTTATTATGTCTCTTATAAAAAATTAAATAAGCAGAAAGCGTAAATAAGAAGAATATAAGCCCTACAGAAATGGTTAATAAAATAATTCTAGGCTGAAGCTGATATGCAATGACTTTACTTATAGAGCCAGAATTAATAATCTCTCTAACAACATCTGTTATAATGTAATAGAGAAAAAACCAAACCGCTAATTTTTTAAAATTGATTTTCATAAGTGCGAAACTAATTAAATATAAACTTAATTGAATTAGTTATCGGTGAACTAAAAAATTCTATCTGTAAACTTAATCTTGAGGAAATGATATAAAGTTAGCTAAAAATTGACCGAGGTGTTTACTTGGTTTACAGATTGTCTTTCTTTTTATCAGCTAAGTATCAGAATTTTGTTTCAACATTAAAACCGTCATTTATGTTAAATCGAATTCAAAACGTAATCGTATTAGTAATACTTTCAGTCTTAAGTTGTGAAAGCAATTTGGAATCTAAATCAGAAATCAAGCAAACTTCAAAAACCAATCCAGTTAAAGTATATCTATTAGGAACTTTTCATTTTGCTCAGACAGACTCAACTTATAATGTACTTGATGCTAAGCATCAGACTAGTATTGAAGAGCTCTGTAAAATAATTAGTAATCAGAAACCTGATAAGGTGTTTTTAGAGCGCCAACCTGAATATGAGTTTCAAAATAAAATAAACACATTGTACGATAAGTATAAGCAAATGAATAAGCCACTTAAAGTGAAGAATGAAATTTTTCAAGTTGGTTTTAGAGTTGCAAAACAGCTTAAGCACGATAGTGTTTACTTGTGTGATCATCCTGGTAGATATGGGTCTTTAAATAAAGTAGCTTATGAATATGCACAGGAAAATAACCAGAACGATGTCTTAGAACGAAAACGTTTTGGGACCATAAGACGTCAAGAAGATTTTATTGATGAAGACTCTTTAATGCAAAGCCAAAGCTTACTAGATTATATACGTTGGTTGAATAGTGATAAGGTTATGGATACCTCTCATGCAAGTTACATTACCAATTGGCCTTTATTAGGTAGTACGGATTATTATAATTACGACGATGAAAATACATTACTTGGCGCAGAAGTCATTGCAGATTGGTATAGACGTAACATACTTATTTATACTAAGATGATAAACCAAGTTGATTATGCAAATGACGACGCTATAGTTTTAATAATGGGTGGCGATCATATACCAATTATTAAAAACCTCTTTGACACTAACCCTTATTTTGAAGTAATACCAACAGATGAATGGTTGGCTAAACACTAATTTAAATGCATCAAAAACTTATGAAAACAATACATATACTTAAATCAATACTTGTTTTATTAATCGTCTCTAATGTTTCATTTTCACAGGAACAGCAAGAAATTTTAATTGTAGGTGATATGCATCAATTACCTGGAATTGTAAAGCGTGCTTATAAACCTATGGTAAAAAAAATAATGAAGTATAACCCAGAGCTAATAATGGCAGAATATTCTAAGACTGGTGATACAGCAGCCATGGGTGAGTGGAATTCAAAATTTAAGGACGCGTATATTAAAAAGAGTCAAAATTACACATATGATGAAAATGAAATCTCAAGCTTATTAAACACATCCAATACTAAGCTTGATAGTCTTCAATATAGAAAATTGCAGGCTTACTATTTGAGTATTGGTGATCAAGGTAATCATAGAATGTACGGTTATTTTGCTCGTCATGGTGCCACTAAAAAGTTTAAACCATATGGGAACCAAAATCCAGACTTAACGTTTCAGCTAATGCGCCAACTAAATTTAAAATCTGTTTATGGTGTAGATAGTCATGAAGGATATAATGGTTATTGGCCAGCTTGGCAACGTGCATTGAAACAAGGAACTGAAGAAGGAAAAAAAACCTTTAAAAAGACCATGCGTAAAGATACATGGGGAACAGCATTTGCAGGCGCGTCTTGGTCTTTGGGTAGATATACCAATAAGCCTTCTACACTTGATGCGTATTACCGAGTTAACTCATTAAGATTTAAAGGCTTCAGTGGAGAAGATTATGACTTACAACAAAAAAAGTGGGATGACAGAAATGTAAATATGGCTAAAAATATACTAGAAGTACTAAGCAAAAATGATGTACAACGTAGTGTGCTTATAGTTGGTGCTGGCCATGCAAAAGCAGTAAGCCAAGAGTTAAAAAAACTAGACGCTAATTTAAAAGTGGTAATGTATAATGATTTGTAGAAAATTAATCCTCCAAAATAGTACTTTGATATGCACCTGCATCCGGAGATGCTGTTCTAGATTCGTTTAATAAATCGAATGGTACTTGTGTTGCAAATAGCAAACTGCCAATACCATTTGCACCAGAGTCCTCACCAATACGCATTAAGTTTTCAAAAGGTGCTTCAAAATCCGGATCTTCATTAAAGATGTTGTTTTCGTAGAAGGTAACATCTGTGAAATCATAGTTTGGAGTGCCTTCTAGGTTATTATTGTCAAAACGAAGCAGGCAGTTAGAGAATTTAAAATTAAAATCATCACCCAGTTGATCCAGTATAAATTCTGGATTATCATTTCCATAGATGATGCAATTATTAAAGTTGGCTTCAGCTAAAGGATTTGTACCAATCGTATTTTCATCAATTTGAGCAAAATCATTTAATAATACTGCGGGGAATTGTCTAAAGCTATTGTTCCAGTAGTTAGCAATTGTACAATGTGTAAAATTGTATTTTCCTCCAACAGTTCCTCCAAAAGAAGATTGTCCAGAGTTATTAATGACTACATTTTCAGCAGTAATTGAAGTCGCTCTTCCTAAAATTCCAAATGAACTTGTATTATAGATTTGCGAGTTGGTAATTGTTAATTTATCTGTCGGTAAATCGTCATCCCCTTCTGCTAATATCCCTATAGTAGCATTTTTTATAGTTGCGTGATTAATGGTGTTATTGACACTACCGTTAAATAAATAAATTGTGCCCCATTGTCCAGGAACATCCGAGAAAATGGGTTCTAATCTATCACCTTCAAAAATGACTTCATTTTCTAAAAGTTCTGGGTCACTACTCGTGCTACCATTAACATTAAGCGTAGCATTATTAGTTATCAAAATCCCAGAATCTGCATGAAAATGAACTCGCGCACCTGCCTCAACAGTTAAAGTTTCACCTTCATCTACAGCAGCATAACCGTATATGACATAGGGTCTTTCATTGGTAAAGGTAAGTTCTGAAGTTGTTAAAAATCGTCCGGGTAAGGCCGTTTCATCAACAATGCCATCACCATCGACATCAAAATTTAAATTTTCGAACATGGTACTATTACCTTGAAAATCCGGGTATATAAACACCGCATCTCGGACTAAGGTCACTAAATCCACATCTTGCTGATTGCTTCCGCCATCAAATAAAATACGATCAGTATATAAAAATTCAGTATCAGATGTTGGCAGTGTGCTAATATCAATTGTAGTTTCTATAAAGATGAATAAACTATCGTTAGCCAATAATTCAACATTTTCGAAAATTTTTCCTTCTTCAGGTGTACCTTCGTTTCCTGTGCTACCATCAACATTTAATCTATAAAATGAGCCTATTCCACGCTCTAACTGAATTGTTGGGATTACAATATCATCATCACTTCTGTTATACACTTTTAGGTTGTAGGTACTAGAGCCAATGTTATTAAAAACAGTATCCAAGTAAACCGTGTCTCTTGCAAATTCTAGATTTCCTGTACTTGGAGAAAATTCAAAATCGTTACGACAAGAACTCCAAAACATTAAAACTCCAAAACAAATAAAGAAGTATAGTAATCGCTTCATATAGTCGAAAAATTATTTCAGGCTAAAAATATAACTTTTCAATTGATGTTTTAGTATAGAGTAGAAAAAGAATAGCTAATTCTTTTTTGTGTCCTTGGCCTGTTCTTCGGCCATTTCTACAATCACCATAAACTCGCTGGCGTATAATGTAAAATCATCAAGCAATATTAGTCTTGTGTTGTAGTTGAGTTTGCTTTCAAGAATATTTTTTGTTTCGCAAAACTCATAGTAAAGTGAATGGTATTGTTCAGGTACCTTCAGTTCATTGGTTAAAAGTGCTTGGGTAAAAAACGGATTTGTTTCAAATAAGCGCTTTAACTGATCGTACTTTAAAGTATTTGGGATGTCTTGAGTCTTCTTTTTAAATAGCTTCCCAATCATTTTAGCTATTCTAATAAAATCCACACCGTATTTTGATGCACCATTAGCAGTAACACCACGTAGTTCTTTATCTTTTGTGATAATGTCGTTAAGACTTTGATTGTATTTATCTTTTGCAAAAACTACAGGTTTTGGTTTGCTAGCTATATTAACTTCTTCTAATTCATTAATTATTTTCTGAAGTTCAAAGACATAAGTGCCTTCAAAATAATCTTCTTTTACAATAACAAATATAGGTTTATAAAAAACAGATTGAAATGATAATGTATCTCTAGGATTTGCTTTAATTGTAAATTCACCTTGCTCATTAGTTACTGTTAGCACTTTTTGAGTAATATTTAGAACTTTTACACCTTTTACACGCTCTTCAGAATCGTAAACAATTGCATTTATCGCTTGGGCATTAGTAATTGAATATGAAACTGTAAATAAAACAAAAAGTAGTTTTCGTAGCATTTAGATGGCGTGTTTAAAATTAGAAATCTCTTACAATAACGAGGATATTTGTAAGTCTAAAAACTATTTTTAAAAATTTTAACTCGATTATCGAGACTTGTACATTTCTGTTGGCTTTTTAGAATTTCAGGGCTTATTTGAACTAACAGATTTTTGAAGTATACTAGTCAAAAAGGGTTGCAATGCCTTCGGTAATTCGAGTTGGACGATGCGTCTTTGCATCTATAAGACACCATTTTGTTTCTGAACTAATTATGAGTTTATTGGTTTTTTGATGATACATCTCAACTTTTCTAACAGATGAAACACCTTCGGAAGACACTACAAAAGTTTTAATTAATATGGTATCACCCAGAAAAGCTTGACCTTTATAGTCTATAGTATGCTTTATCAATACCCAATAGAAATTATTTAGAATAGACGTTGAAGCACTTTTAAGCCAGTGTTCTTCAGCAATATCTTGAACCCATTGTACGTAGCGTACATTATTAACATGATTGAGTTGATCAAGGTCAGAATCTGATACGACTATTTCTTTTTGAAAGATTTGCAAGACTTACTTCTTAGCTATTGTAATCTCAAAAAGTTTATCCCAACGTTTCCCAGTCACAAAAATAGTTTCGGTTTCAGGATTATAAGCAATACCATTGAGTACATTATCATCTTTGGTAAAGCTAGGAATTTGCTTGGTAAGCTCAGTTAGGTCAATAATACCTTCAATAGAACCATTTTTAGGGTTTACAATAATGATAAAGTTTGTCGTATAAAGATTAGCATAAATCTTACCATTAATCCACTCAAGCTCGTTCAAACGACCAACTTTGGCTTTTTGAGTATACGCTTCTATTTTATCATCTTCTGTATAAGTAGATGTGTTTAGTGTCCAAATTCGCTCCGTGCCATCAGATTTATATAAAGATGTACCATCATTACACAAGCCCCAACCTTCAGCACTTTGGTTGTATCTAAAGATGCCTAGCTTTTCAAATGTGTTTAGGTCGTATATAATACCTGTATCTGCTTTCCATGTTAATTGATAAATTTTGCCATCTAAAATGGTTAATCCTTCAGCAAAATAACCACCGTTAAGGTCAAGGTTTTTTAGAACTTCACCAGTTTTGTAATCTACTTTTCGAAGTTTAGACTCGCCAAATTGCCCAGTACTCTCGTATAACACACCATCATGAAACTCTAAACCTTGTGTATAAGATGTATTGTCATGCGGATAGGTGTTTATAATTTCGAATGTGTATAAGTCAGGTTGTTTATTATCTAATACTTTAAGATTACTTTCGGCTATAATGGTATCATTACCTGAAATAACTCTTGCCACTAAATCTTGTTTGCCAAGTTTTACTCCATCAAGGCTTAAATTTTCGGTTACCTTTTTTCCTTCTAATACATATTCAATAGCATTAATTGAGACACCGTCAGGATTTTTTAATGAAAGCTTCACAGTTTGTCCAAGCTTAGCGGTATTATTTTTTGCTGAAGTCTTAACGGTTAAAACTGGTTTTTCACTACTACAAGCTAACACCAAACCTCCTAAAATTATGACAATGAAATATTTAAATCTTAACATATAACGCATTGAATTTTTGGCAAGATATCTATAAAAAATAGGATTAAAAAAATATTGTGAAAGTATTAAAAGGTTGTATCTTTGCAGCCGGCAAGTCCTACACAACCAGCTCCTGCTCAATCCTCCAGGTCGGGAACGAAGCAAAGGTACGCGGTCGTAGCGGTGTGATGTAGGTAGCTTGCCTTTTTTTGTACCATAAAATGAATGTTTGTACTTTTAACTTTCAACTTCTAACTCAAAAGTATGTCTAAAGTTGTTTTAATTACTGGCGGTTCTTCTGGAATAGGTAAGTCGATAGGCGAATATTTACAGACCAAAAATTTTGTGGTTTATGGTACGAGTAGAAACCCTGATAGATATCCTGGCACTTCATTTCCATTAATAGCTTTAGATGTTACTAAAAATGATACTATTAATGCTTGTATCGATGAGGTTTTAAAGCTCGAAGGTAAAATAGATGTTTTGGTTAATAATGCGGGCGCTGGTATTACTGGCCCAATGGAAGAAATTCCTGAAACTGAAATGAAACGAAATTTCGAAACCAACTTTTTTGGACCTATTAATGTTATAAAAGCGGTTTTGCCTAGTATGAGAACTCAGAACAGTGGTCTTATCATTAATATTACCTCAATAGCTGGTTATATGGGTTTACCGTTTAGAGGCATTTATAGTACAAGTAAAGGTGCGCTTGAATTAGCTACAGAAGCTTTTCGTATGGAGCTTAAAGCGTTTAATGTAAATATGTGTAATCTGGCACCTGGTGATTTTGCAACAAATATTGCAGCTGGTCGCTATCATGCACCAGCTACAGAAGATTCTCCTTATAAAGATTATGCTAGAGTTTTAAAAGATATTGACGATGATGTCGATAGTAGTAGTTCTCCAATATTGGTTGCACAAAAGGTGTATAAAATAATTGAAACCAAAAACCCAAAAATACACTATAAGGTTGGAGCTTTTATGCAGAAATTTTCTATTGTACTTAAACGTGTTCTACCAGATAAAGTTTATGAGAAACTTTTAATGAATCACTATAAACTATAATTAGTTTTTTTGGTACGTTTTTTGTGATTGATAATTAAAAAAATATTAATCTCGATTATCGAGTAAAATCATCGATCATGAAGTCAAAAACTACGCTCTTTTTCTTACTTACTTTTTTTACGCTTTCGTCTTGTGATGAAGCATTAGAATGTGTATTTGGTGTTAATCCAGAAATTAATGAATCTGTAATTTCTAGCGGGTTTTTAGATGAACCTTATCAACAGCGTATCACAGCAGAAGTAGATAATGATGCCAATGATAATTCTTATGATTATTTCTTTGAAGTATTTGGGGATTTACCAGCAGGTATTGAAGTTTTATTCTTCCCAAGAGAAATTAGACTTATTGGTCGTCCTGAGGAAGCAGGTTCTTTCGATTTTACAGTATATTTATCTGTTGAAAGCTTTCAGGATGGCTTTTTCGATGCAAGTCCTACGTGCGATGATGTAGTCAGCAAAGACTTTACATTATTTGTAAACGAATAAATCCAGATTTATAGTACTGTAATTTTATCTTTAATATAGCGTTTTTGGAATATAATTCCTCCTAATGCAGAAAAGGTCATGTATTTTATTAATAGTCGTAAGTGTAATGCTTTATGCCTGTCCTTTGATGACACCAGCACCTCATTATCATACTTACAGTCCAATTAATAATTCAGAAATAAATGAGGTTGAGGTATTCTGTACACCAAGAGTTAAGGTCTATCATATGTTTTATCATAAAGATTCGAAAATAGAAGTATGCTCAAAAGTTTTTGAAGACCAAAGTTGTACTACGATAGAGAAAGACACTTTTTTTGATAAAGTAAAATACACCAAGACTATCAGAATTAACGATGGTCGTTTTCATAGACTATTTGTTAATGATACACTATCAATCAGGATAAACGATTCAAGTAAAATACATCTGTTTATTCCTGTTGACTAAAAGTTAATTTCTTTTTATTTTTTTTAATAATCAAAGTATGCAATTGTTGTAAATTCGTGGCATCTTTAACATAACAATTCAAAACTAAAACCGTACATGAAATTTTTTATTGATACTGCCAATTTAGAACAGATAAAAGAGGCTCAAGACATGGGTATTTTAGATGGTGTAACAACAAATCCATCTTTAATGGCTAAAGAAGGTATTACTGGGCATGATAATATTATGAAACATTATGTAGACATCTGCAATATTGTTGATGGAGATGTTTCTGCCGAGGTTATTTCAACAGATTTTGATGGTATGGTCAGAGAAGGTGAGGCTTTGGCCGAATTACATGAGCAGATTGTAATTAAACTACCTATGATTAAAGATGGTGTTAAAGCTTGTAAATATTTTTCAGATAGAGGTATTAAAACTAATGTGACATTAGTATTTTCTCCTGGACAAGCACTTTTAGCTGCTAAGGCTGGTGCCACATATGTATCTCCTTTTATTGGGCGATTAGATGACATTTCTACTGATGGTTTAAACCTCATATCAGAGATTCGTCATATCTATGATAACTACGGATTTGATACTCAAATATTAGCAGCTTCTGTAAGACATACGATGCATGTAATAGATTGTGCAAAAATAGGAGCTGATGTGATGACCGGACCTTTAAAATCTATTGTTGGGTTGTTAAATCATCCTTTAACAGATATAGGTTTAGAAAAGTTCTTGGCTGATTATAAAAAAGGAAATTAAAACGAAGAAGATAAATTATTCAATTTTAAGGAGCTTCTAATTTAACACGAGCTCCTTTTTTTGTATCATATCTTTTAGCAAAGCTTCAAAGTCTTCATTAAAAATATTTACATTAGGATGTATAATATGCGCATCCTTATCTACAATCATTACTTTATACAAATAATTAACTGCAAGTGTTTTTAGAGCATCTTTTGGGTCTTTAAAACGATACTCGTTGGTAATGTCAAATTTGTACTGATATATTGTTTCTTTCCAAAATTTATCTGGGTTGTCATTAATGTTTATAGACATAAAGCCCATTTTTGGAAATTCAGTTTTAAGCTCTTTCACTCTATAGTGACTGTTCTTATAATGCTTTTTCTTGTTGGTAGACCAGAAGTAGATAAGTGTAGGCTTCTTTACAACTTGCGCAATGGTCATCTCTTGGTTATTTGTATTGATGACTTTTAAGTCAGGAAGACCTTTACCCGGTTTTAAATTATCTAAAGAAGCAATTAATCCGTTAAGGTATTTTATATCTTCTTCGCTTGTAGTCTTGGATAAATAAGATGCCATTAAATCATTAATTTCCTCTTTACTATCACAATTATTTATAAACTCTCTGGTCTTGTATTTAAGTATACTATTTTTTATAATCTCGTCATCAACATAGAGATCAACAAGATTAAGTTTGGATTTGTTGTAGTCAAGTTCATGTCGGTCAAATTTACTATGAAACTCATGATTTTCATAAAACGATCCTACAGCCAAGTTATCGAAATGGAAAAACAAATACCTATTATATGCAAAAAGCTCACTAAAGTCTTTTGCATTGTAATCAGTAGCATTTCTAAAGTCGTAAAAATTTTCAGGTAGATCCTTAATGTGTACCATTTTATTTTCGCCAAAATACACAAAAGGGTATATTTCCTTGGCGGCATAATAGTGGTAATCAATATTAGCTTTAATAATTGAACTCGCTAAAGGAGAAATGGTTTTATTAGACTTAAACTTTTCAAAACTTGCAATTTCCTTTTCATGTAAGTCATCAATGAAAACTCTATAATCTTCTGGTTCTTTCTTTTGACCATATTTTACAAGCTTTCTAGACTCTTTTTCATTATGCAGAAAGGACTTTATAAGAAAGTTATTTTTCTTAGACCCTTTACCTGTAAATACTAACGATTCGTCAAAGTCATAGGTATTAAGTCTAATCATTACACTATCATTTGGCTCTATAATTACAAATTGAATTTCACCACCATGCCAAAATGAATACAAACCAGACTTTAGATTAGAGATATTGTGTTTAAATCTGTTGTTTGCATCGAGGTATAGCGTATCACTTACATTTTCCCTTCTATTGTAGAAAATAACACTTTCTCCTTTTGGGTTAATTATCTCACCGCCAAAGAATGCTGTGTCAGTATCAGATACAGACGTATTTTTGCAGCCCAAGACGCAAAAAAGTAATAGGTTAGAGAGAAGTGCTAGTCGTTTCATCAAATGCAGCTTTACGCTTACGTTAGAAGCAAAAATATGGGTTGCTATGGTTAGGTCTTGTTAATGCGGCGTTAAATATTGCTATAATCGTCATAAATTTCCTCTAATCACTTAATTTTTCTACTTTTGCCGCCAATTAAAACAAGCAAAAATGTTATCAGTTTCTAACCTTTCGGTTCAGTTTGGAAAACGTATTCTTTTTGATGAGGTAAATACCACATTTAATAATGGTAATTGCTATGGAATTATAGGTGCTAATGGTGCCGGAAAATCTACGTTTTTAAAGATTTTAGCAGGTAATATGGAACCAACTTCAGGGCATGTTCATCTTGAAGCCGGAAAACGTATGTCTGTTTTAGAACAAAATCACAACAAGCATGATGAGGATACAGTTTTAGATACCGTCTTAAAGGGTAATAAGCCACTTTATAAATTAAAGTCTGAAATTGATGCACTTTATGCAGATTATACAGATGAAAATGCCGAAAAGATAGGAGAGCTTCAAGTACAGTTCGAAGAAATGAATGGTTGGAATGCCGATAGTGATGCTGCAGCAATGCTTTCTAACCTTGGTATAAAAGAAGATTTGCATTATACCTTAATGCAAGACCTTGATGGTAAACAAAAGGTAAGAGTCTTATTAGCACAGGCTTTATTTGGTAATCCAGATGTGTTAATTATGGATGAGCCTACAAATGACTTGGATTATGAAACGATTTCTTGGTTAGAAAACTTTATTGCAAACTATGATAACTGTGTCATAGTAGTTTCTCACGACCGTCACTTTTTGGATGCCGTTTGTACACATATTTCGGATATAGACTTCGGGAAAATAAATCACTACTCAGGTAATTATACCTTCTGGTATGAGTCTTCGCAATTAGCAGCAAGACAACGCGCACAGCAAAATAAAAAGGCTGAAGAAAAGAAAAAGGAACTAGAAGAGTTTATCCGTCGTTTTTCTGCAAATGTTGCTAAATCTAAACAAGCAACCAGCCGTAAGAAGATGATAGATAAATTAAATATATCAGATATCAAACCATCCAGTCGTCGTTACCCAGCTATTATTTTTGAGCGTGACCGTGAAGCAGGAGATCAAATTTTGAATATTGAAGGTCTATCTGCAAGTATTGATGGAGAATTGTTATTTAAAGGTGTAGATATCAATCTGGCAAAAGGAGATAAGGTTGTTATTTATTCTAAAGATTCTAGAGCTTCAACAGCCTTTTATCAGATTATAAACGGAAAGGAAAAAGCAGATTCAGGCAAATATGCTTGGGGTGTTACTACCAATCAATCGTACTTACCATTAGATAATAGTGAGTATTTTGATAATAAACTAACATTGGTAGACTGGTTACGTCAATGGGCTACAACCGAAGAAGAACGTGAAGAAGTTTACATTAGAGGATTCTTAGGTAAAATGATCTTTAGTGGAGAAGAAGCATTAAAGACCTCTGACGTATTGTCTGGTGGAGAAAAGGTAAGATGTATGCTAAGCCGAATGATGATGATGCGTGCTAATGTAGTTATGGTCGATGAGCCAACCAACCACTTAGACTTAGAAAGTATCACGGCTTTTAATAACGCTTTAAAGAATTTTAAAGGTACAGTATTGTTAACCACTCATGATCATGAGTTTGCACAGACTGTTGGTAACAGAATTATTGAGCTTACTCCAAATGGTGTTATTGACCGTTACATGACGTTTGATGAGTATATGAGCGATAAAAAGATAAAAGAACAGCGCGAAAAGATGTATGCTGTTAATGCTTAGTAAATAACTTAAAAAGCAATCTTAAAAGATTGCTTTTTTTTATGAAGATATCTCGTCATTAATTCTATTAATAATTTCCATAGTCTTTTCTAGTTCTTCATTATTGACATATACATCCTGATAGCCTTGATTCATGGATGCATAGCCAGCTAAGCGTTGCGACTCGCCTTCGTCTTTAATTACAGGTACAATGCCAATAGCTTCTAACTCTGCTTTTATTCTAGTGACCAAAAAGATGTTGCCACTAAACACTTTTGTATATTCAGAAACACTCATAACTTAAAGGTTTTGGTTATACCTATAAGTTACAAAAAATAGTGGGATGTTACAACTTTCAGCTAAGCGTTATAGTACTTACTATCCCAAATAGCATGATTAAAATTCTTGCCAGCAGCAAAACCATAATAGATTACCATTGCGGCTATAGACTTAAACATGAAGAAGAAAATCATACCAGCTTGAGAGGAATTCGGTTTATTTGAGAATACGCCTTCAGGGAATAGAGCTGTTGCGAAAATACTGACCAAGAAAGTCGTAAAAATCAGATTGCCAAAGTTTTTATAAGGCCACATCAGTAACTTACGAAATGGATTCAAATCATTTCCCCATTTGTGAATGAGGTAAAAATAACCGTTACCTATGGGAGCAAATAATAATGGGTCGTCAGCATTTTCTAGTTTAAACATTTTTGAAGGAGCAATGATTTTAAAGCCTTTTAATTCTGTATTATGCTGTTTTTCAATATGTTTTATTTTAGTTATAGCTTCATATGGTAGTTTGCCCTTAAAGTATTTTGAATCTAAAAAACGCAATCTGTAGTCTATACAGATTTTTTTAATTTGGTCTATGTGGTAGATATTTTTAGATTCTAGTAAATCGAATTCAAAATTGTTACCACCATATGATTTTCCATTATCGAGGGTTTTTAAAATTCTATCTTCGATTTTGGCGTCATCTTCCAAAATAGATTTTACTTCATTTAAGATATCATCTTCTCTAGTTTCTTTTTTCTTAAGTCGCTTTAGTTTTTCCTCGATATTGGTCTTTTTCAGTAACATAGCGTTTTTGTTTTAAAAATAATAATCAAATCACTCTTCTACAAGTCTTTAACAAGACTGTTTAATGATTACTCCTAATTAAATCAAGATTGATTGGTTTTGTTAGACAATAATTTTAAAATGTCATTATTTGAAACTATTCTAAATAAATTTCTCATAGACAAAAACTATTGAAAAATAAAAATATAATATCTTTTAGCTATAAGCTGCCAAACTTTATTCTTTAATTTTATAGCTAGATAAACAATTAAAAAATAAATAATGAATCATAACAACAATGGTGACGCAAGTCAATGTCCTTATTTAAGTGGCGCACAGAAACTTACAGCTGGTAGAGGAACGAGTAATAGAGATTGGTGGCCTAATGAACTTAAATTGAATATTTTAAGACAGCATGCTGAAAAATCTAACCCAATGGGAGAGGATTTTGATTATGCCAAGGCCTTTAATAGTATTAATTATGATGAATTAAAGAAAGACTTAATTGATTTAATGACCGATTCTCAAGATTGGTGGCCGGCTGATTATGGACACTATGGTGGGTTTATGATCCGTATGGCGTGGCATAGCGCAGGTACGTATCGTGTTGGTGATGGTCGTGGTGGCGCGGGTACTGGAACTCATCGTTTTGCACCGTTAAATAGTTGGCCAGATAATGGAAATTTAGATAAAGCACGCTTATTGTTATGGCCAGTAAAAAAGAAATACGGTAAGAAGATCTCTTGGGCAGATTTGATGATTTTAGCAGGTAACTGTGCTCTAGAATCAATGGGCTTTAAAACTTTTGGATTTGCAGGAGGAAGAGAAGATGTATGGGAACCAGAACAAGATATTTACTGGGGAAATGAAACAGGCTGGTTAGATAATGACGATAGATACGACACTAAAGATGGCTTATTAGAAGGTGATTTAGGTGCGGTACACATGGGATTAATCTATGTTAATCCTGAAGGGCCAAATGGAAATCCAGATCCATTAAAATCAGCTCATGACATCCGCATTACCTTTGGCCGTATGGCAATGAATGATGAAGAAACTGTAGCGTTAGTTGCTGGTGGACACACATTTGGAAAAGCCCACGGTGCTGCTAATCCTGACGAGTTTGTTGGAGTAGAGCCTCACGGTGCTTCTATTGAAGAGATGAGTACTGGATGGAAAAACACCTATAAGTCAGGTGTTTTGGATGATGCCATTACTAGCGGTCTGGAAGGTGCTTGGACACCAAATCCAACACAATGGGATGCTGATTACTTCGATGTATTATTAAATTACGATTGGGAATTAACAAAAAGTCCTGCCGGTGCACATCAATGGACACCAACAGCGGCTTCAAATGCAAAAATGGCACCAGCTGCAGGTGGAAATGGTACACAAGCACTTATGATGTCTACTGCTGATATGGCTTTAAAAATGGATCCTGGATTTAGAGAAATTTCAGAACGTTTCCATAAAGATCATGCTGCTTTTGAAGATGCTTTTGCTCGTGCTTGGTTTAAACTAACACATAGAGATATGGGACCAGTTGATCGTTATTTAGGTCCAGAAGTACCGAGCGAAGAATTAATTTGGCAAGACCCGATTCCAAAAGTAGATTATACATTAAACGATGAAGACATTGCTTCATTAAAGAAAATGGTTTTTGCATCAGGATTATCAATTTCTGAATTGATAAAAACAGCTTGGGCTTCGGCTTCAACGTTTAGAGGCTCGGACATGCGTGGTGGTGCAAATGGTTCTCGAATTCGTTTGGAGCCACAACGTAGTTGGGAAGTGAATAATCCAGATGAATTACATAAAGTATTGAATGTTTTAGAAGGCATCCAAAATGAATTTAGTGGTACTATCTCAATGGCAGACTTAATTGTTTTAGCAGGTAACGCTGCGGTAGAAGAAGCTGCTAGCAATGCTGGACATTCAGTAAATGTACCATTTAGTCAAGGTAGAGGTGATGCTTCGCAAGAGCTAACAGATGAAATTTCTTTTGGACATCTTGAGCCTGTTGCAGATGGTTTTAGAAACTATATGAAAACTAAATTAGATGTTCCGGCCGAAGATTTATTAATCGATAAAGCCAATTTATTAACGCTTTCAATCCCAGAGATGACGGCTTTAGTTGGTGGATTACGTGTCTTGGGGGCAAATCATGATGGTTCTAATCATGGTGTTTTTACAGACAATGTTGGCCATTTAACTAACGATTTCTTTACTAACATTCTTGATTTTACGTATACTTGGAGTGCGACTTCGGAAGACGAAACACTTTTTGAAGGTCGTGACCGAAGAACTGGTGCTGTTAAGTTCACAGGAACAAGAGCAGATTTAATTTTTGGTTCTAATACTGAGCTAAGAGCAGTTTGTGAAGTTTATGGAGCTGATGACGGCGAATCTCGTTTTGTAAATGATTTTGTTGCTGCTTGGGCTAAAGTGATGGATTTAGACAGATACGATTTAAAATAGATTATAATTGTTACTAGAAAAAGGAATGTGCAATTATGTACATTCCTTTTTTTATCTTTAAAATATGGATGCAACAGAATTGTTTTTTGATACCATACGAAAAGGCCTAAATGATCGCTTAGAACTTCAAATCGCAAATAATGCCTCTGTAGTAAATGCAAAAGATATGCGCGGTTTTACACCGTTAATTTTTGCAACTTATTTTAATAATTCAGAAGCCACTGAAATACTTCTGAAGCATAATGCAGAGGTAAATATAAAAGATGCTTCTGGTAATACAGCATTATTAGGAGTAAGCTTTAAAGGGAATGTACCTTTGGCTAAATTATTAATCGATAATAACGCCGATGTTAATGCTCAAAACAATAGTGGTATTACACCTTTGATCTATGCCGTACAATACAATCAAATTGAAGTGGTAAAATTACTTTTAAAGCATAGTGCAGATATGTCTGTAAAAGACAATACTGGTAAAACGGCATTAGATTATGCCAAAGAAAAAGGACTTTCTGAAATTAAAGCACTTCTAAATTAGTTTTATTTATCCTTTAGCATTTTAATCTTTATTCTTAGTGCAGCGAATAGTAGTGTTGTAAAAGGGCTCAACCAGTTGAACATTGCATATACAAAATATTCGCCTACGCCTACATTGAGCACACCACTTTGATAAGCACCACAGGTGTTCCAAGGTATTAATACTGAAGTCACAGTACCAGAATCTTCAAGTGTACGACTTAAGTTTTGGGGCGCTAAGCCTTTATCTTCATATGCTTTTTTAAACATTTTACCAGGGATAACTATTGCTAGATATTGGTCTGATGCTATTGCATTTAAACCTAAACAGCTTATAACTGTGCTGGCAAATAATCCAAAAACACTTGATGCTACAGAAAGCAGAGCTTTTGTGATACGAGATAAAGCTCCAATTCCATCCATTATTCCACCAAAAACCATAGCACACATAATAAGATAGATTGTCCATAACATTCCATTCATTCCACCAGAAGAGAATAATTCATTAAGTGCATCATTATCAGTTGCAATATTTGTATCTGTTAAAATTGAAGTAGTAATAGCAGAAAAATTTGAACTTGACAAGCTTGATAATACATCAGTTTGAAAAATAAGTGCAAAAATTATAGCCAGAATTACTCCAGAAGCTAAAGCAATTAGCGGTTTAGTTTTTACTAGGATAAGACCAATTACTGCAGCGGGTACTAAAAATAACCAAGGTG
The DNA here is from genome assembly GCF_003712105.1 of Winogradskyella sp. GTDB lineage: Bacteria > Bacteroidota > Bacteroidia > Flavobacteriales > Flavobacteriaceae > Winogradskyella. Next base: position 405,011 of record NZ_RHLG01000002.1, read on the forward strand.
AAATATTAAAAGTATTATCAATAGATGTTAAAAGGTTACTTATATCGGCATTACCAGTTGGTTCTATAGAAAAACTTATTATTCCAAAAAATATTAAGGTTATAATAATTGTAGGCACGGTAGTAAATGTCATATACTTTATATGTGTAAACAAATCTGTACCAGCCATTGCAGGCGCAAGATTAGTAGTGTCACTAAGTGGTGACATTTTATCACCAAAATACGCACCAGAAATCACAGCACCAGCAATCATCCCTGGTGAAATGCCTAATGCAGACCCAATTCCAACTAATGCAATTCCGACAGTGGCTGATGTTGTCCAACTACTTCCAGTAGCGATAGAGATAACGGCAGCAATAATAACAGAAGCTGGTAGAAAAATTTCTGGACTCAAAACCTGTAAACCATAATATACCATAGCAGGAATTACACCACTTATAAGCCAAGTTCCAGCTAATGCACCTACTAAAAATAGTATCATGATAGGAACAAAAACACTTTTAAGATTCTCCCAGATTTCAGCGAGCATGGTTTGTACGTTCACCTTATTCAAGAACCCAACAATTGCAGCAACTCCACCACCAATTAATAGTATAATTTGATTAGTATATCCTCCAAACCATTCTTGGTCTTCTACAAAAAAAATGTTATAAGCTAAAAGCCCCATAAGAATTACAACAGGTACCATAGCTTCGAGAAAACTTAATTCTTTGTTGTCTTTTATGCTTTGCTTATCTATATCAATATCCGAGAGATTGTTATTGTCTTCTTGCATTATTTTAAATTTAGTTCTGTAATGTTACAATAATCTCAACCGTATCGCAAATTATCGGATTTTAAATTCAGTTTGTCCTATAAATATATCATTTATCGAAAAAGTGTGACTATTGTAACTGTTTGTGCGTCATATAATTAGTTAAAATGCAGATGCTTTATGAATGTAGCTAATATTATGAAAACTAAAATTTGTTCCAGATTACACGGACAAAGAAAAAATGCACTTGAGAGATATTCTAATCAATTATCTTCACTAGAGGTTAGGAATGAATTAGAGAAAAGTAACAGAGAGCTTTGTCGAAATTTACAAACACTTGATTATTTAGCTAAATTAGAATTTCATCCAGAAGCATTTAGCAAGGCATCTCAACGAAGCGAAATGCTAAGTCTAAAGCAAGAACTAAAGTCAAAAGTTGTTAAAAATATCAGTAAAATTAAATATTACAACACTTTAGTTTTAAATACTTCACAGGAATAACTAATTTCCCATTCTGAATTTTTATAGTTAAAAACCTAGAATGGATTCTCTTACTCAATTAGTTCTTGGTGCTGCCTGTGGTGAGGCTGTGCTTGGTAAAAAAATAGGAAATAAAGCACTTTTATTTGGAGCCATTGGTGGTACAATTCCAGATTTGGATGTATTTGTCGGTTCTAAACTTTACAGCAATGAAATACAAGCAATGATGTTTCATCGCGGTTTTATGCACTCAATATTTTTTGCTGTCTTGGGCGCATTTGCCTTTGGTTGGCTTGTTTTTAAACTCTATAATACTGGTAAACGAACAGATACTACTACACTAAGAGATTGGATATTATTGTTCTTTTGGGCACTATTTACACATCCAATTCTCGATGCTTTTACACCCTATGGTACACAATTATTTGCACCATTCAGTAATTATAGAGTAGCGTTTAATAATATATCTGTTGCAGACCCAGCTTATACATTACCTTTTCTGATTTGTTTAATTGTTTTAATGTTTTTTAGACGAACAAATAAAAAGCGTAAACTTTGGTTAAAATTAGGAATAGGAATAAGTTCAGCTTACATGATTTTTACATTATTGAACAAATCATCAGTTGATACTATTTTTGAAAACTCACTAAAGGATAATCGTGTTTTGTATCAGCGTTTTCAGACGCAGCCAAGTATTTTAAATAACATACTATGGTATGGTGTTGCCGAAACGCGATCGTTTTACTACTTAGGGTATTATTCGCTCTTGGATAAAGAAAAAACATTTAAAAATTGGGTGCGTATTGAAAAACGACATGACCTTTTACCGATGGATGATGAGGATTTGTCACAGCTCGCTTGGTTCAGCAAAAATTACTATAACGTCCAACAATCTAAAGATAGTATTAACGAATTTATTTACAGTGATTTAAGATACCCGTTAATGAACCCTAGTAACTCAAATTCGTCGGTATTTAAGTTTACGGTTTATAAAAAAGGTAAACGTTGGGATATCAAAACTGCGCGACCAGATTTTGATGAGAGTGCAACGTTAAGTTCTATTTTCGCACCTATGATTGAACGTTTAAAAGGTATTTAAGCCAAAGTCATTTCTGGTTCTAAAACGCCTATTTCAGTCATACACTGATACATCATTGTAAATGTACGTTCAATATCAGCATCTAAACCAATCGAAAAACGGATTAAACCATCACTAAGACCCATTTGTTGTTGTTCTTCATCTGGTATTTCTGAGGAAGTAGAACTACCAGGTGCTGAAAATAGTGTTTTATAGAACCCCAAGCTTACTGCTAGATAACCAAGATTTCGCTCCTGCATTAGCTCCATAAGTGCATTGGCTTTATCTAAACTTCCAACATCTATTGTCAACATACCCCCAAAGCCATATTCAGCATTCATCATAGACTTAAATAATTCATGTGAGGAATGAGATGCTAAACCTGGATAAACAGTTTTTAGCCCTAAGTTTTCAAACTTTTTAGCTAAATAACAAGCATTTTTGCTGTGCTGTTGCATTCTAATATGTAGCGTTCTAAGATTTTTCAATACTGATGCTGATCGTAAGCTATCCATAGTTGAGCCTAATAACATGGCAGCACCATCATTAACATTGCGCAATTGGTCAATAAACTCTTGAGTGCCACAAACAACACCACCAACTGTATCAGATGACCCATTGATAAACTTTGTTAAACTATGAATAACAACATCAGCACCTAATTTTTTTGGAGAGATAGATAAGGGTGAAAATGTATTATCTACGACGAGTTTTAAATTGTACTTTTTTGCTAGTTGCGCTAAGCTTTGGACATCTGCAACTTCTAAAAGTGGATTGCTTACAGATTCGCAATAAATTACTCTGGTTTTGTCTGTAATTGCGGCTTCGACACGCTCTAAATTTGTAATATCTACAAAAGAAGTATCGATACCTAATCTTGGGGCAAAATTCTTTAAAAATGCATATGTACCACCATAAATAGTTCTACTACTTATAATTTGTTCTCCAGCTTCGCATAATTGCAATAATACCGGAGTAATTGCACCCATACCAGAAGCAGTTACGGTCGCAGTTTCTGTGCCTTCCATAGCAGCAAGGGCTTCACCTAAGTAAAGGTTTGAAGGTGAAGAATGTCTTGAGTATAAATAACAACCATCAGCATTACCTTCAAAGGTGTCGAACATCGTTTTTGCTGATAAAAATGTATATGTAGATGAATCTGAAATTGACGGATTTACACCGCCAAATTCTCCAAAATATTGTAAATCTTGAATATTGTTTGCAGGTTTAAAGGACATAATTTGTGGTTAAAAATTTGATTCAAAATTCAGTATTAAATGAATAAAAATCAATTAAAAATTATAATATTAGAAAATAAAACTATTATTAATTAAAAATTTAGATTATTATTTTATACTTTTAATTCAAGTAATTAAAATTTAGAAAAAACAACGCTATGCAATTTGATGAGATAGATAAGAAGCTATTACACTTACTTCAAAACGATAGTAAACAAACAAATAAAGCACTATCAAATATCTTAGGATTATCTGTTACGGCAGTTTACGAACGTATACGAAAATTAGAAAACCAAGGTGTAATTATTAGCTATGTAGCACTAATTGATAAATCTAAAGTAGAAAAAGACTTCATAGCATTTTGCCATATAAAATTAACACAACATTCACAGGATTACGTTATGAAGTTTGAGCGTGAAGTTGCTAAATTGCAAGAAGTTTTAGAATGCTACCATATAAGTGGTGATTACGATTATATCTTAAAAGTGTTAGTAAAAGATATGAAAGCCTTTAGAGAGTTTATGGTTAATAAACTCACTAGCATAGATCACATTGGCAGCACTCACAGTATGTTTATGATTAATGAAGTAAAACATACCACTGAAATCGTATTGTAGCATGCAGACAACCCAATATAAACTAGTAGAGTTTTTCCTGATTTTTGTAATTACACCTGTAAGTTTTGCTTTGTCTTTTCCTATTTGGATAAAGATGGCAATTGGGATTATAGGTTTTGCCTACATCGTTTTTGTACTTTTAAAAATTGAAGGTAATAAGTTCAAGGTAAATGAAAACTTAAATTGGAGAGCATTCTGGAAACGTACCTTATTACAGTTGGCCATAATAATTGTTATCACAAGTATTTATGTGCAATTATTCGATGCTAAAAATCTGTTTTTTATGCCGCTTAAAAAACCAAATGTTTGGACGGTTATCCTTTTTATCTACTCCTTTTTTTCAGTATACCCTCAAGAGCTTATATACCGTACATTTTTCTTTCAACGTTATGAAATTTTGTTTAAAAGCGGTACACTCTTCTTGATTGTAAATGCGGCATTATTTTCATTGGCACATATCTTCTTTAGGAATACTTTGGTGATGTTTTTAACCTTTATAGGTGGTATTCTATTTGCATTGACGTTTAAGCGTACCAAATCTACCTTATTAGTTTCGATAGAACATGCTATTTACGGCTGCTGGTTATTTACTGTTGGAATGGGAGAGATGCTCGGATTTCCTACCTAGGACAATCACAGGCAACCATTAATTGAAAATTAGCGTCATTAAAAATAAAAACTTATCTAAAACTAAATGAAAAGACTACTCTTACTTGCTAGCATTATACTATTAACATCTTGTGGAAGTATCGCCACTTATAATGAAGCTGTTACTAAAATGCATCCAGTTGAAGATTTACACGAAGACGTAGATAAAGTATATCGACAATTACAAAAACTTCATCCAAGATTATATCAATACACACCAAGGGAAACATTAGATTTTAAGTTCGATAGTTTAAAAACAGCGCTCAATAAACCAATGACGAGTCGTGATTTCCATAAGGAATTATCGAAAGTTACGAAGTATGTAGGTCAAGGGCATATGTCACTTTCTTCACCAAATACTCGCTTTACAAGAAAGGAACGCAAGGCAAGACTTAAAACAAAATTCGATATTAGCAATTTAAGTTTTGAGTATGTTGATGAGCGGTTAATTATAAGAGAAGCTCGCGGAAAAGATTCGCTTTTATTGCATGCTGAAGTTTTAAAGGTTAACGACGATGATGCCATAAAGTTATTTAACACGTATAAAGAGATAGTTGCTTCTGATGGTTACAATACAACGTTTCATGATCGAGTAGTAGGTTATCGGTTTTTAGGCTATTATGCAATTCATAATGGGCGTTTTGATAGTATAAGTTTAACACTTCGAAACTCTGATTCAACATTTGTGAAGTCTTATAAACGAGAACTGAAAAACAAAAAGAAAACTGAAACAGACTCTTCAAAACAAGATTCTCTAAAACTTAAGAAACCTAAGAAGCTTTCAAAAGCACAAAGAAAGCTAAAACGTAAAGAGGACAAGATTAAATCAAAACTAAGAAGGAAAAAGAATAAGAAATATGGCTACAATTATTCAACTAAAAAATATAACAGAAATCTGAGCTTTATTGGTAAAGACAGTACAGTAGCACTATTAAAAATACGAAGTTTTACAAGAGGCAAGTACAAGGATTTTTATGAGGAAACCTTTACTCGAATCGATTCTGCACAATCTAAACATCTTATTATCGATTTAAGAAACAATTTTGGTGGTCGATTAAATGAAATCCAAAATCTATACTCTTATTTAACAGATAAAAATTTCACTTTGATTAATAGAAGTGAAACCAACACAAGATTGCCATTACTTAAGACTGCCATGAGCAATTCTAGTTCAACTGGAACCAAACTCTTTTACGGTATTTTATCTCCTGTAATAATTGCTCACAATTTAATTGCGACAAGTAAAAAAGATGGTCAGTTGTATTACAAGTTTAAAGCGTCCAAAGCGCATGAACCAAATCCGCTAAATTTTAAAGGTAAAATCTTTGTCTTAATCAATGGTAATTCTTTCTCTGCATCTTCAGTTTTATCCACACAATTAGATGGTGATAACAGAGCAACATTTGTAGGTGAAGAAACAGGCGGTGCGTACAATGGCACAGTTGCTGGGTATTACAAAAACTACACATTGCCAAACACTAAAGTTAGAGCTAGGATTGGTTTAATGCATATAGATTCAAAACACAAGACTGATCCTGATGGATACGGAATTAAGCCAGATGTAGAAATTTTGCCAACCTATCAAGATCGATTAGATAACATTGACCCGGAAATTGATTGGGTTTTAACCAAAATTGGTCAGAAAAATTAATACCATTTTACTACTATCTTATAAGGTTGTTAAAATTCGTAATTAATTAATCTAAATCGTACTTTTGTATCCGTTTTTAATCAGATAAAGTCATTTTATGAAATCATACGATGTAGCAGTAATAGGTTCAGGACCTGGTGGATATGTAGCAGCAATTCGTTGTGCACAACTAGGCATGAAAACTGCAATTATTGAAAAATATGCTACACTTGGTGGTACCTGTCTTAATGTAGGTTGTATTCCTAGTAAAGCATTGTTAAGTTCTTCACATCATTATGAAGAAGCCACAAAACATTTTGAAGAACACGGCATCGAAATTCCGGGAGAAATCAAAGTGAATTTAGAAAAAATGATTGCTCGTAAGCAGGCAGTTGTTGATCAAACTACAGGTGGAATCGATTTCTTAATGAAGAAAAATAATATCGATGTATATGAAGGTTTAGGGGCTTTTAAAGATGCTACCCATATTACAATCGAGGGCAAAGATGCTGGAGAAATTGAGGCAAAACACACCATAATTGCAACAGGTAGTAAACCAAGTAATTTACCTTTTATTAACCTAGATAAAGAACGTGTTATTACATCGACTGAAGCTTTAAAGCTTAAAGAGATTCCAAAACACCTAATAATAATTGGTGGCGGAGTTATCGGTTTAGAGTTAGGTCAGGTATATAGAAGATTGGGCGCAGAGGTTACAGTTATTGAATACATGGATCGCATTTTACCAACAATGGATGCTGGTTTATCAAAGGAACTTAACAAAGTCTTCAAGAAGGCAAAATGCAAGATGATGATGTCTCACAAAGTACAATCTGTGGAGCGTAAAGGTGATGAGGTTATCGTTAAGGCCGAAAATAAAAAAGGCGAAGTCGTTGAGTTTAAAGGAGACTATTGTCTTGTTTCAGTAGGAAGAAGACCTTATACAGATGGACTAAATGCTGAAGCAGCTGGTGTAAAGATTAACGATAGAGGACAAGTCGAGGTTAATGAGCATTTACAAACAACGACATCTAATATTTATGCTATTGGCGATGTTATTAAAGGTGCAATGTTAGCTCATAAAGCCGAAGAAGAAGGTGTTTTTGTTGCTGAAACCTTAGCAGGACAAAAACCGCATATAGATTATAATTTAATTCCGGGTGTTGTATATACATGGCCAGAAGTAGCGGCTGTTGGCAAAACTGAAGAAGAATTAAAAGAAGCTGGAACAGCTTATAAAGTAGGGCAGTTTCCGTTTAGAGCTTTAGGAAGAGCAAGAGCAAGTGGTGATATTGATGGTTTTGTAAAAATCTTAGCAGATAAATCTACTGATGAAGTTTTAGGTGTACATATGATTGGTGCACGTTGTGCAGATCTAATCGCTGAAGCAGTGACTGCAATGGAGTTTAGAGCATCTGCTGAAGATATTTCGAGATACTCTCATGCGCATCCTACATTTGCCGAAGCAGTAAAAGAAGCAGCTTTGGCGGCTACAGATGATAGACCATTACATATTTAATTCTGATTATTACGTATTAAAGAAAACTTATAGTACTTAGCGAGCTTTTTAGCTCGCTTTTTTTATTTTAGACTTATGAAAAAAATAGTTTGCCACATATCTCTTTTAAGTCTATTAGCTTGTGGTCCTAAACTTAAAACTACAGTTAAAACAACATATGAAGCTTTACCAAATGATGCTTTAGTGGTTGTTTTGGCTTTAAAAGATAACCCAGACATAAACGGAATACAAATTGGTGAACTAAAAGCCACAGATGGTGGATTAACATCAGAGTGTTCCTACTATGAAAATATTCAAAATTTTAAAGCCATAGCTCGAAAGTCTGGCGCAAATCTTATTAAAATTACACAACATAAAACACCTGATAAATGGAGTACTTGCCATCGTATTTGGGCTACAATGTATAAAGTTGATTTAGCCAATAATTATGAAACTAGTATACGATGGAGCGAAAATAGAAAACTCACTTGGGATGATTTTAAAGGAACACCAGATACAGAAAAGCACCCTAATACTTTAGCACTTACCAATTCAGGTTTTGGTTTTGAACCTAGTGCCTTCAATATTTTTAAAGATGGTCAATTATTTATAGAGGCTACAATGAATACCTACAAAAGTTGGGTATTACCAAGTGCTAAAAATAATTATGTATTACGCCATGAGCAAATACATTTTGATATTACTGAAATCTTCTCACGAAAACTGCGTAAAACATTTCAAGAAAACAATCTAAAATCAAGTGATTATTTAAGGGCAAAAGAAGTCTTCGAGGCCATTTTTGAAGAATGTCGGCAATTTCAAGAGCGTTATGACGAGGATACTAAAAAAGGAGAGAGAAGAGAAACCCAAGAAAAATGGGAAGCTATTGTTGAGATTGAATTAGCTAAATATGATGCTTATAAAAATTAAGCTTTAGAGACATCTTCTAGGCGTTTCAGAACATTACTTTTATAACTTCTACTGATAGTCAAAGATTTTTCATTTATAGTTATAAACTCATTAGTAAATGCAGAAATTTCAGAAATGGCAATAATATACGAGCGGTGAATACGTAAAAAATGAGTCTTAGGTAATTTAGCTTCAATACTACTTATAGTCTCACGGGTTACTATAGTTTTGCCTGAGCTAGATGAGGAATCCCTAGTATGAATTTTTATATAATCGCTATAACTTTCAATATAGATAATGCTTTTAAAATCTACCTTTTGCATCTGGCGGTCAGCACGGACAAAAATAAAATCTTGATTTTCTGATCGTAGTTTGGTATCTGTACTTTGAGAATCAGAGACTTCAAAGTATCTGTTTACGGCTTTTAATAAACGCTCAAAAGAAATAGGCTTTAAAATATAATCTACTGCTTGCAAATCAAATCCTTCAACTGCATAATCACGATAAGCCGTAGTAAAAATTACCTTGATATTTTTATTTATAGATTTTGCAAAAGCTATCCCAGTAATCTCTGGCATATTAATATCTAAAAACACCAAATCGATATCATATTTACTTATAGCATTAAAAGCCTCTATTGCATTACTACATTGTGCAACAATATTGATGCGTTCAATTTTAGAAAGGTGCATGGCTATAATATCTCTAGCTATTGCTTCGTCATCTACTATAAGGCAAGAAATAGATTTACTCATGCTTCAGTTTTAGTTTAAGTTGCACTTCAAAATTTGTTTCAGTTTCAAAAATTTGTAAATCGTATTGGTCTTTATAAAGTAGCTCTAAACGTTTTTTAATGTTTTCTAATCCAATACCTGTTTTATTAGTGTCAGTGTTCTCATGAGTATTTGTAATACCAAAATTGACACTGTTTTCTGTACATTCAAAATTAATAGTTATATCTAAAATACCATCTCTAATTTTTCCATGTTTAAAACTGTTTTCTACAAAAGGCAAGAATAGCATTGGTGCTAGAGTAATGGTTTTAGTACATGAATCGGCATTAAACGCTACATTCAACGTCTTATTAAATCGCATTTTCTCTAAAGCAATATAGTCTTTAATATGATGGATTTCATCGGTAAGTAATACTGAAGGTTTATCGACTTGGTAGAGTAAGTAATCTAATAAATTACTAAGCTTAAGAATCATTTCTGGAGTAGATTCGGATTTTTTTAGAGCAAAACCATAAAGTGTATTTAATGTATTAAACAAAAAATGCGGATGAATCTGCATCTTTAAATAGCTCAACTCTTGCTCTTTGAGTTTTAATTGTGCCTCTAGTATTTTGGCTTCAAGTTGAGCATTGGTTTTGGATTGTTTTAAATTCAATTTTAAAAGCTTAAAAGCACTTACAATAATAACTACTAGATATATACAAATCATTATATACAAAGCACTTCGGCTGATACTTTGTAATTTACCAAAGGTGAAATTAGTAAGGTAAGCCATCGCAAAAAAACCAGACAAGAACACAGCAAAAACAGATATAATAAGTGTGTAAACACTGTATACTGTGAATTGAATATAGCGTTTAGGGATCAAATAATCGGGTATAAGTTTGTAGATAGATACGTAGGTTGTTGCTACAGTTACGGGCATCATAAATAGTGAGAAGAGTAGAACATTACTGTCTAGAGTATTGTCAGCTCCGAACATAAACCAAAAGAACAGCAAAACTAAAACCCAAAAAAAGCTATGTAGTAGCACTTGTCTAACTCTTTGGTATGTGGATTTGTAATTAGCCATTTGTACTTTAATCTACAATAATAAACTATTTACTAATGTATTTTTTTATTTATAGACGAATAACAGATTTAAATGGGGATTTGACACTTGTGTTAAAACAGAGCTAGAATTGGTAGTTTGTCGCAAATAAAATTTTAGATCGAATATGGGGTTTATGTTTGTGGTATCACTAATCTAAAAATTTCGAATAATGAAAAATTTAACTCTTGTATCAAATCCATTTGCAGACCGATTGGCAGAAGGAGGACCAATGATGTATGTTATCCTTATTGCTTTTATATTGTCATTAGTATTTATTGTTATGGCATTTGTTAAACGAAAATCAAATACTGAACAATCTCTAAAAATGATGAATCTCTCCGCAGAGGCAAGTATATTATCACTTGTTTTAGGATGTTTAGGTTCGGTTGCCGGGATTATTCAGTTATTTGATATGGTTGAAGCACTAGGTAACGTAAGTCCAGAATTGTTCTCAGGTGGTTTAAAGGTATCACTACTGACCATTATATTTGGTTTGTTTTCATTTACAGTTGCACGGATTGCAATTTTAGCATACAAGTGGAGTTCTAAATAACTCAGGAATAGTGTTGTAAGGTTATTTTGTTTGAAGAAGCGAACTTTTTAGTTCGCTTTTTTTGTGCTTTGAGTATTATGCCTAATTTTGATAAAAATCTTTACAATTGCAACAACTTACTCTTACAACACCGGCACTTTTATTTTCTGCGATATCTTTAATAATGTTAGCCTATACCAATCGTTTTTTGGCTTATGCAGCTGTTATAAGAAACCTGAAGGATAAGTATTTGCAACAACCTGAAGCGTCAATAATTCGCCAAATAAATAACCTAAAGCTTAGACTTAGTCTTACACGGTATATGCAGATTTTAGGGATTTCAAGTTTATTGCTTTGTGTATTGACGATGTTTTTAATCTATGTAGATTACAATATTGCTGCTGCTTGGATCTTTGGTATTGCTTTAATTCTATTAATCTTATCACTCACGTTTTTAATCTGGGAAATACAAATTTCCTCAAAAGCATTAAAGCATCATTTAAGTGACATAGAAGATAGTTTATCGTAAATTTTCACTTTTTCTACTTTTTTAGTATTCACTTTGTTTTTTCGACACTACAACGTTAAAAAACGCACTTAGTCGTCTTTTGTTCATCGGCGTGTATTTTCCTTGATGCTAAAAATCTTGTGCGCGTATAGTTTTGAGTATCAATAATCCCTTACAGATAATCATGCTAACAGACAAATCCCTCATTAATGATATTATTACCAACAAAAGCTCTTTAGGGTTTGAAAGACTCTATGATCGTTATGCTTCAAAGACATATTCAACCTGTTTTTATTATGTAAAGAATGAAGCCGAAGCCCAAGATTTAACCCAAGAGATATTTATTAAGCTATATATTCAATTAGAAAGATTTAATGGTGATTCAAAATTTTCCACATGGTTTTATTCGTTTTGTAGAAACTTCTGCTTAAACTACCTAAGATCTAAAAGAGTTATGGCCAATCTTGATGATTCTATTTTCTTTTTAGAGGATGAGTCAGATACTATTGATTTATACATTGATGGTTATTCAACCAATAGAAGTGAAATGGTATATGAGGCTATGAAATCACTTTCAGAAAAAGACATTAGCATCCTAAACCTTAAATACAAACAAAACTATTCTGTAAAAGAAATTGCATCGATAGTCAATATTGGAGAAAGTGCTGTAAAAATGCGCTTGAAACGTGCAAAATCAAGATTAGCTTCTCAATTACCAATTGCGGTTTAAGTGCTTTTTCTAATTTTTTTTAGAAAAGAGTGACTTCCTGTTCTGTTCTGTGTCTTAATAGATATAATACCTAACCTGCGGAATGACCCAAGAAGTGTCTGTCCATAAATTATCTGATGAAGAATTAGTAGCCGAAATCGTTAAGACTAACGATACGCTACTGTTCGAGATTTTATATGATAGGTTTTCTTCTATGGTTTATAACAAGTGTTATGGATTTGCAAATGGTAAAGAAGAAGCAAAAGACTTAACACAAGATATTTTTTTGAGAGTATTTGTTAAGCTGGCAAGTTTCAAAGGAAAATCTAAATTTTCGACATGGTTATATACGTTTACATATAACCACTGTGTCAATTATGTAACTCGTAACACTGCAAAGAAGATTGAAAAACAATCTGTAAGTTCTGATAGTATTGAAAATATTGGTGAAAATATTGATTCTACCGAAGATTTCAAGAGTATGAAAGTGAAACAGCTCAAAAAAGTAATGGAGCTGATTTCACCTGAAGAGAAGATGATATTATTACTAAAATATCAAGATAATTTGTCTATCAAAGAATTGTCTGATGCTTTAGATATTGGAGAGAGTGCAGTTAAAATGCGCCTAAAAAGAGCAAAACATAAACTCGTACAGAAGTACGATAATTATATGAAGAATGGAGAATCCATTTGAAAGTTTAAATAAACCTCTAAAGGAGGTGCCAAAAGAGCTTAAAAGTAAAGTTATGCATGACATTGCTGTGGCAAAGCTTCTTATGGAAATCGCTGAGCTTTTTTCATATAATGTTGGTCATATTATTGACACCGTAACTAGTAAAAGAAAAAATTAATACTTAATTAACCCTAACAAAATAAGTATGGATAAGGTAACTGAATTTAAAGATGTTTTAACGCAATCATTAACCTCAATGTGGTTTGAGATAACTAAGATATTCCCAAACATCATTGGGGCTTTAATTGTCCTAATTATAGGATGGTTATTTACTAAGCTTATTGTAGGTCTTATAAAGCGCGTGCTTCGATTGGCTAAAGCGAATAAGTTAGATGATAAGCTGAATGATATAGAAATTATAGAAGGAAAAAAACTCAATTTTGATACTATTAAAATTGTATCAAAATTTGTTAAATGGGTAATGTATGTCATGCTTTTAATAATGGCTTCAGATATACTTGGCCTCGAAATTATATCTACTCAGATTAGTAATTTATTAGGCTATTTACCACAACTATTTTCGGCATTGGTAATTTTTATCCTTGGGTTATTGTTTGCTAATTTCATCAAAAAAGGATTAAAATCATTTTTTGAATCTATGGATTTGTCTGGCGGAAAATTAATAAGCCAAGCAGTATTCTTTCTACTACTCATATTTATTTCGATTACGACACTAAACCAAGCCGGTGTTAATACAGATATTATTACCAGTAATGTAACCATGATACTTGCAACTTTTCTTGTTGCATTTGCATTAGCTTTTGGATTAGGCGCTAGAGAAGTTGTAGGTAAATTATTGAATACTTTTTATGCTAGAAAGACCTATGAGGTTGGACAAAAAATAATATTTAATGGTGAGGAATATTCAATAGATGCGTTAGAAAATATATCTGTAATACTTAGAAACAAAGATGGAAAAATTATAATCCCTATCAATAACTTAACCGAAAATCAAGTACAAATGCAGGATTAACTATGAGGTTAGGGTTATAGATTTTATTTTCATAATAAAATGCGATCCTGCAGTACTTGATTGTTTTAAGGGTCTCTTTCCCCCAAAGAGGCTTTTTTATTATTTACGCTTCTTATTTCTTTTATTAAAGTTTTTATCTCCTCGAGTTTTTGGTTTCTTATATTTTTTTGCCATTTCTCGTCTATAAGAACCACCAAGATTTACCTTTTGGTTTTTAGCTTTCTTTTCATGAAATGCAGGTCCAGGTTCATCTTCTTTATTGCGTTTAGTTGGGTTGTAACGTTCTCTTATTTGTGGGCGTTCTTCTTCGATGAGTTCAGTTGAAATTTCTACATCTTCAGGTAAATCGAGAACTTCAATTTTCATTTTCATTAAAGACTCAATCCGTTCTTTAGCTTCCATTTCTTTTGGTGTAGAGAATAATAAGGCATTACCTTCTTTTTCAGCTCGACCAGTTCTTCCAATTCTATGCATATAGTTTTCTGGATAGTCTGGAGTATCAAAATTGATCACATGCGTTATATTGTCAATATCCAGTCCTCTTGCCATTACATCTGTGGCAACGAGAATTCGATGTTCACCGTTACGAAATGCTTCGATGCTTCTTAGCCGATAGTTTTGTGTTTTATTAGAGTGAATAACACAACTTTGACCGTAAAATAACGCTTCAAGTTTATCAAAAAGACGGTCAGCCATTCGTTTATAAGCTACAAATATTAAAACTCGAGAATAGCTTTCAGTATCCTGAAGTAGATGTTCTAGTAAATTGACTTTGGTGTAAAAGTTGGGTACGCTGTAAAAAGATTGTTTTATATTTTCTAATGGAGTTCCAGAAACGGCAATCTGAATTTTTTTAGGATTGATAAAAAAATCGGTAATTAAATCATCTACATCTTTGGTCATAGTGGCAGAAAACATAATATTTTGCCTACGTTCAGGTAAGATGTCAAAAATATTCATAAGCTGATGTCTAAAACCTAAATCGAGCATCACATCGACTTCATCAATCACTAATTTCTGTATGGATTTTAACTGTAAAACACGACTTACAGCTAAGTCGTAAAGCCTTCCTGGTGTCGCTACAATGATATCTAATCCCTGAGCTACAGCTTGTTTTTGGGTATTAATATTCGTGCCACCATATACACCTAGTACTCGATTGTTAATGTACTTAGAAAGCTTTTCAATTTCATCAACCACTTGAACAACTAACTCTCGTGTAGGAACCAAGACCAATACTCTTGGGTTATCTTGTCGTGAATACTTGAGATGTTTTAATATTGGTAGCATATAGGCAAAAGTCTTACCAGTACCAGTTTGTGCAATACCAACTACATCTTTACCAGAGGCTACCACATTAAATGCTTCAGCCTGAATAGGTGTAGGATTTACAAACCCTAAATCATCTAAGGCATTATATAAAGGCGTATTTAAATTTAAATCTTGAAAAGTCACACCGAAATTTTATGTGGCAAATATAATGCATATGCAATCCAGTTTATCTAAAAACTAAAATTTCGGTAAATTGCGGTAATTATTTTTCTATTGAGAACAAGTATATTTTACCCCTTAAAAAATCCCAATACATTCAAACAACAATTATTAAGTTGGGCTCAACAATTTGATGATATTGTTTGGTTAGATTCAAATAATCATAAGGATAGATACTACAATTATGATGCGGTTTTGGCAGTAGACGCTTTTACATCTATAAAAACGGATTACTTTGAAGCATTTGACAAATTAACCGAATATCAAGAGACTACTAGAGATTGGATATTTGGCTATCTCACTTATGATTTAAAAAACGCGATAGAAGAGCTGTCTTCTGACAATCCTGACCAATTATTTTTTCCAGATTTGTATTTTTTTCAACCAAAAAAACTGTTTTTAATTAAGGACAATACACTTGAGATTCAGTATTTAAAGATGGTAGATGACGAAATTGAAAATGACTTTAAGGCTATAACTCAAGTAGAAATTCCAAATCCGGATGATAAATTTCAGAAACCTATAAAAATAAAACTTAGAATTCATAAAGACGAGTATTTTGAAAAGGTAGAGCACATGTTAGCTCATATTCAACGTGGCGATATATATGAAGCTAATTTTTGCCAGGAATTCTATTCAGAAAATCACAAAATACATCCGCTTCAGACTTTCAATAAATTAAATAAAATCTCAAAGCCACCATTTGCTACATTTCTAAAAACAGATAGTAAATACTTACTGTCAGCTTCACCAGAACGCTATATTAAAAAGGAAAAAGATGTAGTGATTTCACAACCTATAAAAGGTACTGCCAAACGTTCAGAAATAGAAGAAGAAGATCGGCAATTAGCTATAGATTTGGCAAATGATGAAAAGGAGCGAAGTGAAAATATTATGATTGTAGACCTAGTGCGAAATGATTTATCACATACTGCTAAAAAAGGAAGTGTGCAGGTCGAAGAATTATGTAAAGTCTATTCATTTCTACAAGTACATCAGATGATTTCTACGATTTCGGCTAGCTTAGAGGACAATATTAAACCAGTAGACGTTTTAAAAACAACCTTTCCGATGGGTAGCATGACAGGTGCTCCTAAGATATCAGCGATGAAAATTATAGAGAATTTAGAAGAAACTAAACGTGGTTTGTATTCTGGTTCTGTAGGTTATTTTACGCCAAATGGAGATTTTGACTTTAATGTAATTATCAGGACCATTTTATACAATGAAAAGACTAAATATGTGTCTTACTCTGTTGGTAGTGCAATTACCGCCAAAAGTAGTCCTTTGAGAGAATACGAAGAGTGTTTGGTAAAAGCGAAAGCAATGCGTGAGGTGTTGGAGAATTAATTCTATACATTTGAACTGTGCAAAACCAATTTGACAACTATATCGAATCAAAACTTCCATTTCTAAAAAAAGGCAAGTCTGTTATTGCCATTTCTGGAGGAATTGATAGTGTAGTTTTAGCGCATTTATGTCATAAATTGGATTTAGATTTTGCGTTAGCGCACTGCAATTTCAATTTGCGTGATGAAGAAAGTAATGAAGATGAAGACTTTGTTTTAGAGTTAGGTGAGCAATTAGATGTAGAGACATTTGTCCAAAATTTTGATACTCAAGCTTACGCTCAAGAACATAAACTCTCAATACAAATGGCAGCGCGTGAGTTGCGCTATAATTGGTTTGAAGAATTAGCAGAGCAATTACAGTTCAATTATGTTTTAACGGCCCATCATGCCGATGATAATTTGGAAACCTTTTTAATCAATTTTACTCGTGGAACAGGTTTAAATGGCTTAACAGGAATTCCTGAAGTTAACGGTACTGTTATACGGCCATTGCTCCAATTTTCAAGATTAGAGATTGAAGATTATGCAAGAGCAAACAACATTATTTGGCGAGAAGATAGTAGTAATTCGTCCAGAAAATATTTACGAAATAAATTGCGTCATGAGGTTATTCCTATTTTAAAGGAAATAAATCCTCGATTACTCGAAAGTTTTCAAAATACCTTATCTCATCTTAATGATACAACAGATATTGTAACCGAAAGTCTAAAAGCGGTATCTAAAAGAGCTATTATTTCTAAAAACGAAAAAGAAGTCACTTATAACGTTTCAGAGTTTAAAAAAGTAAATAATTCTAAGGCATATTTGTTTGAGATGTTTAAGGATTATGGCTTTACAGAATGGAATGATGTTGAAAATTTATTAGATGCAGAAACAGGCAAATATGTAATCTCTAATACACATAAGCTGACCAAACACAGAGAGTTCTTAATCTTAACTGCATTACATCAAGAGAAACAAAATAACGATGCTATTGTCATTTCTGATCTTGAAACCAATATTCAATTACCTATTGGAGAAGTTAACTTTTCCAAAGTCACGCTGGGAAATACTAACAGCGTACAAGAAATTTATGTAGATGCTAATCAGCTCGAATTTCCTCTGCAAATACGTCAATGGAAAACAGGTGATGAATTTTATCCTTTTGGAATGAAAGGCAAAAAGAAGATTAGTAAATATTTAAAAGACGAAAAGTTAACACCATTAGAAAAAGATAATGTTTGGCTTTTAATGAGTGGTGAAAAAGTAGTTTGGGTCATGGGAAAAAGAGCAGATGAACGATTTAAAATTAATAACTCTACAACTAGCATTCTTAAAATTAAATTAATTGAAGCTTAAAGGTCATATAGTAGATATACTTAATCGCAGAGTATTTAAGGGTGAAATCACCTTCCAAGATGGTAAAATTTCTAGCATTATTGAAAAAAATTGTGCCGAAAATCATTATATCTTACCAGGATTTATAGATGCGCACATTCATATCGAAAGCTCAATGTTGGTGCCTTCAGAATTTGCAAAGGTAGCAGTAAAGCACGGCACTGTAGCAACTGTATCTGACCCACACGAAATAGCAAATGTTCTTGGTGTAAAAGGTGTTGAGTTTATGATAGAAAATGGGAAACAGACTCCTTTTAAGTTCAATTTTGGCGCACCATCTTGCGTGCCAGCAACACCTTTCGAATCTGCAGGTGCAATTATCGATTCAGAAAATATTAAAGCTTTAATGGCTAACCCAGATATAAAGTATATGGCGGAGATGATGAATTATCCAGGTGTAATTTACGATGATGCCGAAGTCCATAAAAAAATCGATTGGGCAAAGCATTATAATAAGCCTATTGATGGGCATGCACCAGGATTGCGAGGTGAAGACTTGAACAAATACATTTCGGCTGGAATATCTACCGATCATGAGTGCTTTACCTATGAAGAAGGTCTTGAGAAGTTACAAAAAGGAATGAAAGTCATTATCCGAGAAGGCAGTGCTGCAAAAAACTTTGATGCGCTGATTGATTTGCTAGATGCACACTACAAGAATATGATGTTTTGTAGCGATGACAAACATCCTGATGATTTATTGCTAGGTCATATTAATCAACTGTGTGCTAGAGCAGTTAAAAAAGGTATTGATGTGTTTAAAGTATTACAAGTGGCTTGTATTAATCCTGTACGACATTACAATCTAGATGTTGGATTGCTTAAAGTTGGTGATACTGCAGATTGCACAATTGTTGAAGATCTAGAAAATTTTAAAACCATTCAGACTTATATAGATGGTGAATTGGTTTTTGATAATGGCAACTCAAAGATTAAAACTATTGACTTTAAAAACCTGAATAACTTCAATACAAATAAAAAAGAAGTATCTGACTTTAGATTCGAATCTAATTCACCAAATATTAGAGTAATTGAATGCTTAGATGGAGAATTGATTACAAATGAAGGTATTGATTCCTCAACAATTAGCAATGGTAACCTTGTTTCAAATACTAAAACTGATGTGCTAAAAATGGCAGTTGTTAATCGCTATAAAAACGAAAAACCTGCTATTGCATTCATCAAGAATTTTGGACTTCAAGAGGGTGCAATTGCATCGTCTGTAGGTCACGATTCACATAATATTATTGCTGTAGGCGTTTCAGATGAAGCTATTTGTGAGGCCGTAAATCTTATAATTGAAAATCGAGGCGGAATATGTGCAGTTTCAGATTCTAAGGAAAAAGTAGTACCGCTTCCTGTTGCGGGTATAATGAGTGATAAAAATGCCGAAACTATTGGTGCAGCGTATTCACATTTAGATAAAATGGCAAAAGATTTAGGCAGTAAGTTACATGCACCATACATGAGCTTATCTTTTATGGCATTATTGGTAATTCCTTCTTTAAAATTGAGCGACAAAGGACTGTTTAATGGAAATTCATTTCAATTTACCAGTGTAGAAGTCTAAAATTAAAATTGGTCACTGTGCTTGCTTGTGCTGAGCGAAGTCGAAGCATTAACATTTCTTTCTCAAATCATTCTCTAGAATGAACTATCTTTAGGCGTCAAAAAAACTAACCCATATGTCAAAAAGAATTTTACTCCTAGCACTTTTTTCAATTCTACTTATAAATTGTAAAGAAACAGAGCATCAAGCCATTGATATTAACGAAACTTCTGAAGCCGATACGTATGTAAAGGATAACTACACCAAAAAGGAAGTTACTATTGCAATGCGAGACGGAATTAAACTCCATACTACAATATACACACCGAAAGACACGTCTAAAACCTATCCTATTTTATTAAAACGTACACCATATAGTTGTCGTCCTTATGGCGAAAATGAATTTCCTTCTAAAGTTGGACCAAACAAATATTTAATGGAAGAAGGTAACATTATGGTCTATCAAGATGTTCGTGGAAGATGGAATAGTGAAGGTGTTTACGATAACATGCGCGCTTACATTCCAAATAAAACCGGTGATCAAACAGATGAAGCTAGTGATACTTACGATACGATAGAATGGTTAGTAAACAATGTAGCACACAATAATGGTAAAGTTGGCACTTACGGTATTTCGTACCCAGGGTTTTATACAACTTATTCGTTATTAGATTCGCATCCAGCATTAAAAGCCGCATCACCGCAAGCATGTATTGGTGATTTCTTCTTTGATGATTTTATCCATAACGGTGCTTATTTATTGAGCTATTGGAGAGCAACTTCGGTTTTTGGGTATATGAAAGACACACCAACAACAGAATCATGGTACGAGTTCCCAGATTTAGGAACTGAAGATCAACATCAATTTTTCCTTGATAACATGCCTTTGAGTAAGCTAGATAAATTCTACGGTGAAGACAATGTGTTTATGGAACAGTTAAAGACGCACGTTACTTACGATGAATTTTGGAAGAGCAGAGGTATTATTCAGCATTTAAAAGATATTAAGCCGGCAACCATGATTGTTGGTGGACAATTTGATGCTGAAGACTTATATGGGCCATATAATACTTATGAAAGCATTGAGCAAAATAGTGATAACTACAATACGGTTGTATTTGGACCTTGGAGTCATGGCGATTGGGCAAGAAACAAAGAGCGTCAAGTCATTGGGAATATTCATTTTGGTGATGGGATATCGGACTATTTCCAGAAAGAAATTGAAACTAAATTCTTTAATCATTTCCTAAAAGGAGAAGCAGATGGTAATACAGGTTTACCAGAGGCGCATATGTTTGATACTGGTAAAAAAGTATGGCAGTCTTTTGAAACGTGGCCACCACAAAATGTATCGACTGAAAGTTACTTTTTACAGCCAGACGAACGTTTAACACAACAGGCAACACGTAATATTGCAACTTCGGATTTTGTGAGTGATCCAAAAAAACCAGTACCATATACTGAAGACATTAAGGTTGGCTTTACACCTCGAAAATTTATGACTGACGACCAGCGTTTTGCATCTCGCCGTCCAGATGTGTTGACCTTTGAAACACAAGTATTAGAAAATGATGTTACACTCGCTGGCGATATTATGGCTAAATTAAATGTATCTACTACTGGTACAGCAGCCGACTGGATTGTAAAAGTGGTAGATGTATTTCCTGGAGAAACTGAAAACACAGATGATATTCAAGACCATTTAAAACTAAGCAATTATCATATGATGGTGCGCAGTGAAGTATTGCGTGGACGTTTTAGAAATAGTATGAGTGACCCAGAACCATTTGTACCAAACCAAAAAACTGCGGTTAATTTAAAGCTACAAGATGTGTTTCATACATTTAAGAAAGGGCATAAAATTCAAGTACAAGTTCAGAGTACATTTTTCCCTTATATAGATGCAAATCCACAGACATACGTCGATAATATTTTTCTAGCCAAGGAAGAAGATTTTAAAGCGCAAACGCATAAAGTTTATAATGATTCTTCTATTGAGTTTACAGTTCTAAAATAAAAGTTTATCTGTTGTCACCTTGAGCGTGGTCACTGAGCGAAGTCGAAGTGCAGTCGAAAGGTCTTACTTTTGAGAGTAAATGCCAATAATCCAACCAACATATAAGGCGCCCATTTGGGCGAGAACTAGTTTTGTGTCAACTGTTTATTCAGGTCTAGTGCGCCGTGTTAATGGCGTAGTTCAAACAAGAGAACGTATGACCCTACCAGACGGTGATTTTCTGGATTTAGACTGGAGTTATACACAACAAAAAACGGATAAGGTTATTATTCTTTTACATGGATTAGAAGGTAATGGCCAACGCCCTTATATGACAGCACCTGCTAAGCTATTCAATGCAAATGGTATTGATGCATGTGCCGTAAACTTTAGGAGTTGTAGTGGTGAACCTAACACCTTGTATCGTAGTTATCATTCTGGTGCAACTGAAGATTTAGAGGCTGTTGTAAATCATGTTCTGTCAAAAAATCAGTATAGTGAAGTTTATATAAAAGGTATAAGCTTAGGTGCAAATATGGCATTGAAGTATGTCGGTGAGCGAGATAATGTACCTAGTGAAGTTAAGGCTGTTATTGCTGTATCGGTACCTTGTTATCTTAAAGGATCTTGTGATGAGTTATTAAGCTGGAAGAACAAACATTATGCTATTCGATTCTTGAAGCATTTAAAAGCAAAATTAAAACCTAAGCTAGAGCACTACCCAGATAAGATTACTAAAGCAGATTATGATGCTATTACGAACCTTATTGAGTTCGATCATATCTACACCTCAAAAGCGCATGGTTTTAAAGATGCATACGACTATTATGATAAGTGTAGCTCACTTCAGTTCTTACCCAATATTAAAGTACCGTCGTTAATTATTAATGCAAAAAATGATTCGTTTTTATCAGATAGTTGTTACCCAATAAAAGAAGCAGAAGAAAATCCAAATGTATACTTAGAAATGCCAAATCATGGCGGGCATGTGGGGTTTATCGATAAGAAGAATTTATACTATAATGAGTGGAGAGCCATAGAATTTATTGATAAGCATTGATATAGAGGTATAGTAAATCTAAGTTCATCATCAAAAAATCTATACATAGTAATTTTAGAGTTGATGTTTAAACTAAAACTTTTTGGGTTGGTTTAAATGAAGAGTTAACAGCATGTATGTGAAATTGGTAATTTCATTTATAATTTAGAGGTTAGTAAAAGAAAATGAACCATTTTTGCATAATATCAAGTTATTTAATTTGTTGAGTCTAAAGCAAAACTTAAAATCACCTAACATTATAAAAAAATGTTGAAGAACTTATTACTATTAATATTAATTATTTTTTTAAATACCTCTGTTTTTTCTCAAGGTGAACATAATGTTTGGTATTTTGGTGAAAATGCTGGTATAGATTTTAATACAAATGTTCCAGTTGCTTTATTAAATGGTCAGATAGATACAGTAGAAGGTTCTTCAATAATTTCTGACGCTAATGGTAGCCTATTATTCTATACTGATGGTGTAACTGTTTGGAATAAAAATCATCAAGTTATGCTAAATGGCAATGACTTGAACGGTAATGAGAGCAGCACACATTCAGCACTTATAGTTAGTAAACCAAATGACCCTGATATTTATTATATTTTTACAGTTGATGATTTAGTTGGACCTGACGGTTTACAATATTCTGAAGTAGATATGTCATTAGATTTTGGTTTAGGAGGTGTTACTGCAAATAAGAATATTATGCTTCATACACCTACAACTGAAAAACTTGTTGCGGTCAAAAATGCGAATAATGATGGGTTATGGGTTATAAGTCATAAATCAAATAGTAATGAGTTTATTGCTTATAGTGTTTCCAGTTCAGGTATAAATACAACACCCGTAATAAGTGCAGTTGGTACTTTAGTTTTTAGCTCAAATTGGGATAATTATCCAATCGGACAAATAAAGATATCTCCAGATGGTACTAAGTTGGCGGTCGCAAGAGCTACTGGATTATCCGAAGTTCAATTATTCGATTTTAACACTTCAACAGGAATTGTTTCTAACCCTGTTACATTATTTGATACTCCAGATGCTAATGAAACATTTTCGACATCAGTTTATGGAGTAGAATTTTCACCTAATAGTCAAGTATTATATGTAAGTATTCGAGGGATTTCAGTTTTTCAATACAATTTGCTGGCAGGTTCATCAACGGATATAATTGATTCTCAACTCCCTGTTAGTATTGGAACAACACAAAATGCAGCTCTACAATTAGGTCCTGATGGCAAAATTTATGTAGCAAAATTCCAAAGCCTTTATCTTGATGCGATAAATAATCCAAACATAGTTGGAACGGGATGCGATTATCAAAGTAATGACTTGTATTTGGAGGGACGCAGATGTTTGTTGGGTTTACCGTCTTTTTCCCCTGTTCTATTTGAAATAAGTTTTCAAACACAAAGTAATTGCTTAGGAGAACCAACACAATTTAATGCTGCTATTTCCCAAAACTATGATAGTTTAACTTGGGATTTTGGTGATGGTACTACTTCTGAAGATGAAAACCCTACTCATACCTATACATCTGCAGGTATATACACTATAGAGCTAACTGTTATTTCTAATGGGCAATCTTTTAATTACTCTGAAGATATATTAATATCTAATATAGATGCTTCAATTTCATTTACTGATACTAGTTTTTGTGGGCTATCTGATGGTAGTATTGTTATATCCGAATTATTGTCAAATACAAACTATGTAATAACATATGATTATCAGGGTACACCTTCGAGTTTAAATTTACAATCAGATGCTAGTGGTAATGTAGAGATTACAGGTTTACCATTTGGTAGTTATGATAATATTGTTGTTACAGAAGATGCGACAGGTTGTGAAGATACTTTGGGACAGATCATTATTGATGAACCAGATTTCATTTTATCTTTCACTGCATCCGATCCTTCATCATGTAGTTCTGAAGATGGAGAAATAGTAATCTCAGATTTAGTTCCAAATCAATCTTATGTTGTGGATTATTTTTATAATTCTGTACTGGTTCAAGATATTTATACCGCTGATTCAAATGGAGAGATTCTAATAATAGGATTGAGTTCAGGCCAGTATGAAAATATTATGGTTGTAGATACTGTCTTGTCATGTACGGATGGGATAGGTTTATTGGAATTAGAATCAACACAGCTAGATGCATCAATTTCATTTACTGATGCTAGTTTTTGTGGGCTATCTGATGGTAGTATTGTTATATCCGAATTATTGTCAAATACAAACTATGTAATAACATATGATTATCAGGGTACACCTGTGAGTTTAAATTTACAATCAGATGCTAGTGGTAATGTAGAGATTACAGGTTTACCATTTGGTAGTTATGATAATATTGTTGTTACAGAAGATGCGACAGGTTGTGAAGATACTTTGGGACAGATCATTATTGATGAACCAGATTTCATTTTATCTTTCACTGCTTCCGATCCTTCATCATGTAGTTCTGAAGATGGAGAAATAGTAATCTCAGATTTAGTTCCAAATCAATCTTATGTTGTGGATTATTTTTATAATTCTGTACTGGTTCAAGATATTTATACCGCTGATTCAAATGGAGAGATTCTAATAATAGGATTGAGTTCAGGCCAGTATGAAAATATTATGGTTGTAGATACTGTCTTGTCATGTACGGATGGGATAGGTTTATTGGAATTAGAATCAACACAGCTAGATGCATCAATTTCATTTACTGATGCTAGTTTTTGTGGGCTATCTGATGGTAGTATTGTTATATCCGAATTATTGTCAAATACAAACTATGTAATAACATATGATTATCAGGGTACACCTGTGAGTTTAAATTTACAATCAGATGCTAGTGGTAATGCAGAGATTACAGGTTTACCATTTGGTAGTTATGATAATATTGTTGTTACAGAAGATGCGACAGGTTGTGAAGATACTTTGGGACAGGTTATTATTGATTGCCTTCAGAATGTTGAGGAGGATTGTTTTAGAATTAAAAAGTTTTTTACACCTAATAACGATGGATATAATGATTTTTGGTACTTAGACACTCTAAGTGATTGTAGTTATATCGTTTTTATTTATGATAGATATGGCAAATTATTAACATCTTTGAATCCTTCTAAACCATATTGGAATGGTACTTATAATGGGGTTAATATGCCAACAAACGATTATTGGTTTCTAGTTAATTATAAAACAATAGATGGCCTTCTTAAATCATATAGTTCTCATTTTACTTTAAAAAGATAATTAATGCTTTAAAAAAGTATTTGCCATGCTATTTTTTATGTTGAAGTAACAATCATAACTTTTGAATTTAATTTAGATAAAGGTGTGGTTACCATTTAAGGGTTTGACAGATAGTTGTTACCCAATAAAAGAAGCAGAAGAAAATCCAAATGTATACTTAGAAATGCCTAATCATGGCGGGCATGTGGGGTTTATAAACAAGAGAGAATTTTATTACAACGAAAAACGAGCTTTGGAGTTTGTATTGTAGAATATAATTATTTAATTAGTCGAAAATAAATTAAATGAAGAAGTTTTACTTACAACTTGCGTTACTATTTTTCTTTCAATTTGGTTTTAGTCAGATTAGTTTTGAAGATAGACTAATTTTTCACGAAGATAGTCATGCATTATCAGCTTCATGTATTAGGGTAGTAGATATTAACGGTGATGGTAATCAGGATATATTATCTTCAAGTATAGGGCAAATAGTTTGGTTTGATAATAAAGATGGAGATGGAATTTTTCATTCTACGGAAGTCGAATCAACTTTTCAAATATATTCTGTATACGGCGCAGATATAGATGGTGATAGTGATATTGATATTGTTGCAGCTATCGATTCAAATACTGCAAATGAACGAAGAATAGTCTGGTATGAAAATTTAGATGGGTTGGGTAATTTTGGTCCGCAAAATTTAATTACCTCTAGTGTTAACAGGCCAAGAGATGTCTACATTGCAGATATTGACAGTGATGGATATCCTGATGTTGTTTCGGTATCTCTTAACGATGGTAAAATAGCGTGGTATAAAAATACTAATGGATTAGGTAGTTTTGGTAGTCAAAATATAATTGGGATCCAAGGAGGTGCTACATCAGTTGTTGTTGCAGATATGGATAATGATAACGATAATGATATTGTTTTTGCGACCGATGGTAATGGAGGTGGTGTATATTGGATTGAGAATTTAAATAGTCAAACCGCTGATTTTGGAACAATCCAATTAATAGCTAGTTATCCTTTTGATGGTTATGATCAAGTAGTTGTTGCAGATATAGATAATGATTCTGATTTAGATATATTAGCTGTTTATAGTAGTAATGTCTCTTGGTATGAGAATTTAGATGGTAATGGAAATTTTAGTGGAGCTATTATAACTACTGAAGCTACTTTATCTGCATCTGTATATGCTGAAGACTTAGATGGTGATAATGATATTGATGTAATGTCAGCCTCTTTTGGTTCGGGTATAAATAAAATTTCTTGGTATGAGAATTTAGATGGTATGGGTAGCTTTGGTTCACAACAAAATTTAACTACCAGTGCTAGTTCTGCCAATTATGTTTCTGCTGGAGATTTTGATGGCGATGGTGATTTTGACATTGTTTCATCAGAATTAGTTTGGTATGAAAATTTAGATGGATTGGGTGACTTTTCAATGTTAGAAAAATCTGTTTCAAATTACTTTAGCAACCCTAAATCTATTGATTTATGCGATTTGGATAATGATGGCGATTTGGATATCCTTGCAAATACTAGGAATGTAATTAATTGGTATCCAAATGATGATGGAGAGTATAGAACCCGTTACTTACTTGACTTTCCTTCTGCTGGAATAGGTGATAAAGTTTATCCTGTCGATATTGATGGTGATTTAGATATTGATGTTCTTGGTTATGAAACGTCTTCCAGAGATATTTTTTGGTATGAAAATTTAGATGGAAACGGTAATTTTGACGAACCAACGATTGTTGAAAATCAAACTTTTAATTTTGCTAATTTCACTCATGCTGATATTGATGGTGACAATGATCAGGATATTATAATATGTACTGGAGGTCTTGCTGGCGGTGAAATATTTGTACATGAAAATATTAATGGTCGTTTTGAAGATGAGGTACTAGTTTTTGATCAAAATGGAGTCGAGGATGTTATTTCTATAATAGCCTCTGATATCGATTCAGATGGAGATGTTGATTTAATTCTTGGTGTAGATTGGGGCTCATCATATGGGGTATTTTGGACTGAGAATTTGGACGGGAATGGAACTTTTGGTCCTCGAAATCAAATATCTTCTTCTTCAGATTTTGACGAGTTAAAACATATGTCATTGGCAGATGTAGACGGTGATTCTGATTTAGATATTTTAATTGCTCATGAAGAATTTTTCAGTTCGGAAGTTTCTTTGTACAGAAACAGTGATGGGCTTGGTGATTTTAGTTCTAGTGAGTTAATTATTAGTCAAAATTCTAACAGTATTTCAACTGCCCAAGGATTTGATGTAGACTTAGATGGTAATATAGATATTATAACCGGAGGCTCAAAAATTACCTGGTACAGAAATATGGATGGCGATGGTGATTTTGGTTTACCCTTAACTATCACTGATAATTTTGGATCTAAAGATTTCTCTGTTGCTGATGTTGATGGTGATAATGATTTTGATATAGTATCTGCGACAGGATTGCTTCAAACAGGTACTCTATACTGGTGTGAGAATTTTCTTTATGATATAGGTAATGAAATTTCTGGTACGATTACATATTCTGCTAATGGCCAAGATTGTCAATCATCAGAATTTATTAACCAAGTTATGGTTGTTGCCGATAATGGAGATGATAGTTTTTCAACATTTTCAAGTGAAAATGGTAGTTATTCATTAGGAGTAAATGAAGGGGATTTTGAAACTACTATGATTAACAATCTTCCATCATATTATACTGTAGATCCAGTTTCAGAAATATCTAGCTTTACTGGAGTGAATAATACAGACATAATCGATTTCTGTATAACACCAATATCTACGGTTAATGATGTTAATATTGTTACATATCCTAATATAGATGACCCACGCCCAGGTTTTGATACAAGCTATCAGTTGGTCTTTAACAATAATGGTACAACACAATTGAGTGGAGATATTACATTTGAGTTTGATGATAGTAAGCTCCAATTTTTGTCAGCAAGCGAAACTGTAACATCTCAAACATCGAATAGTCTTACCTTTAATTATGCAGATTTAAATCCATTTGAGACAAGAACTATAGATTTGGAGTTTAATGTATTTGCACCACCTATAACCAATATTAATGACATCTTAGTCTCAACAGCCTCCATAACACCAATTTCAGGTGATGCAACAGAAAATGACAATACATTTGAGCTAAACCAAACTGTTATTGGCTCTTATGACCCTAATGATATTAGGGTTTTAGAAGGTGATGAGGTGTTAATTGATGATGCGGATAAGTACTTACATTATATTATCCGTTTTCAAAATACTGGAACCGCTAGTGCTATTAATGTAAGAGTAGACCATATATTAGATGATCAATTAGATTGGACTACTATGCAATTACAGAGCTTGAGTCATAATGGTCGCGTAGAAATTACAGATGGTAATAGCATAGAATTTATTTTCAATAATATCAATCTACCTGATAGTTCTACAGATGAGGCCAATTCACACGGCTATATTACTTTTAAAATTAAACCTAAGAATGATGTCGTAGTCGGTGATATCGTAAATGGCGTTGCAGATATTTATTTCGATTTTAATCCTGCAATTGTAACTAATACAGTTTCGACAGAATTTGTTAATGCTGCATTATCAATAGATGATTTTGAGACTAATAAAATTAGTATTTATCCAAACCCAACTAATAACACGCTTTATATCACATCCAAATTGTCTGTTAATCAAATTTCTGTTTATGATATGAATGGTAGGTTACTAAGAATGGTATCTCTAAATTCAAATACCTTCGAATATGCCTTAGATGTTAAAAATTTAATTGAGGGTATATATTTCTTAAAACTAGAATCAGATAATGCTTTACAGACTCTTAAGTTTGTTAAAAACTAGATTATCACCAGTTATTTTTTCTTGTAATCAAAATTTAACACCGAATTTTACCGAAAATCGCCGATAACATCCGCTTAACAAATAGTAACCACCGATAAAACGATTGCACAATTTATTAGCTACATATTGACTTAGTTTTGCAAGTTTAATAAGGAAACTCTTAAAGCTTAATAACTTAGATTCCTATTTAACACATGCTCAAAAAAGTTTTTGCAAGTGCCGTATTTGGTGTTGAGGCTTCTACCATAACAGTTGAGGTCAATATTGATAAAGGTGTTGGTTACCATTTAGTGGGGTTGCCAGATAACGCCATAAAAGAAAGTAATTACCGTATAGCAGCTGCTTTGAATAATAATGGGTTTAGAATTCCTGGTAAAAAAATCACCATTAACATGGCGCCTGCAGACTTGCGTAAAGAAGGCTCAGCGTACGATGTAACACTTGCTATTGGGATTTTAGCAGCCTCTAATCAAATAAAAGCAGATAATTTAGAAGATTACCTTATAATGGGTGAGTTGTCATTAGATGGTTCTCTTCAGCCCATAAAAGGAGCTTTACCAATTGCGGTAAAAGCAAGAGAAGAAGGATTTAAACATTTTATTTTACCAAACCAAAATGCCAAAGAAGCAGCCATAGTTAGCGACTTAAACGTTTATGGCGTTAACAATATCACCCAAGTGATTAATCATTTTAATAAAGGTGAAGTATTAGAACACACACATATAGATACACGTGAGGAATTTTATAAAAATCTTGATGTTCCTGAGTTTGATTTTGCTGATGTTAAAGGGCAAGAAAGTATAAAACGTTGTATGGAAATTGCTGCTGCAGGTGGACATAATATTATTCTTATTGGTCCGCCAGGTTCTGGTAAAACCATGTTGGCAAAGCGACTACCGAGTATATTACCACCAATGACTTTACATGAAGCATTAGAGACTACTAAGATTCATTCTGTGGTTGGAAGAGTTAAGGCACATACTGGATTAATGTCGCAACGTCCATTTCGAAGTCCACACCATACTATATCTAATGTAGCATTAGTTGGTGGTGGCAGTTATCCGCAACCCGGCGAAATTTCGTTATCGCATAACGGTGTTTTGTTTTTAGATGAATTACCAGAGTTTAAACGGGAAGTTCTTGAGGTCATGCGGCAACCATTAGAAGATAGAGAAGTCACTATTTCAAGGGCTAAGTTTACAGTAACATACCCTTCATCGTTTATGTTGGTGGCTAGTATGAATCCGAGTCCTAGTGGATATTTTAATGACCCTGATGCACCTGTAACCTCAAGTCCTGCAGAAATGCAACGGTATATGGGGAAAATTTCAGGACCACTTTTAGACCGAATAGATATACATATTGAAGTTACTCCAGTACCTTTTGAAAAACTTTCAGATCACACAAAGGCAGAATCTTCAGTAGATATCCGCAACCGAGTTACGAAAGCACGAGAAGTTCAGTCAGCTAGATTTAAAGCTTTAGATGCTGTGCATTACAATGCACAGATGAATACCAAGCACATACGAGAATACTGTAAGCTTGAGAACGGTTCTTTACAATTATTAAAATCTGCTATGGAACGTTTAAATCTCTCAGCAAGAGCTTACGATAGAATATTAAAAGTATCACGAACTATTGCTGATTTGGAGGATTCAGAGCAGGTTTTAGGACATCATATCAGTGAGGCTATTCAATACAGAAGCTTAGATAGAGAAGGTTGGTTGGGTTAGTTTACTCATCCTTCAAAAAGTAATTACTCGTAGTTTGGTTGCCAATATCGTGCTTCCACTCAAAGGCTAGTTCTTTTCCAATGATATAACTATAACTTTTTGAAGCCATTTTACCAGAATCATCTTCTTCAAATGCCATAATAGTGCCTAGTCTGGTTAAATCCATATATCTGTTTTTAGAAATTGGTAGTAATTCAACCTTAGCCAATTCCGAATTATCGTCTTTACGTTTGTAGAAAAATTTACCGTCCTCAATCCAAAATTTTCTTGGGCCATAATCACCAGCAAATGACTTATTCTGTTCTAGTATCAGTGCTTCATCATTTTCCTTGATGTAGTTTAAATACGCTATCATATTTTGTAAATAGGCGTGTTTTGGGTTTGCTTCACTGGCAATCTCATATAATGTAACGGCGTCCTCATAATTGCCATTATCATAAGCATCATGGGCTTTTATAATAGCTTCGTCTTCTTTCCAGAACCAAAATGAATTAGTACTTCTGTAATTCACCTCATTAAAGTTCATGCCAATTGGTTTGCCTGCCTCATTAAGGATTAAATCATATTTGTAAGTCTCATTATTCATAAAACCAGACACCATCGAATTTTTTCCACCTGGCAATAGGGCATGCATGGTCTGATTCTTCACATATTGAATTAGTCTGTTATGTTGTATCCAATAGGTATGGATTTGCTCATTAAATCCAGAACGAAATTGACCTTCAAAATTTTTAAATTTCGAAATGTCATATCCATTTTCTTTTATATATGCTACCGCAGAATCGTAAACACTTGCTCTTCTTTTATTGTTTGGATACATAACTTCCATTTCCTTTAAAATGGCTTCAGCCTTTTCAACTTCCCCTTTAAATAAAAGCGGTTGAATTCTAAACAACTTTAAGTTTGGACTTATTAGTTCATATTTTTTAATCTCATCAATCAGCATATCGTCATCACCATTTACCATGGCTGCAATAGCTAAGTTTGTACCAGTGTCTGGGCTTTGTGTAATATCAAAAAGTTTACCCGAAGATTCAAGATACTTATCCGTTTGGCGAGTTTCACCATAAATACTGAATAATACCTCATTGTAGAAATCATTTAAAGGATCTACTTCTAATTGCAATTTTACTTGTTCTGCGGCTTCGTCAAAATTCTCATAAGCTAAATTTCGTTGTATGTGTACCTCTAGTTGTTTTTGAAGTGGTAATCGTCCTCTATTTTCAAAAGCCTTGTCTGCTAAATCCTGAACTTCTAGCTTTCCTCGACTAATTCGCATAGATTTTTTGGCGTATGCTAAATAGGCTAAGGCAAATCTGTTATCTATTGCTACTGCTTTATTGTAGTTGCCATTAATATATTCTTTAATGGCATCTATAGAATTGCTCATAAACTCATTAATAGGATAATCTAGATATCGAAGTTTTTTTGTTTCTAAGAATCCAGAGTTTTCAGTAACAAAAACTGTTATCTCATCAATAAGCGGTAACAAATCTTCGCCGGAAAAAGTGTTTTGAGCTAAAATTTTCCCATTGGTAGATTTCCTTTTGTAGGCATTAATGGTATAAACACCATCTTCGTTTTTATAATCACCATCTATGTAGAAATCATTAAAAAGCGATGATTCTTCAATCTTTGTGGATGTATCGGTAAAAAAAGAAAAATCAGGACTAAGACTCTTATTCTGGAAGAGGTCTTCTTCTAATAATTGTCCTATACCGTAACGTAACCAATCTTCGGACTTGTTTTCATTTAAATTCTTAAATCCGTAAATAGGTACACCGATTCTAAATTCTTCCTTAGTGATAAGTTGTGTTGCTAAAACACCATCATCATTAGTATAACTTATCTCTTTGGTTGTTGCACCTAAATCAGAATTACCAAAACCAAAATAAGTGACCACAGCCAAGAGAATAAAATTAAGAGGGAAAATAATTTTTTCTCTTAATTTGAGTATACCACTATTAATGCGGTCTTGATTGTAGAAATAAATAAGTACAGAAGGTATAACACCAATAAAAACCCATAATAATAAGTCTACCCAATTAGGCGAAATATCATACCGGTTCAAAATCCAATCAATAAATTGTAAAAAAGTCCACGCGGCAACAAGATACGCGGCTAAGAACTGCAAAGTTCTAATCCATTTTTTTTTACGCTTAGGGTCTTTCATTCAGAAATATAACGTCTTCTAATTAATGATAGTGCTAATATAATGAGAAAGATAAACTAATATAAATTAAAAGTGATGAATTGTAAATCGTATTTTTGAAGGTGTTATCTAATAAAAATCATGAAACATCTTAGCATTCTTATACTAGCATTAATTGTCTTTGGTTGTAATACCAATAAAGAAAAAGAAGAGACCAAAAGTACTAATGAAGCGCAAGTCAGTATTCCTAAATTAGATTTAGAACAAGCAAATCGTTTGGCAGAACTGCCACTAGCTTGTGTAAGTACTGAATATCCTAACCGTTTAGGCCAAACACTTGGAGGAGATGAAGATTTACAATCACCTCAAGAATTACATCCTACATTCTATGGTTGTTTCGATTGGCATTCTGCTGTACATGGGCATTGGAGTATGGTGAGCTTAATGCGTCAATTTAAAGGGTTAGAAAAGGATGCTGAAATCAATCATTGGTTATTAGAGAGTATTTCTAAGGACAACATACTTAAGGAAATAGAATATTTTGAAGGAAAACATAATAAATCCTATGAGCGTACTTATGGTTGGGCTTGGTTATTAAAATTAGCCGAAGAATTACATAAATGGGATCATTTAGTAGCAAGGAAAGCAGAAATAAATTTGCAGCCTTTAACAGATTTGATTGTAGAACGTTACTTAGAGTTTCTGCCTAAACTAAATTACCCTATTAGAGTAGGAGAACACCCTAACACTGCATTTGGGTTGAGTTTTGCTTACGATTATGCCATTACTGTTGGCCGTGAAGACTTAAAAACACTCATAGAACAACGTGCAAAAGACTTTTACTCCAATGATAATGGTTGTCCAATAACTTGGGAACCAAGTGGTTTTGACTTTTTGTCTCCTTGCTTAGAGGAAGCGGCATTAATGAAACGTGTATTGTCTAAAGAAGAATTTACAATATGGATTAGTAAATTTCTTCCACAACTTAAAGACAAAACATTTAAACTCGAAACCGGAAAAGTATCAGATAGAAAAGATGGTAAACTCGTTCATCTTGATGGTGTTAACTTTTCTCGAGCTTGGAGTCTTAACTATATCGCTAAAGACTTACCAGAGTTTCAACATCTTAAAACCATTGCAAATCAGCATATTAATTATTCACTGCCAAGTATTGTTGGTGATAGCTACGAAGGTGGTCATTGGCTTGGTAGTTTTGCAATTTATGCACTGAATTCAATAGAGTAGTCATGAAGAGTTTCTTCAAGAATATTGGTCCTGGACCATTGGTAGCTGCCGCATTTATTGGTCCCGGAACTGTAACCATATGTACATTAGCTGGTGTTAAGTTTGGTTATGTTTTGCTTTGGGCTATGCTGCTATCTATTGTGGCAACTATCGTATTACAAGAAATGGCGGCACGTCTTGGAGTTGTAACGCAAAAAGGATTATCAGAAATTATAAGGCAAGAGCTGAAAAGTCCATTTGTTAAAGGTTTTGCTTTATTCTTAATTCTTAGTGCTATTGTGGTTGGCAATGCAGCTTACGAAGCAGGAAATATTAGTGGCGGAGCATTAGGGATAGAAACAGTTTTTGGTAATTTGGAATTTGCAATAGGTGATCTAAGTATCAAATTGACGCCAATAATTATTGGTCTTGTAGCATTTGTTTTACTTTATATCGGTAATTATAAAATTCTAGAACGCTTTTTAGTTGGGTTGGTCATTCTGATGAGTTTAGCCTTTTTAACCACAGCTATTATTACAAAGCCGAATTTCTCAGAAATATTAAGTGGACTTTTTATTCCTAAATTCCCAAAAGATAGTATCCTCATTATTATTGGTTTAATAGGCACTACAGTTGTTCCTTACAATCTCTTTTTGCACGCCTCATTGGCAAAAACAAAATGGAAAAATAAATCTGATTTAAGCTTTGCAAAAAAGGATACAGTTATTGCAGTGATACTTGGTGGTATAGTCTCAATGTGTATTATTGTGTCTGCTTCAGTCATTCAATCGCAAGATATTTCTAATGCGTCAGACTTAGCAAAAGGTCTTGAACCTTTGTTTGGTATCAATGCCAAGTACTTCCTATCATTGGGCTTGTTTGCTGCCGGTATTACTAGTGCTATAACAGCGCCTTTAGCAGCTGCTTTTGTGGCTAATGGCTGTCTAGGTTGGAATGCTAACTTAAAATCCTTTAGGTTCAGAACTGTATGGATATTTATTTTAGTTTTAGGTGTATTGTTCTCAAGTATTGGTTTTAAATCTATTGAAATTATAAAATTTGCTCAAGTTGCAAATGGATTG
Organism: Winogradskyella sp.; assembly: GCF_003712105.1. Lineage (GTDB taxonomy): Bacteria > Bacteroidota > Bacteroidia > Flavobacteriales > Flavobacteriaceae > Winogradskyella. The sequence goes on from NZ_RHLG01000002.1 coordinate 441,231, forward strand.
TTACTGCCTGTAATTGCTGGATTTCTGCTTTGGGTTGTAAACAAATCGTCAGTTTTAGGAAGTTATAAAAATTCTAAACTTCAAAATATACTTGGAGTTATTATTGTCTTAGTTACAATAGGTTTGGGGGTAAAAGGATTATTAAGTGTTTTTAATATTATTTAGATGCCAAACTATCAAATAGATATTAACGCAGATGTTGGTGAAGGTATAGGCAATGAAGAGTTACTGATGCCTTATCTATCATCATGTAATATTGCTTGTGGTGGCCATGCAGGTACTATTAGCACTATGGTGCATGTTGTTAAGCTTGCTAAAAGCCATAATGTGAAAATAGGTGCGCATCCTTCATTTCCTGATAAGGAGAGCTTTGGCAGAGTAGAAATGGTGATTGCTCAAGATGTGTTATTTGAAAGTTTAAAATCCCAAATAAGGAGTTTACAATCAGTTTTAGAAGCTGAAAGTTTAAAAATGCATCATGTAAAACCTCATGGCGCGCTTTATAATTTGGCAACTAAAGATGAAAAGTTAGCTAAACTAGTTTTGGATGTCATTATTGATGTTGATAAAAGATTGAAACTTTACGCACCTTACAATTCGGTGATAGCGAACTTAGCTGGAGAACAACAAGTCGATGTTGTTTATGAAGCTTTTGCCGATAGAAATTATAATGAAAATTTAAGTCTGGTTTCTAGGCAGAATTCTAATGCATTAATCACTGAAAAAGAAGCTGTTTTTGAACATGTTTTTAATATTATTTCTAAACGAAAAGTTGGTACAATTAGTGGAGTGGAAGTAGACCTTTTTGCAGATACAATTTGTGTACATGGAGACACCAATAATTCAGATGCAATTTTGAAATATCTACACCAAAAACTTCAAGAAAATAATGTGAAAATTTTATAGCGTTTTTTATGAAGTATCAGCTAAAATATAGACGCTTTGGACCTCACTCAATTTTAATAGAATGGCCATCAATTATTGATAGGAATGTCTTGAATGACGTCCTAAACTATAAAAATTCCATCATTGATTTATATATTAAAGAAAAAGTTGAAATAATCAATACATATAATTCAATATTAGTTGATTATGACAATACTATTGATAAAATCAATGATGAAATTTTTAAGCTAAAACAGATATATTCGTCTTTAAATTCAGAAGATAAACAACAAAAAACACTTTGGGAGATTCCTACATGTTATGACGATGAATTCGGAATAGATTTAGAAGATATTTCTATAGCCAAAAAAATGTCAAAATCTGAAATTATTGAGCTACATTCTAACACAATTTATGATGTTTATTTCATCGGATTTTTACCTGGCTTTTTGTATTTAGGAGGCTTAGATGAACGATTGTATTTTAATCGAAAATCAATACCAAATCTTAACGTGAAAAGAGGATCTGTTGCCATCGGTGGACAACAGACCGGAATCTATCCTCAAAATAGTCCAGGTGGATGGCATATTTTAGGGAATTCTCCAGTCAATTTTTTTAATTCTGAAGACCCAAAACCTTGTTTTGTTAAAGCTGGAGATATGATAAAATTTGTACCTATATCCAAACACGATTATATGGATATTTTAAAATTGAGTAGAGAGAATTTATATCAACCTAAATCAACTTTGGTGTATGATTAAGGTTATTAAATCAGGATTTTATTCCACAATTCAGGATGAAGGCCGTCTTGGCTATCGTAACACGGGCGTACCCTTATGTGGTGCAATGGATAAATCTTCTTATCATATGAGCAATCACCTTTTAGGTAATAGTATTGATGACGCCACTCTAGAGATCACAATGTTGGGACCAGAACTTTTATTTGATGTTGATACTTTTATTGTAATAGCTGGCGCTGATATCTCTCCAGTTTTGAACGATATGCCAATTGTAAACAATAGAATTATTGCCGTAAATAAAGGGGATACATTAAAATTTAGAAATTTAAAATCTGGTTTTAGAGCCTATTTGGCAGTGAAAGGTGGTTTTAAAACTGAAACTAAACTAGGAAGCAGAAGTTCTTACCAGACTATTACCAATCAAAATGTTATCGCCAAAGGTGATGAGTTATTAATAGAGGAATATAAAGAACATGCCACTGAGCCATCATATTCAAAATTGAAAACATTGGATTTTAAATCTAAAGTATTAGAGGTTTACGAAGGTCCAGAATTTCAATTTCTTTCAGAATTACAAAGAGAACAACTATTTTCAGAAGATTTTATTATTGGTCAGCTTTATAGTCGTATGGCATACCAAGTTAAGCCGTTAATTAAAAACGATTTACCATCTATTCTTACTGGACCTGTATTACCTGGAACAGTGCAACTAACGTCTTCAGGACAATTAATTATACTCATGCGCGATTGCCAAACCACTGGCGGTTATCCAAGAGTATTACAACTTTCAGAAAACGCTATCAATCTACTAAGTCAAAAAAAGGAAAGAGATTCAGTTAGGTTTCAATTAATCCACTATTAATCAAAGACATACGCTCCAAAGCTTGTCGTTTGGTAAAGGTGCTTCAATCTTAATAAGTTCTTTTTTTACAGGATGAATAAATTCAAGATATCTTGCATGTAAACTAATACTTCCGTCTTTGTTACTGCGTTCGTAACCATACTTTAAGTCGCCTTTAATTGGGCAACCAATAGCAGATAATTGTGATCTAATCTGGTGATGTCTTCCGGTTTCAAGATTAATCTCGAGTAAAAAGAAATTATCTAGACGCTTTTTAATTTCATAATGAAGTATAGCTTTTTTGCTGTTTTCTACTTCTTTAATGTATGCTCTAGACTTGTTGTTTTTTGGATTCTTTTTTAGCCAATTTATTAGCGTATCTTTTTGTTTTGATGGCTCATTTTTTACTAATGCCCAATATGTTTTTTTAGCTTGTTTTTCAGCAAATAGCTTGTTTAATCGTGGTAGTGCTTTACTAGTTTTAGAAAAAAGAACAATTCCTGTTGTTGGCCTATCTAATCGGTGTACAACACCTAGGTATACATTTCCAGGCTTGTTGTATTTTTCCTTGATATACGCTTTAACCACATCACTTAATGGTTTATCACCTGTCTTATCTCCTTGTACAATGTCGCCAGAACGTTTATTTATTACAATAATGTGATTATCCTCGTAAATCACCTGAAGATTATCTTTATTCGATAATAGTTTATTACCCCTTTGCATTAGTGTCTGGTAAATGCTTTTATTAAAGCTTTATGCTCAGGATATTTTTCAACAAGCATGTCATGCGATGCTAATTCAAAATCTCTAAAATCAAACCCTGGAGATACTGTACAACCCACCAAAGCAAAAGTGTCAGGATTTTTAACTTTTGCAGCAAACCAATCGTGTTTTTGTACTGTAAATTGAGGAATTTCTCCATTACTTATATCATTACCAATTTTAATGGTACTGAGGCTTCCATTTTCAGAGATAACATGTAGTTCTATAGCATCTCCTATGTAAAAATGCCAAGTCTCGTCTTGATTAATCTTATGAAACGCAGAAAAGTCACCTGACTCCAATAAATAGTATATGCTTGTTGCATAATTTCTATCGCCTTGAAAATTATCTGTTAGGTTTGAATTTGGAATTACACCTTCGCTTCTATAAACTTCTCTGAAGTAACCACCTTCTGGATGTGGCTGCAAATCAAGGGTTTTAATAATCTCTTTTACCGAAATCATTTAGTTTAATACTGTTCTTTATCGTTAGGAAAATCTTGAGATTTTACATCTTCAACATACTGACCAATAGCTTTGGTCATGTCTTCGTAAAGATTCATGTAACGTCTTAAAAAACGCGGATTAAACTCATGTGTCATTCCAATCATGTCGTGTAGTACAAGAACTTGACCATCTACACCATCGCCAGCACCAATACCAATTATAGGAATCGAAACACTTTCAGCAACTTCTTTTGCTAGTGCAGCTGGTATTTTTTCTAAAACAATAGCAAAGCAACCTATTCTTTCTAGCATTTTTGCATCTTCTTTAAGCTGCAAAGCTTCTTGTTCTTCTTTGGCTCTAACTGTGTAAGTCCCAAATTTGTATATCGATTGCGGTGTTAATCCTAAATGTCCCATAACAGGTATACCAGCGTTCAGGATTCGTTTTATTGAATCTTTTATTTCTTTGCCACCTTCAAGTTTTACGGCATGTCCGCCAGACTCTTTCATGATTCGTATAGCAGAACGCAAAGCTTCTTTTGGATCGCTTTGGTAAGTTCCAAAAGGTAAATCCACCACAACTAATGCTCTGTCAATTGCTCTAATCACAGATGATGCATGATAAATCATTTGGTCTAATGTGATTGGTAATGTTGTTTCGTGACCCGCCATAACATTACTAGCAGAGTCACCAACTAGTATAACATCAACTCCAGCACCATCAACAATTTTTGCCATGGTATAATCGTATGCCGTAAGCATAGATATTTTTTCATCATTAGACTTCATGTCTACTAATGATTTCACGGTAACGCGTTTGTATTCCTTTTTTGCTACAGACATAGATTAGGTGAATTAGTGAACGGTAAAAATAATGAGTTTTGTTAAACTTTTGTTTAACTTTAATATGAAATGCATTTTTGACGGTATTTTGAAAGAAATTAACTCATCATGAAAAAATATACGCTATTCGCCATTACACTATTATTCGTAAGTTTTGGTTTTTCTCAAAATTCTGAAGAAGAAAACGTGAAAGAAACTATTATTGAATTCTTTGATGCATTCCATAAGCAAGATACTGTTAAGCTTAAGAGCATGGCAAAAGGAAATGTTCAATTACAGTCTATCTCTAAGAATAAAGAAGGCAAAACCAGATTAAGCGAAAATGATTACAATCAGTTTGTAAGAAGTATTGCCGGTATTCCTAAAGACAAAACTTTTGAGGAAAAATTACTTGGATTTGATATTAAAATTGATGGTAACATGGCCAATGCTTGGACACCATACGAGTTTTGGTTTGATGGAAACTTTAGCCATTGTGGTGTAAACTCTTTTCAACTTGTAAAGGTAGAGGAAGACTGGAAAATTATCTATTTGGTGGATACCAGAAGACGACAAGGCTGTAAAGCTATGACTAAGAACTAACAGTCGCTTAAGTTTACTTGTACTGCTAAGCCACCTTCACTTGTTTCTTTATATTTGGAAGCCATATCCTTGGCTGTTTCCCACATTGTTGCAATTACCTTATCCAGAGGTATTTTGGTATCTTTTGGATTTCTATCTAAAGCCATTTCGCAGGCGTTAATAGCTTTAATAGCGCCCATAGCATTGCGCTCAATACAAGGAATTTGAACCAATCCACCAATTGGGTCACAGGTTAACCCTAAGTGATGCTCCATAGCTATTTCGGCAGCGATAAGAACTTGTTCAGGAGAGCCACCCATAAGTTCTGTTAATGCACCAGCAGCCATTGCAGAAGATACACCAATCTCAGCCTGACAGCCACCCATAGCCGCAGATATGGTTGCTCCTTTTTTAAATAAACTTCCGATTTCTCCTGCTACTAAAAGAAACTTTTTAATATCATCAAAATTCCCATCATGATTTTCGATAACCAAGTAATACATCAAAACGGAAGGAATAACACCAGCACTACCATTTGTTGGTGCCGTGACTACACGTCCCAAAGAGGCGTTTACTTCATTTACAGCCAAAGCAAAGCAGGATACCCATTTTAAAATCTGCCTAAACTTTACTTCGGTATTTCTAATAGCGTATATCCATTCGACAGCATTATTGTATGGTGTATCTCCTTTAAGTTTTTTGTGCGTCTCGTATGCTCTACGAATTACATTAAGTCCACCAGGTAAAATACCTTCAGTATGGCAGCCGACATACATACTATCGAGCATTACATCCCAAATAGCTTTTAATTTATCGTCTATTCTATCAGGGTCACGTAATGACAATTCATTTTTTAAAACCAGTTCGCTAATAGATACACCTTGTGTATTGCAATAGGCTAAGAGTTCTGTAGCTTTCTCAATAGGGAAAGGAAGTGTGTTGAATTTCTCAATTTGTCGCTTAGCACGTTTACGTTCTTCTTGTACCACAAATCCACCACCAATAGAATAATAGGTGTCTGTAACTTCTTTACCGTTGCGTAAAATGGCTTTAAAAGTCAACCCATTAGGATGAAAATCTAAGAATGCTCTATTAAAAACAATACTTTCATTAAAATTAAAGGGAATCAGTTTTTCTGAATTTAATTTTAAGGTATTACTGTCTTTTAAATCGTCAATTGCATTGGTAATATTTTCTATGGGATAAGTTACTGGGTCAGTACCTAATAATCCCATAACTACAGCAATATCCGTGGCATGACCTTTACCAGTTAAAGCAAGAGAACCATACAATTCCACCGAAACACTTGCAACCATGGTAAACTCTTCTTCTCGCTGCAATTTTTCAATCCAAGATTTTGCAGCTCTCCAAGGTCCAAGCGTATGCGAACTTGAAGGTCCAACACCAATACTCAGCATGTCAAAAACAGAAATACTTTCCATTTATAAGATTGATTTTGTTAGTGCAAATATAGATGTTGTTTAAGTAAGGTTTTGAATAATGCCAAATAAAAAAGCCTGAAAATAGTTTCAGGCTTTGTAATATATTTTATTTGATAATTATCGTCTTGGAAAGCTATCTATATTATATAGTTCCATTACATTATTAATATCTGAATAGTCTACTCGTCCAACATTATCTGCTGGTACTACTACCACTCTAAATACTTGGTCTTGCGTCCATACATCATCAAGGTTATCAAGATCAGAACCTTCAAGGAAGAAGCGTACATCTAACTGTGTGAAATCAAAATTATATACAAGATCATTTCCATCTTGGAAGATTATAGTTTGTGGCATTAATCGCCATACATCTTGTCCATTGATGGTATCCCAAAGAATATAAACTAAGGTAACGTCAGTAGGAAATACATCAAATCCGTAAGGTTCTATAAATTCAAAATTGTTCGCAGCATTAAAGTCAACTACAATTTCAAACGCTGAAGAAGCTATAATAGCGCCATCTTGTCCATCAAAGCCATCAAATCCCGGAGGTCCTTGTGGGCCTTCACAAGCAGTAAATAGTAATCCAAAAACAGTAATTAGGGTAAGTATGCGTTTCATAATAAAGAGAGTTTTTCTTTTATCGTATCAAATGTCATACCATAAATCTCATAGGATTTTTTTGTTTTAAATTTTTTATGTGACATGATGTCATATTTTTTCTACTGGCATAATCATTGACATAAACAAATCGAATTAAAATTGAATCATATTATAATTTCTGCGTAAGCGGAAACTTTTAAAACTATAAACAAACTATGAGTAAGATTATTGGAATCGATTTAGGTACAACAAACTCTTGTGTTTCAGTAATGGAAGGTAATGAGCCTGTTGTAATCCCTAATGCAGAAGGTAAAAGAACAACACCTTCAGTTATTGCTTTTGTTGAAGGTGGCGAAATTAAAGTTGGTGACCCAGCTAAGCGTCAGGCAGTAACAAACCCTACAAAAACAGTTTATTCTATTAAACGTTTTATGGGTAATAAATATTCAGAATCTAAAAACGAAGCAGAACGTGTACCATATAAAGTGGTAAAAGGTGATAACGATACGCCTCGTGTGGATATCGATGGTCGTCTATACACACCACAAGAATTATCAGCGATGATTCTTCAAAAAATGAAGAAAACTGCTGAAGATTATTTAGGAGCAGATGTTAGTAGAGCTGTAATTACTGTACCGGCTTACTTTAACGATGCGCAACGTCAAGCGACAAAAGAAGCTGGTGAAATAGCAGGACTTAAAGTAGAGCGTATTATTAATGAGCCTACAGCTGCGGCATTAGCTTACGGTATGGATAAAAAAGGTACTGACCAAAAAATCGTAGTATTCGATTTTGGTGGTGGTACGCATGATGTATCTATCCTTGAACTAGGTGACGGTGTATTCGAAGTATTATCAACTGATGGTGATACACATTTAGGTGGTGATGATGTTGATGAAAGAATTATAGACTGGTTAGCTGAAGAATTCATTGCTGACGAAGATATGGACTTACGTAAAGACCCAATGGCTTTACAACGTCTTAAAGAAGCTGCTGAAAAAGCTAAGATAGAATTATCATCGTCTTCACAAACAGAGATTAATTTACCATATGTAACGGCTACAGCTAGTGGTCCTAAGCACTTAGTACGTACATTATCTCGTGCTAAATTTGAGCAATTAATTGACGATTTAATCAAAAGAACAATAGAGCCATGTGAAACTGCATTAAAATCTGCAGGATTATCAAAATCTGATATTGATGAGGTCATTCTAGTAGGTGGTTCTACACGTATTCCTGCGGTACAAAAAGCAGTTGAAGATTTCTTCGGTAAGGCACCAAGCAAAGGTGTTAATCCAGACGAAGTTGTATCTCTTGGTGCTGGTATTCAAGGTGGTGTATTAACAGGTGATGTTAAAGACGTATTACTATTAGACGTAACACCATTATCTCTTGGTATCGAAACTATGGGTAACGTAATGACTAAGCTTATTGATGCTAACACTACGATTCCTACTAAGAAGTCGCAAGTGTTCTCAACAGCAGCGGACAATCAGCCATCGGTAGAGATTCACGTATTACAGGGTGAGCGTCCAATGGCAGCAGATAACAAAACTATTGGTCGTTTCCACTTAGATGGAATTCCACCAGCAAAACGTGGTGTACCACAGATCGAGGTAACTTTCGATATTGATGCTAATGGTATTATTAAAGTATCTGCAGAAGACAAAGCTACTGGTAAAAAACAAGATATCCGTATCGAAGCCTCTTCTGGATTAACAGAAGAAGAAATCGAAAAGATGAAAGCGGAGGCTGAGGCAAATGCAGAAGCAGATGCTAAAGCAAAAGAAACTGCTGAAAAGTTAAATCAAGCTGATGCTATGATTTTCCAAACTGAAAATCAATTATCTGAGTTTGGTGATAAATTATCTGACGATAAGAAAAAGCCAATCGAAGATGCTCTTGAAGAACTTAAGAAAGCATACGAGACTAAAGATTTAGCAGTTATAGAACCGGCTTTAGAAAAAATCAACGAAGCTTGGAAAGTAGCTAGCGAGGAAATGTATAAAGCACAAGCAGAGGCTCAAGGAGGTGCTGCTGGTCCTGATGCAGGAGCTGCACAAGGTCAAGCAGAAGCCGAAGGCGATAACGTTGAAGACGTAGACTTCGAAGAAGTGAAATAAGTTTGTCATACTGAACTTGATTCAGCATCTCAAAATACACAAAGCGCAATCCTAAACTGGGTTGCGCTTTTTATTATAATAAACTGTTATTTTGCAATTAGATAATTAATGCATGTCATTTTTAGAAAAAATTAGCACCACGTACCAACCTAAACGACTCGCGGTAAAACTTAATGCTAAAGGAGAACAGTCTGTTGTAAAAGGCCATCCGTGGGTGTTTTCGAATAGCATCGTTAAGATTAATGATGCCGCTAAAACAGGTGATTTAGCAATTGTTTTCAGTAAAAACAAAAATAAAGTCATTGGATTAGGACTATACGATGCTGCTTCACCAATACGGATTAAAATGCTCATTAATAGTCCTGCAAACATCAATTCAGAATTCTTTCAAGAGCAAATCAAAAACGCATATCAAAAACGAGAAGAACTTTTAAAAACCAATACCAACAGTTACCGTTTGTTATTCGGTGAGAATGATGGTTTTCCTGGGTTAATAGCTGATGTGTATGCAGAGGTTTTAGTTGTTAAATTGTATTCTGAAATATGGTTACCGTATTTAGAAACAATATTACACAGCCTGCAGCAAGTCTCTAATTCAAAAACTGTTGTTGTCCGTTTAAGTCGTGGGTTACAAAATAGCTCAAATCATAATTTAAATGATGGTGATGTTGTTTATGGAACACTAGAAAACGAAACTATACAGTTCGTTGAGCATGGTGTCAACTTTTCTGCTAATGTTATTAAAGGGCATAAAACGGGCTATTTCCTAGACCATCGTGAAAATAGGAGACGTGTTGGTGAGCTAAGCAAAGGAAAAACAGTATTGGATGTTTTCTCGTATGCAGGCGGATTTTCGGTACATGCTTTGGCAAATGGAGCGGATGAGGTGACAAGTTTGGATATAAGTAAGCAAGCTTTAGATATTGCTCGAGAAAATGGAAAATTAAATTCGTATTCGGGCATTCATAAGACCATTTCAGGAGATGCATTTCAAGAACTAAAAAGTTTAATCAATAAAGGCAAACGCTACGATGTTGTGGTTATAGACCCACCAAGTTTTGCCAAGCAGCAATCAGAAGTAGAACTGGCAAAGAAGAAATATGCACAACTTGCTGAATTAGGAGCAAAGCTTACTGCTAAAAAAGGACTTTTGGTTTTAGCATCATGTTCATCAAGAGTATTAGCGCAATCTTTTTTTGATATTAATATCCAAACATTAAGACATTACGGGCGCATGTTTAATACGGTCTTAAAAACCCATCATGATAGTGATCATCCAGTGACGTATCCAGAAGGTGCTTATCTTAAATGTGGCTATTATCAGTTTTTAGATTAAAGTGTTATGCACGCATAATATATTTCTGTATATTTGAAAAAACAATTTACTGGCAATGCAAACCAAATTAACAGAACTACTCGGAATTAAATATCCAATTATACAAGCACCAATGTTTTTGGTATCTAATGTAGCAATGGTTACTGAAGCAATGAAAGCTGGAATTGCTGGTTGTATACCTGCACTTAATTACAGAACATTAGATGAACTCAGAGCTGCAATTAGAGAATTAAAAGCCAATAAAGTTGAAGGTGGTTCTTTTGGTTTTAATCTCATCGTTAATAAATCTAACATTAAATACAAAGGGCAATTAGAAGTGATTTGTGAAGAAGGTTGTGATTTTATTATTACATCACTTGGAAGTCCAGAAGAAACAATAAAGCAAGCTCATAAAGTCGGTATTAAGGTGTTTTGTGATGTGGTTGATTTGAAGTTTGCTAAAAAAGTAGAAGGTTTAGGTGCAGATGCTGCTATTGCTGTTAATAATGAAGCTGGTGGACACCGTGGTAATTTATCACCAGAAGAACTCACCGGGTTATTAAACAAGGAATTATCAATTCCGGTGATATCTGCTGGAGGTGTTGGTAAACGAGATGATATTGATAAGATGTTGAGTTACGGTGCAGCAGGTGTTTCTGTTGGAAGTCCGTTTATTGCTTCAACTGAAGCCAATGTTACAGATGAATATAAGCAGGCTTGTGTAGATTACGGCGCTGAAGATATTGTAATGACCGAGCGTATTTCTGGCACACCATGTACAGTGATTAATACGCCTTATGTTCAAAAGATAGGTACGAAACAAACAGCTATAGAACGAATTTTAAACAAAAACCGTAAGCTCAAAAAATGGGTGAAGATGATACGTTTTTCTATTGGTATGAAAGCCACAGAGAAAGCAGCTAAAAAAGCAACATACAAAACGGTTTGGGTTGCTGGTCCTAGCATAGAACATACTACAGCTATACTTCCAGTGAAGGATATTGTGGCTAAACTTATCGGATAATTTCTCTTTTTATTTACTCACAAAAGTTTATATCTTCATAAAGTTTTTTAAAAAGTTGTCCCCTTTATTTTTCTCTTAAACGTCATAAGGGTATAAACACTAAATTTTAGAACATATGAAAAATTTTATGATGATTTTTATCGGTGCAGATTATGCTGATTTAGGTCTTTCACCAGAGGAATTACAAAACAGAATGGGAAAATGGTTTGCTTGGGGACACAAAATGGAACAAGCAGGAATCCTTAGAGGCGGAGAAGCTTTAACGCCACAAATACGAAGAATAGTTGGCGAAAACAGAACAGTCACAGATTTAACCTCTGCTGAGGTTAAGGAAATCGTTGGTGGTTACTACACCGTTGAAGCCAAAGATTTTGATGCTGTACAAGACATAGCACGAGACTTTCCAGATTATGATTTAGGCGGAACAGTAGAGATTCGTGAAATTATGGTCTTTGATAAATAATGGAACATAAAGACATAGACCATCTATTTCGCCATCATAGTGGAAAGATGGTCTCTGTTTTAACTCGAATTTTCGGTTTAGCACATCTTGATATTATTGAAGATGCTGTACAAGATACCTTTCTTAAAGCTAGCGTAAGTTGGCGTAAACAACAACCAGACTATCCCGAAGCTTGGCTGACTAAAGCGGCTAAAAATAGGGTTCTAGATATCTTCAGAACTTTAAAAACACAACAGAAACATATTGGTCAATTATCTACTGGTACAGATGCTATTGCCATTAATGAGCTTTTTCTAGATAAAGAAATTGAAGATGCACAATTGCGGATGATTTTTACGGCATGTCATCCAAAACTCGATCCCCGAGATCGAATTTCTTTTTCACTAAAAACGGTTTCAGGATTTAGTACTAAAGAAATTGCCTCTGCATTGCTCACCAAAGACGAAACGATTAAGAAGCGTCTGATGCGTGCGAGAAAATCAATTCAAAAAGCAGATTTAAAATTTTCTATTCCTCAGGGAAAAGCACTCAAAGAACGTTTAGAAACTGTTATGGAAGTGCTCTACTTGATCTTTAATGAAGGTTTTCATTCAAACAAAAAAGAACAATTAATCAGAGAAGATTTGTGTGGTGAAGCCATGCGTTTATGTCAATTATTACTGAAGCATGAAACCACACGACAGCCTAAAGTTTATGCGCTATTTGCGCTGATGTGCTTTCATTCAGCACGATTAGCTTCAAAAACCAATATCAATAATGAAGTTTTAGATTTAAAACATCAAGACAGAACGCAGTGGCATTTTCCTTTGGTACAATTAGGTAATACTATGATGAATAAAGCTGTAGACACTGAAGAGTTTTCATCATATCACTACGAAGCCGCGATTGCTGCTGAGCATTTAAAAGCACATTCTTTTGAAGACACTGATTGGGATAAGATTTTACAATGGTATCTATCGCTTTACGAGCTGCAACCCATGCCATCGCATGTATTGACTATGGCAGTAATATGCCTTCAGAATAACGATTATAAAAGTGCCGAATCGTACTTCAAAAAATTAGATCCAGACACTTTAGAGCAACGAAAATATTTATACTACGGCGCAAAAGCAGATTATTACAAGGCTACAAACAATCTTAAATCTGCACTCGAACATATCGGTAAAGCCATCAACTATGTTAATAACGACTTGGAAAAGCAGTATCTCTTAAAAAAACAAGCGGCTTGGTTAAAAGAAACTTAATGCGCTCATCCATAATCGTATTTTGGTGTATATTAAAGTGATTAATTTACCAAACACATCATGATTCGGAATATTACACTCGTTTTTATAGCCTTAGCTGTATTAAGTTGCTCAGAACAAAAAGAACCCTTAGCCAAAATAGGGTATGTCTCATACGCTTCAGGTAGTGCAGACATTTATCTTATGGATATGGATGGCAGTAATGTTGAGCAAATCACAAATTCTAGTGAGAATAATAGTTTTCCGTTTCAGATAGATGCTAAAACAATTGGGTTTACTAAGATGGATAAAGACCGAAATCAAACGGCTTACCAAGTAAATATTTACACCAAAGAAGAAAAACCTTATCAAGAACAGCTCATAGTCGAAGACGGCAAATGGCAAGAAAAAAGTAATAATGGCCGATATGTAGCCTTTGTAAAATCTAACGATTATAGAGATAGAGAGTTGTATGTCTACGATTCAGAAATGAGTACTGAAAAGCAAATCACCTCGCATAAAGATTCCATAACTATGGCATATTCTATTAACCATAGTTGGTCATCGGACGATAAAAAATTGCTCTTTATGAGCGGACCAGACTGGTACAACCAATACATTCGCTATTATGATATGGACAAGGATACCATTATTACGGTTACAGATAGAGGCTATATGAATTCTGGATTGCTGTGGGCAAATGATGATATGTTGGTGGCCAATCTTAAGATAAGAGACAAAACATTGTACGAGTTATATAGTGTAGAGCTCGAAACTGGTAAAGTAAAGCAATTAACCGATAGTATTAATTTGCACCCTAATATTTCGCCTAATAAGAAGACCATTGTTTTTGAATCGCAACGTAATGACGACGGCGATATTTATACCATGAATCCTGATGGGTCTAATCTTAAACGAGTGACTACAACCAAAGGTTACGAAGGAAGAGCATTTTGGTTTCAAACAGAAGAGTAAAATAGAACGATATGAAAAGAATTGCACCACAATGGATCGTTGAAAACGTAGCAGCTTCTGTAGAGTTCTATTCGCAGAAGTTAGGGTTTACTATCGATTTTTTAGGTAAAAAACCTTTGTTTGCTATCATTTCTCGAGGCGATGTATCGTTGATGTTGCGTCAATTGAAACAACCTAATTTTTCTCGTCCAAACCGAAAACCATTTGTAGAAGCTGGTTGGCATACGGATGGCGCAGAAGCTTGGGATGCCTATGTTTGGGTTGATGAGGTTGATGCTTTATATAATGAGTTCAAGTCGAAAAATGTTTCCATCGTAAAGGAGATTCAGAATACAGAATATGGTAACCGAGATTTTGAGATTGAAGATTTAGACGGTTACATCTTGTGTTTTGGTGAATCTATAGACTAACTCTTCAATAAAAACATCAGAGCCTAAACTTAATTAAGCTCTGATACTTCATTTTATTTAATAGGAATATAAAACTCTGTTTTCAGTTTTTCTTCGGCAACACGATCTGGATTGCTTATGTAGCGTTCACGTACTGGTGCATCCCGTAACTCGTAATCGGTGTCTAGCAACCAATCGTTAAACATATAGTCGTATACCTCTGCAAAGTATTTGTAGCTGCCTTGATATAAGAATACGGCAAATTTTCCGCCTTTAAGTGTTTTTACACCAACGTCGCCATTTGGTTTGGCATCTTTATGTATTATTAGGCAGGCATCATAGCGTGTTTTATCTATCTCAGTCACATTTGGATCATCATGAGGTAAGCCTAGCATTTGTATGCCCTTGGTAAATAGTTTTTGGGCTTTGATTTCGCCCCAAAGTTTTTGCCATGCCATTGGATAATCTAGCGTTCTATAATCGCCTTGCATACTGTAGTACAAACATGTGTTGTCTTCTAAATCTTGGATTTTTGGTTTCTTAATGTTGAGTTTTGTTTTCATACTGTTCGTTGTTTTGATGACTAATTGTTTTTTCAAGCGATGTTCACTTGGTGAAATACCAAAGTGATTTTTAAAAGCTTTAGACAACGACGACGGTGTTTCAAAACCCACATTATAAGCAATGGCTTCAATAGAAGTTGTAGAATAGCGCAACATTTTAGCTGCAGTTTCTAAGCGCGTCTTGGTAATATAGGCACCAATAGGTTCACCAAGTAACGCTCTTGTAATTCTATGAAAATGAAATGGAGAAAAATGCGAAAGCTCAGCCAAATGCTTAATATCTATTTTAGAATCTAAGTGATTATGGATGTAATCCACAACGGTGTTTAGCTGCTCTTGATAGATGTGTTTGGATGCTTTTTTCATCGTTTTCTAATACTTTGAAAACAAAACTATAAGCAAATGTACATAACTACTTTTCCAATCTTGCTAAACTGAAAAATTTCTATTTTTTATGTAGGTGATTTGTTGATAACGGTTTATAAGTCAGTGTTTTTGCTGTTGAAATTTTAAATGTAAAAATATAACTTCGTTTTTCAAACGATATAAACCATTACTAACAATTCATATCTTAATGATAAGCGCACTTTCAATTCTCCACCAATTCCTTACCTTAGCTTAAGTTGCGATTACTTGCGTAATAATGAACTTCAAAATAGACATCAGGCATAATATTATACATCAATTTTCAGATCAAATGGGTGCTAAGGTTATTGATTATACATTGACCTTACCAGCAAATTTTGGTACTGGCCAAATGGAATTGTCTGTGTTTCCAAATCAAATAGAATTATACCATTTAAAGTGCAATGTTCATGAGGTTGTAGAAATGCAATCAACCAATCCAAAGCATAGTGAGTGGTTACTATTTAATATTAACCTTTCTAATTCTGCGGTAAAGAAAACTGTAAACAATCAGGAAATTAATTTTCAGAAGTTTCTGCCGTCTGGTATATTGTTTTATACGCCAGATACTAATGTATTTAGCTCTAATCCCAAAAATCTTGATTTTGAGATAGTTCTTATAAGAATCCACAAAGACTTTTTTAAACAATTTGATAGTGATACTATTTTCAATCTGAGACATTCTGAAAACGCAATTATTTATGAGGATCTAGATTATAATCTGGAAAGTGTTTTATCTAGTGTACTGCAGCATAAGGCTAATAAAATCAGAGCTAATGCCTTTTTAATGCAATTTTTAGCAGATATCATTGATAAACTAAAGAGTAGAGAATTACCTTCAAATTACGAGCATTTGCATCCTCTAGATTTAAAAGGATTGTTTATGGCGTCTGCGCATTTAAGAAATCCATTGGCACCTAACATTCCTTCCGTGAAACAACTAGCTGAAATTGCTGGTATGGGCACAACAAAGTTTAAAACTACCTTTAAACAAGTATTCGGGAAAGCACCAATACAATACCACAAAAAAATTAAGTTCGATTATGCCAAAAGAGAATTAGAGAGTAAGCGTAAATCTGCAAGCGAACTTAGCTATGAATTAGGGTATTCTCATCCTTCAAAATTTACAAGTGCTTTCAAAAAAATCTTTGGCAACGTTCCTTCTGCGTATAACTAAAAACGTCTTATTGGTATAACAGAACGACTTTTTAAGCTAACCTCCTGGATTTTATTCTCTATAGTTTTATGCTATGAAAATATTTATAACAGGAGGCTCTGGTTTTGTAGGGCAAAGTATTATACCGATACTTATTAAAAATGGGTTTGAAATTTTTGCTCTAGCAAGAAGTGTAGAATCTGCTGAGAAAGTAAAATCGCTGGGAGCAACACCAGTACGAGACGATTTAACATCGCTGTCTAAATCCACAGAAAATGCCCTAAAGGAATGTGATTATGTGATCCATTCGGCAGCTCATATGGATCTAACTTACGATAAAGCATTGTTTTACAAAATCAATGTAGAGGCTACCAAAGACTTACTCATCAAATCAAAAACGAACGGAATTAAAAAGTTTATTTACATCAGCGCAGCACCTGTAGTACCGGGCTCGCCGATAATAAACTTAGCTGAAAAAGATGCAGGTAAAGGGCTACCAAAGGCATTGTATCCAAAAACTAAAGCCATTGCAGAACAACTCGTTTTAAAGGCAAACGATGCTACGTTTATGACACTATCGCTTCGTCCACCGGCTATTTGGGGTCCAGATAATCATCATTACGATGATTTGTTAGACAACGTAAAGAATGGTAAATGGCGATGGATTGGTGGAGGTCACCAGATTTTATCTACTATCCATGTGAAAAATTTAGCGAGTGCCATAATCGCTGCTTTTAAATCTGAGAAAGGCGGACAAGCTTACTTTATAACAGACGGCGATAGGAGATCTGTAAGAGAGACGTTTACGGCGATTTTAAATGCTGAAGGACTTGATGCAGGCGACAAGGAACTTCCACGAAGCGTGGCATTATTTTTTGCGCATGTATTTGGAGGCCTATGGAAAATTTTAGGACTAAAATCAAGACCACCAGTTATGCCATTGATGATTAGGTTAATGGGAACGGAATTTTCAGTATCTGACCAAAAAGCAAGAACCGAGTTAGGATATGAAAATGTCATTGATTTTCAACAAGGTATTAAAGAATTAAAATCATAGCATAACATGAAAAAAATAGCAGTCTACTTAGTATTAAGCGCTTTTGTTTCAGTTTTATTTCCTCAAACAAAGGCTGATAAAATAATTGGAGAATATTGGACAGAAACCAAAGAAGGAAAAATTGAAATCTTTAAAAAAGACAATAAATATTTTGGTAAAATTATGTGGCGGAAAGATGCGCGTTTAGATACCGAGAATCCTGATGAAAATCTTAGAGACAGAAGTGTTATAGGAGTTGTATTTATGAAAGACTTTGTGTTTAAAAAAGACAAATGGGTAGGTGGTGAAGTGTATTCCATAGAAAATGGCGGTACGTATTCCGGTAAAATGTGGCTTGAAAATAACGACGACACACTTAAAATGAGAGGTTATTTGGGTCTGTCTCTATTTGGAAAAACCGCAACCTTTACAAGAGTAGAATAATAATTTCCGCCAATTGCGTAACTTAGCTTTAGCTGTAATTAATTTAAATAGAGATTATGATTGCTAGAGTATGGCAAGGAAAAACGAGGTTAGAACATTCGGACATCTACACGAAGATTATTGAGGAACGCGATATGCCTAATTACCGAAAAACTCATGGATTTGTAAAACTTTCGTTTTTGAAACGCTCAGACGATGAATTCACCTATTTTAAGCTATTAACCTATTGGAGTGATTTGGATGCCATAACAAATTTTACTGGACCAAATTATGATGAGCCTAAATTTTATGATGACGATGCACAGTATTTGGTAGACTTTCCCGGAAGCGTATCTCATTACGAGGTTTTTGCATCATAAGCCTATTAAAACCTGATTACGAATTAGTTTGTAACAATTTGTTACTTGGCGCTACATATAAGTTAGTTACATTAATCAAAAACAAAAAATCATGGTACAATTTAAAGGTGCACTGATATTAGGTGCTTTAATAGGAACAGGAATAGGTGTGTTGATTGCACCAGAAAAAGGAAGCAAAACAAGATCTAAGCTTAAGACAGAAGGCATTGCAGTAAAAGACCAAATCGTAGCCGATTTTAAAGAAGTTAAAGAAGACGTGTCTAAAGCAGCTACTTCTGGCAAAGAAAAGTTTAAAGAAGAGGCAAAAGACTTTAAGATAAGAGCAAGCAAGCAAGCTGAAAAAGCCATTACCTTTTTAGAAAAGCAATTGGCAGCACTTAAAGAAAAGAACAAAACATTACAGACTAATTAAAAAATGGATGTCTGAACGAGCGAATTTCATTTTATGAAATTTATATCGAGAACTAAAAAATGGTCGACCTTATGGTTGGCCATTCTTCTTTTAGGATACCATAGCAACAGGTGCTTCTCCTGTAACCATCTTTCATTACCGTGTCTTTGCGTAAAATACCTTCAAGCGTAGCACCCAATTTTTCAACAGCGCGTCTCGATTTTACATTACGATCATCTATTCTGAATTCTACTTTTTCAAACTCAAGAGTTTCAAACGCATATTGAAGCATTAAAAACTTCATATTTCCATTTAAGCCAGTGCCTTGAAACTCATGTCCAATCCAGGTCCAACCTATATGTAGCAACTTATTTTTCCAATTAATAAGTCCAAATCGGGTAGAACCGGCATATTTCTGGTATTGCTTATCATACACAATAAAAGGAATTATGGTTTTGTCGTGATAACCATCAACGGCTAATTGCACATAGCTTTTCAAATTTTCAGGTGTAGAAATATTTGATGGCGAATAGTATATAAGATCTTTCTCCTGCGCAATATCAAGGAGATTCTGATAATTATCCATTGTCAATACGGACAATTTTACGCGGTTATTTTCTAAGATTGGTACTTCCATATGTTGTCATTCCTGCGAAAGCAGGTATCTGTTTTTTATTGTTGTGGATTCCTGTCTACACAGGAATGAAATATTATACCAGTTTATTAACGTAATCTACATTTACGATATGTTTGCCTTCAAACGGAAGAATTTCAAGTCTTTCGCCAAAAAGTGCTTTAGCTCTTTCCTCTTCATACGCTACACGCTCGGCATTTAAAAATTCGTCTTGAGTTCCGTAAATCAACTTAACGTTACAGTCTGTGTTTAGATATTCAAAATCTTCGGCATTTAATTCCTTTGGTATTCCACCAGAATGTAATACCAATTGGTTGCATTGTAATTGTCGTTTTACCGCAAATCTCGTAGCGATGCTAACACCTTGTGAATACCCAAAAACAATAAGGTTTTTATCTTCTGGTATAGATTCAGCATCAAAAAGTACATCTAAGTAACTTAGGATAGATGCCATACCCATTGCCGTATTATCACGTGTTAGCCAATTAGCACCCACATGCATTTTAGGTTGTATGTAGTATTTACTCGGTGCTTGTGGCGCTACGATGTAATTTTCTTCAGGATTTAAATCTTTAAAATATTTCAAAAAATAACGACTTAAATAACCCATACCATGAAACACTAGCCACACATTTTTGGTCTGCTCAGTTAAGTGGTTTAGAGTAGCGTAAGAATTTTTTGCAACGAAAGTGATTTCTTTTTCTTCCAGATTCATTTTTACTAGTACTTTCAGTATTTTTGTTTTCCGATCTAAAAGTAGTCATTACTATGCAGATATCTAAAGAAGTTTTACTTCAAAAAGCTAATGAAGCTAGCAAAAATACCTTGATGGAAACTCTAGACATAGAGATTGTTGATTTTACTGAAGATACTCTTACTGCGCGCATGCCAGTAACGCCAAGAGTTCATCAGCCAGATGGTGTTTTGCATGGTGGTGCTACTGCTGCTTTAGCAGAAAGTGTTGGTAGTTTTGCATCGCATATTTTTACAGATAGAGATAACTTTTTTGTGCGTGGATTAGAGATTACTGCTAATCATTTAAAGAGTGTAAAAGAAGGTTATATTTTTGCTAGAGCTTCTTTTTTACATCGCGGTCGAACCACACAATTATTAGATATCAGAATTACCGACGACGCGGAGAATTTGATTTCTATTTGTCGATTATCTACAATTACATTACCAAAAACAAAGTAAATGGATGAGGTCTCTTTTTTTGAAGCTCTAGAGCATCAATATGCCTCAAAATTACCTTTTGTGGTATATAGTCGACCAATAAATTCTATTATTAAATGTTGGTTGCAACATGATGATACTTTGCATACCACCAAAGATTTTGAAGATAGCGGTTTTGTATTTGCACCTTTTGATTTAGATGAAGCAGCTATTGTTTTTCCAGAAGCTAAATGCGAAAACCATGCGCTCGAAATTCAAAATTTAGAGATTGAAGATAGTTTTACAAATTCCTCAGTATCTAAGTCTTATGGAAAAGATATTCATATTGATTTAGTCTCAAAAGGTATCGACAGTATAAAAAAAGGTGAGTTAGAGAAAGTGGTGTTATCGCGATCCGAAAACCGTAAGGTAACAAAGCATCCGCTAACTATTTTTAAAACGCTTTTTAATACCTACAAAAATGCGCTGGTGTATTGCTGGTATCATCCTAAAGTAGGTTTGTGGTTAGGTGCTACACCAGAATTATTATTTAAAGTTGAAGGACAACAACTCACATCTATATCACTTGCTGGTACTCAACCTTATAATCCAGAAGGACACCCAAATTGGACAGCTAAAGAATTAGAAGAGCAACAAATTGTAACTGATTTTTTGGTTAAAGAGTTAGAATCGTATACAAATAATACAAAAGTATCCGAAGTAGAAACGATAAGAGCTGGAAATCTTTGGCATTTAAAAAGTAGATTGGTGAGCAGGATTAATAGTCAATCTGAATTAAAATCGATTATTAACATATTACATCCAACGCCTGCGGTTTGTGGATTTCCTAAAGCTAAAGCCAAAGCATTTATTTTGCAACATGAAGACTATAATCGTGAATTCTACACTGGGTTTTTAGGCGAACTGAATCTTAAGGTGCATAAGTCTAGGAATGCCAATCGTAGAAATGTTGAAAACAACGCTTATAATTTTACTACGACGCAATCAAATTTCTATGTTAATCTGCGCTGTATGCAGATAATTGATAATACGGCTAAGATTTATATTGGTGGCGGAATTACTAAAGATTCGGTTGCTGATAACGAATGGAGAGAGACTCAGAATAAGGCCAAAACAATGGGTAATATATTGTAAACTTTCACTCTTAAATTTCGTATTTTTGTGTGCTGATGAAATATTCAAAAATTCCCTTAGCACAGACCGTTGTTACATTATGCAAAGCGCATAATATAAAGCAAATTATAATCTCTCCAGGAAGTAGAAATGCACCACTAACTATTGGGTTTACCCATGATGATTTTTTTAAATGCTATAGTATTGTTGATGAGCGTTGTGCAGCTTTTTTTGCGATGGGAATTGCACAACAAACCCAAGAGCCAACCGCGGTAGTTTGTACATCTGGTAGTGCACTTTTAAATTATTACCCGGCAGTTTCTGAGGCGTTTTATAGTCGTATTCCTTTAGTCGTGTTATCGGCCGATCGCCCAAAACATTTGGTAGACATTGGCGATGGACAAACCATAAAACAGAAGAATGTTTATGGCGAACATGTGGTCTATAGTGCCAATTTGAAACTCGATTTAAGAGCACATAACCAAGTGCAAGGCACTGAAGAGATTCCATTGTTTAAATCAATGGAAAACAAAGTGGAGAAGTTTTTAGGCTTGCAGCAAGATATTCAATCTAGTAATGAGCAAGAAATTCACAATGCTTTATCAAGTGCTGTCGAGAATTCTGGTCCAGTACATATCAATATCCCATTTGATGAACCTCTTTATGAAACTACGGATGAGTTGGCAATTCATCCCAAACCTTATACTACTATAAATTCTAAGTCTCAAGTTGACGAGAATGACATTAATACCTTATCAGAGATTTGGAATGCTTCTTCAAGGAAGATGATTTTAGTTGGTGTTTTACAACCCAATAGTATTGAGCACAAATGGCTTGATGAATTAGCTAAAGATGACAGTGTTATTATTTTAACGGAAACTACATCTAACTTGCATCATGAGAGTAATTTTCCTGAAATAGATAAGCTCATTGCCCCTTTAAATAGAAAAGAATTTGAAAGTCTACAACCGGAAGTGTTATTAACTTTTGGTGGATTAGTAGTCTCTAAAAAAGTAAAACGTTTTTTGAGAGATTACAGACCTAAACATCATTGGCATGTTAATGCGCATATTGCTAACGATACATTTTTCATTTTAGAAAAACATCTCAAGTGTTCTCCAAATTCGTTTTTTGAGGTTTTTTCTGAGAAGATTACACCTGTAGCATCTCACTATCAACCGTATTGGTTAGATGTTAGAACTAGACGTCGCAAACTGCATGACGATTATCTTAAAACCATTCCGTTTTCTGATTTTACAGTTTTCGATGCGCTACTAAAATCAATTCCTGAAAACAGTCGATTACAAATAGGCAATAGTTCAGCAATTAGATACACACAGTTATTTCAACTTAGAGATGATATCAAAGTGTTTTGTAATCGCGGTACAAGTGGTATAGATGGTAGCACAAGTACTGCCATTGGTGCAGCTGTAGCTTCAAAAGAGCGTGTCACTTTTATTACTGGTGATTTGAGTTTCTTCTACGATAGTAATGCACTTTGGAATAATTTTATCCCGAGTAATTTCAGAATTATCATAGTAAATAACAATGGTGGTGGTATTTTTAGAATATTACCTGGACATAAAAATACACCCAATTTTGATGAGTTTTTCGAAACTGAACATCAACTAACAGCTAAACAACTAGCTGAAATGTATGGGTTTGATTATTCTACTGCTAATGATAGTGGTACCTTACGGAACGCGTTAAAGTCATTTTATATAGATGGAAGAGGTCCAAAAATCCTTGAGGTTTTCACTCCGGCAAAACGCAATGATGAGGTGCTTTTAGAGTATTTCAACTTTATTAAGTAATGAGGTGTGACTTTTTCGTTTTTAGGGTGTCAAAAATATGCTTACCTTTAGTAAGTAATTATATTGCTAGAGACTTGTAAGTCAAAGCTTTAAATTTTAATAAAACATCTCGATTATCGAGTAATCTATAACTTTAAAATTCTAATTAAAATGAGTAAAAGAGACGAATTAATTGCAAAATATGCAGCTGATTTAAAAGACAAATGTGGTGTTAATCCTGATATGGATTTATTAACTAAAGTCACTGTTGGTTTAGGGCCATCAATTTATAAAGCTGATGCTTCAACAGTATCTGGTTCGGATGAGAAAGAGTTAGCAACAGTAAAGAATAGCTTTTTAATCAAAAAATTAGGTTTAAGTGAAAGTGATGATTTAGATGGTGCTATTGCATCTGTTATTAATACTTATGGTCAATCTAACCGTAACAAGTATAGAGCGGTAATCTACTACATGTTAACAAAGCATTTTAACAAAGAGTCTGCTTATTAGACTATGATTAACTAATACCCTAAGCGCTAGCATTTGTTTGTTAGCGCTTTTTCTTTTGATTTAATTTAGAATACGGATAATAAGAATACCTTTGCGCCATGATAAAACTTGGAGAATACAATACACTTACGATTTTAAGAGATACAGAACCTGGTTTATTTTTAGGTGATGCTAACGACAATGAAATTTTATTGCCAAATCGATATGTACCAGAGGAATTTGAAATAGGAGACACCTTAAATGTATTTGCTTATTTAGATAATGAAGAACGACCTGTAGCAACAACCGATAAACCGTATATTGAGAAAGGTAATTTTGCATTATTACGTTGTAATCAAGTCAATAAATACGGTGCTTTTTTAGATTGGGGTTTAGTGAAAGAACTTTTTTGCCCTTTTAAAGAACAGGCATTTAAAATGAAGGCTGGCGGCTGGTATTTGGTACATTGTTATCTCGATGAAGAAACAGAACGACTTGTAGCGTCTAGTAAAACAAATCGGTTTTTAGACAATAAAGAATTAACAGTACAGCGTTACGAAGAAGTTGACTTAATTGTGTCTCATCCATCAGACTATGGAATGAATGTTATTGTCAACAATACGCATTTAGGATTAGTTTTTAAAGATGACATCTATAAAGACATAAGTGTAGGTGATAAGCTTAAAGGTGTTGTAAAAAAGATAAGACCTGGAAATAAATTAGATATTTCTCTGAGTCAATTAGGGTATAGAAATATTGAACCAAGTGCAGAGACAGTACTTCAACTGTTAGAAGACAATAGTGGCTTTTTACCGTTTAACGATAAATCTTCACCTGAAGCAATTAAAGAAGAATTTCAGATGAGTAAGAAGAGTTTTAAAAAAGCTATTGGTTCGTTGTATAAATCTCGTCAAATTGAAATAAAAGAAGATGGCATTTACCTTAGGTAATGCTATTTAATATGTCTTTAGTCCAGTTAATAGCTTCATCCAAATCCTTAAAAATCCTTCGGTTAGATTCAAAGAAATGATTTTCTATTTCGAACACACCTTTACCAAATAAAGAGTTACAAACTACCGCATAAGCCTTGAGGTTAGGGAATGCTTCATTAAAGTGATGGGCATCATTAAGATTTATGGAGTATGCATTTTCTCTATTAGCAATGTATCCAAATGGTTGGCCCTTAAAATGAGATTTTATGGCTATTCCAATCTCATAAAAATTGTCGTAACTAATATCAATACCTTCATTAAAATGGGTAATTACATATTGGTCAGAAAGAAAAACACTTCCTAATTTAAAATTAAGAAGTGTATAATCACTATTATTAATCTCTATCTTATTATTCACTTCAAAAAAATGATAAGGCTGCAAATATACTATGCTTGCATAATAAAAACCAAATAAAATTTAGCCTCAAATCATTATTATTTATTCCTTATTTTTGCTCTTAAAATAATGAAGAAAATGAGTCATATAGATTGGAAAATTGCCAAATCTTATGAAGATATAACTTATAGCAAATGCAACGGAGTTGCTAGGATTGCATTTAATAGACCTAATGTACGAAACGCCTTTCGTCCAAAAACTACTTCAGAGCTTTACGATGCATTTTACGATGCAAACGAAGATGTAAATATAGGTGTTGTGCTGCTCAGCGCTGAAGGTCCATCTACTAAAGATGGTATTTGGAGTTTTTGCTCTGGTGGAGATCAATCCGCACGCGGTCATCAAGGCTATGTCGGTGACGATGGTTACCATCGTTTAAATATTCTTGAAGTACAGCGCCTCATTCGTTTTATGCCAAAAGCAGTAATCGCTGTTGTGCCAGGTTGGGCAGTTGGTGGAGGACATAGTTTGCATGTGGTATGCGATTTAACCTTAGCAAGTAAAGAACATGCTATTTTTAAGCAAACAGATGCAGATGTTACAAGTTTTGATGGTGGTTATGGATCTGCTTATTTGGCAAAAATGGTTGGTCAGAAAAAAGCCAGAGAGATTTTCTTCTTAGGACGAAATTATTCTGCTCAAGAAGCCTTTGAAATGGGTATGGTTAATGCTGTTATTCCACATTCTGAATTAGAAGAAACTGCTTACCAATGGGCGCAAGAAATATTAGCAAAATCACCAACATCAATTAAAATGTTGAAGTTTGCTATGAATCTAACTGATGACGGTATGGTAGGGCAGCAAGTATTTGCTGGCGAAGCTACTAGATTGGCATATATGACAGATGAAGCAAAAGAAGGTAGAGATGCGTTTTTAGAAAAGCGCAAGCCCAATTTTCCTAAAAAATGGATTCCGTAATTTCTGATTTAGGTTTATGAAAAAACTAAAACCATGGCTTTCTGCAATGCGATTACGAACATTGCCATTGTCTGTTTCGGGTATTATTATTGGCACTTGTTTATCAGCATATAATGGTAGATTTAATATCTGGGTTTTCATTTTAGCCGTGCTAACAACTGTAAGTTTACAGATCCTTTCAAATTTAGCTAATGATTATGGTGATGGAGTAAAAGGCACGGATAATGAAGATAGAGTAGGACCTACAAGAGCAATACAAAGTGGCGAAATTTCTCCTGAAGAAATGTTCGAAGCTATCAAGAAAAATATACTTATTGTTATTGCCTTAACGATATCTTTAATATACGTTGCTTTCGGACATACTAATTTTCTTTATGCCTTACTGATTATTTTTTTAGGTGGTTTATCAATTTACGCCGCAATAAATTATACTATGGGAGATTCGCCATACGGTTACAGAGCTTTAGGCGATGTTTTTGTATTTATCTTTTTTGGTTTTGTGAGTGTTTTGGGAACGTATTTGCTTAATGTTAAAACTATTGATCATCTGGTATTTTTACCTGCTATTGCTTTAGGTCTATTAAGTGTTGCAGTTCTTAATTTAAATAATATGCGAGATAGAGAAACTGATGCTAAAGTGGGTAAAATAACTGTTGCGGTTAAGCTTGGAAAACAAGGTTCAAAAAATTACCATTATTTTTTGGTCATTGGCGCTATGATTACAGCTTTGGTATTTAGTGTTCTATATTATGTAGAGCCATATAATTTTATGTTCCTAATAAGTTTTATTCCATTAATTAGTCATCTTAAAAAGATAAAAAAAGCAAACTTGCCTGATGATTTTGACAGTCAGCTTAAGGTATTGGCATTAACGACTTTTGTATTTTCTATTTTATTAGGTGTTGGATATTTATTGTATTAATACATTAAAAAGATGAGATATTTTTATTCCATATTGTGTTGTGTTTATATGTTTGGTGTTAATGCTCAAGTAGACCAATCACAAACAGGTGCATGGTACATGTACTTTTATAATTTAGACTTTAAAGAAAGTAGGTTTGGTATTCAAGGCGATTTTCAATATCGTGATTGGCAAGGGCTAGGAGATTTAGAGCAATTATTGTTGCGCTCTGGATTCACCTATAGACCAAAAAACTCAAATGTTAAGTTCACTTTAGGGTATGCTCATATTACTTCTGGTGTTTTTGGTGATAGTGATGATACATCTTCAGAAAGTCGTATATACCAAGAAGCATTGATTCCTCAAAAAATAGGAGGAAGATTCTACCTTACCCATCGCTTTCGTTATGAACAACGTTTCGTGGAAGATCAAGATTTTAGAACACGGTATAGATACAATTTGTTTTTAAATGTGCCATTGAACAAAAAGGAACTAGTTAAGAAAGCTATTTATCTAGCCTTGTATAACGAGCTATTTGTCAATGGGCAAAAAGATATCGGTAATAACCAAACCGTGGAGTTCTTTGATAGAAACCGTACCTATTTAGGTTTGGGTTATGTATTGAACCCTAAAATTAGGTTTCAGTTTGGTTGGATGAACCAAAAGACAGATGCTATAGGCAAAGGGCAATTGCAATTTAGCATGCATCACAACTTGTAGTTAACGCACTTTACTTCGCATTACGAATTTGTGAAGTAACTTCGGAAAAAACCGTTTTAAGTATATACCAAGAACTTCCTTTTTACCTATATAAGCTTCAAACTTTTCTTTTTGTATGGCCTTTAGCATTCGCTCTACAAAAACCGAAGTGTCTAATCCATTTTGTGTGGCCTCATCCATGGCATTTAAATTTGTGCCATCACCAGTAA
Organism: Winogradskyella sp.; assembly: GCF_003712105.1. GTDB lineage: Bacteria > Bacteroidota > Bacteroidia > Flavobacteriales > Flavobacteriaceae > Winogradskyella. The sequence continues at coordinate 469,561 of NZ_RHLG01000002.1, forward strand.
GCGCATTTATAGATACATCTGTATTTACAAAACCAGGACAAATTAATGTGACCTTGATATTGTCTTTTTCATGTTCCATTCGCAGCACATCAAAAAAGCCATGAAGGGCATGTTTCGCGCCACAGTAACCAGAACGATAAGGTGAACCAAATTTTCCCATCAAACTCGTGATTGTGACATAGTGTCCAGACTTTTGATCGATGAAATAAGGCAATACAGATTTGGATAGAGCTACAGTGCCAAGGTAATCAATATCCATTAGCTTTTTATCGACTGAAATATCTGTATCCTTTATTAATGAACGTTGACTTATGCCGCCATTATTAATTAAAATGTCAATTCTACCAAATAATGAAATTGCTTTTTCTGCAACTGATGCCATGGTGTTATAATCTGCTAAATCAAAAGGTAAAACAGCAATATTTTCAGGAGTTGTACATTGATTTTTAACCTGTTCAAGTTCCTTTTCTCTGCGGGATGATACTATGAGCTTACAATTGTACTTGGAAAAATGCAAAGCTGTAGCTTTGCCAATTCCGCTCGATGCACCAGTTATCCAAATGACTTTATTTTCAAGAGTCATACTTTGTTATTTTTAGTTAGCCATTCTTCTCGTAAATCATCACTTATTTTACCAGTGCCGTCGTGTTTCCAACCTGGCGGTTTTATGAGATATAATAGTCTGTTTTTCAAAGATTTTCTTCCAGATAAAGCATCTCGAAACATATATATCCATTCTAAGAAAGCAATTTTTATGGGGTTAAACGTCTTAATGTTTTTGACTAATCCATAGGTTACTTTTTCGGTTTCTAATTCTGGTTGGAATGTACCGAATAGCTTATCCCAAATGATCAAGATACCAGCATGATTCCTGTCAAGGTAAATAGGATTATTACCATGATGTACGCGATGGTGAGACGGTGTGTTAAAAATTGCTTCGAACCATTTTGGCATTTTGTCAATAGCTTCAGTATGTATCCAAAATTGATACAATAAGCTTATTGACATTTGTAACAATATCATTGCTGGATGAAACCCCAATAAGGGTAACCATAACCAAAATATAAAGGTGTAAAAGCCGCCAGACCAAGTTTGCCTGAGTGCTGTACTTAAATTATAATGCTGTGATGAATGATGAATAACATGTGATGCCCAGAACAAACGACACTCGTGAGATATGCGATGAAACCAGTAGTAAGAGATATCATCTGCAAAAAACAATAAAACAAATGACCACCACACCACTGGGATTTCAAATAACCTATAATTATTATAAAGCCAAAAAAATACTAATAGCACTAAAGCTTTGCTTAAAAAACCGAGAAATACATTGCCTAATCCCATAGCTATTGATGCGAATGCATCTTTAGCTTCATAGCCTTTAATGTGTTTTAGTTTATCACGTGTAGTAACGTACAATTCCAAAAGCATTGCAAGTACAAAAAATGGGATAGCGTATAATATGATGTTGGGGAAATCTGGCATTTTGATAGTTATGTTCAGCCTAAAATTACGAATTTATTTAAGTATTTTTGATGCAATTATGCAAGCCACTTATCAACGTTATATTTTAAACTTTAAAAGACCTAGCGGAACCTCTCGTGGAGTTATGACAACCAAGGAAACTTGGTTTATTCGCTTGGAACAGGATGATAAAGTTGGAATTGGAGAATGTGGCATTTTACGGGGACTTTCTATTGATGATAGACCTGATTATGAAGATAAACTTAAATGGGCTTGTGAAAACATTAATTTAGGTCTAAGAAAACTGGTCAGTGAGCTTGTCGAACTGCCAAGTATTCAATTTGGTTTAGAAATGGCATTCAAGTCTTTAAACTCAACTGATAAGTTTGAGTTATTTCCTTCTGAATTCACCAAAGGTAAATCTGACATAGAGATTAATGGTTTGGTTTGGATGGGGAACGAAGCCTTTATGCGCAAGCAAGTAAAGGAGAAGATAGCGTCAGGATTTTCGTGTATTAAGGTTAAGATTGGCGCAATAGATTTTCAGACCGAATTAGATATCCTAAAATCTATTCGTAAGGAGTTTTCTGTTTCAGATATTGAACTACGTGTTGATGCTAACGGTGCTTTTAGTCCTGATGATGCTTTAGAAAAATTAAAACGACTATCTGAGTACCAGTTACATTCCATAGAACAACCTATTAAACCTAAGCAATTTGAAACTATGGCTTCACTTTGTGAGCTTTCACCTATAGATATTGCTCTAGATGAAGAACTTATTGGTGTATTTAGTGTAACAAATAAGGCGCAAACTATACAAACCATAAAACCACAATATATCATCTTAAAACCAAGTTTAATTGGTGGTTTTAAAGGCAGTAAAGAATGGATAAAAGCTGCTGAAGAACAAGGTGTTAAGTGGTGGATTACGAGTGCTTTAGAAAGTAATGTAGGTCTAAATGCTATTGCGCAATGGACTTATACATTAAATAATACAATGCCGCAAGGATTAGGAACTGGAAGCTTATTTACTAACAATTTTGATTCGCCATTAATTGTAAAAAATGGTACTTTGCGATACGATACTAACTTAAACTGGAATTTTAATTTATAACTATGGACTATATACAACAAGCCTATAAGGGACTCCATGAATGGTGGAGATATTTGTTAGGAAGCATTATTGTTTTTATTGCATGGCAAATTATTGGTGCTATACCATTAATGATATTTTTAGGAATAGAAGTTGCTAAGGGTGCGTCATTAAGTGCTTTATCTAGCATACCTGATATGGTGGCATTATTAGGGAGTAACCTATTTTTATTCTTAATGCTAGTCTCATTTGCTGTTGGATTAATTGGGGTGATTTTTACTTCTAAAGTTCTACATAAGCAATCATTTAAAGATTTAACAACGACGCGTCAAAAAATAGATTGGGGAAGATTTTGGTTTATATTCATATTGTGGGGTGTGTTTTCATCAGGTATGGTCTTAGTAGATTACTATTTATCTCCTGAAGATTACGTATTTAATTTTGACGCTAAAAAGTTTGCCATTCTGGCGACAATTGCCATTTTGCTATTGCCATTACAAACTAGTTTTGAAGAATATTTCTTTAGAGGTTACTTAATGCAAGGTTTTGGTGTAGTATTTAAAAACAGATGGTTGCCATTGATAATTACATCTGTTGGTTTTGGCTTATTACATATTTTTAATCCTGAAGTTGATACATTGGGTTATTCTATTATGATATTTTATATAGGTACCGGATTTGTTTTGGGTATAATGACCTTAATGGATGAAGGCTTAGAATTAGCTTTAGGTTTCCATGCTGCAAACAATTTGTTTACCGCACTTTTGGTGACGGCAGATTGGACGGCATTGCAAACAGATTCTATATTAAGAGATATATCAGACCCAACGCAAACAAGTTTAGCTGAAATTGCTGTCCCTGTACTTGTGATCTACCCGGTTCTATTATTTATTCTATCAAAGAAATATGGTTGGACCAATTGGAAAGATAAATTATTTGGAGACGTAGCTCCACCACCAAAAGAGGACTACAAAATCTTAGACTAAATGGTACCACATTATAGCAAGGTTCATAACCGTTTTAAACTTAACGGACACCATTTTAATAGAGAGGCGCTAAAAGAAGTTGCGTATAGCTTAATTAAAGAAGGCGTACCCTATGAGCAGGTTACCGGAGATTTTATTGCAGATTGGCTAAATGATGATGATACAATAACTGTAAAAACCTCAGGGTCTACTGGTGCGCCAAAATCAATTCAAATATCTAAACAAGCGATGGTAAATTCTGCCATTGCCACTGGAGATTTTTTTATGTTACAACCCGGTAATACTGCTTTAAACTGTTTACCTACTGATTATATAGCAGGTAAAATGATGCTGGTTAGAGCGATGCTACTAGGATTAGAAATTGATTGTGTTGAACCAAGTTCTCAGCCTATATTTGACTACGACAAAGACTATGATTTTTGTGCAATGGTGCCATTGCAGTTGGGCAATACTTTAGATTATACCAGTAAGATTAAAAATATTATTGTTGGTGGTTCTAAAATACCAAGTCAATTAATTAACCGAATAAAAACAGCTTCATCTCAGTTTTATGAAACCTATGGTATGACAGAAACTGTCACTCATGTGGCTTTAAAACGGTTAGAGTCTAAAAAGCAAAAAGGGGATTCTAAATTTAACGCATTACCTAATGTTGAGTTTTCTCAAGACGATAGACAATGTTTAGTTATTAATGCACCTAATGTATCAGATAAGCCTATTGTTACTAATGATATTGTTGAATTAGATGGCAACACTAATTTTGAATGGTTAGGCCGTTTTGATAATGTTATCAATTCTGGTGGTGTAAAATTATTTCCTGAGCAAATCGAAGCAAAATTAGAATCAATCATAGGTCATCGTTTTATATTTGCGTCTCAACCCGATGATGCGTTAGGTGAAAAATTAATTCTTATTGTTGAAGCAAAGTCAATTGATACAAAGGAAATTATCAATAAAATTAAGGCTGTTAAAACACTGTCTAAATACGAAATTCCGAAAGCCATTTATAGCTTAGATAAGTTTGCTGAAACGGTTAATGGAAAAATTCAGCGTCAGAAAACGGTTAATTCTGCTTTGGCTTAGTTAACTCATTTAAACCTTTACTTCACTCATTCTAGATTTCATCTAAGTCGTATTGCATTTAGTTTTATGGAAACTTTAAAATGCAGAAACGATGAAAAAACCAACCCAATTAGTTGTTTTGCTGTTAATTACAATGCAACTGCACAGCCAAAAGGCTGTTGAAACAGAGTCTGTAACACATGAAGATTTAATTCCATTTGTTATAGAGAACTTCGAGGAAGATGGCGAACCACAAAACATCACCTTTCTGCTTAAAACTCACGCCAGTAACTTTTCAGAAGAGGATAAATTTATTCTAAAGCAGACGTTTAAATTTTTGTCTAAGCGATTGTCTAAAGATGATTATATAAGCATTGCTACTTATAATCATTACAACGGTATAGCTCTTAGTAAAGCGTCTCCTGATAATCTAAAGAAGCTACTTCATGTCATTGAATATCCAAAAGCTAGTATTAAAGCATTTGGTGATGATGGTATTGAGTTAGCATATAAACATGCTAAGGAAAATTACGAAGAAGATTATGAGAATAAAGTCATCATGGTCAGGCTTCCGGAGCGTCAAACAACACAACCTGTTGCTTTAGTTGCTCAAAATGTAAATACAAAACAAAATGGGAATGGCGCCGCTGTAGTGCTATCAGCATTAGCATTGCTCCCAGAAATTATTTCAGTAATTAAAAACTAATTTAAAAAATCAGCTCATGAAAAATCTATTTCAAATTTTTACAATTTTGTTTGTTGCTATAGGTCTCAACGCGCAAACTTCACCTAAAGTTAAAATTGGTAAGAACAAAGAATTAAAACTGAGTAAACTTCAAGTTAATGCCGAGCTTTCTGGTCAGTATGCAAAAGTGACGTATGACATGACATTTTATAACGGACTAAACCGAATTTTGGAAGGAGAGTTAGCTTTTCCATTAGGACAAGGACAAACCGTTTCTCATTTATCTATGGATTTAAATGGTCATCTACGTGATGCTGTTGTTGTCGAAAAAGAATTAGGACGAGTGGCCTACGAAAATACGATTGAACAACGCATTGACCCTGCACTTTTAGAACAAACTAAAGGAAACAACTATAAAGTTAGAGTGTATCCGATTCCAGCTAATGGTTACAAACGTATCGTCATAAGCTATGAGCAAAATTTACAATCTGAGAATAATAATTATTTATTAGAGTTACCGTTTGACTTTAAATCTCGTTTGGAAAGTTTTGAGCTAAATGTAGTTCAGAATTCAAAAACTCAAATGCCAATAGTTCATGGTTTTTTAGAAAATAGATTAAATTTTAAAAAATCTAAAGGAAAATTAATTGCCAAATTTAAGCAAGACAATACTAGCGTTAAAAAGAGTTTAAATCTAACTATTCCCATAGAAACAGAAAGTACAGTATTAGTAAAGGATGATTTTTTCTACTTTAATCAATTCATTCCTACTAAACCTAGAATAAAGAAGAAACCAGAGTCTTTAACGCTTCTGTGGGATGCGTCTTATTCGATGCTGTACAAGAACAAAACGAAAGAAATTGAACTTTTAGATGCTTATTTTAAGGAGCTGAATAATGTGTCTATTGATTTTGTTGTATTCAGTAATGCCATTATAAAAAAACAATCTTTTATTGTGAAAAATGGAAATTGGAATGCGCTTAAAAATAGCATAGAAGCTGTTGTTTATGACGGTGGAACATCGTACAGTAATTTGCCAGTTGTAAAAACAGAAGAAGTTATTTTGATTTCTGATGGTATGTTTAATTTGGGTGAACTATCCACTAAAAATATTAAAAGATTATATGCTATTAATTCTGTAAAATCAGCAAATCATCAAATTCTTGAAAAAGAGGCTAATAATCTTGGCGGAAGCTATATTAATTTAGTTATAGAGTCAAAGGATAATGCAATTCACAAACTTCTGCACGAACCATTACAATTTTTAGGCGTAAATGGGAATAACAGAGTTTATGAAGTCTATCCTAAATCTGGAACAATCATTAATGGAAATTTTTCAATTGCTGGGAAACACTTCAATTCTAGTACTATTGAATTGCTATTTGGTTACAATGGAGAAATAACAAATTCTATTTTTATAGATATTGAAAACGGAATTCAATCTAAGATTGCAAAACGACTTTGGTCTAAGCAAAAATTGAAATCTCTTTTAAACAATCAGGAAGAGAACAAAAATTTAATTATTGAGCATTGCCAACAAAATCATTTGATTTCGCCTTACACGTCTATGATTGTCTTAGATAGAGTAGAGGATTATGTTAGATATAAGATTGAACCACCAAAAGAATTATTGACACAATACAATAGATTGGTTAGAAACAGTAAGCAACAAGAAGTAGCTAGAAATAATAGAATTAATCAACGAAAGGAAGATTTAAAAAAAGAATATGAAAATGTCATTGCATGGCATAATAAGGATTTTTCTACAAAACCAAAAGTTGTAAAACACCCAGAGACAAAGCCAATAGAAACTGCGACTAACACGACAAGAAATGCAAGTTCTTCTGCTATAAATACACCTAATTTTGATGCGACTAAACCAAGTATTTCTGGAATTGTAATAGCAGAAAGTGATGGACTTCCTTTGCCTGGAGTTAACATTTATATTAGTGGGACTTCAAGAGGAACTCTAACGGATTTTGATGGTAGATATCAAATTAATGCCAATATTGGTGATACTGTAATTTTTGCTTTTTTGGGTATGGAAACCCAAGAACTTCATCTTTCAAATTTAAATACAACTAACATCACGATGAAAGACGATACGGCTTCTTTAGATGAAGTTGTTATAACAGCTTATGCAACAACTTCTAAGGCAAAATCGACTGTGTCTTCTGTTAGCGTATCATCTGAAAATATAGAGAATAGACCAAATGCAGGTTTTGTCCAAACACTTTCTGGTCAAGTCCCTGGGTTGAATATAACAACTGCTATTGGTCAACCAGCCGGAAATAGCTTGGTACAATTACGCGGTGTAGGTTCAATTAGTGGTAATACTGAACCATTGTTTGTTGTAGATGGTGTTCCTTTATCAGAGAATGATATCAGAAACTTAGAACCGCAGAATATTGAAAAGATTTCAGTCTTAAAAGATGCAGGTGCAACAGCAATTTATGGTAATCGTGGTGCAAATGGTGTTATAGTGATTAGCACAAAAGAAGGCGCTGAAAATAATTTAGAAGCTATTACTGAATTAGAGCAAAAAATTGAAGAACAAACAAAACTAAAATCCTGGCAAAAAAATGCACCTTATTTAGCACTGCTTAATGAGCAAACCAATATTGATATTGCATATGAATTATACCTGGAGTTAAGATTAAAATATCATAATATGCCATCATTTTTTATTGATGTTGCAGAATATTTTGAAACAAAAAACAATAAAGAATATGCTTTGCGAATTGTCTCTAATTTAATAGAAATAGAAATCGATAATCACGAATTAATAAGAGCTTTAGCATATAAGTTAGAAGCTTACAAAGAGTTTAACCTAGCGGTATATGTTTATGAGGAAGTACTTAATTTAAGACCAGAAGAACCACAATCTTATAGAGATTTGGCTTTAGCTTATGAAGCAGTTGGAGATTACAAAAAAGCTTATAAAATGTTTAATACAATTATAGATGGAGATTTACTAGAAAAAGACCAAAGAAGCAGATTTAATGGTATTGAAAAAATTGCATACATAGAATTGAGCAGATTAGTACATACTAAATCTGAATTAAGAGAATATCGAGATGAATTTGCCAAAATTGATACAGATATAAGAGTTGTCATTGATTGGAATCATAATAATACGGACTTAGATTTACATATCAAGAACCCAATTGGAGACGAGTTATATTATGGCAGAAAAACATCAAAATTAGGCGGTATGATATCTGATGATTTTACAGATGGTTACGGACCTGAAACTTTCAAGCTTAAGAAGGCGGCTAAAGGTAAATATGAAATTAGTGTTGTTTACTTCTCGGATGATGTGCAAAAAATTATTGGCCCTACAAGTCTTAAGGTCACTGTTTTTAGAAACTACGGAAAACCTAATGAAATAAAAGAAGTCAAAGTTTACAGACTAACTGATAAAGAAGGGAATATTGAAGCTAAAACATTAATCATTTAAGAGTAATAAAAAAGCCCGAAGCAATTGCTCGGGCTTTTTTATTTATATAAATCTAGACTAGTTTCCGGCCGAAAGATTTTTCATTTCGTCTTCTATCATCTGATAGAATTGGTCTATTTTAGGTAAAACTACAATACGTGTACGTCTATTTTTAGCTCTATTTTCTGCAGTATCATTTTCTACTAGAGGTACATATGAGCTACGACCAGCTGCAATAAGTTGTTGTGAGTTAACACCCAAACTTTCTAAAACTCTAACTACTGATGTGGCGCGCTTTACACTTAAGTCCCAATTATCTAATAATGGAGGCTTACTATAGGATACGTTGTCAGTATGCGATTCTACCATAGCTTCAAAGTCTGGCTTACTGTTAATTACTTTTGCAACTTTTCCTAAAATCTCGTTGGCTCTGTCAGTTACATTATAGCTTCCGCTCTTGAATAATAATTTGTCAGCTATAGAAATAAACACAACACCTTTTTCTACATTAACTTCAATGTCCGGATCATCAATACCAACTTCTTTTTTTAAGCTTGTTACTATGGCTAACGTTACACTGTCTTTTCTGTTTAAAGCATCTTGCAATCGTGTAATTTTTAAATCACGTTCTTTAAGTGATTCTAATGATTTTTCAAGGTTTTCTGCACCTTTGCTTGTAAGTTCAGTTAAATCCTGAGAGCTTTTTATAAGTGCTTCGTTACTACGACGTAAATCTGCTAGTTGCTCTCTAAGACCTTCTAAGCGTGCTGTTGCAGCAGCTTGATCAGACAGACACGCATTAAGCTTAACTGTGGCTGTATTCAGTAAATCTTGAGTTTCTTTTTGTTTTTCTTGTAGTGCTAAATAGTCTTTCTTCGATACACATGCCGTCAGCATTAAAGTAGCACAAATACTAAATAAAATCGTTTTCTTCATCTTTCAAATAGGGTTTTTATTTTAGAATGAGACAAAATTATAGAAAAGCAATTCTAATAGTAGATGGATTAACAAAAATTTTAACAGACTTATAAACAGTCGTACGTTTTATTGTTTTTGATGAAATATTCCCAGACAATAGATTTCTTATCATAATAGGTAGATGCTTGATTAAGCAGCTTACGCTTTTTCAATAATCTAGGTAAAGCTCCATAAAAACTGATGTGTGCTTTAAGTATTGCAAAAAGAAATTTTGGTTTTAGCTGTATTAAAAACCGAAGTGCTGCAATACCATCAAGAATAAGCCTTGAAAACAAAATACCAAATAGATTTTTATCGCAGTTTTTGGTTAGTGTATATAAACTATTTCTGAAGTTGAGATAGGTTTTTTGAGCACTGGTGTTTTTCAAGGTTGCGCCACCTACATGATATACTGTGGATTGCCCAGTATATATAGTTTTGTATCCACTATTGTAAGCTCTCCAGCATAAATCTATTTCTTCCATGTGGGCAAAATAGCTCTCGTCAAATCCATTTAAAACTTTAAAGGTGTCGTTTTTAATAAAGAAACATGCTCCCGAAGCCCAAAAAATTGATTTGGTGTCATTGTATTGGCCTTTGTCTTCTTCTAGGGTTTCAAAAATGCGACCACGGCAATACGGATAACCGTATTTATCTATGAAACCTCCTGCAGCTCCAGCATATTCAAAATGTGATTTTTGCTTGTAGTCTAATAGTTTGGGTTGAATAATATCCGCACCACCATTAAAGGCTTCTACAACAGGATTTAGCCAATCTTTAGTGACTTCAATATCACTATTAAGTAAACATAACAAGGGCTCAGTTACATGTTTTAAGGCATCGTTATATCCTTTTGCATAACCACCATTTTCAGTATTTTGAATAACTTCAATAGAAGGATAATATTCATTTAAAAATACTACCGAGTTATCAGTTGACGCATTATCAGCTACATATATTTTGGCATCTTGAGAATGACCTACTATAGTAGGTAGAAATTGCTCTAGAAGCGATTTTCCATTCCAGTTTAAAATAACAATTGCTATGTCTTTGGTTGAGAAAGCCATTAAGAGTAATTAGGTATATCTTTTAAAAACGAATACTGTTTAGCTTCATAATCCATTTGACAATAATAATGATTAATTCCATTGGTTACCATTAAATATGTAGCATTTAAGCTTATGTTGTAGCGCGCAATCTGGTCAAACGTATCTTGGTTTATAGTGATGTGATGTGCTTTGCATTCAACAATCAAAAAAATAGAACCATCAGGATTAAAAATTACAATATCATAGCGTTTTTTTAAACCATTGACGGTAAGTTCTTTCTCCACATTGATCAATGATTTGGGATATTTTTTGTGGTCAATTAAGTAATGAATACAATGTTGACGAACCCATTCTTCAGGTTGAAGAATCACAAATTTTTTGCGGATAATATCAAAAATAGAAACTTTATTTTCTGTACTTTTGAAACGGTAGTCGAACTTTGGAAAATTAAGGTCTTGCACTACACAAAAGTAATTGTCAATAACTAAATACCAAATTCCAACTTAATTCTTTTTTGGAAGAAGCCAAGCAAATAGTTACAGCCATACAAAATGGTGATATTAAACCCATTTACTTTTTAATGGGTGAAGAAGCCTATTATATTGATAAAATATCTGAATATATAGAGGATAATTTGTTAGATGAAGCTGAAAAAGGTTTTAATCAGATGGTGCTTTATGGTCGAGACATAGCCATAGAAGACATTGTTAGTAATGCCAAACGTTATCCTATGATGGCAGAACGACAGGTTGTTATCATTAAGGAAGCTCAAGATTTAAGCCGTACCATAGAGAAGTTAGTGGATTACGTTAATAATCCTCAGCCAACAACTGTTTTGGTTATTAATTATAAGTACAAAAAGCTTGATAAACGTAAAGCGCTCTATAAAGCCATTAATAAAACAGGTATATTATTTGAGAGCAAAAAACTGTACGATAATCAAGTACCGGATTGGATTAGGCGTGTGCTCTCAGGCCAAGGTTATAAGATTACTCCAAAAGCAGCTCAAATGCTCGTGGAGTTTTTAGGCACTGACTTGTCTAAAATTGAAAATGAACTTAACAAGCTAAAAATAGTATTACCCAAAGGTGCTCAAATTACACCAGAAGCTATTGAAGAAAATATTGGTATTAGTAAGGATTTCAACAATTTTGAACTTCGTAAAGCAGTAGGCGAGCGTAATTTATCTAAGGCATTTAGAATTGCTAAATATTTTGGAGAAAACCCTAAAGATAACCCAATGGTGGTGACAGTATCCTTATTATTTAATTTCTTTTCGCAGTTATTACAGTATCATGGTTTGAGTGATAAATCACCAAGAAGTGTGGCTTCTGCATTAAAAATTAATCCATACTTTGTTAATGAGTACAATGCTGCTGCACGGAATTTCCCGATGAAGAATGTTAGTAGAGTAGTAGCTTTATTGCGTGATTTTGATGTAAAAGGAAAAGGTGTTGGTGCTAATGCAATACCTCAAGGTGACTTATTAAAAGAGTTACTCGTAAAAATTTTTACTCGATAATCGAGATTTAATAGCTTTGAAACTTTTTTGAAATACTACTGACTGAAGTTTATGGCAATTGCTTGGTCTAGCATGTACATTATATTACGGCTCAAACACGTACTTTTCTTTTAAGGTATTGTTGTGATGTTCCGTATGATGAGACGTCCACATCAATAATTCTCTTACCGGCATTTTTCCCATTAATGGATGTGGTAATATCAGATTGTCTAAATTTTTATCAGATAACTTTCGTGTCTTATAGGCTAGTTTTTTTTGCTCTTGTTGCATACGACTTAGTAAGTATGCTTTATCCTTAATACCCGGCACTTTCATATTCTGAGAGCCTTTGTAGGTTTTACCTTGAGCCGCTTTAAGTCGCTCTTCGTAACGCTGAACTACCGTGTCATAATCTCTGACTTCACGATTAGACTTGCCAAATTTGTATCTCAGAAGAAATTTGGGCATGCTTAAAGCTTTATTAATTGCCTTTAAGGTTTGTAATAAGTGTAAGGTGTGTTGACCCGTAGACCATTTAGATTCAGGGGCTATTTCCCAATGCTCATCTGGTTGGTTTTGTACCCATTCTATGTAGTCTGAATGCTTAGAGTCTATTAAATCTGCAATGGTATCTCTTTCCATTTAAAGTCCGATATTTTATAAAAAGATATAAAATATCTGATAAATGGCAACATTGACTAATTATCGGAAGTGTCTTCTTCGATATCTTCAGTATTGTCTTTTACAGGTTTATCTTTTTTGAAGATTGGTATGAGATACGAAATATTGTATCCAAAACCTGCACCAACTCTACCGCTATCGAAAGTTCTGTTAAAACCAGGTATGTATAGATTTTCGTATAAATCAGGACTGGTTTCAGAAACTAAAATTTTGAACTGAACGTTAAGCCCCATAAACAGATTATTAAATACTTCTGCTTTTATACCAAGTATAAGTTCACCCCAAATGGCCGACAAACCATCAAATTCTTGAGGTGTATTAACGGTAACTTGTTCATCGAAATATTGGTTGAAAAAATTGTCAATAGAATAGCTATTCAAGGTCTGAGAAAATGTACTCGCACCAACTCTAAATCCGGCAAATATCATATTTTCCATATCTAGCCAATTGCGATACATATTAAAATCCACACCAGCCTTAAAATAGCTGCCTTTTGCTGTAGAGTTAACAACATCATTATCTAGTGTGCGCTCTTCATTACCTAATTCACCGGCTAAGTATATACGTTGAGTAAGTCTATAATCGGCATTGATTTCAAACCCTTGATAATCGTCATCAATAAATGAACGCACTAGTTTTGATACATCTACACCAAATCGTAATCCATATTTTTGTTTAATAGCTGTAGAATCTTGTTGAGACTCTTGACTTTCTTGCGCCAGTAATGACGACGAACAAGCTAATACTATAATGAAACTTTTAATGAAATATTTGTACATGTGTTGCGTCTTCGTTTTCTACTGTAATTGATCCTTCTGTTGTACCGTTAAATGCAATACTGATGATCCATTCATCCGTATCACTTCCATCTCCATTTGTGGTAACTTGTAATCCATTAAAGATACTTTTAAAACCACATGCTCTTGAAACATATACAAATTCTGGAGTATAAGTTATGTCTATGATGTCGATGTTTGAATCTGTACCTGTATCACCATCTAGCCTTAAGTTGGTATCTCTTTCAAAAAAGTAACGCGTAGAACCTGCTACACCTTCATCTCCAATAATCAATGGTAATTCTATGGAATTTGCGTTTGAATTGAATATAAGTGTAGTACTATCTGCAGCCTCAGGTAAAGTAATTGTACCCATGTCATCTGTAACTAAGTCCGCTGCATACACAGAAAGTCTTGTTACACTTTTCACAGTTTCTGTATCTGTGGCGTCAAAAAATTCTATGAGTAATCTAGGAGTGGTTGGTGTACCTTCTGCACAAATGTCATCGCGCTCACAAGTTTGTAATGTAATAAAACCCAATACAATTAATATTGAAGTGTGGATTCGATATACAATTTTTGATTTATTCATGTGTGATGTTGATGCGTTTATTTGTTAAGTTGATAATTACGTAACGCATTAAGCATGTTAGTTATTTTTTCAATTTTAGTTCTGGCTAATATATAATCATTCTTTGATATGAAACCTAAATTTTCACCAATTATTAATTGATTTAAAACTTCCATTGCCGAACTAAAGGAAATTGTAGTAAAACGCGCCTTGTCTTTATATGTCATTCTTGAAGTTCCTTCTGCTAGATTTGAAGAGATAGAAATTGTTGCTCTTCTAAGTTGACTGGTTAACCCAAATTTTTCTTCTTTAGGAAAAGTATCAGTTAAACTATATATTAATTTGACCAGTTCGAGTGACTCTTGCCAAACCTCTAACTTTTCAAAGGAGTATGTTTTCATCTTCAACAAATCAACAAATCAACGAATTAGCATTTTTCGAATAAAACAACCGTTTCAATATGCGCAGTATGCGGAAATTGGTCAACCAAGCTTAAGTTTTTTATTTCATAACCAGCTTGCATTAATTGCTCCGTGTCTCTGGCTTGTGTTGCTGGGTTACAAGATACGTAAACCAAACGTTCTGCTCCGAGGTTTATTATTTTTTTAAGCGTCTTTGGTGCAATTCCTGCTCTTGCTGGGTCCAGAATAATTGTTCTAATTTGGTTTTTATATTCTGGATGCTCATTTAAAAATTTGCCAACATCAGCTGCGTAGAATTTTAACCCTTCAATATTATTACGTTTTGCATTTGCTTTGGCATCTTCTATTGCTGAAGCTACAATATCTACACCTACAATTTGAGCGTTTTCACTTTTAGAAGCTAAAATCTGTCCTATTGTACCTGTACCGCAAAAAAGGTCTAGGACCACAGTATTATCAATGGCCTTTTTATTTTCTATGGCGTATTCAATAACCTTAGAGTATAATTTTTCTGCAGATTTAGGATTTGTCTGAAAGAAGCTTTTCATGCTTATTTCAAAATTAAGGCCTAAAAGTTCTTCAACAATCTTATCATCGCCATATACAAGGCTGATTTCTCCTGTAGTTGCAATAGTTCGGTCTCCAATCTCATCGTTTGTAGTATGTAATAGGCCAGCTACACGTTCACCAAACAATTCGATTAAATGATTAGAAAATTTTTCTAAATTAAACTTTGGTAAGTCGTAAGATGTGGTTACTAAATTGAATAATAAACGATTGGTTTTATAGGATTTACGTACAACAAAGTACCTGAAAAAACCTTCTTTTCTTGGAGCGTGCCAAGGTAAAAGCCCTGTTTTTTCACAATATTGTCGTATGAGTTTTAAGTTATCTTCAACTTGTTCATCAAATAAACCTGAATCGTTATTCAGATTCTCTCCACACCACCAAGTACCTCTTTTTTTAAACCCAAGGGTAAATTCATCTACATCAGTTTTTAATTCTCTGTTGTATCCAATAGCAGAGAATCCATACTCCATTTTATTTCTGTAATGAAATGTATTTGGTGAAGACACAAATTCATCAAACTTGGTTTCAATATCTTTTACCTTACCGATGCGTTTAAATAATTCAAGCGTACTTTGCTTTTTGTAATTATGCTGAAGTTTTATGGGTAACTTAATGTAAGGTGCGCCTGGAATATCTTGGTAAGGCATATCAACTTCGTCATCAGAAGATTTAAGTACTTCAAACAACTTACATTCAGCATAGGTCTTACTAGATTTTTTTACTTGAGCTTTGACCAATTGCCCTGGCAATGTATTTGGAACAAATACAACAAACTCACCATGCTCATTGCGTATACGAGCAATACCTTTGCCACCAAAAGCATAATCCTCGATTAACAGTTCTAAGATCTGTCCTCGCTTTACAAATTTATTACGCTCTCTTCTTGGCATGGCTTAAAATTAGAGTGCAAATATAATGGCATTTTATAATTCTTAATCCATAATTTTAGTTTCAATTAGATGGTTTTTAATTTTAAAGAAGATAAGATTGAACCTTTTATACACTTTTACGTCATTGTAATAGAAAACAAAACTAAATGCCTAAAAAATCAATTCATCATGATACCTATTTAATTGAAAGATTGCAATCTGGAGATACTAGTGTATTAAATGACTTGGTGAAGACATGGCATAAATTATTTTGTGAAAAATCGTTTTGGATAGTAAAGGATAAAGACGTTGCTAAAGATATTGCACAAGAAAGTTGGATTACCATTATTAATAAAATTAACACCCTAGAAAACCCCAAATACTTTAAGTCTTGGGTTTACAGGATAGTGATTAATAAATCCACAGACTATCTGCGACAAGTATCTAATAAACAACTAATTAATCGTGAATTGGATACTAATATTGAAAAGGAAGATAACTCCAATAGAGAACGATTAAAACAAGATTTATTAAAAGCTATCAAGGATTTGTCTTACGAGCAAACCTTGGTTATACAACTTTATTATTCTCAAGACTACAATTTAAAAGAGATAAGTGAGATCCTTGATGTTTCGCTAGGTACTGTTAAATCAAGGTTGTTTCACGCAAGAGAAAAATTAAAAACAATTTTAAAAGCAAAACATTATGAAGACTAAAATGAGTGAAATAGATGAATTAATTAAAGAAACTTTGAGTGAAGAAGAAGCAAAGTTTTATGACGAATTAGAAGAGCAAAACCTTATTAATATGATATTTGGCATTTTTAAAGGGAAAAATAGCTGGATAAATATCGTTACAAGTATTGTACAAGTACTTTGGTTTGCGCTATTTATATACTGTGCTATTCAATTCTTTAATGCGGAAGAAACTAATGAATTAATTAGATGGGGACTATACGGGGTTTTAAGTATTATGGCTTCAAGCTTATTAAAATTATTCTCATGGATGCAAATGGATAAGAAAGCGCTTATTAGAGAAATTAAGAGGTTAGAAATACAAGTGTCTTCATTATCAAACAAAATTTCAGAATAGTTTTTTAACCCATAGAATATTTAGTAATTTGCAAACTCTTAGGGATGATTTCTTTCCCACGCTGAATTTTCGAATCTCACAATACTTCAGTGAGAGCACTATCGAAAGGATAAAGGTAGAACAGGAACTCGCTAAGCGAGATTTAGCATGTCAAAATTCTCAGCTTAGCATAAATGTTTAATTTTTAAAATATTTTTTAAAATGGCTGTTTTAGACCAATTAACATCGCAAGATGCGATACATTTAGAAGACAAGTACGGTGCACACAACTATCATCCACTTCCAGTGGTTTTAAGTAGAGGAGAAGGTGTGCATGTTTGGGATGTAGAGGGAAAACAATATTATGATTTTCTTTCAGCTTATTCTGCTGTAAATCAAGGGCATTGTCACCCTAAAATTGTTGGCGCTATGGTAAACCAAGCCCAAACACTAACGTTAACCTCAAGAGCATTTTATAATGACATGCTTGGACGTTTCGAAAAATTTGCAACAGAAACCTTTAAATTCGATAAGCTTTTGCCTATGAATACTGGAGCTGAAGCCGTTGAAACTGCTTTAAAACTATGTAGAAAATGGGCCTATGAAGTTAAAGGAATTGATGAAAATGAAGCACAACTAATTGTTTGCGAAAATAATTTTCATGGGCGTACAACAACGATTATATCATTTTCAAATGATCCTGTTGCACGCAAAAATTTTGGACCATATACAGATGGTTTTATTAAAATTGAATACGATAATCTTAATGCTCTAGAAGCCGCTTTAAAGAACAATGCTAATGTTGCTGGTTTTTTAGTAGAACCAATCCAAGGAGAGGCTGGTGTTTATGTACCAAGCGAAGGTTATTTAAAAGCAGCTAAGGCACTGTGTGAAGCGCATAATGTTTTGTTTATAGCTGACGAAGTACAAACTGGTATAGCGCGCACTGGCCGTTTATTGGCTACTTGTGGAAATTGCTCATGTGAAGACAAACATTGTTCTGGCACTCCAGATGTAAAACCAGATATATTAATTCTTGGGAAAGCACTATCAGGTGGCGCATACCCTGTATCTGCTGTGTTGGCAAATGACAATATTATGAATGTTATTAAGCCTGGTAATCATGGTAGTACATTTGGTGGAAATCCTGTTGCTGCTGCTATTGGTATTGCTGCACTCGAGGTCATAAAAGATGAAGAACTTGCAAAAAATGCTGAAGAACTTGGTAAGGTGTTCCGAAAAGAGTTATCAAAATATATTGAAAGTAGTACAATCGTAAATGCTGTACGTGGTAAAGGACTTTTGAATGCTATTTTAATTAATGATACTGAAGATAGTGACACGGCTTGGAATATATGTTTGCGACTAAGAGATAATGGTCTTTTAGCAAAACCAACGCATGGTAATATTATCAGGTTTGCACCACCATTAGTAATGAATAAGGAGCAATTACTAGATTGTATCTCTATTATTATTAATACGCTAAAGGAATTTGAAAATTAAGGTGCTAACTCCGTAAATGGGTAAGCAGGTATATTTCTTAGAATCCAATATAAAAATACTACTACAACAATAGCATAGGTAAAATAAGGCTTATGACTAAGATTGTAGTAGTATTTTTGATTATACCTTTTTGTTATATAGGCATATAGTTTAGACAGCAAAAGAATCGCAATTATAACAATAACTATATTATGCATTAATGCTTCTCCAATTCTTAGATGAAGTAAATCGTGAGTGGCACGTTGGCTACCACATCCTGGGCAATGCAAACCTGTAATACTGTGAAAAGGACAGCGTGGAAATAGGCCTTCACCTTTAGCTACTTCAGGATCGTTTAAGTAGTAATACTTGACTAAAAAAAATATGGGTATCGCAAGTAGGAGATACCCATATTTTAGATATTTATATTTAATAAAATTCTTAATATCCGCCAGAATTCATAGCGGCAATAATAGCTGCTCCATAAAATAACATCATTAGAGCTATAAGTACAAAACCACCGATGAGTCCAATAAGCCCCCAAAGTTTTGCATTTTTAGAATCACTAATTGCACCTTGATAATTGCCACCTTCCCATTTAGCATTTACTTGAGCAGCATATATTATACTCACTACTCCCGTAACATTACAACAAAGAAAAGTTGTAATAATCGCTAGAACTAAATAATTATTTGGTCTTGGCGGTAAATCCTTAGGCGGAAATGATTGTTGATCTTGATTTTCGTACATATTTTAGTAATATAAGTTAGTGTATCTTAAGTATGAGATTATTGTCCCATCATTTCTTGCATGCGACGTTGCATTTCTTGTTGGTCTTGTAACGTTTCCCATCCAAAGTAAGATATAATCCAAATTATGTAGATTACCATTAAAATACTTAAAACAACTCCAATTATGCCCATAATTTTTCCAGCCTTAACATTGCCAAAGCCAGTATAATTTTCTGGTGCAGCTTGATATACTTTGGTAGCTTTATTACCAAGTACTATTGCTACTATTCCAAAAATTAATCCAGGTACGCCGTAGCAGCAGCATCCAATGATTGATAAAATCCCCATTACTAGTACAAGGGTTCCGTTAGGTAGTTGTTGTTGTTCCATATTATAGTTGATTAAAAAGTTTTAATTAAAAAGCTTATTACAATAATACTAATATTTAAGATAAAAAGCCCTAATAAAATTTTATGACCTTTTGCAAACTTAAACTTTAAATGCAAACCAAGGAATCCAAACATAAAGATTAGAGTGTAAATCGCAGGATACATATAAAAAGCTGCAACAAACTCACCTTGAAGGATTAAGTTTAATGAGCGTTGTATACCACAACCCATACAGTCTACACCAAAAGATTGTTTCCACATGCATGGTAACATATAATCTTCTAATTGTAATAAGAATAGTCTCACAGCTCAAAAATATATAATGTTTACAGAAAAGACTAAATTTCTTATGCCAAAAACAAAATTTTGCTTTGCTTCAGTAACCACTATGTTATTCCATAAAATTTATTTTATTCAGTTGAGAAGAAATTCTGAATGAAAAAATTCATGTAATTTTGAAAGATGAATTTACCCCGAATTTTTACTTCGACAAGGCTCAGTAACCGGCTTTAGAAGTTAAACCAATAATTATTATTGTTTAATGAGAAATTTATCAAGACTAATAAATATTATTTGCATTGTAATTGGAGGTATAATAGCCATATACGCCAATGCTGAAGAGCAACAAAACACCTATGTTTTAATTGTAGGTATTGTACTCTTAATGTTTGGTATATATCGTACTTCGCGAAACGTGCCAAGTAAATTTGAAAACCAAAAAGAAGAGTCTTTTATTCAATCTGACACTTCGACACCGCTCAGTGACCAATCTTCTACATCACAACACAATGATATAGACCATGAAGATTAAAATTGGTGATAAGGTAGAAACTATTGATGACGCCATCACTGGCATAGTTGTTTCTATTAAATTACCTTTAATTACAGTAGAGACTGAAGATGGTTTTTCGTTTGATTTTAATGAGAATGAACTCATTGTGCTGAATTCTACTGATTCAATCGAACTTGAAAATATTTCTAGAAAAAGTATTGCAGAGAACATTAAATCTAAAGAAGAATCAAAATCAAAGAGATCTTTAAAAGTCTCCTCCAAGAAAAGACATCAAGCCACATTTGTAATCGATTTACATATCCATCAATTAACAGATTCTACAAAAGGCATGTCTAACTATGATATGCTGAATCTTCAGCTTGATACTGCTCGTAGACAGCTAGAGTTTGCAATTAAAAAACGAATACCAAAGCTAGTTTTTATTCATGGTATTGGTGAAGGTGTATTAAAACAAGAATTATATACCGTTTTAAGACGATATAATAATGTTACCTTTTACGATGCTGATTATAAAGATTATGGTTTAGGTGCCACCGAAGTCAAAATATTTCAGAATGTTGATCCGTAATTATTGTTGAATAATAATCGTAGTTATAAGGGTGCCTAAATTAATTTCATCACCACTTAAAATATCCAAGTCAAAGTTTTTGATAATGAAAACCGAATTTACAGTTCTTGTATATTGGTTGTTTTGCGTATTCCCAGGATTACCGTAATCTATAGTTTCGATAGTATTAAGGTAATGCGGAACAAGATCTCCTAAAGCGTTATTAGCCAAGTCATTTGCCGGACTCATATCACCATTTTCATCTTCATTAATAGTTAATATGCCATCTTCGTCATCATCAGTATCTAGGTAATCAGGTATCGTGTCACCATCAGTATCTAATGGGTTTGTAGTTGGGTCATCATCACCATCTGTATCCTCTGAATCAATTTCATCGATAGTAAGGACATTGTCATTGTCATCGTCTTGGTCCAAGTAATCAAAAATGCCGTCTAAATCACTGTCTAAGGAATCTGAGAAATCACCATCACCGTTAGGATCTGCTCCTTCTAACGCACTTGGAATACCATCATTATCATCATCGTCAACAGTTACCGTAACTTCTGCGGTACCGGATGTAGATTCGTAATTTTCAATAATTACCAAATCTGCCGGGATTACTGTACTACATAGTTCTTGGTTTGTTGATGTATCTGAAATATCTCTGTTATACGTTCTATATATAAATCTATTTGTATTGCCATCTATTGTTAGTGTAGTTGGTGTATCAACAGGTGTAGGCTCAGAAAATAGCAAATCGTTTGCTGTATTACGCTGAATTAGTAGTGATAACGATTCACTAGGATCATTTCTAAGGTCATAGATTAAATATGTATCGATATCATTGTCACACAGACTTAAATCTTGATCAAAATCTAAATCAACAGTAATAATATCTCCATCATCACAACTCGACATAAAAAATAGTGTAATAAGCACCACTAAGACTTTTCGCATAAGCTTCATAGATTTTTAACAAAAGTAAATTATTTACCAAATTATAACGTTGCATCCATAAAATAATTTTATGTGTTATTTTTGCCTGAGCAAAATCAATCACAAGCAAATTAAAAAATGAACAATATTTATTTAGACAATGCAGCTACAACAGCTTTACGCCCCGAAGTTGTTGATAAAATGACAGAAGTCCTTAAGGACAATTTTGGCAATGCGTCTTCTACTCATAGCTTTGGTCGTTCGTCCAAATCTATAATGGAACAATGTCGAAAAAATATTGCAGCTCATTTTAATGTATCTGCAGGCGAGATCATATTCACTTCTGGTGGCACAGAAGCCGATAATTTAGCACTAAGAAGTGCAGTTAGAGATTTAGGTGTAACAGAAATTATAACATCAAAGATTGAACATCACGCGGTATTGCACACTGCTGAGCAACTCCGTGACGAATACGACATTACATTATCTTTTGTAGACTTAGACGATAAGGGAAGTATTGATTATAACCATCTTGAAAACTTGCTTAAAAGCGATACTGAAAAGCTAGTTAGCTTAATGCATGTTAATAATGAAATTGGAAATATCTTAGATATCAAAAGAGTTGCAGATTTATGCAAAGACAATAATGCTTTATTTCACTCTGATACGGTACAATCAGTAGGGCATTACCCACTTGACTTGCAAGATATAAAAGTTGATTTTATTGCTGGAGCAGCGCACAAGTTTCATGGTCCAAAAGGTGCTGGGTTTTGTTTTGTAAGAAAAGAATCAGGTCTTAAACCACTTATTTTTGGAGGCCAACAAGAACGAGGTTATAGGGCTGGTACAGAGTGTTTACACAATATTGTAGGCATGGACGAGGCTTTGCGCATGTCTTATCAAAATTTAGAAACTGAAAGTGCTTACATTAAAGACTTAAAACAATACTTTATTGATGTTTTGAATACCAAACTTCCTGGTTGCCATTTTAATGGGCAATCAGCTAACTTTAATGAAAGTACGTATACGCTTATTAATGTGTGTTTACCGTTGCCACCAGAAAAAGCATTGATGTTGCAATTTCAATTAGATTTAAAAGGAATAGCGTGTTCTAAAGGAAGTGCTTGCCAGAGTGGAAGTGGAACGGCTTCTCATGTACTAACCGAAATTTTATGTAAGGAGAACATTAAGCGTCCTTCAGTACGTTTTTCGCTTAGTAAGTATAATACTATGAATGAAATAGATTATGTGGTTGATACACTTTGTGAATTTGCGAATTCTTAAAGCCTAGCAGACAACCTTACATTAAACACTCTAGGTGTTAAAAAGTTTGGTATCGCAAACTGTCTTTGACTATTAACATCTCTTACCCAAGTATTAGTAATAGCATTTTGGTTATTGAACATATTGTAGATCTCAATACCTAAAGATAAACTTTTAAATCCCTGTTTCCATTGAGAGCTATACGTCTTTTTTGGATTTACTATTTCGTAAGACATACCTAGATCTGCACGCCTATAATCTCTTAACCTAAACTGAAAATCGTATGGATCTGCATAACTTGGAGAACCACCAGGCAATCCTGTATTGTAAACCAAATTAAGATACATCTTTAAGTCTGGCATATTTGGTACATAATCTTGAAAAAGAATACCAAACTTTAAACGCTGATCGGTTGGTCTAGATATGTATCCGCGGTTATCGATATTTTCTTCGGTTTTGAGATAGCCAAAGCTAAACCAAGATTCAGTTCCTGGAACAAATTCACCGTTAAGCCTCATATCTAATCCATAAGCATAAGCTGTGGCATTATTTCTTGCACGGTATCGAATACGAACATTCTCTAAAGTATAAGGATTAACATCGGTTAAGCCTTTGTAATATACTTCAGAGACAAGTTTAAAAGGCCTATCCCACATTTCAAAGCTATATTCATTTCCTAATACTACATGAAATGATTTCTGTGCTTTTACATTAGGTCTTACAATTCCAGAAGAATCACGCAGCTCTCTGTAAAAAGGAGGTTGGTAATATAATCCACCTGCTGCTCTAAACAACATGTCACTATTCCAATCAGGTTTAATTGCAAATTGAGCACGAGGACTAAATACAGTTTGTGTATTACGCTCTATGCCTTCGCCTTCAATTGTCCAACTATGTGCTCTTACACCAATATTGTAATAGGCGTCATGCCTACCAATTTTAGTGTTCTTTTTATACTGAGCAAAAGCTTGTAGTCTATTTATCTGAACTTCATTAAATGCACGAATATTTTGAAACGCTGTCAATGGTCCATCAAACGGAATGTCTGGCTGAAAATTAGGCTCTGTTAATGATGGCGGACGAATTGAAAACCCAGCTGAATCTATAACTTCAGATTCTACCAATCGGTCACGGATATCTTCGCGAGTGTATTTAACAGACCATTCAAAATTACTATCAGCATCAATATTATAATCACCTCTGTGTTCTAGGTTAAAAATCAATGCATCTAAATCATTACGTGCACGTGTAAACTGTGAACCAATACCTTCGCTAAATTCTACTTCACCTAAATCATCATCACCAATATTTGTATTAACTTCTCCAAGTCTATATTGCGCTAAAATGTCGAAATACTCTTGCTCTGTAGCATGATATGCTGAACCGATAAGCTTTAATGTAGTTTTGTCATTTAAAAAATAATTGGCCTTAAAAGCTCCAAAATAAGTTTGGTATTCGGTTTGTTCCTGACCCTCATATACAACCAGTAATGCCACAGGTTCATCAATAGTTCCGAAATTTGTTTGTCTATTTTCTGGAGTGAAATTGTATTGATTTAGTGATATATTACCTAAGAAATTAAGATGAAACTTATCTGAAAAACGATAGGTAAGATACGTTTGTACATCTGCAAATACAGGTTCAACATTACCATTGGTTTCAAGGTTATTCAGAATAAGGCTATTATCTCTATATCGTACACCTGCTATTCCTGAAAATTTACCATCTTTAGATACGGTCTCCGCAGAGATACTTCCACCAAGCAAACTTAAGTCTGCACTTGCTCCAAATCTATTAGGATTTTTGTAGGTAATATCTAGTACCGAGGATAATTTGTCGCCATATCGTGCTTGAAAACCACCGGCGGAGAAATCTACATTAGAGACCAAATCCGTGTTCACAAAGCTCAAACCTTCTTGATTTCCCGAACGGATTAAAAAAGGACGATAAACTTCAATTTCATTGACATATACCAAGTTTTCATCAAAATTACCACCTCTTACAGAATACTGTGTACTTAATTCATTAGATATATTAACACCTGGAAGTGTTTTCAAAATATTCTCAACACCTGGTTGAGCGCCTTTTATAGTTCGGATTACTCGAGGTGAAATGGTGGTTACACCTGTTCTGCTTTGTCTGGTATTTCGGTTAATAACAACTTCGGCAATTTGCTCAACATTTATTTTTAAAACCGGATTATACTCAATTTCACTGCCATTTTTAAGATTAAACTTTTGTTCAACCCGCTTGTGAGATACATGGGTAAAAATGATTGTTATTTCGGTGTTTGCCGGGATTTTTATCTCGTAGAATCCATTTCTATTAGTTGTAGCACCTTCTCCAGTATTGGCAGTGATATTAACACCTTCTATTGGGTTTTCATTTTCATCAAGAATGACACCTCTTATTGTTGCAGTTTGCCCTAACACTGTTAAGGTAATTAATAATAGAATAGCGGTTAATAAAAATTTAGTGTTTTTCAAATAAATAAGGTTTTATTTCCTGTAAAATGTTGTTTCAAATGTAGAACTATTTCCAACATTATCAGTTACAATTACTTTCAAATTATTTTCTGTGTCTGTAATTACACTATCATTAAAATCGTGAACAAGCATATTTGTCTTATAATCATACTCCATTAAAATCCATTTTCCGTTGACAGTGGCTCTGTATTTTGAAACTCCAGAGAGTTCATCACTTATTTTTAATTTTAGATATCGGTATTTACTCATCCATTTTTTATCAGTAAAATTTACTGCTTTAATTTTTGGACTAACGGTATCAGTTGCTAGAATATATTGGCCAAAGGTTTTGGTCCTAGCTACTAAGGTATCACCTTTTCGTTTTGTACCGACATAACTTGGCTTTTTGTAATACCCATAAAGCCTAGCTATAAACAGTTTGCTTTTATCTATTTCCTTGTACTTGCTTATATCATAATTTATAACAAAATTTTTCTGTACGGGCACTTCATCTTTATGAAGGTTTAGAGTGTCACAACTAACATTAAAATCAATTAAAATATCTTCATACACAGTATTAGGATAGAAGGTAACACTAGCAATGTGATCTTTTAAAACTGTAGTTTCAGTAGTTTTAATTAGGCGTTGTTCAGGGTTTCCTATATCTTCAACTTTTTTAGCTTCTTGAAGCTTGCCTTTAATCGGAATATTCAAAGTTGTCGTATTAGATTTAAAATCTTTTATCTCCACTTTATAGATTGAAGATGTGCTATCTTCAACTTTGATGTAACCTCTATCAACTACATTTTTAATCATACTAAGCGGATTGTTCTCTTCAACAAATAGTTTTTGACTTCGTGTTTTTTTGGTTTTCCATAGCTGAAAATCAATATATCGGTTAAGGTGTTTAGTTTCTGTAAAACTGAAACGCTTAAAGTCCATTTCAAATACTTTGTTACCGTTAAGATATGACGAAATGTTACTAACACCATTGTTATTTGGAGCCAAGTCTTGTTTGTCATAACTCACAACACCAAATCCTATTTCACCATAGGCAGTTATCTTTTCAACGTCATAATTGCCATTTTTATTTGGAATTAGCCTTAAAGGAATTCTTTTGTTTTTTCCGTTTATGAGGGAATTCTCATTTTTTGGATATGCGTAAACAGCTGATATGTAAGGCTTTTTACTATCTTTTACATTTATTCCAAATAGCATAGGGTTAATAGGACGTTCAGCATTATCTCTAATCTCGAAATGCAAATGTGGTCCACCAGAGCCACCAGTATTTCCCGAATAAGCTACAACTTCGTCAGTTTCAATTTGTAGCTCAGTTGTATTTGGGAAAACTTCAACTTCAAAGCTTTCTTTTTCGTATTGACAATCTTTAATATACGCCTCAATTTTTGGAGAGAATTTTTTTAGATGCCCGTAAACCGAAGTATATCCATTTGGGTGAGTGATATACAAAGCTTTTCCATAGCCAAAATGAGATACCTTAATTCTGCTCACATACCCTTTTGCAGATGCATAAACTTTTAGACCTGTTTTGCGTTGCGTTTTAATATCTAACCCAGAATGAAAATGATTAGAACGCAACTCGGCAAAAGTACCAGATAGGATTGGTGTAATATCTAACGGATTTCTAAAATAGTCCTGTGGATACTCAGATTGTGAGTATAATGCGGACGATAATAAAAAAAAGATAAGATATGTTTTCATTGGCATTTGTAAACGAGCTAAAATATTAATTTGATTGTGAATTGCAAGTACCTAAGCTGTATTATTTTTCTTAACGATTTAATACTCCAGATGTTATCTAAACTAAAAATAATTGTAAAACAATTTAGTGTATTTAAAATCGAATTCTTAAATTTGTGAGGTAGTGTTGTATTACTTATATGAGTAAAATTGAAGACATTGTAGATACGTTAGAGAATAGAATTTCAAAGGTTTTGCATAAGCAAGAAGTACTAAAGCAAACTAACGAGAAGCTCTCAGAACAAATAGATATCTACCAGAAACAAATACTTGAATACCAGGAGCAAATAAGTGAATGGTCTGATAAATTTGAAACGCTCAAAGCCGCTAATGCAATACTAGGTAGTGACGAAAATAAACGAGAAACAAAGCTCAAAATAAATTCGCTAATAAGAGATATAGACCATTGCATAGCGCAATTGTCAGAATAGCGTTAAAACACAATGGATGTCGGAGCAGCTTAAAATAAAAATATCGATTGCTAATCGAGTATATCCATTAACAATAAGTCCGAGTCAAGAAGAAGGATTGCGTAAAGCAGCTAAGAAGATTGAGGCAATGATTGGACAGTTTGAGCAGAATTACTCTGTTAGAGATAAGCAAGATGTATTAGCCATGTGTGCTTTACAATTTGCCGCTCAAGTGGAGCAAAAAACAATAGATAAAGAGTATGTTAATGAAGAAGTTCAGGAAAAGCTAGAAACCTTAAACGAACTTTTACAACAACATATGTAATACTCGTACGTTCTTTAAAATAAAAGGTTACTGCCTACATTAGTTATATTTTTTGATAAACTCAACGTTAATTCTTTAAAAAGGGTGAGTTTAAGTTGTAAAACCGTGCTGCTAGTACTTTGTACTTGGGCAGATTTTTGAGCAGCTTGTTAGCCCTAAACTTGTTTTTAAGGAGTTTATACAGAATCCAAAACTGATGTAGGCTTTTTTTATATATCAACTTAACTAAACTAATGGACACTAACACAATACTATACATTGCTGTTGCGGTAATTGTAGGATTAATTCTTGGCGTTGTGATTTCTAAATCCCTAGGAAAGAGCAAAGCTTCAAAAATAATTTCCGAAGCGCAATCTGAGTCGAAAACGATTTTAAAGCAAGCAAAATCTGATGCTGAATCTTTAAAAAAGGATAAAATACTTCAAGCAAAAGAAAAATTTATAGAGCTTAAGGCAGAGCATGAAAAGGTCATTTTATCTCGCGATAAAAAAATGGCCGAAGCTGAGAAACGTATACGAGATAAAGAATCTCAAATATCAAATGAGCTTTCAAAAGCAAAAAAATCAAACCAATCTTTAGAAGATAAAATCAAGGATTACGATTTTAGACTTGAATTTGTTGAAAAGAAAAAAGATGAACTTGAAAAAGCTCATAGAAGTCAAATAAAGCAGCTAGAAGTTATTTCTGGGTTGTCTGCAGAAGAAGCAAAAGAACAACTCGTTGAATCTCTTAAAGAAGAAGCTAAGACTGATGCAATGGCATTTGTTCAGGATAGAGTAGAAGAAGCTAAGTTAACGGCGCAGCAAGAAGCCAAAAAGATCATTATAAATACCATACAGCGAATTGGTACTGAAGAAGCTATTGATAACTGCGTCTCTGTATTTAATATAGAATCTGATGATGTTAAAGGAAGAATTATCGGTAGAGAAGGACGAAACATTAGAGCTATAGAAGCAGCTACAGGTGTAGAGATTATTGTTGATGATACGCCTGAAGCGATAATACTATCGTGTTTTGACTCTGTTAGACGTGAAATAGCACGCCTATCTTTACATAAATTAGTTACAGATGGACGTATTCACCCAGCTAGAATTGAGGAGATTGTAAGAAAAACTAGAAAGCAAATAGAGCAAGAGATAATTGAAGTTGGTAAGCGCACGGTAATAGATTTAGGTATTCATGGTCTTCATCCAGAACTCATTAAAATGGTTGGCCGTATGAAGTACCGCTCGTCTTATGGTCAAAATTTATTGCAACACTCTCGAGAGGTTGCAAAGTTATGTGGTGTTATGGCCGCAGAATTAGGGCTTAATCCTAAACTTGCTAAACGAGCTGGGTTGTTACACGATATAGGAAAAGTACCAGACGCAGAAGCAGATGTAGAAACACCACATGCAATTTTGGGTATGAAATGGGCAGAAAAGCACGGCGAAAAACCTGAAGTTTGTAATGCTATTGGCGCTCACCATGATGAAATAGAAATGACAACATTACTGTCTCCAATAATTCAAGTCTGTGATGCTATTTCTGGTGCTAGGCCAGGAGCACGTCGTCAAGTTTTGGATTCTTACATACAGCGATTAAAAGACTTAGAAGCTGTTGCTTTTGGATTTAATGGCGTTAAGAAAGCCTATGCCATTCAGGCTGGAAGAGAGCTAAGAGTTATCGTAGAAAGCGAGAAAGTTAGCGATGACAAAGCGGCTAGTTTGTCTTTCGAGATTTCTCAAAAGATACAAACAGATATGACCTATCCTGGGCAAGTTAAAGTAACAGTGATTAGAGAAACAAGAGCAGTAAATATTGCCAAGTAAGTTTTAAGAATATATGCAATAAGCTCTCAATTAGAGGGCTTTTTTGTTTTATCAAAGGTCACAGTAAAAGTGGTTCCTATAGCGAGCTTACTTTCAACTTCGATACTTCCATTTAGAGCTTCGACTTGAGTTTTAGTAATGTAAAGTCCAACACCTCTAGAGTCTTCACGTTGTGTACCATGAAAAGTTCGATACATTTTAAAGAGCTGGTCTTTAAATTTTTCTAAATCAATACCAATACCATTATCAGAAACGATAATCTTGATGTCTTTTTCAGTCTCTTTTGAGGTAATTATAACTTGTGAGTTTGAAACCTGTTTAGAATACTTAATACCATTAGAAATAAGATTATGAAAAATACTCTCTATGTAAGATGAATTTGTGAAAAGCATCGTGTTTTTGTCAATCCGATTTTCTAGACTTACCTGTGATTTAAACCGATCTAGTTTTAGACTTTCTGTAATGGCCTCAACACATTGGAATAAGTTTACATTTTTAAAGAGCTCTTCAAAGTTAGATTTAGATCTAATGCTTATAATGTTGTCTAAATCTGCCATAGTGCCATTTAATGACTTAGATATACTCTTAAGATGACTAAAAAGCTCTTTTTTTTCATTGACATCTGTTGATTCTTCATAGAAGTTCAATAAATCCTCAAGATTAAACACATGATTCTTTAAGTTATGAGATACAATATGTGTGAAGTTATGTAAGCGTTTATTTTGGTTGGCTATAATGTGAAGGTTGTTTTTTAATAAATTTTCGGTATGTTTTTGCTTTGTGATGTCAATGTGTGTACCAACTATTCTTAATGGTTTAGAGTTTTTATCTCTTTCAATTACTTTCCCTTTGTCTAACACCCATTTATATTGGCCGTCTTTGCATAAAATGCGGTACACACTTTCATAGCTTTCTAGCTCTCCATTAATGTGCCTGTCGAATGTTTCAAAATAGATGTTCTGATCATCAGGATGCACATGCTTATCCCATTCTTCAGGTTTATTATCAAATTCATGACCTTTATAACCAAGAATTTTAATAGAATTTTCAGAATAGAAGACCTTATTTGTAATTGTATTCCAATCCCAGAGACCTATTTTCGATATTTGTAGGCCGATTTGCTGAATTTGATTATAGTAGTTTTTATCGGTGTAATTTTCGAAATTATTATTTTCAAAAGACATGGTTCATGGTAGATTTTAGTTTAAGACACATTTCTAATCAAAATGTCACTAAAATCTCACAATTATTTTCTTGGATGATACCTGTTTATTACCTTATTGAGTTGCGATTTGTCTATATGAGTGTAAATCTCAGTAGTGGTAATGCTCTCATGACCTAGCATCATTTGTATAGATCTTAAATCAGCACCATTCTCTAATAGGTGAGTAGCAAAAGAGTGTCTAAAAGTATGTGGAGAAACTGTTTTTTTTAGACCTATTTTATTTACCAAATTCTTAATTATAGTAAATACCATTGCTCTGGTTAATCGTTTTCCTTTATAATTGAGATAAAGAATGTCTTTTTCAGAAGGTTCAATGGCAATATGTTTTCTGACATCTAACCAAATATTAATTAGCTTTTGGGTGTTTTTTCCAATAGGTACAAAACGTTCCTTATTTCCTTTCCCTTGAACTTTGATAAAGCCTTCATCAAAAAACAAATCAGATATTTTCAAATTAATAGCTTCACTTACTCTAAGCCCACAGCTATATAGACTTTCTATTATAGCTTTGTTTCTATGTCCTAGATTTACACCTCTAAATTGATAATTGAGATCTATGGCATGGATAATAGTGTCTATATCTTCAATAGATAATGTGTCTGGTAGTTTACGGCCAAGTCTTGGAGATTCAATTTGGTCAAGAGGATTTGTTTCTCGGTAGTTCTCGAATATGAGATAATTAAAAAAATTACGGAGACCGGAGATGATTCTGGCTTGACTTCTTGGGCTTAATTCTTTAGAAATACGGTATATAAAATCTTTTATAACATGATCTGAAATTGTTACAGGTGAAGTATTTGAGTCGGTTTCGTCAATAAAATCAATTAAGCGTTTAATATCAAACTCATAATTATTTATAGTATTGACAGAAAGACTTCGTTCTAACCTTAAATACGTTTTGTAATCTGCTATTGCTGAGTTCCAGTTCATGTAAAAAAAATCACCTTCCATAATTGAAAGGTGATTAAAGTTATTATATTTTCTGTCTTTCTAAAAGAAAGATCCTTTGAAATTTGCATTTGGATAATTCTCGGTAAAAATATCTATTAAATCAATAATTGCCCAGATTCCAATTCCTCCTAAAGTTAAGATGAATAAAATGTTCCATCCAACAGGGCTCTTAAGGTACCATCTGTGAGCAGCTAAACCTCCTAAAAAGAACCAAAGGATTATTGCAATACCTTGACTTTGTTGACTAGCCATTGCTGCAGGAGTAGACATTTCTACTGCATCCTCAGTTTGAGTCGTTGTTACATTTTCGGTGTTTGCTGTAGCTCTCTTTACAGGAAAAGATGCATACGCTGAACTGATAGTTAACATAAGTGCTAACGCAGATAAGAATAATTTAATTTTCATGATTAATTGTTTAAGTTTTTCCGAATTTAAAAAAAATAAATTAAACGCCTACTATTTTTCCTACAGAATCTTTTTAGCATTAAAATAAATTCCTAATATTTACGGAATGATAATTAACAATTTCTTTTTTATGTTGAAAAAACATTTTTCCTTTCTATTAATTTTAGTTGCATTTAGCCTAACTGCACAGGACGCTAATAAGTTTATGGGCTTCGTAAAATTAAACGATACCTTACTTATTACCTATAAGTTAGAATTTGATATTAATAAAGGAAAAGTTTCTGGTTATAGTCTTACTGATTTTGGAGGTGATCACGAAACAAAATCTAGAATCGAAGGCGAGTATTCAGCAGAAAAGAAGCTCATTTCTTTTAAAGAGGTAGAACTTATTTACACGAAATCTCCTGTATCATTAGATGAGTACGATTTTTGCCAGGTACACGTTTCTCCAACTCGTTACAGGCAAGGTTCTGATAAATTTATGGCAAAATTTGATGGTAAGTTTAGCGATGGCGTAAAATGTCTTAGCGGTGAATTGGCCATGAATTCTGTTTCGAAAATCAACAAACGTGTAGATAAGTTTTCGAAAAAGATTCAAAAATCAAAACGTGTTGCTGACTCCTTGAAAGAAAAGTTTAAAAACAGCAGACTTATTGATACGCTTAACTTAAATGTCTTAAAAAAGAACCAAACCACTTCTATATTAACATCATCAAAAAGTTTAGAGTTCTTTATTTATGATGGAGGCCAATTAGATGATGATATAATCTCTATTAAGAAAAATGGAAAGCTGATTCTCTCAAACTATAAAATTACGCACGAGAAAAAATTGATTAGAATTCCTACAGAAGACAAAAAGATTCAATTAGAAATAATATCTAACTCTGTTGGATCTATAGGAAGCAATACAGCCATTATCGAAATCCTTGATGGGAAAAACGATATAAAGGCAATGACAAATCTCGAAAAAGGAGAGACCACTAAAATAGATATTATTAAACGAAATTAGAGGGCCATTTTTTAATAAATTATGTCATAATTTTCTTTCATAATTAAATAGAATCTTTTTAATTGCGAGTTCAATTAATTTAACTTTCTTTTTTATGAAAAAAATATTATTTATTGCCGTTTTTGTTGCAATTACAATTAATATCAGTGCTCAATCTGATAAAGGGGATTTTACTATAGCGCCTCAAATAGGATTAAATCTTTCGAACTACTCAAGTTCGGAAAATCTTAGTAATAAAATTCGTGTTGCTTTTAATGCTGGGGTTATTGGCGAGTATTATTTTAGTGATAGATGGAGCTTAAGAACTGGTGTTTTATACGATTCAAAAGGAACAAAAGTTGAGGTTAATGGGCAAGATTTTATTGATAAACTTAATTATATAGCTGTACCATTGCATGCCAATTGGCATTTTGGTAGTAACAGAAACTGGTTTCTTAATTTTGGCCCTACTTTAGGCTTCCTAGCATCTGCAAAAGGTGATACACCAACAGGTGAAATTGATATAAAAGATGTTACTAATTCCTTCGATATAGGATTAGGTTTTGGAATTGGATATAAGTTTAATATAGATGAAAACACTGAATTCTATGTTCATTACCAAGGATATAATGGTTTTATAAGTGTTAATGATAGTTTTCCATTTAATATAAACAATGCAACTTCTGCGTTGAATATTGGAGCAATTTTTAGCCTTTAGTATATGCGTATAAAAATTTATAAACCGAAGCAAAGTCTTCGGTTTTTTTATGCGCTTATTTTATCTATTTTTACCATATGAAGAAGATCATCATCATTAATGGACCTAATTTAAACCTGCTTGGTAAACGTGAACCAGAGATTTATGGAAGCCAAACATTTGAAGATTATTTAAATGTTTTAAAGTCTAAATATGCTCAATTAGATATATCCTATTTTCAATCTAATATCGAAGGTGAGCTTATAGACAAACTTCAAGACGTGGGTTTCTCATATGACGGTATAATTTTAAATGCAGCAGCTTACACACATACTTCTGTAGGTATTGGTGATGCTATTAAAGCCATCCAAACACCAGTAATTGAAGTACACATATCTAATACATTCTCACGAGAAGAGTTTAGACATCAATCTTATATTTCTCCAAATGCCAAAGGTGTAATTCTAGGTTTTGGGTTGCAGAGCTATGACTTGGCTTTGCAAAGTTTAATCTAGTTAATGTAGTATGAAATACTTTGCTCTTCTTTTAATAGTTCTTTTTTATACAGAGGAGCATTTAAATGCGCAGAATCAGTTTGGAATTAAAGGTGGAACAAGTGTTACATTTTTTAATCAAGATCAAGGTATTTTTGGTGAGAACCCAGATATAGAATTGGGGTATTTTGCAGGTGTTTTTGTCGACTTTAATATTGAAAAAGGGTTTCATATACAGCCTGAGTTGTTGTATAAAGGCATTGGAGATTTTGAATTTTTAAATCTGCCTATTTATCTTAAATATGATATCGACTATAATCTCCACATATTAGCAGGTCCTAGTATGAATTATTTTTTCAATTTTTTCAGTAATAAATTTAAAGTTAGAGGTGATATTAGCTTAGCTTACGACATTAATGAAAAATTAGATTTAAACTTAAAATACACAATTGGGTTTGAAGAAATTTCCCCTGATATTATCTTTTTAGGCTTAGGGTATAGACTATAAAAAAACCGCCATTCCAAAAGAAAGGCGGTTTGGTATATTTCTAATTGTAGTTTTACAAGTGTATCACTTCATCATAAGCATCTGCAACTGCTTCCATTACAGCTTCACTCATCGTAGGATGTGGATGTACTGCTTTTAACACTTCATGTCCTGTAGTCTCTAATTTGCGACCTAATACAGCTTCTGCAATCATATCAGTTACACCAGCACCTATCATATGGCAACCAAGCCATTCGCCATATTTAGCATCAAAAATTACTTTTACAAAACCTTCTTTATTTCCTCCAGCACTTGCTTTTCCTGATGCAGAGAATGGGAATTTTCCAATTTTCACATCGAGTCCTTGTTCTTTAGCCTGAGCTTCAGTTAAACCAACACTAGCAATTTCAGGAGAGCAATACGTACAACCAGGAATGTTACCATAATCTAGTGCTTCAACATGATGCCCTGCAATTTTCTCTACACACAAGATACCTTCAGCAGATGCAACATGAGCTAAAGCTTGACCAGGAGTTACATCTCCAATGGCGTAGTATCCTGGAATATTAGTTTGGTAATAATCATTTACTAAAATTTTATCTCTATCTACAGCTATACCAACATCTTCTAAACCAATATTTTCAATGTTAGATTTAATTCCAACAGCAGATAATACGATATCAGCTTCTAAAACGTCTTCACCTTTTTTAGTTTTTACTGTAGCCTTAACACCTTTACCTGAAGTATCAACAGATGTTACCTCTGAAGATGTCATAATTTTAATTCCTGATTTCTTGAAGCTACGCTCTAATTGTTTAGAAACTTCATCATCCTCAACAGGAACTATTTTAGGCATGTATTCTACAATAGTAACTTCAGTTCCCATTGAATTATAGAAATAAGCGAACTCAACACCTATAGCACCAGAACCAACTACTATCAACTTTTTAGGTTGCTTTTCTAAAGTCATCGCTTGTCTGTAACCAATTACTTTTTTACCGTCTTGTGGTAGACTAGGTAATTCTCTAGAGCGAGCACCTGTAGCAATAATTATATGATCGGCTGAATATTCTGTACCATCAACATCAACTTTTTTACCAGGCTTTACTTTTCCGAAGCCTTCAATGACATCAATTTTATTCTTTTTCATCAAGAACTTAACACCATTACTCATGCCATCAGCAACACCGCGACTTCTTTTTACTACAGCATCAAAATCGTGTTCAGCATCTTTTACTTTTAAACCATAATCTTCGGCATGCTTTAAATATTCGAAAACTTGAGCAGACTTTAATAATGCCTTTGTAGGAATACAACCCCAATTTAAACAGACACCACCTAAACTTTCCTTCTCTATAATTGCAGTTTTAAATCCTAACTGTGAAGCTCTAATGGCAGTAACATAACCACCTGGGCCGCTTCCTAAAACGATAACGTCGTATTTACTCATCAGTATTTTTTTAGTTGAAATTTAGGCTACGAATTTACGAAACCAAAATGTAATATTAAAGATCTTCGGTAAAATGTCTTCGCGTTTTATTTTTCGAAAATTTATCTGCATTATAGTCTTTAGATTTTCCTTTAGGGATAGATAAAGATTGCCATTTATCACCTTTAAGTAATTTTCCTAAAAAGACTATTTGCCCAACATGATAAGCATAATGCATGAGTTGCCTATTTATAGCTTCGGTAACAGTGTGTCCATGATTACGGATATAGATGATTTTTTCTAGGTCTTCTGAGCTTAATTGCTCAATTGCATTAAACAAAGTACTCCATCCTTCATTCCAAGTAGCTTCGAGCTCTTTCTTAGAAGTAAAGTTATCTACAAATTCCTCATCTCTTTGTCTCCAAGTCTTCTCGCCATCTTCAGTTAAGAAGTTGGTCCATCGGCTTAACATATTCCCATGAAGATGCTTAACCATTATAGCAATAGAATTCAAATCTTGAGTAAATTCTTTTGAAAGCTCATTAAAAGAAAGCTGTACTATAGTTTTATCACCAAGACTCTTGTAGTATTGAAACTGTTTTAGAACACTTGTGAGATAGGTACTCATCTATTTTTCTTCTGGAACAAATTTTAAAGCTACACCATTAATACAATGACGTTTTCCAGTCGTTTCTCTAGGGCCATCATTAAAAACGTGTCCTAAATGCCCACCGCATGTAGCGCAGTGTTCTTCGGTACGAGCATAACCAATTTTATAATCTGTTGAAAATGCAACATTACCTTTAATTTCCTTATCGAAGCTTGGCCATCCTGTACCAGAATCAAACTTATTGTCGCTTTCAAACAATGGCGTATCACAAGCCGCACAGTGGTATACTCCTTTTTTATAGTTCTTGTTTAAAGGACTTGTAAAAGGTCTTTCGGTACCGGCTTTACGCAAAACATAGTACTGCTGATTGGTAAGTTGAGCCTTCCATTCGGCATCAGTTTTTGTAACTGGATAATTTTTGTCTTTGGTCTGTTTTTGAGCTGAAGAATTGCAACTGAACACGAGACTTAATACTAATAATAAAACTAACTTTTTCATAAAAATAAAAATACAAAATTTATGACATCTTTGTCGAAATTAGTTAACAGAAATTACTCATGTTTGGAAACTTTTTTCATCGATAATTCTACTTTATAATTGTAAAATAGGAGCTGCATATTAAATAGTTATCAACCTTCAAACGTTATAGTTCCTGTTTGTAAAAGTTAAGTTTTTATATGTAAAAAATGAATCTTAGCTTAGTGTTTAATAAACAATCAGCTAAGGTGATGCAAAACCAAAAAAGAGTAATTATAGACTATGTTTCTCCTCAAATTAACGGTGGAAATTTTTTCATTAAACGGGTAATAAATGAGGTAATTAGTGTTAAAGCTCATGTACTTGTAGATGGGCATGATGTAATAGCCTCTTCTGTACTTTTTAAGCATGAAAATATGCGAAAATGGAATGAGGTACGAATGCAGCATATTGAAAATGATGAATGGAGTACGTCTTTTACTGTTGAAAAGCAAGGGTTCTACACATATAAAGTTGAAGGCTGGGTTGATTATGCACTAAACTGGCAACATGGTATAGAGCGAAAAATTGATGATAATCAATATGTAAAATCTGAATTACTTGAAGGTAGAGAATATTTAAAACCTTTATTGAAAAAAGCTACCGCTTCAGAGAAAAAATATATCCAAAATTGCATCGACATATTTGCAGATGAGTCTAAGTATGACCAAGCAATAGCTGAAGCAAAAAGCATTGCGCTTCATGATATATTTTTCAAGTATCCACAAAAGCATTTGGCCAATACAACAAGAGATTTCAAAATTTATGTTGACCGTAAGAAGGCTTTGTTTAGTACCTGGTATGAATTTTTTCCACGATCATCTTCAGAAGTTGAAGGACAGCACGGTACCTTTAAGGACTGTGAACGTCTTTTACCTCGAATTTCGGAGATGGGTTTTGATACGTTGTATTTTCCTCCGGTGCATCCAATTGGAGAAGTCAACAGAAAAGGCCGTAACAATACTACTGAAGCCAATGATGATGATGCTGGTTCTGCATGGGGCATTGGTTCTAAATATGGCGGACATAAAGATATACATCCACAATTGGGAACAGTTGAGGATTTTAAGGCATTAGTGCAGAAAGCTAAAGATCTTAATATTGAGGTGGCCATGGATTATGCATTACAAGCAGCGCCAGACCATCCATGGGTAAAAGCGCATCCAGATTGGTTTAAGTGGCGACCAGACGGTACTGTGCAATATGCTGAAAACCCACCTAAAAAGTATCAAGATATTTTACCTATTTATTGGGAAAGCGAGGATTATAAAAACCTCTGGCAAGAGTGTTTAGATATTCTCTTGTATTGGATTGATTGCGGGATAAACGTTTTTAGAGTAGATAACCCACATACTAAACCTTATTATTTTTGGAATTGGATAATTGATGAGGTTAAGAAACAGTATCCAGATGTCATATTTTTGGCGGAAGCATTTACAAAACCAAAGGTAATGCAGCAATTGGCAAAGCAAGGATATACACAATCTTACACCTATTTCACTTGGAGAAATAATAAGCATGAACTCATTTCGTATATGACGGAACTGACCCAAACAGATCAACGTGAGTATATGAGACCAAATTTTTGGCCTAATACGCCAGATATTAATCCATATCATTTACAAGGTGCAAATGAGTCTAAATATATACAACGTTATGTTTTAGCAGCTACATTAAGTTCTAATATTGGGATTTATGGACCTGTTTTTGAGCAACAAATAGATGAAGCTATTCCTGGTAAAGAAGAATACTTTATGTCTGAAAAGTTTGAAGTGAAATTTTATGATTGGACAATACAAAATAAGCTTACCGCAATAATCTCTAAGGTCAATGCTATTCGTCATAACCATGACGCTTTACAGCAAACAAATAATATTAAGTTTTGTCATATAGAAAATGACAATTTGATTGCTTTTTATAAATGGAATGAAGCCAAAACAGACGAGTTGCTGATAATAGTAAGTTTAGACCAATATTATTTGCAACAAGGTACGGTTCAATTGCCTTTGGCAGATTTAGGTATCAATGCAGGTCATCAGGTTACTGTGAGTGATCTTATCACTGGAAGCAGCTATAATTGGCATGACGAGTGGAATTTTGTAGAGCTACATCCAACATTACCATTTCATATATTTAAAATAAACAAGTAGAATGTCTAAGAAGAAATCAAATACTGTTAGCTTAAAAACACCTTACAATTTTGATGTTAGGTGGGAAGAAATAATGGAAAATGAAGATTTCGTCAAGATATTTTTATCCGATGTTTTAGAGAAATATATTATAAAACAACGATGGTATGGCGGTAAATCTAGTAAACTCAAATACATTGAACTATCAGAATATTTCAGAATTCAACAAAATGAAGAAGTCTATTACGGGCTAATCTTAGAGGTTAATTTCTACGAAGCATTCTATCAACACTACTTTTTACCAATAGCATTTGTTTCAGACGAAAGTTTTGCAAATGACGATCGCATCTTACCATTAAGTATTCAAAATCAAGAAGGATTTATTATTGATGCAATAAATCTAGAAGCGTTTAGGCGTGTTGTTTTTCAGCGCATACTTACTGCAGTTCCTAAAGATAGAACAAGAGTACAATACAAAAAAAGCTCATTATTTGATGGCGCTGAGTATGAGTCTTCAAAATTTATGGGTTTAGAACAGAGCAACACATCCATTATTTATAATGGCAAATATGTTTTAAAGTTCTTTAGGCGCATCTATGCCGACCGCAATCCAGATTATGAGATGAGTCGTTTCTTGTCCGAAAAGAAAGATTTTAAAAATACACCTGCATATCTTGGTAGCATGCAGATTAAAGACCAAGAGAATACCAATATTACCATTGCTTTAATGAATGAGCTAGTGCCTAATCAAGGTGATGCATGGGACTATATGCTTAAAGAGTTTGATAAGGTTTTCAGTAATCTAGAATTTAAAACTATAGATATAAGAGCTTTACCTATTGCGGCAAGGTTTGAAAGAATGCATATTACTGATATTCCGCCACAAATTATAGATTGGGTAGGTTTAAATGTGTTTTTAAAAATTCAAACACTAGCTAAGAGAACCGCAGAGATGCATATTGCATTAGGTTCAGAGTTTGAAGACACTTCGTTTACACCCACAAGATTTAATGGAGATTATACGGTTTGGCTAAAAAATAGACTGTTATACCAATTTCAAAATAGATTAAATGCAGTTGAAAATAACTTGCATAAATTAGAAGGATTAGCATTAGAATTAGCTAATGAATTTTTAGAAAAGAAAAATGAAATTAGAAAGCGTTTTGTAAATTTTGATTGGACCAAATTAAAAGGCGAAAGACTAAGAGTACATGGTGATTATCATTTAGGACAAATCTTAGTTAGAGATGACGATTTTTACATTTTAGATTTTGAAGGCGAACCAGAGAGTACTATTAGAGATCGAAAAGTAAAGCAACCACCTTTAAAAGATGTTGCTGGTCTTTTTAGATCTTTTCATTATGCTATTTATGCGACCATTTTTAATAACATGAAAAGCTACAAGCATACTCAAGACCAGTTGTTCGAAGCTGGTGAGGTGTTGTATCGTTATCTTAAAAATGTATTCTTAGGAACTTATGTTGTAGAGATTCAAAACGCAAATATTAATATTGGCTATAACCAGGAGCGCATATTTTTATTAAAATACGCCATGTTAGAAAAGGCAGTTTACGAATTAGGATACGAATTAAATTCACGTCCGCTTTGGGCAGTAATTCCTTTAAAAGGCATATCAAATATTATCAACCACTAATTTTATGGCAGAAGTAATTGCACATAGTTTATTTACAGAATTTGATATTAATCTGTTTAAGTCAGGCAAACATTACCGATTGTATGAAAAATTCGGTTCGCATTTAATAACTGTTGATGGTGTTGAAGGTGTCTACTTTGCTGTTTGGGCACCAAGTGCTAAGTCAGTTTCAGTTGTCGGCGATTTTAATTTCTGGTTAGAAGGTGACCATTCGTTAAACGTAAGATGGGACGAAAGTGGCATTTGGGAAGGCTTTATCCCTGGAGTTAAAAAAGGTAATGCATATAAATACAAAATACATAGCCATCATAATGATATTAAAACTGAAAAGGCCGATCCTTATGCAAGGCGATGCGAACATCCTCCAAAAACAGCTTCTATAGTTTGGGATGATGATTATAGTTGGGATGATGCTAAATGGTTGAAAAAAAGAAAAGCAAATAATGCCTTAGACGCCCCATTTTCTGTATATGAAGTTCATTTAGGTTCATGGAAAAAACAAGTTGAAGAGAATCGATTTTTGAGTTATAATGAGCTTGCAGAAGATTTGGTAGACTATGTTAAAGAAATGAATTTTACTCATGTGGAGCTTATGCCTATCATGGAGTATCCATTTGACCCATCTTGGGGTTATCAACTTACGGGGTATTTTGCACCAACATCGCGCTTTGGACTGCCTGAAGAGTTTAAATTCTTAGTAGATAAATTACACCAGAATGATATCGGAATTATCTTGGACTGGGTACCGTCGCATTTTCCGGAAGACGCTCATGGACTTGGTTTTTTTGATGGTTCAGCCTTATACGAGCATCCAGATAGAAGAAAAGGCTATCATCCTGATTGGAAAAGCTTAATTTTTAATTATGGACGTAATGAGGTTAAATCGTTTTTAATAAGCAATGCGATTTTTTGGTTAGACAAATATCATGCAGATGGGCTAAGAGTTGATGCGGTTGCTTCAATGTTATTCTTAGACTATAGCCGTGAAGATGGTGAATGGGAACCAAACATATATGGTGGTAGAGAGAATTTAGAAGCTATAGCTTTTATGAGAGACATGAACGAAGCTGTATATAGTGCGTTTCCAGATGTTCAAACCATCGCAGAAGAATCTACCTCATTTCCTATGGTATCAAAGCCAACTTACATAGGAGGTTTAGGTTTTGGTATGAAGTGGATGATGGGTTGGATGCACGATACATTGCAGTATTTCGCTAAAGAACCTATTTACAGACAGCACCATCAAAACGACTTAACCTTTAGCATGACCTATGCGTTTACAGAGAATTTTATGTTACCGTTAAGCCACGATGAGGTCGTTTATGGAAAGCATTCTATTTTAGGTCGTATGCCAGGAGATGAATGGCAGCGCTTTGCTAATCTTAG
Organism: Winogradskyella sp.; assembly: GCF_003712105.1. Classification (GTDB taxonomy): domain Bacteria; phylum Bacteroidota; class Bacteroidia; order Flavobacteriales; family Flavobacteriaceae; genus Winogradskyella. Next base: position 512,641 of record NZ_RHLG01000002.1, read on the forward strand.
GTTATTGTATTCGTACATGTTTACCCATCCAGGTACCAATTTGCTTTTTCAAGGCGCTGAATTTGGACAAAGTGAAGAATGGAATTTTCAACAAAGCTTAGATTGGCATTTGCTTCAATATAAACCACATAAAGGTGTTCAAGCATTAATTAAAGATTTAAATTCATTATACAAAACGCAACCAGCGTTGCATCAAAAGCAATTTTCTGCCGAAGGATTCGAGTGGATAGATTATAATGATTCTGAAAACTCCGTACTTGTTTACATTAGAAAAGGAAATAAAAAAACTGACGACTTAGTAATTGCCTGCAATATGACTCCAATTCCACGCGAGAATTATAAAATTGGGGTTCCATATAAAGGAAGTTTAAAGGAAATCTTCAATAGTGATTTAAAAAAATACTTTGGTTCAGGTCGCTACAAGAATAAAGTTCAAGCTACAAAACCTGAAGCTTGGCAGTTTAGAGACCAGTCCATAGACATAAATATTCCTCCTTTAGGTATGGTAGCTTTTAAATACGCATAAAGTAGTTGAAATAGAAATCATCACCCGTTTAGATTAATTCGAAATCGTTATAGTTAACAAATCTGCATAAATACAAGATGTTAGTCTTTCTAAAGTTCTAATTTTTCCTTTTTTTTACACTGTTTTTGACACAAATGAAGTTATGATTATTAATACTGAACTAGAAAATAAAGGAAATCAATATCCTTCAAAAATAGTTGCTTATAAAAAAGATGTAGACAAATTATATTTTACAACAGATAATGATGTAATTCTACAGTTAACTGTGGTAAGAGATAGTCTTCTTAGATTTAGATACACTACAGTTGGCAATTTTGATAGTGATTTTTCTTATGCAATAACTAAGTATGCTAGTACTGGTTATAATAGATTAGAAATTGAGGAGAAGAAAGATAAATTCATTATTACAACCTCTAAACTTAGCTGCGAAATCTCTAAAGAATCCTTAAGAGTAAGTATATATGATACAAAGGATAACACTTTGATTAATGAAGATGAATTAGGGTTTCACTGGGAAGAAAATTATCAGTATGGTGGTAACATTGTAAAGATGAGCAAGGTATCTAATGATGGCGAAAGCTATTATGGACTAGGAGATAAGCCTAATCATCTAAATTTAAAAGGAAAGCGCTATAACAATTGGGTAACAGATTCTTATGCTTATGGTAAGGATACAGATCCAATATACAAGGCAATTCCTTTTTATACGGGTTTACATCATGGAAAAGCTTACGGAATATTCTTTGACAATTCTTTCAAGGCATCTTTTGATTTTGCTCACGAAAGACGCAATGTAACAAGCTTTTGGGCTCAAGGTGGAGAAATGAATTATTATTTCTTTTACGGACCTAAAATGAGTGACGTTGTTGAGAGTTATACAGATTTAACAGGTAAGCCTCACCAATTACCACCTATGTGGTCCTTAGGGTTTCATCAATGTAAATGGAGTTATTATCCAGAGAAAAAAGTAAAAGAGGTTGCTTCAACATTTAGAAAGCTAAAAATCCCTTGTGATGCCATATATCTAGATATCGATTATATGGATGGGTTTAGATGTTTTACATGGAATAAAGACTATTTTCCTAATCCAAAGAAAATGGTTCAAGATTTAGAGAAGAAAGGCTTTAAAACAGTAGCTATAATTGATCCTGGTATTAAAATTGACAAAGACTATTTTGTGTTTAATGAAGCTTTAGAAAAAGACTATTTCTGTAAACGGGCCGATGGTGCACATATGAAAGGAAAAGTTTGGCCAGGAGAATGCTATTTCCCTGATTTTACAAAACCTGAAGTTCGTGATTGGTGGTCAGGACTTTTTAAAGAGCTTATTGAAGATATTGGAATTAAAGGTGTTTGGAATGATATGAACGAGCCTGCCGTAATGGAGGTGCCAAACAAAACATTCCCTGATGATGTTCGCCATAATTATGATGGAAACCCTTGTAGCCATAGAAAAGCTCATAATGTGTACGGCATGCAAATGGCAAGAGCCACTTACCATGGACTTAAAAAGTTTAGATATCCAAAACGTCCGTTTGTAATTACTAGAGCTGCTTATTCTGGTACGCAACGATATACATCAACATGGACGGGCGATAATGTTGCCACATGGGAACATCTATGGATTGCCAACATTCAAGCGCAAAGAATGTCAATGTCTGGCTTTGGTTTTGTAGGTAGTGATATTGGTGGTTTTGCAGAGCAACCACAAGGTGAGCTATTCACACGTTGGGTACAATTAGGCGTTTTTCATCCGTTCTTTAGAGTACATTCTTCAGGAGATCATGGAGACCAAGAACCTTGGGCTTTTGACGAAGGTGTAACTGATGTAGTAAGAAAATTTATAGAGATTAGATATCAACTATTACCTTATTTGTATACTGCTTTCTGGAATTATATTGACCACGGTACACCATTACTTAAATCTCTTGTTTTATTTGATCAAGAAGATGCGCAAACACATTATAGAACAGACGAATTTGTTTTTGGAGAGCACATACTCGCTTGTCCGGTTTTAGAGCCAAATGCTAGAGGGAGACGGATGTATATACCACATGGCAATTGGTATAATATGTGGACCGATGAGATCGTAAAAGGAGGAAAAGAAATGTGGGTTGATGCAGATATAGATAGTATGCCAATCTTTATAAAAGAAGGTGCAATTATCCCAAAATTCCCTGTGCAGCAATATGTTGGTGAAAAGAAAATTAAGCAGATTACTTTAGATGCTTATTATAAAGACGGTAAAGAAGAAAGTGAACTATTTAGTGATGCAAATGATGGTTACGATTACACAAAAGGTCGCTATAGTCTTAGAAATTTCAACTTTACAGGTAGAAAGAAAGATGTTTTCATCAGTCAGTATAAAGAAGGAAAATATATCACAGAATACAATACCTTTAAGATAAACATCCATGGTTTACCTTTTGAGGTCAAAGAAGTTCAGCTTGATAACGAAACCATTCCTTTAAAAAAGTTAAAGGTTGGCGATATACATTCTATCGTGGTTGATAAAAACTTTTCTGAGTTGCACTTAATAGGAAAGTAGATTGTGACTTTTCTTTTTTTGCTGCGTCTAAATAGTGTATATATTTCGTATCTTGGTAAAACACTAAATTCAATTATTATGAACGCCAAAAAATCAATTGCTTTAGTAGGTTTAATTGTTGCATTTATATCATGTGCAACAAATCCTTTCACAGGAAAGAAAACAATGGCATTTGTTTCTAATGCTCAGTTGTTTCCGCAATCATTTGCTCAATATAATCAAGTATTAGGAGAAAATAAAGTTGTCACCGGCACTAAGGATGCCGAAATGATAACTCGTGTTGGTCAACGTATAGCAGTAGCTGCCGAGCGTTGGTTAAATGCTAATGGACATGCGGGATATTTAAAAGATTATAAATGGGAATACTCTTTGATTAACTCAGAGCAGGTTAATGCATGGTGTATGCCAGGAGGAAAAATAGCATTTTACACAGGTATTTTGCCAATTGCACAAAATGAAACTGGAATAGCCGCAATTATGGGTCATGAAGTGGCACATGCACTCGCTAATCATGGACAGCAACGCATGAGTGCTGCATACTTGCAACAAGGTCTTGCTTTAGCAGGAAATATAGCATTGTCAAAAGATCAGCAAGCACTAGGTATTTTTAATCAATCTTTCGGAATAGTAAGTAATGTTGGTGGGATGTTACCCTTTAGTCGTTCTCACGAAACTCAGGCAGATGAGATTGGATTACGGTTAATGGCGATGGCAGGTTATAATCCAGATGAAGCTTCAGAATTATGGAAGCGCATGAAAGCCAATAGTGGCGGACAAGCACCACCAGAATTTTTAAGTACGCACCCAAGTAATGACACACGTATTGCTAACCTACAAAAATGGTCTCCTGAAGCTAAAGCAGAAGCTGCAAAGTTTGGTGTCACAGAATTTAGACCCATTAATTAATCCTTAGGTAAAAAGATATTGTTATTTTAGAAGCCGTTCTTAAAAAGAACGGCTTTTATATGTATAATATTTATGAAATGAGCATAAATAAATTTAATTCTTTGCTTCATTTTAATGAAATAAAACTTTGTACGTAAATGAAAACATTTGAAAAAGGCAGTAAGAAGCTCATTAATGCATGGGCATTTTACGACTGGGCAAATTCAGTGTATACACTAACAATTGCCTCTTCAATATTTCCGATATTTTATTCTACACTATTTAAAACTAAAGATGAATTAGTCAGTGCTTTTGGTTTTGAGATGAAACAGACCGTTTTAATTTCGATTATAACAGCATTTACATTTTTGGTGGTGGCGATATCTTCACCGATTTTGTCCGGTATCGCAGATTATATAGGAAACAAGAAAAATTTCATGAAGTTTTTCTGTTACATGGGTGGATTAGGCTGCATGGGCCTGTACTTTTTTAGTCGAGATTACATCCATGCTAGTTTGTCGTTTTATTTTATGGGGCTTCTTGGATATTGGGGAAGCTTGGTGTTTTATAACTCTTACTTGCCAGATATAGCATTTGAAGAACAGCAAGATGCCGCCAGTGCAAAAGGATTTTCATTAGGATACATAGGAAGTGTATTACTACTCATATTGAATTTGGCAATGGTAATGATGCCAGAATTATTTGGTTTTGATATTAGTATTTCTGAAGAGGTGCGCAACTCAGGCAATGAAGCTGCAATTGCCGAAGCATTAGAAAGTGCAAAAAATGCTGCGTCAATTAGTGCAATGAAAATTTCATTTATTACAGTTGGATTATGGTGGATTGGATTTAGTCAGTACACATTTTATGTGCTACCTAAAGGTGTATCATCTGGACATAAAGTCACTAAAGAAGTGCTGTTTAATGGATTTAATGAACTTAAAAATGTATGGAAAGAACTAAAAGGTAATTTTAGATTAAAACGTTACTTAAATGCCTTTTTTGTATTTAGCATGGCTGTGCAAACCATAATGTTAATGGCGGTTTATTTTGGTGAAAAAGAAATCGAATGGGCATCAGATAGTGAAAAAACTGTTGGCTTAATTGTAAGTATATTAGTAATACAACTCGTAGCAATTGTAGGTGCGGTTTTAACATCAAGAGCATCATCAAAATTTGGGAACATTAAAACATTGATTGTAGTTAACGCCATTTGGATGCTAGTTTGTATTTATGCATATTTCATGAAAACACCCGTTCAATTTTATATAGCGGCAGGAGTTGTAGGTCTTGTAATGGGTGGCGTGCAATCACTTGGTCGATCAACATATTCTAAATTTTTACCTGATACAGAAGACACAACATCGTATTTTAGTTTTTATGATGTTGCCGAAAAGATAGGTATTGTCATTGGAATGCTCATTTTTGCAATTGTTGATCAAGTAACATCTATGCGTTATGCTACACTATTTATGTTCTTGTTCTTTTTAATAGGAATAATTTTACTTTTTAGAGTGCCTGAAAACAATTCCACTGAATAATTGTTATGTTTGTGGTAATAAATCCAAATCGGTTATGAAAAGAATTCTTGCTTTATGCTGTATGTTTGTATTATGTACGGCTTTTCAATGCGATAATGAACCCTTAGAAGGTGAGTTTGTAGTTGAAGACCCTAACAATCCTGATAACCCAATTGATCCGACAGCAGGAGATTTTAGAGTTGATTTTGATGGTGCCACTTATGTCGCTGATACGAAAAGTGCTACAATTGTTGGTGGATTAATAAATATTAATGGTCTTCGAGGTTCACAAGGAGAAATAATTACTATTACACTTCAAGGTGATACTGAAGGAACATATGAACTTGGAGTTCCTCTAAATTCAGGGGTAGAGGTTAATTCTGCCGCTTATGTCGAGGCCAATAATACTGGACAAGGAGTTTGGGTTGCTCTGGCTGATGATAATACATCACAAGGACAAGTTATTGTTTCAGAAATAGACATGACCAATAATACGATATCTGGAACGTTTAATTTTACTGGAAATAATGCGACAACTACGCCAGTTCAGATTAAAGAATTTACAAATGGTGTGTTTACTGATTTGCAGTTTACAACAGAACTTTCCCCTGGTGGTAATGGAGAAAACGCATTTTTTGCTGTAATTGACGGCGATGATTACCAACCAGATATGATATCTGGAGTTTTAATAGATATAGCTGGAACCTCTCAACTATCTATTGTTGGTACAAAAAACAACTTGGAAAGTATAGGATTAACTTTTCCGGGCGATATTACGCCTGGTGATTATACGTTCTCTTCTTTTGGTTCCATACCAATTGGGCAATATAATATAGGCACATCTTCTAGTTTTCCAAGCGAAACAGGAAGTCCTTTCTCCATTGAGCTTCATGACACTGTTAATAAAAGGATAAAGGGTACATTTGAATTTATTGGTAATGAGTTTCCATCAACTGGCAATTCTGTTACTATTACAGAAGGTAGTTTTGATGTATATTATGACTGAGTAAAATAGCATTTTAAATTTTAAGGGTTTTTTCGGTATTCATAGTTTAACTAGATCTGTTAACCCTAAATACTTGCATAAATATTTACATAGGCTATTTCAAACCCATTAATAGCAACAAATGCGGCTACATAAGATTTAAGTTTTTGATCTTGTATTAAAGATTCCGATAGTGAAAGGTATAGTTGTTTTTGAACTACTAATTTCTTTTATACATTCAACAAAGTGGTTCCTTCCAAGTTTAGTCATTTTCTTTTTATTACTATGTAAAGCCTTTAACACAATAAGACGAAAAAATATAATAATTAATTATTTTTTATGTTTGTGTGTATAAATCAAATTGGTTATGAAAAGAATTTTTGCTTTATGTTGTTTGTTTATATTATGTACTGCATTTCAATGTGATGACGAGCCATTAGAAGGCGAATTTCTTACCGATGATGCTGCAGCATGCTTAGAAGCTACAAATGTTACTTTAGATGCAGCTTTGGCATTTTTTAATACTACTGACGAAAATTATACCGAAATCTGTAATGCCTATAAGGATGCTCTCGAAGCTCGAATCATAGTATGTGGTGATGAAGACGGAAGCTTACAACAACTTATAGACGAACTTGGTGACTGCGTATTAGATAATCAAGATACTTGTCAAGAAGCTGTCGCTGCCAAGAATGAGGCTGAGACAGCATTTAATAACTCTACAGATGTTAATTATACTGCATTATGTAATGCGCTAAAAGATGCTATACAGAACGTTATTGATACTTGCGGTGAAACACAAGAATTGCAAGATCAGATAATTGGATTAGGGAATTGTATTCTTACAGGTGACCCTACTAACGAACTTATCGGTACATGGCTGTTAACGGCTTGGATTGGCGAAGAGCCAATTGACTTAAATAATGATGGCACTGAGAATGTCAATTTCCTAGAAGAAATGGATTGTTATAATGAGGAAACATTAGTATTTAATGATGACGGTACTGGTGCATCTGTAAGTACGTCCTTTGCAGAAATAGAAATATTTCTCGAGATAGGCACTACTAATCAGGTTGATTTTAATGTGACTTGCATTGATGAAGATTCAACTACAGACTTTACTTGGACTCAAACGGATATGACAGTAACTATTACCGATGTTTTTGGAACTAATGATTGGACACTAGACGGTAACACGTTATCAATTCTTATTCCCGAAGGCTTTTCAGTAATTAATGTTGATGACGCTACTGTCAATACCATACAAGATTTAACATTTGTCTACACAAAACAATAAAAAAAACCTTCTCAGACGAGAAGGCTTTTTTAGTGTTTCATATAATTTTTCTAGTTCTCTATACTTCCAGAACCAGAAACTTTAGTATCCTCTTTTGTAGGGTTACCTCTGTATTCAATATCTCCAGAACCTGCAACACGAGCTTTTAATTCTCCAGAGCAATTGACAGATATATCACCAGATCCGGCCACAGATGCATTTACGTTTACAGAATCTAATTTAAAACCATGAATATCACCTGACCCAGCAACACTTACTTTTAAGTTTTTGGACTTTCCTTCTAACGTTAAATCACCTGACCCAGCAACACTAGCGTTAGTAGATTGGGTATTAATATTAAGGATCAAATCACCAGATCCAGCCACGGCTGCACTAAATTCTGAAGCGTTGATTGTACCTTTATTCCATACATCTCCAGATCCTGCAAGAGAAACACTGTTGATATCTTTATATGGAATAGTAATTATTAACGGTTTGTTATTACTAGGTTTTAGGTTCTTTCCTTTTTTAACCTTTACAATTAAGTTACCATTTTTGACTTCGGTGACAATATGTTCTAATAGGTTAGATTCGCCTTTAATGGTTATTTTTCCTTCTTCACCTTCTACTAGCTCAAAGTCCATAAAACCACCACACTTAATACCATCATATTCGCCTGTAGTTCTAGTGATGGTTGTTACATCACCGTTTCCTTTAATTCCTTTTCCACCCCACCATTGGGCATTTGCACTAGTAATTGCAATTAAGAAAATAAAGCTGAATGTTAATTTTAGAGTTTTCATAATAAATAATTTTAACTGAATATTATTTTGATTGATTATTGTTTTTTAAATGTTACGCTACCAAATTCGGAATTTATTTTAACTAAGTTTTTAGAGTTGCTATCTCCATAACTTCCAGAATAATATTTGTTTGACCCATCAATTCTCTTTTTTGAAAAATTGAAATTATCACTATTTCTTAAGGAAGCATGCTCCAAATCGATTTCAAAACTAAAATTGTATGAGGATGCATACCCAATATTTATACCGGCATGTTCACCATCAATTTCTATATTTTGAGCATTTGCGGCTATTTTTTCAATCTTTATAGAGCCAAAATCCGATTTTACAGAGGCATTTTTATAAACATTCCCTATTCTTAGTGTAAGATGGTCAGCATTGCCTGTAATGTTATTTACGTTATCTACCTTAAGTGATTTAAAATCACAGTTATAAGTGATGTTTTCAGCAGCTTCAATATGCCCTGAAGTATGGTCAGCACTAATACTTAAATCTTTGGTTTTTGCAACAGTGTAACTGCTAAAATCGGCATTTATTTTTCCGCTTTTTATATATTCAAAATAGCAGTCTTTTGTATGATCAAAATTTAAGTCATTGCCATCGGCTTTAAGCTCTTTAGTCGAGATGTTGCCATGGTCGCAATTAATTTTAGCAACACCTTCTAGTGTATCAACAGTTACACTTCCAAAGTCATTGTTAATGTCAATAGAGTTTGTGATAGGTATTTTAACTACATAATTGATCTCTAATTTTAAATTCTTTTTCTTACCCCAATTCCACCAATTAGATTTATTTTTTTCAATTCTGGTTATGGCAGATACTAAATTATTTGTTGCAGAAAAATTGACATCAATTTTTTCTAATCGTTCTTCTATTTTCTCTTCATCATTACCACTTACTCTAATTAAAATATCAAATTCTATAGTGTTATTATCCCATGTGATAATATCTACATTACCAAATTTGTTATTTATCTTTAAAGTAGCATCTTTATCTACTTTATAGGTTTTCTGAATTACGCGCTCTCTTGTTGATACATCGTCTTTAAACGTCATATCATTTCCAAAAGTTAAAACTGGTATTAGCAATAAAATGCTCAGTAATTTATATTGTATTTTTAGTCTCATATTGTTTGTTTTTTTAAGTCTTCGATGTTGTTTAAAATATTTTTAAGTATCTCTATTCTGCTCTGAAAATTTGAAATCATTGCATAAATAATCCGCTCATCATTTCCTGTTTCTTCTAAGTCTTTCTTCAAAACAGCATAGTCTTCTTCTAATGCCTTTAATTGACGTTCAGCTTCATAAATTATTTGCTGTGTTAAAGGAGTACGCTCAGCGTCTAACTTCTTTAATTCTTCGCGTATTGTTGCTGTGAAAAAATCCTGGGTCTCAGACATTTCTGGAGAAACACTTGCTAAACCTGTTAATTCATTTTCCGCATTTAAACTTGTAAATACTGTTAGCGCAATGACAACGCTTGCCGCTATCGCTAAAAACGGTCTCCAAAAATTTTGTGGTTTAGATTTACCTTCAGATTGTGATTCTAATTTTTTTAGAAAACGAGCTTCGTGACCAATCGTAGGGGTTTCTAAATCAAACTGATTTTTCAAACCATCAAAAAGATGCTCTATGTCTTTGTTATCTTCCATATCTAATATGCGTTAACACTTAGTTTTTTTCTTAAACTTTCTTTCGCTCTTGAGATTAATGTTCTACTATTTGCATAAGAAATGTTCATAATTTCTGCCACCTCTTCATAGTCATAACCTTCAATTAAATGCAGTGTTAATCCTAAATTATAGTTAGGTTTCAGAGTTTTCATAGTATCTATAATATATTTCGCCTTTTCATTGGCTAAATCATGTTCTTCAATACCATTATTATCTTCAACCTTATAGATGACATCATCTAAAGCAATGGCGTTTTCATTTGCCTGTTTGTTATATTCTGCAATACTATTATTAACTACTATGCGCTTTAACCAAGACCCAAAAACAGTTTTATCTTTAAGAGTGTCGAGTTTAGTGTACGCCGTCAAGAATGATTCTTGCATAATATCCTCAGCCTTATAAGAATCTCGTGAAATTCTTAATGCTGTATTGTACATAGCTTTGTAGTAACGATTGTAAACTTCTATTTGTGCACGTTGATTACCAGCACTACATAGCAAAAGTAACTGTTCAATATTTTGATTGGTTGTTGACAAAAAACACTTGCTTTTACTTACAGATACATAAACTTATTTTGTGTTACACTTTTGAAGAAAAAAGTTTTTAATTTTTTAAAATTAAATGGCATAACAATTGAAATTAATGACATGTGTTTTACGACTAAAGTGACTGTAAAACCTTGATATCTAGCATAAAGTTAGAAAATGTATAACGATTGATGATAGCATTTTGTGATTTTTTAATGACAGAATGACTTAAAATATACTATGGCAAAACAAAAATTTATAGGTCTTGACAGTTTGTCATTACAAGATTTTGATGAAAACTCGGAGTTAATTCCTTTAATGACTCCTGAAGATGAAGAATTAATTAATAGTGAAGTTCTCCCGAATTCACTCCCAATTTTACCATTGCGTAATACCGTTTTATTTCCAGGTGTAGTAATACCAATTACTGCTGGAAGAGATACATCCATAAAATTAATTAATGATGCTAATAATGGTGGCAAAGTAATAGGAGTAGTGTCTCAAAAAGATGAGTCAGTTGAAAACCCATCTGAAACCGATATTTATAAAATAGGAACTGTTGCTCGTATCCTTAAGGTTCTGAAAATGCCTGATGGTAATACAACCGTGATTATCCAAGGAAAGAAACGCTTTGAAATAAATAAGGTTATTTCTGAAAAGCCATATTTAACCGCTACAATATCAGATTTATCTGAGGCGAAACCCGCTAAGGATAATGAAGAATTTAAAGCAATTATTGAGTCTATCAAGGACTTATCTTTAGAGATTATAAAAGAAAGTCCCAACATTCCTACTGAAGCAAGTTTTGCGATTAAAAATATTGAGAGTAACTCATTCTTAGTCAATTTCGTCTCTTCTAATATGAATCTTAAAGTAGAGGAGAAACAAGAGTTATTGGCTATTAATGACCTAAAGGAACGCGCTTTAGCGACACTTAAATATATGAACCTTGAGTATCAAAAGCTTGAACTTAAAAATGATATTCAGAATAAGGTTCAAAGTGATATGAATCAGCAACAACGTGAGTACTTTTTACATCAACAAATGAAAACCATACAAGAAGAGCTTGGTGGTGTGTCGTCTGGTGAAGAAATAGAAGAAATGCGTGGGCGCGCAAAGGCAAAGCTTTGGGACAGTAATGTAAAAGAGCATTTTGAAAAGGAGTTGGCCAAAATGCAACGTATGAATCCTCAAGTTGCTGAGTATTCTATTCAACGTAATTATCTAGAGTTATTCTTGGATCTACCTTGGAATGAATTTAGCGAAGATCAATTCGATTTAAAACGTGCAAAATCTATATTAGACAGAGATCACTTTGGTCTAGATGATGTTAAAAAACGAATTATTGAATATTTAGCTGTACTTAAGCTTCGTAATGATATGAAATCTCCAATTTTGTGTCTTTATGGACCTCCAGGAGTTGGTAAAACATCTTTAGGGAAATCTATAGCTGAAGCCTTAGGTAGAGAATATGTAAGGATATCTTTAGGAGGTTTAAGAGACGAGGCTGAGATTCGTGGGCATCGTAAAACGTATATCGGCGCTATGCCAGGTCGTATAATCCAGAGCTTAAAGAAAGCCGGAACATCCAATCCTGTTTTTGTGCTAGATGAAATAGATAAGCTTTCTGCTGGTCATCAAGGTGATCCTTCATCTGCAATGCTAGAGGTATTAGACCCAGAACAAAACAGCGAGTTTTATGATAATTTCCTAGAAATGGGTTATGACCTATCGAAAGTGATGTTTATAGCTACATCAAATAGCCTTAATACCATTCAACCTGCTTTGCGTGACCGTATGGAAATTATAAACGTAACAGGTTATACAATAGAAGAAAAGATTGAAATTGCCAAGCTTCACTTGTTACCAAAACAATTGAAAGAACATGGACTAGATGATAGTGCACTTAAGATTGGCAAACCACAATTAGAAAAGATTGTTGAAGGTTATACAAGAGAATCTGGGGTTCGTGGTCTTGAAAAGCAAATTGCAAAAATGGTGCGTTACGCAGCGAAGAATATTGCCATGGAAGAAGACTACAATATCAAAGTTTCTACAGAAGATGTGGTAGAAATTTTGGGTAGCCCAAGACTTGAACGCGATAAGTATGAAAACAATAATGTTGCTGGTGTAGTTACCGGATTGGCTTGGACTAGAGTAGGTGGCGATATTTTATTTATAGAATCTATTTTATCAAAAGGAAAAGGTAGTCTTTCTATAACAGGTAACTTAGGAAAGGTGATGAAAGAGTCTGCAACCATTGCAATGGAATATATAAAGGCAAATGCAGACAAATTTGGAATAAAATCTGAAGTATTTGATAAGTATAATGTGCATATCCACGTTCCAGAAGGTGCAACGCCTAAAGATGGACCAAGTGCTGGTGTTACAATGCTTACGTCTTTAGTATCGTTATTTACTCAGCGTAAAGTGAAAAAGAGCATTGCTATGACTGGTGAGATTACATTAAGAGGTAAAGTATTACCAGTTGGTGGAATAAAGGAGAAAATTTTAGCTGCTAAAAGAGCAAAAATCAAAGAAATTCTGCTTTGTGAAGATAATAAGCGCGACATCGATGAAATAAAACCTGAATATTTAAAAGGGTTAAAATTTCATTATGTAAAGAATATGGATGAAGTTTTAGAGTTGGCAATTACTAAACAAAAAGTAAAAAATCCAAAGTCACTATAAATTTTTAAACCTCGGTATAATTACTGAGGTTTTTACTTTTCAAAAAATAAAAGATTTAGACCTACGTTCTAATATAGATTTAGTTATTTTGCAAGTCTATGATTAAGAGGATTACTGCTCTACTTATGTGTTGCTTTGCGTATATGAGTTTTGCCCAACTTGGTGGTGAATCTACATATCAATTCCTTAATCTTATTTCTTCACCTCGACAAGCTGCTCTTGGTGGTAAAATCATTACAAATTTTGACTATGATGTTACTGAAGCCCTTTATAATCCAGCTTCAATAAATGCAGATATGCATAATCAGGTAGCATTAAACTACTCCAGTTATTTAGGAGGAATTAGTTATGGTACTGCTGCCTATGCTTATACTTGGGATCGACGTATACAAACATTTCATTTTGGAGTTACATATATTAATTATGGAGAGTTTGACGGTTACGATCTTAATGGCGTTTCCACAGGTGCGTTTAGTGGTAACGAAGTGGCACTATCATTTGGTTATAATTACAACATACCTTTTACAGATTTTTATATTGGCGCTAATGCAAAAGTTATTACATCATTACTAGAACAGTACAACTCAATTGGAGGCGCAGTGGATATTGGTGTCATGTATATTAATGAACGACTAGATTTTCATGCTGCTTTAACTGTAAGAAATTTAGGTACGCAATTCAAAACTTATGCTGGCAGAAATGAACCGTTGCCATTCGAGGTTAATTTTGGAATGTCACAGACCTTAGAATATATTCCGTTGAGATGGCATTTAACTCTCGAGAATTTGCAACAATGGCCAATTGGTGTTTCAAATCCCGCGCGTGCTACTTCAGATTTGAGCGGTAATCAAACAGAAGAAAAAGTTAGTTTCTTTAATAATGCACTACGGCACTTAATTTTGGGTGCTGAGTTATGGCCAGATAAAGGCTTTAATTTACGCTTCGGTTATAACTTTAGACGCTCAGAAGAATTACGTATTTTAGATCAACGTAATTTTTCGGGCTTGTCATTTGGTGTTGGCCTGAAACTAAATAAAATGAAGTTGAGCTACACTCATGCCAGATATACTGCATCAGCAAATACAAGCTTTTTTGGTTTACAAATAGACCTGAATTAATGAGTAAAATTATCATAGCGATAGATGGTTATTCTTCAACAGGGAAAAGTACTGTTGCAAAATTACTTGCCAAAGAATTAGGCTATATCTATGTAGACACTGGTGCTATGTATAGAGCGGTTACTTATTTTGCAGTTCAGCATAATCTTATTACAGAAGATTCACTAAATAATGAAGCGCTCATTTCAAGTTTAGATGACATAAATATTATTTTTAAGTTTAATGATGCCTTAGGTTTTGCTGAGGTGTATTTAAATGAAGAAAATATTGAATCTCAAATACGCACTCTTGAAGTCTCTAAGTATGTTAGTCGAATTGCCGAAATTTCGGAAGTAAGACGAAAATTGGTTCAAGAACAACAATTAATGGGCAAGGATAGAGGTATTGTTATGGACGGTAGAGATATTGGTTCTGTAGTTTTTCCGGATGCTGAACTCAAAATATTTATGACAGCCTCAGCAGATACACGTGCTAAAAGACGCTATAAAGAATTACTAGAACGTGGGCATAACTTAAGTTATGATGATGTTTTGGAGAATGTAATTACACGAGATAAAATAGACTCTACACGAGAAGATTCGCCATTAATCAGAGTTGAGGATGCCATTGAGTTCGACAATTCCAAAATGACAATTGAGGAACAATTAGCAGCTATACGAAAGCTAGCTGAAGATAAGCTCAAATAAAAAAGGTCTGCTTTCGCAAACCTTCTTCAATTATAGTATTCTGTAGTCTATAAATTAGGAATAACTAATTCTTGATCTGGATGAATCACATCTGGATTACTTAAGATGTTTGTATTAGCAGCAAAGATCTCTTTGTATTTCATTGCATCTCCGTAGTAGTGTTTAGCAATTTTACCTAAAGTATCTCCAGAAACTACAGTATGTCTAGCATACACAGATTCATCTTCTACTTTAATATCTGCCATAATATCAGATGGGTTATCACCACCAATTTCTTTAATCTTGTTCCAAATAGCATCCTTAGCGTATTGCGTACTTGCTGTACCCCAAACCATAAGCTTATCAGCTGATTCTTCTACTTTTCCGTCTTTAATGTTTAATTGTTCTCCTAAGTCAAGCACAGCTTGATATTTTGCTTTGTACATAATATTAAATTGTTTTAGTTTTTAATTATTGTAAAGATATTGATTAAATGTTAAAATCGTAATATGATTTATAGTATTCATACTCTGTTTGTTAGACACCATTTATTTTTGTAAGTCACAATTTAAGGTTCAAAATATAAAAGGACTTAAAATCTGGATTATCTTTTTGTGAACTAATTACTTATAGCTATTCTATTTTGCCTTAAATCTTTGCGAATTAGTAAAAATTAATTAATTTTGCGCTCCCTTTTGCAGGAGATAAGAAAGTGTAAAGGGTTTTAAATAAAGTATATAACAACTTCTGAAGTGTTTCTCCTTAAACTTTCTAAAAGCATTCAGAATACAAATTTTTATCAGCAATGGCTGAAAACAAAACAAAAGAAGCTGAGGTAGCAGTAGAGGCAACTGAAGCTAAAACAACCCAAGCGCCTGTAGTATCTGAGGCACAAGCAAATCCAGAAAAGTTTTTAAAAGAGTTTGATTGGCACAACTACGAAGAAGGTATTGAGCAAGTAGAAGACACTAAACTTGAAGAGTTCGAGAAGTTAGTTTCTGAAAACTTTGTAGATACTTTAGATGATCAAGTTGTAGAAGGTACAGTAATTACTATTACAGACCGTGATGCAATTATTGATATCAATGCAAAGTCTGAAGGTGTAATCTCATTAAATGAGTTCCGTTACAATCCTAACTTAGCAGTAGGCGATAAGGTTGAAGTATTAATTGATGTACGTGAAGACGCTACAGGACAATTAGTATTATCTCACAGAAAAGCTCGTGTAATTAAAGCATGGGATCGTGTTAATAATGCGCATCAAACAGGTGAAATCGTAAATGGTTTCGTTAAGTGTAGAACAAAAGGAGGAATGATTGTAGATGTATTTGGTATCGAAGCATTCTTACCAGGTTCTCAAATTGATGTTAAGCCAATTAGAGATTACGATCAGTATGTAAATAAAACGATGGAATTCAAGGTTGTAAAAATCAATCATGAATTCAAAAACATTGTTGTTTCTCATAAAGCACTTATCGAGGCTGATATCGAGGAGCAAAAGAAAGAAATCATTGGTCAATTAGAAAAAGGACAAGTATTAGAAGGTGTTGTTAAAAACATTACGTCTTACGGTGTATTTGTTGACTTAGGTGGTGTTGATGGATTAGTACATATTACTGATTTATCTTGGTCTCGTATCAATCATCCAAATGAAATTGTTGAATTAGACCAAAAACTTAACGTTGTAATCCTTGATTTTGATGAAGACAAATCAAGAATTCAATTAGGTCTTAAGCAATTATCTAAGCATCCATGGGAAGCATTAGCTGAAGATGTAAAAGTTGGTGATAAAGTAAAAGGTAAAGTTGTTGTAATTGCTGATTACGGTGCGTTTATCGAAGTTGCTGAAGGTGTTGAAGGTTTAGTTCACGTATCTGAAATGTCTTGGTCAACTCACTTACGTTCTGCTCAAGATTTCGTATCTGTTGGAGACGAAGTAGAAGCAGTTATCTTAACGTTAGATAGAGAAGATCGTAAGATGTCTCTTGGTATCAAGCAATTAACGCCAGATCCATGGACAGATATTACATCTAAGTATCCTGTAGGTTCTAAGCATTCAGGTATCGTAAGAAACTTTACAAACTTTGGTGTGTTTGTTGAATTAGAAGAAGGTATCGACGGATTAATCTATATCTCTGATTTATCTTGGACTAAGAAAATTAAGCACCCATCTGAGTTCTGTAACGTAGGCGACAAATTAGACGTAGTTGTATTAGAGTTAGACGTAGAAGGACGTAAATTATCTTTAGGTCACAAACAAACTACAGAAAACCCTTGGGACAAATATGCAGATGAGTTTGCATTAAACTCAACGCATACTGCTAAAATCACTGAGATAGTAGATAAAGGCGCTACAGTTGAATTCAACGAAGATATTGTTGCATTTATACCTCAGAGACATTTAGAAAAAGAAGATGGTTCTAAATTAAAGAAAGGTGAAGAAGCAGAATTAAAAATCATTGAGTTCAATAAAGAATTCAAGAGAGTTGTTGCATCTCACACAGCTGTATTTAGAGAAGAAGAAGCTAAGATAGTTAAGCAAGCTGCGCGTAAAGCAGAAGCTGCTGCTGCCGAAGCTAAACCAACTTTAGGTGACGCTAATGATGCATTACAAGCGCTTAAAGATAAAATGGACGGTAAAAAATAATGTACCATAAATTATAATCTTAAAAGCCCTTCAATTTTGAAGGGCTTTTTTTTTGGATTAGAATTAAGGTTTGTTACTCAAATTATTTAGTTTAACTTTGTTGCCCAAACGCGTTTGGAAGTTCTATGAGTCAAAAAGTATTACTTAATTCAAAAGAAGTAAACATCATCCTTCACAGATTGGCTTGTCAACTCATTGAAAATCACATCGATTTTTCAAATACTGTAATTATAGGTCTACAACCAAGAGGTAAATATTTGGCAGACCGTTTAGCACATATGCTAAAAGAAGATTATGGTATTAAAGACCTAGAATACGGTTATCTAGATATTACATTTTTTAGAGATGATTTTCGTCGTGGCGATAAACCTCTTGAGGCCAACACAACCCATATAGAATTTATTGTAGAAGACAAAAATGTAGTTTTTGTTGATGATGTATTGTATACAGGAAGAAGTATAAGAGCAGCGCTAACAGCAATACAATCATTTGGAAGACCAAAGCACATAGAACTGCTAACACTAATAGATAGGCGTTTTAGCAGACATTTGCCAATACAACCAGATTATAGAGGTAGACAGGTAGATGCCATAAATGAAGAAAAAGTTATTGTAAACTGGAAAGAGAATGATGGTGAAGATTCAGTTTACTTAATAAATAAATAAGCATATGAGTCAATTAAGTGTCAATCACTTATTAGGAATTAAGTACCTTAACAAGGAAGACATTCAACTTATTTTTGAAACGGCTGACCAGTTTAAAGAAGTTATTAATAGACCAATTAAAAAAGTCCCTTCTTTAAGAGACATCACTATTGCTAATTTATTTTTTGAAAACTCTACGCGTACAAAATTGTCCTTTGAACTCGCAGAAAAAAGATTATCAGCCGATGTCATTAACTTTTCAGCTGGGCAATCTTCAGTTAAAAAAGGCGAAACCTTAATAGATACGGTTAATAATATCTTATCCATGAAGGTAGACATGGTAGTGATGCGACATCCAAGCCCAGGTGCAGGAGTGTTTTTATCAAAACATATCAATGCGAGTATTATAAATGCTGGTGATGGTGCACATGAGCATCCAACTCAAGCCTTACTTGATACCTATTCTATAAGAGAAGCCTTAGGTGAGGTTAAAGGCAAAAATGTAGTTATAGTTGGAGATATATTGCACAGTCGTGTAGCATTGTCTAATATTTATGCACTACAATTACAAGGTGCTAATGTCATGGTATGTGGGCCAAAAACATTATTACCAAAATATATAAAGGATTTAGGAGTTAAAGTAGAAACCAACCTAAAAAAAGCATTAGAATGGTGTGATGTTGCCAATATGCTTCGTGTTCAGAATGAACGCATGGATATCAGTTATTTTCCTTCTACAAGAGAGTATGCCCAACAGTATGGCGTTAATAAGGAGTTACTAAACAGCCTAAGTAAAGACATAACAATCATGCATCCTGGACCAATTAATAGAGGTGTTGAGATTACCAGTGATGTTGCCGATTCGGACCAATCTATTATTTTAAACCAAGTAGAAAATGGTGTAGCGATAAGAATGGCCGTTATTTACTTGTTAGCCTCTAAAATAAAGCAGTAGAAATGATATTTAGTAATGACGGAAATATTACAATCATAACCCAAGAGAAAGCCTCTGTAAAGGATTTGGTACGTAAATTAGAGAATGTGTATGATAGATATAAGCATAACCATATCATTGTAAATCTTTCAAGCTTAGAACAGATTTCTCTAGAAGAAATTATAGAATTTTTGAGAATAAGTAATACGCACAGAGCAGATAAAAAGTCTTTTGTTATTGTATCTGATAAGGTTAATCTGGATGAAATGCCAGATGAGATTTGTGTGGTTCCGACACTTCAAGAAGCATATGATATCATCGAAATGGAAGATATAGAGCGCGATTTAGGATTTTAATATAAAAGCCCATAATGGGCAATTGGAAGAGAGTAACCAGTGCCAATTTACATGATTAAATTATTAAAATAATAGTAGTTACAGAAATTCAAATAAATGAAATTGACCATTTTAGGCTGCTATAGCGCTACTCCTAGAACGTTTACTAACCCAACTTCGCAAGTATTGGATATTCGTAATCACTTGTTTTTAATTGATTGTGGTGAAGGCACACAAGTTCAATTAAGAAAAAATAGAATCAAATTTTCACGTATAAAGCACATTTTTATTTCGCATTTACACGGTGATCATTATTTTGGTTTAGTGGGTTTAATATCTACGTTCAGATTATTAAAACGAGAAACTGACCTTCATATTTATGGTCCAAAAGGTCTAAAGGAAGTTATTACACTTCAGATGAAGTTATCTGATTCGTGGACAAATTATAAGCTTATTTTTCATGAACTAACTTCAAAAGAATCAGAATTAATATTCGAAGATGATAAGGTTGAAGTCTATACAATACCACTTCAACATCGAGTTTACACAAATGGATTTTTGTTCAGAGAAAAATTAGGTGAACGTAAATTAGATATGAACGCCGTGCTTAATGAAGATATCGAAGTGGCATACTTTAGAAAACTTAAACAAGGCTTTGATGTTGAAAATAAAAAAGGCGAAATAGTGAAGAATGCGTCTGTAACATTACCGCCTGAAGCCCCAAAGAGTTATGCGTTTTGCAGTGACACAGCTTATGATGAGGATAAAATTTCATTAATCAAAGACGTAGATGTCTTGTATCATGAATCAACGTTCCTTGAAAAAAATGCAAATCTTTGCGAGACAACAAAGCATAGTTCAGCCAAACAAGCTGCTACTATTGCAAAAAAGGCGAATGTGGGACAATTAATTTTAGGGCACTATTCTACACGTTATGATGACATCTCTTTATTTAAAGAAGAAGCAGAACCTATTTTTGCAAATGTAGATTTAGCAGATGATGGAAAAGTCTTCGAGTTTTAAACTAAAACAATTCACAACACTTTAGCTTTTTAACCTCCTATTATCAAGTCAAAAAAAGTAACTTTGCTGTAAACCATAACATGTATGGAAAACGATTTAAGCAATTACAGAAAGTCTTATGAAAAAGGCGAATTACTTCTAAGTAATGTGCCAGAAAATCCTATTGAGTTATTTAGAGATTGGTTTATTGAAGTTGATACACATTTTAACCAAGGAGAAACTAATGCCATGACCATTTCTACTATAGGCTTAGATGGTTTCCCAAAAAGCAGAGTCGTGCTACTAAAGAAATACACGCATGAAGGTTTTGTATTTTACACCAATTACAATAGCGAAAAAGGAAAAGCCATATTAGCTAACCCTAATGTATGTTTATCATTTTTTTGGCCAATGGCTGAACGTCAAGTCATTATTAAAGGTGTAGCAGAAAAAATTGCAGAAAACTTAAGCGATGGGTATTTCGAATCCCGTCCACGCGGCAGTCAGTTAGGTGCAGTAGTATCTAATCAAAGTGAAGTTATTGTTAATAGAGTAGAGTTAGAAGATAAATTAAAAGCGCTTGAATCTCAATTTGAAGGAAAAGAGATTACAAGGCCTAAACATTGGGGTGGATTTATAGTAAAACCTGCTGAGATAGAGTTTTGGCAGGGTCGACCTAATAGACTGCATGATAGGATTAGGTATATATTGACATCAAATTATAGTTGGAAAATAGAAAGATTATCACCTTAAGCCAGCAATAGATAAAGTGTATCAAATATTCGATTAAAAGCACTTAAAATTCAAAATGCGTTAGTAAACAACGATTAAAAACATAAAAAATCGACGAAATACATGTTTTTTATCGATTTTAACATTTTATTAACACTATTAACTAAACAGTAGGTTACTTTAGTAATCCCAAATCTAAATAACCTACTTATGAAAGTAAGACTATTACTATCAGCTATCGCTGTTTTCGCCCTAATGTCTTTGACGTCATGTTCGTCTGAAGATTTCACAGAACAAGAGGTATTAAGTATCGCTGACGCTCCTCAAGCTAAGCCTTTAGAGATTGAAATATTAGAATTAATTAATGCCTACAGGATTAGTAAAGACTTAAACCCATTAACTAATAATACTACTGTTAAAGCAGTTGCGTATACGCATACAGATTACATGAGAGAAGTTAATAATGTTTCTCATGATAATTTTTATGCACGTAAGCAAAGCCTACAAGAAAATCAAAACGCGCAAACCGTTTCAGAAAATGTGGCATTTGGTTATACATCAGCAGAATCTTTAGTTAATGCATGGATTAATAGTCCATCTCATAGAAATAACATCGAAGGAAATTATACAGACTTTGATATTTCTGCAGAACAAGATGAAGAAGGAGACTGGTATTACACAAACATATTTATTAAGAAGTAAGTAATAATAATTATAATTAATGTTAGTAAGCCGTATGAGTTTTTAATTCATACGGTTTTTTTAGTTATGTACCTTTAATCGAATCTCAATTTAAGATGTGTATAAGTCTCTCGCTCCAATTATTAGTCCTGTATTCTCTTAGGAAATATCTAACAAAGTATTTAAAGCTTATATCAGCTGTTTATTAAAGAAATTGATATACAGCTATCAAATAATGTAATTTAGTCTTTAGAATTGGGCTTAATTCCAATAAAAAAAAGCTAGAGACAGGATGCTCTAGCTTTTAAATATAATTGATTGATTTAGGTTCTATTATTCTTTAAGAATATAGAAATAAGATCTTCTATTTAACTGATGTTCTTCTTTAGAACATTTAACACCATTAGAACATCTGTTAAGTAATTGAGACTCACCATAACCAATTGCGCTCTCAATTCTGTCCGCTTCTATTCCGCGAGAAATTATATAATCTCTCGTAGATTTAGCACGTCTATCAGAAAGTCTCATATTATAGCGTTCACCACCACGACTGTCAGTATGCGATTCAATCTTAATGACCATAGTTGGATGTTTTCGCATGACATCAACAATATTTTCAAGCTCAAATTGCGCATCTGTTCTAATATTCCATTTGTCAAAATCAAAGAATATCGGATTAATAACGATTTGATTATCAACAATTAAAGGAATTAATTTTAGGTCAGCGACATTCACTTTTTCATTCTCGTCAGAAGTTGCTACTGTTTTTTGATCATCTTTAAAGTCTGGCTTAGTACCTAATACCGTATACGTTTTATTACAAAGTAGGTTTTCAAATATGTATTTACCGTCTACATCTGTAGTATATTCTTTTAGAATTTTACCATCTTCATCAATTAACTTTACGGTCGCTTCCGGAATTACCTCATTAGTTCTATCATCTCTAACAACACCAGTTATGGTTTGTTCACAGAAATACGTGTTAAAGGCATAAATATCGTCACTTCCTTTTCCGCCTTCACGATTTGATGATAAATAACCTTCTTTCGTATCAGAATCAAAGTTATATGCAAAATCATCAAAACTTGAATTAAATGGCTCACCAAGATTAACGCTTTGAGCATTTTCGTCATTGATAATATTAGATTTATAGATATCTAATAAACCATAGTTAATAAAACCATCTGAAGAATAATATAATGTTCCGTCTTTAGCAATAAATGGAAATGTATCTCTACCAGGTGTATTTACCTTATCACCTAAATTACGAGGTGCAGAATACGTACCATCATCATTGATATCTACGACGTATAAGTCAGATTCGCCTAAACCACCTTCGCGGTCTGAAGAAAAATATAATTGTTTATTATCTGGACTTAATGCAGGATGTGCTGTTGAGTATTCTCTTGAGTTAAATGGAAGTATTTCCAAGTCGCCCCATTCATTATTGTCATTAAGCGTTGCTTTGTAAAGTTCTAAATGCGTAGTTCCTTTTTTGTCATAACCAAGACGCTTTTTAGTGACTAGATTATCTCTTGTAAAGTACATAGTTTTACCATCGTTAGTAATGGCGATAGAGGACTCATGGTATTGCGAGTTTATTCTACTTCCAGGTACTTTACTAGAATTGTCAAATGATAATGATTTATTAGTTCTGTCAACGTTTATTTGATATACATCCAAAAATGGCTCTTTGTTCCAGTCATAAACTTTTGAAGACTCATCTCGAGATGAAGCATAATAAAGTGTATTGTCCTTTACAAAACTACCAAAGTCAGACTTTTCAGAATTAAAATCAACGTTGATGAGTTCTACAAGATTACGTTCGTCAATCTCACCAGTAATTTTATAGATATTAAAATCATCTTGAATATAAGTTTTACCTTCAGTGCCACTATCTTGTCTTTCTTTTAGTTTATTGGCCCATACTTCAGCTTTATCATATTGTTTAGTACTTATCAAAGATTGAATATACTTATAGATATATTCTGAATCTAATTTGTCTTCGTACTTATCTACCGCTAAACCATACCAATAAGAAGATTTTTCAGTATTTGTGTTATTGTAATAAGCATCACCTAAACGTGTTAAAACATGCATAGAACTGTCACCGTCTTTTACAGCAATTTCATAAAGTTCAATTGCTTTAACATAGCCATATCCTTTGAAGAACTTATCAGCTAGCTTCAATTGTGCAAAGCTTGTGGAAAAACAAATTGCAAATAATAATGTTAGTAGTCTTGTTTTCATAGTAATCTGCATTTTTAGAAGTATCTAGGAGATTTAATTCTTCGGCTTTTAAAGATTTCGAACATTAATAAAACTTCGTGTGTACCGCTAGTAAATGGTCTAATATCGGAAATTGGATATTCGTAAGCGTAACCAATTCTCAATTGTTTAGATATTTGAAAGTCTGCAATACCACCGATTGCTGCTGCTTGCTCATTGATACGATATCCACCGCCTATCCAAAACTTATCATAAAATAAGAAATTAGCAGAGATATCAAATGACAATGGCGCACCGTTAGTAGCTTTTAAGAGAGCAGATGGTTTTAATTTTGTGTTTTCACTTAGGTCAAATACATAACCACCGGTAAAGTAATAACTTACTCTTTCAAGCGCTTCAAAAGTACCTTGACCAGTAAATTCATTGGTAAGTATTCTAGGAGCAGAAAGCCCTAAATACCAACGTTCACTATGCCAATATACACCAGCACCAAAGTTAAAATCAAGACGATCTTCAAATCCAAAGATTAGAGGGTCGTTAGCCTGAGATGCTTGGTAATCTCCATCAAGATTATAGGCTGTAATACCAGCTTTTAGTCCAAAGGCTAGTTCTGAATTTAGTCCAGTTCTAATGGTATAAGAGAAATCTCCGTATACATACTGAAAGTTTTCAAATCCTAACTCATCATTAATGACCGACAAGCCAACACCGACTTTATCATTTCTTAATGGGGCATGAATAGACAAGGTTTGTGTTTGGGGTCCACCTTCAAGCCCTACCCATTGACTTCTATGCAATCCAACAGCACTCAATGTTTCCCTAGATCCAGCATACGCAGGATTAATAGAGATTGTATTAAACATATACTGCGTAAACTGCGGAAGTTGTTGAGCAAACGTTACTGAGGTCATCAATAACATAAATGCAATGCCGTAAACTTTATTTAACTTCATAGGTATCAGTTTTTTACTTTTTTATTTGTCAGTAACTACATAAATAGGTCCAGCAAATGGTTCTAAACCACTGTTTCTCAATGTAACTACATAATAATATGTTCCAGTTGGGACATTTCCTGAATTTCCTACAGAGGAATTAATAGTCTGTCCACTCCAATCGTTTTGATAATTGTTGTTTTTGTAAACAACAGCACCCCAACGGTTGAATATTTGTACTTCAGTAACGAAGCCACATGTCTCAACACCTGTTACTCTAAAGAACTCATTCACAAAGTCTCCATTGGCAGTAACAGTGTTAGAAATTTCTACATCTTCTTCACCACAAGGAAGAACTACACAATCATCATTAATTGTAATATTAACATCTACTTCAGTAGCACATGTGTCTCCAATAGTATATCTAAATGTGTATATCTCTCCCACATCACTTTCTTGCGGGTTGAAGAAACTACCATTAATGGTGATATTATTTCCGATTACAATAGACCATGTACCAGTTGTATCAATACCAGTTTCTAGGAAATCGAATAAATCAATCACACCATCATCGAAACATCTGTCTCCATCAACTGAACTAATTGTAGGTGTTGTTACTGATATAGTTTGTGTAAAGTTTGCAACATTACCACAACCATCATCAACTGTCCAATCTCTAACAATCTCGTAATCGTCAGTGTTAGGGAAGAAGTTTATCTCTTCATTGAATATTACGTTAACATCAGCAGAACAATTATCTTCAAAATCTAAATCTGGTATTTCAGGTATAGCATCACATTGTACTGACAAAGTATCATCAAAATTAGGTGTTACTAATACAGGAGCAGTTGTGTCTATAACTGTTATTGTCTGAGTAAATGTATCAGAGATATTACCACAACCATCATCAAACGTCCAAGTTCTTGTTCTAACATATGCATTAGCACAGTTAGCATCATCAGTTGTTTCATCGCTTACTAACGTAATTACAACATTTGTTGCACAATTATCAGTAGCAGTTGGCTCTTGATTTAATGCGTTATCTAGACCATCAGTGTCAGAACACTCTATCGTCGCATCTAAACTACCATTAGGTGTTGTGATTTGCGGTGCAGTTGTATCAATCACTGTAATAGTTTGTACTGCTGTCGATGGATTACCACAACTGTCAGTAGCTGTCCAAGTACGTGTTATAACAAATTCGCCGTCGCAAGCTCCTGGTGTAGTTACATCAGAAGATGTTATATCTATAGTAGTACTACATGCATCAGTAGCAGTTGCTACTCCAGTAGCTGTAGTTGATGTATCATCAGAACATTCTACAGTTACATCCGCAGGAACAGTTAGCTCAGGAGCAGTAGTATCAACAACCGTAATTGTTTGTGTATCAGATACTGAATTACCAGTACAATCTGTAGCAGTCCAAGTACGTGTAATTACTGATTCGCCTTAACAACTTCCAGGAGAAGTTACATCAGAGAAAGTAATATCTATATCTGTACTACATAAATCTGTTGCAGTTGCTTCACCAGTGGCAGCTGTCGACGTATCATCAGTACATTCAATAGTAACATCTGCTGGTAAAGTTAATACTGGAGCAGTTGTATCAATATATGTTAATGTTTGCGATACTGTAGCACTTACGTTACCAGCACAATCCGTCGCAGTCCAAGTACGCGTTGTAGCAACTAAACCACAATTATCCGTAGTTGTAGTATCAACGAACGTAATCACAGGATCGCTATTAGCAACAGAACAAGAATCTGTAGCTGTAGGCGCAGTGAATACTAAATCTTCAGGACACTCAACATCTGCATCAGCACCTTGACCAGCAAGAACAGGAGCAGTTGTATCAATATATGTTAATGTTTGTGATACCGTTGCACTTGCGTTACCAGCACAATCCGTAGCAGTCCAAGTACGCGTTGTAGCAACTAAACCACAGTTATCCGTAGTTGTAGTATCAACGAACGTAATCACAGGATCGCTATTAGCAACAGAACAAGAATCTGTAGCTGTAGGCGCAGTGAATACTAAATCTTCAGGACACTCAACATCTGCATCAGCACCTTGACCAGCAAGAACAGGAGCAGTAGTATCTATATACGTTAATGTTTGTGATACCGTTGCACTTGCGTTACCAGCACAATCCGTAGCAGTCCAAGTACGTGTTGTAGCAACTAAACCACAGTTATCCGTAGTTGTAGTATCAACGAACGTAATCACAGGATCGCTATTAGCAACAGAACAAGAATCTGTAGCTGTAGGCGCAGTGAATACTAAATCTTCAGGACACTCAACATCTGCATCAGCACCTTGACCAGCAAGAACTGGAGCAGTTGTATCAATATATGTTAATGTTTGCGATACTGTAGCACTTGTATTGCCGCAACTATCAGTAGCAGTCCAAGTACGTGTTGTAGCAACTAAACCACAATTATCCGTAGTTGTAGTATCAACGAACGTAATCACAGGATCATTACCAGTTGAACAAGAATCAGTAGCCGTAGGCGCAGTGAACACTAAATCTTCAGGACACTCAACATCTGCATCAGCACCTTGACCAGTAAGAACTGGAGCAGTAGTATCTGTAATAGTTAATGTTGCAGTAAACGTACTTGAGTTATTTGACTCATCTGTTAGTGTGTAGATCACATCTATTGTACCTGCCAATCCACATGAGATAACTAAGTTACTGAATGAATAGTTAGATGTAACTGTAAAGTCATCATCACAGTTATCTGTTGCACAGTTTAATAACTCCTGAATATTATCAGTATTCCATTGATCAGCTAAAGTTTCATTATTTGGACCATCACATTCAATTGTCGTATCTAATGGCTGACAACTTGATGTATCTGGCGGTGTCATATCTTCAACTAATGGGGTAGTTATTTCTTCCATATCAGTTACTGTATTACCATTTAATACATCTTGAGCAGTTACTATAGCTGTATTATCTACTTCAAGAGCGTCAACATCTATCTGAGTTATTGGATATGATGCAGTGTACACCCAAACTTCATTAGGATCTAATTCTGAATCATTATCTAAATCACCCGAAGTTAACTGAAGTGGAATTACTGGGTTTGCATTATCAAGCAGAGAATCAGTAACGTTTACATTTCCTAAACTTGTGTTTCCAGTGTTTGTTAATGTAATTGTGTACGAAATAGTTTCTCCAACTTCAGAACATTCATCCATATTTTCATTATTGAAAACACCGACTTTGACTAAATCAATCGACTGTGTATTACATAAAGTGGTTACAGTTGGTGCATTTCCAGTTATAGTATTATTATCTGATAAATCAGTAACAACATCCTGATTAGGACCTGTAGATGTACCTTGAACAGTTGCTTGGTTTGTAACATTACCAGCGTCAATATCGCTTTGAGTTATTAAATACGTGGCAGTGAAAACCCAATTTTCATTTACATCTAATAACATATCTCCATTATCATCTCCACTTACTAATACAATATTAACTGCTGGATTAGGTGCTTCGAATAATGGGTCGGTTATAGATATAGCACTAAGAGGCACGTTACCTTGGTTAGTAACCGTAAATGTATAGTTTATAACTTCACCTACATCAGTACATTGATTTTGATTACCATCAACAAAAACTCCAGTTTTTACTAATGCAATACCTGGTGCAGGTGTTTGCTGCACTGTAATATATACAGTAGCTGTATCGGTAGCACCGTTATCATCCGTAATGGTGTATGTAAATTGATCGTTACCAGTAAATCCTGGGTTAGGTGTGTATGTAAAGGTACCGTCAGGGTTTATTGTCAGTGTACCGTTAGCAGGGTTTGTATTACTAGTTACGGTAAAGTTATCGCCTTCAGGGTCATTGTCATTATCTGTTACATTACCACTGATTTGCGTGTCAATTTCAGTGTTGTACGCATCATCATTAGCTACAGTGATATTACCATTATCTGGCATCACTTGAATAGTTACTGTAGCAGTATCACAAGCAGGTGTTGGTGTATTATCGTCACAGATAGTATATGTGAATGTATCCTCACCGATAAATCCTGGGTTAGGTGTATAAGTATATGTACCATCAGGGTTCACTACTACCGTACCATTAGCAGGATCTGTATTAGCAGTTACCGTAATTGGGTCACCATCAGGATCAAAGTCATTAGCGATTACTGTACCAGATACAGGCGTATCTACTTCTGTCATATTAGTATCATCGTTCGCCACAGGAGGTTCGTTACCACTAGTAGGCTCAGGTAATACTTCAATAGTTACCGTAGCAGTATCACAAGCAATCGGGTTACCCGCATCACATACTTCATAAGTGAATGCATCTTCACCGATGAAACCAGTGTTAGGTGTGTATGTATATGTACCATCAGGGTTGAATACAAGTGTACCGTTAGTAGGCTGCGATGTAGCAGTAAATGTTTCAGTACCGGCAGGTCCATCAGGGTTCAGGTCATTAGTACCTACATCACCAGAAACAGGAGTATTGATAAATGTATCGTTGATATCATCGATAGCGATGATGTCATTACCAGGATCAGAAACAGTAATATATACAGTAGCTGTATCGGTAGCACCGTTATCATCCGTAATGGTGTATGTAAATTGATCGTTACCAGTAAATCCTGGGTTAGGTGTGTATGTAAAGGTACCGTCAGGGTTTATTGTCAGTGTACCGTTAGCAGGGTTTGTATTACTAGTTACGGTAAAGTCATCACCTTCAGGGTCATTATCATTATCTGTTACATTACCACTGATAGCAGTATCTGTGGCAGTGTTGTACGCATCATCATTAGCTACAGTGATATTACCATTATCTGGCATCACTTGAATAGTTACTGTAGCAGTATCACAAGCAGGTGTTGGTGTATTATCGTCACAGATAGTATATGTGAATGTATCCTCACCGATAAATCCTGGGTTAGGTGTATAAGTATATGTACCATCAGGGTTCACTACTACCGTACCATTAGCAGGATCTGTATTAGCAGTTACCGTAATTGGGTCACCATCAGGATCAAAGTCATTAGCGATTACTGTACCAGATACAGGCGTATCTACTTCTGTCATATTAGTATCATCGTTCGCCACAGGAGGTTCGTTACCACTAGTAGGCTCAGGTAATACTTCAATAGTTACCGTAGCAGTATCACAAGCAATCGGGTTACCCGCATCACATACTTCATAAGTGAATGCATCTTCACCGATGAAACCAGTGTTAGGTGTGTATGTATATGTACCATCAGGGTTGAATACAAGTGTACCGTTAGTAGGCTGCGATGTAGCAGTAAATGTTTCAGTACCGGCAGGTCCATCAGGGTTCAGGTCATTAGTACCTACATCACCAGAAACAGGAGTATTGATAAATGTATCGTTGATATCATCGATAGCAGTGATGCAATTAGATAAAATTTCAACAGCTACAGTTGTAGGGCATAAATTAGCATCAATAACATTTACAGTATAACTACCAGCTAATAAATTAGAGAATGTTCCATTAGCTTGATTAGTACCACCATCAATATTGTATATGTACGGAGGTGTTCCTCCTTGAGCTTCCACAGTTACACTACCTGTTGCATCACAAACAATATCAGATTGAGATGTAATACTAGCAGTTAATGGCGCTTGAGGTTGAATTACATTTGCACTATCAGTGATTACACAACCATTAGCATCAGTAACAGTAACTGAGTAACTTCCTTGAGGAAGATTTGTAATATCTTCAGTCATTTCACCATTAGACCATAAGAATGAATATGGCGCGGTTCCTCCATTAACAGTTAAATCTAACGAACCAGTACTATCTCCAAAACAAGCAACATTAGTTACAGCTATTCCTGTACTTAAAGCAGTTGGTTCATTTACAGTAGTAGAACTCACAGAATTACAACCCGTATCGACATCACTAACAGTAACCGTATAAGTACCAGCAACTAAATTAGATATAGTTTGTGTAGTTTCACCATTACTCCATAAATAAGTAAAGTTACCTAAACCACCAGTTACATTAACGGTAGCTGTTCCGTCATTTCCTCCATTACAAGATACAGGTGTAGATACTGCGCTTGCAGATAGATTTCTACAATCACCATCATTTACGGTTACAGTAGTCGTAGCTGTACATCCATTTGCATCTGTTACTACAACAGTATAATTACCATCACTTAAACCTGTTACAGTTTGAGTTGTTGCACCACCAGGAGACCACAAATATGTATAACCAGGTGTTCCACCAGATGGATTAGCAGTTACAGAACCATCATTTGTTGTTGGTCCAGTTTCATCTGTAGATGTAGCTGTAACACTAATTTCGG
The DNA here is from genome assembly GCF_003712105.1 of Winogradskyella sp. GTDB lineage: Bacteria > Bacteroidota > Bacteroidia > Flavobacteriales > Flavobacteriaceae > Winogradskyella. The sequence goes on from NZ_RHLG01000002.1 coordinate 544,313, forward strand.
TAGATGGCTCAGTTATTGTAATACTTTCTTCAACAGGAGAACACACCGTACCGTCAATAGTAACGCTAACTGTATATACACCAGCAGGTAAATTAGAAATTGTACTTGTTGTACCTGTATCATTTTGATTACTCGCTGGTATTGCAGGACTCCAAACAAAAGTAAATGTAGCATTTGGATTTGCTATAGAACTTGCATTTACAGTGGCGTTTCCAGTGCTATCTCCTTTACATAATATATTGTCTATATCACCAACAACAGCTATTACGGCATCACAGTCACTTACACAGTTGATTACGACACTTTGTACAGCAGTACAGCCATTAGCATCAGTTACTGTAACGGAATATTGAGTACCTCCAGTAATATCTCCTGAAAGGTTAGTTGCTGTTTGTGTTGTTTGCCCATCACTCCATAAATAAGTATAAGGAGCAGTTCCTCCAGAAGGAGTCGCAGTAGCTGTACCATTTGCACACCCTAAAGTTGCATTCGCATTCGTTTTTGTTAACTCTATGCTTACTACCTCAGGTTGAGTAATTTGAACTGGTGCAGATAATGTTGCAGTACACCCATTCCCATCAGTAACAGTTACATTATAAGTTCCAGCAGCAAGACCAGTAATATCCTCAGTAGTGTCTCCATTAGTCCATGCGTAAGAATAAGGTGCAGTTCCACCAGTTACAGTTAAGTCAATAGATCCTGAATTATCTCCATTACACAGTAAGTTTGTACCAGTAGCTTGTACAGTAAGCTCAGCATCAGGTTGAGTAATAGTAGCGCTAGCCGTTTCAGTACAACCGTTAGCATCAGTAATTGTATAGTTATAAGTCCCAGCAGCAAGACCAGAATGTGTTTGTGCAGTAGTTACATCTGTAGCTGTAAAATCACCAGAGATGTCATAAGGGCTAGTTCCACCAGCAAAGCTAATATTAATAGAGCCATCAGAGAAACCGAAACAAGAAACATTAGAAACAACAGTTGCACTAGCTGTCACATCAGAAGGTGCAGCCGCAATAGTTGCGCTAGCCGTTTCAGTACAACCATTAGCATCAGTAATTGTATAGTTATAAGTACCAGCAGCAAGACCAGAATGTGTTTGTGCAGTAGTTACATCTGTAGCAGTAAAATCACCAGAGATGTCATAAGGGCTAGTTCCACCAGCAAAGCTAATAGTAATAGAGCCATCCGTTAAACCGAAACAAGATATTTCAGAAGCAACAGTTGCACTAGCTGTCACATCAGAAGGTGCAGCCGCAATAGTTGCGCTAGCCGTTTCAGTACAACCATTAGCATCAGTAATTGTATAGTTATAAGTACCAGCAGCAAGACCAGAATGTGTTTGTGCAGTAGTTACATCTGTAGCAGTAAAATCACCAGAGATGTCATAAGGGCTAGTTCCACCAGCAAAGCTAATAGTAATAGAGCCATCCGTTAAACCGAAACAAGATATTTCAGAAGCAACAGTTGCGTCTGCGGAAAGAGCAGCATCAGGCTGATCAATCGTAAAATTCTCTGCAACAGTACAACCATTAGCATCTGTAACTGTAACAGCATAAGAACTACCAGCAACCAGACCCGAGATATCTTGAGTATTTGCATTAGTTGACCATACATATGAATATGGTTCCGTACCTCCAGTTACAGTTATATCTATTGCACCAGTAGCATCACCAAAACAATTGACATCAGTAATATCTGAAGCACTTATTGTAAGTGCAGCTGTAGGACTATTAATAATAATAGCACTTACAAATGTGAATAAACAACCAGAAGAGTCAGAAATCTCTACATTATAATCACCAGCAGGTAAATTTGATAAGTCTTGAGTTGTTTGAGGAATCGGATTTCCATCTCGAGTCCATGAATATGTGTAAGGTGGGAAACCACCAGTAACATCTAAGTCTATACTTCCATTCGTATTTCCAAAACAGTCAATATCATTAGTAGAACTTATACTTGCTGATAATGTTTCAAGGGTTATAGATGTATTACTTGGAGCATTCTCACACCCGGTAGCTGTATTTCTAATTCCAAATGTATATGTACCAGGACCTAAATTACTAAAAGTAGGAGAAGATTGGAATGCACCACCATTAATTTGTTCGGAGTTATATTCAAACTCTGGACCAGTTGGGTCGTTAACAATAACATTATATGTTCCGTCAGCATTACATACAACATCCAAGGTTGGATTCATAGGAATATCGTTATATGTAAGTGTTACGGTATTTGTATCAGTTATATTAGAGTTTGGTGCAGGTAGCCTTACTCTATAAGTAAAACTTACATCTCCAACAAAGCCAGGTTGTGGCGTATATGTATAAGAACCATCACTATTAAGGTTAAGTGTCCCTATGGCTGGCCCAGTTACTAATTCGTATGTAGAACCTGAAGGAACAGAAGTTGAATTATCAATCTGTCCATTAAAGATACCATCGATACATCCTAAACCAGTTTGTGGCTGAGCATATCTCTGTAAAACAAAAATTTTACCATCACCATCATCATTTGAAGCCGCTATAAATTCTATTTTACTTATAAGAGATCCAGTAGGTGCTACACTATTAAGGTCAAATAGAGCGATAGCAATTGCTTGACCATTATCAATCTTTCTACCAGATTGCCAGTAATCTGACTCATCCCCATCATTTGGACCTCCATTTCCATTGTCTGGTGGTATAACAGTACTTCCTCTTAAATCACCATTAGTTCTAACAAATGTATCTCCTAAAACAGTTTCTGTAGAAGAGCCTGGCATAAAACCAAACATTCTTATGTAAAAACAGTTATTACCACCACGTTCTGTAACAGCTAAAATCCCACCTTCGTTAGATGGAATTGCTGGAGAGTATGATAGTGTTTGAATCTGTGCATCGGTTTCATCTTCACCATTAGTACCGTTTGCTTCATCAAAATCTAAACAAATATTATCACCATTACCATTAGCAGTAAAATAGTGATTTAAGTTTGGATCTTGAAATGCATCTAAAGCAGCTGAATTCCAGGGACTTCCTGGTCCACCTGTAGATGTAGCACTACCTGAAATAACAGTTGAATTATTTTCCCTAATAGCGTTTATACTATTACCACCAGGTCCAAGTCTAGTTAACTCGTAACCAGAAGGTACGGCAAAAGTTTCATATATAACTCCATTAACAGTGATAGACTGAATGGTTGCTGGCCCATTATTTTCTGTGGCATCTATATCTCCGTTTCCATTAGTGTCTTGGATATCTGACCATTGGAAAGTAACACCTGTCCTTATAGAAGGAGATTGAGTTCCTATCTGGGCATTAATAGAAATAGGTAAATAAAGTAAACCAATAAAGAGTAGTCCTCTTATTGCTTTATACATTGAAATACAATTGTACTTGTTTTTCATAATCGTTGGATTATCTTAATATATTTTACACTGGAGATAAAGTATTAGGACTGTTCTTTAAAAAAGTCACAGACGTATACCTAATCAACAGCATGATCACTTCTATGTTTAAGGGAATCGGTACGAATGTACCTAAATGGATTGATTAATTTAATTAATAGCAACACAAATCAACGCCGTTCTGATCATAGTAGCAAATAAAACATACTAAATGCCCATATTTTCGTTAAGCGGTATTTATAAAACTTTAAACTGATTTTTATGCATTTCGTCTATTAAATGTATCTTTTTGACATATTATTTTTACGTAAAATCGTACAGTTCAACGTTGACTTGCTCAAAAATTCAGTTAGTTAATAATTTGTGATATCCTATAATATTTTTAAGGTTATTTACGGTTATTTTTTTATTTAATAGCTAATTTTGGTTAATAAAACGATGGCAATATATAACTTTAATCTGATAAAATTGCATTTAAACGATAAAAAATTACATTTAAACGATATATGAAGACTATAATATTTGTGAGACATGCGAAATCTTCATGGAAACATGATGTTTCAGATATCGATAGACCTTTAAAGTCTCGAGGTATCAACGATGCCCTATTAATTTCCAAAGAGTTAAAACTCAAAAATATTGAAATCGACTTTGTGTATACAAGTCCTGCTAATAGAGCAGCATCAACATGTAAGATATTTATGAACAGTTTAAATATTAATGATGATAAGCTTTTGATAGTTAAAGACCTATATGATTTTGGTGGAGAAAGTGTACTAAAATTTATTACTTCTCTAGATAATGACTATAAAACTATAATGATATTTGGGCATAACTTTGCCTTTACATCATTAATAAATACATTAGGTGATATGTATATTGATAATTTACCAACTGCCGGTATTGCAATTATAGAGTTTAATATAGATTCATGGCAATATGTAAAATATGGGCATACTAGAGCAATAATGTTTCCAAAAGATTATAGATCTGTTAATAATTAGTCTATTTTTTTACAGAGCAATATATTTGTTAAAAAATCGGAATGTCTAAAAAGAACAATTCATACATCAATAGAGAATTAAGTTGGTTACAGTTTAACGCACGCGTATTGCAAGAAGCAGCAGACGAAACAGTACCGCTTATAGAGCGATTACGGTTTATAGGTATCTTTTCAAATAATTTAGATGAATTCTTCAAAGTTAGATATGCAACAGTAAAACGAATTGATCAGGCTGGAAGAGGTGGTAAAAATCAATTAGGTGGTATTAAAGCAGCTGACCTATTAAAACAGATTACCAATACGGTTATTGAGCATCAAAGTACGAGTTTAGAAATATTAAATAGCATACAAAAACAGCTAGCCAGGGAGAATATATTTGTCATAAATGAAAAGGAAATAAAACCTTTTCATCACGATTTTATAAAAAATTACTTTTTTCAGAAAGTAAGTCCAGCATTGGTAACAATTGTTCTTAATGATAATATCGATTTGCCTTTACTAAAAGATAGTGCAGCCTACCTTGTGGTAAAGATGAATTTAAAAAACGGCCTTAAACAATATGCATTGATTGAAATTTCTAGAGCAATGGACAGATTTATTGTTTTACCTGAGTATGAAGGAAAGCAATACATAATTATGCTTGATGATTTGTTAAGGTGTTGCCTTAAAGACATATTCAATATTTTCGATTTTGAATCCATTTCGGCCAATATGATTAAGATAACACGAGATGGCGAATTAGATTTTGACAGTGACTTGAGCAAGAGTTTTATTGATAAAATTTCTGATAGTGTTAAAGACCGAAAAATAGGAGAACCAGTGCGTTTTGTTTATGATAAAACTATAGAAGAAGACACACTGTCTTATTTAATGTCTAAAATGGGAATCGATTCAAAGGATAGTGTTATACCAGGTGGTCGATACCATAACAGACGTGACTATATGGGGTTTCCTAGTTTAGGACGCACTGATTTACTTTATGAGAAAATTAAGCCATTACCAGTTAAAGGATTAAGCCTTAAGGATAGTATATTTAGTACCATAGCAAATAAGGATTATTTAGTACATACACCTTATCATACATTTTCATACATCGTAAAGTTTTTACGAGAAGCTGCAATAGATCCTAAAGTGAGGTCCATAAAGATTACCATTTATAGATTGGCACAAATTTCTCATGTTGCTAGTTCTTTAATTAATGCAGCCAAAAATGGTAAGAAAGTTACTGTATCTATTGAGTTAAGAGCTCGTTTTGATGAAGCTGCTAATATAGATTACGCTGAGCAAATGCAAAGCGAAGGTGTTACCATGCTTTTTGGTGTACGCGGCCTTAAAGTTCACAGTAAAATGTGTGTCATAGAACGCCAAGAAGACAAAAAATTGAGGCGCTATGGTTTCATAAGTACCGGTAATTTTAACGAATCTACTGCAAAAATTTATACAGATTTTACGCTGTTTACTGCAGATCAGCAAATACTAAAAGATGTCAATAAAGTTTTTAACTTTTTTGAAGTTAATTATAAGATCAATAGGTACAAACACATTATAACATCTCCACATTACTCTCAAGCCCGATTATTTGCCTTAATAGATACTGAAATAGAAAATGCCAAATTAGGAAAACCAGCATATATACGGCTAAAAATGAATAGCATTAGTAGCTACAAGATGATAGATAAGCTTTACGAAGCAAGTAGAAATGGTGTAAAAATACAGATGATCGTAAGAGGTATTTGTTCTTTAATACCTGGGATTGAAGGTATGAGTGAAAATATTGAGGTCATTAGTATTGTCGATAAGTTTTTAGAACATACAAGACTCTATATATTCTCTAATGCAGATGATCCGCAAGTATATATTTCCTCGGCCGATTGGATGACGCGTAATATTGATAATAGAGTGGAAGTAAGTTGTCCAATTTATGATAATGATATTAAACAAGAATTATTAGATATCTTTGACATCTGTTGGAACGATAATGTAAAGTCTAGACAAATTACCATTAAGCAAGACAATAGCTATAAAGTATCAGACAGTAAGGAAAAAATTAGAGCACAATTCAAAATCTATGACTACTACCAAAAACAGCTTCAGGAATAATATATGCTAAAGATTAATAAGTATGCGGCTATTGATATAGGTTCTAATGCTGTTAGGCTTTTAGTAACAAGTATCATAGAGCAAGAAAATAAGCCCGTAATTTTCAAGAAAAACTCATTAGTAAGGGTTCCGATACGATTAGGAGCAGATGCCTTTGCCTCTGGTACAATTTCTGATTACAATATTCAAAGAATGAAAGATACCATGACTGCATTTTATTTGTTGATGAAATCTCATGGCGTGGTAAAATATAAAGCTTGTGCTACTTCTGCAATGCGAGAAGCAGTTAATGGTCTAGAAGTATGTAAGTCAATACTTGAAGATTCAAAAGTAAGTATAGATATTATTGATGGTAATGAAGAAGCAACAATAATAGCTGCTACCGATCTAAAAACATTTATTGACCCTAATAAAACATATTTATATGTAGATGTTGGTGGAGGAAGTACAGAGTTTTCAATTATCCATAATTCAGTTAAAAAAGCGTCCAAATCATTTAAAATCGGTACCGTTAGGTTGCTTAATCACACAGTAACTTATGATACTTGGAATACACTTGAAAGTTGGATAAATTCTAACACTAAAGAGTACGATAAGATAGAATTAATTGGTTCTGGTGGAAATATAAATAAGATTTTTAAAATCTCTGGAAAAGATATGGGTAAGCCACTATCTTATTTTTATTTGACTAGCTATTACAATGATTTACAGAACTATACTTATGAAGAGCGCATTACTGAGTTAAACCTTAATCAAGACCGAGCAGATGTAATTTTACCTGCTTTAAGGATATATCTTTCTGCTATGAAATGGAGTGGTGCTAAGGATATTCTTGTCCCTAAAATTGGTTTGTCGGACGGTATTATCAAAAGTATTTTTTACAATACAATTAGCAGTACAACCCTATAATTCTGCCTTTTAACTTATTTTTCAGGTTAGTACTAAATTCTTGGTTTTAATTTGGTGTTTAAACGATATATTCGTGTTGCTATTAAATCTATCACTTATGAGAAAATATTTACTAATTTTTGTTTTGACATTGTTTACTACACTTTCTTTTTCGCAGCGAAGTCAGTATACAACTTATGGTATTAGAGCAGGTATAAACATTACCAACTTAGACTTTGATCCTGGGCCTCTTTTTGATAACCAACATAGAAATGGATTTTATTTTGGAGGTTTTGCCGAGTTTCCATTTTCTGACACAGTTTTTTTAAATACAGAGTTGCAATGGTCTGCTGAAGGTGCAAAAGACGAAAATCTTCGGGCCAATTATCTTAATGTTCCAATCCAGGTGCGTTTGGCAATCGGAGATAACATAACTGTAGGAGCTGGTCCTCAAGTGAGTCTAAAGACCTGGAAAACCGCAGATGGTTTTAGCACATGGAATTTTGCAGGAGTTGGCGGGGTTGAGTACAGAATATTTGATGACTATTTTGTTGACTTAAGAGCGTCTTACAGATTCTCAGATGTGCTAGACGATACTTTTGGTGCAGGTTTAGAAGCAAAACAATTTCTAATACAATTAGGAGTTGGTATTAAAATGTAAGATATTGCATAATATTACTAAAAAAGTCCCATTTAGTGGGACTTTTTTATTACCCATGAATAGTCTCTTTATTACCAAGTAATTGCATAATTTTGGCTTCGTATTCTAGTAAGTCTTCCCATTTTTTATCCACTTCCTCTCGGACACCATATTTGCGAGCAAACTTAAGAAACATGGTATAATGCCCGGCTTCACTAATCATAAGTTTACGGTAAAATTTAGCCAATTTTTTATCTTCTAATTCTTCTGAGAGTAATCTAAAACGCTCACAGCTTCTAGCTTCAATCAATCCCGCATACAATAATCGATGTACCAACTGTGTAGTTCTACTTCCTCCTTTTGGAAAAAATTTTAAAAGTTGCACCACATAATCATCTTTACGATCACGTCCTAAAACCCAACCACGTTCTAAAATTTTATCGTGTACCATTTTAAAATGACTCATCTCTTCATTTGCAAGCTCAATCATTTCTTCAACCAATTCTGTATACTCAGGAAAGCTTACGATTAATGAAATAGCTGTACTTGCAGCTTTTTGCTCACAATAGGCGTGATCTGTTAATATATCTTCAATATTTTTTTCTACAATATTTACCCAACGTGGGTCAGTAGGTAATTTAAGTCCTAACATGACTAAATAGTTTTAGGTTTTAACAGCTTGGATAGTGTATTTTCCTGACGAATCAATGATTAGTTTTAGATGGATGTCTTTATCTTCTTCATCTATAACTTGAGAATATAAGAAATCGATATGCGTTTGGTCTACCAGATTAATGTTGTCATCAATCCAAATATTTTCTAATCGAATATATTTTGAACTGTCGACGCTTAGCGCATTATTATTTATAAAAAACTGCTTGCTCACCGTTTGATTAAACACAATATTATCTTTGAATATCACTTTTACTTCAGCATCAAAATTTCTGTAAGACTCCTTGTAAGTAATCGCATCTTTAAAATACGATTTTGATACGGAAGAATTCATATTGGAGAATAACTTGATCTTGTGCTTAAAACCATTGCTTAATATAGTATCATTGTTTGTTTCAGTATATACTTCAGGATGAAAAGTGATGATTTCTAAGGTATTATTCTCTTTAAACTGTTCAATACTTTCCGTTAATGACTTAGTTTTGGTTTTTCTGCCTTCACAACTAGTGACACCAACTATCAGAATTAATAATAAATAGATATAGTTTTTCATGCTAATTAAACATCAAGTCCAAATGTACGCTTTAAGAGTTCTAAGTTAGGGTTTTTCTCTTTGAGTTTATCATACTTTTCTTTAGGAGTAAATGCATATTTTTTTGCAACTTCTTCATCAACAGTTATATCTAGATGCAGATCATAATTTTTACATGCCTTACGCAAGTAAGCCAAAAGTGGATATTGCGCACGTTCTAATTCAATTTTATTTGTAGTATTAGAATAGGTAAGACTTATAGCTGTGTCCACTAGTTTAGGTACTTCCATTTCCATTATAGATGCCAGAATTTTTTCTCCTTTATTATGTAGAGATGTAGTGTAAGCATTCCAAGCATCAATTAAATCTTGTTCAGTTACAGGTTCTTTTGGTAAGTCGTCTTCATCGATAATAACATTCATTTGTCTTATCTGATGCGCTTTCTTTTCTCTAATGCTTTTTAATGATAGTCCAGATGTGACCTTATCAGACTTGTTAATAGAGATTTTTGGAATTGTTGGTTCAGCAACTGCATCAACGATTTCTTCAACAACCACTTTCTCCTCTTCTTTATGTTCTATGGTCCTATCCTGAGTTATAACTATATTTTCTTCCTGTATTTGTTCTAATTTTTCTTTAACAGGAATTGGAGTTATACCTTTAGATTTAAAGTAAGATGGTGGAATTATGTAATGTTTACTATTTTTTTTTTCTCCATCAAAAGTGATAGAGGCAAGTTGCATTAAAGCCAACTCAACCAAGAGGCGCTGATTTTTACTAGTCTTGTATTTTAAATCACACTCATTAGCAATATCAATAGCATTTATCAGAAAAGCTTGAGAGGCTTTTTGACATTGTTCTACATATTTTAACTTGGTGCCTTCACCAACTTCAAGTAACTCAATTGTACTGGGGTTTTTACAAACCAATAAATCACGAAAATGAGACGCTAGCCCAGCAATGTAATGATGCCCGTCAAATCCTTTGGATAGGACATTATTAAAGTGAACAAGCAATTCAGGGATTTTATTTTCTAAGATTAAATCTGTACTCGTAAAATAAGTTTCGTAATCTAATACATTCAGGTTTTCTGTAACTGCCTGACGGGTTAAATTTTTACCCGAAAAACTTACTACACGGTCAAAGATAGAAAGTGCGTCGCGCATTGCGCCATCTGCCTTTTGAGCAATAATATGCAATGCATCGTCCTCTGCTGTAACACCTTGTTCCTCAGCGATATATTTTAAGTAGTCTTTAGCATCTTTTACCGTAATACGCTTGAAATCAAAAATCTGACAACGTGATAATATGGTTGGAATAATCTTGTGTTTTTCAGTTGTTGCTAAGATAAAAATACAATGTTTTGGAGGTTCTTCTAACGTTTTTAAAAAAGCATTAAATGCAGCTTGAGACAACATATGGACCTCATCAATAATATAAACTTTATACTTTCCAACTTGTGGTGGAATCCGTACCTGATCAGTTAAACTTCTAATATCATCGACAGAATTATTGGATGCAGCATCTAGTTCAAAAATATTAAATGCAAAATCTTCGTCTTCATTTGTATTAAGATCATCACTATTAATCATCTTAGCCAAAATACGCGCACAAGTGGTTTTGCCAACACCACGAGGACCAGTGAATAATAATGCTTGTGCTAAGTGATTATTTTCTATAGCATTTTGTAAAGTATTTGTAATAGCCTGTTGACCAACAACATCCTTAAATGTTTGAGGTCTATATTTACGAGCCGATACTACAAAATGTTCCATAGAAATTACATCTTTTACAAATTTAAGAATAACCCTAATATAGCCATTTCTATGGCTTAAAATTTAATAGTAGTTATTAACAATTTATTTACTTTTGCGGAAGTAAATTGCCTTATCGATTCTAACTTAGGTTAGGGTAGGAAAGTCCGAACACCATAACGCAATCATAGTGGTTAATGGCCACCAACCGAGAGGTTAGGAAAAGTGCAACAGAAAGTATGTACAGGTTATGCTGTAGTGAAATCAGGTAAACTCTATGAGGTGCAATGTCATGTATATCAACGTTTGAGTGTTGCGTGCACAATGTTGAAGGGTAGACAGCTAAAGTTTGCTAGCAATAGTAAACTCAGATAAATGATAAGGGCTCAATTGAGTACAGAATTCGGCTTATAGATTTGCTTACCTATTAATAAGCCTTTTGCATTTGTAAAAGGCTTTTTAATTTTCAAAGAAACTAAACGAGTTACCTCCATAGCTTTTAGAATAACTAAAATTATCCATGTGATCGAGTTTAGTATGTTTAGAATGCTCCACGATTAATAACCCATCGGTTTCTAGTAAGTTATTTTGAAAAACCAATTCTGGGATTTTTTCAAACTCAGAAACATCAAAGTCATATGGAGGATCAGCAAAGATAATTGTATGCTTCTCCTTTGCTTTTTCGAGGAATTTAAACACATCGCTCCTTACAGTCATAATAGCCATATCAAAGCTATCCGCCGTTTTATTTATAAACTTAATACACCCAATATTTGCATCAACAGCTAAAATAGTTTCACTACCGCGTGAAGCGAACTCATAACTAATGTTTCCAGTACCAGCAAATAAATCTAATACGGAAACCTCATCAAAATAGTAATGGTTATTAAGAATATTGAATAAGGCTTCTTTTGCCATATCAGTCGTTGGTCTAACAGGCAGTTGTTTTGGTGCGACAATTTTTCGTCCCTTATATTCTCCAGATATAATACGCACTAAAAACTATTTTTTATAATGAAGTTGGTATGCTCATCAAGTAAACTAACATGTCTCACATACTTATAGGCCATGTTATACAACTCATCTTCTTTTTCAATAGTTCCGCACATTTTTAACTCAGTATGTTCAACGTCAAGTTCTAACTGCTCAAAAGAAAATAATATATAGTAGATAAAATCTTCCTTACTGCCGAATTCGAAATAATTGTAAAAGATTATGTTGTCATTGTCTTTTACTACAATCTGCATTGTTGAGTTTTCAATATTAATATATGCGCATGTAGTGTCTTTATCTAAACCATCAATAGACGCTATAAAAACAGTTGCTGAATGCCTATACGTAAACGCTCCGAATGTTTCAAAAATATAATTATTGATATTTACATATGGGATATAGACATTTACAGCTTCGCTTGCTTCAATTGTATCAGTCGCAATAAAATCTGTTTTAAGTATTTTGGAATTGAACTTTAAATATTCGGCATTATGTGCCTCATCGTACAACGATTGTGGTACTAGAGTCGATAATTCATTATGATAAATAACACCAACTTTATTAAAATCATTGGAAAAAATAGAATTGGAAGATAACTCAGTTTTTAATCTATTGAGCGTTTCAAAAGGTGTAAGTTTATTTTCAAAAAGAATAGAATTGCAATAAGTAATGGTATTTGTATGTGCTGATTTAATACAAAAAGAAAGTCCATTCAAACTTATTTGAATGGACAGTTCATTTATAACTTTAGTTGTCAAATTATTCTTTTTTTGCGAAGTTTTTAGGCCAGTTACCTGTAGTTTTAACTTCGTTCATCGAACCTACTGTAATCGTTGGTCCGTTAACACCATCAACAGAAACAGTTTGTTTTTCGTTCGAAATTAGATTTTTATCTTCACCATCTAAAACAATAGACTTATCTACACTTGCTTCAAAAACTGGGATATCATCTAATTTACCAGCTTTTAATTCAAACTTGGCTCCAGGTTTACCTACGCCAACGTCCATCATCTTGCGATAATCTACATCCTTAAATAATGAATCCTTAACAGAATAGTATCTTAATGTATCGACAAGTGTAATGGTTTTGTACATATCTACACCAAAGGCTCTAGTTTGCTCTTCATCGAGGATAGTACTATCTCTACGCTGAGTTACTGGTACTTGAGCAGAGTCTATGAATTTTATTAAGTTTTCGTATTTATCAGTGTATTCTCCGTTTACTTGTTTGTAAGCAACTTGTGCTTTTTGTATATCAATCAAACGATCTACAACCACTTGATAGCGCTCATCCTTAATTTCATTAAACCTAAGCTCATCGTAAACCGAATTAAATGTAATATAACCTAAATAAACAATTATACCCCAAAGTAGAAGATTTAAAATAGGCTTCATTTTCTTTGGTACAAATTTGTCAATTAACCATACAATACCGATGGTTAGTAGAATTATAGCAACAACTACAAGAATTACTTTTAACATAGTTAGTATATTTTATTAGGTCTTTCGCAAATCTACAATTTTTTTTTAATCGTAAAAGCATATTAAATAAAAATGTGAAAAATTGAATTATCAATAAATATCTGCACTTAAGAAGTAGTATATTGGCATTCAATTTCGTATTGAAGATGATTAAAAACGCAGCTGAATTTTACAAGCTTATAAAATCCAAATTCCCTTTTAGACCTACTAATAAGCAGGATATAGTTTTGTTGCAACTTTCAGAGTTTCTTTTCGATAAAAAACCAAATGCTCTTTATTTGTTAAAAGGTTATGCTGGCACAGGAAAAACAAGCATAATTGGTACTATAGTTTCTAATTTATGGCAGGCCAAAAAAAGTGCAGTTTTATTGGCGCCAACAGGTAGGGCAGCAAAAGTAATTTCAAACTATTCTAATAAAGAAGCGTTTACAATACATAAGAAGATTTATTTTCCGAAGAAAGAAAAAGGCGGTGGTGTAAAATTTGTAATGCAGCCCAATAAGCATCGAAATACGATTTTTATAGTTGACGAAGCTTCTATGATACCAGATATACCAACAGACTCTAAGCTTTTTGAAAATGGCTCTTTACTAGATGATTTAATGCAATATGTGTATTCTGGACATCAGTGCAAATTACTTTTAATTGGAGATAAAGCGCAACTACCTCCAGTAAAATCAGAGTTGAGTCCAGCTTTAGACGCTTCAAAATTAGATTTAAACTATAACAAGCACGTAACTTCTATAGAGCTAGATGAAGTTGTTAGACAAGAACAAGATTCGGGTATATTAGATAACGCTACAGAATTACGTGAAGTTTTAGAAACTTCATTCTACGATAGTTTTAAGTTCAATGTAAGCGGTTATCAAGATATTGTTAGGCTTATAGATGGCCATGAAATTATGGATGCAATAAACGACGCATACAGCAAAGATGGTTATGAAGAAACGGCAATTATTGTAAGAAGTAACAAACGCGCTAACCTCTATAACCAGCAGATAAGAAGTAGAATTTTATTTAACGAAAGTGATTTGTCTGCTGGAGATTACCTCATGGTAGTGAAGAATAATTATTTCTGGATTAAGCCCACAACTGAAGCAGGATTTATTGCTAATGGCGATATTATAGAAGTACTTGAGATATTTAACATAAAAGAAATATATGGGTTTAAGTTTGCTGAAGTTAAAGTAAAAATGGTCGATTACCCAAGGATGCGTCCTTTTGAAACCGTCTTACTATTAGATACAATTAACTCCGAAAGTGCTTCATTAACTTACGAAGAATCAAATCGGTTATATCAAGAAGTTGCAAAAGATTATGCTAACGAAACCTCAAACTACAAACGATTTTTAGGCGTAAAAAACAATAAGCATTTTAATGCGCTTCAAGTGAAGTTCTCTTATGCAATTACATGCCATAAATCCCAAGGAGGACAATGGAACACTATATTTGTAGAGCAACCATATTTGCCGAATGGACCAGATAGAGATTACATTCGCTGGTTATATACCGCAGTGACTAGAGCTAAGGAAAAACTGTATCTCATTGGTTTTAAAGACCAGTCTTTTGTTGAATAGTTTATGTCAATCCAAACCCTTATTTTTGGGTATGAAAATCAGTAATAGATGAAGATTATTGCCATGATACCGGCACGATACGCTGCCTCACGATTCCCAGCAAAATTAATGCAAGACCTTGCTGGTAAAACAGTGATTTCTAGAACTTATGAAGCTACAGTAGCTACAGGGTTGTTCTCAGAAGTTTATGTCGTAACTGATAGCGAAATCATATTTAATGAAATTAGGTCTCAAGGTGGTAATGCTATTATGAGTAAAAAGGAGCATGAGTCTGGCAGCGACCGAATAGCAGAAGCTGTACAAAATGTAGACTGTGATATTGTTGTTAATGTTCAGGGTGATGAACCTTTTACTGAGCGCGAAAGCTTAGAAAAAGTTCTAGAAGTATTTAAACATGATTATCAAAAGGAAATAGATTTAGCGTCTTTAATGGTTGAGATTAAGGATTTAGAAGAAATCAACAACCCTAATACGGTTAAAGTAATTGTTGATCAAAATAACTTTGCACTCTATTTTTCGAGAAGTCCAATTCCTTATCCACGTGATGAAAATGCTGGTGCACGATATTTTAAGCATAAAGGGATTTATGCATTTAGAAAACAAGCACTTTTAGATTTTACGGTATTGCCAATGCAATTTATCGAGGCTACAGAGAAAATAGAATGCATTAGATATTTAGAATACGGCAGGAAGATTAAAATGGTAGAAACCACCATACAAGGTGTAGAAATAGACACACCAGAAGATTTAGAACGGGCAAAAAAGCTGTGGAAGTAATGGCTGAAGTTTCTCAAAATATAAAAGTCATAGGGTTTGATGCAGATGATACATTGTGGGTTAATGAAACCTACTTTAGAGATGCTGAACAAGAGTTTGGAAAACTGTTATCTCAATTTGAAACACCAAATAAAACGGATCAAGAGCTCTTTAAAATGGAAATAAAAAACCTACCACTGTATGGTTATGGTGTAAAAGGATTTGTGCTTTCAATGGTTGAAATGGCTTTAGAGCTATCTAATCATACAATTTCTAATGATACCATTTCAAAAATTCTAGATATAGGTAAAGACATGATCAATAAACCTATTGAACTTTTAGATGGCGTAGAAGACGTTTTGAAGGCGTTATCAAAAAAATACAAACTCATAGTAGCGACTAAAGGCGATTTACTAGACCAAGAGCGGAAATTGGAAAAATCAGGTTTGATAGATTATTTTCATCATATTGAAGTTTTAAGCGAAAAGCGAGAAGAAAACTATATCAAGTTATTAAAACATCTTGACATCAATCCATCCGAATTTTTAATGATAGGAAATTCACTGAAGTCAGATATTTTACCACTTGTTAATATTGGTGCCAGTGCTATTCATGTGCCATTTCATACAACTTGGATTCATGAAGAAGTATCACAAACCGAAACGAGATTGGTTAATTATAAAACAGTGAAAAGCTTAACTGAGGTTTTAAGTATAATTGAATGAAGGTTATAGATGTAAATTCTTGGAATAGGAAAATGCATTATGAGCATTTTAGGCAACTTCAAGACCCATATTTTGGTGTTGTCATTCCTTTTGATGTTACTAAAGCTTATGAGTTTTCCACTAAAAATAAGATAGGCTTTTTTGTGAAGTATTTACACGATTGTATGAAAGCTATTAACGCCGTTGATAACTTTCGTTACAGAATTGTAGAGGAACAAGTTGTTGATTTTGAGACTATTAATGCTTCGGCAACGATAGCACGCCTAGATCATACATTTGGGTTTTCTTTTATTAAGTATGATACAGATTTGAGTGTTTTTATTGAAAACTATAAAAAAGAAAAGCATCGAATTTTAAACTCTGATGATTTGTATCCGTCAAATAATGGGCAAGATTGTATCCATTGTTCAGCAATTCCATGGTTTCACTTTTCTGGTCATAAAGAACCTAGATCTGGAAATCAAAAGTCTATACCAGAGTTGGCATTCTCAAAGGTGGAGATTAAAGACCAAAAGCGAATGATGAATGTTTCAATAAATGTTAACCACGCTTTGATTGACGGTTACCATGTAGGATTATTTGCAGAAAAGTTTCAATATTATTTAAATCAATAATCGTATTAGTCAAGAGTATTTTTATTTTTGTTTTAGAAATAGAGTAGATGAGTTTTAAAAATTTTCCAATGGTTTCTCGTGTCATTTATGGCAGAGGAAGTTTTAATCAGCTAGATGAGATTATTTCTTCTAAGCGTCAAGGACGAGAAGCTCCATTTATATATTTCGTTGATGATGTGTTTAAAGGCAACCATTGGTTAACCTCACGAATTACTTTATCATATAGAGATAAAATTATCTACATACCAACAGAAGAAGAGCCAAGAACCTCACAAATAGACCAACTTGTAGAAGATATAATTCTTGAGTTTAGTGAGCGACCTTCGGGAATTATTGGTATTGGTGGTGGTATTGTAATGGACATTGCTAAGGCAGTTTCTTTAATGCTTACCAATGAAGGCGAATCTAAAGATTATCAAGGTTGGGATTTAATCAAAAATTCGGCAATATATCATGTAGGTGTCCCAACAATATCTGGTACAGGTGCAGAAGTATCAAGAACAACAATATTAACTGGGCCAGATAAAAAACTTGGAATTAACAGTGATTATACACCATTTGACCAAGTAATTTTAGACCCAGAATTGACTAAAGATGTTCCAAAGCACCAATGGTTCTACACAGGTATGGACTGTTTTATTCATTGTATAGAATCTCTTAATGGGACCTTCTTAAATGCGTTTAGCCAAAGTTATGGTGAAAAGGCTTTCGATATTTGTAAAGAAGTTTTCCTTTCTGATGGCTTATCAGAAAAAGAATCACAAGACAAACTCATGATGGCATCATGGCATGGTGGAATGAGTATTGCCTATTCTCAGGTTGGTGTTGCTCATGCTATGAGTTATGGTTTAGGTTATCTATTAGGAATAAAACACGGAATTGGCAACTGTATTGTTTTTGAGCATTTGGAAGAGTTTTATCCCGAAGGCGTAGAGCTATTCAAGCAAATGAAGGCAAAACATAAAATTGAATTGCCTAAAGGCATATGTACAGACCTTGACCAAAACCAATTAGACATTATGATAGATGTTGCCTATAGTCTTGAGCCACTTTGGGAAAATGCTTTAGGAAAAAACTGGAAATCTAAGATTACTAGAGATAAGCTTCAAGAATTATACTTAAAGATGTAGTATGAAATTCCTTGCAAAGCTTATCTATTTTAAAATTCTCGGTTGGAAGGTTGTTGGTAATACTAATTTTTCAAAAGACAAGATTAAAAAAGCGATTATAATTGCTGCACCACATACAAGCTGGCACGATTTCTTTATTGGACTATATTTGAGAAAAGTTACAGGCGTTAAAACAAATTTTATTGGTAAAAAAGAACTATTTGTTTGGCCACTTAACTATTATTTAAGAGCTATTGGTGGGCGATCAATTGATAGAACATCCGGGCAAAATAAAGTGGAGTCCATTGCCAAACTTTTTAGTAATGAAGATGAATTTAGATTAGCGCTCGCGCCAGAAGGTACCCGAAAAAAAGTCGAAAAATGGCGTACAGGATTTTATTACATAGCCAAAGCAGCAAAAGTGCCTATTATAATGTTCACTCTAGATTATAAAAATAAACAGAATACAGTTTCAGAACCTTTTTATCCAACCGATAATATAGAAGAAGACTTTAAATATATTAGGGCGTTTTACAAAGGTGTTATTGGTAAAATACCCGAATATTCTTAGGTTTTTCTTAGTTTAGCCTTTACTTTCTTCTCTTTTTCCTTTATTTCATCATTAGCGCTTTTACCTGGGAATATTAAGGAAGTACTCGCGTATGTAGTACCAAAATTCACATTAGCATAATACACTTGACTAATAGCATCTTTTACCTGTTCTTCACTAAGTTCTTTAAGAGGATGAACAAAAGCTGACCAAATAACACCTTCAGAAATAGCGTATTTTACGTCTAAAGCCGAATGAAAATTAGCAATAAGTGCCTTCTCAAGCATATGCTTTTCTAAACTAATGGTTTCTGCTATTGGCGATATGATGCGCATTCTGTTATTATTTGCATCAGTCAGGACAACAAACACAGTTTCATTAATTTGAAATTGCCATCTCCCATTTTCACCTTCGATTTTATCCGCGGATTCTTTTAGTATAGAACCTAGTTTGTCTACTGTCATATCTTGAGCAGACGCATTAAATAAGGCAAAGACAAAAATTAAAATCAGAATATTTTTCATGATAAAAAGATTAAACAAGGAATAAGTCGCTATTAACTTTACTAACTAACATATCTCGTTAGTTAAAAATAGTTTTAAATGAGATTTTGGCATAAGCTTTGATTTATGAATAATAAGTAATGAAACATAAAATAAACCATAGTGTCACTAGAAAGAAACATTACAATAAAAAGCTGTCTTACATTTACGACAGCTTTTTTTCAGTACTAACCTAACCAGATAAATTGCTTTGAAACTTGTCCAAAAGATGGTTGGTTTGCTGTTGTAATTTCTTTTTAAAGAACCCAGTGCCACCGATTAGTACACCCTTGAAGCCAAGAGCTTGTTTTGACCATTTATGTAAGTCAAAAGTATCAACATGTTTTATAATTAGACCATCTTTAAACTCAAACTCGGCTTTAATTTTGTTGTGGACTTTTCTGCCAGTTTTACTAAAGTTATATATCGCTTCCCAATTAGCTTTTCCCTTATCTTCGTCAGCTTCGATGTTTGAAGATGTAACAATGAATTTTTTACCTTTTTGAGCGTTACAGAGCATACGCCACATGTCCTTTGCGCGTTCTCCTTTTAAAGTTCCAAATGCAGGGTCAGTGAATTCAATATCTTTATGATAACATTCCGCCATCGTTTCAGCATCTTGATTAGAAAATGCAGTGTAGAATTTTTCAATTAAATTTTTCATACTTAAAGCTACAAAAAAAGCCTTCAATTTTGAAGGCTTAATTAGTTTAATCTGTGGTTTCTTCCATCGTATGGTAGACGTTTTGCACATCATCGTCTTCTTCTAATTTTTCGATGAGTTTTTCGACATCTGCCATTTGCTCTGAATCTAATGTTTTTGTGACTTGAGGAATACGTTCAAAACCTGAAGAAATAATCTCAATATTGTTTTCTTCTAAATACGATTGAATACTGCCAAAACTCTCAAAAGGTGCGTAAATCATTACACTTGTTTGTTCGTTTCCATCAGCATCTTCATCAGTATCTTCAAAAATCTCTTCAACACCAAAGTCTATAAGCTCTAATTCTAACTCTTCCATATCAAGGTCTTCGTTTTTAACCTTAAAATTGCAAGTATGGTCAAACATAAATACCACAGAACCAGATGTACCAAGACTGCCATCACATTTGTTAAAGTAAGAACGTACATTAGCTACGGTGCGCGTATTATTATCTGTTGCTGTTTCTATAAGTATGGCTATACCGTGTTGTGCATAACCTTCAAAAATAACTTCTTTATAATCACCTTGACTTTTATCAGAAGCACGCTTTATAGCACGTTCTATATTGTCTTTAGGCATGTTTACAGACTTTGCATTTTGAATTACTGCTCTAAGTCTAGAATTACTATCGGGGTCAGGTCCGCCTTCTTTTACGGCCATTACAATATCTTTACCAATACGTGTAAAGGCCTTACTCATAGCTGACCAGCGTTTCATTTTTCTTGCTTTTCTGAATTCAAAAGCTCTTCCCATATAGTACTATATTTAAGTTATTAATTAATTGTACGAAGATGCACAAATTTAAAAAAATATGTCAGGTATAAAAGCCCATAATAGGCATTTGGCAAATAATGTTTAATGCCAATTAACATAACTAAATTAATCTTCTGGTTCTACAATAAAGTCTATAGCTTTTGCAAGCTGAAAGTCTTTCTCTGTAACTCCACCGGCATCATGTGTAGATAAAGATATTTTAAGCACATTATATACGTTAGACCAATTAGGATGATGATTTAAAGCTTCACACTCAAAAGCAATTCGACTCATTGCACTAAAGCAATCTTTAAAATTCTCGAATTCAAATTCTGAATGTAATGCGTCGTCAAAATAATCCCAATCTGGTAATTGTAATAGCTTAGCTTGTATGGTATCGTCATTAAGTTTACTCATGATAAATAGGTTTGTATTAAAATTAGGTAATACCTACGAGTAAAGCAAGCCTATTTATTAAGTTCTTCTAATACTACTTCACTGGTTATTTGAAGATGTTTTGGTAGCTTATTATACTTAGGTAATACAGCTAAATAACGATCTTCATTTGTAGTATATACTCGTTTTAAAGCAACTTTTGTTTGAGAAATGCTTGAGACTAATTGGCTAATAAATTCATCGTGGTGCACCAAATCTGTACTTCCTAAATGAAAAACACCATATTTATTTCTATTGATAATGTAATGAATTTGCTGTGTCACTTTTTTATCTAAAGTCACATTCATGATGAGGTTAGGGAAAATTTCTACAGCTTCATTATCAGCGATATTAGCCTTTATCTCTTGTATTCGTGGGCAATTAGAACCAAAAACCATTGGCAATCTTAAAATAGCTACTTGCTTTTTGGGCATGCGCAGTAACATGTTTTCAATTTTAATTTTAAAATGGCCATAAATACTATGACTCAATGTTTTATCGGTTTCGTAGCTTGGGTATTTACTATAGGCGTCAAAGGCATTTGCAGAGGACAAAAATATAATCTTTGAGTTGTGCTCTAATGCATACTCTGCTATATGTGTATGAGCTATAGTTTGTGCATGAAAGTCACCTCGTAATGCAGATATAATAATATCGGGTTTTGTGATTTCTAATATTTCATAAATGTCATCTTCTTTAACATTATAATGAAACATGTGTGCATTGTTTTCAAACTCTTTTTTAGGTGTAAAGTAAGTGCCATAAGTTCTGAAGTAATCGCACAACTCTTTATAGATAGCATTACCTAAATAGCCACTGGCACCTAGTATGAGTATTTTATGTTTATGCACTTTCGTCTTCATTAATCTTACAACGCTAATCGTGCACTTTTAGCCTTTATAAAAAGGTAATTTTATAACAGTAGCCGGGATTGCTTTTTTACGAATTTGAATATTAATTTTACTATCTGCCGATGCAAATATTCGTGGAACATAGCCTAAACCAATACCTATACCTAGACTAGGACTCATTGTACCAGAGGTTACTCTACCAATGGTTTTACCAGAATTATCGACTATATCATAGCCATGTCTCGGAATGCCGCGCTCATCTAGTTTAAAAGCTACCAATCTATTTTCGGGTTTACGTGCTTTTTCTGCTTCTAAAGCTTCACTATTTGTAAATGGTTTATTGAACTTACAAATCCAGCTTAAGCCGGCTTCAATAGGAGAAGTAGTATCATCAATGTCATTACCATAGAGGCAATATCCCATTTCTAAACGCAGTGTATCTCTAGCAGCTAATCCAATAGGTTTAATTCCAAAGTCAGCACCAGCTTCTAATACCTTATCCCAAATTTGTTTTACTTCAGAATTTTTACAATAAATCTCAAATCCACCACTACCAGTATATCCAGTTGCAGATATTATCACATGCTCTATACCTGCAAAATCTCCAACTACAAAATTGTAAAAGCTTATCGAAGACAAGTCATGACTTGAAAGTGATTGCATAGCTTCAACAGCCTTTGGACCTTGTATAGCAAGCAATGAATAATCTTCACTTAAATCGCGCATTTCGGCACCAACATCATTTTTTGAGGATATCCAATTCCAGTCTTTTTCTATATTACTCGCGTTTACAACTAATAGATACGTTTCTTCTTTGACTTTGTATATAATAAGGTCATCTACAATTCCGCCATCGTCATTTGGTAGACAGCTATATTGTGCTTTTCCAATCTCTAATTTTGAGGCATCATTACTGCTTACTTTTTGTATTAACTCTAAAGCATTTGGACCTTCAATTAAGAACTCTCCCATGTGAGATACATCAAAAACGCCAACAGCATTTCTAACAGTTTCGTGTTCTATGTTTACACCTTCGTATTGTACCGGCATATTATAGCCAGCAAAAGGTACCATCTTAGCTCCTAGAGCAATGTGAGTGTCTGTTAACGCAGTATTTTTCATCTGTAAATGACTTCAAAATTTGATGCGCTAAATTAATGAATTTTTAGATGAAATTATTTCGTAATTGCTATTTTAATTCTTCTAAAATTTGATCATAATCGTACTGCAAATCTTCATGAAAGGTTTTGATTTTTTTGTCAATAGCAATAAGCTGTCTTTGATAAAGATTATCGAGAGTTCTGTTTCTGTGGATGTTGGGCTTTAGCTCATTTAAACGTTGGCAAAAATAGAGTAGAAGCTCAACTTCGGTTGTTTTAGTATTGCTGTATCGGCTAAAAGTTCTTATCTGTCTTAATATTTTACGAATCGTCTTTTTCATATAGAAATAACTATCCGTATTCATTGTATTGAAGTACTCATCCAAATGCGTTTTTATACTTTCTACATACTCGTCCTCATCATGCGCCAAAAATAACAAGTAGGTTAGAAGCTCTTTGTTTTCTTTTTTAAATCGACCTAACCTGAGGCATAATTGTAATAAATCTTCTTTAGATAGGTGTTGAAGTTCTTTTTTTAATGTTACGATTGATGCTGCTTTCACAAAATATGATTTAGTTACAGATTTAACGCCGCTAATACTTTGGCCTTGTAGGTTTGCCCGATAGGGATGTTTTTATTGTCTATAGTAATTTGATTTCCTGAAAGTTGCTGCATTTTATTTAAGTTAACGCTAAATGATTTGTGCGTGCGTAAAAAATATGCCGGTAGTTTCTCAAGGAATTTTGTAAATGTGCTATGAGTAACAATACTTCTACCTTCTAAATGCACTTTTACATAGTCTCCAAAAGCTTCAACATAAGCAATGTTAAGGAATTCTACTTTATGCAGCGTTTTGTTTTCCTTTAATATAATAAATTCAGCTACAGAATTTTGACTATCACTAGCACTTAATACTTTTCCTATGGCAGTTAAAAAACGTTCATAAGCGATTGGTTTTAGTAAGTAGTCAGTTGCATTAACTTCAAAACCATCCACAGCGTATTGTGGGTAAGCAGTTGTAAATATTACAGCAGGTGGGTTTTTAAGACTTTTGTAAAAATCTAAACCGGTTTGATTAGGCATGTTAATATCAAGAAATAATAAATCAATATTGCTATTTAGTTGGAGATGCTTAAAGGCTTCTGAAGTGTTATTGCATATAGCTTCAAGCTCTAAGACTTGAGTCTCACTAATAAAATGCTGTAGAACCTTTTGAGAAGACAATTCATCATCTACAATAAGGCAATGTATTTTGTTAGTCTTCATTATTGAGTTCTATAGTAACTTTGAATAGTTTTTCGGTTTCAGTGACTTTAAAAGTATGGCGATTAGGATAAACTAAATTAAGATTATTTTCCAAGTTTTTTAGACCAACACCTGAGTAGTTATCATCTAATTTTTGATCAGTATTTAATTTTGAATTCGAAATACTAAACCTAAACTGATTTGACTTTTGATACAACTCAATATCGATATGTTCATTTTCGTCTGCTCCAGAAAATCCATACTTATAGCTATTTTCGAGAAGCGGCAATAGTAACATAGGGTATATGTTGAAATTTTCATCTTCAACATTAACATTTAAGTTTACCTTATTTTCAGATTGACCTCTATACTTCTGAAATGAGATGTAATTATTAATGAGTTTAAGCTCATCTTTTAAACTTACTTGCTCAGTGTCCGAATCATATATTACATAGCGTAAAACGTCCGATAATTCCACGATGGCTTTAGTAATATCTTTTTTCTCCTCTAGAGCCATTGCGTAAATCACATTTAGAGAATTAAATAAGAAATGCGGATTAATCTGGGCTTTAAGAGCTAAAAGCTGTGTTTGAATCTGAAGGTTTTGCAGTTTTAAAAGTTCGTTTTCCTTTCGATTAAAATAAAACCAGTCTTCGGTTAATTTAAATAGTGTAGTTGCGGTTAAAATTATTATAAATGCAATATATAATCCTGATTTTGACAAATAAGATACAAAGAAATAATTAGGGAATAATGTATCTAATAGAGGATATAATATGAGACTACTTATAAAAGAGAAAATAACTAGATTAGCAATAAAACACACAAAGTATAGACTGTACTTTTCATGTTTCAAAAACTTTGGAATAAGCACATAAAAATTAATATTTACAGGCACCGCAACTAAAATAAGAAAGCCTAAAGTATATATTATATCTGCTGCTATAGGTGTCTTTCCTTTAGAGAAAATAAATAAAAGGATGATAAATGATAACGACCACAGCACACTATTAAATATTAGTGGTCTGTGGAAGTTTTCTCTTGTGAAAAGTGTATTTAAATTAAGGTTTTGCATCTGCAGGTCTCAATTTATAAATATCATCATTATCCCATTTTTCTTCAAAATCTGATACAGTAAATTTTTCAAGAAATTGATACAGCTCTTGACTAGAAGCCGTTAATACTAAATCTTGGTCAATTCCAATTTTTTCGTGCTTAATACGAAGTCGATTATTTTTAATTAGGCTTTTTATTGCTTTTTCTGATAACCACTTGAGTGTTATTTCGTCATTATTGAAGTTTACCTGAGCTACTGAGTGTGTCTTTAATAAATGCTGTCCAAGTAAACCATTTAACTCATCACTATCGTATTCAAATGGTGTGAAGTCTAAGAATATGTGATCATTAACTTTAAATGGCATTGCAATAAATGAAGCTTCGGTTTCCTTTTTTGTATACTTTACAAAATAACCTTCTTTATAACGATTGTATGCATCTTTATCTTCTTTTGACAATGATACATTGGGATCATTATCTTTTTCCCAGACTTCTTTAAAAGAAATAATTTCCCATGCTCCTTTTTTGTTATCTGTCCATTCCCCTTTAAGTGCAACGTTATATTCTAAAGCTTGACTCACATAAAATGGCTGAATAGATTTAACAATACATGAGCTGAATAAAAAAATACTGAGTATTGCTATTAAATGTCTTGATTTCATAAGTTCTGTTTTAAAAGTTTAAGCTAAACTCTAACAAACAAGAATGAGCTGCAACGAATTTCGACAAACACAATGCAACTCATGCCAAACATTTAAACTGTGGTATAAATTCCTATTTCTAACGTCCTTTTCTGCCATCAATTGAGTAAGAACCGGGACCAGCTAAAAATATAACTATAAAGGCAAATAGATATAACAATGCTTTCTCCTTGGTGCCAATTGGGTCACTAGCATGTACAATAAATGCAGCAACTGCCATAGTAAGTATAGATGGTATTGCCGCTAATTTGGTCTTTAGACCAATGATAATTAATACTGGCGCAATTACTTCACCAATTACTGCCAATATTACTGTTGGTAATGAGCCAATACCTAATGGATCAGGGAAACCAGCTGAGTTAGCCAATCTATCAATTTTTGGGATACCATGAGTAAGCATTAATCCTCCAAAACCTACTCGAAGTAGTAATAGTGCTAAATCATTAAAGTTCATTTTTAACATAGTTAAGGTTATTTAGTTATAACATAAAGGTAATAAAAAAAGCACCTCTAATCAGAGATGCTTTTTGAGTAATCTTAAAAAACAATCAATCTATAAATGGATTGCTCCATTTTTCATTACTGTAAATATCGTTTCCTGCCAAAGTCCTTAAAAATGCTATGACTGCTGCTCTCTCTTGGTCAGTTAAATTAAGTTGCTGACCTACACCATTTGGTCTTAATCTTGGATCTAAGTTTGTGTTACCAGCTACATTAATATTATTATAATGGTTAAGCACAGCTGTCAATGTATTACTTGCTCCTAGATGCATAAATGGCCCATTATTACTGCCGTCGGCTTTTACAACATCTCTGAGTGTTGGAGAACGTGTAACATCTAAATCAGCACCTGAATTATCTATACTACCTATAACTCCATTATTAAGTGAGTTTGGATCAATACTAAATTCTGGTGCTTGATGGCATCCAGCACAGCCAATACCGCCGGCAATTCTCACTCCCATATTATTGAATACCGGCGGCTGCAAAAATAGCTGTTTACCTAAGTTTTCTTGATCTGTAAAATTTGTAAATGGCTGACCATCATTGTTCGCATTTTCTCGACCTTCATCATATCTACTATCAAAAGATTGAATACTTCTAATAAATTGCGCTAATGCATCTTGTATCAACGCTTCAGTAATTGTTTCATTGCCAAAAGCTCGATTAAACAACTCAGGGTAGTAATCTATAGTCTCTAATCTTTCGATTAAATCATTAAAGTCTAAGTCGCCATTTTCACCACTAAATCCCATTTCCACGTGGTCTTGTATTGGCATAGTTGTTTGAATTTCTAAAGTATTAGCACGCTCGTCCCAAAAGAATCTTGCTTCGTCAGAGAATCTTGCATTAACCAAACGCATCGAGTGTCTTCCTGTTACACCATTAACACCAAGGCTAGCCTGATCATCATCACTAAATGCAAGTTCTTGTCTATGACAACTGGCACAAGAAACGCTATTGTTTACCGAAAGGTTTGTATCATAAAATAATACACGGCCAAGCATAGCGCCTTCGTCAGAGATGCCATTATTACCGGTATTGTCTCTAGTTATATAATTAGGAATATCTTGATTTGCATAGTTTGGGAGTACATCAAAGTTGGCAGTAAAATATTGCGAAAAGTCAAATGCTTGATTGGGGTCGTTTGTATCTACTGGAGTTAGCCCATTATCACTATCTGAGGAACAAGAGCATAGTGCAATAGCTAATAAAATAGGGAGTACGTTTTTCATGTATGATTTCATTAGTTGTTTGTAGTATGACTAATGATACACGAAAAGGTTTAAAAATGTTAAGAATAAACTTTCGCGACTTTACGATTTAATTTCTTTTGATGCATGTTTTCTAAAACCGTATTTATTTCTTGTCGTTTTTGAGTAAGTTCGGTAATTGAACCAGATGGTGAAGTGGTATATTTTTTCTTACACTTTTGGCATTGGTATTCTTTAATGTGAGACGTGATCTTTTTAGTGACTTTTAGGTCATGACCATACAATGAACAAGCGAGGGATTTCATTCAGTTTATGTTTTTTTACTCTTAAGGGTTAGAAATTTAGTAAAATAAATTAAAACCACAATGCTAGGCTTCTTCTAATGGTTGATATTATTTGTTAAAAGGTAGAAATCAACATTAACTTTTCGTTTTAAGAATGGAAAAATCTCCAATACACTAATATTGGAGATTATATAGGTTTTTAGCTAGAAGTTTATTCGAATAAGTTTACCAATTTACCTTCATCTTCTGCGGTTATTACAACTAGTAGTTTCTTAAAACCTAAAGTCGTTTGTTTATATATTTTGGTTCCCACTGACCACTTTTCTTTGCGCTTCGCATTTGGCATCATTGGAAAGCCGTAACCAAAATAACTTCCGTCAGCTTTAGGACCTTTTACTATAAAATGATTTCGGTTAGATGAGTTGTTTTTAATTTTAAATGAAATCCATCTAATGTCATCTTTTTTCATTTTATAGTTAGATTTTGATACTGCAATTCCACCAGATTTTGTTTTTATTTTGTTGTCTTTAGGTAATTGTGTGTAAATCAATTTACCGTCATTAGAAACATCTGCCCACAAGTACAAAATAGGATTAACTTTTATAGTACCTGAATCCCACAGATTGACAAATACTTTGTTAGCTTTGATAGCAGTAGCATCTATTTGACCAATTTCTGTACCTAATCTTAACGCTTTAGTTTCTCCGTCGATAATGACTTTTCCAATGTTGGCATTAACTCTTAACTCGTCGTTATTAACGTTAGTGATTACTGTTGTATCATGTGTGTCGTGTACAACTCTTTTTAAGTTTGGTGCACCAATTTTAATAATGATATCTTGGCTTGGTTGAATCCACTTTAATTGGCTAAAATGTATGGTTCCATCAACTATTTCGGTATCTATATGTTGAAAAAGATTTGAGTCAGCTGTAATTTCTAAACGTTCGGTAGCTGAATTATCAATAGTAATGTTAGCATACAAGTCTATTTTAATAGTCTCTACATTTTCAAACGGAAAGCTTCTGGTTTCTATGGTTTTGTTTCCTTTTACTTGAGCGATGCCTGCAATACTTACAAACATTAGCAATAATTGTAGTTTTTTCATGATATTAATTTTTAGTGATTTTTGATTCTGAATTGTTATATATAGCTTCGTAAGTAAAGTTCTCTGGCTCATACTCAAATTTTATAAATCGATTATTCTGGTCTTGTAGTTCGTACTCATCATTATTCACAAACTTGAAGTGTATACCAAACTGTGCAGCTTGTATTTCGACATTAGCTTCGTAAATACTATCGCCATCAGCATCTGTTAATGGTATTGCTTTTTCCCAAGAAGGTGTTGTAAATTGTCCTTTTACACTTGGATTATTAATGTTCTCTATACCAGACATATCTACTTTAAAGTGAAATGTTTTTAAATGTGTTTCTTGCACACAGCTACTTAAGAAAGTGGCAATTGTGATAATGTAAATTGATTTGAATAAGGTTTTCATACTGTATTGTTTTGATATTATTTTAATTTTTTGCTGATTAGAAAGTCTAGTCCAAATCTGCCTGAGCCTAGAGTTAGGTTGTACATAGCAACCCATAAGAAACTTAAAGCAGGAAGCATTCCCCAAAGCCCTTGATTCCATTTTTGAAGAAATATGGCCACGAGCATTGTACACATTATTAAAAAAGACCATATACGCGTTCCAATGCCCAATGCTAATAACATACCACCTACAGCTTCACTAAATGCGCCCATCCAAGCAAAGAAAATTGGAAACATTGCAAATATGCCACCATAGGCTTTTACATCCTCTGGGAACCAAGCAGCGACTTCAAATAAGTCTAAATGTTGACTATCTGCAGTCCACGGTACACCAAATTTATCGGCACCAAAACTTAATGAAAGTGCAATACCGCATAAAAATCTAATTACAAAAAATGTAAAGTCAGCAAACCAGTTTTTTTGTGTTGCTGGTTTAATAATAAATTTTAAGAGTTGTTTTAATCGTATCATCGTTTTTGTTTTGTGCTGACTAGATCAGCGTTATTGATGACACAAATTTGCGGCAGAATATCTCTGTGGACGACTTATAACGTACTATAACGTCTTAAATACGATTTGAGACGTCTTAATTTAACTGAGATTTTAAATATTCGGTAGGAGAGAAGCTCGTAAGCTTTTTAAATACGCGATTAAAAGTAGCTTTACTATTAAACCCACATTCTTGAGCAATGCCTAGTAAAGATAATTGTTGTTGTTTATTTTCTTTCAGCATAGTTTTAAATGCTTCAACACGATAGCCATTTACAAAGTCATTAAAGTTCTTATTGAAACCTGAATTAATAGTTTCAGATAATTGACCTCGTGTCATGTTTGCAAGTTTTGCTAAATCTGAAAGATTAAGTTCAGGGTTAAGATATGCCTTTTCATTTTCCATTAAATGCGCTACAATTTTAATATCGTCTTCGGAAATTGATTTTTCTTCCATTCCGTCTTGCGCTTCAGGAATGCCAATAGTTTTAGGCGAAAAACTAAAATCGAGCGTATTTAACTTAGTGGTATCTGTAAAGTAGCCTTTAATCCCTACAAATAAAGTAACTATGGCTGTGAGTAAGTTTAGCCACCAGCGGTCTTGATATCCTAAATCAATAAAGCGCGATCCAATGATTTCTTGTACTGTTCCATAGAAGAATAACACGCTAAAGAGTATTAAGAACATCAGAATCCAATTGAGTTCTAACTTGTAGGTATTAGAAAAGTATTGCTGAATCTTTTTACGGTAATTGTAGAAAAGCTGAAATGTAAACGCCAGGTATACCAGCATAAACGGTGGCTCTATGTATGCCATTATAGTCTGCACATAGGTTTCGTCCAAGTTAATTTTTAAGTAGCCATTTTGAGTTTCATTAAATCCTGGTTGAAGAGCATCGTAAGTAAATATCGAAAGTCTGTAGACAACATAACCAATAGCTAAAGAAAAATGCCACCAATACTTCTTTTTAAATTTAAAATTGGATGTTGTAATAGACTTAACGTATAAATAAATCATAGGTGCTAAGGCCACAGCAATATTTATGAGGAAGTAATTGATTTTTGTAGTTCTAAACTCATTATACCAACCCATAAAGCCAACAGTATAGCAGGTTTGCAAATAACATGTAAGTAGTAAAATAAGCCCCAGAAACAGGTCTGAAATATTTCTTTTTTTAAAGTATCTGGTGAGTAATAATATTACAAATACTAAGCCTTGCAGTACAAGAATTAATAAGGGTAAACTCCAACGATTAAAATCTGGAAACATCTTTTATAGGTTTATAACCTAAAAGTATATGATTTAACTTAAATAGAAAAAATGAATAGGACTCATTTCGTTTAGGAGTTACTATAAACGGACTATTTTATGTTTTTTAGGTCGTTTACTTTTTTAATTCCTTCTTGTTCTCCGAAAGCAAAATTACGCTTTCGGTATAATTCTGTTATCTGCTCCCAGAGACTAATTGCTTTTGCAATTTTGTTTTGTTTTTCATGTAATAAGGCGTAACCTCTTAAGGCGTTTGCAAAATCCTGATGACTAACATCCTTGAGCGACTCGTATATATGCAATACTTTGTTATAATAGACTTCGGCATCAGCCAGTTGATTAATCTCTAAGTATAAATCAGCTAAATGCCTCATGGAGTGGGCAATTTTTGTGGAGTCTTTCGATTTTTTGTAAGTAGAAACAGCTAGTTTACAATACTCTATTGCTTTTAAGTAATTATCTGAATCAGCTTCATATTGCATTTTTATATGATAGATTCGACCTAAAAAATAAAAATCATCGGGATGACATAAGGCTTCTGCAGATTTTAAAACCCTTTTAGAGTCTTCGTAATTACCAATACCTCTTAATTGCCATGCTTCGCTTAAAAGGTGAGTCATATTATTTTCGGCATGCGCACTCATGATGTTCATTAAGGTAATCTATCGATTCTTGACACAGTTGCTCTAGTACATCAATATTTATATCAGAAAGTCTTTTAATGTATATACAAGCTTTTCCCATTTTAAACTTTCCAAATTCCTCTAATAAGCGATTACTTTTTTCCGTATCGGAGTACACATATAATGAAAACTGAGCTTTACGAGGTGAAAACCCTAACATTGGCGCATCACCTTCATGACCGCTTGCATATTTGTAATGATAGCTTCCAAAACCAATAATAGTTGGTCCCCACATTTTTGGTTCAAAACCAGACCATTTACTAATTAGCTTTATAAGTTCATAACTATCGGCTTTCTTTTGTTCATTATCAACATAGGATTCTATGAAATCAGAGACATTGACTTTTGTTTCGGTGGTTTTATTCTTTGCCATTATAGTGAAAATTGTCTTTCTGAAATTTACAAAATAAAAAGCAATAGCGAGATAGATTTAACCAACTCGCTATTAAATAATCCATTTTTATAAATCATTTATTTTGTATCTAGATTAGCATGTTTATTAATTAAATAGATATACATTACATACATTATTGCTAGAACAGGTATTGTGGTTTGAAAACCAAACTCGGTCGCAAAATCAATATTCATTGTAGCTAATAGGTCTCTTGTAGATAAATCTGCAATCGAAAACATGAAAATGATATTGAATGTAAAAATCCCGATAATCCAATTTCGTTGGCGTTTGGTTCTTTTAATATTGTTTTTCTTTTCAGTTTTAAAGAAAAGGTATAGAACTATTGCACTAAATATAAGTTCTAATGCGACAGCTAAATAGGGTTGTGAGTAGTATAATCCAGTACCAACAGATAATGTGTCAGTACCAAAAATATTGTGAGGATATCCGCCTAAATAATCAACCAATGCATGCAAAGCCAGAAGTAAAGCACTAGTTACACCAACTTTTTGACTTTTGAATAGCAATAGTCCGAGTGCATAAGATAAACCTATCCATCCTAGTATCGGTAGTAGATCATGGCTGTAAATCATCTCTACTGAGAGATTGTCTAAGGATACGTCTAAAACATTTGTGGGTTCTGTTGGTTCAATACCAAGAAAGTGGAGCACAAGCCATAATAAATCTGGAAGTTGAGATATAATAAGGAAGAAGATTAAGCTTCCTTTTGGCGCTTTTTGTTTGGCTATTAGTGCTGTTGTATAATGTCCTGCTAGCATAATTAGTGGTTTAATTAGTTAATAATTAATCACTAGCAAACTACTTAATTAATTTTCCGAAATATTGTACAAAACAGCTGAATTGATAAATGCTTTCGGTGTAAACCCTAGATTTTCTTTAAATGCTCTTCCATAATGAGCATTATCGTAAAAACCATAATGATGCGCAGTTTCAGATATACCTTTTTCTTTGAGCATCATTACAGACTCGCAGATTCTAATCCATAATTGAGATCGTCTAAAAGTGGATCCAGTTTCTTCATTAAAAAAATGTAAAAATCTACTTTTCGAAAGATGAATGAGATTAGCACATTCTTCGGCTTGAACCCATCTGTGTTTATTTTTGTAGATATAATCTAGTACTGACAGAATTCTTTCACTAGCATTTGATTCAAATTTTTTGAAACTGCTACTCTCTTCAAAATTCTTTTCAATACATTCAGCTAAGGATGCGATGTCTATTACATTATTTATAAAATCTTTTGCAGGCCTGACAAGGTTAGTAATTAACTCATCATTAAAATAATAGGGTTTATCTCTTATCAATGAATTTATATAAAAACCTATTCTTGAGTGTGGATTAAAGAAGATATGCAGATTATTTCCTTTCGATTCTAATCGGTGTAAAATATTTGGTTTTATAAAAACTGCAGTTTTAAAGGTTGTTTCTTCAGTATTAGCTATTAATGTTAAAGTACCTTCGATGGGTATGCTTATTTGAATGGCATAGTGTTTATGCATCTGATTTTTCTCCATGGAACCAATCAAAAACACCCAATCTTTTTTCCTATATACAGTAAGCTTCAAAATGTTATTTGTTTAGATTGTTTTGACATAAACATCAACACTTATTAATTCACCATTTTTAATCTCGCAATCTTTCATTGTTTTTTCATGGTGAAAATCAAGTTTGGCCATTGCTCGTTTACAATTTGTATTCTCCGTTTCTACGAAACCTTCAATTCGTTCAAGTTTAAGCTGATTTAATCCATAATTAGTTATTAATGGCATTACTTCATTCATAATGCCTTTTCCCCAAAACTCAGGCAATAACCAAAGGCCTATTTCAGCCTTCTTTTCTTTGTGGTTTATATCATTAAGTCCACCAGCTCCATAAAAGGTTTTATTATCCAAATCGCAAATTGCCCACCACATTTGTTTCTTATCAGCATACCATAGCATTTGTTCTTTTGTAGCTTCTAAGCTATCGAAGCTAATACCGTAATACTTAATTACATCAGGATGTGAAAGCCCTTTGAAGATATATTTCAAGTCTGAATCAATAATTTCTCGAAGCAGAAGTCTATTAGTTTTTATGGAAGAAACATTTTCACTCATTTTAAATGCCTAACATCTTTAAAATATTATCGAGATGAGTTTTATTACCATTAACTTCTCTAAATGAGTTGTAGTATTCATCAGAAATTTCCTGAAACTTATCAGCTTGTTTTGCCTCAGACCAACCCGCTTTTATCGATTCGAAAGCATCGGCGTTTTCTGTATGTAGATTTAACAAAAGTTCAGAAATGATATCTTTTTCTTCTGAAGACAATGCATTGTTTACCAAAACAGGACCTAGAGGTATTTCATCTGAGACCCATAATAATTTCACCTTATTTTTAAGTGTTGTATCTGCATGGATTTGTTTGTAGTATTCATTGCTGCCAATAGCACAAAAATCTGCTTCACCATTCAATAATTTCTGAAAGGTTGACGTATGATTACCGCCGTATTTTACCTCTTTAAATCTTGATTCAGGTTCAGTTATATTAATAGCACTTAAAAAAAGTCTCGGAACCAAATTACCAGATGTTGAACCTTCTTTTACAAACATCATTGTTAGCTTTTCAGCATTTTTATTTATATCAGAATCGTCTTTTATGCTATCGTTATTAGTCAGAAATACGGTTTTGTAATTATCTATTGCATCTTCTTTGATATGCATATTCGCAATAGGAAGCATGTGCTCATTATCTGACGAAAGCGCTAAATATCCTAATGTGTTAATTAATGCAATATCGACTTCATTCGATTTTATTCCTGTAATAAAAGATTCAACATCTGGATAACTCTTAGTACTAACATCACGCTGCAATTTATTCTCTAATTCTTGCGCTAACAGTTTCATGTTTTCTAATCTATTATTTGTAGCGTAAGTATAAGTAGCAAGTCTAATTGACTTCTTATTTAGGTTACAACCCATGCAAAAAAGGCCAGCAATACCAGCTAAAAATATAACATAAAGTATTCTCTTCATAATGTGTTTTATATGCTGCTAATAAGAAATTTGTCAGTTTACTTTAGTGAAACATAAGTGACTATTTCACATCGCAGAAAGATAGTAAATTGCAGCGAATTCAATTAAAAAATGCTTAAGCCTTATTTTTTAGGTTTGCTCTAATTGAGATGTCTTTAAAGCTTATCATTTCCATTATCTTACTCGAAGCTCCATCATAAAATCCTGTTTTATTTTCATAACTTTTTGGGTTTTTGAAGGTGCCAAATATGATATCATACAATGGTAGTCCGCAATAGTTATATGCATGAATGCCTCTGCCATGATGAATATTATGAGATTCAGGACGTTGAATTAGATAACCAATCCATTGTGGTGTTTTGACATTGGCATGTTGAAAAATGGACATAAAATTGGTAACAAGAATAATGAAAACTGTGGCTTCGGGTGTAAAACCAGCTACGAGCACCAAGCAAAGCGAACTAAGTGCAGTCCAACCTATCATATCAACTGGACTAAAATAAAATGCGCCAAAACTATCTAATCGCTCAGCACTGTGGTGCATTTGATGAAAAACTTTCCATAAGAAATCACTATTGTGCATTGTTCTATGCCAGATATATTCACCAAGTTCATAGACGAACACCCCAACAATTCCACCAAACACAGTACCTAAACTTGTAAGGTCTAACAATTGATATTTTGATAAAAAGCCATCCCATAAGTATGGTAAATAAGAGGATAATAGAAAGAATAAGATGAAAGATAAAAAGCCCTTTAACTTCCAAAAATTAACATGTGGTAACTTCTCTGCAGGACCTATTGCTTCCCAGATTATAAGCCCGCCATAAATAATATAGACTATGTACGAAACGGGATTCATGAATACTTCCTTTAATGATGGAAGTGTTGATAATAAATTTTCCATAGATTTTTAATTTTTACTTTTAAGCTGCAAAACTATATCAGCTGTCAAGTAAGAACTAAAAAAAAGGCTTGACCTATGTTAGGAATTTAGTTTTGACCTAATTCTGCTTAGACTTTCAGGATGAATACCCAAATACCGAGCAATTTTGTTTACAGGGATTTGGTGAAGATAATTTCTATGAGATTCAAACATTTGTAAGTAGCGTTCTTCTGCAGTTTTAGATAAGAAGTCTTTTTCTCGATTTGATTTTCGGATATAAGCTTGTTCAGTAATAATACGTCCAAATTGATTTACATCGATTGAATTAGCATATGCTTCCATCAGGGCGTCATGTTCTATTCTTTCCATTTCACAATCGGTCAAAGCTGTTAATTTTATATCCGATGGTGTTTGTGTTAAAAAGGATGTTAGGGCACAAACCATTTCGTTAGTAAAGAAGAAATCAATAATTTTTTCTGTCATGTAACTTTTAATGACCAACTCTACAATTCCACTGTTTATAAAGTAAACATGTTTTTCAGTTTGATTATAATCTGTGATTACATCACCCTTATTGAATAGAATTTTTTGTGTAGAAAATGGCAGTTTTTCAATGGTTTGATATTTGTTTTCAACCACACTTTTATAAAATTCGATAAAATGCATAATCTACAATACTAATACTTTTAAGTCTAATGTTAAATATAAAATCACGAAGTTTTAAGCGCTCTGAATCAGACGATTAAAAATAATAATTTTTCAGAAAGTAGAGTAGTGGTGATCTTTTTATAAGGACTCATTTTTTTCTAATAATTTCTTAAAGATTATAAAATGAAAGAAAATAATTGTTGCTGGAGCAAAAGCAGGAATCCAACTGAACGGAAATGTGCCAAATTGTTGTACTCCAGGTAGGCCATTTTCTATGGCATGATTAGTAATTATAGTTGCAGTTACTAATACCGAAATTATATCAGTTAACCCAATAAAATTCCATACCCAAGTTAAGCCCTTGGCATAAGACTTTTTTTGTCTTAAAGCCATAACTACAGGGATTACTAATATGGCTGTAATAATATCACCAGCGCCACCGATATATGCAAATGATTTTGGTAGCCCACCGTATGCATAAACTAAAAAGAAAAACACGCCAACAAACCTGAAAATATGCACATACACCAGTTGGTCTAATCTTATGTTTTGTAACACAGTTTTAAACCAGGATTGCCTTAATACATACAGCATGTAGAATGCTAAAAGTGGTAATGCCACAGTAACAACAATTAATGGAGGAAAGGTATTCTGAACAAAAACTCCTGTAAGCGATACTAAAGCAACAATGACGAGATATGTCCAGTAAAATATTAGGATTTTGTTTCGGATTTTTATCCCGGCTTCAGTTTTGCCTTTATAATATGCTTTGTTAGCAGCGTTTGCAATTAAAAATATTGGAATAGTTACAAATGAGACTATGAAGGTAATAGATAGCCATAATGGTACTTGAGTAATAGATAGGTCCATATTATTTTTTTTACAAATATGGACAGCATAATTAAATTACAAATTGCCATATGGTAACTTAAGGATTTTATTTAATCTCTTTACGAATTCTACTCAAAGAATATTTGGTGACACCTAGGTAAGATGCAATCATGTGTAACGGAACTTGTTGTACAATTTCTGGATGTGTCTTAATCAGGTTTGAATATCGTTCTTGAGCAGTTTCTTTATGGAGAGCTATCATGCGTTTTTTTAGAAAAACATGGTTAAGTGTAAGCATCATGCGACCCCATTCGCGAAATTCTGGTATATTATGAAAACAATATTGTACATCAGTAAAACTGATGCTGTGGAGTTTAGCATCAGTTAGTAACTCATAGTTTTCTTCGCTTGGTTGTTGCTCAAAAAACGATAAGAAATCATTTAAAAAGTCTGGAGCTGAAAAAAACCGAGTCGTAATTTCGTTGCCTTCTAGATCAATAATATAGCATCTTACTATTCCCGATTCTAAGAAAAATGACTTTTTACTGGTTTTGCCTTCATTTATAATCAACGTACCTTTAGTTAACGTTTCTTCTTTAAAAAACGTTGCTATTAAGTCTGCTTTATCATCAGACATTGATTTTATTTTTTTAAGGTAATCTCTAAGTTTCATGGGTATTTCAAATCCGAAGTGTACATAAACATCTAAAGAAAAATCTTCTCCTTAATTAGCTATGTTGCGTACACAAGCGTTGTCTTTTTCATAAATATGTATGTCATTAATTCATGGCAACCGCCTTTTACAATTGTTAGTTACGAATTTAAAGTTATTAATTTTCAATTATGCACTGGTCTAAGCAATTCCCAGTGCATTTTAACCTGTGCTGAACGCAGTCGAGTTACAATTGTGAAATCCAGTTATTTAAAAACTTTAAGTAATCTTCTCTAATCCAATTTGTATTTTTACTGAATAAGGCATGGCCTGAGTTTTCAAGAATTTTTATGTCTAAAGACAAGCTGGGATTACTTTTTAATAATTCCTTTATTCTTGCTTGACTCTCTGTAACTGGGACATTCTCATCTTCGTTTGCAAATATCTTTAAGATTTTAGTGTCTGATTTAGACATTAAAGGAATCGGATCAAATTCTCCATTTTTATCCCACCAAATTTTTCGTTTTCCTCTAGCTCGTTTGGCAAAAACTATTGAAAGTGGCTTAGCTACAAACTCAGGTGCTCCACTATTTTTTATATCATTCATGATCTCGAATTTTAATTGCTCATTTGGTGTTGTTGAAGCACCAACAACATCAATAATAAAATCTAAATCTTTAGTGTCTTTATTTACCAAATGGCTAATCCATCCGCCTTGACTAATTCCTATTACGCCTTTTTTGCTAAACTCAGTTTTTTTATTGTTTGATAAGTAGTTTAATGCGGCGGTGATATCATCAGAAAAATCTTGAAACGAAGCAGTATGCCATTCTCCTTCAGACTTACCACATCCTCTTTTATCTGGTAATAGTACCATATATCCATTACGAGCTAAATAATTGGCCTGATGCATATACCAAAAACTATTTCTATCACTTATACCAGACCCGTGAATAAAAACAACTGCAGTTGATTTGTTAGTATTATAAGGCGTCATTAATAGTCCTGCTAATCTAACATCTCCATTAAAATATTCTACTTCTTCTTGTTTGTAAAATTCATTTTTTAGTTTGGTAGCGGTAAATTCTGTTTTCGAGGTTTTTACATTCAAAATCGAAATAGAATCGATGTTATCAAATTCAAAATTTACTTCAACTGTTTTAAGATTTTTATCTGTGGAAAATTTATTGCCTTCAATATGTGTTAATCTTAAATTTTTGAGATTATTACGAAGACTATCAAAGTAATTTAATTGAAGCCCATCTTGAGATCCCCAAGTGATTTGATAGTTTTTATTGTTAGAGGATTTGTACCAACCAACTCTTGAATTTAGTAAAGGATTCTTTTCTATTTGCTTATAATCGTATTGAATTCGTTCTTGCTTTGGCGGGATAAAATAAAGACCTGTAAGTACTAAAAATATAAGAGCAAAAACTGCTAATAGTGATTTTAAAATTTTTTTAATCATAAGATTTAGATTTAGTAATGTGGAAAAATTTTACTTGTATATAGCAGTGCCATTTTGAAGTTAAACTTAAAAAACACTATCCAAAACTATAAATCAAGATAATCAGCAATTACTTATAAGCCATTGTCAATCTTTCGTTTTTTGCCATGTTACACTATCATTTTGTTTCAAAATAATCTCATCCTTCTCTTGCGTTATCGTATAAAAAAAGATATGAGTACTGATTAATTTACTTTTCGAAAACATAAAAAATTCACCAGACAAATCAATATTACTTTTATAAAGTAATCTATCGTCTTCTTCATATAATGTTACAACTGCGCCTGGGAAACCTTCAGATACCCAATCACCAATTAGAATTTTTGAAATGTCTCTATCAAATCCTAAAACTGTATAATCTAAAGGCTTATTAAGTAGATTCGCTAGTTCTTTATAACATGTAATCGCACTTTGCATATAATAAATTGCATGTTGAAAATGCTCATTAATCCCTCTTTCAGATAATAATTTGACATTAGCTTTATATCGGTCATCATTTAAAAAATATTCAGCAAAGGCATCCTCATTATATCTAATGGCCCATTTATAGTTATAAATTCGATAATCAAGAATATCTTTAACATACTCACCTATCCTATCATCCAATAAATCTACGTAAGATTTTTTTTGATTGAGTAGATACAATTCTTTCATTACATTACTATATTCTGCAGGTATAGCGCTGTTCATTAGAAGCAATTTATTATACACATTATTAGATAAATCAACTCTATCTGAAGTGCTTGTTAAGCGCCAAAAATCTAGAGTAATATAGCGATAATCTTGTTCCTTTAGATCCGTATTTAATACTAAATGCGTCAAGGAATCTTTTTCTTCGTAAAATGATGCAATATTTCTAACAGAACTAATGTTGGCGGCCAACTCCTCAAATAGTTCCTCAAAAACTAATTTCACTTTAGCTTCTGCATTTTTTTCTTCATTATAATTATTAACTGCCAGAGCAATTAAAATTCCGATCACAACAAGGATGATTTCTCCAATGGCATAAATCAAATACTTACTGAATTTATTTTCGGAGAGTAATCTCTGGCGGATTTTTCTGAAGAACTTAATCATAAGTTTAAAGTTGGTTACTCTAAAGGTATGATAATAAATTAACTATTGATTTTGAAAAATGTAGAACGGTGTTCGTGTATGGTTTGTGTGGAAAATCATAGCTCATTTTCCGTCATTACCGAAAGATAGTAAGTTGTGTGTG
Source organism: Winogradskyella sp. (assembly GCF_003712105.1). Classification (GTDB taxonomy): domain Bacteria; phylum Bacteroidota; class Bacteroidia; order Flavobacteriales; family Flavobacteriaceae; genus Winogradskyella. The sequence goes on from NZ_RHLG01000002.1 coordinate 585,629, forward strand.
ATTCTAATTAGGAATTGCTTCGCCAGTTCGCTTCGCTCTTTGAAGTCGTAATGAACTCTAGCCGTTGTTAGGCATAGTTATTTTATTCGATGTATTGGATTTTCTGTTTGTAATTCTATGTTCTTGAGGAAGTTTTGTCAAGTCCATTTTTCTGAAAATGAGAGATGTATTATCATTACCTATCATCTTTTTCAATTAGTCCTGAAGGCGTTACTTTATCCGTATATAGGATATGTGTATATCGATTTGGTTCTTCAGGAAATTTCTTAGATAAAAACATTTTATAAGATAAGGTAGTATTATAAATATTTTCCTTTCTTTCGATAGTGTTAATTTTTAATCCTGTACCATCATTATTTAACATGCTGCCTTCACTAAAAACATGATTAATGGACATGATTTTTTTAGAATCAAAATTAACAGAATCTTTTACCAAGTAACCTCCAATTCTTACTTTATCAAAAAAGGGTGTAAAAGAATTATGCACATTTCCAGTTAGAGTAACTATTTTGGTGTTCGGATATTTATTATGAATGTTGCGTATTTCCCTGTACATGGACGAATCTCTGGTTGAAGATGGGTAAGAATTATCAATGAATTTTAAAATGATTCTTTCATTCTTAATGCTCTTGTGCACTAAATCAAGCCATGCTATACCATTTCTACCATCAAAATTTTTTCTACGAAAGAAATCCAACGCTTTTAATTCGGAAATTGACATCTCGTCTGACAAGTTATTCATAAGTGATGACCGAATTTCCATAGCCATTATCACATTATCTTCATGTTCAGTAATTAGATCACATAACCCATAAGCAAATTCAGCAGGTTCATTTGTTCCGTGCATTTCACCTATCATTAATAGTTCAAAATTTGCTATTTCATCGTAAATCGTGTTGCTCAATTTTGATAAGCTCTTAATTGGTATTGCGCTCTGTTTCAAATCCTTTTGCTCTTCTGTCAATTCTGCAGAATTTTCAATAATATTAGATGTTTCATCAGATGCTCTTTGTTGTACTGTATGTTCTTTACAAGAATGTAATCCAAGCAGAACAATAAATAGAAGTAAGACTTTTTTCATTCATAATGATATTTTAACTCTACAAATGTAGAGAATATATTTAATTTCTACAAATGTAGAATTGGGTTTTAAGTCTTGATTTTCAATTGGCTACAGTGGTCTCTGCTATGAATAGTTGTGGAAAATCACTTATGATTTTCTATTTTAAACGAAAGCTAGCCAAAAGGCTTGAATTAAGTATTTATTACCTCAACCTCGGATAATCCATCGGGCTCACTTCGTGCATTACATCGTAAACGGCTTCAAAAATATCCTCAGCTGATGGTTTAGAGAAGTAATCACCATCAGTACCATATGCTGGTCTATGAGGTTTTGCAGTTAATGTTCTTGGTCTGCTATCCAAAAGCTCATATGCGTTTTGAGTATTTATGACTTCGTTAAGTATATAAGCCGAAGCACCACCAGAAACATCTTCGTCAATGACCATTAAGCGATTAGTTTTTGCTACACTTTTAACAATATCGTGATTAATATCAAGCGGAAGTAATGATTGCACATCAATAATTTCGACATTAATACCAACTTCTAACAATTCTTTAGCGGCTTGCTCTACCAGTCGCAATGTTGATCCGTATGATACTAGGGTTATATCTTCACCTTCTTTAAGTGTTTCTACGACACCAATAGGTGTTTTAAAGGTACCAATATTGCTCGGCATTTTTTCCTTTAGTCGGTAACCGTTAAGACATTCTACGACTAAAGCAGGTTCGTCAGTTTCTAACAAAGTGTTATAAAAACCAGCAGCTTTAGTCATGTTACGCGGCACCAAAACATTTATACCTCGAATAAGGTTTAAGATGCCGCCCATTTGTGAGCCTGAGTGCCAAATACCTTCTAATCTGTGCCCACGTGTTCTTACAATTAATGGTGCTTTTTGCTTGCCTTTAGTACGGTAATATACTGTTGCTAGGTCGTCACTCATTATTTGTAAGGCATACATTAAATAATCGAGGTATTGTATCTCTGCAATTGGTCGTAGTCCACGCATGGCCATACCAATACCTTGACCTAAAATAGTCGCTTCGCGTATACCTGTATCTGCTACACGTAGTTCACCAAATTTTTCCTGTAAACCTTCTAATCCTTGGTTAACATCACCAATATAACCAGCATCTTCACCAAATATTAGTGCTTCCGGATTGGCATTGAATAAAGCTTCAAAATTATCTCGTAAAATAACACGGCCGTCAACATCTTTGGCATCAGTATCGTAAGTTGGTAATACTTCTGTTTGGTCAATTGCCTTTTTATCAGACACACTATATAAATGCGAACTGTACAAGGGTTGTACGCGGTCTAGATATTCTGAAATCCATTGTTGCAATGCCAGTTTCTCGTTGGAGTTTTCTGAAACCACATAGCGCAACGCTTTACGTGTGGCAACAAGTATATCTTTTCTTAGAGGTTCAACCAGCTCTGCTAAGTCATTCTTAAGTTTTGTGATAAATACACCGTTAGCGCTAGAATTTGCCAATTGTTCTAAAAGGCTTATAGCTTGGTTACACTCAACCTTTATGGGATTTATAAACGTGTTCCAAGCTGCTTTTTTACCGTCTCTAACGTCTTTTTTAATACTTTTTTCTAAGGTAATAAGCTCATCATCAGTAGCGATGTTGTTTTCTATCATCCAAAGGCGCATCTGAGCATTACAGTCGTACTCAACTTCCCATGCCAATCGGTCTTTATCTTTATAACGTTCATGCGAACCTGAAGTCGAATGCCCTTGAGGTTGCGTCAATTCTTGAACATGTATTAAGACAGGTACATGTTCTTTTCTTGATATTTGCCCGGCACGTTGATAGGTGTCTATAAGTTCGGGATAGTTCCAACCTTTTACTCTGAAAATTTCGTAACCGTTTGTGCCTTCTTCTCTTTGAAACCCTTTTAAGATTTCAGAAATATTCTCTTTAGTTGTTTGGTGCTTGGCGTGTACGGAAATACCATAATCATCATCCCAAACACTTATTATCATTGGTACTTGCAATACACCAGCAGCATTTATGGTTTCAAAAAACAAGCCTTCGCTTGTACTTGCGTTACCAATAGTTCCCCAGGCAATTTCATCTCCATTTACCGAAAAATTTGTGCTGTCAATTCCGCTGACATGGCGGTATATTTTTGATGCCTGTGCAAGCCCTAATAATCTTGGCATTTGCCCGGCAGTAGGAGAGATGTCTGAGCTTGAGTTCTTTTGCTGTGTTAAGTTTTTCCATTGACCATTTTCATCTAAACTGTGGGTTGTAAAATGGCCTCCCATTTGTCTACCAGCAGACATGGGTTCTTCTTTAAGATCTGTATTGGCATATAACCCTGCAAAGAACTGCTCAATGGTTAATTCGCCAATTGCCATCATAAAAGTTTGGTCACGATAGTAACCAGAACGAAAATCACCATTTTTAAACGCTTTAGCCCAAGCAATTTGTGGTACTTCTTTACCGCCACCAAAAATTCCGAACTTGGCTTTTCCCGTTAATACTTCACGACGCCCAAGCAAACTGCACTCACGACTAGTGACTGCGATCTTATAATCGTTTAAGACTTCGGCTTTGAAATCTTCGAATGTAATCTCAGTTTTAGTTTGTGGGTTGGACTTCATGGATTATAGTGATTTTAAAGGTGCAAAATTAGTCAATTTAGAGGTCTTTTGCAATGCTTAGATATGTTATAATATTGATAAATTCTTAATAATTTCAAAAAAAATTGAAATATTATCAAAAAAATAAAAATAATTAACATTTCAATAAGAATATGTTAATACCATTTACGAGTGAATAAACTGAGTAAAACTTGAGGGTCAACAGTAAACATGAACCTAATTTTTTGGTCGTAATTTGGCTGGCCAATTTCCCAACCATTATTTGAGTAAAGTGGAAAGAATATTTCGAAATAATCTTGTACTAGATTGAGTCTAATACCTGAATCGTAAACAAATTTTGGACTGTTAAATTTGTTTTTAACCAATCCTACATCACCGTAGAGTTGAATATATCTCCATATGGAAGTGCTAAAGTTAGCCGTAGTCATCCATTGGTTTGCAAAGGCCGTGTCTAGCACTGACTTAAATCCGCCTTCAGCAATAATAATCTGTTGACTAAAAATACCTGAAGCTTCGGAACGCCCTAGGTAATTGAAATCGAATAGGTAATCTGTAGGTCTGTCTAAAGCAAAACTGAAAAAATTTGAATCAGGATCAGTATTATTATTTAAGAATGTACCCGCAAAAAATCTGAAATTAAAATTTCTATTATTTTTTGATAGCTTACGGTACTCATAATTAATGGCGAATTTGCTGAAATTACTAGAGACTTGAAAGTCTGCAAAAAACCTTGAGAAGTTTATAATTCCTGGGCTCGACCTTACATAGCGTAGATTTAATACACCATAATCTGGTTCTTCTTCAATCTCATCTATAATGGCATCAGGTCCAATAGTGCGTGCTATATCCACATAACGTAACCGAATTAGATGTCTTTTGTCTGAGCGTAAATCATCCTTATCTCTAAAAGCAAAACTAATATTAGGACGTATTCGTCTAAAAAATGCATCTTGCGCAAAGGATTGGTAACTGGCATCAATACCATAGGTTATATTAAACAGATTGGTGTCATCTAAATTATGCGTATAAAAAATCGTACCTGAGCCTCTAATAGTTTTCGAGCGTGTAGCATATTGTGGTGAGAACTGATAATTAAGTCGTTTCCTTAATATGGTTTTATTATACACTTTTGTACCTAATGTTAACCCATCATAAATGTTTTTAAACTCAACCAATGGCATAAAAAATACTTGATTATAATATGGGTCTTCAACATCTTTAAAAATCCTAAACTGTAGCGGTTTTGACCAAAATGCAGAACCAGTAGTTGACCTATAGTTATCACGTTGATTAAACTCGGGCACAATATTATCGTAATCTAAAACTAATCGGTCAGTACCATAGTTTGGAATTGTATAGGTTTTAGTGCCTTGTATGCTATCTATCCAAATTTTATTAACTACAGTATCATTCTTTAAGCTAAAGAGCGAGATAGGCATACTAACATCGCGCTTATTCTTTATAGTTAATTGAATTGAATCTTCAGTAGTTTTAATCTTAGATAGCTTAAAATCTATTTTTTTGCGTGTATTTATGTAATCGGTAAAAAACCAATCAATATTCTTATTTGTTTTCGATTTAATATAGCTTTCAAATTGCTTAGGCGAAGTATTTGGTTTTAAACTATTATCAGAAAGATAGGCTTTAATCAATGTCTTAAAATCAATATCTTCGGCATAATCAGATAGGTATTTTAGTCCAATACCAGATTTGTATTTCCCGGCAATATTTGCATTGAATTTTGTTAAAGAATCCTTAGATATTGTGATGGCTTGGTCATTATTTTTCCTAGCTGCTTCCATAGAGTACAAGTAGTATTGTGCATTGTAATCTAAGTCTGCAATATGAAATGCTCTAATTCCCCATATGTTGGCTAAAGTTCCAAGAAGTTTACTATCTGGGTGATAATCTTCTACATATTTCATTAAAAAATAAATGGTTAAGCCATCATTAAGCCAATGCTCTTTGCGCGGATTTACCAGGTGAATATTGTAGATATACTTGTTGAGTGCTGTTTTTACAAGCTTAAGTTCATACTGAAAGTTATTTTTAAACGGTCTTAAAAAGCTTGGCAATTGATTTAAACCATACAATGGGTTTTTATTATAATCTACGCCGCTTACTAATAACTTTTCGTGAGGATATTCTCCAAGGTTTTCGGTGAGAAATTTAGTAACTCTATCTGCAACTAACGCTTGAGATTCGGCCGTAATGCCTTTTTCTTTGATATCAGTAATTAACGTAAAATCATCTGTGGTAACTTTACTAAACATATCACTTTGGTTAAGCGATAAGTAATGGTCTACTCGATTATTTCCTTCTAGTTTGGTTGTTTTAAGAGCATTTGAAACCGTAGTTTCAATAACATTCAATTCAGACGTTAAGGTATAATTGCTTGGATAGGTGAGTATTAAACTTACGTTAGACTTTGGTATATATAAATCGTCAATATTTTTATTGCTATAATAATTCCATTTACCATCATAAACCGCAGGAAGCAAATACCAATATTTTAACTCGAAATTCTTTTCATCTGTAAACCCATAATCTGTAAACGAAGCATCGGGTAAAACAATAGAATAGTCAAGTTCTATATTGTAGAATGAATTTGGCAATAATGGTTGAGCTAGTTTAATCTTAATGACATCTACCTGGTTTTCTAAGCGCTCAAAACTTAGGGAATTATTACTATTATCATTGATGCTATTGATATAAGTAAAGCCACGTTGTTCATCTTTTGCAAGATGAAATTTGGTGTTAAACTCTTCTTCGAAACGTTTTGCTAGTGCAGTAGACTTGTTAGAATAACTATGAATCCAATCGTTAAGGTAAATTTCAGTTAAGGTGTCGGAGGTTGTATTCTTATAACTTATAATTTGGGTAATGTCTATCTTCTTTTTATCGACATTAATAGCACCATTTACTGCAATCTTATTTTGAGCTAAACTCAATGCAGCAATTAGAAATAGGTTAAAAGTTATAAGTATTCTTTTTATCAAATTATATTTAGAAATTAGGGCTTAAGTCGTATTCTTTGTAGAATGCATTTAATATTACAATGACTTCTTCTGATGTATCAACAACATGGAATAAGTCTAAATCCTTTGGGCTAATATTTCCTTCTTCAAGAAGTGTATTTTTTATCCAATCCACTAAACCACCCCAAAATTTACTACCAACCAAAATTATTGGGAATGAGTGTATTTTATGGGTTTGAATTAGTGTCATTGCCTCAAAAAGTTCGTCTAACGTACCAAAGCCACCTGGCATTACAACAAAACCTTGTGAGTATTTTACAAACATTACCTTACGAACAAAGAAATAGTCAAAGTCTAAACTTTTATCTGAGTCTATATATGGATTGTCGTGCTGTTCGAAAGGTAATTCAATATTCAATCCAACAGACGTACCGCCAGCTAAATGCGCACCTTTATTACCAGCTTCCATAATACCTGGTCCGCCACCAGTAATAACACCATAGCCATTTTCTACAATGTTTTGAGCGACTTCTACTGCAAGTTTATAATATTCATCCTCTGGTTTAGTTCTTGCCGAACCAAAAACAGATACACATGGGCCAATTTTACTCATGCGCTCAAATCCATTAACAAACTCACCCATGATTTTAAAAATAGCCCATGAGTCGTTTGTTTTAATCTCGTTCCAGCCTTTATGATGATTTTCTTTTCTCATTATTTTGTGGTTGATTGTTTAGTTTGTGTCTTTATTTATGATTGTAATATGACAAATTAGTTTAATTCACGTAACAAAAACTTTGCCGTATGGCTCTTTTTATCTTTAATTAACTCCTCTGGTGTACCCTTTGCTACAAGCTGCCCGCCACCTTTTCCGCCTTCATAACCAATATCTATAATATAGTCAACGGTTTTAATAACGTCTAAATTGTGTTCAATAATTAATACTGTATTACCTTTATCTGCAAGCTTATTTAAAACTTTCATTAAAACATTAATATCTTCAAAATGTAAGCCGGTTGTGGGCTCATCTAATATATAGAATGTATTTCCTGTATCACGTTTACTTAATTCTGAAGCGAGCTTAATGCGTTGTGCTTCACCACCAGAAAGTGTCGTACTTTGCTGTCCAAGAGTTATATAACCTAGTCCAACATCTTCAATCGTTTTAAGTTTCCTATAAATCTTAGGAATATGCTCGAAAAATTTCACAGCTTCCTCAATAGTCATGTTCAAGACATCACTTATGGATTTTCCTTTGTATCTAATTTCTAATGTTTCTCGATTGAAACGTTTGCCTTGGCAAGTTTCGCACTCTACATAAACATCAGGTAAAAAGTTCATTTCAATAACCTTAAGTCCACCACCTTGACAGGTTTCGCAACGACCACCAGCAACATTAAAACTAAAGCGTCCTGGTTTGTAACCACGAATCATAGCTTCAGGAATTTGAGCAAACAACTTCCGAATTTCATCAAAAGTCTTGGTGTAAGTAGCAGGATTACTTCTTGGTGTTCTACCTATAGGCGATTGGTTAATGTCTATTACCTTGTCAATATGTTCCAAACCCTTTACACTTTTGTATGGCATAGGTTTTTTAACCCCATTGAAGTAATATGCATTCAGTATTGGATATAGTGTTTCGTTAATTAAGGTCGATTTACCACTTCCTGAAACACCTGTAACACCAATCATTTTACCTAATGGAAATTCTACATCAATATTTTTAAGGTTATTTCCTGTACAACCTTTAAGAACTATTTTTTTACCATTTCCCTTACGACGTTTTTTTGGAATGGAGATTTCTTTTTGGCCATTTAAATACTCAGCTGTAAGTGTATCGAACTTCAAAAGGTCTTTGGGTGTACCTTCACTAATTATTTTACCGCCATGTTTGCCAGCATATGGACCTATATCAATGACATGATCTGCACGCTCTATCATATCTTTATCGTGTTCTACAACAATAACAGAATTACCAACATCTCTTAATGATGCCAGTGAGTTGATAAGTTTTTCATTATCACGCTGATGTAAGCCTATACTTGGTTCATCAAGAATATAAAGTACACCTACAAGCTGTGAACCTATTTGAGTTGCGAGCCTAATACGTTGCGCTTCACCACCAGATAATGATTTAGAGCTTCTGTTTAATGATAAATAGGTTAAACCTACATCTAATAGAAATTGTACACGACTTTTAATCTCTTTTATAATTTCGCTTGAAATTTTTTGTTGCTTATCGGAAAGTCTATCTAATAGATGTTCTGCCCATTCACTCAATTCAATAATATCCATCATCACCAAATCTGCGATGCTTTTGCCATCTACTTTAAAATAGAGGGATTCTTTTCTTAATCTAGAACCGTGACATTCTGGACATAATTCTTTATCCATAAACTCTTTTGCCCATCTCGCTAAGGATGTAGAATTGGATTTATATTGACTTTCGATAAACTTGGCGACACCTTCAAAATCTATATCATATTTTCTCGAAACGCCAAGTAATTTGCTGTCGACAGTAAATTTTTCTTTTCCGCCATAAAAGATCATGTCTTTTGCTTGCTGCGGAATATCTTTCCATGGGTCACTTAAAGAAAATTCGAAGCGTTGCGCAATAGTATCAAACTGTTTAAAAATCCAACTTTTTTTCTCAGGACCATGTGGTGCTAAAGCTCCATTTTTTATGGATAAAGATTCATCAGGCACTAACTTTTTTTCATTAACGACATATACTTCGCCAATACCATTACACTTTTGGCATGCACCTTTAGGTGAATTGAATGAAAAATTATTAGGCTCAGGATTAGGATAAGAAATACCCGAAGAAGGACACATGAGATTACGACTAAAGTATCTTGGTTCATTGGTGTCTTGATCAATAACCATTAATACATCATCTCCATGATACATAGCTGTATTAATCGATTCCATAAGTCGTTTCTCATTATCCTGAGAGTCATCAATTTTTAGCCGGTCTATAACTATTTCTATATCATGAGTTTTGTAGCGGTCAAGTTTCATTCCTTTTTCAAGGTCTACGATTTCACCATCTGTACGCACCTTAACAAAACCTTGTTTTCCGATTTGCTCAAATAGCTCTCGATAATGTCCTTTTCTAGACCTAACTACAGGTGCTAGAATATTAATTCGCTTTCCGTTATACGCATTTAGAATAAGGTCTCTAATTTGCTCATCATTATAGCTAACCATTTTGTCACCAGTCTCATAACTATAGGCATCTGCGGCACGTGCAAAAAGTAAGCGCAAAAAGTCATAGATTTCTGTAATGGTGCCAACAGTAGAGCGTGGTGATTTGCTTGTCGTTTTTTGTTCTATTGCAATAACAGGCGATAGTCCATCAATTTTATCTACATCAGGGCGTTCAAGATTTCCTAAAAACTGACGCGCGTAAGCAGAAAATGTTTCTATATAGCGTCGTTGCCCTTCGGCATAAATGGTATCAAAAGCTAAAGATGATTTTCCACTACCAGAAAGGCCTGTAATAACAACTAACTTCTCTCGAGGAATAGTGACGTCTATATCCTTAAGATTGTGTACTCTGGCGCCTTTTACTTCTATAAAATCATCGAATGAACCCATTACTTGGCTTTACTTTTTTGAGGATTGACAAAGTTGCAAAGGTACGATTTTTAGTTGTTAATTTAATAGGACATATAGCTACAGAATTACTATTATTGTTACCTAATTAAAACACTATTACATGAAATTATTAGGAATAGGCTCAAGAATAAATCATTCGGACTACGGAAAAGGTGTAGTAACCAATGTGACGTCTCAATATTATTGGGTTACATTTATTGATAATGGGTTAGAGACCATAGAACTTGATTCGGAATTTGAAGTGATTGAAGCAGCTGAAGATGATGTAGATACAGTTAGTTTTTATGAGGTTGAAAAGAGTTTGCGTGATATATTGAAAAAGTGGTCTGATGTTTCAGAAGTTATTAGTATTGGAGATAAATGGAAAGGTGGAAAATTAATTTTAGAACCTGGTGATACTAATTTACAAAGTAAAGAATTGCCTATTGATACCTTTTTCCATAAAATAACTATGGTACGTGACAGACTTCGTGTTATGGAACAAAAGATAAATTCAAGCAAAAATTTGGACGAACAAGAAAAGATTGATTTACAGCAGTATATTACAAGAAGCTATGGCAGTTTAACTAGCTTTAATGTGCTGTTTAAATTGAAGAGTCAACAGTTTGTGGGACAGAAGAGTAAATAAAAAAAGCCGAAGAATTATCTTCGGCTTTTTTACAATTTATACTTAGGTTATTCAATAATAAGTTTTCGTGTAACAGTCTTATCACTATCATTAACTTTCATGATGTAAATTCCTGAACTCACATTTTTAAGAGAGATTTGCTCATTAAAACGAGATGTTGGATCAAATGATCTGTTGTATACTAGTTTTCCGGATATATCATATACATCTATATTTATGTCCTTTCCTGAACCAGAATTAAATTCTAGATTGAAATCCCCACTATTTGGATTAGGATATAGTGCAAAATCATTGAGTTCAAAATCATCTGTATCTAAAGTAATTTGCGTGGTAGTCGTACAAAGCTCTAAAGACCATTCATTAAAGGTGCCACTATCTGAGGTAGCTTGGTCTACAGCAATTACAACCCATTGACCTGAAGGATTTGCATTGATGAAATCGTCATATCCTAATGCTGGAGCGTAAGTTCCAGTTGTAGGTGTGCCACAAACTATTGCAGGTTCATTTTCCTTAAATGTAGCATCTATATCTTCAAATCTTGCGGTATTACATGATCGGTTCCAAACATTGGTAAAATTACCATTTGGGTCTTGAATCTGAAGAATTAAATCACCTGTCCAGCTATGAGTTACATCTACAGAAACTCTCATATCCGTAATCGGAGTTGTTTCAGTTACATTTAATGCTAATGCGACATTCCCTCCAGTATTATCAGGTATAGGTGCATTAGCAACTCCTGATGAGTAAGTGTTACAATCTTCAATAACAGTAACGGTTGCACCGATAGAGAATGACTTAGACATTGCGAAAAAGATGTTTCCTACCGCTTCAATTTTTATTCTACAAAATGGCTCATTAACAGACGGGAATGTAACATTCTCAGAACCATCATTTGATGTGTTACTTACCAAAGTTGTAAATGTTGTACCACCATCAGTTGATAGTAGAATATTTACGTTGCTAGTGTTAATGCCATTAGCCGTAGTACCTGCAACATCCCAAGTAATAGTAGTACTTGACCCTGATGGGAAGCTTTCGTTTGTTGTATTTGGTGCTGTAACTATAAATGGCCCTGTGTTAGCTACAGTAACAGACATGTCGTCTCTGTTTGTTTGCCCACCATTAGGTGATTGGTTATCTCTTACAGTTAAGGCAAAATTCATTGTTCTTGCAACATTTGGAATCACTTCCCATTGTGGAGTTAGATTATCTGCAAGAACATCTTCTATGCGAGGAAAAGTTCTTTCTGGACTTGTAGAAGGCGAAATTGATCTAAACATAGGACCTGTAGTATCTGTTGGACTTGGTTGTCCTGCAACTGTACCTATATCGACTTGTTCCCAACAAAAAGATACTGTACCACCATCTGGGTCACTTCCAGTACCAGTTAATGTAAACGCAGTTCCATATGGAATAGTAAAATTATTACCTGCCTCAACAGTTGGAGGCATATTACCATTACCAGTATTTACAGAACATGTAAGATTCCCAGCATATTGACCAGTTCCAGTAACTCTGTCGTACATCTCATCAATACTAATAGCATTGAAGTGGTCATCACTATTTGATTGGATGTTATCTCCAGCACAGATACCAGCATAGGCCATAATAGTTGTACCACTACCTGGTTCTACTGATGTACTGGCATTTCTATTTCCTCCTGAGCAATTAGCTTGACTACCATTAAACGTATGATTTGCTCCAAAATGATGTCCAATTTCATGAGCTACAAAGTCAACGTCAAATGGGTCTCCAGTAGGATTAGGTAAACCAGTTACAGCACGAGCTTTTGTATTACTAAAACAAATACCACCTAAAGAAGCTACACCGCCACCACCAGTAGAGAATACATGTCCTACGTCGTAATTAGCAGTGCCGATGTTAGTATCGACTATAGTTTGATTTTGAGATAGCATAGCAAACCCATCATTGTTTGTATAACCATCATTTTCAGCCAAGAATATAATGCTCGTTCCAGACATCGTATTGATGTTATCAACTAAAATCATGGTTGCAGATAGATCTCTCTCGTACAATCCATTAACTCTAGTCATAGTTACATTCATTGCTGCAAGTACGGTAGCACGTTTTACTGCATCTGATGCAGCTTGTTGACCAGCAGCATCAACATGGAAGGTTGAATATTCTTGAGTACACGCCAATGCTAGTCGAAACGTTCTAAAAACACTATCATTAGCATTTCGTAAAGAACTAACACTTGCATTTTGTTGAATTTCATTTCTAGTGGTTAACTCATCCGTAAGTTGACATCCAATTCTATCTACATCAGAGTATAGGTTTTCTTTGGCGTAAAGCATATAAGAATTTAAATCTTCTGTATATGGATCGATGTAATAGGTTTTACCAATTGTATATATGACAGCATGAAATCCAAATACAGTTGTACTGAAGCGTATAGTAGTTCCAGGATCATCAATGTTAATTCCCACATACGACTGGATTTCAGGATGCTGAGCAGCAAATTCTGGTTCCATTACAGACGCTTCATAAATCTCATAGCGTTCCATTTCGCCTTTTGCATTCGGAAATGAAACAAATGTATCTGAAGATACATTCAATGAACGGCTAACAGTACTAGATAGTGTTTGTTTTAAGTTGCTAAGTTGTAAATTATAAACATCAAATTTTGATGGAGTAGAGGTTCGCTCAATACGTTGATTTCTCTCAAGCTTAGACGCATTTACTTTTGTCCAAAATGAATTATTTTGAGAAAAACCAATTATCGGAATAAATAAAAGGAGTACGTAAAAATTTTTCATGGCCTTGTTGTTAGACTATAAATTTACAATATTCTCACGTATTTTTTTGTAAGGTATCTAACACTTTTAGAGTTAGTTAGTCTTTAAATTGGTAATTTCTAGGTTTAGAAATAGAATTTTGTGAAAAGTAGGAAGTTCAGCACCGCTTTTTGTTGTTTTCCAGTCAGACCACGAAGCTTCTAAACCATCAATTGGCAATAGGTCTGTCCACATTTGGTAACTTTTAGGTTTGCCTTCACGATCAAAATGCCATAAGTACGAGTCCCCTGGTGTAGAACCACCTGATGTGTATGTTACTAATAAAGCATCTTCATCTTTATCAGTCTTTACTAATCGTCTTTCGGTACCTTTATCAAAGACCTTGTATGGTGCTGCAATCCAAAAGGAATCATTGTTAAAATAAGCTTCAGCTTTACCTATTAATTTTTGTTTATCTGTGCCTTCATATTTTTGTTTTGCCACATAAACGCTTGATAGACTGGGTTTTTTTAAATGCAACATAACTTTGAAATCGTTCCATTGTACTTCGCAACTATCGGCTGATTTATACCATTTATAATGTTGGCGTCCTTTAAACGTCCATTCAATATAATCTGTACTTAAATAGGCATCATGATTTAGTGACTTTAGCATGTTTATTGCTAATTCATCTGCCATTTTCCCCTTTGTACCACTAGGTAAATCTTTATCGTATCTTATGTATAAGAATCCAAAAAACAGTAAAGATGGTAGTGTAAGGAATATAATAATTCCAAAAAATACTTTGAGAATCCGTTTTAATTGTTTCATTTTTCTTTTTTTAAAAACCTACAGCAGTATCGTCACCGCGTTTGTCAGCGCCACCTTCTAATTGCCCATTTTCTAAGATTAAAATGCCATCTACTTTTCCTATTACAGGAGTACGCTTTTCGTTAATGATATAACCTTTTTCCTCTAATTGTTGTTTTAGACTTACATCAAACGAATTTGGCTCCATTCGAATTTCATCAGGTAACCATTGGTTATGAAATCGAGGTGAATTAACAGCTTGTTGCATCGACATATCGAACTCATGAACATTTAAAATAGTTTGTAAAACAGAAGTGATTATTGTAGATCCACCAGGTGTTCCTAATGTCATATAAAGTTCGCCATCTTTTTCTACAATAGTTGGTGTCATAGAGCTCAACATTCTTTTTTCTGGAGCAATACTGTTAGCCTCAGCACCTATAAGTCCATAATAATTTGGTTCACCAGGTTTACTGCTAAAATCGTCCATTTCATTATTCATAAAAAAACCAAGCTCCTCAACATAGACTTTAGAACCATAGGCACCATTTAGAGTAGTGGTGACGGCTATTGCGTTTCCAAATTGGTCAACAATAGAGTAGTGGGTTGTTTCTTCACTTTCATAACCTACAATTTCGCCATGAGATAAAGAGTCGACTGCGGTTGCTTGTTTAAATGAAAAATCTTGTATCCGATTTTGTAAATAGACATCACTAGTTAATGTTTTAACAGGTATGTCTACAAAATCTGGATCACCTAAGTAATAACTGCGATCTGCATAAGCGCGTTTTTCTGCCTCTACCAATACCTGAATCGTTTTAAGTGAGTTATGACCGTAGTCTTTTAAGTCAAAATCCTCAATCATTGTCATAATTTGATTTAGACAAATACCACCTGATGATGGTGGCGACATTGAGGTAATCACTAAATCATCGTATTCAAACCGAATGGGTTTCCTCCATTTCGCTTCATACTTGGCTAAATCTTCTGCGGTAATAATGCTGCCAATACCTTGCAAATGTTTTAACAGTAATTTTGAAGTTTCACCTTTATAAAACTCATCTCTTCCTTTTGCTATAATGCGTTCAAGAGTTTGAGCTAATGCGAAATTCACGATTTTATCACCAGATTTTAATTCGTTATTAAAAACGAGCTTGTTTCCATTTACAACTTTAAAAATGCTATCGTATTTCTTAAATCTTTTAGCTTGACTTTCAGTAATTGTAAATCCATTTTTTGCTAAATCTACAACGGGTTGTAAAATTGAATTTATATCCAATTTTCCGAAGCGTTCTTGTGCTTTAAATATCCCAGCTATAGTTCCAGGAATACCTATCGCCAAAGCTCCTTGAGTACTTTTTCCTTTAATGACATTTTGGTCCTCATCTAGGAACATATCTTTTGTAGCAGCTAACGGTGCTTTCTCTCTGTAATCGAGTGCACCAACTTCGCCATCAGCTAATCTATAGATTAAAAATCCGCCACCGCCAAGGTTCCCAGCATAGGGATAGGTAACTGCTAAAGCCATTTCTGTTGCCATCATAGCGTCAAATGCATTACCTCCTTTTTTGAGTATTTCAACACCAATTTTTGATGCTTCCTCACGAGCGCTAACCACCATAGCATTTGAGGTTACTAAACCTCTATTGTTAGCCGAACTAGTCTTTTCTTTTTTAATCTCTTTACAGCTAAAAGCGAAAAGTATTAGCAGATAAATTGAAAGGTAATGTCTCATAAATCAAATTCTTTTTCTAGAGCTTTGCGTTTTTGTTCTGTTGCTTCAACTAAATCTTTAAAGAAGAGCGTGAAATCTTCTTCAAATTCTTGATAGTATTCTTTTAATTCCTTTGTGGCTTCATTCATTTTAGAACGATTTTTTGTGCGCCTATTCATGCCATTAAGCACTTTTTGTATGCCTTCAATTTTTGCATAGCTTAGAAGCCAATTGTCTTCAATCATAAATGGTGTTAGATATTTAAATCGTTTTGGAAGGATATCAAAATGTGTTTTAAGATTCGAATAAAATTCTTGCACGTAAGTTGCTAAAGGAATATTAGAATACTGATCCCAGTTTTTGGCTAAAAAGTGGTCATAGAAAATATCAATAATAACACCACTATAATGCCCATAGGTTTTGTGTAAACGCTTTGTACTTCGCTTAAAAATCTTATGTGCATCGGTATACGAATCTATAAAACGGTGCAAAATAATACCGGCTTGCATTGCTGTAGGATACTTATCAAAACGTTTTCCTCTAATACCATCAGCAGCAAAATTGCCAACAGTTAATAATTCATTATTGCCAGACAAGTAAATATGGGCCAAAAAGTTCATCGTTCGAATTTACAAATTCATAATCACAAAATGTAATTTATACGATATTCAAAAATTATTTGTCAGTAGATGTTTCTTGTTCTTGTACTAAAATAGTTTACCATTATATTTGCGGAAAATTAAATACAACATGACACTTATAAAATCTATTTCAGGAATTCGAGGAACAATTGGCGGAAAAGTAGAAGAGAATTTAACACCAATTGATGCTGTTAAATTTGCTGCTGCCTACGGAACCTGGCTTAAAAATCAACGTCAAAAAGACAATTACCGAGTCGTAGTTGGGCGTGATGCAAGAATTTCTGGAGAAATGATACAGAGTTTGGTCATGCAAACACTTGTGGGTATGGGAATTCATGTTATAGATTTAGGACTGTCAACTACACCAACTGTTGAGGTTGCTGTACCAATGGAACATGCAGATGGTGGTATTATTTTAACTGCTAGCCATAACCCTAAACAATGGAATGCGCTGAAATTATTAAATGCTAAAGGCGAATTTTTGAATGGTGTTGAAGGAAAAAAGATATTAGATATTGCAAACTCTACTAATATGGAATTTGCCGATGTAGATCATCTAGGTAAGATTACAATAAACCAAGCATATATTGATATGCATATAGATGAGGTGTTAAATCTTTCTCTAGTAAATAAAAAAGCAATTGCTGCTGCTAATTTTAAAGTAGTTGTTGATGGTGTAAATTCTACTGGCGGAATTGCTATTCCCTTGTTATTAGACCGTTTAGGTGTACATCCAGTAAAATTATATTGTGACCCAACTGGGCATTTTCCTCATAATCCAGAGCCTTTAAAAGAACACTTAGGTGATTTGGCGAAAGCTGTAGTAGATGAACATGCTGATTTTGGAATTGTAGTTGATCCAGATGTAGACCGATTAGCTTTTATGGATGAAAAAGGAGAGATGTTTGGCGAAGAATACACTTTAGTGGCCTGTGCAGATTATGTGTTAAGTAAAACTCCTGGAAATACTGTAAGTAATATGAGTTCTACTCGTGCTTTAAGCGATGTCACAAAAAACCATGGCGGAACTTATGAAGCAAGTGCTGTTGGTGAAGTCAATGTTGTTGAGCTTATGAAGAAAAACAATGCTATTATCGGAGGTGAAGGTAATGGTGGTATTATCTATCCTGAATTGCATTACGGACGTGACGCTCTTGTTGGTGTTGCATTATTTTTAAGTTTATTGGCAGAAAAGAAAATGCGAGTGAGTGAGCTTAGAGCAACGTATCCTAACTATTTCATGAGTAAGAAAAAGATACAATTAACACCAAGCTTGGATGTTGATGCTATCTTGAAGACTATGGAAGCTAAGTATAGCCATGAAAGATTAACAACTATTGATGGTGTTAAAATAGATTTTGAAAATAGTTGGGTACACTTAAGAAAAAGTAATACTGAGCCTATTATTAGAATATATACTGAAGCACAATCACAAATTGAAGCTGACGAACTTGCTGATAAGATAATTGCAGAAATTAAAGCGATAGCAAATATCTAAACCCAATTAAGTAGGTTTTTTATCCTTGTGTTTCCAGCGTTTATGTGTCCAGAGGTAATAGACAGGATTGTCTCTAATCTGTTCTTCTAAAAGTTGATTAAAGGTTTTCATTATCATATAATCCTCTTCTTCTTGAGGGTGTTCTGTGATTAGTATAATGTCTGCTTCATAGTGGCCACGTTTTACTTTATTTATTTTAACGTAACCTACAGGGAAATTATACTTTTTCGCAGTAGTTTCAGCACCAATAAAGCATGGCACTTCAATACCCATAAATTCTAACCAGTGATTTGTTTTTTTGAGCTTTGGAGACTGATCACTTAAAAATGCAATCATTCTCGGGTCATTATTTGCTATGACTTCCTCAATTCTAGTAATTGTATTTCTAGTATCAACAAGTTCAGTATTAAATTTTGAACGTATACGTCTAACAAGATTATCGAAATACGTATTGGCAATTTTCTTATAGATTACAAGCCCAGGAAGATTTATGTGTGATTGCATCGTAGTACACCACTCATAACTGGCGTAGTGACCAAACATAACCAAACAACTCCTTCCGTCTTTTTCTAGCAGGTGTAAAACTTCAGGGTTTTTAACCACAAAACGTTTGTGCATTTCAGATTTAGAAATGCTCATAGTTTTTATCATCTCTAAAAACAAATCACATAAATGACTATAGAATTTAGAGCAAATGGCTTCTATTTCCTTTTGAGACTTCTCAGGAAAAACTAATCTTAAATTAGATTTCACAACCTTTTTACGGTACTTAAAAATTCTGTATATTAAGAAACAAACAACATCCGATAACATATACAAAAGCCTAAAAGGCAGTATTGATATCAACCATAAAATTGGATAAATAAGGATGTATGCTATGAGTTGCATTCAGGTTTATTTTATAGCACAAATATATACTATCTTTGAACTATTAAGAGCGACTTTATGTACAATTTAAGTATAGTGACTATTGTTATAATTGCGGCTAATGTAATTATTTCATTTAAAGGTTTTGAAGACCGACTTTTTTTTGAGCGATATAAATTTAATGTAGGAAGTATAAGACGCAATGAGCATATCCGAATGCTTAGCTCAGGATTTTTGCATGCAGACTCCATGCATCTACTATTTAATATGTTTACGCTCTATTTTTTTGCAAACCCTGTAATCGATGCATTAGGTAGTTTCAATTTTATTATCATTTATATCGCAAGTCTTATTTTTGGAAATCTACTATCTCTATATTTTCATAAAGATGAATACTGGTACAGTGCTATAGGTGCTAGTGGAGCAGTGACTGGAATATTGTATTCAGCTATTTTGTTAGAACCTTCTATGAGCCTATATATGTTCTTTGTTCCAATTCCTATACCAGGTTATGTTTTTGGAATTGGTTACTTATTATACTCCATATATGGCATGAAAAAGCGCATAGGTAATATTGGTCATGATGCGCATTTTGGTGGTGCGGTAGGAGGATATGCTGTTACACTGTTATTATTACCTTCTTTGTTCAAAACTGACTTAGGTCATATTGGTTTATTGGCTATTCCTATTTTAGTTTTATTTGTCCTTTATAAAACTGGGAAATTATCTTAAAGTCTCTCTTATAATTAGTTAGATAATATCTTAAAAAACTAAAAAAAATTGTTGCGTTCTTAAATACTAAAAGTTACATTTGCATCCGCAATTTTAAGGAACGTTCTTTATTTGTGATTTTAGGAGAGGTGCCAGAGTGGTAATGGAGCAGATTGCTAATCTGTCAACGCGTAAGTGTTGCCCGGGTTCGAATCCCGGTCTCTCCGCCAGAATGAGAATAGAAAGGCCAACACACCGGCTGGCCCTTTCGCTAAAAATGTCTACCAGACATTTTTTTACACTCAGTCCGGGGTGTAGCGTAGCCCGGTTATCGCGCCGCGTTTGGGACGCGGAGGTCGCAGGTTCGAATCCTGCCACCCCGACAAAAAGCTTAATTGAGATTTTTTAGAAAGTTTACTTTCATAAAAAATTGAAGAGGGCTTTTGTAAAAAGCACAGCTTTTTGCAACAACACATTTTCAGGATCACTGAACATAGGGAAGTAATCCTTGAATGGTCGCGTAGCTCAGCTGGATAGAGCATCTGCCTTCTAAGCAGACGGTCACAGGTTCGAATCCTGTCGCGATCACGAATACATAGTTCGATAAGAAAAAACGCCAAGCTTGCTTGAGCGTTTTTTTGTTTGTACTATTTTCAAAGCGGAGCGCTTTGGATATATAATCCTGTCGCGATTACAAAACGCCTTACTAGAAATAGTAAGGCTTTATGTTTTATATCTTTACTGCATTATTCTTAAATCGTAGATCATTAATGGGAATTTCAGCCATTGTTCAAAATAGCATTGTTGATAGAACACAAATTTTTGTCCCTACTTTTAATTTCGGTCAGTTTCAGCGCTGGGTTGGACATGATAAATTGAACTATAAAATTGAACTAAATTTCAATGATTTTATAGATTTAATAAGTGAATATTTTGAAAATTTTAGACAAGCTGAAATGCAAGATGACGACCAAGAAGGTTTTGACGAACTCATAAAGTTTAAGCAATTGGGCTGGCCTACTTTAGATGTACTTAAGAAAACGGATTTAGATTTACTCTTTAGATTAATAAAGTTTAATGCATACGACATGCTTCATTCTGTACTTCCATATATAGAAGAAACTAAAACAACAAATACCCTATATTCTATTCAATCTTTAGAGGAATTGGACCTTGACGATGGTCTTATATCAATAACTGGTGTTTGCTTTAAAATTGAGCGTGAAACAGTTTAATTTTAAATTCATTATGACAAAAATCATCTTTTAAAATTCTTTTCAACTTTAGATTTGCACAAGTTTAAATCAATTCTATGTGCACTTTAGTTTCAAAATATAATGTTGCTGGTCCAAGGTACACCAGTTATCCTACTGTTCCGTATTGGAATCAAGATCAATTCTCTTTAAAAGCCTGGAAATCATCATTGAAACAACGTTTTTATGAACGTAAAGATGGTAGAAAAATTAGCCTTTATATTCACTTACCTTTTTGTGAGTCAATGTGCACATTTTGTGGTTGTACCAAACGCATTACTAAAAACCATGATGTTGAAACTCCATACATAAAAAGTTTAATAAAAGAGTTCAGTATGTATGTAGATCTATTGGGCGAAAAACCAATAGTATCTCAAATACATTTAGGTGGTGGCACTCCTACGTTTTTCACTCCAGACAATTTAAGTATGTTGATTAATGGCATCTTGATGATG
The DNA here is from genome assembly GCF_003712105.1 of Winogradskyella sp. GTDB lineage: Bacteria > Bacteroidota > Bacteroidia > Flavobacteriales > Flavobacteriaceae > Winogradskyella. The sequence goes on from NZ_RHLG01000002.1 coordinate 607,220, forward strand.
GCTAGAAAGCCCGAAAATGTTGAGTTTAGCTTTGAAGGACATCCTAACAATACTTCAAAAGAACATTTAATTGTACTTAATGAACTTGGATTTAAGCGTGTATGTTATGGTGTACAAGATTATAATGAAAAAGTACAGAAGGCTATCAACAGAATTCAACCGTATGAAAATGTTTCTAGAACAACATTAACTGCAAGAAGTGTAGGTTATGAATCTGTAGGTCATGATTTGATTTATGGATTACCCTTTCAGACTAAAGAAGATGTAATCAATACTATTGCATCTACCGTAAAGCTTCGTCCAGAACGAATAGCTTTTTATAGTTATGCTCATGTGCCATGGATTAAAGGCAATGGGCAACGTGGATTTAAGGATTGTGATTTACCTACTGCAAAACAAAAACGAATTCAGTATGAAGTAGGAAAAATGATGTTACTTGACGCTGGATATGAAGACATAGGTATGGACCATTTTGCTTTACCAAATGATGAATTGTCTAAAGCAAAGGCTTCAGGTAATCTGCACCGAAATTTTATGGGCTATACATCTCGTAAAACCAATTTAATGATTGGCCTTGGTGTTTCTGCTATAGCAGATAGTTGGTATGGTTTTGCTCAAAATGTCAAGAGTGTTGAAGCATATCAAGATTTAGTTAACAAAACTATTTTTCCAGTATATCGTGGTCATATCTTAACTAATGAAGACTTAGTTATAAGACAACACATTTTGAATCTAATGTGTCGTTTTGAGACAAGTTGGGAAGATGACGCTCTATACTTTCCTGAAATTCCAGATGTATTAGTCAAGTTAAAAGAGTTAGAACATGATGGACTCGTAAATTTGTACACCCATAAAATAGAAGTTACTGAGAAAGGAAAACCCTTTGTGCGTAACATCTGTTTACCTTTTGATTTGAGATTACAACGAAAAAAACCAGATACTAAGCTCTTTTCAATGACGATTTAATAGTTCACTACTTTTTTGAATCTATTTCTTGTCGCGATTTATCGTTAGAAGCATTATTGATGCTTTCAATTGCAAGTGTACAGCTTAGTAAGCCTAAGAATAGTATTAGCGCTGCAACTATTATAAAAATTAAAATGTAAGTATCCATAACTATTTGATTTAATGACAGCTATGTTTTGAAGATGTTTGTTCAACTGCTACCATTTCTGTTGGTGATATATACTTTATTCCTAATCCTAATCCTCTTAAAATGAACAATAGTCCTATTACAACAACAAACACTGGAATCAGTTTCACAATACGTGTTTTTATTGTTCCTTTTAAAAAATTACCTATGTAAATAGCACTTGTCATAAGTGGAATAGTACCCAGCCCAAAAAATACCATATACAAACTACCTTGCCACATACTACCAGTGCCTATAGCACCAAAAACTGCCATGTAAACTAGTCCGCATGGTAGTAGTCCATTAAAAAATCCTAGAGTAAAAAACGTGCCTGGTTCTTTCTTTTTTATTTGAAACCCAATCTTCTGCTTAATTTTTGAAACAAGATTATATATAGGCTTAGAAAAGTTATATCTATTGAAATATTTATTGGGAATTATAATAACAACTATCATAAGAGCACCTATAATGATCGATAGCTGTTGCTGTAAGCCAAACAGTTGCAACCGTTTGCCTAATAATCCAAAAATGAAACCAAGAGCTGCATAAGTAAATAACCTGCCGCTATGATAACTTAGTATTTCAAGTATGCGTTTAGATTTACGCTTTCTATCTAATGGTAGCAAAAAAGCAATAGGGCCGCACATGCCAACACAATGTAAGCTACCTAACAAACCCAATATTAACGCGGAATAAACCATTTAATATGTTATTGCTTTTTTGTATAAGTAGGTTTCGTTATTGGTTTCCCATTCTATAGTTATGTTCCACCGACCATCGAGCAGCCTATTGTCAGGTATGAGCAAATTAGACGTGTTTAGAAGTAATGGAAAATCAAAATCCAGTTTCTGATTCGATGGTCGATATAGGAACACTTTACCTTTGGTATTTGTTTCATTGATTTCTTCAGGAAAGCTTATAAGCCATCCTTCAGTTGTTTTCTTTCCTTTAATAGGTTGTGATAATGTTTTCAAATTAGACTCATTATCAATTTCGTTTTGGTAGGCCATTTCTTTAGCATAATATTCTTCCGTTACTAAATCATGGCTATACTTTTTATCTGTACTCATAGTAATGACGAGATATAATATAAAGCTCATAAACCCGAGCATCCCTAATACAATCCCTTTTCCCCAATTCCATTTCATAATTCTATCTTTTAATATTTAACTATCTATAATTTCTAGGTCCTAAAAAGGCCGTTGTTGTCGTTTCTATTAAATCGTTATTACTGTAAACACCTATTTCTAGTCTGTCTTTATCTCCATTAAGTGCACTTGCATTTAACTCTATAAATAATGTACCTTCTGCTAATCCTTGTTGAGGCACAGTAAATTTTTCATGCGATACTACTGAAATAGTTCCGTTGTGAGACAGGATTTTAAAAGTGACATCTTCGATATCTTCAGTAGTCTTATTTACCAATTTGTACGTGTAAACGTTGCTTATAACATTGTTTGCTTTCCGTTCGTATAGCTGACCAGGTAACCTTAGAATGCGAGCTTCAACATCATTACGTAGGAATAGCATTCCTATTAAAACGGCAGTTAAAATTCCTAATACGGCACTGTAACCTTTTAATCGTGGACTAAATGTAAATTTTGCTTTTTTCTCAATATTATCTTCACTAGCATAGCGGATTAGGCCCTTTGGAAGTCCAACATTATCCATCATCTTATCGCAAGCATCAATACAAGCTGTACAGTTTACACATTCTAACTGTGTACCATTTCTGATATCAATTCCTGTGGGACAAACATGAACGCACTGAAAACAGTCTATACAATCTCCTTTACCAGTTGTAGCTCTATCTTCATTTTTTTTGAATTTTGCTCTTCCTTCTTCTTTTTCACCACGTTTGTGGTCATAGGCGACTACAATAGATTTATTGTCTAATAAAACACCTTGCAATCTACCATAAGGGCAAGCAATTATGCATACTTGTTCTCTAAACCAAGCAAACACAAAATAGAATACTCCAGTAAAAATAAGTAGTGAAATAAATGTACTTAGATGGTTTAATGGCCCATTTGTTATGTATCTTAATAATTGATCACTACCTATGAGATAGGCTAAAAAAACGTTGGCTATAAGAAATGAAATGATAAAAAAGATACTCCATTTCAATGTACGCTTTTTTATCTTTTCGGCATTCCATGGCATTTTAGATAAGCGTATTTGTTTACCTCTGTCACCATCAATCCAATATTCGATTCTACGGAATACCAATTCCATAAAAATGGTTTGCGGACAAATCCAGCCACAAAATAATCGACCAAAAGCTACCGTAAAAAATACCACAAATACAACACCGATAATCATCATAATGACAAATAGGTGAAAGTCTTGAGGCCAAAAAGGTTGTCCAAAAATATTGAAACGTCGTTCTAATACATTGAACATTAAAAACTGGTTGCCTCCAATTTTTAGAAAAGGTGAAACAAATAGAATAGTGAGTAAGCCATAGCTTACAAGTTTACGCCATTCATAGAAACGTCCTTCAGGTTTTTTTGGAAAAATCCACGACCGCTTTCCTTCAGCTGTAACAGTACTTATACTGTCTCTAAATATTTCATTTGGAGGTGTTTCCATGAATTAATTTAGTATAAGCTTAACTCGTTTTATTGAATAATTTGATATTTAATTATCTGCGTTGATTAGGACTTCCTCTGTAGTTTCAGTAGCCTCTATTTCTGCTTCTTGTTCCACAGGTTCTTCTTCAATTGATGCATCTGGATCTATCCAAATATCTCCTTCTGCAGCTTTTGGTTCAGCTGGTATAGTGCCTTGAAAACCTAAGATATAACTGGCTACTTGTGCCATTTCTGAAGGTTTTAATTCTGTCTTCCACGGTACCATACCTTTTCCATCTCGACCACCTTCTGATATAGTTCTAAATACATTTTTAATGCCACCACCAAGAATCCAATATTCGTCTGTTAAATTTGGTCCAATACCGCCGCCACCATCAGCTTTATGGCATGCTACACAGCGTTCGTTAAAAATGATTTTACCTGCATTTATATCACTTGCTTCGGTAAGTAGAGTTACAGTATTTACATCTACTAAATCCTTAGCAGTTTTTTTCCATTCTTCAATTTCTGCTTTTGCAATTGCAACCTCAGTATCATATTCTTCAGATTGGGTATAGTCTCCAAAAACATGAAAACGTGCCAAGTAGATTACTCCAAAAAGGATAGTTGCATAAAACCCATATAACCACCATGGTGGTAATTTATTATCGAGTTCTAATATGCCATCATAGTTATGGTCTAGTATAATTTCATGTTCTTCTTCTATAGGTTTGCTACCTAATAACTTTTTGTACGTTTCCTTAAACCATTTGAATTGGTTAGCTTTTTCTAAAGCCATTTTCTCATCAAATCGTTTTTGTGCTTCTAGATCAAGTGATAAATAAAGCACTCGTTGTAGAGCTGCAACGCAGACCTCAATAGCCATCATGAACAGAATCACAGTTCCTAAAATAACCCAATACCAAACTTGAGAAAGCGATTGTAATGGTGCCTCTGCTGAGGTCACGTACATTAGAAATATTGCACTGATTATTGTAAAAAGTGTAATACGAATATAGGATGCGGTTGTTCTCATGATTGATTTGATTTTTTGATTATACTATCGTCTAATGGAATTTCGCTTACTTCTTTTATATGCTGTTTTTTAGCAGTGAAAACCCACCAAAAAAGAGCAGTAAAAAAGATGAAAAAAATGAGTAATGAAATGATAGGGTATATTTCTACGCTATCAATCTGTTCTAGGTTTTGTTTTACAAATTTTAACATCGCTTATTCGTTTAAATTTACTGCAGTGTCACCTGCATTTTTAACTTTAATATCTGTACCTAATCGCTGTAGATAAGCAATAAGTGCAACGACCTCTCGATCTTTCATATCTATAAAGTCTTCATTATTATCTTTTGCATACGTTTTATCAGCCTCATAGGCTTTAGCAAAATCTGGATCTGTATAGAGGTTTTGTTCAATTTTTGCTCCTTGCTCATCCATCGATTGTTGTGCGTTTTCAATGTCTTCTAAAGTATATGGAACACCTAAGGTTTTCATAGCTCTCATTTTATCTTCAGTCAGGCTCTTGTCGAGTTCATTTTTAATTAACCATTTATATGAAGGCATTATTGAACCCGAAGATGTGCTTTGAGGATCGTAAAAATGATTTAGATGCCAATTGTCACTGTATTTGCCACCTATACGCAATAAGTCTGGTCCTGTGCGCTTGCTTCCCCAAAGGAATGGATGGTCGTAAACAAACTCACCAGCTTTTGCATACTCGCCATAACGTTCTACTTCGCTTCTAAATGGCCTCACCATTTGTGAGTGACATGCATTACAGCTTTCCCTAATGTAAATATCGCGACCTTCTAGTTCAAGAGGCGAGTATGGTTTTACGCTACTAATTACAGGAACATAATCGTCTACCATTAATGATGGAATAATTTGAACCATACCACCAATAAGAATTGCGATTGTAGCATAAATGGTAAGTTTTACCGGACGTCTCTCTAACCATGTGTGGTAACCTTCTTTAGCTGTACGCTTTTTGGTTACTTTTTGTAGTGGTGCAGCCTCAGCAAGTTCGTCTGTTACTTTCTGTCCAGCTCTTGCGGTCATAATTACATTATATACACCGATTAAAGCTCCTACAACAAACATACTTCCGCCAATAGCACGCATCCAATACATTGGAATAATCTCGCTTACCGTTTCAAGGAAATTACCATATACTAATGTGCCATCAGGGTTAAATTGTTTCCACATGGATGCTTGCACAAATCCAGCTACATACATTGGTAAAGCATACATAATGATACCTAGTGTACCTACCCAAAAATGAACATTAGCCAGTTTTGTTGACCACAACTTTGTTTTAAATAGTTTAGGAATTAACCAATAGACCATTCCGAAGGTTAAGAAACCATTCCATGCCAATGCACCAACATGTACATGAGCAATAACCCAATCACTAAAGTGAGCAATAGCGTTCACATTCTTTAGAGATAGCATTGGACCTTCGAAGGTTGCCATACCATAACCAGTAATAGCTACTACCATGAATTTTAAAACAGGGTCGGTTCTTACTTTGTCCCACGCACCACGTAACGTTAATAGCCCGTTAATCATTCCACCCCAAGAAGGTGCTATAAGCATAACCGAAAATGCAACTCCAAGATTTTGTGCCCAATCTGGTAGTGAAGAATACAATAGATGATGTGGTCCTGCCCATATATAAATGAAGATGAGTGACCAGAAGTGTACTATTGATAATCTATAAGAATATACAGGTCTATTAGCAGCTTTAGGTACAAAGTAGTACATCAATCCAAGAAATGGTGTTGTTAAAAAGAAGGCTACTGCGTTATGGCCGTACCACCATTGTACTAGCGCATCTTGGACTCCGGCATAAACCGAGTAACTTTTTAGAGCACTAACAGGGATTTCAATACTGTTTACAATATGGAGTACAGCGACAGTAACAAATGTTCCTAGGTAAAACCAAATGGCTACATATAAATGGCGTTGCCTTCTTTTTAAAATTGTACCAATGAGGTTGGCTCCAAAGGCCACCCAAACTAGTGCTATGGCAATATCAAAAGGCCATTCTAATTCGGCATATTCTTTTGATGTCGTATAACCTAATGGTAAGGTTATAGCTGCCCCAACAATAATTAATTGCCATCCCCAAAAATTGAAATTACTTAGCCAATCTTTCCACATTCGGGCTTTAAGTAATCGTTGCGTAGAGTAGTAGACTCCTGCAAAAATTGCATTACCTACAAAGGCAAATATTACGGCATTTGTATGCAAGGGTCTTAATCTACCAAAGCTAAGCCACGATATTCCATCTGTAAGATTAGGGAATAAGAACATAAATGCGAGTAATAGTCCTACTGCCATTCCGATAATACCCCAAAACATTGTTGCTACAATGAATTTTCGGACTATCTTATTATCGTAATAAAACTGTTGTACTTCCATAGTTTTTTAGTTGTTTGTACTATTTGTATTGGGTGATTTTTCTGTTTTTATTTCGTCTTCAAAAAGAATTCGTATAGATGGAGTATAAGTGTCATCATATTGTCCTTTTCTCACAGAAAAAATGAAAGCAACAAAAAAGACAAGTGCTACAATAACACTAATTGCTAACAGCATATAAATAATACTCATACCTACCTGAATTTGATTGTAAAACTACCATCACTTTTTACCAAAAAAGATGACTTTTATCAGTTTGCATATTTTCTTTTTTACACTATTATACTTCTATGTACAATAATGCCAGTTTTGCCTTTTGATTGATAGTACTAAGCCTATTATTTAAGGGGCATGATGGAGCTTCAGCCATTTGATTATTCGACTTGTATATTGCGTTTAGTTTTTCTATAGCATGAATGAAATTTTTTAAAGTCCGTTGCCAGTATTTTTCTATTGTAGCACAAATCAAAATTTGCTTGTATTGAACTTGTTGTAAGTGTTCTAATTGTTTTTCAAATTGATTTAACCAAGTCATTCCAGCCAGACTTTTTTTATCATTAAAGTTGTTATGTAACAGACTCACAATTTCATTAGTTCCGTACTCTTTTGCTGCTATTACAAATGCTAAATCAGGATTGCTTGATTGCATAGATTTTACAGATTTCATACTCTTAATTTTTTGGTTACCAAATAGGTGTATATTGTTGTAAATACTACTATACTTATAGAACTTAGGGGCATTAGTATAGCCGCTATTACAGGTTTTAAATGTCCAGTTATAGCAAATCCTAGTCCAATAAGATTATATAGTAATGAGAAAATGAATGCATATTTAATGATGCGAATTGCTTTACGTGACAGAGAAAAAAACTTTGGGAGTAATGAAAACTGATTAGCATCTAGGATACCATCACATGCTGGTGAAAAAACATTGATGTTTTCTGAAATTGCTATACCAACATCACTCTGCGCTAGTGCTCCTGCATCGTTTAAACCATCACCCAACATCAAAACCTTTTTTCCTTGAGATTGGAGTTTTTTTATAAAATCTAGCTTGTCTTCTGGTTTTTGATTAAAAAAATACTCTGTGTGTTTTGGTAGTAATTTTGAAAGTGCTTCTCGTTCATTGTCATTATCACCTGATAAAACAATAAGATTGTACTTTTTTAAATTATTGAATGTTGATTTTAATGCGTTTCGGTAATCGTTGCAAAAACTGTAAAACCCTTTATAATCGTTAGAAGTTGCTACATGTACTTGAGTTGTGTTGTGATTTTCAACTTGATTTTGAGTGTGGTTTGATTGATTTATATAATTAAGGCTTCCAGCATATATATGTTGCTTATTTTTTGAACCATGAATTCCTTTGCCAACATCTTCTTTAAAATCATCTAAAGTGTAAATTTCTTCACTTTGTAACCATTGGTATAATGCTCTACTAAGTGGATGATTCGAAGAACGTAATGTATTGGTTAGTAAATTTTGTTCTTCTGGGTTTAGTGCTTTACCATGATAAGTAATATTATTTTTTTCGCTAGTTGTAAGCGTACCAGTTTTATCAAATACAAGTGTATCTAATTGTGACATCCGTTCGATAATCTCAGCATTTTTTAAGTACAGTTTTGCCTTGCCAAAATAGCGCAGAATATTACCTAAAGTAAAAGGTGCTGCTAGTGCAATTGCACAAGGACATGCTACGATAAGCACAGCCGTAAATACATTTAGAGCTTCAGCAGGCAAATACCACAACCAAAAACCGAGTGCTAGAATGGCAATGCTAATAATTACAAGTGTAAAGCGTTTACTAATCTGATCTGTGAGCGTCTGAAAAGCTGATGTATTCTTTTTATTGAACACATCATTTGACCAAAGTTGTGTAAGGTAACTCTGTTCGACGGCATTTATTACTTCTAATAAAATGCTTCCACCTGCTTGACGGCCGCCAGCAAATACTTTACTGCCAGAACTCTTAGCAACGGGTTGTGTTTCGCCCGTTACAAAACTATAATCAATAAAAGCATTACCAGAAATTAAAATAGCATCAACAGGAATGAGCTCTTCATTGCGTATTAAAATTCTATCGCCTGGCTGTAAATTTTTGATTTGGGTCTGCTTTTCTTCATTACTGTCTTTGGCTAATTGAGTAACTGCAAGTGGAAAGTAAGACCTGTAATCACGCTCAAAAGATAAATACGCATAGGTTTTTTTCTGAAAGAACTTGCCAAGCAATAAAAAGAATACTAAACCAGATAGACTGTCAAAAAAACCTGTACCAATATCTAGTATAACTTCTAAAGCAGATCTAACAAATAAGACACTTATTCCAAGTGCGATAGGTACATCTATATTAAATAGTTTTGAACGTAGTCCTTTAAATGCAGAAATAAAATAATCCCAACCTGAATAAAAAACCACAGGTAATGCAAACAAAAACATTAACCAACGGAACACAAATTTGAAACGATCCAACCAAAATTCATCTACCTCAAAGTATTCAGGAAATGATAAAAACATGATATTCCCAAATGCAAATCCTGCAACACCAAGTTTATATATTAAGCTACGGTCAGTTTTCTTTTGTTTAGTATCATCGTCTTCTAACGAAATGTATGGCTCATAACCAAGTCGAGTAAGTAGTTGAACTACATTAAAAAGCGAAAGCGCTTGAGTGTTAAATTGTATTCTAACCGTTTTTTCTGGGAAATTAACCTGTGAACTAATGATACCATTGTTTATTTTCCCAAGATGTTCTAGTACCCAAATACATGAACTACAATGAATAGAAGGTATTAAAAGGTTAACGATTTGGGTATCTTGCTCATTAAATTCAAGTAATTTAGATGCTATTTGCTCATCTTTCAGATAATCAAACTTGCCCTCAAAACGAATAGGTGAAATACCCGGTGATTGTTCGAGGTCATAATAGTAAGTGAGGTCATTCTCGTTTAATATTTCGTAAACAGTTTTACATCCATTACAACAGAAGTGTTTGTCTTGAAGCACAATAGTTGTGTCTCTGCAATCATCACCACAATGGTAACAACTTTCCATAGTCTAATTTTTCAAATTTGCTTATACCTGAGGCAAAATTGAATATTAATCACTTCTTAAAAGATGATAAAAATCATCTTTTAAGATTTTTTTGAATTAAAGAATTGTATTAGTTCTTAAATTGTTAGAAAAAAGTATAGCATGAAAACCAATGGAATGTTTTGGTTAGCATTAACAACTTCTATTCTCATAATAGTAACCATTTTTGCGGCCATGAATCTCATCTTCTCAACGGTATTTTATTTAACTATTGTTGGTCAAGTATTACTTGTTTTTTCAGTTGTTAAAGTCCTAAAAGACGATTATAAAACTGATAAAACATTTGAAGATTTCTATGAAGATCGATCAGACTTAGGAAGAAATTAGTTCATCTCTGACAGAATAAAAGAAGCCCTTAACTACGCTGTTAAGGGCTTCTAAACAATTATTATTAACCAATACTAATAATCGTTTATATCATTTTTACATCTTTACAGTTAGCACCGGCATTTTTGCATGATTTGCAACATCTTCGCTAATGCTACCTTGCAAGAAGTGCGCTAATCCTTTTCTACCATGAGTAGGTATTGCAATAATATCAGCGCCAACTAGCGCAGCATATCTCATAATACCTTGTTCTACAGTATAATCAGAAAATCGCTTTACTGTTTTTATCGCTTCAACTGGATTAGAATGTTTCACTTCTTTAAAGAAGTCTAATAAGACGTCGTCCATTTCATAAGTAGTTTTAAAATTATTAGCTGGAGTGTTTACATATAAAAACTCTAAACGTGTACCGAGCATTTTATTAATTTCAACTATACGATTGTAAGCAGAAACAGTCTCGAGTTTAAAATCACTTGCATACAATACAGTTTCTGGTGCAAAGTTTAAATCATTATCCTTTATTACTAATACAGGTATCTCTGAAGAGCGAACTACTTTTTCTGTATTGCTGCCCATAAAAAATTCCTCTAAACCTTGACTGCCATGCGATCCCATTACTATGAGATTTACATCCAGTTCAATTGCCATTTCGGATACAGATGCAAAGCTTAAATGCTTTTGCAGTACTGGTTCTACTATTACACCATCTAAAAAAGAAACTTGAGTAAACTCTTCAAATTTCTTGCCTATAAGTTTACTGTAATAAAGTGCTTCTTCAAAATTATTTGGTTCTTTAGTTAAGCCACTTTCAATACCAGCCATATGGGTAAGAACAATCTTGGCGTTAACACGTTTTGCTATAATTGCAGCTACTTTTAAAGCTTTTTTTGATGTGTCTGAAAAGTCTACGGGTATTAATAGTGTTTTCATGAGAAAAGTATTTGTGTGATATAAAATCAAAATTAGACTATTGATATTTCAAAAAAGATGACATTTATCATCCAATTAAAAACTAGGTGATATATGTCATAATTTATGCATAATAAACCTGTTATGTTTGTTGCAAATTAAATTGCATATGAATACCAAGGTTACTATTCAGAATTTAAAATGTAGCGGCTGTAAAAATTCCATAATTAAGCACATCAAAAAGGTCAATGGTATAAGCAATATCAAAATCGACATAGAATCTAGTGAAGTTGCTTTTGAATATGCTACAGAAAGTGCACATATAGAGTTGCGAAAAGCTCTCTCAGCACTTGGATATCCTATAACTGGCGATCCTAATACTATTATGGATAAAGCAAAGTCTTACGTGCAATGTGCAATAGGCAGATTACAGTAACTTCTTAGTTATTAAATTATTATTTTACTTTTTTACAGATTATGATTACTCTAGAGTTGTTAAGATCAGACGTGAAGAATAGGTAAACATCACCGCCATCTTTAACCTTAAGTTTTCTACGGATATCACCTACCGAAAGTGGAAAGTTACGAGTGGTAACATTGGCTTTAGAGATACCTTCTTTTGAAAATGCTTTCTTATTAAACGGGATACATTTCACAATCATAAAACGTCTACCTGGGAAATTTAAGAGCTCATCTGAAGTGTATAAATGCGAGTGCTGATGAAGTTTTGGAATGTTTAGTTTATCACTTAGTATATTAAATGCACCTGCCTTTAAAATTGCAGAATTTGATTCGTAGAGATAGGTAAGAGGCAAGCTATATTCTGGAATAGTATTGCTTTCTTCGTTAAAACTAAATTGAAATGTTTGAGGACTTGTTTTTGTAAGATTTACTGCCTTAATTGTGAATTCAGCGTCATAATCGCGCTCTAAAATCCAGAGTAATTCTTTCACGTCATTATTAACAGCAACAATATGCAATTCCTTTGCAAACTTTAAATTATTTCTTGTAGCTTTTATATCTAGCAGTGGTGATGTTTTTATCATCACATTTTTAGCATATTTAAAAAACAGACCTTGAAACGTTTTTACATTTGGTGTACAATCGGACAATAAGAATACTTTGTTTTTAGAATCATCTCTACGTGATGGGTCGATATATATCCAATCAAATGGTTTGTCTATTTGTTTTAAGGCGTCAATTCCATTTTCATTACGACATTCTATATTAGAAATATTTAAGTTCTTATAGTTATGTTTTACAATTTCTGACAGTTCAGAATTAATTTCGCAATGGGTAATATTTTTTACCTGTTTTGAAAAATAAAGACAATCAACACCAAAGCCTCCAGTTATGTCTATTAAAGTGTCACCATTTATTAATTGCGCTTTATAATTTGCTGTTTTTTCAGAGGAAGTTTGCTCTATATTTAACTTGTTAGGATAATAAATATTCTTAGTATTATACCAAGATGGAAGTTTGATTTCACAGCGTTTTTTAGCTTCAATTTGCTCGATGATGTCCTTAGAATCAATATTCTCAAAAGGAACACCTTTCAGCAACAACGAAGTAATATCCGTCTTTAGATTTTTTGATATAAACGCTTGAACTTCGGTATTTAAAATGTCTGGATTCAAAAGACAATTACAAACCTTTGGTTAGTTTTTTAACCACTTTATATTCAGATAAAAATTCTTTAAGTACCACTTTGATAGCTGTGTAAGTTGGTACTGCTATTATCATTCCTACAATACCGAATAGGATTCCTGCTATTATAATTACTAAGAATATTTCTAATGGATGCGATTTTACACTTTTTGAAAAGATAATAGGTTGACTTAAGAAATTATCAACCAATTGTGCTATTACAAAGCCAAGCATTACATATGTGGTTTTTGGTAATATCTCGTTATTGAAACTTAATTCTTGACCTAAGCCGCTTGTTATACTTAAAAATAGCATTAAAAATGCACTAACCAATGGACCAACATAAGGCACTAAATTGAGGAGCGCACATAAAAACGCTATAACTACTGCATTATCAATTCCGAAAATGAGTAGTACAATCGTGTAAATTATAAATAGGATAAGTATCTGAAACACCAAACCTATAAAATAGCGAGATAATAAATCTTTAATCTTATTGAAGGAGTTTTTTGATTTGTCTTCATTGCCTTTAGGTACAAAAGCCATAATACCATTTTCAAAAAGTTTACTGTCTTTTAAGAAGAAAAACGAGATGAATAAGACCGAGAATAAACCAATGCTAAAACTGCCAACGCCACTAATAACGCTATTTAAAAACGATGGTATAGCAGAGAAATCGAATTTAGATAGCAGGCCAGATTCTTTGATAGATTGTTCGATATCTATGTCATTAAACTCAAAATAGTTTACCAATTGCCCATAAATATAATTGATATTATTATTGAACTCAACTGAGTTAAGCAATGCCAAACTTTTGCCCTGATCTTTAATAAGTGGTATAAACATAGATACTAAACCAATGAGAATACCAATAAACATTAACATAGTAACAACAACTGCAATTGTTGCATTGAATTTAAGTTTGCGTCTTAAAAATAGAACAACGGGTCTTCCAATAAGCGAAATTACAGCAGCGACAGCTATGTAAACAATAACAGATTGTATTTTGTATAGAAAATAGAGAACTAGTGTAGTCGCAACAAGAATACAAGTAGCTCTTAAGATTCCGTTTGCAATGGTTTTTGAATTCATATCTCAAAGATGCTGAAATAAATTTAGTAGTACAAATTTCAGGAATTAAGTTGGTTTGTTATTTCGTACAATGCAATGCTAGTGGCCTGAACGACATTCATGCTGCTATTCTCACCATACATGTTTATGTGCATAATATCATCAGCTGTGCTGAGTATACCTTCTGAAATCCCCAAATTTTCATTGCCTAATACTAATACAATAGGCTTGTTTTTGTTTAATTGAAGTTCATATAATGACTTACTATTGGTCGTAATTTCCAAAGCTATAATTTGGTAATCTTTTTCTTTAAAACGTTGAATTACCTTATTAATGTCTATACCAACCTTGTAATTAACATACTTTTCGGTAGAACGTGATGTCTTCTTCATGCGTTTACCAAGCTCAATATCTTCACCGCAAAAAATAAGTTCTTCAACTCCAAAAGCATCAGCTACTCTAAATAGGCTTCCAATGTTTGGCGCATTGCTAATAGCATCACAGACAATAGTTATTGGGAATTGTTGTTTCTTAAAGTTTGAATTGTAATGAGTACGCTGCAATTAGGAAAGCTATTTTACCATTGTTCTATTAAATGCACTTGACTTCTTCTTCATTTCTGACCAAAACCAAAGAGGAATAGCACCACTTAATGTTGAGATGTATCCATAATCCCATAAGAAGTATGTTACGACTACAGCTGCAGCAAACCCAAAAAGGACCATTGTGTAGTCATCATCAGCATAAAGTCTATTTATATGCTTTTTTGTAAAATTGCCACAATGCTTACAGCGTTCATTAATTTCATTGGTACCTAATTCCATTAATAACTCATGTCGATTAGTAGCTTTGGTTTTTATGTAATTATCTTTTTTGCAAGATGAACAACGATAACTTAGTTTCATAGTTTTAATAAAATCAATTTACAAACACATATTTTACGATGTTAGCACCCATTTTTAAGGCTTTTTCACGAATATCTTCAGGGTCATTATGTACTTCTTGGTCTTCCCAGCCATCACCTAAATCACTTTCAAACGTAAAGAGTAGTAATAGTCTACCCTCATGAAAAATACCTAAAGCCTGTGGTGCTTTTCCATCGTGCTCATGAATTTTTGGAAGCCCATTAGGAAAACTATACTGAGCATTGTAGATTGGATGTGTTTTAGGAATTTCTATTAGGTCTTTATTTGGGAATACTTTCTTTAACTCCTTAGTAATATAAGGTTCCATGCCATAATTATCATCGATGTGTAAAAAGCCGCCCGATAAGAGATAATTCTTCAAATTCTCTGCATCTTCTTCACTAAAAAACACATTGCCGTGACCCGTCATGTGTAACAAAGGATATTGAAAAATATCAATACTACCAACTTCAACAGTTTCAATACTCTCGCTAATATTTGTGCCAATATTGTCATTGCAATACTTTACTAAGTTTGGTAATGCCGTTGGGTTACTGTACCAATCACCGCCACCATTATATTTTAAAACAGCTACACTTTGTGCATTAATCGTTAAACAAATTGTAAAACTGGTACTTATTGTAAGTATTATTTTTTTGAGCGTACTAAAAATCATATCTCAAATGTAATAAGAATGTTTATGAAAACTAAAGCCTTAACATTATTTATAATTCCCTTTTTATTAGGTACTACAAAAAATATTGAAAACGATTATACAACAGATACAAATCCGGTGGTTCTGGAACTATTTACATCTCAAGGATGCTCGAGCTGTCCGCCAGCAGATGAGTTGCTAAAAGAAGTAAGGTCTGATAATGTGATAGCATTATCTTATCATGTAGATTACTGGAATTATATTGGATGGAAAGATCCTTTCAGCAAAAAAACATTTACAGATAAGCAACGTAAATATGGCAGTAAGTTTTATAGTAGTACTATTTACACACCGCAAGTAGTAATAAATGGTAGGGAGCATTTTGTTGGCTCTAAGCAACGATTATTACAACAAAAAATACAAGAGTATTCAAAGCAAAATCACAAAAGTGAAATAATTGTAAGTAAGGCCGCTAAATCATCTGACTATGTGACGTTTGATTACAATATTGAGAATTTAGACACTAATGATAATCTTAGAATCGTGCTCGTAATTGATGAACGTAAAACGTCTGTTAAACGAGGAGAAAATAGAAATAGAGAGCTTATTAATAGCAATATCGTAGTATCAGAACAAAAGTTTAAGCTCAATACGTCTAAAGGTAAAGGTTCTATACATATACCAAATATAGTAGAAGATAAGGACGACTTAACGTTAGTACTTATTTTAGAAAATAACAACTTAGATATCCATACCGCAACTCAAGTTTCACTTTAAAGAGTGTTATAAAAAGCGATTGAGTGGCAGGCAACAATAGCAGCAGTTTCTGTACGTAAACGTGTTCCCCCAATAATAACAGGTACAAAACTGTTTGCTGTTGCCTGTTTTATTTCGTTTGTGCTAAAATCACCTTCAGGCCCAATTAGTATAGTTACGTCTGAATTTGGTTCTATAACACTTTTTAGAGATTTACGCTCGGTGTCTTCGCAATGGGCGATGAATTTTTGACCAGTTATATCTTGGCTTATAAAATCTTTAAATGCAGTTAAAGGTCTTAATTCTGGCATATAATATTGCAGAGATTGCTTCATTGCGGATTGAATAATCTTTTCAAAACGTTCAGTCTTTATAACCTTTCGCTCACTATGGTCACATAACAACGGCGTTATAGTATCAATACCTATTTCAGTAGCTTTCTCTAAAAACCATTCGAAACGGTCGTTCATTTTCGTTGGAGCCACAGCTAAGTGCAGTTTATAAGTTCTTTTATTGTGTTTTTCTTTCGAAATAATGTTACCAGTACAATGTTTTTGTTCTGCTAGAGTTAGTTCGGTTGTAAAAACCCAACCTTTGCCATTAGTTATATTTAAAGAGTCACCAACTTTTTTACGAAGTACTTTGACAATATGACGACTTTCGTCTTTATCAAAAACAATAGTATTGTCATTTTCAGAAATATCTGGATTATAGAATAACTGCATTTACTTCTTTTGAACAATTTTAAGAACCGTAATCTCTTCAATAGTTTTATCGTCTTCAGTTTTTTGGAGCACGTAGTGTCTTTTTGGATACTCATCAAAACTAAACGTATAACCAACAGGCTTGTCTGCTATGGCTTTTTCGAAGCGCTTAGAGAATGTTCCTTTTTTAACCCATCCTAAATCGCCGCCGGTTTTAGCTGTTGGGTGCACTGAATAAACTCTGGCTAAATTATGAAACTTATGCTCACCATTTCTTATACCTTTTAGAATATAAGAACGCAAGGAATTAATTTCTTGCACAGGTGTTTTGTTGCCATCAAAAAGCATGATACTAGCACGATAATGAGAGGTTGTTTTTTTATCTATGACTTTATAGATAGTCTTACCAGTCTCAGTTTTTATAACTTTCTTGCCACCTTTTGATAAGTTTAATAACTCTGTGGCGAGTTTAGATTTATGTTTTTCTTTATTAAAGGTAATAAGCTTGCCTTCAATGTCTTTGGAGTTGGATTTAATAAAAGCCTTTGCATCTTCAGTATTTTGTATTGAATCTAATGATGTCTCAATACCTTTTTGTGCAAACAGAATTGCGGGAATTAGAAATAATAATAAGAGGACTTTGTGCATAGATTATCTTCCTTTTAATGAATGTATTAAACTAATCTTTAGGTTAAATATAAATAGATTTTAGGCTAAAAATAAACTTTACTAAATCTTTAATCTGGCTGTTGCCATAATATCAAAATCAGAGAAATCCTTTTCTAAATATTTTAGATAACCTACAATTCCAATCATTGCTGCATTATCTGTAGTGTATTCAAACTTTGGGATATAGGTTGTCCAACCAAACTTATGTTCACCATTTTTTAATGCCGCTCTAATGCCTGAGTTAGCCGAAACGCCACCACCAATTGCTATGTGTTTTATACCCGTTTGTTTAACAGCTAGTTTTAATTTATCCATTAAAATTCCAATAATAGTATACTGTATTGAGGCACAGATATCATTTAAGTTGTCTTCAACAAAGTTTGGGTTGTTCTTAGTTTCTCGCTGAACAAAGTAAAGAATTGCGGTTTTTAAGCCAGAGAAACTAAAATCAAGACCATCAACCTTAGGTTTTGTGAATTTAAAAGCTTTTGGGTTTCCTAATTGCGCGAGTTTGTCTATTTGTGGTCCAGCAGGATAACCCAAACCTAAAATTTTACCACTTTTATCATAAGCTTCACCAACAGCATCATCAATGGTTTCACCAATCACTTCCATGTCAAAGTAACTTTTAACTTCAACTATTTGAGTGTGTCCTCCAGAAATAGTCATTGCTAAAAACGGAAAAGGTGGTTTTTTGTAACCGTCTTCCTTGATAAAATGCGCCAAAATATGCCCTTGCATATGATTGACGTCTATTAGTGGAACATCTAAACCATAAGCTAGGGACTTCGCAAACGACGTTCCAACAAGCAATGAGCCCATTAATCCTGGACCCCGCGTAAAGGCAATAGCATGCAATTGCTCTTTGGTAATTTGTGCTTGTTTTAAGGCTCGATCTACAACTGGTACAATATTAGATTGATGTGCTCTAGAAGCCAATTCAGGAACAACACCACCATATTCGGCATGTACGTCTTGGTTTGCTACAACATTACTTAAGATATTATCGTTACAAAGTACAGCAGCTGATGTATCATCGCATGAAGATTCAATTCCTAAGATGTATATATTTTCTTTTGCCATTGGTTATGATTAGGCACAATAATTGTTAATTTTGACTTATAAAGTCCAAAACGTTACTATTTCCGTATAATCAAAGACAAATATAACAGTTTTGCTGTCATTAAAATTATAATGAAGCGTATCAAAAGAGTATTAAAAATAATAGGAAAAATAGCAGCAATATTAGTGCTGCTTTTTGTTATTCTGGTACTCATACTATCTATTCCTTCTGTGCAAACCAGATTAGGTAAGTACGCGACAAAAAAAATTAATGAAGATTATAAAACCAATATCAATATTGGAAAAGTCGGGTTGCAATTTAATGGCGATGTAGAGCTCAAGGAAATCTTGATAAAAGATTATAAGTTAGATACGCTGATAGCAATAAATGAGCTTAACACATCTATAATTAGTCTAAGTAACTTATATAATAACAAACTGACTTTTGGAGATATAGATATTGAGGATTTGTATTTTAATCTTAAAACTTACGAAGGTGAAACAGATACAAACCTTGATGTTTTTGTAGAACGTTTTGAGGATGATAATCCCAGACAAGGACCAAGTAGTTTTTTAATGTCATCAAGTGATGTTTCCGTATATAATGGTGTGTTTTTACTAAGTGATGAGAATAGAGAAAACCCTGAAGTTCTTAATTTCTCCAAGCTTAATATTAACGCTACTGATTTTGTAATAAGCGGACCTGAAGTTCGTACTCGCATCAACACATTAGGGTTTGTAGATAGTCGCGGTGTAAGACTGGAAAATCTTTCAACAAATTTTGAATATACTCTTGATCACATGATGTTTAATCAACTAAACATTAAAACCAAAGCTTCAAATTTATTGGGCGAGCTTCGTTTTGATTATAATAGAGAAGACTTCAAAGAGTTTACAGATAAAGTTGAACTTACTGCGAGCTTTAAAGATTCGTATGTTCAGTTAAGTGAATTAAATTCATTTTATAACGAATTTGGAACGAACCAACGCGCAAGCCTTAATGCAAACTTTTCGGGAACATTAAATGACTTACAAGTTTCAAACTTAAATGTCAGTACATCCAGAAATACCAAAATTATAGGTGATATTAATTTTAAAAACATTTTTAATAATTCTGAGGAAAACTTTGTTTTAGATGGCCGGTATCGTAATCTTTCTTCAAACTATAGGGACTTAGTTGCATTGTTGCCAAATGTACTTGGTAAATCTATTCCAACCATATTCGAAAAAGTTGGAAATTTTAGACTTACTGGTTCCTCAACAATAACTAATGAATTGATCAATGCCGATTTAGATATTAATACAGAATTAGGTAAGGCAAAAACCAATTTAAAACTAACAAATATTGATGATATTGACAATGCAGATTATATTGGTAATGTTATACTTGAAGACTTTAATATTGGCGTTTTAGTCAATGACCCATTGGTTGAAAACACATCGCTTAACCTTGACGTCGAAGGGACAAGCTTTAAACTCGATGATATTGATACAAACATAAAAGGTGAAGTATCGTATTTAGATTACAACAACTATCGGTATACTGGAATACTAGTTTCTGGAGATATTGGTAAGCACATATTTAACGGAAAACTAAATGCTAAAGACCCAAATTTAATATTAGATTTTAATGGGCTTGCAGACATGTCACAAGAAATAAGAAAGTTTGACTTTAAAGCAAATGTTACATACGCCAATTTAAAAGTATTGAACTTCGTAGATCGCGATTCTTTATCAGAGTTTAGAGGACTTGTAGATATGGCTGTTACTGGATCAACATATGACAATCTTCGAGGAAGAATAGATGTAAAAAACACAAGTTATAAAAACCAAGATAAATTATATTCTTTCAAGGATTTTGATATTGTATCTAGCTTTAATAATGATATAAGAACCATTAAAATAAATTCTCCAGATATAATTAACGGTAAGATTACAGGAAAGTTTAAGATTGAAGAAATATTAAAGCTCACCGAAAACTCTTTAGGCAGTATTTATACAAATTATAGCCCACATGAAATATCTGACAATCAATTCTTGAATTTTGATTTTAAGATATATAATCAAATCGCAGCAGTATTTGATAAGGATTTAAGTTTAGCACAAAATACTAATGTAAAGGGCAGAATAGAGACTGATGAAAAAGGATTTGAACTTGAATTTAGCTCCCCAAAAATTTCGTTCAGAGATTATGTAGCCACTCGTATTAATTTAGAAGTAGATAATAGCAACCCTGTTTATAATACATTTTTAGAGGTCAAGCAATTAGAATCTGATTTTTATAGTATTACGGATTTTGATTTAATTAATGTCACAAAAAGAGATACGCTATTTGTAAAGTCAGAATTTAAAGGTGGAGAAAACCAAGTCGATGACTACAATATCAATCTTTACTACACCATAAATGAAGATAATAATTCGGTTCTAGGATTTCAGAAATCAGACTTTAAATTCAAAGGATTTGATTGGTTTATAAATTACAATAAGAACAATCTTAATAAGATTACATTCGACAAGACACTAACTAATTTTAAAATTGACGATATTCTTATAAATCAAGGTCAAGAAGAAATGTTACTTTCGGGTGTGTTAAGAGATTCTACTCATAAGAATATAAATTTAGATTTCAAGAATGTTTATCTAGAAAAAATTACACCTACCATAGATAGTTTAGCGCTTTCAGGACGTGTTAATGGTAAACTCGCTTTACTACAAAACGATGGCATATATCTACCTAAGTCCGATATTACGATAGAGCAATTTAATGTTAACCAATATAATTTGGGTAACCTACGAGCTTTAGTTGAAGGCGACAACTCACTTACCAAATATAACCTTGATATTAATTTGCAAAATGGAAGTGTTAAAACTCTCGATGTTGATGGCTATGTTGATGTAAATACAACACGACCAAATATCAATGTTGATGTAGGTTTTGACGACTTTTTAATTGATCCTTTAAACCCTTTAGGTGAAGGAGTTATTAGTAATATTCGAGGGTTAGTTTCAGGTAATGCTAAAGTTACTGGAAATTTGAACAAACCTAGTATTGATGGAGAATTGCTGTTAGATAAGGCAGGTTTAGGCATCCCATATCTTAATGTAGATTATAGTTTCGATTTTGATTCGAGAGTAACTCTGCAAAAGCAACAATTTATATTTAATAATGTTGCTATGACAGATTCTCGATATTTCTCAAGAGGGTTTTTAAATGGTTTCATAGAACATAATAATTTTAGTGATTGGCAATTAGGTCTGGATTTGTCAACTGATCGACTCTTAGTTTTAGATACAGAAGAGTCTGAAGATGAATTGTATTACGGTACAGGTTTTGTTTCAGGTGAAGCTAATATTACTGGATATACCGATAACCTTACAATTTATGTAGATGGGAAAACCGAAGACGGTACAGTATTTAATATTCCGTTAAACGATGCAGAAAGTTTTGGTGACAACTCTTATATAAAATTTTTAAGCCCAGATGAACGCGTTAAACGCGCAAAAGGTGAAGTAGTAACTCAGACAGAAATAAAAGGATTAAACCTTGAATTTAATCTTAATGTAGAACCAAATGCAGAGATTGAGATTGTTATAGATAAAGATTCTGGTAGTACTATAAAAGGGCGAGGAGAAGGTATTCTGGGTATTTTTATAAATACTAATGGAAAGTTTGAAATGTATGGTGATTTCTCTGTATTTGAAGGTGTATATAATTTTAAATATCGTGGCATTGCTGAGAAAAAATTTACTGTTGAACCCGGAGGAAATATAGTTTGGTCAGGTGACCCATTGGGTGCTGAAATTAATCTTAAAGCTTTGTATTCTACCACTACTAATCCTTCTGTACTTTTGGATGCCCCAATAAATCGTTCAATTCCTGTAAACCTCGAAATTAATCTTACAGGTCAGCTTGAACGTCCTGATCCTGATTTTAGATTCGATTTTCCAAATGTAGGTTCTACTATTAAATCCGAGTTAGATTATAGATTATCTTCAAAGGAAGATCGAGATAACCAAGCTCTTTATTTGTTAGCTACTGGTGGTTTTGCAAGTGGGTTGGCAGACTTAAACATCTCTGGTACAATTTCAGAACGACTAAGCGGAATTATCGGAAGTATTTTTGGAGATGATAATGACAATTTTAAAGTTGGTGTAGATTTAGATTTAGCACAAAACAATCCAGATTTTGATACACAAAGTAGAGTAGGACTTACCCTGCAAACTAAACTATCAGATAAAGTAATTATTAATGGCAAAGTTGGTGTACCTTTCGGAAGCACAACACAAACTACTATTGTTGGTGATGTTCAAATAGATTGGTTATTAAATGACCAAGGAACATTGAGAGCAACAGTATTTAATAGAGAAAACGCAATTCAAAATTTTGGTGATCAAATCAATTTTACACAAGGTTTAGGTATAAGCTACAATGTAGAGTTTGATGATTTTAAAGAGCTAATTCAGAAAATCTTTAAAAGCCAGGATAAAAAAGATAAGCCTAAACCTAAAAAAGAAGATGCTAAAGAAGAAGAATTGATGTCTGATTTCATGAAAGTCAAAGAGAAAAACAACTAACAATTCTCTTTTTTTGTCAAAATCTCAAAAATCTAATTAATTATTTATCAACTATAACGTTTGAGATTCATCTTACTACTATTTTTTTACATTTTACTTACATTTTTATGTGTTAGGTTTTATAATTTTACCATAAATAAACCTAAATAATGCATAAAACAATTAAAAAAATAGGCGTAATGACTTCTGGTGGTGATTCACCAGGAATGAATGCCGCTATACGGTCTGTTGTTAGAACATGTGCTTATCATAATATTGAATGCTTCGGTATTTACAAAGGTTAT
The DNA here is from genome assembly GCF_003712105.1 of Winogradskyella sp. Taxonomy (GTDB): domain Bacteria; phylum Bacteroidota; class Bacteroidia; order Flavobacteriales; family Flavobacteriaceae; genus Winogradskyella. The sequence continues at coordinate 631,011 of NZ_RHLG01000002.1, forward strand.
GAAGGTTTAATTGATGGTGATTTTATTCCTTTAGATGCCCGTAGTGTAAGAGGTATAATTAATAAAGGTGGTACATTCTTAAAGTCTGCACGAAGTAAGCGCTTTAGAACTAAAGAAGGTAGAAAAGCTGCTCACGACCAACTTTTAAAAAATAATATAGACAGTCTAGTACTTATTGGTGGCGATGGAACATTCACAGGTGGTTTGGTCTTTAATCAAGAATATGGTTTTCCTGTAATGGGAATTCCTGGTACAATTGATAACGACATCAATGGTACAGATAGAACACTAGGTTATGATACTGCACTAAATACGGCAGTTGAAGCTATAGATAAAATCCGTGATACGGCACATTCTCATGACAGATTATTTTTCGTTGAGGTTATGGGACGTGATGTTGGGCATATTGCCTTAAATGCTGGTGTCGGAGCTGGTGCGGAAGAAATTCTTATCCCAGAAGAAGATATGGGAATAGATAGATTAGTAGAATCTTTAGAGCGTAGTAAAAAAAGTGGTAAATCATCAAGTATAGTTATTGTTGCTGAAGGTGATAAAATAGGTAAGAGCGTTTTCGAATTAAAGGATTACGTCGACGAAAATCTAGATGAGTACGATGTTCGAGTATCTGTTTTAGGTCATATGCAGCGTGGTGGTTCTCCTACGTGTTACGATAGAGTATTAGCGAGTAGAATGGGTGTAAAAGCTGTTGAATCCTTAATAGAAGGAAAAAGTAATTTCATGGTAGGTACTATCCATGATAAAATGGAGTTGTGCCCATTAGAAAAAGCAATTAAAGGTCATTCAAAAATAAATAAAGAATTAATCCGTGTGTCAGATATAATGACCACATAAAACAACAAAAAAGAAAGAAATGGGAAATTTAAAGTTAGGTATTAATGGTTTTGGTAGAATCGGTAGAATAGTATTCAGAGCTACTGTAAAGAGAGATGATGTTGATGTTGTAGCAATTAACGATTTACTAGATGTTAATCATTTAGCATACTTATTAAAATATGATTCTGTACACGGTCGTTTTGATGGTACTGTTGAGGTAGAAAATGGACACTTAGTAGTAGATGGTAAAACAATTAGAGTTACTGCTGAGCGTGATCCTAAAAACCTTAAATGGGATGAAGCTGGTGCTGATATCGTGGCAGAATGTACTGGTATTTTCACTACCCTCGAAACTGCACAATATCATATTGATGGTGGCGCTAAAAAAGTAGTAATATCTGCTCCAAGTAAAGATGCACCTATGTTTGTAATGGGTGTAAATGATGATGAGTTAACAGAGTCGCATACTATTGTTTCTAACGCTTCATGTACAACAAACTGTTTAGCACCTTTAGCAAAAGTTATCGAGGATAATTTCGGAATTGAGGAAGCGCTTATGACTACAATTCACGCCGCAACTTCAACTCAGTTTACTGTTGATGCACCTTCAAGAAAAAATTACAGACTTGGGCGTAGTGCTATCAATAACATAATACCTACATCAACTGGGGCTGCAAAGGCTGTTGGTAAAGTAATTCCTGAGCTTAACGGAAAGCTAACGGGAATGGCATTTAGAGTACCAACTGCTGATGTTTCAGTTGTTGATTTAACAGTGAAAACAAAAAAAGAAACATCTTTAGAAGAGATAAAAACTGCTATTAAAAAAGCATCAGAAGGTACAATGCAAGGTGTTGTTGGCTATACTGAAGATGCAGTTGTATCTCAAGATTTTGTAAGTGAAGTGCAAACTAGTGTTTTTGATGCTGAAGCATGTATAGAGCTTAACAGCACATTCTTTAAGTTAATATCTTGGTACGACAATGAGTTTGGGTACTCTAACAAATTAGTAGATTTAGCACAGAAGATTAATTCACTTTAATCTATAACTATAAGAAGATAAAAACTAAATTCCGTAGGATGATATGTAACAACAACCTGCGGAATTTTAATTTAAAACTAAATCAACATGATTTTAATTACTGACGGTGGCTCTACTAAATGTGATTGGATTGCAATAGGCAATGATGGTGAACAAGCTGCAGACAAAATAAGAACCAAAGGGCTTAACCCTGCAATTATAGAAGAGAAAAAACTGAGAAAAACTGTTCGTAAAAGTAAAGAGCTGATGGCTTTGGCGCATGATGTTACCCATGTATTTTTTTACGGAGCAGGTTGCGGAACAGAAAAACCAAGACAATTATTAAAATCTGTTTTAGAAAGCCACTTTCCTAAAGCACTCGTTGAGGTTAGAGAAGATACTTATGCGGCTGTTAGAGCATGCATTAATACTAATGATGAAGCCGCTGTGGTTTGTATTTTAGGTACAGGCTCTAACTGCAGTTACTATGACGGTAATGAACTTCACCAAAGAGTTGATAGCTTAGGTTATACATTAATGGATGATGCGAGTGGTAATTATTTTGGTAAGCAATTAATTAGAGACTATTACTTTAATAAGATGCCAGAAACGATTAGGGTGGCATTTGAGCATAAACACAATTTAGATGCAGATTTTATTAAGTATAATCTCTATAAGCAGGCCAATCCTAGTGCCTACTTAGCTGACCATGCAGAATTTATGTTTTTAAATAGAGATTCAGAATACATAAGAAACGTAATTAAAAGTGGTATACGTGTTTTTGCTGATAACATGATAATGCAGTTTGAGGAAGAATTAAAAACTGGTGTACCTGTTCATTTTGCTGGCTCCATAGCATATTTTTCAAGTAACGAAATAAAAGAAGTTGCGGAAGAATTTGGTTTTACGGTCGGTAATTTTGTAAGACGTCCAATTGATGGACTAGTAGATTATCATATAAAAAACCTATAAAATTTGCTGTAAAAAGCTGTTAATAAATCTACATTTGACTATTGTAAAACTTATATTTTGGTTTTATCTTTGTCAAAACTTTTGAAAGACAACAACTATGTTCGAATTTGATCAATATTTAGGATTTTTAGCATTTTTAACCATTTTAACCATAGGGTTCTGGTTAATGATTTTCCTTTTAACTTTTGTAATACCTTATTGGGTGTTTGGGTCTTCTATTGAACGTGTTAAAGAAATTTTAGCCGAAAGAAAAGCTAAACGAGAAGCTAACTAGAATTTAATATTTAGATATAATAGACTAAAGAGTTCCTATGGGGACTCTTTTTTTGTGCTATTATTTCGGTAATTTAGTAATCTAAATTGTTACTATGAGATTCCTTACCGTTTTACTTTTATTAATCACAACACACTTCAATGCGCAACAGATTCTTCCTGAAAGAGCCCGTGCTGAAGTAGTTGACGAAATATTAAAAGACAGATTCAACAACTTGCTTCCAAAATTGATGGATAACGCAGGTTTTGATATGTGGATTTTAATATCACGTGAATATAACGAAGACCCAGTTCTTAAAACTATGTTGCCAGCAACTTGGTTAAATGCACGCAGACGCACCATACTGGTGTTCCATAGAGATAAAGCCAATGATACAATAGAAAAATTGGCTGTAGCTAGGTATAATTTTGGAGAGAATATTATGTCCGCTTGGGATAAGGAAAAAGAACCTGATCAATGGAAACGATTAATGCAGATAATTGAAGAGCGAAAACCAAACGCGATAGGGCTCAATTATTCCGAGCACTTTAATATATGCGACGGAATTGTTAAGACTGATTACGAGGAATTTATGAATAATCTTCCAGATGTTTATGCTTCTAAAGTAAAATCTGCAGAAAAATTAGCGATAAGTTGGATAGAAACAAGAACTGAAACCGAGATGATTATATATAATCAGTTAGTGGATATTACTCACGATATTATAGCTGAGGCTTTTTCTGAAACTGTTATTACTCCTGGTATAACGACAACAACAGATGTTGAATGGTGGATGCGAGATAAGGTGACTTCTTTAGGTCTAGAAACATGGTTTCATCCTACAGTAGATGTGCAACGTACAGCTGAAAAATTAGGAAATCACTTATATGCATTTTCTAATAGACCCGAAGATATGGTAATCTTGCCCGGTGACTTATTGCATTGCGATTTTGGTATAACTTACTTAAGGTTGAATACCGATTGTCAAGAACTAGCCTATGTTTTAAAACCCAATGAAAAAGAGCCGCCTAAATTTTTACGAGATGCTTTAAAATTAGGAAATAGGGTTCAGGATATTTTTACATCAAATTTCCAAACAGGAAAAACTGGGAATACAATACTTAAAGAATCTCTTGAGCAAGGCAAGTCTGAAGATTTAAGACCTGCAATTTATACACATCCATTAGGAAGCTATGGACATTCATCAGGTACCACACTTGGTATGTGGGATTCACAAAATGGTGTACCTGTTAGAGGTGATTATCCTTTACAGGAAAATACAGTTTATGCTATTGAATTAAATACTACAGTAACACTACCAGAATGGAAGCGCGATATCCGCGTAATGCTTGAAGAAGCTGGGTTTTGGAGCGAAAACGGATTTAGATATGTCAATGGAAGACAAACAAAACTTTTAACGATTCCTAGAGTTAAAGATCATCAAGGGAACTAGTTGAGTGTTTATAGAACATATATGAAGCCACTAAACCTACTAGAGTAAATAATCCCATAACTCCAAAAGCATGTTGCAAACCAAGAGCACCTTTATTAGCATCCAAAAAATAACCCATTAGCAAACCAGCAAAAATATCTGGAGTATAGCCAACTACGGAGATAAAACCAACAGCAGTTCCTGTTACTGCTAAAGGAATTTTTGCCTCTTCTAATGTTGCAAAATAGAGCACACGAGCAGAATAAACACCTAAAGCCATTGTACCAATCGAGAGTACAAACATTAAAGTTTTAGTATCATCAATAATACCTAGATAAAAAATTAGACTTGTAACAGTCATTAATAAAAATCCTATCATAATCCAAAGTGATGCTCGAGTTCTATCAGCCAATAAACCTATAACGATACCAATAGCTGGTCGTAAATACAATAAATACGTACCAACCTTTGCAGCTTCAATTTTATTATAAAGCATTACTTCCTCCGCATATTTGCTAAAAAGATCTGTCATTTTATAACCATAGTAAGCACAAAGGATTATAATCATGAGTAGCCAAACTGCTCGATACTTCATAACTAATTTAAAGTTAGTTAAGGTCAATAATTTGGCATTATTTTCAGATTTTAACCCTTCTTTATCATGTAATCTTAAAAAGAAAAATACAATAATCCCTATTAGCAAAACGGCAATAGAGGTATACCATATCACTTGCTTAAAAGCCAATTGGCGTTCCGTCACCGATGTCAATTCAATATCTTTTGTAATGAACAAGGAAAAAATGACGACACCTGCAGAACCGAATAGAGCGGCTACCAAACCGCGTCCACCATCCAAAAAGCCGAAAGCTATGCCTTGTTTATTAGAACCACCCCAAATTCTGGTGGCTTTAATCATTGCTGCCCAGAACAAGAAAATGGTTGTAAAACCCCAAAATCCGTATAGAATACGAAGATTAAGAAGCGACGGATATGTTGACAAATAAAAGCCACCTAAAGCAGTTAGAACTAATGCTGATGACATTAATATATTAGGTTTAAATCGATCAGCCAGTGGTCCACCAAAAAGGTAGGACACTAAAGCGACAGTTCCATAAGCCGCAAAACAACCACCTAGTTCAGTATCTGAAATGGAAAACGATTCCAAAAAAGTATTTCTAAAAATACGTTGTAAAACAAAGGGCAAAATAAAAACAGCCTCTGCGGCTAATATCAATAATATTATAACGTACAGAGGCTGATTCTTAGTTGAGTTATCTGCCATATTATACTTGCAATACACCTAAATTAAAAGGCTTCTCGATTGGAGCGTGGTTTGCAGCTTCTATTCCCATGCTTATCCACTGACGTGTGTCAAGTGGATCAATAATGGCATCTGTCCAAAGACGTGCAGCGGCATAATACGGCGATACTTGTTTATCGTATCTGGATTTAATCTTATTATAAAGTTCTTCTTCTTTTTCCTTTGTAATAGTTTCACCTTTCTTTTTAAGTGAAGCTGTTTCTATTTGAAGTAAGACCTTGGCTGCCGATTTACCACTCATTACAGCCAATTCAGCACTTGGCCACGCCACAATAAGTCGTGGATCATATGCTTTACCACACATGGCGTAATTTCCGGCACCATAACTATTACCAATTACAATCGTAAATTTAGGTACAACAGAGTTACTGACTGCATTAACCATTTTTGCGCCATCTTTTATAATACCACCATGTTCGGATTTGCTTCCAACCATAAATCCAGTAACATCTTGCAAGAATACCAAGGGTATTTTCTTCTGATTACAATTGGCAATAAAACGTGTTGCCTTATCTGCTGAATCGTTATAAATTACACCTCCAAACTGCATTTCGCTAGGTTTAGTCTTAGCACCTTTAGTTTTTACTATCTGACGTTGATTTGCAACAATACCTACTGCCCAACCATCGATACGTGCATATCCTGTAATTATAGTTTGCCCATAACCAGCTTTGTATTCTTCAAATTCTGAATTATCGACCAGTCTATTAATAATCTTATTCATATCATATTGGTCAGCTCTACTTTCAGGAAGAATACCATAAATATCCTCAGGGTTATCTTTTGGTTGTTCTGCTTTTACTCTATTAAATCCTGCTTTATCGAAATCTCCTATTTTATCAACGATATTTTTAATAGTATCCAATGCGTCCTTGTCATCCTTAGCCTTATAGTCAGTGACTCCAGAGATTTCGCAATGCGTAGTCGCCCCACCAAGGGATTCATTATCTATAGTTTCGCCAATAGCAGCTTTCACTAAATAACTACCAGCTAAAAATATGCTTCCAGTTTTATCAACTATTAAGGCTTCATCGCTCATAATAGGTAAATAAGCACCACCAGCCACACAACTTCCCATAACAGCTGCAATTTGGGTAATTCCCATACTGCTCATTACCGCATTATTTCTAAAAATCCGCCCAAAATGTTCTTTATCAGGGAAAATCTCGTCCTGCATTGGTAAGAAAACACCAGCACTATCAACCAGATAAATAATTGGTAATTTGTTTTCTATAGCTATTTCTTGAGCTCTTAAGTTTTTCTTTCCTGTAATTGGAAACCAAGCTCCAGCTTTTACTGTGGCGTCATTTGCTACAACGATACATTGTTTGCCTTTGATGTATCCTATTTTTATGACAACTCCACCAGATGGACATCCGCCATAATCGTTATACATATCTTCTCCTGCAAATGCACCAATTTCGATTGATGTTGACTTTGAGTCAAGCAGATAATCAATACGTTCTCTTGCCGTCATCTTGCCTTTGCTATGGTGTTTTTCAATATTTTTTGTACCGCCACCAAGTTTTACCTTAGCTAAGCGACTTTTGAGAGTAGAGAGTAGAAGTTTATTATGATCTTCGTTTTTATTGAATTTGATATCCATGTATAAGATTATTATATGGTACGAATTTACAAAACTAATTATTCATCTCTCTTTTGATATTCTAAATGAAATGTTAAATATTAATTACATGGAAATATATTCCTTGGAAAATAAAATAATTTAATCTATATTTGTAGTATCAAAATATGAAAGACATGAAAAATATAATAGCATTTGCAGGAAGTAATAGTAGAACATCAATGAACAAGCAATTGGCAACCTACGCTGCATCATTAGTAAATAATGTTAATGTAACCGTTTTGGATTTAAATGATTTTGAATTGCCATTATATGGTATTGATTACGAAAACGAGCATGGTATACCAGATAATGCAAAACGTTTTTATGAGCTAATTACATCTACAGATGGAATAGTACTATCCTTAGCAGAACATAATGGTGCTTATGCAACTGTATTTAAAAATTTATTTGATTGGATGTCTCGCATTAATCAAAAACTCTGGAGTGACAAGCCAATGTTATTAATGGCGGCATCACCAGGAGGTAGAGGTGGTGCTACTGTATTAGATATAGCTTTAGGTCGTTTTCCATACATGGGTGGAAATATAGTTGGAAAATTTTCATTACCTTCTTTCGGGTCTAATTTTCAAGATGGTGAGATTACAGATACTGAATTAAATAGTGTATTGCTTGAACAAGTAAAGCAATTTGAAGACAGTATATAGCCATGAATATTCAACACATAGAAAATGGAGCCAAAGGTGAATTCTACTATGAAGTAGAAGGGCAAAAGTTAGGGTTAATGACCTATAATTATGCTGGGTCTGATAAGATTATTATAGACCATACTGAAGTAGATGAGTCTTTAAAAGGGCAAGGTGTAGGTTATAAATTGGTCGAAGCTTCTGTTGATTTTGCTAGAGGAAACAATTTAAAGATCATGCCACTCTGTCCATTTGCAAATGCTGTTTTTAGAAAACGCAGTGAATATCAAGATATAAGATTTTAATATGGGTGATTTAGCTAAAGATATCAATTCAAAGTTCGAAAATAATAGGGTGAAAGCATTGCTTAATATTATTTATACAGCCAATTGGATCAGTAGCATTCAAAATGAGTTTTTTAAAGGCTTTGGTATTTCACCTCAACAGTATAATATACTGAGAATATTAAGAGGTGCAGAAGAGCCCTTAAAAGTACAGACTATAAAAGATCGAATGTTAGAGCGTTCACCAAACGCTACGCGACTCATGGATAAGTTATGTGCAAAAAACTATATTGAGCGTTTAACTTCAGAGCGTGACAGACGTGTAGTTAAGATTATAATCACTAATGAAGGAAAAGAATTGTTGGACTCAATTCCAAAAAACTTTAATAGAGATTTATTAAAAAACTTAAATGAAGAAGAGGCAAGCCAATTAAGCGATTTGCTTGACAAAATGCGATAATCGTATTTTTTTAATCATTTATTTTCCATGGAAAATAAATAAAAATTAAGAAGTTATGAAACTAAATACAATAAAAAGAGTAGGAAGAAGTGATTTTGTAAATATGGGACCAATACGTTTGCGTCAGCCTATACCAACAAAAGATATTGACATGATAGATCCATTTATTCTATTACATCATTATGGGCCATACACAATTACCCCAGAACGTAATCCTTTTGATTTGGGTCCGCATCCTCATCGAGGTTTTGAACCCGTAACGTTTTTGTTTCAAGGTGAACAAATGCATAGAGATTCACTAGGTAATGAAAGTGTTGTTAAAGCTGGTGATGTACAATGGACTACTGCTGGACGAGGAATAATTCATGCTGAAGGACCACACAAAGACTTTGTGCAAAAAGGTGGAACAATTGAAGGTATTCAATTATGGTTAAATCTTCCTCAAGAGAAAAAAATGATGCAACCTAATTACCAGCATGCAAAACACGAAGATTTTAATATCATTTATTCAGAAGATAAAAAAGTTGAAACTCGAATTGTTGCTGGAGAATTACAAAGCACATACGGTAAAATTGGCACACAAACACCTGTAAATGCTTTTATTATTGATGCTAAAGCTAATGGTGTTGACGATATTGTATTCTCAAGTAAACACCAGGGATTACTTTATTTAATTAAAGGAAGAGTAACCATAAATGGCACTACGTCTTTAGAGTTAAATGAAAACCAATTGGTTGAATTCAATCAAGATGGTGATGGATTTAATATAGAAGCCGGGCAAGATAGTTTGCTATTGTTCCTTTCAGGAGAGCCTTTAAAAGAAGAAGTAGCTACTTATGGTCCGTATGTGATGAATACACAAACCGAATTGTTGGAAGCAATGCGTGATTACCAAATGGGTAAAATGGGATTTCTTCCAGCTTAATTATAAATCAATAAAATTTAAAACTATGAAAACAATACTTCACAAAGCAAATACAAGAGGTTATGCTGACCATGGTTGGTTAAAATCTCATCATACATTTAGTTTTGCAGGTTATCAAAACCCAGAACGTATGAATTTTGGAATGTTACGCGTGCTAAATGACGACGTAGTACAGCCAAAAATGGGATTTGGTACGCATCCACATCAAAATATGGAAATCATTTCTATTCCTTTAAAAGGTGCATTATCTCATAAGGATAGTATGGGGAATAAACGCGCAATTGAGGTTGGAGAAGTACAAGTAATGAGTGCTGGTACTGGTTTAACACATTCTGAGTTTAATGATAGTAAAACAGATGAAGTCAACTTTTTACAATTATGGATTATACCAGAAGAGAAAAGTGTACAACCAAATTATGAGCAACGGCAGTTTTCAGATGATGGTAAACTAAACAAGCTTCAAACTGTTGTGGCACCAAAAGATAAGTTAGAAGCTGAAGCTTTACCTATAAGTCAACAAGCTTATATTTATCGCAGTAAATTAGAAGCTAATAAATCAGTTTCTGTAGATTTAAAATCCAAAAGTAATGGTTTATATGTCTTTGTTACTGAAGGTCAAATAAATGTCTCTGATGTAACTTTAGAAAGTCGTGACGCAATAGGTGTTTCAGAGATAAATTCTTTAGAAATTAATGCAAGTAAAGACTCTGATTTAGTGATTATTGAAGTGCCAATGCGCTAGTTTAACTGCAAAATATAAAAGCATTCTTCTAAAGGTAGAATGCTTTTTAGTTTATTTCACGATATTTGCTTTAACTAACAAAATTTGAATTTAATTATGGCAATGAATAAAAATACTGTCCTTGCATGGGCAACTATTCTTATGATTATCATGGGAGTCGTACTAATATTAATGGGAGCTTACAGATATGATGATGTAGCAGGTTGGGGTTTTGCAACTGTAGGCTTTGGTTTTTTTGCGATTGCCTGGGTGTTTAATGCATTAAAAGGTCGTGTATAATGAGTGATGACAAGAAGATAATCTTTTCAATGTCTGGTGTTACAAAGACGTTTCAGTCTGCAAATACACCTGTACTTAAAAATATATACTTAAGTTTTTTCTACGGAGCCAAAATAGGTATTCTAGGCCTTAATGGTTCTGGTAAATCTACACTACTTAAAATTATTGCAGGTGTGGATAAAAACTATCAAGGTGATGTGGTTTTTTCTCAAGATTACACCGTTGGGTATTTAGAACAAGAACCGCAATTAGATGATGAAAAAACAGTCCTAGAGATTGTAAAGGAAGGTGCGGCAGAAACAGTTGCTATTTTAGATGAATATAATAGTATTAACGAGCAGTTTGGCTTAGAAGAGGTGTATAGCGATCCTGATAAGATGGAAAAACTTATGAATCGTCAAGCCGAATTACAAGACCAGATTGACGCTTCTAATGCCTGGGAATTAGATACAAAGCTAGAAATAGCAATGGATGCGCTTCGTACGCCAGACGGAGATAAAAAAATAGCAGTACTTTCTGGAGGAGAACGTAGAAGAGTAGCACTTTGTAGATTATTACTTCAAGAGCCAGATGTATTACTTTTAGATGAGCCTACAAACCATTTAGATGCAGAATCTGTTCATTGGTTAGAGCATCATTTAGCACAATATAAAGGCACTGTGATTGCTGTTACTCATGATAGATATTTCTTAGATAATGTTGCAGGTTGGATTTTAGAACTCGATAGAGGTGAAGGTATACCTTGGAAAGGAAACTATTCGTCTTGGTTAGATCAAAAATCTAAGCGTTTGGCTCAAGAGAGCAAATCTGCATCAAAACGCCAAAAAACACTTGAGCGTGAGCTAGAATGGGTTCGTCAAGGCGCAAAAGGCAGACAAACTAAGCAAAAAGCTCGTCTAAAAAATTATGACAAGTTATTAAGTCAAGACCAAAAACAATTAGACGAAAAATTAGAAATCTACATCCCTAATGGCCCACGTTTAGGTACGAATGTCATCGAAGCTGTCGGTGTGAGTAAAGGCTATGACGAGAAACTTTTATATGAGGATTTAAATTTTAACCTCCCACAAGCAGGTATTGTTGGGGTTATTGGACCTAATGGAGCAGGTAAAACTACTATTTTCAGGATGATTATGGGTGAAGAGACACCTGATAAGGGCGAGTTTAAAGTAGGAGATACTGCCAAGATTGCTTACGTCGATCAATCACATGCAAATATTGATCCTAATAAAACTATATGGCAAAATTTTAGTGATGAGCAAGAATTGATTACTATGGGTAATCGTCAAGTAAATTCTAGAGCATACTTAAGTCGCTTTAATTTTTCTGGAAGTGAGCAAAACAAAAAGGTTAACCTTTTGTCTGGTGGTGAGCGTAACCGTTTGCATTTGGCTATGACTTTAAAGGAAGAGGGTAATGTTTTACTTTTGGATGAGCCTACTAATGACCTTGATGTCAATACATTAAGAGCTTTAGAAGAAGGTTTGGAAAATTTTGCAGGCTGTGCAGTTGTAATCTCTCATGACAGATGGTTTTTAGATAGAATATGCACACATATCTTAGCTTTTGAAGGTGATTCTCAAGTGTACTTCTTTGAAGGTGGTTTTAGTGATTACGAAGAAAACAAAAAGAAGCGTTTAGGAGGTGATCTAATGCCTAAGCGCATTAAATACAAAAAACTAGTACGATAGTTTTTCAATCAAACTGATATAAAAAAAGGGAGCAATTTAATTGCTCCCTTTTTTATTAAAAGTATTGGTAATTAGTTGTCACCATATAGATGACCACCAGTAAAGTCTTTATACGAATCGTCCATATCCTTAAATGCATTCGTCTCCATTAACTTCTTGTTCTGAGCTTTCAATTTGTACATTTTAATAATGGCAATACCAATTAAAACAATAAAAATGAAGCATACAGTAAGTAAGATGATAGTAAGCTGATGCGTACTTATTGCGGAAGAACTAAGTAGGAAAATTCCTTTCATTTTTTATGAATTAGATTTGGTTACACTGCGAATATAGTAAAAATGTCGAATGTATAACTGTTTAAGAATAAATATTTTACAAATAACTTATGAACAATCCATCGATTAAGTGTTTATAAAATCTGTTAAAATGCATGTATTTATTTGATTTATAAGCTTTAAATAACTGATGTAACATTTTTATATTTTCACTTACTTATATTTTACGATATAGTTTTTATAGTCATAAAAATTACCGAAATTGCTTAACTAAAATTGTTCAACCTAAAAAATACAAAATATACTATGTCTGATGATTTTGACTTATTAGAAACCAACTCTCAAGAAAAACAGGAAAAGGTAGATGTCAATTGGGGTAAGGCCATTGACCAGATGAAATCTAAACTAGCTCAAGAAGACGACCCAGAAAGTCGTCAAAAGATTCTTAATGCAACCTTAGATAATGTTGTCGATATGGCAGAGAAAGATAGAACAACACTTCTTGATGCTATAAAGGATTTAACAGACTATCAGGACGAGGTTGGTATCATGTTCGAAGGATTTTCAGCATTAAATAAAGCGGAACAAAAAATCATTGACGATGCCATAAAGCGTTTAGAGCGCGCAAAAGTTGAACTCGAAGACGCTCAAAATAAGCCTGATACATGGTGGAATAATCTTTGGGGTCGTAAAAGCAAGATCAAAAAAGCAGAAGATGAGCTAGCATCTGCACAAAAAGAACGTGATGCTGCCGATAATAAGGCTAAAGCAATGTTTCAAGAGCGTATTGAGACTGCTGATGTCCAAACCCTTTTAAATGAACTTTCTTTTAAAAGTCAAGCCGCTATTAAGCGACTTAAAGACAGAGAAGTTGAAATTAAAGAAGTCGAAGATAAACTTCAAGATGCAATTGTAGAAGCAAGCAAAAACCACACCAAGGCTTTAGAAAAGAAAGCTGAAGTAGAAGACAAGCTTGAAGCAGTATATGCATTATTAAAACAAGCACGTCAGGCATTAGCAGATGTTGCAGATAAGCAATCTACTGAGTACTCTGAAGCTTTATCTAAAGTGACTAAGCTAGAACAGTCGGTTGAAGAGCTAGAAGGTTTAAAAAATGCATATACCACATTAGCAGCTTCTAAAGATAGTTTTGTTCATAAACATAACTTAACAATTAAAGTATTGACATCTTTAAGAAGTAACCTACAAACCCACCGTGCTAAACTTAAAAGTGATACGGACGAGCGTTTAAAATATTACGACGGTTATGTAGTAGCGCTTAAGGCACGTACGGACCAAGAGTTTGCGGCTATCCTTGAACATCTAGGTGTTAAAACCGATGAGCATATTGGTGAAACTCTTGCAGCGATGCATACCGCTAGTGCAAAAGCACGTCAGGATATGATGGATAATATTCCAGTACATGAAAAAGTGATGCAAGGTATTTATGGTAGCTATGCTGAAGCGCTTAAAGAAATTAGAAATAAGGATGTAGAATTGCAAAAGAATTTTGCAGACCGTTATGGTATTGATATGAAAGAGATTTTTGATGAATATTATAATTCTGAAAATACAGTACCAAATCCTGAAGGTGATAATTCTGGTGAGAGTCCTGACCCAAAGCCTGAAGCAGAAGATGATTTATTAGGGTAATGATTTAGTTGGTAGTGTTCAGTAGATAGTTGGTACTAAACTACCAGCTTCATACTGATGACTGCGTACTGCAAACTAAAAATATGATTGTAACTCCATTAGATTCCGCGCAATTAGACTCTAAGCAGCAGTATGTCTTTTACCATCGTATGGTAGACTTTACTGTAAAAGAGCTCATTGTTAAGATGCAACAACAGCAGTTGTGTGGCGAACAAGAATTGGTGTTTTTTAAGCAATATTGTGATTTGTTACTGTATTCTATAGAGGCCATGCGTGTAAAATACATGTATGATGATGAGGATAACATGAAAATAGACCTTACAGATTCCGGTTTTCCTAACTATTTAGAGTTTCGATACTTATTTAACGACTTAGCGCTTCGTGAAGAGTATTTAAATCGATTGACACCAATCGATGTCATGCAGGATGAGTTTTTAGATACGTTGATGCGCAAAAAAGAACCTATTAAAAAATCAAGATTATTTCAAGCCGCTTCAATAGTCTATTATACAAATGTCAAACAACAGTACATTTTTAATCGCTTTGTACAAGGGAAAATTTTAAAATCACCTATTGGTATTTCAGAATATATGACGAGCTGGAGTTTTTACGATGTGTCTCATAATAGGCCATTTGTCTGTTTTATGTACTTTAATTACGATGGTAAAGACCCAAACAAGAATAAGTCCGAAATATATCAGGCCATTAAACAATCGGCTGATAGAGAGCTTAATATTGATGCTATGGCTTATGCTATAGATAGGAAATTACCAGAAGTTTTTCCAAAGCATATTAAGCGGATAGATTTAGGACCACTACATAATGTGTTTGCGAAGGATGAAAATGAAATAACACATGCCATTTTAGACGGCATAGCCAAAAAGGAGATTCCTATAGAGAGTTATGCGTTTTCACTTAAAATAGATGAAGTAAAATCTACTTCAGAATATAAAGAAGGTAGCTTTTTTAATAAGCAAACTTTTCAGAAATGGGGCGAAATTGTAAAACAAAAATACGTTTTAGCACCACATCGTATTATACAATTACTCTATAATAAAACCCCAGAAGTTATAGATAAATTGGCAAAACCACCAATTCAAGTGAGTGATCTGTAGAAATCATTCAAATCAAAAAATATTAAAATATAGATGGAACACAATTCAACTTTTCCTATAAAACAAACTGAACTCGATATGCTTCGTGATGAGGCAACCTCCTATATCAAAAGTATCCAATGGGAGCAAGGTGAGCGCGCTCGTAATAAGGATAAAGATGCTCAGGATGAGTCTATATTGTTGTATTTGTCTCGTGCAAAAGGAAATGGAGGTACAGAAGTAACTTCGGTTTCAAAAACCATTTTAGAGCTTAAAAAGCGCTTATTGCCAGAATCTGTAGCACTCCCTGTAAAATTAAACCATACACTATATGCTGTGCAAGAAGGTATTGGCTTAGGGTTATGGATTAGAGACAGTTATTATGATGCGTCTGGACTTTCTACATTGATAGAAAACAAATCAGCATTAGATTCTAACGGTAAGCGCGAATTTGAAAGCAAAATGCATACGGCTACTGCTTTTATGCTCTTCTCTTTGTCTTATAAGATTTTACATGATTTAAAACCTATTGCATCAGACGATTTAAGTGTGATGAAGCAGAAATTTGCAGGCATACCTGAAGTTTCGTTTTTAACACCATTAAAAGGGATTTCGTGTAGTTTGTTTTATTACGATAAGTATTTAGGCCATCCAGAGATTATAAAATCAGATAAAGATGTAATCGATTTTACTGTGGTTTATTTTGAGGCTTTAATTTCCGAAATTCAATTGCGTAAGAGCACTTTAGAATATACTGAAACTATAGTGGATAGGGCTTATAAGCTTGAAAATAGTGACTTTGCTATAGATGGTTGGAATAATACCTTTGAAGGTACTGCTAAAAGTGTAGAGTTTAATAAAATTCAGTTTGAACAAATTGTAGGTAACCGAGATGCAAAGCATTTTGCACGCCGTCTTACTGAGCGAATGTTAAGCTATGATTTTGAAGCCAAAAAGAATCCGTTTCAAGAATTAGGTGGCTTTATGCCTGTATTTATGGGATATGGAATTCCGGGAACAGGAAAAAGTATGCTTATTGCTGCTATTGCTACACGATTGAAGGAACATTGTGACAATTTAGATATTCCATTTTTATTTCATCCTATGCCAGATACTTTGATAAGTACATTTCAAGGTGGTTCTGCTGAAAAAATGGTAGAATGGATGAAGCCATTACAAGATCCAACAAAGCTAATTTTTGCACCTATTGATGATGCAGAAAATAACTTACAGGAGCGTACAGCTCAAGGTGTTTCTGCTGGTGTTAAAGAAGTTATTGGTGTGTTTTTAAGATATACCGAAGGCGCCTATGCCGTAAATTATGGAAATAGCTCAATAGGACTGTTTACCAATTTGCCTGAGATGCTAGATAAGGCAGTAATTTCGCGTGTTCAAGGGCGTTTTAAAATAGATGGCGCCCGAACTGAGCATGACTTTTTAGACCAAGACCATATCTGGTGGAGAAAATTACAAGACACAATGCCAGATTTTGTAAATATGAATAATCCAGATGGTTATAACTATTTAGACGATCAAGGATTAGCAAAAAGTATGGGAGACATACTTAAAGCTGTTGAAAAGCCTACGGAAGAACGTGTCTATGACACTTTTGAAAAAGTAGAAAAACAGCATAAGCACGATGACCATATGTTTTATGCGAGCTTATATAAAGAAATTCAGAAGATATTTCCATTCTTTTCATCTCGTGATGTAAGAAATATTCAATCTGCAATATCATTACGTCTCACTGATTTTGATTTGGAAGATGATTGGTTCGAGAATCCCGAAATTTATTTCAAAAAAGATTATGAAACCAAGTTCAAAATGCTTCAAGAATTGATGAAAGCAAACATGAAAGGCTTAAACTTCTCCGACATAAGACGTCAAGAGGTAATACGATACCTAGACAATGTCGCCACTATCGCAGACACAGACTTTAAGCGTAAAGTTGATGCTAGAGTTAACCAATTAAACATCGAAACTGAAGCTAGAGAGCAGTTTGGAAAGCAAGATTAACTACAGAAGAATTAAATGCAAAAATTAAAAGCAGCTAATTTATATAGA
The DNA here is from genome assembly GCF_003712105.1 of Winogradskyella sp. Taxonomy (GTDB): domain Bacteria; phylum Bacteroidota; class Bacteroidia; order Flavobacteriales; family Flavobacteriaceae; genus Winogradskyella. Next base: position 648,579 of record NZ_RHLG01000002.1, read on the forward strand.
AGTGAACTGATTCCAGTAAGTGGAAAATTAGTAGAGCGCTATAATAAGTGTCTTTTAAAATTAGGTTTTTCTAAAACCAAACTCAAAAAGTTTTCTATTGATGGTATAGGATGGAGCCCTGAAATTGCCGAAGAGAAGAAAGATGACAACTATCTGTGTAATGGTCCATCTAATCCTCATGGTATTATAATCTCTCCATTACAGAACAGAAAACCTGTGTATTCACCATATCACTCTTTTGATCGTGATATGATGCAGTTAATTTTTAAAACCTATTCGAAAAAAATTAATGACATTACCAGGGATTCGGCAATAATTATTGATTTTGACCAAAAAATAGATGCTTTCTATGAACCTCTTGATGTTTTAAAATACGATGAGATTACCATTAATTTTCATTTAATGGATAATTTGTATCATCAACAGCGAGAGCAATTTGAATTGATTGAAAAATTCAAAACCAATCACAATTTTATTGATGAAGAGCTACAATCTCAAATTTTAGAATCAGCTAAAGCATTTGGAGATTTAAGAGGTAGAGATTTAGAACTACCTAATCTTAAGTTTAAGACAGATTCTTTTTATACCAAAGCTTATAATGGTGTTTACGTGCTTCGTGACTTTATTAAACCAATTGTGGTTTTTGAAGATCAGAAGTCGTATAAAGAAGCTATTAAAGATACAGTACATGATGTATTAATGTATCATATTTCGCATATCGAATTAATTGAAAAGCTTAAAGATCATATTATTATTGAGAGCAACCTTGAAGCTACAGTACATACTGCCAAATATGATAGGGTTAAAAAGTTTGAGTTTGCGCAATTACTCAAAGAAGTGAATCATCCTGTAAATGAAATTCTAAATAACAGTGTTTTGTTTAAGAGCTATCTAAATAAACTAGATGTTAAAGCTCGTAAACAAGTAATGGGTGTAGAGCTGTATCTTGAACGTTTAGAGCGAAGTAACGCGTATAAATTGGAAGATATGGTAGATATGCAAATGTATTTTGCGTTACACAAACCGCATTCGTCGCTATCGGTTAAACATCAGGATTTAATTTGGAAGCTATTGGTTAATGTTTCACCTAAGGACGTGTTATTCTTATACTGGTACGATAAAGACCAATTTTATAAGAATTACGAAACATGGGATGAGTCATTCAAAGATTGGGTAATTAGTACTATACAAAAGAACATATAAGCAAAAAAAGCTCGGTACAATTACCGAGCTTTTTTATTTGACAGTATATTCTTTTTAGTCCTTCATTATTTTATATACAGTTGTCTGATTAGTATCAGATTGTTTTAATCTAATAAAGTACAGGCCAGTTCTATAGTTACTAATATCTAATTGTACAGAACGCTCATCACTTATTTCAATAGAGTTAATAAGTTTTCCTGTCATGTCAATAATGTCAACATTACTAATATTGACCCTTGAGTCTATAGTAACGATGCCGTTAGAAGGGTTTGGATATATTTTAAAGTTCGAAAGCGTATTGTCATTAACACCTAATACTACACGTGGAGCAAAAGAATATACGCCTTCTATACTTGAGAAATTTCCAGTCAAAGTTACACCACCATTGTAGGAACCAATAACTGCTGATGAAATTTCTCCATTACGCGGACCTCTATTGATAAATAAATCTGACCTCGTATATGTTCCTCCTGCTGCACTTACGGCACTTTCCCATCCTGCAATCTCAGCTTCAGTAAAATAGAATGTTATATCAACATCACCATTAGTAATTGTATTGCCAGTAGTAAGGTTGAATTGTTTATCCATAGCTAAATCTCCTCCAGTAGAGCCAAGGAAAGGTTGTCCTCCTGTACCAGATCTTGAAACTCCTATATTAGTACACCCATAATCTTCTGCAGAATTATTAGTAATACTAGCCATAACACCACCAGACGTAGAGTCATAACCATAAATTGTTCCAGGACCATTTACTGAAGCTTCATTAGAATTCAGACCATCATTAAAGTCAGTTTGGATTGGTGCCTCACCTTGAGCTGTTAGCGATATATTATCTAAAGCCATTCCATACGCCCAATTACCTAAGTCATCGTAAAAAAATGAAAGAAGCACATTTGATTCACCTACGACCGATGCTAAATCAAGATTCATGCTACCCCAACTATTGAATGTCACTATCTCAGAGCCAACATTTTGCCAAGTAACTCCACCATCAATGGAAGTTTGTACAAACGCATCTGAAGCATATTGATCCCCTGAATCTAGATAGATGATATCAAAATTAAGGCTAGCGCTATTTACATTCGATAAGTCAATTGCTGTAGCATATTGTAACCGTTCTTGACTCATATCACAATTACAAGCATCATCATTAACAAATACAACATTAGTGTCGTTTCCGGCAGCACTCCAGTTTGTAGAGGAAGCCGCAGCAGAATCTCCTATAGCAAAATTTGATACACCATTTCCACTTACGATCCAATTTGATAAATCACTTTCAAAATCTTCAAATATTAATTGTGATTGACTACCAACATCTGGTGTAAAGTCATCATCCACGAGCGTATGCATAAATGAACTGTTAGTGCTCAATGTTGCATCACCACCATTTGCATTTAAAGAAAGATCCAAAGTAAAATTCTCGTCACCTTCAACAAATCCGTCATTATATATTCTTATTGTAATTTGTTTGTCACTTTCATCACCAGCTGCAAAAGTTATTGGGTTTATACTTAAGATTTCATAATCTGTGCCTGCTGTTGCAGTTCCGGAAGTTGTTATGGTTACATCGGCATTTTCAGACGGTGCCATTGCGATTCTCAAATCGAAGGTTAAGTCTTGAAAATTACAATCAGAGCCTTCTGATGATGCACTAGGAATAGCACCAAAACTAATCCTAGGAGAATCTGGGTTTGGATCATCGATTGCACCGTCAATTGCTGTAATGATACTTCCAAGATCATTAATTATTTCATCAGATCTACCTGCAGCACCGTTTGGACAACCACCAGTATTGTGCAGTCCAATTACAAGGTGATCACTAAATCTTAATACAGGAGAGCCAGAACTTCCACCTTCAGTATCATGAAAATATTCAACTCGTGCACCACCATTACCAGCATTTGTTACTGTTGTAAAGCCACCTGCACCAGGATTTGTATCTGTAAATACTGCTATCTCATTACGTCTTCCACCTGGATGCTGTGGATGATAAATACGTTCTCCAACGGCTGGCGGAACAGAAGCGAGGCTCAAATACCCATAAGTATCTGTTGGATTAACCGGTAATTGCACTAAAGTGTAATCTAATCCAGCTCCAGTCTGTATAAATGTTGCCGAAGTTGCAACGATATCTGTAGCATCAGCATTAAGCCCTGAACAATCTGTATTACGGTAATTAAACCAAAACTCTGTATTCGCTGCTTCACCTGCTGTACCTATACAATGATTGTTAGTCATGACATGACCTTCAGATCCAAGTAACCAACCTGTACAAAGGCTAGTGCCTCCAATAACCAATCTACAAATAGCATTAGACTTTCTACCTATTTCAGTATTGTCATAACATGCCGCTTGTTCTCTTTCATCTCCACCACAAACTGATTCAAATTGTTGAGCGTTTGTTTCAAAAGCACCAGTAATTTTATCCATAGGATAACCATATGCTACTTTTGTAATATCAAACCCATAGTGGTTTTGATTTCCATTTTGGCTATGAAGTTCTACAATTATATGGTCGTCAAAAATTGTTCTAGACCAAAATTCATCTATTCTGTCTTGATTAGCATTAATGACTTTACCTGAACCAGAGTAAATAAATTCTTGATTATTAGATTCTCCATAAATTCTTACGTAGTCATTGTCATTCAGATCAAAGTTTTCAAAATATACCTTAATATAGCCTGAACCTGTAGATCTAAATTCTTTAGAATATACAATACCGGAATTAGTAGCATTGTATTCTGCGCTTGATGAAAAATTAACCTCAAACTCATCACCGATTTTTAAGGGCGCTGAAATCTCTTGAGCGTTAACAAATAAAGCGATTGTTAATGTTAAAAATAGTAGGGTTTTTTTCATAATCGAATTTTTTATAGAACGATTTGTTTGCGCTAATATAGCCAATAAAAAAACATATAAAAGTAAAATTTGTTTTGTGCGTAACATTAATCTAATTTAGGTGTCTAATAAATAAAGTAATTATGGGACTAGAATTAATAATCTTTATTGTGGCTGTTCTCTTTGGTATCTTTATATATTGGAGAGAATCGAATGGAAACGGAGCATATAGAACTCTTAATAAAATTGTGAATAGTAAAGAGTTGCAAATGGCTGCTGATAACCCAAAGGGCTTTGTTTATAAACAAAGTTTTATACCGAGACTTATTTTTGTTGTTGTTTTGGTACTAATAGCAGCACTTATCTTAGAATTTTTAACGCCTATTGCCGTTTTTTCTAGTTATAATGGTATTTCTGCGTTTGCTTCCTTTGCTGCTGGTACCTTGTTAGGGACATATTTGGCAAATTTTGTAATAAAATCTACTCAAGTTATTGAAGAAAAAAGTGATTCTATAGGAGATATAGTTGGTGATGCTGTAGAAAAAGGGAAAGAATTTATTGGTGATTTAAAGAAAGAAGAAGAACCAAAAATAGAAGATGTAAAAAAAGAAGTTGAAGAAGACATTGAAACTGAGACCAAGTCTGCTAGAGAAAGGCTTAAGGATAAAGGCCTAATGTAAATTTTCAAGACAAATATAACTATGATAAAATCATATTGGAGAAAAGGTAGGAAGCAAAAAATTATTACAATAGTATTAAGTCTAATACTATTAATATTAGTATTTGTTTTAAGAGACGACTACCAACCAGCTTTATTATTTATTAGAAAGTATTTTTTCATTATAGTTGTTTGTTTATTAGTGCTAATCCTTGGATTACGGAAGTTTCGAAAAACGGCTAGCACAGGAAAACGTCTAGGAATACTTGGGTTATTGCTATTGTTTTTTGGACTTTTGTATACGCTAGGATGGCATTATGGTATGTACGATTACATGAAAACCTATAATGTATTCAATCATCTTAATAAGCAAGAAATACATGAGTTACCATTGACTCAGAATGAACGTATTCAACCTTTGCGAAATATTTTTTCTATGGCAAATGAAAGTGTTGGTGAGACCAAAGATGTGTCTCTACCTCATTTGGTTAGAGTAGATGATGAGAATAAATGGACCATGGCTATTCAGCCAAGTGAGAAATATATCATGCAGCGTATAAGTGATAATTCTGAAGAGGTATTTTCAGTAAGTAGCACGACACCGTTTCCGCGATTCTCTAATGAAAATAGAATACCAGTTACCTTTTCTATAGGTGAAACCTTAAAGTTTAGTAGAAACACTTATAATGCTGTGGTTCAAAGATTTAATCCATGGATGTTATTTAACTACGAACCAAGTGATACCTTTTATATGAAAGATGATAGTGGCGAATGGGTACAAGTCGTAAGTCTTATTAAATGGAAAGGCTTTTTCTTTCCGTATCCTACATTTGGAGGTGTTATGATAATTGATAATGGAGTGCACGATTTTAATGATTATCTGGAGCGCATTTCTATAGGTAAAGGAACTTTTGTTCCTCCTTCCGAAATAAAAAATTACGCTTTTTTGAATAAGCAAAACACGCTTTCGGAAAAGGTATCCCAATTGCAAGCTGAATCATTGAAATTCTTGGGAGGTTTTAGTGACCCATTACCATGGAACATGGAAACGGCGGTAAAAATTCCTGATATGCCTGAAGATCAAAACCAACAACCTTATGTCACAGATTTTGATTTTGTTGGCAGTAATACCAATGCATATAGTGGATTGTACCATTGGTTTGGTTTAGAACCTGTAGGAGATGAACGTACGAGTTTAAGCTATAGTGTTTTTATTCCTGCTGATGGAACTGATAAACTATATTATTATGACCATGCTAAAAAGAAACAAGGTTATGCTGGTGTTTCTGCGATGCCATTAAAAATAGTAGAATCTCGCAAGGAGTTTGATTGGGAAGCCAATAAACCTGTTGAGTTTAGGCCGTACATAAAGGATATTGCAGGAAGAAAACGCTTATTTTTCCTTGGTACTGTATCTGCCATCAACAAAAAGGGTCAATTTGATGGTTCGGCAACACCAGATTTAGCATTGGTGGATAGTGAATATCGTGATGTTGTTTGGATTGATGTAAAACACCCAAGCTCATGGGATGAAACCATTTACAAACAACTTAACGAGGCTTGGCGTTCTAGTGAAGGCATTGGGTATTATTTTAACGAGCAGCCTAAACCAGTCGAAGATTATGAAAAATCAATTGATTCTCTAAAGATAGAAGCGAAAACCAATGATAATGCTGAGCAAATAGAAGCTCTGGAACGCAAACTAGATTCTTTAAAAGCACTAAATAATTAAAATCTATAATCTAACTAACCATCACAAATGATTTCAAAATATTACGATTTTAAATTTTTAAAAGGAGATTTAACAGGCGGATTAGTCGCTGGTATTGTAGCATTACCTTTGGCATTAGCCTTTGGTGTACAATCCGGATTAGGTGCTATTGCAGGACTTTATGGTGCTATTGCTGTCGGAATATTTGCTGCCATTTTTGGAGGTACATCAACACAAGCTAGTGGGCCAACAGGTCCAATGACAGTTGTTTCTGCAACATTAGTAGCGGCTGCTATTGAAATGACGGGAAGCCTAGATACAGCGATGCCAATAATTATAGCAACATTTCTATTAGGTGGACTGTTTCAGATTTTATTTGGCTTTTTAAATATAGCGAGCTATGTAAAGTATTTCCCATACCCAGTAGTATCAGGATTTATGAGTGGTGTAGGATTAATCATTGTAATTCTACAGTTATTCCCTTTTGTAGGTTTAGGCTCTGCTAAATCAACTTGGTTGGTTATTCAGGATTTGCCGAGGTTATTCGCAGAATTTAACTGGCAAGCACTTGCATTAGGTCTACTTACTGTTCTTGTATATTATGTATTTCCTTATATAACTAAAGCTATTCCAAGTGCATTAGTGGCTTTAGTTGTTGCTTCTTTAGCGGCTTACTTTTTGCAATGGGATATACCTATTATAGGTGAAATTCCTTCAGGTTTACCTTCTGTACAGTTAGATGGAATTTTCTCCATAGATTCAAGCGCATATTCACTTATTGCTGAATACGCCATAATACTTGCAGTGTTAGGTTCAATAGATTCGTTATTAACGTCTGTAATAGCAGATAATATGACAAAAACCAAGCATAATAGTAATAGAGAACTTATTGGTCAGGGTATCGGTAATACGATAGCGGCTATTTTTGGTGGTATTCCAGGTGCTGGAGCAACTAAAGGTACAGTTGTTAATATTAATGCTGGTGGACGTACCAAACTTTCAGGAACTGCTCATGGCTTATTCTTATTAGCAGTATTATTAGGTCTTGGTAAATTGGCGGGTTATATTCCACTATCTGTACTTGCTGGACTGTTAATCCCGATAGGATTTAAAATCATAGATACTAAAGGCTTAAAGCATTTGTTAGCTGTTCCTAGAGCAGATGCAGTAGTGCTTATTCTTGTTCTATTAATGACCACCTTTGGTAGTTTGATTCAAGCTGTTGGTATTGGTGTATTACTAGCGTCTTTGTTATTTATGAAACGTGCAAGTGACATTGGTGAACAAGGTATGGAAGTTGGAACTTTAGCAGGATTTGATGGTGAAAAACCTTGGCAGGACGAAGAACAATTTTATAACAATTACAAGGATAAAGTTTATATAAAACACTTGTATGGACCATTGTTCTTTGGCTTTACATCACATTTCCAAAACGAAATTAAGATTATTCCAGATGGTGTAAAGGCCTTAATTATTCGTATGGATCGAGTCCCTTACGTAGATCAATCAGGTTTGTATGCTTTAGAGAATGCCATTTTGGATTTAGAAAAGAAAGGTATTCAGGTCATTTTAACGGCCGTACAAGAACAACCTATGGACAAATTAGTATCAATAGATATTGTACCAGATTTAATCTCTAAAGAACATATTTTTGATTCAATTGAAGATGCTTTTGATTATTTGAAATCTCATTTCCAACTTTAATTCATTTAGAAATAATGTTTTTGGATTAACTCCATGAGTTTACTTTTTAAAAAACATATACAAGAGATACTACCTAAGCTTTCGGATGACGAATTCAGTCATATTACTTCTTTTTTTAAACCTTTAAAAAGAAAGAAACATCAGTTTCTTGTTCAAGAAGGTGAGATGGTTACCAATGAATACTGGGTAATAAAAGGTTGTATAAAGGCTTATTATCTTGATCAAAAGGGAAAGGAACATATCTTACAATTTGCCACAGAGAATTGGTGGATTACAGATTTTAATGCTTACTTCAATCAAGTTAAGGCCACTATTTATATAGATTGCATAGAAGATTCTGAATTACTTTCTATAACCTTAGACCAAAGGAATCAGTTATGTAAAGAATCGCACAATATGGAGCACTATTGGCGAGTAAAATCAAACTATGGATATGCAGCCCTTCAACAACGAATACTTTCATTGCTTTGGATGTCTGCAGAAGACAGATACAACCAAATGCTTAAACTATATCCTAATCTTTTTCAGCGTGTTCCAAAAAAGATGATAGCCGCATATTTAGGTGTTTCTAGAGAAACATTAAGCAGATTATAATGTGACATACATCACACTAATAATGTGATTTAGGTCCTATGCCGACTGTAGGCCTTACCCATAATTTTGTAGTGTAAAAATTTAAACACTATGAAAAAATCATTTTTAGCTACGATTATTCTAATTCTTACACTTAGTAATTGTGTAAATACGAACAAGAAAGACAATGTAGAACATACTTCCAATATTAAAACAATACAAAACGATAAGAAGAAAATATTATTTGTATTAACAAGTCACGATGCATTGGGTAACACCGGAGAACCAACAGGATTTTATTTAAGTGAAGCTGCTCATCCTTGGAAGGTGTTAAGTGATGCAGGTTACGCGATTGATTTTGTAAGCCCAAAAGGTGGTAAAGCACCAGTTGATGGTTTTGACTTAGACGATGAGATAAACAAGGAGTTTTGGAACAATCAAGGCATTAAACAAAAGATTGAGAACACATTAACTCCTTCTCAGATTGTCCCAGAAGATTATGTTGCTATTCACTATGTAGGTGGTCACGGCACAATGTGGGATTTTCCAAATAATAAGGATTTGGCCAAAATAGCTGCTACCATATACGAAAAAAATGGCATCGTAAGTGCAGTATGCCACGGTCCGGCATCATTGGTAAACATCCAATTAAGTGATGGTTCTTACTTAGTAGATGGTAAGAAGGTAAGTGCATTTACAAACGAGGAAGAAACAGCTCTTAAATTGGAAACTGTTGTTCCGTTTTTATTGGAAACAAAATTAAGAGAGCGTGGCGCCATAATTGAAAAATCTGACTTATGGCAAGAACAAGTAAGCGCAGATGATAGATTGGTAACGGGTCAAAACCCAGCATCTGCCTCAAAGTTAGGTGAAGTTGTCTTAGAAGAAATTCAAAAAATTAACCATTAAAATACACTATTATGAAATATTTATTATCTATTGTACTATTATCAACCCTTAATTTAAATGCTCAAAAACTTACTGAAATATGGGAAGTTGAAGGGTTAGAAGCTCCTGAGTCGATTGTTTACGATTCAAATTCAGATGTTTACTATGTGTCTAATGTTTCTGGGCAACCAGCAGAAAAGAACGGTAAGGGATTTATCTCTATTGTTAACAGTTCTGGGGAATTAAAAACAAAACAATGGATTACAGGTTTTAATGCACCTAAAGGATTGGGTTTATATTACAACCACTTATTTATTGCGGATATAGACCAAGTTGTGGTGGTCGATGTCATAAAAGGTGAAATCATTAAGAGATTTAATGCAGAAGGTGCCACTTTTTTAAATGATATAGATATATCTAGCGATGGATCTGTATATGTCAGTGATACTTTTGGAGGTAATGCTATTTATAAAATAAAAGATGATACTATTACACTCTGGTTAAAATCAGAAGATTTAAATTTTCCTAATGGTCTAGAGATAGTGAACAATAAACTATATGTGTCTAGTTGGGGCGTTGTTACTAATCCTGAAACTTTCGGGACAGAAGTTCCAGGAAAATTAATAGAAGTTGACATCAATACAAAAGAAATTAAGACTCTTACGAAGTCCATAGGCAATTTAGATGGCTTAGTTGCTGTAAATAATGGATTTATCGTTTCGGATTGGATTGATGGAAGTCTTTTATCAATTGACAAATCAGGTAATTCTTCTAAAATTAAAGACTTAGATGCAGGCTCAGCTGATTTTTATTATAATCTTACGGAGCGTATAATTTTAATACCAATTATGCTAGAAAATAAGCTCTTAGCTTTCAAAATAAATTAGTCATTATTAACTGATTGTTTCTGTAAACGGTTCTAAGTGGTCTTAGAACCGTTTATTTTTCATATCGTGCTTTTCAGTTCTTAAAGGCATTGCTTTAGTTGTAACATTCTTATCAAAACATATACCCATAAATAAAGGCTGTATTATGGGTTTAGGCATACATAAATGGAAATATTCTAAGCAATCGCGAAGACTATTTTCTGTGCCACAAAAAGACCCAGTTACAAAAGCCCAAAACTATGATTGGGAATTTAAGTTAGGATATTGGAAAAACGCATCTGACATATTAATTCGCATCACACTTTTTATTGTACTGGTAACAGTTAGTATACGAGTTTGTAATAGATGGATGCGTTACGAAAAGCAACTCGTACAGTATGAGTTAAAACATCAAGAACTAAGAGATAATAGAGGCTTTAAATTTTTAGTCAATTCAGGTAAGTATCGGCTAGATACGGGCAATTACCGTGGCGCTTTATCAGAGTTTAAGCTAGCCATGGCTATATTTCCTGATGATAAAGAAGTTAAAGAGCTTTACAATCAGACTATAATGGCGTTATGTTATAATTGTAATACTAATTGTGATGAATTCGTTAATTGAGTTTCAAAACTCCAATAACATCTTAATATCCGATCGATTATAAGGGCTATCTTTTTCCAATTCTAATTCTTTAAAACCATACTTTCTATACACATATATAGCATTCTCTAATTTGGTATTAGAATAGAGCAGAAGGGCTTTTAGTTCTTCTTGTTTAGCAAAAGAAATACAGTGTTTCATCAATTGCTGACCTATTTTCTGACCGCGTTCTTCTGGAGATACAGCCATTTTTGTTAACTCTAAAATTCCTATGGTATCAGTAGGCATAAGTGCAACAGTTCCAACTACTTTGTCATCCTTTTTTGCAAAGAATATAAAACCACCTTTATCTATAATGTACTGCTCGGGTTTACTTAGCACTTCTTCATCATAAGCCTCAACATAAAAGAAGGTTTTTAGCCATTCAATGTTCAAATCGTAAAACGCCTCTTTGTGCTCAGGTCTGTAGTTAATAATATCTATGTGTTGTTTAATGCTTTTATCTATGTTTTCTAATATCATTAGACTAAAATCTTTACTTTTAAAAGCATCCTCCATTTTATCAAGATGCTCTAATAATGAATCCGTTTTTTGAGTAGTAACTTGCTTTATTGTTTTATTAATAGCTTCCCATACAGGCTTTAGCTGTACAAATAATTGTTCGCCCTTTTTGGTTAGTAGTATTATCTTTTTTCGCTTATCAAGTTTATGACTTTTAATATCTACATAACCTTTGTCTCGTAGTTTGTTTACAAATTGGGTTATTGCAGGTTGAGTAAAATTGATAAGATTTACTAATTCTTTGTTTGTAATACCATCATAGTTGCTAATTGTTTTAAATACGGGGAATAGGTAAGGGTCAAAATCAATGTGGCAAGTGTCATATACTAATTGTGTCTCGCGCATAACGTAATCGCTTATTCTTTTTAATCTAGACCCTATTCCTAAATGGCCATATCCTCTTAAACTATCCATGTAAATTAATAATTATATAAGTACTTATGTAAATGTAACTATTTTTGAAATTGTATAGACATAAATCTCTAATTATTTTTTGCTTTAATAAAATCTGTGATTAAATAGGAGATAAGCTTACCAACTTGAGTTTGGCTTTTCTTTTTTGGTGCGGCTTCACAGATATGTAGGTATGTTGCATTTTTATGGCTAGCCATTTTACTCACAAACTGCCTTGCTTTATTAGCTGAAAAACCACTTGGAGTTAGTGCGCTACTTGGAATGTTCTCTATGGCGTCACAATCTATTTCTATACCATAATTTGAAGTAGAGACATGCTGAAGTCCACGTTGCATTCCTACTTTATACTTCACTTGGTTACGTACAACCAAGTCTTCAAAAGTGCAATAGTCGATCGTTTTTATTTCATTTAAAGTATCTAAACTTTTTTGTGATATATAGTTTTCATGTAATCCAAATATGAAATAATTCTTTAAAAATCCTTCATTATAGGCATAACTAAACCCATTACCACTATGACGACCTTCTTCTGGTCTAAAATCGTGATGAGCGTCAAAATTTATAGCATTAATAGGCTTCTTTAATGCTAATGATGCACCTTTAATATTCCCGTATGCGTTGTTATGGCCACCGCCAATAACTATAGGTATTTTACCTGCTTTTATAATAGAAAATACGAGATGAGATACATCAGAGTCAATAGTTTCGGTTAGTTTTCTGGCTTGGGTAATTCTTTTTTTATTAGTTAGAGTTTCATCTTTTATAGATTTGAGTTCTTTGGAATAATCCAAATGACCTAAGATTAACACTTTTCTTGGATCTATAAATACATTACTTTGGATATTTAATAGAATTTTTTTTGTGGTATTCCAAGCCTTATAAGTGCCTGGTATTCCGTGATTTGCTATAACACCAATATCTTCACATATACCAAAAATCACATAGTCGACATCCATACTTTCAATAGCGTCGTATATGTTTGTGAAGTTGTTCATCAACTGAACATGTTCGCCAAATTTAATCTCGCCTTTGCGAGTTTTAACAAGTGTATCACGTTCGTTAGAAGTAAGTACAATTAAGTTTTGCATTAGCTAATAATAATTTAAAATAAATGTACAGCTTATAATTTTAGCGAACATAAATTAAAAATTAAAAAACAAGAATTATCAAAAACTCAAAAACAAAAACTATGAGCGGAACAAGTAATAACATAGGTTTAAAAGTAGCTTTAGGTATTTTGGTCGCACTATTTTTAGGAACAGGATTTTATGCTTCTAAATTATATAGCGAAAAAAAGGAAACTGAAGCCACATTAGTTAAAGAGAAAAAACAAGTAATGAATGATCTTAATGTAATGGCTCAGCAATATGACGCTGCCATTGGAGAAAATGAAGTTGCAAACGAAAAGTTAGTGGCTGCTAGAGATCGTATTCAAGGTTTAATGGACTCACTTAAAGTATCTCAAAATAGCGTGAATAGCCTTTGGAGATACAAAAAGAAATACCTGGCTTTACAAGAAGAAATGGATGTTCTGTTAGAAGAGAACGACCGTTTAAAAGTTGAAAATGAATTATTAGCAACTACTTTAGATAGTACTCAAATTCAATTAGCAGAGCGTTCGGCTTTTACAGATTCTCTTTTGGTTCAGAATACAGAACTAGCAGATGTTGTTAAAGATGCAGGTGCTTTACAAACTATTGGGCTTAAAGGATTTGGGGTTATAGAAAGAAGTAGCGGAAAGTTAATCCCGACAGAGCGTGCAAGGCGTAGCGATAAAATTAGAGTATGTTATACCGTTGCTCGTAATACGCTTACTGAAGCTGGAGATAAAGAATTATATGTACAAGTTATTGATCCAAATAACAATGTTTTAGGTGCTAACAATCAAGTTGAATTTGAAGACAAAGTGTTGAATTACAGTTTGATTAGTCGTTTTAATTACGAAAACAGAAATTTAAATATATGCGAATTTATAGCGCAAGATGATGATGAAAGATTCTCAAAAGGGCGCTATGTGGTTAATGTATTTAATGAGAAAGAATTAATTTCTTCATCAGAATTTTCACTGAAATAAGATAGGAAATTAAGATTGGTTGGTTAGTTTTATAAAAGCCTGAAGCAGAACAACTTCAGGCTTTTTAATTTTCCCATACTTGACCATTGATAATTACGGTATCAATAGGATTATGTCCAAATTCATAAGGAATTTGTGCATAATGATTCATAGGTTTTGTAATAATCACATTAGCTTTTTTGCCTCTAGTAATACTACCATACATATTACTAAATCCCATGGCATAAGCACCATTTATGGTTGCTGCATTGATGGCTTCTTCAGGTGTGAGTTTTAGCTTAATGCAAGCAGTACTTACAACAAAGTTCATATTTCCACTTGGCGTAGATCCAGGATTATAATCTGTTGCTATTGCAAGTGCTAAACCAGCATCTATGATTTGGCGTGCTGGTGTATACGGAATGCCTAAGAAATACGAACATGCTGGTAAAGCTACAGGCATGGTATTACTGTTTTTAAGGGCTTCGATGTCTCTATCGTTTAATTCCTCGAGATGGTCAACAGATAATGCATTATGATCAACACCGAGTTTCACACCACCTAGTATATTGAACTGATTGACATGTATTTTTGGTATTAAATTATGTGTTGCACCAGCTGCAAGTATAGCTTTGGTATCTTCTACCGAAAAATAACCATCTTCACAAAACACATCAATGTATTTTGCAATTCTTAAAGTTGCCGCTTTCGGAATAAGCTCCTTTATAATCTTATTAACATAAGCGTGTTTATCATCTTTATATTCAAGCGGAATAGCATGAGCAGCTAATAATGTCGGTGCAATCTTAGCTAAACTTTCTTGCTTTATCCGTTTTATGACTTTAAGCATTTTGAGTTCTGCTTCAACCGTCAATCCATAACCTGTTTTTATTTCTACAGCACCAGTACCCATTGCAATCATCTCATCTAATCGCTTAGTCGATTGCTCATACAAATCATCCTCAGAGGTGTTTTGCAGTTGCTTTGCCGAATTTAATATGCCACCACCACGATTTGCAATCTCAGCATAACTTAAGCCATTAATTCGGTCAACAAATTCTGAAACACGATTGCCCGCATATACAATATGTGTATGCGAATCGCACCAAGATGGCAACACAAGTTTGCCAGTAGCATCGATTACGGTTTCTGCTTCAATACCATCACAAAAGTCCATCGTGCCAAACTCCACGATTGTGTCATCTTGTATATAGAGGTAAGCATTTTCAATTACCGGTAAATGCCTCATATCTTGCCCTTTAACAATGGTAACCATGTTTTCATGGACTTGCACTAATTGCTTTATGTTTTTAATTAAAATGGACACAATAGGTTGATTTTGACTAGGTAAAAATTCAAGTTACGAAAAAAAAGAAAATGCCACTTCGAAAGACTATCGAAATGGCACCTTTTTTACATATTGGTTGTGTTTATTTTAAGCTACCAACCATGTCTTCTGGTTTTACCCATTCGTCATATTCTTCGGCAGTAACATAGCCTAAATTAATGGCCTCTTCTTTTAAAGTTGTTCCGTTTTTATGAGCAGTATTTGCAATTTCTGCAGCTTTATAATAGCCTATTTTGGTGTTCAATGCGGTAACTAACATTAAAGAGTTGTTTAATAATTGATTAATCACTGCATGATTTGGCTCAATACCTGAAGCACAATGCTCATCAAAACTCACACAAGCGTCACCAATAAGTTGTGCAGAATGGAGTAGGTTAGCGGCCATCATTGGTTTAAATACATTAAGCTCGTAATGTCCTTGAGTACCACCAACAGACACTGCAACATCGTTACCAATAACCTGTGCGCAAACCATAGTTAATGCCTCACATTGTGTAGGATTTACTTTTCCGGGCATAATTGAACTTCCTGGTTCATTTGCAGGAATAATGATTTCTCCAATTCCAGAGCGCGGTCCAGAAGCCATCATTCTTATATCGTTAGCAATTTTATTTAATGACACAGCAATTTGTTTTAAAGCGCCGTGTGTTTCAACTATAGCATCATGCGCCGCTAAGGCCTCAAACTTATTCTTTGCTGTTATAAACGGTAATCCTGTAAATTCTGCGATATACTTAGCCACTAAAACATCATATCCTTTAGGTGTGTTTAATCCTGTACCAACAGCGGTACCGCCAAGTGCAAGCTCACTTAAATGTTTTAGAGTATTCTCGAGGGCAGTAATACCATGGTCTAATTGTGATACATAGCCTGAAAACTCTTGACCTAAGGTCAACGGTGTAGCATCCATTAAGTGTGTACGACCAATCTTAACACAATCGCTAAATTCTAAAGATTTTTTGTGTAATGTGTTACGTAACTGAATAATACCAGGAATTGTAGTTTCAACCACTTTTTTATAAGAAGCAATATGCATACCCGTTGGAAAAGTATCATTTGACGATTGAGACTTATTAACATCATCATTTGGCTGAATGGTTTTTTCACCTTCACCAATAATTTTACCAGCAATTTGATGTGCGCGATTAGCAATCACTTCATTCACATTCATATTACTTTGCGTTCCAGAACCTGTTTGCCAAATTACTAAAGGGAACTGTTCATCGTGTTGACCATCTAAAATTTCATCACATACCTGAGCAATAAGATCGCGTTTTTCTTCAGCTAAAACACCGAGTTCGCAATTAGTATAGGCTGCTGCTTTTTTAAGATATGCAAAGCCATATACTATTTCTAAAGGCATTGACGCTGGCGCACCAATTTTAAAGTTATTACGCGAGCGTTCTGTTTGCGCACCCCAAAGCTTATCTGCAGGTACTTTTACTTCGCCCATAGTGTCTTTTTCTATTCTGTAACTCATGGTTTTGATGTGTTTTCTTTGATAGTGCAAAGTTACGATTTACCAATATGATTTGTTTAACAGAACTCAGAATTTTTATTGTGATTTGTCTAATTAAAAATATTATATTAATATTGTATACAATATACAGTATGTAATTTATGATTACACAAAAATCACTAAGAAGCCAAATTATTGAGGTCGTATGGCAATTAATTATAGATGGAAAAATAAAGCCAAATGAGCCTTTACGCGAAATTCATTTGGCTGACATGCTAAATGTTAGCAGAACTCCTTTAAGAGAAGCGCTTCAACAATTAGAACTTGAAGGTATAGTTAAATCTGAGCCAAGAAAAGGTTTCCGGCTTTCAGATCTTTCAGAAGAAGAACTAAAGGAGATATATCCGCTTAGAGCAAAACTTGAATCATATGCTCTTGAGTTGTCAGGCATTCCTTCTCCGGAACAAATAGATGAGTTGATTTCTATCAATCATAAAATGGATACATCCAATGACCCCAAGGAACTTGTGGAACTTGATGAAATTTGGCATGGGTTATTAATATCTAACTGTAAGAATAAGAGCTTAATGAAAATGATAAAAATGTTGCATAGACAATCTCAACGATACGAGTATGCTTACATGGATTTTGGTAATATGGTAAAGTTTTCAATTTCTCAGCATGCAGGCATAATAGAGTATTTAAAAAAAGGACAACTAAAAGAAGCATCAATACTATTTGCAGAAAACAATATGGTTGGTATGGATGCGCTAATCAATTCACTTAAATTAAAGCACAACAATTAATTATACGTCATCAAATGAACAGAGCAATTTTTATTCTGGTTATAGCCTTTATGGTTGTTTCATGCAAACACGAAACTGAAACTACAAACCAATTCAAAAATGATTATTCAGCAATTCAAGATTCTTTATCCTCTAAGCTTAAAGCTGCAAACAAAGATGGAGAGGTTGTAGGTTTTTCAGTAAATATAGTTGACCAAAATGGTTCTATTTACAACAAAGGTTTTGGATATCAAGATTCAAAGAACACTATAAATTATCATAAAAACACCGCACAAAATATTGGTTCTGTTGCAAAAACATTGCTAGGTATTTCTCTACTTAAAGCTCAAGAGTTGGGTAAATTAAACATAGATGATCCAATAAATAAATATTTACCTTTTGACGTTGTTCATCCAAAATATCCAGAAATTCCAATAACCATAAGACATTTAGCTACTCATTCATCATCAATAATTGATAATGAAGAAAATTATTTAAGAGCGTTTATACTAGAAAACGAAGACGTAAATAATAAAGAAGAAGTTGCTTTTAGTCACTTTCAAAAACCTGAAAAACGTATATCACTTCTTGAGTTTTTAGAATCATGCTTATCTGTAAAGGGGCAATGGTATACTGTAGAAATGTTTTCTGACAATGCGCCGGGAGATACCTTTGAGTATTCAAATTTTGGAGCTGATATATGTGGATTGGTTATAGCTGAAGCTACAGGAATGTCATATGCTGAGTTTACGTCAAAGTACATATTTGACGAACTCGACATGAATAATTCTGGTTGGACAATTAAAAGTATAGACTCATTGAAGCGGTCTAAATTTTACCTTTTTAAAGACCAAAAAATTGCAGACTATACAGCAATAACTTACCCAAATGGTGGTTTGTTTACATCTAGTGAAGACTTGGGAAAGTTCTTAACTGAGCTTATTAAAGGTTATGAAGGAGATGGAACATTATTGTCTAAGGCTGGATATAAAACCTTTTACCAAAAACAGTTTAACGAGTCCTTAAATGAAAAAGGACGAATAAATGTTGGGGTTTTTAATGAGTATAACAACGACTTTATTGGTTCAAAAGAATTGCTGATTGGTCATAATGGTTCGGATTTTGGCTCATTTGCTTTAATGTACTTTAATCCAAAAACGAAAATTGGAACAATTATAATGTCTAATACAGATATTGATTACAAAGACGACATTGTTGTTCCGGTAATTAAGGAAATTTGGAAAAATGTTATTGAATATAAAGATAGTTTAAAACCTAATCCGTAATCTTTCCATCGACCATAGTTAGCTTTCTATCGGCCATATTAGCAAGTTCTTGGTTATGGGTTACAATAACAAAGGTTTGCTTAAACTCTTCTCTTAGTTTGAAGAATAATTGATGTAATTGCTCTGCTGATTCGCTATCTAAATTACCTGAAGGCTCATCGGCAAAAATTAGTTTTGGATTGTTAATCAAAGCTCTTGCTACCGCAACGCGTTGTTGTTCACCACCAGACATTGCGTTTGGCTTATGGTCAATGCGCTCACTTAATCCTAAATACGTAAGGAGTTCTTTAGCGCGTTTCTCGGCTTCAGCTTTTGGTGTTTTGTTTATAAATGCTGGAATACACACATTCTCTAACGCAGTAAACTCAGGTAATAATTGATGAAACTGAAATATAAAACCAATATTGGTATTTCTAAATTTAGCTAAAGCCTTATCATTCAATGTTGAAATATCGGTACCATTGATTAGTAATGAAGTATCTCTTTTATAATCAGGCTTATCTAATGTACCTAATAGTTGTAGTAAGGTTGTTTTACCAGCACCGGAAGCACCAACTACTGACACAATTTCGCTTTCGTCAATAGAAACATTTACACCTTTCAATACGTGCAAATCCTTATAAAATTTATGAATGTTTTTGGCCTTAATCATATAGCATACGAAAATACTATTTTAATATGATTATAGCATTGTGTTAGAATAATATGGATGAGTAGGTATCATATTGCGCGAATTTCTAAAATCTCGAGAGTTTCTATAACTCAGTCTATTTAAACGTGCCTGTCTAGTTTCAGCCTTACGTTTCTTTTTGAAAATTCCTTTTAAACTATTAGAATCAATAAAATACTGTAGCCTTACTGAAAGGATATGGTTAATATCCTGATCAAACAGATTCCCTAAACTTTCGAAATAACTGTCTTCAGAATTTGTATTAGAATTGAATAATTGATTTCTATATAGTGCTGTTAAAAAGCTTCCTGGACCCACTTGCCATGTATAATTAAGGTCTAAATTCCAGGTATTGAAATTTACATTAGAGTTCCCAAGGCCTAATTCCTCAAAAGTATTGGCTTGTTCTATTACACTTCCGTCGTCTTGTAAAAAGTAGGGTCTATCATCGTAAGTCACTGTAGTCCAGAAGTTTCTTAGCGTAAGTGACACTGTATGAAACGGGTTAAAGGTATAACTACCAGACATCGTATTTTCTATGGTTAATATATCTCTTTCACCAAAAACAATTTCATCCGGTAAATTGTTAGAATTTATAGCAAAACCTCTACTACCTTTATTATTATTGTAAGAATATCCAAATCCAAGTCTAAATTTGTCACTAAGTCGTAAAGAAGGCGCAATACCTATACCGTAACCAAAAAGGTCGCGTTCACCGTCAAAAATTGCGAACGTATTGGCATCAACACTAACCGATAATAATTTATTGTCATTGGTTTGAATACCTCCGTTTATTGAGCCGATGTTTTCAAAAACGAAAAAGCGTTTGTTGTCAAAATCACGAGGCTCGAAAAAATCAAACTGCTTACCAGGTTCAAAGTTAATGTTGGCATTAAACCACATGAGCTTTTTGGTTTGTCCATTAACAAATATACCAAGGTTTGTTCCTGTAAATGTACTCGGCTTGTACAAACGTCTGTAATTCACATAAAAATTAGCAAAGAAGTTGTTTAATTTCTCTGTTGGCTCAAAAATTCTGTAATTAACGTCAATACCAAAGTTGTTAAAGTTATTTCTAAAGTTGACACCTAAATCATTGATATCAAAGTTTTCGTTAGAAAAACGGTGATCAAAACTATATCTAAACTTACCATGTGCTTTCCCAACTCTTATGAAGGAACTTAAACCAGTCTCAACGCCAGTTTCGAGATTTCTGTTACTCATTCTTACATTACCTCGAATATTGTAAGTATTTCTTTTATTAGAGATATTTGCCACTAATGCCGTGGCATTGGCGTCTCTAAAGCTTCCTTCTCGCAAAACATTAGTATTAACTAAGCTAACCGAAGAGTTACCGTTAAACTGCTGGTCAATAACAAATACATTGTAGTTGGTAAAAGGCTCTAAAGTTTGTGATCTGGTTTCCTCGGTTACAGTATTCCGAACAGTAACATCTGTTTTTTCAGTAATGGCATTTAGGATTGCGACACCAAGTCCTTTTTTGGTTCTCCCAGAAAGCTTTAATGCATTTAGTACTTTGACTTCACTAGGAAAATCGCCAACGAGTTCTTCGTCATCATCTAAGTTTAAACTACCAGATGGACCACCACCAATTCGTCGTGAGAAGAAAAGGCCGCCTCTATTAAAAAGGTCTACACCTTCTTGGAAAAACTGCCGTTGTTCGCCAAAAGTCTGTTCAAAAGGTCCTAGATTTAATACCACATTATCAAATCCAGCTTGGCTGAAATCTGGGATTAATGTAGCGTCTAATGTAAAGTTTTCAGTAACACCATATTTTAAATCAACACCTAATTTGTATATAGGTTTGGCTTCATTATTAAAAACAGTAGAAGTAAATGGGTAAAAGATTAATCGAGTAGGAGGTTCAATATCTTTTATGCCTTTTAATTCGCCATGATATAGACCAATATTACCTTTGGTTCTGTCTAAAGGATTCCAAGTGTATTGTGTGTTATTTACCTGAAAACGTCTGTGAAATTGTAAGCCCCACGTTTCTACATCTTTTGAAAAACGTAACGTTCTGTAGGGAATTTTCATTTCTACAATCCAACCATCATCCACTATTTTAACAGCGCTATCCCAAACAGCACTCCAACCAAAATCTTCTCCGTTTGATGGATTTGCAACAGCATCAGCTTGCGTTCCTGAGCTAAAAACAAAAAACTCTGTGTCATTTTGCGCATCATTATTAGGGTTAAGAACTAATAAGAAAAAGTCTGACTGTCCAAAATTATCACGGCTAGTCAATTGCCTTTGAATGTCCTCAGGTTTATCATATAAATAGGCTGAAACATATATCGCATCGTCATCATAAGCCATTTTAACAAGAGTCTTTTGATGAGGAAGCGCTTCCACACCCATTTCTGGTCTAAATTGCGTAAAGTCAGTTGCTGTTTCGGCTTCTGTCCAAACAGCATCATCTAAAACACCATCTATTTTAGGAGCGTTAGATGTTCTCTTAATATTCAATACCTTTTTAACGTCTGGGTCGATATTAATTTCCTGAGAAAACACAGTAAAAAAAGAAGAGATTAATAAAAGCGATAAAATTGAACGTAAGTTCATAATTGATTGATGATGATAGTTAATTTAGAATTAAAGACAGTATAATCTTACGATTGTTACAGTTTTATTAGACAAAACTAACTTCTGTTGTATTAAATGCTCTTAAGTAAACGTTAAAGTAATCTTTATAAAATGCCAAAATGTCTTTAATTGTTTTTGGAATACTTATTGATTTAGAATAAATAAAAATTATTAATGAAAAAATACCCCAAATTAGTATGGAGTCTGCTCTTGGATGTCATAGGGTATGTATCCTTTATATTTCCGCCTTTCGATTTTATATGGGCACCACTATCTGGTTATCTTATGACTAAGCTTTATAAAGGAAAGCCCGGGCGCATCGCTGGTATTATTGCTTTTATTGAAGAGGCATTACCTTTTACTGATGTCATACCTACATTTACGATTATGTGGCTTTATACCTATACTATCAAATCAAAAAATAAAGCATAAAAAAAAGCACCTATTAGGTGCTTTTTTATGAGTAAGACTCTTAACTATTGAATAGTAACATTAACAAATGTAATATTAAAATCTTCTTCACCACCAGTAGCAATTCCAAATGGATTAGAATCATCAACAGTAACAGGTTCATGAATTAATGTAATGTTTACATTTCCAGTACTTGCAGCACCAGCAACCCATGTAGTGTTAACACCTAATTTAGTTCCATCAGGGCCATCAACATCACCAGCGTCTCTTGTCATTGTTAAGCCAATACCATTAACAGCGTATACAAAAAAGTGCTCGTCTGCTTCAGGGATAATGTCATCGTTTAATATATCATCAATGTCTGGAGCTTCACTTTCGTTTGTAATAGCCAAACTTAATCTATAAGTTGCACCTGCCGTAAATGGACCACTAATAGTGTTATTGAAAGTGCCTTCTTGACCATCTGGAGCATTATTACTTAAAGTTACCACATCCATAGCGTTAGCAGTGTTTGTGAATGTAAGTACAACGTCAGTAATTAGCTCCACTTCATTAACTGGAGCAGGATTATCATCATCATCAGAACACGATGTAATCAGCGTAAGGCAAAATAATGCCGCAATAAGTAATTTACTTGTTTTCATAGAATTTAAATTTAAAAAATTGATTTTCATAGGTATATAATTTTATGGTGTATGTTTTAATAATTAAGTTGTAATTGTAAAGTGATATTACGTCCTGGTTCGTCGGCAAAAAAGCGTAAACCATTTAAATAATTTCTATATGATGTGTCAAAAATATTATTTACGCCAAGCGCTACATTTAAACTGGTTTTATCGCTTAAATTAAATGTTGCTTCACTGTAAAAATGTAATAGGTGATAAGCAGGTGGTGGTGTGCTAATATCTATTTCAAATTCTTGACCTGTAAGTTGGTCAGTGACAGTGTAATTAAAATCTGGAAATTCGTTTTGTTCAAAAACCCACTCAGACCTCAGACTTGCTGAAAAATTATACCAATTACTATTGGTGTATGTAATCTGGTTTGCAGTATTAAACGCAGGAATATTTATTAAAGGTAGATCCGTATTTAAATCATTACCCTTAATAAAAGATGATTTGTTTTGCAGTTGCAGATTATTTGTTACATCATACGTGGCGTTAATATCAAAACCAAATAACTCAGCATCTGTTTGTTCATAAACCCAAATCGCAAAAGCACCTCGGTTTTCTAAAGCATCATCAAAAGGTCTTATATAAATATAATCGTTGATTCTGTTATAAAATACTTCTGCTAGTAAATTGAATTTAGAAGTGGTGAATGAGTATGATGTCGAAACTCTATTAGCTACCTCTTTGTTAAATCTAAGATCTCCTAATTCAATTCTTGCTAGTGCATGGTGCAATCCATCGCTAAACAATTCCGAAGGATTTGGAGGTCTACTTGCTAGACTGTAATTAAATAATACTTGATTCTTATCGTCGATATCATACTTAATCCCAGCAGATGCTGAAATATTATGATAGTTAAATACTGGATTTGTTAAAAGCTGTGTCGATAATTCTTCTATAACAATATCTGCAAAATCAACATCATAACCTTGTTCTTCCCATCTAGATCTTCTGTAAAACTTTTTGGCATCTATACGATTAAAATCATACCGTATACCAGCATCTGCTAGTAAATCATCGTTTATTTGCCATTCTGTAGTGGCATATATCCCAAAATCATACTTATCATAATCAGGGATAATTCGTCTTACACCTGTATCAGGGTCAGCAAAATTATCTTGATAACGACCAAGAAGCCCAAAATTGTACTTACGCTCTAAATTTGAATCTAAATTTACATCTGCCGATAACGTGTGCGTTTGTAATATTAAATCTACTGCAGGTATATTTCTACGGTCACCAATTCTAACATCAAATTCTTGACGTCTATTGTTTTGATAATCGTATTGCAAACTTACTCTTCCAAAATTTTGAAAGCGTCGGTAATAATTAATCTTTGCTAAATGATGTGTTATCTCTTGTTTAGGAACATTTATATCATAAGTAAAGTCATTAATTACCAATGGTTGCCCAGAATTTATAGATTCTCTTAAATCAAAAAGATTACCAACATGTGATGTTCTTAAAATACCAATTTCATTATCCAAGAAGCTATAAAAGACTTCAAAACCAGATTCGAACTTCTTTTTACCGAATCGTGTGGCAAATCCTTTTGATTCTAAGCCCGTATTGGATAGGATATAATCAGGAGCCTCAAAATCTCCATTTCTTTTGTAAGATCCTTGTAGCTGAGCAAACCATCCAGAACTATAGTTTTTGTTAAGAGTAGAAGTAATATTATATCCTCTACCATTAGTTTGCCCACCAATTATTGTACGTCCAAATAAAGTATCTTTACTTATACTTCTATTAGGTTTAATGACAACAACACCACCAACGGCATCACCACCATATACCAAAGCACCAGAACCTTTGATCACTGAAATTTGATTTGCACTATTAATATCAATATTTGGAGCATGGTCAACACCCCATTCTTGATCTTGTAAACGCACACCATTATTCATGATCAAAATTCTACTACTATGCAGGCCATTTATCATTGGTTTTACAATTGTATTTCCTGTATTTATAGATGAAACTCCAGGTACTTCTTTTAAAGCATCGCCAAGACTTAAGCTGCTATATTTTTTTAATGTATTAGCTTTAATAAGTGTTTCTTGACTTGTAGAAGTAATCTTTTTAGTTGCTCCTGTTTTTACTGAAACTTCATTTAATTCTTCGATATGATGTTCAATATCAATAGCTTTAAATGTATCACCATTTATTTCAAAGGTTACTGTTTTAGTCTCGCACGCAACATGAGAGATTACTAGCGTTATTGGGCCATTACAGAGCTTTTCAATTTTAAACTTTCCATCACTGTCTGACGCAGTATATTTATCAAGTGTTTTGATATAAACTGTGGCACCGACAATTGGTGTTTTGTCATGAAAATCTGTAAGCTCTCCAAGCAGAATGTTCTTACAATTCTGTGAAACTCCCGTAAACGTAATAGCAAAAGCAACTATTGCAAAGATTTGCTTCATTAAAATAATCTATAAATAATATATTGTTGTCTATCTGGTATGTGCAATGACGCATACCGATATACATTAGGATTCGTTTAAATTTTAAACGAAATGCGGAGGACCGCGAAGTGAAAATTGAAGTTTTTGATAATCGCTTATGAAGTTGTATTGCGAATTTATCTCATCAGATATATTATCTAACGTTAAGACTTCAACTTTTTTGAATTTATCAACATATTGAGTGTTGAGTTTAAATTTATAAAACTCACAATCTATATCAATCTCGTGAAGGTGCGAAGAAGATTCGCCATAACATACTTCATGCTCATGGTCTTGAAACCCATGAGAGAACTTTACCAATGTTGGAGTAATAATAGCAAATACTAATATTACAGAAAGTAATTTAAGTATGATATGTAACTTTTTCTCTTTCAATCTATAAAGCGACTAAGACCAAATCTGCGCAACATTTTTTTTTCGAATTCCCAGAAAAATTTGTGTTGTCCAAAAATCCAGCCGAAAAATACCAATAATATTTGATAAAAAACGAGCCCAATGATAATAAATAAAAACCAATAAACTGCAGGATTTAGATTTTCTTTAGTAATACCTAGTAATTTTATTATTGGCCGACCAACATACATCGAAGAGCTTCCTGTAATTGCAAAAACGATAAATACTCGTATCATTTCCCATTTGGCCTCTAAAATCCACTTGGTCTCTAATTTTTTAAATAAGAAAAGAACAAATTGTAATAGCCCAAAACATATTGCAATTGCTAGGATAATGGTGGCTATTACACCAAATTTGCTCGCCATTGCATTTGCAATCTTATATGATGTATATCCTAAAGCTAATAATCCAAGTATGGGAAATATTAACTGCCAGTTTTGGCTAATTTCCCAGCGTTGTTTAAATTTTTCCATAGCGTTTTAAAAAACGCTACAAATTTACATTAAATTCTGACGACAAATGGTCCTAATTTTTGATTATAAGTTAATTGAAAATAAATAAAGTAGTTATATAACTTATAGTTGATTTCGTAGCCATAATCTTCATGCCTGTTGTAATCAATTGTAAGTTGATATAAGTTTGGATCAAAACGTAATGGCTGATTAACTCTCATGTTCCAGTTAGTTACATAAATTTGATTACGAGTTTCTAGGAAGTCTTGCGAATAATAGTGACGTGGTCTAGCCGTGCTTTGTAGCCATCCGTTGAACCCAGGCTCAATAATAATGATTTCGTAGGCGTTTTCATCACTATCAATAATTACGGTATCATTGTCTACCAAACTTTCTTCGCGTTCATCTGAAACAGGACTCGGAGCATCGATAGATTTGCAGCTCGATACCATTAAAATAATTACCAAAAATAGAGTAGTAGCTTTCATTGTATAAAGATATTAAATATTGAATTGTTCATTAAAATTGTTTTACAAATTAAATTAGTGCAACTCGTCTTCACAACTGGCATTGAGTTAACTCGTAGTTTTGATTAGTAAAGCGACAAAAAAAGCAGCCAAAGTAGCTGCTTTCTAAATATATGTATGAGATGTAAACTATCTTCCGAATAATCCACCTAGTAATCCGCCTAATCCACCTTTTTTCTTAGATCCTCCTAATACCATACCCGCAACATCATCAATTACACTTCCATCTCCGTCTGAGTCTAATACTTGCTCTAAAAAGGTTTGTTCTTTAGTTACTGCACCGCTTTGACTAGCTCCGCCTAACAATCCACCTAATAATCCACCAAGATCACTTTGAGAACTTACATTAGTTTGGCGTGCTTGTTTACCCAAAATCCCCATTAATATTGGTGCAGCAATTTTTAGTATATTACCCACTGAACCGGCATCTATACCAGCTTTTTGACCAATGACTTGCTCAACACCACCTTGTCTATTTCCTAAAACATGACCAAGAATTTTTCCACCATCAATTTTTACATCATCATTAACGCCACCATTAAACAAATCTCCTAAATTGTCTAAGATACTACCATCATGCTTACCATTTAAAGCACCTATTAATCCTTGTGCTCCCTGAGGAGTAGAAGCATTGCGCTCCATGGCTTTCATTAATACTGGTAAAGCCATTGTTAATACACTACTCGTTTTATTTTGGTCTGTCCCTGTAGAACCAGATACACCACTTATAATGGTTTTACCTAAATCACTGTTTAATAAGTCGAAAATTCCTGCCATTGTTTGTTTAAATTAAGGTTATAAATTTCTAATTGAAAGGTACAAAAAAAGTCCTAACATATATTAGGACTCTATTGTTCTAAAAAAGTCACAAAAAACTTAATTTTTTAAAATATCAATTATTTGTGTTGCCAATTCTACACCAATTCTATCTTGTGCTTCACTAGTGGCTGCGCCTGTATGTGGTGTTAATGACAATGCAGGATTCATAAGTAATTGAATTTCTGGCTGCGGCTCTTTTTCAAACACATCCAACGCCGCTCTTGCAACTTTACCGCTTTCAATTGCTTTTACAAGTGCAACCTCGTTAATCACGCCACCACGAGCTGCATTTGCAATGATTACGCCGTCTTTCATTTGATTTAATTCAGCGTCATCAATAATATAATCTTTCTGGGCAGGAACATGCAATGTTAAAAAATCTGCCTGTTTTAAAACGTCTTCCTTTGAAATCGTAGTGATATCGAAACTTAATTTTTGACCATCAAAAAAGTCCAACTCCAGCGTAGTATTTTCTATAAATGGATCAAAAGCAACAACCTTCATCCCAGCACCAATAGCAACCTTTGCTGTTGCTTGGCCGATTCGTCCAAAACCAATAACTCCAAGCGTTTTACCTTTTAGCTCTGTGCCTTTAGCATACGCTTTCTTAAGTTTTTTGAAATTGCTATCGCCTTCAAGTGGCATATCTCTGTTTGAGTTATGTAGAAATCTTGCTAAACCATAAAAATGACCAAATACTAGTTCTGCTACAGAATGCGAAGATGCGGCAGGTGTATTTATAACGTGTAGTCCTTTTTCTCTTGCATATTCAACATCAATGTTATCCATACCAACACCACCGCGTCCAATTATTTTCAAACCTGGGCAGTTATCTATAATATCTTTTCTAACCTTTGTAGCACTTCGTACTAAAAGTACACTAATATCTTTGTCGTTTATGTAATTCTGGAGTTGTTCTTGTGCGACAGTAGTTGTAGATACCTCAAAACCTGCCGCTTCTAGCGCATCAATACCACTTTGAGAAACACCATCGTTTGCTAAAACTTTCATATATATTTTATTCTATTTTTTTTGTTACGCTTTACTTTCTAATTCACTCATCACCTCAACTAATACCTTAACACTATCTAATGACAAGGCATTATACATTGAAGCTCTATAACCACCAACACTTCTATGTCCATTAAGACCATTAATTCCTGCCTCTTTCCACATGGCATCAAAAGTTTCCTTTAGATTTTCATTTTCTAATGTAAAAGTAGCGTTCATGAAAGAACGGTCTTCCTTAACTGAATATCCTTTGAAAAGTGGATTTAAATCAATTTCAGAATAGATTAAACGCGCTTTTTTCTCATTCTCTTCTTCAATGGCTTTAATTCCACCTAAATCTTTTAACCATTGCATCGTAAGCATAGATACATATACTGCAAAAACTGGTGGTGTATTAAACATACTGCCTTTACCTATATGAACTTTATAATCCATCATTGATGGAATTTTTCGCGATACCTTACCAAGAATATCTTCTTTAACCACAACTAGTGTTGTTCCAGCCGGTCCCATGTTTTTTTGAGCCCCAGCGTAGATTAAATCAAACTGGGTAAAATCTAAAGTTCTAGAGAAGATATCGCTACTCATATCACATACCATTGGTATTGGTGATTTTGGGAAATTCTTTATCTGAGTTCCAAAGATTGTATTGTTGGATGTACAATGGAAGTAATCGTAATCTTCAGGGATTTCGTATCCTTTAGGAATATAGTTAAAACCACCACTTTCTGATGAAGCTACCTCGTAAATGTCATCATAGATTCTAGCTTCCTTTATTGATTTAGAACTCCATGTACCAGTATTAAGATATCCAGCACGTTTCTCTAACATATTAAGCGCAACCATTAAAAACTGAGTACTTGCGCCACCTTGAAGAAATAAAGCCTTATAACCTTTACCTTCTAAACCTAGCAGTTCTAAAGCCAAAGAGCGCGCTTTTTCCATCACGTCAACAAATGGTTTACTACGATGTGATATTTCGATTAGAGATAAACCATTATCAAAATCTAAAAGTGCTTCTGATGCTTTTTGCATTACTGATTTTGGCAGCACACATGGTCCTGCACTAAAGTTGTGTTTTTTAATCATGGTGTATTAATTTAACCTCTGCAAAGGTGACGATTATAAAAGAAATTACCATTAAGAAATTGATAATTTTTAGGCTATAATTTCAACAAGAAATCAACAGTATCGACATTATCCGCATAATTCCATAATTGAGGGTTTTGAGATGCTCCAAATAAAATTTCATCAGCTAAAAAGCCATTAGCTACTACACATTGTATATTATCTTCTTGAGTTTTAAGAAGTGTTTGAAGTTCCTCAACACTATTGTAGTATTCATAGAAAAGCGTAGCAATGGGGGAACCAAAACTTTTATCTTCTTTTATCATTAGGAAACCATTCTCTAACATATCGAACTCACTCATTAAATACACCGCCTTGTTGTAATCGTAATTATTGGCATACTTTGTTTCGTTAATAATGTCTTTCCACTTAAAAATGGCCTTAAAAAATTCATCAAAGTTATAACCATTAGGGACGTAAAGTTTTGAAACGTTTCTGCAACCCAAACCGTAGTATCTAAAAATATCATCGGATAGGGCTTCTAAGTCTTCTTGCGATTCATCACCAGTAAGTACAGCTATCGAGTTTCGATTCTTTCGTATTATAGCCGGTTTGTCTTTGAAGTAATATTCAAAATATCGTGCAGTATTATTACTACCTGTAGCAATAACAGCATCAAAATCTGTAAGTTTTTCTTCAGTAAATTTTATTTTCCCTTTAAAGCCCGGCTCAACAAACTCCAAATATTTTGATAAAAAGGGAAGAAGGTGCTTGTCGTTAGAAGATTGTTTCACCAACACTTTATGACCAGATAATAGAACGCTTAAAAAATCATGAAAACCTACTAAGGGTATATTACCTGCCATAATTATGGCTATGTTTTTAGTATCGATGTTTGTAAAACTGTAATTACTAGTCCAAATAGTTAAATTTTTTTCCGATAGATTATCTGCCCAAGATTGCAAGGCAAAGGCAAGATTCTTCTTTGTAAACCAACCATTAGATTCCTCAGCTAACTTCAACTGATGTTTAAATCCATCGATTAGACTTTTATCTATATCAGCTTCTTTTGGTGAAGGTGTAAACTGACTTAAAAAGTTGCCCAATTTTACAAAAGCGTTAACTCTTTGTTGTAATTCCATACATGGTTTGGTAATAAATGGTTTTGGCTTTATTTTTGCATCTGCAAAATTACGGAAACGAAATGAGCAAGAAAAGGTTTGATTTTGATAAATGACTATGATTTGCGAATTAAATCTGACCAAATGAAAACGATCTACCCCAGATTAAAAGATTAAAAACTATGGCAATTATAATCACAGACGAATGTATAAATTGCGGTGCATGCGAGCCGGAATGCCCAAATACAGCCATTTACGAAGGTGCCGACGATTGGCGTTATAAAGATGGTACGAGTTTAACAGGTAACATTGTATTACCAAATGGTAACGAAGTAGATGCAGATGAACCTCAAGTCCCTATTAGTGATGAGTACTACTACATTGCACCAGATAAGTGTACAGAATGTATGGGCTTCCATGAAGAGCCACAATGTGCTGAAGTTTGCCCCGTTGACTGCTGTGTGCCAGATGAGGACATTGTAGAAACTGAAGAAGAGTTGCTTGCAAAGCAACGCTTTATGCATCCTGAAGATTAAAAATCAAGCTATATATTTCATCCAAACCCAAGTTATTGCTTGGGTTTTTTTATGTCTAATTTGTAAGTAATTAGCTAATAAAAAATAATCCTTAAATTAGTGATGATAAATTTTTGAAAATCAAATCACTAGCTTATGAAAAGGTTTTTCAAAATTATACTTTGCTTCTTTTGTATCATGGCATTTAATTGCGATGATGATGACGATACCATTTCTCTTGGCCTTCTTGCTCAACATCGTGGCATTTATATTAATGATTTTTATACTGCCGGAATTTTAGGAAATTCAGTTTTAGAAGACAATTTAATAGATTGGATAGATGTCAATGATTTTACCGATGTTTATCTATATAATATAGGTGCTGCACTCGGAGATGGTTTGGATAATGATCTGCGGATTTTTGTAGATAAGGCGCACGATGCAATGCCTTATCTTAGAGTTTCTTTTATTTCTGCTGGATTTGGAGATTCCTTTACTGAAATTGAACATTACCATGATGGACGAAGAGATAGTAGACCAGACGGCATACTTAGTGAAATAGAATTCTGGAATTCAGGCATGGACTACGCATCAAATTATGCGCCATGGATTGATAAAGTCAATGACTTAAAATTTACACCACCACCTGGAGAAACTGTACCTCTAAATCCTGGAGTTACTCGTCAGTTTTATATTGGTAAAATAAAAGACCCAGGATTGCCACCAAGTCTTACTATTGCTAAAGAGTTAGTAACGCATCATGATGAAATATTTTTGACGAATTATCATACAGATGCCTGGGAACTATCTAGTTCTACAGCAGAGAATTCAATAGTTAACAAACTTAATTTATTGTCTCAAGCAGGTATGGAGTTGAATAAAGAAGTGAATATTGTTATTCTCTTCAATGTAAATCAAACATCGGCTTCTCCAGAAATTTGGGATTATTTCTCTACAACAGGAATGAATAATGAGTTTGAAGATGCTTACGTTGAATGGTTTAATGACTACGATGCGAGTACAGATATTACGAATAAAGCCTACCTGAATATAAAAGGCTTTGGTATTTACAGATATACTGATGCTATTTTAGCGAGACCTTGAGAGAATCTTAATTAAAACAAACAACCCAAGCATTTCTGCTTGGGTTGTTTTTATGGTTTTTAAAGTGCTTTCTTGTTTGCCTGCTTTTTCATGACTTTCAAAACCTCTTTGCTAAATGATAATCTACCGTTTTCATCAGCTGTTTTTTGTTGAATATACGCT
Organism: Winogradskyella sp.; assembly: GCF_003712105.1. GTDB lineage: Bacteria > Bacteroidota > Bacteroidia > Flavobacteriales > Flavobacteriaceae > Winogradskyella. Next base: position 681,529 of record NZ_RHLG01000002.1, read on the forward strand.
CGTTTTTTCTTGAGCAATTCCTTTAACTTGGCATTGTCTACTTTACGTTTTTGTGACAGGTTCTTCACAATGGCTTCTTTTTCCTCTAGAGTTTTACCTTTTAAATTATCAGGAAGCTTATCATCTTCAATATCTTCTATTTTAAAATCACCTTTATCGTAATCACTTACTATTTCTTGATAACCATAGAGTACTTTTTGCCCAGCTTTACTCTGTTTGTATTCAGCACGCGCGCTATTAGCTGTTGCTGAACCACTTTCATAGACAGCCATCGACTTAGCTTTTTTACTGTAATTAAGGGTTCTTTCGCTTTGAGTCCCATAATACATACGAGTATCGTCAATATTTCGCGACAAGCGATTTATGTCGTCGTCATAAGGCGTGGCAATGGCATAGTCTTGAGCATCTTGGTCTAGCATTAAAAATTCGCCATTAGTACACGATGCCATATTTTTAAAGTGTGGAATTGCCTCACGACAGGCATTGCCTAATTTAATCGTATTGATAGTAATTCCTTTTTCTGCAGCTAGCCTACAGCTTTTAGTATATTTTACATCATCTTGATAGTCCATATGTGGTGGACAGTCGCCAACAACAAAGATGGTTCTATAGGTTTTTTTATCTGTTGACCATTGCATTTGAGTTATGGCTTCATGCAGTCCTTGATTAACACTTTCTGGTGAATCGCCACCACCAGCGGCGTTAATTTCTAAAAGTTCTGTATAAGCCTCATCAAGATCTGTAGTCATGGCAATTTGTTTTGTGACAAAATCATCGCCACGATCTCGATAAAATACCATACCCATTTTTAGGGTGTCGATATCACCGTCTTGTGCCAATTCACTAACGATATCCCAAATTTTTTCTTTGGCTGTACCAATTAAACCACTCATGCTACCTGTAGCATCAAGGCAAAATACTATTTCTGCATTTTTTGTTGGATGAAGTGCCTTGGTTTCTAAAACGATAGCAACATTATCTGTGTCTATGTCTTTTGTACTTAAATTTTTCTTGCAATTAAGGAATATGATTCCCAGGATAAGAATCGAAATCTTTGTTTTCATATTTTTTGATTTGATGAATTTTGAGCTAATCTAAAATTGAGTCCACTAAATAAAAATCAATATTGAGTAAACAAAGAATCCTAATGAGTAAACTATGGTAATGAATGAGTGACTTTTTGCATTTATAATTTCAATATTTATTTATTCTAATTAACTACATTTGCAATCGCTAAAAATTAAGTGATATGAAAGCCGGAATCGTAGGATTACCAAACGTAGGAAAATCAACCTTGTTTAACTGTTTATCTAATGCTAAAGCGCAAAGTGCAAATTTTCCGTTTTGTACTATTGAGCCTAATATTGGTGTGGTTAATGTTCCTGATCCAAGGTTGTCTAAATTAGAAGAGCTTGTTAATCCGGAGAAAGTAATACCTGCAACAGTAGAAATAGTTGACATTGCTGGTTTAGTTAAAGGTGCTAGTAAAGGTGAAGGATTAGGAAATCAATTTTTAGCAAATATTCGTGAAACTGATGCTATTCTTCATGTCTTGCGTTGTTTTGATAATGATAATATAGTACATGTCGATGGTTCTGTTGACCCCATTAGGGATAAAGAAACTATTGATATGGAACTACAGTTAAAAGACCTTGAAACTGTAGAGAAAAAGCTTGATAAAGTTAAGCGTGCTGCCAAAACAGGTAATAAAGAGGCGCAAGCAGAGGAAGCTGTTCTTAATACCATTAAAGCAGGTTTGGAAGCTGGGACATCAGTAAGAGCTTTAGAGTTTTCAGATGAAGATTATGCAGATTATGTAAAACCGTTACAATGCATAACAGACAAACCCGTAATGTATGTGTGCAATGTTGATGAAGGTTCAGCAACCACTGGTAACACTTATGTGGAAAATGTACGTAAAGCTGTTGCTGAGGAAAATGCTGAGGTTTTAGTACTTGCAGTAGGTACTGAAGCAGATATCAATGAGCTCGATGATTACGAAGAACGCCAAATGTTCTTACAAGATATAGGACTTGACGAACCAGGTTCAGCTAAGTTGATTCGTGCAGCTTACAAATTATTAAATCAGCAAACCTATTTTACTGCTGGGCAGAAAGAGGTTAGGGCTTGGACAGTCTCTGTCGGAGCTACTGGACCACAAGCTGCAGGTGTAATTCACACTGATTTTGAAAAAGGCTTTATTCGTGCTGAGGTAATCGCTTATGATGATTATGTATCATTAGGAAGCGAAGCAAAAGTTAAAGAAGCAGGTAAAATGCGCGTTGAAGGAAAAAATTACATCGTAAAGGATGGTGATGTAATGCATTTCTTGTTTAATGTGTAAACTACTTTTGCAGATTCAAAATTCGATTTATTAGTTCTTAATATTCAGGCTAAAGTTTTTCAACAATAATCTACAGTTATTGTTAATTACTTTGTGTTACTGCTGTTTCATTTTTTAAGTTAGTATGCTATATTAGCCATCCGACCTCAAACATCTTATTTTATGGCTGAACAGACCAAGTATACTGAAGATAATATACGCTCGCTCGATTGGAAAGAACACATCCGAATGCGACCTGGTATGTACATTGGTAAACTTGGTGATGGATCTTCAGCAGATGATGGGATTTACATTTTAATTAAAGAAGTACTTGATAACTCTATTGATGAGTATGTAATGGGTGCTGGGAAAACCATTGAGGTTTCCATTCAAGGCAATAAAGTTATTGTACGTGATTATGGCCGAGGAATTCCATTAGGTAAGGTGGTTGATGTAGTTTCTAAAATGAATACCGGTGGTAAGTACGACACCAAAGCTTTTAAAAAGTCTGTTGGCCTTAATGGTGTTGGTACTAAAGCTGTAAATGCGCTTTCGACCTATTTTAGAGTTGAATCAACTAGAGATGGCAAATCTGCATCAGCAGAGTTCGAATTTGGTGAGCTTACTAATAAAGATTTTCTAGACGAAACAACACGCAGAAAAGGTACTAAAGTGTCTTTTGTGCCAGACGAATCTATCTTTAAGAACTATAAATTCAGAAATGAATATGTAATTAAAATGCTTAAAAACTATGTATACCTTAATCCAGGCTTAACCATAGTTTTTAACGGAGAAAAATTTTACAGCGAAAATGGTCTTAAAGATTTGCTTTCAGAGACTATAAACGAATCTGATTTATTATATCCAATAATTCATTTACGAGGCAATGATATTGAGTTAGCACTAACACATAGTAAGACTCAATATAGTGAAGAATACCATTCGTTTGTTAATGGTCAGAATACAACTCAAGGTGGTACGCATTTAGCAGCATACAGAGAAGCAGTTGTAAAAACGATAAGAGAGTATTACGGAAAAACTTACGATGCCTCAGATATTCGTAAGTCAATAGTTTCAGCAATAGCTATCAAGGTCATGGAACCTGTTTTTGAAAGTCAAACAAAAACTAAGCTAGGTTCTACAGATATGGGTGGCGATTTACCAACTGTACGTACTTACATTAATGATTTTGTAAAACGTCAGTTAGATAATTTTTTACACAAAAATCCAGATACAGCAGAAGCTATTCAGCGTAAAATTTTACAAGCTGAGCGCGAGCGTAAGGAGCTATCTGGAATACGAAAATTAGCCAAAGATCGTGCTAAAAAGGCAAGTCTTCATAACAAGAAGCTCCGCGATTGCAGAGTCCATTTTGGAGATACTAAAAATGAGCGTAATCTTGAAACAACCTTGTTTATTACTGAGGGTGATTCTGCCTCAGGTAGTATTACTAAGTCGAGAGATGTTAATACCCAAGCTGTATTTAGCTTAAAAGGAAAACCTTTGAACTCCTATGGATTAAGTAAGAAAATTGTTTATGAAAATGAAGAATTTAACCTTCTACAAGCGGCATTAAATATTGAGGAATCTATTGAGGATTTGCGCTATAACAACATTGTAATTGCAACTGATGCCGATGTTGATGGTATGCATATCCGTTTGTTGTTAATTACGTTCTTTTTACAATTTTTCCCTGAGGTTATAAAAGAAGGTCACTTGTATATTCTTCAAACGCCTTTATTCAGAGTAAGAAATAAAAAGGAAACGATTTACTGTTATACAGATGAAGAGCGTCGTAATGCCATAGAAAAATTAAAGCCAAAACCAGAGATTACTCGATTTAAAGGTTTGGGTGAAATTTCTCCCGATGAATTTAAATATTTCATTGGAGATGATATGCGTTTAGATCCGGTAATGCTAGATAAAGACATGTCAATTGAAGAATTATTGTCCTTTTATATGGGTAAAAACACACCATCACGTCAAGAGTTTATTATTAATAATCTTAAAGTTGAACTAGACGTTGTTGAACACTAATTAAATTTAAAACTTGTCATTCTGAACTTGTTTCAGAATCTAACATTGTTTAAAATATATAAGAATGAGATGCTGATTTAATTCAGCATTACAAAATAGAGAATGAGCGAAGAACACGAAGAATTAGATAATATTAATAACGAATCTCAGGAGCCCCAAGAAACCATAACCAAGGTGACTGGTATGTACAAAGATTGGTTTTTAGATTACGCGTCTTATGTAATCTTAGAACGTGCTGTACCTGCTATTGAAGACGGTTTTAAGCCTGTGCAACGCCGTATCATGCATTCAATGAAAGACTTAGATGATGGGCGTTACAATAAGGTAGCTAACATTGTTGGGCATACAATGCAATATCATCCTCATGGTGATGCAAGTATTGCAGATGCAATGGTGCAAATAGGTCAGAAAGATTTATTAATAGACACTCAAGGAAACTGGGGAAATATACTTACTGGAGATAGAGCAGCAGCGTCACGTTATATAGAAGCCAGACTTTCAAAGTTTGCTTTAGACGTGGTTTATAACCCTAAGATTACTGAGTGGCAGGCTTCATATGATGGTCGCCGAAAAGAGCCTATCAATTTACCAGTAATGTTCCCGCTATTATTAGCTCAAGGCGGAGAAGGAATTGCTGTAGGGTTGTCAACAAAAATATTACCTCATAATTTTATTGAACTTATTGATGCTTCCATTAAGCATTTAAAAGGAAAACGATTTACTATTCTGCCTGATTTTCCAACCGCTGGTATCGCAGATTTTACTAATTATAATGATGGTAATCGCGGTGGAAAGGTTAGGGTAAGGGCTAAAATATCTCACCATAGTAAAAACACACTTGTTATTACTGAGATTCCGTTTAATACCACTACCTCTTCACTAATTGATTCGATCTTAAAAGCCAATGATAAGGGTAAAATTAAGATTAAGAAGATTGAAGATAATACAGCTGCAGAAGTCGAAATCCTTGTGCATTTACCATCAGGTATTTCACCAGATAAGACTATAGATGCACTATATGCATTTACGAATTGTGAAGTTTCAATTTCTCCATTAGGTTGTGTTATCGAAGACAACAAACCATTGTTTATTGGGGTTTCTGAAATGCTCCGCCGTTCTACTGACAATACAGTTCAGCTTCTAAAGAATGAACTTGAGATTAAATTAGGTGAACTGGAAGAACAATGGCATTTTGCATCTTTAGAGCGCATTTTTATCGAAAATCGTATTTACCGAGATATTGAAGAAGAAGAAACTTGGGATGGTGTTATCAATGCAATTGATAAAGGTCTAAAGCCACATATTAAGCACTTGAAGAGAGCAATTACTGTTGATGATATCACGCGTTTGACTGAGATTAGAATTAAACGTATTTCAAAATTTGATATTGATAAGGCACAACAGAAAATTGAAGCACTCGAAGAGCAAATAGCAGAAGTTAAGCACCATTTAGCAAATCTAATTGATTATGCTATAGCGTATTTTACACGTTTAAAAAAGGATTATGGAGAAGGAAAAGAGCGTAAGACAGAAATTCGCATTTTTGATGATGTAGATGCAACCAAAGTTGTAATTCGTAATACAAAACTTTATGTAAATCGCGAAGAAGGATTTATTGGTACTTCACTTCGTAGAGACGAGTATGTTTGCGATTGTAGCGATATTGACGACATCATTGCTTTTACCAAAGATGGTAAGATGATGGTTACAAAGGTTAACTCTAAAACGTTTATTGGTAAAAATATTATTCATGTTGCTGTCTTTAAAAAGAAAGACAAACGTACCATCTACAACATGATTTATCGAGATGGCAAAGGTGGCGCTTCGTATGTTAAACGATTTGCAGTTACTTCCATTACACGCGATAGAGAATACGATTTAACCAATGGCAATAAAAGTTCCGTAGTTTGGTATTTTTCTGCTAATCCTAATGGTGAGGCTGAAGTAGTCACGGTATTATTACGCCAAGTAGGAAGTATTAAAAAACTTAAATGGGATATTGATTTTGCTGATATTCTTATCAAAGGACGCGCTTCGAAAGGAAATTTGGTCACTAAGTATTCAATAAAACGTGTAGAGTTAAAGGAAAAAGGTGTTTCTACGCTTAAACCCCGTAAAATATGGTTTGACGATACAGTTCAGCGTCTAAATGTTGATGCACGAGGTGAATTAATTGGCGAATTTAGAGGTGAAGATCGTTTATTAGTTATTAAACAATCTGGTGTTGTAAAGACTATCATTCCTGAATTGACAACACATTTTGACTCTGATATGATTGTTCTAGAAAAATGGGTCCCTAAAAAGCCTATTTCTGCAATCTATTACGATGGAGATAAAGAACGTTATTACGTAAAACGTTTTTTAATTGAAAACGAAGGACGTGAAGAAACATTTATTTCTGAACATCAAGACTCACAATTAGAAATTGTTTCTACAGATTGGCGCCCAATGGCTGATGTTGAATTTACTAAAGTAAGAGGTAAAGACCGTAAACCTAATCTCGAAGTTAATCTTGAAGAATTTATTGCGGTTAAAGGGATTAATGCCCTTGGCAATCAATTGACAAAAGATAAAATAAACCAAATCAATTTATTAGATCCATTACCATTTGACCCACCAAAAGAGGTGCATGCAGATGAATTAGATGTGGTTGATGAAGAAGTTATTAAAACCAACGATGAGCAACCTCTAGAAGGAGAAATTAAAGTAGATTTAGATCCAACACCAAAGTCAGATTCAAAGCCAGAACAGGATTCTGATGAAGACTTAGATGTAGATGATAAAGGTCAAGTCACATTATTCTAAGTAAATATTACTTCTTTCTTTTGGAAATTCTATAGTTCAAAAATTCTACAAATAGTGAGAACGCTATAGCAAAATACAAGTATCCTTTTGGTATCGCACCGACTTCGTTTCCAATAAATTGTGTGTGAGATAGGTGAGCAGCTTCAGTAATTAGCATAAAACCAATTAGGATTAAAAATGCTAAACCAAGAATTTGCATACTTGGATGATCGTCTATAAATCGGCGAATTGGGTTCGCAAATGCTATCATAATTATTATAGAAATGACTACGGCTATTATCATTAAAACCAAGCTATAATTTGGATTTGGGTGTAACCCATTTGTCATACCAATTGCTGTGAGTATAGAATCTACAGAGAAGATAAAATCTATAATAAGGATTTGAGTAATAGCCTGCGATAAGCTTTTTACAGCTTTAGATTTAGTTTCATCTTCGTCATGTTTTGGAGATTCAACTTTTTCACGTATTTCGGATGTACTTTTATATATTAAAAACAATCCACCTGCAAACAGAATAACTGCTTGCCAGCTCATATGAAGCTCTATCCAAGAATTTTCAAGAGAATAAAAAGGTTCTTTCAGCCCAACTAAGAATGATACAAAGAACAATAATATAATACGCTGCACCATGGCAAGAATAAGTCCAATATTCGTGGCTCTACTTCTTTGATGCTCTGGTAACTTATTAGCAACGATAGAAATAAATACGATGTTGTCTATTCCCAGAATTATCTCGAGGAATGTAAGTGTTAATAGGGCAAAAATGGCATCTGCTGAAAGTAAAAACTCTAACATATTATTTAATTCTATAAGCTATTCCTTTTTCTACACGAGTTGGCTTGTTAAGCTTTTTAATTGCTAATTTATACTCAAAAGTATAAGAAGTATCAGTGGTTGAAAGAATCTTCATGTGGATAGCATCATCTTCAGATGTGTTCTTTGGGTTAATTTTTTTGAGAATAAACTCGCAGTCGTTTATCCAGCGTACACTAGAAGAATCGACCTTTCCATCAAAATAGTCAATACTATAGTCCTCAGTTCTTACAAAAGTTCCCGTTTTTTGCTTTCCATCAATAGTATAAGAGAATTTAAATTCCCCAGTTTTGTATGCTTTGCAATTACGCTCAACGTTATAACAGCTTGTCATAATTAAAAGAAAACCTAATAGGAGGACACGTTTCATAATTCTTTCTTGAAATTGCTTACAAAAATAGGGAATTACAAAGTTTAATTCTGATAACTTTCAAAACTACCGTCCTTATAAAAAATGATAATTTTTTCTATGTCTTTAGATTGAGATGATTTTTCGGATTTTAAAATTGGAGCTACGGGTGAGTTTTTAATTTCAGTTTTTTCTTGAGCTTCAATTTTTGGAAATTCACCTTTACCATTCATTAGCCAATACAAATCTACTTCGGGGTAGGCATGAAGTACCTTCATGATAAAATCTAAACTTGGCTTATTTCTGCCAGATAAAAGATGTGAAATACTAGAACGCTGTACACCAATTTTTTCAGCAAAACTTGATGAAGTTTCGCTATAGAAATTCATGACTTTTTGTAAACGAATTGTAAATTCTGAAGTGTTTATCATTGTAAACAGCGATTTTTAAAAATATACGTTACAAATGTAACAATAGTTGTTCGATATTAGAATAAAATTCGAATATTTAGTTTTAAAATATAAAACTTATAGTTTATGTAATAATATATAAATAATTGATTAACAAATATTTGTATAATACAAAATTAATTATAAATTCAATTCTGTAAAGACGTTGAAATCTTCATCACAATTGTACCTAAATTTGTTTAGGATTGTAACAATTGCATCCAATTCATATGTTTACAAATGTAAATTTACAATTGTATACCTTTGTTTTTTAAATTGGATTTATGACATTACAATTGTTGTCAGATTTATACACGTCTTGTAAAGAACAATCTTTATTTGGACGCTATATTACCAACTCTGATATTGAGGTGATATTAGATAAGTATAATTTAATATCTCAGGTTAAGGTTGAGGGATTTTCTGTTGAGAATAGACCAATTCATTCTATCAAAATTGGCAATGGAAAAACGAAAATTTTGCTTTGGTCTCAAATGCACGGTAATGAATCTACCACTACAAAAGCAATTTTTGATTTGCTAAATGCTTTTTTAACCCATATTGATGAGCTACAGCAAATTTTAAATACATGTACATTGCTCATATTACCGATTTTAAATCCTGATGGAGCCCAAATGTATACTAGAGTCAATGCTAACAAAGTTGATTTAAACCGTGATGCACAGGATTTATCGCAACCAGAGAGTAAAGTATTGCGAGAGTGTTTTAATAGATTTCAACCGAATTATTGTTTTAACCTCCATGGACAACGTACCCTATTTGGAGCTGGTAATACGGGCAATTCCGCAACGTTGTCGTTTTTATCACCTTCAGTTGATAGTGCCAGAACTGTTACAACTACACGTAAAGTAGCAATGGCAATCATTGGACATATTAATAAACAACTCCAAAATGATTTGCCTAACGCCATTGGCAGATATGATGATGGATTTAACATTAACTGCGTAGGAGATACCTTCCAGTCATTAGGTTCACCAACCGTATTATATGAAGCCGGTCATTATAAAGATGATTATAATCGCGAAAAAACCAGAGAATATGTGTTTAAAGCTTTATTCTACGGTATCAATTACATAGCTCAAGGCCTAGAAATTGACAATTATGAATGGTATTTTAATAGCCCTGAGAATAAGAAGAACTTTTTCGATATCATAATTAGAAATGCGAAGGTAAATTCAGACGGTGATATTCAGGATATTGCAATTCAGTTTAAAGAGGTTTTAATAGATGATGGGATTACATTTTTACCAATTGTAGAAAAAATTGAAAATTTGGATGGTTTTTATGGGCACCGAGAAATTGATGCAGAAGGTAAAGAAGTACTGGATGAAAATAAATTGCCGTTAAAAGTTGCTAACGAAATCGATTTCGTAGTGTTAAATTTTAGCAAAATATTGATAAAAGTGTAATGTTTTCGATTTTTACTTGTTTTTCTTCAAGGAAAATGTCGTATTTTTGCATTTAATTCAACAAATCAGAAGATGGCAAAGTTTAAATTAGACGAGATTGATCACCAAATTTTGGATATGCTTATTGACAATACGCGTATTCCATTTACAGATATAGCAAAAAAATTATTGATTTCTGCTGGTACGGTTCATGTACGTGTTAAAAAAATGGAAGAAGCAGGTATTATCAAAGGCTCTTCACTAACCCTTGATTATAAAAAATTAGGATATTCTTTTATTGCTTACGTAGGTGTATTTTTACAAAACACGTCTCAGACTAAGTTTGTATTAGAAAGAATTCATGAAATACCTTATGTAACAGTTGCTCATATTACTACAGGAAAGTTTAATATCTTCTGTAAGATTAGAGCAAAAGATACCATGCACGCTAAGGATATTATCTTTCAATTAGACGATATTGATGGTATTTACAGAACAGAGACTATGATTTCTTTAGAGGAAAGCATTAATGACAAAAAGCGTTTAATGCACACTATATTCAACGAACTATAATAGTTTATAAATAGTATATATAAAGCCTTAGTTTCTGCTAAGGCTTTTTTAATTTCGTATCATGAATTTATTAGAAAACGAATACCATCCTTATTATTTACCATATATCAATCTAACGGCTAACGATGATATTGTTGAAGGCTTAGAATATAATTTGAAGCATGTTGTTGAATTTTATAATTCAATTCCAGCTCATAAGTTAGATTATGCTTATGCTGAAGGCAAATGGACTATTAAAGATATTTTGCTGCATTGTATTGACGCTGAACGTATTTTCGCCTATCGCGCTTTGCGAATTTCAAGGCAAGACAAAACCAATTTGGCTGGTTTTGAACAAAATGGTTATGTTGAAGCAGGTAAAGCTTCTGATAGAAGTTTAGAGAGGTTGTTAGAAGAATTCACAACTACGAGAAAAGCAAACATATCATTATTCCAGTCATTTTCGGATAAACAAATGCAGTCAATTGGAACGGCGAGTAATTCTAATGTGTCAGTTAGGGCATTAGGCTATATTATCACGGGCCATGAGAATCATCATATTAATGTCATAAAAGAGCGATATCTTTAGAAAAGATTACAGCTTATCTTTTAAGTATTTTCCAGTAATAGAATTATTATTGGCTACAATAGCTTCTGGTGTACCACTTGCCATTAAGGTTCCACCATTTTTTCCGCCTTCTGGTCCAAGATCAATAATATGATCTGCACATTTAATTAAATCAATATTATGCTCTATAACTATTATAGAATGGCCAATTTCAATTAAAGATTGAAACGATTTCAACAGTTTTTTGATATCGTGAAAATGTAGTCCTGTTGTAGGTTCATCAAATATAAACAAGGTCTTTTCACCTTTGGAACCTTTTCCTAAAAATGACGCAAGCTTAATACGTTGTGCTTCACCACCTGAAAGCGTAGAAGAGGATTGGCCAAGTGTTACGTATCCTAATCCAACATCCTTTAAAGGCTGAAGTTTCTTTTCGATTTTGGTTTGTTTATGATCCGCAAAGAAATCAACGGCATTATCAATAGTCATATTCAAAATATCATCAATAGACTTATTTTCAAACTTTACTTCTAAAACTTCTTTCTTAAATCGTTTGCCATTACAAGTATCGCAGGTGAGATGAACATCTGCCATAAACTGCATTTCTATTGTTACTTCGCCTTCGCCTTTACAGGTTTCACAACGTCCACCATCAACATTAAAACTAAAGTGTTTTGCTTGATAGTTTCTTATTTTGCTGAGTTTTTGGGACGAAAACAATGCTCTAATATCATCATAAGCTTTAATATAAGTCACAGGGTTTGAGCGTGACGATCGACCAATAGGATTTTGATCTACAAACTCAACATTCTCAATAGATTGGAAATTGCCTTTGAGCTCGGTAAACTGTCCAGGCTTGTCCCCAAATCCCGTGAGCTTCTTTTGTATGGCTGGATAAAGTAGCTTTTTAATAAGCGTACTTTTTCCACTTCCTGATACTCCCGTAACCACCGTAAGCATATTAAGTGGTAATTTTACATCTATGTTTTTTAGATTGTGCTCTCTGGCTCCGACAACTTCAACATAATACTTAGATGTTCGTCGTTTTTCTGGTAATTCTATTTCCAAATTACCATTAAGATATCCTGCGGTAAGTGTACTGGAAACTAAAATATCGTTATAGGTTCCTGTAGCAACAATTTCACCTCCAAAAGTTCCTGCTTCAGGGCCAATATCTATAATCTCATCAGCAGCTTTCATGATATCTTCATCATGTTCTACTACTATGACTGTATTGCCCAGATCTCTTAATGACTTTAGTACATTAATTAGTCGCTCTGTATCTTTTGGATGTAGACCTATACTTGGTTCATCTAAGATATACATTGAACCTACCAAACTACTACCTAATGATGTCGCTAAATTAATCCGTTGACTTTCACCACCAGATAATGTATTTGACCTTCTATTTAAGGTTAGGTAGTCAAGTCCCACATTAGATAAGAACTCTAATCTTGTGTTGATTTCTTTTAATAAGCGCTTTGCAATTTTAGTATCATGATCACTTAATTCGAGATTATTAAAGAAATCTGACAATTCATTTAAAGGTAGGTCTACTAAATCTGTTATGGTTTTACCATTGAGTTTTACATATCCGGCTTCTTTTCGTAGACGTTTACCCTTACATACATTACATTTGGTTTTACCACGATAGCGTGATAGCATTACGCGATTTTGAATTTTGTAAGCTTTAGACTCAAGCTCAGCAAAAAAACTATCCAAACCATCGAAATATTCATTCCCGGACCATATTAAGGCTTTGTGCTCCTCAGAGAGTTCAAAATAAGGTTTGTGAACCGGAAAATCGAATTTGTGTGAGTTATTCACAAGTTGATCTCTATACCAGCTCATGCTTTCGCCGCGCCAAGGAAAAATTGCATTTTCATAGATCGATAGTGAAGTATTTGGTATTACTAAATCTGAATCTATCCCAATAATATCTCCATAACCTTCACATTTAGGGCATGCGCCATAAGGATTGTTAAAACTGAAAAGATGTGCGTTGGGTTCGAGAAAACTCATATCATCAAGTTCAAACTTATTATTGAATACCTTATGTTTTTTATCGTCTAATGACTCAATAATACAAGAACCAACACCTTCAAAAAAAGCAGTTTCGATAGCATCGGCCAGCCTATTAAAAAAGTCTTCATCAGTTTTGGTTATAATTCTATCAACAACCAAATACACTTTTTTGCCTTTGTCATAATTGACCTCTAAAGCATCGTCAATTCTTAATACATTATCATCTACTTTAATTCTCGAATATCCTTGCTGAAGCAGTGTTTGAAGCTTATTTTCTAGTGTTCTATCTTCTTCTAAAATAATAGGTGATAGTAATAATAATTTAGAACGGTCATCAAATGTTTTAATATAATCTATAACATCTGTTGTTCTGTGTTTTTTTACTAATTCACCAGAAATAGGAGAGTAGGTCTTGCCAATTCTTGCAAATAAAAGTTTAAGATAATCGTAAATCTCTGTTGTAGTACCAACAGTAGATCTAGGGTTTGTAGAATTTACTTTTTGTTCAATAGCTATTGCAGGTGCAATACCTTTTATATAATCTACTTTTGGTTTATTAAGCCGCCCTAAAAACTGACGCGCATAACTACTTAAGCTCTCTACATAGCGCCTTTGTCCTTCTGCATAAAGCGTGTCGAATGCTAGGCTCGATTTACCCGAACCTGATAGCCCAGTAATAACCACTAATTTATTTCTTGGGATAACTACATCAACATCTTTAAGGTTGTGCAGCTTAGCACCTTTTATGATGATATTTTCTTTAGGATTGACTTCTAAATCGGTGGTTTGCATTTAATTTTGGCTAAAAAGTTTTGCAAAGATACCACAAGAATTTCATAGCTAAAAGTGAATATATATCAGATTAAATGTTAAAATTTAAGGTGAAATTTTGTTTTTTCGGAATGATTCTTGTTTATTTGATACTTAATTATTCAATAAAAAGCAACTGCGTATAGCATAATATTACTTTAAGAAAAGCTAGAAACCCCGAAAGTAAGGCATTGTCTTTACTACTTAAAGTACTTATTATGAAGAAGATACTCATTCAAGACGCAGTGTTGGTCAAAAATTATCTTAATGGAGATGAGAGTGCATTATCAGTATTGATAAATAGGCACAAGCAAAAAATTTACAGTTTTATCTATTCAAAAGTTTTTGATAGAGATATAACGGAAGATGTATTTCAGGATACATTTATCAAGGTTATTAAAACGTTGAAACTAGGAAAGTATAATGAAGAAGGCAAGTTTTTACCTTGGGTAATGCGTATTGCTCATAACTTAGTAATTGACCATTTTAGAAGAAATAGCAGAATGCCAAAATTTGATAATGCTGGAGAGTTTAGCATATTTTCCGTGCTAAGTGACTCCGCTTTAAATGCCGAAAAGAGCATTATTAAAAACCAGGTCGAATCTGATGTAAGACGAATAATTCAGGAACTACCTGAAGACCAAAAGCAAGTATTAGTGATGCGTATGTATCAAGATATGAGTTTTAAAGAAATATCCGAACGAACTGGTGTTAGTATTAACACGGCATTAGGAAGAATGCGTTACGCACTCATTAATTTGCGTAAAGTAATTGAGCAACATAATATCGTTTTAACAAACTAATATAATAAAGTGTATTTTTTTGCGTTATACAGTTGTAATAAACCTAAAATAACGCTAATGGCAAAAATTTACTCTGACTGTAACCCCAAAAAAATTCAGCTTAACCCAAAAAAAGAAACAGTAGATTTTCTGCTGAATTATTCTAAGGCTTTACGTGTTAATTGTTATAAAAAAATGAAGTTTGAAGCGCTTCTGAATTAGTTATTAAACCCTGATTTTTATCAGGGTTTTATTTTTTCTTCATATAATAATCGTCTAAAACAGATTTTCTCCCAATCGTTTTTGTGATGATGTCTTTTTCTAAATTCCACCCTCTTGCAGGAGAATATTCACGTCCATACCATATAATTTGAAGGTGTAAATCGTTCCACAAGTCTTCAGGAAATAAGCGTTTAGCATCTTTTTCTGTCTGCACAACATTTTTACCATTGGTTAAATTCCAACGATACATTAGACGATGTATATGCGTATCTACCGGAAATGCTGGAATTCCAAACGCTTGAGACATTACAACAGCAGCTGTTTTATGGCCTACAGCTGGCAAAGCTTCTAATTCTTCGTAGGTTTTAGGAACTTTTCCATTATGTTTATCTATTAGTATGTGAGATAGACCATAAATACCTTTACTTTTCATTGGAGATAAACCTACAGGTTTTATAATCTCACGTATTTCCTCAACATTTAGTTTTACCATATCATATGGATTATCTGCTTTAGCAAAAAGTAATGGGGTTATCTGATTTACTCTTACATCTGTACTTTGCGCAGACATAAGTACAGCTATTAGCAGTGTATATGGGTCTTTATGATCTAATGGAATAGGAATTTCTGGATAAAGTCTTTTTAACGTAGAAATAACAAAATCTACCTTTTCTTGCTTGGTCATTGATTGTATTTTTGCAAAAACAAATTTAAACAATATGAACACATTAAAAGCAGGTGATAAAGTACCAAATTTTACAGTTAATGATCAAGATGGAAATACGGTATCGTTATCTGATTATAAAGGAAAAAAATTAGTGGTGTTTTTCTACCCTAAAGCAAATACGCCTACGTGTACAGTTGAAGCATGTAACTTAGGTGAAAATTACAAAGCTCTTCAAGATGCTGGGTATGAGATTTTAGGTGTTAGTGCAGATTCTGAAAAGCGTCAATCTAATTTTAAAAATAAATTTGATTTTCCTTATCCATTATTGGCAGATACAGAAAAAGAAGTCATTAATGCTTTTGGTGTTTGGGGACCTAAGAAATTCATGGGACGTGAATTTGACGGTATTCATAGAATAACATTTA
Source organism: Winogradskyella sp. (assembly GCF_003712105.1). Classification (GTDB taxonomy): domain Bacteria; phylum Bacteroidota; class Bacteroidia; order Flavobacteriales; family Flavobacteriaceae; genus Winogradskyella. The sequence goes on from NZ_RHLG01000002.1 coordinate 697,766, forward strand.
TTGTAAATGAAGATGGAGTAGTAGAAAGGGTTATAGATAAAGTAAAAGCAAAGATTCACTCCGATCAGATATTGAATGCATAAAAAAATGCGACCGAGTTGGTCGCATTTTTTTTAATTATAATTCTATTACGTCTAGTTTATTTATGCATCACTTCTTCAGATTCGCAACCAAATAGACTCTTTTCTTTAATCAGTTTAGCTACACCTTCTGGTAGCATTTCTTCCCAGCCTGATTCTCCTGCAGCAATCTTAGCAAGCACCTTACGTGAGAAAATAGATAATATAGATTTTTCATAATCAGTGATATCTACTACTTTTCCATTGTATTTAAAGAACTTGTAAAGCTCTTTCATTCTTGGGTGCACCTTAAGGTTTTCACTTGTAGTAACTGTGCCATCTTCATTTTCCATTGGGTATAAGTATACTCGTAAGTCCTTGTAGAATAGCTTACCAAAAGCTTCTAAGATACCTCCACTTAAGTGACGATAGTATTTCTCGTCAAAAATGTCTACTAAGTTATTTACACCCATGGCTAATCCCATTCTGCTTTTAGAATATTGCGAGAAATATTCGACTAGACGATAGTATTCTTTAAAATTTGAGATTAATACAGTTTGACCTAAAGAACATAATAGTCGTGCTCTATCCATAAAATCTTGCTCGTCAATTTCACCTTCAGCGCGCAAGTTAGATAGCGTAATTTCAAAAATTACTTGAGTCTTTTCTTTATCGACTTTATTTTCTTTTATGTACATCTCGTAAGATTTCTCAAACATGTCCATATTTACCTTAGTTACAGGTCTAAAGCTACCTCTTAAGGCTAGTATATTTTTCTTATAGAGCACACGGGCAGGAAGTACGTTATTACCATCAGGAGCAAACATTACGGCGTCTGTCATACCATTTTTAACCAATTGTAGGCTCATTAATCGGTTGTCGACATCCTTAAAAACAGGGCCAGAAAAATTAATCGTATCAATTTCTAGTTGGTCTTTGTCTAAGTGGTCATACAAATAGCGAAGTAATTTCTTAGGCTCGTTATACTTGTAAAAAGCACCATAAATTAAGTTAGTTCCTAAAACACCAAGTGTCTCCTGCTGAAGTCGTGCATCATTTTCTTTAAATCTAATATGAAGTACGATCTCGTTATACTCTTGATTTGGTTGTACTTGGTATTTAATTCCTACCCAACCATGTCCCTTGTATTTTTTAGCAAAATCTATAGTCGCTACAGTATTAGCATATGTAAAGAAAATCTTATCAGGTTGTTTTTCTCTTCCAATACGTTGCTCGATAAGATTTACCTCATGATTAAGCATTTTACGAAGTCTAGCTTCAGTAACGTAGCGTTTATCATCTTCAATACCATAGATAGCATCACTAAAGTCTTTGTCATAAGCGGACATTGTTTTCGCAATGGTACCAGATGCACCGCCAGCTCTAAAAAATTGTCTTACAGTTTCTTGACCTGCTCCAATTTCGGCAAATGTGCCATAAATATCTTTATTTAAATTAATGCGAAGTGCTTTGTCTTTTAACGATGGAATATTTTCAATTTTAATATCCCCATCATAAGTAATTTCTTCCATAATAGCTTGTAAATGACTTATAAGCAAAGGTACTATTTTAGTGAAGCAAACAAAAAAATAAGCTTATTTTTGTTATAAACTTAACACCTTTGAAAGTCACGTTTCTTGGCACTGGTACATCACAAGGGATTCCAATTATAGGAAGCACTCATCCTGTTTGTTTAAGCAATAATCCGAAGGATAAACGCCTTAGGGTTTCTGTATTAATTGAATGGGATGATTACAGTTATGTTATTGATTGTGGTCCAGATTTTAGGCAGCAAATGCTAAGGGCACAATGCAAAAAAGTTGATGGCATTATTTTTACTCATGAACACGCTGACCATGTCATGGGTTTGGACGATATACGGCCGTTTTTTTTTAGGCAAGGCAATATAGATATCTATGCTCATGAGCGTGTTATTAAGGCTTTAGAACGTACGTTTTCTTATATTTTTGAAACAGAAAATAAATACCCTGGCGCTCCAAGTGTAAATGAACACTATATCGATGGTAATCCTTTTGAAATTGGAGATATTGAAGTCGTTCCTGTTGAAGGATTTCATAACGCATTGCAAGTTTATGGGTATAGATTTAAAGATTTTGCATATCTCACAGATATGAAAACTGTACCTGAGCATGAACAAACTAAACTTAAAAATCTAGATGTATTAGTTGTAAACGCCTTACGAATTGAGCCACATGTCTCACATTTTAATTTAGAAGAGGCTTTAGCTTTTATAAAGAAAATTAACCCAAAGCGTGCGTATTTAACCCATATAAGTCATCTTTTAGGATTTCATGACGAGGTGCAAGAAATGCTTCCAGATAACGTTTATTTAGCATACGATAACCTTCAAATCACTATATAATATTATGAAGAATAGAATTTTTATGTATCTATTTATTTTTTCGGTTTTATTAATCATATTTCAATATGTGAACTCGAAAAACATAATCGATAAGTATGAAAAAGATATTAAGACCTATAAGAGTAAGCAGCTTAAAGCGGAAGAAGACCTACGTATGATGTCTGATAAAACACAAGAGCTATCTTATTTTACTATAGATGGTAATGAAGAAGCTTTAACTTATTTTGAAAATCAAGGTTTTAATATTGAAACCTTGCTGCCAAAGTTAAAAGATGGATTACTAGAAATGAATGCATACAAAGGTATAGATCACCCGATAGTGCCTTATGCTTCAATGACAGAATCTAAAATTGTGATTGACTACATTCAAGTGCTCAATCATAAATGGATACTCACCAATTTTACAGATGGTAAGCATTGGGGAGAGCTTTTTATTAATTACGAGGTAAATGAAGTCGGCGAAATTACCTATAAGCTTACGGATTATTTCTTATATCCAATTAACTAAATGCGTTTATCGAGCCAAGCTTTAAAATCGTAAAAATTTTGAGGAGCAACACCATGACCTACAGGGAATTCACTGTAAGTGTTTGCAATATCTAATCGGTCCAAGAATGGTTTAGTTTTTCTAGCCCAATCTACAGGAATGACTTGATCTACAGTTCCATGCGAACAGTAAATATCAAGATGGTTATAACTAGACTTTTCTAAATCATTTGGAATAATATCTTCATTGATATAACCACTTAATGCAACAATATTCTTCACTTTTTCAGGGTAGGTAAGTGCTACAGAATAACTTAGGATAGTACCTTGGCTAAATCCTAAAAGTGTAACATTATCAGGGTTTACAGGGTACGCGCCACAAGCATAATCTATAAAGTTAGCCAATAAATCTCTAGACAGAATCGCCTGTTCATTGTCGCTCCATTTACCTTGCTCAGCATCAAAATGAATAGCATACCACGCATTGCCGTAAGGTTGAAGTTGATAAGGTGCTTTTACAGAAATAATGAATAACTCATCTGGAAGCTCTGACTGAAAAGAAAACAAATCATTTTCGTCACTTCCATAGCCGTGACACATTATTAGTAATGGTGCATTAGTGTTCAGCGTCGATGGACGCTTTATATAGTGGAGATGTGCCATTGATTATTTTAAATTTTTAAACCAGTCCTGAAAGTAATCACCCAAATAAGGTAGTAATCTTGCTTCTCCTTTAAATGAGAAAACTAAGCAGTAAATCCAAGACGCAAAAGTTATAATCCATAAACCAGTGCCAACCCAAGTATTTACATATCGTTCACATAAATTTGAAAAAATAAGCATTAGTATAAGACCAAGCATTTGCCTTGCATGAAAAAAAATATAAGGATTTTTCTTTTCTAAATTCATCGTTATCGCAACCAATAAGCCGATAAAGGTTAAGTAACTTACAATGCCTAATGTTTTACCTTCTTTTGCAGCGTTTCGAGTCATCAGTTCTTGATTACCAATTTATTATTAGAAGCTATGCCGTAAATTTTTCCTTTTAATTGATGACCCATAAAACAACTGTTGTTAGACTTTGAGAATATGCTTGTCTTAGAAAAGGTGTAGTTGACATCGGGATCAAAAAGCGTTAAGTCAGCTTTTTCTCCAATGTTTACAGTAGATTCATTAACACCAAATCTTGATTTACCACGAGTTAGTAATGCAACAGCTTTCTTAGTTGTGAATATGTTTTGTAGCGCTCCAAATGCAGATTCTAACCCAATAGTTCCGTATTCAGCATGATCAAATTCAACTTTTTTGCGCTCTATGTCAATCGGGTTGTGGTCACTAGTAACCATATCTATTGTACCGTCTTTTAACCCATCGATAAGCGCTTCAGTATCCTTTTGGGTCCGTAAAGGTGGTAATACTTTATAGTTTGTATTAAAGTCATTTAGCGCATCATCAGTTAAGCATATGTTATGAATAGCAACTGAGCATGTTACATCAAGCTTTTTAGCTTTAGCTTCTCTAATTAATTCAACAGATTTTGCTGTACTGATTGTTGGTATATGAAGTTTTCCATCGGTATACTCAAGTAAAAATAAATCTCTCGCTACTTGAAGTTCTTCAGCTAAAGCAGGATTACCTTTTAAACCAAGCTTGGTACTATTGATATGCTCATTCATAACACCTAAGCCTGTAATTTTCGATTCTTGAGGAAAGGACATTACTAAACCGTCAAAACTACTAGCGTATTGCAATGCTATTTTTAAAAGATTTGGGTTAGATATAGGTTTCTGATAATCGTAAAATGCAACGGCTCCAGCATTTTTCATGTCGTATAGCTCTGCTAAATCTATTCCTTTTGAGCTAACCGTCAAAGCACCAACCGGTTTAAGATTAACAGCATGATTATTTGCTTTATTAATTACAAAGGCAATATCAGCATTGCTATCAATAACTGGGTTAGTGTTAGGGTTTAATGCAACATTTGTAAATCCTGAATTCGCAGCAGTGTCAAGTCCATTACTTATTGTTTCTCTGTCTTCGAAACCAGGTTCACCAAAAGATACAGAACTGTCAAACCAACCTGACGAAACATGAAGGTTATCTAACTTATACTCTCGATACTTTTTAGGATTTGAAATGCGTTTTGAAATCTTAGTAATAACGCCGTTTTCTATTAAAATATCAACATTTTGATTATGGAAATCACTTTTAGAATCAACAATTGTAGCAGATTTTAGGAGTGCATTCATTTAAGATATTTTAAAATTAGCATTTCTATTATTAAAAAAGCTAGGGCAAAAATAACAAACCATTTCCATAAGGCATTAATTCTTGCATTACTTTTTATAGTATCTATAGTAGAAATCAGATTTTGATTCAATGAGTAATTAACACTTTTCTCTATATTATGATAAATGAGCTTGCTTTCATTTCGCTGATAATTAAAACTTAATTGCGATAGTAATTCATTAGCATTCATCACGTTAACTATTCCATCCTTATCAGGATATTCCCTAGTTTTAAGTGTCACTTTATTGCTAAAGGTTTGTTGTTGGGGTATTACAGTTTCTCCACCGTTTTCAAGATTAATAATCCTGTCTTGTGGTAGTTTAATATTGATGTCGATTGTATTCTCAGTCCCAATGCGGTAATAAAGATCCGGTAATGCTAGACTTTTCTTACCAATATTGTACAAAACAGGCACAATCAAAGGGGATTTTTTGAAATTGCTGTTACCTTCATTAATTGCTGCACTAAATAGATAGGAATTAGTGTTATTTACTAAAAACGGGTTACCATCTTCAAATCTCAGTATATAGTTAGAAGTGCTATTAAAGTTATAATATGAATTTACTTTTGGGTACTGAAAATTATTAACGCGGTTGTAGAAAGCATCTCTTAATATTGGATGATCGTAATTTATGGTTGTTACTTGTTTTGGGATAGCACTCTCTTGAACAATTCTGCTTAAATTTAGATTATTAAGTAGTTGATTGTAAGAGTTTAAATTAATGTTACTTGAAGGAATAATTATAATACTTACACCATCAGATTTTATTGTGTTTAAGGTATTTATTAATGCATTTGATATGTTTGTTAACTCGTTTAATATTATTAAGTTTTGAGATTCAAAACGACTAAAATCTATTGCATTACTCTGAAATGAAGTATAATTAAATTCATCATCAGTATAGATGCGTTGAAGAAAATCATCTGAAGCCTCGTTTATACTCAATACATTAATCTTATCAGGAGCATTAATATTAAAATACAAGCTATTATCGTACTGAAGACCAGCATCTTCAAGAGATAACTCACCCTTAAATATCGTATTTGAAGGAATTGTAAATGTGGTTTCGGCTTCCTTATCAATGTCTACAGCAGTTTTAGAATTTAATGTTTCGCCATCGTATAATGATACAGAAACATTAGTAATTGGCTCACCTTGTTGAGATAATTTAGCTGTTAATTCGATAGTTTCTGAATTGAACTTTGACGCATAAACACTATCTATACTTATATTATTTCTATAAACAGCTTTTGGTTGCACTAAATGTAATGTAATACTACTGTCTATTGGAAACTCAAATTGTTCATCTTTTTGTTGAAAGTCAGACACCAAAACTAAATTCTTCACTGATGAGTTGTCCTTAGAGAAATATTGTTTTCCCTTTAAATAAGCTGAGTTATAAGATAGTTGATTCGTTGAATGCTTCAAGCTAATTAAGTCGTTAGCAACAGATTTTATGGTCGTATTTCTAAACGTTTTATCATTTGTATAGATGGTAAGTTCGTCGTCATCAGAATACGTATTGAGTATACCCTGTATTGATTCATTAAGCAAACTCCCGTTATTGCCCTTAGACTCCATACTAAAAGAGTTGTCTAAATAAATAACAGTCTCATTTTTAGCATTAAATGTATTAGAATTTGAAGTGAATGGCTGAGCAAAAGCAATAATTAAACAGGCAAAGAGTAATAATCTTGCAAGTAATGTTAACCACCTTTTAATTTGCGAACTTTTACGAGTTTGTAGTTTTACATTTTTAAGAAACTTTACATTGGTAAAGGCAACTTTTTGAAATCGTCTTAATTGAAACAGGTGAATAATAATAGGGATTAGCAGTAGGAGTAGTGCCCAGAGAATTTCAGGATGTTTAAACTGCATTCGGTATTATTATCAATTACTAATTGGTCTCAAATATAGGAATTGACAAACAACTAAAGTTAATGTTAAGTATATTTTAATAAACCTTGTCTGTTCGAGCATCGTCGAGAACTAACAAAAGAAGAAATAGTCTTTAACCGCTTCCATTTTCAAACTAGAAAAATAAGTTCTTATTTTTTCTTGCTCTAATTCATTTGCAACAGTAACTATAGTTTGAGGATTAGGAATATCATTTAAATCTTCAAAAGGTTGTAATTCAACACCATATATAGATTTTCCAATTTTGTTTTTGTTGTCACAAATCCAATGAAATTTCACATTTTTTTCTACCAAAGACTTAGCAATTGTCTTTCCTTTAAAGCCTGCACCCCAAACAGTTAATGGCCGAGAAGGATTATGATCTAGTTTCAGAAAATAATGAAGCTTAATATCTAAAAAGTAATTTTGGGCATAATGCTCATGAGTACGAGATGTTCTTGTGCTATAATCGCGCCAAAGATGCAAAAGTTGGTCGTTAGGAATACATGTATACCCAAACTCATAAAACCGAAACGTAAGATCGTAATCTTCAGGATATCTATTTGGGTTAAATGCACCGCAAGCTATTAAATCGTCGCGGTGAATCATCCAACAAGGTGATGCTATAACACATTCTTTATATATTTCTGAATAGTTACTACCATCTTTAGTGAGTTGATTTAACCAAGCTTCGTACTTAGCATAACCATCACTTATACCAGTTTCACTGAAGTATTTTACAAAACCTGTGGCTATATGCTTTTTGCCATGTTCTAAAAGTTGATTGACCATAACAGAAAGCTTGTTATCAGTCATAATATCATCACTATCCATTCGAGTAATGAGCTCACCAATACTGTGCTTAAATGCCTTGCGTAACGCCGTAATAATACCACTTTGATCATTTTTAAGTAGTTTAATGCGTTTGTCTATTGATGCATATTTCTGAATAATCTCATATGAGCTATCGGTAGAGTTATCATCTACAATAACTAATTCCCAATTGCTGTATGTCTGCCTTTGTATTGAATCTATGCAATCTTCAATATAAAGTTCAACATTTTTAAATGGCGTAAGTATGCTGACTAAAGGGTTTTGCATAGCACGAATATAAACTAGAATTTTAACAATTCCTTTAGTTAATCTCATGTAACAAATACTAGTTTTGACCGACAAGTAAAAAAATTTTATTTAAAATGAGATATAGCAAATTCCTTCCATTATTAGCATTAATAATAGTTTCTTGTGGTTCAGCAAAACCAAAAGTTGACGATTCTGCAGTTAATAATCCTATTGAAACCGCTTTAAATTTAACGGAAATAGACAATGACAGAGTTCCAGTGACTATAAACCCTGGTCGTTTTAATGTTGAAACAGTAACTTATAGATTGCCTAGAGTTGTTCAAGGTACGTACTCGGTAGCTGATTATGGCCGATATGTTGAAGATTTAAAAGCTTTAGATTATGATGGTAATGAACTTACAGTTGCTAATGTTGATACAAATACATGGTCCATTGCAGACGCAACCAAACTTGATAAAATAACATATTATGTAAATGACACATTTGATACTGAAAAGCAAGGCGGAATAGGCGGAGAAGATATCTTCTCGCCAGCAGGTACAAATATTGAAGAAGATAATTTTGTGCTAAACCTTCATGGGTTTATTGGGTATTTTGATAATCTTAAAAATAACCAATATACTCTTAGTGTTACTTCTCCTAAAGACTTTATAAGGACTTCTGCATTAGAGGTTAAAAGTGAGGCAAATACTGATGTTAGCACGACAGTTACTAATTATTTTGCAACACGGTATTTTGATATCACCGATAACCCTATGATGTTTGGAAAGCTTGATGTAGAAGAGTTTATGGTAGGAGACATTAAAATTGTATTAAGTGTATACTCTCCAAATAAAACACATACAGCTGCAAGTTTAAAGCAGACTATGTTTGAGATGATGGAAGCTCAAAAAGCATATCTAGGAGATATAAACAGTACGGCTAGATATGATATCTATTTATACTTATCAGATGGCTCAGATGATGCTCCAAAAGGTTTTGGTGCTTTAGAACACCATACATCTACTGTTGTAGTTTTACCAGAAGCTTCTTCGCCAGAAGGTCTTGCTAAGTCAATGGTCGATGTGGTTGCTCATGAGTTTTTCCATATTGTATCACCGCTTTCAGTGCATTCTGAAGATGTACATTATTTTGATTATGATCAGCCTACATTTTCAAAGCACCTATGGATGTACGAAGGTGTTACAGAGTATTTCGCTCAACATTTTCAGGTTTATAAAGATTTAGTAGAACCAAACAAATTCTACAATGTAGTTCAAGGGAAAATCAATTTTGCAAAGAATTATAAAGACGATATGAGTTTTACTATGATGAGTGAAAATATCCTTGAGTCTCCATACAAAGAAAACTATATTAATGTTTACCAAAAAGGTGCATTAATTGGAATGTGTATTGATATATTAATGCGAAAAGAAAGTAATGGAACACGCAGTATGTTATCATTAATGAAAGAATTATCTGCTAAGTATGGTAAAAACAAACCATTTGAAGATGATTCTATTATTGCCGAAATAACACAAATGACTTACCCAAGTATTGGAGAATTCTTAAAGACTCATGTTGAAGGTAATGTACCAATTAACTACGATGATTTCTTTAAAATGGTAGGTTTGGTAAATGCTGAGACTGAAGTAGAAACCAATTACATATTTGCTGGTGGGCAAAATATTATTTTTAGCGGAGCACCAGACAAAGGTATTTTCTTTACAGATGTGGCATTAAAAAATTCATTCTGGAAATCTCAAGGCATCCAAGCAAATGATATTATTAAAACTGTTAATGGTAAAGAATTGACATTGCAAAATGCACAAGAAGTAGTTACAGGAATGTTCTCATGGCAAGAAGGTCAAGATATAGAATTAGAATTAGAGCGTGATGGCAAACCAGTTCAATTAAAAGCTAAATTAGAAAAAGCATATGCTAAGGGTACTGGATTAACAGAAGATGAAACTGCTACTCAAGAGCAAATAGATTTACGCAATGCTTGGTTAAAGGGCTAAAATAAAACTATGCAGATATAAAAAAGGCTTCCAAACTGGAAGCCTTTTTTATTAATATTTTGCAGCCTTTCCGTTAGCTGAAGCATTTTTTATAAATGCTCTTAAGTCATCATTAGCCTTTATTAAATCTTCATTTCGTAAATACATCATATGTCCGCTTCGATAACCTTTAAAATACATTCGGTCTTTTAGTTTTCCGCTTGGATCAATTTGCCATTGATTGTATTTTGCCTGAAAGTAAGTGGTTGCACCATCATAATAACCAGATTGTGTTAACACCTTTAAATAAGGGTTTTGTGCCATGGCTTGACGCAAATTTTCTCTGACGTTATCATTAGACCTGTCCCAATTACCAACATTTCCAAAGACATTGTATTTTAAATCTGTTTTAAAATCCAATTCATTCATGATGTAATAATTAATTGCAGGTGTAAATGAATGTAACCATGATGTTAATTCTGCACTATAATCTGGGCTTGTACCAGTTTCTACTTTATCTATTCCTAAATATCTGCTATCTAATCTACCAATTGTTTGTCCAGTTTTATCTCTTAAAAGTTCTTTCCAGAAGAATCGATTAGGGACATCAAGATTTTGTTTTAGAATAATATCCTCAGATAAACCAGAATAGTAACTCATTTTCTTGGCAATTGCTTTGCGTTCAGCACCCGATATAAAACCGCCTTTTGCTATTGCTGGCATGAGCTCATTTATGGCAAAGTTTTCAGCTTCTGGTAAAATATCTAGTAAATCTTTACTTTGGAGTTCATTAGGTAGCATTTTATGATACCAGGCTGCAGCTGTGTAATAAGGTAAATTTAAGCTTGATGATACTGGGCCACCAACACGCAATACTTTATAATCTGCAGGTGAAACCATTATGACTCCATTTAAGTACATCCATTGGTTGTTTTGTAGCTCTAATGATAATCCCATAACTCTTGTACCACCATAACTTTCGCCAATAATATATTTAGGAGATTCCCAGCGGTTGTTTCGTGTTACAAAAGTATTTATCCAACTGGCGAGGTATTTTACATCTGCATTAATACCAAAGAACGTCTTGTCATCTTCATACTTTCCGTTTTTAAGCATCACCTTACGAGAATAACCTGTATTTACTGGATTCACAAACACAATATCCGCAACATCTAATATTGAATTAGGATTACTTTTTACGCCATAAGGCTGAATAGGGTAGCCTTCGTCATCTACATTCAATACTTTAGGGCCAGTGTAAGCAATGTGCATCCAAACCGATGCAGAACCTGGACCTCCGTTAAACGAAATAATTAATGGCCGCTTATTACCTTTGCTATCATTTGTGCGTTTGTAGTAGGTGTAATACAATGCTGCCATAACTTCACCGTCTTTATTCCAGACAGGTTGAAATCCAGTCATAGCTTTGTAATTAACTGTTTTACCTTTTATCGTTGTAGAATGGGTTGTTGTATGAACCGTATCTATTAGAACTTCAAGGTTTTGAGCTTGAGTAAATAAACCGAAAAATAGAGTAGTAGCAAGAAATATTTTAAATCGCATAGGGTTATATTTTATATGCAATAAAAATAACTAAAACCCTTCAAAAACCCCTAAACCAAAAAGTGCAAAATCATATTTCACTGGGTCATTAATGTCAAGTTTTCTGAGGTTTGTATCCAACTCCATTAAGGCTTTAGCGTCATTTTGCTTACGTTTTAACAAGCCTAGCTTACGAGCAACATTGCCAGAATGCACATCTAATGGGCAACTGAGTTGAGATGGGGAAAGACGTTTCCAAATACCGAAATCGACACCATGATTATCATTCCTCACCATCCAACGTAAAAACATATTAATGCGTTTTGCAGCAGAGTTTTTTAATGGATCACTAATGTGTTTTTTTGACCGTTCAAGATGTTCAATCTCAAAAAAAAGTGCTTTAAACTTATGAATAGCATATTGTAGCGAATCCTTTTCTGCATAATTTGAAAATATTGATTCTAGCCCATCGTGACTGTTGTATATATGTTTTAAACTTGTAATAAACTGAATAAAATCATTGCCATTAAAGGTGCGGTGAACAAAAGGTAGTAGCTTTTCTAAGTCAGTATCTTGGTGCTGCATTATAAATTCGTACGGAGAATTGTCAAGATAATCTACGATACGTTTAGCATTTGTGATAATGCTTTTACGATTACCCCAGGCAATTGTAGCAGTTAAAAACCCTATAATTTCAATATCCTCTTTTTTTGAAAACAAATGAGGTATCTGAATTGGGTCACTATCAATAAAGTTTGGATTGTTGTATAGCTCAACTTTACTATCCAAAAAGTCTTTAAGTTCTGCTTTTTTGAGTTTCACCCAATAATGAAGATTTAGTTTTACTTAACTGCAATCATGCTAATCTCCACATTTACATACTTCGGTAAATTAGCAACTTCAACGGTTTCGCGTGCTGGAGCAGTAGCTTCATCAAAATAGTCTCCATAAACTTCATTTATCTGAGAGAAGTTATTCATGTCACTAATGAAGATTGAAGTTTTAACCACATTTTCAAACGTCATATCAGCTTCAGCTAAAACGGCTTTCATGTTCTCCATTACTTGTTTGGTTTCAGTCTTAATATCTCCAATAACCAATTCCATAGTATCAGGATTTAAAGCTATTTGACCAGATGTAAATAGCATATTACCGCTTAAAACTGCTTGATTATATGGTCCAATAGGTGCTGGGGCTTTTGATGTGTTGATTATTTTTTTCATTTTTAAAAGTCTAATTTCCTAAACGTTGATCGGGCTGACGACGTTGCTCATATTTTAAGTCACGTAAGAAGTTTGATTTAATGCCTATAAAGAAATTCCAAGACGACAAATTACTAAACGGTACCCATGAGAAATTCATTCTCCAACTTAATAAGTCTCTTTCAAAACGGAATTGTGTAAATGTAAATCCTTTATTTAAAAAGTCATAACCAGATGATGCACCAACAGTCCATTTTGGGGATAATTCTATATCTCCTGAAAACATTAAGGAATGTGATGCAATGGTATTTTCGCGCCTAGTATTGTTGTAGTTTACTGCATATGCTAATCGTAAATTCCAAGGTATTTTGTAGTTATAATCTGTTAAGTTAGCTTCGCGTTCTTTTTGACGTTCAATGTCTTCATCTGTATAAATACGCGTCGAAAAATCCTCTGTTCTTCCAAATAAATCGTCTGTTCTACCATTTGCTCTTACAGCTTCATCACGATCACGTTGGTCTTTTTCAGAGTCGCCAGATTTACTGAAAGTTTCGTTCGTTAGCGAATAACTCATATTAATATTGGCAGATGTCAATCGGAACAGACTACCACCGTTATTTATATTAAATGTATTAATCTTAGTGTTGTTATTATCAAGTGCGTATGGGTCTAAAGTTGCTGCAAAGTTCACAGACATTTTATCTTTTAAGAATTTGAGTCCACCACTTATTCTAACTGGTGAAAGGTTTAATGAGTCTGCCGCTAAATCATAACGTGTACTAACATTTAAGTTATTGATAAGTGTAATCTTTTTTGGCTCTGTTTCAGTAGAGTCTTTTGAGCGAATTTTAGCTTCAAAATTATTACCAATATCGAGACCAATAGAACTGGAGTATCTATTACCAGGAGCACCAAAAATAGAGCCTTCAAATCGGGTAAACTCTTCAACTTCTCTAATGGTGTTTCCGTTAGCATCAACAGTCTCAAAAGTTTCGAATTCTTCAAAATATTGGTCAAAAGCCGGTTGTACTGTATAGCTAATTGATGGTCGCATTACATGTCTAATTGCCTGTATTTTAGCGTTTTTATTCTTTTTATTAAACGGGAATAAGCCATATAGAGTAGTACCTATATTAGCACTAAAATTATAGGTTCTAAAGCTATCAAAACCATTGACGTCTGTAGTGACTATAGATTGCGTATTTTCATCAAAACTGCGATTTATAGTATTTAAAGTCCAATTTTCTTGATATGTTGTACTGGCACTTACACTGAAATAATCAAATAACTTAAAGTTTGTTGTTAATGGTATAGTATGTTGCATCCCGGCTAAAGCGTCATCAAACATTTCACTTTTTCCAAATAAAGAATCTGTTGTCGTAATGCGATATTCGGCTCTTGAGTTGTATTGAAAGTTGATATTCTGAATAACACCTTTTTTAGCACCAACTTTTGGAGCAAAAGGGAAAACACGTCCAACAGACATTTGTAATGTTGGCAAGGTTAAATTAATTTGCTCAGACTGTGTGTTTTGTGAGTGTGTTGCTGTGGCATTAATATTAACCTGAGGATCACCAGGAAACGTTTTTGAATACGAAATTGATGATGCAAGTGTATTGTTTTGAGAATTAATAATGTTATTCTGGTTTACAGATTGTCTAAAGAACTGACTACTTCCTAAATTTACAGATGCAGAAAATCTCGAATTTGGATTTGCTTTTGCATCTTGGCTGTGAGACCAACGAATATTATAGATTGTATTTTGAGTAAAATCTGGGAAACCTCGTTCACTTGTTAATAGGTTCTCATACCTAATCGCTAAGTTTCCATTAAATCGGTAACGTTTGGCGTAGTTACTTTCAACCCTTAGGCCATAACTACCATTCGTATAATAATCTCCAAGTACGGCTAAATCTAAGTAATCACTAATTGCAAAATAATAACCACCATTTTGTATAAAATAACCACGGTCACTGCCAGTATCTTCACCAAATGTAGGGAAAATGATACCAGATTTTTGATCTTTTGCTAATGGAAAGAAAGCAAAAGGTAAAGCAATAGGAGTAGGTACACCATAGATTTCCATATACGTTGGTCCTACAACAATTTTTTTACCAGGTACTAATTTTATTTTATCAGCAATGAATTGATATTCAGGGTCATCTAAGTCTTCAGCAGTTGTAAACCGCGCATCTTTCATAAAAATAGTAGAATCATTTTCACGTTTGGTAATCGGTGCGAAGATATTTAAACCAGAATCTTCGGTTCTAGAATTAAAGATGATCGCTTTTTTACTTTCCTTATTAAATATTATGGAGTCTGGCTCAACTTTATTCTGCGCTTGTGTAAATACTGGTTGTTGCGAATACCCCGAAGAATCTTTTACGCGACCAGCATAAATCAAGTCGGTATTATTATCAATAACAATAACACCAGCAGTGATTTCCATGTCTTGGTATTTTACGATAGCTTTATCATATAGATAAATCTTATTCTCCTTGTTGTTTAAAGACACATAACCGTCAGCACTATAAATAACTTTATCTTCAAGAAGCTCTTTAGGTTTTTTAATTGAATCTGTTTTTACAGAGTCTACAACTTTAAGATTTTCTTTTGGTTTAAGTAATGAATCTACAGAAATGGTAGTGGTGTCTCTTTCTAAAGTTTTAGGTTTTTCAACAGGTTTAATAACCTTAGGTTTTGGAGGTAAATCTTGAGAATAGCCAAAAGTGTTGATAAACACTGTAAAACTAAGGGCAAAAAGTATCTTTAGGCTATTTGTACGCAAACCTTTATATGGTATTTTTGTAAAAGTATGGCTCGGTTTTTGAAACCCCAAAATTACATATATTTTTTTGTGATTGATTTAATATCGCAATTAAAGTTATAATTATAAACGAGCCAAATAAATAAAGGTAATAATAGCGTATTATTTACCGTTTTAATGTTTAGATGAAAACGAAGCAATATTTCATATTAGTATGTCTAGCAACTCTATTTATAATAGGTTTAACATCTTTTTCAGAAATTGAAAAGCCTACAGACAAATTTGTAGTTGTTTTAGATGCCGGTCACGGTGGTAGAGATCCTGGTGCCATAAGCAATGGGTTTAAAGAAAAGAAAATAGCACTTGACGTTGTATTAGAATTGGGTAAAGAGCTAGAAAAATTAAATGATATAAAAGTTATTTATACCCGTAAAACAGACAAATTTATAGAATTATGGAGGCGAGCAGATATAGCTAATAAGGCAGATGCGGATTTGTTTATATCTATTCACTGTAATGCTGTTGCAAACTCTAAGCCTTATGGTACAGAAACTTGGGTTTTAGGTGAAAAAAATACCGAACGTAATTTTGAATTTGCAAAACGTGAAAATGAAGTTATTTTCTTAGAAGACGATTATGAGAAAAATTATGCTGGTTTTGACCCTAGTTCACCAGAATCTACTATAGCTATTGGTATCGAGCAAGAAGTATATATTGAGCAAAGTATAGCACTTGCCCAGAAAATAGAAAATAATTTTAAACAAAAAGCAAAACGAAAAAGCCGAGGTTTAAAGCAAAAGAGTTTACTAGTTATTAGAAATACATATATGCCAAGTGTGCTTGTTGAACTCGGTTTTATTAGTAATAAAAAGGAAGGGACATTTTTAAATTCTAAAGCTGGTCAGCATAAAATGTCTAATGCACTAAAAGAAGCAATCTTAGACTATAAAAAAGAACTCAATAATAATGTTGGAGATAATATCCTTATTGATTCTGAAGAAAATAAAGAGGACAACCTACCACTGGATGAAGTGTCAACACGAATCGTAAAAGGGGTTACCTTTAAGGTACAAATTGCTGCAAGTTCTCGTAAACTTGAGGCTAAGCCATACAATTTCAATGGATTATCTGATATTAGCAGAGAACAACATGGAACTATTTATAAATATTATCATGGGGCAACATCAGATTATAATGCCATAATGAAGCTTAAAGAAATTGCCAAGTCAAAAGGTTACGCTTCCAGTTTTGTAGTTGCTTATAAAGGTGATAAAAGGATTGCTATAGAAGAAGCCCTTAAAAGACGTTGATTTTTATAAAGGTTCTTAATTATATTATTCCTAATTTTGTTACTAACCAAAGACAATTACATTGAGAATATCTAGAGAAGTCAAAACTGCAGTACTCGTCATTTCAGGTGTACTTCTGTTTATATATCTATTTAAATACCTACAAGGCCAAGATTTACTTTCTGACGAAGTAGAATTCTATACAGAGTTTGATTATAACGCATTAACCATGTCTTCACCTGTGACTATTAAAGGAAATGTTGTTGGTAAGGTTGAAGATATCAAATACGATTTTAAGACTGGAATGACACGCGTCGAATTTTCAGTTGACCCACGATTAACATTTTCCAAATCTTCAAAAATCCGATTGTACGAAACAGGAATTATGGGCGGCAATGCTTTAGCAGTAATTGATTCATATGAAGGCGAAAAAGCTAAAAAAGGTGATTTTATTGCTTCAGAAATTCAACCTGGCTTAGTATCATCATTAAAGGACAATTTCTCTGGGCTTAGTACAAATTTAGATAAGACATTGCGCTCGGCCGATACATTGATGATGAGTTTAAATGGATTGGTTATTGACGAATCGGATACAGGATTAAAAGCAACTATAAAAGAACTTAATGCTACACTAAAATCGTTTAAAGGTTTAGCTTACAATATTACGGATGTAGTTAAAGCAAATGATGAAAAGATAGCTGCTACTTTAGATAGTTTTAAAACTGCTAGTGCTAATTTATCTGAATTGTCTGAAGATTTAAAAAAGGCAAAATTATCCAAGACTATAGAAGATTTTGATAAAACGCTTCTAAGTATCAATTCGCTCTTAGAAAGCTTCGAAAAAGGCGAAGGTTCACTTGGAAAGTTACTTAAGGATGACAAGCTTTATAACAATCTTGAAGCAGCATCCAAAGAAATGGAGCTACTATTATTAGATATTAAACTGCATCCTGCACGATATAGACGTATTTTATCTAAGCGTGAAATACCTTACGAAGCTCCAACTGAAGAAGAACTACAAAAGAACTAGACTAACCAATATATGAGTTATTTACCTAACATAATTTTCGCAATCGTTTTAGTATTAGGTATTGGATATTTTGCGAGAAATGTAAAAAAACTAATCCGTAACATTAAGCTTGGTAGAGAAGTAGATGCCAGTGATAATAAAGGCCAACGTTGGAAAAACATGGCTCGTATTGCCCTTGGTCAAAGTAAAATGGTAGTACGACCAATAGCTGGTATTCTTCATATTATAGTATACATAGGTTTTGTTATCATAAACATTGAAGTGCTCGAGATCATTATCGATGGTCTTTTTGGTACACATCGAATAGGCCTTAAAGTATTGCCAGAATCTGTCTATGGATTTTTAATAGGGAGTTTCGAAATATTAGCAGTGCTTGTTTTAGTGGCAGTAATTGTCTTTTGGCTCAGACGAAACATAATCAATCTAAAACGATTCAAAACCTTAAAAGGCTGGCCAAAAAATGACGGTAATATCATTCTGTATTTCGAAGTTGTTTTGATGTGTCTATTCTTAGTAATGAATGCAACTGATACGTCTTTTCAGCAATTAGGTACAGGAAATGTAATATCGCAATTTATTGTACCATGGTTTGGTGATAATCCTGAAACTCTTCATGTTATTGAACGCACAGCTTGGTGGTTGCACATTATAGGTATACTTATCTTCTTGAACTATTTATATTTCTCTAAGCATTTACATATTCTATTAGCGTTTCCAAATACGTATTACGGAAAGCTTACACCAAAAGGGCAGTTTAATAATCTTGAAGCTGTTACCAAAGAAGTGAAGTTAATGATGGATCCAAATGCAGATCCATTTGCTGTACCAGCCGAAGGCGAATCTGATGAAGAGCCAGCTAAGTTTGGTGCAAGTGATGTATTGGATTTAAATAGAATTCAGTTATTAAATGCGTACACGTGCACTGAATGTGGGCGTTGCACTAGTGAGTGTCCAGCAAATCAAACAGGAAAAAAATTATCGCCACGTAAAATCATGATGGATACGCGTGATCGATTAGTAGAAGTTGGTAAAAACATAGATACTAATGGTGGTGAATTTAAAGAAGACGGTAAACAACTTTTAGGGGATTATATCACGCACGAAGAGCTTTGGGCATGTACAACATGTAATGCATGTACTGAAGCTTGTCCTGTAAGCATAGATCCATTGTCAATTATCATGGAAATGCGTCGCTACTTAGTTATGGAGCAGAGCGCTGCACCAATGGAACTTAACAACATGATGACTAATATTGAAAACAATGGCGCACCATGGCCATATAACCAACAAGACCGTCTAAATTGGGTTAATGAATAAATTTACATATATAAACATGAAATACACCTTTGTTTTACTTACTCTATTCACTTGTCTAACACTTTTTTCTCAAGATGATTCCTCCGTTTCAAGCGAGTCTATTTCTAAAGGAAATTGGTTTATTGGTGGTGGCTCAAACCTTTTTTTTAATTCAACAAATTCGGAAGTCGAGTCTAATGGTCAAACTATAGATACTGGAAATGATTTGAGAATCTCATTAGGCGTTGGTGCAGGTTATTTTGTGTCTAACCATTTAGTTGTGGGTATGGAGTTGCCAGTGTCGTTTTCAAGAAGAAAAGATGATGACGTTGGTTTAAATTTAAGAAATACTTCTTTTATAGCTTCTCCTTTTGTTAGGTATTATTTTAATGGTACTAATATTAGACCTTTTATTCAAGGAAATATTGGCTTTGGTATATCAAAGTCAAAAAATGCAGTCAGTAATACAATTACTAATCCTAATGACCCTGTGTTTTTTCAACCTGTGGACACCACATCTGATATCTTTCAATATAGTTTCAATGGTGGTATAGCTATTTTTATTTCACAAAAAGTTTCAGTCGATCTAGGAGTTGGTTATAGTAGTACAACTTCAAACCCTGATACTTCAGATATAAAGTTTAAAAATAATACAATAGGATTTTTAGCCGGTTTCAATATCTTCTTATAACTAATCAATTATGAACGAGGAATTAAAAGTACCAACAATGGCAGAATATATGGCCGAAGGCAAGCAACCTGAAATTTTATTTTGGGTTGGTTCTGCGGGAAGCTACGATGACAGAGCAAAGAAAATATCAAAAGCTTTTGTAAAACTTTTGAATAATGCTGGCGTTGATTTTGCAGTCTTAGGCGAAGAAGAAAGTAATACCGGTGATGTAGCCAAACGTGCCGGGAACGAGTTTTTGTTTCAGATGCAAGCTATGATGAATATAGAAGTCCTAAATGCCTATGAGGTGACGCGTATCGTTACCTGCGATCCACATTCATTTAACTGTCTAAAGAATGAATATCCAAGTCTTGGTGGCGTTTACGACGTTGTGCATCATACACAATATATAAAAGAACTTATTGATACTGGTCGCTTAAGTGTTAATGGCGATACCTACAAAGGTAAACGTATTACATTCCATGACCCCTGTTATTTAGGTCGTGCTAATAGTGAATTTGAAGCCCCAAGAAGTGTTTTACAAAACACTAAAGCTACACTGGTAGAAATGAAAAAGAATAAGCGTTTTGCCTTGTGTTGTGGTGCAGGTGGTGCCCAGATGTTTAAAGAACCAGAAAAAGGAGACAAAGACGTTAATGTTTTACGCACAGAACAAGCTCTTGAAACTACTCCAGATATTATTGCTACAGGCTGCCCTTACTGTAATACCATGATGACTGATGGTATAAAAGCTAAAGAAAAAGAAGATAGCATTACTGTTCTCGATGTTGCTGAATTGATTGCAAATATGCAGTAATTATGAATTCTACCGATAAACAAATGCTTAAAGTGGCATTGCGAAATGGTATTTTGTTTACAGCAATACTTTTAATATTTAGTTATTTTAAAAATGGGCTCATAAATTATAAATGGATACCTGTTTGGTTTTTATTTTTTGCAAGTACAGGTGCGCTGAGATACTATTATCAAAACAAAAGATCAAAAGATTAATTAATGTTAGTAGATTTTAATACACTTCCTGAAGAATCACGTGTTTGGATTTACCAAGCTAATCGTTCATTTACTGAAAAAGAACTCTCAGAAATTGAAACTAAACTCAATGGTTTTATAGAAGCTTGGACTGCGCATGGTAAAGACTTACAATCTGGGTTTAAGATTATTTATAAACGTTTTATTGTTATTGCCTTAAATCAAAACTTAAATGCAGCTACTGGTTGCTCCATTGATGCTTCGGTACATTTTATTCAACAATTAGAAAAGGATTATAATGTGGATTTAATGGATAAAATGAATGTGTCATACAAACAAGGCGATTATATAGCTTATAAATCTTTGGTCGATTTCAAAAAAATGGCAAAGCAAAAAGCTATTTCAAAAAAGACAATTGTCTTTAATAATCTAGTTACAAACATTGCTGAGTTTAAAGAAAATTGGGAAGTACCTGCGAGTGAGAGTTGGCATAGTCGTTTCTTATGATGAAAAATTCTCAGTCTTTCTTTAATATTTTTATCGAATTACAATAGCTAATTATTTTCATAATTAGTTGATATTCCTAATATTTGCCAAATCGTAAATCTAAAATCTGTAATTATAAATTACTTTGGCTAAAGATATTTTTTTATTAAACATTTCAGGGCAAGATAAGCCAGGTCTTACTTCTGGGTTAACTAGTGTTTTAGCTACCTATGACGCAAAAATTCTAGATATAGGACAAGCAAATATACATGATACATTGTCTTTAGGTATGCTATTCGAAATTGAAGCTGGCGAAAAATCTTCTGCTGTTCAAAAAGACTTGTTATTTAAAGCATACGAACTTGGAATTACAGCGAAGTTTACACCTATTACATTAGAAGGATATGAAGATTGGGTCAACTTGCAAGGTAAAGACCGCTATATAATTACTATACTAGGAGAGAAGTTAGCTGCTGAGCAAATATCGAAGGTAACAAAGATTATTTCGGATAAAGGATTAAATATAGATTCTATTAAGCGGTTAACTGGACGATTATCTTTAGTCAAACAAGAAGACTATCCTCGAGCGTCAATTCAATTATCAATCAGAGGGCAAATAGATAATAAAACAGAGCTAACAGAAAAATTTATGCAAATCTCACGGGATTTGGATGTAGATATTGCGTTTCAGGAAGACAACATATTTAGAAGAAATAGGCGATTGGTTTGTTTTGATATGGATTCTACATTAATACAAACCGAAGTTATCGATGAGTTAGCAGAACTTGCTGGTGTTGGAGCGCAAGTAAAAGCAATCACAGAATCTGCTATGCAAGGTGAAATTGATTTTAACGAGAGCTTTAAACGTCGAATGAAATTGTTAAAAGGCTTATCTGAAGATGTTCTAAGAACCGTTGCTGAAAATCTTCCTATTACTAAAGGCGCTCGCCGTTTAATAGATACACTTCATGCATATGGCTTTAAAACAGCAATCTTATCTGGTGGTTTTACATATTTTGGAAACTATTTAAAAGAAAAATTGGATATCGATTATGTATTTGCTAACCAATTAGAAATTAAAGATGGAGTTCTTACAGGTGGCTATCTAGGTGACATTGTGGATGGTGACAAAAAAGCCGAATACCTGCAACTATTAGCAGACAGAGAAGGTATTGATATTGGTCAAACTATTGCAGTTGGTGATGGAGCAAACGACCTTCAAATGCTTGATTTGGCTGGTCTAGGCATTGCTTTTCATGCGAAGCCAAAAGTAAAAGATAATGCACAAAACTCAATTTCGAGTATTGGATTAGACGGTGTTTTATATCTTTTAGGTTATCATGATAGACACATCGACTTGTTGAGTTAGGTCTATTGTTAATTAAAGTCTTTATAAATCTATCTTAAAGCTTTTTTAGGTCAACGTTTTTATGCTATTTTGGCATGGTATTCGTTATACCATAATACACAAGTTTAATTTATGCAACGTATTGCCCTCATTATATTTTCATGTTTTTACTTATTAGGATTCTCACAAGAAGAAACACCAAATCCGTTACTATCTAAAGATGTAGAAGCTCAGCAAAAATGGGTTGATAGTCTTTATCATTCAATGACTTTAAAAGAACGTATTGGGCAATTGTTTATGGTTCAGGCGTTTTCAAATAAAGGATTTAAACATGAAAATGAGATCGCGGCCTTAATAAAAAATCACAATATTGGTGGTGTTATTTATTCAAAAGGTGGTCCAACGCGTCAGGTAAAAATGGACAATAACCTGCAATCTGAAGCTAAAATACCACTTCTTATAGGTATGGATGCAGAATGGGGATTAAGTATGCGATTAGATTCTACCTATGCTTTTCCATGGAATATGACATTAGGTGCTGTTGCTAATGATAGACTCATAGAAAAAACTGGCTATCAGATTGGAGAACATTGTAAGCGCGTTGGCGTACATTTTAATTTTGCTCCAGTTGTTGATATTAATACTAACCCAAATAATCCCATAATTGGTAATCGCTCTTTTGGTGAAGATAAAGACAATGTAACTAAGAAAGCATTGGCATTTATGAAAGGTATGCAATCTGCAGGTGTTTTGGCTAATGCTAAGCACTTTCCTGGTCATGGAGATACAGATGCAGATTCTCATAAGACTTTGCCAACTGTGAGTTTTAATAAACAGCGTATAGATTCTGTTGAATTGTATCCTTACCGAAAGCTTATCAAAGAAGGTTTGTCTAGTGTTATGGTAGCACACCTTAATATTCCAGATTTTGGTGTTCAAAATGGTTTGCCAACCTCATTATCAAAATACGTAGTAACCGACGTCTTGAAGGGAGAATTAGGATTTAAAGGCTTAATTTTTACTGATGCATTGACTATGAAAGGTGCAGCAGATTTTGTGCAACCTCAAGTTGATGGTACTTCCGCAAAGAAAATTGATACTCGTGGAGAAATTGATCTTATGGCGTTCAAGGCAGGTAATGATGTTTTATTAATGTCAGAGAACATTCCAAAGGGGATCGAGAAAATCACTGACGCATTTAATAAAGGTGAAATTACAGAAGAGCGTTTAGCATTCTCAGTAAAAAAGATTTTAATGGCTAAATACAAAGTAGGCTTAAATGAGTATAAACCAATTTCTTATAATGGTGTGCATGGCGATATTAAAAGAATTACTGATGATGTTCTATATGGCCAATTAATGGAGAATGCCATTACGGTGCTTAAAAATAAGTCCGATATTCTACCATTACGTAATTTGGAGACAAAGAAAATTGCTTACGTGTCTTTCGGTGATGATTCTGGTTCAGCGTTTTACAATGAGTTAAAGAAATACACCAAAGTTCATAAAATTGAAGCTGATGGCCTAAATGAGCTCCTAGAAAAACTAAAAAATTACAATACAGTTGTTATAGGTTGTCATAAGTCTAATGCCAATCCATGGAAATCCTATAAGTTTTCGACTAAAGAGCTAACATGGTTATATGAAATCGCTAGGACAAATACTGTTATTTTAGATGTTTTTGCTAGACCATATGCATTAATGGATTTCTCAACAATAGAGAATATTGAAGCCATAGTAATGAGTTACCAAAATAGTGAAATAGGTCAACAAAAATCTGCCCAGCTTATTTTTGGAGCAATTCCAGCAAAAGGACATTTACCGGTTTCAGCTGGTCAATATTTTGCTAATGGAGATGGTATTGAGTTTAATGCTATCAATAATTTATCCTATGGTTTACCTGAAGATGTAGGCATGGATTCCAGAAAGCTTCAGAAGTTAGATTCTATTGCAAACTATGCAGTAAAGGAGCAAATGACTCCTGGTATTCAGCTAATAGTTGCAAGAAAAGGAAAAGTTATCTACAATAAAAACTTTGGTTATCATACCTACCAAAAGAAAAATAAAGTTGATTTTGATGATGTATATGATGTAGCCTCTTTAACTAAAATTATGGCGACCGTACCATTAATCATGGAACTTCAAGAAAATAAAATTATATCCTTGAATACGAAGATATCTAAGCTGTTACCCGAATATAAAAATACTGATAAAGAAGATATCACAGTAAAACAAATGCTATCACATTATGCACGGTTGAAACCATGGATTCCATTTTATGCAAACACATTAGACACCATAACCAAAAAGCCATTAAAAAAGTGGTATAAAACATCAAAAACAGGTAGCTATAATGTAGAAATTACAGATAAACTTTTCATGCGAAACGATTATAAGGATTCAATTTATGATGTCATAAAGGACACTGAATTACTTTCTCGTCTACGATACCGATATAGTGATCTACCATATTATCTGCTTAAAAAATATTTAGAAAAATACCATAGTAAAGGATTAGAAGAATTAGTGCAAGACCATATTTATCAATCTTTGGGAGCTAATTATACAACCTACCGTCCAAGAGAAAAATTTAGTCTTAAAGATATTGTCCCTACAGAAGTTGACGATTACTTTAGATATCAAAAAGTGCATGGGTATGTACATGATATGGGTGCAGCGATGCAAGATGGAGTTGGAGGTCATGCAGGTGTTTTTAGTAATGCCAATGATGTTGCAAAACTCATGCAGATGTATCTTCAAAGGGGTTTTTATGGTGGTAAACGCTATTTTAAAACCAGCACGTTAACTGAGTTTACTAAATGCCATTATTGCCATAAAAATAATAGGCGTGGTGTTGGTTTCGATAAACCTCAATTAGGAGATGAAGGACCAACCTGCGGATGTTTGTCAATGAAGAGTTTTGGACATTCTGGTTTTACTGGCACCTATGCTTGGGCTGATCCTGATGAAGAAATAGTCTATGTGTTCTTAGCAAATCGAACATATCCAAAAGCAGGAAAAAATCGCTTACTACGCGAAAACATTCGCACGGAGATCCAACGATTTATCTACGAAGCCATTATTGAGTAATGCATTTGTATGCATATTGAATATGAGTTTTTGATTATTAAATTTTGATGGACTGTTAAATCTCAATTATTCGTTAAAACTTACAGCAACAATTTCAAATCATTTAATTTAGTGCCAAATAATAGCATTAAATGAAAATAGGAATTGTTTGTTACCCAACGTTTGGTGGAAGTGGTGTAGTAGCTACAGAACTAGGCTTAGAATTATCCAAGCGTGGTCATGAAATTCATTTTATTACATACAAACAGCCTGTAAGGCTAGAGTTGCTAAGCAAGAATGTACATTTTCATGAAGTTCATGTTCCAGAATATCCTTTATTTCATTACCAACCTTATGAGCTTGCCTTATCAAGCAAATTAGTAGATATGGTAAAGCTTCATGGTATAGATTTATTGCATGTACATTATGCAATACCACATGCATATGCAGCTTACATGGCACAAAAAATGCTGAAAGATGATGGTATTTATGTTCCTATTGTAACAACGCTTCATGGAACGGATATAACACTTGTTGGTAGTCATCCATTCTATAAGCCTGCAGTTACGTTTAGCATTAATAAGTCGGATGCTGTTACTTCAGTATCCGAAAGTCTAAAGCAAGATACCTTGAGGCTTTTTGATATAAAGAAAGAGATTGAAGTTGTACCTAACTTTATTGACATAGAGAAATCACAAACAAGCTTTACGGATTGTCAACGGAGTTTAATGGCATCTGATGAAGAACGAATAATTACACATATTAGTAATTTTAGGGAAGTAAAGAATATTCCTAATGTAATTAAGATATTTTATAATATTCAGAAAGAAATACCTGCAAAGCTAATGATGGTAGGTGAAGGCCCAGAAAAAGAACCTGCTGAAATATTAGTAGAAAGATTAGGTATTAGCGATAAAGTAGTATTCCTTGGAAACAGTAATGAAATTGACCGGATACTCTGCTTTAGTGATTTGTTTTTATTGCCTTCTCAAACCGAAAGTTTTGGTTTAGCTGCGCTTGAAGCAATGGCATCTGGTGTTCCAGTAGTCTCATCAAACACTGGAGGTTTACCAGAAGTTAATAGAGATGGATATTCAGGGTTTTTAAGCGATGTTAATGATAGTTCTGAAATGACATCTAATGCCATTAAGATTCTTAAAGATCCAGCTGTTTTAGAGCAATTCAAAGAAAATGCAAAAGCACAATCCTTAAATTTCGATTTGCATAATGTTGTTCCAATGTATGAGGCGATATACGAGAGGACATTATCTCAATGTCTTATAAATTAAAAAAAGCCATCAATACGATGGCTTTAAATATGTTTTATTAATCTTCTAAAATTGATATCGTATTCCTAGTGCGATATCAAAATCTAAATCATCATTAACATCTCCAAAACCAATTTCTGGCCTAAAGTCTAGAGATAGCAAGAGTGGTATATCAAAGTCATATTCTATACCAACATTTCCTGCGGCAAAGAAAAACGTTTCACTATCGTTAATTGGAGCTTCAAAATCATAAGATCCAACGCCACCACCTGCACCGGCATACCAGTTAAATCCTCCATCAATATTCCAAATCCACTGATATAGACCAGCTAATTTAAAGCCATCAAAGTCGTCGCCTGTGCGCCAACCCAAATCAACTTCAAGTCTATTGTTGTCTCCTAAACCTCTTTGGTAAGATATTTCAGCTCCCAAGCCATCACTATCACCGAGTCTAAGACCAATAGCATTTTCAGCTATATTTTGTGCATTTGTAAATACTAAGCATCCAATAATAGTGAATGCAGATAAAATTAGTTTTTTCATGATTATTCGTTTTTAAATTGATTTTGGTATTTATATCAAAAATAACGCCAAAACTATTTATATATTTGATTTACGTGTTTAAAGCACTATTAGATTATTGGTAATTTTTGAATTCAACTGAATGAAACCATTGATAAATTCCTTCTTAAATATTTTAAAACCCGAGCAAGTATTAATAGGAGATGGTTTGTCTTCTAGATATCATCACATTTGGGCAATGGATGAACCACTTAATGCTCAAGCCATGCTATTACCGGAGACGACACATCAGATTTCTGAAATAATGAAAATCTGTAATGAAACCGAAACTCCTGTAATTGTTTTTGGTGGTTTAACAAACTTGGTTGGTAGTACAGAAACATCAGGTAATGAAATCGTGATTTCCATGGAACGGATGAATGCTATTGAAACTCCAGATATTCTAAGTAGAACTATTACCGTTGGAGCGGGAGCAATTTTGGAGAATGTTCAACAGGCAGTGTCAGAAATTGGACTTTTATTTCCATTGAATTATGGCGCTAAGGGCTCTGCTCAAATAGGAGGCGCTATATCAACTAATGCAGGTGGTCTTCAGGTAATTAGATATGGTATGACTAGAAATTTAGTCTTAGGTCTAGAAGTTGTATTAGCAGACGGAACAATCTTATCTTCATTAAAAAAGATTATAAAAGACAATTCTGCTTATGATTTAAAGCATTTGTTTATTGGCTCTGAAGGTACATTAGGTATTGTCACTAAAGCTGTCTTAAAATTGGTTGAGTCTCCTAAAAGTCGCGTTTCAGCATTTGTTGGGATAAATGATTTTAATAAGGTAGTTTCTTTTATGCGCCATGTAGATCAAGGGCTAGCAGGAACACTAAGTAGTTATGAGTTGATCTGGAAAGATACTTTTATAACTTTAACGCAGGATCAATCCGTTGAGCGTTCACCGCTGCCATATGATTATAATTACTATGTCTTATTAGAAGGACTTGGAAGTGATCTTGAGCAAGATAAGATGCGTTTAGAACATCTTTTAGAAGAGGCGTTACACCAAGAAATTATTGAAGATGCAGTATTTGCAACTACTGATAAAGATCTTAATTGGTTTTGGCACATACGTGAAAACGTAGATGCCTTGGTCACCGTTTGTGATTATGACCAACATTTTGATATAAGCTTACCAATTAACGCAATAGGCGATACGATTTCAGAAATCACAAGTAAGCTTTCTAAAATAAAGGGAGTCACTCATATTTTTCCGTTTGGTCATGTCGGTGATGGCAATATTCATTACATTATTGGTAAAGAAAATAATAGTGATGAATTACGGAAAGCGATTAATGCAGTAGTTTATGAACCACTATTAGATTTAGGAGGCTCTGTTTCTGCGGAGCATGGCATTGGATTGCATAAAAAAGAATATTTAAGCCTCTGCAGAACTCAAGAGGAAATATTTACGATGAAACAACTTAAGAAAACACTTGACCCTAAAAACATTCTCAATCGCGGTAAAGTTTTAGATATCGACTAATACAAATTAATTTATTTTTCTTCTGGTTGCTTTACAATAGTAATAGCCGCAATTAAATCCTTGGTATCTATTGATTTTAATTCTTCATCCGGAGCAAAAGGAATCAACTTGTCGTTGTTATAATTGTATAGTTTCCAGCGTTTAAGTCGGTATTCTAATGCCGTGAAGTTTTCAACCCAATCTCCTGAATTTAAATAAGTTGTAGATCCTTTAGAGTTTGTTTTCACCTCAATTGTAGGTTGATGAATATGACCACAAATGACGTACTCGTAACCATTTTGTATGGCTAAATCTGAAGCTGTTTTTTCAAAGTCACCAATGTATTTTACTGCACCCTTAACGTTGCGCTTTATTTTTTGTGAAAATGAGTAACGTTCTTTACCACGTTGTTGTAAGTACCAATTAACCCAACGATTTAAGACAATAAGTAAATCGTAGCCCCAACCACCAAGCTTAGCAATCCATTTGGCCTTTTGAATTGAGACATCGAACACATCGCCATGAAATATCCATGTTTTTTTGCCATCAAGGTTTAGTAATAATTTATTAACAATAGAAATGTTTCCGATTTCGGTGTCTGTAAACTTGCGTAGCATTTCGTCATGGTTGCCTGTTATATAGGTCACTTTTGTACCATTAGCCGACAAATCCATTATCTTTTTAATAACCTTTAAATGTGACTTTGGGAAGTAACGTTTTTTAAATTGCCATATATCAATAATATCGCCATTTAGTACTAAGTGTTTGACTTCTATGCTATTAAGATAGTTAAGAAGCTTTTTTGCATTACAACCGTATGTACCTAGATGTACATCCGAGACAACAACAACATCAAGTTTACGCTTTAAGTTCAATTATTCAGGGTTTTGTGCAAATTACTAGCATCTATATAACCTTAGAGTTAATCAATAATTAATTATAATTAATGGAATTGTTATCAAAGTGTTATGGAATAATTTCATACACAGAATTATAAATTATCTTTTAGGCTTTTGTTTCTGTGAGATTACATTTACATTAGCACAAAATATATTTTAATGGCAGGTAATTCCTTCGGAAAATTATTTAAACTTACAACCTTTGGTGAGTCTCATGGGAAAGCAATTGGTGGCATTATTGATGGATGTCCAGCAGGGCTAAAATTGGATTTTGAAGCTATTCAGAATGAAATGAATCGCCGCAAACCAGGGCAATCTAAAATTGTTACTCAACGCAAAGAACCAGATAATGTAGAATTTTATTCAGGTATTTTTGAGGGGCAAACCACAGGAACACCTATAGGTTTTGTAATTCATAATACCAATCAAAAGTCCAAGGATTATTCACATATTAAGGATGT
>NZ_RHLG01000010.1:0-2500 GCF_003712105.1 Winogradskyella sp.
AAAAAATCCTCAACGATTATGTTGAGGATTTAAAAAAGGCGGCGACCTACTCTTCCACAGTAAGCAGTACCATCGGCGCAAACGGGCTTAACTTCTCTGTTCGGAAAGGTAAGAGGTGAGCCCCGTCGCTATAACCACCTTAAATCTTTGTCTTGACTGATTTTGAATCAAGAACTAATATTTTAACATATTGAAAAAACTACATGACTATCATACTCAAAAAAACAGGCTGTACAATAAGCCTACGGGTTATTAGTACTACTCGGCTATGACATTACTGCCTTTACACCTGTAGCCTATCAACGTGGTCATCTCCCACGACCCTTTAAAGAAATCTCATCTTGTGATGGGTTTCGCGCTTATATGCTTTCAGCGCTTATCCCTTCCGAACGTAGCTACCCTGCTATGCCACTGGCGTGACAACAGGTACACTAGAGGTTCGTCCAACTCGGTCCTCTCGTACTAGAGTCAGATTCACTCAAATTTCTAACGCCCACAGTAGATAGAGACCGAACTGTCTCACGACGTTCTGAACCCAGCTCGCGTGCCACTTTAATGGGCGAACAGCCCAACCCTTGGGACCTTCTCCAGCCCCAGGATGTGACGAGCCGACATCGAGGTGCCAAACCCCCCCGTCGATGTGAGCTCTTGGGGGAGATCAGCCTGTTATCCCCGGAGTACCTTTTATCCTTTGAGCGATGGCCCTTCCATACGGAACCACCGGATCACTATGCTCTACTTTCGTACCTGATCGACCTGTATGTCTCTCAGTCAAGCTCCCTTATGCCATTGCACTCTACGCACGGTTACCAAGCGTGCTGAGGGAACCTTTAGAAGCCTCCGTTACTCTTTTGGAGGCGACCACCCCAGTCAAACTACCCACCAAGCACTGTCCTTCCATCGGAAGTTAGACTCTAGATAAGCAAAGGGTGGTATTTCAACAATGACTCCACAACGCCTGGCGACGCCACTTCAAAGTCTCCCACCTATCCTACACATTACTTATCCAAAGCCAATACTAAGCTATAGTAAAGGTTCACGGGGTCTTTTCGTCCCACTGCGGGTAATCGGCATCTTCACCGATACTACAATTTCACCGAGCTCATGGCTGAGACAGTGTCCAGATCGTTACACCATTCGTGCAGGTCGGAACTTACCCGACAAGGAATTTCGCTACCTTAGGACCGTTATAGTTACGGCCGCCGTTTACTGGGGCTTCATTTTAGATCTTCGCCGAAGCTAAACCCTCCACTTAACCTTCCAGCACCGGGCAGGTGTCAGGCCCTATACATCATCTTTCGATTTAGCAGAGCCCTGTGTTTTTGATAAACAGTCGCCTGGACCTTTTCACTGCGGCCCATCCGGAGATGGGCGACGCTTCTCCCGAAGTTACGCGTCTATTTTGCCTAGTTCCTTAGCCATGAATCTCTCGAGCTCCTTAGAATTCTCATCCCAACTACCTGTGTCGGTTTACGGTACGGGCTGCTTCAATCGCTTTTCTTGGAAGTCGCTTCTCTGGATTATCACCGCGGCCGTAGCCTTAGTGTACTATCGCGGTATTACTACTCGCTTCAACGTGCTATTCCGTCAGCACGCACCAAATATACGCCTCCGTCACTTTTATCTTGAGCAGGTACGGGAATATTAACCCGTTGTCCATCCACTACCCCTTTCGGGTTCGCGTTAGGTCCCGACTAACCCTCAGCTGATTAGCATAGCTGAGGAAACCTTAGTCTTTCGGAGTGCGGGTTTCTCGCCCGCATTATCGTTACTTATGCCTACATTTTCTTTTGTAGCTTCTCCAGCATACCTCGCAGTACACCTTCGACGACACTACAATGCTCCCCTACCACTTATAAAGTCCATAGCTTCGGTAGTATGTTTATGCCCGATTATTATCCATGCCGAACCGCTCGACTAGTGAGCTGTTACGCACTCTTTAAATGAATGGCTGCTTCCAAGCCAACATCCTAGCTGTCTAAGCAGTTCAACCTCGTTTATTCAACTTAACATACATTTGGGGACCTTAGCTGATGGTCTGGGTTCTTTCCCTCTCGGACATGGACCTTAGCACCCATGCCCTCACTGCATTACATCATTTTATAGCATTCGGAGTTTGTCAGGAATTGGTAGGCGGTGAAGCCCCCGCATCCAATCAGTAGCTCTACCTCTATAAAACTAATAATACGCTGCACCTAAATGCATTTCGGGGAGTACGAGCTATTTCCGAGTTTGATTGGCCTTTCACCCCTACCCACAGGTCATCCGAAGACTTTTCAACGTCAACCGGTTCGGGCCTCCACTGTGTGTTACCACAGCTTCACCCTGCCCATGGGTAGATCACACGGTTTCGCGTCTACCACTACTAACTATAGCGCCCTATTCAGACTCGCTTTCGCTACGGATTCGCACCTGAAGTGCTTAACCTTGCTAGCAACGGTAACTCGTAGGCTCATTATGCAAAAGGCACGCCGTCACGGATAAATCCGCTCCGACCGCT